>NZ_AP042436.1:422500-2686457 GCF_055381745.1 Thermoanaerobacterium calidifontis | reverse complement strand
TATTAAAATTCTTTATCCGTCTTTAAAGCTTACTATAGTCGATTCTTTAAAGAAGAGGACAGTATTTCTAAATGAATTGGCAAGCTATCTTAATTTAAAAGACGTAGAAATCATACATGGAAGAGCGGAAGACTTAGGCAAAGATAGGGATTTTCGCGAGAAATACGACATATCATTATCGAGGGCTGTTGCACAACTAAATGTGCTAATAGAGTATTGCATACCTTTTACGAAGGTTGATGGATATTTGATAGCATATAAAGGGTCTAATGCAGATGAGGAAATAGCTGCATCGCAAAATGCCTTAAATGTTTTAAGGTGTAAGGTGGAAAATGTCCTTGATGTCACATTGCCTTACACCGACATTCACCATAAACTTGTCTTAATAAAGAAGTTGGATGCTACTGATAGTAAATACCCGAGAAAGCCAAAATCGATTGAAAAGTCACCACTTTAAAGAAAGGGTAATGATTTATGAGTGATTTTAGGGTTTGTCTGTTAGTTTCAAGAGGCGTTATCATTAAAGACGGCAAAGTTCTTCTCGTGAAACATCAGACGGAAAATGAGGTAGGATGGGTCTTTCCAGGAGGACGTGTTGAGGAAAATGAGTCCCTTGTAGAAGCGTTGGTGAGGGAATGCAAGGAAGAGACAGGATACGATGTGGTGGCTGATAGTGTCTGTTATCTTGAAGAATACCTTATTTACTACGCTACATACTTTAAGTGCAGAATTGTAGGTGGTGATTTGAAGTTAGGTTCTGATCCTGATATGCCTAAAGAGCACCAGGTGATTAAAGACGTAAAATGGATTGACGTATCACAATTTGATAGTTTAGACATATATCCAGAAGGGCTTAAGAAGATGATTATGGACGGAAGCATTAAGGATCAAAACATAAGATTGCCTGAAATATACAGATAAAAAATCGATAAAAATATTAAGGATAATAATGGAATTATAGGAGGAATTTTGATATTATTGTAGAATATATATAATATAATCTATTGTTTTACGAAGAGGTGTTTTTTATGGTGTCGATAAAACAGCAGGAAATAAAGTACTTGCCGATAGATCTTATTAGACCAAATCCATATCAGCCTCGCAAAATCTTTGACACTGCTAATCTGCAAGAGCTTTGCGATTCTATAAAAGCTTATGGTGTGATACAGCCAATAAGCGTGAGAGTCGTAAATGGCAATTCGTATGAGCTTATATCTGGGGAAAGACGGCTAAGAGCATCAAAGCTGGCGGGTCTTACGACGATTCCTGCTATAGTGTTTGAAGCATATGATGAGGATTCTGCAGTAATCGCTTTAATAGAAAACTTGCAAAGAAAAGACCTGAATTTTTTAGAAGAAGCTGAAGGATATTACAATCTAATAAATGACCACAATCTAACTCAGGAAAAATTGGCCATTATGCTGGGGAAAAGCCAGTCTACCATTGCCAACAAGTTGCGACTTCTAAAGCTTAGCGATGATATAAAGGCTAAATTGATAGAGCACAATTTGACTGAACGGCATGCAAGAGCTCTTTTAAGGCTTCCAGATGAGGAGATGCAGAATAAAGCCATCGATATAATCATAAAGAAAAAGTGCAATGTTAAAGAAACAGAGAAAATTGTGCAAGACATGATAAACAAGATAACGATGGAAGAAGATAAAAAGCAAGAAAAAAAGAAGATGATGAGATTTTACAAAGACATAAGAATCTTTGTAAATACAATAAAGCAGGCTATTACAATAATGAAAGATTCAGGTGTCGATGCTGAATACACTGAGCTTAATGAAGATGACTACATAGAATTTAAGATAAGGATTCCTAAAAAGTAATTTTTAATCACCCCGTATCATAATTTAACTTTTGTTCCACATGGAACAATGCTATAATAAAAATATGATAAAATTGCGGGGTGATAAATTGGGCAAAGTAATAGCTGTGGCAAATCAAAAAGGCGGTGTTGGCAAGACTACGACAACTATAAATCTTGGCTATTCTTTATCTGCTGCTGGCAAGAAGGTGCTGTGCGTTGATATGGACCCACAAAGCAATATGACCAGCGGATTTGGAATAGATAGTTCATCTATTAACTGCACTACGTATAATATTTTAATTGAAGGAAAAGACATAAGAGAAGCGTACATAAGGTTAGAAGATATGAGCGGAATTACCATTGTACCTTCCAGCATACAATTGGCAGGTGCAGAGATAGAGCTGGTGCCGATGCTATCCAGAGAATTTAGGCTTAAAAATTCCATAAATGAAATAAAGGAGGATTTTGACTACATTTTAATTGATTGTCCTCCATCTTTGGGACTCTTGACAATAAATGCATTGACGGCGGCGGATTCTATTTTAGTTCCTATACAATGTGAATACTATGCGCTGGAAGGATTGACACAATTAATGAACACCATAAATCTGATAAAGAAAAACATAAACCACAGTTTAGAAATCGAAGGCGTTGTTTTGACTATGTTTAATGCTCGGACAAACCTATCGATACAGGTTGTTGACGAGGTGAAAAAGTATTTTAAAGGGAAAGTGTACGGGACCATAATACCGAGGAACATAAGGTTAGGTGAGGCGCCAAGTTTTGGAAAGCCTATTTCTCTTTACGATCCACATTCAAAAGGTGCTGAAGCTTATGAGGAGTTGGCCAAGGAATTAATTGAAAGGAACGGTGAGGCAGGTGAATAACAAAAGAGGGCTTGGTAGAGGTTTACAAGCTCTTATACCAGAGATAGATGAAGAAAGCGCGAAAGGCGTTGAAAGCATTAAGATTTCGGATATTGAGCCAAATCAATTTCAGCCAAGGAAACATTTTGATGACGAGTCTTTAAAAGAATTATCCGATTCCATAAAAGAACACGGTATTATACAACCTATAATAGTCAGAAAGAACGATTTTGGGTATCAGATTGTGGCTGGTGAGAGAAGGTGGAGGGCGGCAAAGTTAGCGGGGCTTAAAGAAGTACCTGCTATAGTGAAAGATTTTGATGATCAAAAAGTGATGGAAATAGCCCTTATAGAAAACCTTCAGAGAGAAGACTTAAATCCAATTGATGAAGCAAAGGCGTATAAATCCCTAATGGAGCAATTCAACCTGACACAGGAAGAAATATCGAAAAGGGTGGGGAAAAGCAGGTCATCCATCGCTAATAGCATAAGGCTCCTAAACTTGGATGAAGAAGTTCAAAATATGTTGATGGAAGGCAAAATAACGACGGGACATGCAAAAGTTATATTGGCCTTGCAGGACGCTGAGAAGCAAAACATGATAGCTAAGAAAATAGTGGACAAGAACCTAAATGTGAGAGATACTGAAAACCTCATAAAAGAAGTCACATCGTCTAAGAAGAAAAAACGAAAAGAAAGCGACGCATACATAAAAGAGATAGAGGATAATTTCTGCAGATTCTTTGGCACAAAGGTTAAAATTATCCATGGAAAAAACAGGGGAAAAATATTGATAGAATACTATGGAGATGAAGATCTGTCGAGACTTGCTGAACTCATAATAGATAGGTAATCTCAATGCATTTGTAAAAACAAATGCATTTTTCTATTGTAACAAAGGCCAAATAAATATAAAATATAGATATATGAATGAATTTAAGGTGATGTAGATGGAACATTGCATAATAATCTGCAATTCAACGCAGCACATGCTTAATGCAGATAAGATATTAAAGGAAAATAGCATTAAAACAGAATTAATACCAGCTCCAGCAGAGTATGGTTCTGTATGCAGTACCGCAATTAAAATTGATGCATATAATGTAGATGTAGCAGAAAAGCTCCTAAAAATAAATTCCGTATCAGTAAAAGGTATATATCCATATAAAATTAGGAAATTAGATGGCTTGTTAGAAATAATAAATAAAGGATTAAATAGGGACATAAAAGCTGTCTTAGAAAAAGTGGAAAAAGGCATAGAGCTTACAGAAGATGATATAGTTTTGCTGCTTAGTGCCGATGGTGATGAGAACTTAAGTTCTATATACAAAGCTGCCGATGAGATGAGGAAGGCGGTTGTAGGTGATGTAGTCGACATAAGGGCTGCAATAGAATTTTCTAATATCTGTAGAAAAAATTGTCTATACTGCGGCTTAAGGAGAGACAATTTAACTGTTGACAGGTATAGGATGGATGTAAATGAGATAGTTGAAACTGCAAAAGAACTAAAGCAGATGGGGATAAAGACGGTTATTCTTCAATCAGGAGAAGATCCATGGTATACAGAAGATAAAATAATAGAGATAATAAGAAAAATCAAGAAAGAGACTGACATGCGGATAACATTAAGCATTGGTGAAAGGACTGAAGAAGAGTACCAGCATTTTAGGGAAGCTGGTGCAAACAACTTCTTGCTAAAAATAGAGACTACAAACAGGGAGATATTTAAAAACATACATCCTGATGATGACTTTGACTACCGCGTAAAATGCAGCCAATGGCTTAGGGGAAACGGATATATAAATGGCAATGGAAACATAATAGGTCTGCCTGGTCAGACAGCGAGAGACATTGCAAGAGATATACTTTTCTTTAAAGAGATGGGCATTCACATGGTGGGCATTGGTCCTTTCGTGCCTGCTGCAGGTACGCCTTTAGAAACGTATCCGCATGGAAGCGTCGATATGACCCTTAAAACTGTTGCTGTTACAAGGCTTGTACTAAAAAATGTCTTTATTCCAGCCACGACTGCATTAGCCACTGTTGACAAAGAAGCCCAAGTAAAGGCTTTGATGGCTGGCGCAAATACTATCATGCTTATATCTACCCCTTCAAAGTATAGAAGCAGGTACAGGATTTACAGCAATAAAAACATGGTAGATCTTAAGACGGCATACATGGCTATCGTAAAAGCCGGTAGAAAATTGCCTCCTTATATAAATAAAGAGTATATAAAAGAAATAGTATAGAAAAGTCGATAGGAGGGTTATCATTGATTTATTTTGATAATGCAGCTACATCGTATCCTAAGCCTGAATCAGTCTATGATGAAATTGATAGAGTGATGAGATACTGTGGCAATCCAGGCAGAGGAAGTCACAGGTTGGCAATAGAATCCGGAAAGCACATATTGGAAGCTAGACAGGAACTTTGCAATCTATTTAATATAAGCGATCCAATGAGTATAGTCTTTACGCTTAACACGACGGATTCATTAAATATTGCCATAAAAGGAATTTTAAACGAAGGCGATCACGTTATAACGTCCAGCATGGAGCACAATTCAATGATAAGACCGCTTATTGCGCTGAGGGATAGGAATTACATCGATTTGACTGTAGTCAAATGCGATGAAAAGGGAAATATCGATGTGGAGGATGTAAAGAAATCCATAAAGAAAAATACAAAACTGATCGCCATGATCCATGCATCAAACGTGACGGGAACGTTGATGCCAATAAGGGAAATAGGTAGTATTGCCCGGGAAATGGGTATATATTTCCTTGTGGATGCTGCCCAGACTGCAGGCAGTTATCCTATTAATGTAGAGAGAGACAATATTGATTTATTAGCATTTCCTGGCCACAAATCCCTGTTAGGTCCTCAAGGTACCGGTGGGCTTTATGTGGGAGACACAATAAAACTTAAGACGATAAAAGAAGGTGGGACAGGTAGCAATTCGGAAAACATACATCAGCCTGATATGATGCCTGATATGCTGGAAAGTGGCACGCCAAATACGCCTGGAATTGCAGGTTTGAAAGAAGGCGTAAGATTTGTGAGAAGTGTAGGGATAGAAAATATTTTTGAACACGAAAGGATGCTTGTCAGGAGATTTATAGATGGTGTAAAAGAAATTCCTAATCTTATCTTATATGGAAACGAAGATTCGAAAAAACGAGTTGGCGTCGTTTCAGTCAATATCAAAGATATTGATTCTGGTGAGGTAAGCTATATATTGGATAAGGCATTTGATATAGCGACGAGGTCTGGACTCCATTGTTCATCTTTGGCACATCAGACAATAGGCACTATAAAGACTGGAACCGTCAGATTTGGAATAGGTTACTTCAACACAGAAGATGAAGTTGATAAAGCTGTTGAAGCACTTTATACTATAGCAAAACAGGCCATTTAAATAATCTTTATATGCGGAGGAAAAAAACTATGCAGGAACTTATGATGATACTCAATAAAAATATGGATTTACTTGTATTATTTGCAATTGTCTTAGGATTAATAGATTTTATAGTGGTCATTGTGATTAATTCAAAATACACAAAATTGAAAAATAAATATAAAAAGCTTATTAAGGAATTGGAGATGGGGGATGTAGTAGATCTTTTGGCTAAAAATATAAGCAAAAACGACGAGTTTAACGAGAAGTTGGAGAAGTTCAGAAAAGAGCTAAGCATGATAGACAATGAAATGAAAGCATCTATAAAAAAGGTTGGAATCGTAAGGTACAATGCTTTTAATGATGTTGGATCTGATTTAAGCTTTTCGATAGCTCTTTTAGATAGCGATGACAATGGAATAGTAATATCAGGTATCTATGGAAGAAATGAAACAGCCACATTTGCAAAACCTATAGTCAAAGCACAATCAAATTATCCTCTGTCTGCTGAGGAGATACAAGCCATAGATAAGGCAAGAAAAGGCCAGAGGTGAGGATAATTTGATCGCCTTTATTGTAAACCCCACTGCTGGCAATGGCAAGGCATACAGGATGATTCCTAAAATAGAGAAGTATATGAATGAGAAAAACTTAAAGTACAAGTTTTTTATAACAAAATATCCCGGACATGGCACTATACTGGCAAGAGAAGCTGTAAAAGATGATTTTGAAATCGTAGTAGCAGTAGGTGGCGACGGGACAGTTCATGAGGTCATCAATGGCATAAAGGATTCAGATGTAGCACTTGGCATAATACCTTTAGGTACTGGCAATGATTTTGCCAGGTATTTCCGCATTCCAAAGGACGTATATAAGGCATTGGAAATTTTGTTAATGAAAAAGACAAAGTTTATCGATAGCGCTGTCATAAACAAGTACATTACATGCAACAATGTGGCAAATATAGGCATCGATGCAGATGTGGCTGTGCAAGTAACCAGATTTAAAAGATTTGTCAGTGGAATTTTAGCTTATACATTAAGCCTTATAAATGTACTTTTTAAATACAAGCCATACAACGTAAAGATCGATATAGACGGAAAGATGATAAAGAGAAGGATAATGTTAGCTGCATTTGGCAATTGCAGCTTTTACGGCGGTGGATTTAAGATTTTGCCTGACGCCAATCCTGATGATGGATATTTAGATGTGATAATCGTAAATGAAATCAGCAAATTTAAGCTGCTTTTCTTGCTTCCTATGGCCATCTTTGGGAAGCACACATCGTTGAAATGTGTTGAAACTTATAAAGCCGAGAAAATACATATAGACGCTGAAAAAGAGTTGGCGCTTTGTGTTGACGGGGAAGTCATTTTATCAAACACAATAGTGCTTAATGTGAAAAGGAATTCTGTAAAAATTTGTACGAATTAAATAAAAAAGTATATTGTTAAAAAACTTCAGCCATACTATATATGGTTGAAGTTTTTTATTTTTTAACTTCTTTGGAGGCGTATAGATGGATGAAATAAAAACAGGGAAACTGATTATAATAGGTGGAGCAGAGGACAAAAAAGATAAATGTGTAATTTTAAAAGAAGTGATAAAGCTATCAGGTGGTGAAAATGGCAGGATTGTGGTGATGACTACAGCCACAGAAAAGCCACAAGAGGTAGGTAAAAATTATGTGGAAATTTTTAAAAGGCTAGGAGCTGGGATCGTAGAAACTGTAAATATAGATTCAAGAGATGATGCAAAAGATGAGATTGCCTTAGAAAAGCTTAAAAAAAGCACATGTATTTTCTTTACAGGTGGAGATCAATTAAGGATCACAAGCATACTTGGCGGAAGCGGTATAGACAAACTATTGAATGAACTTAATAAGCGGAAAGGGACTCTAATAGTTGGCACAAGCGCAGGTGCTTCCGCTATGTCAGGGACAATGATAATAGGTGGAGACGACGAGGAAGCCCCGAGAAAATGCACCATAAACATGGCTTCAGGATTGGGACTTTTGAATAACGTCATAATAGATCAACATTTTGCACAAAGAGGCAGGATTGGAAGACTGCTTACGGCCATAGCTGAAAATCCCAACAATCTTGGAGTAGGAATAGATGAGGATACTGCCATAGTTGTCGATGGCGACAAGTTTAAAGTCATTGGTTCAAATGCAGTGACTGTTGTAGATGGAAGGACGCTAAAAAATACAAATGTATCGGAATCAAGTCCTGATGAGATACTATCATTGACACATGTTACACTGCATATACTCCCATCTGGATATGGTTTTAATATCATGCTGAGGGAGCCTTTTAAATACAATGAGGAGGATAAATAATGAATATAAAGGACATAAAGGTGTATCGAGGCAGAAACATATACTGCCATAGACCTGTTGTAAAGATGGTAGTTGACACAGGTGATCATGATATACCTACGAAAGACATACCTGGATTTAATGAGAGGCTTGTAAAAACAATCCCAGGTTTAAGCAAACACTGCTGTTCATACGGCTATGAAGGCGGATTTATAAAAAGGCTTGAGGAAGGGACGTATCTTCCCCATGTGACCGAGCACATAATACTGGAGATACAAAATATGTTGGGCTATGATGTGAAGTTTGGGAAAGCGCGACTTATTGATGGGCACATGTACAATGTCATTTTCGAGTACGAACTGGAAGAGTGTGCATTAAGATCTGCAAAGTTAGCAGTAAAAATGGTAAATAAATTTATAAACGGCGAAGACTTCGATTTTCAGCAGGAGTTGGAGCAGATTAGAAAAGTCGTCGTAGAAGTGGAATTGGGGCCAAGTACGATGGCTATAAAAAAAGCTGCTGAAGAAGCATCAATACCTGTGACGCGAGTGGGAAATGGCAGCATATTGAGGCTTGGGTATGGCCGCTATCAAAAGATGATAGAAGGTACCATAACGCAAAATACCAGTTGCATTGCTGTGGACATCGCATGCGACAAAATTCTTACGAAAAAAATAATCAAAGAATATGGATTGCCAGTGCCTGAAGGAGATGTGGCGTACAATGAAAATGACGCTATTGCCATAGCTGAGGAAATTGGATATCCAGTTGTAGTTAAGCCTTACAATGGAAATCAAGGAAAAGGCGTCTTTTTAAACCTTTCTAACAAGGAGGAACTTATTGTTGCTTACAGAAATGCTAAAAATATAAGCGATATCGTCATAGTGGAAAAGCACATCAAAGGAAAGAATTACAGAGTTTTAGTGGTAGGCGACAGAGTGGTGGCAGTGGCTGAGAGAATACCTGCAAGAGTATTAGGAGATGGCGTACATACGATAAGAGAACTGGTGGAGATAGAAAATGAAAATCCTTTAAGAGGTGTAGGACATGAAAAGCCTCTTACAAAGATAAATATAGATAACATTTCTCAATTTGTCTTAAAAAAGCAAGGTTATAACATAGATGATATTCCCAAAAAAGGCGTGTATGTTTATTTTAGAGAAAGCGCCAATTTAAGCACTGGTGGAACGGCAGTAGACAGGACAAAAGAAATACATCCAGACAATATTGAGATAGCTGTAAGAGCAGCTAAAGCCATAGGACTTGATATTGCAGGAATTGATATCACTATGGAGAATATATCGCTGCCTTTAAATAAGGAGAATGGTGCAATAATTGAAGTCAATGCAGCGCCTGGAATAAGGATGCACCACTATCCGTCACAAGGGAAACCAAGAGATGTAGCTAAGGCAATAATAGATATGCTTTATCCTAAGGGAAGCAAAGCTACTATACCAATAATATCAGTGACAGGGACGAATGGAAAGACCACCACTGTGAGGATGATATCACATATACTTAAGATATACGGTTATACAGTTGGCATGACTTCAACAGATGGCATCTACGTAGACGATGTCTGCATATACAAAGGCGATAATTCGGGGCCGAAAAGCGCCAGAACATGCCTTGCAGACAAAAACATCGATGCAGCAGTATTAGAAACCGCCAGAGGCGGCATAGTGAGAGAAGGCTTAGGATATGATTTAGCTGATGTCGGCATAATCACAAACATATCAGAAGATCACCTTGGGATAGATGGTGTTGAGACGTTGGAAGATCTGGCTTTTGTAAAATCACTGGTGGTGGAGGCAGTAAAAAAGGATGGCTATTCTGTGTTAAATGCAGATGATCCTATGACACCATACATAGCGAAAAGAGCAAAGGGAAAGATCATATACTTCTCCATGCACGAGAACAACTTGACTATAAAAAGACATCTTGAAAATGGTGGTATATCTGTATATTTAAAGGACGACACTATAGTCATAGCAAATGGCGAAATCATACCTGTTGTGAAGATCGATGAGATTCCAGCAACGTTAAACGGCAAAGTCTTGTACAATGTGGAAAATGCCATGGCATCAATTGCTGCATGTTATGGGATAAAGGTTCCAGTCAACGTCATATCGAGAGGCATTAGGTCTTTTTACTGCGATGAAAACCACAATCCAGGCAGATTTAATATATTCAACATAGGAAGCTTCAGAGTGTTGGTGGATTATGGCCATAATATTGATGGAATAAAGAAAGTGATAGAATCTGCTCGCAAACTAAATCCAAATCGCTTAATCGGCGTTATAGGTGTACCTGGGGACAGAAGCGATTCAAGCACACTGAAGGTTGGAGAGATATGTGGAAAAGGGTTTGACAAAATCTACATAAAAGAAGACATAGATTTGAGAGGAAGAAAACCTGGCGAAGTAGCAAAACTTCTTGAGATAGGCGCCTTAAAAGGTGGGATTTCTAAAGAAGATGTAAAGGTGATTTTAAAAGAAGTAGATGCACTGAAAACGGCCATGTATGAAGCGATGCCAGGCGATTTGATAGTCATATTCTATGAAAAGTACACACCGATAATCGATGCCATAAACAACTTCATAAGATTAAGCCAATTTAATATTGATGAAAGCAAAGAAAGGGCGTAAATCACGCCCTTTCCTTGCGGTCTATGATGTTCATTATAGATTGTGTTATGCCGTACGTTATTATATCTGCCATTTTCATAACGATATTAAGCCTCGTATTCTGCAGAACCATAAATTCCATAAAACCTGATATATTTACTATTCCGGTCACATACATGTTTCCGATAGGAGGCAAATCCTTAGAAACACCTGCGCCAGGTTTTATAGATCCTTCACCTATTGATATGTACCCTACGTGGTTTAATGAGCCAAGACATGCGTCTACAGCGACTATAAAAGGATTTTTATGTACTTTGTTTATCGTATTTAAAGTTTCATTTAAGTTTTTAGCGTGGACAGGTTCATTTAATGTGCCGTATATGCCTATTTTATCGGAGAAATAGTTTTTTAATTTGTATCCCACGATAGGTCCCAGGCTATCTCCTGTGGATCTATCAGTGCCAATACATACTATTACAAATTCATCCTTAAAATTAAACAATTTATTAAAACATCTTGAAAATTCAAGGCTAAAATCGCTGTAACAAGTTTTGTCATTTATGTTTATCAGTTTCATTGTAGCCCATCTCCTTTAAGCAATCTCATATTTATTTTTCACAATTTTTACCTTGTTAATACACTGACGACATTTTAGGTTGAAAAGCTGGGTAGATATGTGTATTATAATAGTAGTTGCACTTTAAGGTGGTTTATATGAATATTGTTGATATGGCAATACTTTTAATAATAGCCTATTTCATATATACTGGCTTCATCAAAGGATTTATCATGACGTTGTACGGGATGGCTAGCATTGTGCTATCATGGATTTTGACTAAAAGATTTTATCCAGTTGTAGAACAATTGATATTGAGAAATAATAAATTGGTAAGTCTTATAGTGAAGATCACAGGATACGGTGATGCGATTTTAAGCGGTGCATCGACGAAGATGATTGTTATATTGATTAGTTTTGTATTTACGTTTTTGCTGTCTTTGCTGTTTTTGAAAGCTGTTGCAGTAACTATCAATAAGTTAATGGATTATCCAGTTATAAGGACTTTCAACAGAGTCGGTGGTGGAATTTTAGGCGCTATAGAAGGATTTGCATTTCTATTTTTGCTGTTTGGATTGTTAAGTGTAGTAAATGGCATGCTGCCATTAAGTTATTGGACTTACATAGAAAAGTCTCAATTTGCAAAGCTGTTTTTGACAAACAAGGACTTTATTAAATTGCTTTTGCTTTAAATGAAAGGATGTTTAAATTGGAGTACATAAGTAGACTTTACGATCAAATACTGAAGCTTTACGATATAAAAATTTTTGGAAATGCTTTTGATATAATAAAAGTCATAATAATAGCCTATATTGCCAAAAAGTTGGGGTATCTTTTAATCGATCGATTTTATGTTATGCAAGAGAAGTCAAAGCTTCAATTTTCCGAGCGAAAAGTAAAGACTCTTTCTTCACTTACGAAGAATATTTTAAAGTACGTCATATATTTTGTAGCTGTTTATTCTATCCTTGAGATATTAGGGCTTAAGATGGGTTCCATATTGGCTGTTGCTGGTATAGGTAGCCTTGCCGTAGGATTTGGAGCCCAAAGCCTTGTGAAAGACGTCATTACCGGGTTTTTCATAATATTTGAAGACCAATTCGGAGTAGGGGACTACATAACAATAAACAACTTATCCGGCACTGTTGAGGAGATCGGACTTAGAGTCACAAAAATAAGGGATTTTTCGGGTGATTTAAACATCATACCAAACGGAGAGATAACATCTGTGACAAACCATTCAAAGGGTGCCATGAGAGCACTTGTGGCTGTATCCGTATCTTATGAAGAAGATGTAGATAGGGTCATAGAAGCCCTTAATGAGATATGTGACGAAATGAAAAGGGACAGAACTGACCTTTTAGATGGCCCAAAAGTCCTTGGAATAACAAATTTTAAAGACTCTACAGTGGAAATAACTGTAGTAGCAATGGCAAAGCCAATGCAGCAGTGGGCTGTTGAAAGGGATCTAAGGTACAGGATTAAGAAGCTTTTTAAGGATTACAATATTGATTTGCCATATCCTCACATGAATATATCAATCGAAGACAAAGATAAAAAGGGTGATGTCAGTGCCGAAAGAGATTAACGTAGGTGATATTGTAAAAATGAAAAAGGTCCATCCTTGCGGCAACGATGAATGGGAAGTGCTTAGGGTAGGAATGGACATAAGGATAAAGTGTTTAAAGTGCGGCAGGATGGTTTTAATGCCAAGGCCAAAATTTGAAAAAGGAATGAAAAAAGTAATAAAAACTGTTGAAAAACCAAATGAACAATGATAAAATAACAATATGGATTGCCGCCTTGCCCAATAGGGCCGTAAAGTCCATAAGGAGGTGAAAGAATGAGAGCGTATGAAACAATATTCATAATTTCTCCAGATGTAAATGACGAGGCAAGACCTGCTTTAATTGAGAAGTTTAAAAATCTCATAACAGAAAAAGGTGGAGAAATTACTAATGTGGATGAGTGGGGCAGGAAGAAGCTTGCATATGAAATCGATAAGAAAACTGAAGGATACTACGTATTGATGAACTTTACAAGCGATGTAGATGTCCCACATGAACTTGAAAGAGTATACAAGATCACAGACGGTATATTGAGATACTTGATCGTGAAAGTTGATAAATAATGAACGATAGGTGGGTTAATGATGTTGAATAAAGTTATATTAATAGGCCGTTTGACTAAAGATCCTGTCCTTAAGTATGCTTCTGCAAACATGGTTCCTGTGACCACATTTACACTTGCCGTCAACAGGAATTACACGCAGCAGAACGGAGACAGGTTGGCTGATTTTATACCCATCGTTACGTGGAGAAAACTGGCAGAAGTTTGCGGAAATAATCTTAAAAAGGGAAGATTGGTGGCTGTGTCCGGCAGCATTCAAACTCGCACATGGGATGATAATAGCGGCAATCGCCACTGGGTTACAGAAGTTGTGGCAGACGAAGTTAAATTTTTGGACTCAAATAAATCCAGCGGTAGCGATCCTATGCCAGATCTAAGTAAGGATATTCACAATTTTGATATCGACTTAGATGGCGGCGATTTTGATGGATTTAGTCCGGTAGAGTCAGAGGATGATCTTCCATTCTAAGGAGGGTAGATGATGTCAAACAACAATAACAATTCTAAGGAGAATTCCGCTCAAAAGAGGAAAAATAGAAAAGCTAAGAAAAAAGTATGCGCTTTTTGCGCTGACAGGATAGATTATATAGATTACAAGGAAGTCGGCAAGCTTCGCAAGTATATAACTGAAAGAGGCAAGATACTTCCGAGAAGAATAACAGGAAACTGTGCTATACATCAAAGGCAACTTACAGTTGCTATAAAAAGAGCGAGACAGATTGCACTACTACCATATACAGCCGAATAATGATATAATATAGAGAGGGTCAAGCCCTCTCTTGTTTTTCATGTGTTTAAGGTGGGATATTATGGAGAATAATTTTGATATAACGAGAAATATTAAAAGCTTGGAAAATTTAAAAGTTGAGCTTTTATTGAAAACTGCATCAGTTTTTAAAAATTTTAATAATGACGATTTGCCTCAAGAATTGATAGACGACATATGTCACGTAATCATAATAGGGTATCTTCTTGGAGACAAATTAGGGTATGATTTTAGAGAAATCGATGAGGAAATTTTAAAGAGGATAAAATCCATTTCGGCAGACATAGAAGAAGACTCTCAAAATTACAGAAAACTGGCGGAGTACCTTAAAAAAAGGTAAGATAGTGCATGGAGGATAAAAAATGAGCAGCAAAAACATGGTAAATGGAGCTTTAATGGTGGCTGTAGCGGTTATAATGGTTTTGATTGGGTCATATGTACCGCCGCTTTTTTTCGTATTGTTTTTTGTGGCAGTACCTGTAAGCGTGGTGATAATAAGGAGCAATAGTTTGCTGTACGGCATCTTGACTACAGCTTTAATTTTTATTGCTACATTTTTGTTTACAGACATAATCACAGCTTCAATTGTGGCTGCGTTAAGCGCTGTAGGTATTGCAATGGGATATTTTATAAAAAGTGGCAGCACTCCTCAGGATGTGGTGGTTGAAACTGGTGCAATATCTTTGGCAGGCTTTGTAGGAGTATTGTATGTTCTTAAAATATTTGGTATAAATGTAATAAGTAGTATTTTAAGTGACTATCAGCAGATTGGAAATCAGGTATTAGACATATATAAAAACTCGCCTGATGCAGCTTATGTAAAAAGCATGATAAGTTATACATTAGAGTCTTTAAAGATGCTTATGCCATCTATTTTTGTCATAATGATTGCCCTTATCGTCTTAGCTAACTACATGCTTCTTTCAAGGATATTGGCAAGGGAAGGCAAAGTAAAGAAATTACCTCCCTTCATGTTTTGGAGGATGCCTTACATGACGGGATGGATTTTTATAGGTGCTCTTTTGTATCAGTATTTTGTAAACTCCAGCGCTGTGGCATCTAATCTGCTGTTGCTTCTATCTATTGGGTTTACCGTAAGCGGCCTTTCATATGTAAAATACTTTATGGCAAAGAGATTTAATGTAAGCTCTTTAATAAGCGATGTGATATTAGTGGCTTTGTTTATGTTTCCGATTACTTTTTCTCTGATGACGCTACTGGGGGTCATAGATACAAGCATGAACTTGCGAAGATTTACGTGATATGGTTTTTGTATCATGGTTTAAGGGGATGTATTCATGTTTGATAAAAAGAATTATAAGTTAATATCCTCTGTAAGCTTATTAAGCATCATTTTATCGGCAGTGCTTGCTTTTGTACTCTTGTACTATAATGTATACATCAGCATTGTATCAATGGTTCTTTTGGCGTACATTTTGTACGTGGAGTACAGAGGGGCAAAAAAGAAGCGGACAGAATTTGATAAGTACGTTGAAAGGCTCTTTTTTAGCGTCGATAAGGCATCAGGCAATGTACTACCGCTTTTGCCTATACCTGTAGCATTGATGAGGGAAGATGGGAATATCGTCTGGTACAATTCTTGTTTTGCCCAAACTTTTGAGGATAAAAAGGATATAAACAATGTTTTTTTAAAATACGCAAAGTCGAAAAAGGATGAAAAGTATCACTTCAGGATTGGCAATAAATACTACTACATGATAAGCATCATCTCTAAAACTAGAAAGAGAAAACCCAAAGACGGTGAAAATTACTACAATGTCTTCATCTTTGACGAAACTGATTACATGGAAATATCGAAAAAGCTTGTAAGCTCTCAACCTGTCTTAGGCTACATACTTGTAGATAATTACGAAGAAGCTTTGCAGTCTGCAGATGATCTAAATAAGCCTGTTGTGGCTGCAGAAATAGAAAGGCGATTGAACATTTGGATTCAATCAATGAATGCCTATATAATAAAGTACGCCAATGACAGGTACATCTTTGTGACGCAAGAGGCGGATTTGAAAAATCTTGAAGAAAATAGATTTGAGATACTTGACTTTATAAGAGATATAAATGTAGGAAACAAAATACCGATTACGTTAAGCATAGGTGTTGGTGCAGATTCGTCGGAGTTTGCAAAATTAAACGAGTACGCAGTTTCTGCCATTGATCTCTCATTAGGCAGAGGCGGTGATCAGGCCGTAGTCAAAAAAGGTGAGAAAATCCTCATATATGGAGGAAAGACACAGGCTGTAGAAAAGAGGACAAAGGTCAAAGCGAGGGTTGTGGCACATGCCATAAGAGAACTGATTGAGGATTCGTCAAATGTTTTGCTTATGGGGCATAATTTTATGGATTTTGACTCATTAGGTGCCGCAATAGGCATGTATAGGTGTGCTGTGTCTTTCGGCAAAGATGCAAAGATAATTTTAGACAAATCAAATCCGGCTATAGAAACCCTTTTAGAGAAGATAGAGAAAGACGAGGAGTACGCAAATCCTTTTATCGATGTAGGCAATGCCAAGAGCATGGTTAATCCAAAGACGCTTCTTATCGTCGTTGATGCCCATAGACCCAGCTATCTTACGTACCCCGAATTAATAAACATGGTGGATAGGATAGTAGTTATCGATCACCATAGGAAAGGAAAAGAATTTATCGACAAGGCATTGCTTATTTACTTAGAGCCATATGCATCATCTACATGTGAACTTGTAACTGAGATATCACAGTATATAAAAGACAAGATTGATTTAAAGCCGATAGAAGCAGAAGCGCTTTTGGCTGGAATAACGGTTGACACGAAAAATTTCACATTTAGGACAGGTGTAAGGACATTTGAAGCTGCATCTTATCTTAGAAGAAAGGGTGCCGATACTATATCTGTAAAGATGCTGTTTCAAAATGACTTAAAATCGTATATAATAAAATCTACGATAGTAAAAAATGCTGAGATAACAGAAGAAGGAATAGCGATTGCAGTAAGCCCTGATGAGACGGACAATGTCATAGCTGCACAAGCTGCAGATGAACTTCTCAACATAAAAGGCGTTCAGGCATCTTTTGTCGTATTTAAAAGGCATGACGATGTGGCCATAAGCGGAAGATCGATAGGGGATATAAATGTTCAGGTAATACTGGAAAAATTGGGCGGCGGCGGTCATTTGACTGTGGCAGGTGCTCAGGTCAAAAAGCCTATTAAAAATGTCGTAGATGATTTGAAGACAGCCATAGATGAATATTTTAAGGAAGGTGAATCGTAATGAAAGTGATTTTGCAAAAGGATGTAAAGGGTATAGGCAAAGCAGGCGACGTAGTAAATGTAAGTGACGGTTATGGTAGAAATTATCTTTTGCCTCGTGGACTTGCTATAGATGCCACGAAGTCAAACATAAATGTTCTCAATGAAAAGAAAAAAGCGGAGGAAAAGAAAAGGCAGAAAGAGGTAGAAGCTGCACAAGAGATGGCTAAAAAGCTTTCGCAGGAGTCCATCGTGCTTAAAGTAAAAACGGGCGAAAACGGCAAATTGTTTGGATCTATAACGTCAAAAGACATACAGGATGAGCTTAATAAAAAAGGATATGATATTGACAAGAAGAAGATAAATCTTCCGGATTCTATAAAGACAATCGGCACTTATAACGTAGACATCAAAATATACCCCGGCATACAAGCAAAGGTAAAAGTAGATGTTGTAGGACAATAATTACTCAAGTTTATTCAGGACTTGGAGTGAAAAATACACAAAGTTTTGGACTTTTAAGGGGGGAATGAGATGGAGTGGAATAAAATCCCTCCTCAAAATATAGAGGCAGAACAGGCTGTCTTAGGTGCAATGCTTTTGTCCAGAGATGCCATAATCGATGCATCAGAGATAGTAAAAGCAGATGATTTTTACAAGGAGTCAAATAAAAAGCTTTTTACCATAATGATGGATATGTTTGAAAAGAATATACCTGTCGATTTGGTTACGGTGGTTGATGAGCTGAGAAGGCAAAATATGTTGGAGGCGGTAGGAGGGCTTGACTACATAACGAATCTGTCATCCAGCATAGTGACTACTGCCAACGTGTCGTATTATGCAAAGATGATTAGAGAGAAGGCGACATTGAGGCGCCTTATCCAAGCTTCATCAGAGATAATGGAGTTAAGCTATGAAGGCGGCGATCTTCACGATGTGTTGGATACGGCTGAGCAGAAGATATTTGACATAGCACAAGGCAGAAACACCGAAAACTTCTATCCTATTAAAGATGTGTTGATGGACACATTTTACAACATAGAAAATCTTTATAAAAATAAAGGACATCTTACTGGTGTGCCATCTGGCTTTCCCGATTTAGACTTGAAGACGTCTGGCTTTCAGCCATCTGATTTTATACTTCTTGCTGCAAGGCCATCTATGGGTAAAACTTCCTTTGCCTTAAATATTGCGGAAAATGCCGCATTGGCACTGAAAAAACCTGTTGCCATATTTAGCCTTGAGATGTCTAAAGAGCAACTTGTAAGTAGGCTAATATGTTCTACGGCAAACATAGACAGCCAAAAGCTTAGAACGGGAAATTTAGATGACGACGACTGGCCAAGGCTTGCTGCTGCGATGGCTCCTCTTTCTACAGCGCCTATATACATTGACGATACACCTGGCATATCAGTCATGGACATAAGGGCAAAGTGTCGAAGACTGAAGCTGGAGAAGGGGTTGTCTTTAGTGTTAATAGACTATTTGCAGCTTATGCAAGGAAGGGGAAACTCGGAAAGCCGGCAGCAGGAGGTTTCTGAAATATCAAGGTCATTAAAAGGGCTTGCGAGGGAGCTGCAAGTTCCTATAATAACGCTTTCGCAGCTATCCCGTGCACCTGAAGCCAGATCCGATCATAGACCGATTTTAAGCGATTTAAGAGAGTCAGGTGCGATTGAGCAGGACGCTGATATAGTCATGTTTCTTTACAGAGATGATTACTACAACAAGGATTCTGAAAAGAAAAACATCGCAGAGCTTATTATAGCAAAGCACAGAAACGGTCCTACAGGTACCATAGAGCTTCTATGGATGGGCCAGTACACGAAATTTGTAAGTATAGATAAATACAGGACAGAGTAGTCAAGAGGGTATTTTTATGGGTGATTACGATTATTTAAGAAAGATACCGTATTTCAATGTCTTAAGCGAGAAATCTCTATTTGAGATCAATAAAATAGCTTTGGAGAAGGAGTACAAGAAAAATACCGTTATTTTTTACGAAGGCGATGAAGGTGACGCCATTTATTTTGTAAAAAAAGGGAAAGTCAAGATATCTAAAATATCACAACAGGGAAAAGAGCATATAATAAGAATAATGGAGGATGGAGATATTTTTGCTGAATCCCTTCTGTTTATAGGTGGTAAGTATCCAGCCACTGCAGAGGCCATAGAGGATTCAAAGATTATCGTGCTTAAAAATAAAGATATAGAAAATTTGATACTGAACAACAATGAAGTAGCCTTAGGCATAATAAAACTCATGGCAAAAAGACTCCAAAATGTGGCGGTCATAATAGAAAACTTAGCTCTTAAGGATTCCCTTGGCAGGACGGTTTCTATTCTTTTGACATTTGCCAGGGAAAAAGGCATACAAGGCAAAGATGGCATAGCCATAGAATTAAACTTAAATAGACAAGATCTTGCTAACATGGTAGGCACGTCTCGAGAAAATATGACAAGAATCTTAAGCCAGTTAGACAAAGAAGGTGTCATAAAGCTTGAAAGACATGCTATAGTAATAAAAGATGTAAATGCATTAAAAAATTTGTCATAAATTTGTTGTAGTTATATTCAATGTGTGTTATAATTTATATGCAATTGAATAAAGTTCGTTAAGTGAGGCTCCTATGCGGATACATGCTGATGCCCGGAAACATCGAGAGATGCCAATGGGTCAACAGATTCTACCGTTACAAGGTTTAATCTAATTCAGCCGGTACTACCTATGCCGCATAGTGCTAAAACCCAACGAGTGTGTTGAGATTAGAGCCTTTTACGTTTTGTAAAAGGCTTAAATTTTTTAAAGGCAGGTGGTAATGATGGACTCTGGCCCTTATAGTCATAAGCGAATAAAATTTAATAATTCAAAAAAGAATATGAGGGAGGAGTCTATCTTACCTTAAAACTCCTCCCTTAGAAAAGGAGGTAGTGAAATGCCAATTTTAAGTCTTTATTTAAGCAGAATTTTAGGCAATAAGATATTGCTTAAAAACGGTGAAATCTTAGGTAAACTTAAGGATGTTGGAGTTTCAACGGCATTGACGCATCCAATTGCAATATCCATGTTGGTAAAGACAAAGTCTGGCGTCAAAGAGTACAAGTGGGAAAACATAAAGATAACGAAAAAATTTGGGCAGTACGAACTTGTGTGCACTAATCCAGTAGAGGCGCATAACCTTAAAGATGTCTTGTACTTGTCAAAAAATGTCTTAGACAAACAGATTATCGACGTAAATGGAAGGAAAGTAGTAAGAGTCAATGACATAAGGTTGGCGCTTTTAGATAAAGGCTTGTTTGCAATTGCTGTCGACATAGGCATTGAAGGCATATTGAGAAGACTTGGCCTTGCAAAGCCTTTAAAGAGGATTTTAAAGAGATTTGGAAAAACAATATCAAGTAAATTCATACTTTGGGAAGATATAGAGACGATTACTCGCTCGAGAGAAAACATAATGCTGTCAAAGACGTATCATAAATTGGCCACACTTCACCCTTCTGACCTTGCGGACATCATAGAGGATCTGGATTTAAAGGCCGGCATAGATATATTCTCCAGCTTAGAACATGGAAGAGCTGCAGACGTGCTGGAGGAAATGGAGACAGACACTCAAAGAAGCATATTAAACGAGCTGCCTGTTTCTAAAGCTGCGGACATCTTGGAAGAAATGCCTGCAGATGAAGTTGCAGACATACTGGATGATCTGAATGAAGAAAAAGTAGAAGAGCTCTTAAATGAGATGGAGAACAATGCATCGTTGGAAGTCAGAGAGCTGATGGAGTACCCTGAGTACGCTGTTGGAAGCTTGATGACAACCGACTTTGTGGCATTTGAAAATACGCTTTCCGTAGAGGAGGCAATAAAGGAGCTTAGGCTTTTAAAACCAGATGAAGACATCATTTATTACATCTATATAGTTGATGAATCAAATAGGCTTTTAGGTGCGGTTACACTTAGAGATTTGGTGATTTCAGAGCCTAATACCCTATTAAATGAAATCATGAATAAAGACATCATCTATACTCGTGATATGGATTCAATAAAATCCCTTATAAAGACAGTGACAAAGTACAATTTGGTAGCGATTCCTGTCGTAGATGAAGATATGAAGCTATTAGGAACTGTCCTTATAAATGATATAATATACGAACTTATGAGAAGTGGGAAGACATTCGCAAGGAGGTAGTGGGAAGTGACAAAGAGGAAGACTTTTCTTACAAATTTATTGATATTTTTGTCGATTTTAGGGCCTGGTATAATCACAGGAAGTGTTGACAATGATGCAGGTGGCATAACCACGTATTCTGTGGCAGGGGCTACCTATGGATATAAACTTCTTTGGACATTGATACCATCATTTATCGTCTTAATCGTCATTCAAGAGATGAACGCCAGAATGGGGGTCGTGACAGGAAAAGGGTTGGCAGATCTCATACGGGAAAACTTCGGCGTAAGAGTGACGTTTTTCATCTTTCTCGGACTGCTTATTGCAGATATTGGGAATACTGCTACGGAGTTTGCAGGTGTGGCAGGCAGCATGGAAATCTTCGGCATAAGCAAGTATATAATGGTGCCATTGGCTGCTTTAGCTGTATGGTTTTTAATCGTCAAAGGAAATTATACTGTAGCGGAAAAAGTGTTTTTGATATTCAGCGTTTTTTTGTTGTCATACGTCATATCAGCTCTTCTGTCACATCCAGATTGGAAGGCTGTAGGTGAGTCCCTTATAAAACCCACCATGTCATTTAAAACAGACTATTTAAGCATGGTAATAGGAATTGTAGGTACTACGATAGCTCCTTGGATGCAATTTTACATGCAATCATCGGTTATAGAAAAGGGCATAAAGATAGACGATTATAAGTACACAATCTGGGATGTTGTGATAGGTTGTATCGCAACAGTTGTCGTAGCTTTTTTCATAATAATTGCTTGTGCATCAACTCTCAATGTGAATGGCATAAAAATAAATGAGGCAAAGGATGCAGCCATGGCTTTAAAGCCGCTGGCTGGTGAGCTGGCATCAGGCGTATTCGCATTTGGACTTTTTATAGCATCTATCTTTTCCGCCGCTATACTTCCAGTTGCTACGGCATTTTACATCTGTGAAGCATTTGGCTTTGAAGCAGGCATAGACAAAAGGCTTGATGAAGCGCCAGAATTTTATACGCTTTTTACAGCTATAATAATAATAGCCGTTGCGATTATATTGATTCCACATGCGCCGCTTATTACAATCACTATATGGACGCAGGTTTTAAATGGAATCTTGTTGCCGGTGGTTTTGATTTCCATGATGCTTCTTGTCAACAATAAAGAGATAATGGGGAAATACGTAAATAGCCCGGTGAAAAATTTAATAGGATGGACTACCACAATAGTATTGATATCATTGACTGCCATCCTCATGGTTTTTTCATTTGTTTAAAATATAAGATAAGCAAAGAAGGCGGGAAACCGCCTTTTATTTTTTTTGACAATATGATTAAAATATATAGTATACGATATTGTTTTTGATATCTTATGATGTTAAATTAGATGTGAGGTGATAATATGCCAGAACTTATATATATAGTCGACGATGACAAGAATATAAGAGATCTCATGGTTAAGTACGTCGAAAAGGAAGGTTATACTGTCAAATCATTTGAAAATGCTGAATCGGTTTTAGATAATTTTGAAAAAGACAAGCCTGACATGCTTATATTGGACATAATGATGCCAGGCATGGATGGATATGAGCTTTGTAGAGAAATAAGGAAGAAAAGCGATGTACCGATAATAATCGTTTCAGCGAGAGATGAAGATTTGGATAAAATATTGGGATTGGAGTTAGGCTCAGATGATTACATCGCAAAGCCATTTTCACCGCGAGAGCTTATAGCGAGGATGAAATCTGTATTTAGAAGGGTTAAAACGCCTAAGAGAAACGATGAGATAAGGATAAAGGATATCGTCATAGTGCCTGATGAGAGAAAAGTAATATACAATGGCGAAGAAATAGGATTTACTTCTATGGAATTTGAGCTTATACAGTTTTTAGCCAAAAATGCAAATAAAGCTTTCACGAGAGAACAGCTTTTAGAGAAGGTGTGGAAGTACGACTCTTTCACTGAGACGAGGGCTGTAGATGACATGGTGAAACGGATAAGGAAAAAACTGCAAAGCTACGGGTGCGAATTTAACATATCGACCATTTGGGGATATGGGTATAAGGTGGAATCGTAATGTCTATCAGGTTTAAACTTATAATTTCATATATGGTGCTGGTATTCATCTCTTTCTCTATAATAGGTGTATTTTTCAATCTGATGATAAGGGATTTTTTGATAAATGAAGCCAGGCAAAACCTCATAAGGCAAGGATCTGTCATTCAGCGACTTTACAATGGAAGGATAAGCACTCCAGAGGCGCTGCAATCCATAAGGTACATGCCTAAGTTTTGGGTGGGAGGAAGGATTTTGGATGGCGACCTTATAGTTGTGGATTTAAACGGCGATATCGTGTATTCATCAAGGCAAAATCCCTTCGGTGGAGGGAATAGGATAGAATACGCAATACTTGACAAAATAACAAAAGAAGGCTCTTACAACAGCATAAAGATTGGAAACACAGATGTGGTAGCTGCAGTCTTTCCAATAATAAGCAACTTAAACGGAAAAGTCATCGGCTCTATCGTCATGTACACGCTTGTAAAAGGCATAAAGATAGCATCCCTTCAGATAGTAGGCGTCTTGCTAAAAGGTATTTTGCTTTCTGGCATTGTATCATTGATAATAGGTTACTTTCTTTCCAGGTCGATCTCTGCCCCCATCGCAAAGCTTACAGAAGTGGTGGAGAAAATAAAGGATAAGAAGTTCGGAGAGAAGGTAAACATAAAGTCAGATGGAGAGATAAAACTTTTGGCAGATGCCTTTAATGAGATGTCTGTGGAGCTTAGGAATTATTACACATCACAGAGGCGGTTTTTGCAAAATGCCTCCCATGAGCTAAAGACCCCACTTATGTCTATACAAGGATATGCAGAAGGCATAAAAGACGGCGTCATAGAAAAAGACGATATACCAAAATCTCTTGACATAATCATAGATGAAAGCAAAAGGTTGAGAGATATAGTAAACGACTTGATGTACCTTACAAAAATCGAAACACATCAAGAAGGCATAAAAAAGCACAAAGAGTATTTAAAGGACATTTTTGAGGAATGCATAGAAAAGATAATGCCTCAGCTAAACAAGAAAAACATAAAAATAAGCTTAACTGGAGACGATGCAAACGTAAAATGCGATAGAACAAAGCTTATGCAATCTTTTATGAACATATTAAGCAATGGCGTAAGGTATGCAAAGACGTCTATTGATATAGAAATTAAGAATATAAAGGATTATGTAGAGGTAAAGATAAAAAACGACGGAAGGAAATTTACTGAAGAAGAGCTTAAAAACATGTTTGAAAGATTTTATAAAGGCGATGAAGGCGAGACAGGCTTAGGACTGGCTATAACTAAAGCAATAATCGAATGGCATGACGGTACAATAGAAGCATTTAATACAGATAGTGGCGTATGCTTTTTGATAAAACTAAATGCTGTGTAGGTAAATAATTTTTGTGGTATAATATAAAAGCTCTAAAGTTTGTAAGAGTAATGTCGATAATGGTAAGTGAGGTGTTAAATTGAAAGCGTCGATTTTAGCATTATTTACGGGTTTTTTGGTAGGCGTGATTTTTTCATTTTTAAAGCTGCCATTGCCTGCGCCAAACGTTCTTCCAGGTATTGCAGGAATCGTAGGCATATACTTAGGCGGCCAGTTGTTTGTCTATCTGATGAGGCTTTTAGGCAGGTAGCTTAAAAGACTCTCAAAGTAGGGGAAATAATATAAGTTAGGGGGTATATGGATGAGAAGTGTATTTTGGAGACTGATGCTTTCATTTATAGTTGTAGCCCTTATTCCTCTTGCAGGAACATATCACTACGTATTGGATGACAAAAGTGCCGGTGTGTTTATTTTTGTAGCTGCAGCGTCGTTTTTATTATCAATATTATTTTCAATATACATATCTTTTACGATTACAAAGCCTATAGCAAGGCTTAAAGAAGGATTTAAGAAGCTTTCAGATGGCAATTTCAATGCCAATGTTGCAAAAGGCCGCAATGATGAGATTGGCTCTTTGATAGAAAGCTACAATCAGATGGTGGATAAGGTTAAAGGTATAATCAAAAATGTCACTGAATTTGCAAAGAGTGCAGAAGCTACAGTAAGCAAGTTTACAGAGTCAATAGAGGAAGCAAACAATACTTTTACTCAGATAGCCAAAGCAGTAGAAGAAATAGCGCAAGGCTCTTCTGAACAGGCGAAAGATGCTTCAAATGCAGCAGAAATGGCTCAAAAGATGGGTCAAAACATAGACGAATCTGCAAATTACTTTAAAGCTGTTGAAGAGTCTACAAACAATGCCAATAGGGTAAGCCAAAACGGCATAGAGACCATAAATTCACTTAAGGAAAAGACGGCAGAGACGAAAAACTCCATCGACAGCGTCGTGACAGAAATAAATGAATTGCAGTCTAACTCAAGGCAGATAGAGAAGATCATAGAAGTAATCACAGGTATATCCGATCAGACAAACTTGCTGGCTTTGAACGCAGCCATTGAAGCTGCAAGAGCTGGTGAAGCAGGCAAGGGATTTGCGGTCGTAGCTGAAGAAGTGAGAAACTTGGCTGAACAGTCGAGAGAAGCTGCGGCTGAGATAGCAAAGATAATAAGCACTATAAAACAGAAGACAGATGCTACAGTGCAGCAAGCAAGCGCTGTTAAAGAAATAGCCGATGAGCAATCGAATCAAGTTGAAACTACAGCACAAGCGTTTAACGAAATAAAGTCCTCTATTGATACAATAACGAAAAATACTCGAGTCTTGAATGATGCTGTAGCAGGTCTTACTGAGTACAAAAATGAGATAATATCATCAATTGAGAATATATCTGCAGTTTCAGAGGAAACTGCTGCATCGACGGAAGAGGTATCGGCATCAACAGAGGAGCAGTCTAAGTTTATACAAGACATAAAAGATAATCTTGAAGGCTTATTGGTTACTGTAAGAGAGCTTGACAAGGAGCTTTCAAAGATCACCGTCTCATAATCCTGGCAAATGAGATCACAAACATAAGTCCGGCGGCTATTGCCAAAGCGATGCCGATGGTTTGCAGGCCTAAATCAAAGGCCTGTTTATTATTGCCCTGAATTATGGCAAGGACAGTCTTATAAGAATACGCACCAGGAACAAGAGGTATTATGCCTGGAATGACAAATATGGTGGTGGGGTACTTTTTCTTCTGAGCGAATATTTCCCCCATTATGCCTATAAAAAGCGATGCTATAAATGTAGCGGCGATGGTTGAAGGGTATATCTTCATGACAAGCAGGTAACCTGCCCATCCCACTGCACCTGAAAGTCCCGATACAACAATGGCATCAAGCGGCACATTGAATAAAAATGCAAATCCTGCTGTTGCTAAAAATCCAAAGAAAATCTGCTGTATCATAATTTGCCTCCAATCACGTACCAAATATTTAGAACGAATCCTACTCCAGCAGCTATACTTATGGCAGACATTCCGGCTTCAACGCCTCTTGATACGGCTGAAATCAAGTCACCCCATATAGCATCTCTGACTGCATTCGTTATGGCCACTCCCGGCAGCAATGTGACAATTGATCCTATTATTATGCCGTTTAAAGTGCCTATTGCGAAGTGAGAAAAGGCTAAGCCTAATAATGCTGCAAATGCACTGCCTATGATGTTTATTATGAATGTAGAAAGGCGCAGCCATTCAAAATACGTTACAATACACTGCAGTATTGTAGCTGTTATGAACGTAGGAATGAAATCTCTTATGGTACTGCCTAAAAGCATGCCAGATGATGCTGCAGCAACGCCTGCAAAGAAAACTCTCAATAAAAAGCTGTATTTGCCTTTTGACCTAATTTTTATAAGTTCATCTGCGTATTTTGAAAAGTCAAGCGTATCTAAACTTTCTTTGCTGAATCTTCTGGACAAATCGTTGACAAGAGCTACTTTGTTTAAGTCGCTATCCCTCTGCTTGACTCTAGTTATCGTCGTCTCTATTTTTCCGTTGTTTTCAATAGAAGCAAAGATTCCAGTAGGTGTTACAAATGTCTCCACTCTCTCAACTTTATTATTAAGCATCCTTTCTATGGTATCTTCACTTCTATACGTTTCACTGCCGTTTTCAAGTATTGTTTTTCCGGCTATTACGGCGAATTTTAGGAGATCTTCATGGTTCAATTGTACACATTCCTTTCATATCTGAAATCACAAGACTATTATATATTATTTTAAGCTATAAAAAAATGATGAATTTGGCTTTACTGTGTTAATGAAAAAAAGTATTTAAAATTTTATCGATATTTTGTCGAAAAACTGAGGCAAAAATCGATAAAAAACGAACTTTATATAAAAAATAATGAATATAATTCGTAAATTTAGTTGATTAAAATGATGATATCTGATAATATACTAAAGGGGATGTTGTTATACTATCAAAAAGGAGTGTTTTGAATGAAATCATACGATGTAATAATAGTCGGCGGTGGTCCGGCAGGACTTTTTGCATCCCTGGAATTGGTGAAGGAAAATAGTGGACTTAACATATTGCTTTTGGAAAAGGGAAGAGACATAAGAGGTAGACTTTGCCCTATAAGCCAGTATGGCTCAAAGTGTGCAAACTGCAAACCGTGCTCTATAACTTGTGGCATAGGTGGTGCAGGTGCATTTAGCGATGGAAAGCTTACTTTGACATCTGATTATGGTGGAGTATTGGACGAGTATATACCAAAAGGTGAGCTAAATGAGCTTATAAAGTATGTAGATGATATTTACGTAAACTTTGGTGGAACGAAAGAAGTCCATGGCACTGATAAAGCAAAAATAAGGGAGATAGAAAAAAGAGCTGCTGCGGCAGACTTGAAGTTAATCCCTGCCGTCATAAAGCATTTAGGGACTGAAAAGTGCTATGACATAATAAAAAATATTGAAGATTACTTGATGGATAAAATAGAGATAAAGACTAAAAAGATGGTTAAAGAGATATTGACAGACGGTGGCAAGGCGTGTGGAGTCGTCACAGAGGATGGTGAGAAGTACTACTCAAAGTATGTGGTAGTAGTGCCTGGCAGAGAAGGAGCAGACTGGTTTAAAAAGGAATCTGAAAGATTGTCGCTGGAGACTAAAAACAATGCGGTTGATGTTGGCGTAAGAGTAGAGATTCCTGCTGTTGTGATGGAGGATATAACCGATGTCGTCTACGAGTCAAAGTTTATATACTACTCCAAATCATTTGATGACAGGGTCAGGACGTTTTGCATGAATCCATATGGAAAAGTAGTAGTAGAAAACAACGATGGTCTAAAAACAGTAAATGGACACAGCTATAAAGACATAAAGACAGACAATACAAACTTTGCAATACTTGTAAGCAAGGAATTTACGGAACCTTTTAAAGAACCTATAGCTTACGGGAAGTATATCGCATCGCTTGCAAATATGTTGGGAGATGGCGTCATTGTACAAAGGCTTGGAGATCTTTTGTCTGGGAGAAGATCTACTCCGGAAAGGCTAAAGAGAGGGCTTGTAGAGCCTACGTTAAAAGATGCTACACCTGGTGATTTAAGCCTTGTGCTGCCGTACAGATTTCTCCAGTCTATAGTTGAAATGCTTAAGGCTCTCGACAAAGTATCGCCAGGCATCTATTCGAAACATACGCTTTTATACGGTGTTGAGGTTAAGTTTTATTCTTCGAGGGTGAAACTTACAAATAAATTTGAGACTCAGATAGAGAATTTGTTTGCTGCCGGTGACGGTGCAGGCATCACGAGAGGACTTGCACAAGCGTCTGTATCAGGCATCGTTGTGGCAAGGGAAATTTTAAATAGAGTAAAGTAAAGAAAGGGGCAAAATAATGTCAACGCTTGTAATAGTAGGTTCGCAGTGGGGCGACGAAGGAAAAGGCAAAATAACTGATTACCTTGCTGAAAAGGCTGATGTGGTTGTAAGATATCAAGGCGGAAACAATGCAGGGCACACAGTTTTAAAAGATGGTGTTGAGTATAAACTTCACTTAATACCGTCCGGCATCTTGTACCCTGACAAGATATGCATTATAGGAAATGGCGTCGTTTTAAATCCTGGTTCTTTGATTTCTGAGATGAATGAGTTGAAAAGTCAAGGAGTAGATGTGAAAAATCTCAAAATCAGTGACAGAGCCCATATAGTCCTTCCGTACCACATTAAACTTGATGAATTAGAAGAAGCTTCAAAAGGCGAGAATGACATTGGCACAACAAAAAGAGGAATTGGACCATGTTACATGGATAAATCGGAGAGAATAGGGATAAGAGCTTGTGACCTTGTAGATCAAGAAGTGTTAAGAGAAAAATTGATGATAAATGTCAAGAAGAAAAATGAGATATTCAAAAAGATATACGGTGTTTCTGAAATGAGCTTCGAAGAAATATACGAAGAATACCTTGAATATGCAAAGATACTTAAACCGTACATCGTAGATACGACTTCACTATTGTACGATTTAATAAAAGAAGGGAAAAAAGTATTGTTTGAAGGTGCACAAGGAACGCTTCTCGATATAGATTTAGGAACATATCCTTATGTTACAGCATCACACCCAATATCTGGTGGAGTAACAGTTGGAGCAGGAGTTGGTCCAACAATGATAGATGATGTAGTAGGCGTTGTGAAAGCATATACTACAAGGGTTGGAAAAGGACCATTTCCAACAGAGCTTTTAAATGAAGAAGGTGATTTTCTAAGAGAAAAAGGGCATGAGTATGGCACGACGACGGGAAGACCGAGAAGATGCGGATGGCTTGACATTGTCATAGTAAATTATGCCATAAGGCTTTCTGGCATAAGGTCATTTGCCCTTACTAAGCTTGATACTCTCACTGGATTTGAAAAGATAAAGATATGCGTAGGATATAAGTTAAATGGAAGGATAATAAACACATTTCCAGCCAGCCTGAAAGATTTAGCTATTTGTGAGCCTGTATACGAAGAATTGGACGGATGGACTGAAGACATCACAAATGTAGAAAGATTTGAGGACTTGCCTCAAAACGCAAAGAAATATGTAGAAAGGATAGAAGAGCTTACAGGTATAAACGCTTCTATAATATCTGTAGGACCCGGCAGGGAGAAGACAATAATAAGAGAAGAACTGATGAAATAACCATCAGTTCCTCTCAAAAATTTTAAAAAAGGTGTTGACAGAGTGAAACTTACCCGGTATAATATATAACTGTCAGGGCGATAAATGCTGGCGTAGCTCAATCGGCAGAGCAGCTGACTTGTAATCAGCAGGTTGAAGGTTCGATTCCTTTCGCCAGCTCTCATTTTAAGAGGATTTCAGGGTATCGAGATTTGATCGATACCCTTTTTTGTATGCGAAATTAAAATAACATTTTTTCAAGTTTATCTGTTGCCTGTTTCTGCATGTCTGGTAGTACATGAGAATAGGTATCAAGCGTTAATGTAATGCTAGCATGACCTAATCTTTCACTAACTACTTTTGGATTTTCACCTATTGCTAATAATAGGGTAGCACATGTATGCCTTAAGTCATATAATCTTATATCGGACAAATCTTCTTTTCTGAGAAGTTTCTTTATAAGCATAAGCTTCTAAAAACTTTTTGGCTTTCTCTGGTGTTAATATTCCCATTTATTTCCGTACTATATTGAATAGAAATCACACAGGCATTAGGAAATTGAACGCCTCTAATATTCTTGTACAAGTTGGTTTAAATATCTGAAATGGTATACACTTATTGTAATAAGGCTAAACACTTAAATAATTTTAGTTCATCTATCTGACTTACAACTTATATAAAATTATCTAAATAAAAGGTGGTAAGAAAATCTAACTTAGATTTTAAAAAATTATCTTGACAGATGGAGGCATTATAGACAACCGTATTAATGATTGAAGTAAATTATTTTTATTGATGTGTTATAAGTATAGTGGTATAATATACTTGCAAGTGTTTGATAAACAAACAAATGTTGAATGGAGGTGATAAAGTGTCATTAACTAAAAGAGAAAAGGAAATATATGAGCACATTAAATCAAATCCAATGGTATCACAGGAAGAACTTGCAAATACGGTTGGTATTAGCCGCTCAGCTGTCGCGGGTCATATTGCCAATTTGATTAAAAAAGGCTATATAAACGGAAGAGGATATGTAGTAAACGACAAAAAGGGCGTAACTGTAATAGGTGGAGCTAACATTGATATAAAAGGTATGACATTTGATACTCTAAAAAAGCATACTTCAAATCCTGGCCATGTCGAAATTACTCTTGGTGGAGTTGGAAGAAATATAGCCAATAACCTTGCATTACTAGATGTTCCTGTGACTTTTTTGAGTATAGTAGGAAGTGACGATGAAGGTAAAAGAATTATAACAGAGACACGAAAAACGGGTGTTAATTGCGAACATATTGCTATCTCTAATGCAAAACACACCGGAATATATTTAGCAATTATCGATAATACAGGGGACATGGATATTGCATTATCAGGGATGGAAATTTTAGAAGAGTTGAATATTAAATATCTTGAAAAAAAAATAGATATTATTAATAACAGCAGAATTGTAGTCATAGATGCAAATATTCCTGAAGCATCTATTGAATATATTGTTGATGCATGTGCAAGAAAGAATATACCTGTACTTGCTGAACCAGTTTCTATTGATAAATCAAAAAAATTGAAAGAAGTACTGGGCAATATAGATTATATTACACCAAATAGAGATGAATTAGGGTCACTGTTGGAAACCGAGATAATTAACGATGATGACATGATAAAAGCGACAAAGGAAATAAGAAAATTGGGTACAAAAAATGTTATTGTGACACTTGGTGAAAGAGGTGTTTATATAAGCTCAGATGATTATGAAGGATATCTAGATTCATATAAGGTCAATGTCATTGATGCGACTGGCGCAGGTGACGCATTAACAGCTGGTTTCATCTATGGTATTATTAATGATATGTCTATAGAAGACTCTGCAAGATATGGAATAGCTGCTGCAACATTCACATTATCATCATCTGAAACTGTAAATCCATTTCTTAATAAAAAAATTTTAGATAAAATTGTAAAGGAGAATGAATATGTATAAATATTTAGAAATAAGTGAAGAAGTTAAAAGTGCGATTGATAAAGGACTTCCAGTAGTTGCTCTTGAATCAACCATTATTTCACATGGAATGCCATATCCAGAAAATATAAAAACAGCAAATATGCTGGAGGATATAATCAGGGATAATGGTGCTGTTCCGGCAACGATAGCCATAATTAATGGTAAAATAAAGATTGGAATAAATAAAGAAGAATTAGAATTTTTAGCAACATCAAAGGACATTTTAAAAGCTAGTAGAAGAGATATTCCATCAATAATAGCAAAAGGTTTAAGCGCTGCTACAACTGTTTCTGCAACAATGATTTGTGCTAACTTGGCTGGAATAAAGATATTTGTAACTGGAGGAATTGGTGGAGTGCATAGAGGCGCTGAACATACTTTTGATATTTCCGCAGATTTACAAGAGCTTGCAAAAACAAACGTAGCTGTGATATGTGCTGGTGCAAAAGCTATACTTGACTTGCCATTAACGCTTGAATATCTTGAAACACATGGTGTCCCTGTTTTAGGATTCAAAACAGATGAACTGCCAGCTTTTTATACTAAAAATAGTGGTCTTAAAGTTGATTATATGATAAATGATGAAATCGAAGCAGCTAAAATTATAAAGGCTAAGTGGGATCTTGGATTGAAAGGTGGATTAATCATCGCAAATCCTATACCTGAAGAGTATTCAATGAATAGAGAATATATTGAAAAAGCAATATATAAAGCTTTGGAAGAAGCAGATGCAAACAATATTAAAGGTAAGAAATTAACACCATTTCTTTTGGAGAAAATCAAGGATATAACATCTGGCGATAGCTTAAAAGCAAATATTGAACTAGTAAAGAATAATGCCATAGTAGGTGCAAAAATTGCAGTAGAACTAAATAAATTAAACTAATATTAAGAAACTTAGCTAATTGTTTTTGCAGGCAGTAAAAAATATGTAGAAACAGGTACTTAGTGTAAAGTCTTTTTAAGTAAAAAAGCAGGAAAATAGCGATAAAATGCAGAAACAAGACTGTTGGAACAATATCATCACTTGTTATTTTAGCGCTGGTACCAAAGGAAACTGAAGATATTTACAGCTACAAGTAAATGAGAATATTTAAAATATAGAAAGGGGTGTTTTTTATGTCAAATATATTAGATAAGGCTAAATCAATTGAAGATTATATTATAAGTTTCAGAAGAAGTTTACATGAGGAACCTGAACTTAGTGGACAGGAATTTAAAACTCAAGAAAAGATTATGAAAGAATTAGATAAGTTAGGAATACCATATAAGAAAGCGGGAAATACCTCTTTAATAGCTACATTAAAAGGTGGAAAAAGTGGAAAAACCGTAGCTTTAAGAGCAGACATAGATGCTCTTCCGATAAACGAGGAAACAAATGTTGAATTTAAATCTAAAACTCCTGGAGTGATGCATGCTTGTGGTCATGACGCCCATGCTTCTATGCTTCTTGGGGCTGCAAAAATTTTATCAGAAATGAAGGATGAAATACCAGGTGAGATAAGATTCTTCTTTCAGGAAGCTGAGGAAACATTCTCTGGCGCGAAAAAAATAATAGAAGCAGGCGAAATGGACGGGGTAGATGCATGTTTGGGCATGCATGGAATGCCAGAATTAGAAACAGGATATGTAAATATTGAACCAGGATATAGAATGGCAGGTTGTGATACTATTTATGTTAAGTTTGAAGGAGTATCAGGCCATGGCTCAGCACCGCATCTTGCAAAGGATACCATTCATCCTGCATGTATTTTTGTTACAGATCTCCAAGGAATAGTTGCTAAAAATGTTAATCCTCAGGAGCCAATAGTACTTTCTGTAGGAAAGTTCATTGGGGGTACAAAGGCCAATGTTATTAGTAAATATACAGATATTGAAATTTCAATGAGGTACTTTGACCCAAAAGTTAGGGAAACAGTTCATGAAGCAATAAAAAGACATGCAAAGGCCATTGCGGATGCCTATGAGCTTAAAGTTGACGTAAGAATAGAGGAAAGTGCTCTCAGCCTTTATAATGATCCAGAATTAGCAAAACTAGCTGACAAGTCTGCAACAAAAGTCTTTGGAAAAGGGAAAAATAAAACCTTACCTAGATATATGGGTTCAGAGGATATGCCATACTATTTCCAGCATGCTAAAGGAGTTTATGCATTCATTGGATATAGAAATGAGGAAAAAGAAGCTATATACTTCCCGCATCATGAGAAGTTCAAGATTGATGAAGACTACTTAAAGTATGGTACAGCATTATATGTACAATTTGCTTTGGACTTTTTAAATGAATAGTATAGTATCAACTATTATGCTACTTTCAATCGTGCAATTCAGCATTCATGAGGCATAATTGTTTGAGTGATTATAGCTACTGTAATCTGAAAATTTCTGCCTCATGGTTTTACGATAATTATAGTGAATATTATTTTAACTGCTACGACAGAAATTTTATTGTAAAAAACTATGCTGCAGCAAGCAATGTTTTTAATACCAGATGCGTTGTTACTAGCTGAAACTACTTCTAAGATAATTGGTATTACTTATTTTGCAACGGTACGTATTATAGATATTTTAGGTGGATCATTGATTTGACTAATTGAAAACACATATTTGAATTTTAAGATGGCTTATAATACAGCTTTAGGGGAAGTTCCCAATATTGAAGTACTGCTTGAATTGTTTTGGAAGGCAGTTTTTTTTCTTTGAGCATCTTAGCTATTTGCTTGATCAAATGTGTATGCAAGGTGAATATTTAAACACTCTGATAAAGAATTTAGTACAATTATTACTTGCTTTGAAACAAATAGAAGTAGCCGGTGAAAAAATAATTGCTGCAGCCTAAAAAATTTCTTATGTAGATGAAATACCACAAATCTACAAAGAAATAAATAATCTTTAAGGAAGCGCTAAGCGTATAAAAGAGGTGAAAAAATGTTTTTAATAAATTCTTTTGAAATAATAGGAACCATTGCTTTTGCTATTTCAGGTGCTTTAGTTGGAATTGAAAAGAAGCTTGATTTGTTCGGGGTTACTTTTTTAGCTGTTACAACAGCTGTAGGTGGTGGGATATTTAGAGATATAATAATAGGAAATATTCCCCCAACAGCTTATGTTAATCCCACATCTTGTATAATAAGTATTATAACTGCAATTGTAGTATTTTTCTTTTATGAAAAAATAAATAAGTTTGAAACAATGATAATGATATCAGATGCATTAGGACTTGGGGTTTTCACGGCAATTGGTTGTAGAACTGCAATTACACACAGCTACAGTAACGCCTTTATAGTAATTACTATGGGGCTAAGTACAGGAATTGGTGGAGGCATAGTAAGAGATGTTCTTGCCAAAAATGTTCCGCTAGTTTTAAAAAAAGAAATCTATGCTGTGGCATCAATTGTAGGTGCCTTATGCTTCTATTATATTCATGGATACTTGCCAGATATAATATCATTATACATTTGTTGTGCAATTGTATTTATCATAAGAATTTTGTCAATAATTTATAATTTAAACCTACCTGTGCGTAACGTGGAAGATAAAAAAAATTAAATATATAATCTTAAAGACTGATGACCATATGTAGGACAAACGCGAAAAAAACATTCCTACGTTTCAAATAAATAGCGCAGTTATTGCGTAAAAGTATATTTCATGCCCCACTTTATTCAAGGGGTTATTTTAATGCGTAAAAATGTCTTTATTCTACAACTTCATTAAGGCAGTGTTATACACAGATGAAGGATTAGTCTTAATCTCATTTGCAAATTGTCATGCCTATATATTGACTTCGTACTTGGGTACGTAGGTATTTTGCTATATACGAAAAGAAATCGAAAATGGCAAATAGTTTAGGCTACTTATTCGGAGAACAAAATACGTTAGACTGGAAATACGGAATAATAAATTTATATACTGATGCTGTAGGAAATAAAATTAATTATAAAAGTGCAAGCAATTTATTTGTTTTTTTTAATATTTGGATTATAATTATAATTAGATAAGGGAAAAAGGAGGTGTTAGCATGAAATCCAATGTAGGCAGTGTTGACAAAATAGTCAGATATGTAATCGGAATAATTTTTTTACTCTTGTTATTTATCTTAAAAGGCAATGCCAGATATTGGGGACTCCTTGGACTAATACCTATACTTACGGCTGCGTTTGGCTTTTGCCCTCTCTATAAAATTTTTGGCATAAGCACAGCAAAGAAAGAAAACGAGTCAGAGAAGAAAAACTAATATGCTGTATAGAATTGAGAGTGAGCGCAATACTCACCCTCAATTTTTTATAAATTTACCAAAAAGGTGATACAATGGATAAAATCTGTTTAGAACGATTTGATTCTTATGGATATGCTCGCTATATATGTACATCATGTTATCACTGTGAAAGCAAAATGGGTATAAGTTATTGCAGCATTAAGATGAGAGGATGTTGTTCGTATTTTCCGAAATTTGAGCTTATTGATATTCATAGGATGGTTAAATCAGCCGAAGGCCTTAATGTGCTAAACAGGATAATTGATAATCCAGGAACAGTAGTGTATAGTTATTACATTCACGCAAAGGGGTATTTTGACAAGGAAGGATATGAAAAGTATATAAAGACAAACGATGATGACAGTGGAATAAAAGACAAGACGATATTTTTTAGAGCTTGTCCCTTTGTGAAAAGTGGTTTTGGGTGCACACTACCTCCTGTTTATCGCAACTATGTCTGCAATTTTTTCATCTGCGACGAGGTCATGAGCAAGGTGACTGATGATGAAATTAAAGAGCGATATGTAAGGGAGAGAGAAAGATTTGTAAAATGGGCCGAATGGGAGAATAGATCGCTGGAGGCAATTTTGTCTGAGCGCCATATAAATTTGAGAAACAACTTGGATGAATGTATAAAAGTTTTACAAGATGTGCCTCTTACAATTTTCGAATTTGCACAATTAAAAGAGCTTAGTGTATTTGACACAGACGAAAAAGAAGCGTGATAAACGATAAGAAAAAGGTATGCTTGACTTTAGCATACCTTTTTTGGTCAATATAAAAACCAGCTAAATGAAAACAAATATATAACAGACAACTAAAACAGCCATAGATATGGGAATCCCTATTTTGGCCCATTCCTTGCTTTTTATTTCCAGCTTCCCTGCTGATATGATATTCGGTATATTTCCGGGTATCAACATTCCGCCGCTAATTAAAAGTCCCATCAGAATAGCGCGGATGTGCTCAGGATCCATAGCAGGGCTTATTTCTGCTGCTGCCAATGTGGCATTGTCTAATACTGCTGAAATCATGTTTACCCAGTATAAAAGCCGAACGTTCATGTGCATCACATAATTGTCAACCAACGGCTTAAATCCTGCACTTAAAAGCTCTAAAGCCAGCAAAAATATGAAGATTTTTATTGAACGGATGACGATAAACTTAATATTTTCTATTTGCTTAATTTCCATTTCTTCTTCTTTAAAATATTCTTCCTCTTTTTTTGGTTTTGCATTATCTGTAAATCTATTCACATAAAAAGCACCTAAAATACCCATTACAAAAATTGTAGGTACAATGTAAATACCAATCGTCCTTAGAAGATAAAAGAAATCCTTTTTTAAAGCAGATATTACCAATGTTGATAAAGGTTCTCCTACAGGTGTCAGAGCTGCTCCTAAGCCAATCGAAAGGCATGCGATTACAGTGATGACCACTTTGTCTTTGTGATGTATTGGCAAGATGTGGACTATTTCAACTAAAACTAACGAGGCAACAATTGCAGTTATAATACTTGACGTAAGCCCTAATACGACTATTAAAATAAAGACAAAAATTTTAAGCGATATGTGTTTTAAAATTGACTTTACAAATTCTTTGATTTTATTTTTAAAAGTTTCAAATAGAAAACCACTTATAAAGACGGCAGCCGTTATAATGTACAAAAGATGGTTTTTTAATATATGTGATAAAAGATCAAGTGACATTGCACCTGATACGGTAACTGCGATGATGCCCATGACAAATAGAAAATATTCAATATTATCTTCTATTGCCTTTACAAAAAAAGGCACTGTTAGTATTATTAATAGTATTGCAAACAAAATAGCGTTAATCATGTAAATCACCTTTCTTTATTTTGTCCATGTAATAAAAAATAAAAAGGCAGAAAACTCATCGTGACGATGAGCTTCCCACCCTGGAAGCCAAAAATCTTGAAGCAAAAATTGCTCAACCGAAAAAAAAACAATTATTAAACTAAATTGAATTGTATCACAAAAATTGTTTTAAATCAATATTCTATATTCTGTTGCAAAACACATAGGCGTTAGTCAAGATTTGTTTAATTGACCTCATGTGATTTCTTCACGTTTATAATCTGCCGCAACAAGTCTCGAAGCTTACAAATTGCTTCTTGGTACTGCATAAATGATAATACTTTTGTGTTAAATGGATATTATATGTATGTAAAATATGTTAAAAGTTTATTACGCAATTGTTAAACTAAAATATAAAAGGCATCATTGCTGACGCCTTTTATAAAGGTTATATTATCTGTTTTATGCCTATAAGTATCAATATCAGTCCAGCGATCACTGTTGCTTTTTTTCTAAAGTTCCATCTATTTAAAAAGTCTGTCACATAGTTTCCAATCCACAAGGCAATGAAACTTATAAGAGCAGACAGAAATCCTATAAAAAAAGAGTTGAGGCCTATCATGCCAGCGCTTAATCCGCCTCCGATATTGTTTATAGATAAGGCGATGCCGAGAAATGTAGCTTCTTTAAAGTCAATGTCTTTAGAATCATCTACATCGGCTTCCTCAGGCTTTTTCAATATGTCGTATATGTTTTTCGTTTTATCGTCTATATCATAATGGCTATCGCTATTTTTTTTGAAATACGGCTCAATTGCTATCCAAAGTCCTATAGAGATAAAGAGGATCATGCTTAATATGGAGCTTATGTGCTTACTAAGTACTCCAGATATTATATTGCCAGAGATGGCGGCGATGGATGATATTATAAATGTTATTAGGGATATCCACAAATTTTTAACCGCAGTGATTTTAATTCCTCTTATGCTGTAGGCTATTCTAACGCTTATATTGTCTACATTATTGGCTAAAGCGATGAACAGTGAATAGATAAAGTGCATTCTTTGTCCCTCCTATTTTAGATTCATAATCAATATATGTTGAGAAAGTAAATATGTGTTTTGCTTAATCAAATTATGTTCTAATATTTGTGGTTTCGTATTAATATATAGTGAACAATAATATGGAGGAGCTGATTTAATGAAAAACAAAAAATATATATGGCTGGTGATCCTTGTTGCTGCCATTGGGCTTCTCATCTATTTTGCGCCTATAAAAAACAGCAACAGAACGGTGTACAATATGGATCTTAAGTACAACGACAAAGACAAGACCATTATAGGAACAGAAGTTGTAGATTTTATAAACACAGATGATGTGAATTTAAGTGAAGTGTACATGCATTTGTATCCCAACGCATTTAAAGATAAAAGCAAGGTTCCATTTACAAAAGAAGAGATGGGCTTGGCATATCCAAATGGATTTAAGCCAGGGTATATAGAGATAAATGGAGTGACTTTTGGCAAAAATGAAAAAGCTACATACAGCATTGATCAAAAAACAGGCGAGATTTTAAAGATACTTCTTCCTAAAAAATTGGGGAAAGGCGACAGGATAAGCTTCGCTATAGGTTTTAAAGTTCAGATTCCTCCATCTTGCGGCAGATTCGGCTATGGCAACAATACCATTCAGGTGACAAATTTTTATCCTATTTTGTCAGTGTACGACCAAAACGGTTGGAACAATGATCCATACTACGCATTAGGTGATCCATTTTACAGCGATGTATCAAATTATAAAGTAAAACTCGCTGTGCCGAAAGGAATGGAAGTTGCAACAACAGGTGTCGTCAAGTCTAAGACAAGACAAGGCGATATGGATGTATTAAATATAGATGCTCCAGATGTGAGGGATTTTGCTGTCGTCATGAGCTCTAAATTTAAAGTAGCAGAAGGAGATGTTGACGGCATAAGGGTCAAATCATATTACTTTGATGAAGATTCAGGATTAAAAGCCTTAAAGTACGCACAGGATGCCATAAGATTTTACAATAGTTACATAGGCAAGTACCCGTACAAAGAGTACAGCGTAGTAGAGTCTGATTTTTACATGGGTGGGATGGAGTATCCCAATTTAGTGTTTATATCAAAAGATCTCTATTCAAAAGACAATTTGTTTAATTTAGAATACGTTATAGCACATGAGACGGCTCACCAATGGTGGTATGGCGTCGTTGGGAATAATGAGGTAAGGGAAGCGTGGCTTGATGAAGGGCTTACAGAGTATACGACGATAATGTATATTGAGCGGTATTACGGAAAAGCCACGGCAGATGCGGTGTTTAAGTCCATAATCTCAGGAGAATTTTATAAGTTTTCCAAGACTAATAAGGATGATGCAATGGTGAAGACATTAGGACAATTTAAGGATTGGAATGATTACACAAATATCGTGTACAACAAAGGGGCAATGGTATTCAATGAACTCAGGAACCTTATAGGAGATGAAAAGTTTAAAGAGGTCTTAGATAAGTACTATTCAGAGTACAAATATAAAAATGCCACTACGCAGAACCTTATAGACGTAGTGGACAGTGTGACTGGAAAGGATACAGGAGGATTTTTCGAAGAATGGCTTGATTAATTTATAGTTTTTCTCTTAATCCTTATGTCTTCTCCGTAGAAGTTTAAAAGTTTAAAATTCCCAAGTATTCTTGAACACAGTCTTTCTGGGTAAATATTCATTACTTCTGATAATGGCAAATTTGTAGATATAATGAATTTCTTGTTGGCCAAAAGCCTTGCGTTGACGATGCTGAAGATTTCCTGGAGGCTGAATGGCGTAATAGGTTCAGTCCCCAGGTCATCTATTATGAGCAAGTCGCATTCTCTAAGCAAATCTGTATACTCATAGTACGAATCATTGTCAGAATTCAACTTATTAAGCCTTAGCCCTTCCACAAGGTCTGGAGCTGTCCTGTATAGGACTACTTTGCCTTTGTCTAAAAGTTCTTTTGCAACGCAGTGGGAAAGAAAAGTCTTGCCAAGTCCGGAATCTCCGTAAAAAAACAAACTTTCATTTTCATCATCAAAGTAGTCGATAAAGTCCCTGGCTACTTCTACTATGCTTTTAATATTTTCCCTCGGAGACATTTTTCCTTTGTATGGTTTATCTGAGTATAGGTGATAGTCAAAGTTGTCAAAGTTTTCGATCTTAGTTATTTCTTCTATGCTGGATTGCTTGTAGTACATATTGATAAGTTTTTGCTCAAAACATCTGCACCTTTTGTTGTTTACAAAGCCTGTATCTTTGCAGATATTGCACTCATATTCTTGCTCCATGTATGTCTCAGGGTAACCGTTAAGCCTAAGAAGTTCAGCCTTTTCCTTTTTCAGGTGAACAAGCTTATGCCTTAAGTTTTCTAAAAATTCTTTTTGGTTTTGGGGATTTAGAAAAATGGCTTTCGATATCTCTATGCCGATTTCCTTTATTTTATCGTCTATTTGCGATATCTGCGGTATCTTTCTGTAGACTTCTTCCCGCCTACTGAGGGCTTCTTTCAAGGACTTGTCCCTTAACATGTCGTATTCTCTTAAAACCTCTTGAACCAAGTTATTCACTAAATTCACCTCTTGAATGGGCTAAAAGTTTCTTTTCCAGCTCGTCTACATCGTATGTCCTCTGAGAGTATCCATTGAAGTAATTTTTAGGGACTTTGTAGTTGGGAGCAGTCTTTTTAGTGTATGGTTTTTTCTTTATTTTGTCTAAGTCATTTACAGTTCTTATGCCATCGTTGTACCAATTGATGAGTATCTGATTGATGTACGGAAAACTGGGTTCGTTTATCTTTAAAACGCATTCGTCACATGCTTTTATGATGACATCGACGTCAAAGCCTAAATCGTCCATCCACCTGTCCATCATGGCTTTGTGGGCTTCCATTACATCGTCATCTTTTAATCCCAGCGCTCTTAAGATTTTTTTGTATCTTATCCACTTTTCGCTTTCTGATTTTAAGTATGCTTCTACGTCAAGCGCTGTCTTAAGCCCTGCATCATGCCATGCAATTGCTACCTTTTCCATGTACTTAAGAGACGTCTTGTTTTTCGACACACAGTAACTTATAAGCATCGTCAAAATCTCCAGAGAGAATCCGTACTCATCTACCCAGCTTAGGTAAGTGTTCATCTCAGTTGGTGAAAGAGGTCTGCCTATCATCTTTTCTACCGTTTCAAACATCTGCTTGACTTCAGTGTCGTCAATCGACAATGTGTGTACATCATCAGATTTTTTGACAAGTGGAAGATATTCTATGTAATATTCGTTGTCAGAATACCTAAGCCTGATTACGCCAGATCTTTCCCAGAATTTCAAAGCTTTGTCTATGTCATCTTCTGACATAAAAAGCTTATCTGCCATTTCTTCCATTGAGAAGCTTTGGTTGTAATATGAATATTTAAGTCCTAAAAGGTATACTTTCACGTATTCACCTGGTGCTTCCAACATATAATGATTTATAAAAAAATTGCTAACGGGGGTGCTTCCCATATCATCAAAATCATTAGAAAAGTTACATCTGCTCATGTACACCACCTCAAGTTTAATTATAACACGATGTGTCATAACCATCAATTTAAAAGAATATAATATATATTACGACAAATTTGTCTATTTTTTAAGTTTGATATGCATAAAATTTGTAAAAAAACAAAAAATAATAACGCATTTTTGTATGCAATCTATGCGCAAATGAAAGGAGAAGACGATGGATAACGAAGATAAGTCAAACCCTTTTAGTTGCAACCTGATCAAAAAAGTTTCAATTAAAAGGCGATTTATATTAACTGCTACTTTGACGATTTTGTTTGCCGTAGTTTTCTACATGGGCATCGACAAAAGTGCATTTTTCAGTACGGAAGATCAAAGCTTAAATCATTTTGCATATAACGTAGAACAGGGAAGATTTGTGCGCATTGATAGACCCACAGCGATTGTAGTTGATGGCTTAAATGTAGTGACGCTAAAGAATAGAGAAGACGCATTGTGGGTACTTAATGATATCCTTGACAAGTACAAAAACGGGTCTATGAAAGTCTATTTCAAAAATGATGTAAAACTGGTTGAGGTAGATAGCCCTACAGTTAAAATCGAGACAGTTGGAGAAGCCTTAAAAAAGCTGGAAGGTGATGATGTTGAGACTTATACTGTAAAAGACCATGACACTCTTTGGTCAATCTCGAGAAAATTTAGCATCTCGTTAGACGACATATATAAATTAAATCCTATGGTTACCACTACAATTTTTAAAGGGCAGATTTTAAAAGTAAAAGAGCTTAAACCTGTTTTGACTGTAGTATCAGAGAGAAAAATCGTGTACATGGATGACATTCCGCATGAAACCGTTTATCAAAAAGATGGTGACATGTTTGCAGGCGCTTCCAAAGTTGTAGCAAATGGAGAAGATGGTGTCAAAATAGTTACTGCCGTTTTGAAGTATTACAATGGGCAAATATCCGAAAAAGATGTGATAAACGAAGAGGTGGTAAAAGATCCAGCAGATGAGATTGTATCTGTAGGGACTAAGACCCCTTCAGCCACAATCGCTCTTGATTATCCAATACGAGGGTATATAGTGATAACGTCCAGGTACGGGCAAAGGTGGGGAAGACTTCATGCAGGCATAGATATAGCAGCATCTATGAATGATCCTATATATGCAGCGGATGGAGGCACAGTCGTATTTGCAGGATGGGAAAATGGCTATGGAAATCTTGTTGAGGTCGATCATGGAAACGGATATGTGACGTATTATGGCCATGCCAGCAAGCTTTTGGTGAAAAAGGGAGACAAAGTTAATAAAGGACAGAAAATCGCCTTAGTTGGCATGACAGGAAATACTACAGGACCACATGTCCACTTTGAAGTCAGAAAAAATGGTGTGCCAGTAAACCCTATGATGTACTTAAAATGAGAGCCGAAATACGGCTCTTTTTTGTTCCTTAAATTTACTTTGCAATGTGCTTGACATTGGGTTATAATGTAATTGTATTACCTCATATATTTAAGTATATACATATTTTTAGTATTTTGTGAGGTGATACACTATGAAGAAAAATAAAATCATTGTGGCGATTGTTTTTATTGTTTTTGTGTTGGCTTTATTGTTTAATGAAAGCATATTGACAAAGGCATATCCGGTTTATAAGGTGATTGGCAAAGACAAGATTGAAGAAAGCGTAAAAAATTTTAAGACTAAGGAAAGCAAACATTTTATTGTTAGATATCAAGATTCAGATAGCAAATACGTTTCGCTTATCATAGATACGGCTGAAAAGCACTATTATGGCGTCATAAAAGATTTAGGATATGCACCTAAAGATAAATCGGTTATCATAGTTTATAGCAATCCTGATGAAATGAATAAGGATTTTTCCCTTGCAAAAGGAGAAAATGCCATGGGAATATATCTAAATGGTGTAATAAGCATAGAATCTCCAGCCCTTTGGATACCTTCAGGACAGGATGTGACGAAAGTTTTTCAATACGAAGGTCCTGTTGTGCATGAGTTTACGCATCTTGTTGTAGACGACATCGCTAAAGGCAATTATCCGACGTGGTTTACAGAAGGCATAGCCCTTTTAGAGGAGTACAGACAAGATGGATATGAATGGGGCAAAGACTTAAGCTATAATGGGAAACCATATACTTTTGACCAATTGGAAAATAATTTTGACTCACTTGATGAGATGCTGGCGTATAAAAGGGCTTTTCAGGTGACAAAGGCTATAAGCGATAAATTTGGCATGGAGACTATAAGAGAGATGCTTAGAGATTTGGGAAGCGGAATGAGTATAGAGTCAAGCTTTTACAAAGAAACTGGCTTAAAGCTTGATACATTTGTCAACAATGTTAAGGGGTGATGGCATTTGAGCAGAATCCTGATAGTAGACGATGAAAAGCCGATCGTGGAGATATTGAAGTACAATTTAGAAAAAAATGGATTCAATACGATAGAGGCATATGATGGGGAGGAAGGTCTTAAGATGGCTCAAGAAAAAAATCCTGACCTTATCCTCCTCGACGTCATGCTTCCAAAAATGGACGGTTTTACGGTTTTAAGGATATTGAGGCAGACTATGACTACACCCATATTGATGCTTACGGCAAAGGAAGAGGAAGTAGACAAAGTATTAGGATTGGAGCTGGGTGCCGACGACTACGTGACGAAACCTTTTTCTATGAGAGAGCTTATTGCCAGGGTAAAAGCTAATTTAAGAAGAAGCGGCATAAGCAATGGTGAGACTATGTCAAATGTTTTAAGTGTAAATAGCTTAAACATCGATTTGTCAAAGTACAGAGTGGAGAAAAATGGGAAACCCATCGAGCTTACATCGAGAGAGTTTGACCTGTTAAAATTTTTGGTAGCCAACCGAGGGCTTATATTTTCGCGAGAGATGCTTTTAGAAAAGGTTTGGGGTTATGAATACTTTGGCGATGTAAGGACGGTTGATGTTACAATAAGGCGACTTAGGGAAAAAATTGAGGATGATCCGGCAAACCCAAGGTATATACATACCAAAAGAGGGGTTGGTTATTATTTTAGCGAAGAAAGTGAACTATAAAAGCATACAGTGGAAGATAATACTCATATATGGTCTTTTGATACTTGTGGCGATGGAGATAATATGGGTATACCTTTTCAAATCTTTAGAAAATTATCACATGACGAATTTCGAAAACTACATTGAAGCACAAGCTACAGGCATCGCCTTCACATTGAAAGACAACATGAATTCCAAAACAAGCTTAGACAACATAATAAACATGTATTTAGGTCCTAATGCCTACATAAAATACTTGTACATACTTGACAAAGACGGCAACATATTAGCCAGCTCCACAGGAGAAAAAGGCAAGATGCTAACTCCTGCAGTCATAAAAGCATTGTCTGGCAAGCAAGGGATGGAGACCACAAATGACAACAATTCAAACGGTAAATTAAGAAGCATCGCCATGCCTGTAGTTGACAGCGATGGGAAGATATCAGGAGTCGTGTATGTTAGCGGTTCTTTAAAAAGCGTATATGATACGCTGTCTGATGTGAATTTCATCTTATTAAGTGCAACATTTATAGCGGTGATAATAACAGTCATCTTAGGATATATATTGGCAAAGACCATCACAGATCCCATAAAAGAAGTGACGAAGTACGCTAAAGAGATGGCGGAAGGAAATTTCGACGTTCACATAAACATAAGATCTGATGATGAGATAGGCAAACTTGGCAGCATGTTTAACTTCATGTCAAAAAGGCTTAAGACTACTCTAAATGAGATGGAAAATGAGAAAAGCAAAGTAGAAGCCATAATAAGCTACATGTCAGATGGAGTAATTGCTACAAATGACTTAAATAGGATCATACTTTTCAATGATGCTGCAGAAAAGATGATTGGCGAAAAGTTAGCTATGGATGAGCCTTTAGAGAAGATAGCCCAGGGACAGTTAAAAAATACTGAAAGTCTTATATACTGCAATGGAAAGATTTTAAAGTCGTTTGTAAGTCCTATAAAAGTAGACAAAAACATAGATGGCAATGTATTTGTGCTGCACGACATAACGGAGCAGCAAAACCTTGATAACATGAGGAAAGAGTTTGTGGCAAATGTCTCACACGAATTGAGGACTCCCCTTACAACCATAAAAAGCTACACAGAGACCCTTCTCAATGACGGCGTTGACGATGAAATGAGGAACAGGTTTTTGTACATAATAGATAAAGAAGTTGACAGGATGACGAGGCTGGTGAAAGACCTTCTTCTCTTATCAAGGATGGATTCAAATGGAAAGTTAAATTTATCTGAGACAAATCTCAATGAATTTGTGGAAGAGGTTTTGTACAAAATAAAGATAGAGGCTCAGAAGAAGAATCAGAAACTATTATTCTGCGCAGGTGAAGAAATAAGAAGCGTAAGCATAGATAAAGACAAGATGGAGCAAGTGATTTTAAATATAGTGTCAAATTCCATAAAATATACGAATCCAGGGGGATATGTTAGAGTTTTTACAAAGTACTTTGACGATTCCGCATATATAGTGGTGACTGACAATGGGATTGGCATACCCAAAAAGGATCTTCCGAGGATATTTGAGAGGTTTTACAGAGTTGACAAGGGAAGGTCAAGAGAGCTTGGAGGTACTGGGCTTGGCCTTGCCATTGCAAAGGAGATCGTCACCGCCCATGGAGGGGAGATAAACATAGAAAGCGAACTTGGAGTAGGTACTACCGTAACCGTAAAGCTTAAATATTAGTCAAACCGTAACTATATTTTAATATTTGTGTAACATTATTGTAATAATGATGCTCTATAATCAATTTATAGAATAATGGTTATATTAGGTATCATGTGTAAAATTTTATATATTTATGTCAGTTCATGATGAGGAGTGGTACTTTTGAAAAAGGTTTTAGCCCTTGTTATTGCCACCATGATGTTTATGACATTTTTTATGACTTACGGGTTTGCTGATGATCTGATAACTGTAAAATCAGATATAAGCGATGTCACCACAAGCAACAAATACTTTGTCATATCAGGCAATGGGCAGCCGGATACTTACGTGGAGCTTATATTAAACGACAATTTGAATGACAAGTGGATTATAGGTGATACTGGCCTCTTTGCCAAGCTTATAACATTGGCTTTAGGGGACAACTATGTAACTTTAAAGGCTGTCAAGGACGGACAGGTGCAGGTGGTAAAGGGTCATATTGTATTGCAAAGCAACAATGGCATTATTCAGATTACGGTTGATACGTTGGAAGGCTTGTGGAATAAGCTTTTTAAATAAAGCGGTGTGATTATGAAAGAGCATATTAAGACTGCTGTACTCATATTGCTTGTTTCTACAAGCCTTTATTTTAGCTACACGCTTTGGACATCTTTTCCTCAGAAAAGCTTTTTTATGACCAAGTCTATACCAGTAAGTGTAGATATTTCTGATATATTGAGGCCTTCTTCTATCATTGTAGAGTCAAGCGGCACATTTATGGATGTAACGTCGTCAAACGATATAAATTCAGTGTGGATGAATACGGTAAAAATTTTAAAAGAGATTAAAGATACAACACTTTCACAACTTTCAAAGAATGATTTAAACCACAAAGGTGATTTTGTACATATTTATTTTGGGAAAGGCATAACAGAGGATTTGTTTAAAAATGCCTTAAAATTAAGTGATTCACCTATCTTGAAAATAGGGCAAGACACTTTGATAAAAGAGATAGTCATAAAATTAGGTGTAAAGCCTCAAATTATCTTTACGGATTACAGCAGTTACTATGCCATAGATCTTAAAAATCCCAGCTATTTTTTAAGCCTTATAAGCAAGCAATTTCAAAGTTCTATAAATTATTCTATCACTACCTCAGGCGATGTATACGGTGAAAACACATTTGCGGTAAAAAGTTTTCAGTTAAAAAGATATGTAAATAGAGGCTTTGAAAATGACACAGTATATAGGACTATTACCAAAAATGTGTTTGTCAATATATCTGTAGTGCGGGAGATAAAAGAGAACAGTGGTTCATACATATACACCGATGGTGTGAGAGGATTGAGGCTTTACAAAAATGGATTAATAGAATATTTTGACACTACCACCGCATCGTCGAAACTCACTTTTGGCAGAGTAGAGTCTTTAGATAAAGCAGTGGAATTCATAAAAGCCTTAGGCATAGATGAAAAAAATGTTTACTTGACAGGAGTCAGCGGTAGTAGCGGAGATTACAGCTTTGCCTTCAATTACGATTATGATTACCATGTGTATGCACTAAGAAACGGTGATATCAAAGAGCCAATATATGTATCTGTATCAAATGGGACAATCAAATCTGCTATTGTAAACTATATGGATATTTACTACGCAGGTGAATACAATGGCGGATTTTACGATATAGGCAAACTTTTGAAGGACCACAAAGTAGATGACGTACAGTTTGTAAGTATGGTATATGTTTTTGACGGCAATGAGCTTATACCCGCTTGGCATGTAAAAACTCAGACAGATGAGTATTTTTTCAGCGCTTTGGATGGGAAAATAATGTGATGATGGTGTTTTAAATGGACTGGTCAAAGGCGAAAACGATCTTGATTATTATATTTGCTGTACTAAATTTGATACTTTACATGGGAAACTTAAGCATAGCAGAAACTAACAATTCTGTTCCATCTTTTGCCGATATGAGTAAAATGATGGAGATTTTGAAAGAAAGCAACATTGTGGTGAATGCTAAAATACCTGATGATTACAAGCCTATGCCTATGCTTTTGGTAAAGCTTAAAAACTACAGCAAAGGGTACATAGAGGAAAATTTTTTGAAAGGCTTAAAGTACGTGTCAAATGGCGATGGTTCACTTTACACATTTAACAATGGCTCATTAGAAGTTAAAAACGGCTTTTTATATTTTCAGGTTAAAGACGAAAAGTTTGCCAAGATGAGTAGCGATGAAGCTTTTCACTACATAATATCCTTTGTAAATGACAAGAAACTTAAAGAGGAGTATTCAACATTAAGGCAGTACACAGATGGGGACAAATACACTGTTGAGTATACGGAAAAATACAATGGCATTAACGTCGATGTAAGCTACATGAAAGGCGTCATATCAGGAGATGTATTTTCTTTTGAATCAACATGGCTTATACCTTTGAGAGAGGAGAAGGATAAAAAAGAGATCATACCTCCAATAAGTGCACTTTTAAAGCTTTTAGATGTAAATGAAGGCAGCAAAAGCATCGTAGTAAAAGACATAAGGCCAGTATACTTTTTTAGCTGGAGAAATGCCGATACCGGCGAAGCAATACCTACATGGAGGATAACGACGGAAAATACGGTGTACTACATAAATGCGTATACGGGAAACTTTGAGGAGAGGTAAAAATTACCTCTCCTTTTGTGCAAGATGTTTTTGCAAAAACGCTTGTAAAATTGTTGAAATTGTATTAAAGTATATATGTATGATTGTGAAGTTTTTTAGATTCGTTGAAGGGAAGATTAAACAGTGGATAAGTTTGTTATAAATGGAGGAATACCTCTTAAAGGAACAGTTGAGATTAGTGGGGCGAAAAATTCTGCTGTTGCCATACTTCCTGCTGCTCTTTTAGCAGATACTCCCAGTAGTATTGACAATTTGCCGGAGATAAACGACATAGAATTGCTTAGCAAAATGATTCAGTATCTTGGTGGGAAAACCATCAAGAAAGAACACGAGATGACGATAGACCCGGCAGGCATCAACTCATTTTGCCCTCCCCATGAATTGGCAAGTCAGATGAGGGCTTCGTACTACCTTATAGGTGCACTTTTAAGCAAGTTTAAAGAGGCTGCTATAGCCATGCCTGGCGGATGTAATATAGGCGTGAGGCCAATCGATCAGCACATAAAGGGATTTGAAGCATTGGGCGCAAAAACGACTATAGAACACGGAATAATAAGGGTAAAAGCAGATAAGTTAGTGGGGAATCATATATATTTTGATGTTGTAAGCGTAGGTGCTACTATAAATTTGATGTTAGCTGCCTGTAAAGCTGAAGGTACTACAATACTTGAAAATTGTGCGAAAGAACCTCATGTCGTTGATGTGGCAAATTTCCTAAATGCAATGGGTGCTAACATAAAAGGTGCTGGTACAGACACCATAAAAATCGTCGGAGTAGACAAGCTTCATGGCTGTAAACATACAGTCATACCTGATCAGATAGAAGCTGGTACGTATATGGTGGCTGCGGCAGCAACACATGGGGATGTCATTGTAAAAGGCATAATACCGAAACACTTAGAGTCCATAATCGCGAAGATGTCTGAAATGGGTGTGAAAATCGAGGAGTATGATGAAGAACTGAGAGTTACCACAGATGGCAGGTTGAAAAGAGTAGACATTAAGACACAGCCATATCCAGGTTTTCCTACAGATATGCAACAACTGATGGCAGTATTATTGGCTCTTGCGGATGGGGTCAGCGTTATAACCGAAAATGTGTATGAAGGCAGGTTTAAATACTTAGATGAACTTAAGAAGATGGGCGTCAATGCAAAGGTGGAAGGTCGCATAGCTGTCATAGAAGGAACTCAAAAGCTTACTGGTGCGCCGCTTACAGCTACTGACTTAAGGGCTGGCGCAGCTATGGTGATAGCTGGACTTGCGGCCAGCGGCACTACAGAGGTTAAGAATATCTACCATATCGACAGAGGATATGAGTCGATGGAGAAAAAACTGCAAAAATTAGGCGCAGACATAAAAAGGGTAAAATAAGTCCTCATTAGGACTTATTTTTGTACATAAATATAGAATAAATCACCTCATAATACACATTATAATTGTGAGGTGATATGATGCAAAGCGGCGATGATAGAAATGTAAAAAGACCGTCGTATCTCACGACAGTTGTAATAATAGCTGTGATTACTTCACTTGTTTTTACATACATTGCTCCAAAATTCTTGTGGGGGAAGGTGATACCTTTACCATATACAAATACTGCTCCGCTTAAGAAAGAAGTTATAATACCTAAAGCAGAGCCTTCTACGATAGCAGAAGCTGTGGCGAAAAAAGATACGCAGGCCGTCGTTGGAATATCGTCTATCGAGTATGAAAGGCAGTATTACATATTGGAAAAACAGGTAGAAGGTGTAGGATCCGGATTTATTGTGGACAAAAACGGGTACATTATTACAAATAACCATGTGGCAAGTCCTGAGTCGAAGAAACTTACCATCTATTTAAGCGATGGAAGTACGCTTCCTGGTAAAGTTTTGTGGTCTGACTCTACATTGGATCTTTCGGTTGTCAAGGTAAACGCCAAAAATCTTCCGACCATACCTTTGGGAGATTCAGATAAAGTTCAAGTTGGTCAGACGGTGATAGCCATAGGCAATCCTTTAGGGCTTCGCTTTGAAAGGACAGTGACATCTGGCATAATAAGCGCTTTAAACAGAAGCTTGCCAATAGAGGAAAATAACAAACAAAAAATCATGGAGGATTTGATACAGACGGATGCGTCGATAAATCCTGGCAATAGCGGTGGCCCTTTAGTGGATGCTCAAGGAAATGCAATAGGCATCAATACGGCGAAGGTTACGACAGCGGAAGGATTGGGCTTTGCCATACCAATCAATATTGTAAAGCCTATCATTAAAAAAGTGATTGCAACAGGTACATTTAAAGCACCTTATTTAGGAATAGTGGGATATGACAGAGAGATAGCCAGCTATATAAATGCAGATATAGTTATAGCGGAAGGGATATACGTTGCTGACATAGATCCTGCAGGGCCGGCAGAAAAAGCTGGTATCAAAAAAGGATATATACTTTTAGAGGTCGATGGTAAACCTGTTGATACAATGGTACAGCTTAAAACTGTAATATATTCGAAAAATATAGGTGACAAAGTAAGTGTGAAATACAGGACATTGACGGGGAATATCGGGATGACTACAATAACGTTAGGAAAATGAGGAGAATATTGTTATGTATGTTGTTTGTGAAAAACATTTGGAGGATGCCATTGAAGAGTTTGTAGATGTATATGAGCAACCGCCAGATATATACATGCTTGACGATGTATCATTTACTGATTGGTTGGCACCTCATAAGTGCGATTTTTGCGATGACATTCCTAAGTACCTTGTCGTATAATGGAGGGAGAATTTTGAATATAGACGTAATTGCAGTTGGAAAGATAAAAGAGAAATTTATAGAAGATGGAATACGGGAATACGTCAAAAGATTGAAGCCATACTGCAATATAAACATAATTGAAGTAAACGATGAAAGAGCTCCTGAAGGCCTAAGCGAAAAGGAAAAAGAAGCAATTATGTTGAAAGAAGGCTCTAAGATCATCGATAAGATGAGAAAGGGAAGCTTTATAATTTCCCTTTGCATAGAAGGTAGACAAATGGATTCGGTGGAATTTGCCCGCTATATAGAAGATGTTATGACAGCGGGCAATTCTAATATAACGTTTGTGATAGGAGGGTCATTAGGTTTACACGACGATATAAAATCTATGTCAGACTTGAAACTGTCATTTTCAAAGATGACATTTCCACATCAGCTTATGCGGCTTATATTGGTAGAACAAATTTACAGGGCATTTAAGATAATGAAGGGTGAGACGTACCATAAGTGATGTTTTTTTACATTTCTAAACATACAACAGTGTTTTTTTGCTTTTTGGCTATGTACAGTGCCTTATCAGCTATTATAACAATGTCTATAGCACTTACTCTATAATGTGTGACTGCCACACCTACAGAAACTGTAACAGTAACATTTGTTTTAAAATAATGTTTTTCTACTGCGTTTTTAATTCTCATTGCTGCAACTTTTGCTTCATTGAAATTTGTATTAGGCATAATTATAGCAAACTCTTCTCCTCCATAACGATAAGCAGTATCACTTTTTCTTATATTTACTTTTAGAATATCTGCTAATTCTGCAAGTACAGTATCACCTGTTACATGTCCATACGTATCATTAATTAATTTAAAATTATCAACATCACAAATCAAAAGAGCCAAATTAGTCCCACCTTTTAAGCGTTTTAATTCATCTGATAAAATATAGTCGAAATATTTTCTGTTGTATAAACTGGTTAACTTGTCTATTCTTGCATTGCTTTTAAGTACATATGTATAAATACATATTATGATACAGATAAAGAATTGTATTAGTATAAAAACAATACTATTGGCAGTATAGTAGGTAATCAGAGTAATTAAAAATAATAAAAAAATGATACAAAAATCTATAATTTTCAATTATATCACCTTTCCCTTACACACTTTTATACAAAATTATAAGGCAATTATAGAAAAAAGTAAACTATTAAGCAATAAAAATATGTGCGTTTTAGTTTATTTATAAAGCCAGTAATACAGAATAATATATATATGTATTAAATTTTTGTGGAAGTTGAGTGAATGAAAAGGTGAATGGTGATTTTGATTTAAAAGAATTAGGAATGCGTATAAGAGCGGAAAGAGAGAGGATGGGCTTGACAAGGGAGCAGTTTGCAGAAGCAGTAGGTGTTTCTGCTATGTATATTGGGCATATAGAGCGTGCTCAAAGAGTAATGAGTTTAAAGACATTTGTGCGTATTGCAAAGAGCCTCCATGTAAGTACAGATTATCTCTTATTTGGGATAAGAGAAGTAGAAAATAAAAATGATGGAGAAAAAGAGGATGCACTAATAGAATTGCTTAATAAATGTACAGATAGGGAACGTAAAATTGCAGAAGAAATATTAAAACTTTTGGTTACATATATAAAATAGTTAAGATGCAGTTACTACATTAGCATCTTATTTTTTTGCTATCTTTTAAAGGATTTAAACATATAATAATGTTATAAAACCCTCAAATATAAATGATTTTATAAATATTTTTGTGCAATTGACATAAAAGCATAATGTGTATTATAATACACATATGGAGGTGTATTATTATGCGGACAAATATCATTATAGATGATGAACTTATTAAAGAAGCTTTGAAGATAACTGGGATAAAGACAAAGAAAGAAATTGTCAATATAGCTTTAAAAGAGTTAATAGAAAACCATAAAAAGAAGAATCTAATGGATTTAAAAGGGAGAATACAATTTGACGAAAACTATGATTATAAAAAGATGAGGGAAAATCATGATATTAGTTGATACATCAGTTTTGATAGCTTTTTTTAAAGGTATAAATAATAAGCAAGTAGAAAAATTAGAAGACGTAATAAAAAATGGTGTGCCGTTTGGTATAAATTTTTTTATATACCAGGAAGTTTTGCAAGGAGCAAAATCAGATAGAGAATTTAAATTATTGAAAGAATATTTAAGTACACAGAGGTTTTATGATTTAAAAAATGGTATGAAATCTTACGAAGCAGCAGCAAAACTTTATTTTGTTTGCAGAAAGAAAGGAATTACAATACGTAGTACCATTGACTTGCTTATAGCAGAGACTGCAATTGAAAATAATCTATACCTTCTACATGATGACAAAGATTTTTCTTATATTGCTGAAGTTGACAAAAACTTAAAAGAATATTGATAAGCTTACTTTAAGGTACATATAGACTTTTTACGGTACTTTTGTCCAAGTGCTGCCTTTACCTCTGCCATGACTAATTATCAAACTTTCTTTTTTAAGGTCATTTAGTACCTTTCTAATTGTAGAGTCTTTTGTATTAACAAATCTATTTCTTAAATCGTTTATTGTAAAATCTCCATCGATGTTTTCAAGAATTTCTTTTCTAATGGCGTAGTAAATTCCGCCTGTAAAGTCATTCTTCGTTTGATAATCTGATATTTCTTCTGCGACTCTATCAGGTATAGATTCGCTTTCGTGTGATACAATGGCTTGGAAAAACCGTAATGTCCATTCATTGGCCAATTTTCTATTGCCAGCAAATATAATTTGAAATTTTGGATGAAATGCAAAAATCTCAGCTATCACCTTTGACATATACGATGGCGTATAGACGCCTAATTTGTCTGGATTTAAGTAATCAGAGTAGTTGGCTTCAATGACAAGTGCCGAATGCTTATATTTTTCCAATTCACCCAGCTTCTGATGTAAAATTGGCAAATTGGCGATGTCGGCTTTAAAGTTTTCAAAGCTTTTTCTTTCTACGATGGCCTCTATTTCATTATTGTAAAATAATGCGTAATCACCTGCTGGCAACTGTACTTTCTCAACAATGCAATTGGTAAATTTCCAGGGGTATTTTTCATTTGCATCAATCAATATGTGAAGGTTGTTGCTTCCTTTTGCAGTCAATTTAACACGAGGCTTGTGCTCCTTTAAGCCTTGCTGTGTTCTCCAAAATATCTGTTCGTATTACCCTTCTTTATTTTTGTATTTCTTTTTAAGGAATAGAAATTCGCACCTTTTATTTAAACCGCGGTCTAAAACTACAGATAGACGCTTCCCATATCGATCAATTGATATAATTGGAACTTTCTCTACGATTTCATAATTGTCAGATGAACCTTCGCTTGTATCTTTAAGGCAAAATATCTGACTTCCCGCACCAGGCCATTTATTCTGTACAAACAATGATAAAAGTGTTGTATCGCCTTTTTTGATACTAAGCCTGTATGGAAATTTATCACTTTTTGTTGATTCAAGTACCCATAAAAGATCGCTCATAATGACCCTTTCCTAAACATAATTCATAATTACACAACTATTTTACTATGAAAAAGAGGTTGTTACAACTTTTTTCATGCGACAAGTACCATCTTAGTACTTTCGTATTAAAAAAATTAGTAATTTTGGTCAATTGACATATTTATGAATTGGATATATTATGAAGTCAAGAGAATCACCGGTAAGTTCTCGTTACGCGTACAAAAAAAGCATCATATGAAATTTCTGAAAATTTTAATAATGACAATGTATCAGAAAATATCACTTAGTAGCACACTAACATTACTATTTGTGCATGAGTGAAAAGGAAGGAATGTGGGTTAGTATGAAAAAAATCGGATACATTTTAGGAAGTATTTTAATAGTTGCAATTTTATTTGTTTCTGCAAGAATAAGCATAGCGGCAAGTTCATTGGAAAATATACCTCAAAATCCATATGTACAGCAGTACTTTAAAGAAAAAACGGAAAATGTGTCGCTACAGGAAAATGCAACCTCGGAAACATTGGTTGATCCGCAATTAGAAGAAAAGACATCTATAGCTACTTTAACCGAGTACTATAATGAAGATATAAAAGTAGCTAATATCATAAAAAAATATTGTCAGGATACAAAATTAATTGAGGAAACAACATCATTAATAAAAAATGACAAAATAAATGTAATGCATGCTATACAAAAAATATATCCTTCCGTTAATGATCTAAATGAGAAAAAAATATTAGTAGCATATTTAGAAAGATACGCAAGGGATTCAAAGGACAATGTATCAATCTCATTTTTGAATAAACTTATTCAACCAATAAAATCAACTAATACAAAAAAAGAAGAAGATTTACTCAAACAAAATAAAGAGTCTGTAAATGCCAATTCGGCAATCACTGCTTCATCGTATGCTGGATCATATTCAGGAGGAGCAGCGGCTGATTGGGCTTACAATCATTACAACACATATAGCACTGATTATCCAGCATTTAATAATCCAAACGGCAGTTATTCTGACTGCACAAATTTTGTGTCACAAGCTATGCATGTGGGTGGTGGTATGCTAATGCAGGGAAATTGGTACTGTTATAAGAAGAATTCTACGTACCCGAGTCCAATTAATGCAGATCAATTGAATTATAGTTGGTCCGTATCTGATCCAAGCCCTTGGATCAGTGTTGGACAGTTTGCAGAATTTTGGACTCCTAAAGCTAATGTAAGTTATTACTCACATGATGATTATGTAACTCGGCATGAAACAATTTATAACTTACCAATATATCGTGGGGATTCTGTTATATTTTACTCAGGAATAGCAAATTGGATTACTTATCCATCACATGCAATGATTATTTCTGGGTATGATACAACAAATAAAGATTTTTTACTTTCAGGACACTCAAATAATAGACGTAATTATCCATTACTTAGTGCAATCTCAAATTATAGCGAGATAGAATTTATTTCTTATTAAATATTAAAAGCATAGAGCTAAGTTATAGGTCTTTAGAAACATACCTAAATATTATATACACCAAAAATAACCGGATATAAGAAAATATTCTTATATTCGGTTATTTTGTAAGACTATTTTTCAAACCTTCTTCTGCCCGAGTTTCAGTAACTTTTACAAGATTTTTGATTTCTTCATTATTTGGGAATCTAATATTAGCCGGAAATAATTTTTTTACATCTTTATTATAGTTTACTCCATCTTTAGGAAAGTCATGGCTGATAATTGAAATGCCTTTACTGCTTTTTTTAATTTTTAGAACTACAGGTAATGATACACCTTGCCCCCTTTCAAGATTAGTTCCTGTCTTTATATATTCTTCTTTAACTAACCAGATGTAAATTTTGTCTTTGTCTGTCCCTAAAAGCTCGAATGCACTATACATTTTTCCTTTACTTGGATAAGCAATGTCATTTGTTTTTGTATCCAGATAATTTAATATAATTTTTTTATCATTTTGAGTAATTTTTAAAGGATTAGTTGTTGTAATTTTTTGGCTCGAATTACATCCTGCAAAAACAATAATAATTGATAATATCAAAACAAATACTAAAAAAGATCTAATTTTCATAATAAAAACATCTCCCTCAATAATCTTTTTATATTTGTGTGTTTTTGTGTATTCATATATAATATTCTTTTTTGTCTTTTTTCATATTAATACAGTGTTTTTAACATGAGGATATGGACTATTATTTTACAAGCTTTTTCGCAAAAAAATTGTTTATTACACATCTATTTTATTATAATAATAAGGTCATTACAACTTTTTTCATGCGACAAGTACCGTTTTAGTACTTTCGTACTAAAAAAATTAGTACTTTTGGTCAGTTGACATATTTATGAAGTGGATATATTATGAAGCTAAGAGAATTACTGGTAGCATATAACAGTTTATGTTAAAAGGAAGGGAGGGAGATGTTAATATATGATAAAACGGTTTTTAACTTTGAAAAAATTCGTTTCATTGTTTTTAGTTGTAACACTTCTTTCAATTTCAACTTTGAGTTCAGTTTATGCTGCTAATCCAACGTTCAATGATACAAATTTAAAGAAATCAATTAATGACAACCGCGCATATACAACTATTGAAAATGATCCAATTGACAAACAAAAAGTTGAGAATGGATCAATGACTGCAGAATATGCACAACAAAAGGACACAAGTGTAGAAGAAAGTGGCAATATTAAACCACAAGGTTTAAAAGGTAAAGCTTTAAAACTATCTGTAAAAAGAATTGCTGGAATGTTAAGGTCAAGTGCGATAGATAAAATAGCTGGATGGATGGAAACTTATATTAATAAAGAAGCTGCAAAATATCTAAGAAAATATTCTATCAAGATTGCAAATAAATTGGATGAGTTTTCTACATGGGGAGATTTGGCACTTCAAGCGATTGAAGATCAAGTAATGGGTCTTCTGAATGGATTAGGTGTACCTTATAGCATTGCAAAAGGAATAGGGCTTGGTCTAAAATACATATGCTCTTCTCAATAAATATACAGCTTATGAAATACAAGAACTTGAGGGATTGTTAAAGTGGGCATTTAATAAAAGCATTGAAAATAATTTAAGTACTATAGATGAGAAAATTAGCTTACATAAATTACCATAATAAACTTACATGAAAAAATTTAATAAAAAATAGAGACAAATGCTCACTTCTATGGTATTAATATGTTGTTGCACTATAACAATATTAACCGTAGGAGTGGAGCAAATGTCTCATAATAAAAGAATAACAGAAAATTCATCAATAATCCAGTACTTAATGAAATTAAATTTTGCATTATATTTTACTAAACCTGTTATTCGCCATATTGTAGAATTTATAATTGCTGCCACTCAAAAGGGTTATAGTGGTACTGTTACTGATATAGTTAATTTAAGCTTTGCTAACTGCCATAGAACTACCTTTGGTAAATTCTTAAGCCAAGGTGTTTGGAATATAGAGTATGCATGGAGAGCTATAAGGCGAGAAGTTATTCGCATTATACTTGAATTATCCCAAACTTGCAAAAAGCCGATATTTGTGATTTTTGATGATACTATTGCTGAAAAGACAAAGCCTTCGTCACAGGCTAAACATACTATCCAGGCAACAGGATTCCATCAATCACATTTAAAAGGGAAGCAAGTTTGGGGACATCAGCTTCTTACCATGATGCTATCATGCGGCAAAGTAGTATTGCCTTACTACATCGAACGCTATGAAAAAGGTGGCAAAAGCAAAATCGAAAGAATATGTGAAATGGTATCTATGCTTCCAATACCTAAAGGACCAGCATATGGACTATGTGATTCATGGTACATAAACAAGAAAGTAATAGAAGCGCATTTTGAAAGAGGATACCATCTCATAGGAGCACTAAAAACTAATAGAATTATCTATCCACAAGGCATTAGAATTCAGATAAAAGACTTTGCCCAATATATCGAAAAGAACGAAGTTCACCTCGTTACAGTGAATGGTTCTAGGTACTGGGTATATCGCTATGAAGGAGCCTTAAATGGGATAGATAATGCTGTAGTTCTAATGTGCTGGACTGAGAAAGCTTTTAAAAATCAGAAGGCTCTACATGCATTTATCTGTACTGATACTGAATTAGATACTGAGACTATTCTAAAATACTATAGTCAGAGATGGCCTATAGAAATATTTTTTAGACAGACAAAGAATAATCTTGGACTAAATCTCAACAAAATCAATAGATAGATTATTATGGCTTATATCATTGACATACCTTTATTGTACGACTTCGGGCGACGAATATTACAAATTTGGGCAGGGAATAAAAATGGTTCGTAAAGAAGTACAAAAGCAGCATGTTCAATGGCTATATGAACAAGCTAAAAACTATGTACCTATTGATGAAATTTTAGAACAACTAAAATTAGCATAGGCAGAGTGTATCTATTTGATGGTAATATTTGTTATTAATTTTTCTCATCTATAGTTAAGTAAAGAAGAATTTATTGAAGAGTTTAATAGACGTTTACCTAAAAGAAAAAATGAACTAAACTTTCTCTTCGAATGCTATAGAAGAGAGAACGTTCTGCCATATTTATGTAATTTAGTTTTAGGAGATAATTAAAAAGCATTTAAGAATAGATTTTTATTGTTGTGTCTTCATCTGGAGATTATGAAACAATATCGAGCCTAAATAATTTAAGTTATATTCGGGAGATGGATTATTTTGGGGATAAATTTTCCGATAGGATTAAAAGCTATTTTGTTTATTTTCTTCATTCCTCTTATTATAAAACAATTTAAGTCGACAAAAAATATTGTTATAGTCACATTTATGACGGGGTTTATTATATATGCAATTGAACTAATAAGTATAGTGTTTTTCCCGATCACATTTTATCCACCTATGCCTAATTATACTCCAAATGTAAATATTGTTCCTATGAAAGATATAATAATTTTTATGAGATCACAACCAATTAATATAGTTATAAAAAATGTGGTTGGGAATATTATACTTTTTATACCGCTTGGATTTTTTGTACCGATAATATATAGAAATATGAACAAATTTAATTATACGTTATTGTTGGGTTTGTGTGTTTCAGTATTTATAGAAATCGCTCAATTTACTATTGATTATTTGACAAAATACCCCAATCATACATCTGATATCAATGATGTTATATTGAATATTATTGGATTAATATTGGGGTTTATGATTCAAAGAGGAATTAGAAAAGTATCTTTTATGGTGAACTATATTAATAATGTTGCAAATAAAATTGAATAATCAGATATGATTTACAATTAATGCTTATTCCCGGAGGGCAGATATTAATCTGTCCCTTGTTTATTATTGATAAAAATTAAAAAATTTATTAAAAACATTAAGAATTTATTAAGAAATGTTAAGTTTTGGTTACATAAAAAGGAATTCAAAAGTTTTTGTAGAAATATGATTATAGAAAAAATACAATAATAAACTTGGACATTTTGAAAGTTGTTAATATTTTAACTTTGTTGTAATAAGGGAGATCAAGATGAAGTATGAAGTCATAAAATATGATACTCATAAATTTTTGTTTGATGAGGCAAGGAGAAGGTGTATAAAAAGAGAACTTAATCAAGATGTAAAGCCATTTATGTTTGTATCAGATCTTTACATTTCCGATGAGAAGAAGTTGCTAATCAAAGCCTTTAGAAAAAGCATTCATGAAATATCTAAGATTAATGGCCAATTTAAAAAATATACATATCTATTGACAGACGAAAACGGCATCATAATAGATTTGATTGTGCCTAACAAAAGTAGTTTTTCTTATTTAAATATAGGTGTTCAGTTAAAAGAAGAATTTGCAGGAATAAATGCAGTATCGATTGCTTTAAATGAAGGAGAAACTGCATTTGTCAAAAAGAATGAACATTATCTTAAGTGCCTCAGTGGGATAGACTGCATAGCTGTACCTGTCTTTGACAATACTTGTCAATTAATAGGAATAGTAGACATATCATCTGAATGTGGATTATTTGATGAATGTGTGTTTACGGCGTTTTTGATGGCAAAATATACAGAATACAATTTTATATTACTTAAAAAAGAAATGATAGAGGAAAAATTGGAAGAAGTAGAGCTAAAGATTTTGAAACTGACAGCGGAAGGAAAGACAGATGAAGAGATTGCAAAAATGATTAATAGATCAATAAGCAATGTAAAATATCACAAGAATAAGATCTTTGAAATATTAAACGTGAAAAATGTAAAAGACTGTATATACAAAGCGGCAAAGATGGACTTGGTGTAATATGCTTTAGTACTTTCGTACTAAAAAAATTAGTACTTTTGGTCAGTTGACACAATTTTGGAAGAAACATATAATGAAATCAAATATCGACTGGCAATTTTTTCAGAATAACTTAAAGCAGCAGAAGTGTCAGAACGAATAAAAAATGGAGGTGGTATTTGAAACTTGGATTGCTACTTTAAATTAAAAATGATGAGAGGATGGTTTAAATGAAAAAATTAGCAGTGTTATTATTAACTCTATGTTTATTTATAACAGCTAGTATTACATCTTTTGCTGCTATCCAATCTTCTTACAAAAATCCATCAAAAGTAAAATTACAAAACACGAATGTACCAGTTGAAGATAATCAAACACAAATTGTTGAAGAATTATCGAAATATGTTTTGCAAGAAAAGGATGGCACACTAACTTTGAATATACCGGATGATTTTGAAAAAAAGATAAATAAAGATATAGAGAAGCAAATAAAATTGAGCATGAATAGAGTAAATAATATAATAGAAAAACAAAAAATAAAAATAGATGTTCTTAAATTTAATTTTATTGATGAAAATAATTTATTGATTACTGGCTATTATAATGACAAGAATATACTAGCTATGAATTGCGTGAAAGTATGCTTATTACCTGAACCTACCAGCAACGTTAAAGACGATGACATCAAATTGGATAAAATAGATAATTCACTTAATAATAGTGAAATTGCTCCAAGTGATATTACTCCGGTTGTAGCGTATGTAGACGCTTATGTCACTTTAACAAGTTCTGGTATTTTATATTATAATGGTGATGTTACAGCAGATTACCCCATTAATGCTCAATTAACTATGAGTCTGTTATGGGCGCTTGGTAGTAGTTGGCAACAAGTAGCCACTCAAAAACCGTATTATGGAACGGGAACTGCGATATATACACCTCTATATTTATATTTAGATAAGACAATAGGCTCGTATATGAGTAGAAATTATTATGTTCTTTCAGCACCAGGACATGCTGAAGTTATAGGAACTATGTACTCAAGTCAAATACATATTTGGCCATGAAAAATGTAGGCGGTGTATAGTCGTGATTAAGGGTTGTGGAAGGAAAAAAGTAATGCTTCAAAAAATAGAAAATGGTATTGAAGCAGAAAATATAGTTATAACTGAAGATGAACAGCCAATAGAACCATATGAAAAGGATAGATTTGAAAACTTGTTGAAATTTATAAAAGAAAATTTTGCTGAGATAACAAAAGAATTTTCTGAGGAAGAAAAAGAATTATTAAAAATGCGTTGGGGTATAGACATGTCTTTAATGACATTTAGCGAGATTGCTGAGATAAAACATATGGATGAAAGCATTTTAAGGTCGAAATTAAAAGATTTGGAAAAACGCTTTTTCCAGAATACAAGATGAGTATGTTGATCTAAGAGTAAGCGTTACTCGAAACGGCGATGTCTGGAAGAACTGAGGTGAATGGGTTTGGATAAATTCTTCAAATGGTTGTTATCTATCATTTTGGTTGTATTAGTTTTAAATCTTTTGTTTTTGTCGTTTGTCTTTATCATCAATTGGAAATCTTCTTAACAAGGGAATTTAGTGGACATACAAATGATAGGAATCAAGTAAATTACTCAAATGTATCAGGCTATGAATATTATGTTCTTTGGAATTAAGATTAATGAGTGTTTAAGGAAGGAGTTTTTGTTCTTTATGAAAAAGTTTTTCTTGATGGTCTTTGCACTTATATTTATTGCTACAGGTTGTTATACTGCAGACAATACTAAAGTTATAGAAAAAGAAAACCCTAAAAGCGCCATTGAAGAGATAAAAATACCTTTTTTGATATATACAAATGAGCCAGATAATAAACATTCGGCAATGTTAGCTTATTGGGATTTGAATAATTCTAAAGTAAATTTAACTGAAAAGACGGTCTATATCTCAGAAGACCCCAATTTTGTCACACCTTTATTTTGGGATGGAGATGGCAGGATAGTATTGAGGAAGACGTATTATCCAACAGATGAATATAAAGACAAAGTAGATTTTGTCAAAGGCAATGATGTGGGTACGGTATACGGCAAGGACATTGAGGCTAAAGGGAATGTGGATGACAATCCTGAACCAATTAAAAAAGTAAAAAACTATACATTATACTTACACAATGGCAGCGATGTAATGGAAAAGAATGTATCATTTCTGTATAAAACGAAGGATGACAAAGGCAATGATATTACAGTAGGTGAATATAATCAACCATGCTTTATAGATTATGACAGCAAAACAGGCGATATAACATTTATCTTTTATTATCCATTTGAGACACATTCCAATATATACGTTGCCAAGTGCAATGTAGACAACATTGACAAGATAAGCTGGGATGAGATAAGGCTTCCCGGAGGTGGCGCTATTTATACACCTTGTCCAAATAATACAATGCTTGTAGGTTCTAAATACTACATCCAATGTTTCAAAACTTTAGGTGAAGTCGATCTTAAGACCAAAAAAGCAACTTTGCTTGATGATGTTGCGAAAGAATGTAGAAGCATCGTGAAAGAGGGAAGTTTTAAGCCAGACTATTCTAAAGATATAACGCCTGTTGGAAAGTATAAAGACGTGTTGATTTTAAACCTTCCTATAAGTACAGATACAAATGTAGAACCTTTAATATGCGCCTTTAAAGATAATAAGCTATTAGGTGCGATACATCTAAAAAGCGATGATACGTGGGATGTAATTGGTCCTGATAAGAAAGTCACATCTGAAATCAATGTAAAAGATAAAAACCTGTATAAAGAGTTTGGTGCAGATTTGATGTACTTTCCAGGCCGGGAAGATATAAATTATTAGCATATAATAAAACCAAAGATTTACTGATGATGTTTGCGAAATATTTTAATACCGAAAGGAGGTGAAATTAAAGTGAACAGAAAATCAATTCGAATATCAATATGTTTAATCTTGATACTCATCTTAAGTTTAAGCTTAAGTGGAACTTCATTTGCTTTACGAGGAGGAAATGTGGATACAGGTAGTAAACAAATTTCCGCACCAATTGTAGAAAATCTTAAACCATCGTCTGAGACGACAAAAATGACATATTTGAGGCAAGTTCCTTCAAATGTAGATATAATCAGTAACCAAATAACTATTTCAACTGGAGAAAATGCCAAACCGGCTTCTGAAACTACAAAAATGACATCACAAAAGGTAGCTTCTTTAAATGCAGCTAATCCAATGTCCCTTAGTCGGCCGACTAAAGGAACAAATCTACCTTATGATGGTGCTTTCAGTGGAGTCAACACGGAGATTTTTTCAAACTACTATTTTTTCACAAATGGTTCCACGCAGCTATATGTGGACTGGAATGTAAGAGCTGATTATACTGCTAATGTGTTATGGCACATTAATGTTTATCAAGCTGGCACGAATAAGTTTGTAATGAGCTCGGATCAATTTTCAACAGATTCTAATACTGGCTGGTGGACAACAAGATTTTACAATTTGGACCCCGCATACAATTACTATATTTCTTTTGTAAATGATGGACCACAGATTGGCTCTCCCATATCAGGCGATTTTACGGTTAGACTAAAGTAAAAACAATTCGAAGATAAACATATAAAGGCCTTCCACTTTATGTAGAGGGTCTTTATATTGGCAATATATATTTGGTGGTGGTATGATTGAGAAAAATGATATATGTTTTGTCATTTATTGCTGTGGTTTTGTTTGTCATCATAGCTTTTGATTTATCAAATGTCAATACACAGAAAGATACTGAAAGTACAAACGTTGATAATATGCCAGCAAAGACAATCAAATTGAAATATGGCCATATAGATGTGTCACGAGATAATATCAATATATCTGAGTCAAAGTTGGATTCTGATGGATTTTCAAGGATTGAAGTTTATGACAAAGACAACGGAAAATTCATTGAAGCTTATGGTGTAAAAGAAGAGCCTTTAAATGTATCGGGTTTTACCAATAAAGCATCAAAAGTGACAATTTACAAAGAGCGCAAAGATTATTCTGCCGTAGTGAGACTTTACGTAGTTTTGACGGTTTATTCCGATAGCTTAAGACAGATAAAAAGCATTGATAAGACGTATTGGGAGAAAGCTGATGATGGCGATTGGCAGTTGAAAAATCCACATGCGGCTGCGATTTCTACAACAGGTGTCTTTCCTTCAAAGGAAATCGAGGCAAGCGGTACTGCAACGATAGAAATGAAAGCCAATATATTTACGGTAGGGCTTTTAAATAAGTCTGGGTTTAATGTTTTTCAATCAGGTGAAAATGGATATTATATAAGAAAGACAGTAGAGTTGGGCTTTAGATACAGCCTGGATTAATGTGTAAACTTAATGTACAATTTTGGTATGCGGTAAAAATAGGGGAAAGTAAAGTGTCTTCTGTTCACATGAGGCGCCCACTATAATGTTGGGTTTCAATTAGATTAGCATTTATAGTATAATAATATGGGTTTTTTATGTAAAGCACTTTGTGTGAGAAAAGTTATTTATTAAAATGTGCTTATTTCATGCAATGAAGTTAATACACAAGATATGCCAAGTAAATGTTCTTAAGTGATTATCATATAAATTAAACAGTGATAAATTTTAATTTTAAGGAGGGATTATATGACGAAAAATCATCCAATTGTGCGAGAAATGATTAGATACATTTTCCTCTTTTTAGGATCGATTTTAGCAGCAGTAGGATTAGAAATATTTCTCATACCCAACAACATTATTGATGGTGGAATCACGGGAATATCAATAATCTCAAGCTATTTGACCAAATTGCCGCTTAGCTTATTCATAATCGTTTATAATCTTCCATTTCTATTTATAGGGTACAATCAGATAGGTCGGACATTTGTCTTGTCATCTTTGTTTTCCTTATTATCTCTGTCGTTATGGGTTTCAATTTTACACCCTATACCCGGTATCACAAATGATGTTTTGCTTGCGTCGGTTTTCGGCGGAGTAATCTTGGGGATTGGCGTAGGAATGATTATTCGATACGGCGGATCCCTTGATGGGACTGAAATGGTTGCAATCATAATAAATAAGCGTACGGCATTTTCAGTGGGAGAAATGGTGATGTTTTTTAACGTATTCATTCTAAGCAGTGCAGGATTAGTTTTTGGATGGGACAGAGCAATGTATTCTCTGATCGCTTATTTTATTGCGTTTAAGGTGATAGATATAACAATAGAAGGACTGGACGAAGCTAAGGCGGTCATTATCATTTCAGAATATGGTGAGGAGATTGCAGATGCCATAACTGCACGGTTAGGCAGGGGCGTCACATTTATTGAGGGAAAAGGAGGATTTTCGAAGAACCAGAAGACTATCATTTACTCTGTCGTCACTCGTCTAGAAGTGGCGAAGCTCAAATCCATCATATATGATAAAGATGAAAATGCCTTTGTCACTATCAATGATGTTTCTGATGTGATGGGAGGCAAGCATAGGAAAAGATCAATTCATTAAAAATTATTTGTTAAATAATTAGCCCATCATTTATTTTGGGCTTTAGATACAGCCTGGATTAATGTGTAAATAGGAATTTTGTTTTTAAACTAAATAGTGCTAACATAAATTTAAGGAATTATTTATAATTAAATCTATCTATTATATAATAATTACAATACGTATATCTGAAGGAGAAATTGAAGTGAATAGAAATTTGCACTATTTAGGAATAGACGTAGGTTCCACTACGGCCAAAATAGTCATCTTAAATGAAAATGATGAGATCATCTATAGTAGATATGAGCGGCACTTATCTAACATAAAAGATACTATTGTAAACTTGATAGATGACGCGTATTCTAAATTTGGTGACCTTGTTGTATCTGCTGCTGTAACAGGTTCTGGCGGTATGGCAGTGTCTGAGTGGCTTAATATGCCGTTTGTGCAGGAAGTGATTGCAGGTACCAAGACGGTGGAAAAGTTTTTCCCGGATGTAGATGTGGTCATAGAATTAGGCGGCGAGGATGCCAAGATTACATACTTTGACGGTACTATCGAACAGCGGATGAATAGCAGTTGCGCAGGCGGCACAGGTGCATTTATAGATCAGATGGCATCACTTTTAAAGACTGATGCACAAGGTTTAAATGAGCTTTCCAAAAACCACAAAGTCATATATCCAATAGCTGCAAGGTGTGGTGTTTTTGCAAAGACGGACATTCAGCCTCTTTTAAATGAAGGAACCGCAAGGGAAGATATAGCAGCCTCCATATTTCAAGCAGTTGTAAATCAGACCATAAGCGGACTGGCTTGTGGACGGCCTATAAAAGGGAATGTGGCATTTTTAGGTGGGCCTTTATATTTTCTTCCGGAATTAAGAAAGAGATTTATAGAAACATTGAACTTGAAAGATGAAGAGGTCATCGTTCCTGAAAATTCTCAATTGGCAGTTGCCATAGGTGCGGCATTATCTGCAAAAAATGATGAGATCATTGCATTAAGAGACTTATACAATAGAGTACATACGATTCCATACAAAGTGAAAAATGATGTGGAGAGATTAAGACCGCTATTTGTAGATGAAAATGAGTACAATGAATTTAAAGATAGGCACAAAGGCATTGATATTTTGGAGAAAGACATAAAAGATGCTAAAGGTGGTCTTTTCTTAGGAATAGATGCAGGTTCTACTACAACAAAGTTAGTTGTGATAGATGAGGATGGTGCAATTGTCTATTCTTACTACGGCAGTAACGAAGGAAATCCACTAAATTCTGTCATAAAAGTGCTATTAGACATATACGAAAAGATGCCTGATAGCGCATTTATTGCTAATTCTACTGTCACAGGATACGGCGAAAACCTTATTAAAGCAGCTTTGATGGTGGATATAGGTGAGATTGAGACAATTGCACATTACAAGGCATCAGAGCATTTTTTGCCTGGTGTCGACTTCATACTTGACATAGGCGGACAGGATATGAAGTGCATAAGGATAAGAGATGGCATAATCGACAGTATAATGCTAAATGAAGCATGTTCATCGGGTTGTGGTTCGTTTTTAGAGACATTTGCGTCGTCTCTCAACATGTCAATTGATGAGTTTACTGAAGCTGCTCTAAAAGCTCAAAACCCAGTCGATTTAGGTTCTCGTTGCACTGTCTTTATGAATTCAAGGGTAAAGCAGGCACAGAAGGAAGGGGCATCGTTAGGTGATATTTCTGCAGGTCTTTCGTATTCTGTCATAAAAAATGCCTTATACAAGGTCATAAAGATAAGAGATCCGAAAGAGCTGGGAGAAAAGATAATCGTTCAAGGTGGCACATTCCTTAACGATGCCATATTGAGAAGCTTCGAGCTTATTACAGGTAGAAATGCCGTAAGGCCTCAGATAGCAGGGCTAATGGGTGCGTACGGTGCAGCACTTATCGCAAAGGAAAGGTACAGTGGCGGTATAAGTACAATATTTACGAAAGACAAGCTCGAAAGCTTTAGTGTAGAAGTGTCAAGCGGCAGGTGCAATAAATGCACAAACAGATGCCTTTTAACTATAAATAAATTCAATGACGGCAGAGTATTTGTATCTGGAAACCGCTGTGAAAGAGGAGCAGGAAAAGAGATAACTAACAATGATATACCAAATCTTTACGACTACAAGTACAAAAAAATATTTGGATACAAGCCATTAAGTGAAGACGAGGCGTATAGAGGTATCATTGGCATACCGAGAGTTTTGAACATGTACGAAAACTATCCACTGTGGTTTACATTTTTCACAAGGCTTGGATTCAGGGTTATATTGTCTGACAGGTCGTCAAAAAGGCTTTATGAATCAGGCATGGATACTATACCGTCAGATTCCGCATGCTATCCGGCGAAAATCGTCCATGGACACATAGTCAACTTAATAAATAAAGGCATAAAGACGATATTTTATCCATGCATACCTGTTGAGCAGAATGTATTTGAAGATGCAGACAATCATTACAATTGCCCAATTGTGTCGTCATACGCTGAAGTAATTAGAAATAACATGTATGTTCTTAAGGAAAAAGACATTTTATTCATGAATCCATTTTTGGCATTGGATGACAAAGAAAAACTTGCCAAAAGGCTTTATGAAGAATTGAGAGTTTTTGGCGTATCAAAAGGTGAAGTGGAAAATGCCTTAAAAGAAGCATTTGATGAAGATAAAAGGGTAAAAGAAGATATAATGAGAAAAGGCGAAGAAGTCTTAAAATATCTGCGAGATACGGGAAAAAGAGGAATAGTTCTTGCAGGCAGACCATACCATATAGATCCAGAGATAAACCATGGCATACCGGAAATAATAACATCGTTGGGTGTGGCAGTATTGACGGAGGACTCTGTAGCGCATTTAGGCAAACTTGAGAGAAAGCTTAGAGTAGTTGACCAGTGGATGTACCACACAAGGCTTTATGCGGCGGCAAGCTTTGTGGCTGACAGCGATAACTTAGAGCTTGTACAGCTTACTTCCTTTGGATGCGGCATCGATGCTGTCACATCCGATCAGGTTCAGGAGATCTTAAGCTCCCGGGAAAAAATATTTACGCTTATAAAGATAGATGAAGGTACAAATGTAGGCTCTATAAAGATACGCATAAGGTCATTGATAGCCGCTATCAATGAAAGAAAAGATGAGAAAAGAAGCAAGACTTCATATACGATGAAAAGAATACTGTTTACGGACGAAATGAGGAAGAAGCACACTATACTGGCACCGCAGATGTCGCCAATACATTTCCAATTTTTACAGGAAGCCTTCAATGTATCAGGGTACAACTTGGAGGTTCTTCCATCTATAGATAAGCCGGCTGTTGAAGAAGGGCTTAAATATGTCAATAACGATGCATGTTTTCCTTCTATAATAGTCGTAGGGCAGCTTATTGAAGCATTGAAATCTGGTAAGTATGATTTAAACAATACGTCTGTCATAATCACACAGACAGGCGGTGGTTGCAGAGCTACCAACTACATAGGTTTCTTAAGAAAGGCTTTGAAAGATGCAGGATTTGAAAATATACCCGTCATATCATTGAATTTTGTTGGCATGGAGAAGAATCCTGGATTTAAAATAACGCCAGGACTTCTGAATAAAGCATTTATAGGCCTCGTATATGGTGACCTTCTACAAAATGTGCTGCTTAGGGTGAGGCCATATGAGAAGATACCTGGTTCTGCTAATAAGCTTTATGAAAAATGGGTGGCAAAGTGCATAGAGTCCGTAAAAAGTGGAGATTTGAAATTATTTAAGAGAAATGTCCATCAGATTGTTCAGGATTTTGAAAATCTTGAGATCAATAATGTAATTAAGCCTAAAGTTGGCATTGTCGGCGAGATACTTGTGAAGTATCATCCTACTGCAAATAACAGCATCGTGGATGTGCTTGAAAAAGAAGGGGCAGAAGTGATACTGCCGAATCTGATAGACTTTTTGATGTTTATACTGGATCATGCAAATGAAAAGTATAAGTATTTGTCAGGCAGCAAGATAAGGCAGGTTTTGCAGAATATAGGCATTGCAGGACTTGAGTTCTATCGAAAAGAGATGAGAAAGGCTTTAGAGAAAAGCAAAAGATTTATCTCTCCCAAAACCCTAAATGAGCTAAAGGAGTTGGCGTCACCTATAGTATCTCTTGGTAACATAACTGGCGAAGGCTGGTATCTTACTGCAGAAATGGTGGAGTTATTAAAAGAAGGCATATCAAATATTGTTTGCATACAGCCTTTCGCATGCCTTCCAAACCACATAACGGGGAAAGGCGTCATTAAAGCATTAAGGGAGCTTTATAAAGAAGCTAACATTGTGGCGGTTGATTATGATCCCGGCGCCAGCGAAGTAAATCAGCTAAATAGAATAAAGCTTATGCTGTCTGTAGCTTTCAAGAAATTAGAAAAAAGCAATGAAACATTCGAGCAGATTGCTGCCACAGAGAAAATATAGTTTTTTAAAATGTGGGCATTATAAATAGTACGGGAGGTTTTACGGATGGATAAGATTTCTTATGCAGTGAAACTTATTAAAGATGGCTATAAACCGTACTATTTTAAGCCCAGCAAAAACATACCTGCAACATTTGATTCTAAGCTTACTCTCATATCAGAAGATGGTGATAAAAAGACAATTGTGTTTAACGGAATGGAAGTAAGTGCCGCTGATAAGGCGTATATGAACTATTTTACCAGTGAGGAATAAGAAAAATTTGCTACCATAGATTAAAACATCAATTTTAGAAATATTTAGCGAAAATAGGCGAGTATTAGTAATCAATTGAGAAACATATATATTGAGATGGAGGAATTAATTCATGGGAAAATCCAAATTCGCAAAATCAGAAAGTAAGAAAACATTAAAAAGAGAAGTGTTTGAATGGATTTTGACATTATTTATTGCATTGACTATATCAATATTACTTAAAAGTACAGCTTTTGCTATGGTTCAAGTAAAAGGAAGTTCTATGGAAAATACTTTATTTAATGGTCAGAAATTATTTGAAAATAGGCTGGTATATAATTTTGAAGAGCCGAAAAGAGGGGATATAATTATATTTAATAAAGTAGAAAAAAGCAATGGGGTTTTATCAAATGTAACTTCAGAATTAAAAGAAACATATAATAATATCATTGGATATCAAGATGATAATATTTTAATAAAACGTGTGATTGGGATACCGGGTGATAAAATTGATATAAAAAATGGATATGTATACGTAAATGGCGTTAAACAAGATGAGTACTATGCTAAAGGAAAGACTTATCCATATGTTAAAGGGAATGGCTATCCTAATGCCTTAACATTCCCGTTAGTGGTTCCAAAAGGTAAAGTCTTTGTGTTGGGCGATAATCGCGAAGTCAGTCTAGATAGCAGGATAATAGGATTTGTAGATTATAAGCAAATAGAAGGAAAAGTATTATATAGGATATGGCCATTTGATGAGATTGGTTCTATTTATAGCAATAGCCGATATTAAATTAAATAAAAGTATTGCATATTGTGATGAAACGTGGTATACTTTAATTCGTAGTTAAAAAAGAGATTTAACAACATTTCCCCTTTTTAGGATGGAATTTGGTTTGTTTAAATCTTATAAATCTTAAAAAGGAGGAAAGTGTTGTGGCTGATAAGACATTAGTATGCAAAGACTGCGGCAAGGAATTCGTCTTTACAGAAGGCGAGCAAGCTTTCTATAAAGAAAAAGGCTTTGAGAATGAGCCTCAGAGATGCCCTGAATGCAGAAAAGCAAGAAAGCAGCAGTACAATAACAACAGAGGCTATAGAAGATAACCTGAGAAAAAACCTTATAGAAAAATCTATAAGGTTTTTTTATGCTTTTATTAACCTTACACCTATTATGAGAAGCACAACACCTATTACTTTGAACCAATTGATGGGAGTTTTTTCCACACCAAATAATCCAAAATTATCGATAAGCACAGCAGCAATCATTTGAGCTGAGACTATAATAGATGCAAAAGTCGCTGCACCAAGCTTTGGAATCAGAATGATTGATCCTAAAACGATTATAGATCCTAATACGCCGCCAAATAGAAGATATGTTGGTGCTTTAAATAAACTTGCAAATTGTTTTATACTGCCGTCTGATATGCTGATGAGGACTAATATTATAAGTCCAACTAAATTATTTAAGACTGCAGAGTTTTTTGGTAAAGCTATCTTGCCAAGAGCTGAATTCATCGGCGACTGCAGTCCTAAAGCAAGTCCAACAATAATGGCGCCTATATAAAGCATTATAGAATTCATTTGATGTTCCCCTTTCAAATAGTTTACTTATTTAATATACCATATTTTTAAATTGACAAAAATTAAATTAACTTTTAAATATTTTGTTTTTAATAATAATTATTATATAATTAAAATAGAAACCGATTTAGGAGGGAGAAAAATGAGCTACATACCAAACGAAAATAGATACGAAAAAATGATATATAGAAGGTGCGGAAGAAGTGGCATAATGCTTCCTGCGATTTCACTTGGACTATGGCACAACTTTGGCGGATATGATGTATTTGAAAACATGAGAGAGATGGTCAAAAAGGCGTTTGACCTTGGCATAACCCATTTTGATTTGGCAAACAATTACGGGCCGCCTCCAGGATCTGCTGAGGAAAACTTCGGCAAGATTTTAAGGACGGACTTAAAAGGCTACAGAGATGAATTGTTGATTTCCACAAAAGCTGGTTACACAATGTGGCCTGGCCCTTATGGTGATTGGGGCTCAAGGAAATATTTGCTATCAAGTTTGGACCAAAGTTTAAAGAGGATGGGCATAGATTACGTTGATATATTTTATTCCCACAGGAGAGATCCAAATACACCTTTGGAAGAAACCATGTCAGCGCTGGCACAGGCTGTGAGGCAAGGAAAGGCTTTATACGCTGGCATTTCAAATTACAATACTGAAGATACCAAGAAAGCCGCTGAAATCCTAAGGCAGCTTGGGACGCCGCTTCTAATACACCAGCCCAGCTACTCCATGTTTAACAGATGGATAGAAGATGGGCTTACAGATGTCCTTGAGGAAGAAGGCGTCGGAAGTATAGCATTTAGTCCATTGGCACAGGGACTACTTACTGATAAATACTTAAATGGAGTTCCGGACGATTCGAGAGCTGCCAGAAAGAACACTTCACTGAGAGGTAATCTTACAGAGGAGAATATAAATAAGGTAAGAGAACTGAAAAAAATCGCAGATAGAAGAGGCCAAAGCATTGCACAGATGGCTTTGGCGTGGGACTTAAGAAAAGTCACATCTGTTATAATTGGCGCCAGCCGGGTAAGCCAGATAGAGGAGAATGTAAAGGCGCTTGACAACCTGGAATTCAGCCATGAAGAATTGAAAGAAATAGATGATATACTGTCTAAATAAAATATGAGGGGAAAAACCCTCATATTTTTGTTATTGTGATATTTATCACAGAAAAAATCGGTTGACGATTGTATAATAATAAACGTACGAAATACTGTATACAATTCGCACATTGGCGAATTGAAATAAATGAAGGAGGAAATGATATGGGAATGTTTTGTTACCAATGTCAAGAAGCTTCAAAAGGCGTTGGCTGCACATTAAGAGGTGTGTGTGGCAAAACTGACGACACAGCAAGGCTGCAAGATTTGCTAATATACACGCTAAAGGGCATCGCAATTGTTAACAAAGAAGCCAGAAAACATGGTTTAAACAGTGAAAGCACGGATTCATTCATCATCGACGGATTGTTTTCAACAATAACGAATGTCAACTTTGACAAAAATTACTTTGTTGGCAAAATTAAAGAAGGCTTAAACCTTAGAGAGTCAATAAAAAACCAATTGAAAAGTAATGGAGTTGAATTAAACAATTTGCATGATGCAGCTACATGGAGTGCAGATGAAAGTGAATTTGATGAGAAGGCTTTATCAGTAGGTGTGCTTGCTACTGTAAATGAAGATATAAGGTCTCTAAGGGAGCTTATAACTTACGGCATCAAGGGTATGGCAGCGTACGCATTCCATGCTGCAAACCTTGGCTTTAAAGATCCTAATATATCAGAGTTTATTGAAAAGGCGTTAGTTGCAACATTGGATGACAGCTTAGGTGCAAATGACTATGTATCACTTGCATTAGAGGCTGGTAAATACGGCGTCGATGTGATGGCGCTTTTGGACAAAGCAAATACGTCCACGTACGGCAATCCTGAGATCACAAAGGTAAATATCGGCGTCAGAAACAATCCTGGCATATTGATAAGCGGACACGACTTAAAAGACTTGGAAGAACTGCTGGAGCAGACAGAGGGAACAGGCGTTGATGTATATACACACGGTGAAATGCTTCCTGCCCACTACTATCCAGCATTTAAGAAGTATTCACACTTTGCAGGCAACTACGGCAATGCATGGTGGCAACAGGATAAGGAATTTGAAAGCTTTAATGGCCCTATACTAATGACAACAAACTGCTTGACGCCGCCAAAAGATTCATACAAAGATAGACTTTACACGACAGGCGTCGTTGGATTTGAAGGTGTGAAGCACATTGATGCTGGCCCAGACGGCAAGAAAGACTTTACAGAGATAATAGAGCACGCAAAGAGATGCAAACCGCCAGTTGAAATTGAGAGTGGAGAGATAGTAGGAGGATTTGCTCACAACCAAGTATTGGCTTTGGCTAATCAAGTAGTTGATGCAGTAAAGACTGGAGCTATAAAGAGGTTCTTTGTAATGGCAGGCTGCGACGGCAGGATGAAGTCAAGAGAATACTACACAGAATTTGCAAAAGAACTTCCAAAAGATACGGTCATATTGACAGCAGGATGTGCAAAGTACAGATACAATAAATTAAATCTTGGCGATATAAACGGCATACCGAGAGTGCTTGATGCAGGACAGTGCAATGACTCGTATTCATTGGCAGTGATTGCGCTTAAGCTTAAAGAAGTATTTGGACTTGAAGATATAAATGAGCTTCCAATATCATTCAACATTGCATGGTATGAGCAAAAAGCTGTAATAGTATTATTGGCACTTCTGTACCTGGGGGTAAAGAATATTCACTTAGGACCGACACTTCCAGCATTCTTGTCGCCAAACGTCGCAAAAGTTTTAGTTGAAAACTTCGGCATCGGCGGCATAACAAATGTGGAAGATGACATAAAGATGTTTATGGGGAATTAAATATAGATGCAAAAAGGCGGCTCTTAGATAGGCCGTCTTTTTTTAAAATTGATGCCTTTTATTTCTTTCGACTTGTGATATTATATAAATATACAATAATTTGTAAATAAAGGGGAGTCCTATTTATGTATTTAATCTCAAATATAATTCTAATAATAAATGTTGGCGCTTTAGCTTTTATAATATATTTGCTGTATAAGATTTTGATGTATGTGTCAAAAAAGTGATAAAAAAAGACGGCTTATAAGTTTTAATTAACTTGTAAGCCGTACTTTTTTTATTACTTATGCACCGTATGCCTTCCTGTAGATCTCTGCAATTTCTTTTGTGAGAGGCATTCTTGGATTTGTCCCTGTGCACTGATCGTTGAAGGCGATGTCTGACATTTCCTCGATTTCTTTTTCAAACTGTTCTTTGTTGATGCCGGCGTCTTTTAGGGTCAGCGGAATGTTAAGCTCTTTCATGAGATTCTTTATAGCTTCGATTAAGCTTTCTACGCCTTCTTCAACGGTTGATGCAGGCAGTCCTAAGAATTTGGCGATTTCTGCATATCTTTCTGCTGCCTTTGGATATTCGTATTGTGGGAATGCCACAAACTTTGTAGGCTTTTCTGCATTGTACCTTATTACATACGGCAGAAGTATTGCATTTGCTCTTCCGTGTGGTATGTGGAACTTTCCGCCCAGTATGTGTGCCATGCTGTGGTTTATTCCAAGGAATGCATTTGTGAATGCCATACCAGCCATGCAGGAAGCATTGTGCATCTTTTCGCGGGCTTCTTCATCGTTACCGTTTTTATAAGCTCTTGGCAGGTATTCAAATACGATCTTTATGGCCTTTTCTGCCAGCGCATCTGTGTAGTCTGATGCCATCACTGACACGTATGCTTCTATGGCGTGTGTCAACACATCCATACCTGTATCTGCTGTTACAGATGGTGGCACTGTCTTTGTAAGGTCAGGATCTATTATGGCTATATCAGGTGTAAGCTCGTAGTCTGCCAGTGGGTACTTGATATTTCTCTTTTTGTCGGTTATTACGGCAAATGCTGTAACTTCTGAGCCTGTACCGCTTGTCGTCGGTATTGCGATGAACAGCGCTTTTTTGCCAAGCTCTGGGAACTTAAATGCTCTCTTTCTTATATCAGCGAATTTAAGCCTTAATGTTTCAAACTCCGTGTCAGGATATTCGTAGAAAAGCCACATTCCCTTTGCTGCATCTATTGCAGAACCGCCGCCTACAGCGATTATTAAGTCTGGATTGTATGAATTCATTATTTTTACGCCGTTCATGACTGTGTCAACAGATGGATCTGGCTCAACTTCTGAGAATATTTCGTAGTCGATGTTTGCCTTGTCTAATTGATAAGTCACTTTGTCTACGAAGCCAAGTTTAACCATGAATGGATCTGTGACGATAAAGGCTTTTTTCCTTTTGACCTTGCACAGATACTGCAGTGACCCGCTTTCAAAGTAAATCTTTGGTGGAATCTTGAACCATTTCATTCTATCCTTCCTTATCACGACACGCTTAATATTCAAAAGATTGTTGACACTTACATTGTCTGTTGTTGAGTTTCTTCCCATAGAACCGCAGCCTAATGTAAGTGATGGCGTGTTTGTATTGTATATATCTCCTATTGCTCCCTGTGATGATGGTGAATTTACGATAAGTCTTCCTGTGCGGACTCGCCTTGCAAATTCATTTATGACGTCTTGGTTTTCAGAGTGTATTACAGCAGAGTGGCCTAAACCTCCAAATTCAGTCATTTCCTCGCACTTTTTGATTCCTTCGTTGTAATCTTTGACAGTGTAGCAAGCAAGAATTGGACTTAGTTTCTCCCTTGATAGAGGATATTTTGGACCTACTCCTTCGTATTCTGCCACTAATATCTTTGTGCCTTCAGGAACTTTGAAGCCTGCCATCTCGGCGATCTTCGTGGCTGGCTGACCTACCACTGCAGGGCTCATGGCGCAGCTTTGCTCGTCGATTGCGAATTTTTCAAGCTTCTTGATTTCATCTTTATTTAGGAAGTAGCAGCCGTACTCTTTCATAAGCTTTTTGACTTCATCTGCTATTTCCTCATCTATTATCACAGCTTGCTCTGATGCGCATATTACTCCATTGTCAAATGTCTTGCTTAAGATGAGATCTGATACAGCTCTTTTTATGTTTGCTGATTTCTCAATGTAGCATGGCACGTTGCCAGGACCTACGCCTAATGCTGGTTTTCCTGAGCTGTATGCTGCTTTTACCATTCCTGCACCGCCTGTTGCAAGGATTAGAGATACGCCTGGATGTGTCATGAGAAGCTGTGTTGCTTCTATCGATGGCGTTTCTATCCAGCCTATGCATCCTTCAGGTGCACCTGCCTTTAATGCAGCTTCGTACATGACTTTTGCTGCTGCGATGCTGCACTTTATTGCCTTTGGATGGAAGCTGAATATTATGGGGTTTCGCGTCTTTATGGATATTAAGCATTTAAACATCGTAGTAGATGTCGGGTTTGTGACAGGTGTGACACCGGCAATTACGCCTATCGGTTCTGCCACTTCCATGTAGTTTTCTTCTATGTTTTCGTTTATGATTCCTACAGTCTTTTCATTTTTTATGTCGTGGTACACGTACTCTGTGGCAAAGAGATTTTTCGTAATCTTATCTTCGTACACACCCATTTTTGTCTCTTCATATGCCATCTTTGCCAGCTCTACGTGTTTGTCTACACCTGCTAAAGCCATTGCCTTTACGATTGTGTCGATTTGTTCTTGTGTGTAAGACATGAATTTTTTTTGAGCCTCTTGTGCTCTTGATACAAGTAAATCTATCTGCTTCTGAACGTCTAATTCCGTTTTCGTCGTTGCCATGATAAACACCTCCGTGTTAATTTATTAACAATAAATCTTTATATTTGGGGTGATTGTACTTGTTATTCAAGCATTTTAATAGGAAATTTGCCTGAATGGATTGAATCTTGAACCGTATGATGTAAATAATTTTTGTTATTCATTTAACAATCACCTTACACTTATATGATATATTATCACTATTAGTTTGTCAATATAGAAAATTTTTTATAAACGATTAACTAAAAAATTTTACTCAAATTATTTCATTGCTTGTGATTTTTGGGTGTGTTATAATGGACACAAAGGTAAAAGGGGAGGGAAAAAACCTTGACAAATGAAGAGTTTATGACTTTGGTGCTTCAAAGATTTGACTCGATTGACCTAAAACTGGAAAACATGGACGGAAGACTTGTCAGCGTTGAAAAGAGATTGGACGACGTAGACAAAAGACTGGACAATATGGATAAAAGGCTTGACAATGTAGAAAAAAGACTTGACAATGTAGAAAAAAGACTTGACGGTGTTGAAAATAGACTTGATGGCATGGATAAGAGGTTTGACGGTGTTGAATATAGACTTGACGAGATTGACAAGAGGCTTGATGGTGTTGAAAATAGACTATACAACCTTGAAAGGCAGCAAAGTGATGTTGAGTACATCTTAAAGCATACATTTGAAGAAGTCACAAAGCACACAAGCCAACTTGGCAAGTTTGAATTGAATTTTAAGAGGATAGATAAGAAATTTGACGTTTTGAATGACCACATACTTGAAAGAGAAGCAGATGTGAAGCTGCTTTTAGATATACACAAGCTTAATGATGTTTAAATGGCGCTATGGGCGCTTTTTTGTTTATCTTTATACACTTTGAGAGGATGAATGGCATATGAAGTTTTCTCATGTTTACGTTGAAAAAGATGTTTTAAACCACTCTACTACAGAGAAAATATTAAATGCATTGAAAAGAAGTACTGTTATTGAAATCCAAAGGTATAGCGACTTATTTTTAAGGCAAAGGCAGAATTATGTCATGCAAAAGAAATATCCAAATATAATACTGGCAAAGAAAAGGTACGATTTTATATACAGAGGTTCTGAGATGTGCGAAAACTTTGGGATTGATGAGTTTTACCATACTTCGAATGTCTTAAACTGCATTTACTCTTGCGATTACTGTTATCTTCAAGGCATGTATCCATCGGCTAATATCGTGTTTTTTGTCAATTTAGAAGACTTTTTTGATGAGGTTGACAAACTTTCTTGTGACAAAAGGATATATTTAAGCATATCATATGAGACAGATTTATTGGCGTTTGAGCCGTTGACAAACTTTGCGTCTATGTGGATTTCATACGCAACGACTAATGAAAACTTGTTGATGGAGATAAGGACAAAATGTGCTAATGCGGCGTTTTTTGAATCTACAGCGATTCCTAATAATGTAATATTTTCGTGGTCCCTTTTACCTCAGGAAGTGATTTCGATTTATGAGACTTCTACTCCATCCCTTGACAAAAGGATAATGGCCATAAGAAAGGCTATTGAAAAAGGAGTAAAAGTGAGAATATCGTTAGAACCTATCATGTATGTTGATGGTTTTGAAAAGATATATTCGGACTTTATAGATAAATTGTACGAAGAATTGCCACTTCAAGATATATACGACTTTAATATAGGCGCATTTAGGATGGTAAAGGAGCAGGCTAAAAAAGTGGAAAAGCTTAAAGAAACATCATTTGTATTTTGCTATGATACGGAGGTAAAGGATGGAGTATTTACATATAAAAATGAAAAGTACATGAAAGAATTTGTGTACGATAGATTGGCAAAGCATGTAAGCAAGGATAAATTATTTTTAAAGTAGTGATTTATATCACAGTAATAACTGTATTTTGAGGTAAAATTAAGTTGAGACATCTGTTTTAAATAAGAAGATAGACGGCATAATAAATATGAATGCAACAATTAGATAATAATTTAAGAAAGGAGGATTTACTATGAGTGAGCTTATAAACAATAGAGAGCACAGGCAAGAGCTTTTAAAAGAAGTGATAAGAGAGCTTCACAAAGGCAAATCGGTGGATGAGGTGAAGCAAAAATTCAAAGACGTAATAGACGGCATTACGCATACAGAATTGTCTCAGATAGAACAGGAGCTTATGAACGAGGGGCTTTCTGTAAAGGAAATTCAAAGGCTTTGCGATGTTCATGCGGCTGTTTTCAGAGAGTCATTGGAGCAGCTAAAGAAACCTGAGACTATACCCGGACATCCGGTTCATACATTTAAGGAAGAAAATAGAGCAATTGAAAAACATATAAATGAAAATTTAAGGCCAACATTAGAGGATTTTAAACGCAATGGCACACAAGAGAGCATATCAAAGCTTTTGGGAAATATAAATCTTCTCATGGATATTGATAAACATTATTCAAGGAAAGAAAATCTTTTGTTTCCATATCTGGAGAAGTACGGAATAACAGGCCCTCCAAGTGTCATGTGGGGTGTGGACGATGAAATTAGAGAGCTTTTAAAATCCACCATCGGTGATTTAAAAGGATACAATGAATCTAAAAAAGGTGCAATTGAAGATAAGCTAAATAAGCTTATCAATAAGATAATAGAGATGATATTCAAAGAGGAGAACATACTTCTCCCGATGGCTTTGGATACGCTTACTGAGGATGAATGGGTAAATATCATGGATGAAAGTGACGAAATCGGATATTGCTTAATATCACCTGAGTCAAAGTGGAAACCAAAAAGGGAAAGTTTAAAGGCTAAAGAAGAAGGAAAACTTGCAAATGATGCACAGCATGGATATATTAAATTTGACACAGGTGTTTTGAAGGTGGAAGAGATAGGTGCCATATTTGATAATTTGCCTTTTGATGTGACGTTTGTTGACAAAGATGATGTGGTAAGGTATTTTTCGAATGGGAAAGACAGGATTTTTGCCAGGACGAAGGCTGTAATAGGCAGAAAGGTTCAGTATTGCCATCCGCCTGCCAGTGTACATGTAGTAGAAGAACTTTTGAGGGATTTTAAATCAGGGAAAAAGAGTCATGAAGATTTCTGGATAAAAATAGGGAACAAATACGTGTACATCAGGTATTTTGCTGTAAGAGACAAAGATGGAGAGTATTTAGGAACATTAGAAGTCACACAAGATATAGGACCTATTAAAGCCTTGGAAGGAGAAAAACGATTAATGTCATAAGATGAGGGGCAGCTATTTTCTGTAATCGAGAAAGGCTGCCCTTGTTTTTAGCTTAATTTTTTGCCTTCCACCAAAAAACCGACAGGAACATCCATGACGGCGTTGTCGTGCAAAAATTTGATATTAGCGTATTTTTTATTGGGATTTAGAGAATTTATCCATACTGCCTGACCATCATAGATAACTTCATAATTTGATGGAGAATTGTATATTTCTTCAGCTCTTTCATATTTCATAAAAACAACTCCTTTCCTTATAGATAGTATACATTAGCTTATATAAACATATACTGTTCACATAATATTTGATATGTTGACATTTTAATGCAGTGTGAATATAATATATTGTAGATTAAACCAGTTACCATTGGGGGGTATAAACCCGCGACTTATATACGATTGTAAGAGGTGTTGCGTATGTTAAGCTTTATAAAGGACAGGAGTGAATTTGAGGACATAAAAAAGTCGGCAGATTTCTTTATGCTGTTATTTTACTCTAATAAATCTCAAAAAAGTTTAGAGGCGTTAGATAATTTAAAGAAATTCAGCGATAAAAACAAGGATGTAAAAGTCTATGCAGTAAATGCGTCAGAAGTAGGATTGCATACAGAATTTGGCATTACTGCTGTACCTGCTTTAATTGCTTACGGTGACGGGAAAGTACAGCAGATAGTCTACGGCGTACAGACAGAAGATTATTACGAAAAGTTGCTTACTACATCGCCTGTAAAGTCAAGCGATGGATCAAAAAAATACCATAGGGTTATTGTCTACACATCGCCTTCGTGCCCGTGGTGCAGCGCAACAAAGTCGTACTTGAGGCAAAACAATATACCATTTAGAGAAGTAGATGTGACCAAAAATCCTGGTGCTGCTGAAGAACTTGTAAGGAGAAGCGGACAAAGAGGTGTGCCACAGACGGACATAGATGGTACAATAGTAGTGGGATTTGATAAGGCCAGATTAAACACACTATTAGGTATCCAAGGATAAAAATTATTTATAAATATAATAGAAAGGATGATGTACATGGAAAAGATACAACCAGTAAATGGGAACGCACTTATAAGGCTTGAAGAAGCTGAAGGAGATAAAAAAGTTGGCGGCATAATAATCCCAAGAAACGCACAAGAAAAGCTTCATGAAGGAATTGTGGAAGGCCTTGCAGCCGGTGCCACAGATGAGATATCAATAGGCGATAGAGTCATATACAAAGAATTTTCTGGTACTAAGATAAAGCACGGCGATACCGAGTATTTGATAATTCCTGTTGACGATATAATAGCTAAATACGTGGATGTAGATGAAATATAACCGAGAGTAAATCTCGGTTTTTTCGTGGCTTGTTATTTTATTTGTTGATTGATGTTAGCGCTTTATATGCTCTTTTAATAAGAGTTTAATATTTTCTTTATCTTCTTTTTTGACAATTAATTTGATTTTATTAGTGGCGGAATTTAAAGCTATGACTAAGAAATTGTCTGTAAAGCTGTAGTTTTGAATCTTATCCCATGTATATAAAGTGCCCCAATGAAATATGCCTTTTTCGTTTATTCCGTCTTTTAATATGGAATGAAGAAAGGGGATTAGTCCAGATACAAAGATAATTGAGATAAGCATGGTGTGCAGAGAGTCTTTAGAGTTGTTGCTTAAATTCGGTATTAAGATACAATACAAGCTGATTGTAAGCAGTAATGGATTATTGGTTGATTTTACTATCCATTTTGCTTTTCCAAAATATCTTTTATCTTTGAAAAGAAAATATGTATCGTATATTAAAGCCAGTATTGCTGTAACTAAGAGAACAGAAAAAATTTTTTCTAAGATGTTATATCTACTTAATGATCCTATAATTAATCCAAAGGCCATTATTAACACAGCAATAATTATTGTTATAATGTTCTTTCTATTCATTTACAATGATACTCCTTCAGAAAAAATTTAAAATTTTTACTTGATGAGCAAGCTAATAAGCATATATGATATGAAATAAACTAAGAACATAAAGGCGAATTGCTTTAAACTCTTCTTTTTATAGTCACTTTTTTCTCTTTTTAATAACAGAAACATTAACAGTGTAAAAATTAAACTAGAAATCAATGCCCTTATAAAAAGTTTCAGCAATTTGCTCCTCCCTCCATTTGAAAAGTTCAACTTTTTATTACAAAAGTACCAGCAATTATATCATGCAAAGCTTGCTTGTATCTCGTCCAGCCGGCCATAGCAAAACCTATGAAAATTATTAAAGTGGACAAAATTTTTGAAAAGTATCTGATTGTTGCTTTTTTGAAAGAAATTTTTTTGCCATCGTAATCTGTAACTTTAATGTTTAAAACTACTTTACCTAATGTTCCCTGAAAATTTGATGATTCCATTAACGAATAGTACAACCAATTACCAACTATGAGTACAATTAAAATAAACATTCCAATAGCCGTATCAGTCTGACTACTACTTTTATCTACATTTCCTGTCAATTGTAAAATTACTCCAAAGATTAAAAGCAAGATCATTTCAGCTATGACGATGACAATGTAATCTACTAAAAAAGCGATGAACCTTCTCCAAAAACCAGCATATTTCATGAATGCTACCCCCTTAGCGTTAATTAATTTTTTTACTACTTGAATTTGGTTTGGTGGTTAAAAGTTTTGTAAAATTCATAAGAGAATGAAATGAATATTGCAAATAAGAATATTTTGTCTATAACACCTTTAACGATAAATACCTTGATAATTCCATATGATGCAATTAACAAATATAATAGTCGATCAATTAAAATTCTAATTAATGGCTTTTTCATCATCATACCCCGTTTTTGTATAATTTTGAAAAATAAAAACTTAATTTTATTTTATCAAAGATTTTATATTGATAAAAGTAAAAGAAGTAAATTTTTTAAATCCATATTATTTTTCTTCGCTATAGATTATGTTACACAAGGGAAAAATAAACAATGATTATATTTTTCATATATTTATTGATTTTTTTTAATATTAGGGTATAATTAAAACATGGAAGTAATCCCATTAAAATAGTAGGAATTAAAAAGGGAGTGTAAATATGAAGGATAATTTGTTAGAAATAAAAAGTGTCAAAGCAGAAGTGGACGGCAAAGAGATATTAAAAGGACTTAATTTGACTATAAAAAGAGGAGAAATACACGCTATTATGGGCCCTAACGGCAGCGGAAAAAGTACCCTCTGCAATGTAATAATGGGAAATCCACATTACACAGTTACAGATGGTGAGATACTTTTTGAAGGGGAAAATATCGTAAACCTCAAAGTAAACGAAAGGGCGAAGAAAGGCATATTTTTATCGTTCCAATCTCCTGAGGAAATCCCAGGGATTACGGTAGATAATTTCATAAGGACTTCTTTAAATGCAGTTACAAATAAAAACATGCCTATGCTGCAATTTGCAAAAAGCATGAAGGAAAAGATGGATATGCTGGACATGAAGCAGGAGTACAGGACAAGGTACTTAAACGTAGGTTTTTCTGGCGGAGAAAAGAAGAAAAGTGAGATCTTGCAGATGGCTATGTTAAATCCAAAGCTTGTCATGTTGGATGAAATAGATTCAGGCCTCGACATAGACGCTTTAAGGATTGTTGCTGAGACAGTAAGGAAATTGAAGACAGAAGATATGTCAATACTAATTATAACTCATTACAATAGGATATTGGATTACTTAGAGCCAGACGTAATATCCGTACTGGCACATGGAAGAATTGTCAAAGAAGGAGACAAAAATCTGGCGAAGGAGCTGGAGAAGACAGGATACGAGTCTATACTGGACGAAGTTCTGTCATAAAGGGGTGAATCAGATGAAAAAGACCATTGTTAATGATATAGATTTTTCCAGGTACAACATAAAAAACGAAGTCAGGTATTCGTACAAGACGGAAAAGGGGCTTTCTAAAAAGATCGTTGAGGAAATATCAGAGAGAAAAAATGAGCCTAAGTGGATGAGAGACTTTCGCTTAAAATCTCTTGAAATATATGAAAGCAAGCCAATGCCTACATGGGGCGTTGATTTAAGTCAGCTTGACATAAACTCCATTGTAGCATATCTAAGCCCTGACGCTAAATTAAAAAACTCATGGGACGAAGTACCTGAAGACATACGAAATACGTTTGAGAAGTTGGGCATTCCTGAGGCAGAGAAAAAGGCTTTATCTGGCGTAGGTGCACAGTACGACTCAGAAGTTGTTTACCACAGCATAAAAGACAATCTGGCAAAACAAGGCGTAATATTTGAAGACATGGACACGGCTTTAAAAAAATACCCTGACGTTATTAAAGAGTATTTTATGACGAAGAATGTTACGCCAAATGACCACAAATTTGCGGCGCTACACGGGGCCATATGGAGCGGTGGCACATTTGTGTACGTGCCTGAAAATGTGAAAGTAGAAGTGCCGCTTCAGGCATATTTCAGGATGAATGCACCAGGAACAGGGCAGTTTGAGCACACGCTTATTATAGCCGATAGAGGCAGCGAAGTGAGATTCATAGAAGGGTGTTCAGCACCACAGTATGCAGTATCCAATTTACACGCAGGCTGTGTGGAGCTTTTTGTAAAAGAAGGAGCAAGGCTTATTTACTCTACTATCGAAAACTGGAGCAAAAATACTTACAACTTAAATACAAAGCGAGCTTTAGTCGATAAAGATGGTGTCATAGAGTGGATATCAGGCTCTTTTGGCAGCCACAAGACTATGCTTTATCCGGCGTCTGTATTAAGAGGTAAAGGTGCGAAATCTGAATACACAGGTGTGACATTTGCGGCAAAAGGACAGCATTTAGATACAGGATCTAAGATGATACACTTAGCACCGTATACATCGTCCAAAGTATTGGCAAAAAGCATATCAAAAGACGGTGGAATCACAAATTACAGAGGACTTTTAAGGATAGGGCCTAATGCAGAAGGTGCTAAGGCATCTGTACAGTGTGAAGGCCTTATGATAGATGAAATATCGAGATCAGATACGATGCCTATAATAGAAGTTTTAAACGACAATGTGGACATAGGGCATGAGGCAAAGGTAGGAAGAATCAGCGATGAGCAGATATTCTATCTTATGACAAGAGGATTAAGTGAAGATGAGGCAAGGTCCATGATCGTAAGAGGATTCGTAGAGCCTGTAGCAAAGTCGCTTCCGCTTGAGTACGCCGTTGAGCTTAATCGCCTTATAAAGCTGGAGCTTGAAGGAACTATAGGGTAAAGGAGATGTTTCTATGATTAAGTCATTAGATTACAATACAATACAAGATATCATAAAGGAAGGCGGAAGTGAAGAGAAAGAGCTTAGAGTAAAAGGCTACGAGGTATTCTCAAAAGTGCCAATGCCTATGTGGAAAAGAGTTAAACTGGATGATGTCCACATTCCATACTATAAAGAATACAAAAGTGCAGTCGTCGGCAATGACGCTCAAGAAGGACTTGTGGTGAATCCTTTGACAAAAGCTTTGATGGATGACGATTTAAATGCGATAAAGTCTGCATTGGATCACAATTTTGGCGTTGACGAAAAGTTTAAAAATATGGTATTGGCGTTTTACAATACAGGCTATAGTATAAGAGCGCTGCCAAATTCAAATGTTAAACTGCCTGTCACAGTGAATTACAGTGTAGTTGGCGATGACGACACTATAATTGATTTAAACCTTATTATTGCAGAGAGGCTATCAAACTTGACGGTTGTGTTTGATTTGGTTTCAGATAAAAGAGGATTTCACAATGGCCTTACAGCCGTCATTGCCAAAGATGGCGCAAGCGTAAATATAGTGAAGATTCAAAGGTTCAGTGATGATTCTTCAAATTTTGACAATAATATAATAATAACAGGGAATGATGCTACTGTAAAATGGACGCAAATCGATTTAGGCGGAAAAGTAGATGCTTATGATGTGACGGCAGAATTGGAAGGCGCAGGCAGCAGTGCTTACTTCAGCTCCATATTCTTGGGAGCTTATGATCAAAGCCATGATATGTCATACAAGGTTAATCACATAGGAGTCAGGACAGAAAGCAATGTTGATGTGAAAGGCGCATTAAAAGATAAAGCAAGGGCGGTTTTCAGAGGAAACTTAGACATGAAGCGGGGAGCTAAAAAGGCAAAAGGCAATGAAAGCGAGGTAGTTTTGCTGCTTGATAAGACAGTAAGATCTGACGCAATACCGGCATTATGGTGTTCTGAAGATGACGTGCAGGCAAACCATTCTGCCAGCGCTGGACAAATCGATGAAAATAAGCTTTTCTACATGATGTCAAGAGGTTTAAGCATGGAAGAAGCAAAGCTTTTGATGGTGGAAGCAAGCTTTAATCCAGTAATTGACACACTGCCTGATGACAGTCTTAAGGAGGCAGTTAGAAGTTACATCGGAAGGAGGATTTCTGGCTGATGCTGGATGTTTTAAAGATAAAAGAAGATTTTCCTGTGTTAAAGACGACTCCACACGGGAAAAAGCTCATATATTTTGACAATGCGGCTACGACTCAAAAGCCAATGTATGTGATTGATGCGGTTGCTAAGTATTACAAAGAGTACAATGCCAATGTGTACAGAAGTCCTCATTATCTAAGCGCATTGTCGACGGAAGCTTACGAAAAAGCAAGAGATGCTGTAAGAAGGTTTATAAATGCCAAATCATCTGAGTCAATCGTGTTTACGCGAAATGCCACAGAGTCTATAAACCTTGTGGCATATACATGGGGACTTAAACACATTGGTGAAGGTGATGTGATAGTATTGACGATAGCCGAGCATCACAGCAATATCCTTCCATGGCAGATGGTGGCGGAGAAAAAAGGTGCAAAGCTTAAATACGTTCACCTTGATGAAAATTCCAGGCTTGATTTAGACGAGTTTAAAAGCATTTTGAGAGACGAAAAAGTTAAACTTGTGGCTTTACAGCATTCGTCAAATGTTTTAGGCATCATAAACCCTGTCTACGAAATTGTGAATTTATCGCATGAAAATGGTGCTAAAGTATTGATAGACGGTGCACAAAGCATACCAAATATGAAGATAGATGTAGAAAAGCTTGGATGTGACTTCTATGCATTTTCAGGCCATAAGATGATGGCGCCTATGGGTATAGGTGTCCTGTATATAAAGGAAGATCTTCTGGATGACATTCCTCCGTTTTTAAGCGGTGGAGAGATGATAGACGAGGTTTTTGAGGATCATTCCACATTTGCACCATCACCACTTAAATTTGAAGCAGGTACGCCAAATGTTGAAGGTGCTTACGGCCTTATGAAGGCTATAGAGTACGTAGAGAAAATAGGCCTTGACAATATTTTAAGACATGAGCAAGAGCTTACGGAATATGCTTTAGAGAAATTGTCTAAGATAGACTACGTAAAACTATACGGACCTAAAGATGCAAAAGATAGGACAGGTATAATATCATTCAATGTGGAAAATGTACATCCCCACGATGTGGCTACGATACTTGATCAGGATGGAATAGCGGTAAGAAGCGGTCACCACTGTTGCCAGCCTCTCATGAGGTATTTGGGTGTCCCTGCCACTGTGAGGGCAAGTTTCTACGTTTACAACGATAAAAGCGAAGTAGATGCTTTTGTAGATGGATTAAAAGATGTCAGGAAGTGGTTTAGATGAGCGACTTAAATCAGCTTTACTCAGAGATAATAATGGAGCACTATGAAAATTCTCCCAATAAAAGGGAGATGCATAATCCTACCATAAAAGAAAGAGGCCACAATCCTCTCTGCGGTGATGACATAACGCTGGAGCTTAAGATGAACGGCGATGTTATCGAAGATGCATCATTTGTGGGTCATGGTTGCGCCATAAGCCAAGCATCAACATCAATGATGTGTGACCTTATAAAGGGAAAAGATAAAAAAGAAGCTTTAAAATTGGTGGAAAAATTTATAGACATGATACACAAGAAAGATGTGGACATAGACGACCTTGGCGATGCACAAGTCTTGCAGGGTGTGTCAGACTTCCCAGCCAGAGTAAAATGTGCCTTGTTGGCATGGAAGACACTTGAAAAGATAATATAACAATAAACGCTTTAACTTACGTTAAGGCGTTTTTTTTTATTTTTTAAGCAGGAAATTTTCGATTTATGTAGAAATATCTATATAAATGTCATATTTAGCCTACCTATCAGGATTATCATTTCTTTTAGTCTATATCCTTTTATAATTCATAAAAGAGGTCATGACAAAATGAGAAAAATATTTTTAGTATTTTCACATCAACTTACAAAGGGCCAAATGGAAGATGCTTATAGCACTTTTGGTGTCGATGAATTTATATATCTTCCAGATGACCTTAAAAAAGTATGGACATCTATACCGCCGGAGGAAGAGTCTATACGTCTTTATGTAGATAGGATTGCTGAGTGGATAAAGCAAAATTCTAAAAAAGGCGATTATGTCCTTATACAAGGCGATTTTGGAGCTACATTTTTATTGGTGGATTTCTGCTTTGAAAGCGGATTGATACCTGTATATTCTACGACTGCGAGAGATGCAGACGAAAGGACATTTAATGATGGTACTGTAAAAGTTCAAAGGATATTTAGACATGTAAGATTTAGAAAATATGAGAGGTGGAAATGATGGCAACAAAATTTTTTTCATTTTTAGGTACAGGCAAATATGCTGAATGTAATTATTTGTTGGATGACATAAAAATCGACGCGATTTGCTATGTTCAAGAAGCGCTTATAGATATCTTTTTAAAAAAAGGCATCAAAATAGATGGTATTTACATTTTCAAGACAAAAGAAGCGACTACAGCTAATTGGCTTTCAAATGCAAAGCATCCTGAGAAAAGTGGGCTTTCTGGTGTGCTTAAAAAATACGAAGGCATAGTAAATACTATTGAAGCCGTAGATATCCCATCTGGGGAAATAGAAGAAGAACTTTGGGATATATTTGACAAAGTATTAGGAAAGATAAACTACAAAGATGAGATAATCTTTGACATAACGCATTCGTTTAGATCACTGCCTGTCTTAGCACTTATAATATTGAATTACGCCAAATTCGTAAAGAAATGCGAGATAAAAGGCATGTACTACGGAGCAGTAGAGGCACTTGGAGTCCCATCAAATGAAATTGAGGACAGACTAGAATTAAAAGACAGAAATGCGCCTATATTTAATCTCACCCCTTTTATAAACCTTCTTGATTGGACGGTTGGAATCGACCGCTTCATAGAGGACGGCGACTCAAGGTACATAAATAAGCTTATAGAGCGTGGGAAAGACCAGCTTTTAAAAAAAGGCATGAGAGATGACAAGGATATATTAGAGAAGGTTGGCAAATCGATACAGAATTACACAAACAATGTGGCAGTTTGTAGAGGCAGATCTATATCAAACGATGGGATAGATCTTAAGGAAAAGATAGATTTTGCTTTTAACATATCAGAGAAAAGCTACATAAAACCTATGACACCATTAATAGAGAACATAAAGAATCATTTTGACAATTTTACTGATGATGAAGACAAAAACATGATACAGGTGGTGAAATGGTGCAGAGACCACAACATGATACAGCAAGGGCTTACGATACTGGAAGAAGGCATAATAACTTATTTTTGCAACAAGTTTGGGGTTGATAAATGCAATCAAAAAATCAGAGATGCTGTAGGTCAAGCTCTTTACATAAAGAGGAATAATCTCCCTAAAGAAAAGTGGAAAGACGAGGCAAAAATTTATGAAGATATTGTAAATAACATATTAGAAAGCGAGAATAGTGATAAATTTGCTAAACTGATTTACAATATAAAAGATTTTAGAAACGACATAAATCATGCTGGTTGGAGAGAAAACAGCAAACCGTATAAAACTTTTGCAAAAAAACTTAACAGCTTTATAGCTGATGTAGAAAAAATTATAGAGTGAGGTGATAGCGTGTACATAGATTTCGCAGATGAGAAGGTTAGACATGAGAAACTTCCCGGTGGATATATAAGTTGGGTAGACATTGTTACTGGCACCAATTACTGTATGAAAATGGATGATTATGAAAAGAGATTTAAGAAAATAGCTCGAGACATATCTGTGATGAACAGTGATGAAATATACGAGTACTTGAAAAACGATGTAGACGAAATACCGTACATTAGGCCATACAAAGACAAAAAAGATGTTAAGGCGCCATCTTTAAAAGATGCTGCTACATTGGCTGTTTGTTTTGCGTACGCCTTTGACAGCCGAGAGGAAGTAAGACTTAACATGTATCGTCATTTTTTTGACATAGAAATTTCTCAAAGTGAAAGTGTAAATCTTGCTTTAAAGATGGTAGATATGTTGGCGATTGGAGAAAAATTTGAAGATTCCATAAAGAATGCAGATATAAAGATAATAAAAGGCGGTGTATACAAGACAAAAAAGTACATCGTTGAGAACAATGATATAAAGTGCTTGAGAGGTTCCAGCTATCTTTTAGACAACATAAACAGAGTAAGGATTCCTGATTACTTCAAAGAGAAGTTTATACCAGAGGCTATTATCTACTGTGGTGGAGGAAATGTCTTTGCAGTAGTTCCTGATAATGATATTGATATAGAGTATGACTTAGAAAGACTTTATGAAGATGTGACGATAACAGCTCAAAGTGCCTTTATATCGTACAAAACAACTTTAAAAGATCTACTGAATGATTATAAAGATGTCATAAGAGATTGTGAAGAAATGCTGGAAGACAGGAAAAAGTTAAAGCTGTACTTAAATGTTGATCCAAATTATGGTGATATAAATAAAGGAATAGAAGACAAAGACATGGTGATAAATGAGATAACCCACAAACAGATAGAAAGCAAATCTAAATTGATATGTAAATTCTGTAATTTGAGAGATGCCCACTATACAATTCAGACAAGTGAAGGGGAAAAAGGAGTATGCTTAAGCTGCCTTCACAAAATTGAAGCTGGGACTTACGCTAAAAGTGGATTTCATGAGGAATTTCAGAGAATGCACTTAAAAAGATTTGGACAAGGACAATACGGCGGCAAAAAAGTTCAAGGCTTAGACGAGATTGGGGCTTTTAAAAACAATGGATACATGGCATTAATATACGGTGATGGCAATAACTTCGGGAACATAATAAAGAACATAAAAAATGTGTACGAGATGATGTATTTTAGCAGAAAAGCGGAAAGTTCTGCTTTTAAAGCGACATTGGAGGCTATACGGAAAGGGTATGAGGTAGAAGGAGAAGAGATCCCATTTGAAGTTATTGAACTTGGAGGAGACGATATATTCATAATAACCCCTGCAAAATCCAGTTTGATAATGGCGTCAAAGCTTATTGAAACATTTGACATGGAATTTCAAAATAAGTCGGATATTAACAAAAGTGCAAATGTGACAATGTCTATTGGCGTTGCAATAAGCAAATATTCCACACCTATACGGAATATGTTTGAATTGGCCAATAAGCTTTTGAAAAAAGCTAAATCATATTCAAAAAAGATGGACAACAAAATTGGTACTGTTTCATTTGCGGTTTTAGAAAGCAATATGTATTTGGAATTGAATAGGGATAAAGGTAGCAATTATGATTTCATACATCAAGGTATTTTAAATTACACGTGGATTGAAATGACTAAGCTTGTAGACTTGATACTGAAAATGAAAGAAAGCAAAAAGATGATGAAAAACCATATATACAAACTTAGGGATGCTGCAAGCATGATGTTGCCATTGGAGTTTAGGCTTTTTTACATGTATGATAGGTCAAGGTCAAATATAGAAGACTTTGAAAAAGGACTTGTGGAGATAGCCAATGGCTGTTTTGAAGAAGGGCTTTTTAAGTTTTCAGGTGAAAACGGCATGGAATACTACTCGCCATGGTATGATATTACCGAGATTTGGGATTATGTATAGGATTGAGGTGATATTTTGAAAAAGACGTTTAACATAGTTGTAAAATTAAAATCCCCAATGTGCATTGCTACAGGCAGTAGCACTGGCAACCTTGTGGATAAATACTTTATAAAAGATAGGCTCGGAAAACCTTATATACCTGCTTCTACAATGAAAGGGATCATGAGGCAAAATTTCATGTCTTTGATCGATGAAGAACACCGTGATGATATGAAGTGCACGTGCCCTGTATGCAAGGTATTTGGTTCACCTGGGTATAACCCATCTAAGTTGTATATAGATGATTTATTATTAGATGAAAGTAGTGTTAACATTGGCAGCAGGACTATAAGGTATTCAACTTCTGTTGATAGGTATAGAAAAGTGGCAAAAGACAATTCGCTAAACTCAATGGAAATCTATGAAGGTGGTGCATTCAAAGGAACAATGGATTTATACTTAGATGAGAGTACAGAAAAGTACGAAGAACTCATCTTGATATCTTTAAAAATGATAGAAAGCATTGGGGCGGGTAAAAGCAGAGGATATGGATGGGTCCATGTTGATGTTAAGGAGGGGGATGAATGATAAAGGTAAAGTTAAACCTTATTTCACCTCTTATAGTAGGTGCTAGAAACTTGGTAGGGAATTTTTTAACTACTAAAGATTACATACCAGGTGACGTTATAAGGGCAGCTATTGCAAGAGAGATTTTGAGGAATTGTCCACTGCACGATGTAGGAAGACCTGATAAAAATGGCAGGTACAATTGGATATACATAAGAGATCATGAAAAGTGCAGCAGATGTAAGTATAAAGATTGGTGTAGGAATTTTAGCAATATAAGATTTTACAACTTCTATTATGATGGTGCAAGGCCATTTCCGCTTTCTGCAATGAAATGCAAGTATCACATTGACCATGGTCTTGTAGATGTGCTTTTTAATAGAAAGAGTGAATGTCCAAGATGCAAAGAGAGAATGGAGTTTGCTACAGGGTATTATAAAGATGGGAAAATGGTAGATGTCCCTAAGAGGCTTTTTACAAGAACAGCAATCGATCCATACACGAAGACAGCAAGAGATGGAGGATTGTACAGCATATTAGCAATAGAAGAAGGCTTAGAATTTGAAGGGTATGTAGATGGAACAAATGATCTTGAAGAATTTAAAACGCTTAGGATTGGTGCAGATACTTCCAGCGGATTTGGTAAATGCGAGATCGAAATATGTAGTGAAGGTGCAGGAAATGAAGTTGATTTGATAGAAAGAATCGAAAAGTTGAATAAAATTGTCGGCAAAAGGCAGTATGGTGGTAAGACATATAAGACGCTTATAACGCTTGATTTTTATTCAGACATGATACCTGATATAGACTATAATATTCCTTTAAAGACGACAGATGATTACAAAGAATTGTGGAAGAAAATATTAAATCTTGGATTTCAATATGACGTGATAAAAGTTTACTCAGAAAGCAATTTATACAGAGGATACGATACATCAAAACCAACGGATGACATGAGGGAGAAACCATCAGTTTATATAGAAAAAGGCTCTGTCGTTTTAATCGGTACAAATGAAGACATTGATGGCATCAAAGACAAGCTGTATTCTGCGGAGAAGTCAGGTATTGGGCAAAATACTGCAAATGGATATGGGAATGTGAAAATTTGCGATAAAATACATTTGAATGGAGGTAATTAAAATATGAATATAGGCAAAGAGTTAAAGCAAAAGCTGATTGAATATTCAGATGAAATAGCATCAAAAAGAGATTTTTTATCGATTCACGCAAATGATGAAAAAGGAAGAGAAAAAGACAAGATTGGCATATCACAATACAGGACATTGGCTGAAATTGCTTCAAATATCGACTCTTATGATGAATTTGAACTTTACATAAAGTACAAAGAATCAAGGGGCAACGGCTGGAATAGCATCTTTGATGGCATGAAGTATGGAGATAAGATAATAGAATACATGAGGAAGATAAAAAATGATGTACCTGAAGATATTTTGCCAAAGGCTTTAAGTCTATTTTTTGGATATTTGTATTGGCAGTCATCTTACAGAGTAAAGCCAATGAGAAACAATGAGAGTCAAAGCGGCTATTTTAAAAATAGAAATAAGCATTAAAGGATGATAAGAGGTGATGTAGATGTTTGATAAATTTGAAAATAAGTATATTGTGAAAGGTACAATTGTAGCTTTAAAGCCTATTCACATAGGCAAAGGCCAAGAAAGCATGGATCCTACTGAAGTTGATTCACCTGTTATAAAGGATGAAAATGGTCTACCTTTAATACCTGGCTCAAGTCTAAAAGGAGTCCTTAGAAGCTTTGTTGAAAGAGTCCTTTCAAGCGGCGCTTTTGAAGGTTATAGGTCATGTCTAATAGTCAATGATGAACCTTGTGTGAGTGATGACGATGTTAAAAGATTAAAAACTAAGTACGACAAAGATTACAAAAAAATTGCAGAAGAAATATACGAAAGTTCTTGCAATGTTTGTAGGCTTTTTGGCTCAAATCATTTAGCAGCAAAACTTACTATAAAAGATTTAAATTCGATAGATGAAAAGACTTTTTTTGATATGAGAGATGGTGTTGGCATAGACAGAGATACAGGTACTGCGAAAGATGGAAAGAAGTACAATTACGAGATTACTCCATCTGGCACGAGATTTAAGCTTCACATGATAGGGGATAATCTGGATGACGACGATATAGAACTTTTAAAACTTTGCCTAAATGTGCTTAAAAATGGGCAGATATCAGTAGGAGGAATGACAAGCAGAGGTTTAGGAACTATTAAGCTTATTGATGAGAAGATCTATAAAGTCGATAAATCCAATCTAAAGGAGTACGTATCTAATGGTTTAAATGAAGAAATGAGGTGGAATGATGTTTAAAGAACTGCACAATGAAGGATATTTCAAATTTTATTTAAAGACCATGAGCCCTCTTTCAATAAAAGCCGCTGACAACAATGATTTTGATCCGACAGTGCCTGATAACAAATTTTTAAGGTCTTATAAAGATGGTAAGTTAACGGTAGTGATGCCTGGCAGCAGTATAAAAGGTGTATTTAGAAGTAGAGCAGAGAAAAAGTTAAAAGGCTGTGATATATTTGGATCCGAATATTGTGGAAAGAAGCTTAGTAGCAGTATGAATGGAAAAGAGCGGTACAGAGAAAGCTGTCCTGCATGTAAAATGTTTGGCAATACTGCTTTAAAGAGCCGAATTCTATTTAAAGATGCTTATCCAATAGGAGAAGTTAAGATGGGCAAGAGAAAGAATGTTGCCATCGATAGAATAACGGGTGCTTCAAAAGGAAAAGCGTTATTTGAGCCTGAAGTTGTAGAAGATGGCATATTTGAATGCGAAATAAAAATGGAGAATGTGTTTAATTGGCAGATTAAAGTGATTACGGAAATATTAGATGAAATCGATGATGGGTATGTAGTCTTTGGAGGCATAACATCAAGGGGTTTTGGCCGCATGGCTGTACAAGATGTTCAGCTTACAATGAGATACTACGATAGAAAAGACGTATCAGGTTATGAAGATTGTGGATTTTACATAGAGAGAAAGTTTGACAGAGAAACATTAAGAGAAAAATTATCCAAGTTGTCATTGAATGATGAGTGTTTCAGGAAGGTGGAGTTTGATGAAACCTTATAACTTTGTACCTATATTAGGTGCTAAAAAATATGTGAAATCGTCTGAGTTAAAAAGTGGTAAGCTTAGAATAAGCATTGAGGTAGTGACGCCAGTCCATATATTTTCAGGATATTACAATGAAAACGGCAGCACTGTATTTAGAGAATTTGCAAAGTACAATGGAGAGTATATCATACCTGGTTCATCTTTAAAAGGATGCGCAAGGGCCATTGCTGAGAGTGTATCAAGAAGCTGTATAAACACAAAGCAAGACATACGCAAGATTGGGAAAAGTGTAAATGACCAAAATGATTGCATAATATGCGATATGTTTGGCTCATTAGGCAAGAAAAGCAGGTTGCGGTTTACTGATTTGATGCTTGTGAAAGATAATGGCGTAGAAATAATAAACATACCGACATTTTACGAACCAAAGGCAGAAAATAGCCTTTATTATGATTCTAATGGGAAATTTAAGGGAATAAAATTTTACAGCCATGGAGATGCGAATATAATAGAAAAAGGCACAGTACCTTGTGAATTTGTAATGCCGGGCAGCATATTTGAAGGGGAAGTATTTTTTGATGGCTTAGATGATAATGAATTAGATCTCTTGTGTTTTTCACTGGGATTAAGTGGTGATATCTACCTTAAATTAGGTTATGGCAAGCCTGCTTACTATGGCTCTGTAAAGGTGAAATCAATAGACGATCATATTGATGCATCGAAAAGAGCTAATAGGTATGGGGAAAATGATGGTGATGTGGCCAAGAATGTAAAAAGGTTGAAAGAGTTGCTATCTTGGAACAGAAGGCATACAAAGAGCGTTTGGCATACTGTAAACAATCAGAGAGGATACTGAGAGGTGATAAAATGCAAGACGGTATTTATGATATGGCAGTAAATATGGGGCAATACTTTGTAAAAAATAAATTGACGAATATATTAGACATCGTTATAAATCTTTTTGATAGTGCGAAGAAAGCAAGTGCTAATGAAAATGAAGTGAAAACAAAATTTTTTAATATGCTTAATCTTGTAAATAAAGATCCCTTTATGTTAGGCGGCGGGAAATCACAAAAAGAAGCATTTAAAAAGTTTGTAGAAGGGTATCTATCCATTGTGTATAAGTTTAAAAATGAAGAGTGCTGCAATATAGATTTTGCAAGACTTACGACAGATGAGATGATTTATGTTTTGTGCTGGGCTAATAGATATGTAAAGTGTTTTGGACATGATAAAAGACCTTCTTAAAAAGCGGTATCATCCGCTTATTATTTTTAAAAATTTCCATAACTTTAGCAGGAAAATGGAGGATTTTGGAGAATATATTACATTGGAAAAAATTTTAATAGGAATGTGGTGTGGATGTTCTTTTTGAAAATGAGGAGGTATCAAGCGATGAGGGTGGTATTGGAGTTCAGCGGTGACAAAGAGTTGCGCTTGCCTATACAGTACAATCACATAGTGCAAGGCTTTATATATAACAGCATGACAGATGGAGATTTCAGCGCATTCATGCACGACGAAGGATTCAAACATGGGAAAAGGCAGTTTAAGCTATTTACGTATTCGAGACTTGAAGGGGAATTTAGGCTTTTAAAAAGAGATGACAAGATATTGATAAAGCCACCATTTAAGCTTACTGTATCTTCTCCCATTGATGAGTTTATATACGACATTTCACAAAACATATTTAAAAAAGACTTTTGCGTATTCAACAACCAGACATTTAAGCTTAATTCAATAAACATCGAGAATCCACCTGTCTTTAGAGATAAGGCAAGGATAAAGTTTTTGTCACCTGTCGTCACATACTCTACAATCGAGGACAAGGGTGTAAGGTATACTTATTACTACTCACCTTGGCATGAAAACTTTTCTGATCTTTTATTAAAAAACCTATTAAAAAAGTATGAGGTAATTTATGGTGAGAAGGTAAAAGATCCATATTTTAAGTTTTATCCGATTGGCAACGAAAATGTGAAATATCAAAAAATCATGAAGTACAAAAATACAGTCATAAAAGGCTGGATGGGAATATATGATGTGGAGTGTAACCCGGATCTTTTGAAGGTTGCTTACTACTCAGGACTTGGAGCCAAAAACTCACAAGGTTTCGGATGCTTTGAGATATTGTAAAGGGGGTGCGCAAAATGCTGGATGCTGTAAAAGACATAGGAGAGATGTCTATAAGTGCTGGAAAGAAAAGTCTCTTAGATGTTTTGATAGAAGATCCAAATCAAAATGGATCGTATAAAAACATCATAGCTATTAATTTTACAGTCGATGGTAATGATGTAAAATACAAAGATGTGACGATAGAGGAGACAGACAGCCCAAAAATATCAAGGTACTTGTACTCAAGCGCTGGTGGCAATGGCCCTGGTTATATGCCTGTCGCAAAGATTACAGAGCCTGACAAGACGTTTAACGGTAAGATTCTAAGTTGGTTTAAAATCCTTAGCAAAAAAGGATTAAACATCGATGAAGATGAAAGGCGATTTCTTGAAAATTTGAACAGTGCTATTCAAGAAAATAGAGATGAGATATTAGAGGAAATCGTGAAGTTTATCAAACAATCTTCTAAAAAGGATAAGTTTGTGCTCATGCTGAAATTCGTAGAAGGCAGTACATACAAATACATCGGCGATATGCCGCTATTTAGAAAACTCCTCGTAGATACGGACAATGAAAAATACAATAAACTTTCAGCAAATGACAAAGTATGTTCAATATGTGGTGAGAAGAAGGATTTGGTTTTTGGCAAGGTTGACACGTACGCTTTCTACACGATTGATAAAACAGGGTACATAGTCGGAGGGTTTGACGAGAAAAAATCGTGGAGAAACTTTCCTGTGTGTCCAGACTGCAGATTAAAGCTTGAAGAAGGTAAGAAGTACATAGAAAACAATTTGACATTTAAGTTTTATGGGCTCAAATATCAACTAATACCCAAATTTCTAATAGGTGAAAAATTTGTAAAAGAGGAGATATTGGACATATTCAAAGAGTCTTCAAAGCTTGTGTCCTTAAAAGAATCAACGAAAAAAAGAGTCATAACGGATGAAGACGACATAATGTATTTTTTAAAAGATGCTGATGACTCAATTTCATTAAACTATCTATTTATAGAAAAGCAAAATTCTGCTGAAAGAATACTGCTTCTTATAGAAGATGTGTTTCCTTCCCATCTAAGGGAGATTTTTAAGGCGAAAGACACAGTAGACGGCATTTTTAATGAAAACTTCACTTTCAAAAATATACGTAATTTTTTGTTTAAGTCTGACATGAAGAAGCGAGACAGCGATCTTGACGGTTACTTTTTAGATTTGACAGACAGGATTTTTAGAGGCAGGAAAATTGACATAAACTTGATACTAAAATTTATAATGAAGCGGGTAAGAGATGAATTCATTCAGGACAAATACTATCAAAGCGCTATAAAAGATGGAATGATGACAATTAAGTTTTTACAAAATTTAGGATTGATAGAAATGGAGGTTAAAGCCATGGAGGAAAGACCATTATCAGATTTCTTTAAAAAGTACGATGAAAACTTCGAAATGCCTATCAAAAGAGGACTTGTGCTATTAGGTGCTCTTACAGAGTTGCTTCTCAGAAAGCAGTACAAAGATAGAGGTGCAAAGCCTTTCATGAAAAATCTAAAAAGCCTCAAGATGGATGAAAAAGACATAAGAGGGCTTTTGCCAAAAGTGCAGAATAAGCTTGAGGAGTACGATTCATTTGATAAAGGCAAGAGGCTGCTGGCAAAGGAGGTATCAAATTATCTTCTTTTAGCGGGAGATGATTGGCATATGCCAGTAGATGAAATAAACTTCTACTTCGCCTGTGGATTAAATCTTGCAGACGAAATAGCATCAATAATTTATAGTAAAGGGGAGGAACAATGATGAGCAACGTTATAAACAACCGCTCAGAAATACTTTTTCTTTATGATGTAAGCTTTGCAAATCCAAATGGAGATCCTGTAGACGAAAACAAGCCCAGGATCGATGAGGAAACAGGCATAAACATAGTTACAGACGTAAGACTTAAAAGGACCATAAGAGATTATTTGGCAGAGTATAAAGGAAAGGATGTGTTTATCTTAGAGACGAGAGATGAAAGCGGAAAACTGCGGACAAAAGATGATAGAATAAGCGACTTCGGGTCGAATGACGATATCATCAATAAATGTATAGATGTTAGGCTCTTTGGTGCTACGACAGCAGTGAAGGACAAAACTATGACTTTAACAGGTCCTGTTCAGTTTGGATATGGAAGGTCCCTTCACAAGGTCAACATGACTTACATAAAAGGCACAACTGTAATGCCGTCACAGAGCGGCAATGTTCAAGGAACATTTACAGAGAAATATATACTTCCATATTCTCTTATCTCGTTCTATGGTATTGTAAATGAAAATGCAGCTAAAAATCAGAATATACCGCTTACAGATGACGATGTAAATTTGATGTTGGAAGCAATGTGGAATGGTACCAAAAACCTTATGTCTAATTCAAAGATGGGCCACATGCCAAGATTTTTGCTTCAGGTAGTCATGAAAGAAAAAAATTATCAGATAGGTGAGTTAAACAAAAGGATAAAATTTGTCCATGATACAGAAGACGAAGAATTGCGGGACATACAAGATGGAAAGATCGAGATAAAAGAATTAATCGAAAGCCTTAATGCAAACAAAGGCAAAATTGAAAAGTTGAGATATGCGTTAGATGAAAGGACAGTTTTTGCAGTAGATGGTGTCGCATGTGATTTTGGCGATGTGGTAAAAGACTTTACTGCAGAAAAGTTAAGCTTTTAGGATAAATCAGTAAACATCTCAGGAAAAGATGATAATGAGGTTCTTGAGAAAGGAATGTATAGAATGAAGTTATTGATTTTTGACGTATACGGTGATTTTGGGCATTTTAAGAAGTACTATACCACATCATCGCCGCTTACATTTTCATTTCCCCCGCCGCCGACTATAAAAGGATTAATAGGTGCGATAGAGGGAATAGGGAAAGAAGATTATTTAAAAGTTCTAAGCTCTGACAAATGCAAATTAGCGGTGAGAATTCTAAATCCAGTCAAAAAAATGAGAATGGGACTTAACCTTATAAATACAAAGGATAATTTTTGGATCCCACTGAAAAAGAAAAATCACGAAGCTCGAACGCAGGTAAAGATGGAGCTTTTAAAAGACCCTATGTACAGGATATATTTTCATCACACAGATGAAGATCTTTTTAATGACATAATTGAAAAACTAAAAAATCACAAAAATGTGTACACAGTTTCATTAGGGTTAAGTGAAATGATTGCGGATTATAGATTTGTTGGCGTGGAAGATGCTTTTGAGACTGGAGATGTTGAGACTGAGATATCCTCTGTTTTACCATATAAGTATATTTTAGAGGATAGGATAGTCTTTGAAGACGGCAAAAAATACTTTAAAGAAAAGATTCCTGCCGATATGGACGAAGAAAGAATTGTATTGGATTATGCGGATGTAGTATATGAAGCCAACGGCAAAAGCATAAGATCGTACGTATCAAATAGTTGGGTGATAAAAGATGAACACATCGTGTTTTTCTGAGCTTTATTCACACCCTGATAAATATTTAGAAGAACATTTATCAGGATGTGCAGATTTAACAGAGCAGTTTTTAGATGAAGTCAAGGTTAATTTGATGGATGATGAGTTTCTATCAAAGCTTGTCAAGATTGTGGCTTTATGCCATGATCTTGGTAAGTCTACAGGCTTTTTTCAAGAATACTTGACTTCACAAGATAACGATAAGAAAAAAGAGCTTAAATCAAAGAAAGAAACACATCATTCACTGATTTCGGCGGTTATAGCTTATTTCGCTGTAAAGCAGGAGATAAGCGGATTAGACATTGACAATGATACTAAAATATTGCTTCCTTTTATATCGTATATAGCAGTAAAAAAGCATCACGGAAATCTGAATGATGTAGCTACAGAAGCCTCTTTAGAAGACAGCGACATAGAGATAATGAAGTCTCAACTTCATAGCATAGACGAGACAAAATTTAAGATATTAAGCGACAATTTAAAGAAAGCTGGTTTAAATATTGATCTTAATAAGACAACTATAGCTAATAATATAGAGAATATAAAAAATGAGATGAGAAGCATAAGGTCATATCTAAGGAAGATAAAGCAAAAAGAGGATTTGACGTACTATATTCTCATAAACTATGTATTTTCACTGCTTATAGATGCAGACAAAAGTGAAGTCGTGATTGGAAAGATTTCGCCATCTTATACGGAATTGACTTCAGACGCAGTTGATAAATACAAATCACAGATTAGCTACAAAGATAGCAAAATAAATGTATTAAGGGAAAATGCGTATAGAGAAGTAAATGAAAATGAGATAAATGTAGATGAAAGAATTTTATCCATAAACCTTCCTACAGGGCTTGGCAAGACTTTGGCGTCTATTTCATTTGCTTTAAAATTGAAAAAGAAGCTTTACGATGTATACAACAAAGATTTCAGGATTATCTATTCGCTTCCCTTTTTAAGTATAATAGAGCAGAACTATCAGGAATTTGAAAAGATATTAAAAAGCAATAATATAGATATTAGCACAAATGTATTGTTGAAACACCACCATCTTTCAGAAGTAAAATATAGTGACAATGAAACAGAATTTGACACAGAAAAGTCAAAAATAATGATTGAAGGCTGGAATTCGGAAATCATAGTTACGACATTTATACAGCTTTTTCACACTCTTTTGTCTAACAGAAACAGCGCATTAAGAAAATTTCACAGAATAGCAAATTCCATAATAATACTTGATGAGATTCAGTCAATACCTTTTTATTACTGGAAGCTTGTGAAAGAAGTCTTAAAAGCAGTTGCATATAAATTGAATTCATACATAATATTTGTTACGGCAACACAGCCTATGATATTTGACGATAATGAGATTGGGCAACTTACAGACAAAAGAAAGTACTTCAGTCAAATGGATAGAGTAGTAATAAGGCCAGTTTTACAAAAAGAAATGCATCTTGATGAACTAATAGATATGTTTAATTTAAGGGATGGAAGGAGCTATCTTTTTATACTGAACACCATATCATCAGCGAGACAATTTTATCAATTATTAAAAGAAAAGTTGCCGGATGAAGAAATAGTATACATGTCTACCCACGTAATACCGCATGAAAGGCTTGAAAGGATAAACCTTTTAAAGACAAATAACATAAAATACGCTGTTACCACACAACTTGTGGAAGCTGGTGTAGACATAGACTTTGACGTTGTTGTAAGAGATTTGGCACCGCTGGATTCTATAAATCAATCAGCAGGCAGGTGTAACAGAAATTGGGAGAAAAAAGGAGAAGTATATGTAGTATCATTGATTGATGAAAAAAATAGGAAATACGCTTCGAGGATTTACAATAAAGTCATGCTAAATATTACTGAAAGGATCTTGTCAGAGTACGAAACAATATCAGAAAAAGATTTTCTAGACATAATAGATCATTATTATAGGGAAATATCACAAAATCTTTCATCAAAAGAAACACTTGACATTTTAGATGCGATTTTCAAGCTAAAGTATGACAGTGATGATGGGACGCCAAGTGTAAGCAAATTTAAACTCATTGATGATGAATACTACAAAGTAGATGTGTTTATAGAGTATAACGAAGAAGCAATAGACTTATGGCAAAGGTATACCAACCTCAAGAAAATAAAAAATCTATTTAAAAGGCGAAGTATATTTGACGAATTTAAAGCTGATTTTTATAAATACGTAATATCAATACCAGAGAAAACAGAAAACATGCCTGCAGAAGTAGAAGGCTTCAAATATGTCAATGCTGCTTCTTTAAAAGATTATTACGATAGTGAAACAGGGTTTAAAACGAGTGATGTATTAAGCATTTGGTAAGTGTCGTCGATGTACAATAGTGCAAAAATTGCTGGACATCGACGACACATTGCTATAGCGATAAGTTGAATTTCCGGCAGTTTGTGATATAATAAAGGCATAAGCTTTACATGAGATAAATTTTGCGCAAGATAAAAGTGCTGGATTTTCTACGTTCTAACGCGTTTTTAGCCTACCTATAAGGAATTGAAACTCTTATTGAGCGAGGACATAGAATAGTCGATAAAAAGGTTTTTAGCCTACCTATAAGGAATTGAAACATAACAGCAGACACAACAGAAGCAAAAGCACTTATGTTTTTAGCCTACCTATAAGGAATTGAAACCGAGCAACAACACTATCAATTATAGAATTAGCAGACGTTTTTAGCCTACCTATAAGGAATTGAAACAATTCTAACAGTGATGCAAAGGAGATCTTTGAAGGACGTTTTTAGCCTACCTATAAGGAATTGAAACTTACAACTAATAACAATATTTGAATTTGATATATAGTTTTTAGCCTACCTATAAGGAATTGAAACATTATAATTTGTTCTGTTTGATCAAGATCGCTTGAATGTTTTTAGCCTACCTATAAGGAATTGAAACATTTTTTATTTTGATTTTTATTTTTTAAAATTTTCTGGTTTTTAGCCTACCTATAAGGAATTGAAACTAAGGTGTTACAGTAGGCTGTGTATTTGTTACAGTGGTTTTTAGCCTACCTATAAGGAATTGAAACTCTACTCCAGAATTAATATATGGACTCGAAAATAATTTGTTTTTAGCCTACCTATAAGGAATTGAAACATTTTAATGTTGCTATGTCATTTCCAAAGAGTAATAGTTTTTAGCCTACCTATAAGGAATTGAAACTGATTTTTATAATAGTCCTGAATGGGAGCGGATAAGGGTTTTTAGCCTACCTATAAGGAATTGAAACGGATGATAGAATGATTGATAGACAAATTAGAGGCCTTGTTTTTAGCCTACCTATAAGGAATTGAAACAAGAACATTCTCCAATTATCCACCACCATCTTGGCGTTTTTAGCCTACCTATAAGGAATTGAAACTACTGAATAAACTTCGTTTTTGTTTCTTTTGCAAACGTTTTTAGCCTACCTATAAGGAATTGAAACGCGTTTAAAGTATTATTTAGATAAAGATATTAAAGTTTTTAGCCTACCTATAAGGAATTGAAACTTGCTTCGATGTCTACCTTGAACCCAAGATCTGGGCAGTTTTTAGCCTACCTATAAGGAATTGAAACCAGCTATAAATGCTTATCTTGAAGAATTGGAGAATGGTTTTTAGCCTACCTATAAGGAATTGAAACACCAATAAACTCGACACGAGTGCCCGCCACCTAAACGGTTTTTAGCCTACCTATAAGGAATTGAAACTAATCTCTGCAAAACCTGTCTTTAATTTTGTCTGTGTTTTTAGCCTACCTATAAGGAATTGAAACCACACACATACTATAACCCAAGTGGGCATACAAGGCGTTTTTAGCCTACCTATAAGGAATTGAAACCGTTGATATTAGTTAAAATAAAACACATCAAAAAACGTTTTTAGCCTACCTATAAGGAATTGAAACTACAATCTTTTTGTCTAAAAACAAATGACTTTCCGTGTTTTTAGCCTACCTATAAGGAATTGAAACCCCGTTGACGATGCTGGTATTTTAAAGAAATATTCTGGGTTTTTAGCCTACCTATAAGGAATTGAAACTGGAACAGACGAAGCAAATATCCTTCTTTGATGATGAGTTTTTAGCCTACCTATAAGGAATTGAAACTCTGTTCTCTCAAGCGGATGCTCACTCATTGGTATCCGTTTTTAGCCTACCTATAAGGAATTGAAACTCGCAATATGCACCTGCTATTGTAGCGCCTCTTATGTTTTTAGCCTACCTATAAGGAATTGAAACGTATTATAAAGTATAGTATGTGTCAAGTTATTTTGGTTTTTAGCCTACGTATAAGGAATTGAAACACGTTACTCAAAAGCATAGAGAGCTGGAATAACTTGTTTTTAGCCTACCTATAAGGAATTGAAACTACATCTTTCTTTCTGCTATAAATTTCAAAAACAATGGTTTTTAGCCTACCTATAAGGAATTGAAACCTATGATTTATAACTGAGTATTTTTTAACTGTTGCAGTTTTTAGCCTACCTATAAGGAATTGAAACTGTGCACATATATATTTTTGATTTATACGAGAAAGGTTTTTAGCCTACCTATAAGGAATTGAAACTCTAAGTCAGACAAAACAGGTAGGCAGCACACTCTAGTTTTTAGCCTACCTATAAGGAATTGAAACAATGAGTGCTATCTAAATTGTTGAACATCTTCTACGTTTTTAGCCTACCTATAAGGAATTGAAACCAGCTAGACGCTGGCAAAATAAAAATGCCAGAGAAAGGTTTTTAGCCTACCTATAAGGAATTGAAACCCTTTCTTATTCAAAAATTATTTCTTCTTTTTGCGGGTTTTTAGCCTACCTATAAGGAATTGAAACCTGAATCTATTGATCCAAGGCTATAATCTCTATCAGTTTTTAGCCTACCTATAAGGAATTGAAACATAGAGAGGGAGTGAGAAATTGAAAGCAGTATTAAGTTTTTAGCCTACCTATAAGGAATTGAAACTTAAATGACACGCATTTGAGATTGGAGGATTTAATTTAGTTTTTAGCCTACCTATAAGGAATTGAAACCCTTTCTTATTCAAAAATTATTTCTTCTTTTTGCGGGTTTTTAGCCTACCTATAAGGAATTGAAACCATGAACAGTAAGACCAGAAACAGTATAGACATAATGCGTTTTTAGCCTACCTATAAGGAATTGAAACTACTTATCGTTATTCGCCTCCTCCTCGCTGTTATAGTTTTTAGCCTACCTATAAGGAATTGAAACACTGTCCAAATCATTTTTTCGCCCCATTGACCTGCGAGTTTTTAGCCTACCTATAAGGAATTGAAACATATGTGGCATCGCTTGACATGTGCAATACAAGCCAGGTTTTTAGCCTACCTATAAGGAATTGAAACGCTCAAAGATGTCGCCACAGTTAGCACATCTAAAAAAGGCGTTTTTAGCCTACCTATAAGGAATTGAAACTGATATGTCTAGTTCTTCATTTAAGCAAACTCTTGCTAGTTTTTAGCCTACCTATAAGGAATTGAAACAGCGATTATTATTATTTTTTTATCTTTGCATATACTGTTTTTAGCCTACCTATAAGGAATTGAAACATGCTTTCTGAATAAGTTGCGTCCTGAATATTACTGGTTTTTAGCCTACCTATAAGGAATTGAAACTCCCACAAATGTTCTTCTTCTGCATAATAGAGCAATGCGTTTTTAGCCTACCTATAAGGAATTGAAACCAAGTCCCATGACGCTGGAACTTGTGGTTTACATGGTTTTTAGCCTACCTATAAGGAATTGAAACCGAAGTTTGATAAATAAATACAATTGTATGTATTGTGTTTTTAGCCTACCTATAAGGAATTGAAACTAAAGAGCACGTCTATATTAAGAGTGACGACTCTTTGCGTTTTTAGCCTACCTATAAGGAATTGAAACTGATTAGAATAATAGATATTTTACAAAAGATAAAAGCGTTTTTAGCCTACCTATAAGGAATTGAAACTTAGTACACTGTATGGATTATCTTTTATCATGCAGTTGTTTTTAGCCTACCTATAAGGAATTGAAACAGAGCCTTGGCTGAAAAATCGGGGATTTCTAAAAGCGCGTTTTTAGCCTACCTATAAGGAATTGAAACTCTACATCTATTCCCAGAAACTTCTCCCAGTATTCTAGTTTTTAGCCTACCTATAAGGAATTGAAACGAAACAGTCTTTCGACAAGTAAGAGCGATGCAATACAGTTTTTAGCCTACCTATAAGGAATTGAAACTCCCAGTAAGCGTCGTCTTGATAAATCGTATTCCCGGTTTTTAGCCTACCTATAAGGAATTGAAACTAGCATTCCTCACAGTATTCCTCATCGTTGACGACGGTTTTTAGCCTACCTATAAGGAATTGAAACATTAAGACTTCTAAAATATAAAAAATTTTTTGGAGGGTTTTTAGCCTACCTATAAGGAATTGAAACACCTCCCGGGAAAAATTCCCTTAATTCCCAAGTTCCGTTTTTAGCCTACCTATAAGGAATTGAAACTTAATAATGCTATATTCCTCATAGCAGTCGTCGCAAGTTTTTAGCCTACCTATAAGGAATTGAAACATGTCTTTCTCGTCGTCTATGTTATATCCTCTTTGTCGGTTTTTAGCCTACCTATAAGGAATTGAAACATCTTATTCTTTTTATCCTCCTGCGTAATAAAACGTCGTTTTTAGCCTACCTATAAGGAATTGAAACTGCATTTTTAAATGTATCAGTAAAAAAGTTTTTAAGTTTTTAGCCTACCTATAAGGAATTGAAACTTCGATATGAGTTGAAATTTGATTGGAAACAATGTAGTTTTTAGCCTACCTATAAGGAATTGAAACCTTTTTTTGACGAAATCATGTGATATAATACATAATGTTTTTAGCCTACCTATAAGGAATTGAAACAAATTAGAATTATAAATAGCTTTCAAATTGTCAAGAAAGTTTTTAGCCTACCTATAAGGAATTGAAACCACAAATAAAATTGCATAAGTAAAATCACATAAATTGTTTTTAGCCTACCTATAAGGAATTGAAACTATGATTATACCTATTGTTGATGTTATTAATTATAAGTTTTTAGCCTACCTATAAGGAATTGAAACCTCTCCTAACATCTTAATCCAGTTTAACAAGATAGTTTTTAGCCTACCTATAAGGAATTGAAACTAACAAAACACCTCACAAAATTTATTCTACATAAATTGTTTTTAGCCTACCTATAAGGAATTGAAACTACATAAAGCGTTATTAATTGTTATTGTTACTCCTGTTTTTAGCCTACCTATAAGGAATTGAAACTTAGTTCAAGGTCTCCCTCTGGTCTGTCAGGGTGATATGTTTTTAGCCTACCTATAAGGAATTGAAACTAGACAAAGTTCTCGAATATACCAAAATAGGCGTAGGTTTTTAGCCTACCTATAAGGAATTGAAACTGAAACGTGTTGCGGAAGTATTCGATATTTCAGCGAGTTTTTAGCCTACCTATAAGGAATTGAAACTCTAATTCTTCCATTGCAAGTCTTAAGTCAGAGATTTTGTTTTTAGCCTACCTATAAGGAATTGAAACCGCTATATAAATATAGTTCGAGAGCTAGAGCAATAATGTTTTTAGCCTACCTATAAGGAATTGAAACCAAAAAATAAAAAATAATAAAAAGTTTTTAGCTGTTTGTTTTTAGCCTACCTATAAGGAATTGAAACTCTTATTACCAAAAGAATCAACTATATCCAAAGTCTGGTTTTTAGCCTACCTATAAGGAATTGAAACGCAGCTCTCTTGTCTAGCCATTCGCCATAGCTTGTCTGTTTTTAGCCTACCTATAAGGAATTGAAACAATTCATTTATTGCAATCCACTCTACTTCATTAAAGAGTTTTTAGCCTACCTATAAGGAATTGAAACTAATACAAACGTAAAAATGATTCGCAAGGCCCCGAGGTTTTTAGCCTACCTATAAGGAATTGAAACTTAGACAGCTTGGATATGGAGAAATACTCATCAAGGTAGTTTTTAGCCTACCTATAAGGAATTGAAACTGCCAATTGTCGTTTTGTCATATACATTTACAAGACGTTTTTAGCCTACCTATAAGGAATTGAAACTCTATAATCGTGTATAGTTGTATTTGAATAGATGTAGTTTTTAGCCTACCTATAAGGAATTGAAACCACACGCATTTAATTCGATTATGTCGATGTCTATTTGTTTTTAGCCTACCTATAAGGAATTGAAACAGCGAGTATTGAATATTTATATATGTTTCTTTGCCTTGTTTTTAGCCTACCTATAAGGAATTGAAACAGCACAGATAATAAAGAGCAAATACAGCTTGCCTTCGTTTTTAGCCTACCTATAAGGAATTGAAACCTTTCTGACCTTTTGCTAACCTTCTTGTCATATTTACAGTTTTTAGCCTACCTATAAGGAATTGAAACTAGTAATACTTCTTTGTCTTATGATGGTACAGGTAGTTTTTAGCCTACCTATAAGGAATTGAAACAGACTTGAAAGGGTGATATAATGAAAAAAAATAAGAGTTTTTAGCCTACCTATAAGGAATTGAAACGGAAGTTTATATTTTTCAATATCTTCATCTTTAACGTTTTTAGCCTACCTATAAGGAATTGAAACTACTCAAATCACATTTTTGCATTCTTTAGGAACATTAAGGTTTTTAGCCTACCTATAAGGAATTGAAACCGGGGGAACAGTCCCGGCGGATGGAGCACACAGTCAGTTTTTAGCCTACCTATAAGGAATTGAAACAAAATATTGTGATAAATGCCAGCAGGAATACGAAGCGTTTTTAGCCTACCTATAAGGAATTGAAACCGAATTGTATTGCGTTGTCCTCCTGCTATGTAAATTGTTTTTAGCCTACCTATAAGGAATTGAAACCCTCAAGAAAAAATAAGATTGTTTGGCGTTAAATTTGTTTTTAGCCTACCTATAAGGAATTGAAACGCCAGTACAGGCATAGTCCAAAGCTTTATAGCAGATAGGTTTTTAGCCTACCTATAAGGAATTGAAACACACAATTTGATATAATTTCACAATCAACAATCGCAAGTTTTTAGCCTACCTATAAGGAATTGAAACGAAATAGTCTTTAGACAAGTAGGAACGATGTAAGATAGTTTTTAGCCTACCTATAAGGAATTGAAACCCATAAAAAAATAGGCCCCGAAGGGCCATGATTATTGTTTTTAGCCTACCTATAAGGAATTGAAACTTATAACAAATACAAAAGACAAATATGGGCTAAAATAGGTTTTTAGCCTACCTATAAGGAATTGAAACACAATATAACGCTCCTTTCTCAAGCCTAATTCATCGAGTTTTTAGCCTACCTATAAGGAATTGAAACTTCGCTTGTGCTGTAGCCTGCGCCAATTTTGTCTGTGTTTTTAGCCTACCTATAAGGAATTGAAACCGAAGAGTTTGTTGAAGAAGTTTATAATTTAGTAGGGTTTTTAGCCTACCTATAAGGAATTGAAACCTTCTAAATGGTGAAATGGACGATCTGTATAATGCGTTTTTAGCCTACCTATAAGGAATTGAAACAATCTTGCGCTACAAGAATTACATCATACCCAAACTGTTTTTAGCCTACCTATAAGGAATTGAAACCTTCAATATCCAAGATTGGAGGCAATTTTGTATTTAGTTTTTAGCCTACCTATAAGGAATTGAAACAAAGGTATAAAATAATTTATAAGCTTTAAATACTGATTGTTTTTAGCCTACCTATAAGGAATTGAAACAATAAAAGATGATATATTTTTTATTATACGTACGATGTTTTTAGCCTACCTATAAGGAATTGAAACTCAAAAGAGCCATCAAGTTCACTCGTTACAATCTTAGTTTTTAGCCTACCTATAAGGAATTGAAACATTGTTGCAGGTTTCATTTCTTTTGCTCTAAAGTATGTTTTTAGCCTACCTATAAGGAATTGAAACCCCTACAATGAAGGATTTGAAGACAAGGAATATAATTGTTTTTAGCCTACCTATAAGGAATTGAAACACTGTAACCATTACTAATTTACCTGTTGCTGCTACAAGGTTTTTAGCCTACCTATAAGGAATTGAAACCGAAGAGTTTGTTGAAGAAGTTTATAATTTAGTAGGGTTTTTAGCCTACCTATAAGGAATTGAAACCTTCTAAATGGTGAAATGGACGATCTGTATAATGCGTTTTTAGCCTACCTATAAGGAATTGAAACAATCTTGCGCTACAAGAATTACATCATACCCAAACTGTTTTTAGCCTACCTATAAGGAATTGAAACAAAGGTATAAAATAATTTATAAGCTTTAAATACTGATTGTTTTTAGCCTACCTATAAGGAATTGAAACTAAGATTCCTTAGTCAAATCAATCCCATAATACTCCTGTTTTTAGCCTACCTATAAGGAATTGAAACGTAGTAGTAGCAAAAGCAAAAGCAGGAACAAGAGCGTTTTTAGCCTACCTATAAGGAATTGAAACATCGTATAGTATCATACATAAAAAAACCCCCTAGAAGTTTTTAGCCTACCTATAAGGAATTGAAACAGTTGTATTTGAGAAGAAGGCTGCGGAAGTATAACGTTTTTAGCCTACCTATAAGGAATTGAAACAAGTTAAGGGGTTGCATAGGGATACTGGTAGGAAGGTTTTTAGCCTACCTATAAGGAATTGAAACTCAAAAGAGCCATCAAGTTCACTCGTTACAATCTTAGTTTTTAGCCTACCTATAAGGAATTGAAACCAAGTCAAACAGGAATAGCAACAAGGACGCTTGAAAGTTTTTAGCCTACCTATAAGGAATTGAAACCCCAGCTGATGGGTGGCAGATTACCTGAGGGGTGCACAGTTTTTAGCCTACCTATAAGGAATTGAAACACCTGGCGTACACATGGTGGAGAAAAGCACAGAAGAAGTTTTTAGCCTACCTATAAGGAATTGAAACATAGCACCATCAATGACTTTGTCCAATTCTGGCGTAGTTTTTAGCCTACCTATAAGGAATTGAAACCAGATAGTCCTTATGCTCACGCACATACCATAACCGTTTTTAGCCTACCTATAAGGAATTGAAACATAGCACCATCAATGACTTTGTCCAATTCTGGCGTAGTTTTTAGCCTACCTATAAGGAATTGAAACATAGGTTCTATGTGATGTACTGTATCATAAGGCGTTAGTTTTTAGCCTACCTATAAGGAATTGAAACCTTGCAGGACCTTCTTCGGCTGGAGAATGGAAACCTAGTTTTTAGCCTACCTATAAGGAATTGAAACATAACATTAGCAAAGGTAAGAAAAAGAGATTATGACAGTTTTTAGCCTACCTATAAGGAATTGAAACTCTTCTTGGTAAAAGTGATATTCGCAATCCAGAGAAGTTTTTAGCCTACCTATAAGGAATTGAAACAGGCTTTTCAGGTATTTTTTTATGTCACTCACAATGTTTTTAGCCTACCTATAAGGAATTGAAACAATGTAAGGCCACCACCTGTCGGTATTTTGACCCTGTGTTTTTAGCCTACCTATAAGGAATTGAAACTGATAATATCATTGTTTTTTGTTCTCTTTTTCTCTTTGTTTTTAGCCTACCTATAAGGAATTGAAACTTTTTGATTATTTCTTGAGCCTTGTCAAAGAGCTCTGTTTTTAGCCTACCTATAAGGAATTGAAACACACAGAGATTGAAGAAACTGAACAAGAACTAGTTCGTTTTTAGCCTACCTATAAGGAATTGAAACAATCATCAGTTAAAGCAGAGTTTCTTTTTTGTATATCGTTTTTAGCCTACCTATAAGGAATTGAAACTTCGCAAGAGCAAACATTCGCTTTGCTTGTTTTTGCGGTTTTTAGCCTACCTATAAGGAATTGAAACATGGCAAAAGATATTTCACAACAAATGATATTTTAAAAGTTTTTAGCCTACCTATAAGGAATTGAAACGGGTGCATTGGTTTCCCGTCATGCTGTGTAAATAGTTTTTAGCCTACCTATAAGGAATTGAAACATGTCTTTGATTATTCTTACTATTTGCTTTATACTTGTTTTTAGCCTACCTATAAGGAATTGAAACTCTTCTTGGCAAAAGCGATATTCGCAATCCAGAGAAAGTTTTTAGCCTACCTATAAGGAATTGAAACTTGCCTCTTTTTTGGATACTTCCCGGCATAAAAATAGTTTTTAGCCTACCTATAAGGAATTGAAACATCTTTCAAAAATGGTAACCGAAATATATAATAAAAGTTTTTAGCCTACCTATAAGGAATTGAAACATGTATTTTTTGAAGTCTTGCATATTCCCTTGAAATTGTTTTTAGCCTACCTATAAGGAATTGAAACCCAGGATTTGCAAATTTGCGAGCAATGATAAAAAGCAGTTTTTAGCCTACCTATAAGGAATTGAAACAAAACGTGTCGAATATAATATATATAGAAAAACAAAGTTTTTAGCCTACCTATAAGGAATTGAAACAAAACAATACACATTAAAATTGTTACGATTAAATACAGTTTTTAGCCTACCTATAAGGAATTGAAACAAACAATCAAGCCTTCTTCAGTTTGCCAGCGTCTTTGTTTTTAGCCTACCTATAAGGAATTGAAACTAAAAAATATTTGAAGGATTAAAAATCCTTCTTTTAGTTTTTAGCCTACCTATAAGGAATTGAAACCTGCGGTAATGGGTTTAATACATCAAGTACAAACTGGGTTTTTAGCCTACCTATAAGGAATTGAAACAACAATATTTCTTGACTGTTATCGAGAATTTTTGGTATGTTTTTAGCCTACCTATAAGGAATTGAAACATAGGTGGTGATATAGGCGCAATTGTTTTTTATAAGGTTTTTAGCCTACCTATAAGGAATTGAAACCCTCATTATGAATGGGTTATCGTCACTAAAACCAACGTTTTTAGCCTACCTATAAGGAATTGAAACTAAGTTCTGACTATATAATATTGAGTACCATTGTATGTTTTTAGCCTACCTATAAGGAATTGAAACCGACTATTAAACATTAATTGTGCCTCATCTATAACCAGTTTTTAGCCTACCTATAAGGAATTGAAACACAGAAACAGAAGTAGACCATTGTTTACCATTACCATGTTTTTAGCCTACCTATAAGGAATTGAAACCTGGTTGGAGTTCTTCAGCTTACTATAAACGTTATATTGTTTTTAGCCTACCTATAAGGAATTGAAACAAAAATATCCAAAGTGAACAATAAAAGTATGCACAGGGTTTTTAGCCTACCTATAAGGAATTGAAACCTTGCTGGGTCTTAGAACACTGTAAAATCTGCGTCAGGTTTTTAGCCTACCTATAAGGAATTGAAACATACTAACTGCCTGTGCTTGTGTCTGTACATTTGTGTGTTTTTAGCCTACCTATAAGGAATTGAAACCGACTATTAAACATTAATTGTGCCTCATCTATAACCAGTTTTTAGCCTACCTATAAGGAATTGAAACACAGAAACAGAAGTAGACCATTGTTTACCATTACCATGTTTTTAGCCTACCTATAAGGAATTGAAACCGACTATTAAACATTAATTGTGCCTCATCTATAACCAGTTTTTAGCCTACCTATAAGGAATTGAAACACAGAAACAGAAGTAGACCATTGTTTACCATTACCATGTTTTTAGCCTACCTATAAGGAATTGAAACCTGGTTGGAGTTCTTCAGCTTACTATAAACGTTATATTGTTTTTAGCCTACCTATAAGGAATTGAAACAAAAATATCCAAAGTGAACAATAAAAGTATGCACAGGGTTTTTAGCCTACCTATAAGGAATTGAAACCTTGCTGGGTCTTGGAACACTGTAAAATCTGCGTCAGGTTTTTAGCCTACCTATAAGGAATTGAAACATACTAACTGCCTGTGCTTGTGTCTGTACATTTGTGTGTTTTTAGCCTACCTATAAGGAATTGAAACGGAATAGCATTATATATGCTGGTTGCAGATGGCGAAGGTTTTTAGCCTACCTATAAGGAATTGAAACTTATGTCAATAAATTATTTACAAAAATTTTTTTAAAGTTTTTAGCCTACCTATAAGGAATTGAAACGGCGTTCCCTGAATTCACCCGCTTTTTAACTGCAAATGTTTTTAGCCTACCTATAAGGAATTGAAACTCTTGCAAAGCACATTAAGGATGCAGGGCAAGAACCGTTTTTAGCCTACCTATAAGGAATTGAAACCCTATAACAACACTTTGCAATACAGCTTCTAAACTGCGTTTTTAGCCTACCTATAAGGAATTGAAACTCCAATATTCTATATAAGCGAATGTCTTAAATGGCAGTTTTTAGCCTACCTATAAGGAATTGAAACTCTGATAATTGGGGTACTGATAATAATGCTGCTATTACGTTTTTAGCCTACCTATAAGGAATTGAAACCGCCATTCGGGCAGAATGCATATGCGAGTGATACGGGTTTTTAGCCTACCTATAAGGAATTGAAACTGATCTCCTGCAGTGTGTGGCAAAACTGCTTTAAGTTTTTAGCCTACCTATAAGGAATTGAAACCAAATAGAAGAAGATAACAGCTCTTTTATAGAAGCAGTTTTTAGCCTACCTATAAGGAATTGAAACATTTTTTGTTTTGTACTGCTTGCTGTGCGTTTGCTGGTTTTTAGCCTACCTATAAGGAATTGAAACAAATGTCTATTGGAGAAAATATAAAAAAGTATAGAAGTTTTTAGCCTACCTATAAGGAATTGAAACCTGCTTCCATTTGGTATAAAGAGCAAGATATAACCAGTTTTTAGCCTACCTATAAGGAATTGAAACCAGTAAATACTTCATTCAACATGGGAGGGCAAAAAGGGTTTTTAGCCTACCTATAAGGAATTGAAACCAGCAGGAACAAAGTTCACAACCGGCGCAAAATGGGTTTTTAGCCTACCTATAAGGAATTGAAACTAAACATCCATGCTTCGTCAACAATAACTATCTTTCTGTTTTTAGCCTACCTATAAGGAATTGAAACAAGACATTGTAGTATTTTAGGACTGGTATGGAAATTGTTTTTAGCCTACCTATAAGGAATTGAAACTTTTTTCATAATATCGACCTTTTCGCTCTTTTTGCGTTTTTAGCCTACCTATAAGGAATTGAAACTCTTCTTGGCAAAAGCGATATTCGCAATCCAGAGAAGTTTTTAGCCTACCTATAAGGAATTGAAACTCCAATAAAGTTACTTTTATCTCTTTTATCTTTTTTAGTTTTTAGCCTACCTATAAGGAATTGAAACTATTACCTCTTTAATTTTAGATATGTTCATAATTAGAAGTTTTTAGCCTACCTATAAGGAATTGAAACAAACACATATAAGGAAGGAATAATGCTTGAACAAACGGGTTTTTAGCCTACCTATAAGGAATTGAAACAATATTGTGCCTGTTCAAAAACCTTCATATAACTTAGTTTTTAGCCTACCTATAAGGAATTGAAACTTCAGGAAGTTAGAAAAGATTATTGTGAGTATTGCGTTTTTAGCCTACCTATAAGGAATTGAAACACACAAAAACCTTTGCGTCGCCGGTTTCTGATGCAAAAGTTTTTAGCCTACCTATAAGGAATTGAAACCAAGAAAACTTGTTGTAATACCGCCAGAAATTCCCAAGTTTTTAGCCTACCTATAAGGAATTGAAACTAGGAATTGCCCCGCTTTTCTTGGTATTTTCTTTTGTTTTTAGCCTACCTATAAGGAATTGAAACAAGGAAAAGGTGAGCTGTTGAAAGAATATGAACATTTGTTTTTAGCCTACCTATAAGGAATTGAAACCATGGATATTGTTTATCAATCAATTTTTTAGTTAAGGTTTTTAGCCTACCTATAAGGAATTGAAACTCGCCTACTTTTGCCAAATTAAAAAAGAGCCTTGTCAGTTTTTAGCCTACCTATAAGGAATTGAAACTAGACGAAAAAGAACAGACTGAAAGACTCAAACAGGTTTTTAGCCTACCTATAAGGAATTGAAACCATACACACTATCAGTTTTAAAAAGGACTGCCGATGTTTTTAGCCTACCTATAAGGAATTGAAACTCATAATGGTAGTGGATATGTTAAGGGAGATGCTAAGTTTTTAGCCTACCTATAAGGAATTGAAACTTCCAAAGCGGAAATACTTTTACATCTCCTACTCCAGTTTTTAGCCTACCTATAAGGAATTGAAACGGATCATCCGCCGGATCATTTTCGGTCCTGAAGAAGGTTTTTAGCCTACCTATAAGGAATTGAAACTAGTATTTCTGTTTTCGCAATAGATGTTTACTCTAACGTTTTTAGCCTACCTATAAGGAATTGAAACTTCTTCACACCTCACTTCCTCATTTAAAATTTCTTTGTTTTTAGCCTACCTATAAGGAATTGAAACACGGCAAAGCAACAAGATTTGTAATGATAGACTTATCAGTTTTTAGCCTACCTATAAGGAATTGAAACACTGCTTGGGGTATTGGCTATGGTCTTAATAAGGTATGTTTTTAGCCTACCTATAAGGAATTGAAACCAAGCACTACACGGTATTAGATTTCCTTTTCTCTTTTGTTTTTAGCCTACCTATAAGGAATTGAAACATTTTTTTAAAACTTAAGAACAGCAAAAAATGAGTTTGTTTTTAGCCTACCTATAAGGAATTGAAACACGGCAGAAGTTATGAAGTTATCGCAACAGGGCCTTAGTTTTTAGCCTACCTATAAGGAATTGAAACTTCAACATTTGCAATTTCCCCTCTCTTTTGGTTTAGTTTTTAGCCTACCTATAAGGAATTGAAACGTTGGCTGCAGCTGGTGCTGGCTGCTGGTGTTGGCTGCGTTTTTAGCCTACCTATAAGGAATTGAAACAAAGTGGCGTTTACAGTTGTTCTGTCCTCATCTTCAGTTTTTAGCCTACCTATAAGGAATTGAAACAGCCAACCTCCACGTTTCCTCGTGGCAAACACAGCAACAGTTTTTAGCCTACCTATAAGGAATTGAAACAGACATGCTTCTTTTATAAACCACTGTATACTTTCCCAAGTTTTTAGCCTACCTATAAGGAATTGAAACTGCATAACTTCAAAATCAGCCATACTACGAATTTGCCTAGTTTTTAGCCTACCTATAAGGAATTGAAACCTTCTAAATCTTCATGCAGTCCTACTTCAATCAATTCGTTTTTAGCCTACCTATAAGGAATTGAAACATTGTCCACTTTCTTTGTTTCATCACAAATTCCTCCGTTTTTAGCCTACCTATAAGGAATTGAAATTTTTTACTCCTCCTTATTTTTATTATAGGCATATCGGCGTTTTTAGCCTACCTATAAGGAATTGAAACGGATCTAGTGTCTTTAGTGACGTGGGGGTTCAAATCGTTTTTAGCCTACCTATAAGGAATTGAAACCCTTGTGGTAATTGTATTGTTGCGCTACCAGTTAAGGTTTTTAGCCTACCTATAAGGAATTGAAACAGTGGTTTTGAAAAGATTTCTTATACATTTCTTTTCACTGGAAAGGTGGTATAATAGCGATGTTTGTAGAGGAAAATGATGGCGAGATTGTGGGAATTTCATTTGACCAGATAGGAAAAGTGGCATGGCGAATGAGAGAACACTTAAAAAGGTGATATTATGTATGAAGAAGTTACAGGCTCACTTGTGCAAAGTTACAGCATTTGCAAAAGGCAGGTATGGCTTATGGCTCATCAGATAATTCCTGACCAAGAGCATCCATACATTGAGATGGGACGCTTGATCGATGACATATCTTATGACAGGGACAGGAAGAAGATAAATTTTGAGAATGTCGTCATAGATCTTGTGAGAAATGACAATGGCAATTTGTTAGTGGGCGAGATAAAGAAAAGCTCAAAAGCCGTAGATAGTGCCAAGCTTCAGCTTCTTTTTTATTTATATAAGCTGAAGCAAAACGGTATTGAGGCAAAAGGACAGCTTTTTTTTCCCGATGAGAGAAAAAAGATTGATGTGCGTCTTACGAATGAGTCGGAGATGGAAGTTGTAAGTGCTATAAATGAAATAAGAGATATTATAAATATGGACAAGGCGCCGGCTTTTGAAAAGATACCTTACTGCAAAAATTGTGGTTATAAGGAGTTTTGCTTATCATGAAAAAGCCTGTTTATATTTTTTCAGACGGAGAATTGCATAGAAAAGACAACACATTGTATTTTGAAGGAGAAAACGGCAGGAAGTTTATACCGGTTGAAAATACTTCTGAAATAATGATTTTTGGCGAAGTTAGTCTCAACAAAAGATTTTTGGAGTTTATCTCACAATCGGAGATAATACTTCACTTCTTCAACCACTACGGCTACTACATAGGGTCATTTTATCCGAGAGAGCATTTAAACTCTGGCTACATGATATTAAAGCAAGCGGAAAATTATATTGATGAGAAGAAACGTCTATTTATAGCGCAAAGATTTGTAGAAGGTGCATATAGAAACATCCGTCAAGTTTTAAAGTACTATCAAAACCGAGGCAAAAACTTGGATGACATCATTTATGCTATAGAAAGATTAGGAGATCTGATAGCTGGAACATCTGATGTAAATGAGCTTATGGCTATTGAGGGAAATATAAGGGAGTATTACTATAAATCATTTGATGAGATATTAGGGAATAGTGATTTTGAGTTTGATGTAAGAAGCAAAAGACCGCCAAAAAATTCTCTAAATGTCCTTATAAGCTTTGGAAATTCTCTTATGTACACAACCGTACTAAGCGAAGTTTATAAGACACATTTGGACCCAAGGATAGGGTATTTGCACTCCACGAACTTCCGGAGATTTACACTAAACTTAGACGTTTCAGAGATATTTAAACCTATTATTGTAGATAGAGTCATATTTACAGTTGTGAGTAAAAATATCATCAAAAAAGATGATTTTGACCAAGATGCAGAAGGACTCTTGCTTAAAGATAGAGCGAAGATGGCATTCATAGAGGAATACGAGAATAAACTAAAGACCACGATAAATCATAGATCGTTAGGCAATAATGTTTCATACCGCAGGCTTATAAGGCTTGAACTTTATAAGCTGGAAAAACATCTTATGGAAGAACAAGAGTACACGCCATTTGTTGCTCAATGGTAAAAGGGTGATATTATGTTTATCATACTAGTATATGATGTAAATGAGAAAAGGGTAAATAAGGTTCTGAAGACGTGCAGAAAGTACCTAAATTGGGTACAAAATTCAGTTTTGGAAGGTGAAATATCTGATGCAAATTTTAGAAAACTAAAGAGTGAGATCTCAAGGATTATCGATAAGGAGGAGGATTCAGTAATCATATATATTTTGAGAACTACTAAGTATTCAGATAGAGAGATAATAGGGCTTGAAAAAGGTGGAGAAAGCTTGTTTGTATGAGCTACCAAAGGAAATCGCTATTTATTATTTTTTGGGTAACATCAAGAGATATTTGGTGATATTTTTGCTTTCCACTGGCGCCATAGGGAAGGTTTTTGTCCTAGCTTATCTCTTAACATATATATAAATTTGTTGTATAATTTTTTTATGAAACGTATGGGAGGCGGACTGATGGAAAGCAGCAGTCATATTTATGAAATGTTTAAAAACAGGGAAAATTTCAAAGATAGATTGATATTAGAAGGGATAGTTGTTGGAGTTTTGATAGGGTTGGTTGTATCAGCTTTAAGGTTTGTATTAGAAAAAGCTGGTATCTATCTTTTGGATGTATACAGAGTTTTGGAAACGAAGATTTATCTTTTGCCTATATGGCTTATATTTTTAGTTGCGATAGGCATATTTACAAACTATATGCTTAAATTGGAGCCTATGATCAGTGGCAGCGGCATACCGCAGGTGGAAGGGACGATTATAGGCTATTTTAAATTAAATTGGCTAAAAATATTCATTATGAAGTTTGTAGGTACGATATTGATGATCGGTGCTGGGCTGTCTTTAGGACGGGAAGGTCCATGTGTCCAGCTTGGTGCATCTTTAGGTCAAGGTGTCAGCAGGTCATTAAAAAGGATGCGCTTTGAAGAGAAGTACCTTATAACTTGCGGCGCTGGTGCTGGTTTGGCTGCAGCGTTCAATGCACCGTTAGCGGGGGTTATATTTTCTTTGGAGGAGCTTCATAAAAATTTTTCTCCAATCGTTCTTGTGTCATCAATGGTATCATCCCTTACTGCGACATATATTACAGATACTTTTTTGGGACTTAAGACGGTATTTGATATTGCTAATATGCCGATTGTTCCGTTTTCTCAATATTTTTATCTGCTGCTTTTGGGAGTGATAATAGGTTTTGGAGGTATCATATTCAACAAATCGCTTCTAAAATCGCAAGATCTGTACAATAAATATGTAAAAATACCCCAATTAAAGATCTTTATTCCTCTTTTGCTATCAGTCATTGTAGGGTTTTTTCTGCCAATGGTGCTTGGCGGTGGCGAAAGCCTTGTAGATAAGATAAGTGGTGCGGATTTAGGATTTGTATTTGTTGCCATATTGCTTATATCTAAATTCCTTTTTACAATCATAAGCTATGGGTCTGGAGTGCCGGGAGGCATATTCATGCCACTTCTTGCAATAGGTGCGCTTATAGGCAATTTATACGGCATAACTATCATTCATGCCTTTAATATAAATAGCATATACCTAAAGGACTTTGTTGTGTTAGCTATGGCTGGATATTTTGCTGCTATCGTAAGGGCCCCTATAACAGGAAGCCTCTTAGTTACGGAGATGACAGGTTCATTTAGCCATTTGCTTGCTTTAAGCACTGTATCCATAACGGCTTACATTGTATCTGGCTTTTACGGAAATGAACCAATATATGAATCGCTGCTTGATAGGATAATAAAAAGCAAAGTGAACGTGGCTAATGTCGATGAAAGTGATGATGCGGCTAAAATATTATTTGAGATGCCTGTTGCTGTAGGGTCTTTTGTAGATGGCAAAAAATTAAAAGACATAGAATGGCCTCATAGTTGCCTTGTGGTTGGAATAAAAAGAGGTGGGAAGGAGATAATACCAAAAGGAAATACGAAGATACTGGCTGGTGATTATATAGTCTTGCTGGGGAATGAAAAAGATGTTGTAAACATAAAAAACAATATAAGGAAGATGACTGAAATATAAATTATGAAAAAAGTTAATGGGATTTTCAGAAAGCCTATTGACTTTTTTATTTTGCGGCGATATAATTATTTAGCATCCGAAATATTCGCGTACAAAATATACGGTTTAGAAACATAGTGAAAGAAGGTGAAGAATTTTTGAAGGAGTACAACGAAAGAATAGATGTTTTAAAGACTTTAAAGTCAATAATGAACATGATTCACAAAAACATGGAAAGCGAGTTTAAGGATCTTAATATAACGGGACCTCAAGGCATGATCATCGGAATCCTTATGCACCATGGAGAGATGAAGATAAGCGATTTAAGTGAAAAGATGGGACTATCAAGCAGCACTGTCTCAGGCATAGTAGACAGGCTGGAGAAGCAAGGCATGGTAAAGAGAATAAGGAGTAGCGATGACAGGAGGGTTGTCTATGTGAAAGTAGACGAGGATTTCAAAAAGAAGTCTAAAGAAAGCTTCAAGAATATTTATGAGAGATTTGAGACGATAATGAGCAAAGCGACAGATGAAGAACATGCTGATATCGTAAAGGGGCTTAATACCCTTAAGAAATTGATTGAATCAAGCAGTAGTCAAGGTAGTGATGATTTTAAGAAAGGTGGTTTTGATGGATGCTAAAATTACGGAAATATTTTAAGCCATACATCTTTATAACTATTGTTGCCATACTATTTATATTTGTTCAGGCAATGAGCGATTTGGCCCTTCCTGACTACATGTCAAACATAGTAAATCAAGGCATACAGCAAGGAGGTATTGTCAATGCTGTGCCGGATGCCATAAGAAAAAGCACCATGGATAAACTGACATTGTTTATGAATGACAGTGATAAAAACAATGTATTAAATGATTATGTGTTAGTTGACAAAAACAGCTCAGATTACGATAAGTACGTAAAAAAATATCCTGATTTAAAGAAAGAGCCTATATACGTATTGAAGAACATAGACAAGACAGAGATAGACAAGATAAACCTTCCGATGGGCAAGGCGTTCTTGGCTGTATCAGGTGTTGAAAAGATGAAGTCAAGCGCTAAAGGCGGATTTATCACATTTAACAACATGAAGATCCCAGCAAATGCCGATCTATTTGCGCTATTTGCAAAGATTCCTGAATCAGAGAGGCAGAAAATAACTGATGACATGAATAAGAAGTTTACTTCCCTTGGCGACAACATGGTTATACAGGCTGCTACTCCAGCAGTAAAGTCAGAGTATAAATCATTGGGAGTAAATACAGACAAGATCCAAACCAACTACATTTTATCTACAGGGCTTATAATGCTACTCATTACTCTTTTAAGCGCGGCATGTTCCATAATGGTGGGATTTTTAGGTTCCAGAGTTGCCGCTGGTTTTTCAAGGGACATAAGGAAGAAGCTCTTTACGAGAGTTGAGAGCTTTTCAAATGAAGAATTTGATAAGTTTTCCACAGCGTCTTTGATAACAAGGACCACAAACGATATAACCCAGATACAAATGCTTATCGTCTTTATGATAAGGATGATATTCTACGCTCCTATGATAGGCATAGGCGGTGTCATAAGAGCCGTTGGGAAAAGTGCGTCTATGTCATGGATAATAGCATTGGCAGTCATAGTGCTTTTAGGGTTGGTTTCAACTGTGTTTTCTATTGCATTGCCTAAATTCAAGTCTGTGCAGAAGTTGGTGGACAGGTTAAATCTTGTGGCCCGCGAGAATTTGGCTGGCATGATGGTTATAAGGGCTTTTAATACTCAAGAGTTTGAGGAAAACAGGTTTGATAAGGCAAATCGCGACATCACAAATACGATGCTATTCATAAACCGCGTCATGATCACTATGTTTCCAGTCATGATGCTTATAATGAACGGCATAACCCTTCTCATTGTATGGGTAGGTGCACATGACATTGCCAATTCGTCGATGCAGGTTGGCGACATGATGGCATTTATGCAGTACGCTATACAGATAATATTCGCCTTCCTTATGATGTCTATGATGTTTATCATGATACCGAGGGCATCTGTATCTGCATCCCGTATTGCGGAGGTATTGGAGACACAGCCTACTGTTTTGGATCCTAAGGAAAGCAAGAAGTTTGACGATACTCAAAAAGGCGTTGTTGAGTTTAGAAATGTTTCATACAAATACCATGGAGCAGAGGAATATGCCATATCGAATATATCTTTTAAAGCAGAGCCAGGCAAGACTACAGCTATAATCGGCTCTACCGGTGCCGGAAAGTCTACCCTTGTCAATTTGATACCGAGATTTTACGATGCCACAGAAGGTCAAGTTTTAGTAGACGGCGTAGATGTAAGGGATGTGAAGCAGCACGATTTAAGGGAAAAGATTGGCTATGTGCCTCAGAAGATTTCCCTTTTTAAAGGCACTGTCATGTCAAACATAAAGTTCGGCAATGAAAATGCTACAGATGAAGAAGTTAAAAAGGCTGCAGAAGTGGCTCAGGCAGCAGAGTTTATAGAAAGACTTCCAAATGGCTATGACAGCGAAATTTCGCAAGACGCTACAAATATTTCAGGTGGACAGAAGCAGAGGCTGTCTATCGCAAGGGCCCTTGTCAAAAAACCGGAGATATATATATTTGACGATAGCTTTTCAGCGCTTGATTTCAAGACAGATAGGGCTTTGAGAAAGGCTTTAAAGGAGTACACTGGAAATAGCACTGTCATAATAGTAGCACAGCGCATATCAACTATAATGAATGCAGATCAGATCATAGTTTTAGATGATGGCAAAATAGCTGGAATAGGCACACATGACCAGCTTATGAAAACCTGCGAGACGTATAGAGAGATCGCTTATTCGCAGCTTTCAAAGGAGGAATTGGCATAATGGATGGAAGAAACGCAAATACTCCAAGGCGGCCCGTCATGAGAGGACGTGGTCCTATGGGCGGTCACGGTCCTATGGTGGGCGGTGAGAAAGCCAACGACTTTAAAGGGACAATGAAGAAATTGATGAAGTATCTTGGCGAATACAAGATTTCCATATTTTTCGTCATACTTTTTGCGGCAGGAAGTGCAGCACTGTCTATAGCGGGGCCTAAGATACTCAGCAAGGCTATAACGAAGCTTTACGAAGGTGTCATGGCAAAGATAGCAGGTACAGGAAATATTGACTTCGACTACATTGGCAGAATAATCCTCCTGCTTATAGGCCTTTACATCTTAAGCTCAGGTCTTGGCTATATACAAGGCTGGATAATGACAAACGTGGCAATGAAAGTCACCTACAAGTTTAGGCGGGACATAATGGAGAAGATAAACCGCATGCCGCTTAAGTACTTTGACGGCACAAACCACGGTGAAATACTATCCCGTATAACAAATGATGTTGATACAATAAGCCAGACATTAAACCAGAGCATTACACAGATCATCACATCTGTCACATCGGTAATCGGTGCTTTAATAATGATGCTTACCATAAGCGTAGAGATGACAGGTGTTACATTTTTGATGATACCTGTATCAATGGGAATCATCGCTCTTATAGTACGCTTTTCCCAGAAGTACTTTAGAGAGCAGCAGGATTACCTTGGCCATGTTAATGGTCATGTAGAGGAAATGTACGGCGGACACGTAGTCATGAAGGCATTTAACTACGAAGAAAGAAGCGTAAAGAAATTTGACGAGTACAACAATGAGCTTTACAATGTGGCATGGAAATCCCAGTTTTTAACGGGGCTTATGATGCCTATAATGAACTCCGTAAGCAACTTAGGATATGTAGGCGTTGTGGTATTGGGCAGCTACCTTGTGATAAATGGCACTATACAAGTCGGTGACATACAAGCTTTCATTCAGTACGTAAGGTCATTTACACAGCCATTGGCGCAGATCGCCAACATATCCAATATACTTCAGCAGACGGCTGCATGTGCCGAGAGGGTGTTTGAGTTCTTAGACGAGGAAGAAGAAGTGCCTGAGATAGAGCATCCTGTAAAACTTGAAAATGTGGAAGGCCATGTGCAGTTTGATCACGTGCACTTTGGATACAAACCAGATAAGATAATAATAAACGACTTCTCAGCCGATATTAAACCGGGTCAAAAAGTGGCCATAGTGGGACCGACAGGTGCTGGCAAGACGACGATGGTAAAACTCCTGATGAGGTTTTACGATGTAAACGCAGGAAGGATATTGATAGATGGACATGACATTAGAGAATTTACCAGAAGCGATTTAAGGTCATTGTTTGGCATGGTATTGCAGGATACTTGGCTTTACAACGGCACCATCATGGACAATATAAGGTACGGAAACTTAAATGCCACAGATGAAGAAGTCATAAAAGCCGCAAAAGCAGCTCATGTAGATCACTTCGTTCACACGCTGCCAGATGGTTACAACATGGTTTTAAACGAAGAAGCATCAAACGTATCACAAGGGCAGAAACAGCTTATAACTATAGCCAGAGCCATACTTAAAGATCCAAAGATATTGATACTGGACGAAGCCACCAGCTCTGTTGACACACGTACAGAGATCCTCATACAGAAGGCAATGGATAACCTTATGAAAAACCGCACAAGTTTCATCATTGCCCACAGGCTTTCTACGATTAGAGATGCTGATCTCATACTTGTCATGGATCACGGTGATATTGTAGAGCAAGGCACCCACAAAGAGCTTCTTGCAAAAGGCGGATTTTACGCTAAGCTTTACAATAGCCAGTTTGAAGATGAAGAAGTCGCAAGCTAATAAAAAGGGAACCATCCAAATAGGTGGTTCCTTTTTTTCAATTATCTAAAGTCATCTAAGTATTTTTCCGCCATCATCGGGTCCAATTTAGCATCTACCAATGGTGGACCATCCTTCAAAAAGCTTATATTATCTATATACGTAGGTTTTTCCACCTTGTATATTATGCCTATCGGTATCCTGTCGCCCCACTCATCAGCTACTTTGAAGGCATTGTCTAAATCGGTGTAGTCGTAGTCGTCTGGAAGCTCATACACCCTGTCATTGTACCATTTAAACGTATTTACCTTATTAAATGTGACACATGGCTGGAAGATGTCTAAAAGAGCGTAGCCGTCGTACATTATGGCTTCTTTCATCATCTTCTTAAGATGTTCATAATTTCCAGAAAAGCTTCTTGCTACAAATCCAGCTCCCATTGTGAGAGCCAGCTTTATTGGTTTTACAGGGTCTAAGATTACGCCGTCAAATTGCAAACTTGTCTTTTGACCTTTTGCCGTCGTAGGTGATGCTTGGCCTTTTGTCAAGCCGTATATTTGGTTGTCGTGGACGAAGTGGGCAATGTTAGCGTTTCTCCTTATTGCGTGTATAAAGTGGTTTCCACCTTCACCGTACGTATCGCCGTCTCCGGAGTCTATTATCACTTTAAGGTCCTTGTTTACGATGTTTATGGCTGTGGCAGGAGGCAAAGCCCTTCCGTGAAGGCCGTTAAACCCGTTTACGTTTATGTAGTGTGGCATCTTTGCGGCCTGCCCTATTCCTGATGCTATCACAACTTGATGTGGCTTTAGTCCAAGCTCAGTAAGGGCATCCTTTAAAGCATTAAGTATGCCGAAGTTTCCACATCCAGGGCACCACGCCGTTTCATAGGTTTCAAATGCGGTATTCATAAAATCATCCCTTCCTAAATTTAATACAAGCTTGACGATCTTGTCATTTCTCTCACTTTGTCGTAGATGTAACTTGAGCTCATCATGCGACCATCATATTTAAGTATGTGTTCATCTGCCTTTATAAGGGCGTTTTCTCTCATGAGGCTGTCAAGCTGTGCTGTGGCATTTTGCTCAACATCTATTATCATCTTTGCAAATTTTCCGTACTTTTTTATAAGCTTTGTAGGAAATGGCCATATATCGCCAAATGACAATGCTCCTACTGACATTCCATCCTTTAAAAGCATGTCTACTGCTTCTTTTACAGGACCGTACGTTGAACCCCAGCAGGTTATGAGGATATCTGGATTTTCAGCACCCACAAATAGGGGCTCTTGAACTTCTTCTTTTAATAGCTTAAATTTTTTCATCCTCTTATTTACCATCTTTACCCTTACATCTTCCGACTCTGTAATGTGGCCAAATTCATCGTGTTCATCACTATCTATAAGGACTGTGGCGCCTTCCACTTTGCCTGGTATTATCCTTGGTGATATGCCGCTTTCCGTCAGTTTGTACCTCTTATACACGCCATTTTCCAATGCTTCATGGCCTGATATATGCCTTTCTATTGTCACCTTAGTGAAGTCAAAAGGCTTTACAGTCACACCAGAGTCTGCCAGGTACTGGTCGCTTACAAGTATGACAGGTATCTGGTACTTGTCTGCTATGTTGAATGCCCTTGCAGTCTGATAAAAAGCATCTTCCGGGTTTCTTAATGATATCACCATCTTTGGAAATTCACCGTGGCCTGAATGGATTATGAACCTTAGATCCCCTTGCTCTGTCCTTGTTGGAAAGCCTGTGGCAGGTCCCGGCCTTTGGACTTCCGTTATGACGATAGGGATTTCTGTTATCCCTGCTAAGCTTATGCCTTCCACCATCAGTGCAAATCCTCCACCTGAGCTTCCTGTCATGGCCCTTACTCCGGCGTAGGAGGCTCCTAATGCCATATTTATGGCAGATATCTCATCTTCTACTTGCTCAACTACTATGCCTGCATCATGCGATTTCTTAGCGATGTAGGTCATGACGCTTGTAGATGGTGTCATAGGGTATCCTGAGTAAAATTTGACTCCTGCAGCGATAGCTCCCAATGCGATAGCTTCATTGCCGCTTATGTAGATGTTGTCATCCTTTTTTCCAAGCGGCACGTTAAAAATCTGCTTTGCCATGCTGTAGCCAGCGTCGATAGCCTTTATATTTGCATTAAGCACATCGCCTTTGAATTCATCGTCTAATACGGTATGAGATACGTCTAATGGAATGCCAAAAAGTTTAAGCAGTACGCCTACGGCAGCAGTGCCTAAAACGCGGGGATTGCCGCACTCTTTTGCAACTGCTTTAAAATCAAATGACAAGTATGTGTCGTTATCTGAAATGGATTTGTCTAAGATGAGTTTTCCTGAAGGTTTCAAACTTTTAGCGTGCAAATTTACAGTGTCTTCATCGAGAGCGATTATGGCATCAAACTTCTCATCGTGTGAATGAATCGGTTTGTCACCGAACCTTACCTGAATGAAGTTGTGACCGCCTCTTACCCGCGACATGTAATCTTTCATGGAAAATACGTACAAGCCGCATCTTTTCAAGGTTTTTTCGATTATGTATGACAAGGTGTCTATTCCCTGACCGGCAGCACCGCCGATCAATACATTGTAGTCCATACATTAGTCCCCCTTATTTACAATATCTTGTAATTCAATTATACCACTATTGATAATTATTATCAATAAAAATGGAATATTATTTTTAAATAAATACATTTTACAGATGAAAACAGCTAAAACAATTCGCCTGTGATTATCCCACGAGTTATCCACATGTAAATGTGCATATGTGGATAAGTCCTGTGTTAAAAACTCTTACCTCGAATGTACTATTTTTAGACAAAAAACGACTGTGTAAGTGCTGTGAAAAAAGTTGCTCACATTTTATATGTTGATAAGTCTTGAAAAAAGACTTTCTTCAAGTTGCCATAGAAAAAGGATTCTACTTGTTATATAATATTAGAGGACTTATGAAATTTGGAAGGGGGTAGCCCCGTTTTTGGGTATCTTATGAGGTTCTGTTCACTTAGATCTGGAAGCAGCGGAAATGCCACATATATAGGATATAAAGATGTACATATACTTGTGGACGCAGGCTTAAGCGGCAGTACAATAGAAAAAAGCCTTTTAAACATAGATGTAGATCCGCACAGTATCTCAGCGATTTTGATAACGCATGAACACAACGACCACATAAAAGGCGCAGGCATATTGTCCAGAAGGTATGATATTCCCATCTATGCCAATGAGGCCACATGGACTTCTATGGAAGGCTTTATAGGAGATATTGAGCCTCACAACAAGCGATTTTTCAAGACAGGCGAAGACTTTACATTAGGCGATGTAAAGATACGGCCATTTAAAAAGTCCCACGATGCGTCAGAACCTGTAGGTTTCTCGTTTTTTTGCGGTCAGAATAAAGCCACCATCGCTACAGATTTAGGGTATATAAGTAGAGGGGTGGCAGCGAACATAATGGACTCTGACGTAGTGCTATTAGAGTCAAATCACGACGTGGATATGCTGATAAACGGCACGTACCCATGGCCTTTAAAGAAAAGAATACTTTCGCCACATGGACATCTTTCCAATAAAGATGCAGCAGAGGCCATAAAGAAGTTTATAAAGCTTAAATCGATAGGCAAAATCTACTTAGGACATCTAAGCCAAAACAACAACAAACCAGAGATAGCGTACAAGACGGTTGTAGATGCGCTTAAGGAAGAAGGCATAGACTACGAGATAAATATGGCTTTGCGGTATGCAGAAAGCGATATTGTGGAAATATAAAAGGGCCTTATGGCCCTGTTCCTATTGATTCTATCTTCCACGGTGAGTCTTTTGTTGACTTTGCTATTATAAAGAAGAACGTATTTCTTCCACTTCTTATAGATGTATTATTTTCACTTTTTAACGTCAGATTTACTGTCACTTTGTACTCTTTGCTCTCGTAGATATTTCTATTCTTTGAAGGTGTGTAACTTTTATTTTCATCTATGCTTAATACAGTTGCCGATTTTGTATTTAGTTCCAGGCTGTTTGACTCAAAATCGGCATTGTAAAGGACGCCTGCAGGTCTATTGATGTAAAGCATATCGTGCAGCACATCGATAGATAGAGTTGAATATATTAAGCCTTTGTCGCCTTTGTTTATACCGTTAAAATACGCGTATATTAATTCTTCAGGTGTAAGCTTGTCTATGGATGGTGATGACATTTGCTTTAGGAAACCGTGGGATGCGACCCAGTCTATCCAAGGCCTTTCTGTAAGGGTCTCGATGTAATTTTTCTTAAGCGAAAGAGGCGTTGATGCGTTGAATTCAAGCCACGCTCCTATTATATTTTCTCCATCCCGTAAGATGACTGCATTGACAGGGTATGTGTACTTGCTGCTTTCACCCTGTCCAGGAAGTTTTTCATTCAACCTGTAGATCACAGCTTTTACTGTCTTGCCCTTGTACTTTTCTATATTATACCCTATGTCTCTCGACAAAAAATTCACTTCAGTCCAATAAAGTCCAACAGGCATAGATGTGCTTTGAATCTTCCAATCTGATGGTATCGTCACATCAAAGTAAGGAGATTCTTTCTCAGGGCTAAAGCCGTATTTAAGCAAAAACTTCGTATCATCATTATAAACATTAAATTGGCCGCCAGAACAAGCAGTCAAAAATATCGTCAAGGCAATACACACAAAAATCAAAAATTTCTTCAAATTCATCTCCCCTTTAAAACATTTACTTATATTATATAACAAATTAAATGCTAATTCGTTACAAAATTATAAATTTTTTAAGGCACATTTATGTCCAAAAGATAATTTGCACTTGATTTTTTTAAAAAGCTGTGATAAAATGTTCACAATACATGGATATATGTACACTATATAGATACATGACTGAAAGGGGGCGGAATCTTGCAGGAAGAAAGCAAATTTTACATCATAAGGGAAGAAGTACTATCTGAAGCATTGAAAAAGACCATCTTGGCGAAAGAGCTTTTGGAGACAGGTGAAGCTAAGACCATAAACGAGGCAGTGAAAAAAGCAGGCTTATCGAGAAGTGCGTTTTACAAGTACAAAAACTATATTTTCCCTTATTCCAAATTTTCTAAAGGGAAGATAGTGACCCTGTCCCTTTTATTAGAGCACATGCCAGGGATACTGTCGTCAATACTTGATGTAATCGCCATGATGAAGGGCAATGTCATAACTATAAACCAAAGTATGCCGTCCCTTGGCGTTGCAAGTGTCTCTATATCCATAGACACGCAGTACATGGTAAAAGGCATCGAGGAGCTTATAGAGAAAATAGAAGAAGAGAACGGTGTCAGAAAAGTAGAGATTCTTGGCGAATAAAATATTGTTTTAGAGAGGAAGGAATTTGCTGTGAAGATAGGTTTAATGGGGCTTGGAACTGTCGGTTCAGGTGTTGTACACCTGATAGAAGAAAATGGGGATGCCATTGAGAAAAAGATTGGCCAGAAGATAGAGATTAAAAAGATACTTGTGAAGGATCCAGAGAAGAAAAGGATCAAAGAAGCACAGGGCAAAATAACCATAGATCCCTACGACATCTTAGATGATCCAGAGATAGATGTGGTTGTGGAAGTTATGGGGAAAGAGCACCCAGCACTGGAGTACATGAAAGAAGCCATATTAAGAGGCAAAAATGTCGTTACAGCCAACAAAGAAGTCATTGCAAAACATGGCAAAGAGCTTATAAAGCTGGCAGATGAAAACAACGTAAACCTCCTTTACGAGGCGTCAGTAGGTGGAGGTATACCTATCATAAGGCCTTTGAAAAGCTGCCTTGCTGCCAACAAGATACACGAGATAAAAGGGATCTTGAATGGAACCACCAACTATATATTGACAGAGATGAAGTCGAGGGGGCTAAGCTTTGAAGGAGTATTGAAAGAGGCACAGCAGAAAGGGTATGCTGAGCTGGACCCTACAGACGATGTGGATGGGTTTGATGCTGCAAGAAAGCTTGCCATCCTTTGCACACTTTCGTTTAACAAGTACGTCATGCCTGATAATATATATACAAAAGGCATCAGGACCATATCAAAAGAGGATATAAAGTACGCCGATGAATTGGGCTTTACCATTAAACTTATAGCTTTTGGCAGGCTTGACGAAGATGAAAAGTTGGAAGCATGGGTACATCCTGTCATGATATCAAAGAAAAACCCGCTAAATGGGGTAAACGGTGTATACAATGCCATCTTGGTGGAAGGCAATGCGGTTGGAAGGCTTATGTTCTACGGACAAGGCGCCGGCATGATGCCTACAGCCAGTGCAGTTGTGGCCGATGTCATAGATGTGGCAAATCACATACCTACTCAAAACGGCTATGATGATGCAGTGATGAAAGACATCGTGGATACAGTATCCAGATACTATATAAGGATAATAGCACTTGATAAACCTGGCGTCATGAGCAAAGTCACAGGAGTTTTAGGGCAGGAAGGCATAAGCTTAGTGTCTGTCGTTCAAAAAGAGGTATTGGGAGAATATGCTGAGATAGTCCTTATAACCCACAATGCCTTGACAAAGAATCTGTTTGATGCATTGGATGAAATAGAAAGACTAAAAGAGGTTGACAGAGTCGCCAGCGTAATAAGAGTAGAGGGGGAAGAATGATGGAATGGGATGGAATAATAAAGTCGTACAGAAGCTATATGCCTAAAATAGACGATGAGAACATAATCACGCTGAAAGAAGGAAATACACCCCTTATAGAAGCTGAAAACATCGAGAAGGATTTTCCGGGGCTAAAGATCTACTTAAAGTATGAAGGTCTAAATCCTACAGGCTCTTTTAAAGATAGAGGCATGACGGTAGCTGTATCTATGGCAAAGCAGGAAGGCTCACAAGCTGTCGTCTGTGCATCTACTGGCAATACGTCTGCATCGGCGGCTGCTTATTCGGCAAAGGCCGGACTTAAATGCGTAGTCCTGATTCCAGGTGGAAAGATAGCATTAGGCAAACTGGCTCAGGCGATAGCTTATGGTGCAGAAGTCGTCGCCATAAACGGCAATTTTGATGACGCATTAAACCTCGTCAGGGAGATATCTAAAAAGCACCCTATAACCGTAGTAAATTCCATAAACCCGTACAGGTTGGAAGGGCAGAAATCATCATCGTTTGAAATATGCGATACGCTTAAGAAGGCTCCTGATTATCTGGCACTTCCTGTTGGCAATGCAGGAAATATTACGGCGTATTGGATGGGCTTTAAAGAGTATTACCGCAATGGCATGATCGATAGTCTGCCTAAGATGATAGGATTTCAGGCGGCAGGCGCAGCACCTATCGTAGAAAACAGGGTATTTGAGCATCCTGAGACGATAGCCACAGCTATAAGAATCGGCAATCCAGCCAGTTGGCAGAAAGCTGTCGCTGCAAGGGACGAATCAGGTGGCCTTATTGACAAGGTGACGGACGATGAGATATTAGAGGCGTACTCGTACCTTGCTAAGAGGGAAGGGATTTTTGCAGAGCCTGCCTCATGTGCTTCTATTGCAGGCGTCATAAAGAAGTACAGAGAGGGTCTTTTCAAAGAGGGAGATACTGTCGTCTGCGTCTTGACAGGAAACGGGCTTAAAGATCCTGATACAGCCATAAATTTGGGTGGGAAAGGCGTAAAGACTGTGGATGCTGACTTAAAATCATTAGAAGGTGCAATATATGGTTAAGTCTGTCTGCGTGAGGGTGCCTGCATCTACAGCTAACTTAGGCCCTGGATTTGACTGCCTGGGTATTGCGCTAAATCTTTACAATGAAATCTACATGGAGATAAAAGGCCATAAACTTGAAATTGATGTTGAAGGGGAAGGCATTTTAAATATAGAACGGAACGAAGAAAATTTGATTTACAAAGCAGCCAAGAAAATTTTTGACAAAGCCAATATTTCTGTAGATGGGCTTTACATAAAGTCTAAAAATGGCATTCCGACGGGAAGTGGTTTGGGAAGCAGTGCAGCGGCTATAGTAGGCGGCCTTGTAGCTGCAAATGCCTTAATCGGAAGTCCTTTAAGCCGCGATGAATTATTAGATATAGCCTCATCGATGGAAGGCCATGCTGACAACGTATCGCCTGCTTTAAACGGCGGCTTCAATGTGGCTACTTTTGATGGGAAAAAGACTTATTTTGTAAAAAAAGAGTTGGACGATAATATTGCGTTTTTGGCCTTTTACCCTAAAAGAGAGCTTTTGACTTCAAAGGCAAGAGGCGTGTTGCCGTCTATCATCGAATTTAGAAGCGCAGTATTTAACGTGGGAAGATCATCCCTTTTTACGGCGTCCATATTTTCAGGCAGATATGATTTGCTTAAATATGCTTCGCAGGATATGCTTCATCAGGTGTACAGAAAAGAGTTCATTAAAGAGATGTACTACGTAATAGAGGAGGCGTTGGATAAAGGAGCTTATGCTGCATTTTTAAGCGGTGCAGGACCTACCATGATGGCTATGGTCGATAAAAGTGCCTTAAGCCGCGTGGAGGAAGCCATAAAGAAAGTGTACAAAGATAGAAACATAGAGTGTAGCGTTTATAAGTTAAAGTGCGACAATGACGGCGCTACAATCATATAAAGGTCTAATATTAGGCCTTTATTTCGTATTTATGTAATTCAGCAAAAATTTTGTGATATAATTAAGGTAAATTATTCTTAAGGAGGCTATCTTATGAAGAGGCATTTATCAATTTTTATGGCATTTGTAATCGTATTGACACTTGTTTTATCTGCACCTATGGTGGCTTTTGCCGCAACAGCAACACAAGACGACATAAGCAGCTATCTAAATGATTTAGGCTCATTTATGCAGTTTATAAAAGAAAATTATGCAGGTGATGTTACGTACGATCAGATGGAACAAGGTGCCATACAAGGCATACTATCTTCACTTGATAAGTACAGCACGTATTTCACAAAAGATGAGATGGATTCCTTCATGGAATCTACTTCAGGCACATTTACAGGAGTCGGCTTGGAAGTAGAAGAAAGAGGACAGGACATAGTGGTAGTATCTACTATAAAAGGTTCTCCAGCCTATAAGGCAGGCATACAAAGCGGGTACATAGTAGAATCTGTCGATGGTAAAGACGTAAAAGGCATGGACATAGCAGACGTCACAAACCTCATAAAAGGTGATAAGGGAACAACTGTAACTATCGACTTTCTTGCAAACGGAAAGACTTTAGAGTACAAGCTTGTAAGGGATGTAATAAGCATAAATCCTGTCACATACAAGATAATAAACGGTGTTGGGTACATAAGCATAAGTGAGTTTAACGGAAATACTTATGACAATGTAGCAAAAGCACTTGACTATATGGATCAAAACAATATAAATAAGCTTGTCATAGACTTAAGGGATAATCCTGGCGGGTATCTTCAAGAGGCTGTAGATGTGGCTAATTTCTTTGTGCCTGCAGGGCCTGTTGTAACGGTGGCTATGAACGGCGGAAATGAGACGTACTATTCATACTTGAAAAACCCTAAGTACAAGATAGCAGTTCTCATAAATGGAAACACTGCATCTGCTGCGGAAATACTATCTGGCGCAATACAAGACACAAAAGCCGGAATCCTTGTAGGGGAAAATTCCTATGGCAAAGGGACAGTGCAAGAGGTATTTCCATTTTCTGATGGCAGTGGCATGAAGCTTACAATCGCTAAGTATTTGCTTCCATCTGGCCGCTCCATAAACGGAGTAGGGCTTAAACCTGATGTGGAAGTGAAGGACAGCAGAGTGTTTTTGCCTCAGCTTATATACACAGATGATGTGAAAAAAGGCGATACGGGATACAATGTAGAGCTTTTGCAGTCGTACTTAAGCCTTTTAGGCTACTACAAAGGTGAGCCAAATGGGTACTTTGGCAATGATACGTACGATGCACTTATAAGCTTCCAAAAGTACGCAGGCATTCCAGCAACAGGTGTCATGGATAGAGGCACTGTCGATGCACTTTCGTACTTCTACGGCTTGACACTTCAAAACGATGCACAGCTTGACAAGGCCATTGAGCTTTTAAATCAACAATAGATGAGAGAAGACAATTTTGATTCGTTCGCTCTCAGAGTTGAAAAGCGACTAAACTAAAGCTCTATCTTGAACTTCAGCAGGGTTCCGGGCACATTCGGCGTCCATGCCTCAAGTGCCCGTCTCAGCCATCCTTGGCTTCGACCCTGCTTTCGTTCGTCGATCTCGCCAAGTTTAGTTATCGCTTTCCAACAAGTCGCTTCACCCATCCAAAATTGTCTTCTTATCAAAACATTTACTATTATGGAAAAGATATTTCGTTAAAACAGGTGGTGAGACAGTGAGGATATTAGTCGCGCCTGACTCCTACAAAGGAAGTTTGTCATCAAAGGAAGTCATAGAGGCTATGACGGAAGGTATAGAAAGAGTTGTAGATGCTGAGATTATAAAAGTGCCTATAGCTGACGGCGGAGAAGGCACAGTAGACGCATTGATTTCTTCATCAGGTGGGAAAATCATAGAAACAGAAGTGATAGGCCCTCTTGGCAATACTGTAAAAAGCTTTTTTGGAATCTTAGATGATGGCACAGCGGTCATAGAGATGGCTGCATCGTCTGGTTTAAACCTTGTGCCAGATGACATGAGAAATCCTTTAGTCACTACTACGTACGGTGTAGGACAGCTTATACGAAAAGCCCTTGACGAAGGATGCCGCAGGTTCATCGTAGGCTTAGGCGGCAGCGCCACAAATGACGGCGGTGCAGGCATGATGGAGGCTTTAGGAGCGAAGCTCTTAGATGAAGACGGGAAGGACATACCTTATGGTGGAGGAAATCTTTCAAAGTTAAAGAAAATAGACGTAGACGGCTTGGATAAGAGGATATACGAAAGCAGCTTCACAGTGGCATCAGATGTAGTTAATCCCCTTTGCGGCAAAAACGGTGCATCTTACGTTTACGGCCCTCAGAAAGGCGCCACACCTGAAATGGTAAATATCCTTGATAAGAACTTATACCACTATGCAAAAGTCGTAGAAAAGACGATTAGAAAGGACTTTAAAGATACAAAAGGTGCTGGCGCAGCAGGAGGATTGGGGTTTGCCTTGATAGCATTTTTAAATGCCAAGATGAGGCCTGGCATAGAGATAGTGATGGAGGTTGCCAAACTGGAGGAAAAGATAAAGTCTTGCGACATAGTCATAACAGGCGAAGGCAACACAGACTTTCAAACTGCGTTTGGCAAGGCGCCGGCAGGTATAGCCACGATTGCCCAAAAATATGGCAAGAAAGTCATAATCCTCTCAGGCGGTTTAGGCTATGGATACAAAGAGCTTTATAAAATAGGTGTTACAGCTTTGTTTAGCATAGTGGATAGACCTATGACGATAGATGAAGCCATGCATGATGCCAAAAGGCTTATATCTGACAGGATGGAGGACATAATCCGCTTATTTGTTTAAATTTGTATAAGGTAAACTAATACATATCATAATGTCTACTTATAGTAGACATTTGTTTTTTACTATTGCATTTTTTTCTTTAATAGTTTATCATATTAAATAAATATTTAAAAAGGTGTGAAGCTTATGAAAAATAGGATTCTCATGACACCGGGACCTACTATGGTACCAAAGGAAGTGTTGGACGTATGCCACCTTCAGCCGTATCACCATAGGACGCCGGAATATTTTAAATTATTTTCAGATCTTAATTCAAATCTTAAAAAGATATTTAAAACAAGTATGGATGTGTTGACGCTGACGTCATCTGGTACAGGTGGCATGGAAGCCGTCGTGGCGAATCTCTTTAAAAGAGGCGATAAAGTCTTGGTGGCCAGCATAGGCCATTTTGGAGAGAGGTTTTACGACATTACAAAAGCTTACGGACTTGATTCTGATATTATCGATTTTGGTTGGGGCAATGCAGTCCATCTTGACATTTTAGACGATGCCTTGAAAAAACATAAGTACAAGGCTTTGATTGTGACGCAGAATGAGACGTCAACAGGCGTCACAAATGACGTAAAATCAATAGCTGATGTAGCCAAAAAGTACGGTGCGCTTATGGTAGTCGACGCTGTAAGCTCATTAGGCGGCATACCTCTCGACATGGATGAATGGGGACTGGATGCGGTTATCACCTGTTCACAGAAGTGCCTCATGTCTCCGCCGGGATTAAGCTTTGTTGCATTAAGCGAGAGGGCGTGGCAGATGGCAGAGGAGTCTGATCTTCCTAAGTATTATTTTGACCTTAAAAAAGCGAGAAAAGGCGTGCAAAACGAAAAGCCGGACAATCCATATACACCAGCAGTTTCCACTGTGATGGCTGTAAAAAAAGCCACAGACATGCTTCTTAGCACAGGTATGGACACAGTATACAAAAATCAGCACTTAATCGGCGAAAAAGTAAGGAAGACCGTAAAAGACATGGGGCTTAAGCTTTTCCCAGACGAGGCCATATCGTCAGATCTTTTGACGGCAATAGAAGTGCCAGAAGGATATAAAGCTGGAGATATAATAAACCACATGTCAGAAAAAGGCGTGCTTGTGACAGGTGGACAAGGGCATTTAAAAGGCAAGATAATCAGGATTGGCCACATGGGCTATGTCACAGATGAAATGCTTGACTTGACGTTTGATGCACTAAAAAGCGCATTATCGGATTTATCTTAATTTTATTTAAGGGGGATTTATTGTGAAAGTATTGGTGACGGAGAGAATAGCCGAAAGCGGCTTGGAGTACCTTAAGAATCATGCGGATGTGGACTTTAAACTGGATCTATCGCGAGAAGAACTTTTAGAAATCATAGGCGATTACGATGCAATAGTCGTGAGAAGTGTCACAAACGTCGATAAAGAACTTATCTCAAAGGGAAAGAATTTAAAAGTAATAGGAAGGGCAGGCAATGGCGTCGATAATATAGACCTTTTGGCAGCAACGGAAAAAGGCATAATTGTCGTAAATACTCCTGAAGGCAACATCATATCGGCTGCAGAGCATACGATTGGGCTTATGCTATCTATTGCCAGAAATATACCACAAGCGTATATTGGCGCAAAAAACGGTGACTTTCGCAGAAACAAATTTAAAGGTGTGGAGCTAAGCGGAAAGACTGTAGGCATAATCGGACTTGGCAGGATAGGATCGTTAGTTGCTACAAGGCTTGCATCATTTGATATGAAAGTCATTGCGTATGACCCGTATATACCAGACAGCCGCTTTGAAAAGTTTGGCGTAAGAAAAGTATCATTTGATGAGCTTTTGCAAGAATCTGATTTTATAACTATCCATACACCAAAGACGGAGGAGACAATTGACATAATAAGCCATGAGGAATTTAAGAAAGTCAAAAAAGGCGTGAGAATCGTAAATTGCGCAAGAGGCGGACTTATAAATGAAGAAGCTTTGTACGATGCAGTCAAAGAAGGGATTGTTGCTGCGGCTGCACTGGATGTGTTTAAAGTTGAACCATCTTATGACAGGGAAAAGCAGGACTTTCACAATAAGCTTTTAGAGCTTCCAAATGTAGTTGTGACACCACATTTAGGTGCTTCAACTGTAGAAGCTCAAAACAATGTAGGCATATCTGTAGCAAAAGAAGTGATAACGGCATTAAGTGGAAAACTTTACGGCAACATAGTAAACCTTCCTGATGTAAAAGCCGATGAATTTGGAGAATTGAAGCCATACATGAAGCTTTGCGAAGCAATGGGTTCACTTTACTATCAAATAAGCGATGTGCCTGCAAAAACGGTAGAGATAATATACAGAGGAGAAATATCCGGTCTAAACACTGAAGTCGTCACGCTTCACGCCTTGAAAGGACTCTTAAAGCCTGCATTGAAAGAAGGCATAAGCATTGTGAATGCAAGGCTAAGAGCAAAGGAAATGGGGATAGAAGTAATAGATGGCAAGATAGAAGAAATAGATCATTATTCAAGCCTTGTCACCATAAATGTGATTGACACAAAAGGAGAATCTTATAAATTTTCAGGGACAACGTATGGCGATGAAATACGCATCGTAGAATACTTGGGGCACAGGGTTAACTTTGAGCCTACAGAGTACATGCTTTTTGTTAAAAATAAAGATGTGCCAGGTGTAATTGGACACATCGGAAATGTATTGGGGGACTTTGGCATAAACATATCTTCCATGCATGTAAGTCCCAATAAAAACGACGGGACTGCTCTCATGATCGTTAATACAGATAGAGAAATCCCTATTGAAGCCGTAGAATCATTAAACAAACTAAATAGCATATTGAGGGCAAAGGCAGTGAAAAATCTGATATAAAAAAATCTCCCATTCGAATGGGAGATTTTTTTATATCTTGCTATTAAAATATTCTTCCGTAACTTGTAATTGCTTTTTTAAGATCTCTTGCCATAAGTGCTTCTTTATTTCGCCGCTACCCATTGAAACCTTTGTGCGTCGTATATTTCCATCTTTATCCCGCTTTATATAAAAGTAATGATCTGTTTTTTTATACAATTCCCAACCGTCTCTTTCTAAAAAGCGCTTTAATTCCTTCCATGTTGGCATTTAATAAGCTTTTTAACTCCTTCAGGATTATCTTGTAGCAGTATATTTAATACATAAGGTAGATGTTCTCTACGGTTGGGAGCCGAATACCAATATTGAAAATCGTTATAAAAGTCTTCTGCATATTCAATCATGTCAGCAACAAGTAAATTTAATGCTTCATTTTCGTCTTTGCCATTGACAACAATGTCGATTTCATTTAAAGAAATTGTTACAGTACCATCATCTTCATTTAGAACATTTGCTGTAAATGTATAAGCTGTTAACATTTCTTTAATCATGTCTATATTAGAAACAAAGACGTAATCCTTTGTTCGCTTTATAATTTTAGGTTTTTCCCGAACAACTGAATTGATGAAATCTGCCCATTCTTTGCGTACATCTGTAGCATTAACTGTAAACATCTTATTCATTCCCCCTATCACCTCCCATTATATCATATTATGTATATTATGTACACTATGCACATTTTATAGCTTTGAGTGTAAAAAAAATTTTTTATCAAAGAAGGAAAATTATGTTTTATGTCGAATATTAGAAATATAAACAAAATATATAGGATTCTGTGAAGCATAACCTGTATCTGGGCACCTGGGTTATGCGGAGATAGTGGTGCAACCGGCCGTAGTCTTTACTGCGGCTTTTTGCTTTATGGGGATAGGGGTTTTTATATACGGCAAAAGGATAAGCTTATGCTTATCCTTTTAGCGTATATTTTATATCTTGTACGGTATTCTTTTTCTCTTGTCAAAATAATTAAGTGTGTCAATCCCAAATGATTTCACATAATTATATGCTTTGTCAAAATCTCTTGCCACATCTTCCGGCGTATGTGCATCAGAGTTTACAAGAATAGGGATATTGTACTTTTTAATCATTGACATTATCTCTTTAGATGGATATATTTCACCTACAGGTTTTCTCCAACCTGCTGTTGAAACTTCCACAGCTATTCCGATCTTTGCTATATTCTTAATATTTTCTTCTATTTTATCATAAACCATTGGCGTCGGTCTGTACTTAAAAATTTTTACCAAATCGATATGGCCTATAAAGTCAAAGATACCCGTTTCAGCCATTTTTTCAACCATATTAAAATACTCTAAATACACAGAGTCCACATCGCAGGACTCCCAGATATCAAGGCAGTCATCAAGATCTATGCCCCAGTCATCGATCCAGTGGATGGAGCCTATCACATAATCCCATGGATATGGCTTTAAGAAATCCATAAGCTCTTTTTCTTTGCCTGGTATATAGTCTGCTTCTATGCCTAATTTTACAGGAAGTCCCATAGACTTTGCTTCATTTATAAGCGATACATATTCATCTATGTCTTGACCGTTGTACTTTTTAATCCATTCCCCTCTAAAGCCGTCGCTTCCAAATGCATCGTATCCTTTATCAAATCTGTATCCATGCTCTGATATGCCTATCTCTTTAAGGCCTTTATCAAATGCCGTATCTACAAATTTTTTAAGCCAATCAATCGTGTACGGTCCTCTTTCTATGTGTACGTGATAATCTGATGGCATATATTTTCCCCCTTTACATTGATAAACTAATTATAATATCAAAACAAAAACATTGCAATAACTCAAGAAAACGTATGATATAATAATGGTAGCCTCCAAGAAGGGAGGTGAAACAATGGCCACTGGTGGCAAAAGGCGGAGAGAAAACCGCCAAATAGACTGGTACAAGATCACAGAAATACTGCTTAAGTTATTAGAGATAATAATTAAGTGGTACACGAAGTGATATGTACATAGTCGAGAAAAAGGTGAGGGTAGCAGCCTCACCTTTTTCTATAAACAATGACCACTGGTTTTAAATTTGCCTATATATATTATACCATATTATTTTATTTTTCAAACATTTTTCAGTAAAAACATTGCAATAACAGGTAAAAACGTATGATATAATAATGGTAGCCTCCAAGAAAGGAGGTGAACATTGTGACCATTGGTGGCAAAAGAAGGCGGAAAAGAAGCCGCCAAATAGACTGGTACAAAGTCATGGAAATACTGCTTAAATTATTAGAGATAATAATTAAGTGGTACACGAAGTGATATGTACATAGTCGAGAAAAAGGTGAGGGTACCATCCTCACCTTTTTCTATAACATTGTGACCACTGGTTTTAAATTTGTCTATATATATTATACCACATTATTTTATTTTTCAAACATTTTTCAGTAAAAACATTGCAATAACAGGTAAAAACGTATGATATAATAATGGTAGCCTCCAAGAAAGGAGGTGACAAAGTGTCCACAGGTAGCAGAAGGCGGAGAGAAAACCGCCAAATAGACTGGTACAAAGTCGCGGAAATACTGCTTAAATTATTAGAGATAATAATTAAGTGGTACACGAAGTGATATGTACATAGTCGAGAAAAAGGTGAGGGTAACGGCCTCACCTTTTTCTATGCAAAGTGTCCACAGGTTTTAAATTTGTCTATATATATTATACCACATTATTTTATTTTTCAACCCCCTTTACATTCAAAAAAATCTCATATATAATAAAAAAGTATTTATTTTTTTTGGGGTGTTTTTGATGAGTCATTATCGAAGAAAATTAAAAAAAACTATCAAAAAATTAAAGGGATAAGAGTCTCTATTTTTAAGAATAGAGATTTTTTTAATGCCTTTCACTTAATTAAACGCATTTAATGCACGATATAAGATAAAATAAAAGATGAGGTGAGACGATGTCAAAGTATATATTTGTGACGGGCGGTGTTGTGTCATCATTAGGCAAAGGAATAACAGCAGCGTCATTAGGGAGGCTATTAAAAAGCCGCGGCATTAGCGTGGCGGTGATAAAATGCGATCCATATATAAACATAGATCCTGGGACAATGAGTCCATACCAGCATGGAGAAGTATTCGTCACAGAAGACGGTGCAGAGACGGACCTAGATCTTGGCCATTATGAAAGATTTATAGACATAAACCTTACGAAGAGCAGTAATATAACGACAGGAAAGGTGTACTGGTCAGTAATATCGAAGGAGAGAAAAGGCGATTATTTAGGAGCTACGGTTCAGGTAATACCACACATTACAAACGAGATAAAAGACAGGATAAGGCGAGTAGGAAAAGAGCAAAATGTGGATTGTGTCATCGTGGAGATAGGTGGTACTGTAGGTGATATAGAAAGCCTGCCGTTTTTAGAGGCTATAAGGCAGATAGGTGTTGAAGAAGGAAAAGACAATGTCATGTTTATACACGTTACGCTTGTACCACATTTAGGCAAGACTGGTGAACTTAAGACAAAGCCTACGCAGCACAGCGTAAAAGAATTGAGATCTATTGGCATACAACCTGACATGATCGTCTGCAGGACAGAATTTCCTCTTACAGATGACATAAAAGAAAAGATTGGTATGTTTTGCAATGTAAAACCAGATGCTGTCATCGAAAATATCGATGTAGACTCCATCTATGAAGTGCCATTGGAACTTGACAGGCAAAAAGTAGATGAATACGTCATAAATAGGCTTAATCTGCCGGCTGGTGAGCCTGATCTTAAGGAATGGAGAGCATTTGTTGAAAAAGAGAAAAATCTAAAAAGAGAAGTAGAGATAGCTTTAGTCGGCAAATACGTTGAGCTGCACGACGCGTATATAAGCGTTGTAGAATCGTTAAGACATGCCGGTATATACAACGACGCCAATGTGAAGATAAGGTGGGTAAACTCTGAGAATGTAAATGACGATACGGTTGATGAGCTTTTAAAAGGTGCAAAAGGCATCCTGGTGCCTGGAGGATTTGGCGATAGAGGTGTAGAAGGCAAAATAAGAGCCGCCCAGTACGCCAGAGAAAACAAGATACCGTACTTAGGGCTTTGCTTGGGAATGCAGTGTGCAGTAATAGAATTTGCAAGAAATGTAGCAGGACTTAAAAACGCCCATTCTACAGAGTTTAACGGTGCCACACCATACCCTGTTATAGACCTTATGCCTGAACAGAAAGATATAGACGAGAAAGGTGGCACAATGAGGCTTGGCGTATATCCATGCAAGTTAAAGGAAGGCACGAAAGCTTACGATGCCTACAAAGACGAGCTTATATATGAACGCCACAGGCACAGGTACGAGTTTAACAATGAATACAGGGAGCTTCTAACATCAAAAGGACTGGTATTATCAGGTTTGTCGCCAGATGATAGGCTTGTAGAGATAATAGAAGTAAAAGACCATCCATACTTTGTAGCGTCCCAATTCCATCCAGAGTTTAAATCGAGGCCATTAAGACCGCACCCATTATTCAGAGATTTTATAGCTGCAGCATTATCAATAAAGTAAAAGGATCCGCTTTCGGGTCCTTTTTTTGATTTGCACCTTTTTTGTGATATAATGACAATGAAAATTAGTAAACGGTGATAGTTATGAGAAATTTAACAAATATAAAAAAACAGATTGATTTGCTTGTAGATTATGTAAAAGAAAATCCGAATATATTAGCTTTGTATATCTTTGGATCGTATGGGACGGAATATCAAAATGAAAATAGTGACATTGATTTTGCTGTTTTATATGAACGTATGCCAAGCCTTAATGATGAGCTTTCATTAGAAGTAAAATTTTCAGAAATATTAGGCACAGATGATATAGATTTAATAAATCTAAACAAAGCATCTCTTGAGTTTAAACATAAGGTAATCTATACAGGCGATCTATTGTATTGCAGAGATTATTTAAAATTAGCCGATTTTAAAGAAAATGTTTTTAAATTTTACGGTGATTATGGAATAACAATGAAATTTTTTTACGACGATTATTTGAAAGGGCTGAATGAGATAAAAATCAAGGAGAGAGATTAATGACAAAATCACGGATAGACGAGATTGATATACTTAAAGGCATATCTATAATAGCGGTTTTGATGATACATACGACAGGCATTGCTGTATCGGATCTTGACAAATCATCTTTATCTTATATCATATTTGCTGTGCTAAACAGGTTTTCACAGTTTGCAGTTCCAGCTTTTATATTTGCGTCATCTATGCTTCTTATGTACAATTATAGCGATGGGGATGATTGGAAATTATTTTACAAGAAACGGTTTAAAAACGTATTATTGCCATATATCGTTTGGACAATGATATACGGCATTTACTTGTATGTAGTATATAATGAGCCTTTGAAATCCATATTGACAGTAGAAAATCTCTTCTTTGGAGGTATGTTCTACCATCTTTACTTTATAGTGATAATAGTACAACTTTATCTTTTATTTCCAATACTGCTTTATATATACAGGTTCATAAGCCAAAACATACATACGGTTGTGTTGTCTATTGTGTTATTTCAGATAGTAGATGTATTAGTTTATAGATACTTCATAAGCAAATTTTTTCAAAATTCTAGCCTTCTTTTTATAACTTATATATCATTTATAATTGCAGGTATGTATATTGGTGAAAACATACGTGAGTGGGGAAAATATTACCATAAAAAATTGCTTAATTCGTTTTTTGCTGTAATTGTATTTGGCTATCTTTTTATTGATATATCATTAAAAGTATTCGCAAATAAACAAATAGATTCTAATCTGTACAATATTTATTATTATGTATTTACGCTTTTAGCATCATTATTCTTTTTTGCGCTGTCAACGAAAATATTGAATTACCATGCTTTAAGCGGTTTATTGGCAAGCACAGGTAAGCTTTCGTTTGGTATATATCTGTCCCATCCGCTCTTTTTAGATGTGCTAAACCACTTTTTAAATACAGGCAATCAATATCTATACGATATTTATATATTGTTTATATTTATTATGATCTATGCAATATCGTATTTCTTTGCGAAGTTTCTTAAAAAGCACAAATTTGCGACTGTTGTCATAGGCAAATGATGCTATGATATTGGATGTTAAATAAAAGTTGTTGAAATTTATTTTTTGTGACATTATAATGTAGGTAAAAATAGGTAGGGATTTGCGTGTTTAAAAAGATAATTGCAATTTTTCTCATCTTTAGCACTTTGCTTTTGTCATCTGGTTGTAACTATATTAGAAAGAGTTTTGCTTTGGATGATAATATAATATTTGTTCCATTGGACAGTAGACCTGTAAATACACAAAATGTTTCAATACTCACAAAAATGTGGGGCAAAAACTTGATTTTGCCGCCAAAAAATGTCCTTGATGATTATACGAAGCCCGGAGATTTTGAGGCACTTAAAAAATGGCTTAATGAGGAAGCCTCTAAAGATAATGTCTATGCGATAGTCATATCGGTGCAGCAGTACATAAATGGCGGACTTATAGCATCACGCGATATTAAAAACTACAATGATTATAAAAAAAGGCTTTTGACTCTTTACAATTTTATAAAAAAGAATAAAGATAAAAATATAATTATCTTTTCTGTAATACCTAGGCTTAAACCGACACAATTTAGTGATCCTGAATATATAAAATACAATCAGCAAATTGTGGAGTTCTCGGAGTTAAAAGACATGGTTGACCTTTATCATAGAGAAAGCGATGTAAAAAAGCTTGAGAAGATAGAGAGTGGTATACCGACAGATTTGATAAAGAACTACAATAATCTTTTTGAGATAAATGATGCAATAAACCAAAAGCTTATTGATTGGACAAAAGATGGATATATAAAGACATTGGTGATAGGTAATGACGATACATCACAATACAGCATGACAAACATGGTATCAAGGAAGCTAAGCCAATACGTAGAAAGTCATGGCATAACTGATAAAGTGTACATGCTTCATGGAGCAGATGAAGTTGGTATGGAGATAACAGCAAAGCTTGCAAATGAGTATTACAAGCAGAGGCCTAGATTTCACGTAGTTTATGATGTCAAAAATCCTGAAAATATCATTTTGCCGTATGAAGGTGCAGACCTTAAAAAAATTGTTGAAGAAAAAATTAATTTTATAGGAGGAAAAACCGATACCAATGGCGAATTAATACTATACATACATACAAATAAAAATTTAGGAATAAAAAGCGACATAGATAAATATAAAAATATAGGACAAAATTTTGGGATAGCTGATGTTGCATATATTAATATGGCAGATGAGAAAGTTGTAGATGCGATATTAAAGTATAATCCACTTGAAATTTCATATGCTGGATGGAATACTCCCAGCAATGCAATAGGTACAGTTATATCTGAGATGGCTTTAAAAGCTATCCTTGACAAAAAGTTTCTTCCTATATATAAAAAAGATGAAGCTATAAGAAGTTTTGCGACATTTTCATTTATACGGATGGCAGATGATTATGCATATCAAGCTGTAGTTAGAAATAAGATGTATAAGTGGGCGAAAAGTAATGGCATGAGTTCTGACGACATAGATATAAAATCTTCAGATAAAGAACTATCAAAAGAAATGAATCCAATATTAGAAGAATTAAAAAAAGTATATGTTGGGAAGACGTTAATGGGGAGGAGATTAAAAAAAGTTGATGTAGAAGTTAAATATCCGTGGAAAAGAATGTTTGAAATAATGGTACAAACTCAAGTAGAACTCAGCAGATAGAGGGAGGAGGAATGTAAAAATTTTTAAAAAGATTGTTTTATCTTGTATTATTATTGTTTTCCTTATAAGTACTGGCCTTTCAACTGTTTCATATTCTGCATCTTTTTCAGATGTCAAGCAAGATGCACCATATGCTGAGGCTGTAAATTATCTATCAGATCTCAATATAACACAAGGCATAGGCGGAGGACTTTTTGGCGTTGGTAAGCCTGTTACACGTGCAATGATGACTGTATTCATAAATAGACTTACGGGCTACAGTAGCTTAGCAGAGAAGTTAAAGACAACTCCTTCAACTTTCAAAGATGTGCCAAAAAATTACTGGGCATTGGGAGATATAAACTTAGCTACTCAGCTTGGCTTTGCACATGGCGTTGGGAATAATCTGTTTAACCCAGAAGGGAATGTCACATACATACAAGCATTAGGGTTTATCTTAAATGCACTTAACTATAAAGATCTGAAGTGGCCTAATGGCGTCATGCAAAAAGCGGATGAGCTTGGTCTTACGAAAGATATGCCTTACAAAGCTGATGATGTCATAACAAGGGAAAATCTTGCTGTCATAATGTACAGAGCATTGTTTTTGAAACTTCAATAGATATATGGTAAAATAATTTATGGCTAATTGTAGTAATGATACTAATGTTAAGCGAATATTACAGTTTTATTACAAATTGGTAACACTTATTGACCTATAGGGAATGACCTGTTATAATAAACTTGTGGTTATATCAGGAAGGTAGATTTATAAGTTGAACCTTGACAAACGGCTTATCAGGTAGATGAGTCTATATTGGTCTACTGCTACTAACAAAGACAGCAAAAACGTTAAACTGTAAGTAGATCCAGATCTCCTAAGGGACTTATTATAATCAGTTTTAACATGATGATAATAGGTGACTACAGGAGAAGCCTTTTGGATAAAGAGGCTTTTTCCGTAGTCACCTGTAAGTTGACTACAGGATAGGCACAATATAGCGAATAAAAGGTTATCCTTACATAATAGGAACCGGGAAGGGGAGTGATGTTCTGCAAGATAAGGCAGGCAGGCCAAGAATATGTTTAAGTTTTTTCAAAAACACACTTATATAAATAGGAGGTATAGTAAATGTTAAAAGGCAGAAAGTTAGTAGCAGTATTGCTCACATTCGTAATGGTAATGGCTTCAATGGTTACTGGCTTTGCATTCACATATGTGGGCGGAGCAAATACTTCAACATCATCGTCTAATACGAATCTTAACCAAGGAACTCCAACTCCAAGTTGGGATTATCAAGTTGTATTTGTAAATGATACAGCAACACCAGGTTCAACAACAACATTAGAATTTAAGGTTCTTAACAATCAAGGCAATATAGTAAAGGATGCTACATTTTTAAAATCTCTTGCTGAACAAATTAAATTAACTGCTGATGATAATACATTGGTATTCAGCAATGTAGGTGGTGCTCAGTATTTAAGTACAGTCACAACATCAAATGCCGTTTATAATGCTGTTTATAATACTGATACTTATAAAATAGGTTTAGATCCCAATTCAACAGGTTCATTGGCAGTTGTATCCACAAGTGGATGGAGCACAACAGTACCAAGTTTTTATATAGCTAGGTATGGAAGAGTTCAAATAGCTAATCTAAGTGGAGTTCCCTATCATGGTGTAAATACTTTAACAGTTAATGGTAAGAGTGTTAACGTTGATTTTTCATTAGCAAATTTATATTTCAATGGTTTAACACCAACTGTAAGCTTTGCAAGTGGTAATAATGCACCATTGGAATCATATCCAGAAACAGCTACGATAACAGCATCAAATGCTGATTATACACAACCTGTTAATGCTCAATTATTTGAAAATGGCAATTTACTTGCTACATTCACATTAACACCGAATAGCACTCAAACAGGATATCAGTCAGTTGTATTGCCACCATTATCTGCATCAAAGACATATACATTAAAAGTATATGGTTCTGCAATGAATTATAATTATTATACAGGTGTACCAGCACAATATTATGCTTCTGGCACAGTAACATTAAAACCACAAGCAGCTAAATCAACACTTGTAAAACCGACTGACAATGCTTTAGCAGCTGGTATAAATGATACAGTAACATTTACACTTGATGATAAATTGCCGAATGGCAATACACAATCAGTAAATAGCAACTTATTAGTTGATCTTGTAAAATACGTAAGACTTACAGTATTAAAATCAGATAATTCAACAAAAGATTCAAATGTTTCATACATTGATCCGGACAATAAATACTTCGCAAATGGCGGATGGTTTGTGGTAACAAGCGACGGATTAAAACCCGTAGTTAAAAATGCTGATGGTTCATTTAATTCTTTAGGCAGTGCTATAAGCGGATCATATGATTCGACAACTGGCAACATAACACTTAATAATGTTAAGATTCCTAATGGCGATTATCTAAAAGTTGAAGGTGCTTACACTGATTATGTAGGCAATGGATATGAAGTAAGTGACACAATGAAAGGCTTTGAAAAGACATTTGTAGTTGCAGATTTACAAGCAAAATTAGGCACAATAACGGCTGATAAGACAGCATTAAATGCTGATGACTATCAGAACGTTACATTCTCAGTATATGATGTACACAAAAATCCAATAAGCGATACAACATTGACATTTAATTCACCTGTTGTATTCTTAGGCGGTACTGGTTCAACAGCATCAAATGTAACTAATACAGTAAAAACTGATTCAAATGGTAAAGTTACTGCTACATTGTACTCAACATTCCCAGCTTCAATAACTGTTAGTGATTCAGGTGTTACAAATGATCTGACATTAACAGTTGGTAATGCTACACGAGCAACAGTAGTGTTTACACCAGGTTCAACAACATACACAGTAAATGGTGTTGACAAGACAGCTGATGCTGCTCCATACATCACATCAACAGGTCGTACAGTAGTACCAGCTAGATTCCTTGCAGATGCACTTGGTGCACAAAGCTATTTTGCATACAGTGCAGATGGACATTCAGTTGTAACATTTGTAAAAGGTACAACAGTTGTTAAGTTTGTACTTGGTACAAACCAAGTTACAATAACAAAGAACGGCGTAACTGTTACTGATACAATGGATGTTCAAGCAACAGTAAATGACCAGAATGGCAAACCAGTAGGAAGAACATATATCCCAGCTAGATATCTAGCAGAAGCTTTAGGATATACAGTTAACTACGATGCAACAACAGGTACTGTTACAGTAACAAACGCTCAATAAGTTAGATAAAAAAATCCGGTATCATGAGATACCGGATTTTTTATGCTATAATATAATATATAATATCACACTGGAGGTTATCATGTTAACTATTTTGATTTTACTAAGCATCATTCTTAGTGCATCAGCACAGCTTCTCATTAAATTTGGCGTAAAAAATATTAGCATGACAGGTAGTGTTTTACACGTATTGGTTCAATATATTAATATATATGTCATAATGGGAATTATGAGTTATATCGGAAGCATGGTTATATGGCTTTATATTCTTACAAAAGTGGATGTAGGTTATGCATATTCATTTACAAGCCTTGGATTTGTATTGGTTATGCTCTTTAGCATAATATTATTTGGTGAGAACGTAAATACTTTTAAGATAGCAGGGACGCTTTTTATAGCATTAGGAATAATGCTTATTGCAAGAGGAAGATAAATTTATTTGAATAAATATTCTAAAGTTGATATGCAATAATATATTGTGAAAGGTTGATGTATACGGTAAAGCTGCTATTTCACGTTCATACAAATTATTCTCATGATGGTTTTTCAAAGATTCACAATTTAAAAGGGCGTCTTATGAAGAAAGGCATAGATGTAGTTGCCATAAGCGATCACAATACACTAAAAGGTGCAGTAGAAGCGGAAAAATTATTTGGCGATGATGTCAGAGTAATCAAATGCGAGGAAATAAAGACGCAAGAGGGTGAGATTATAGGACTTTTTTTAAGTGAAGAGATACCACCTCAGCTATCTATTGATGAGACAATAAAGCGCATCAGAGATCAAGGGGGACTTGTATGTGTCCCGCATCCGTTTGACAGGATGAGAAAGTCAAAGATACACTTAGATGCATTGTACAGAATAATAGATGATATAGATATAGTCGAAGTATTTAATGCTAGGAATATATTTTCACACGATGATAATCTTGCACATGATTTTGCAGACAAATACGGTAAACTGAAGATATGTGGTACAGATGCACATACTTTATTTGAGATAGGGCATACCTATGTAGAATTGGAGGATTTTAAAGATCCAAATGGGTTCTTAGATAATCTAAATGATGCAAAATTACATTTTGAAAGAAGTGGCATTTATGTACACTTTTTTACAAAGGGCAAGAAGTATTATAATAAATTATTTAGATCTAAGGCTAATAATTAGATTCAATTCATAGCATAATGAAAATACCGAAATATTTTTTGTCTATATATTAAATGCCGTAACCTTATGTTCACTGCATATATAGGAATATGTGCATTATTAATTATTAAGTTAAAAGAAGGGTGAAATGAGATTGGAACATACTGTAAAGTATTCTACAATAGACAAATATAAGGGTTTAATAAAGCTTATGAGGCCAAAGCAGTGGATTAAAAACGTGTTTGTTTTGGCGGCTCTTATTTTCAGCAAAAAAATGCTTGATGTTTTATCACTTAAGGAAACTTTATTTGCATTTATACTGTTTTGCGGAATTTCCTCCAGCGTCTATATAATAAATGACATAGCCGATCTTGAAAAAGACCGAAAACATCCTAAGAAGAGATTAAGGCCATTGCCATCAGGACTTGTTAAAAAGAGACATGCGGCTATATTGTTTTTTATACTTGTTTTGACATCATCAGCATTATCATTTATGCTTAATGTAAATTTTGGTATAATTATTTTAAGTTATTTCATAATAAATCTTGCATACACTTTTTATCTTAAAAACATTATCATTATTGACGTAATGGTTATTGCTATTGGATTTGTACTGAGGGTAATTGCTGGTGCAGAGGCAATAGGCGTTGCAAGTTCACCGTGGCTGCTGCTATGTACACTTCTATTGTCACTATTTCTTGCAATTACCAAGAGGAAAAATGAGGTTATCGTCCTTGATAATAATGCAAAAAGCCATAGAAATGTCCTTGATGAATATAGTGTGAAACTTCTTGACAATATGCTTTCAATAGTAACGTCATCAACCATAATAGCGTATTCCCTTTATACTTTTTATGCTGAAAAGGGTTATTACATGATGATAACGATACTTTTTGTGATATATGGTATATTCAGATATCAGTATCTTGTTGACAGTAAAACATTTGGAGGCAGTCCAGAATTGGCATTTTTTGAGGACAAACCTTTTCTTATAAATGGGATTTTATACTGCATTACTGTCATTTTGATATTGTATATCTAAAAAGGAGGATATCATGAGCTTTACATTAGGTCTTATATTATACATTGTTTCGACGTTGTTGGTAATAATGACATCCGTTAAATGGACGAAATGGATTAAATTAAGTAATACTTCTGATGAAATACTTACGTCTTTTCTTTTTTCAATAACAGAAATTCTTTTAATAAATATAGTTCTAGGAATATTGCTTAAAATGCTTTATCCCATATACTTATTTATTTTTGTTGCAGTTTTATTTATAGCTACATGCTTCTATTTGAAGGATTGGTCTTTTAATATAAAGCTAAAATCCATAATAAATTTTTTTAAGGATGTCAAATTTGGACCTCTTCTAATAATATTATCATTTATGACAATAATCGGTGTGATATGGGTGGTTTATATAACATTGATTTATCCGCCATATGGCACAGATGAGCTTATGTATCATCTTGTAGGGCCTGTTGAATGGATGAAACACGGCATGATATTCAATATTCATCAAGATTACATATCTCAGTGGATTAATTGGTATCCAAAAAATACGGAGATATTATTCTTATGGAATATGATATTCTTTAAAAGCGATGTTATTGTTGATGGAACGCAACTGATATTTGCACTGATCGGCATTATTGGTGTTTATGGAATAGGGAGAAAAATTGGACTTGATAAGTATTACTCATTATGTGCAGGGTTATTATTTTTCCTGACACCGATTGTTTTTATACAATCAAAAACAGCTTATATTGATGTTGCATTTTCAGTTATGGTGATTTTGTCATTAAATTTTCTTATACATATATATAAGGAATTCAGCATAAAGTATATATACTTGCTTTCGCTGACTGTCGCATTTATGAGTGGCATGAAAGGTTCTGGACCTATTTATGCAGTAATATTTTTGGCATTATTGGCGATCATTTTGATAAAACATAGAAAAAGTGAGAATTATAAAAATTTAATATACGGTCTAACTATATACATATTATTCTCAATTACGCTTGGTGCATTTTGGTATTACAGGACATGGTATTTTTACGGGAATCCTATTTATCCATTTACACTAAGTTTTCACGGGATAACGATATTTAAAGGTCTTGGTACAGCTAAGCAAATCATATTCGATCCAAATCTTTTGCCTCAGATGAAGGGCATGGGGTACTTTAAGCAAATTTATTTTTCATGGTATGAAAATTTTAACTTCTTGAAAGGATATTCTTACGATACACGTATAGGTGGATTTGGCGCTGTATGGTATATCGTAGCGATGCCTGCTATTTTGATATTTATTTTAAAATCAATAATAGATAAAAAGTGGGTCAACATTTTTTTCGCCATTTCTACTGGAATACTATTTTTAGCTTCATCAGAAAATTGGTGGTCCAGATACGTTATATTTATTGTTGCATTGGGATATGTTGCCATATCTTATATTATGCAAAACATTAAATTTACAAGAATTGTTGCACTGGTTATTATTGCATTAGTTACATTTAGTTTTACAGTTTCTATAAAAGGGTATTTGCCAGCAAACATATCGTCGAGAGAGACATTTAATGAGTTGAGAAAGACACCAATACTTGACAGAAGCTCTTATATGGCAAATTCATTTTATGGAGATGATATGTCGTTTTTAAAAGGCGTGAGAAATGAAAATATTGCATATTTTCTTCACGCATATATTTATCCGTTGTACGGTGAAGGACTTTCAAATAATCTTTTTTATCTGGGTAATATCAAGAATGAATCATCGTTTAAAAAGTATATTGAAGAAAATAGGATTGATTATGCAATGGTAAGTATAGGTTCTATTTATGATAGATGGTTGGAAAGTGATAGGGATTTCAAGTTGATATTTGTTGGAAGGCAACACGATGTATACAAAAAGCTTAGATAAATATGAATAAAGTATATAGAAAGGTGTTAGAAATGATATCAAAAATTTTAGATGCTTTTTTTGGATTGTTGTTTTTAGTTATCGTGACGATATTGGCTTATAAATATTTTAAAGATCCATCAAAATTAGATATTTTAAAAGAGTCAATAAATTATATTAGAACTCTTTAAGCTTATCGGAGTATTTACTTTCACACACTTTTCACACAATTTCTTTAAACATTTGTTATATTTATGTGATAAAATAATAGACAAAGTTAGTATAGTGTAAAAGCTGGTGATTAAGTTGCTAAGGAAGATATATCTTGTAGAGGATGAGAAAAACTTAAATATATTATTGCAAAAATACTTGGAAATGGAAGGTTATAGCGTCACTACCTTTTTTGATGGAAGTACGGCGATGGAGCGAATAAATGACATGCCTGATCTATGGATACTTGACATAATGCTTCCTGATGTAGATGGATATGAGCTTATAAAAGCCATAAAGGAGCACAATAAGTCTACCCCAGTCATATTTATGTCTGCCAGAAATGAGGAGCTTGACAGGGTGGTAGGCTTAGAGCTTGGAAGCGATGACTACCTTTCAAAGCCTTTTTTGCCTCGTGAGCTTGTCATTAGGACAAATAAGCTTATGGAGAGGATATACGGAAAAGAAGAAGATGGCAGCGATGACATTATACAAGTAGGCGATTATACATTGAGTGAGAAGCAAAGGACTGTCTATTTAGGCGATAATGAGATATAGCTTACGAATAAGGAGTATGAGCTTTTTTGTTACCTTGTAAAAAATAAAAATATCGTCGTGTCAAGAGATCAGATATTGAATAACGTCTGGGGAGAGGACTATTTCGGCTCAGACAGAGTTGTAGATGACACTATAAGAAGGCTTAGGAAGAAAATAGATAAGTTAAATATAGAAACTGTATATGGTTACGGCTATAAACTGGTGTGTAAATCATGAAGAAGATATTTAGATTTCGTTCACTTGCGATGCGGATATGGATGACATTTACCGCTGTCATACTTATAATAGTCTGCAGCCTGTCAATGCTTTATATCTTTGCATACAGGAGAGTAGAAGAAAACAACAAGATACAGGATTTAAAAGTTTCCCATGAGATGCTTCTTAAAAATAATAATAATTTCAGCGGAAACTACAACAATTTTTCCAGATTGAGAAATCTAAGAGGCGGAGATAATTTCATTGTGGATTTTGATACAGCCAATAGACCTTTGATCATAGATATAAACCACAGAGAACCACCACCAGATATTCATTCACCATCGTTTAATACGATGGGGGTTAAGCTTTGGATGTCCAGCTTTATAAAAGGCGGAAACATGAATGAGAAGCTTTATAGAGAAGTTTATGACAACATGGAGTACTTCTTTATAATAAGCACTGTAAATTATGATTCATCTAACAAAGCTTATCTTGTGTCGTATGTGCCAAACATCGTTGACAATACCATTCTTTATCTTGTCATTGCTGTAGGAATAATATTCATCATAATCGGCTTTTTTACATCTATAATTGTGGCTGGATACATCGCAAAGCCCCTTAAGAAGCTTGAGGAGTACACTATGAGGATAGCTCACAAAGACTGGAAGGAGCCCATAAACTTAGACAGAGAAGACGAGATAGGTATGCTGGCAAATTCCATGAATATGATGCAGAAAGAGCTAAAAAGGGCAGACGAAGAGGAAAAGATGTTTTTGCAAAGCATATCACATGATCTAAAGACACCTGTTATGGTGATAATGAGCCATGCTGATGCCATAATAGACGGTGTGTACATCGATTCATTGGAAAAGACTGCCGGCATAATAAAGGACGAAGCGATACGGCTTCAAAAGAAGATAAACCAGATGCTTTACTTGAATACTCTTGACTATGTGCTGGAGAACGACAGCAAAACTGACTATATAAATCTAAAAGATCTTGTGAACAACATAATAAGCAGGTTTGAAATCATAAAAAGCGATATTGAGTGGGATTTAAGCTTAGATGAGGTAATAATAAAGGGTGATAGGGATAAGATAGAAGTCAGCATAGAAAATATCCTTGACAATGCTTTAAGGTATGCCAACGAAGTGATAAAAGTGACACTTAAAAAAGACGGGCAGTATGCATATCTTGACATATACAATGACGGTCCAAAGATAGATGAGAAACACATGAAACATATATTTGATAGGATGTACAAGGATAAGACGGGAAATTTCGGTTTAGGACTTGCCATATCGAAAAAAATCATAGACTTTTATAAAGGTGAGATAAAAGCTATAAATAGAGACAAAGGCGTAAGCTTCATAATAAAATATCCTTTAAACTATAGTCATGATTAAGAATAGTTTTAAATTTACAATTAGTGGTATAATTATTATAAAGTATATTCGGATAGTTTTGTTATTAAAAGAGGTGAAATAATATGGCAGTTGCAGATAAAGATGAACATATAAAATACACATATAAAGATTATTTGAGCTGGACTAATGATGAGAGATGGGAGCTTATAGAAGGAGTTCCGTATAATATGAGTCCATCACCGACGCGGAAGCATCAGAAAGTTGTAGGAGAATTATTTGCCTCTATCCATAATTATCTAAAAGGAAAGGCTTGTGAAGTTTACAGCGCTCCATTTGATGTAAGATTGTTTGCTGAAAATGTTAGCGATGATGATGTGACAAATGTAGTTCAGCCTGACATAGTGATAGTGTGTGATCCAAGTAAGCTGGATGATAAAGGCTGTAAAGGAAGTCCAGATATGATTATAGAGGTAGTTTCTCCTTCAACATTAAAGAGAGACTTAAAGGAAAAATTCTATTTGTACGAAAAAGCAGGGGTAAAAGAGTATTGGATCGTATTTCCTGATGAAAAAACTGTATTGTCTTACTATTTAGGTGAAGATGGCAAATACAAAAGACCTGAAGTGTATTCAGAAGAAGACAATATAAAGTTTAGGATTTTTGAATCATTTGAAATTGAATTGAAGGATATCTTTCAAAATTAAATGGCAAGGTGTGATTTTTGTGAAGAATATATATAATGATAAAAAAATGAAACAAATGCTTGCTGATATTGAGAAAAGAATGAGAGATTTATTTTATCAGAAACTCGATGCGATTATTTTGTATGGTTCTTATGCTCGTGGAGATTTTACGTGCGATTCTGATGTAGATATTATGGTGTTAGTTGATGAAAAAGAAGAAGATCTGAGAAAGTATGATGATAAAATAACGGATATTATGGTTGATTTATCATTAAAGTACAATATTGTCGTTTCATTGTACTTTCAAAATGTTAAGACTTATAATAAGTACGTTGAGATGCTTCCATTTTACAAAAATGTTCAGAAAGAAGGCATAAGAGTCTATGGATGATTTCAAAATGCAGTTGATTTTATTGACGCCATGTATGAATATGTTAAGAAAAAGTTGTCTATATGATTGTACACTCATTTAAAAAAGCAATCAGCGTATGCTGGTTGCTTTTTTTCACACAGAAATCACACATTTTTTTAATTTTTTTGCAACATTTAAGTCTTATAATTTTTTATAGGCAGATTAAAAAGAAAAGGAGAAAAGGCGATGGGTAAAAAGGTGGTAAAATACAGCTTGGCATTTGTCTTGGCTTTGTCTGTGATTCTAAATGTGTACTCACTGTACCATTACAGTGGAAGTACAGAAGGTTTTAGAGGGAATTTTCAGCACAGTTTCACACAAGGCAGCACAAATAGAAGTTGGGGCAGCGGAAACACAAATCAAGGTGTTTGGCAAAGAGGCAACTTTCCTCAAGGAAATGCACAAAGTGGGCAGTCCCAATGGCAGATGCCTCGCAGTAGAGGAGATTTTGGGGGATTTAGGGAAACATCATCAAAGTACGGCGTGTATATAATGGCATACGCAGCAATCGTGTTTTTGCTGTTTATTTTAAGCTACTATGCTTTGAAGAATAAAAAATTTAAGATTGACTTGCAAAGCGACAAATTCACAATAATAGCACTATTTTTGATAGGATTTTTTATGCGGCTTTACATAGCTGCAACAATTGAAGGTTTTTCAGGCGATATAGGGCTTTTTAGAAGCTGGGCACAGTCAGCATCGCAGGACATATTAAACTTTTATAAAAATACTCCAAGATGTGATTACCCACCACTTTACATCTACGTGCTTTACTTAATAGGCAAAGTAGCCTCAATCGGAAATCTATCGCATTACTACAATGTGATTTTAAAGCTTCCATCGATTTTAGCTGATATTGCATCGTCGTACATCATATACAAAATAGCAAATAAGCATTTTACAAAAAGCATAAGTGCATTCATATCAGCTTTGTACATCTTCAATCCGGCCGTATTTATAAATTCATCTGCGTGGGGACAGGTAGACTCGTTTTTTACGATGCTGGTGATAATAGCGGTGTACTTTTTGTCAGAGAAAAAGATTGGGCTTTCATCAGTGTTTTTCACCGGGGCGGTGCTTATGAAGCCACAGGGAATCATATTTGCGCCGGTCTTGTTTTTCGAGATTGTAAATGAGAGGAGTTTAAAAAATTTCTTAAAGGCTTTTGTGGCGTCGCTGATTACGGCGGTTATAGTCTTAGTGCCGTTTGCCATAGGTCAAGATCCTTTGTGGATATTTAAGCTGTATGAAAAGACCATTTCAGAGTATCCATACGCATCTGTAAATGGCTTCAATTTCTACGGATTGCTGGGAGCAAACTATGTGAATTCAAGCTTAAAATTGTTTGTATTCAGCTACAGCACATGGGGATTTATATTCATAGTTTTAACGACGGCATTTTCGTGGTTTATATACATTAAAGGAAAAAGCAGCAAATTGTCATTTTTATCAGCTTTAATTCAGATCGCAGGTGTATTTACATTTTCAACAGGGATGCATGAGAGATACCTTTTTCCTGCTGTAGCACTGGCGATAATAGCATTCTTGTATATAAAAGATATAAGGCTTTTTGGGCTCTTTGTCGGTTTCAGCATAACAAGCTTTTTAAATATGTACTACGTCATGTTTGGAAGCTTAAGAAATTCTTTTGGGTTTATACCTATGATAGTTTCGTTGGTAAATGTAGTGATGGCAGTCTATCTTGTAAAAGTATCTTATGATGTGGCTGTATTAAATAAGATCCACATTGTTGATGAAGGCATGGAATCACACGAAATTCACACAACTATTTGAAACTTATAAGATATTTTAAGGGTATATTGAGATAACAAGAAATTAGAGTGGAATTGTGGATTTATAATATGAAAAATTTATCAAAAGCGAACGATTAATGAAGCTTTCACAATATATCACGATGAATGTAGCGCAGTTTGGCGTATGAGCGAAAGCGAAAGCCGTCACAGCGCATAGACGGCGTTAGCCAAACAAGCGGAATGAATCGATGATATATGTGATAAGCGGAATTTGTGAGTGTTGATAAATTTTTCAAAATTTATATTAATTAACTTACAGCAAAAAAGGATTGGAGGATGAACCATGAAAAGATTGAAGTTTAACAAAGATTCTATTGGTTTGTATTTAATTTTACTATTATCAGCAATATTAAATTTTACCAATTTAAGCATCGAAGGGTATGCAAATCAGTATTACGCTGCAGGCGTAAAAAGCATGACTATGAGCCTTAAAAATTTTTTCTTTGTATCATACGACCCTGCAGGATTTGTCACGATAGACAAGCCTCCATTGGGATTTTGGATACAGACCATTTTTGCTAAAATATTTGGCTTTAGCGGAATAAGCATATTGCTGCCACAGGCCATAGCAGGTGTAATATCAGTAGCCTTAATATACGTCCTCGTTAAAAGGTATTTTGGCAAGGCAGCAGGGCTTATAGCTGCATTGGTTTTGGCCACAACACCTGTATTCGTGGCAGACAGCAGAAATAATACGATTGACAATATGTTGCTTATGACCCTTTTGTTTGCAGTTTTAGCCCTTATGAAAGCCTTAGATACAGGTAAACTTAAGTATTTGCTATTAAGCTTATTTTTAGTAGGCGTTGGCTTCAATGTAAAGATGCTGGAAGCTTATATGATAATTCCGGCAGTGTATATAACATACGTTTTAGCGTCAAAGATAAGTTTTAAGAAAAGGATAGGCTATTTGTCATTAGCTACCGTTGTTTTACTTATTGTATCTCTTTCATGGGCCATCATTGTTGACATGACTCCTCAAAGCATGAGACCTTATGTAGGCAGCAGCACAGACAACTCGGAGTTAGAGCTCATAATAGGTCACAATGGGCTTGAAAGGCTTGGCCTTGGCAGAAATACAGGTTTTGGAGGCGGATTTGGCGGCCGCGTAGGAAATTTCAATGGCGGAGAATTCCGTAGAAACTTTGGAGATTTCAACGGTCAATTTAATAGGCAGTCTAATCAAGGCACGTCACAATTAAGTACGTCAGTAGATACGGTATCAAGCGCTACTAAGAATGGCAGTAGTTCAAATGCCACTCAAAATACACCACCTGCAAACCAAGGTAATTTCCCAAGGTTTAATGGGCAAAATGCGCCAAATCCAAATTTTGCAGGCGGCAATTTTGGAAGGTCAAATGGCAATAGAGGCGGCATGGGCGGCATGTTCGGCGGAGACGAAAAAGCCAGCGTATTGAGGCTTTTTTCAAACAACAGCCTGTCTGATCAGATAATATGGCTTTTCCCGATGGCTATTTTCGGATTTTTAGCAGAACTTTTAAGAAAAAGGCTTAAAAGGCCATTTGATGACGGTAGGAAGCTTTCTCTGATACTGTGGATTTCATGGCTTGTACCTGTGTTTATATACTTCAGTTTTACCACAGGCATGTTCCATCCGTACTATTTGACGATGATGGCACCTCCTATAGCGGCACTTACAGGCATAGGCATCGTTTCAATGTGGGAGATGTACCAAGAAGGCGGTGCAAAGTCATGGCTTTTGCCTCTATCACTTGTGGCTGACGGCTTGGTGGAGCTTCTAATATTGTACTACCACTACAATACGTCTAATCTTACGAAGTACATCATGTTATCTGTTGCAGTGCTTTCTATCGGTTCGGCAGTAGTCTTGTCATTGATGATTTTTGCTAAAAATGGCGGATTTAAAGTCAAAAAGGCTATGCTTACAGTAGGTGTAATAGGGCTTTTGATAGCGCCTACTATCTGGTCGGCTACGACGCTGTTTTATCCTATGAATGGCACAATGCCGTCTGCCGGATTAGAGCTTTCTACAGGTAGAAATAGGTTTGATTTCGGAGGTGGAGATATAAATAGCAGTACAAATTCAAAGCTTATAAGCTTCCTTGAGAAAAACAAAGGCAGCGCAAAGTACCTTTTAGTCGTATCATCATCACAAAGCGCAGATAGCATAATCATAAAGACAGGTGAACCTGTGATGGCATTGGGTGGTTTTTCAGGATCTGACAATATTTTGACACTGAGTCAATTTAAAGAGCTTGTGAAAAAAGGAGAAGTAAGGTACGTGATGACAGGAGGAATGGGCAGAGGTTCCAACAGCGAGATAATGAACTGGGTAAGAGAAAATGGGAAGCTTGTGCCGACAAGCGAGTGGAGCAGCTCAAATTCTACCCAAAGCGGCAATGGCTTCGGAGGATTTGGCAGAGATTTTGGAGAACTTTATGATCTTAAAGGTGTCAATGTCAACTGACATTGGCACTTGGACATAAATATTTTGGGAAGAAGGGATAGATATGTCTCATATAAGATATTCTGTTGTGGTACCTGTGTACAACGAAGAACTTCTTATCGAAGAATCGTACAGGCGGCTTAAAAAAGTCATGGACTCAACTGATGAGACTTACGAGCTTATATTTGTAGACGATGGAAGCCATGACAAATCAGCGGAGATTTTAAGTAGGATAAGCATGAGTGATAAAAACGTGAAACTTATAAGCTTTTCGAGAAATTTTGGGCATCAGACAGCCATAACAGCCGGCATGGACAATGCCAAAGGTGATGCTGTCGTTGTCATCGATGCGGATCTGCAAGATCCACCTGAAGTGATACTGAAGATGATCGAGAAGTGGAAAGAAGGATACGATGTCGTGTACGGCAAAAGGGCAGAGAGAAAAGGGGAGTCATTCTTTAAGCTCTTTACAGCGAGGGTTTTCTACAGATTGCTAAAAAGCCTTACAAATGTAGACATACCTGTTGATACAGGGGACTTCAGACTTATTGACAGAAAAGTCTGTGATGTGATGAATTCTCTTAATTCCATAAAGGAAAAAAACAGGTATATAAGAGGGCTTGTAAGCTGGGTAGGATTTAAGCAGATAGGCGTAGAATACGTAAGAGATCCGAGGCTTGCAGGTGAAACAAAGTACACGCTTAAAAAGATGCTTAAGCTGGCCATGGATGGTATAACGTCATTTTCTTACGCTCCGCTTAAATTGCCTTTGAACTTGGGCATTTTCCTGTTAGCTGCAGGTTTTGTTTACTTGATTGTGGAGCTTGTCTTAAAAGTCGCAGGAGTAGATGTGTCGATGGAGAATACAGTCATAGCTATAAATATGATCTTATTTGGTCTAAACTTTTCGGTCTTAGGGGCATTTGGAGAGTATATCGGAAGGATATACGACGAGGTAAGGGATAGACCATTGTACATCATAGCGAGAAAGGTGGGGTTTGATGATGGAAAGACAGGAGAAAGGATGGAATAACAAGGCAGGATTTGTGCAGTTTATAAAGTTTAATCTGGTAGGCATAGTAAATACTTTGGTGGATTTTTCGGTCTTTACCGTCCTTACGTTTTTTGGGATGTACTACATGGCAGCGCAGGTAATATCTTATAGCTGTGGCGTTGTAAACAGCTTTATCATGAATAAGTATTGGACATTTGGCGACAAATCAACTCCGCATGGATACGAAGTATTCAAATTTATCGCTGTAAATGGTGTGTCATTAGCGGTATCTCTTTCTATCCTGTATCCATTAAAACCCATTTTAGGCGTGATTTCTGCCAAAGTGATTGCCACATTGTTTTCAATGATGATAAACTTTGTAGGCAGCAAACTTTGGGTGTTTAAGAAGGCATAACGTAGATTCTTATGTAAAAATGAGGAAAAATTTATTTATGTGATAAATTTATGATATAATGTAATGTGTACTAATGTGATGGGAGTTGAATAAATTGCCAAATGTCATTGTCATCATTCCGGCTTACAACGAGGAGAAGACCATCGACAGCGTCATCAACAATATAAAGTTAACAAATAAAAATGTAGATATACTCGTTGTTAATGACGGTTCCAGCGATAAGACATCTCTTATTGCTAAAAACAATGGTGTCACAGTCATAGATCTCCCTTTTAACCTTGGAATCGGTGGATGTATGCAGACAGGATATAAGTATGCTTATAAGTACGGCTACGACATAGCGATACAGATTGACGCAGATGGGCAGCATGATGCAAGATTCATAGATAAGCTTATAAAGCCCATATTAGAAGATAAGGCTGATCTTGTGATAGGGTCAAGGTATGTTTCAAAGACCAATTACAAGGGATCGTATCTGAGGCGGACAGGTTCATACTTCTTTACGCTTTTATTAAAAGCTCTGACAGGCAAAGCCATATATGATACCACATCAGGTTTTAGGGCAGCTAACAGGAAAGTCATCAAATACTTCAGCGAAAGCTATCCTCAAGATTACCCTGAAGTTGAGGTGGTAGCAAGGCTTAGCAAAGGCGGGTTTAAAATTGTGGAAATACCTGTGGAGATGTATGAGAGATTAGGTGGACGATCTTCTATCAATTTTAGACGTTCAATTTATTACATGGTAAAGGTGACGCTGGCGATACTGATAAATTGCATCAAAGTCAAAGAACAACAAAAAGCATAGGAGGTCTTTTTGTGTTTTTTAATGTCTACAGTTTTTCTTTAATTTTTAGCATACTGTTTTTAGTTATAATCATAGTTGAGATAAAAAAAGGCAATCTTTTAGAGAAGTACAGCTTATTTTGGATATTTTTTTCTATAGTGATGATTGTAATATCAGCTAACTTGAGATTTTTAAATCTTTTAAGCCGTATGCTTCACATTTATTATGCTCCGTCTGTCCTGTTTCTCTTAGGACTTTTATTTATCATCTCATACTGTTTTCATCTTACGTTGATAATATCTAAACAGACGGAAAGCATTGTTAAACTGACGCAGGAAGTGGCCATATTAAAGAATATGGTAGAAAATGTAAGCAGAGATGTAGAAGGAGGCAAAGGCGATTGATATACGTACTTGTTTTAGTGAATGTTTTGCTTTTGGTGACAGGGCAAGTGCTTTGGAAAATAGGCATTGGAAGTGCCAGTAGTTTTAAAAGCGTACTTATGTCACTTACGTCACCGTACGTCATAAGCGGGATAATAATATATGCATTGGCTACTGTCCTGTGGCTGTATATTCTTGCAAAAGGAAAGTTCAGCATCGTCTATCCTTTGCAGAGCACCGCTTATGCTTTAGGAGTATTTGTGGCGTGGCTCGTATTTAAAGAGACTATACCAATGACAAGGTGGATTGGCGTAGTTCTCATCTTCGCAGGTGCATCGTTGATTGCATTAAGATAGGAGGTAATCATGGATATCAAACTGAAGCTTAGCTCAAAGAAGTTTTTTGTCGCTGTTTCATTGATTGCTGTTTTGGCTATTGCTTTGTATTTGAGATTCCTCTTTGTCTACAAGGTAATTCAGCCGCCTCTTTCAGGCGATGCCATGAATTACGACATAATGGTGAAACAGTTTTTGACAAAAGGCTTCTTAGGTTATATGTCGGACATTCCGAATGCTTATGTGACACCGGGGTATCCTTTATTTCTTGCTTTAATCTACAAGATTTTTGGCTTTTCTAATGGTAGTCCGCTTCAAGCTGTAAGGATCGTGCAAAGTGTATTAAGCGTATTGACGGTTTTACTTATTTTCTTAATAGGTAGAGAAATCAAAAATAACAAAGTAGGGCTTATGGCTGCCTCAATATCAGCACTTTATCCTACATTCGTCTGGGCATCTACGCTAATTCTTACAGAGACGGTGTATACTTTTGTTTTCATGGTGTATTTGTATTTGCAGATTATTGCGCTTAAAAGACCTAAAGCGTATATAAATGTTTTAACAGGTATCTCATTTGGCTTGGCAATCTTAATAAGACCTGCTGCAGCACCGCTTATAGTGATACCTTACATTTTAATGTACATTCAAAATAGAGATCTAAATTACACTGCAAGAAACTTTTTGCAGGTTTTAATCGGGTTTATAGTGGTCATGATGCCTTGGTGGATTAGAAATATTGTCACGCTTCACAAGCTTATTTTATTTGCAACTCAAACTTGGAATCCTATGTTGGGAGGCGCTTTCCCATTCTTCAATGGAATTGAACATGTTCCTCAGAACATTCGCTCCACTATGGATGTCATCAGATTCATCATAAAAGGTTTCGAAAAAAGCCCTATCTATTATTTTAAATGGTATACCATAGGCAAGTTCAATATAATTTTTGGCAGCATGTGGTATGATCTTGACCCGAAATATCAATACTTGCGAAATATATATCTTCTTCACAGTTTTGTGATGGCTATAGGTTGGCTTGGAACATTTTATTCTTTAAGAAAACGCGAAATACGTTTTATCGGCATATATGCCGTACTATTGACGCTTATTCAGCTTATGTTTATACCGACTAATAGATATGCGTATTCAATCATGCCGCTTCTCATAATTCTCGCATCTTATGTGATTGATAAGCTGCTATTTGAAAAAGGCATTTGATTATTGTCGAGTCCTTTTTCTTGACACTTCTAAAAGCTTTCTTTCCAGTTCATCTACGTCGTATTTCCTCTGCGGGTATGAATTGAAGTAGTTTCTTGGTGCCGTATTTGACGATGCGGCATCTTTTAGTATTGATTTGTCTTTTAAATAGTTTTGTATGACTTTCTCTAAAAACTTTGCTGGGTATTTTATGTCTTTTCCTTTCATGCGAGATATGCACAAATTCATTTCGTCATCTGTAAGATGGTACCTATTTTTAAGCAAATCTTTATCTATGTACTTAGGCGCATTTTCACCTTTTTGATGCATCATATCATTGATATGATTGATAGATATACTATAAGAATTAATATCTATCATATCATTCATATCTGATATGATCATATTGTCTTCACTTTTTGAAAGTGGAATGTTTTCAATGGTTTTAACTTCTTCTACCTTTTCACTATCTGAAATACGGTTTTCACTTTCTTTATCCATGCATTCATTTTTGTCGATATATGATATACCAGCGAAATCACCAGTTGTCATATTTTGCCAATCACAAAATTCGATTATTCTACCGTTTTCGCCATATTTGTATGTGATGCTTTCGATGGATGTATTTTGTCTTAATGTGTAGTATTTCTTTTGCCGCAATTTGTCCTCATTATCGACGTAGCACACCAAAAATCCATCTTTTATGGCATTTTTCAAGCTTTTGCTTATGATGCCTGTAGATAGACCTGTGCCACTGTCTATTCTTTTGCCATTTTCGTATTTTCCTTTCTGTATTTCATCGATAGTAAGCTTCACTGGAATACACTTTCCATTCTTTATTGTATGCTTTGCAATGTACATTATGATTTTTAACTGTGAACCGGATATTGAAGATAGACTTTCAAAAAAATTCTTTGGCACTATCCCGTATTCTTTCTCAAAATCATTTATCATTTTTAAACCCCCATTTTCATTTTTAAATAGATATGTCACACAAAATATTATTAGCGCTCACAAATTTTGTTTTCTATATATCAGCGATTCATTTCGCTTGTTTGGCTAACGCCGTCTATGCGTTGTGACGGCTTTCGCTTTCGCTCATACGCCAAACTGCGCTACATTCATCGTGATATATCACGAAAACGCCATTAATCGTTCGCTTATAATAATATTTTTCGAGTTACATTTATAATGTAGTAAAAAAGTGAAAATCTTATATATAGGCGATTGACAAAAAAACATTTTCAATGTATAATCATAATTAAGCAAAATCAATCAAAAAATATCATCTATTTTGAATGGATGTGATTGAATGTTTGGGGAAGAGCGCAGGATGAAGATAGCCGAGATACTAAGCAAGGATAAAAGCATTACAGTGTCTCAGCTTAGCGAAATCTTAGGCGTATCTGAGTCCACTATAAGACGAGATCTAAAGATGTTGGAGATTGACGGGTTTATACAGAGGACACATGGCGGCGCCATATTGAATACGCATACACACTACGAGCCGTCTTTTGTGGAAAAAGAGGATTACGAGCTTCCGTCAAAGATGCAGATTGGCAAGATGGCAGCTTCACTTATAGAGGAAGGCGATTCTGTAATCCTTGATGCCGGCACTACTACGTTGATGATTGCAAAATCACTTGAAGATATACATCTTACAGTTGTCACAAACTCTCCTATTATTGCTATAGAGCTTTCAAACCGCAACAATATTGAGCTTATAGTGACAGGTGGCATAGAGCGGTTAAACACAAAAGCGCTTGTTGGTCCTATAGCTGAGATGGTGATAAGAAATTTTAAGGTTGACAAAGCCTTTATTGGTGCTAATGCCATATCGTATGAGAATGGGCTTATGACACCAGATATTATAGAGGCAAACACGAAAAAGGCCATGATAGATGTATCAAATGAGGTTTACGCAGTTGTAGACCACACCAAGTTTGGGAAAAAGTCTTTTGTAAAATTTGCAGACTTAAGCGATATAACTGCCATTATAACCGATGACGAGCTGGACTACGAGATAGTTAGAAAGTACGAGCAAGCCAATGTGGATGTACTAAACTTTGGAAAGGATGTATTAGATGGTTACGACGGTGACGGTAAATCCGGCGATAGACAGGACGCTAATAGTAAATGATTTTAGATTAGGTGCAGTAAACAGGGTGTCAAGAACCATAATTGATGCAGGCGGGAAAGGCATAAATGTCGCAAAAAACTTAAAAAATTTAGGCTGTGACGTCAAGTGTTTAGGCTTTATGGGACCAAACGGCAAGTACGTCGAAAATGTCTTAAAGGAATCAGGGATTGACTGCAGGTTTGTCCAAATCAAAAGTGACATAAGGACAAACATAAAGATAGTTGATGAGATTAACCATACTTATACTGATATAAACGAAGCTGGTCCAGATGTTTCTCAGGATGAAATAGAAAAGCTAATTTCGAGCATAAATGAGCATGCTGATTTATCGGATGTGATTGTTTTATCAGGAAGCTTGCTTCCTAATATGGAGGAGGATTTTTATAGACAAATAATTGAGAAGGTCAACGAAAAAGGCGCAAAAGTCATACTGGATGCTGACGGAGATGCTTTAAAGCTTGGCATAGAAGGAAAGCCATACATGATAAAGCCCAATATCCATGAACTTCGAAGGGTATCAAAGAAAAATCTTGAAAGTGTTGATGAGATTATTGAAGAAGGCGTGAGAATAATTGAAAGTGGAATTTCAATTGTGGCAGTATCGATGGGCGGCAGTGGAAGCATCGTGGTGACCAAAGAGAGGGCGTATAAAGTAAGACCGATAAAGGTTCAAGTGAAAGGGACGGTAGGAGCTGGAGATGCCTACGTGGCAGGTTTTGCCTATGGACTAAGCGAGAATCTTCCTGTAGAAGACACTATGAAGATAGCATCATCTGCGTCTACATCCGTTATCATGAGGGAAGGCACTAAGGCATGTTCTTTAAAAGATGTGGAAGAACTTAAGAAAAAGGTTGAAATTGAAGTAATAGAAAGGTGATAAACGATGATTGAAGAGATGCTTGACAAAGACATGATGATATTCGATTTGAAATCGAAAGATAAATTATCTGTGCTAAAAGAGCTTATAAGGCCATTGGCAGAAAAAGGAGCCATTGAGGACGAAGGAAAGTTTTTGGAGGTAGTGCTAAAAAGGGAAGAGGAGTACTCCACAGGCATTGGAATGGGTGTTGCAATACCGCATGGGAAAAGCAGCTTAGTGAAAAAGGCGTCATTAGTTTTTGGAAAGTCGAAAGATGGAATAGACTATAATTCCATGGATGGGAAACCAGCATATCTGTTCTTTCTTATTGCAGCACCTGAGGATTCTGACAATTTGCATCTTAAGATTTTAGCTAAGCTTTCAAGGTCATTGATGCATGAGGAGGTGAGAGATGAACTAAATAAGGCTGAGACTTACGAGGATGTCATAAATGCTTTCAAAAAATATGAGTAAGGGGGATTTTTGATGAAAAAGATTGTTGCCATTACTGCATGCCCTACAGGTATAGCCCATACCTATATGGCTGCAGAGAACTTAGAAATGGCAGGTAAAGAGCTTAATGTGGCTATAAAAGTGGAGACACAAGGGTCTATAGGGGCAGAAAATCAATTGACAGAAAACGACATAAATGAAGCGGATGCAGTCATAATTGCTGCTGCGACAAAAGTCGACAAGTCCCGCTTCGAAGGTAAACCTATACTGGAAGTTCCGGTTGAGGAAGCTATAAAAAATCCAAAAGAATTGATCGAAAAAGCGTTGAAGATGGAAAAACCGAAAAACTACGTAGAAAAAGTGGAAAAGATTCATGAAGAAAGGGCCAGCCAAAGGACAGGCGCTTACAAGCATTTGATGACAGGTGTATCCTACATGATTCCATTTGTCGTCGCTGGTGGTATATCCATAGCACTTTCATTCCTATGGGGCTACAAAGCATTCCAGGTACCGGGTACATTGCCTGCTGCATTGATGCAAATCGGCGGTGGCTCTGCATTCGCACTTATGGTTCCGATACTTTCGGGATTTTTGGCTTATTCTATAGCAGATAGACCTGGACTTGTACCGGGTATGGTAGGAGGTATGTTGGCAGTATCAACTGGTGCAGGATTTTTAGGCGGCATCATATCTGGTTTTCTCGCTGGTTATACAGTCTACTACCTGAAAAAGACCATAAAATTGCCTAAGACGATGGAAGGTTTAATGCCAGTCCTTATACTGCCTGTATTATCGACGCTTATCGTAGGTCTTCTCATGATATACGTTGTTGGTACACCTATGAAGACCATAATGACAGGTCTTACAAATTGGCTTAAGGGAATGAGCTCCACAAATGCAGTCATATTTGGCGCGCTATTAGGACTTATGATGGCATTTGACATGGGTGGCCCTGTCAACAAGACAGCATACACATTTGCAACAGGTCTTTTGGCGTCGAATGTGTTTATGCCTATGGCTGCGGTTATGGCTGCAGGAATGACGCCGCCTTTAGGTTTAGCGCTTGCAACAATCATATTTAAAAATAGATTTACGAAAGAAGAGAGAGAAGCAGGCAAAGCAGCATGGGTTTTAGGTGCATCATTTATAACAGAAGGCGCTATACCGTTTGCTGCAGCAGATCCATTTAGAGTAATACCTTCCATTATGGTAGGATCCGCGGTTACAGGCGCACTTTCCATGTTGTTCCATATAGAACTTAGAGCGCCTCATGGCGGGATATTCGTAATACCAATCGCTGTATCAAATCCGCTCTTATACATTTTTGCTATACTTGTAGGTATGGTTGTGACAGCCTTCATGATAGGGCTTTTGAAAAAGAAAGTATCGTGATTGATATAAAACATCGCTCCAAAATATGGGGCGATGTTTTATTGTTATTGACATTTGGTGTGAGAAGATATATAATTAAATACAAGGAAAGTGTTCACGTTAACAATTAATTAGATACAGTTACATAAGAAGCTGAATAAGACGATTCGACCTAAAATATGTAAATCTAATGATTTTAACATTATATTATTATTTATTCATGGTATTATTTGTCGTTGTTTTTATGTTGCTTTGCGAAATTTCTAAATCTTTGCATTTTTCACGAGAATTTTTAGCAACCAAAATTGTTAACGTGTGCATAAATTTAGCAGTCTTGCAATAGGCTTTACAAGTGTGTCTAAAAAACTTCTTTCGCACAATTTTGTTAAATGATGTCAATTTTAAAAGTGGGAGGTGAAAAGGTTTATAAGTATATTTGGTAAATTAAAATGATTGAAAAATCAATATCATGTTTTAGGAGGGGAAATGATGGGTATAGGAAAGAAACTCAATAGCTTCATTTCATTTTTATTGGCATTTTTAATGGTCTTTACAATGCCAATGAGTAAAGCATTTGCAGACACCACTTCTTCTGGACCGGCTGCACCTGTTGATCTTCAAGTCTTATCAGGTTCTGTAACCGATACAGGTTTTACGCTTGTTTGGCATAAACCAGACAATTACAGTGATATTACCGACTACAAGATTACTGTAAGCGATAGTGTATATGAACAAGTGTACTATGCAAGTGAGAATCAAACAGTGGCAAGTCCATATATTAAGCAATTTTACGATAATAATGTAGGAGATTTAAAGGATGACAGTGGAAATACTGTGATGAGTGCATATAAGATTTCTATGCATTCATTTGTGCTTACAGGGCTTAAGCCTGATACGCTGTATACGATTCAAGTACAATCTGTAGATGCTAATGGCAATACATCAACGCCAGTTACAATAACTCAAAGCACTGCGCCTTCAATACCGAGTGAAAACATCATAAATATAGAGTCAACAGGCGCTATAGGTGATGGCGTGCTGGCGGACGATGTAAATGGAATACCGTCATCAGGTACTTTAAATACGGCAGCAATACAAAAGGCGATTGACGAATGTCCAGACGGTGGCGTTGTATTGGTGCCTGCAGGGAAAATATTTGTCACAGGACCTATACATCTTAAAAGCAATATGACACTTGATGTAGAAGGTACGCTTTTAGGTACCACAGATCCAAACCAATATCCAAATCCATACGATACTGATACGAGCCAAGTAGGACAGAAGTCAGCGCCTCTTATTTCTACAGTCAGCACGGATGTGTACGGTAATACGATACAGTATCAAAATATAAGGATTGTAGGACATGGCGTGATAAACGGCAATGGATGGGCGCAAGTTTCCAGCAAAGATACCAGCGTGCCTATTGATGATCAGTTTGATCAGTATCAAAAGGGAAATAGCAGCAACATATCGACTACTGCGAAAAACCACCTTGCCTTAAATCAGTTTAATAAATATTCATCTCAAGGTACCAGCAATGCCTATGCTACAAGGTCTAACTTGATGGTATTTAACAATGTCAATGGGCTTTACATCGGTGACGGGCTTACGGTGGCAAATCCGTCTTTCCATACAATATCTGTCACGAATTCGCAGAATGTTGTTTTAAACCAATTGATTGCCTCAACTTATGACTGCAATAATGGCGATGGCATAGATTTTGGCAACAGCACAGGTTTGACTGTCGTAAATTCTGTATTCAATACAGGGGATGACGATGTCAACTTCGATGCAGGCGTTGGACTTTCAGGTGAACAAAACCCTCCAACGGGAGATGCATGGGTGTTTGACAACTACTTTGGCAGAGGACATGGTGTAATAGCTATGGGCAGTCATACTGCAGCGTGGATCCAGAACATTTTAGCTGAGGATAACGTCATAAATGGAACCGCTATAGGGCTAAGAGGTAAATCTCAAAGCGGCAATGGAGGAGGCGCAAGAAATATTACATTTAGAGATAGTGCCCTTGCGTATATAACAGATAATGATGGTTCACCATTCTTGCTAACGGATGGATATTCAAGCGCATTGCCTACAGATACCAGCAATTGGGCTCCAGATGAACCGACATTCCACGATATTACGGTGGAAAATTGTACGGTAAATGGATCTAAAAAATACGCCATAATGTTCCAGGGTGCGCCGGATGGATTTGATTACAACATTACTTTCAACAATGTATTTTTCGGCGCTGGAACGTATCAGACGAAGATTTACTATTTGAAAAACAGTACATTCAATAATGTAGTTTTCTATGGCTCTACTCCTAATTATGATGGCGATAAGACGACTCCCGTAAATCCATGGCATCTTGTTCATTCAACTAATATACAGTTTACGGAAAATACTACACAGCCGCAGATTCCAGAGTGGCCATCAAATAGCACAGCTACAGTGTCGAATGTGACGTACGACAGTGCATCGATAACGTGGACAAGTGCAGTTACTGGCACTTATACAGGATATCAGCTTGTAGGTGCAGACGGCACCATATTAGGAAAGGCTGATGGAAACACTACGACTTACGACCTTACGGGACTTAATCCAGATACTCAGTATACAATAACTGTTGAAGCAACAGATGATCAAAACAATACTATTTTTGGACCAATAGTTACATTTACTACTGCCAAGGCAGATACTACAGGTCAGGAAGGTGGCGGAACGGAGACGATAGATTACAACAAGATAGATGTATGGGACTTTGGCGCGGAACAGTTAGATCCGACAAAATATAACAATAAATTAACGGTGGACATTATAAATAGCTTGTATCCAGGTGTTACTCCGGGAACATTAGGTGTTACAATAAATGGTTTTACGCTTAACAATGGAGAATTTGTCTTTAGCGATGGAGGAAAATTAAACACACACAGGCTAAGGACAATAAATACAAGTCTAACCCGGTATGACCCGAAATCTTTGAAAAGCAGTGATGGAAGTATAACTTATTCAGGGTATCTTTATTCAAATTCAAGTGCAAATCCTAATGTATATATAGGAGTTTACTTGCAAAAAGATGATATTGTGACTTTGGTAGTAGCATCAAACGGAAATCCTTCTACAATTGTTTTTCAGTCACCCAGCGGAAATGTTTCTACACAAGTCCATACTTTAGGTTCAAGTATTGCGAGTGTAATGACATTCTATGCATCTGAAGAAGGACTTTACAAGATATACTCTAAAGATGAAAAGCTTGTAGTGGCCAGAGTTTACAGACAGCATACAAGGCCAGTAACTGTCAGTGGCACAGTATCAGCTCCGTCAGATCTTTCGAATTATGGAATTACATTCACAAATAAAGAAAACGGAGAAGTTACAACGGCAGATGTTGTCAATGGGAAATACACAGTAACATTAAACGAGAATTATGATTATGACGTAAGCCTAAACAATGCCAATGGATACCTTATTACAAGTGCGAAAACACTGTCAATAGCAAATGGTGCTGGCGATCAGACGTTTGATGTCAGTGTAGAAAAGGCGTCTCTTGTAACATTGACAGGACATATTACAGGGCTCTCGCAGGATGCCCTGGCAAAGTTGAAACTAAACTTTGTATCTTCAAATATTTATGTGCCACAAATAAGTATATCAAGTGATGGCTCTTACACTGTTCAGCTTGAGACTGGTGTAACTTATACCTTAGATGCGGAAGGTGTTAATGATTATACCCTTAATGAAAATACAATAAGTGCGAATAGCGATGAAACGCATGATTTTGTGTTTACGCCAAAGCCTACTTATCAAATTACTGTAAATACAACAGGACTTGACGATTCTATAAAAAATAGTGCTACAATTACATTTACAAATATAAACGAGCCAGGCTATAGCTATACGTTTAATCTAACTGATAGCAACATTAGTTTAAGAGATGGGCAATATAAGATTAGCATAAAAGGAACAGGTGAATATCCGGTTGTATTAACTCCAACACCTGATTTAATAGTAAAAGATGCACCTAATACAGTTGATTTGAATTTTAAACCTATAACAAAATGGGATTTTGCTATGTATAACTCCATTGCATTGGGACCAGGCATTGAGGCGATTAATGGTTCTAACTACTATTTAGGTCTTAAGCTTTCAAGCAGTGGAGTCTCTGAAAATAATTATTATCTGCTGCTTTCCAAAGGCGGAACTATAGATGTTCCTGTAAAATCAGGAGACATAGTCTTTGTAAGTTACACAAGTAGTGCGGCATTTAATTTTAATAATGACGCTACTACAAATGTAGATGTCAACTTAGGAAGCACAAATCAAATTAAGACGGCTACTTATGTTGCACAAAGCGATGGATACGTGACTTTAACTGGTATTGCTGGCAATAATGCATCACAAACATATTTGACCAGTATCAGGGTTTATACTCCTGTTCCTTATAAAGAAACTATAACTGTAGGACCAAAAGATTGTGATTATACTTCAATTAGTGATGCGTTAGATGCTGTTAGAGCGATGTATCGTCCCAATAACGAAAGAGTTACTATTGAAGTTCAACCAGGTAATTACGAAGAGATGTTGGTCATAGATGTGCCCAATGTTACCATAAAAAATGCAAGCACACAACCAAGTATTAATTTAACAAATGAGGGCGTTGGAATTGACAAAAATGCAGTAAGAATAACTTCATATTATGGTACGGGGTATAGCTACTATAGCATGGGTCCAGATGGCAAGTATCATGCAGATTTATTAGCTGTAAATAAAGCAAACGGCTATTTGACATACCACAATCCAGGTGCAGGCACTACTAATGGAAGTTTCTGGAATGCAACAGTGGTTGTCTATGCTGATGGATTTGAGGCAGATGGGATAATATTTGAAAATTCATACAACCAATATATATCTGATAAAGAGGCTAATGATGTGGTAGTGCCTGATGTTGGCAATAAAGGCGTAAGACCTACAGATGCAGGTGACACTGCAGTCCAAAATAAATCGTTTGTAGAAAGAGCTGCTGCGCTTGCAATAGCTGATAATGCGAAACAAATTTACTTTAACAATTGTAGATTTGTTGGAAGACAAGATACACTATATGGTGGAAACAATTCAATAGCAGCATTTAATAAAAGCGTAATAATGGGTTCAACTGATTATATATTTGGACCTATGACAGCAGTTTTCTATAAGTGTCAGCTTGTTTTCAACACAAGCGATGCCAGCAACGATGTAGGGTATATTACCGCTGCTCAGCAATCATCTGGGAGAGGTTTCTTGATGTACAATTGTACTGTAACATCAACGACACCTGGTGTTGATACTGCATCTACAAAACATTCTAAACCTGGTTATTTTGGTAGACCTTGGCTGGCAAATACCAGTGAAGTTGTGTTTGATAAGACTATAATAGAACCTACTGATTATTCCGGAACTTTACAATCACTGATACAGCCAGCAGGGTGGCTTTCAACGCTCGGAGGAACATCGCCGAAGATGTATGAATATGATACTATGGAAGCCTTAGCAGGTACTGACAATACATCTCAAAGAGTTTCATGGGCTACAGTAATTAAGGATGGGAAATTGACAGACGGCACAGATATTTCCACTGCAGATAAGGCCATAACAGCATTTCTTGGAGATTGGATACCTTTTAATATAGATCCTCAAGACGATGTTGCGGTTATAGTAAATCCAAGCGATAATGGCAACAATGGTAATGGCACTACAGGTCAGGAAGGTGGAAACACTGGCGGCAGTACCGGCAATAGCGGCAGTAGCACAGGCAGTACAAATAATAACAGTGGAAGCAGCACAAGTAATATAAGCAACAATAGTGGTGCTGTAAGCAATACAATAGGTGTAATAACAAAGAATGGCAACATTATCACATTGACGCTTGATGCAGGAAAAGCTAAAGACTTGATAGTAAATTCAAAAGACAAGGAAGTCGTATTTGACATAACCACAATAGGCCAAGGACAACAGAAAGTCGTACAGATATCAAAAGATATTTTAGATACAAGTGCAGCTAACGGCAAAGACATCGTCATAAAATCAGACAACGCATCAATAACACTTACGAAAGATGCACTTAACCAAAACCAGATACAAAACGGTGTCAATGTATCAATAAAAGACAATGGAAAGCCTAATGTGACAAATTATGTGCCACTTTCTAATGTAGTAGACATAACGATAGGCAGTAGCAGTGGCAATGCAACATTGGCAAAACCAGTAGAAGTAACATTAAATATATCAAAAGCCAACGATCCAAGAAAAGTAGCAGTTTACTACTACAACCCAACAACAAATCAATGGGAATACGTGGGTGGAAAAGTAGACGTGTCATCTGGAACAATAACATTCAATGCGACGCACTTCTCACAATATGCGGCATTTGAGTACGACAAGACATTTAATGACATAAAAGACAATTGGGCGAAAGACGTAATAGAAGTATTAGCATCAAGGCACATAGTAGAAGGGATGACAGACAGCCAGTATGAACCAAACAAGACAGTAACGAGAGCAGAATTCACAGCAATGATACTAAGGCTATTAAACATAAAAGAAGAAGCCTACAATGGAGAATTTAGCGATGTAAAGAGTGGAGACTGGTATGCAAACGCAATAGAGGCAGCATACAAAGCAGGATTAATAGAAGGTGATGGAAAGAACGCAAGGCCAAATGACAGCATAACAAGAGAAGAGATGACAGCAATAGCCATGAGGGCATACGAGATGCTGACACAGTACAAAGAGGAAAACTTAGGTGCCACATCATTTAGCGATGACAAATCCATAAGCGACTGGGCAAGAAACGTAGTGGCAAACGCAGCGAAATTAGGAATAGTAAATGGAGAACCAAATAACGTATTTGCACCTAAAGGTGTAGCTACGAGAGCAGAAGCGGCGGCTATCATATACGGCTTATTGGAGAAAAGCGGAAACATATAATCATTTCAACTGCCAACACTTCTTAAGAAGCTGTTGGCAGTTAGCTTTTGTAAAGCATAGTTTAAATATTTGATATGATGTAATTAAATTAAAGGTTATTAATATATGAATGATTTTGATATAAAAATGATCAAGAAATTGATATTAAAAGGTCAATTACTCCAGAATTACCCAAATGGGTTGATGAAAGAACAAGAGGATATAAATATCATGAATGACATGTGTTTAAGTGTGGTGGGAAATTAGAAAAGAAAGAGACGAGAATAGAAAAATGGGTAAATGATAAGCTTATTGTATTGAGCATGTGCCAGTATTTGAATGCGTAGAATGTGACGAAAGGTATTTTGATGCAGATACATCACTAAAGCTTGATGAGTACTTTTATGAGAAAAACCTGTAAAAACAATTGAAGTTCCAGTTTTTTTGAATATAAAGAAAGCTAAACATTAAGGATTTTTTTATAGAAATGTTGAATTATTTAATCAAAAATGATATTATATATAGTATCAAAATGTATAAGATAATTTCGCTTTGGAAATGCTTATATATGGAGGATTTCAATGAGTCAAATAGAAAAACTCTTTGAAAAGATGGAGAAGAATCCTAAGAATGTCAGGTATGAACAACTTGATAAAATTTTAAGACATTTTGGTTTTGGTGTGCGAGAACCAAAAAGTGGTTCTAGTCATGTAACATATTTCCATCCAAAATTAGCGGATATATTGACAGTGCCTAAAAATAAACCTTTTGTCAAAGAGATCTATGTTAAAAAAGCCTTAAAGATGATTCAGGATATTAGATATTATGATTAAATTGGTGTTGATTGGAGAGGTGTTGGAATAATGGCAAACGAATTAAATTATAAAGTTGAACTTGTTAAACTTTCTGAAAAAGATGGTGGTGGCTATTTAGCCTATGTACCTAAATTGCCAGGCTGTATGAGTGATGGTGAGACTCCAGAAGAAGCTTTAAAAAATGTTCAAGACGCTATAAAATGCTGGGTAGAAACTGCAAAAGAATTAAACAGAGCGATTCCTGAATTTGATGAATATAAAGATGAAAATGATTATAGTGGGAAAATTCTTTTAAGAATGCCAAAAACTATGCATAAAATACTTTCTGAAATGGCCGAAAAAGAAGAAATAAGTTTAAATAATCTAATTCAGAATTTACTTTCGTTTGCTATTGGATATAAAAAAGGAGAAAGAAACGTGAATATAAATTATAATGTAGTAGTTACAAGTAAAATAAACAAAAAATCTAAAGATAAATGGCATGAGAGAAAAAATTCAAATATTGATATAATAGAAAAATTAGCAATGAGGTGAAATTATGTCTAAGAAAAAAAAAGAAAGTATTATTGAAAAAATTGAAAACAATGAGATTATACTTAATAAAGTTGCTGGTGAAATAGTATCTAATACTATTCTTGAAAATGATGATGACATTAAACCTGTAGAAGAATTTGAATATGAAATATTGCATGTTGATGATAATTATGCTGAAATAAAATTAATAAGTCAAATAGGATTTGAACCAAAGACAATATTTAATATTGAAATTGAATTAATAGGAAAATTTAATTTCAAACAAACTATAACAATAAAAAAAATTGAAGAAAATATAATAGATATTTTGAATTTTATGGCGGATAAAATGAGTTTTATCGTTAGCTTTATTACTAATGAAATGTTAAAACAACCATATGTTTTACCGCCAATTGTTAAATTAAAAAATAATAAAAACTAAAAAATCAAAAAAGCAGGTTTGATTCCTGTTTTTTTAATGCTTGTTAAGCTTCTGATCATTTTGAGGATTTTTTTACTAAAATTTGTTGCAATTGTTTTGTCCTCAGTGGTATAATATCTGTAGTTTCTCTTTGAAAGGAAAGATTGTGATGATTAAGGGTGTTCTTAAATAAGCCATTAGACTGAAAATGGCAAAAGTATGGCATTTTGTTTTGTAGCCGTAAATTTATGGTAATTTATTGGCTTTGTTTGCTATACTTTAAATTGTTTAAGAACACAGTCAAAACACGATCTTTGCTTTTATGCACGATAATTGTACCTATGATTATTGTGTATCGAAGTTTGCTTAAAAAGACTGTATAAGACTATGTTCTTGTACAGTCTTTATTTCTTAAGGGGGGATTTTTTTGAGGAGAGTTTTAAAATACGTCTTAAGGTACAAATTATACGTGATAGTGCCGTCTATTGCCATGGTATTGGCAATCGCACTTGATATGTTTAATCCATACCTACAGGAGGTAATTACTGATAAGGTCTTTTTAGGCGGTGACAAGAGCCTTCTTTGGCCAATTTTGTGGGCTTTTATTGCCATCACAGCAGTGAGGACCGTATTAGGATACTTAAGAGAGTATATATTTGATGTGCTGTCAGCAAAGATAAGCGTAGACATAAAGAAGGACCTTTTTGACCACATTCAAAGCCTTCCTTTTAGCTTTTTTGATAATATGAATACAGGTGAGCTTATGTCCAGGATAGGTGAAGATGTTGACAATGTGTGGAGGAGCATATCATTTGGCATAAGGCTTTTTATCGAAAACATGATATATTTTATCACTGCATCAACAATACTCTTTTTTATAAACTGGAAGCTTACTTTAGTAAGTCTTTTGGGAATGCCTATCATTGGATATCTTGCGCTTCAGTTTGAAAAGAAGATTGGCATATCTTATGGGAAACTAAGCGACCAAGGTGTGCTTATGAATACGGCGGCACAGGAGAATATAGCTGGCGTAAGGCTTGTGAAGGCTTTTGCGAGAGAAAAGTACGAGATCATGAAATTTTTAAACTTAAATAATGAAAATTTTGAGCTTAGCATGGAGCAAAACAGGATAGTGGCTAAGTATTTTCCGCCTATAGATTTTTTGACGAATTTTTCTATCGTCATATTAGTGGTCTTTGGTGGCATGTTGGTAATCAGAAGCTCTCTATCTATTGGAGAATTGGTGGCTTTTAGCGGATATATATACATGCTTATATGGCCTATGAGAATGCTGGGATTTTTGACAAATCTGATTGCACAGTCAGATGCGTCAGCTAAAAAGATAATGAGGATCATGGACATAGTTCCATCTATAAAAGACAGTGAAGATTCTGTAAGGATAAAAGAATTAAAAGGTGATGTGGAGTTTAAGCATGTGTTTTTTAAGTACAATGATGATATGGTTTTAAAAGATATAAATTTCAAGGTTTCAGCAGGTCAAACTGTTGCCATAATGGGCACTACCGGCTCTGGAAAGTCATCTTTGGTAAATCTCATCGGGAGGTATTACGATGTCTCTGATGGGGCTGTGTACGTTGACGGCTATGACGTAAGAAATATAAATCTTCACGATTTGAGAAGCCAGATGGCGGTGGTGCAGCAAGATACATTCTTATTTTCTGAAAGCATTGAAGAAAATGTGAGATTTGGAAAAGAAGATGCTTCGTTTGAAGAAGTAAAGGAAGCATTAAGATTGGCCTGTGCAGATGATTTTGTTGAGGATTTTGACGACAAGTACGATACGATAGTAGGTGAAAGGGGCATAGGATTATCAGGTGGTCAAAAGCAAAGGATAGCTATTGCCAGAGCCCTTATAAGGGATGCCAAGATATTGATACTTGATGATGCCACATCTGCTCTTGACATGGATACGGAATTTAGGCTTTTAAAAAATTTAAGTGAAAGGCGAAAAAATGCTACGACATTTATTATTGCTCACAGAATATCGGCTGTTAAAAACGCAGACATGATACTTTACATGGAAGACGGACGAATCGTTGAGAAAGGAACGCATGATGAGCTTTTAGGAAAAAGAGGCAGGTACTATGAGATTTACTTAGAGCAGTTTAAAGATTTTAGCGATGAAGAGTACGGTATACCGGATGCTTGCAGCTAAAATATTTGTAAAAAGAGGGAGGCGGGAAAATGGCTAAAAATACGGTGAAGCAAGACGAAGACTTAAGGCGAATGTCAAATTTCGTCATATTGAAAAGGCTTTTTAGTTACCTTGGAAAATATAAATTTAAGGTATTTGTGGTGATAATGTTTTTGATATTTGAGATGGCTGTAAGCTTGATAAATCCAGTTCTTATGAAGACGGCTATTGACAAAAACATACGAAATGGCGATATAAATGGTCTATTCATAATCGGTATTTTGATGGTGGTATTAAATTTTCTATCAATGATGGCGTCAAGAACCAGGATAGTGAAGATGGCATCTGTCACAAATGACATACTTTTAAATATAAGGCACGAACTATATAGCCACATACAAAAGCTTTCGTTTTCATTTTTTGACTCCAGGCCAGTAGGCAAAATTTTGGCAAGGGTCATAGGAGATGTTAATTCACTGCAGGATTTATTTAACAACAGCGTTACAAACTTTATACCACAGATTCTTACAGTAATATGTGTTGGTGCCATGATGTTTTATTTAAACAGCAAATTGGCTTTGGCTTCTATGATATTGTTGCCGATGCTTGTGATTGGTCTTTTTTCGGTAGAGACTTTATCGAGAAGAAGATGGCAGGAATTTAGAAGAAAGAGATCTACATTTAATGCGTACACACATGAAGATTTTTCAGGGATAAAAGTCGTGCAGGAGTTTGCAAATGAAGACAAGACTTCTTCAGTGTTCTTTAAGCTTGTCAAGGATATGATGGACAGTTTTATTAAAGCTGTAAGATTGAATGACCTTTTTTGGCCTATGGTTGATGCGTCTTATGGGATTGGGGCTGTCATACTTTATTATTTTAGCGCAAAGTTTATGGGATACGGCATTACAATCGGGACAATAATAGCATTTACCATGTATATAGGCATGTTCTGGAGGCCTATACTTGATATAAGCAATTTTTACAATAGCTTAGTCATGTCGTTTGCATCTGCAGAGAGAATATTTGAGATAATGGACATTGAGCCAGATATTGTAGACATGAAAAATGCCATTAAGATGCCTAAGATCAAGGGAAATGTTGAGTTTAAAAATGTCACGTTTGGCTATGAAAATGGCAGTGTTGTCTTAGATGATGTAAGCTTTAAAGTGAACGCTGGTGAGACCATAGCACTTGTTGGACCTACTGGCGCAGGAAAGACTACGATTGTAAATCTCATAAGCCGTTTTTACGATCCGTCTAAAGGAGCTGTCTTGATAGATGGTAAAGACATAAAGCATGTGGAGCTGGAGTCGCTGAGAAGTCAGATGGGCATAATGTTGCAGGATACGTTTTTGTTTTCGGCTACAATAAAGGAAAATATAAGGTACGGAAAGCTGGATGCTACAGACGAGGAAATCATAGCTGCAGCAAAAGCCGTAAATGCCCATGAATTCATAATGAAGATGGAAAAAGGCTATGATACAGAGGTAAACGAGAGAGGATCAAGGCTTTCTGTAGGACAAAGACAACTTATATCATTTGCAAGAGCGCTTCTGGCAAATCCGAGAATATTGATTTTGGATGAAGCTACATCTAACATAGACACTCAGACGGAAAGGCTTGTGCAAAAAGGTATAAAGAGGCTCCTTTCAGGAAGGACGTCTTTTGTCATAGCCCATAGGCTTTCTACCATAAGGGATGCCGATAGGATAATGGTGGTAGATGGAGGGAGAATCGTAGAAGTAGGGACTCATGATGAGCTTATGAATCGTAGAGGCCTTTATTACGACCTCTACATGTCACAGTACAAATTTTTAAGTGAAGGAGCTTAAAATATATAGGCGGAGGGTGAATATTTCATCTTCCGCTATTTTTATCTATCACATAAATTTCACAAAATTTTCACATCAAAACTATAAAGTCCAGTTGTAGTATTGTTTACATAGAATAAGTGAAAATGATGGGGATGATAGGATGTCGAAGTTGTTGACAAAAGAAGAGGAAAAAAATTTATTTGAAAGGACAAGAAATTATATTCAAATATAGGCAAATCATGATATAATCAACATATGAGAAATATGTTGAGGTGATTTTTTTGCCTAAGAAGTATTTTATAATCATCATTACGCTTTTCATCATATCAGTGTTAATAATCACAGCAGTAGGCGGGTATTTTTATGTAGAAAAGTACAAAAAATCATCACAGGAGACTAAAGCTAAAGTTATAGAGGAAAATTCAAATTTGCCTAACCCTATAAAGCTTAACCTTCCTAAAGACGAAAGCCAGTACGATGTCATAGTAGTAGGAGCAGAGCCAGAAGGCGTTGCTGCTGCAAGGTCTGCTGCAAAAAACAACGCCAAAGTATTAATAATTGACAAGCATGATGGCCCTGGCGGCCTCATGACGTACGGCATGTTAAATACCATAGACATGAGTGTATCTCCCGACGGCACATTGCTTACACAAGGCACATTTAAAGAGTTTTTTAAAGGCATAGGCTCCAAAAACTCCTTCGATGTGAAAAAGGCAAAAGAAGTATTCTCAAAGCTTTTGAGCCTTCCAAACATCACCCAGTCGTACAACACCGTATTTGAAAAGCCTATAATGGATGGAAACAAGATAATAGGCATAACAGCATTAAAGGACGGAAAAGAAGTAAACTACTACGGGAAAAGGATAATCGACGCAACACAGGATGCTTCAGTTGCAGCATCTGCAGGTGTGCCTTACACAATCGGAGCAGAAGACATGGGTGTAAAAGGCAAAGTACAAGCATCGACACTTGTATTTAGACTGAAAGGCATAGACTGGAACAACCTGATAAAAATAATAAAATACGAGAAAAAGATACCAGCAACGTATATAAACGACACATCTGCAAACGGGTTTCTATCCATCACAAAAAACTACAAGCCTTCAACGCCTATGCTTAGGCTAAGAGGACTTAATCTCGGCAGGCAAGACGATGGCACAGTATTAGTAAATGCCCTTTTGATATACGGCGTAGACGGACTTAACCAATCATCAATAGAAAAAGGAATGGAACTGGCAAAGAAAGAGCTTCCAAGGATAGTACAATTTTTTAGAGAAAACATCCCTGGCTTTGCGAAAGCAGAACTTGACGGCACAGCAGACGAACTGTACGTAAGAGAAACGAGGCATATAAAAGGATACTACACACTTGACATAAACGATGTTGTATTCAATAGAGACTTTTACGACAGGATAGCCATAGGCTCATATCCAGTAGATGTACAAGCAACATCACCAGAAGACACAGGGTATGTGTACGGGAAGCCTGTAGAGTATGCAGTGCCATTTAGGTGCATAGTGCCTGAGAAGGTAGAGAACCTACTTGTAGTGGGACGGTCAGCATCCTACAGCCACTTAGCAGCAGGCTCTGCCAGAACGATACCGATAGGCATGGCAGAAGGAGATGCAGCAGGCGTAGCGTCAGCCTACTCCATAGCCAAAGACAAATCATTTGAAGACATTGCAAAAAGTGAAGAAGATATAAAGAACATACAGTCTATATTAGTAAGCCAAGGAGCGTACCTTAAGCCATTTAAAGTAGAAGAAGCTGTAGAAAAAAGTTGGGCCTTTGACGGGCTAAAATTTGTCCTCCATTGGGGGCTTATAGTGCCTGGCTACACAAATGATTTTAAGCTTAATGAAGGCATAAAAAGCATATCATTTTACTATATGGCATCAAACATGATTAAAAGGTCAATACCAGATAAATCACAGCTTATAGATGATGATTATGAATATCTGCAAAAATACATTGTTGACAAGCCTCTTACGAAAGAAGAAGCTGCGGATATACTTTTGATGTATGCTGGATACAGAAATGAAGCTAATGGCAATAGTGGAGATCTTTTTAAACTGGCTTATGAGAAAGGGCTTGTATCTAAAGAAGCGTATATGGACGTTTTGAAAACTGGATACATTAAATGGCAGGATGCCTATGACATGACACTGACATTGTATAAATATTTGAACAAATAAGTCAAAAAAATACCTGGAGACAGGTATTTTTTTTGTAATACGGTGGCGAAAAAAGTCTATTAATGGCATATTGAAAATCAAGAAGTGCTGGTTATCCATAATAAGTTAATAAATTGTAATGTGTCTGTAACTTATCTGTAATAAAAATAGGCTATCATGTAAATATGTTTATAAATAATAGAATTTTTGTCGAAAGGGGGTAGAGAATTGAGAAAAGCCATCGGGATTCTATCCATTTTGCTTTTTATTTTGGTACTTCACGCTACTTCGTACGCATTAAGTGGAAATATCGTTGTAGACGGCAAAGTCGTAAATTACAATGTGCCCGACGTCAGCATAACTGTAGATGGGAACCCATTTAATACATACGGCAATCCACCACTTATATTGGACGGGAACACCATAGTGCCATTAAGGTCGATTGCACAAGGATTAGGTGCCAGTGTAAACTGGGATGGGACAACTCAGACGATAACTATAGTAAAGGGAAAAGTCTTTAAATTTTTTATAGGCAAAAATTACGCTACTGTCGACGGAAACCAAGTACAGCTTCCAGCGCCAGCAAGACTTATAAATTACAATACATCGTATGTTCCTATGAGATTTTTGTTTGAAAGCTTAGGATATGACGTGAAATGGATAGGCGATAAGTATTTAATACAGGTCACATCAAAAACACCAGGTCCACAAACATCAAACAATGTAAATATCACAAGCTTTAGCTCAACTTATGCAAATGGCGTTTACACAGTGACTTTGAAGGCAGACGGCCCATTGGTGTATCAAAAAGGGATTCTGACTGATAGCTCTGGCGTAAGAGTGTACTTCGACTTTGACAATGCTATAAATGCAGTTGCTAATAAGCAGATCTCTATAAATCAAGGTGGACTTAACATGGCTTATATTGGACAGAACCAACTTCAGCCTGCCATAACAAGGTTTGTTGTAAGTATGTCTTCAAGCCTTCCATATACGATAACACAGTCACAAGACAAAAAGGAATTCGACATTTCATTTAATATTGGCAGTCCCAGCCAGACTTCCAATAACGGTCCATTAATATACATAGATCCAGGACATGGAGGCTCTGACCCAGGGGCAATAGGAGTTGGCGGCATACATGAAGCAGATATAGCATTGGCAATCGGGCTTAAACTAAAGACACTTCTTGACAACGGTGGATTTCGCACAATGATGTCTCGCACCACAGATACGTATGTAGGACTTTATGATAGACCTGATCAGGCAAATAGTGCAGGTGCAGATGCGTTTGTAAGCATTCACTGCGATGCTTTTGATTCACCATCTGCAAATGGGACAACAGTTCTTTACTATCCAAATGGATACAATGGCGACACGAGGGATGACAAGACGTTTGCGCAAATAATACACGACAACTTAATGCAGGAAATAAATACGACGGATAGAGGTTTATCAGAGAGGCCTAATTTGGTGGTATTAAACCAGACTAAGATGGTTGCTGTCTTAGTGGAGACGGGATTCGTTACGAGCCCTACGGATGCTCAACTTCTAACAGATGACAATTTCCAGTGGAAAGTAGCACAAGGCATATACAATGGCATAGTACAGTATTTCAACGAATTAAAGAGTGGCACTATCAAATCTACTATTTCATAATATATAAGAACCATCGTTAAAAAGGGCGGAAAAACATCCGCTCTTTTTTAAAAATTTTTTTTAGATTAAAGGAATATTAAAATTTTTGTAGAATATATATATTTGTGTGTGCGTTGGTAGAAAAACGTTTGAATTTGTTGAAAAATTAATTTATGAGTAAGTAAGCAGTAGGGAGGTTCTTGTAGTTGGGGAGGATTTTGATTGTCGATGATAACAAAGGTGTCTGTTCTCTCTTAAAAGAGCTTTTTACGATGGAGGGACACCTTGCAAAAACATGCAGTGAAATTGAAAGAGTCCACGAAAAATTGGAGAATTTTAAGCCTGACGTTAGCATTTTCGATATACATATTGGGAAGTGTGACGTTTTAGAGTTTACAAAAAGTTTAAAAATGCGACACCCAGACATGGAAATCATTTTCATGTCTGCTGATGATCCCGATGAATGTTTTAAAGGGGAGAGGTTTATAAAAAAGCCTTTCGACATTTTCAAAGTCAAGGAATACGTAAATAAAATTTTGCTGGAAAGAGTAGCAGTGTAAAGGTACCGCATAGGTACCTTTTTCTTGATTTATACACGTTAATTGGTTAAAATATATTAAGGAGGTGTTATGATGTTAGTAACAGGTATAGAATTATTAAAAAAAGCCAATGAAGAAGGCTATGCAGTAGGTGCTTTTAATACGAGCAATCTTGAGATAACACAAGCCATTGTTGAGGCTGCAGAAGAAATGAGATCTCCTGCCATAATTCAGGTTAGTGAAGGCGGTTTAAAATATGCTGGCATAGAGACAATTTCTGCAATCGTAAGGACATTGGCAACTAAAGCATCAGTTCCCATCGCATTACACTTAGATCACGGTACAGATTTCAACAATGTCATGAAATGTCTTAGAAATGGTTGGACTTCCGTCATGATGGACGCATCAAAGTTACCCCTCGAGAAAAACATTGAAGTGACGAAAAACGTTGTAACTATTGCACACGGCATGGGTGTATCTGTAGAAGCAGAGATAGGCAAAATCGGCGGTACAGAAGACAATGTTACTGTTGACGAAAGAGAAGCATCTATGACAGATCCTGATGAAGCTTACAAGTTTGCAAAAGAGACAGGTGTTGACTACTTGGCAATATCCATCGGTACTGCACACGGTCCATACAAAGGTGAACCTAAACTTGACTTTGACAGGCTTGTAAAGATTAAAGAGATGCTTAAGATGCCTATAGTTCTCCATGGCGCATCGGGAGTTCCAGAAGCTGATATAAGGAAGGCAGTAAGCTTAGGTGTAAATAAGATAAATATCGACACAGACATAAGACAAGCTTTTGCTGCAAGGCTTAGAGAGCTATTGAAAAACGATGAAGAAGTGTACGATCCAAGGAAGATTTTAGGTCCATGCAAAGAAGCTATGAAAGAAGTAATAAAAAACAAGATGAGGATGTTTGGCTCAGAAGGAAGAGCTTAAGTTTTAGATTCATAAGGGACGGTTTCCGCCCCTATGGGATAAATTTGTTTTAAAGGAGTGTGCAATATGAAGTTTTTTATTGATACTGCCAATGTTGATGAGATAAGGGAAGCAAATGAGCTTGGCGTAATATGCGGTGTTACCACAAATCCTTCTCTTATAGCTAAAGAAGGCAGAGACTTCATAGAAGTAGTAAAAGAGATAACCACAATTGTAGACGGCCCTATCAGCGCAGAAGTCGTTTCAGAAGATCACGACGGCATGGTGAAAGAAGCATTAGAGCTGGCTAAGATTCACAAAAATATCGTCATAAAGATACCTATGACGGCCGAAGGTCTAAAGGCAGTCAAAATACTCACCGAAAAAGGCGTAAAGACCAATGTCACACTGGTTTTTTCAGCGACACAAGCACTTCTGGCAGCAAGAGCAGGCGCTACATACGTAAGTCCTTTCGTAGGCAGGCTTGACGATATTTCCACAGATGGATTGCAGTTGGTGTCTGACATCGTCCAGATATTTGACATATACGGAATTGAAACAGAAGTTATAGCAGCAAGCATAAGACATCCAATGCACGTATTGGAAGCGGCTAAAGTAGGAGCACATATAGCTACAGTGCCGTACAAAGTGATCATGCAGATGATAAAGCATCCATTGACAGATATAGGCATTGAAAGATTCTTAAAAGATTGGGAGACAGTTCCTAAGAAATGATTTTAAGTCAGGGGATATTTCCTCTGACTTTTTTTATAAAATTATAAGAAAAAAATTACATAAGCTGAATATTTTTATAAAATGTGTCGATAATATTAACAGGATGTTAAAAAATTATTAAAATTATGCTTTGTTACTTGACTTTTTTAAAAGGTATAATAAAATATAAATAGTGTATAACGTTTGAGGGCTCAAGAATACATCATTGCCTATTTGTAAATAATATTATAACCGTGTATTCTAAGACCAGTCTAAAACAATTCTTTTTTATTAAAAATATTATTTAAAAATTTTTTAATAAAATCCCATTTTACAATTTAAATAATTATTTTGTTCAGGAGGTGCCTTTTTTTGGATTTTAATGATTTAGAAGGGAAATCCCTTGCAGAACTTAGGGATATAGCCAAAAGATATGGCGTAAAAAGCATTACGAAGTACAGGAAGCAACAGTTAAAAGAGCTTATCGTAGAGAAGTCAAAGCAGATTAAGCTTGAAGAAAAGACAGATGAAGAAGCAAAAAATGATGTAGAGAATTTGTCTTTAGAAGAAAATCTTGATGAGAAAGCAAGATTAGAAGGACAAGAAGATGAAAAGGATTCTGAAAATGAAAAAGAAGAAAAATCATCTGATACTGAAAAAGTCATAGAAACTGCATCAGAAGTCAATGATGTAAAATCAGAAGAAGCTGGTAAAGATGAAGAGAAAAAGACCATAGGGAAGATAAGCATACCGGTGGAGGAGCTTGAAAAATCAGATGCAGATTACGAAGAGCTTAGAAGAAAGCTTAGGATGCGCCTAAGAAGCAAAGAAAATATCACAGAAAATGTGGAGGAAGCCAAAAAGGATATAGATGAGGCAATAAAGGTTAAGCATGAAGACGAAGCATACGAAGATGAAGAAAATGTCAAGGAAGATGTATCTTTAGATACAGAAAACGAGAAAATTGAAGAAAAAGAAGATGAAAAAGAGAAGGAAAAAGAGCCAAGAAAAAATAACAGCATATTTATAAAAGAAGGGCTTCCACTGATAAGCGATGTATCTGAACCATTGAAAGAGCTTATAGAGACGCAGGGTGATGTGGTTGCAGAAGGCGTCCTTGACATAATGCCTGATGGATATGGATTTTTAAGGGTTGAAAATTTTATACAAGGCAATAAAGATATTTATATATCACAATCGCAGATTAGAAGGTTTGGGCTTAAAGTTGGCGATAAGGTAAAAGGAATTACAAGGATTCCGAGGGAAGGAGAAAAATATTCCGCAATTCTTTATGTGGAGTCTATAAATGGCGAAAGTCCGGATCTTGCCAAGAAAAGAATTCCATTCGATGAGCTTACACCTATTTTTCCAGATGAAAAACTGAGGCTTGAAACGATTCCAACAGAGCTTGCTATGAGGCTTGTGGACATAATAGCTCCTATTGGAAAAGGCCAAAGAGGAATGATCGTGGCTCCGCCGAAAGCTGGCAAGACTACTCTTTTAAAGAAGATAGCCAATAGCATTTCCATAAATCATCCTGAAGTTCACCTTATTGTGCTTCTCATCGATGAAAGACCTGAAGAAGTCACAGACATGAAAAGGTCTATAAAAGGCGAAGTTGTCTATTCCACTTTTGATGAACTTCCAGAGCATCACACAAAAGTGGCAGAGATGGTATTGGAATATGCGAAAAGGCTGGTAGAATATGGCAAGGATGTTGTAATTCTCATGGACAGCATAACAAGGCTTGCAAGGGCATACAATCTTGTGACGCCGCCATCTGGCAGGACTCTATCTGGTGGTCTTGATCCGTCAGCACTTCACCCACCTAAGAGATTTTTTGGTGCCGCCAGAAATATTGAGGAGGGTGGAAGTTTGACAATCTTAGCTACAGCTTTAATCGAGACGGGAAGCCGCATGGATGATGTCATATTTGAGGAGTTTAAGGGAACAGGCAACATGGAGCTTCACCTTGACAGAAAACTGCAAGAAAGGCGTATATTCCCTGCAATTGATATATACAAATCAGGCACAAGGAAAGAAGAATTACTGCTTTCACAAAAAGAGCTGGAAGCAATGTGGATGATAAGAAAGGCCATGAGCAGCATTGCGCCTAATGAAGTCACTGAGGTGTTGATAGATAGGCTTATGAGGACAAGGACTAATGCAGAGTTTATAGAGGCCATAAGATCCCAACTTTATAAATCTTGATATTATATATTATGTGTGATATAATCATTTAAGTGTAATTTCGGTTTGAAAGAGGTGAAGGCGATGAAAGAAGGAATACATCCAACTTATTATCACGATGCAGTTGTAAGGTGTGCATGTGGAAATACATTTGTGACAGGCTCTACAAAGAAAGAACTTAGAGTTGAAATATGCTCAAAGTGCCATCCACTTTTTACTGGTCAGCAGAAGTTGATTGATACAGGTGGAAGGGTAGAAAGATTTAAGAAAAAATACAATTTGGATGCAAAATAATGAAGTGGTTAGAGTTGTTGCTCTAACCTTTTATTGTATGAAGCATGGGAAATATTAAAATTCTAAATAAATTCGTAATATGAAAAATTTATCAACGCTCACAAATTTCGCTTATCTAATATATCATCGATTCATTCAGCTTGTTTGGCTAACGCCGTCTATGCGTTGTTAGGGTTAGCTTTCGCTCATACGCCAAACTGTGCTACATTCATCGTGATATATTACGAAAGCTCCATTAATCGTTCGCTTATGATAAATTTTTTATGATAATTTTCTATAATAACTGTTTTTTGTCTTAAACTATTTGTCTTAAGAGGTGGATTATGATGTACGGGCCTAAAGACCATGGGTACATAGAAGTTGTAACTGGTCCTATGTTTAGCGGTAAAAGTGAGGAGCTTATAAGAAGGATAAAGAGAGCCAAGATTGCCAAGCAGAAAGTTCAAGTCTTTAAACCAGCTATAGATGACAGGTATTCCATAGACAAAGTCGTATCTCATAACGGTGATAACATGCACGCCATTGCCATAGTAAAGGCATCTGATATATTGAAATACGCCGAAGAAGATACGGATGTATTTGCTATAGATGAAGTTCAGTTTTTTGATTCTGAAATAGTGGACATCGTAAAAGAGATTGCCGATAGCGGGAAAAGGGTTATATGTGCCGGGCTTGACATGGACTTTAGAGGCGAGCCATTTGGTCCAACTCCGGAATTGATGGCCATAGCTGAATTTGTCGACAAGCTTACTGCTATATGCATGAAATGCGGCAATCCTGCCACTCGCACACAAAGGCTTATAAATGGCAAGCCTGCCAATTACGACGATCCCATTATAATGGTTGGTGCAAAGGAGTCTTATGAAGCAAGGTGCAGAAAGTGCCACGAAGTCCCGCGGGCTTAAGCGGATTTTTAAGGAGGTGCAGCAATGAAGAAGACGGATATCGGCGGACAAGCGGTAATAGAAGGCGTAATGATGAGAGGACACAACAGCATAGCTACCGCTGTAAGGTGTGGAAATGATATAGTTGTAAAAAAGGATATGGTAAAGCCTTTGACAAGAAGGTATAAGATATTATCATTGCCATTTATAAGAGGGACTGTTGCACTTATAGATTCTTTGATAATTGGAATCAGGACATTAAGCTATTCTGCTGAGTTGGTAGAAGGTGAAAGCCAAGAGGAAGAACCTTCTAAATTTGAACTATTTTTGAAGAAAGTCTTTGGAGACAAACTGGATGATGCCATAATGTATCTTTCGGTGGCTTTGTCGTTGGCTATATCTATAATCGTATTTTTCATAGGGCCAACTTATGTGGCAGGCTTTTTAAAGCGGTACACCGAAAATACGTTTCTTATAAATCTTTTTGAAGGTGTACTTAGGGTTGCAATATTTATCGCTTATCTTGCTCTCATATCGCGGATGGAAGACATAAAAAGAGTTTTTGAATACCACGGTGCTGAGCATAAGACGATACATTGCTTCGAACATGAAGAGGAGCTTACCGTTGAAAATGCCAGAAAGTATACGACGCTTCATCCAAGGTGTGGTACAAACTTTTTGTTTATAGTCATGATTGTGTCAATTATCGTATTTTCGTTTTTGAGATGGCCCTCATTATACGTAAGGATAATATCCAGAATACTGCTTTTACCTGTTGTTGCTGGCATATCGTATGAAGTGATAAAGATAGCTGGTCATAGCGATAATAAAGTCATAGCTGCATTGGTGTATCCGGGGCTCATTCTTCAAAAGCTTACCACAAAAGAACCTGATGACAGTCAGTTGGAGGTAGCTATAGCATCTTTAAAAAGTGTCTTAGAAGATGAGGGAGGAAAAGCTTTTGAAGATATTTGATGCTTTAAATTTTGGGACACAGTATCTTAAGAATTATGTATCAGAACCGCGACTTGAAGCGGAAGGGCTTTTATCTTTTGTATTAAGTGCAGAAAGGGAATACATAATTGTAAATAGAAATAAAGAGTTAAGCGAAGATATTTTTGAAAGATACAAAGGTTTGTTGGACTTACGAAAAGAAGGTATGCCTTATCAATATATAGTTGGGAAAAAGCATTTTATGGGACTTATATTTAAAGTAAGTCCTAATGTTTTAATACCGAGAAACGACACAGAGGTATTGGTAGAGGAAGTCTTAAAAAGGCTTCAGAAAGACGATGTGGTATTGGATATAGGCACTGGAAGCGGTGCTATTGCCGTAAGCATAGCGAAATACAAAGATGTGAAAGTATACGCAGTTGATATAAGCGACGATGCTTTGTCTGTTGCGAGAGATAATGCTTGTGAGAACGGCGTTTTAGATAAGATCGTCTTTTTAAAAAGCGATTTATTTTCCTTGGTGCCGAAAGATGTGAAGTTTGATGTAATTGTGTCAAATCCGCCGTATATTAGAAGCGGTGATATGGATAAATTGCAGAAAGAAGTGAAAAAAGAGCCTAAGATAGCTCTCGACGGAGGAGAGGACGGCCTTTTATTTTACAGAAATATAGTCAGAGATTCTAAAGGATATATTAAAAGCAGTGGTATAATAGCATTTGAGGTAGGATACGATGAGGCGCTTGACGTATCACAGATACTTTTAGATGGTGGATATGGCAATATAGAAATAGTAAAAGACCTTCAAGGAATAGACAGGGTAGTTTTAGGAAAATGGCTTGGTTCTTGATACTTTTAAAAATACTATTTATATGATATAATCAGCTTTTGAGGTGAGATGATGATAGATAAACTTAAGGCAATTGAAGATAGATATGTTGAGCTTAGCCAGAAATTAAGCGATCCTGAAGCCATGAAAGACATGGATGAATGGAAGAAAATGGCGAAAGAGCAGGCTGGATTAGAGGAAATCGTCCAAAAGTATCGGGAGTACAAAAAGGTGAAAGATGACATAGAGTCCACTAAAGAGCTAATCGAGGTGGATGATGAGCTAAAAGACATGGCGGAGGAGGAGCTTAAAAGCCTGGAGGAGAAAGAGGAAAGCCTCCTAAACGAGATAAAACTTTTGCTGCTTCCTAAAGACCCCAACGATGAGAAAGATGTCATAATGGAGATAAGGGCAGGAGCTGGTGGCGAAGAAGCTGCACTTTTTGCCTACGACCTTTTTAGGATGTATACCATGTACGCAGAGAAAAAGCGCTGGAAGTATGAGATAATGAGCTCCAATGCTACGGAGCTTGGAGGATTTAAGGAAGTCATATTCAGCATAGCAGGCAAAGGAGCGTATAGCAGGCTTAAATTTGAAAGCGGCGTTCACAGGGTTCAAAGGATACCTACGACAGAAGCTGGCGGAAGGATACACACATCTACTGCTACGGTTGCGGTATTGCCGGAAGTAGAAGATGTTGACGTCGAGATAAACCCAAATGACATAAAGATAGATGTGTTTAGGTCTGGTGGCCACGGTGGGCAAAGCGTAAACACAACTGACTCGGCTGTAAGGCTTACCCACATACCTACAGGCATAGTCATATCATGTCAAGATGAAAGGTCACAGCTTCAAAACAGGGAAAGAGCCATGAAGATACTTAGGGCTAAACTTTATGAGATGGCCAGAGAAGAAAAAGAAAGAGAAATTTCTATGACGAGGAAGCTGCAGGTTGGCACAGGGGACAGAAGCGAAAGAATAAGGACTTATAACTTCCCGCAAGGCAGAGTTACAGATCACAGGATAGGGCTTACGCTTTACAAACTGCAGATGGTTTTAGATGGCGATTTAGACGAGATAATCGATGCCCTTTTGGCAGAAGACCAGGCAGAAAGGCTTGAAAGCATGCAGTGATGCTTAAAAAGCCTTTTCTTTTAGCATTAAATGAATTATCTGAAAGAGATTATTGCTACTTACACAACTTATATATTTTTTTAAATTGTTAAATTTTTTTAACTTGACCCACTATTGATTTCTCATTTATAATAAAGAAAACACTTTAATGATTCACATTATGAAAATATAAATATTGCCCCCCAGCTGTCCTCATTGAGGGCGCTTTTCTACCCGGATGGACCTCCTACCATCCGGGTAGATTTTATTTTGCCACATATCATATTATGCTTTTTTGCAGAATAAATTTTACTTAGATGAGGTGATATTGTGAGCAATTTTCATGTTGTTGTGTTGGGGTTTGTTATAGGCATAATAGGCACTGGCATAGGTGGTGCCATGACATTTTTTTTGAGGAAACCATCGAAGCGATTTTTAAGCACGATATTAGGTTTTGCAGGCGGCCTCATGCTGTCTGTAGTCACATTTGATTTGCTTCCACACGCCTTTGAGACAGGCGGATTGAATGTGGGCATGTTGGGACTTATAGCAGGTGTCTTAATCGTGGTGTTTTTTGAAGATATACTGCCTGATAAGGAGAAAATAAACAATTATTTAAAAGAGGGGATAATAATGGGATTTGCCATTGCAATACATAATTTTCCTGAAGGACTTGCTGTAGGCTCTGGATTTATGTCATCCAGCAGTTTCGGCTTAAGCATTGCACTCGTCATTGCCCTTCACGACATACCTGAAGGAATAGCAATGGCCACACCACTATCGATAGGTGGCGTAACGCCATTTAAAAACATGATGTACGCCATACTGGCAGGTATACCTACAGGATTAGGGGCTATTGCTGGCGTCTATATGGGCGAGGTATCCCCTTTTTTCATAGCTTTAAATCTGGGCATTGCTGGCGGTGCCATGCTTTATGTGACTTGCGGAGAGATGATACCGGAATCAAGGGACTTGTACAGGGGAAGGATTTCTGTATTTGGTATGATTGCAGGAATCATTAGTGGTATAATAATTACGAGAGTTTTATGAAATGATTGAAAGGGTTGTGACGAATGACAAAGGTAGTTAAGCTTGATAGAGATAATCCAGATATGATTTTAATTGACGAAGCGGCAACTATACTTCTAAATGGAGGACTTGTGGCTTTTCCCACAGAGACGGTTTACGGCATTGGTGCCAATTCACTTAATCCAGATGCGGTTGCGAAGATATTCATAGCCAAAGGTAGACCTCAAGACAATCCCCTTATTTTGCACATAGCAGAGTTTCAAGATCTCTTTAAATACGCTAAAAATGTCCCAAATGATGCGTTAAAGCTGGCACGGCAGTTTTGGCCGGGACCATTGACCATGATATTTGAAAAGTCTGATATAGTTCCGCCTATAAATACAGCCGGAATGAATACTGTAGCCATTAGAATGCCGTCTAATAAGATCGCGCATGCACTCATAAAAAGAGCTGGGGTGCCTGTGTCTGCTCCAAGCGCCAATCTATCTGGTAAGCCAAGTCCTACAGATGCTTCACACGTGATTAGCGACCTTTATGGCAGAGTAGACATGATAATAGATGGCGGAAGCTGTGATGTAGGGGTGGAGTCTACAGTGGTAGACATGACAGGAGAGATTCCTACCATTTTAAGGCCTGGCGGCATTACGAAAGAGATGATAATGGAAGTAGTCGGCAGTGTAGATGTAGATCCTATAGTATATAAAAAGCCTTCTTTGGATGTAAAGCCTAAATCACCAGGAATGAAGTACAAACACTATTCTCCGGATGCAGAAGTTTACATAGTCAAGGGAAATATAGGCGATGTTATAAAAAAAATACAAGAGTTGACAGAATTTCAATTGAATAATGGCAAAAAAGTTGGTATAATGGCAACAGAGCAAACATGCGAAAAATATCGAAACGGGGAAGTTTTAGTAGTAGGAAGTAGGGAAAAGCCTGAGACTATCGCCAAAAATCTTTTTAGATGTCTTAGAGAATTCGACAAAAAAGGCGTTGACGTAGTTTATGCAGAAGGATTTGACTACGATGAAATTGGACTGGCTATTATGAATAGGCTTGAAAAAGCCGCTGGATACAAGGAAATCGATGCGTAAGGAGAAAATGGTGTTTTATGAAGGTATTATTCGTTTGCACAGGAAATACATGCAGAAGCAGCATGGCTGAAGGCATATTTAACCATATAGCGAAAGAGAAAGGCATTTCTCATGTGGCAGAATCAGCAGGGACCATGACGTATGACGGATTGCCGGCCACAGATGAGGCTATTAAGGTTTTGAAAGACCAGTACAGCATTGATATATCAAATCACAAATCCAGAAACATAAAAAAAGAGCACTTGGAAAATTCCGATTTAGTCTTGACTATGACAGCTTCGCAGCGGGAATTCATCTTAAAAAGACATCCCGAATTTGCCGATAAAGTCTTTACGTTAAATGAGTTCGCAGATAAAAGTGGAGATATTGAGGATCCGTTTGGAAGAGGTTTAGATGTATACAAAAAAACTGCAGAAGAAATATATGCATCTATAATGCGTATAATAGAAAAATTGTAGAAAGGAGCTTTTCAATGATTGCCATAGGTTCTGATCACGGTGGATATGAGCTTAAAGAAGCCATAAAGAAGCATCTTGAGGAAAGAGGGATAGAATACAAGGATTTTGGCACATTTAGTGAGGAGTCTGTAGACTATCCTGATTACGCCAGAGAAGTGGCAGAGGCTGTAGCCAGCGGACAGTTTGAGAAAGGCATACTTTTGTGTGGAACAGGCGTTGGCATATCGATAGCTGCCAATAAAGTGCCTGGCATAAGGGCAGCACACGTATCTGATGCCTTTTCGGCAAGGTACTCAAAAGAGCACAACAATGCAAACGTGCTTTGCATGGGGGGAAGAGTTGTAGGGCCAGGTCTTGCAACCCTTTTGGTAGATGAATGGCTTGACGCAGAATTTCAAGGCGGAAGGCATCAAAAGAGGATTGACAAGATTTCTGAGATTGAAAAAAAATACTCGAGATGACATAGGAGGTAAATGAATGTACGATAATGTTTATGTGTTAGATCATCCATTGATACAGCACAAAATCAGTTTGATAAGAGACGAAAATACAGGGTCAAAGGAATTTAGAGAGCTTGTAGAAGAGATATCTATGCTTATGGCGTATGAAGTGACGAGAGATCTTCCATTGGAGGAGATCGAAGTAAAGACACCTATAGCCATTGCCAAGACGAAAGTCATAGCTGGCAAAAAGTTAGGCATAATTCCAATCTTAAGAGCAGGACTTGGCATGGTAGATGGCATGATGAAGCTTATACCTGCAGCGAAGGTTGGACACATAGGTTTGTACAGGGATCCTGAGACATTAAAGCCTGTTGAATACTACTGTAAGTTGCCTTCTGATATAAATGAGAGGGATCTCATTGTAGTAGATCCTATGCTGGCGACAGGTGGCTCCGCATCTGCTGCCATACACTTTTTGAAAGAGAGAGGTGCACAAAGCATAAAGCTTGTCAACCTCATAGCTGCACCTGAAGGGATAGAAGCTGTTCACAGGGATCACCCTGAAGTGCCTATCTATTTAGCTTGTATCGATGAAAGGCTAAATGAGCATGGATACATCGTGCCAGGTCTTGGCGATGCAGGGGATAGGCTTTTCGGAACGAAGTAAGAGGAATGAAAGATGAGACCGTCGTGGGATGAGTATTTTATGATGGTGGTAGATGTGGTGAAGACACGATCTACCTGTTTAAGAAGGCGGGTTGGTGCTGTCATTGTGAAGGACAAGCATATCATATCCACAGGATACAACGGTGCACCCACAGGGCTTAAACATTGTGAAGAAGTAGGATGTATGAGGGAAAGCTTAAACATACCATCAGGCGAAAGGCATGAGCTTTGTAGGGGCACTCATGCCGAGCAGAATGCCATAATACAAGCCGCATTAAACGGTGTAAGCACTAAAGATGCCACCATCTATGTAAGTGCAAGCCCGTGTTCTATGTGTGCCAAAATGATTATCAATGCAGGCATAAAAAGAGTTGTCTATGAAGGGGATTACCCTGATAACCTTTCATTTGAGTATTTTAAGGAAGCTTCTGTAGAAGTTGTGAAGATGGAAAGACGATAAATAGTTGACAATAATGGCGTTGGTGGAATATTATATAATTATGATAAGTTCAGGGGAGTGTTAAAATGAAAATATACGTTTTGTCGTTTGTTGTGGCTTTTGTGGCTGCACTTATGGCTACACCAGCGGCAAAGAAGTTGGCTTATAAAATCGGAGCCATCGACATACCAAAGGATAAAAGACGTGTTCACAATAAGCCTGTACCGCTTATAGGCGGATTGGCCATATACCTTGGTACAGTTTTAAGTATGCTTCTGTTTTTGCCAAAATCAGAGACTAACTTTGGAATAATAGCCGGAAGCACGATAATAGTGGCTTTAGGCATATTTGACGATAAATACGAATTAAAAGCTAAAGTGAAGCTATTAGGACAGCTTTTAGCAGCATTTGTGGTTGTCCTAAGCGGTGTAAGGATCGATTGGCTTACAAATCCATTTGGCGATGGCATGATAAACATGGGCGTTTTTGCCATCCCTCTTAGCATATTTTGGATCGTAGGTATTACAAATGCCATGAACCTTATTGATGGTCTTGATGGACTTGCTGCAGGCATAGCATCCATATCGTCAGGTTCACTGTTTGTGGTGTCGTTGCTAAATGGGCGGTATGCTACTGCACTTATTACTGTTGCTGTCACTGGAGCGGCACTGGGATTTTTGCCGTACAATTTCAACCCTGCTAAGATATTCATGGGAGATACTGGCGCCATGTTTTTAGGCTTCATCCTGTCGGCGGTATCCATCCAAGGTGCAGTAAAATCTGCTGCCGCCATTGCGATTGCAGTTCCTATATTAGCGTTAGGTGTTCCGGTGTTTGACACGATATTTGCAATAATAAGGCGGTTAGCCAATAAAAAGCCTATCATGGAGGCAGACAAAGGGCATTTGCACCATAGACTTTTAGCGCTGGGCCTTTCGCAGAGACAGGCAGTTTTTGTCATGTACGGTGTAAGTTTGTTCTTAGGTTTAAGCGCGATACTTATATCCTCCACAAATGGTGCAAAAGGCTACATCATATTGATTGTTGCCATCTTAGCTGTTTTGTGGGGAGCAGACAAGATGGGCCTTTATGGGCACAAAGCTAAAAACATGAATGTGTAAATATAAGGAGCTGAAGACATGCTAAAAGTAATGCCTATTTTCGGCACAAGGCCTGAGGCTATTAAGATGGCACCGCTTGTAAAAGAGCTTCAGTGTGCCGATGGAATAGAGACAGTCGTGTGCGTTACAGCTCAGCACCGGGACATGCTTGATCAGGTGCTGAGGCTTTTTAATGTCATTCCTAAGTATGACCTTGACGTTATGAAAGAAAGCCAATCATTATCTGACATAACATCATCTGTCTTAAGAGGGCTTGACGATGTCTTAGGGCAGGAAAAACCTGATTTGATTTTGGTTCACGGCGATACCACTACGACTTTTGTTGCTGCTTTGTCGGCTTTTTACAAAAAGATAAAGATAGGACATGTGGAGGCAGGGTTAAGGTCTTTCGATAAGTGGTTTCCGTATCCTGAGGAGATGAATAGAAAGCTTACAGGAGTATTGTCAGATTTGCACTTTGCACCGACACAGACGGCAAAAGAGAATCTCTTAAAAGAAGGCGTAGATGAAAGCAGCATATTTGTTACAGGCAATACCGTCATAGATGCCATGAAATACACTGTAAAGGAAAATTACATCTTTCGGGATGACAGGTTAAATGAGGTTGACTACAGAAACAAGAAAGTCATCGTTGTTACGGCACATCGCAGAGAAAATTGGGGTTTGCCAATAGAAAATATATGTAATGCATTGAGAAAAATAGCCATTGACTTTAAGGATACGTACATCATATACCCAGTTCACAAAAATCCCGTCGTAAGGGATATGGTATTTAGCATCCTTGACAACCTTGACAATGTTTTGTTGCTTAATCCAATCGATACGGACGAAATGCACAACCTTCTAAAAAGGTGTTACATGGTTATGACAGACTCAGGAGGACTTCAGGAAGAAGTGCCATCATTGGGGAAACCTGTCTTGGTTTTACGGGATGTTACAGAAAGGCCTGAAGCGGTTAAAGCAGGTACTGTAAAGATAATAGGGACGGATTTTGATAGAGTGTACAGTGAAGCAAAACTTCTGCTTACAGACAAAAATGAATACGACAAGATGGCAAATGCAGTAAATCCATATGGGGATGGCAATGCATCAAGGCGTATTGTGCAAGCCATAAAATACGCATTTGGCATGACAGATGAAAAAGTAGATGAATTTAAAGGCAGCTTATGAAGCTGCCTTTAAAAATTATAAAGTGCTTTAAGGAGTTTAAACATCCATCTTTAAATTGATGGATGTTTTTATGTATAAATACATTAAAATTGTCAATAATTATATTAGGTTGGGCGGAACGTATGGTGAATTTATTATCCCCCTTGTGAATTTACCGTATGATACCGCCCACTTTTATTTCGATTTTGGAGGAATGAATATGTTTAATAAGTTATCATTGATTGTTGTTACAATAATAGTGGTGTTTTTCATGCTAAACTCTCAGATGGATGCGTTTTCTGCAAAAGGCAATGATGTTTCAGTCATAGAAGAAGCTTTTGCAAAAAGCGGAGCATCGTACCAGTACGCAAATATCAATGGGTGGGCTAAGTTGAGTTCCGATTTTACGCCTTTGAGCCAAATGAATAAAACTGTAGAAAATGTTATAAAATCGTTGGAAATTGACGATAAAATGGTTAAAGTTTCGAAACTTGATCAGTCCAATTTCAGACAGTACGATGCGGAATACGACGCTAAAGACAAAAAAATTTCGATTGTCGTACAAAGCGTCAAAAACAGTGGGGCAAATGAAACGTACATTTTAATAGACGAATACTTGCTTCATGGAAACAAGGATGTCCTTAGTGAAAATGAAAAAATCAAAAAGGCGTATTCAAGTTTAAGCCTTACTCCAGAGATTGCTACGTGCTTAGTCGGTACATACGATGGAAAGTTGAATAAGGACAAAATAAGTAGTATATTAGAAGAAGTGATGAAGGATACGGATGCTTCGAAAATAGAAGGATTAAATGATGAAAAGTTAGTCAGTATTTCTGCTCACACAAATAAAATTAAGGAATATATTGAGATGGGCAGTGAAAAAATAAATTTGAACGTTGCAGTAAGGTATAGCAGTTACGATGACAAAACATATATTTGGCTGGCAACACCTGTCATAGCAATGGAATATTAACAATAGAGGGTGGTATACACGAAGATTATCGTTGAAAGTAGCCCTGCGCTAAAGGGCACTGTAAAGGTAAGTGGAGCGAAAAATTCTGTTTTGCCTATCATCGCAGCATCTTTGCTTTCAGAAGGAGAAGTAATTATAGATGACGTGCCAGAGCTTAAAGATGTGAATGTGATGATAGAGCTTATAAAGTTTTTAGGTGCCAAATGTACATTTCAGGATGGAAAGCTTAAGATAAATGTGGACATAAAAGATGTGGAGGCACCGTATGAACTGGTTAAAAAGATGAGAGCATCTTTCCTTGTGATGGGGCCTATTCTGGCAAGATTGGGTCATGCAAAGATATCGCTGCCGGGTGGCTGTGCCATAGGGACAAGACCTATAGACTTACACTTAAAGGGATTTCAGACGCTGGGGGCGGAGATAGACATAGGTCATGGGTATGTAGAAGCAAAAGCTAAAAAACTTGTAGGCAAGAAGGTTTATCTGGATTTTCCAAGCGTCGGCGCTACGGAAAATATCATGATGGCTGCTGTATTTGCAGATGGGCTTACTACCATTGAAAATGCAGCCGAAGAACCGGAAGTAGTGGATCTTGCCAATTTTCTCAATAAGATGGGAGCTAACATAAAAGGTGCTGGCACAGACACCATAAGGATAGAAGGCGTGAAAGAGCTTAAAGCTACAGAGCATACTGTCATACCAGATAGGATTGAAGCCGGCACGTACATGGTTGCATCTGCCATGACTGGCGGTGATGTGCTTATCGAAAATGTCATAGTCGATCACGTCAAGCCTATAATTGCCAAGTTGACTGAGTGTGGCATCGAAGTGTATGAGGAAGGCACAGGCGTCAGGGTAAGAGGTTGTGAAAGCTATAAAGCAGTTGACATAAAGACACTGCCGTATCCGGGCTTTCCCACAGACATGCAGGCTCAGATGATGGCAATGATGGCTGGAGCAAAAGGTACCAGTGTAATCATAGAAACAGTGTTTGAAAACAGATTTATGCATGTAGATGAATTAAAAAGGATGGGCGCGGATATAAAGATCGAGGGAAGAACCGCAGTCGTAACAGGCATTGATCATTTATCAGGTGCAGAAGTGAAGGCAACAGATTTAAGAGCTGGAGCTGCACTCATATTAGCAGGACTTATAGCAGATGGAAAGACCATTATAAACGATGTGTACCATATAGACAGAGGTTATGTAAACATCGAGGATAAGCTTAGAAGTCTTGGAGCAATCATATACAGAGTCGATTGAAAGGTGTACTTATGTACACTTTTTTGTTGTAGTATTTTTGAATAAATGAAAAAGACGTGAATGCACCTCCCGCATAAAATCAGAATTTATTTGTTAAGTCACAGCAAAAGAATTATAATATTATAGGCATTTTGAAAAGTTAGAAAAGGAGCTTAGGAAATCATGGTTTACATATCTGCATCTATGTATGTGGAGGCAAAGCCTTTTATAGATTATTACAATTTGAAGAAGGATGTGGACGAAAGATATTATCAAGTTTTTAAAAGCGATAATATGAGATTGATAATAACAGGCGTTGGCAAGGTTAATTGTGCTGCAGCAACATCACACCTTTTAGCTAAGATACCGCCTGATGATGGTGATATTGTGGTGAATGTCGGCATTTGTGGTGCGAAAGATGGATTTCAAATTGGGACACCTTATCTTATCAATAAGATAAAAGATGCTTCAACAGGGAGAGACTATTATCCAGACATCCTTTTGAATCACGATCTTAAAGAATGCTCTATAGAGACCTTTGATAAGCCTCTTTCAAGTCAAGAGTTTTTAGAGGAAGAACTGTGCGATATGGAGTCCAGCGGTTTTTATGTTTCTGCATCAAAGTATGTAGAGCAGCACAGAATCTTTTTGATTAAGGTGGTTTCAGATAGAGTTGGCATTGATACGGTTTCTAAAGATGATGTTTTGAAGCTTATTCAAAACAATGTGGAGAAGATTGATGCTTTTATAAAAAACGCTGAGGATTTTACAAAAGTTGACGGCAGTTTTTTCAAAAAAGAAGAACTTGAGCTGATGGAAAAGATTTTTTCTTCTTTGAAACTTACAAAAAGTTTAGAAGAAATCCTTTATAAATCATGTCTACACTACAAAGTGAGAACAGGCGATGATATTTTGTTTTTAGAGAATATTGGGCTTTCAAATGTCAATAATAAAAGAGAAAGAAAAAAGTATTTTGATTTAATCATTTCGTCTTTAGAGAAAAATGATTGACGGATTTGATATGAGAAATGCTGGAAAATGCTTAAATATTGCAAAAATCGCAAGTTTAAATTATAATAAATGTATTAAAATAATTTAATAATTAAACAAAAGGAGGAATCAGATGACAACAAAAGAAAATGCTAGAAAGAAGTTATCCCAATTATCATTGATTTTAATGATATTTACATCTGTCTTTGGCTTTACAAACATGCCAAGATCGTTTTACCTTATGGGATACGGCGCTATTCCGTGGTATATTTTATCAGGCATTACATTTTTCATCCCATTTGCATTTATGATGGCTGAGTATGGCGCTGCTTTCAAAGAAGAAAGCGGTGGTATTTATACATGGATGGAGAAATCCGTAGGGCCACTTTTTGCGTTTACAGGCACTTTTATGTGGTACGCATCATATGTTGTATGGCTTGTAAACATATGCTCTACGATTTGGATTCCGCTTTCAAATGCCATATTTGGAAGCGATAAGACATCTGAGCTTCACTTTTTAGGGCTTAATTCTACACAGACGCTGGGAATGTTGGGAATTATCCTTATCATCGTCATAACTTTTGTAGCCAGCAAAGGGTTAAGCGGCGTTTCAAAAGTTGCATCTGTAGGTGGTACGGCTGTGCTTTTGCTAAACGTTGTTCTTCTACTTGGTTCTTTGATAGTGTTTATTGCTACAGGTGGAAAGTTTAAAGAGCCGATTACGGGAATTAGTTCGTTTGTGACATCGCCAAATCCTTCTTATGCAACACCGCTTTCTGTCTTGTCGTTCGTGGTGTTCGCGATTTTCGCTTACGGCGGCACAGAAGTGGTGGGTGGTGTCGTAGATCAGACGGAAAATGCTGAAAAGACATTCCCGAGAGGTATGATGATAGCCGCTTCAATAATAGCTGTAGGTTATTCATTAGGCATTTTCTTAATCGGTATTTTTACAAATTGGAAAGATGTTTTGTCTTCTGACAAGATAAACTTAGCCAATGTTGCGTACGTGATAATGAACAATCTTGGCTATCAGTTAGGGACAAGTTTAGGCATGGGACAAGCAGCATCTATTTCATTGGGAAATTGGGTTGCCAGGATCGTAGGCATATCCATGTTTTTAGCGCTTACAGGAGCGTTTTTCACACTTGCTTATGCGCCACTTAAACAGCTTGTAGAAGGTACTCCAAAAGAGCTGTGGCCATCCAACATAGGTTACGTTGAGGATGGAATACCAAAGGTAGCTATATGGGTTCAGTGTGGCATCGTGGTGGCTATGATATTTTTGGTGTCATTTGGTGGAGATATTGCGAAGGTATTCTTCACAAGGCTTGTTTTGATGGCTAATGTTGCTATGACGCTGCCTTATATGTTCCTAATCATCGCATATCCTTATTTTAAAGGCAAAAGCAGCATAAAGAAAGGATATCAAGTGTTTAAAAGCAAAGGAATGGTGATGACTGTCACTATATTAAGTGCGGCTACGGTAGGTTTTGCAAATTTCTTCACCATTATAGAGCCTATGACATCAGGTGACTATACGTCTACTATATGGATGATAATTGGGCCTGTATTTTTCTCAGCGACAGCTCTCCTTCTTTACAGAAGGTATGCAAATAAATATTTGAAAGCTTTAAGGGATGACGAATGACTTTTGAGGCAATGCGAGTTTAACTCGTATTGCTTTATTTCTTTTTAAAAAGGGACTATAATGTAATTAAAGTAAATAAATAGGAGGGCTTTTTATGGTATTAGATCAGTATGTAGATGCTTTAAAAGACGACTTAGTCAAGTCGACGCAAGAAATCATCAAGATAAAAAGCACTGAGGGGGACATGAAGCCGGGGATGCCTTATGGCGAAGGAGTCGCAAAGGCATTGGAATTAGCTTTAGACATAGCTAAAAGCCTGGGCTTCAAGACGAAAAATGTAGACGGATATGTAGGGTATGCAGAATACGGTGAAGGCGATGAGATGGTAGGCGTCTTAGGGCATCTGGATGTAGTGCCTGAAGGGGACGGCTGGGATTATCCACCTTATGGCGGCGAAATCCATGATGGCAAAATATACGGCAGGGGGGCAACAGACGATAAAGGACCTATAATGGCTGCTCTTTATGCATTAAAAGCCATAAAAGATTCTGGGCTTAAATTAAACAAGAGAGTAAGGATACTTTTTGGCACGAATGAGGAGACAGGCTCTAAAGAGATAGAGTATTACCTTAAACACGATGAATCACCATCAATCGGCTTTACGCCAGATGCCAATTATCCAGTCATATACGCAGAAAAAGGCATCACCATGTTTGAAGTAGTAAAGGATTTTAAAAAGAAGTCTCAAGATATAGTTATTAAGTATATAAAAGGCGGCAATAGACCTAATATGGTGCCAGACTACTGTGAATGCGGTATTTATGTAAAAGATGAAGACAAGAGAAAAGCTATTCATGATGAAGCTAAGAGGTTTAAGGATGTTTCAGGATTTGATTTAGACAGCGAAGTAGAAGGTGACATGCTTATAGTAAAATCCCGCGGCGTATCAGCTCATGGCAGTCTTCCACATCTTGGGAAGAATGCGATAATGCAGCTTTTGATGTTTTTAAATGTCGTATATCAAGATGAAGACGATGTGAAAGATTTCATAGACTTTTTCGCTAAAAACGTCGGACTGGAGACAGATGGCAAGACATTTGGAGTTTACCTAAAGGATGATACAGGAGAACTTTCGTTTAACGTAGGCACTATCAATTTTGACGAGGAGAAAGGCTCAATAGGTTTAAATATAAGGTATCCTGTGACATATAAGTACGAAGACTTGATGAATCCATTTAATGCGAAGATAAGTGAACATGGCATGAGAGTAGAAAACATGATGCATCAGCCGCCGCTTTATTTCCCTAAAGATCATTTCCTCATAAAGACCCTTATGAAAGTCTATGAGGATGTGACAGGAAGAAAAGATGAGCCATTGTCGATTGGCGGTGGAACCTACGCTAAAGAGATGAAAAATATGGTGGCATTTGGACCGATTTTCCCAGGCAAACCAGACCTTGACCATCAGGCAAATGAGTACATTGAGATAGACGATCTCGTCTTAAACGCTAAGATATACGCCCGTGCCATATACGAGCTGGCAAAGTAAATACATTAAAAACAGGAACTTATCTTTATGATAATTTCCTGTTTTTTTTTTATGGGTAAGATTTTTTCGCTTTTTCTATATTATAAGTGTAAAAACTAAAAGGAGGTGTTAAAATGGCAGTTATATCTACACCACAGGCCTCAAGGCTTTCCATATCATACATCACTGGAAAAGATGAAAGAGGCGTCGACGTCATAAGAAGCAGGACTTACAACAACATTAAAAGTTCTGCCCTTGATCAGGATGTGATGGATGTGGCATCAGTTTTAAGTGGCCTTCAAACATATCCTGTGAAGTCTGTGACACGTATAAACCAAGTAGACCTGGCGCAAGAGTAATAATTTAAACTGATTATTGAGGAAAGGAGGTTTTAGTGTGGCGGTACAACTTCAGATGAACTTCAAAAATAAGCTTGGCAGCAATTTCAGAATAAATGTGGATAACGCACTTGAAACGCTTACCGATGGCCAAGTTAAAGCAGCTATGGATACTATAATCTCAAAAAACATATTTGATACAAATGGCGGTGAACTGGTAGAAGCAGTTAGCGCCAGCCTTGTATCTACAACCGAAAAAGAATTTGCAGTCAAATAATACGGCGGGGGCAACCCCGCTTTTAATATTTATTGAACAATTCCATGGCTTTTATGCAAGTATGGCATTGTAAAATTGTAAATATGTAAAGGAGGGTTATCATGAATGAGATCTTTGCAGGTATCGCCAATCTTGGGTTTCCAATAGTAGTAAGCATTTACCTATTAGTTAGAATCGAAGGCAAGATAGATAATTTGACCAATTCTATAAATGAGTTGACAAAAGCCATAACAAAGATAGAATAAGCGCTTCTGCGCTTATTCTATCAACTGATTACTTCACTTACTCTCTTTTCCATGTTATCCGGTTTATCTCGCCTTTCGTCAATCATGATGTTTGTCACAACCCTCATTGCCCCATCTTTAAATGGTATGTTGTGAATTTCCTCTGCTACTTTCATAAGTTCTTTTGTATTTCCTTAGATTACTGTCGATGTAGGTGTAACGGTGTATTTAAGGCCTCTCGTGTTTAAAAGTTCTACAGCCTCTTGGACAAAACTTGAGTAAGAAGCGCTTCCTGTTCCTACAGGGACAAAGTTTATTTCTAATATTGACATTTCACTGCCTCCTTTGTTATTTTGTTGTATGTTAATATATTTTGTCGAAAAATATTTTTTTATCCGCTTTTACAGAATGCTGAAAATAAGCCGATTTGAAGAAAAAAACTACAAATAATTGATTAAATTTTGGATTAATTGGGTCTTAAGACCTATTTATTTCGACAAATTGTTGTAATATAATATGACATGTAAGAATGATTCCCCTTTTCCCCATAATTAAATTTATATTCTGCACCCCCAACCCAATATGGTGTGCTGCATTTATTGCAGCGTTTTTTTTATGCTTTCAACTATAAAATTTCAAAGAAAAGTGCCGATATAAATATTGGATTATATAGTTTTTCATTTGTAATAGATTTATTTACATAAAGTATCTGATGAAATGAGGGCGTGTGTGATGAAGAGATTTGTGTCGCTATTGTTGATATTTGTCATTTTGTTTTCATTTTTCCCAGGAAATATGTCGAAAGCTTATGCTTCAAATCCACCTAATATAACTTCTGTAGAGTCATTGCGGTATGACGGGACGATGGCATCGCCTGCAAAAGGGCCTTACAACTCCACTACAGACATAGAGATTGACGGAAGTGCTTTTATGATATTTGACAGCACAGGGAATATGATATCGCAGGTTGATGCAGTCTATATTGATTCGATATCTGACAGTACAAAGCTTACAATAGTAAGCGTAAACGAAAGCAAAATATATGCAAAGGTTCCGAACACGAGTGTAACAGGACTTGCGATTAATAAACCATATATGATTATAGTACATAGAAGTGATGGACAAAGCGCTGCTATCCCAAACGGCTTTACGTATGTTGATAATCCTAAGATAACTAGTGCAGCCCTTGATAATTATAAGACTGTGACCAGGGACAATAATGGTAATGTAACGGGAATAACACAGCCTCAATCGTACATAAGAATGGAAGGAAGCAATTTAAGCAACATAGCTGTAGGCAATATAAATGGAGAAACGTCAAATGTGGTATCGCAGAGTGGTTCTGTGCTAATCTCAGATATACCTTCTAGTATAAGGATAGATACAAATACTACTTACAACATATACGTGACAAACATATACGGCGGTCAGTCAGATACAAGCTTCCGTACTAAGCTATCTGCAGTCAATCAAGATATAACTAGCTTGTCCAAGTATCAGGTTATAGTAGGTGATGTAATAACAATATACGGTCACGGGTTTTCGACACTTGGAAGCAGTATGAGAGTTTACGTAGGAGAAAACCTTGTAAATAGCGGCAATGTTACGGTGGTAAGCGATACCGAGATGAGCGTAGTAGTGCCTGCTCCAAAGGATACCACATTGCCATATCAAAACATCGACATCATTGCATCAAATGGTGCGACAGTCACATTGGTAAACGCACTCCAAATAATTCCTACGCCCTCTATCATAACTATTGACAGCATAACTCCAAATGCTGGCACAGTATCCGGCGGCACGAAGGTCATCATAGTCGGTCAAAACTTAAGGCAGGACCTTATTGTCAAGTTTGGCGGCATTCAGGGCCAAAATGTTCAGATGGTTAGTTTGCCTGGCCTTACAAACAACATGGATGCAATACAGGTTACAACTCCACCTTACTCAAAATCAGGGCCTGTGAATGTAGACATAGTAGACCCTATTACAGGATACACTGTGACAGAGCAAAACGGGTACTTCTACCTTGCTGTTCAAGACAGCCTTGTGGCAATAGACATGAATCCATACAGCGGATATGAAAATGGCAGTACAGATGTGACTATCTGGGGATACAACTTCCAGAGAAGCGACGATCCGTCCACATACACCGCAAATCCAGATAATACGGAGATAACATACACTAACAGCAGCTACACCTACACAGATCCTGTGACAGGGCAAAATGTAGTAGGCACAAGGGTAAGGAAGCTTTATGTGACATTTGGTGGCAATAAAGCTGTGATAGAAGGCGTTTCTGCTCCATCTGGTGGACAGGAAATTTTGAAAGTATTATCTCCAAGTATTACTTTAAACCCGCCAGGACAGCCTATGTCTGTTGATGTAGTAGTGACAGTTGAAACCACGATTATGGATTCTAATGGAAATGTCGTTATGCAGTACTCCGAGCAAAGCTCACCGGCTAAGAAGTTTACGTACAATCCGCTTCCTTCAAATCCTCAAATATTAAGCATATCCCCAAATAGCGGAAGTAGAGCAGGCGGCGATACTGTCACAATACAAGGATTTGACATAAGGCCAGGTGTCAGCGTGTACTTTGGTGGCGTCTTGGCTACTGTAAAAGATTTGACTATTGATTCCAGCAATAGGTCGATAGTAACTGTTGTAACGCCAAAAAGCAGCGCTCTTGGCTATGTAGATGTGAAAGTCGTAAATAAAGATGCGGATCAAAATCGCGGGTTTACAACGATGACAAATGGCTATTATTACTATACCGCACCTACTATCACAAATGTGTTTACAAATTTTGGCTCTAAGTATGGAGGAAATTTAATAACACTAACAGGGACAGACTTCTACGTGGGGCAAACTGTGCAAAATGGCGTATACGTTCCAGTGTACCCTACGGTGACGATAGGAAACATAAATTTGCAAGTGATAAGTGTTACGGACAATAGCGGTAACATCATAGATGGCAAGAAGTTAAACATAGGGACACAGATAAAGGCGATAGTGCCTGTCACGACAAGTCCTTATCCAGTAGGATGGCAGGATGTGACGGTTACCAACTACGATGGGGAAAATGGCACAGCAGGCGGCACAGTTATCCTTAAAAATGGCTTTGAAATAAAAGATACTCAGAAGACCCCAACGATTACTTCTGTCAATCCTAATAAAGGACCCACGAAAGGTGGTACACAGATTACTATTACAGGCAGCAACTTTGAGACTGGAAGCATTGTCACCATCGATGGCGTACAGGCTAATGTTACAAGCGTCACATCGGGAAATACTGTAATAAATGCTGTGACACCTGCAGGCACATTGGGGCAAAAGATAGTGCAGGTGATAAATCCATCAGATGGCGGTACGGCATCATTGCAGAATGGATTTGAATACTTGCTTATTGAAACGAACCCAAAGATAACCAGTGTATCTCCCAATTACGGTGGTAAAGGGACACTTGTGTACATCTTTGGCAGTGATTTTTCAAGAAAAATAGGCGACAGCGATGGCGCCACAGTTTATATAGGCAATACGGTTATGGATGATGTGTACGTAATAGATCAGAATACTATAACTGCAGTTGTGCCAGATCTGCAGTACACAGGGCTTTACGACATAACCGTAGTAAACCCTGATACGGCTACAGCAAAATCGCCGCAGAAGTTCCACTACCTTGTTCCTGAATCAAATCCCGTCATAACGTCCATAACGCCAGATCAAGGTACTGTAAACGGCGGCACTGCAATAACAATAACGGGAAGCGATTTTAGGCGTGGAGCACAAGTATACATTGGTGGACAGCTTGCCACGAACATTACTGTAAGTTCTGACGGCACCACCATACAGGCTATGACGCCTCCAGGGAATCCGGGAATGACTTACGTCACAGTCATAAACTACGATGGTGGTAACTATACTTATGGTCTTCACAGTGGTGAGGCTGGATTTACTTACGTCGTTCCAAATAGCTTGCCTGTCATAACGAAGATAGATCCCAATACAGGTTCTACGTATGGCGGTGATACTATCACCATAACAGGTCAAGATTTTAGGATAGCAAAAGACCAAAATGGCAATATCCTAAAAGACAGCGATGGGAACCCTATAGGGCCTGACGTGTACTTTGGCAATGTGAAAGCCACAAAGGTAATATACGTAGACTATGGCACGTTGAAGGTTGTGACGCCTCCTAATGTGCCGGGACCTGTAAGGGTATCTGTCGTAAACTACGACACAGGCATAGGATATCTTGACAATGGTTTTACATACGTTCAATCTAAACCTACAATAAACGGTATTGTACCTCCAAAAGTCAATGTAAATGGTACGACGCACGTTATTGTCGTAGGCTCTAATTTTGCTGTACCTATATATGATGGCAACACTCTTGTAAGACCAGGCTCGAAAGTCTACATTGATGATGTAGAAGTGACAAATGTTACTGTAGTAAGCGGCAGTGAAATAAAATTTGTAGCACCAGCGATGAGCGATATAGGTATAAAGACATTAAAGATTGTAAATCCAGATGGTGGTACGGCTACAGCAAACATCGAGTATGTTTCACCTGTTTCAAATCCTGTCATAACTAAAGTAGATCCATCTAAAGGAAGCATTGCAGGTGGTACAACTGTCACAATAACTGGCAGCGACTTTAGAAGCAATGTGTCGGTGTACTTTGAAGGCAATAAAGCTACTGTCGTATCAAACAGTAGCACAGAAATAGTTGTCAAGACGCCGGCAGGCGATCCGAGTCTACTTAATGTGCCTATAGATGTTACGGTGTACAACGTAGATGACGGAGCAAGTACCACAATGCAAGGTGCATTTACTTATGTGAAGACAGGTGCAAACCCTGTTATAACATCTATAACTCCTAATACAGGATCTACAAGAGGAGGAGATACCGTAACGATTGTAGGCGACAATTTTAAAACAGGACTTCTCGTTTATTTCGGAGATGCATTGGCTCAGTCAGTGGTTGTCAATAATTACACGACTATAACTGTAGTCACGCCACAGCATACTGCTGGAAAAGTAGATGTAAGGATATTGAATCCGGATTACGCAGATGCTGTGCTGTCAGGCGGATTTACGTATGTTCAGACAGCGCCAGACAATCCATCCGGATTTTACGCCCAGACGATTTACGGAAATGATCACGCGATACATTTGTACTGGAATGCTGTAAATGGCGCAAATCTATATGAAATATACGGGAAAAGAAGCACTGACACAAATTATTCATTTATCGCATCAACAGATAAGTTGGAGTATTACGTCGATGGTTTAAGCCCTAACACTCTTTACAATTTTGAGTTAAGGCCTATCAATGATAAAGGCAACAGCGGCTTTGCTTATGCATCTGCATACACTGATTCTTCAGCTAACGCAAAGTACGATACTGGTGTGCCGGATGTCATAGGCAATACATCCATAAACGCTTCAGGCAGCGTAGTTTACATTACGCTTGGGAATGATGCTGTAAGTTCCAGCACATACACCGTAGATTTGACGGGATATAAATACAAAAATACAGATACTTGGATTGTGAATGTCCCAAAAAATTTCAGAGGTAAAAGTGGCAGTATCGTCGTAAGGACTCCAAATTTCAGCATAAACTTTTCACTTCAGGCTTTAAACCTCACATCCGACATAGACAGGATTACTGTCAAATTGCTGGATGGTAAGACTATAGATGACTTAAACAAAGGCCTTGGAAAATCCAGTGGGATTGTATCTGATGTATATCAGATAAATTATGATGAGATAAGTGGCAGCCTTGTAACTCATATGACCAACTTTAAACAGGCTGTAAATGTAGCTATGAATTATTACAGCAATAGAGCAAAAAATAGTTCACTGTCATTAAAAAATTTTGATGGCAGCACGACTTACTACCAATACGTTGATTCTGTTTTGCATTACGTTTCAGGGTATGTTTTATACACTGGAAGATATGCGGTAGTTGATTCTAATTTATGATGAGGTATGTGCTATGAAAAGGCTAATTAAAACAATCACCGCGATTTCAATTTTATCCATCTTGATGTTTGCGTCTGCTTATGGTTCAACGGTTTATTCTGGAGTAAACAACGCAACAGCTACTTTTGAAAATATGTCTTACAATGATATAGATAATAGCTTTGCAAAAGGCGATATAATGAGGATGACAGCCTTGGCAGTCATAAGAGGCAATGGAAATGGACTTTATTACCCAACAAATTATTTAAAAAGAGAAGAAGCACTTGCAATGATATTAAGGCTTATGGGGAAAGAGAAAGATGTGCAAGTTGCTCAAAACAGCGCATCTGGTGGAGTGCCGGGTGCTGCTGGTACTACTTCCAGTGGTACGGTAGATAGCTGGGCGCAAGGTGTGATAACCGTTGCTAAAAATACAGGGCTTCTGTCAAAGCAGGAGCAGTCTTTGGATTTCACGAAAAATGCCACAAGGCAGGAGATAGCCAATTGGATCGCTAAAGGCATAAATCTGACGCCTGTCTATGGAAAAGACGCACAGTACGTCTATTCGTACAAAGATAGCAGCCTATTCGATGCAGACAAATTGCCGTACATAGAAGCGGCGATTGAGTCGAAAATAATGTCGGGGTACACAAATGGCTATTTTGGTCCAAATGATTATATCACGAGGGAACAGATGGCTGCTGTACTAAGCAGGGCTTTCAATGTCTCATATGCAATGATGGGTTACACGAAAGATATGGGGTACGTTGAAAGCGTACAAAAAGACAGCGTAAATGGCGGCACAAGGTATACTTACGAAATTAAAAATGACAGCGGACAAGATATTGCATTGGTTTCTGAAAACTCTCAAAGTGCAAATTACGACTTCGCAGTTTTGAAAAACGGTGTTGCAGGATTATCTTCATTAATCACAAGTGGCGACAGGATCACATATTACACAAATGGCAGCAATGTGGTATTTGCAGAGACAGAAAGCACGTCTTCATCGGTTTTAAGCGGTACCATCGATGCTGTTTGGCAGGGAAGCTTTAGGCTCATAGACGACAGTGGAAATAGCTATATAATATACTACAACAACAATACACAACTTACAATGAATTCGGTGGATGCATCTATAAGCGACTTAAAGTACGGGGAAACGGTTAAAGCGACTGTTTCAGGCAGCACAGCTATAAAAATAGATGTTGTGTACACCGATTTAAGCGGAAATGGTCAGGTCAATCTTGGTGATAGGCAAGACAGCGGAAAAATAGCCGATATAGAGACGAATAACGGCCAAGTTTCAATAACGTTGGACAATGGAAATACGTATACGGTAAATCCTGATATGCTTGTTGAAGGTGGAAGTGGGTCCCTAAGCGTAGGAGATTTGAAAGTCGGAGAGTATATAAAGCTTTATTTCAGCAGCATAAGTTCCAATACACCTGATGAGGTGTTTTTAGAAGGGGACTACAATAAAGCTGTTGCAGTCATAAGAGGGACCATATCAGGGGTTTCTGGATTTAACCCCAAAATACAGCTTAAAAATGTCCAAATATATAGGCAAGGCCAGTGGAATACATCATCTGACTATTCTATGTACAGCATTGATGGTGCGTCAGTCTACCTTAATGGTCTAAAGATACCTGTAAGCGATATTAGCAAGTACAAAGGATATGATGCATACATAATGGTGGAAGACCATTATGGCACAGATACTGCAACACTCGTATCTATACAAAATGGATTTAATATGAGCTACGTTGGCAACATATCGTACGATGGAAACACTTTGACAGTGACACTAAGTGACAATCGTCAGGTAAGCGTCAATGACGGCACTATCATACTGGATGATGGGCTTTTGGTGCCAAAAGACCAGTTGTCTAAGGTAAGCCAAGCTTATATTTCGTTTGCAAGAGGTGGCGGGGCAAACTTCATATCAATATTGGATACAAATGCTCCATCAGGATATTACTACGCTAAAGGAAATATTATAACTGTCACATCAGACTCCATAACGCTTGGCAACTACTACTATTACAGTGGCAATGATTACGGCGATGAATCTCTAAGCAACAACGAATGGGTTGCCAATGGGGACGAAACTTTTTATGTCGGTGATGAAACATATATTGTAGACAACACTGGTAACAGCCCTTCAAATGTACCGTACAGTCAATTTCTGAATCAGAAGTATAGCGGTTCTACGTATTATTCTGCGTACGTCGTTTCAAGTAACGGCAATGCAATAGCTGTAAACTTAAGGCCTTTAGTGAGTACAGACAGGGTGACTAAAGCAGTGTTAAGCAGCATTAATGGCAATGTCTTGACTTTGGACAATGTGATGGATTGGAATGGACTCAACAACAATTGGGAGCTTAATACGTCTTTAGACTCTATAGATGTCACTAAGGCAGTCATAGTTAAGAACAACAAAGTAATATCTGTCAATGACTTAAAGAGTGGCGACAGTCTTTACATAGTGAGAGATGGCGCTTCAGGGATAATAGTCACTGTACAGCAGTAAATGGGGAGATGCAGCATGAAGAAGATTATGATTATATTGATACTATTGTTTATGGCTATTCCAGTATACGCCTTTGCCAATGATGCCGGATATGAAGGCGGTATTGCCAATGAATATGAGTACAAAGAAGTAGTGTTTATAACAGGTAGCCCTGTCGTATTTGATGGAAAACTTACTGTATCACAGTCTACAAGATCTGGAACCACCACGTCAACGTATAGGTATCAATTGTCATCCAGTGATGGCGGTAAACTTACAAGGACATTGACATTTACTACTGTGGACACGCCAAAGGATCAGTACAATCAAGTGCAGTCAAACACCACTTTAAGCCGGTTTTCAGAGACCATAACAGAAGGCGGCAAAGTTTACAGGCTGTCATCTTATGATTTCAATGGCTCTGACATTAAATCGCTAAATCCGGGTGTAGATTATTTTGCAGGCAATTTTGCAGGCAGAAAGGTGTACACTCTAAACAATAACGGCGGAACAATAGTCGTGGATATAACTGACAAAACAGTAGGGTATAGCCACGCTTACGGCAGTGTAAAGACACAGCAGATTAATTACACGATAGAAGGTAGTACCGTCTCTAACAATACGAATATATCGTGGAGCGGTACTGCCGATGTGAATGTATCATTTACTGTAAGCTCTGACCTTCAATATGTGACAAACGATCCTAACTACATAAGCTTTAGAGGCGGCTATCTTTTAAGTCAGGCTGGACAAGACGTCATGACGTACACATACGATTTACCAGAGTTTGATGGAAGTGGTAATGTAATAGGAAGAAATACAGGATCAAGTAGCGCAAGCTTAGACGAAGTGCCGCAGGAAAAGCGGCTTGTGGTGCCGGATGTACGGGATATAAACGGCACATGGGGATATGACGACATATTGAAGCTTATGAGCATGGAGGTTTTCCCAAATACCTCAAAGTATTTTGGACCAAAACTTCCTATAACGAGGACTGATTTTACAGTTGCAGTTGCAAAAGCTATAAATTTGGCGCCGTACACTGTTCCAAAGACGATGGGGTATTCAAAGGCTAAAACTGCAGAAGTATCTCCATTTGTAGATGTATCTACTTCTGATAGCAATTACGGCTACATAAAAGCAGCAAGTCAAGCCGGGCTTATATCAGGAACTGCACCAAATCAGTTTAGCCCTGATAAGCCACTTACCAGAGCGGAAGCGGCAGTCATCTTCATAAGAGCATTAGGTCTTTCTAACCTTGCTCCATCAGGCAATTTCAATACAGGCTTTAGAGATGATAGCAGCATTCCATCATGGGCTAAAAGGGACATTTACGTTGCAAATGAGATTGGATTATTAGAAGGCGATAACTACGGCAACATTGATGCCAATGACACATTGACAAGGGAAGAAGCGGCAGCCATGATATCCCGCATGATAGATTTTATGATGAAAGATCTGACGGTCGATTATGTACAAAAGGTTATAAATTACTGATTCATAAATTTTCACCCCGTAGCATATACTTTATTAGCCTGTTTTTAAGGAGGATATGATGAAGCATATTGCGTACGGGGTTATTTTAATTGTTTTTGCGACTATTTTACTGCCAACTGTAATCGTCATAGGATTGGCTCCTGCAAGAAGTGTTGTGTCCAATGGAAGTACTGTCAGGCTTATAAATAGTGGAGGGCTTAAAGATTTAAAAACCAATGTAGAAGAAGCGCCTGCAGATTACAATACGATTAATGTGTTTGTGGTAGATGAAAACAAAAATGTAAAGATGAATTTGGAAGATTACCTTGTAGGTGTTGTAGCAGCAGAAATGCCTGCAGATTTTGAACTGGAAGCTTTAAAGGCACAGGCAGTTGCTGCAAGGACGTATGCTCTTTCAAAGGAAATAGCTTTAGGCGGTAAAGGTTGCGATCTTCATCCAGGCAGTGATATATGCACAGATTCAAAACACTGTCAAGCATGGATATCAGATGATGTAATGAAATCCCGCTGGGGTGACAATTATAATTTATACCACGACAAGATAGTAAAAGCGGTAAATGACACAAAAGGCCTTGTGATAGTGTACAATGATGTGCTTATAGATCCTGTATACCATGCCATAAGCGGTGGTGAGACGGAAGATGCCATTAACGTGTGGAAGGAGAACCTTCCTTACCTAAAAAGCGTGCCATCTCCAGGGGAAGAAGTAGCCCAGAAATTTAAGACGACTGTGACAGTATCATCAGAAGAATTTGTAAACCGCATAAAGAGCAAAGCGCCTAAAGCTAATATAACCACAAAAAACGTATTAGGATACATAAAAAACATAAAAAGGACTGAAGCAGGGCACGTCTTGTCTTTAAACATAGGCGGTGTAGATTTTACAGGGACAGACATACAAGATCTATTTCAATTAAATTCTACCAACTTCAGCTTTAGCATGAAAGGAAGCAATGTGGTGATAAATGTGATTGGATATGGACATGGTGTAGGTATGAGCCAATATGGTGCAAATGCAATGGCGAAAGACGGAAAAAGCTTTGAAGACATATTGAAGCACTACTATACGGGTGTAGAAATAATGAAAATAGATGATCTTTTAAAACTGAAAAATGGAAAAGCCTGAGTCCAGATAAATGCTGAGAAACCTCCTTTGGTATAAATTAAATTATATTGGTTAAAATACCAAAAGGAGGTGAATTTTTATGAAGATAAATAGAGACGATTTGGCAAGGTTCTTTGACAGAAAAGGATTTTACTTGATTTTGTTTTTGTGCATAGTTGTAGTAGCAGTTACTGCTGTCTACGTTACAGACAATAACTTAAAGAAGATGGCAGAGCTTAGTACAACGCAAAATGCTGTGAAGACAGATTTGGGAACAAAGAATACTGTTTCAGAGCAACCTACTACCAAGAATAATAGCACGGCAAAAGAAGAAAATAAAGTGAAAGTTGAAAGCACAAATTCCACCAGTGCATCATCGCCTGTGAAAACTAATGTATCAAGTACAGCACAGAAGGCAGTGGAAGAAAAAGTTCAACCAAATAATGCTGTAAATACCATGTCAAATATCAATACCGCAAGTAATAATTCAAAGAGTGAAAGCAGCACTATCTTCTCGCTGATAAAACCAGTCAATGGCGATGTGATTATGGAATTTGCTGTGACAAAGCTTACATATTCAAAAACCCTCGATGAATGGACTACACACAAAGGGGTAGATTTAAAAGCTGATTTAGGCACTGATGTCGTAGCAGCAATGAGCGGTGTTGTGACAAAGGTGTACAACGATAGTAGGCTTGGAAATACTGTAGAGATAAAAAACGGTTCGTATATAACTCGCTACAGCAATCTTGAGGATAACGTCAATGTAAAAGTGGGACAGGCAGTACAACAAGGAAGTGTCATAGGTAAAGTTGGAAATACGGCTAAGTTTGAAATTGCAGAAGATCCGCATGTCCACTTTGAGCTACTGAAAGATGGAAATTATATAGACCCTATGCAATACTTCAACAAATAAAACAGTGCGTTTGTCATCATGATAACAGGGAAAAACCCTGTTATTTTTTTGCATTGAAGCTTGTCATTTTATTCTATTGATACAATCCCCGCATATAAATATATTGAAAGGTCTATACTTAAGGGGGTTTTTGTATTGAAGGATTATATCGAAGAGAGGACATTGGAGATAGGAAAATATATAATAAAGAACAAATCGACTGTAAGAGAAGCTGCAAAAGTTTTTGGTGTCAGCAAAAGCACAGTCCATAAAGATGTAACGGAAAGACTTGAGAATATAAATCCTAAGCTCTACAAAGAAGTTAAAGAAGTATTGGAGAAAAATAAGGCTGAAAGACATATAAGAGGCGGTAATGCCACTAAAATAAAGTACAAATCCGCTAAATAAAAATTTAATATTAAAAAGAGGAATTATGAAATATTTGTCGAATTTATTTATTAAATATTTATTTTTAAGTGTCGATAAAGAATATGGATGCCAATACAATGTCGAAAAACAGAAGAAAGGTGTGTTTAGATGTTTGCTTTATCAAAAGATATTGGAATTGACCTCGGCACGGCATCTGTACTTGTCTATATGAAGGATGAGGGGATCGTTTTAAACGAGCCATCTGTTGTAGCCATCGATAGAAATACAGGCAAAGTACTTGCAATAGGCGATGAGGCAAAAAGAATGGTAGGCAGGACGCCGGGGGATATAATAGCTGTCAGGCCAATGAGTGCTGGAGTGATTTCAGATTATGACATAACTGAAAAAATGCTGAGATACTTCATTCAAAAGGCTTGCGGCGGGGGAATTATAATGAGGCCCAGAATAATGATCTGCATACCCAGCGAGGTGACGCAGGTTCAAAAAAGGGCTGTCATAGATGCTGCAGTACATGCAGGTGCCAGGAGAGCTTTTTTGATTGAAGAGCCTATAGCTGCAGCTATAGGGGCAGGTCTTGACATAGAGAAGCCGTGTGGCAATATGGTAGTAGATATTGGGGGAGGCACCACTGATGTTGCCGTCATTTCTTTAGGTAACGCAGTGGTGTCTAAAAGCATCAAAGTTGCAGGAAATAACTTTGACAGCGCTATAATAAAGTACATAAGGAAAAAGTACAACATCATCATAGGAGATAGGACTGCTGAGGAAATAAAGATAAACATAGGTTCTGCCATTAAAAAAGAAAAAGAAGAGTACATGACTGTAAAGGGAAGGAGCCTTATATCGGGGCTGCCGAAAAGCTTCGACGTAAGCTCAGATGAGGTTGCGGAAGCACTGGAAGAGCCATTGGCTGATATTGTTGATTTGGTTCACAGCGTATTGGAAAAAACTCCGCCAGAATTAGCAGCAGACATATGCGATAGAGGCATAGTGCTTACTGGTGGTGGTTCGCTGTTGCATGGGCTTGACAAATTGCTGGAGGAAAAGATGGACGTGCCAGTTATACTGGCAAATGATCCAATATCATGTGTGGCTTTAGGGACGGGAAAGGCATTGGAGTCTTTGCCATTTATGGAAGACCACGAAACCGTCATTGACGCTTTTAAAATCAAGTAAGAAGGTGTTTATATGTTAAGAGGTTTATACACAGCATCATCTGGAATGATAGCACAGCAGAAGATAGTAGATGTGCTTTCAAATAACATAGCAAATGTAAATACCACAGGCTACAAAAAGGACACTGTGACGACGATGGCTTTTCCTGATTATATGGTTACAAGAAATGGTGGCGACAATGTACCCTACAATGGCAACATTGGCACGATGGATTACGGTGTTTTAGTTGAGACATTTAACACCAATTTCTCTGAAGGGGATATTGAAAAGACCGATGGGAAGCTGGATTTTGCATTAGATGGTTCTGGATTTTTTACTGTAAGCACGCCAAATGGCGTAAGGTACACGAGAGATGGCTCGTTTACTTTAAATAGCAATGGATATCTTGTGACGAAAGATGGTTATTACGTTTTAGGCCAAAATGGCCCTATACAGCTTAGCAACGGAGATATATCTGTCGATGAATCAGGAAACATAAGCGTAAATGGACAAACTGTCGATAAGTTAAACATAGTAGATTTTGCAAATTACAATACACTCAGAAAAGAAGGCAATAACCTGTTTTTTACGACAGGTGGACAAGCTGCACCTGCGACTTCAAAAGTTAAGCAAGGTTACTTAGAGGGTTCAAACGTAAATCCAGTAGATGAGATGGTGACAATGATAAGCGCAATGAGGACTTATGAGGCAAACCAAAAGTCAGTGTCTGCATTTGATGAAACACTTGATAAAAGCGTAAATGAAGTTGGAAAAGTATAAAAAGAGGTGGTATAAGTGATAAGAGCATTGTGGTCTGCTGCATCAGGCATGAATGCGCAGCAGCTTAATGTTGATGTGATTTCAAACAACCTTGCAAATGTAAATACGACTGCATTTAAGAGGGATAGGGCGGAATTTCAGGACCTCATATATCAGACGCTTCAGACAGAAGACGTAAATGGCGGGCAAGGAAAGCCTGTAAACATGCAGGTAGGTGTTGGCGTAAGGCCGTCTGCCATTGTCAAAGACTTTAGCGAAGGAAGCTTGCAGGAGACAGATAATCCTTTAGATGTGGCGTTGGATGGAGAAGGATTTTTCGCGGTATTAGGCCCTGATGGAAATACGTACTACACGAGGGATGGAAGCTTTAAGTTAAGCGTAGATCAAAACACAGCAACTTTGACAACTGCTAATGGCTATCCTGTTTTAGATGATGGAGGAAATCCGATAACATTCGATAGTACCCAAAAGGATATATCAATATCTCCCTTAGGAGTAATATCTGTGAAAAACCCTGATGGGACTCAGCAGGATGTAGCGACTTTGGGAATCTATAATTTTCAAAATCCAGATGGGCTGTTGGATAAAGGCGACAACCTTTATGAAGCAACAGCCGCATCTGGAGATCCTGGCACGAGAGATGATTTTCAGGGCAGAATGGGAAACGTCCGCCAAGGATTTTTGGAGACTTCAAATGTGCAAGTGGTAAATGAGATGGTAAACATGATAGCAGCTCAAAGGGCTTATGAACTAAATTCAAAGGCCATTCAGGCGGCAGACGACATGCTTGGCATTGCCAATAATTTAAGGAGATAAATTTTCATTTGGGGGAAATCTTAGATGAACATAGATCCTGTAAGCAGCATAAATGAAGTAAATCAGGTAAACCAGCTTAATGTCAACACTAATACTGGTGATTTTCAAAAGGCGATACAAGATGCCTTAAACAATAAGGATAAGCAAAAGTTGAAAGAGGCATGTATCGACTTGGAAGCCGTATTTGTAAACCAAATGCTTACTGAGATGAGAAACACGATACCAAAGGACCCGCTGACTGGTGATGACTTTGCTACAGATGTGTTTACTACAATGATGTACGACAACTATGCAAAGTCAATAGCGCAAAACTCAGGGATCGGATTGGCAGATGAAATGTACAACCAATTGTCAAAGAAGATATGAAACCGTAACCGCTCTAAGCTTGCAGGGCGGTTATTTTTTTAACTGTGCAATTTTCATATTTTCATCCTATATGGTATAATCATAGTAAAAAGCAAAATTAGGAGTGGATTAGATGATAGATAATAAAGAAATCAGGGAGGTCATACCCCACAGGTATCCGTTTTTGATGATTGATAAAGTGTTGGAGATTGAAGATGGTAAAAAAGCCGTAGGCATAAAAAACGTATCTGCAAATGAACCTTATTTTCAAGGGCATTTTCCGGGAAACCCCATTATGCCGGGGGTTTTGATTGTAGAGGCTATGGCGCAGCTTGGTGGAATAACCGTTATGCACGGGAAAGACAATAATAACATGATAGGGCTTTTTACAGGCATCAATAAGTGCAAATTCAAAAGAGTAGTAGTGCCTGGAGATCAGTTAAAGATAGAAGTTGAGATAATCTCGTCAAAATTAAATCTCATAAAGGCGAAAGGCGTTGCAACGGTGGATGGTGACTTAGCAGCCGAAGCTGAGATATCGTTTATGCTGGTGGAGAAAAATTAAATTGAAGGTGCGTTAAATGTCAACAGTCAAAAAAACTGCTAAAGCTGCAGGGCTTGTGATGGCTATAACATTGATAAGCAAAATAACTGGCTTTTTGAGAGAGGTAGTCATAGGATCAAAATTTGGTACAACAAAATACGTAGATGCTTACAATATGGCTCAGAACATACCGATGGTTTTGTTTGCTGCAATTGCGGCATCTATCGGTACTACAGTCATACCCCTTTTTTCCGAATACCTTACAAAGAAAGGAAAGGACAAGGCTTTTGACTTTATAAACAACCTTTTAAATGCTTTGATTTTATTGACAGTTATCTTTGCGTCAGTAGGCATAGTGATGGCGCCGATTTTAGTCAAAATAATGGCACCGGGATTTAAAGGTGATGTCTACCACGCTACATTGAAGCTTACGATGATTTTGATGCCTGTGATGGTATTTGTGTTAGTGTCAAATATCATAACAGGTGTTTTGCAATCACTTGACCATTTTTCTGTACCTGCAATGATAGGCATACCGTACAACATCATCATAATAGGTGTAGCACTTTTATACGGGGCTAAATACGGCATATATGGTGTAGCTGTGGCAACTGTGGCAGGTTCTGTCATTCAGGTTATAATGCAGCTTCCGGTCCTTTACAAGTTTGGCTTTAGGTACAGATTTGTGCTGGATTTGAAAGATGAAGGGGTAAAAAGAGTAATCATATTGGCAATGCCTGTTCTCATTGGAACATCAATACAAGTCATAAACACCTACGTTGACAGGATGATAGCGTCATACTTGCCATCAGGCAGCATTGCAGCCTTAAACTATGCAAATAGGCTTATAGGTTTTGACATATTTTCGATGGCAATAGCAATTGTAATATATCCGATGCTCTCAAAGCACTTTGCGGCTAACAACGTAGATGAGTTTAAAAAAGGCATAAAAATAGCAGTTAAAGCAATACTCTACATCATGATTCCAGTAACGGTAGGTGCTATAATATTTAGGTACCCTATTATAAGGATCTTGTTTGAGAGAGGGGCCTTTAACGAAAGATCAACTTATCTTACATCAATAGCCTTCATGTTTTTAAGTTTAGGTATGACAGCCAATGGGCTTAGAAATGTTCTAAGCAGAGGCTTTTATTCTTTAAAAGATACCAAGACGCCGATGGTAAATGGTGCAATTGCTGTTTTAGTGAATATAGGACTTAATCTCATCATCGTAAGGTACCTTGGATTAGGAGGACTTGCATTGTCTACGTCCATTGCAGCAACTTTAGCATCATTGATGCTTATGTATTCTTTAAAGAAGAAAATAGGCACTATCGGTGGGCGTGAAATTTTAGCTTCGTTTTTAAAGTCCATTATAGGCTCTGCTATAATGGGAGGATTTGCATATTTGACATTCAATCTTGTTATGAGACATTTGCCGGATACAAAAATTTACGAAGCTGTATCATTGGGAGCTGCCATTTTTGCAGGTTTTGTCGTCTATCTTGCAATTATAATGTTATCGGACAACTCCATGTTAGGCTATGTGAGAAAAGGGGCAAAAATGTTAAAAGGAAAATTAGCTGGTGATTAAAGGAGTGGTTTTACATGAAATCAAAGGTATACTATTACAACATGAGGTCTTTAAAGCCGTCAGGAAGTATCACATCAAAAGTATCAAGGCTTTTTGATGTAGCAGGATTTAAAAGCATTTTTAAAAAGGATGATTTGGTGGCGATAAAACTCCATTTTGGAGAAAGAGGAAATAATGCATACATAAATCCCATATTTGTAAGGCAAGTGGTAGACAAGGTTAAGGCCAACGGCGGTAAACCGTTTTTGACTGATTCTAATACACTTTACAAGGGAAGCCGCTCCAATGCAGTAGACCATTTGATTACAGCCATAGAAAATGGCTTTGCTTACGCTGTTGTCAATGCACCACTTATAATAGCGGATGGCTTGTTGAGCAAAGATGCAGATGAAGTAGAGATAAACAAGAAGCACTTTAAGACGGTAAAAATTTCGTCTAACATAGTCAATGCCAATTCCATGATCGTGCTTTCGCATTTTAAAGCGCATGAGATTGCTGGATTTGGAGGTGCTATAAAAAACCTTGCGATGGGATGTGCACCAAGGGCAGGAAAGCAGCAGCAGCATTCTACAGTAAGCCCAAAAGTAGGCAAAAAATGCACCGCCTGTCAAACTTGCATCAAAAATTGCCCGGAAGACGCTATATCACTAGTAGATGGCAAGGCTTACATAGATCCTGAAAAATGCATCGGATGTGGAGAATGTATTACAATGTGCCAGTACGACGCCATAAATCCACAATGGGGAACAGACATGGATGAGTTTGTGGAGAGGATGACGGAGTACGCCTATGGAGCCTATATGAATAAAAAAGGCAAAATAGCCTTTATGAACTTTGTAATGAATGTGACGCCATTGTGTGACTGCACACCGTGGAGCGATGCACCTATTGTACAGGATATAGGAATATTGGCGTCATTTGACCCTGTTGCAATAGATAAAGCCAGCTTTGACCTTGTAAACAGGCAAGCAGGAAATCCACATTCTGCATTAGGAGATGTAGGCAGAGGGCTTAATGAAGGTGATGACAAATTTGCCGCTATTCATCCTGAGACGAGAGGAGACATACAATTTAAGTACGGTGAAGAGCTTGGAATGGGTACCACAGATTATGAGCTGGTAGAATTAAAATAATGCAGATTTTCTGCATTATTTTTTTAAAAAAGTAAACAAATTTGTATACGATTATAGTATAATGTATATATAAGGTTAAAAAGGGAGAGGTCAATGATGGAAAAGTACATTATTATAATACCGGTTGCAGGGGTGCTGACGGTAGCATTGCTTTTTTTAATAATGCTTTCAATGATCAAGTTTTCTGACAAGTACATAAATAAAAAAGAAGAAAAAAAGAAAAAGGCAAGTTGAATTGAGGACAGTGATGTCCTTTTTTTATACAATAATAATATAGAAAGGTTTGATTAAGGTGAATATAGGATTTAAAAGAAATGAAATAGATGGCGTCGTTTTTTACACGATACCCGCATTTGAAAATACAGGAAAAGTGAAACATCTTTTTTCCACAAGAATAGGTGGTGTAAGTGGTGGGCCTTACAGCTCTCTTAACTTAAGCCTTACAAGGTATGATGACAAAGAAAGCGTGTACGAAAATTTTAGGCGTATATGCCACGTTGCAAATATCAGCTACAATGATATGGTGTTTTCAAATCAAGTCCATTCAGATGGCATTAGAATTGTCAATGAATCTGACAAAGGTAAAAACTTTGGGGAAAGCGATATAAAAAACGCAGATGCTTTGATGACCAATGAAAGAGGCATACCAATTGTGACATTTTATGCTGACTGCACACCCCTTTATTTCTTAGATCCTGTAAAAAATGTCATAGCATTAGCACACGCTGGCTGGAGAGGCACAGTGAAAGAGATTGGCCCTAAAACGGTTGAGAAAATGGTAAGTGCTTTTGGCTCTGATAAAAAAGACATACTTGCTGCGGTAGGTCCAGCCATAGGCGTTTGCTGTTATGAAGTAGGGAAAGATGTGGCAGATGAAATATCAAAATTAAATATCAATGTAGCTGACGTATTGATAGATAAAGGCGATGGAAAGTGGATGCTAAACCTTGAGATGACAAACTATTATGAGCTTATAAATTGTGGGATAAAAGATGAAAACATAACAATATCAGGTCTTTGCACATCCTGCAATATTGACGAGTTTTACTCCTATAGGAGAGATAAAGGCGTAACCGGCAGCATGGCAGCGTTTATGGAATTAATATGAGAAAAAATACAAAAAACGCTTAAGATTATTGTTAAAATAGCCGATAAACAATCTATGAGCAAAATTAATACATGAGGTGATAAGGCAGTGAAAAGCATAAGGATCAAGATTTTCTCATTAGTTACCCTGTTTATCGTCGTACCGCTTCTTATTACAGGCTATTTTTCTGTAAATGAAGCGCAGACAATTTTAAAAAGCAGAATAGACAAATCAAATCAAGCGGCTCTTTCAGTGCTTGACAATTACGTTGGGATGGTGAAGCAAAACGCAGAGATTTCACTTAACGATATTGCCAATTCCAGCGACCTTAAAAACTACATAAAAACCGGCGATTCAAGCAGTTTGTTGGATAAATTAAAAGGTGTAGAAGACAACAATTCGATCATATTGAACGCTTATTTTACAGCTAAAGACGGCAAGACCATCATCTACCCTGTTCAAGATGTTAGCGGTGTAGATCTCACTAAAAGGCCTTGGTATCAAGCTGCTTTAGATGCAGGAGGTGCTATCGCTTCAACTGAGCCTTACAAGGACATCCTGTCTGGCAAACCTGAGATAACCATGTCGAAAGCCATATTTGATGAAAACCAAAACTTAGCAGGCGTTGTAGGAATAGACATAGACCTATCGAAGCTTTCGGATGCCATAAGCAGTATAAAGATAGGAAATTCAGGATACTTTTATCTTATGACAAGTGACGGCACTGTCATATCGCATCCAGATAAAACCATGATGTTTACAAAGATGACGAAGTACAGCTTTGGCAAACAGCTTTTGTCTCTTAATAATAAGACGATGGAGTACACTTTTAACAATCAGTTGAAGTTTGCCAGCGTCAAGAAGCTAAGCGCATTTGGATGGATCGGCGTCGTTTCTACGACTATTCAGGAGCTAAGTGTTGATACAAGCTCCATAAGGAATACGATGATCACTGTGATGATTATCTGTCTCATATTTGGGCTGCTGTTGGCTTTCGTATTTATTTCCACTTTGACAGGTGGCATCAGGAAAATATCAAAGACGATGGAGAAAGCGTCAAAAGGCGAGCTTGTGCTTAGCACTGATATAAAATCAAGAGATGAAGTAGGACTGCTTTCTAAGAGTTACAATGACATGATTGAAGGAATACGGTCATTGGTCATAAAGATAAAAAATGTGGCTGAATCTGTAAACAACATTTCAAATAACATTGCATCGTCATCAGAGCAAGTTTCGTCGACAATGCAGGATGTGGCCAGGGCAATAGAGCAGATAGCTGAAGGTTCATCGAATCAAGCTGAAAGCGCTCAAAGCAGCGCTAAAGCAACGTTGGAGCTTGGAAAGCTTATAGATACGGCTATGAATGATTCCAACAATATTTTGGACGAAGTCACAAACATAAACATGATTTCGGAAAGCAGCAATGAAATAATTGAAAGCCTTTTAGCTAAGACGCAGCAAAGCATCGAATCTAACAACAAAGTAAGAGAATCTACCCTTTTCTTGAGGGATAAGTCAAACCAGATAGGAAAGATAGTTGATACAATAAGGCAGATAGCGGATCAGACCAATTTATTGTCTTTAAATGCAGCAATAGAAGCTGCAAGGGCTGGAGAGGCTGGAAAAGGCTTTGCAGTCGTTGCTGACGAAGTGAGAAAATTGGCTGATGAGTCAAGTATTGCGGCTAAAAGCATATCAGAGCTTATATCTGAGATACAAAATGATATAAATGAAACGGTGGCAACGGTGGAAAATGCCAATAACATCGTCATGGAGCAAAGCAATTCTGTCAATAACACGAAAGAAATATTTGAAGGCATAATACAAGCCTTGAAGTTTGTAACAGACATGATAAACAGCCTAAATGACTCCTTAAAAGAGATAGAAGCCAATAAGAACAAGATCGTTGATGCTGTGCAGGATATAGCCGCTGTATCGGAGGAAACTGCGGCGTCTACCGAGGAGATTTCTGCATCGTCACAAGAGCAGACAGCTATAATTGAGGAGCTTTCAAGTACGGCAAATGAGCTTAAAATGTATGCACAAGAGCTTATGGAATCGCTTAAGATGTTTAAAATTTAAAATAGAGTAAGTATAAAAAAGAACAGGCATTAAATAGACCTGTTCTTTTTTTATAATATGCTTTCTAAAAATGCTTTGTTTTGAAGCACCATAGGATTATTTGGGTCATACTTTCTCGCTTCTTCATTATGCATATATGATTTTTCTATGTCACCTAATCTATAATAGCATATACACAACTGAATATGTGGAAGCCATGTTGAACATGCTATATTTACAAAACCTTGATTAGGTTTTTCGACTTTTGTCGCAAGCTCGTACCAGAAAATAGATTGTTTTATCTTGTTTTCCTGCAAAAATTTATAACCTAATCTGCAACAGAATTCAGGCCTTGGCACGTCGTACTCAAAAGATTTAAAAATCACTTCATCTCTTTTATTTAAATCTCCTAAAGCTTCATAGCAGTCAGCAAGCTTTCCGAGAGAATACAGTATATCTTCCATCCATCCTTTCTTGGAGTCTATAAACATGTTGTAATATTGAACGGCCTCAGCATACCTTTTGTGTTCGGCCAATTCATTTGCATAGTAAAACATATCTCTTGGTGAAAAATCTTTTTTGCTTTCAATCATCTTTTCATAAATTTCAATGTTTCTATTGGGCGTATTTTTTATTTTACCATGCACAATTTGTATATCGCTATTGTAAATTTTTCCGTAGACCTCAAGGTATTCATGCACTGCGCCAATCCATTTAAAGTCCTTCGTTCTTTTAACAAGGCGATTTCTAATGCTTATAAAAGATGGACTGCCATTTGATGTTTTAGTCAATACGTATTTCATCGTCACTGAGTCAATAGATGTGTCGAAGTTGTCTTTAAGATTTATAAGTTTCTCTAAATCGTCTGGTTCCACATAATCATCTGCATCAAGCCATAATATATAATCCATTGTTGCTTTGCTAAATGAAAAATTTCTTGCTGCGCTAAAATCGTCTATCCACTTAAAATCAAATATTTTATCAGTATATTTCTTTGCAATGTTTTTTGTTAAGTCAGTAGAGCCTGTATCAACTATGACTATTTCATCTACAGCATCTTTTATGGATGTTAAGCATCTATCCAATGTTAGTTCTTCATTTTTTACTATCATGCACAGACTTATAGTTATACTCTGGCACATAGACATCCTCCTATTAATTCAAATAAATTACATCTAAGGGCTGGCAAAACCAAACCCTTAGATGTTTCTTAATATCAGTCAAGCTTTAGCAATGTGATAGAAGCATTTACGACACCAGAAGCCAAAGTCAAGGCGACGCCTGTATTTCTCAAAGTCAATACGTCTCCAGCGGATACTGTTATTATAGCTTCACCTACTAATTCTGTTGCGTTGATGATAGTGGAGTACTGCGTTTGAGATAATGGAGTGCCGTTTAATGTCAACACCATCGAATTCAAAACAGCAACTGAAGCTGTCGTAGTATAGCCAATTCGATAGGTTCCACCGATATCAAATGTTATAGGTGCAGTTCCTGCTGTGTGGGAGATGCCTACTAATGGTCCATTGCTGTCAAATGTTACATCTCCACCAAGAATGACGGTGTTACCGGTTGTGTTGTAAATATATCCGTAAGCTGCTATTCCTGCGCCAGTTGGGCCAGTCGGACCAGTTGGACCAGTAGGACCAGTCGGGCCAGTAGGACCAGTCGGGCCAGTAGGACCAGTTGGACCAGTTGGACATACAGGACATGGTTCATAAGTTATTTCCAGATATGGTTTATTTACATTGTTGGTTGATTCATATCCTATTATAGTGTCAACTACATTTTCTATTCCTCTTATTGTTATGCCAAAGTTTAAAGATGGTGTTAGGACCCATTTATACGCTAAATTTGTTATATCAATTCCTATATAACTTCCTACCATGCTGTCTGTAACAGTAAAACTATAAGGGGTGATGACAGTAAATGGAGCTGTATTCCAAGTTACTGTTGATTGGCTGAAGTCATTTAGGTTTTCATAGATTGTAATATTCTGTGGATACAGTATGCTATCAGGCATATCTTTTCTGTTTACATAAAGATACAGTTTAGCATCTGTCATTACATTGCCAGACGGTATAGCTCCCGATAAGTCAAATTTTAATAGTGTTCTGTAAGCATCTGGCATATTTCCAAACCTTAAATATTCACCGGTAAATAGCGAAATAGAATTGCCGAAGTTTTGGGTAGGAAAATACTGTGATATATAAGCATCATCAGTAGGGTTAATTTGAATAGTTGGCAAAACAACCACCTCGTTTGGAATATTTAGAGCACGATTAAATATGATCGTGTTCTAAAACTAATATATGAAGTAGTATATTAATTGTTACATATCAAGCGGTATCATAGCACACCATCAAAATATGTTTTTCAAAAAACCAGTGGTATAATTATCTCAAAAGAAACATTGAAAAGAGGGTGTGATTTATGAACAATTTTGATTTTGTTTGTCCGACAAAGATCATTTTTGGCAGAGGGACTGAAAATAGAGTAGGTGAAGAGACAAAAAAATATTCAAAAAAGGTATTGTTTGTCTACGGCAGCGGCAGTATAAAAAAGACAGGTCTTTACGACAAAGTCGTAAAATCGCTAAAAGACAATGGTGTTGATTACATAGAATTATCAGGTGTTAAACCAAATCCAAGGCTTAGCTTGGTTTATGAAGGGATAAAGATTTGCAAGGAAAATGGCATTGACTTCATATTGGCCGTAGGTGGGGGTAGCGCGATAGACACTGCAAAGGCTATCGCTGTTGGTGCGCTTTATGATGGTGATGTGTGGGATTTCTTTGTAGGCAAAGCTGAGATTGAAAGGGCATTACCAGTAGGTGTAATATTGACATTGGCTGCAACAGGAAGTGAAGCCAGCGATAGCGCTGTTATAACAAATGAAGATGGATGGTACAAGAAGGGTATACACTCTGATCTTATAAGGCCTCAATTTGCCATCATGAATCCAGAGCTTTTGTTTACACTTCCTCAATATCAGACGGCTGCAGGTGCAGCGGATATAATGGCTCACATAATGGAAAGGTACTTTACAAACGTCAGGAGTGTAGATCTTACGGATAGGCTTTGCGAAGCAACGCTTAAGACCATGATAAACAATGTTCCAAGGCTTATTGAAAATCCTGAGGATTATGATGCGAGAGCTGAAGTGATGTGGGCAGGTACTATTGCGCATAATGGACTGCTGGATACGGGAAGAATCGGCGATTGGGCATCACATAGGATTGAGCATGAGCTAAGTGCAATCTACGACATAGCTCACGGCGCAGGACTTGCCGTAATATTCCCAGCGTGGATGAAATACGTGTATAAACACGACTTGGATAGATTTGTCCAGTTTGCCGTTAAAGTTTGGGATGTAGATTTGACATTTACCGACAGAGAAGCGATAGCGTTGGAAGGCATAAAAAGACTTGAGGATTTCTTTAGAAACATTGGCCTTCCTGTGACACTGAGGGAGGCTAATATACCTTATGACAGGTTTGAGGAGATGGCAGACAAATGCACGTCAAATGGGACAGCAACCGTCGGACAATTTGTTAAACTTACGAAAGAAGACATAATAAACATATACAATCTTGCAAAATAACCCAATATATGTAAATATATCCTGATTATGCTATAAAAATAGCTATTCAGGATATATTTTTTTATATATTTATTTTTCATTATGTTTCCACTAATTTAAGTTATATGTGATATAATATAATCATAAGGTTTAAAGCAGAAGGTGATTTTATGAAGTTTACAGAGAAAATAGAAATTCCTGAAGAAATATTATTAAGTCTTGGAAAAAGTGGAGAAGAGCTTATAGATGAGATGAAAAAAACTTTAGCAGTTAGATATTATCAAGAGAAAAAGCTTTCATTAGGCCAATGTGCCGGCCTTGCTGGTGTAAGTGAGGAAGATTTCATGAAGTATTTATCTGGCTTTAATATAAGCATCTTTTCTTACTTGATCGAAGGAGAACTTGCGGAGGATATAAGAAATGCGTAAAGTTGTTTTAAACTCTACACCGATTATAATTCTTCGAAATATAGGCCGAATGGATCTTTTAACAAAAGCTTGAAAGAAGTCTCCCATCCTTTATAGGCGGGAGATGAATTTCTATTGTTTTCCATAACATTATATGTTATAATCTTATCAGAAGTAAAAAGCAAAGTGGTGATATAATGCTAATATTAGATAATAATAATCATTCAGTATTCTTACTGTATTATCATCTTATAATGGTTGTAAAATACAGAAGAAAAGTAATAGACGATAACATATCAAATAGATTAAAGGAGATATTTGAGAATATATCACCCAATTATAATATATCACTGCAAGAATGGAATCACGATAAAGACCATGTACACATACTTTTCAAAGCAGAGCCAAACTCTGAAATATCTAAATTCATTAATGCTTATAAAAGTGCATCGTCTAGACTCATAAAAAAAGAATATCCGCAGATAAAACAAAAACTTTGGAAAGAATATTTTTGGTCAAGAAGTTACTGTCTTCTTACATCAGGTGGTGCACCTATAGAAGTTATAAAACAGTATATAGAAAGCCAAGGTGAGAAAAGATGATGACATGTCAGCATTTTTTCATAGAGCCAACAAAAGAACAGGAAGAAAAGCTCTTTTATACATTGTATTTATGTCGCAAATTATATAATTACTCACTAGATCAAAGAATAAAACATTACAAACAATATGGCAAAGGACTTACATATAAAGAACAGCAGAACATGCTTCCAAAATATAAAAAAGAACATACAGAATACAAATTAGTACAGTCGCAAATATTACAGGATGTGTTGAGAAGATTAGATAGAGCATATAAAAACTTCTTTGACAAAAGAGCCAAATATCCTAAATTCAAAGATAAATATCACTACACATCAATAACACTTCCACAATGCGAAGCAAAAAGAAACTTTGGGAAAGAAGGATATGTATACATAAAAAATATAGGGCATATAAAAATCAAAGCACATAGAAACTTTGATCCAACAAAAGTCAAAACAATAAACATAAAATACCATGCAGGAAAATGGTATATAAATCTATCAGTTGAAGTAGAAGAAGAAAAAGAAAAAACAGTCATAAGAGAAAAAGCAATAGGAGTAGACAAAGGAATAAACTCAATAGCTGCAACATCAGATGGAGAGTTATACTCAAATCCTAAATGGCTACAAAAATCAGAGAAGAAACTAAAAAGACTGCAAAGACAATTATCAAGAAAAAATAAAGGAAGCAAAAACAGAGAAAAGCAAAAGAAAAAATTAGCGAAACTTCATGAAAAAGTAGCGAATCAAAGAAGGGACTATCTACATAAGATAAGCTATAACATAGTAAAACATAATGACATCATATGCGTTGAAGATTTGCAAGTAAAAAATATGATGAAAAATCATAAACTTGCAAAATCAATAGCAAATGCAGGATGGGGAATGTTAGACAAATATCTCCAGTATAAAGCAGAAAAAGAAGGAAAAATCTTCGTAAAAGTAGATCCAGCATATACATCACAAAGATGTTCAAAATGTGGGAAAATAGTAGAAAAAGACTTATCAGTAAGAATACACAAATGCGAGTGCGGATTAGAGATAGACAGAGATGTAAATGCAGCAATGAATATACTATATGAAGGATTAAAACAATTAGGCATAGCAGCATAAGAGTAATAATTTTGTAGGGAAGGTTCCTCCCGAAGTTACGCCTATGGAGATTGTGTAAGACCTGCTGTGAATAGCAGTAGGCAACGGTCTATGAAATAGGAAGCTCCATCCTATAGAGGATGGAGTAGGTTCACAACAGCTTTACGAGAATGTATATATCCCTTATGGTGTATATGAAGAAGTGAATATTGTTGAAAATTGCCAAATTGAAGACTTTATAAAAATTGTTAAGATAAAAAATGAAGAGGCAAAGCAATTTTTCCCTACAAGACTTCACAAAGGTGAAGTTGAAGTGATGATTTTGGCTAAAGAGATTAATGCTGATTTGTGTATTATTGATGACTACCTTGCAAGACAGCATTCAAAAAGCTTAGGACTCGTTGTGAGTGGCACGCTGGGGATTTTGGTGAAGGCAAAAGAAAAAGGAATCATAAAAAGCGTAAAGCCAGTTGTGGACGATATGATGCGAAAGGGGTTCTACATAGATAAAAAATTGTATGATGAGATCTTAAATATTTGTGGCGAAAAATAAAATTGTTTAGGAGAAAAGATATAATAAACATATACAATCTTGCAAAATAACCCAATATATGTAAAATATATCCTGATTATGCTACAAAAATAGCCAATCAGGATATATTTTTTATATATTTGCGATTTTTTTAATAAAATATTAATAATTTTCTTGTATAATAGAATATGTGTAAAATTATAAGGTGTTAAAATGGGAGAGAGAAATTGTATGAAAAAAATAATAGCTTATGTAATATTTCAAGTATTTTTGGCTGTAATAGTGATACCGATGTCGATATTTTACGGACCATTTACAAATATCAGAAATACTTTGGTAGCGACAGCTATGACTACATTCAGCCATAAGTACATTGCCACGTTATTTTTGCCACAAAGCAAAATTGACGCTATAATGAAGGAAATGACAAGTATATCTACAGACAGCAGCAAAAGTAGTCTATTGAATTTCAAAAACAACCACGACACGACGATTGAAGTGAATGACATAAGCAGCAGCAGATTTAAAGGAAAGGTGATTTTAATCCACGACCCTACGAGAGTTGAAGTAGGCATATCAAGTAAGCTTCCTAAAGAAGGAGAAACAGTAAGCGAGATAGCTAAGGAAAATGGGGCAATAGCCGCCATAAACGCTGGCGGTTTTATTGGGTACGTTGATGGTGCATGGACCGGAAGTGGGGGTACTCCAGGTGGAATAATCATACACAACGGAAAGCTAATATACAACAATGCCTACAGCAAAGACGGGAAAATCGACCTTGCAGGGTTTACAACAGATGGTAAGCTGTTGGTTGGCAAATACACTTTAGATGAGATAAAGAATTTAAACATAAAAGAAGCAGTAAGTTTTGGCCCTGCCCTCGTAGTCAATGGAAAGCCTATGATTAAAAGTGGTGACGGCGGATGGGGTATTGCTCCAAGGACTGCAATAGGACAGAAAGCCGATGGCACAGTCATATTTTTAGTCATTGACGGAAGGGCAATATCCAGCGTCGGAGCTACATTAAAGGATGTACAAAACATAATGCTGGATTACGGTGCCGTAAATGCTACAAATCTTGACGGAGGATCTTCCACGACCATGTACTACAAAGGGAAAGTCATAAACAATCCGTCAAATCCTTTAGGGGAGAGAATGGTTCCTACAATATTTTATGCAAAATAAGATGGAGGTATTATGAAAGCTATAAGAAGAATTTTTACATGGATAGTGTTTCCATTGATAATAGAGATGGGAGTGCTTTTCTATATAAATAATGTATATTTATCTACCACAACTACGTTTCACATACAAAAAGTCAATACTGAGTCAGATACAAACGCGATGAAAAAAACAATGAAAGTCGCGGTACCCAGCGATGGAGAAAGCGTCGAGGCTTCTTATGACGGAAGCTACGTTTCATATCTTTTAAACCATCAGATAATAGTTGTTGACACTAAGACGCAAGGCATAAAGAAGGTAATTGCAGCCAGCAACTATATACAATATTACACATGGCTTAATGATAGAAACAGAATCATATATTTTTATAAGACGTATAGCCGTGGCAGTGAAGCGATACAGCTTGAAGCTTATGACCTTGATATAAACAACAAGATAAAGATAGACAAGCTTATATATGCTCCAAGAAACAGCCATATAGAAAATGTCACATTGTCGCCTCTTACAAACATGATCTATATAAATGTGGTTGATGCCAATGGGTATAGCTATCTGTACCGTGTAGATATAATGGGACAGATTACAAACTTTAGACTGCCAGTTAAGAGGATTACAAGAATGTACGAGCTTCAGAGAAAAGATGTCCTTTTATACGAGTCATCAAACGGAATAATAAGGGTCATCAAAAATGGCAGTGGCTACACATTTTTAAGTGGTGGTTATTCACTTATTGGCACTGACAGCAATGACAATGTGTACGTAGGCAAATTAGACAGCGACAATAAAGTTGTGGAAATATACTACGGAACAATTGATAAAAGCTTCAAAAACTGGAGTCACATAAAGCTAAATCATGCAATTGACACAAATCAGGTGTATATACTGCCGAAGGACAATGCCTTGACTGTCACTTTTGACGGTAAAGATTTGATTGACGTAAATACAGGTGAGACCATAACGGGAAGCGGCGATATACTGGGTATCAACGCAAATTATATAATCTACAAAAAGGATAATGATGTAATATTGAAATTAGAATGATGCCGAATATTTCGGCATTTTTTGTTAATAAATATGTTAATTTGTGGTATAATAGATTAAAAGGTTAGGGAGGCTAAATGATGGAGATGTTAAACATAAAAGAAAATTACAACTTTCTTGTGTGCGGAGATTCCATATCTAAAGGCGTGGTTCTCGACAAGATTAGAAACAAATATGTGGTTTTGAAGGATTCTTATGCAAATCTTCTAAATGGATGCTTAAAAGGAACTGTTGAAAACATATCGAAGTTTGGCAGCACTATATTAAGAGGCAAAGACAGGCTAAAAAAAGAGTTAAACAAAGTAAAGCCTGATATTGTACTGCTGGAATTTGGGGGGAATGATTGCGATTTTAATTGGGATGAGGTGGCTAAAGACCCTTACAAAGAACATCTGCCAAACACTGATTTCAATGTGTTTAAAGAGACATTAAGAGAACTCATAGATTCACTTAAAAATGCCAACATAGCTCCGGTTTTGCTTACGCTTCCTCCATTGGATGCAGACAGATACTTTAACTGGATTAGTAAAGGCAATAGAGAAATGGCTAAAAACATATTGACGTGGCTTGGAAGCGTCACAAAGATATACTGGTGGCAGGAAAGATACAATTCTGCCATATTGAGCATAGCATCAAGCACTGATACGAAGATAATAGATGTGAGAAGTGCGTTTTTAGATAGACCTGATTACAGAAAGCTTTTATGTGAAGATGGAATACACCCGAATGAGGAGGGTCACAAGGCGATTGCAGATAGGATAAAAGATTACGTCATGACATATTACGGATTCCTTTTAAAATAACATGCCTCATTTTACACTGCAAAGGAAATCTATAAACTTCTTGTGAAGCTCTGATAGGTACTTGTCTTTGTGGTATATGATATTGAATTTTCTCGTAAATTTGATTCCTTCTATCTCTAGCTTGATAAGTTTTGAACTTTGTAGTTCATCATTTAGAGCTAACTTTGATATTACTGAAACCCCTAAGTTTGCTTCGACTGCCTTTTTTATTGCCTCGATGCTGTTTAGTTCCAGCTTAATGTTGTATTCGACGTTGTGCGATTTCATTGTATTTTCAAACACTTCTCTCGTGCCGCTGCCAACTTCCCTCATAATAAAATCAGCTTTTGACAAATCATCCATCTGGATGATATTCTTTTTTGCCCAATGATGTTCTTTAGAACATATAAGGTACAGTTTATCATTTAACAAATGTCTACTTTCGATGCTATCGGAGTGTATCGGACCTTCTACTATTCCAAGATCTATTTCACTGTTTAGTATCATATTTACTATTTCCGCTGTATTGTTTATGCAAAATGGCAATTCTACATTTGTATATAATTTCAAAAATTTGCCGATTATTTTAGGCAGCAGGTATGTACCGACGGTTCTGCTGGCACCCAGCTTAAGCTTTCCTGCCTTGCTATCAGATATATCCTGTAACGTGTTTTCAGTTTCAATCAACAAGAGATTGATTTTTTTTCCGTAATCTCTTAAAATTTCACCTGCATGTGTCAATACAAGCTTTTTGCCTATCCTATCAAAAAGTTTCACCTTGTACTCTTCTTCAAGCTCGGAAATTGCCTGACTTATAGCTGGCTGTGTCATGTAAAGGTGTTTTGCAGCTTCAGACATGCTGCCATACTCACATACAGATAAAAATATATTCAATTCTCTAAAATTCATATAAATCACCAGTCATAAGCAATAACTTATATATTTTATAATATTATATTATTTTACTTATATAAAAGCAAGCATTACAATAAATTTAAGAAATAACAATACAGTTTTCATTAAAAAGATAAAAGGAAGTGCATTGTCGTGGTTTTAAATGAAGGCAAAATAGGAAATGTAAGATTGAAAAACAGATTTGTCATGCTGCCAACTGTCACAAATTTATCAAATGATGGATTTGTCAGCGAAAGAGAGATGGACTATTACGACAGAAGGTCGAAAGATGTAGCTTTAGTCATAGTTGAGGCATCGTATGTAAATAAGTTTGGCAAGTTTTTTAAAAATCAATTAGGGATAGACGACGATGATAAGATTGAAGGACTTAAAAAATTAGCAGATATCATTCATGGCAATGGTGCAAAAGCTGCAGTGCAGATTGCTATGCACAACCCTAAATACAAGCCATCGGATTTTACTGTAGAAGACATAAAAGGGTTTGTGAGGGACTTTGTGAATGCTGCAAAAAGAGCTAAGAAAGCAGGATTTGATGCTGTTGAGCTTCATTTTGCACATGGATGGTTTGTAAATCAATTTTTATCGCCAAATGTAAATACGAGAGATGATGAGTACGGTGGAGATTTCGATGGAAGAGCCAGATTTGCACTGGAGATATTAAACAATGTAAAAAGTGAAGTAGCTGATATGGCTGTGATATGCCGCATAAATGGAAGCGACTATACAGATGGCGGACTTGACATAGAAGAAAGTGTAAAACTTGCAAAGTTTTTAGAAAATCATGGTGCAGATGCAATAAATGTTTCATCAGGCGTTGGAGCGACGTCAGAGTACCACATATCGCCAATGGGAATAGATGATAAACCACTCATAGACTACGCGAAGAAAATAAGAGATGGTGTTTCGATTCCTGTCATTGCTGCTGATAAGCTGGGTGCTGCAGATGACTGGGAAGCGATTGTAAGAGATGGTTATGCTGATTTCATAGGCATTGCAAGAGGCCTTATAGGAGATCCTGATTGCGTTTCTAAATATATCAATGGAAAAGCTGATGAGATAAAATACTGTATCCACTGCAATCAAGCATGTATCGCGTATATACAGAAAGGGTTTCCTGTATCATGTATGATGAATCCCACGGTAGGCAGAGAAAAAGAATTTGATGTGATTGCAAAAAATAAGCTTAATGTGGCTGTAATAGGCGGTGGTCCTGCTGGAATGTCTGCTGCTTTGTACTTGGCGAAAAAAGGGCACAATGTGGAGCTATTTGAGAAGTCAGATGCACTGGGAGGACAGCTAAAAGTGGCAAAAGTCCCTCCACACAAGTATGAAATAGGAAAAGTGGTAGATTATCTTGAAGCTGATTTAAAAAAGTACGGTGTAAAAGTCAATCTGAATCGAGAAATTGCGTGCGATGAACTAAAAAATATGAGTTATGACAAAGTAATAATTGCAACAGGCTCAATTCCAAAGGAATTGACGATTAAAATGGATACAGTGCCTTATAAAGCCATAGATGTTTTAAGTGGCAAAATGCCACAAGGCATTAGCATAGCTGTAATAGGCGGAGGTTTGACAGGGCTGGAGACGGCAGAGTACCTTGCAACAATAGGTAAAAGCGTTACAGTATTAGAAGAGCTTGATGAAGTAGGAAAAGACATATACGCCATGAATAAGAAGCTTTTGATGGAAAGATTAAGGAACCTTGGCGTAAGAATCATATCGAGCGCAAAAATTGATGAAATAAAAAGCGGAAAAATTTTTTACAATAATGGCAATGAAGTTGAGGTAGACGATGTGGTGATTGCAATAGGCAATACTTCAGATGAAACATTTAAAAGCTGCATAAGCGACAATGTGATTTTCATAGGCGATTGTAAAGAAGTAGCAACAGCAGTAGAGGCAATAAGGGATGGCGCAGAACTGTCACTTACAATTTAGGGTGTTTATCATATCATTTAAAGTATGCTTTATGTTTTTATTCAAAAAATATGAAGCATACTTTGCTTTTTATATAACTTTTTAAACTATATTTTAAATTATGGCCTTTTTTATAAAGACATAAACTAAAATGATTCCTGCAACAACAAGATTAATTTTTTTATTAAAGTCTAAAATTTTTTTATTTTTAAAGAAGGATTTTTTAAATTTGTGTAGAATATATAATATATAATGTTTGTTGGACAGACAAACGAATAGAAGGAGGAAACTTTATGAATAAATATTTTGAGAATGTATCTAAAATAAAATATGAAGGGCCAAAATCAAACAATCCCTATTCTTTTAAATTTTACAATCCTGAGGAAGTAATCGATGGCAAGACGATGGAAGAGCATCTTCGCTTTTCTATAGCTTATTGGCATACTTTTACTGCCGATGGAACAGATCAATTTGGCAAAGCTACCATGCAAAGACCATGGAACCACTATACAGATCCTATGGACATAGCAAAGGCAAGGGTAGAAGCAGCATTTGAATTTTTTGATAAGATAAATGCACCTTTCTTCTGCTTCCATGACAGGGATATTGCACCTGAAGGAGACACCCTTAGAGAGACGAACAAAAACTTAGATACAATAGTTGCCATGATAAAGGACTACTTGAAGACCAGCAAGACGAAAGTTTTGTGGGGTACTGCAAATCTTTTCTCAAATCCGAGATTTGTGCATGGTGCATCAACATCGTGCAATGCTGATGTTTTCGCATATTCCGCAGCGCAAGTCAAAAAAGCCCTCGAGATTACTAAGGAGCTTGGCGGCGAAAACTACGTATTCTGGGGTGGGAGAGAAGGATATGAAACACTTCTCAATACAGACATGGAGTTTGAGCTTGACAACTTTGCGAGATTTTTGCACATGGCTGTTGACTATGCAAAAGAAATCGGCTTTGAAGGCCAGTTCTTGATTGAGCCGAAGCCAAAGGAACCTACAAAACACCAATACGACTTTGATGTGGCAAATGTATTGGCATTCTTGAGAAAATACGATCTTGACAAATATTTCAAAGTGAATATAGAGGCAAACCATGCGACATTGGCATTCCACGATTTCCAACATGAGCTAAGATATGCAAGAATAAACGGCGTATTAGGATCAATTGACGCAAATACAGGTGATATGCTTTTAGGATGGGATACAGACCAGTTCCCTACAGATATACGCATGACCACACTTGCCATGTATGAAGTCATAAAGATGGGGGGATTTGACAAAGGCGGCCTTAACTTCGATGCAAAAGTAAGACGTGCTTCATTTGAGCCAGAAGATCTTTTCTTAGGTCACATAGCTGGAATGGATGCCTTTGCAAAAGGCTTCAAGGTTGCTTACAAGCTTGTGAAAGATGGCGTTTTCGACAAGTTTATCGAGGAAAGATACGCAAGCTACAAAGATGGCATTGGCGCTGATATTGTAAGCGGAAAGGCTGACTTCAAGAGCCTTGAGAAGTATGCATTAGAGCACAGCCAGATTGTCAACAAATCAGGAAGACAAGAGCTATTGGAGTCAATCCTAAATCAGTATTTGTTTGCAGAATAATGAAACATGAGGGCAGCTTCATGCTTCATTAAAGCTGCCCTTAACAAATATCATGGAGGTAAATGTATGTATTTTTTAGGGATAGATTTAGGAACATCATCAGTTAAGATAATACTGATGAATGAAAGCGGCAATGTGATATCAAGCGTTTCAAAAGAATATCCTGTATATTATCCAGAACCAGGCTGGGCAGAACAAAATCCAGAAGATTGGTGGAGTAGCACAAGGGATGGAATAAGAGAGATTATTGTAAAAAGCGGCGTAAATGGCTATGACATAAAAGGCATCGGCTTAAGCGGACAGATGCATGGACTGGTGCTTCTGGATAAAGATAATAACGTTTTAACACCGGCCATACTTTGGTGTGACCAAAGAACACAGGAAGAATGCGACTACATCACCGAAAAAATAGGGAAAGAAGGTCTTCTGAAGTACACGGGAAATAAAGCATTGACAGGCTTTACTGCACCAAAGATATTGTGGGTAAAGAAACATCTTCCGGATGTATATGAAAGAATTGCTCATATCCTTTTACCTAAGGACTATATAAGGTTTAAATTGACAGGTGAGTACGCTACGGAAGTTTCAGATGCATCAGGTACACTTCTCTTCGATGTGGAAAATAGAAGATGGTCAAAAGAAATGATAGACATATTTGAAATACCGGAAAAAGCCCTTCCTAAGTGCTATGAATCAACAGATGTCACAGGGTATGTCACAAAAGAAGTAGCAGATTTGACAGGGCTTCATGAAGGTACTATCGTTGTGGGCGGTGGTGGTGACCAAGCCAGCGGTGCTGTCGGTACCGGCACAGTAAAAAGCGGTATAGTGTCCATCGCATTGGGTACTTCAGGAGTTGTATTTGCATCACAGGATAAGTACGCAGCAGATGATGAGCTTAGGCTTCACTCATTCTGTCATGCGAATGGCAAATGGCATGTGATGGGTGTAATGCTTTCGGCTGCATCATGTCTTAAATGGTGGGTGGATGATGTAAATAATTACAAGACTGATGTTATGACATTTGACGGACTTTTAGAAGAAGCAGAAAAGGTGAAACCAGGCAGTGATGGACTAATATTCTTGCCTTACCTTATGGGTGAGAGGACGCCCTACAGCGATCCTTATGCGAGAGGCAGCTTTGTAGGTTTAACTATTACTCACAATAGAAGCCACATGACGAGATCTATATTAGAAGGTGTAGCATTTGGACTTAGGGATTCGCTGGAGCTTATAAAGGCTTTAAATATACCTGTAAATGAAGCCAGGGTAAGTGGTGGTGGCGCTAAAAGCAGGCTTTGGAGGCAAATACTTGCCGACATATTCAATGTAAGGATCGACATGATAAATGCTACAGAAGGACCTTCATTCGGTGCAGCCATAATGGCATCTGTAGGATATGGCCTTTACAAAAATGTAGATGACGCTTGCAATAGTTTAATAAAAGTTACAGATAGCGTATACCCAATCCAAGAAAACGTCGAAAAGTACAACAAGCTGTATCCAATCTACGTAAGCTTATATTCGAGGCTTAAAGGTGCATTTGAAGAAATTGGGAAGCTGAAATTGTAAAGTTTGACTTAAAATTGACAACTAAATTGTTGAAATAACAGATAAAATCGTCTCCCATCTTTAGATGGGAGACAATTGCTATTGGAGTATATATTTTAGAATTGAATAAAGTCATTGAAAATTCGTCAAATTGTTAAACTTTTGTACGTGTTTTTCGATTATTATGTTAAGGCCGTATCATTGAGAAAGCACATTTTAATATGGTATAATATGCTGGTGAAAACGAAGTATTGCAAGGTGATTAAATGATAACAGGTGATCAATTGCTGATAAAACAAATTAATAAATCCATCGTCTTAAACACTATCCGCAAAAAAGGCATAATATCCAGGGCTGACTTAGCAAATATTACAGGGCTTAATAAATCAACAGTTTCTTCTTTGGTTGATGAACTTATAAAAGAAGGCTTTGTAGAGGAAGAAGGGCCCGGAGAGTCAAAAGGCGGCAGAAAGCCTATAATGCTTATGATAAATAGCCTTGCTGGTTGCGTCATTGGTGTCGATCTTGATGTGAATTATATTCTCGTCATTTTGACAGACATACTTGCAAACATATTGTGGCAAAAGCGGATACATTTAAAGATCGGCGAAAGCAAGGAAGACATCATATCTAAGATGCTGGAACTTATAGATGAGGCTATAAAAAATTCGCCAAATACGGTGAAGGGAATATTAGGCATAGGCATCGGTGTGCCTGGTATTACAGATTATAAAAGAGGCGTTGTGCTAAAAGCTCCAAACTTGAATTGGGAAAATGTGGAGCTTAAAAAGATGGTAGAAGAGAGATTCAACTTAAAAGTGTATATAGACAATGAAGCTAATACAGGTGCTATAGGTGAGAAGTGGTTTGGAGGAGGCAGAAACGCCAAAAATTTTGTCTATGTCAGTGCAGGCATTGGCATAGGTACAGGAATCATAATCAATAATGAGCTCTATAGAGGCTCCAGTGGGTTAGCAGGCGAGATAGGGCACATGACAATTGATATAAATGACCACATGTGCAGTTGTGGAAACAGAGGTTGCTGGGAAAACTACGCATCCGAAAAATCTCTTTTCAGATATATAAAAGAAAAGCTTGAATCAGGACAGGAAGATGACTTTATAGACAGTGAAAATATTGATTCTCTTGATATAAACGATATTGCAGGTTATGCAGAGTTAGGAAGCAAGCTTGCTATCGATGCTATAAACGAAATTTCTAAGAATTTAAGCGTTGGAATTGTAAATATAGTTAATACATTTAATCCAGACTTGGTGCTTATAGGCAATACATTATCTGCTATTGGCGATATGTTGATAGACGCTGTCAAAGAGTACGTGAGAGAAAAATGTCTTGTATCAAGGTACAATGATGTTGCCATCGAGATATCAAAGCTTGGAATGCTGGAAAGAGCTATAGGCGCTGTTACACTTGTCATATCTGAAGTGTTTTCATATCCCGGATTGTAAAAGCGAGGTAAGGCATGTAAGTTCTTCCTCGCTTTTTTTGTTAATTATAGTATAATATTATTAAGACTATTGATAAAATCTTGAATATTTTTATCAATTGCGAGAGGAGAGATATGATGAAGATCACTTTTTTAGGTGCTGCGAAGGAAGTAACAGGTTCGTGCTATCTTGTGGAGACTGAAAAATCAAAATTTCTGATAGACTGTGGCATGTTTCAAGGAAGCGAAATAGAAGATGAGTACAACTATCAAGAGTTTGCATTTGATATTGAAGACATTGATTTCATGCTTTTGACACACGCTCATATAGATCACAGTGGAAGGATTCCACTTCTATATAAAAGAGGATATAGAAAAAAGATATACGCAACTAAAGGCACGGTAGATCTTTGTGAATACATGCTGCAGGACAGTGGGCATATACAGCAGATTGAAAACGAATGGAAAAACCGCAAAAGAAAGAGGGCGGGAAAAACGCTTAGGATGCCGCTTTACACTGCTGACGATGGAAAAGCGGCAATGCAGCTTTTTTACGGTGTCAATTATGATGAGATAATAGAGCCATCAGATGATGTAAAAGTAAAGTTCAATGATGCAGGACATATGCTGGGTTCATCTATATTGGAGATTTGGGTAAAAGAAGGTGGAAAAGAGACGAAGGTGGTTTTTTCGGGGGATCTGGGAAACAAAAATATACCGATTTTGAGAGATCCTGCGATAATAGATGAGGCAGATTATCTTGTGTGTGAATCCACATACGGTGATAGGCTGCATGAAGACGTAGGCGACAAAGCCAAAAAGCTTATGGAGATAATAAAAAAGACTATATCAAGAGGAGGCAATGTGATAATCCCATCATTTGCCGTAGGAAGGACACAAGAACTGTTATATGAGATACACAAAGATGAGGAACTTTACAAAAATGAGATAGAGTATATAAGTAAAGTGCCTGTGTACGTAGACAGTCCCCTTGCTACATCTGTCACAGACGTCTTTAGAAAGCATCTTGACTATTTCGATGATGAAGCCAGAAGATATGTGGAAAATGGTGATTATCCATTGGATTTTCCAAATTTGCATTTTACACATTCGGCAGAAGAATCAAAGGCGCTTAATGACCTTAAAGAGCCTGTCATAATTATTTCAGCCAGTGGCATGTGTGAAGCTGGCCGCATAAAGCATCACTTAAAGCACAATCTTTGGAGATCTGACAGCACAATAGTGTTTGTAGGTTACCAGGCTAAAGGTACCCTTGGCAGGAGAATATTAGAAGGTGAAAAGACTGTGAATATATTTGGAGAGGAAATAACAGTCAATGCGGAAATCCAAAACATAGAAAGCTTCTCTGGGCATGCTGATCAAAAGGGTATTATGGATTGGATATCGTCATTTAAGAAAAAGCCTAAGAAAATATTTATTGTTCACGGCGAAGATAGTGCTCAAAAAGTACTTTCAGAGAAGATAAAAGATGTGTTTGACATTGAAACGATCATTCCATCAAAGTACGATACGTATGACTTTGAGTCCGATGAAGTAAATGTAGCAGAGATTGCATTGCCTTCAGATGAGGAGATATTGAAGCAGATAGAAGAATTGAGGGCGGAAAATGATAAGATTCTGTCAAGGCTTAAAGACATCATAAGTCAAAATAGAGGAAAGGTGAAAGAAGTCGGCAGCGATTTGGCAGCAATGTCAGATGTATTGTCCAGATTAAAAAGAAGATTTAGCTAATTATTGTGCGCCATAGTGCGCACTTTTTTTATAGAAATAAATTTGTTTACATTAAATAAAAAAAGAAGGATTTTTAAATTTAATGTAGAATATATTATATATACCGGTTTCGTAAACTGGTTTCTAAAAAACAAATGTTGGTGATGACATGAGCAATGATAACTTTAAAATCACGATCGATTATGTGGCGAAAAAAGCAGGTGTCTCAAAGACGACTATCTCCCGGTTTTTAAACGGCCGATTTGAGTACATGTCAGATGCTACAAGGGAAAACATCAAAAAGGTCATAGATGAACTTAACTACAGACCCAATAATCTGGCTCGCAGCTTAAAACTGAATAGGTCGAACCTCATAGGCGTACTTGTGTCGGACATAGGCAACCATTTTTCGTCCATCCTTGTTAAAGGAATAGAAAAAGTCTTAAAGGAAAATGGATATAATTTAATAATAGCCAGCACAGATAATGATGCCACAAAAGAACGAGAGTACATCTTATCACTTTTAGACAACAATATAGATGGGCTTATAATAAACACAGCAGGTGGTAATGACGAGTTTTTGATAGAACTGTCTAAAAAAGGCTTACCTGTAGTATTAGCTGATAGAAGCATAAAAGACATGGTATTTGATACCGTTGTTGTCAACAACTACGAAGTTACGTCAGAGCTTATTTTGCACCTTATAAAAAATGGATATGAAAGAATAGGCTTTTTTACTGAAAGGATAGGCGATATTAGCACCAGAACCGAAAGAAAGCAGGCATTTACAGATGTCTCAAAAAAATACGGAATAGATAACAACAATTTGATATTTGAAGTAGACGATGATTTAAGCAAAATTGAAGAAAATATAGTATCAATGATGAGAGACTATAGGAGGTGCAGGACGGCATTATTTGCCGTAAATGGTGTTGTGCTTTTAAATGTACTGCAAGTCATAAATAAGATGAATTTAAAGGTACCTGATGATGTTGCCGTATGTGGTTACGACGATTGGGGATGGGCGTCCCTTATACCGCCAGGGATTACTACCATATCGCAGCCTACCTATGAAGTTGGCGTGGAATCAGCTAAAATGCTTATTGACAGGATAAGTAGAGGCGATGAATTTGAACCTAAGAAGGTTGTTTTGAAGGCAGAGCTTGTAATAAGGGGATCTACAAGATCTCATTAAATAAATATAAAGAAAGGATGATTTCTGTGAGTTTTAAGGAAATAAAAGAGAAAACAAAAGGCGGGATATTTTCAGTCATAAGGTGCAAAGATTATGAATTGGGGCTTAAAATGGCAGAGAAAGTCATAGAAAGCGGCATAAACATAATAGAGATAACCTACACTGTGGAAGGTGCAGGAAAGCTTATTAAGGAGCTTAAAAGGAAATACCCTGATAAGATAATAGGTGCAGGGACGGTATTGGAGTTAAGTCAGGCAGAGGAAGCTGTAGGAAATGGTGCAGATTTTGTGGTGACACCCTGCATTGTTGAGGAAGTGGCTGCATATTGCAAGAAAAATGATGTATTTTTCTCGATGGCAGCAGCTACAACTACGGAGATGTATAAAGCTTACAAAATGGGATCAGAAGTCATTAAGCTTTTCCCTGGAGAATTTGTCGATTCAAAGATAATAAAATCTCTCAAAGGACCATTTCCATTTCTGGAGTTTATGCCTACAGGCGGCGTAAATGACGAGAATATAAATGAGTGGTTTGAAAACGGCGCATATGCAGTTGGCGTAGGCGGTTATCTGACAAAGGGAATAAACTTTGACAATCTGGATCTTTTGGAAGAAAGAGCAAAAAGGCTCGTAAATGCATTGAAGCAAATTGGATAAGTAGGTGATACATTTTGGCAAAGGTTTTATTGGCAGGAGAACCTATGGCATTGTTCATTGCAGATGAAGAAGGCACCCTTGACAATGTCAGCAAGTTTACGAAGGCATTGGCAGGTGCAGAAGCAAATGTGGCCATAGGTTTAAGCAGGCTGGGGCATAATGTTAAATACATTACGAAGCTTGGAAACGATCCTTTTGGCAAGTACATTTATAATAAATTGTTGGAAGAAAAAATCGACGTTTCATCGGTAAAATTTACTGATGAATATCCGACAGGTTTTATGCTTAAATCAAAGACATCAAAAGGAGATCCAGACATATTTTACTTTAGAAAGGGTTCTGCAGCATCCCACATGACACCAAATGACATTGATTGTGATGCAAGTGAGATCAACCACATACACATTACAGGCATAACAGCGGCTCTTTCAAAAGATACATTGGATACTGTCTACAAAATGATTCAGATTGGAAAAGAAAATGGCATAAGGATTTCATTTGATCCCAATATACGAAAGAGCCTTTGGAAAAGCGAAGATGAGATGGTGGCAACGCTGAATGAGATCGCGTTCAATTGCGATATTGTAATGCCAGGCATAAAAGAAGGATTTATTTTGACAGGTTCAGATGATGTTGATGTCATAGCTGATTTTTACTTAAGACGAGGAGTTAAAGCTGTTATAATCAAAATCGGCGACAGAGGAGCATATGTCAAGACAAAAGACGAGAGCTTCACTGTAAGTGGATATAAAGTTGAAAAAGTAGTTGACACAGTTGGTGCTGGAGATGGATTTGCAACAGGTGTAATAAGCGGGCTGTTAGAAGGGCTTACGCTAAAAGATGCAGTAAAAAGGGGCAATGCAATAGGTGCGATAATAATTATGTCGCCAGGTGACAACGATGGACTTCCATATAGAGATACATTGGAAAAATTTATGAATGAAAATTAAATGTGAGTGTTATCAGATAGATAAATATACCGTCAAGACTAAAAGTCGAGGCGGTATTTTTGTTTTTAGAAATACAGTATAATATATAGTGCAAATTTGCCATAATTGATTTGAAAAATGTTAAGCTTTTCAAGCAAGACAAATGATAATATAATTGATAATGAAAGAGGTGATAATTATCATACTCAATGAAAGATGCACACACATATTGATGAAGCTTGTTAATTCAAGCCTCCCGGTCAAGATCACTGAACTGGCCAGTTCATTTAAGGTAAGCTCAAGGACGATAAGGTATGACCTTGATGCAATTGATGAATTTTTAAAGTACAATAGTTTGCCACAATTGATAAGAAAACCAAATGTAGGTGTGAAATTTTCTGAATCATTGGAAGACAGAAAAAAAGCATTAGAGATTTTAGACGACGTAAGTATTTACCATTATGCGCTTTCGCAGAAAGAAAGGGTTAACATTATTTTGAGTAGCCTTATGGGACAGAAAGATTATACGACGATAAACACGCTGGCAGACAAATTATTGGTGTCAAGAAGCACTATAATAAATGACCTTGATAAAGTGAGGGAATGGCTTTTAGAGCATGGGCTTGAGCTTAAGTCAGTGCCAAAGTATGGATTGAAAGTCATAGGTGATGAAAAGAAACTTAGAAAAGCCGCTATAGAGCTTCTTACAGAAACGGTAGATATAGAAAAAGTGCTTGACATCGTAAAATCGCCTATGTACACGAAGATAAACGTAGGCATGGACAACGAAATAAAAAGGCTTTTTCAAAATATTGATATATCGTACATTGAGGAATGCATAAGAATTGCGGAAAATGAATTGGAGACGGTATTTTCTGATGCAGCCTTTACAGGGTTAGTTGCTCATATTGCAATTGCTATAAAGAGGATAGAGCTTGGAAGAGACATCATAATGCCTACAGAAGAATTAAAATCGCTGGAAATGACGAAGGAATTCAGCGTCGCTTCAAATATAGCCAAGATGCTTGAAAAGCATTTTAATGTCAACATACCTATAGACGAGATTGGCTATATAACTGTCCATCTTTTGGGAAGCAATGTGACAAATAAAAAAAGCAACAAAGATAAAAATTGGCTTGAACTGGAACTTATTACGAAGAAAATTATAAGCAACGTAGAAAGAGAAGTAAATATAGACTTATCCAGAGATGTGCAGCTTTTTGAAGGGCTTTTAGAGCATGTAAGACCTACAATATACAGGTTAAGCCATGGCTTAGAGTTGAAAAATCCAGTATTGGATGAAATAAAAAGGAATTACAGCAGGCTTTTTGAAATAGTGAAAGGTTGTTTAAAACCTTTAGAGGAATATGCAGGAAATAAGCTTAATGATGAAGAAATCGGTTATTTTGTGATGCATTTTGGTGCAGCGATAGAGAGGCAAAAATCACCGGTGATGAATAGAATGGATGTGCTTGTTGTATGCGGCACAGGAATCGGAACGGCAAAGATGCTGTCATCAAGGCTTCAATCGGTTTTCAATGTAAATATAAAAGGAACTGTTGCATACCATCAAGTAAAAGACCAATTAAAGAAAAAGCATGTTGATTTGATAGTGTCTACTGTTCCAGTGAATGCGGAAGGAATTAAGACTGTAGTTGTAAATCCCTTGTTAACTGAAAATGACATTGAGAAGTTGAAATTGTTTATAAGAAATGACAGGACATACGCAATCAAGTTAGACGATCTAATTGAAATTATTGAGAAGCATTGCAGTATTTTAAACAGGCAAAAACTGATCGAAGAACTTAAAGAATTCTTAGATATAGAAGATGTAAACGAAGAGAGAGGAGTTGCAGAACCATTGTTAAAAGACCTTTTGACAGAAAAGACGATAAAGCTGAATGTTGAAGTAAAGGATTGGGAAGAAGCAGTGCGGATTGGAGGTGAACTTTTAGAAAAAGAAGGTGCTATAGAGCATAGATATATAGACGCAATGATAGATTCTGTAAAAGAGATAGGACCGTATATCGTCATTGCACCAGGTATAGCAATGCCACATGCAAGACCAGAATCAGGAGCTAAGAAAATAGGCATGAGCCTCATCACTCTTAAAAATCCAGTCAACTTTGGCAATAAAGAAAACGATCCAGTAAAAATAGTCGTATGCTTGTGTGCAGTTGACCATTCATCACACTTAAAAGCATTATCGGAATTGGTGGAATTGTTGGGGGATGATGAGAAAGTCGAATACATGCTAAAATGTGTTGATTCTAAAAATATTTTAGATTATATCAAAGATTGTGAGTTAAAAGGTGAGAAGCATGAAAAGTTTAGAATATATTGAAGTCATTAAGAATAAAATAGATAAAATTTTTATAGAACAAAGAGAAATATTGAATGAGATTGAAGATATTGTCGCTGATAGTATTTCAAAAGGATATACTGTAGACATATTTGGTTGTGGCCATTCTCATATATTTGCAGAAGAAACTTTTTATAGAGCCGGAGGATTAGCATGTGTAAATCCTATATTAGAACCAGTATTGATGTTACATGAGGGTGCAGAAAAAAGCAGTAAGTTAGAGCGTATGAATTATCTTGGAGAGATAATTTATGATAACTTTAATTTAAGAAAAGGTGATGTACTTTTTGTATTTTCAACTTCCGGTAGAAATCCCGTTAGCATTGATTTTGCCATAAAAGCCAAAAATAATGGTTTGACAACTGTAGCCATAACATCACTAAAATATTCAAATGCATATTCTTCTAAACATATTAGTGGGAAAAAATTATACGAAGTTGTTGATTATTATATCGATAATATGTGTGATGTTGGGGATGCTTCAATTAGCATAGACGGGTTAAAAGTTAAAATAGGTCCAACATCGACCATAATTGGGGCAACGATCATAAATAGTATTTTTATTGATGTGGCTGAAAAATTAGCAACAAAGGGTGTTGATGTTCCTGTATTCATGAGTGGAAATATAGACGGTTCGGATGAATTTAATAAAAATTTGATAAATAAATATAGACCATTAATCAAAATGTTATAGTTTTTGTTAAATACGTTCTCAAGAGGTGTTGAATATGAATAAATTGAAAATATTGACGGTTTGTGGTGTTGGTTCAGGGACTAGCTTAATATTGAGGATGACGGTTGAAGATATTTTAAGTGAAAACGGAATAAAGGCTGAAGTCAGCGCATGTGATGCTGGAACAGCTGTAAGTGAGCCATGTGATTTAATTTTGACATCTAAGGAAATAGCTAAAATTATCAGAAGAGATGATGTTCCTGTAGTGATTATAGACAATTTTATAAATAAAAATGAGATAAGTGGCAAATTGATGCCATTTATTAAATAATTTTAATGAGGAGAGGAGTAAATATATGCAAGTTCTAAATTTTGTTGTTACACAGATTTTCCAGCAACCAGCGATCTTCATGGCTTTAATAGCATTTATTGGTTTGATTTTGCAGAAAAAGAGTTTTAGTGACATACTTAAAGGAACATTGAAAACAGCCATTGGCTTATTGATCATGACATCTGCGGCCGGCATTATAACAAATACAGTAAATCCTCTAGCAACGATATTCAACCATATTTATGGTATAAATCAGGTAAATAATACAGGTATAGGCACAAATGAAGTTATTACAAAGTATGGTAGTGTTATTGGTTTAGTTATGCTTGGGGCATTTATCATAAATATATTAGTTGCTAAATTTACAAAATTAAAATATGTTTGGCTAACAGGGCATTTACTCTTTTGGATGTCTTTTGTATGGGTAGCAGTTTTGGTTGATGCTGGTGTAAAGGGAGCTGCTTTAATAGTATTTGGTATTATATTAATGGGGTTATATATTACTTTCATGCCAGCTTTAGCGCAACCATTTATCAGAAAAATTACAGGTGGAAATACATTTGCATATGGTCACACGTCTACTATTGGCGCTGTTTTAGGAGGATATATTGGTGGTTTAGTAGGCAATAAAAAGAATGATACTGAAAATATAAAAATATCTGATAGCTTGGATTTTTTTAGAGATGTGACAATATCAACAGGACTGGTAATGACGGTAGTTTATTTGATAGCAGTTTTAATTGCAGGGCCTGTTTTTGTTGAGCAAAAAATAAGCAATGGTCAAAATTTTATAATTTACGCACTTATCCAAGGCTTAACATTTGGCGCGGGAATTACAATTTTACTTACTGGTGTCAGAATGTTTATAGCAGAAATCGTTCCTGCATTTAGAGGAATTACAATGAAATGGATACCAAATGCAATTCCAGCTCTTGATTGTCCCATGATTTTCCCTTATGCACCGACTGCAGTTATGATTGGTTTTATAACAAGCTTGATAGTAGGGATAATATCAATTTTAATATTAGGTTTTACTGGATATCCATGGGTTGTCTTACCTGCTATGATACCATTCTTTTTTGATGGCGGTCCTGCCGGTGTCTTTGGAAATTCGACTGGTGGTTTAAGAGGCGCAATTGTTGGTGGAATAATTGCAGGATTAATAATCATATTTGGTCAAGCATTTGTATTACCTGTTGTTGCACATACAATTACTGATTTTATGAGATGGGCTGGTGATACCGATATGGTAACACTTGGTTCTATTCTTGGATGGATTTTGAAAATTTTTGGAATATAATATGTGAAAGTAACAAAATAAAGCTGCTGATTAAAAGTCAGCAGCTTTTAATATTCAATACTTATCTGTGACAACACCTAATGATGATGCCTTTATAAAAGGTAAACCTCTAAGAGATTTTAAGGTTTCTGCAGTACCTGTTACGACGACGCCTTGTATCTTTAAATCTTCCTTCTTTATTTTTCCATTCTTGTCTTTTAGATTATCGTAAATCCTTTTAACTTCATACTTGATGCCATTTACCTTATGAATATCTGTTTTAAGTTTTTCTAACTGATTTATATTGTTTTCGATTGCTCCTATAAAAAGTTCTTCTGGATTTTTTAATCTGTCTCCATTGCTGTCATAGACCTTTATGCCGTATGCGGCTCTTTCAGAACATACATCTGCTGGATTATCTACATCAATTGTCTTTCCATCAGGAAGCTTTTGTTTATTTTTATGTGGTTCATGTGCTTCTTTTTCTTTGCTATTTAGATCGTCAATCCAATACCACGTTAAAGTTACGTTTTTTGGCATCATTTTATTTACTTCGTCGATGTTGTAGGCTTTATCAAAAGATAATGCCATCTCTATATATTTGTCATTTCCTATGTCCTCCAGTAGATTTAGATCATTTTTGTACATTTTGTATTTTACGTATGGATAGAAGAAAATCATTTCCCTTTGACCAAGTTCGTTGTACGTAGGTTTATTTAAACTGTCTTCATCAAAACTTTCTCCCCATACTATAGCCGGTGAATTGATAGCCTGTACGTCCACAGTGTTGAAAAGCCCATAGCTGTATTCCTGCTGACCTGTATAAACTACTTTGCCTTCTATTATCTTGTAAGTTGAATAAACTGTCTTGCCTCCAAAGATTCCTTCATATCTTATTGATTTTCCTATATACATGTCAGGAGCAGAGATATCGTTGAATACTGATAAGGCAAAACTTATATCAGAGCTTTCTGACTGTGTTACCTTGATTCCTATAAAGATGGTGCTTATTGAAACAATTAATATGACTATCAAACTTATAACTGTAGTTCTTAGAATAGAGCGCCATTTTGCTTTTTTAATTGCTTTATTAAATTTATCATTCTTTGTGTTTTCAAAAATTTCATCAAGTTCTTTCTCATCATTATTTATATTTTTTTCATCTGCCATAATTCGATACCTCCCATAATTCTTTAAATTTGTTTCTTGCACGGTAAAGATATGTTTTTACTTTGTTTTCATCCAGATTTAAGATCTCGCCTATTTCTTTATAAGATAATCCAACAAAATATTTAAAAATCAAGAGGGTTCTATAGCTTTCCTTTAATAGACCAAGGACTTTATGAACGTTTGATTTTAATTCTTCATTAAGCACGTGTTCTTCTATCATTCCATCTGAATAGAGGCTATTAAGGATTTTATCATCGATACCGATTTCCTCCTTCTTTTTCCTATTGTACAGATTATAATATTTGTTTATTGATACTTTAAACAGCCATGGATAGATGTCGTCTGTGTTTATGGAGTCAACATACTCAACAACTTTGCAAATGGTTTCTTGTACGATGTCTTCTGCATCTTCATAAGATGCACCGATTTTAATGAGATATTTGTAAATTATGGCCATCTTATCTATTAAGAAGTCTTCAAACCTCTCATCTTTCATGACTGACCTCCCCAGTATAATGTCTGATGCATTCTATATAACGGCGCCGTTTTTGTCCTTTCATTAATATAACAAAACAGATAAACAAATGTATACAAACTTTTAAAATTTATTTTATTAAGCAAACTATAAATAATGATGGCTAAATAATCTTTTACCTTCTTGACAATTAATTAACATACTGATATAATTTTCGTAGAATGCATTCGGTGAACATGTTCAATAAAATTAAGAAAAGAAGGGGACTTTTTATGGACAAAAAGTACAGCATTCTCTTTGATGAAGTGTCTATCGGAAGCTGTGTCATCAAAAACCGCTTTGCAATGGCTCCTATGGGACCATTAGGCCTTGGCGATTCCGAAGGTGGTTTCAATCAAAGAGGAATTGATTACTACGTTGAAAGAGCTAAAGGTGGTACAGGACTTATCATAACGGGTGTCACATTTGTTGACAATGATATAGAAAAGCATGACATGCCTAATTGCCCATGCTCTACGCATAATCCAGTTCATTTCATTAGGACTGCTCGCGAGATGACGGAGAAAATACACGCTTATGGTTCTAAGGTGTTTTTACAATTATCTGGTGGATTTGGAAGGGTCACGATTCCTACAAATTTAGGAGAACATCCGCCTGTTGCGCCATCGGCTATCCCACACCGCTGGCTTGACAAGACATGCCGTCCTCTTACAAAAGAGGAAATTCGCAGGATAGTTGTGCAGTTTGGCAAAGGTGCCTACAATGCGAAGCGAGCAGGATTTGACGGCGTGCAGATACACGCGGTACACGAAGGATACCTTTTAGACCAATTTGCCATATCTATGTTTAACAATCGAACAGATGAATACGGCGGAAGCCTTGAAAACCGGCTGCGCTTTGCAAGGGAAGTCTTGGAGGAGATAAAAAGCACATGTGGCAGTGATTTCCCGGTGACGCTAAGGTACAGTGTAAAAAGCTTCATCAAAGATTGGCGTAAAGGTGGCCTTCCGGGTGAGGAGTTTGTAGAGAAAGGCAGAGATATCGAAGAAGGTATAGAGGCAGCTAAGCTTTTGGTTGAATACGGATACGACGCTTTGGACGTAGATGTAGGAAGCTACGATGCATGGTGGTGGAGCCATCCGCCAATGTACCAAGAAAAAGGCCTTTACATCCCATATGCAAAGATGGTAAAAGATGTAGTAGACGTGCCTGTAATATGCGCAGGACGTATGGATAATCCAGACCTTGCATCAGACGCTGTAAGAGATGGAGCATGCGACATAGTATCACTTGGCCGTCCACTTTTGGCTGATCCTGATTATGTAAATAAGCTTAAAGCAGGTGATACTGCTTCTATACGCCCTTGCTTATCATGTCATGAAGGATGTATGGGACGCATACAGGAGTATTCCGCATTAAACTGTGCAGTAAATCCACAGGCATGTCGCGAAAGCGTTGAGAGGCTTATACCGACACAGCACAAAAAGAAAGTCTTAATTGTAGGTGGCGGTGTAGCAGGATGTGAAGCAGCTCGCGTATTAGCACTTCGCGGACATGAGCCAATCGTGTATGAAAAAACTGATAGGTTGGGTGGAAACCTTATTCCAGGCGGCGTGCCATCATTTAAAGAAGATGATCATGCGCTGGTGGCTTGGTATGAGAATGAACTTAAGAAGTTAAACGTAGAAGTCCATCTAAATTCAGAATTAGATGCTGATGATGTCATTAATTTTGGCGCAGATGCAGTGATAGTCGCCACAGGTTCAAAGCCAAAAGTATTTTCACTGGGAGAAGGACCTTTATATACCGCTCAAGATGCGTTATTAGGCAAAGTTGATATAGGGAATGATGTTGTTGTAATTGGCGGTGGACTTGTAGGGTGCGAGACAGCGCTGTGGCTTAAAGATATGGGCAAAAATGTGACGATAGTTGAGGCGCTTCCAAAGCTTTTGGCTGTAAATGGCCCATTGTGCCATGCAAATAGCGATATGCTAAAAGAATTGATACCTTTTAAAGGAATAAAGACTATAACATCTGCAAAAGCTACTGCATATGACGGAAAGGTGCTTAAAGTGAATACGCCTGATGGTGATATAGACATCGCAGCAGATACAGTTATTCTTGCGGTTGGATATGCCCCGTCTGATTCTCTGTATAGAGAAATAAAGGATAAAATTTCAAACGTGTATCTTATAGGCGATGCCGGCAATGTTTCTAATATAATGTATGCAATATGGAATGCCTTTGAGGTTGCTAAAAATATAGATTAGAAGAACAGGAGAGAGATTGGTGCCAGAAAGTTTAACTTCCAGAGAAAAGCAGGCCATTGCCACTAAAAAGAGGATATACAGTTGCGGTGTAGAGCTTATAAAAAAACACGGGTATGACAACATAACTGTAAAAGACATAGCAGAAAAGGCCAATGTTTCTATAGGAAATTATTATCACTACTTTAGATCCAAATATGATCTTTTAGTGGAGATATTTAAGCATGGCGATGAATTTTTTGAGGCTGAAGTGCCGAAGATCTTAGAGGCTTATACAGACTGCAAGGATATATTGGTTCAGTATTTTCTCATATATGCCAAGCTTGCAATAAATGATGGAGTAGATATGGCTAAAAATCTGTATATTCCCACGAATAAGATGTTTTTAACACATGGACGTTCTATGCAGAATATGCTTATTCAAATATTAAAAAATGAGCAGGAAAAAGGCAAGATACCCGGCACTTTTAACTGTGAGGAAATTACAGAGAAGCTATTTATTGTAGCGAGAGGTGTAATATTCGACTGGTGTTTAAAAGACGGAAAAACTGATCTTTTAGCTGAGATGGAAGACATAATATCCAGAATGGCAGAAAGCTATATTGAAAAGTAGAATAAAGATATTTCTTTTGGTTTACAAGTCATAAATTTGTGTTATAATAAAAAGCTAATATTATTTCTAACAGTTTAAGCGTTAGCTCGAAAATTTTGTACAAATCTATTTGGCGGTTTTGTTTCCGCCTTTTTTTTATTGGTGGACATTAGCTTTATCTCCCTTTCTTTGGAGGCTATGGCTATTAAGTGTAAGAGTATATTTCATTGTATTATTCCCTTTAATGCTATATAATGAAATATGGCATTATTGATAAGGGAGGAAAAAATGCAGATATTTATTGTTGTTTTAAATTACCTTTTGATGCTTTTAATAGGTCTTGTCGATAACATAAAAGGTCCTGTATTATCGCCAATTAAGTCGTTTTACAATGTTGATTATACGTACATTGGGCTTCTTCTGTTTATAGGAAGCCTTGGCTTTATCATAGCTTCGTTTGTTGGTGGGATGATTGTAAATAGATATGGCAGCAAGATGGCATTGTCCTTAGGACTTGTCTTTATCATCATAGGGATTTTAGGGTATTTTGCATCACCGATTTTCTTTGTGTTTTTGATTTTCTTCTTCTGCATGAATTTTGGCATAGGGATGCTGGAGATAGGCATAAATGCCACTGCTGCAGTTGCATTTTTGGTTAATCAGGCCATAATGATGAACCTTTTGCATTTCTTTTACGGCTTAGGTGCTACGATTTCGCCAAATGCGGCAGGAAGGCTTGTGGCTTTAAAGTATTCATGGCAAAGTATATATCTTTTTGGAGGCATTATAGCTTTTTTAATGCTTATTGTGGTTTTGTTTACGAGATTTCCTGGCACAGTTAAATATGTAGGTAGCGGTAAAGTAAAATATTTGGATGTACTAAAAGATAGGCATGTCATTTTGTTTTCAGTCATGTTAGGATTTTACATCGCATCAGAGGTCGGCATAGGCAACTGGGCTGTGACGTACCTTAAAGGATCTTACGGCATGAACAGCGTAAAAAGTTCTATGTACTTGTCGCTTTTCTTTGCTGCTTTTACAATAGGCAGACTTTTAGGCGGGTTTGTGGTTGAGAAAATAGGGTATATAAAAAGCATATTTATATTTGCATCATTAGCAGCATCTTTTGTGACCTTAAGCATGGTAAGTCAGGATTTATCGATTCTTCTGTCTATGGCAGGTTTATTTTACTCTATAATTTATCCTACGACTATGGCATTGGCAATGAAGAGCTTTAAAGAAAATACAGGTGTTGTCATAAGCGTCATAGTTACTGTAAGTTCGTCTATAAACATGGTAGCCAATTTTATAATAGGGAAGCTAAGCGATTTATTCGGCGTGTTTGTGGGATTTTCATTTATCGTAGTTTTTATGGTGCTGGTGATTGTAATGCTTAATGTTCTTCAGTCATCGCTTAAACTGTATTCTAAATAAAAAGCTCCCGATTGTGGGAGCTAAATTCATATCAGATTCACATTTTCAAGCAGTGTGCTGTCATCAAGTATTTCATTGGCTTTTCCTACAGCTTCTATCGAATGTGATTCATTCATTACAACGACTCTATCGGCAATGATTCTGGCTAAATCCAAATCGTGTGTAGATATTACAAGCGTCTTTCTTTCGTTTTTTAGGTCGCTTAACATTTTATAAAGCCATTTTCTCGACCTTGGATCGAGGCCATTTGTAGGCTCATCTAAAAGCAACACATCTGGATTTATTACCATTATTGATGCTAAAGCCACTTTCTTTTTTTCACCGCCACTTAACCTGTATGGCGGTCTGTCTTTTAATTTTGCGATGCCAAACGACTCAAGAGTATTTTCTACCATCGACTTTACCTTATCTGGATTTAATCCCATCTGCAGTGGAGCAAATGCTACTTCATCGAAAACACATGTGTTGAAAAGCTGGACGTCAGAGTCCTGAAAAAGGTAACCCACTTTTCTCCTAAAATGGTATTCTTGGTCGCCTTTCAGATCCAATATGGATTTGCCAAATGCCAATATATCGCCTTTATCTGGCTTTATCAAGCCATCCATTAATTTTAATAGAGTGGACTTTCCGGAGCCGTTGGCACCTAAAATTATTAGACTTTCTCCATTTAATACGCTAAAGTTCACATCAATAAGTGCAGGTTGTGGCTTTATATATGAGTACGAAACGCTTTTAAGTTCAAATACTATATCCAAAGTCTGCCTCCTTTTACAATAAAAGTTGCTGCAAAAAATGATATGTTGAACAATATCCAGATTGCATCAAAGATATCAAATTTAAAGTCGCTTATTGTCTTGTATTCGCCTTTGTATCCGCGAGAAATCATGGCACTGTAGACTTCGCTGCTTAAATGTTCAGATCTTATTAAGAGATTTCCCATTGACGATGCTACAAATCTTCTCTCGCTTTTGCCTTTAGACTTTCCTACGTTTCTGCTTTTTCTGGCAAGGTACATGTTTGACGCCACATCCAGGAAAAGAGTTATATACCTAAACGATATATCAAGTGTGGCAGAGAAAATTTTCGGCAACTTGAAGTATCTAAAGGCTTTTAAAATCTCCACCCACTTTGTGGACAGTATCAAAATGTATATGAAAGAAAGGGAGACAAAAGAGCGCATTATGAAAATCGATGCGCTTATAGCTCCGCTCCTTGTAATGTACAAGTTTTTGCCAATGTATATAAGCGGATTTCCTGGCTTCACAATGTTAAACAATGACGGTATTAATACGATCCCTGTGAAGATTACGGATACTGATGATACCCTGAATATATAGGACTTTATTGGCACTTTCGAAAGTATAGCAACAAAAATAGAGTATACAACCATCAAACACAGAAATTGCCATGAGCTGCTTAAATTGCATAAGAGGATCAAAAGCAATATAGATAAAAGCCGTACTCTCGTGTCCAGTGATTGCATAAGGCCGTGTTTTATGGCAATTTCGTCTGACTCAAACATATCTTGAAATGTACTTTGTATACTCAATACAGTCTTTTCGATGAAATTACTCATTTTTTCCCTCTTGTCTACCTATCATTTTGCTAAGGATAAAAAACACTATGGCAATTACTGCGATTCCTACGATAGCTGAGAATATGTAACCTATTGATTGCTGGAAAAAGTTTTTGTCAAAGCCAGGTATGCCGTAATCAGGGAATAAAGCCTTTACTGTATCTGAAAAGTGTTTCATTCCGCTTGGCACATATCCCACCATGTTTTTTATCTCATCTATGCCCCACTCACCCCATGCAGATCCTGGTGCTAAAAGTCCAATCGGTGTAAGCAGTATTATCACTATAGCAGCTATCAAAAGTTTCTTCATTTATTTTCACCCCTTAGCCTGTAAGAGAATTTATAAAGCATGTTGTCTTCACCAGCTTTAATAAGGTAGTAAACTACAAGTCCAGTTACCGCTGCCTCTACTAACCCGGCTACTGTAAGGTGCGCCAACATCATGGCAGGTATAGACTGACTAAGCCCGTATGGGAAGTATAAGGCACGACCGTCTGCTGTGTGAAAAAGCACAGGTTGAAGTCCTAATTCTATTGATGCGGCAAGTGCTGCTGCATTTATGCCTATGTATGCACCTATGGCAGACGATATCACCTTTCCTACTTTAAACTTTTGAAGCAGCATGTATACGCCGTATCCAACGAAAGGTGCTACGAATGCCATGTTAAAGCTATTTGCACCTAATGCTAATATGCCACCATCACCAAAGAACAACGATTGTATAAGAAGTGCGACTGTAAGAGAAATACTGGCTCCCCATGGACCTAATGCGATGGCCAAAAGCGTGGCGCCTACAGCGTGGGCTGTTGTACCACCAGGTATAGGCACGTTAAACATCATTATGGTGAAGGCAAAGGCTGAACCTATTGCCATTGTAGGTACGTCCTTCTTATCAAAAGTTTCATTTACTTTCTTTGTTGCCACAGCTAATACAGGTACCATTGCAGCACCCATAACAGCACAGGTGGAAGGACTTAAATATCCATCTGGTATATGCATAAAAACTCCCCCTTATAAATTTTTGCCTGTCGTCGTCATGACAAGCTTTCCATGCTTTACGCCTTTTGTGCTTATTATCTCGTCGGCTATAGCCGATATAGTCTTTGAAGTGCCTTTTACAACCATCACTTCTAGGCAATTGTGCTCATCAAGGTGGACGTGCATGCTGGAGATTATGTTTTCATGGTGTCCATGCTGAATGTCCACAAGTTTGTCGCTTATCTCCCTTACTTCATGGTTGTAGACATACGTGACAGTGCCGATTGATTCGGCGTCATCTGATTGGCAATGGTTTTCCACTATGTAATCTCTAATCAAATCTCTTATTGCCTCAGACCTGTTTTTGTAATTTTTTGACTCAATCAATTTATCAAACTGTGAAAGTAAATTCGCTTCCATCGAGACTCCGAAACGTGTAATTTCTTCCAGATGTATCATCTCCTTTTGTGTTACTTTTATAAAAATAATAGCACTAAATCGATTGATAATCAATAGAGATTTAGAATAATTCATAAATAAGCTTAATTGATACCTTTTTGTATAGATATGTTATAATATAAGGGGATTTGGATATAAAATACTGCTCACCTCTTCTACACCGTCAAGGAATTGCAGGAGCAAAGCGCGGAGGTGAGTATGTGAGTGAAAGTGTACAAATAACATTAATTTTTTGCACAACGATAGTAGCAATTGTGGGCATAGTAGCGATGGTAGTATACAATAGAGATAACATTGCGGTAAAAGTCCAAACAAAAGCAAACATAGTAGACAAGGCTAAGACAGAGTTTTCAGTAGAAATATAAAAGATAAAAAAATTAGATTATGCCCAAAAGCATAATCTAAAAATGCGTTTTATATCCAAATGACAATTTCCTGCAATTCCTTGCAATATATATTATAAACCAAAATCATTGAAAAATAAACAAATAATTTTTAAATATGAGGTATAAAATGGCGATAGTTATAATTTTGGTTTTAATTTGCGTAAGTGTTGTAGCAATATTAGGAATATGGGCGATAATAAAATACGGAAAATCCAGATGACGAATTTTACCACCATTTCAATAGTTGGCTAAGTTTGGTTTTGACAGAAGTAGTTTCTATAATGAAACAAAATGAGGAGGAGAAGATGGATATAAAGTCTTATGAAATAGAGATAGATGAGAAGTCTGTTTTAAGGTATTTGGGATACAAGGATTCCCAGCCTTATAAAGGTTTATTAGATAAAATCAGAAATGCTATACACGATGCTTATGCTCTTATTGAGCCTGTAGTTTGCTTTGACAGAGTTTCTTTTGAGTACGACCATGAAAATGATGATATAAGGTTTCTAAGCGATGATGTGATAAATGAAAAGCACATAGTAGAAAGATTAAAAGGCGCAGAATATGTCATCATGGCTGTTGTCACTATTAAAGACAGCATTGAAAATGTATCATCAAGACTTTTTGATGATGGGAAGTATATGGATGGAATGATATACGATGCCATTGGAAATGCGGCATTAGATAAGCTTTGTGAGAAGTTTTACAGCGATGTGGCAAATTATGCGTCAAAAGAAGGGTATGTATTGACTGAGATGATGTTCCCTGGCGATGACAAGTGGGATATAGCGTCACAGAAGATTATATTCAAACACCTGGATGCATCTAAGATAGGTGTTACGTTGGATGAAAGTAACATGATGCATCCTGTAAAATCTCTGTCCTTCATATTAGGAATAGGAAAAGATATTAAGTCATCATCGTCACACCACGATTGCAGCAAATGCGATTTTTTTCAGTGTATCTACCGCAATGAGAAAAAGATGTATCACACACTGAAAGTCAAATACAGAGATGAATACAAGGAAATTTTAGCACAAGATGGTGCAAACCTTTTTAGAACATTGATAGAGAATGGCGTGCCAGTGCCTAATTCATGTGGTGGCTATCACAATTGTGGAAAGTGCAAAGTTATAATAGATTATAAGCTTCCTGTGACTTCCGAGGAGATGAAAAATTTAAGCGATGTAGAGCTTGAAAAAGGCGTAAGGCTTTCATGCTTTGTAAATGTTGATAGAGATCTTTCTATCACAGTTTTAGATGAAGGAGAAATATCAGTCTTGACTGAAAGCGTTGGACTATTTGAAGTTGACAGTCTAAACCCGAGAGTCAAAAAAATCCCCATAAAGCTTGATACGCCTACACTGGATGACCAGAGAGATGATTTTAAGAGGATATGCGACGCATTAGGATTTGACGCAAAAATTCCACTAAGCGTATTGAAGGTGCTTCCAGGTGTATTAGATAAAAGTGGTTACAATGCCATTTGTGTATTGAGAAAGAATGAGATCATATCCATTGAAGGTACTGACTTTGTTGGCAGTTTATACGGCATATCTTTGGATATAGGCACCACTACAATCGCTGCATATTTGTACGACATTGCCACAGGGAAAATGATAGACGTCTTTTCAGGAACAAATCCACAAAGGTCCTATGGCGCCGATGTCATATCGAGGATAAATTACACAATCGCTAAAGAAGATGGACTTTATAGATTGCACGTGGCGATGATTGAAGAAATCAATATGATAGTAGATTATTTTTGTGAAAGACAAGGAATTTCAAATGAACATATATATGAAGTAGTGATGGTTGGCAATACTGTCATGATCCACTTGGCTTTAGGAGTACCTGCTGAGAATATCGCTAATTCGCCTTATATACCTGCGTTTACGTCATCGATTGAAGTGAAGTCGAAAGATTTGGGGATAGATATAAACAGAGAAGGATACGTTGTGACGCTTCCTATGGTTGCTTCATACGTAGGAGCGGATACAGTGGCGGCTGTACTTTCAAGCCGCATCAGTGAAAGTGATGATATCATTTTGCTGATAGATATAGGCACAAATGGAGAGATAGTGCTGGGGAATAAAGACTTTCTCATATCCTGTTCCGCTGCTGCAGGGCCTGCCTTTGAAGGAGCTGGCATCACTTTTGGTTTAAGCGGAGTAGAAGGTGCAATAGATCATGTGGATCTTGAAAGAGATCCCATATTTACTACTATTGGAGGAAAGGCGGCAAAGGGTGTATGCGGTTCAGGTATCGTGGATGTGGTGGCAGAGCTTTTTAAGCATGGAATAGTTGATAATACTGGAAGGATATTGGATAAAGATGAAGTGACAAGCGTAGTTGGTAAAAAGTTTTTAGATCGCATTGTGCAATACGACGATATGCCATCGTTTTTAATAGACGAGGCAGGTGGCATATACCTTACACAAAAGGATATAAGGCAGGTGCAATTGGCAAAAGGAGCTATACAGGCTGGAATCAATATTCTCATGAGAGAGATGAATATTGATGAAGAAGATATAAAAAAAGTTTACTTAGCAGGAGGGTTTGGCAGCTACATAAGCGTAGAAAGCGCTGCAGCAATAGGGCTTATACCAAAGGGATTAAAAGAAAAGGCAGTTCAAATAGGGAACGCAGCGGGGTTAGGAGCATCTTTTGCGCTTCTTTCTGATGAGATGTTTGAGAAATCTAAAGAGATAAGAGATAAGGTCAAGTACATCGAACTTTCAAATAACCCATATTTTCAAGAGGAATTTTTAAAATCCCTGTACTTTTAAAATCCCTCTTATTTTTTAAAAGTGTATTGACTGCATGGTCAATTAGAGATATAATCGAATTGGGAATTGACCAAATGGTCAAAAGGAGGCGCTTTTATGAAAATCATTGAAGTTAATAACTTGACCAAGTATTACGGGAAATCGAGAGGTATAATCGGATGTAAGCTTTGATGTGGAAGAAGGTGAAATCTTCGGCTTTATAGGGCCTAATGGAGCAGGGAAATCCACCACTATAAGGATACTTTTATCACTTATTTATCCCACATCTGGCAGTGCCAAGATTTTTGGCAAGGACTGCATAAAGTACGGCCCAGATATAAAAAAGGATATAGGATATCTGCCATCAGAAGTATTCTACTACGACAACATGAAGGTGATAGACCTTTTAAGGTATTCTGCAAGTTTTTATAATAAAGACTGCAGCAAAAGGATAAAAGAGCTTTCCGAACTTATGGATTTGGAGCTTAACAAAAGGATCGACGACCTTTCATATGGCAATAGAAAAAAAGTAGGCATAGTCCAGGGGCTTTTGCATGAGCCTAAACTGCTTATATTAGATGAGCCGACAAGCGGACTTGACCCACTTATGCAGCAAAGGTTTTTCAATCTTTTAAAAGAGGAAAACAAGAAAGGTGTTACAATTTTATTTTCCTCTCATATACTAAGCGAAGTCCAAAAATTGTGTGATAGGGTGGCTATCATAAAGGAAGGCAAAATAGTGAGCCTTGAGAAGATAAGCACATTGAGGGAAAACAGCTATAAGAAAGTTTACGTTGAGGCAAATGCTCCTTTAAAGGCTGAGCATTTTAATATGGATGGTGTAAGCGATCTTCAGGTAAAAGACAGGACAGTCAGCTTTTTATTTAAAGGTGATATAAACAATATAATGAAAAAGATAGCAGAGATAAGCATATCAGATATCGCCATTGAAGAACCTAGCTTAGAAGAAATCTTCATGCACTACTACACTTAAGGGGGTGTCAATATGAACGTATTTTTGTACGAGTTGAAATCAAAAACAAAGTCTTTAGCCGTATGGTCTATATCATTAGCTTTTGTGGCAGTTTTTTTACTTTCCATGTATCCTACGTTTTACAAGAATGTGTCTTTGTTTAAGGATGTATTAGAAGGCTACCCTGTAGCTGTGAGGAAGGCTTTTGGCATTTCCATAGACGATATAATTAAGTTTTTAGGCTATTATTCTTATGTGTTTTCTTATGTGGTGCTTTTAGGCGCCATACAAGCCATGAATTACGGTGTTGCTGCAATATCAAAGGAGATTAAGCTTAAGACGGCTGATTTTCTCATGACAAAACCTGTAAAGCGAGGATCTATTTTGACGTCAAAGATTTTGTCATCCATCGTCATACTTCTGATTACAGATGCTGTTTACTTTTTATCTGCATTTATCATGGCAAAATCAGTGACGAAAGAGCCCTTTAACATCAAACTCTTTTTCATGATTTCTGTCACACTTTTGTTTGTAGAGATGATATTTTTATCGCTGGGGGTTTTGTTGTCATCAGTTGTGAAGAAGATCAAGTCTACAACTTCTATATCTTTAGGAGTGGTATTTGCATTTTATGTAATTGGCATGATTCAGGCTATTTTAAACGACGACAACATGAAATATTTGACGCCTTTCAAATATTTTGATTTAAGCTATATCATGAAGAATTCCTCATATGACATTCATTTTTCCATCATATCTTTGCTTATAGTCGTTGTGTCGATTTTTTTAAGCTATGTCTTTTTCCAAAAAAGAGACATTTACGCAATGTAAGGGGGGATATAGGTGAATATTTACATTAAAGAGATGAAATCCAGCGTTAAGTCGTTGATTATATGGTCTTTGGTTATGATTGCCTTTGTAGCTTCGTCAATGGGAAAGTACGCTGCCAGCTCGTCTATATCTGGTCAATCTCTTAACGACATGATTTCAAAGATGCCTGACGCGCTAAAATCCATGTTTGGCAGTGGAAATTTTGACTTATCGAAAGCTATAGGTTTTTACGGTGCCATGTTTATATACATCGTATTGATGGCTGCTTTGCACGCTTCACTGATTGGCTCTAATATACTTTCTAAAGAGGAAGATGATAAGACTGCGGAATTTTTGATGTCAAAACCTGTACCGAGAGCAAATGTTATTACGTCAAAGCTTTTTGCTGCGCTTACAAATATAATCATTTTCAATGCTGTTACTTTCATTTCGTCTTTGTACTTTGTGGGATACTACAGCAAAGGTGAAAACATTAGCGGTGATGTGCTAAAATTGATGTTGGGAGTATTTGCACTGCAGCTTATATATGTTTCATTGGGATTGTATTTTTCAGGGTTTTTAAAAAATCCCAGATTGTCTTCGCCTATTACTATAGGTGTGATACTGGCAACGTATATTTTATCTCTTGCCATAGATATAGACAATCATCTTTCTCGCTTAAAGTACCTTACGCCTTTTAAGTATTTTGACGCAAAGAATTTGATGAATGGAAAAAGATTTGAGATAATATACGTTGTAATATCTGCTTTGATTGTGGTATTGTGCATTGGCGGGACTTATGTTTTCTATCAAAAGAGGGATTTGAAAATATAGTTTTAGGAAGGGATCTTTTTGTACGAAAGCTTTGAAAATTTAAGCGATGAAAAGAGAAACAGGATAATTGAAGCAAGCCTAAGAGAGTTTTCTGAAAAAGGATATATGAGGGCTTCTACAAACGAAATTGTCAAAAATGCTGGAATATCAAAGGGCCTTCTTTTCCACTACTTTAAGAGCAAAAAGAATTTATTTTTGTATCTTTTTGATCGCATTGTAGATGAGTTTGTTGCTGCTTTTTATGAATTCATAGATGATTCGTCTTCAGATATATTTGACAGGCTTATGAGCTGGACAATGGTTAAATTCAGATTGTATTACAAAAAGCCTTTGGAGTACAGATTTTTGACAGTATCTATTTATGATTCGCCAGAAGAAATAAAAGATGACATATTGAAAAGATATGAGAGAATAAGCAGTGAAGTCATGAAGAAGTTTATGGGAAATTTAGACTTGTCGCGATTTCGAAAAGATGTAGATATTAGTAGGTCTTTAAGCTTTATCATGACGTCTATTGAAGCCATTGCCAACAATTATATAAAGATGTATAATCACGACATTGACAGACTTATTGCAGATAAAGATAAAATCATTGATGATTTAAAAAGTTGCATAAACATGCTTAAGTATGGTATATATGAGAAGTGACTAAATAAAATTGGGTGGTTGATACACCTGATTTTTTTGCCTTTAAATAGGTACTGGATTTTTTCTTCAAAAGTGATACTATTAAGACGTACGGAATTATGAGAAAAGGAAGTGCTTAATTATGAGTTTACATGATGACATAATGAATTTCGTCAGTAATGCTGGTGGAGACATAGGTGTTTCTGTAAAAAATCTGAAGACTGGAGAAATGATAGGCGTAAATGAAGAAATGATGTTTCCATCTGCCAGCACGATAAAAATACTTATCATGGCACAGATATATAAGATGGCTAAAGAAGGGTATATAAGACTGACTGACAATATCGTTTTATCTGACTTTATGAAAACAGATGGCAGCGGGATTTTGTACCAGTTAAATAGCAAGCACAAATTCACCATAGAAGAACTTATAACACTGATGATCATTATAAGTGACAACACTGCCGCAAATGTTTTGATCGATATAGCAGATATGAAAAACATAAATAAGATGGCAGAAGATTTAGGTTTGTTTCATACTAAGATACAGAGAAAGATGATGGATTTTGAAGCTATAAAATCTGGGAAAGACAACTATACATGTCCAAAGGATATGACGCGCCTTTTAGAGCAGATGTACTCTGGAAAAGTTGTAGATGAGGAGTACAGCATCAAGATGATAGAAATTTTAAAGAAGCAGCAGGAATTTGGGAGGCTTAACTTGTACCTGCCAGATGATGTATTGATTGCTCATAAGCCTGGGGAACTTAAGTCATTAGAGCACGATGTAGGGATAGTGTTTTTAAAAGATTGCGACTACATAATAAGCGTGATGACAAACAACATGAATACGAATCTTGATGGGAGAATGGCTATAGGGAAAATATCAAAGATGGTTTACGACGAATACGTAAAATTATAAAGCAGCTAATCTCGCTGCTTTATTTTGTCAAGATTCTAAGGGAGTTAAGCACTGCCAGCACAGTTACCCCCACATCCGCAAATACTGCTTCCCACATTGTTGCAAAACCCAATGCTCCTAAGGTGAGAACAGATAATTTAACGCCTAATGCAAAAATTATATTTTCTAAAACAATTTTATGAGTTTTCTTTGCTATTTTTATGGCGTCAACCAATTTATAAGGCTCGTCTGTCATCAGCACCACGTCTGCCGCTTCTATAGCAGCATCAGTGCCGATTTTTCCCATTGCAATTCCGATGTCTGCTCTTGTTAAAGCAGGAGCATCATTTATCCCATCTCCAACAAAAGCTACTTTGCCTTTTAAATCAGTATTGCTGCACAGCTTATCGACGACATTAACTTTTTCATCAGGCAGAAGCTCTGAGTAAACACCATCAAGTCCTAACTCATTTGATATATATTCGCTTATTTCTTTTTTATCTCCGGTAAGCATTATGAGTTTTTCTACACCTAAGCTTTTAAGTGCTTTTACAGTATCTTTGGAGTCTTTTTTTATTGTATCAGATATGACGATGTATCCTGCATATTTTCCGTCTACTGCTATGTGGACAGCACTGTACGGTCTGACATCCTTACATGCTATATTATGGCTTTTCATCAATTTTGAATTTCCTATAAGGATTTTCTTATCATCGATAATAGTTTTTATGCCATTGCCGGCAAGCTCAACATAATCTTTTATTTTTCCTACATCAATTTTGCTGCCGTAAGCATTTATGATAGATGATGCTATGGGATGATTTGAGTAATATTCTCCGTATGCAGCATATTTAAGCAGTTCATCGCTTTTAAATGGGTCTTCCGCACAGATTTCTGTCACTTTGAAAGTGCCTTCTGTCAATGTGCCGGTTTTGTCGAAAACTATTGTTTTAACATCATTTAAAGCTTCTAAGTAATTGCTGCCTTTTATAAGGATACCGCTTTTTGATGCGGCACCGATGCCGCTGAAGAAGCTTAATGGTACCGATATGACAAGGGCACATGGACATGATATAACTAGGAATACCAGCGCTCTGTAGATCCAATTTGAAAGGTTCTCGTTTAAAATTATAGGAGGGATTGTAGCTATAAATAAAGCGGATAAGACAACGGCTGGTGTATAATATTTTGCAAATTTCGTTATAAAGTTTTCGGCTTGTGCTTTTTTATTGCTGGCATTTTCTATCAAATCAAGAATCTTTGATACAGTTGATTCTTTAAAGTTCTTTTCGACTTTGACGGTGAGAAGGCCGCTTTTGTTTATAAAGCCGCTTAATACATCAGAACCGATGGTAACTTCCATTGGCAAATATTCTCCTGTCAGTGATGATGTATCTACAAATGATTTGCCATCTATTACTTTTCCATCCAGCGGTATTTTTTCACCTGGCTTTACTAAGATGATATCGCCTATGTTTACTACTTCTGGCGGTACCTTTTTTATATCATTTTCTATCTTTAAGTTTGCGTAGTCAGGTCTTATATCCATCAAATTTTTTATTGATTTTCTAGAATTGTCTACAGCGTAATCCTCAATAAGTGCTCCTATTTGATAGAAAAGCATGACGGATACGCCTTCTTCGTACTTTCCAATAGCAAAGGCACCTATTGTGGATATGCTCATGAGAAAATTCTCATCAAATAACTGACCTTTCAAGATTTTTTTGATAGACAATGCAATTATTTCTCCACCTGAAATAATGTAGCTTATGAAGAAAAAGGATAACTTTGCGTATTCAGGAAGTTTAAAAATAACAGGTAAAATAAATAAAACTGCTGCAGATAATAATTGCACGATTTTCCAATTAAAGCGGATGTCTTTGTCTTTTGCGATTTTGCTTTCAGAATCAGAAATATGAATATTTGGCTCCACATCTTTTACGACTTTCTTTATAATTTTGTTTATATCATTTATATTGTTTATATCTTCCAATTCAACAGTCAATTTTGTATTTACAAGATCTACATTGGCATTGCATATTCCATCTATCTTTTTTACATTATCTTCTATTTTTGCTGCGCATACAGCACAGTCTAATCCTTCTAACAGGAATGTCTTCTTTGAGCCTTTCATGCTATTTGATTCCAACACTATCCCTTCTTTCATATAAATTTAAGCCAAATAAAGGCTATTCTTCTATATGGCTAAAACCCTGGTCAAATATCTTTATGACGTGGTCATCTGCAAGAGAGTAGTAAGCGACTTTGCCTTCTTTTCTGTATTTTACAAGTTTGCTTTGCTTTAATATCCTTAACTGATGAGATACTGCAGATTGATTCACGCCAAGTGTTGCTGCAATATCGCATACGCACATTTCGGACTTTAACAAAGCACACAATATTTTTATCCTTGTTGTATCGCCAAATATTTTAAAAAGCTCAGCAAGATCGTACAATTTTTCTTCTTCAGGCATTAGCTTTTTTACTTTGTCAACAATGTCTTGGTGTATTACAGTTATTTCACACACGTCATTGTTGCTTTTATTGTCTTTCATAAAAACACCTCTATAATTGAATATATGAATATTTGTTCATATATATTTTATAATTTATCTCAATTTGTGTCAACTTGTTTTGTTAGTTAGTATGAGAAAATCATATATTAAACTGTCATATGCTCATTATGGTTTAATGTGATGCTGTGCTATAATATATTTTAGTAATTCAGTTATGAGGGATAAAGATGATGCGCAAGATAATCCATGTTGATATGGATGCTTTTTTTGCATCTGTGGAACAACATGATAACCCAAAGCTTAGAGGAAAACCTGTAATAGTAGGCGGGCTATCTGGCAGAGGTGTTGTATCTACATGCTCTTATGAAGCGAGAAAATATGGTGTTCATTCGGCTATGCCTATGTACATGGCTAAGACTTTATGCCCACACGGCGTTTTTTTGCCAGTAAGATTTCAGCGGTACAGAGAAGTGTCTGAAAAATTATTTGATATTTTATATGAAGTGACTGATATTGTGGAGCCGCTGTCGATTGATGAAGCATACCTGGATGTGACTGATATCGACAAAAATCCAGAAGATATTGCCAAGGAAATAAAAGAGAAAGTGTATATGACGACAGGGCTTACTGTGTCTGCAGGCGTTTCATACAACAAATTTCTTGCCAAGATTGCGTCTGATTGGAATAAACCTGATGGGCTTATGGTCATAACTGAAGACATGGTGCCTGACATATTGAGACCTTTAAGCGTATCGAAAGTTTACGGTATTGGGAAAAAATCGTCGGAAAGGCTTAAAAAAATAGGCGTAGAGAAAGTGGATGATTTGCTTAAATTAAGCCAGGATGAGCTTACGAATATATTTGGAAAGTACGGCAAAGAGATATACGACAGGATAAGAGGCATTGATTCAAGACCTGTTGAAACGTACAGGGAAACGAAATCGATAGGTAAAGAGACGACACTTAAAAAAGACACCAGCGATGTAGACTTGCTTTTAAGGTATTTAAGAGGATTTGCCGACATAGTATCATCAGAGCTTAAGAGTGAAGGGCTTTACTGCAGGACTATAACCGTAAAGATAAAGACTTCGAATTTTATTGTCCACACAAGAAGCCGTACATTAAATGAATACATAGATTTGCCTGATGATATTTATTCTGTAGCTGAGGCCATATTTAAAGAGGCTAAAATGAAACAGCCTGTAAGGCTTATAGGGCTTTCTGTGTCAAACTTAAGTGCCGTGAAGATAAAGCAGTTGTCACTTTTTGACTTGGATGTCAAGAGAAATTTGAAGATCGATAAGATAGTGTATGATGTGAATAAAAAGCTTGGAGGATATTTTGTAAAAAGAGGAAGCGATATATAGGGGGGTCAAAATGGAGAAAGCTGAACAGCGATTTAGCCTTCAAAAGGAAATATTGGAGCTGGCATGGCCTTCTATAACTGAACAAATGCTTATAATGATGGTTGGCATGGTATCAACCATATTTGTAGGCCACATAAGCACAGCGGCTATAGCGGCAGTAGGAATGATAAATACTTTGGTGTTTTTCTTTCAATCTATCTTTGCAGGGCTGTCAACAGGGTGCACGGTAATCGTTGCTAGGCTAATAGGAGAAGATGACGATGAAAATGCAAAGCTTGCTGTTATGCAGGCGCTTGTAATGTGCATAATCATTTTTATTTTGTTTACCGTTTTCGGATACATCTTTGCTGTCCCACTGATAAAATTGTTTTTTGGTTCTGTAGCAAAAGATGTATTTGAGCTGGGGCTTATGTATTACAAGATTATTCTTTTGGGCATGCCATTTGTAATAATAGATATTGTATTAGGCGGTGCGCTAAGAGGTGCAGGTGATACAAGGACGCCCATGTACATTACGGCTACCATAAACTTGATAAGCCTAATATTAAATTCCCTTACGGTATTTGGAGTAAATATCGGTGGACATCAGCTTATACCTGCTTTTGGAGTAAAAGGTTCTGCCATGTCTGTCACTATAGCCAGGGTCATAGGTGGTTTTATACAGCTTTATGTTCTTTACTTTGGAAAGAGAAGGATTAATTTAAGCATAAAAGACGGCGTGAAGCTTAATTTTCCTATGATGTTAAGGATTGTGAAAGTTGGCGTCCCTGCGTCCTTAGAGCAGCTTATAATGCAAGGCGGATTTTTGATAATGCAGGTTATAGTTTCTACAATGGGCACTGCGTCTATTGCAGTGTACCAAATAGGCATGAATGCCAATGGCCTTGCATTTATGCCTATATTCGGATTTCAACTGGCAGCTACTTCTTTGGTTGGAAGAAGCTTGGGGGCCAGAAAGATGATGTTGGCGGAGACGTACGGAAAACTGTCGAATAAAATAGCTGTGCGGATAATAACGGTCATAGGTATAATCATGTTTATCTTTGCACGTCAGCTTGCCGCGCTTTATTCAACAGATCCTGAAGTCATAAGGATGGGGTCTGTAGTAATAAGGATATTTGCTGCAATTGAACCGATGCTTGCCATAATGAATGTATTGTCTGGCGTTTTAAGGGCAGCGGGAGATCTGGTGTATATAGTCGTGACGGCATTTATAGGGCTTTGGCTTTTTAGGATTGCCATAGGGTACGCTTTAGGCAAGTGGATGGGCATGGGTATATATGGCATATGGATAGGGATATGCTTTGACTTCGTCGTTCGTTCTTTCATGTACACATATAGGTTTAAGCAGGGAAAGTGGAAATATCTCATGGTATAAATAATGATGTTGCAAATTTGATAAAATAAATTTATTATAAAAGTATAATTAAGCTGGGAGTTGATTTTGTGGATATATTTATTGAAAAGCTTGTAAAAAAACAAAAGACATCTAAGGACATGCTGAAAGCTTTGGGACTTATTTTACTTTCATTGGTAGTTGTTTTTTTCATAATACCACTTATACCTTTTGTGAAAGGTTTCCTCATCTTTTTTATCGTTGCCATACCTTTTTTTGCTTACTACGTGATTAAATCACAAAACATTGAATACGAGTACGCATATACCAACGGTGAGCTGGATGTAGATAGGATAGTAGCTGAAAGCAGAAGGAAAAGACTTTTAAGTGTTGACTGCAAAGACTTTGAGATTGTAGCAAAGGTGTCAAGTGACAAGTATTCAGATGAGTACAGAAAGATACCAAACAAGGTGGAAGCCGTAAGTTCGATGACATCACCCGACGTGTACTTCGCTGTCTTTGAAAATAGCGGCAAAAGGACGATTCTCTACTTTGAACCTAATGATAAGATGATAGAAGCTATGTGGAAGTACATACCAAGGAAGTTCTTTAAATAAACTGGAGGAATGCAAATGCCCATAAATGTAGTATTGGTTGAGCCGGAGATACCGCAAAATACAGGTAATATAGCAAGGACTTGTGTCCTTACAGGATCTAAGCTTCACTTAGTAAAACCGCTTGGTTTTTCTCTAAGTGAGAAGTATTTAAAAAGGTCTGGACTTGATTATTGGCCATACCTTGACTTAAAGGTGTACGAAAATTTAGAGGAATTTTTAGAGTCTACGAAAGGATGTAAATATTATTTAGCTACCACAAAAGGCAAACACTTTTATCACGAAGTAAAGTACGAAGATGAGTCTTACATCCTTTTCGGGAAAGAATCAGCAGGCCTTCCTCAGTGGCTTAGAGAGAAGTACGAAGATGACTGCATAAGGATACCTATGAACGAGGTAAAGGCGGAAAGGTCTTTAAACTTGTCAAATTCCGTAGCAATTGTAGTTTATGAAGCTTTAAAACAATTGGGTTTTCCCAATATGTATTGATATAAAGTGCAGCTAAAATCAGTGTTTCTTTATTAAGCGCCCGCAAAATACTAAAAGAAATGCTTTAGCTGCTATTTATTTTTTATATTTTTAATTTATGAATAATAGAATTATTACTTGCGAATTCAAGTTTGTCATAATATTACTACTACTATTTAATGGGAATAGGTTGAATTTATCCTACATTAGGATATAATAAAGGTAGGAGGTGTATAAAGCATGAAGATTAATACAGAAAACATGGTTTCTATCACGGAGGCTAATCAAAACTTTTCGAAAGTTGCAAGGTTAGTAGATAAAAATGGTGTTGTGGTAATTTTGAAAAACAATGTTCCGAAATATGTTATAACAGAGTTTAAAGAATATAAAGATGAGCAGATTGCAAAAAATGAAGATATAGAAAGCATTGCAATCCGATTAATTGCCAAGCACCGTAGTGCTTTTGAGGAATTAGCTAAATGATACGGTTAAGTGTACCACAGATTGTACTAATGCACAGTATTCTGATTCGTGAGACGGGTGGAATTGACGGAATTCGTGACAGCGGGCTTCTGGACCTTGCTGCTAACGCACCTTTTCAAACTTTTGACGGCGTTTATGTATATTCATCCCTTGAAGAAAAGGCTGCACGACTTGGTTATTCAATAATACGAAATCATCCTTTTATAGATGGAAACAAGCGTATAGGAATGCTTGCTATGATGGTCTTTCTTGAATTGAATGGTGTACAGCTTAGTTGTACGGATCAAGATATTATTAATGCAGGTTTGCAGCTTGCCAGTGGAGAAATGGATGACAAAGGGTTATTGGAATGGATATTTCAACATAGATAGTTTATGCCAATCGAACTTTATAAACAATGCAGGTGGACTAATTTCTTGGACAGTTCACCTGCATTGTTTGTAATATAATATCAACGGAATAATGTTTTTACTGGTAGTGTGTCTACATCCTGTAGATTTTTACAACTCTTTCTTCATCTAAAACTTCGTATATTATTCTATGCTGAATGTTTGTAAAACATAGAAAAATCTAATGTGTGCTGATAAAAAAAGCTGGGCTATCGTATGATAATCCAGCTTTAGCTTTAACCTTTCAATGCCAAAAGAATTTTATTCACTTCTTTTGCAACTTTGTCAAATTCTTCAGGGGTCAATGACTGTGCACCATCTGAAAGGGCCATGTCGGGATGCGGGTGCACCTCTATGATGAGTCCATCTGCTCCAACTGCCACGGCAGCCCTTGATAATGGCGCTATAAGGTCACGCCTGCCTGTGCCGTGACTTGGATCGACTATTACAGGAAGATGTGATAAATTTTTTACTGCAGCCACAGCATTTAAGTCAAGAGTGTTTCTTGTGTACGTCTCAAATGTGCGTATGCCTCTTTCACAAAGTATGACATTGGGATTTCCTTCTTTCATGATGTATTCTGCTGCATTAAGCCATTCTTCTATAGTCGATGACAAGCCACGCTTCAGTAAAACCGGCATGTTTGACTTGCCTATCTCTTTTAAAAGCTCGAAATTCTGCATGTTCCTTGAGCCTACTTGCAGTATATCTGCGTATTGTGATACTTTTTCTATGTGGGAGCTGCTGACTATCTCTGTTATAGTGACCATACCTGTTTCTCGCCCGACGGCATTTAGTATCTTAAGCCCTTCTTCTTCTAATCCTTGGAAAGAATATGGTGATGACCTTGGCTTGTATGCACCGCCTCTTAAAACTTTTGCACCTGATTTCTTGACTGCTTTGGCAGCTTCAAGCATTTGCTCATAGCTTTCTACAGCACATGGACCTGCCATCATGACGAAACTGCCTCCGCCGATGTCTACATCTTTGACTCTTACGACAGTGCTGTCAGGCTTTGCAGACCTTGACACAAGCTTATACGGTGAAGAAATCCTGACGACGTCGTATACGCCTTCCATTGATGATATAGGCTTATCTTCCAGGACTTCCACATTTCCGATGACGCCGATTATAGACCTTTCGGCGCCGTTTACTACGTGCGTCGATAGATTGAATTTATTTACGTATTCGCAGACATTTTTTATATTCTCTTCTGTGGCATTTTCTTTCATTATAATGACCATCAAATCAACCCCTTTTAACATATTATCTTATAAAAAAAATCTCTCATCCCAAAGGACGGAGATTTTCCGCGGTACCACCTTTATTAACCATGAAAGGTTCACTCTAAGAGTACAATCATACTCCCTTCTTTTTAACGGTAGAAGACTCCGGCATCACCTACTATGGTTTCAGATCGCAACTTAAGAGGGAACTTCAATATGTTTAAGATATCCGGCTTCCACCATCCCGGACTCTCTATAATCCTCCACATACCTACTTTCCTCTTTCATCGTCTTTCACTCAAATTATTGTAATAATAATACAACAAAAAGACCCTTGTGTCAATAAAATTTTTTACTTTAAATTACTAAAATGTTTTTACACCTCTTTTATATTATGCTAAAATATCTATAAAAAGATATAAAAAGGAGCGATATACATGAGAATTGTAAGAATAGATGATGAAGGAAAAAAGTATGGAATAGTAGATGGTGAAAATATTTTTACAATAGATGGGAGTTTGATTAAAAGTTTAAAGATTGACGATGTGAAGCTTCTGCCGCCATGCGATATGACAAAAGCTGTATGCGTCGGATTGAATTATGGAGATCACATCGAGGAGATGGGGGACAGGCGCCCTGATGAGCCTACTCTATTTATAAAGCCTGCAACTGCAGCGATAGGGCCTGATGATTACATAGTGATTCCTGAAATGTCAGAGAGAGTTGACTACGAAGGAGAACTGGCTGTCGTCATAAAAAAGGCGGCGAAGGATGTTTCAGAAGATGATGCATTAGACTATGTACTTGGCTATACAATCGCAAATGATGTCACAGCCAGAGATCTGCAGTCAAAAGACGGACAGTGGACGAGGGCAAAGTCATTTGACACGTTTTTGCCTATAGGGCCCTGGATTGAAACCGATTTAGACCCTTCAAACTTAGAGATAAAAACATACGTAAATGGCGTATTGAAGCAGCACAGCAACACAAAGCACCTTATATTCAATGTACCTAAGCTTGTATCATTCATATCCCATGTCATGACATTAAATCCTGGCGATGTAATACTTACAGGAACCCCATCGGGAGTGGGACCGATAAAGTCAGGGGATGTGGTCACAATTGAAATTGAAGGAATAGGCAAGCTTACAAATAAAGTCAAGTAAAGGGGATACACATGAAGTTTTATTTTTGCGGCGGAGCAAGTGAAGTAGGTGCATCCTGCTATTTGGTGAACATAGACGGAAAAAATATTTTATTAGATTGTGGCATAAGGATGTCGTCAAGTAAGGACAACCTTCCTGATTTTCAGCTTATCCAGGAAAATGGCGGTGTCGATGTGATATTGATAAGCCATGCTCACATGGATCACATTGGCGCACTGCCTATAATATCAAGAATTTACCCTGATGCCAAGATATACATGACACATGCTGCAAAAGATTTGACAAGGGTACTTTTGTATGACAGCTTGAAGATAATGGAAAGAGAAGCGGAGATACCTGCTTATGCTGAGATACACGTAAAAGAAATGTTAAACAGGATAATATGCCATACGCCTGGGCATACATTTTCACCTTTTTTAGATTCTGATTTAAAGGTGACATTTTACAGTGCCGGCCATATAGCAGGTGCAGCGTCAATATACATAGTCGGAAATGAGGGAAGCTTTTTTTACTCAGGTGACTTCTCAAGATTTAGGCAGAATGCGATAGAAGGCGCTTCCATACCTAAATTAAGGCCTGATGTAGCTTTTTTTGAATCTACGTATGGTGACAAGCTTCATGCAAATAGAGAATTAGAAGAATCAAGGCTTGTTGAGAAGATAGGATCTGTAGTAAAAAATGGCGGAAAAGTGTTGATACCTGCCTTTGCCTTGGGTAGAGCTCAGGAAATAATCCTCATACTTAAAAAGGCTATAAATAAAGGCATGATAAGTACAAAGGTTTACGTAGATGGCATGGTAAAAGATATATGCAGGATTTACAAGTTAAATCCAAACTACCTAAGGGAAACTTTGGCTAAGAAGATTTTTAAAGGCGGAGAAATATTTTTTGATGACAATGTAATGCCAGTTGACAAATTTGAAATGAGGGAAGAAATCATAAAAGAGCCATGCGTTATAGTATCAAGCTCAGGAATGCTTACAGGCGGTCCTAGCCAGTGGTATGCTGAAAAACTGGCAGGAGATGAAAAAAATCTGATAGCCATAACAGGGTATCAAGACGAGGAGTCTCCAGGAAGAAGGCTTTTGGAGCTTACGGATGAGAAAGACGATGATAAAAAGCTTAAATTGGCGGATAAAGAAATACCGGTAAAATGTGCGGTTGACAAGTTTGGACTTTCGGCACATGCTGACATGAGCGAGATACTGTCGCTTGTAAATTTCCTTTATCCTAAAAAAGTGTTTTTAATCCATGGCGATCCAGATACGATAAATTTTTTGGGAAGAGAGATACAAAAAGACATTAAAACAGATGTGTACGTGCCACAAAATGGCGATGTGCAGGAGATTGATATACAAAATCCGCGAAAACAGCTTAAAAGAAATCCATATCCTTCAATGAAAATGGAAGAAGCTTTAAACGAAATCAATATAGAAAAGCTTTGGAGATTTGTACTTGACAGAATCGGTGCAGATGCCGCATTATCTGTAGAAGATATAGGGGGAATATGGGGTTGTATAGAGGATACTGATGCTTTAAAAGATTTATTAAATAACTCATTATATTTCCAACCTGATAAAAAGATGATGTTTTTATATCACGCTATATCAGAAGAAGAACTAAAGTCAGAAAAAGATGAAGGCCCTATGGAAGTGAATCAGATGCTGTCGTTAGTTGATGAATACTTCAGCAGAGAAACGGGACTTTACAAAAAAGGCGCCAGATTTGATGAGAAGATAGCTATTTTATACTTTGATTTTCCAGATGTAGCTAAAAATAAGTATTCAGATTTATTTAAAGAATTTGAGGAGAGGACAGGATGGACAGTTGAATTAAACGAGAATATAAACACATCGGCCATAAATGACGTTATATATAAGCTTATGCCGAATGTTACTATTAACAAAGTTTCTTATAAAGCGGCTGACAAATTAGTATCTGTAAAGATCGACGGAGAAATTGAAAATATTGAGGAAGTAAAAGATAAATTTTACAATGAGACAGGACTTAAGCTTAACGTTAATGGGCAAGACGTGCCAGTTGATACAATTCGCCTTGTCGATACAGGTGATGATAAACTGGAACAGAATGAAGCACTTAAGATCATAGATGAGGCATTTAAGGATTTGCCACATAAGCCCTATAAAAAAAGCATAAAGACATTAAACGGCATCAAGTATATTGAGCTATCATTCATATCTAAAGTAGTCGGTGAAAGGTACAAAGAAAAAATAGACGAGCTTATAAAGAGGACTGGCTGGCAGATCTTAGTAGGAAATGGGTGCAATCAGATAGAAGCCATAAATATTGTAAAGAGAGTATTTGGAGAAATGGGAGTAAAACTTAAGAAAAATCCAAGCGTTTATTTAGATGACATGACGATTGGCATATCAATAGATGGCGATGCAGATGATGAGATTATTAAAAAAATAGATGACACGCTGTACGATATGACAGGCTTGAGACTTAGGTAAATATAAATTGTAAAGGAAGGTTTGTGATGGGTTATAAAGAGATCTCATTAAAATACGGAAAAGGTACAGTAAATGTAAAAGTAGATGAAAATATGTCTACAGTGCTTTATCCTGAGGACTTACCCGGCGTTGAAAATCCTGTGGAAGAAGTATCGATGTCGCTTAAAGATCCAATTGGTAAAGCGCCTTTATCTGATTTGGTTAAGGACAAAAAAGATGTCGTAATATTAGCCAGCGACATAACACGTCCGTCGCCGTCTCACATTCTAATACCGCCTATAATCGATGAATTAAACAAGGCTGGTATAAGTGATGACAGCATAAAAATCGTTTTTGGGCTTGGATACCATAGAAAGCATACAGATGATGAAAAGAAGACGCTTGTTGGTGAAGAAGTGTTTAATAGGATAAAGTGCATCGACCATGATATAAATGACTGCGTATACGTTGGCACTACAAAAAGAGGTACGCCTGTAGAAGTCTTTCGTGAAGTATACAATGCAGATTTCATCATAGCTACAGGCAACTTAGAGCTTCACTATAAGGCAGGGTACAGCGGAGGACATAAAGCGCTGCTACCTGGTGTTTGCAGCAAAAATACAATAGAAAGAAATCACGTTCTCATGTTTTCAGAAGGAGCGATGCCAGGCAAAATCGATGGAAACCCTATGAGAGAAGACATCGAAGAAGGAGGAAAGCTGGCCGGCGTCGATTTTATAGTAAACGCAGTCTTAAATAGCCACAAAGAGATAGTGAAAGTAGTGTCAGGGGATCCCATAAAAGCTCACAGAGAAGGCGCTAAATACATCGATAAGATGTACAAAAGAGTTATTCCAGAAAAAGCTGATATTGTTGTAGCATCTTGCGGAGGATACCCAAAAGACATTAACCTTTATCAAGCGCAAAAAGGCCTTGACAACGCCCAATATTCTGTAAAAGACGGTGGAACTATAATATTGGTAGCGGAATGCAGAGAAGGGCTTGGAGAGAAGCTTTTTTCAGACTGGATGGTAAATTCATCATCTGTAGATGAGCCATTAAAGTGGATAAAAGAAGAGTTCAGGCTTGGAGCGCATAAAGCCGCTGTAATCTGCGAAGTATTAAAAAGGGCTGATATCTACCTTGTGTCGTCTTTTGACAGCAGCTTTACTGAAAAGATATTCTTTAAATATGCAAAGACTCCGCAGGATGCACTTGATGAAGCTATTAAAAAATATCACGATCCTAAGGTACTTGTTCTTCCATACGCAAATTCCACGCTGCCATACGTGGAGAATTGATATTAAAATCATATGTATCATAATGAATGGTGGTGATGACGATGAATATTAACGATGAACAAGTCGATGTAATAAAGAATTTTCTTATAAATAAAGTAGAGCCGTATGTAATATATCTGTTTGGTTCGGCTGTAAATGGTATATTTAGAAGCGATAGTGATATTGATATTGCGTATTTAAGTGATAAAGATATTAGCAGTTATGATTTATTTATGATTTCGCAGGAATTAGCGGATTTACTAAAACGGGATGTGGATTTAATAGATTTGCAAAAAACATCAACTGTATTCAAAGCTCAGGTGGTAGGAACGAAAAAAATAATTTATTGTAATGATGATTTAAGGCGAATGAATTTCGAAATGTATGCATTGAAAGATTATGCGAAATTAAATGAGGAAAGAGCTGAAATAATTGATAAAATATTAAAAAGGGGGCGGATTTACAGTGAATGATGTGGTAATTAATAAAACGGAAATTATTGAAAGATGTATAAATAGAATCAAAGAAGAATATGAAGGAAACCCTATGAATCTCAAAAATTATACAAAACAGGATTCAATATTGTTAAATATACAAAGGGCTTGTGAAGCTTGTATAGATTTAGCGATGCATGTTGTAGCAGAAAAATCTTTTGGTATTCCTCAAAATAGTAGAGACGCATTTGAACTGCTTCGTAAGAATGGTGTCATAGATGACGTGTTAGAGAAGAAACTAAAATCCATGGTTGGTTTTAGAAATATCGCTGTGCATAATTATCAATTGATAGATTTAAAGGTTGTACAGGATTTGATTGAAAATGGCTTAAATGATTTGATAGTCTTTTCAAAAATAATACTGCAACAATATAATAATTAGATATGGAATTATTGACGAGGGATGGAAGAAAGATGTTTGGCATATGAAAAGGTGGTCTTTAAAACCGCCTTATTTTTATGCAAAAAATCGATGTTTTTATTATTTTATTTATTTTCTATTGTGTTATTTGATAATATGTTGTTTATTGTTGATTTTTAGTATATTTAGTGTGTACAAAAACTGGTTTTCTATAGCTGCATATGGTATAATAAATATAAGATGAAGAGAAATGGAAGGAAGAAGTATGAGCCAAAAATACGATATAACGATGAAAAATATTTTTTCTGATATGGCCGATGACATAATGAGTTATTTTTTAGGACTACAATACACAAAGATTGATGAACTTAATATAGAATTTGCAAGAGTAGAACGAAGAGACAGCGATATGATATTCAAATGCACAACAGACAAAGGAAATGTCGCTGTGCACATAGAATTTCAATCAGAAAATGACGAAAAGATGTCTTACAGGATGCTGAGATATTCCCTGGAGATAATGGAAAAGCATAATCTCTTACCATATCAGATAGTCGTTTATATAGGCAAAGACAATGTAAAAATGAAAAATAGCTTAAATTATAACTTTGGGGAACAAAATACATTAAACTATAAATACAGGATAATAAATGTCGGTGACATAAAATATACTGATGTTGTAGGAACAGAATATTATGACTTATATTCCCTTCTACCATTGATGGATCAAAATAGAAGAAAAGAAGAAGGAGAAAAATATTTAGAAAGATGTATTGAAGTCATAAAAGATATTCCATTAGACATAAACAAGAAGAAAGATATAGCATTTAAGGCAGAGATATTGTCGGGTATTGTATATAAGAAAGAAGTTATTGAAAAAGCTTTTATGGAGGTGGTAAGAATGTTTAGGATTGAAGAATCTGAGACGTATAAAATGATAATCGAAAAAGGTATGCAAAAAGGTATTGAGAAGGGAATCGAAAAAGGTATAGAAAAAGGGGCACAACAAGAAAAAATTGCAATAGCAAGAAAATTATTAAAGGAAGGTATGGACGTTGATAAAGTAGCAGACATCACTGAGCTTAGCAAAGATGAGGTAAAAAAATTAATTCAGCATTAAAAAAGTTAATAAGTTTGGCATATGCAAAGGTGGTTTTTAAAGCCGCCTTATTTTTATGCAAAAAAATCGATGTTTTTATCATGCTTTTATTTATTTTCTATTGTGTTATTTGATAATATGTTGTTTATTGTTGATTTTTAGTATATAATTTAATTAAAATTTAAGAAAACTGGAGGAAAGTGTATGCTTGCGATAGAACGAAGGAAGAGGATAATGAGGCTTATACAAGAAAACCAAAGTGTGTTAGTGCCAGAGTTAAGCAAATTGTTTAATGTGACAGAGGAGACCATAAGAAGGGATTTGGAGAAACTTGAGGCAGAGGGGCTTTTAAAGAGGACTTATGGTGGTGCTGTTATAAATGAAAATTCAAGTGCAGATATTCCCCTAAATATAAGGGAAATAACGAATATAGAAAGCAAACAGGCCATAAGCATGAAGGTTGCTGAATACATTGAAGATGGTGATACGCTTTTGCTTGATTCAAGCTCTACAGTCCTTCAAGTAGCAAAGCAATTAAAGTTCAAAAAGAAGCTTACGGTTATAACAAATTCGGAAAAGATAATATTGGAATTAGCAAATGCGAAAGACTGCAAAGTCATTTCAACAGGGGGGGTATTGAAGCAAAATTCCATGTCGCTAATTGGAAATTTTGCAGAAGATATGATTAAAAATTTCTGTGTAGACAAAGCCATAATATCATCAAAAGGTTTTGACATGACAAATGGCATTACGGAGTCAAACGAAATGGAAGCTGAAGTAAAAAAAGCCATGGCCAACTCGGCAGAAAAAGTGTTTTTGCTGCTTGATCACAACAAATTTGATAAGTCGTCGTTCGTAAAGATGTTTGACTTAGATAAAATTGATTATCTGTTTACCGATAGAAAGTTGTCTTTAGAATGGGAAGAATTCTTGAAAAAACACAATATCGATTTAATCTATTGTTAGCTAAATCCCACGTTTTGTGGGATGTTTTTTTATTTTAAGGAAATGCTATCTTAAATTTTGTTAATTACGCAAAATACTATTGACATTTTATTAAATACTGATATAATAAAGATAAACAAAATAAAACAGACATAAATCAAAATAAATTCAATAAAAATTAACTTTATTTAAAGGAGGGCAAAAAGTGTATTCTGAATATGAGGTAAAAAAACAGATCTGCGAAATAGGAAAAAGAATCTATATGAATGGGTTTGTAGCAGCAAATGACGGCAATATCACTGTAAGAATCGGTGAAAATGAAATAATAACGACTCCTACAGGTGTCAGCAAAGGGTTTATGACTCCAGATATGCTATTGAATATTAATTTAAACGGCGAAGTATTAAAATCATCAGGCGATTACAAACCGTCCACAGAGATAAAGATGCATCTTAGAGTCTATAAAGAAAGACCAGACGTCAAATCAGTCATACATGCACATCCGCCATTTGGCACAGGCTTTGCTATTGTAGGTATCCCGCTTACAAAGCCGATAATGCCAGAAGCTGTCATATCTTTAGGCTGTGTGCCAATAGCTGAATACGGCACGCCTTCAACCGAAGAGCTGCCAGATGCCGTTTCTAAATACTTACAAAATTACGATGCGCTTTTATTAGAAAATCACGGTGCACTGACATACGGCCCAGATTTGATCAGTGCATATTATAAGATGGAATCACTTGAATTTTACGCAAAATTGACATTCATCTCTACACTTCTCGGAGGTCCAAAAGAATTATCAGATAGCCAAGTAGAAAAGCTTTATGAAATTAGGAGAAAATTCGGTTTAAAAGGAAGACATCCAGGCGATTTGTGCAGTACATTAAATAAACAAAAAACAGATAATTAATAAGTATAGAATATAGTAATATGCTTGTTTTGATTGTTGCGACTAGTACATTATTGAATTGATGACTATAATACAGTTTGAATCTTTTGACAAAATAAAATTTTATTAACATGAATATAAATAAATTAACATAAAACCATAAATTTGTCATGTAAATCAAATAATATAAAATAATTAATATAAAAACTTATCAAAAAAGAAGGGAATTATAATAAAACGTCGAATTTAATATTTAATATTAAAAATATTTGGTTTATTGATGATAATTTTTAATGTAGTAAACGTTAAATCTGTAAAATAAATGATATATGGCAGTATAATTTATCAATTTCTGAAAGGATGTTTATTATGTATGAAGCAGAAAAAGATAAAATTTTAAATGATTATTATAATGCAAAAGAAATTTATGCCAAGTTTGACATAGACACTGATGAAATATTAGATAAAATGAAGAAGATTCGTATTTCACTTCATTGCTGGCAAGGCGATGATGTAACTGGATTTGAAAGAAGTGCCAATGGATTAAGTGGTGGAGGCATTTTGGCAACGGGGAATTGGCCTGGTAGAGCAAGAAATGGCGAAGAATTAAGGCAAGACATTGAAAAAGCCTTAAGCCTTATACCTGGCAAACACAAAGTAAACTTACATGCCATTTATGCAGAAACTGATGGTAAATATGTGGATAGAGATGAAATAAAAGTTGAGCATTTTAGAAAATGGATAGATTGGGCAAAAGAAAAAAAACTTGGTCTTGACTTCAATCCTACGTTTTTTTCACATCCTAAAGCAAATGATGGCTATACGCTTTCAAGTAAAGATGAAAACATAAGAAAATTTTGGATTGAACATGGCAAAAGATGCCGCGAAATCGCAAATGAGATAGGAAAAGAATTAAATATACAATGTGTAAACAATATTTGGATTCCTGATGGCTCTAAAGATTTACCTGCTAATCGAATTGAACATCGAAAAATACTTAAAGAATCTTTAGATGAGATATTTTCAGCAAAATACGACAAAGCAAATATCGTTGATTCTGTTGAAAGCAAATTATTTGGCATCGGATCTGAAAGCTATGTAGTAGGATCACATGAATTTTATCTAAATTATGCATCTAAGAATGATGTTATGGTATGCCTTGATATGGGGCATTTCCATCCAACAGAAAATATTGCTGATAAAATATCGTCGATACTGACATTTAATGATAATTTACTGATACATGTAAGTCGTGGAGTACGCTGGGATAGCGATCATGTAGTTATTTTAAATGATGATTTAATTTCATTAGCAAAAGAAATAAGAAGATGTGATGCATATGACAGAGTATATATTGCATTAGATTTCTTTGACGCCAGCATAAATAGGATAATGGCGTGGGTAATAGGCGCGAGAGCAACGCTAAAAGCCATATTAATATCACTATTAGAGCCTGTGCATTTACTTTTAGAGGAAGAAAATAAAGGCAATTTTGGTGCAAGGCTTGCTTTGATGGAGGAATTCAAAACATTGCCATTTTACTCTGTTTGGAACAAGTACTGCATGGACGAAAATGTGCCTATTGGTACATTGTGGATTGATGCTGTTAAGGAATATGAAAAAGAAATTGTAAAAAATAGAGCTTAAAATTTAAAGCTAAAGGATGGTATTTCAATGAAAGATATTGTATATAATCTGGCTTTTGATTTTGGAGCTTCAAGTGGACGCCTTATGCTATCTGCGTTTGATGGCGAAAAAATCACGATTGAAGAGATTTATAGATTTCCAAATGAGCCAGTCAAGCTGGGACAATCGTTTTATTGGGGTTTTTTGAGGCTTTTTCACGAATTAAAAAACGGATTAAAATTAGTATCCAAAAGAAAAATTAAAATATCCAGTATTGGCATAGACACATGGGGTGTTGATTATGGGTTGCTTGATAAAAACGATCAATTGATATCAAATCCTTTTCATTACAGGGATAAAAGAACAGAGGGGATAATAAAAGATTTTGAAAATATGGCGTTGTTGCAAGAGATTTATGACGTGACGGGCATACAGTTTATGGAGTTTAATACAATATTTCAACTGTATTGTGATTATAAAAAGCGCCCAGAATTATTGGATAATGCAAAGACATTGTTATTTATGCCAGATTTGTTTAACTTTTATCTGACTAATGAGAAATACAATGAATATACCGTTGCATCGACGTCGCAAATGCTGGATGCTAATAAGAAAGATTGGGCAAGAGACCTTATGAAAAAGTTAAATTTGCCAGAAGGCATTTTTCAAAAGATATTGATGCCAGGGAATATAATAGGTTATCTGACAAAAGAAATTCAGGAAGAAACGGGGCTATCTAATATTCCCGTGATTTCTGTTGGCAGCCATGATACGGCGTCAGCAGTTGCAGGCACACCTATTGAAAATGGTTCAAGTGCTTATTTGATTTGTGGTACTTGGTCATTATTAGGTGTTGAAAGTGAAAAACCTATAATAAATGAAAATACAAAGAAGTACAATTTTACAAATGAAGGTGGAGTAGAAGGTTGTATAAGGCTACTTAAAAATATTAATGGTTTGTGGATTATTCAGCAATTAAAACAAAGCTGGAATTCAAATGGCATTAAAATAGGATTTCCAGAAATCAGCCAGATGGCATCTAAAGCAGAGAACGAAAAATTCATCATAAATCCCAATGACAAATTGTTTATAGCTCCCGATGATATGGCTGAAGCAATAAAGCAATATTGTGTAGAAACGGGACAGGGTTTGCCGCAGAATATTGGTGATATAGCGAGAGCTGCTTACAATGGTATAGTCGAACAATGCAAGAATTGCTTAAACAATTTAGAAGATATTGTAGGGCGAGAAATAGATACTATCCATATGGTTGGTGGCGGTATACAGGATAAGTTCCTATGCAAGTTAACTGCGGATATCACAGGTAAAAAAGTCATAACAGGTCCTGTAGAAGCTTCAATCTATGGCAATGTGATAGTTCAGCTTATGGCATTGGGATATATAAAAGATTTGAGAGAAGGAAGAAAGATAATAAAGAAGTCTATAGAGAATGATGGGAAGATGTTTGTTAAATAGGAAGGTGGTGTCTAATATTTATACGCTTGTAGTAGTAGAAGATGAATATGAGATAAGAACAGGATTAGTTAACTGCTTTCCATGGGGAAAAATGGGCTTTACTGTTGTGGAAGAATTTGAAAATGGTGGAGAATGTTTTGAGTATTTATGTAAAAATAAGGTTGATACAATTTTATGTGATATAAAAATGCCAGTTATGTCTGGTATAGAGTTGGCAAAGAAAATTTTTGAAAGTAATATAAACACTAAAGTAGTTATAATCAGTGGTTATACTGACTTTGAATATGCCAGACAGGCGTTAAGATATGGTGTTAAAGATTATATAGTAAAACCTACTAAATATAATGAAATAATTGATGTTTTCAGCAGAATAAAAAAAGAATTAGACAATGAAAATACAAAGGAAATAAATAACTCATATAACAATGAAATTGATCAGTACAACAGTATAATTTCAATCATAGAAAAATATGTTGATGAACATTACAGCGATGTGACATTGGAAGATGTGGCTAAGGTAGTTTATATGAATCCGTGTTATTTAAGCAAATATTTTAAACAAAAAACTGGCATGAATTTTTCTGATTATATAACAGAGGTTAGGATGAAAAAAGCCGTAGAGTTTCTGAAAAATCCTTTGTACAAAACTTATGAAATAAGTTATATGATTGGATATAAAAATCCGAAAAATTTTACTAGAGCATTTAAAAAATATTTTAAAAAATCCCCAAGAGAATTTGTAAATTCAGCAATAAATTTTGAGGAATGATTTATAGATGAAAGAGTTAAACAGCAAATTTTTTTATAAAAATCTTTTAATCTTAGCATTGCCGTTAATTTTAATTGTCATTGTATTAGGTTCATTTTCAATATTAATAACAGAAAGATATGTTAGAGATGAAATATACAAAAATAGTAGAGAAATATTAAAACAGAGTAGTAATGATTTGTCAATTTTGTTTAACGATATAAATAAAATTTATTTAACGTTTGGGACAAATAAAGATGTGACGTTGTATTTGGAGAGAATTTTAAATACTAATAAATATTCTTTAGATGATATGTGGCATCTTAGCATGATAGAAAGCTTATTTGATTCTACGTCGTTTTCGGAATCTTATATACAGTCAATTTATTTGTATTTTAACAATTCTAATAAAAATTTTTTGGTGACAGGAAATGGTATTAATTCTGTAAAAAATTATATTGATAATAAATGGTATGACAGCTTTTTAAATGCACCAAAAGATGAGATTTCTTGGATAGAGGTTAGAAATTTAAAATTGTATAGTTTTGATAAAAAAGGGATAAAAGTTCTAAGCATATACAAAAAAATTGCAAACTTTAATGGGGATAAAATTGATGGTGTACTTGTACTAAATATATATTTGGACTATATTGAAAATTTGCTTAATACTTCAACAATATTTCCTGACCAAAAAATTCTTATATTAGATGCTCACGACAATTTAATATGTCAAAATATTAATGGGAATTTTACTGGGAAAATAGACTTAGATAATTATAGCAAAGCAAATATAATAACAAAATTAGAATCTCCAAATTATAATGTAAAATATGTGTCTATAGTTCCTAAAAAATATCTTTATGAAGTTCCTATAAAGCTTTTAAAGATGACTTTAGTTTTACTTTTAACGTCAATTTTTTTTGTGATTTTGATAACATTTAGAATCACTAAGCGAAATTACGAAAATGTAAATAAAATATTAAAGATTATAGACGCAGAAAAGACAAATGAGATATTTCCAGAAATCCCAGTAGAAAGTAGAGATGAGTACAGCTATATAATTTACAATATTATTAATAGTTATATTGAAAAAAGTCAGTTGAAGATGGAATTAGCAGAAAAGAAGTATAAAATGAAAGCAATGGAGTTATTAGCGTTGCAATCACAAATTAGTCCTCATTTTTTGTCTAATGCGCTGGAGATTATTTATCTTAGGGCATTGTCATATACAAACGGTCCTAATGATGTCACAAAAATGATTGAAAATTTGTCACAGATTTTGAAGTACTTGTTAAGCAATCCGAATGAAACAGTAACTGTAAAAGAAGAAATTGAAAATACAAAGGCATATATACAAATATTGAAGGTCAGGCATAGAGATAAATTTAAAGTAAATTTAATTTATGATGAAAGTATTTTATCGTGTCTTATGATGAAACTGATGTTGCAACATTTGATAGAAAATTCTATAAAACATGGACTCAAGAAGAAAAATTATGAAGGATCAATAAAAATCAAAATAAAAGCAGTTGATAAAAAGAAAATAAAAATTTCGGTAATTGATAATGGTATAGGAATGTCTAAAGAAAGGTTAAATTATGTAAAAAGAATTCTTGACTCAGATTTTGATTTTAATGAACATATTGGATTAATGAATACAAATGAGCGGTTAAAACTTCTTTATGGGAAAGATTATGAAATATTAATGAGAAGTAAATTGAATATTGGTACTGCCGTATATATAATTTTTCCATATCAATTAAAAAATCAGAATAATGATGATTGTAATAAGTGAAAGAAGGATGAAAACATGGGAATTAACAGATATGACCTTGTAAAAAGGCATAATGTGATTTTAGAAAAAGCAGATATCGAAAATCCATTGTCAGTAGGTAATGGAGAAATTGCTTTTACAGCTGATATAACTGGAATGCAAACTTTTATTGATGACTATAAAAGTATTCCTTTATGTACAATGTCACAATGGGGATTTCATACTACGCCGGCACAGAATGATAAGGGCTATTATACTTTGGAAGATTTGAATCTCAAGTATTACGATGTATTTGACCGAAAAGTTGGATATGCAACATCAGCAGAAAATCAAGAAAATGTATTTGACTGGTTGAGGAGCAATCCTCATAGGATTAATTTATGCAATATAGGATTAAATATAATTCTCAACGATGGCACAAAAGCAGAATTGAAAGATATTTTCGAAATACACCAAGTATTAGATTTGTGGAACGGAATATTAATAAGTGATTTTAAAGTCGAAAAAGTACCTGTTCACGTTGAAACTTTTTGCCATCCATACGAAGATATGATAAATTTTTCTGTTGAGTCAGAACTGTTAAAGCAAAATAAGATGTATGTTGAAATGAAATTTCCATATGGTGCGGCCAATATATCAGGCTCCGATTGGGATAGAAATGATAGACATGATACAAATGTGGTTGATTATGGTAGAGATTTTATTGAATTATTGAGAACTATCGATGAAGATGCTTATTTTGTAAAAATAGAGTACTCAAAAGGCGTTTATTTAGATAGAATCGGGAAAAATCATTTTGCATTAAAGCAAAAAGAGTATAATGGAAGAATAGAATTTTCGTGTTTGTTTTCGAAGCAAAAACCTTTTAAATGTTCACATTCATTTGTAGAAAGCAAAAAAATATGTAAAGAATATTGGAATAACTTTTGGAGCAGAGGTGGTGCAATAGATTTTTCAAGGTGTGAGGATAAAAGAGCTTTTGAATTGGAGAGGAGAGTAATACTTTCACAATATCTTACAGCTATTCAATGCTCAGGTTCTATGCCGCCGCAAGAGACAGGACTCACTTGTAATAGCTGGTATGGAAAATTTCATTTGGAAATGCATTGGTGGCATGCCGTACATTTTGCTTTATGGGGTAGAATGCCTTTGCTGAGCAGAAGTATGTGGTGGTACAGGAGCATTTTCAGTGTATCACGTGACATTGCGAGAAAGCAAGGATACAAAGGTGTGCGCTGGCCTAAAATGGTTGGACCGGATGGAAGGGAAAGTCCTTCTCCGATAGGGCCATTGCTTGTTTGGCAGCAGCCTCATATTATGTATTACAGTGAATTGTTTTTTAGAGAAAATCCTTCAGAAGAAACATTAGATATGCTTAAAGACATAGTAATTAATACTGCTGATTTTATTGCATCATTTGTTGTATATGATAGGAAAAATGATAGATATATACTTGCACCACCTTTGATTCCAGCACAAGAAAATCATGCCCCTAATGCGACATTGAACCCAGCATTTGAATTGGAGTATTTTTCGTTTGCATTGGAAATAGCAGTTAAATGGATGGAAAGGTTAGGACTAAACGTAAGCTCAGAGTGGAATGAAATACGTTTTAAGTTAGCTAATTTACCTTCAAAAGACGGTGTGTATATATCGCATGAAAGATGTATTAACACTTATGAGAAATTTAATTTTGACCATCCATCTATGCTTGCAGCATTGGGAATGTTACCAGGCCGCAAAGTTGACAAGGAAACGATGAGGAGGACTTTGCATAAAGTATTAAAAGAGTGGAAATTTGATGAAATGTGGGGTTGGGATTTTCCGATGATGGCTATGACTGCAACGAGATTAAATGAACCGGAGACAGCAATAAATATTCTTTTAATGGATTCACCAAAAAATACTTATATGGTAAATGGTCATAACAATCAAATACCGAATAAAGAACTACCAGTATATTTACCCGGAAATGGTGGACTGTTGGCGGCAATGGCTCTTATGACGGCTGGTTGGGATGGGAATAATGAAGATACACCTGGATTTCCTAAAAATGGAATGTGGGATGTTGAATGGGAAGGACTAAAACCGATGATATGATGAATTGGAGGAATTGGAAATGATTAAACGAAAAGATCTTTATATACGAGATCCATTTATAATTCCAGTACCAGATGAAAAAATGTATTATATGTTTGGTACTACTGATATGAACTGTTGGAATGATGAGAAAGCAACTGGATTTGATTACTATAAGTCATCCGATTTAGAAAATTTTGAAGGGCCTTTTGCTGCATTTAGGCCGGATAAAAACTTCATTTGGGATAAAAATTTTTGGGCTCCAGAAGTGCATAAATACAATGATATGTATTATATGTTTGCTACATTTTTCGCTGATGGCAGAAATAGAGGAACGCAAATTTTAGTATCTGAAAAAATAAGTGGGCCATATAAACCATGGAGTATTGAACCGGTGACACCAAAAGATTGGATGTGTCTAGATGGGACTTTTTATGTAGATGAAGATGGGGAACCATGGATGATATTTTGCCATGAATGGGTTCAAATATATGATGGGGAAATTTGTGCTGTAAGATTATCGAAAGATTTAAAAACAATGGTAGGAAATCCTATTACACTTTTTAAAGCTTCCAATGCCAATTGGACAAGAAGTATTAAAAAGATTAATGATCATGAATGCTACGTTACAGATGGTCCTTTTATTTATAAGTCTGAAAAGGGAAAGCTTTATATGTTTTGGTCTAGTTTTATTGAAAACAATATATACGCTGTTGGCATATCATTATCGAAAACAGGTAAAATAACTGGTCCATGGGTGCACAGTGAAAGTCCAATTTTTGCATGTGATGGCGGGCATGGTATGATATTTAAAACCTTTGAAGGGAATCTAACATTGGCATTACACACACCTAATAAAAGGAAAGAAGAACGGCCCCTTTTTATAACTTTAGAAAAATCTGTGTTTAATGATGTCCTATGATTAGATGACAAATAATGATACCATATATTAAATTGAATACCTTTAACACATTGAATATACATAATATAATGTTTTTAGAGTAGTTAATAAATTTCTAAGGAGGTATTGAAAATGTTTAAAAAACTTACATCTCTGTTAATATCGCTTCTTTTGATAATTTCATTAGTTGCAGGATGTAGCAGCTCTTCGAATTCTTCGAGTTCATCGAAAAATAGTTCTGAAAATAATACTAATCAAAAAACTGTAACACTAAGATTTATGTGGTGGGGTGGAGATGCCAGACATAAAGCAACACTTGATGCTATAAGTCTTTATGAAAAAGAACATCCCAATGTAAAGATTAATGCTGAATATGGTGGCGTTACTGACTATCTCCAAAAGCTGATAACTCAATTAAGTAGTGGTACAGCACCTGATCTTATACAAATAGATGTAACATGGTTGCAGCAACTTTTTAGCCAAGGTGATTTTTTTGCAGATCTAAGTAAGTTAAAAGATATCAATGTGAATGCATTTGATCAAAATTTTCTTAAAAATTATTGCTATGTCAACAATAAGTTGATAGGTTTGCCAACAGGAATAAATAATTCGGCCATGTATATTAACAAAGACTTTTTTAATAAATTTGGCATAGATGATAAGACAGTTTGGACATGGGATAATCTCTTGCAAACTGCTAAGATGGTACATGAAAAGGATAAAAATGCTTATCTTTTAGATGCTGATTCTACTATCTGTGATTATATTTTGGTCACATACGTGGGGCAAAAAACTGGAAATCAATGGGTAAAAGATGATTACACTTTAGGTTTTGATAAGCAGACGTTGACAGAAGCATTTAAATATTTAAACGATTTGTTTGAAGTAGGTGCTATAGAGCCATTTTCTCAAAGTGCTCCATACGAGGGAAAACCTGATCAAAATCCTATGTGGCTTAATGGTCAAACAGGTATGCTTTGGAACTGGTCATCTATATATGCTGGTGTAAAAGCAAATATAAAGAATTTGTCATTGGCATTGCCGCCGATTGATCCTAATGCAAAACAGACAGGCATAGTTGTAAGACCATCACAGCTTATTGCTATTAATAAAGATTCTAAAAATATCGATGAAGCAGCAAAATTTTTAAATTGGTTCTTTACGGATACAGATGCTATAAAGACACTTAAAGATGTTAGAGGAGTTCCGGCTACCGTAGATGCACGCAAAATTTTATCAGAAAATAACTTGCTGGATTCGACTCTAACTGATAATGCAAATCAAGCTATGGAAAAGATGGCACCTCCTGAAAACGGTATAAGTGGTAATCAAGAGTTAGAAAAGATAAATACTGATATCATACAAGAATTGGCTTATAAAAAGATAACGCCGGAGCAGGCTGCTGATGAATTGATAAATACTTATAAACAGAAACTTCCAGAATTAAAAAGCCAGCAATAAAAATTAGTTTCATAGGGTGTGTTAAAGCTCACCCTATGAAACATTATGAAGGAGTGGTTAATTTAATGAGTTACAATAAAAAAAGAAATTTGATGGGCTATTTATATATTAGTCCATGGCTTATAGGTTTTTTGATATTTACTCTGTACCCATTTGCTATGACTTTTATCTATTCGTTTTGTAACTACAGTATTACAAAATCACCTGTATTTATTGGATTAGGCAATTATATAACTATGTTTACTAAAGATATGTATTTTTGGCCGTCTTTAATTAATACTATAAAATATGTATTAATGACAGTTCCTTTAAAATTATGTTTTGCACTTTTTGTTGCAATGATCTTAAATGTTGATATTAAAGGAGTTAATGTGTTTAGAACAACTTATTATCTACCTTCTATTTTTGGAGGAAGTGTTGCTTTATCTGTTATATGGAAGTTTTTATTCATGGATAATGGTATTATGAATAAATTTCTTTCATACTTTCATATACACGGGCCAAGTTGGCTTGGGAACCCACACATATCATTATTTACTATAAGTTTATTGTCAGTGTGGGAATTTGGGTCTTCTATGGTAATATTCTTGGCGGCCCTAAAACAGGTCCCAAATGAGTTGTATGAAGCATCTATGTTAGATGGTGCCAGTAAAATAAGAAGGTTTTTCTCAATAACTTTGCCTATGATATCACCTGTGCTATTATTCAATTTGGTTATGCAGACTATAAATGCTTTCCAGGAATTCACAGGACCATATGTAATAACTGGTGGAGGACCGATGAACTCTACTTATGTATACAGCATGTTGATTTATGATAATGCTTTTAGGTATTTTAGGATGGGTTATTCATCTGCCTTGTCTTGGATTTTATTTTTGCTAATATTGATTGTTACAGTTATAATATTTAAATCTTCAAATACATGGGTGTATTATGAAAATGGAGGTAGATGACATGAAAGCAAAGAATAGTCAAAAGAACGATATAGCCAGAAAAGTATTTATATATGTTTTCTTGGTTGCTTTTGGTATTTTCATGATATATCCTTTGCTTTGGGTTTTTGCATCATCATTTAAATCAAATGATGAAATCTTTAAGTCGATAAGTCTTATACCAAAACACATTGTGACAAATTCATACTTTGAAGGATGGAAAGGTACGGGACAATACTCTTTTGGCACATTTATTTTAAACAGCATTACGCTTGTTGTACCTGTTGTTGTCTTTACTGCTATATCATCGACAATTGTAGCCTATGGATTTGCAAGATTTGAATTTCCGCTTAAAACTATTTTGTTTACGTTGATGATATCTACCATGATGTTGCCGGGTACTGCGGTTTTGATACCAAGATATATATTGTTTAATTGGTTAGGCTGGATAAACACTTATAAACCATTTATCGTTCCTGCTTTGTTCGGAACAACACCTTTTTTCATTTTTATGATGGTACAGTTTTTACGAGGTCTTCCAAAAGAATTAGAAGAATCCGCTACGATTGATGGTTGCAACTCATTTCAAATACTTATAAAAATTTTAATACCATTGTGCAAACCTGCAATTATTTCTATGTGTATATTTCAGTTCATTTGGACCTGGAATGACTTTTTTAATCCATTGATATATATCAATAGTGTAGAAAAATACACAGTTTCTCTCGGGCTTAATATGACAATCGATGGGACTTCAGTTGTAAATTGGAACCAAATAATGGCAATGACAATTATTTCAATGATACCAAGTATTATAATATTTTTTTCAGCGCAAAAATACTTCGTTGAAGGTATTGCAACAACTGGATTAAAGAACTAAACTAAGTATAAATCTACTCAATAAATTTTATTTTAGGTCAGGAGGTTAAGCTTAATGAGGTATACAGATGGAAAGGTGAATGACATCACTATTGCTTATATCGGTGGTGGCTCAAGAGGATGGGCGTGGAATTTAATGACCGACTTAGCAAAGGAAGAGAGCATTTCTGGCACAGTAAAGCTGTACGACATAGATTATGATGCGGCACATGACAATGAGATAATAGGCAATGCTCTATCAATGAGACAAGACGTTAAAGGCAAATGGCTTTATAAAGCCTGTGAGACATTAGAAGAGTCACTAAAAGGTGCTGATTTTGTCATAATATCTATTTTGCCAGGTACGTTCGATGAGATGGAATCTGATGTTCATGCACCAGAAAAGTATGGCATTTACCAGTCAGTAGGTGATACAGTAGGACCTGGTGGAATAGTCAGAGCTTTAAGGACAATTCCGATGTTTGTGGATATTGCCAATGCGATTAAAGAGCATTGTCCTGATGCGTGGGTCATAAATTATACAAATCCTATGACGCTTTGTGTCAGGACATTATATGAAATTTTCCCTCAAGTTAAAGCTTTTGGATGTTGCCATGAAGTTTTTGGCACACAAAAGCTATTATCTCGTGCTTTGCAGGATATAGAAGGCATTAATGATGTTACAAGAGAAGAGATAAAGATAAATGTTTTAGGGATAAATCATTTTACATGGATCGACAATGCAAGATACAAAGACATAGATTTAATGCATGTTTATAAACAATTTGTGAATAAGTACTATGAAAGTGGATTTGTCAGCGATGCTAACAATAATTGGATGAACAATTCGTTTGTATCTGCAGAGAGAGTAAAATTTGATCTGTTTTTAAGATATCGAGTGATAGCTGCAGCGGGTGATAGACATCTGGCGGAATTTGTGCCGGGATATTGGTATTTAAAAGATCCAGAGACAGTCAGAGAATGGATGTTTGGCTTAACGACTGTAAGTTGGAGAAAAGAAGACTTGAAGCGCAGGCTTGAAAGAAGTAAAAGGCTTAAGACAGGCCAGGAAAAATTTGAGTTAAAGGAAACAGGTGAAGAAGGCGTTAGGCAAATTAAAGCGCTATTAGGCTTAGGTGATTTAGTGACTAATGTCAATATTCCCAACTATGGACAGATTGAAGGAATACCATATGGTGCGGTAGTTGAAACAAATGCTTTATTTTCAGGAAATAAACTAAAGCCTGTATTATCAGGGAAATTGCCTGACAATGTAAATAGCCTTGTGCTAAGGCAATTATACAACCAAGAAACGACGTTAAAAGCTGCTTTAAAGAAAGATTACGACTTAGCTTTTAGTGCTTTTGTAAATGATCCGCTTGTTACAATATCTTTAAAAGATGCGAAAAAATTATTTAATGAAATGCTTGAAAATACGAAAAAATATTTAGATGGATGGAAAATAAAAGGATAACATCTTTATAATTACGGCTATTTATTGTAAACTAAAATTGATGATCCTCCTTAAAAGAGCCGATACTATGCGATCGGCTCTATTATATTGCCCAAAAAATTTATAGAAAATTTATAAAATACCTTGTCTAACTACTTTATGTTGGACACATACTGTGGTATACTAAGATAAAATATCAAATTTTTAACAAGAAAGGGGGATAAATACGGAAAGCCTATTGACATTATGGATTTCAATAATGATAATTGGTATAGCTATTGACCTTATTACAAGCAACTTCATATTTTTTAATTTTTCAATGGGAGCTTTTTTTGCAATATGTGCGGATCTATTAGGAGCTAATACACCGATTCAGATTTTTGCATTTCTCGCAGTAGGAATTGTTTCACTCATTTTTTCGTTTAAATACTTGAGAAAGAAATTTAAAAACATACCAAAGACTTATCCATATGAAAACCAGTATATAGGTAGGACCATAGAGATAAAAGACGATATCGGCAAGACTGGTCAGGTATTTTTTGAAGGCATATATTGGACTGTCAAATCTGATGTGCCCCTAAAAAGCGGTGACAACGCGGTTATAACAGGTATATCTGGAAATAAATTAATTGTAAAGAGATTGGAGGAATAAAAGTGTTTATTTTGTTTATAATATTGCTTCTTCTCATATTTATTGCTGCTGTAGCGTCCATAAAAGTCGTTCAAACAGGTTATGTTTACGTCATTGAGAGATTGGGACAGTTTTACAAGGTGTTGGAGCCGGGTTGGCATTTTGTGATACCTTTTGTTGATTATGTACGGGCGAAAGTATCTACAAAGCAGCAGATATTGGATATTGAGCCGCAAAACGTCATTACGAAGGACAATGTGAAAATATCTGTCGATAATGTAATATTTTATAAGGTAATGAGTGCAAAAGATGCCATATACAACATAGAGAACTACAGATCAGGTATAGTCTATTCTACAATAACAAACATGAGAAACATCATTGGAGATATGACGCTTGACGAAGTTTTGTCAGGCAGGGACAAGATAAACGCAGAGCTTCTTAAAGTGATTGATCAGCTTACAGACGCATACGGCATAAAAATACTGTCTGTAGAGATAAAGGATATTACTCCGCCAGATGAAATAAGGCAAGCGATGGAAAAGCAGATGAAAGCAGAAAGAGATAAGAGAGCTACAATACTTCAGGCAGAAGGTGAGAAACAAAGTGCCATAGCTGTCGCTGAAGGTCAAAAGCAGGCAAAAATTTTGCAGGCAGAGGCTGAGAAGGAAGCAAATATCAGAAAGGCTGAAGGCTTAAGGCAGTCGCAGATATTAGAGGCGGAAGGCAAAGCGAAGGCCATTGAGGCGATTGCTGAAGCACAGGCAAAGGCCATTGAATTGGTAAATAAGGCCATATTAGAGTCAGGTACAAATGAGACTGTCATAGCATTAAAGCAAATAGAAGCATTGCAGGAGATGGCAAAGAATCCTGCCAATAAGCTTATTATTCCTGATAAATTGGTTGGAACATTAGGAAGCATAACGGCAGTTGCAGATCTCATTAAAAATCAATAGCTTTCTACACCTCGAGTTTACTCGAGGCTTTTTCATATGATTTGGTTTTTTTAAGGTTAAGCTATAAAATGTATAATGTAAAAAATATTGCGGAGGGATGAAACATGACTATTAAAGAAGTGCCTTACGATATGTACTTAAAAGAGGTGAATCAAAAGCTTACGTCAAGAGGCATATTTTTGACTACTAAAGAGAATAAGTTAAATACCATGATAATTGGCTGGGGAGGAATAACTTATTTTTGGGGGAAACCTGTATTCTTAGTTGCAGTGAGAAAGTCCCGCTTTACGTACAATCAAATCGAAAAATCAGGTGAATTTACGATTAGCGTGCCTTTAAATGAGGACTTAAATAAAGCCATTGCATTTTGCGGCACAAAATCAGGTAGGGATTTTGATAAGTTTAAGGAGTGCAATCTTACACCTATTCCATCGCAAAAGATTGAGACTCCTATAATAGGCGAGTGTTCACTTCACTATGAATGTAAAGTCATATACAAACAGGAGATGATAAAGGAAAATCTGGATGCTGATATTGATAAAAGATGGTATCCAGATTACCATACGTTTTACTTTGGCGAAATTGTTGCATCATACATAAAAGAATAGTCAAAGCAGTGCCATTAAAAAGATTGCATAGAAAATGATGCCTGACATCAAAACAAATGGGCTTAAACTTTTTTTGTTGGATGCATATAAGAGGCTTATATATGATGATATAAGCGATAACATGGTTGTAAGCATAGTAAGCCCAGTCAAATGCCATTCTGTAAACATCATGCCTATGGCGACAGGCACAGATGATTGAAATACCATTGCCCCTGTTATGTTTAAAAGGGCAAGGGTATCTTTTTTTTGACCTATCCATAAGACAGAGTTAAGCTTTTCTGGAAGCTCGGTTGCTATAGGCGTTATGATTAATGACAGTATGGCTGGAGGAATCCCTGCTATCGCAGATACTTGTTCTGTGTACTTTATAAATATGTGGGCGCCATAGGATATTCCCAAAAGGGAAAGTATAAGCTGCAAAAGGATGAGATGTACAGTAGGCGTTGAATGAAAATTGGCCGAGAAGTACAAATTTTTTACATCATTTATGCTTTCATCATTGGATGAAAATGTGCGGATGACGTAAACGAAGTATGAAACAAGTATAGCAATTGATACAATGTTTTTAATATCTATGTAGTTATTCACTATGGAAGTGATGACGGCTAAAGAGTACATGGTTATAAAATACGACATGTCTCTTTGAAATCCAGTCAGCGAAGGGGTTATTTTTAAAGATCTCTTGTGAAATAAAGCGTATATTATTGCAGATGCACCTGTGACAAAGAAGCCAAGTGTCGACAGCATGAAGGGAGCGCCGACTATCGCACCAACACCTATTTCTTCTGATGCTTGGCCATTGTGAAATATGATTGCAATTACAGGTATAATCGTCTCTGGCATTGCTGTTCCTACAGCGGCAAAGATGCTTCCGATTACTCCTTGATTTAAGTTAAACTTTTTGCCTAACCATTCTACGGCATTTGTAAAATAAGCGCACGAAATCAATATAAACGCCAGGCTCATTAAAAGCATGATTGTAAGCAAAGCCAATATAAACAGCTCCTTTTATTTATGAATAAGCGTAAGACTACACTAAATTATAATTTGGAATGAGAGATTATATTCATGGAATATTAGTTTAATAGTAGATTTAAGACAGCTAAATTTTTGTTTATTTTTTTAAGAATTATGCTATAATATAAATAGAGAGGCAGCCGTCCGCAAAATGCGGTTGCCCTAATATCGGTTTACAAAAATTTTAAACCGCTCTGGGGCTAGCAGGGCGGTTATTTCCTCTTAAAATCGAGGACTGCTATAATTAACATTCCAAACATTATCATTAAAGACAACGTTTGATATGTATTCATCATAGCAACCACCTCCTTATGAGGAGAGTGGCAACCGCACCCTGCTTATTCGACTACCTCAAGTATAATTATAACATATATAAATGCATTAGGCACTCATCAATTTGAGTGCTTTTTTGTTTGCTTCATTAAAACCGCATATATTGCGATAGATTGTAAAAATTAGATTGACATTTTATATAAAAAAGTATATTATATACTTAAGAAGTGCACTCGGTTGCACATACATGCGATTAACATATAGCTGATTTTTCTTACTTAGTTGATTCAATTGTGCTTTTTATTTTTTGATAAGGGTGATGATATGTCGGAGATTAGATATGATATTGTTACAGGCAAGATAGCAGTTATTTCTACTGAAAGAGGTAAAAGGCCTCACGATTTTAAGAAGGCAGATGTCATAAAAAGTAGCGGAGTATGCCCATTTTGCCCTGGAAATGAAACTATGACGCCACCTACGCTTGTAGAGTTTCGTGGGGAGGATGGCATGTGGACATTAAGAGGATTTAACAACAAGTTTGCGGCTTTTAAAAAAGATGTGAATGTGGCTAAGCATGAAGGTGAATTGTACAAGGCAGACGATGGGTATGGTGTGGCAGAGATTATCGTTGAAAGCCAGCATCATTATATGACTTTGGGGCAGATGGAAGTAGAAGGCATTGAGAACATCATGAAGGCACTCATCTTAAGATACGATGATATTGCGAAGGATGAGAAGATTAAGTACGTTCAGATGTTTAAAAACTTTGGTGCAAACGGTGGTGCTTCCTTAGAACATGGACATTGGCAGATTATGGGCGTATCATTTGTACCTGAGATTTTAGAGAGAGAGCTAAAAGGCGTTGAAAGGCATGAGGCAGATACCGGAAGATGCCCTTACTGCCACATCATCGATGAAGAAATGAAAGAAAAGGCAAGAATCGTTGCCGAAAATGATAAGTTTATAGTTATATGCCCTTATGCATCGCAATTTGCGTATGAATCATGGATACTTCCTAAAAAACATGTCAAGGCTTTTAACGAGATGGACGACGATGACATACGAAGTCTTTCATCACTACTTAAATCGCTTATAAAGAAGTATGAAGATCTTTTTGACAATCCACCGTACAATATAGTCATTCATACAGTGCCACATCATGATCGACGGGATTTTCATTGGCATGTAGAGATATTGCCAAGGCTTACCACATTTGCGGGATTTGAGCTTGCAACAGGAGCATATATAAATCCTACGCCGCCAGAAGAAGCAGCTTCAATCTTAAGGTTAGATTAATTGAAAGGAATGGTTTATGTGCACATTGAAGAAGGAGATTTTGATGGTTTCTTGTCGAAGATAGATTATATTGTAAAAACCATCAAAGATGACAAGGTTCAAGAATTCAGATGGTTTCAGGAAAAGGCCTCTTATATAAAAGATAAGATGCTTTTTGACTATGCTATATTAGGTATTGATAGATCGTTTATTATTATTGCAGCACTTATAGATTTTATTTTTGAAACCATAAGTGGTGAAGAAAAAAAATCTCGGTATTATTTTCCTATTATTGTAAGAAAGAATTCTTTTGATGATAGCTGTCTTACCATATATGATGATGGCGATTGTGTGTACGGCGTATATGATGCTGTTGATGATGTGGAGTACATCAGATGCTTAGATTATATATTAAGAGGTGGAAAAGAAATTGAGTTTAAATCATGTGGCCGATTTAAACCTTACATGATTTTAAATCACGACATATACAGTTCAAAAAGATTAAACAACAAGTCCAGCAATAGCCTTACATTGCTTAGCAAAAATGAGATAGTGAAGACTTTTAGGAGAATGGCTAATGGAATGAATCCCGATCTTGAAATGACTTACATGCTTAGAAAACACGGTTTTAACGATGTGCAAGATATTAGAGGGTATTTTTTGTACGACGATGGAAAAGGCACCATATACACTCTTTCAATGTTTTCGCAGTACATCGAAAATGTTGCTGATATGTGGCAGTACACTCAAGAATACTTGAAGGATTTTGTGAAGAAGTACGATGGAAGCGACTTTGCAAGTTTTGTATACAAAAATTGCAGCGATTATATAGGCGAAGTGAAGAAGATATCGGAGCTTATTGCCAATATGCATATTAAGCTGTCACTTATTAATGAAGGCAATTTTGGTGTCTTAGAGCCTAATGAGTCTAACATAGATGAGATTACAAATCAGATAATATCTAATTTTAATTTGCTTTTGGATTACATGAAAAATCAGGATTACAGTGAAGATGTTGAAAGCCTTATAAAAGAGATAATTACTGACAAGAATTTGTTGCTGGAAAGCATCGAAAATATTAAATCTTTAGCGCCATACTTTGGCAAATATTTAAGATGCCATGGCGATTTGCACTTAGAGCAGCTTTTAAAGAAAGAAGACGGTTATATACTTATAGATTTTGAAGGAGAGCCTACAAAACCTATTTCTGAGAGAAGTAGGCATATGTCCCCTTTAAAAGATGTGGCTGGCATGATAAGGTCATTTAACTATGCTGCTTACTCACAGTTTTTTGAATACAAGGAAAATGGTAAAGGTGGTATTGATTTAGAAAAAGTAGAAAATCTTTTGTCCACATGGGCAACCGTTATAACAAACGTGTTTGTTGATAACTATGTAAATCTAATCAATGAACACGACGCAGATTTAATACCTGATGAAAAATACATTACTGCTATTTTAGCATTGTTTAAGCTGGATAAAGCCGTGTTTGAAGCGATTTATGAAGTCAACAACAGGCCATCTTGGTTTAAGATACCCCTAAAAGGCATTATCGAGTGTATAGATGAATTAAAAAATATTTCAAGTTTGGAGGTATACAATGGATAATTTGAAGGTCACTTTATTTACAAATGAATTTCCGCCTAATATTTACGGTGGCGCAGGTGTCCATGTGGATTATTTGACGAGGGAATTGTCAAAGCTTATGAATGTTGATGTCAGATGCTTTGGAGATCAAGACAATCATTTTGAAAACATGGAAGTAAAAGGCTACAGAGAATGGGATGTGTTGAAAAAAGCTTCTGACGATAAATTCAAAAAAGTGTTGGGACCATTGACAACAGATATTGCTATGGTAAGCGATGGGATTTCGTCAGATATTGTCCACTGTCACACATGGTACACCTTTATGGCAGGCTTTCTGGCAAAGATGCTTTACGATATACCGCTTATTGTCACCATTCATAGCTTAGAGCCTCTAAGGCCTTGGAAGGAAGAGCAGCTTGGAAATGGGTATCACTTAAGCACATGGATGGAGAGAACAGGTGTTGAGGCGTCAGACAAGATAATAGCTGTATCTAATGATTCTAAAAAAGATATCATGAAGTGCTACAATGTGCCAGAAGATAAGATTGAGGTTATATACAATGGAATAGACTTAAACCAGTACAAGAAGACGGATTCAAACATGGCAAGAGAAAAATACGGAATAGAGGGAAGGTACATTTTATTTGTAGGAAGGATATCAAGGCAAAAGGGAATAATTCATCTTATAGATGCTGTAAAATATTTGCCACAGGATGTAAAAGTCGTATTGTGCGCTTCATCACCTGATACACAGGAAATCAAGGAAGAGATGGAGGAAAAAGTCAAGCTTTATGAAAACATCATCTGGATTGACAAGATGGTTTCAAAGGAAGAAGTCATAGAGCTTTACAGCAATGCCGATGTTTTTGTATGTCCATCAATATACGAGCCTTTTGGCATTATAAATCTTGAGGCAATGGCTTGCAGCACGCCGGTTGTTGCCAGCGCTACAGGTGGAATAAAAGAAGTAGTCGTAGATGGGGAAACTGGATTTTTAGTGGAGCCTGGCAATTCACATGAATTAGCGGAAAAAATCAATATTCTCCTTGATGATAGGGATTTAGCTGCTTTATTCGGTGCAAACGGCAGAAGGAGAGTAGAAGACATGTTTAGCTGGGAATCAATTGCAAAAAAGACTTATGACCTTTACAAAAATGTCATCGAGAATTACAAAAAATAAATGGATTTTTTGAGAGCCTAAAGGCTCTTTTTTATTGTGTCATTTGCTTTTAAATTTTGCGATAAAGATGTATACTATTATATAGAAATTTTTGATTGGAAGGTAATTATGGAGAATACTAATATCTTATACAGCTTAATAATAGATTACGGTTATTTGGCATTGTTTCTGTCATTGCTGGTTGAAGGCACTGGTATGCCAGGACCTGTGGAGATACTATTCCTGGCGGCAGGTTACCTTATATCAAGAGGTCAGATGAGCTTTTTGGCTGTAGTTTTGATTGCAGCGTTAGGGAATGTGTCGGGGAATGTATTAGCGTACATAATAGGTGCCAAATCAGGCAGGACTTTTGTAGAGAAATATGGCCATTTTTTAAAGATAACTGTTAAAGACTTAGAAGGCATGGACCGTTGGTTTTCAAAATATGGTGGTGTTACTAACCTTTTAGGGCGTCTCATAGGATTGCCAAGGACGCCTGCCATCTGGGCTTCAGGCATAACAAGGATGGACTTCAAGTCGTTTTTTGTGTTTTCTGCCATCGGCGATCTTTTATGGTCACTTTTTTGGACGTCTGTTTCGTATTTAGTGTCGATGCAGATTTTAAAGATAGACTTAATCGGTAGGACGTACCCGTGGTGGGGTTATTTGTTAATGCTTGTAGGCTTTATCCTATTTATGTACGTCGTTTGGAGGATATTTTTATGGATGAAAGAAAGATACTTGACATAGAGATAAAGATAGTGAGGGACGTAAAGACTCTTTTAAGCATCAAGGATATATGGCATCAACTGGAGGAGAATTCTAAGGTTTATCCTTTTAACACTTTTGAATGGGTCGTGAATTGGTGGAAGTATTTCGGCGGCGGCAAAAAGCTGTGGATTCTTTTGATAGTTGGCGATCAAGGCCCTATTGGAATAGCTCCTTTTATGATTACATTTGGTGAGATGGGGCTTCCTGTAAAGAGGATAAAATTCATAGGCTCTAATAACAGCGATTACCTTGACTTTATAGTGAAATACGGATATGAAGATATATTTTATCGCTCACTTATAAAGTATTTGGAGTCGACAATAGACAGGTTTACAGTGTTAGACTTGGAGCACCTTCCAGAGAGCAGCGGCATATATCCGTATATAATGGATAGCTGGCTTTACTACGATTACGATGTTCAAGATGTATGCCCATACATAAAGTTGCCGGCAACGTGGGATGAATACTTGGCATCCCTTGACGGCAAATTTAGAAGAAATATAAAGTACGAGATCAAGAGATTTTTCACAAAGTGCGATGGAAGTTTCATGTGCGTGGCAGATGAAAATGAGATAGATGATTCAATGGATAGACTAATAGAGCTGCATCAGGCAAGGTGGAGAAAACGACATATGCCGGGTGCATTTTATTCTAAAAGGGTTAGGGCTTTTCACAAGGCTTTGGCATTTGACTTTTTCAACAGGGGTATTTTAAGCTTGTTTGAATTAAAAGACAATGATAAAATCGTCGCAAGCTTATTAAGTTACCATGTAGGTGGGAAAAGGTATTACTACATAAGCGGCTACGATTTGGATTACAGCAGATTAAGCGTTGGAGCTGTAACATTAGGTTTATCGATAAAGCGCTCAATAGAAGTTGGAGATGAAGTCTACGACTTTTTAAGGGGAGATGAAAAGTACAAAGAAGATTGGACTAAGGATAAAAAGAGAAACATGAGGCTTGTTGCTTCATATCCTTCTGTTGCAGGCAGGTTTTATCTTTACTACATCATTGCTGAAAATAAAATAATAAACAAGATAAAAGATAGGTTCAGTCATGACTGAACCTATCTTAATAAAATGTATTAAGGTAAGAGGCAAAGTTAATTTGTCGCTTTAGCGTATTTTAAGCTTATTGGATCTGAGTAGGCAGGTACTACGATGTTTTTAGATGTCTGTATGTCCACTTTTATTCCATAATATTTAAGAGTATCTACAATGCCGCCTTTAAGATTTAGTGAAGCTTCTAATGTGTCAGGATTTCCAATCGCCTTTATGACGTATGGAGGAGCATATCTTGTAGAATTTATGTTGATGGTAGGACCTACACATCTTATTTCAGATGTAGCTATAAGCCTTTGGTCATTTATAGATATGGCTTCAGCTCCGCCAGCTTTTAACTCGTTTACTACTTTTATCAGGTCTTCATCGTGTACCAAAAACATGTTTGGGTCTTCTCCATCTTTTGGCTGAAGGTCGCTGTCGTTTAAAGTGACTATGACTCCTGGACCTGTCATGGCAGTAAAACCTGCAAGCTCTTTATACTTTTCTACATCTTGTGACAGAGCATTTAAAGTCGCTTCGTATTTTGATGATGAGCTGTTTAATTCATCAAGCTTTTTATTAAGATCTGCCACTTGTTGTTTTAAGGCATTTCTCTCGTCAGTCATGTTCTGCAGTTCGCTGCTTAGTTCATCAACATTTACGCTGCTTCCGCGAGATGTATCTGCTGCAGTCTTTACACTGCCTTGTATAGTCTTAAATTCCATTGATATCATAAAGCCCATTATTAAAAACACCATGACAAAAGAAACAACTTGAAAAACCTTACCCTTCATTTTTTCATCCTCCCCATGGGCTGATATATCCACTTATGAAAACTTCATTTTCATTCTATATATAATAATATCACGTATAAAGATAAAATTTATTAAAAAAATATTAATATTGTGTTACAGATTAGTAATAAATTCATTTTCTTTTAAATCATTGATCTTCTTCGTTTACTTTATTTTCTTCAGTCGCATTTTTTAAAGCCAATATCTCCTCTAAATCTTTGTTGTACTTGTCAATTTTAAGCATAGTGCTTTTGTATGCCAATATGTCTTCTTCGTTTTTCTGTATGCATTTTATCAAAGATTTCTTCACGCTGTCAAAGAGAGTGTCGTAGCTCATGTAGTCGTGTATGTCTAAATCCTCTATTTTTTCTGTCACCAACTGGTCATTTTCCACTTTATAAAGGTAAAAGCATCTGTCTGATTTTAAAATTATTTTTTCGTCTATGCCTTTGTCGTAGATTATGATTCCTTCTCCGGTGGCAAATGTTTTGCCGCTGTAGCTTCTCAGCGTTATATTTTCATTGGCTATGTATTTTTTTAATGTCAGCAGTATTTCTTTTACCTCTCTGATGGATTTGCCCAATACTTCTTGCATCTTTTTGCTGGCTTCTTCTTTGTCTTTTTCGCTTTCTGTAAGTCTTTCCATCAATTTTTTTATCTCATCTATATCGCTCATTTAAATTCAATCCTTTCACAAAACATTTATATACTTACTTCTAATATTCCACTTATAGTAATTTTTAAACCAATAATCCACGATTCAAGCTTAAAAAGTATACAAATAAAAATACAACTGCTTGGAATCGGTGGCGTAAAGGCTTTAAGAGCGTGCTTAAAAAGTATACAAATAAAAATACAACCCTGCTTTAATAGAAATTGACGGTAGCATATTAAAGCAGTATAATGAATGTATGGAAAAGCAAAAGGGCAATATAATATTAAAAGGGAAATATAAACCTGAATATAAAGAAAAGTTGCTTGATTTAGCCAAATTTTTTACTGATAATGGCTTTGTTCTTACTGAACATGCATTGAATGAAATATTGAGGAAAACAGCTTCTGGAAGATTGCCAGCTGACAAACAGATGTTATTGGATGTATTACAAAATGGTGAAAATTATATTGAACCTAATGGCAATATAGTCAGGTATAAAAATGGTATATCAGTACATATCGATAGAGAACATGGCTGGATAATTACTATAACTCCAAGGAAACGAATAGTAAAAGAATGGAGGCGAATTAATGAGTAATGTCGCAATACAATTAATAGAAATTTGTCGGCAATATGTAAATAATAATTTAAACATAGATGGATTTATCGAAAATTTCCAAGTGCTTTATGAACAAAAGCAAGATTTATTGACAGATGAAGAAATGAGTCTGTTTGATGATATTTATATGGCTTGTGAATATTATGAACGGGATGAAAATATAAGAAATGAATATCACTTGTATATTGGAGAAAATGAGTTAAGACAAAAAGTGCAAAAACTTGTAAAAAAGTTAGCTGCATAATAAACCGCTAAGGTATTATACCTAAAGCGGTATTTTTATGCAAACTAACTATAAAGATAATATTTCAAATCAATAAGGACAAAATAAGATTAAAATTTAGACAATTTCATCAAAACTATGTTATAATATTATTAAAGGAAAATATATATTATTTAGGAGGCGATGTAATGAGTAAGGTAGCTATAATAGGATCTGGTTTTGTCGGTGCAACATCGGCATTTACGCTGGCATTAAGTGGGACTGTGACAGATATCGTGCTTGTAGATTTAAACAAGGACAAGGCTATAGGAGATGCACTGGACATAAGCCACGGCATACCGCTAATACAACCGGTAAATGTGTATGCAGGCGACTACAAAGATGTGGAAGGGGCAGATGTAATAGTTGTGACAGCAGGTGCTGCTCAAAAGCCAGGCGAGACGAGGCTTGACCTGGTTAAGAAAAATACAGCCATATTTAAGTCCATGATACCTGAGCTTTTAAAGTACAATGACAAAGCCATATATTTGATTGTTACAAATCCTGTAGACATACTGACGTACGTTACATACAAGATTTCTGGACTTCCATGGGGGAGAGTTTTCGGTTCTGGCACCGTTCTTGACAGTTCAAGGTTTAGATACCTTTTAAGCAAGCACTGCAATATAGATCCGAGAAATGTCCACGGAAGGATAATTGGCGAGCATGGAGATACAGAGTTTGCAGCGTGGAGCATAACAAACATATCGGGTATATCATTTAATGAGTACTGCAGCATATGTGGGCGTGTCTGCAACACGAATTTTAGAAAAGAAGTGGAAGAAGAAGTCGTAAATGCCGCTTACAAGATAATAGACAAAAAAGGTGCTACATACTATGCTGTCGCAGTTGCAGTGAGAAGAATTGTGGAGTGCATCTTAAGAGATGAAAATTCCATTCTCACAGTATCATCTCCATTAAATGGACAGTACGGCGTGAAGGATGTCTCATTAAGCTTGCCGTCTATCGTAGGCAGGAATGGCGTTGCCAGAATTTTGGACTTGCCTTTATCTGACGAAGAAGTGGAGAAGTTTAGGCATTCAGCAAGTGTCATGGCAGATGTCATAAAGCAATTGGATATATGATCAAATATTTATGAGGCTTTACATCCATGTGATGAAGCCTCTTTTCATGTATATAAGGGATGCAATGTGGAAAATCTAATAACGGTGATGCAAAATGCAGAATATGAGCCCGCAGGAGATTATATCGAGTGCCTTTAAAAAGGCTAAAAATTACGAAGATGTTATACACAAAAAGGCAAAAGATTACGGCAAAAACATACCAGATAGTCAAGTCAAAGGAGTATTGAAACAGATAGAGATTACTGCTTTAAACCATGTAGACAAGATTGTCGCTGCTGAAAAGACGATGCGGATAGATTCCCTTGTAAAGAAGAATATGTCTTATGATATGATGGATGCTTTACAGGATATAGAAAAGGATTTGATAAATCAGCAGATGTTCTACAACGAAAATCTCGTAAACATAACTAATCCGTATGTGAGGCAGATATTTACCCAGATGAGGGATGATGAGATGCGATTTATTACTATCATACAGCAGAATATAGAATCTCTAAAATCAAAGCCGACTGAGCCCAACAGCATAGTATATACGACGCCAAGGGAAAATAAATGAAAGTAGCTATTATAGGTGCAGGTTCGGCAGGCTTAACTGCAGCCATAAGGCTTGAATCTTATGGAATAAAGCCTGATGTATTTGAGAGAAAATCTAAAGTCGGCGATGTTTTTAACCATGTAGCAGGACTTTTAAATGTCATAAATAGGCCAATAAACGATCCTTTGGAGTATTTAAAAAATAATTTTGATGTAGCTATTGCGCCGCTTAACAACATAGACAAGATTGTGATGCACGGGCCAACTGTCACTCGTACTATTAAAGGCAGAAGGCTGGGATACTTTATGCTGAAAGGGCAAGGAGAATTGTCTGTAGAAAGCCAGCTATACAAGAAATTAAAGACAAATGTCAATTTTGATGTCCACGCAGACTACAAGAATCTAAAGGAAGTTTATGATTATGTCATTGTGGCGACTGGAAACCATCAGATACCAAACGAGTTAGGATGTTGGCAGACGCTGGTTGATACGAGGCTTAAAATAGCTGAGGTAATCGGTAAATTCGATCCAAATACGCTTATAATGTGGATGAACACAGTCTACTGCAAAAGCGGTTATGCATACCTTGCTCCTTTTGACGATAAAAGGGCGGTTTTAGCACTTATAGTTCCTTACATCACAAAAGAGGAAATAGACAGGTATTGGGAGATGTTTTTAAAAATAGAGAAGATCGGATATGACGTAGTAAGTGTTTATGACTATGAGCATATATCAGGCAATGCGTTTCCACATACGTACGAGAACATGTACTTTGTAGGTAATGCAGGAGGGGCCATCGAGCCATTCCTTGGTTTTGGTCAGTTTGCATCAATTTTAGGTGGTGCTTTGGCAGCAAAAAGCATTGCAACAGGCTGCAACTTTGAAAATGAAATGGCGTATCTTACAAATGCAAATTTAAAGCTTTTAGAGTTTAGAAAAGCCATCGACACTGTAGATAATGATAAGATAGACAGGCTTATAAAGTTTTTGACAACTCCACTCATAAAGCAGCTTATTTACGATACAAATTTTAACATAGTAAAATATTCTTCATTCATAATACGGTATGCCGTCAATGAATTATTTAAGTTTTAATGTTGATAAAAATTACATGAAAGGAATTTTAGGCTATGAAGGTTGCCATAATAGGAGCAGGAATATCAGGGCTTGCATGTGCTCATGAGCTTGAAAGGCTTGGAATAACGTGTGTGATTTTTGAGAGAAAAAATGCTATAGGGACGATTCAGCCTAACATCGGCTCATTTTTAAACATGGAAGATAGGCCGATTAAAGATCCGGTTTACTACTTTAGGCGTACCTATGGCATATCATTGACACCTGTTGAGAAGATGACAAAGATCATCATGCATTCTCCGATGTACACTTCAACAGTAAAAGGAAATCATGGGTATTTTGTCTTAAGAAGCAAAGATGCGGATTCACTTGACAATCAGCTGGCAAGAGGTGTGAAGTCAAAGGTAAACTTTAATGCAGACCCTGATTACAAAGAGCTATCAAGAGAATTTGACTTTGTAGTCGTAGCCACTGGCAATTCCGGGATACTGGAAAAGCTTACAGAGTGGAAGACTACCGTTACTACATGGATAAAAGGTGCTACAATCTTAGGGAATTTCGAACCACATACGGCAGAGATGTGGTTTAACACAGATTACGCAAGATCTGGGTACGGATACATCATGCCTTTTGATAAGACCAAAGCATCTTTAGTTCTTATAACAACCTATGCACAGCACGGCGAGTTAGACAGTTTATGGCAGCTTTTTTTAAAAACTGAGAGATTTAGCTATGAGATGGTGGAGACTTATGAATTAGAGCTAAATACAGGTATTGCTAAAGAGCACAAAATCGACAATGTGTATTTCGTTGGAAATGCCGCTGGATTTTTAGATCCACTTTTAGGGCTTGGAGCATTTCACGCTTTAGAAAGCGGCATTTACGCTGCAAGATCAATTGCAACAGGCGAAGACTATGAAAAAATGGTCAAAACTATAACTGATAAGGTACAAATGCTTTCAGATTACAGAGATAAACTGGATAAATTCAGTAACAGCGATTATGACAGAATGGTTAAGATATTAGGTATGCCGATTATTAGGCATATAGTGTATAACACCAATATAGATGTGATAAAATACGGGCACACGATGCTGAAGTTTATAAAGTAAAAGCTTAAAAGGCGTCAAAAACCTTTTAAGCTTTTTTTTCATAGATTCCAAAGAGATAATCCAGTGTAGTCGTCATCGACCCTTTCTAAGTTGTTTTCGCCATAGTCTACGATGACAAATTCAGCAGCAAATATTTTTGTGCCTTCCATGAGATGACCGCCGAAGGCATTTCCGTTTTCGTCAGCAAGAATTATATGTACATGTGGAAATGGTTTGCCGTCTTTTAAGGATATATTTCCTATGGCACTCAGTATTTCCATGTGCTCGTTTTTCTCGATAAATTTGTATTCCTTTGTAGATTGGTTAAAGTAGCCGAACCGGGCCTTTTTTACTGCACCTATAATCCTTATCTCGCCAGATCTTATATTCTCATTTGTTATGAAAGTCGTTATCTCCTGCAAAAGATCGTTATCGTACTTAAAGCGACCCATAAACCTTCTTTTCACATCTATATTAATATGACCCATACAAAAACCTCCTCTAATTGAATTTATGTGTATCAATTCTTATACATATTATACCACAGCATATTTTGAAAAAATATGTCAATGAGCTTTTTTGTGAATATAATGGTACAAAAAAATTAAATGAAAGGTTGTGTTACAATGCCATATTGTCCATCGGGAAGGTATTACACTGTAGAGCCTGGAGATACGTTGTGGCTTATATCTCAGAAAATCAATAGGCCTGTAGACGACATTATAAAAGTGAATCCTGGTATAGATCCAAGCAGATTGATGGTAGGACAAGTAATATGCTTGCCGTCAATAATACCTTATGGCAAGACGACAGAATGCCCAACAGGCATATATTGGGAGGTAGCACCTGGAGATACCCTTTATAAAATAGCAAAAACTGTAGGAACTACTGTCGATAAGATTCTTGCATTAAATCCGTATATAGATCCAAATAACCTTGTGGTAGGCCAGGTGATATGCTTGCCTTCGCCAGGATAAAATTACCCTGAGTAAGCAGGGTAATTTTAAGCAAAAAAATTTTTAACATTAACTTGACAATCATCATTGGCAGTTATATAATTAAATTAAATAAATGTTAACGTGAACAAAAATTTCGTGGGAGAGCTGATTTTATGAAGAATTTTATGGATGATGATTTTCTATTAAACAACGAAGTTGCTGTTAAACTATTTCATGACTATGCATCAAAGATGCCTATATTTGATTTTCACTGCCATTTGAATCCTAAAGATATTTATGAAGATAAGAAATTTATAAACATCACGGAAGTTTGGCTATATGGCGATCACTATAAATGGAGACTTATGAGGAGCAATGGCGTTGATGAAAAGTACATTACAGGCGATGCTGATGATTACAGCAAATTTTTAGAGTTTGCAAAGACTATGCCTATGGCTATCGGCAATCCTGTTTTTCATTGGACACATTTGGAGCTTCAAAGGTACTTTGGTGTTAATGAGCTTCTAAATGAGAAAACAGCTCCAATGATATGGGAAAAAGTCAATTCAGTATTGGAGAGTAGCGAATTCAGCGTCAGAAATATCATTAAGAATTCAAACGTAAAGATACTGTGCACAACAGATGATCCGACAGATAGCCTTGAGTATCACAAGCTTTTGAGAGATGACGAAAGTTTTGATGTAAAGGTTTTGCCTGCATTTAGACCAGACAAGGGTATAAATATTGACAAGGACGGTTTTAGAGATTGGGTCAAAAAGCTTGGAGAAGTAAGCGGGAAAGATATTGAAGATTACGAAGATTACTTAGATGCTTTAAATTCAAGAATAGAGTACTTTGATAGCTTAGGATGCAGGTTGTCAGATCATGCCCTCGACTTTGTATCTTATGAAGAAAGCACAAAAATCAAAGTGAATGAAATATTCAAGAAAGCTTTAGAAGGCGAAGAACTTTCTAAATTTGAAATTGACCAATACAAGACAAGTGTTCTTCAATTTTTGGGAAGAAAATATAAAGAATTCGGATGGGCTATGCAGCTTCACATTGCAGCTTTAAGAAATACAAACACCAGGATGTTTAGAAAGCTTGGTCCTGACACTGGATATGATTCAATAAATGATGTAGATATAGCACAAAAAGTGGCGAAGCTTTTAGACTCATTAGATTTAACTGGTTCTTTGCCGAAGACCATATTGTACACGCTAAACCCCAAAGATAACTACGTTTTAGCAACCCTTATGGGGTGTTTCCAAGGAGAAGGGATTCCAGGTAAAATGCAATTTGGCTCTGCATGGTGGTTTAATGACAACATCGACGGAATGAGAGAGCAGATGAAGACACTGGCGAATGTAGGGCTATTAAGCAAATTCGTTGGAATGGTAACCGATTCAAGGAGTTTCTTGTCATATCCAAGGCACGAATACTTCAGAAGGATACTGTGCAATTTGATTGGCGAATGGGTAGATAGAGGCGAGGTGCCTTACGATATAGACTTGTTAGGAAAGATAGTTCAGGACATATCCTACAATAATGCAGTCAATTATTTTGGAGTATAGTCTTCTATAATGAATGTGGAAGGTGCTTGAGATGAGCGTTACAATAAAGGATATAGCAAAACTTGCAAATGTATCACATACTACAGTTTCCAGAGCTTTAAACGACAGTCCGCAGATAAAAGAGGAGACGAAAGAGAAGATAAAAGAAATCGCAAAAAAACTTAATTACGTGCCTAATTACAACGCTAAAAGCCTTGTTCTCAATAAATCATATAATATCGGCTTGTTCTTTTCTACAATCTTCAAAGGAACATCCCCCAGTTTTTTCTATGAGACTGTAAGGGGTGTAAACAGTGCAATCAAAAAAAATTACAATCTCATCATAAGAGGGATAGACGAGTATAAGGATTACTCGTCTATCGAAAAAAACCGTTTTGATGGAATCATACTTACAAGCCAAAGCGAAAGCGATAATGAATTTATGTACTACGTCATGAGAAAAGGTATACCTTTGGTTGTTTTAAACAGAGAAGTCAACGAAAAATCTGTAGTCAATATACTGAGTGAAGAGAAGACAGGAGCTTACAATGCAGTGAAGTACCTGATTGAAAATGGACATAGGGATATAGCCATAATTGAAGGCAAAGAAGGCTTCAAATCGACTGTTGACAGAAAAGACGGCTTTTTGAAGGCACTTATTGAAAGCAAGATACTTATTAACAATGATTACATCGTAAGTGGGGAGTACGACATAGAAAGCGGCTACAGCGCCATGAACAAACTTTTAAAGTTAAAGAAAAAACCGACAGCCGTTTTTTGCTCCAACGATGACATGGCGGTAGGTGCTATAAAGGCTATATATGAAAAAGGTCTTAAGGTACCTGATGACATTTCAGTGGTAGGCTTCGATGACAGTGAATTTTGCAGGTATATAATACCTGCTCTCACAACGGTGAGAAAGCCTATAAAAGATGTCAGCCAAAAAGGTGCAGAAATATTGATGACCATGATTGAAAATGACGAAAACAGCGGAGAAAAGATATACGTACCTACAAAGTTAAAGATAAGAGATTCTGTAATGGCAATAAAATAATTTTCGCATAAATCCAGTTAACGTGTGCAAAGCAGCTTATATGAAAAGCTTTAATCGAAAATTGTCGCTGGAAATTGAAAAATCATTTGGAGGATTGAAAGCTTTGAACAAAGTTGAGAAATTTATAGATGGCTACATTAAAGATTACAAAAGCTACAAACCATCGTGGAATTATGAAGATGGCTGCGTACTAAAAGGTGCACTTGATCTGTACAGTGCAACAGATGATGAAAAGTACAAAACATTTGTATTAAAATACCTTGATGAATTTATAGAAAAAGACGGCAAGATAAAAGGTTACCACATGGAAAATCATCATTTAGACGATGTAAATTCAGGCAAAGTGCTGTTTGATGTTTACAAAATGATTGGTGATGAGAAGTACAAGAAAGCCATAGAGACGATTTTTAATCAAGTTAAGACACAGCCCAGGACAAATGAAGGGAATTTTTGGCACAAAGACATATATCCTCATCAAGTATGGCTTGATGGACTGTATATGGTGATGCCTTTTTACATCAAATACATCAAAAATTTTGGCGATCTTAAAGATTTATCTGATATTGTAAATCAATTTGCTAATGTAAGAAGGCTTATGTATGACAATGAGAAAAAGCTTTACTATCATGGATATGACGAAAGTAGAAAAGAAGCATGGTCAGATAAAAAAACTGGTGTTTCTCAGAATTTTTGGGGAAGAGCAGAAGGTTGGTTTGTCATGGCCCTTGTTGATGTGCTGGAAGAGATGGATGAAAGAATGGAGTCTGAAAAAGATGCCCTTCTTAAAATATTCAACGAAGCAATAAATGGACTCATTATTTACCAAGATGAAAAAACTGGCATGTGGTATCAGGTTTTAGATAAAGGCGGCGAAAAAGGAAATTATCAAGAAACATCTGCCACGCTGATGATTTCGTACAGCATACTTAAGGGTATAAGGTTAAACCTTTTGCCACAAGAATATAAAGAGCATGGTGTAAAGGCATTTGAAGGCACAGTCAATAAATACCTTGTAGAAGATGAAGGAAAATTGGCGCTTGGAGGTATATGTTCTGTTGCAGGATTAGGCAATAATCCGTACAGAGATGGAAGCTATGACTACTATATATCGGAAAAAGTCGTATATGACGACCCTAAAGGCGTAGGAGCATTAATGATGGCATACAGTGAAATAATTAAAATAAATTAAATCTGTATTTGAAAGGGGTGATAAAGGGAGGTCAAAATCAACATCTTTGTACATGCAAAAATAAAAAAATTTTTAAGGAGGATCATCTATGAAAAAACTAGTAGCATTAGCACTTGCGGCAGCTCTAGGTATTTCCACATTACTTACAGGATGTGGCTCATCAGGTAATTCGACGAGCCAGAAGAACACAAATAGCAGTACAAAGACATCTGAAAGCCAGCCAGCAAAACAAGTAACGCTGAGATTTTCATGGTGGGGTGATGACACAAGACATCAGGCGACTTTAAATGCTATAAAGCTTTTTGAGCAAAAATACCCAAATATAAAGATACAGGCAGAGTATGCTGGTTGGGATGGCTACCTTGACAAACAGACAACACAAATGGCAGGTGGCACTGCTGCAGACATAATGCAGATAAACTGGAACTGGTTGCCACTATTCTCTAAAGACGGCAATGGTTTTTACGATTTAAACAAGCTGTCAAGCGAGCTGGGTTTAGACAATTATTCTAAGGATATTTTGGCTACAGGAACCGTTAACGGTAAACTAAATGGCATACCGGTAGCTATGACTGGAAGAGTTCTGTATGTAAATAAGACAATGTATGATAAATACGGTGCTACGATACCTAAAACATGGGATGACCTTATCAATGATGCTTCGAAGTTCCCAAGTGGCAGTTACCCAATTGTAACAGGTTCTTATGATTCTTGGCTTTTAGCTATGACTTATGCAGAACAAGAGACAGGAAAACCTTTCTTGACAACAGATGGCAAGCTTAACTTCACTCAAGACGATATAAAGACAGCATTGTCGTTCTACAAGACTTTGTTAGACAAAAAAGTCACTACTCCGATTCAGTCAATAGCTGCAGAAGGTGGCAATGGACTTGCACCAATAGCACAGCTTCCAAGCTTCTTAAATGGCAAATTTGCAGGCTTGTTTGAATGGACAAGTGCAATATCAAAAGAAGCTACTCCAATAAAACAGAACAACATGGAGCTTGTGACAGCAGGACTTCCTATGAATTCCGATGCTAAGACATCAGCGGCTATATTAAAGCCATCAATGCTTTTTGCCATCAATAAGGATTGCAAATATCCAAAAGAAGCAGCCACATTCTTGAATTTCATCTTGAATGATCCACAAGGCGTAGAAGCTATGGGCACAAATAGGGGCATACCTGTAAGCAAATCTGCTGTAGATACACTTAAAAAAGACGGAAAGATATCAGGCTTAGAGTATGAAGGATTGCAGATATTGGAGTCAAAGCCAGGATTGCCATTAAGCCCATATCTGGAAGATCCAAAGCTTCAACAAGTATATGATCAGACCATAGACAAGATTTCTTACAATCAAGAAACAGTTGATCAAGCCGCAAAAGAGATGTATACAAATCTTCAGAATGTGCTAAGTCAAATAACAAAATAAAACACTGTGGTCAATTTGTGGAACTACAGAGAGAAAACTGTAGTTCCACGCATTTAATTAATTGCATCCACTTTGTATTGATAGGAGGGTTTTGATGGAAAACAGGCGCATAGGGCTTTTATATATACTGCCGTGGCTTATCGGCCTTGTGATATTTACCATATATCCGTTTGTGACATCTTTAATATTAAGTTTCACAAATTACAATATTATTAATGCACCGCAATTTATCGGTATTCAAAATTACGTCAATATGTTTCATGACAGCACATTCTGGACGTCATTTACTGCAACACTGGAGTATGTTGTAATTACAGTACCGCTAAAGCTTATATTTTCACTTTTTATAGCATTTATCTTGAATTACAAGCTAAGAGGAATAAATTTTTACCGCACTGCGTATTATGTCCCATCGATTCTTGGCGGAAATATTGCTATAGCTGTTTTGTGGAAGTTTGTATTTGCAAATACAGGGCTTGTAAATCAGGTCCTGGGAGTATTTGGCATAAAGCCAGTAGGTTGGTTTTCCACAGGTTTAGGAGCGATATTTACCATAAGCGCTTTAAGGGTATGGGAATTTGGCTCTACCATGGTGATTTTCTTGGCAGGTTTAAAGGATATACCGCAAGAGCTTTATGAGGCAGCGGCAGTTGACGGTGCAGGCAAGATCAAAACATTCTTTAAAGTCACCATACCGCTTTTGACACCTATAATATTTTTCAACTTGGTAATGCAGTTAATACAGGCTTTCCAGGAATTCAATGGACCTTACATGATAACGCAAGGTGGACCTCTTTATAAGACGTATCTTTTGCCAATGATGATTTACGACAATTCATTTAAGTTCTTCAATATGGGATATGGCAGCGCTATATCATGGTTCCTCTTCATAATAATAATGATATTTACAATGTTCGTATTTTCATCGTCGAAGTACTGGGTGTTTTATTCAGATGAAGGAGGAGGCGAGTCATAATGAACAATGAGACAGCATTCAACAATGTAAACCTTAGGATGGATAAGGGGTATAGAAAAAGAGAGTTCAGAAGAAAAGTCAATTTGGCAATTAGATATGCGATACTGACAATTGGCGCTATTATAATGTTGTACCCCATTGTCTGGCTTGTAGGAGCTTCATTTAAGACAAACAGCGAGATATTCTCATCAATAAGCTTCATACCAAAAAGGATAGACTTTACGCCGTATGTAAAGGGCTGGATAACAGGTACGCAGTACACATTTGCAACGTACTACATGAATACTTTTAAGTACGTCATCCCTAAAGTGATTTTTACAGTTGTTTCATCAGTATTGACAGCGTATGGCTTTTCAAGATTTAATTTTCCGTTTAAAAAGCCTTTGTTTGCGATACTTATTTCAACGATGTTTTTGCCACAGATCGTTTTAAGGATACCGCTATATCTTTTATGGAAGCAATTGCATTTACTGGACACGTTTGTTCCTCTGTATGCAAATGACATATTTGCGGCAGAAGCGTTTTTCGTGTTCATGATTATACAGTTTATGAGGGGAATACCAAAGGAGCTTGATGAAGCTGCGAAGATAGACGGATGTAATTCATTTACGATACTGACGAGGATATTGCTGCCGGTGATTACGCCAGCAATTGTGTCTGTAACGATATTTCAATTTATGTGGTCTATGAATGATTTCATGGGACCTCTTATCTACATTTCAACCGTCAGCAAGTACCCTGTTTCAATAGCTTTGAAGATGGCAATGGATGCTACGTCAGGCAACTTTGAGTGGAACAAGATAATCGCAATGTCGGTTATAGCTCTTATACCTTCAATCGTAGTATTCTTCTCGGCTCAAAAGTATTTTGTTGAAGGTATATCTACAAGCGGATTAAAGGGATGATTCTTTAAAGAAAGAGTGATTCGATTGGAAGAATTAAATGTCATATCAACTACATCTACCACAATTACGTTTGAATTGAAAGGTTCAAATTCTTATTATTTAGAGAAAAAGTATCAGTTGTACGTTAATTCAGATTATATGGGCGATGTCGATAGGAGTGTGTGGACGGTAAAAAATTTAAAGCCAAACAGTCAATACGAAATTACACTAAAGAACGAAGAAACAGGAGAAAGATTAACTGTATTCCAACAGACAAAACATGAGACAGCGTATATTAATGTAAAGGACTTTGGTGCTGTTGGTGATGGAAAGCGTCTTGATACTTTTTCTATACAAGCAGCCATAATGGCGTGTCCTGATGGAGGAAGGGTGTATTTTCCTGAAGGTGTTTACTTGACATACCCGATTTTTTTAAAAAGCAATATAACGATAGAATTAGGTAAAAGTGCTGTGTTATTAGGAGCAAAAGAGAGGGAAATGTACCCTATCCTTCCAGGGGAGATAGATAGCCAAGAATTTAAAAATGGCTATTTGGGATCTTGGGAAGGGGAAGCAAACGATATGTTTGCAAGCCTCATAACTGGCATCTCTGTGGAAAATGTTAATATAATAGGCGATGGTGTTATAGACGGCAATTCCAGTTTTGATACATGGTGGTACGACGCGAAAGTTAAAAGAATCGCATGGAGACCGAGAACAGTTTATTTAAACAAGTGCAAAAACGTACTGATAGAAGGCATCACAATAAAGAATTCGCCGTCGTGGACGATACACCCTTTAATGTCGCAAAACCTTAAATTTGTGAATTTGAACATCGAAAATCCGAAAGATGCACCAAATACTGATGGTCTCGATCCTGAATCGTGTAAAGATGTCATCATTGCAGGCACCAGATTTTCCGTTGGCGATGACTGCATTGCCATAAAGTCAGGCAAGTTGTCTGTAAGCCAAAGGCTTCCTATGCCGTCAGAAAATCTTATCATAAGAAACTGCCTTATGGAATACGGTCATGGTGCTGTCGTAATAGGAAGCGAGATGTCAGGCGGTGTAAAAAATGTCCATGTTGAGAATTGCATATTTAGAAAGACAGACCGCGGCATACGCATAAAGACAAGAAGAGGCAGAGGCAAGACCGGAGTCATCGATGAGATACACGCATCAAACATCAGAATGGAAGGGGTTTTGACGCCTTTTACTATAAATAGCTTTTACTTTTGCGATGCTGATGGTAAGACTGAATACGTGTGGAGCAAGGAAAAGCTTCCTGTAGATGACAGGACGCCATATGTCGGCAATATTTATCTAAAAAATATAACATGCATTGATACTCAGGTTGCAGCAGGATACATGTATGGCCTTCCAGAGAGGAAAATTGAGAGAGTTGATATGGAGAATATCTATGTAAGCTTTGATTTAAGCGCTAAGCCTGATTATCCTGAGATGCTTAGCTTTGTAGAAGAAATGTGTAGAAATGGTTTTTACCTTAACAACATTAAAAACCTTAGATTGAAAAATGTTGTAGTAGAAGGTGCTTTGACAGAGCCTTTTACAAAGTTAAATATTGACAATGAAATTCAATGAAATATTTTTTTTAAAATAAAATGTTCACGTGTGCTAAAAATCGAACTAAGGAGGAAGAAAATGATGAGGTTATCGTCGAAGGTATATAAGGATTATAAAAGATATCCAGAGAAAGTTGTACAGTTTGGTGAAGGGAATTTTTTAAGGGCGTTTGCAGACTGGATGATTGACGAAATGAATGAAAAAGGTGTTTTTAATGGCAGCGTTGTCGTTGTGCAGCCTTTAAGAGGTGGATTGGTGGATAAATTAAATGAGCAGGATGGACTTTATACCCTTATACTTCAAGGGATAAAAGATGGAAAGGCTAAAAGGACTTATAAAGTTGTAAATAGCATAAGTAGAGGTATTAATCCTTATGATGACTACGAAGCTTTTCTAAATGTGGCTGAATCAGAAACCATAAGATTTGTGATTTCCAATACTACAGAGGCAGGCATTGCATTTGATGAAAATGATACGTTTGATGCTATTCCACACAACAGTTTTCCTGCAAAACTTACTGCTTTCATGTATAGAAGGTATAAATATTTTAATGGCAGAAGTGACAAAGGGCTTATAATTCTTCCTTGTGAACTTATTGACAGAAACGGTGAAAAGCTAAAAGAGATGGTTCTTAAGTACGTAGATTATTGGAATCTTGAAAAAGGATTTGCCGACTGGGTTTTGAAGTGGAATGTTTTTTGCACAACCCTTGTAGATAGGATCGTGACAGGATACCCGAAGGATGATGCTGCAGAAATTGAAAAGGAATTGGGTTATGAAGACAGCTTGATCGATGTGGGAGAATTATTTCACTTGTGGGTTATAGAGGGACCTAAATGGATTGAAAAAGAGTTTCCTGCAAGGGAGATAGGCTTAAATGTAAGATTTGTTGATGATGTGACCCCGTATCGCGACAGAAAAGTGAGAATCTTAAATGGGCTGCACACAACTATGGTACCTGTGGCGTATCTTTACGGGATTGACACTGTTGGGGAAGCCATGGAAGATGATGTTGTAGGAAAATTCATCAAAGATGTGGCTTACGATGAGATCATGAAGACATTGGATTTGCCGGATGATGAAATTAAAGAATTTATTGGGGAAGTGTTCGACAGGTTTAAAAATCCTTACGTTAAGCACTACCTTATGAGCATTGCTTTAAATTCCATGTCAAAATACGAGACGAGGGTACTTCCCTCACTTCTCCAGTACGTAAAAGCATATGGAGAACTACCTAAAAAACTGGTATTTTCCCTTTCCGCATATATAGAGTTTTACAAAGGGAAAAGAGGCGATGAAGCAATACCATTAAACGACGATCCTGACATATTAAAGATGTATCAAGAACTGTGGAAAGACTTTGATGGCAGTCGTGAAGGAATAAAGGATATTGTAACAAATGTTTTATCGTACGATAAAGTGTGGAAGATGGACCTAAATGAAGTAGCTGGGTTAAATGATGCTGTTACTGAGTATTTGTACTCGATTGAGAAGAACGGCATAAAAGAGTCTTTAAAAGAGGTGCTAAAGTAACCATGAAAGATTTCATAAAAATAAACCCTTCAGACAACGTGGCTGTCGCTTTGAGAGATTTAAAAAAAGGCGATGTTATTCGGTTAGGCGATAAGACATTAGTCATTGTCGATGATGTGCCAAAAGGCCATAAATTTGCTTTAAAGGAGATTAAAGAAGGACATGACGTTGTAAAGTACGGTTACCCCATAGGACATGCACTTTCAGATATACCTGAAGGTGCATGGGTTCATACCCATAATATTAAGACGAACTTAGGAGATATTTTAAACTACGTTTATGATAAAAAAGAAGCTGTTGCAGCTATGGAGTATGATTATACCATTACGTTTAAAGGGTACAAAAGGAAAACTGGCGCTGTTGGCATAAGAAACGAACTTTGGATCGTTCCTACGGTAGGCTGTGTAAATGGCATAGGAGAGATGATAATAGAGAGATTTAAAAGAGAAGTCAAAATCGAAGGAATCGATGATATCCAGATATTTAAACACAGCTATGGGTGCTCCCAGTTGGGAGATGACCACATAAACACCAGAAAAATTTTATCAGATATAGTGAAGCACCCAAATGCCGGCGGTGTCTTAGTCTTGGGTTTAGGCTGTGAAAACAACAACATACCTTCTTTTAAGGAAAATTTAGGTCAATACGATGAGGAAAGAGTTAAATTTCTGATTGCCCAGGAAGTTGACGATGACATCGAAGAAGGAGTGAAGCTTTTAAAAGAGTTGTATCAGAAGATGAAAGAGGATGTAAGAGTCGATGTAGACATAAGTCAGTTGGTTGTTGGGCTTAAATGTGGCGGTTCTGACGGATTTTCAGGCATAACTGCGAATCCATTGTTAGGTGCATTTACAGATTTTCTCGTATCCCATGGAGGCAGTGCAGTATTGACGGAAGTTCCGGAGATGTTTGGGGCAGAGCAGATTCTCATGGAAAGATGCCAAGATGAAGATGTCTTCAACAGGACTGTCAATATGATAAATGGCTTTAAGCAGTACTTTTTAGAACATAATCAACCTATATACGAAAATCCATCGCCTGGAAACAAGGCTGGCGGTATAACTACATTGGAGGAGAAGTCCTTAGGCTGTGTTCAAAAAGGTGGAAAATCAATCGTGGTAGATGTCTTAGATTATGGAGATACAGTGAAAAAGAGAGGACTTAACCTTTTGTACGGCCCAGGCAACGATCTTGTGTCTTCTACAGCTTTAGCCGCATCAGGATGCCATTTGATACTTTTTACAACAGGAAGGGGAACGCCTTTTGGCACATTTGTGCCTACTTTAAAGATTTCTACTAATACGGAGCTTTATAGGAAGAAGAAAAATTGGATCGATTTTAACGCAGGAACGCTCATAGAAGATGAAGGGATAGATGTAGTCTTAGATAGATTGGTAAACTACGTTTTAAAAGTAGCCAGCGGCGATAAAGTCAACAATGAGAAGAATAATTTCAAAGAAATCGCCATTTTCAAGTCAGGTGTGACATTGTAAATTGAAAAGCAAAGGTGAATGATGTGAGAATATTTTACTACATTTTGACATCTGATATTCTTCCTATATTTTTGATAATATTTATAGGATATGTCCTTGGCAGCAAGTTTAAGTTAGACGTTAATTCTTTTAGCAAGATAAATTTTTACGTCTTTGTTCCGGGATTTATATTTGTAAATATTTATACTACTAAGATACCATTGGACATGATGAAAGTGTTGGTATTTGCCATATCTATGCTTCTGGCAAATGTGGCAATCGGCAGCATCATAGCTAAGTTTAGAAACTATGACAAAGGCTATAAAAATGCCTTTAGGAATTCCATCATGTTTTACAATTCCGGCAATATAGGGCTGTCGCTTATAACACTTGTGTTTACTACGGGACCGTATTTGATACATGGAAAGACTCCTTACGCCAACATGGCGATTACCGCACAGATAATGGTGCTTTTGATACAAAACATATTTACAAACAGCATAGGATTTTTTCTGGCCAGCAGTGCATCTATGGACTTTAAAGACAGCATGAAAAAGATATTTTCTATGCCAACAATTTACGCAATTCCAGCGGCCTTGCTTTTAAAACTGTTGCCTGTTGATTTGACAAAAATACCAATATGGCCTGCTGCTGAGTACATCAAAAATGCTTTTGTGCCTTTTGCACTTATATCTTTAGGCGCTCAACTTTCGTATACAAATATAAGCTTTAAAAACAAGGAAGTCTATTTATCAGCAGTCACAAGGCTATTGGGTGGCCCTATAATCGCATTTCTTTTAATAAAGATATTCGGTTTTTCTGGCGTTGTGGCACAGGCATTGATGATATCATCTTCTACTCCTTCCGCAGTAAACACTGCTTTAATTGCCGTAGAATTTGATAATTGCAAAGACTATGCGTCGCAGTTGGTCATGGTTTCAACACTGCTTAGCACTATCACTTTGACTTTGGTCATTTATGTGTCAAGGGTTATATTTCCAGTTTGAATTTAGCTAAAAGGATGTTAATAGATGATTATCAAGAAAGACATACTCAAACTTATTGGACCTATAATAACGGAGCAGACGTTTATAAGCTCTATGGGCATAATAAATACAATATTGGCCAGCAGACTTGGAAAAGAGGCAATTTCATCTATCGGGATGGCTGATTCTATAAATAACATTTTAATAGGATTCTTTTCGGCTCTTGCAGTTGGTGGAACTGTCGTTGTAGCACAGTATGTGGGGCAGAAAAATCAAAAGGCGGCAAATGAAGCCAGCAAACAGATAATGTATTCAGGTGAGCTTATAACCATATTTATTACGATTCTCATATGGATTTTAAGGCATCCTATAGTGCTTTTGCTTTTTGGCAAAGCAGAAAAAATCGTATTTGACAATACTATATTGTATTTAAGCATAAGCCTTGTAACATACCCATTTATAACAGCTCAGTTGGTAGCATTTGGGGTATTAAGAGGTGCTGGCGACACAAAGACACCTATGTATATAAACGTGTTTATAAATGTCTTAAACGTCATATTAAGTTACGCATTCATATATGGCATAAAGATGATTAATCTCAAAGGCTTAGGTGTGGAAGGTGCTGCAATAGGCATAGGATTGTCCAGACTCATTGGTGCTATAGTAGCATTGTACATCTTGATTAAGGGTACAAGTGTTGTGAAGCTTTACGATTTGCGCCATTACAAACCTGACATGAAAATGCTTAGATCTATCTTTAACATAGGACTTCCTGCCGGCCTTGAGTCGCTTCTATTTAGCGGTGGCAAATTGATAACGCAAGTATTTGTTGTGCTTTTTGGCACTGCATCAATTGCAGCAAATTCCATAGGTTTTTCTGTGCAACAGATATTCAATATTCCCGGCAACGCTTTAAGCATAGCTTCTACTATAGTCGTAGGACAGGATATGGGCAGTGGCGATCCTGTAGCCGCAAAAAAGTCCCTTTACTACATGACGTGGCTTGCCAGTATATGTATGGGTATACTTGGTGCAGTGTCGTTTCCTTTTGCAAGATTTCTTGTATCTATATACACCACAAATCAGGACGTCATAGATATCGCTGTGAAAGTCGTTAGACTTAATTTAGCTTGTATGGTTTTATGGTCATTGTCATTTGTGCTGCCTGCAGGCTTAAAAGGTGCAGGAGATGCCAAGTACACATTGATGACATCTATAATAGGCATGTGGGCTTTTAGGATAGTTTTAGGATATGTACTTGGAGTAGTGATGAAATTTGGACTTGTAGGAGTATGGATAGGCATGTTTACAGACTGGGCAGTAAGAGGGACTCTTTACCTTATAAGGCTTAGGGGTACCAAGTGGCAAAAAGCAATTGTGTAGAGGTGCATTTCATGAATTTAGGAATAAGAGCGCATGATCTAATAGGATTATCTTTGGAAAGACTGCCTGAAGAGGTTTCGAAATTGGGACTTTCTTCGGTTCAATTGGCTTTAAATAAATCATTTCCAGAACTTAACATTAAAAATGGAAGTCTGACACCAGGCTTGGCTAACTATATATGCAGCCATTTCAGAAGTCATAACATTCAAATTGCAGTGTTGGGCTGCTATGTAAACATCATTCATCCAGATTTAAGCGAAAGGAGGTTGTTATTGGAGCTTTTTAAAGAACATTTAAGGTATGCAAGGGATTTTGGTTGCAGCATTGTTGCTACAGAGACAGGCAATGTGCATGAGAAGATGGGATACACGACTGATAATTTCACAGAAGATGCTTACAATGAAGTGGTGAAAAGCGTATCTGAATTAGTTGAGGAAGCTGAAAAATTTGGAGTCATAGTGGGCATAGAGCCAGGTGTCAACCATCCCATATACTCTCCCAAAGTCATGAGGAGGCTTATAGATGATGTAAAGTCCAGCAATTTGCAAGTCATATTTGACCCGGCCAACCTTTTGACTGAGGAAAATTACAAAAGCCAAAAGATTATTTTTGAAGAGGCCTTTAGATTGTTTGGAGATAGGATTGTAGCAGTACATGCGAAAGATTTTTCGATGAATGAAGGAAAGTTTGAATTTGTGCCTGTAGGTGAGGGACTGCTGGATTACGAAACAATATTCAAGTTTTTAAAGTACGCAAAACCGTATATAAACATCTTGATGGAAAACACAAAAGGCACATTTATAAAAAGTGGGATTTCGTATCTTAAGGGTAAATACGAAATCGTAGTCCAATAATACCACAAAAACCACATAAAAATTTTTGGATTTTAAGGAGGAATTGTTGGTTTTACGTCGAATATATGTTAATATAGAGTTAGAAAAAGTTATTCGTTCTTTTTGATAATAAATGATGAGTTTAAGATAGATGATAATTTGTATAGGATGGTGTCATATGCTGGCTTCCACGAGAAGAAATAAGATAAAAGAAATACTCATGAAGGAAAAATCTGTAAAAGTATCAGAGCTTTGTGAGATGTTTCAAGTGTCAGATGAGACCATAAGACGGGACTTAGATGAGCTTGAAAAAGAAGGGCTTATAGAGAGAAACTACGGCGGTGGCGTGCTAAAGAAAAACATCGTTGTTCCTCCACTCTTATTCAGGATGGAAGAAAACATCGAAGAAAAAGAGAAGATAGCCAATAAAGCAATAGATGCGATTAAAGAGGGAATGAGCATTTTTCTTGATGCAGGGTCTACTACTTATCAGTTAGCACGGTATATTAACTACAAAGGCTTAAAGAATATCACGATCATAACCAATGGACTTAACATAGCTGCCGAACTTGCAAGAAACACAAATATAACTTTACACGTGACAGGCGGAAATCTTAAAAACGTCAATTATTCTTTAATAGGTCCAGATGCTGTAGAGTACGTAAAAAAGTACAATGCTGACATTGCCTTCCTCGCAGCAGCGGGAGTGTCGTTAGAAAAGGGATTTACCACGTCTGATATCTTTGAGGCAGAAGTCAAAAGGTCTATGATTGGATCTTCAAGAACATCGATTGTCGTCGTCGACAGCAGTAAATTTGGCAAAGATGCTATGGTGTCATTTTGCAATATAGGTGATGTTGATAGGGTTATAACGTCAGGAGTGCAAAACATGGATGTGATAGATGATTTGAAAAATCATGTTGTAATAGATTTGGCTAATTAGCATGTTTTTCGATTTGAAAGGAGAGATGAGAAATGGTTGGAAATGTATCATCCGTGCTTAAAGAAAGCGGGTTTCAGATATATCCAGATTCTTTAAGGAAGCTTGGTGAAAACACATATATATTTGTAGTGAAAAAGCAAAAGGAAAAAATGATCGGCATACTGTCTAATGACGAGTTGAAGCTTAAAGAACCATACTTTTCAGAGAATAAGAAAATAAGCGACAGCCTCCAATTTAATGTTTATCCTTTTACCTTCGATAACTATGTGACATTAAACGGCAGGTTTCACATAGGGCCTACTATATGCAGGGAAAATGCCTCATTTGGCACAGGTGACAGGCTTGGGATGGTAACAGCAGCACAGCTTGATGCTTTAAAAAAATTCAATGTATTCCCTATTTTGGCGCAGCAATCCCCAAGAGAGCTTGTAAAGACAAACAGGAACTTTAAAGATGTGCTTTTAAAAGTAGTGTTAGGTGTCTTGGAGACAGGATATATAGGCCATTATGGGGCTGATGCAGACCATATAAAGGATGAGAAGTACCTTTTAGAAGGCATAGATGCTGGTTACACCATGTACACGCTGGACTTAAGTGAACAGCTTTTTGATGTAAGCGGTGCAACGTCATCAGAAATCAAAGAAAAGGCAGAAACATTGTCAGATGTAAGCAGAAAGATTGTGGAAGATTTTTCAGGCAAATCTCTAAATGTGGGTTTTGGTGGTCATTTAGTCTCAGAAGACGAGCTTTTAAAGTCTGCTGTAGCCTATGAGACTGCAATGAAGTTTGTGGAGAAAGTAAATGACATCTTAAAAGAAAAACTTAACGACTTTGACCTTGAAATCTCCATCGATGAAGGCGGAAAAGTGACGACTTTGGAGGATCACCTTTTTGTAGCAGAGTATCTCCATCGGAATGGCATCGACTTTTTTAGCATTGCACCTAAATTTCCTGGTGAATTTGAAAAGGCCATTGACTACGTAGGAGACGTAAATGAATTTGAAAGAGAGCTTAAAAAACATTACGATCTTACTAAGTTAATAGGCGGTTATAAGCTTAGCTTACATTCAGGCAGCGATAAATTTAGCATTTACAAGATTTTTAGCAAGACAACTGAGAAGAATTTTCACATAAAGACGTCTGGCACAAGTTGGCTACAGGCTGTAAATCTCATTTACAAATCTGACAAGGAGTTCTACAGAGAACTTTACAAGATAGCTTTATCAAATCTGGAAGAAAGCAAAAAATCGTACAAGGTTTTGATTAAAAAGGATGACTTTAAAGATGAACCTGAGCTTGATAATCCAGAATTTATGATTAGACCAGAGATAAAGCAGCTTTTTCACATATCCTTTGGTGTTTTGCTTGACTTAAAGGGGAAAGAGATTAAAGACATGCTTTACGATTATGAAGAAGAACATTATAAAATGGTTTCTGATAACATAGAAAACCATTTGAAAGAAATATTCTATGAAAAATAAATCTTAGGAGGAGAAAAAAATGGGTGTGAAAATAGCGATTGTAAATTCCAGCAGTTTTGGCAGGAACTTTCCTGAGCATTTGGAGAAGTTAAAAAAATTTGGGGAAGTTGACAGATTCCAATTCCCTTACGACATGCACGGCAAAGAACTGGCAGAGAAGCTTATGGGATATTCTATCATTGTAGCCAGCGTCAAGCCTTACTACGATAAAGAGTTTTTTGAGCACAAGGATGAGACGCTGCTTATTACAAGGCATGGCATTGGGTATGATAATATCGATATAAAAAGTGCTCAAGAGAAAGGTACGTACGTCACAAAAGTCGATGGGTATGTTGAAAGAGAAGCTGTAGCAGAGTCGGCTGTGACGCTTTTATTGGATGTGGTCAGGAAAGTAAGAGGAGCATCCCTTAAAGTAAAAGATGGCAAGTGGAGTGAAAGAGCTAGCTTCATGGGCGCAGAGCTAAGGGACAAAGTTATAGGCATAATAGGTATTGGCAATATAGGCAGCAGAGTTTGTGAAATACTCAGGTATGGGTTTAATGCAAAAGTTATAGCTTACGACCCGTACGTGCCATCTGGTTTGATACGTGAAAGAGGTGCTGAACCTGTAGAGACATTAGAAGAACTTTTAAAAGCAGCAGACATGATATCCTTAAATGCATCTCTTAATAAAGGCAATTACCACATGCTATCATTTAAGCAATTTTCTATGATGAAAGACGGTGTCTACATTGTAGATACAGCCAGAGGGGAGCTTATAGACAACGAGGCTTTGATGAAAGCTCTCGACGATGGAAAAGTGGCAGGTGTTGGATTAGACGTTGTAGAAAACGAGCCTATAGACGAGAATCATCCACTTTTGAAATATGAGAATGTGGTGATAACGCCTCACATATCTGCTTACACAAGAGAATGCTTAAAAGGCATGGGCGACAAAGTTGTATCAGACATAGAGAAAGTATTGAATGGTCAAGAGCCTGACGGAGTGATAAAATTATAGTCGTGGAGGATTAATATGGATAGGGGATTAGCTCTTTGTATAGATATAGGCACCACAAATCTTAAAGCAGGTGTCGTAGACAAGGAAGGAAATGTGCTAAACCTTTATAGGTGTGAGATACCACTTTTTAAAGGCGACGACGGGAAAGCGGAACACGATCCTGAAGTCTTGTTTTCTACTTTTGTAAAAGCGGCTAAAGAAGCGTCGAAAGGTTATGAGGATGCGATTTCTCTTGTCATACCGTCTACGTACATGTTTGGCCTTGTACCTGTCGATGAGAATTTAGAGCCATTGACAGGCATAATGACGCTTCTTGATACAAGGTCGAAAGAAACTTACGAAGAATTGCTAAACGATATTGACGTAAATGAGATGTACAAGAGGACTGGATTTGCTCCTACGTTCCATGCGCCGCTTTTTAAGATATATTGGCTTAAGAGAAAGAGAAGAGATATTTTTGAAAAATCAAAATACTTTTTAAGCTCAAAAGACTACATCATATCAAAGCTTTTAAATAAGCCGTATACAGAACCTAGCATATCATCTGCCACAGGAATGATGAATATAAATACCCTTAAATGGGATAGCTACTCACTTGGTGCCTTAGGCATAGACGAGGATAGGCTTCCTGAGATTGTGCCTTCAGATGTGATTTTAGCTGACCTTCCCGACAAATCGAAAGAGCTTTTAGGATTGAATGGGGATGTAAAGCTGCTGCCTGGCGTGTACGATGGTGGCGCTGTAGGAATAGGCATTGGAGCATTTGACGATGGAGTTGGCGCAATAAACATAGGCACAACAGGAATGTTTAGAGTTGCGTATCCAGAAGCCGTTTTAGATAAAGAAGATTTAATGAGGCTTCAAACTTACTACCTTTCATCAGGAAAGTGGTTTGTAGGAGCGGCCATCAACAATGCAGGCATAATTTTAAGGTGGCTTAGAGACAATATCTTTAACATGAGTTATGACGAATTGACAAAGGAAGCATTAAGTGCTGATACGTCCAATCTGTTTTTCCTGCCTTATATCACAGGAGAGAGGGACAAAGAAATTGGCAACATAGCTTCTGGCGTCTATTTTGGATTGAAAAACAGTCACACAAAAGGGCATTTGATAAAGGCAGGTTTAGAAGGCGTTGCATATTCATTGAGAATGCTTTTTGAGGCAGTAAAAGACAATAATATAAATATAAAAGAGATAAGAGCTGGAGGTGGTGGCACAAACTCTGAGCTTTGGATGGAAATTTTCTCATCTGTATTGGGACTGCCTATAAAGGTATCAAATGTGGAAGAACCTGAGCTTTTAGGCTCGGCTTTGTTGGGATTTTGTGCATTAGGAGTCTATAAAGATGTATTAGAGGCAACTTACAAGATGGTGAAGATTAAGAAAGTGTTCATGCCTCAAGAGGAAAAGGTACAGCAGTATGAAAAGGGATTTCAATTCTTTAAGCTTATGACAAGAGAGCTTAAAAACTTGTTTGAAGTTCACAACAAACTATAAAAATTGGAGGTAAGAGAAATGAACAATATAGGATTGATAGGCCTTGCAGTAATGGGACAGAATTTAGCTTTAAACATAGCCAGAAAAGGTTACAGCCTTTCTGGTTACAACAGATCACATGAGACGACTGAAAAATTCGTTAAAGAAAAAGTAAAGGATGAGAAAATCTATCCGTACTACGACATAAAGTCATTCGTTGAGTCTTTGGAAAAGCCCAGGAAGATAATACTCATGGTGAAGGCGGGAAAGCCAGTAGATGACGTGATTCATGAGCTTTTGCCATACCTTGATGAAGGAGACCTCATAATAGACGGCGGTAATTCGTACTTTAAAGATACTGACAGAAGGATAAAAGAGCTAAAGGACAAAGGAATACATTACTTAGGCATGGGTGTATCTGGCGGAGAATTTGGCGCATTAAATGGACCGTCACTTATGCCTGGCGGAACAAAAGAAGCTTATGAAATGGTAAAGGAGTTGCTTCTTAAGATAGCAGCAAAGACTGATTCTGGAGAATGCTGCACATATGTTGGCAATGATTCTGCAGGGCACTTTGTAAAGATGGTGCACAATGGAATAGAATACGCTATAATGCAGTCAATATCAGAAGTGTACGACGTAATGAGAAAAGTCTTAAAGCTTACCAGTGAAGAAATCGGAGATATTTTCGAGAAGTGGAATAACGGAGAGCTTAATTCATTCTTGATGGAAATATCTTATAAGATAATGAAGCACAAAGACGACAAGACAGGTAAGCCTTTGGTAGAGCTCATACTTGATGAAGCAGAGCAAAAGGGAACAGGCAAGTGGACCGCAGAGACGTCTCTTGATTTAGGCATTCCTACGCCATCTTTAAATCTTGCTGTTGTCGGCAGAACTCTTTCCTTCTTTAAAGATGACAGGGTAAGGCTTTCGAAAATGGTCAATAGAAACTATCCTGAAAATGCCTTAAATAAAGACGAAGTCGTAGAAGATTTGAAAAATGCGCTGTTGTTCTCAGTATTTTCATCATTTTCGCAAGGCATGTGGCTTATATCAGAGGCGTCAAAAGTCTATGGTTATGGCATAGATTTAAAAGAAGTTTTGAGAATCTGGAAAGGTGGTTGCATCATAAGGGCAAGGCTTCTGGACTTTTTGATGGAGATAATCTCAGAAGATAATGATAACTTGCTTCTTAACCCGAAATCTGTGAAATTCTTAGAAGAAAAAATAGATGCAGTTAAGAAGGTGACAAAACTTGCTAAAGATAATTACATCCCTATGCTTACAGTAAATGCTTCTCTTGACTATTTCTACAGCATGTCAGAGGAAAACCTTCCTGCTAATTTGATACAAGGGCAGAGGGATTTCTTTGGTGCACATACTTACAAGAGGATTGACATGGATGGAATATTCCACACCGAGTGGCAGCAGGATTAAATATGAGGGGGATTAATTTATGAAATTAAGAAGGGCTGAGCTAAAAGATAGAAAAAAATGGGAAGATGCAGGCATAAAGCTTCCAAAGTTTGACGTAGAAAAGATGATCGATGTTACAGCGAAAAGGCCTACATGGATTCACTTTGGTGCAGGCAACATATTCAGAGGGTTTATAGCAATGCTTATGCAAACCCTCTTGAACAAAGATCTTATAGACACAGGAATAATTGCAGTTGAATCTTACGATTTTGAAGTCTCTGAGAAAATATATAAGCCTTACGACAATTTGGGATTGAGAGTCATCATGAATGCCGATGGCACACTGGAAAAAGAAGTCGTAGGAAGCATTGCCGATATTGTAATGGCAGATCCATCAAACGAAGCTCAATGGGTTAAATTAAACGACATCTTCAAAAATCAATCATTGCAGATAGTAAGCATGACAATAACAGAGAAAGGCTATAATCTTAAAGATTTCTCAGGCAATTTTATAAAAGAAGTCACAGAAGACATTGAGGCAGGTCCTGAAAGGCCGAAAAATGTAGTGTCAAAGCTTACATCTCTGGTTTATTCAAGGTACAAAGCAGGTGGGCATCCATTGGCACTTGTAAGCCTTGATAACTTTTCTGGAAATGGCGAAAGACTTAAAAGTGCAGTGATGACTATAGCAGAGGAATGGTCGAAGAAAGGTTATGTGGAAGATGGATTTATTAAATACTTAAACGATCCATCGAAGGTTTCTTTCCCGCTTAGTATGATTGATAAAATCGTTCCAAGGCCACATGAGATAGTCAAGAAATCTCTTGAAGACAGTGGCTTAGAGGATATGGACATAATAACAACTTCGAAAAATACCGTAATTGCGCCTTTTGTTAATGCGGAAAGAGCTCAATACCTTGTCATAGAAGACAAATTTCCAAATGGGCGAATGAAATTAGAAGAAGCTGGGGTCATCTTAACTGATAAAGAAACCGTAGAAAAAGTCGAAAGGATGAAAGTCACCACATGCCTAAATCCGCTTCACACAGCATTGGCTATATACGGATGCCTTTTGAATTACAAGACGATTGCTGATGAGATGAAAGATAGTTGCTTAAAAAAGCTTGTTGAAAAAGTGGGATATGTGGAAGGCATGCCTGTTGTCATAAATCCTAAAGTGCTTGACCCAGAAGAATTCATAAAAGAAGTAATCGAAGTAAGGCTGCCAAATCCGTACATGCCTGATACACCTCAGAGAATTGCCACAGACACATCGCAAAAGATGGGTATAAGATTTGGAGAGACGATAAAATCATACATGCAAAGAAGCGATCTTGATGTAAAAAGCTTAAAGTATATACCGTTAGTCATAGCAGGATGGTGCAGGTATTTGATGAGTATTGACGATAACGGCAATGAAATGGCACTAAGTCCAGATCCACTTTTAAATGATTTGAAATCCCATGTGTCAAATATAAAGCTTGGGGACGTAGAATCAGTTAAGGACAACCTAAGACCGATTTTATCAAACAAGCAAATATTTGGACTCGATTTATACGAAGCAGGATTAGGCGAGATGGTAGAAAGCTACTTTAAAGAGCTTATATCTGATACTGGCGCAGTGAGAAATACCCTTAAAAAATACCTTGAATGCTAAAATAAGATGGATAGTGCAGAGGACGATTTCTTCTGCACTTTTTATTTGAGGAAAAATAAATTATAATAAAAGAAAAAATGATTAGATACATCATTTGAAAAAGGGTGGACTGGTTTGGTTAACATAAGAGATGTAGCAAAATACTGTGGAGTCTCAGCCATGACTGTATCGAGAGCATTGAATAACAGCGGTCAAATATCAAAAGAAACGAAAGAAAGAATATTGAAAGCTTGTGAAGAATTAGGATACAGGCCTAATTTTGCTGCCAGAAGCCTCGTCACAAAGAAAACCAACATGATAGGGCTCATTATACCTGATATAACAAATCAATATTATTCACAGGTAAGCAAAGGCGTCAGCTCATATCTAAGCCTTCATGGTTATGGGCTTTTGCTTTGCAATAGCGACAGAAAAAAAGAAGAGGAAAAAAGGTATCTCGACTTTTTGGCAGGAGGCAGAGTTGACGGCATAATTATTTTCCCTGTAAAGCCAAAGAAAGAAGATTATGAAAAAATTTTAAAGGAAGTACCGCTTGTTATGGCAGATAATTACGTGGATGGGCTTAATGCGAACTTTGTCGGCAATGATAACTATCATGGAGCATCAGAGATAATACGGCACATGGTAAAACAAGGATTCAAGAAGATTGGGGTTATACTTGGACCAACAAGCTCCAGTGCTTCAAATGAAAGGTTGAGAGCATACAAAGATGTGCTGGCGGAAAATAACATGGAATATCAGAGCGATATTATCTTAGAAAGTGACGCTACTTTTGATGATGGATTTAACTTGGCAAAAGTTCTAATTGAAAAAGGCGTTGACAGCATATTTGCGATAAATGATACCGTTGCTTTAGGAGTCATAAAATATTGCTATTTAAACAATATTAAAATACCAGATGATATAGGTATTGCAGGGTATGACAATATTCAGCAATCGTCTATGTTGCCTGTTCCATTGACTACGGTGGATCAAAATGGAAGTCGAATGGGTAAAGTAGTTGCAGAAACAATGTTGAATCTATTAACAGGTGGCGCGACAATTTCGAAGAAAATAATTCTCAAACCACAGCTTGTGGTAAGAAAATCTTTAAGGGAAAGTTGATAGTGTCATTGACTATTTCCAAAATAAAGAGTATACTTTATTTAGATGTTACGTTAACGGTAACAGAAAAATCAGGAGGGATTTTTATGGAGATAAGGTATGCAACTCATTATGAAGACGTTAAGCACTATGATACATCTGAATTGAGAAGACATTTTTTAATTGAGAATCTATTCGAGACAGGTAAGATTAATATGATCTACAGCCATGTAGATAGGATAATTGTGGCAGGCGTTGTACCGATAAATGAGGTGCTTCGCCTTGAGACAAGCAAAGAATTAGGGACAGATTATTTTTTGGAAAGGAGAGAGATGGGCATAATTAATATAGGCGGAACGGGCATCGTGAATTTAGATGGCAAAAAGTATGAGCTGAAAAATAGCGATGGCCTGTATGTAGGCATGGGGGTAAAGGAAGTAAGCTTTGAAAGCGTAGATGCTTCAAAGCCTGCAAAGTTTTACATCAATAGCGCTACAGCCCATAAGAGTTATCCTACAGTTAAAATAGGCTTAAACGATGCAAATAAAGTAAAAGCAGGCACTGATGAGGAGTGCAATAAGAGAACTATAAATCAGTACATCCACCCTGCGGTATGCCAAAGCTGTCAATTAGTCATGGGCATGACTATATTAGAACCTGGTAGTATATGGAATACAATGCCGTGCCATACCCATGACAGAAGGATGGAAGTCTATCTTTATTTCAATATAGACGAAGATAATGTTGTATTTCACTTTATGGGCACGCCAAATGAGACAAGGCATATTGTCGTCAAAAATGAGCAAGCGGTCATATCACCCAGCTGGTCGATTCACTCAGGCGTAGGTACAAAGAATTACACATTTATATGGGGAATGGTAGGCGAGAATCAGACATTCACTGATATGGATACTATACCTACAAAAGATCTAAGATAAGGAAGGGGTTAATTATGTTTAGCATTAATGACTTTTCAATGGACTTTTTCAGATTGGACGGAAAAGTAGCAATCGTGACAGGTGGGAATACAGGATTAGGACAAGGATATGCGGTGGCATTGGCAAAAGCCGGAGCTGATTTATTCATAGTTACTCATAATAATCGCTTTGATGAAACGAGAGAGCTTATCGAAAAAGAAGGGAAAAAGGTAGAATTCTTTCAGACGGATTTATCGATTAGAGAGAATATAAATGCAGTTGTAGATAAATGTCTTGAGGTTTATGGCAAGATAGACATACTTGTAAACAATGCAGGTACAATAAAAAGATCTCCTCTGCTTGAATACAAAGATGAAGATTGGAAGGCTGTTTTAGACATCAATCTAAATGCAGTGTATTATTTAAGCCATGAAGTGGCTAAGGTAATGGTTAAACAAGGTGGAGGGAAAATCATAAACATAGCTTCAATGCTTTCGTTTCAAGGCGGAAAATTTGTGCCGGCGTATACAGCATCAAAGCATGGCGTCGTGGGAATTACAAGGGCTTTTGCAAATGAATTGGCGGATAAAAACATACAGGTAAATGCAATAGCCCCAGGATATATTGAAACCAACAATACTGCTCCAATAAGAGCTGATGAAAGCAGAAATGCCGAGATACTTTCAAGGATACCTGCAGGAAGATGGGGTCATCCGTTTGATGTGATGGGAGCTTTAGTATTTTTGGCAAGTAAAGCTTCAGACTATGTAAACGGACACGTATTGGCTGTCGATGGCGGCTGGCTTGTAAGGTGATAGGAAAATGGCATGGCAAAGTGCCGTTCTTTTTTTAATACGCTTTATAAAAATTTTTAATTAACAATAAGTTTGCGTCATATGTATACAAATCACAGGTGTCTCCAGATGTAGAACCTGTATTGGAACCTGTGACATTTTGGGCTAGAGGTGAAAGAAGTATCGGTGGTGTTATACCGCTTGTTATATTTACTAATTGCGATTATATTGAGTTGCAATATGGCAGTAAGACAAAAATAGATAAAATATTTCCGAAAAAAGACGAATATAAAGGTATACCATATCCACCAGTGATAATAGATTATTCAATTATAAAGCCTGAAGAAGTAGGTTCTTGGGGCATGAAATGGGAAGACTTATATTTAAGAGGATTTTATAAAAATAATGTGGTTATCGAAAAAAAATACTCAACCGAACCTGTCCCAACTGAATTGTGTGTTATGCCAGATGATTTTTTGCTTGATGCTTCTCAAAAAGATGCAACTAGAATTGTAGTAAAAATACTTGATCAGTACGGAAATCTTTTGCCATTTATTAATGAAGTAATTAAAATAGAAATAGAAGGACCTGCGAAGCTTCAGGGGCCAAATGAAGTAGCACTTATAGGTGGGGCAATAGCATTTTGGGTTGAAACTATAAATGAATCGGGTGTAATTAATATAAAAGTAAGGTCTAGGTCTTTAGGAGAAAAAAATGTAATGGTAAAAGTCGAATAAGAAGGTGGGTTAAGTGAAAATATACTATAATGAAACAGAAAGAGAATTTCATCTACAGAACGATTATATAAGCTATATAATAAAGATAATGAAAAATAATCAGCTTGGACATTTATATTTTGGGAAGCGATTAAATCATAGAGAATCTTTTGGGCATCTTATGAATGTATTGCCAAGAGCATATACCGCGTATGTTTTTAAAGACGATTTTAAGTTTTCTTTAGATTTGTTAAGACAAGAATATCCATCTTATGGAACGACTGATTTTCGAGAGCCTGCATATCAAGTAAAGCAGGAAAATGGGAGTATAATAACGAATTTTGAGTATCAAAATCATAAAATATACAACGGAAAGCCAGAACTTGATGGGCTTCCCTCAACTTACAGTGAAAATGATTCTGAAGCACTAACACTGGAGATATGGCTAAAAGATAGTCTAATTAATATGGATCTAATATTAATATATACAATTTTTGAAGAGTATGCAGTAATAACAAGAAGTGCTAAATTTACAAACAATGGAAAACAGAAGTTAAAATTGATGAGAGCAATGAGCATGAGCATTGATTTGCCAGATGCTGATTACGATATGCTTCATTTATCAGGCGCATGGGCACGAGAGAGATACATTAAACATCGCAAACTTCAACCGGGAATACAATCAGTATCCAGCATAAGAGGTGCAAGCAGCGCTCAGCAGAATCCCTTTATAGCTTTAAAACGTCCTTGGACTACTGAAGATGAAGGAGAAGTATTTGGATTTAACTTAATATATAGTGGAAATTTCCTTGCACAGGTAGAAGTTGACTATGATAACGTGACACGCGTTATTATGGGTATACATCCTTTTAATTTTGGCTGGGTTTTAGATTCTGGCGAAAGCTTCCAGACACCTGAAGCCGTTATGGTTTATTCTGATAAAGGATTAAATGGCATGAGTCAAATTTTTCATAAACTTTATAGAAATAGACTAGTAAGAGGGAAATTTAGGGATGGAATTCGACCAATACTTATTAATAATTGGGAAGCTACTTATTTCGATTTTAATGAAGAAAAAATATTGGAACTTGCAAAAGCAGCAAACGAATTAGGAATAGAACTTTTTGTATTAGATGATGGATGGTTTGGAAATAGAAATGATGATTCTTCTTCACTTGGAGACTGGTTTGAAAATAAAAAAAAGCTTCCAAATGGTATTAAAGGCTTAGCGGATAAGATAACGGCAATGGGGCTGAAGTTTGGACTTTGGATTGAGCCAGAAATGGTTAATGAAGATAGTAATCTTTTTAAACAACATCCGGATTGGATAATCAAAGTGCCTGGAAGAAAAGTCTCTCACGGTAGAAATCAGTATGTCCTTGATTTTTCAAGAAATGAAGTCGTAAATTACATATATGAGATGATATCAAAAATATTGCGGGAAGCACCTATTTCTTATGTAAAATGGGATATGAATAGAAATATTACAGAACCATATTCTGTTGTGCTTCCTCCAGAAAGGCAAGGAGAAGTATTTCATAGATATATATTAGGAGTATATTCTCTTTATGAAAGGTTGACATCTGAATTTCCAGATGTATTGTTTGAATCTTGTGCTGGTGGTGGAGGTAGATTTGATCCAGGAATGCTTTATTATGCACCTCAGGCATGGGCAAGTGACAATACAGATGCAATTGAGCGATTAAAAATACAGTATGGTACTTCTATTTGCTATCCAATAAATTCTATTGGTTCACATGTTTCGGATGTACCTAATCATCAAGTAGGTCGAATTACTCCAATAGAAACAAGAGCTAATGTGGCTTATTTTGGTACATTTGGTTATGAACTTGATTTGAATAAACTAACGGATAAAGAGAAAGAAAAGATAAGACAACAAGTAAAATTTTTCAAAAAGTATAGAGAATTAATTCACAAAGGAATTTTTTATCGAATAAATAGTCCTTTTGAAGGTGATGGAAATATAACATCATGGATGGTTGTTTCTGAGGATCTTAAAGAAGCAATTATAGGATATTATCAAGTATTAGCACAACCAAATCAAGGTTTAAAAAAATTGCGTCTTAAGGGACTTAATACAAAGTATTTGTATAGAATTGTAGGTAGTTCAGAATGTTATTATGGTGATGAATTGATGTATTCTGGATTACCTTTAGATAATTTTTATCTTGAAATATTTAATAGAGATAAAGGTGATAGTGCAGATTTTAGATCAAAGATTTATGTGATAAAAGCTGAATAACAATAATAAAAATTTTTATTTTAAAACTTCCTTTCCAGTCATATTTTTTTCTTTTTTTACAAACAATATTGATTGGGGAGGCGCATATTATGAATGGAAGAACTACGAGTTGGGTTGTTACTGGCGTTGGAGCGGCTGTAACGGCTGCGGGACTTATGACAGGTGGAATGCTGGGTGCTGGAATTACTGGCTTTGGATTGGCTCACGTAGTATTAGGAGTTTTAGACATGTTTAGGCCGACAGTGCAAAGATAGCACAATATCTCCTCAGTTTTTTTGCTGAGGAGATTGTTTTTATTGCGATAAAATTTCGAATGCGAATATTGTCCAAAAATTTAAAAAATGATTGACAAATCAATTTTATTGCTGTATAATGATAAAAAAGTAAAAGATTTTTCGATGATCAGGAATAGTAGCTTAAGCGACTAATACAAGCGAGTCAGGGATGGTGTGAGCCTGATTATTATAGCTTTAGCGAATGGGCCTGTGAGATGCGAGGTGAACTGTAGTAGCCGAGCCGGTAAACACCGTTATATGTGATGCACATGTTGGTGTGCTTAGAGATAAGACATATTGTCTTAAGAAGGGTGGCACCGTGGAAGCGTAGCCTTTCGCCCCTACATTTGGGGTGGAAGGCTTTTTAATTTGCATTTTTTTAAGGAGGGAGGTGAAGAGTGTGGATACAAGAAAGACATTGAGGGAGTTTGTACTTTGCGCACTGCTTATGGCTATTGGTGTAGTACTGCATTTTATCACACCTGCTTTCATGTTAAATATGAGGCCAGATTTTATGCTTTCAATGCTTTTCATATCACTGATGATCGTTGACGATCTAAAAATCAATTATGTAACAGCGATCATCGCAGGAATATTGACGGCATTGACAGGATCTATGCCTGGAGGTCAGATTGCAAATCCAATCGATAAACTTGTCACAGCAACAATCATAATTTTGATGCTTAAAGTGTTGAGAAATAGAGTAAATGAAGGAATTATCGCTGGAGTAGTTGGTATCATAGGGACAATCATTTCAGGTTCCGTTTTTTTAGGAGTTGTTTCACTTGTAGCAGGGCTTCCAGGACCATTTTATCTATTGATGTTGACGGTTGTAATACCTACAGCAGTAGTAAATACTATAGTTACTGTCATTGGATACTACATCATAAAGAAAGTCTCCAAGTCCACACTTGCTATAAATAAATAGCACTTTGACACATATTAATCCTCGAAAGAGGATTTTTTGTTTTTTGTAGAATAAAATATTGTGTGACATTGACTTAATATGTGACTATTGAAAAATTTCAATCCCTGTTGTAATATTTAGGGGTAGGGGGCAAGAAATAATTATGAAAACGTTGCATAGCATCTTTAATTTCTTTAAGAAAAATATAATATTGATATTGATAACGCTAATTGCAGTATTAAGCATTTTTTTATATAAATTTCAGCAGATCGAGGAACCTGTTTTAGCAGGTAAACCATTATATCACTTTTATTTAGTAGCACAAAATTCGGTGGATCCGTTTTGGAAGGAAGTGCAAAAAGGTGCGGAAGATGCTGCAAAATACTATAACGTCGCTGTCGAATTTAATGCTCCAAAGTTTAATAATATTAACGAAGAATTGGAGTTTCTCGATATAGCAGTTTTATCAAAAGTAGATGGTATTATAACACATGTTTCATATGATGGGGACTTCAATACGCTGATAGATGAAGCTTATGCAAACAATATACCTGTTGTTACAATTGAAAATGATTTAAAAGACAGCAAAAGGAAGTCTTTTGTAGGTGCCAACAGCTTTATTTTGGGAGAAGAAGCTGGAAAGCTTATGAAACAGTCTACAGGAGGCAAAGCCAATATAGCTGTTATCATGAGCAATGATGTAGGAAATGATACAACAAGCCAGAACTTAAAACTGAATGGATTCTTAAGCATTATAAACAGTGTACCGGGTATGAAAGTTTCAAAGGTATATACGTCACAGTTAGGTGCTTTAAGTGCAGAAGAAATAACTCAATCCATCATAAATAGCAACGATGGTATAAATGCTTTGTACATTACAGATTCTGTGGATACAATTGGTGCCGCACAAGTGGTGGTGGATTTCAGCAAGGTAGGTGAAGTATCTATAGTTGGATATGGAGATACGCCTGATATATTAAGGTACGTTGACAAAGGCATAATTTATGGTACAGTGGTGAGCGATCCATATAAGATGGGTTATGAAAGCATTAAAGCCATGATTGAGATCAAAAAAAATAACGATGTTTCTACTTTTATAGACACAGGCGTAAATATAATAACTAAAAACAATGTAAAAGAGTATGAGGATAAGATAAAACAAAAAGATTAGTAGGTGTTATGGTGAATAAGAGTTTATTTCAGTTTAAAGGTATAAGAAGAAAAATATTTGCACATCTTTTGATAACTACACTTATTATGGGGATTACAAGCATATACTCTTATTATAATGCGAAAATTGTAATAGACAGGTTAAAGTCTATTTTTACTGATTATGTCTACTTAAACAGCCTTAACAACGACATAAATTCTCTGGAAACAGAAGTTGAAAAGTATCTTTCTACAAAATCTTCCGATTCGCTTCTAAATTATTACACCATTAGCAACAAGCTAAACAATAGTGCTGAAGACATGATAAGCATAGCAACATATGATAATGACAGCCTCATGCAAAAGGACATTGGCAATATGATAATAAGCCTTCTATCTGAGACAGATAAAGCTGTAAATGCCAAGAGAGGCAGAATAAGTAGCGAATATATAGAGTATTTCACAAGAGCAAATAAAATAAATGATTATATAAAATTGTACATCAATAATTTAATGTACAATAAACTTCAAGAAGGTACGATAAAGTACAACAAAATATCTAAGAATATGGTTTTTATAAGCTTTTTAAATATTTTTCTGATAGTTATATCTGTGGTTTTAAATATCGTGTTAGCGATTATATACACATATAGGATAACAAAGCCGATTTCAGAGTTATCTGACACAGCAATGAGGATTTCAAAAGGAGATTTTGACATAGATCCAATTAAAATAAAGACAGACGATGAAGTTAATATCTTGGCTGATGCTTTTAACAATATGGTTACTAACATTAAAAATTATATAGATGAGATAAAAATGCAGGCTAAAGTAGAAAAGCGTCTTAAAGAACAAGAGATGCAGAACCTTAAGATGAAAAATATCTTGAGAGAATCGGAGTTGAAGGCACTTCAGTCCCAGATAAATCCACATTTTTTATTTAATACTTTAAATGCCGCATCACAAATCGCTATGATGGAGGGCGCAGAAAAATCATCTGAATTTATAGAAAAGGTGGCGGATCTTTTTAGGTACAATCTTAGAAAACTTGATAAACCAGTTACGCTGAAAGAAGAAATAGACAATGTGTTTAATTACATGTACATTCTAAAGACAAGATTTGGCGATAAGGTGGAATTTCAGGCGGACATAGATGAGAAACTTTTAGATGTAAAGGTGCCTTGTACAATTGTTCAGCCTGTTGTTGAAAATGCATTCATTCATGGTATAGAAGACATGGATGGAGATGGCCATATAAAGATAGAGATTAAAAGAGTAGGAGAAAGTATTCATATTGATGTCATAGATGACGGTATGGGAATGCCTAAGGAAAGTATTGAGAAGATTCTGGCTGCGGATGATCCTGACAATGATGAGAATAAGCATGTCACAGGCATTGGAATGCACAATGTGATAAACCGCTTAAGGCTATACTACAATAAGCCCAATATAAGTGATGTCATAGAGATAGAAAGCCGCATAGGATATGGAACAAGGGTGACTTTAAAGATTCCTGATGGAAGGGGTAGTGCAGCATGATAAAAATACTTATAGCAGATGATGAGCAGATAGTGGTGGATTCTGTAAAATTTATCATTGATAATAACTGTGAAGATGTGGAAGTTGTAGGTTTTGCAAAATCGGGAAGAGAAGCCATAGAAAAAGCTCACATGTTAAAGCCTGATGTTGTATTCATGGACATAAGAATGCCTGGCATAGATGGCATAGAGGCAATTAAGAGAATTAAGGAAAGCCACAATGATATAGAGTTTGTCATAATCACAGCTTATGATTACTTCAACTATGCAAAAGAAGCAATAAACCTAGATGTGGTAGACTACCTTTTAAAACCGCTAAATAAAAATAAGGTCATAGATACCGTCAAAAAAGTTAAAAGATTGATAGAAAAAAAGCGCGAAGATATGGCAAAAGAATTGGAAATGAAGGAAAAAATGACAGCGATACTGCCTTATATTGAAAATGAAATGATATATTCCTTATCATCGTCTAATTTTAAGCAGGAAGATATTGATTTTTATGGAAATATATTTAATATTAAATTAGATATGGGTTTTGCCGTAGTCGTCTTGCTTGATAAAGATAGCACAGATTCGGATATCTTTATGGGAAATGTTAAAGTGCACGAAAATCTGATGTACCTTAAAGAATATATAAAAAGTTTAAAAGATTGCCTTGCAACTATTTTGCTTGACAGGATAATAGTCTATGTTCCTACAGTAGCTTATGATGATCTATATATAATTAAAAATGATTCAATTAGCTTTTGTGAAATGATTTTAAAAGAAACGAGAAACCTTGAGATAGGAGTCAGAATAGGCATAGGCAGACCATATGAGACAGCTTATTTTTCGAAGTCATATGATGAAGCTTTATTCGCCATAAAGACAGGTTCTGACGCTATAACACATTTCGACGACATTAAGCTATCTGAAGCAAAAGAACTTGGTTTAAATTATGATACGGCTGAGCTTGTAGAAAATATCATATCCAATAGCATTGACGGAGCTTTAATTAATGTCAACAGCATTTTTCAAAAATTGCAACATAACTATGAAGGTAGTGTAGAACAGATTAAATCGAAGGTCTTTAGCCTTCTTATTGAAGTTATGACTAAAATCAACACGTACTGTGATGTTACGTCAGTATTAGAAGAAATTTTGATTATCGATATTTTAAAGACTGACGAAATAGATAGCCTAAAAGATATGTTTTCAAAATTTATATCAAACGTTATAACGAAATTGCACAGAAATAGGGAGAAATACTACACGGGACTTATTGCGAAGGCTATTGATTATATAAATAAAAATTACCATAAAGAGGTAAAACTTTATGATGTGGCCCAGATGCTAAGCATAAGCTATCACTATTTCAGCAAGATGTTTAAAGAAGAGACAAAGTGCAATTTTGTTGATTACATCACTCGAGTAAGAATAGAAAAGGCGAAAGAGTTTTTGCAGGACGAAACCATAAGTGTAAAGGAGGTTTGCTTTAAGGTAGGATACAATGATCCTAACTATTTTAGCAGGATATTTAGAAAGGAGACAGGCATGACTCCTACGGATTACAAAAATAGAGTATCAAAAGGAGGTGTTGCGTTTGAAAATTAAACTAAGAGATGTGATATTAGTGCTGCTTACGTTGATATTGCTAGTTCTTCTGGTGTTATTAGGGAACAGGATTTACAAATATTATGAAGCTAGCAAATATGTTGACGATACAAGTGATAAAAATGCGATAAAGATAGGATTTTCCCTTGGTACTTTAAAAGAAGAAAGATGGGTAAAGGATCGGGATATATTCATGGCAAAAGCGAAAGAGTTGGGAGCAGAAGTTTTTGTGCAAAATGCAAACAATGATGACGAGGATCAGCTAAAGCAAGTGAAATATTTGTTGGACAAGAAGATTGACGTGCTTGTCATTGTTCCAAACGATCTTAAGAAAGCTTCTGCAGCGGTGGAGATGGCTAAAAAAGCAGGTGTTAAGGTTATTTCATACGACAGGCTTGTCTTAAATTCAAATGTAGATTTATATATTTCATTTGATAATGTAAAGGTCGGAAAGCTAATGGCAGAATATCTTATTAAAAGGTATCCAAAAGGCAATTATCTCATAATAAATGGTGCGACAAATGACAACAACACAAAGATGATTAAAGAAGGGTATGACAGCGTATTGCTTCCAAAGGTTAAAAGCGGAGACATACGCATATTAGGAGAGGAATGGTCTCCAAACTGGATGTCAGAATACGCATTTCAATCTACTGAAAAATATATACAGGAAAATTATAAGATAGATGCAATAATTGCAGGTGACGACGGATTGGCAAATGGCATAATTGAAGCATTGTCAGAACACAGGCTGGCAGGCAAGGTGGCTGTTGTGGCGCAAGATGCCGACCTTGCTGCATGTCAGAGAATAATAGAGGGTACTCAGCTTATGACTATATACAAGCCAATTGATAAACTTGCTGGAGATGCGGCGAAGTTGGCAGTGAAATTGGCAAAAGGGGAGAAATTAAACGTAAGCAATACGATTTACGATGGGAAGTACAATGTTCCATATTACAAGCTGGAGCCAATAGCGGTTGACAAGACTAACATAGACGATACTGTGATTAAAGATGGCTTTCATAGCCGCGACGATGTGTACAGATATACCAATTGATTTTTTTAAGGCTTAAAGCCTTTATTTTTTTGTCATAAAATAATCCAGATAAAATTTCAAATAAAATTATTTAAAGCAAAAAAATGAACGAAAACAAAAAATGGTTTAGAGGCGAAATAAAGATGTTTGTAGAATATATATAGCGAAAATATAAACAACAGAAAGGAGATAGTATTTATGAAAACATTTAGGTTATGGCTTGTAGTTGCTTTGATGGTTTTTGCAACTTTTGCATTTGCAGGTTGTGGAAATAGCACAAGCTCAAGCAGCACAGGCTCAAGCAATACAAGTTCAAGTAATACGAGTTCAAGCAATACAAGCTCAAATAGTACAGGTAAGTATTCAAATGTTGGTATAGTGCTTCCAACAAAAGCTGAATCAAGATGGCCAATGGCACAGAAGCAATTCGAACAAGCATTGCCAGGTGCTACAATTCTTTATAGTAACGGAGATACCGCTACTGAAAAAACAAATGTTGAAAGTCTTATATCTAAAGGTGTAAAGGTTCTTGTTATTGTTCCGCAGGATGCAACTGCAGCAGCGGCTGAAGTAAATGAGGCTCATAGTAAAGGTATCAAGGTTATTTCTTATGACAGACTTATAATGAATACACCAAATGTTGACTACTACGTAACATTTGACAGCGTAGCTGTTGGTGCAGCTCAAGCTCAATATTTGGTAGACAACGCTAAAGGTACAGGCAATCACTTGTATTTATACGCAGGCGCTCCATCAGATAACAATGCATTCTTATTCTTCCAAGGTGCTTGGAGTGTTCTTCAACCAAAGATCGCTGATGGTACATTTGTAATAGAAAATTCAAGTATTGCTGATTCATTAAAGAACACAGCAACACTGACACACAGCCAATTAGCTCAAATTATAGGTCAGATTACAACAAACTGGGATCCAGCAACTGCTAAGACATTAGCACAAGCTAACTTGGCAAAAGCAAAGGCGGATCAGAAGGGCGTTGTTTATGTTCTTGCTCCAAATGATGATACATCACGTGCTATAACAGATACATTCAGAGCAGACAAAGATGTTACTCAGATTTATTCAACAGGTCAGGACTTTACACAGGCTTCGTTGCAGTACATTCTGGATGGCAAACAGAGCATGACAATTTGGAAATCAGATGCAAAACTTGTTGCTGACGTTAAAGATATAGTTGATTCTATCAGCAACAATACAAAGCCATCATCTATCGTAACAACTTATAACAATGGCAGCACGGACGTTCCTGCAACAAAAGCTCCTTTGATTATCGTTACAAAGGATAATGCTGAAAGCGTTATTAATTCTTCAGGATTGTATAAACTGGATAACGGTAAAGTTACTCCAATACAATAATCGACTGTTTATTATTACGCTATACAATTTGGAAGGGTAGGATAAACTTTTGCTTATCATACCCTTCGACTTTAATTTAGGAGGTGCAAACTCTTGAAAGATGCTGAATACATTCTTGAAATGGATAATATCGGAAAAACATTTCCTGGCGTTAAAGCACTGGATGGTGTAAACTTCAAGGTTAAGCGAGGAGAAATTCACTGTTTGGTTGGTGAAAATGGTGCAGGGAAATCAACGTTGATGAAGATTCTCTCTGGTGTTTACCCATCAGGCACATTTACAGGAAGAATCATTTTAAATTCTACTGAACAACATTTTAGAAGTATTGAAGATAGTGAAAAAGCAGGAATTGCTATAATACATCAGGAGCTTGCTTTAATACCGGAACTCACAATTTATGAAAACATATTTTTGGGACATGAAATCAAAAAAGGTCCGTTTATAGATTGGAATGAAACGATTATTAAAGCCAAAGAAGTGCTTAAAAGAATTCGCGTAAATATTAATCCTGAAACTAAAGTTAAGGATGTTGGTGTTGGAGTTCAGCAGCTTGTTGAAATAGGCAAAGCCTTAAGTAAAGACGTTAAACTTTTGATTTTAGACGAGCCGACAGCAGCGCTTAGTGAAGTTGATTGTGAGAATTTGCTGCAAATCTTAAGAGAATTAAAGAAACAAGGCATAACATGTATAATGATATCGCATAAATTAAAAGAAGTTATCTCTATTGCCGACACAATCACGGTTTTAAGAGATGGAAAGACAATTACGTCGATTGATGCTACTAAACGCAAAGTTGAGGAAAAAGAAATAATTAAGTATATGGTTGGCAGAGAGATAGAAGACATTTATCCAAAGAGGGAAGATGTTAAATATGGAGATGTATGCTTTGAATTGAAAAATTGGACAGCTTTTGATCCAAGCAAAGGGCGTGAAATTCTCCATAATATTAATTTTAAAGTCCGCAAAGGTGAAATTGTTGGTATTGCAGGGCTTATGGGCGCAGGGCGTACCGAAATGGCCCTAAGCATTTTTGGCAATACAAAGCATTATAATATAAAAGGCGAATTATACGTTAATGGAGTCAAAAAGCATTTAAGTTCTCCTGAGAAAGCCATTAAAGAGAAAATTGTATATGTTACAGAGGATAGAAAAGGGAATGGCCTCGTATTGATTCAAGACATAAAATTTAATATAACTCTTTCCAATCTCAAGCAGTTACTGAATGGGCTTTTTATTGATCAACATGAAGAAGTAAATGCTGCCAATAAGTTCTTTAATGAGTTAAATATTAAAGCACGCTCTATCGAGCAAGTTGTTGGGACTTTGTCTGGTGGAAATCAGCAAAAGGTCTCAGTAGCGAAAGGACTTTTTACTTTGCCAGATCTGTTGATTTTGGATGAACCAACTCGAGGAATTGATGTTGGAGCCAAGTTTGAAATATACACAATTATGAATGAACTTGTTAAGAGGGGTATGAGCATCATAATGATTTCCTCTGAGTTACCTGAAATATTGGGTATGAGCGATAGGATATATGTTATGTCTAATGGTACTATGACCGGTGTTATAGACGCCAAGGACGCAACAGAGGAGAAAATTATGGAAATGGCTACGGCCTGATATTTTAAGGAGGGATATTATGAAAGAACTAGGTGTAATTCTTAGAAAAAACATACGTGATTATGGTATGTTTATTGCATTAGCTGTGATTTTCGTTTTATTTACTATTTTAACTAATGGTACGTTTATTTCTCCATATAATATATCAAGTTTGATAAATCAAACAGGTTATATAGCAGTGTTAGCTACTGGTATGACGCTTGTCATTATTGTTCGGCAAATTGACTTGTCAGTCGGTTTCCTTTCAGGCTTTTTAGGAGCTATAGCTGCAATATTGATGATGAATTATCATGTTCCAGCTATTCTCGCAATACTAATTGTACTGGCTTTAGGTGCAGTTATTGGTTTGTTCTTTGGTGTACTGATTGCAAAGGTTGGTATACCTGCGTTTGTCGTAACTCTTGCAGGTATGATATCTTTCCATGGATTATTGCTATTCGCTACTCAGGCAGGCGGTACAATTAACATTACTGATAAATTCTTTAATGAAATAGGTAATGGTTTTATACCAAGTTTCGGAAAAATTGGCGGATTTGCAGTGTCAACTCTTGTAATTGGTTTAATTGGTATAGTATTGTTTATTTATTTTCAGTTTAAGGCTCGGAACACAAAGAAAAAATACAATTTTGAAGTTTTACCTATGCCTTTCTTTATTGCTAAAATCGCTTTTGTTGTTGCCTTGATTGCAGCATTAATACTTGTTTTGGCGATGAATAATGGTATTTCTTGGACATTTGTTATTGTCTTTGTAGTTGTTTCTATATTTACGGTGATATTAAATAAAACAGCATTTGGGCGCCACATTTATGCTGTTGGTGGTAACCCTGAAGCAGCTGAACTTTCTGGTATCAATGTGGCAAATGTTTTAATTTATACATTTGTTATTATGGAAACTTTGACTGCACTTTCAGGAATACTTTTTGCATCAAGAATGCAAAGTGCTTCACCGACAGCAGGCACAGGTTTTGAGCTCTTGGCAATTGCCGGTGCATTTATCGGCGGATGCTCTGCAAACGGCGGTGTTGGTAAAGTTACAGGCTCATTAATAGGTGCTTTAGTTATGGTATCACTAACTAATGGTATGGATTTAATGGGACTTGGAAGTTCTATTCAATACGTAATACAAGGTATAATACTTGTTTTAGCTGTTGTATTTGACATCCTTACACGTCGTTCTCAAGCTGTTGGCTGATTAAATGGTGTCAGTCAATTGAGTAGAGCTTAATAATTATTTTATTCAGCGTCATCAAAGTATTTACTTATAATGATCGTTTTGAGTATTTGGCTATTGGATATTCTCCAGTAGCCTTTTCTTATATTGGCGTATGCCTATGCTTTTTGTCTTTCTACTCCTAATTTTGTACTTTTTCAGTCACGGTAGTGCTTTTTTACATTTGCAGCAAACCATACCAAGTTTGGCAATGGCGTTATGCGATTGGTGGAAACAAAAAAGCTGCAGTGTAGTTATTGTTCTTGTCATCGCAGTATTGGTAGATATTTCCCTAAAAAGAGGAAAAAATTATGATGCTTTAAATTGTTGAAATTGTGTATTATAATTGAATAAAGAGTTTTTATTGAAAGTGGGGGAGCATGGTGGGTTTCGAAGATAGAGTTTCAAGACGTGCAAAATCTATAGAGATATCTACAATAAGGTATTTTTTTAATATGGCAAAAGAAGTGCCTGGCGCCATATCGCTGACGATTGGGGAGCCGGATTTTGTTACACCAAGGCACATAATCGATGCAGCGTATGTCTCATTGTTAGAAGGCAAAACAGGATATACTGTAAATGCTGGGCTTATAGAATTAAGGCAAGAGATATCAAAATATCTTAAAAGAAGTTGCGATGTAGATTATAAGCCTGACGGTGAGATACTCGTCACAATCGGTGCGACGGAGGCTATTTACATAGCACTGAATACTCTTGTGGAAGATGGTGACGAAGTTTTGATACCTGAGCCGTCATTTGTGGCTTACGATCCATGTACGAAATTGGCTGGTGGCAAATCTGTTTTTGTCCCTACATATGAAAAAGATAACTTTGTCTTAAAAGCAGATGTATTAGAAAAGTATGTGACAGATAGATCGAAAGTTTTGATTTTGCCATATCCCAATAATCCAACAGGAGCTGTCATGCCTTATGAGGAAATGGTGAAATTGGCTGAGGTAGTATTAAAGCACGATTTGCTGGTTGTGACGGATGAGATATACTCTGAACTGGTTTACGATGGCTTTAAGCATGTAAGTTTTGCATCACTGCCTGGAATGTGGGAAAGGACTGTTTTGATAAATGGTTTTTCTAAGTCTTATGCCATGACAGGATGGAGGCTGGGCTATATAGCCGCACCGGAGTATTTTGTAAAGCACATGACAAAGATACATCAGTACGATGTCACGTCAGCATCCACCCAATCGCAATATGCAGGTTTGGAGGCTTTAAGAAACGGCGATGATGATGTGAAATTCATGCGGGAGAAATACGATGAAAGAAGGAAATTTTTGTACGCAAGCTTAATTGATATGGGCTTTAAGTGCTTTGAGCCTAAAGGAGCATTTTACATATTTCCATCGATTAAAGAGACTGGACTAACCTCATTGGAATTTGCCAAAAAGCTTTTATATGAGGCGAAAGTTGCAGCAGTGCCAGGAAGCGCATTTGGTGAGCATGGCGAGGGATACATAAGAATGTCTTATGCCACATCCATGGAAAATCTAAAAGAGGCGGTAAAAAGGATAAGGGAGTTTATGAAGGAATTTTAGGAAAAACCATGGGATCTTTAAGGTCCTGTGGTTTTTTAATTATTTTTTAATAATTTCGACATTTGCCTGAAAATAAAATATGATATAATATGATATGGTATAATATTAGTATTAAAATTTTTTTGAGGGGATATGTTATGGAGAATAATACACAACTTAGGCGTAGTGATAGAAATAAAAAGAAAAAAAGCAAAAAAAGCGCCTTTAAGAAAGCCTTCAATGTTGTGCTGTGGGGTGTCATTATACTGATTTTGATAGGTATTGGCGCTGTTGGCGGTAAAGTTTTAGCTATAATAAAAAACACGCCTCCACTGTCGCAGGATGCTTTGACGAAGATGAAACAGTCGTCCATAGTGTACGCTAAAAACAGCGATGGAAGCTGGAGCCAAGCTGCGATTTTACACGGTTCTGATAACAGACTTTGGGTTTCTATAGATAAAATTCCTGAAAACTTGCAAAATGCCGTTGTGGCCATAGAAGATCAGAGGTTTTACAAGAATAATTTAGGCATTGATCCAAAGAGGATAATTGGTGCACTTTTAGTTGACATAAAGGCCGGTGGCAAACCTGTGGAAGGTGCCAGCACCATAACGCAGCAGCTTGTCAAGAATACTATGCTTACAGATGAAAAGACATTGACGAGAAAGATTCAAGAGGCTGTATTAGCATGGCAATTAGAGCAGAAGTACACGAAAAAGCAGATACTGGAAGCATATCTTAATACCATTTATTTAGGCGGTCCACATATAAATGCGTATGGTGTTCAAGCAGCAGCCCTTCAGTATTTTGGCAAGGATGTAAGCCAGTTGGACCTTGCAGAATGTGCTATGCTGGCAGGCATTACCAACAATCCTTCTATGTACTCGCCTGATTCCAATATACAGCAAGCGACGGAGAGGCAGCACCTCGTTTTGAGTGAAATGTTGAAACAGGGCTTTATCACTCAAGAACAGTACAATGCTGCCATAAATGAAAAGCTGCATTTTGTCTTTAAAAATCTTAATTTGTCTACGTATAGTCACGGCTATTTTATAGATCAAGTCATAAATGATGCTACAGATGCTCTTGTCAAAAAACTTGGCATAACTAAATCTGAAGCATTAAATGAAATATACAATGGCGGTCTTAGGATATATTCAACAATGGATCCAAATATACAGACGGTAATGGAAAATGCGTTTAAAAATCCAAAGCTTTTCCCTGTAGATCCGACTACAAAAGAGGCTGTACAGGGTGCGATGGTAGTTATAGATTGGAAGACTGGAGAAATTAAGGGTATTGTAGGTGGTAGAAATACAAATGACTTTAAGTATGTCACAAGAGGTATAAGCTTTGCTGACTCAAAGAGACAGCCAGGGTCATCTATAAAGCCTTTGACCGTTTATGGACCTGCATTACAAAGCGGGCTTACTGCTGCTACAGTTGTAGATGACGTTCCTACCACATTTACGCTTCCTGGTGCAAAACCTTATACACCTCACAACTATGAAAGCAATTATTACCATGGGTTAGTTACATTAAGGGAAGCAATTACAGATTCGTTGAATGTGCCTGCTGTTCAGGTTGTCAATAAGATAGGCATAAATGTCTCCGCAAGTTACGGAAAAAAATTTGGCCTTGACATAACTAAAAACGATATGTACCTTCCAGCATTGGCATTAGGTGGTTTAAGTCAAGGCATTACGCCTATACAAGAAGCGGCTGCTTATGGAGCAATAGCCAATAAAGGCATGTATATAAGCCCTATTACTTTTACAAAGATTACAGACTCTACAGGGAAAGTATTGGTAGACAATAAACCTGAAGAACATGTGGTGCTAAGTGAGCAAAATGCTTATATATTGAGAAGCATGATGATGGATGTTGTAGACCATGGGACAGGTACTGCTGCGAAGCTTTCAAATATGGATGTAGCAGGTAAGACAGGCACATCTGAGAATTCAGGCAACATTTGGTTTTCAGGTTTCACGCCTTACTACGTTGGCACTGTGTGGATGGGTTATCCATCATCAAATAATCCTGTGAAAAATTACGGTGTGCCGCAGGTAGGCGGTACTTTCCCGGCTCAGATGTGGAGGACTGTCATGGCACAAATACATCAAAATCTTCCACCAACACATTTTACAGATAAACCATCTGGAATAGTATATGAGACGGTCTGCAAAGATTCTGGAGAATTGCCGACTGATTTGTGTAGACAAGATCCGAGAGGGGACAGGACATATACTGAGATGTTTGCTGCAGGCACACAGCCTACAGAGTATTGTACTGTTCACGTATCAGCCCAGATAGATACATTGACAGGGAAACTGGCATCTTCATGGACGCCGCCTTTCCTTGTGAAACAAGAGGTGTTTATCAATCCGCCAGGAAGGACGCCAGAGCAGAATGCGTACGCTGCCGATGGCAAATACGTATTGCCTACACAGTCGGACAGTGGAAGCGATGTATTGCCGGGAAATAATCAGAATGACAACGGAGCACAAACTGGGAATCCATCGACAAATAGTGGCGATACTACTGCTCCGACAAATGGCACGGAACCGGGAAACACGAATACTGAAAATACGGGACAAAACAGTACATCCGGCAATGGCGGGCAAAGCAATAGTAGCGGTACAAATAGCAGTAATGCTAATAGCAGTGGACAAGGAAATTCTACCACGAATCAAAAGGGCATTGGAAATATAATAAACTCTATACTTGGCCACTAAATCATAACCACTATACTTAGTAGTGAATAAATGTGGTATTGGCACATCTATTTTGTGCATGCCATTTTATCTCGTTTATTAGCCATTAAATCACCTTTCCTTTTGTTATATAGTAGCTTGAACAACTCTATAATAACGGAAAGGTGATTTTTTGTATAACTCTTGTCACGCACCTGCATAGTAGGTGTTTTTTTATTTCGCTGGCTTTGGAAGCTCAAGTAATTTCCCTATTGTGAATAATGTATCAACTCATAGGAAAAAATTATTGAAGGAATATTGAAAAGTCTGTAGAAATATATAGTTAGGGGGCGAATACTATGAAAAGTATGGATTACTTAAAAGAGCTTTCGAGGTTTGAACACCGTGGTTCAGCCACAAAGAATGAAAGAAGGGCAGCAGACTACATCGCAGAAAAGCTTAAAATTTTAGGCTATGATGTGGGTGTACAGGAATTTAAAACGACACGAGACAATCTTTACATTTTGCCTCTTCAGTTTGGTATCCTTCTTTTCATTATGGGATCGGCATCGCTTGTATACGATAAATTTTTAAATGTCGTGGAGTTTTTAATTTCCATTATTGCAGTATTTTTGCTGGTTTTAGAGCTAAGCGGCAGGTCTTTTGAAACAAGCATAATGCCTAAACACAGATCTAAAAACGTATTCACAAAATTCGAAAAAAACGACAAAAAGAAGATAATTATATCTGCCCACATTGATACTCAAAAAGGCAGCCTGATGTTTAGTCCCAAAATTGTTGGCAGATTAAAAATGATTTTTAACGTTGGCTATGTGGGATTTGCTTTGATACCATTAGGTATCGCATTTAAAGTGATGAACATTTCTTTTGTATCAAACGTTTTATTGGGGTTAGGCATACTTATAACATTTGCAATGGTCGTGTTTTTGCTTATATGCCAGTTAGGTGGAAAGTACACAAACGGCGCTAATGACAATGGTTCTGGTGTATCTTTGGCATTAGCAATTGCAGATCACTATGCAAATAACATGGATAAATTTCCGGACGACGTGCAACTAATTTTCCTCTTTACAGGCAGCGAGGAGACTGGCGAAAGGGGAATGAAATATTTCTTAAAAAAATATAGAAAGTTGTTAAGTGGTGATACACAGTTTGTAATACTGGATAATCTTGGGGCAGGAAAGTTGACATACCTTGAAGGAGAAGGTATGTTAATATACAGGAAAGCAGGCAAAATGCTTTTAGATGTTGTAGATCTTATGGCAAAAGAGTATCCAAAAAATACGGTTCAGAGAAGGAAAAACTTGCTTTTGCCCACAGATGCACTGCCTGTCTTAGCAAGTGGATTCGACGCTATAGCGTTTTTATCCATGGATGAAGACGGATCTATAAAAAATTATCATTGGTTTACAGATACTATAGAAAACGTTGATTCAAAGCTTTTAAGGTATGAAGAAAGCTTTTTGATAGAATATGTTTTAAGGGTTTCAAATAAGATGACCAATTTAAAAAATGTTGAAGCAATTGAGTAGGAGTAGGTATGTACCTACTCCTTTGATTTATTGAAATAACCTGTCAAGATGAATATTAAAAAGATGGATAGTATTCCACCGATTATAGCAGTAGCTAACTGCGGGAATGTAAAGGCTGCTGCAATTTTTTGCGGTACTTTTACGCCAAACATTACGAGAATGTACTTTACGGAAGCTGCCAGCCATAAAAACTTTACAACTGCCCCTGTTATCATGCCTATGATGTTGTTTTTAATAGCCGAGAAAAGCACTACGTACAGTGCATTGCCAATCATTATAAATGGTATAAGCATTGGAAATCCCATAAGTCCTACTAAAAAAGCGATGATTGGCGTCAAAAGCCCTATTGTGATGCCAGACCAGACACTTACAAAGTAAGCCGATACAATAAGCATCGCATTTACGATTGAGCCTGTTACAAGCTGTGGCATCTTGATAAATTGTACGATTATAGTCAATGCCAGTAAAATAGCTGTTCTTGTTATAAATTTTGCGTCAAATTTTTTGGGTGATGTGCCATTTACCATAATATCACCTCCAACATCAATCTATTTAACTATATTTTAACACTATAGTGTAATGTTGTTAAGCAATTATCAAAAAAGTATTAAAAACATTAATTATGTATTAAATCTCCCTTAAAGCCATTGACGAAAGGCATTGCATAAGGTTATCATTTGTGTGGGGGAATAAATAAAAAATTGGAGGATTGATTATGAAAAAATACATCTTATTGATAACACTTGTTGTTGCTGTATCGATTTTTGCCGGATACCTGCTTTACAATAATTCTAATACAGCACAAAGAAGAAACCAACAATCGCAAAGCCAAAAAACTGCAACAAATGATAATTCAACTTCTGATAATAATGCAAAAGATGAAAATAAGAGCAGCAATGATAATAATAATGGCAATAGTGATAAACGAGATCAGAATCCTGTTGTAGACAATCGCAACGTTGGTTTGTTAAATCAGATAGTAAGCCTTGCTAAAGAAGGTAAAGTAATAAACTGCGATTTTGTCACAGGTAAAACTACTATAGATGACATAGAAAAGGTGTATGGAAACCCTGACAAGCAAGAGTATATTTCATCTGCAAAGGGAACTTATACGACTTTTACAAAGAAGGATCTTGTATTTGGATTTAATAAAGGAATGCAGGTTTTTGAGACAAGGTCATTTGATCCTAGATTACAAGCCATTTCAAGAAGCGATATTGAAAATGTATTGGGAAAAGCCTTGTATAAAGCCACTATAAGCGGCACTACAAGCCAAACTGTTTTAGGATATACGATGAATTCTGACTACAAGCTTGAATTTGTCATATCAGATACGACAAATCTTGTTGACCATGTAAATGTGCTGTATCCTGCGGCAACAGTTAATTCTATGGCAGACGATCCAGGTCGCCAATGGTGATTTATCATATTGCATTTTAAGAGCATTTGTAATAAAATATTGATAAATATATATTGATAATGCAATGATGTGGAGTAGTAGGCTAAGACTTTTTCAGAGAGCCTTATGACGGTGGGAAAAGGCATTGTGTTAGCTGAACTCGCCATTGAGCATGCATATTAAAAGTATGCACGGTTGTACCGTTATATGAAACAAGTGGGCTTGCGTCAAAAAGAGTGGTACCACGGAAGCGTAGCTTTCGTCTCTTTGTGATGTAAAGCCTTTTTTATGCAAAAAAATATTAATAGGAGTGAGAAGATGGCTTATTCAAGGGATATTGATAAAAAATGGCAAAAGAAGTGGGAGGATACAAAACTATACAAGTTTAACCCGGAAAACATTGATAAAAAGCTGTACTGTCTTGAGATGTTTTCGTATCCGTCAGGTGCTAAGCTTCACGCAGGGCATTGGTATAACTACGGGCCTGCTGATTCATGGGCAAGGATGAAAAGGATGCAGGGCTATGAAGTTTTTCATCCAATGGGTTTTGATGCGTTTGGATTGCCAGCAGAAAACTATGCCATAAAGACAGGCATACATCCACAGGATTCTACCCTTCAAAACATAAAGACTATGGAAAGACAGTTAAGAGAGATGGGTGCCACATTTGATTGGGATTATGAGGTTATAACCTGTTTGCCTGATTACTACAAGTGGACACAATGGGTATTCTTACAACTGTACAAGAAAGGTTTGGCTTATAGGAAAAAGGCTCCTGTCAATTGGTGTCCAAGCTGCAAGACAGTCCTCGCAAATGAGCAAGTTGTAGAAGGCACTTGTGAAAGATGTGGCTCTGAAGTCACTAAAAAAGATTTGACACAATGGTTTTTGAAAATAACTGATTATGCAGAAGAACTTTTAGATAAGCTTGATGAGCTGGATTGGCCTGAGAAGACGAAGATGATGCAGAGAAACTGGATAGGAAAATCTGATGGTGCTGAGATAGAGTTTAAAGTCGATGGCAAAGACATATCGTTTAAAGTTTTTACGACAAGGGCTGACACGCTATACGGTGTTACATACGTGGTTTTAGCTCCAGAAAATGAGATAGTAGATCTCATAACGACAGATGAGCATAGAAGAAATGTAGAAGAATATAAAGAATACGCCAGAAAACAAAGCGAGATAGAGAGGCTTTCAACGGAAAAAGAGAAGACAGGCGTATTTACAGGAGCGTACGCTATTCACCCTATTACAGGTGAGAAAGTGCCTATATGGATATCCGATTACGTTCTTGCTACATATGGGACAGGCTGTGTCATGGCAGTACCTGCCCATGACGAGAGAGATTATGCATTTGCTAAGAAGTACGACTTGCCAATAAAGAGAGTCATCAAGGGAAATGATGGCGTAGACGACTCACTGCCATTTGTTGAATACGGTATTCTTGTAGACAGCGGTGATTTTACAGGAAGTAAATCAGAAGATGCAAGGATAGAAATAGTGAAGATGCTTGAGAAAGAAGGCAAAGGAGCACTTAAGGTAAATTACAGGCTTAGGGATTGGCTTGTATCAAGGCAAAGGTATTGGGGTGCACCTATACCAATAATACACTGTGAGAAATGCGGACTGGTGCCCGTGCCTGAAAAAGATCTTCCGGTTCTTTTGCCATACAATGTGGAGTTTTCACCGGATGGGGAGTCGCCCCTTAAAAAATCTGAGGAGTTTATGAATACTACATGCCCTAAATGCGGTGGCAAAGCATTAAGAGATCCTGATACACTTGATACATTTGTTGATTCATCGTGGTACTTCTTAAGGTATCCTGACAACAAAAACGACAAAGAGCCTTTCAACAAAGAGCTTATTGATAAGATGCTACCAGTTGACAAATATATAGGCGGTGCCGAGCACGCATGCATGCACCTTTTATATGCCAGATTTGTCACTAAGGCATTGAGAGATTTAGGATATCTGGACTTCGATGAACCTTTTAAATCTCTCATACATCAAGGCATAATTTTAGGGCCTGATGGAAACAAGATGAGCAAATCAAGAGGCAATACAATATCACCTGATGAGTACATCAATGAATACGGTTCAGACGTATTTAGGATGTACTTGATGTTTGGCTTTGCCTTTACTGAAGGTGGCCCGTGGAATGATGACGGTATAAAAGCTATGTCCCGCTTCATACAGAGAATTGAAAGGCTTGTAGATAAATTTATAGAAGACAGAGGCAAAGAAGGCAAAGATGAGATTTCAAAAGATGAGAAAGAGCTTAATTATGTGAGAAATTATACCATAAAGAGCGTCACAGAAGATGCTGAAAAGTTTCAGTTTAATACTGCCATAGCAAGGATAATGGAGCTTGTAAATGCTCTTTATAAATACGATGCTGACGTGGAAATTAAAAACACAAAATTGTACGAGGAAACTATTGCAGATCTTGTAAGGCTTCTGGCGCCGTTTGCACCGCATTTTGCAGAAGAGATGTGGGACAGATTGGGATACACCTATTCTGTTTTTAATCAAAAATGGCCAGAGTACGATGATAAAGCTTTAGTAAAAGATGTTGTTGAGATAGCAATACAAGTCAACGGTAAGGTAAGGGGACGTCTCGAAGTTTCTCCAGACGCGAGTGAGAAGGAAATTCAAGATGCTGCGCTTTCAGCAGAAAGCATAAAACAATACATTGACGGCAAAGAAATAGTTAAAGTCGTAGTTGTAAAAGGTAGGCTTGTGAATATAGTTGTAAAATAGGCAGTGAGAAACTGCCTATTTTTTAATCTTTTTTGTCTACTCCGTTTCCGGCTTCTACTTCGTCTACGATTTCGTCTCTCATGCCATGGATGCTTTCAAGTCTATGGCGATTTTTCTCTTTGATTCTTGCGATTTCTTCTGGAGAAAGTTCTTCAGCGTGCAATTTCAAATAATCTTCAGCTTCTCTGTAATTTTCTATCGTATCGTGAATCATATCCTGCAATTTTCCGACATTATCAGAACGATCATCCGGCTTTGGAGGATTTTTATAACGCCCTTTTCCCTCAGCCATCTCTATCACACTCCTAAAAAGTATTTTTTCAAAATTATTTTTAACTTTTATATTTAATATATGTATTGAAAAAATTAGAAAAGTTTATGGGTATTATAGTATAATAGGTTTTAGACAAAATAATAAAAGAGGTGCTGAAAAATGTATAAAGTGGAAAAATATATGGACAAATTTGAAACATACAAGCTTTATGATTTGAAAAATAATTCCTTTTTTGAAGTTGTGCCAGAGCGGGGAGGAGTTATAACGAAATTTGTATATAATGGAAAAGAGATTTTATACCTTGACAAAGAAACACTGTACGATGCGACGAAAAATTTAAGAGGAGGAATACCGATACTTTTTCCAATCTGTGGGTACCTAAAAGATGAGAAATATACGATAGATGGCAGAGAGTACAACATGAAACAGCATGGTATTGCAAGGCTTTATAAATGGGATGTAGTTGAGACAAATGCTAATGATTCTGCGTCGATAACATTAAAGTTTACAAGCAGTAGCGAGACAAGGAAAATATACCCTTTTGATTTTGAACTTATTTTTAAATATATTCTCAAGAGCGGAATGCTGACAATAGAACAACAATATGTAAATAAGTCAGAGAAAAATATGATATTTTACTCTGGATTTCACCCGTATTTTTATATTGAAAATAAGGGCGATGCCTTAATATCAGTTGATTCAGATGTATGCTATGATGCAATAGATAAAAAGCAGATTGCTTTCGATGGAGAGATTGACTTTAAAAAGACGGAGGTAAATCTTATTTTTGAGCCTAAATCAAATAAGTGTTCTATATTAGATAAAAAAAGAAGTATGAAAATTATTCTTGAATACGATGAAGTTTTTAAATACGTAGTTGTATGGGCATTACACGATAAAGAATTTATATGTGTTGAGCCTTGGATGGCTAAGCCTGACTCCATGAATACAAAGGAAGATGTCAAAATTTTAAAGCCTGGTGATGAGCTAAAAGCAGTGTTTAGCATAAGAGCTTCTATGGAATAATATTTATGGTTGTGGTACATTAACGTTTTGAGTCATTTGCACATAATATAATGTACCACAAGAAATATATTGAGGTGTCAAAATGGATTTGCACTATGCTTTAATAGCTTTTATTTTATTATACATCTTTATTACAGGGTTTCACGACGAAGGAAATCTCATAGCTACGATTATTTCGTCAAGATCTATCGGCATAAGAAGTGCCTTCATAACAGCGTCTTTAGCTCAATTTATCGGGACAGCTACATTAAGCACTACAGTCGCATCCACCATAAGCAAAGACGTGCTTAAGCTTAAATACATTACAATTGCTGGCAATGATCTTTATATCATGATATTTACAGGCTTGCTTGGTGCTGTTGTTTGGAATCTTATCACGTGGTATATAGGTATGCCTTCCAGCTCTTCACACGCATTAGTTGGAGGCATGATAGGGCCTTTCATAATTAAATATGGGATTGATTCTATTAACATCTACGGAATATTGCTAAAAGTCGTAATTCCACTTTTTTTATCTCCTGTTTTTGGATTTTTGATAGGGTATTTGGTGATGTATTCCACAAGCCGTATTTTGAGAAGTGCTGGAGTAAAAGTCAATACTGTTTTAAAAAAGCTTCAATATTTGACTCTCTTTATCTTAAATGCCGGTCAAGGCGCTAATGATGCCCAAAAAGGAATGGGTCTTATATATATATTGACGATAGGAAGTAGTCTCTCAAGAAGCAGTGAATTTCATAACATGATTAAGGTTTTATCGGCTTTTATGATATCCTTTGGACTTCTTTTTGGCGGTCTTAGAATGATTAAAAGCGTTGGAACCAGAATATACAGGGTTAAGCCGTTTCACTCTTTTAATGCGCAGATATCGTCCCTATTCATAGTTATAGCTGCTGCAGTATTTGGACTGCCTACAAGTGGAACGCAGATAATCAATTCTTCTGTACTTGGAGTTGGTGCAAGAGAAAGACCTACTGCTGTAAGGTGGCAGTTTGCAAGAGGCATGTTTGCATCTTGGTTTATCACAATACCGGCATCTTTTGCGATATCTTCAATTTTATTTTTGATTTGGAAAACTGTATAAAGGTGTGGTGCAAATGGGATTGTTTAATTGGCTATTTTCAAAAGGCGTAGATTTTTACAAATTGTTGCAGGAACATTCTGATTTGGCTTTAAAAGGTGTTCAGGCATTGGCTCTATATATGACAACTGGCAAAGATGACGATGGTGAAAAAGTGATAAATATAGAGAAAGAGGCTGACAATAAGAGAAAAGAGCTTATTGATGAGCTTGATAGCACATTTATTACACCTATTGAAAGAGAAGATATATACGAGCTATCCAGTGCCATTGACAATATATTGGATTACTGCGAGACGACAGTAAAAGAAATGGAGATATATGAGCTTAGTCCGACAGCGGAGCTTAGGGAAATGGTGGATGTCATATTGAGAGGTACAGAGCTTATAGATAAAAGTGTTTATAATCTCGATAAAGACAAAAAATCAGCAATGGATTACGCCCTAAAAGCTAAAAAACTTGAAAATGAGATGGAGTCATATTATAGAAAATATCTAGCGGAGCTTTTAAAGAATGATGATATAAAATACATTTTAAAAATGCGGGAGATATACAGACATTTGAGCAATTGCGCCGATAAGATGGACTTGGCTGGAGAAATATTAGGCCATATCCTTGTGAAGGAAATATGAATATTTATACTAAAAGGCATGATAATAAATGCCCATTTTTTATTAAATTATACACAAAATCAACGGATAGTTTAGCACAATATACAAATATTTTTTAATTATTAAAATATATTAGTAATATTAATAATTTATTTTGAATTAATATGCATTTGATGGTATAATTTTTTTAAATTTTGAATGGGGGGATTTAGGTGAGGAAGTTTATTGCATTTCTAATCGTGTCAATTCTTTTGACAGCAAGCATTTTATCAGGTTGTGGAAATACCAGCAACAAGACATCTACTCAAAGCAACTCAAATTCGACTCAGCAAGTCTTGCATTTGAATCTTGGTGATGAACCTCCAATGCTTGATCCAGCAAAATCAACAGATGGCGTTTCATTTCAAATACTTAATGCTGTGTTAGAAGGACTTGTAAGAATAGGCTCTGATGAAAAGCCTAAAGAAGGATCAGGGTTAGCAAAGAGCTGGGATGTATCAAATGATGGTCTTACATACGTGTTCCATTTAAAAGACAATATCAAATGGAGCGATGGAAACCCGATAACAGCTTATGATTTTGAATATTCTTGGAAAAGAGCATTAGACCCTAAAACTGCATCGGAATATGCCTACATAATGTATCCTATAAAAAATGCAGAAGCCTACAATTCAGGTAAGGCAAGTGCTGATTCTGTAGGTATAAAAGCATTGGATGACAAGACACTTAAAGTAGAGCTTCAGGAGCCTACACCTTATTTCTTAAGTTTGACGGCTTTTATCACGTATTTGCCACTTGAGAAATCTTTTGTAGAAAAAGAAGGAGATAAGTTGGCATCGAGTCCGTCTGATTTAATATACAGTGGTCCATTTGTATTGAAGACATGGAACCATGAACAAAACATTGTCCTTGTTAAAAATGATAACTACTGGGATAAGGATAATGTCAAATTAAGCGAGATAGATTTTGACATGGTAAAAGATCTAAATACTGTCGCACAGGGCTATGATTCCGGTCAATATGACGAAATCAATATAAGCGGTGATTTCGTGCCAAAGTATAAAGATCAGGTTAAAGTGCATCCAAATGGTTTTACGTATTTCTTAGGTTTTAATACTTTGAATCCGGTTTTCAAAAATGCTAATATAAGGAAGGCATTTACAATATCAATAGACAGAAAGAGCTTTACAGAAAATGTCTTGAAGGATGGTTCTATTCCTGCTTATGCGTTTGTTCCTAATGGCATCACAGGGTTAAATGGAGATTTCAGAAAAGAAGCTGGTGAAGCTTTATTCAAAGAAGATGCAAATGAGGCGAAAAGCCTTCTTAAAAAAGGCATGGAAGAATTAAATATAACACAGCTTCCAAAGATAACTTTGCTTACAGATGATACTGATGTTGCCAAAAAAGAAGCTCAAGCAATACAGCAGTTTTGGAAAAACAATCTTGGTGTAGATGTTGTCATTCAAAACGTGTCATACAAGATAAGGCTTCAAATGTTTTCAAAGCAGCAATATGATGTTTGCTTGACAAGGTGGGGAGCCGACTACAACGATCCTATGACGTTTTTAGATTTATGGACCACAAATGCTGGCAATAACAATGTGAAGTATTCAAATCCTAAATACGATGAGCTTATCAATGAGGCAAAGTCAACAAATGACAATGCTGTACGCATGGAAAAGATGAAAGAGGCGGAAAAGATATTGATGAATGATATGCCGGTAGGACCATTGTTCTACTCTGCAACGGCTTACGTTCAGAGAGACTATGTAAAAGGTTGGGTAAGGCATTCTGTCGGAGTTGATAGCGACTGGAAGTGGACGTATATAGAAAAGCACTGATTAAAAGGCATTCCACATTGTGGAATGCCTTTTACTTAAGTTTCTTTTCGTAATTTCTGTATATTAAGAAGCCTAATATCAAGAAGAGAAGTGTTCCTCCGACTAATTTGACTTCATACCAAAGAAGGCTTCCTAAATTCATGCCTGCAGGTGGAATAATAGAAAGGATTATTGAGAACAACACGACTAAGAAGCCTATTCCACCGACAAGCCAAGCTCCAAAATTTCCAAATGGAACCTTATAAAGCCTTTTGACATCGGGCTTTTTATACCTTAAGACGATCAGTGCAGAAAACATCACAAGGTATGGTATGAAGTAGAGTATTGATGTCATGGCTGATAAAAGCCAATACGCTGACTCTACAGTAGGAGTCGAAAAAGCCATAAGTATAAGAAGACTTACGATGACTGCCTGCGTAACCATGGCATTTACAGGCGTACCATATTTATCGTGGGACTTTGTAAAGAATTTAGGCATGATGCCTTTTGAGCTTGTGAAGATCATGTTTATTGGGCCTATTATCCATGCATTTATACCGCCAATGCCTCCTATGAATATCAAAAATGCAGCGACGCCTATTAAATATTTTAAGCCAATTTTGTCGAATATGATTTGTATTGCCTGCATTATCCCAGTCGCCAAACCTATTTCCTTTTGAGGAACTATGAAGGTTATGGATATAGTGCCCAGGATATACAATGCTGGTATGATGAAAGCAGATAAAACTATTGCTTTCGGGAAAGTCCTCTCAGGGTTTTGCGTCCTTTCTGCCAGCGTCGGTGCTAATTCAAGCCCTGCGTAAGCAAATATCATGGATGAAAAGAAGACGATATTGCTTAAACTTGATAGATTAGGGAAAAGCGATGGAACCGTGTACGTTGCTTGAATTTTCTGATGAAGCCCTGTAACCCAGTATATAGAAAAACCGATAAGCAGTATTCCCGGTATTATTGTTCCAAAAAGGCCGCCTGCATTTGAAAGCCATTTGCTTAAGCTAAGACCATTGACATTTACAAGCGTTATTATCCAAAAAAGTACAAATATGAATATGGATACGAATCGGTCATTATCTGCAAGCTTAGGGTTCACCATGTAAGCAGCGGTGCTGGCTATGTATATAAGCATAGACGGATAATACACTACATTTGTAAGCCAATATGACCATGACGTTAAGAAGCCGTATTTGTCGCCAAATGCTTCCTTTGCCCATACATACAAGCCGCCTTCATAAGGCCATCCTGTAGATAGCTCAGCTACTGCAAGTCCTTGCGGTATGAAGAACAAAATAGAAGCTAAGACCCACAGCATTATAGAAGATGCACCGTATTTTGCGGCAAGTGGGAGCCATCTTAAACCTATGATTGCCACTACATTCATAAGGACGATGTCACGCACTTTAAGAATCTTTTCTTTTTCCACAGTTTTGCCTCCTTAAAATTTTTTAATTAGCAAAATAATTTTATCATAGAAATATACCTATGTATATATTCTGCAGAAAAAAGAATCTTATAAATTTGATTTACACATGAAGAAGTGTTTTGATGTGTATTATGTTATGATATAATAGCCTTGTAGGAGGTATTTTTTATGAAAAGGATTGATAAAGTTTACGAGAAGCTTAAAGAGATATGCTTAAGACAGCTAAAAAATGATGGCGTGATAAAAGGATGCTCTGCAATTGATCTATCTAATGAGCTTAATATTCATAGAGCAAATGTATCAAGCGATCTAAATAAAATGTACAAGGATGGCAAGATAGATAAAATCGAAGGAAAGCCTGTCTTATTCAGCATAAGGCAAGATGAATTGACCAAAAATCTTAATACAGTGGAAGACGACGCTTTTAAAAAGATAATTGGTTCAAATCTAAGCCTTAAAAATGCTGTTCAACAAGCAAAAGCGGCTATCATGTATCCTCCACATGGACTTCATACATTAATATTAGGTGAAACGGGTACAGGCAAGTCGATGTTTGCGGAGACAATGTACGAATACGCCAAAGAGATAGGCAGGATCAAGACAAATGCTCCATTTGTGGCTTTTAACTGTGCTGATTATGCCAACAATCCACAGCTTCTCATGGCGCAGCTATTTGGAGTGAAAAAAGGGGCGTACACCGGTGCAGATAAAGACAAGATAGGGATAGTGGAGAAAGCGGACAAAGGAATACTATTTCTCGACGAAGTCCATAGATTGCCACCAGAAGGACAAGAGATGCTTTTTTATCTTATAGACAAAGGGATGTTCAGACACTTAGGTGAAACAGACGCACAGCATAAAGCGGATGTGCTTATAATATGTGCGACTACAGAAAATGTAGAATCAATACTTCTTAAGACTTTTACGCGGCGAATCCCGATGGTGATAAATTTGCCATCATTAAAAGAAAGAACTTATGAAGAGAGATTTGAAATAATAAAGAATTTTATGATTGACGAGGCATCTATAATCAAAAACGACATATCAATAACATCAAACGCATTGAAAGCATTTCTGCTTTATGATTGTCCAAACAACATAGGGCAGCTAAAAAGCGACATAAAGCTTTGTGCGGCAAAAGCATACCTTGGATTCATGATGAATAGGGACAAAGAAGTTGTTATACACACAGAAGATCTTCCACAGTATATAAAAAGAGGGCTTTTCAAATACAAAGAGGAAAAAGATAAAATCGATAAATTTGTAAAAGACGATAAAATAATGTTTTCTATAGACAAAATGGACATCATTCCATCTGAAGATAGTAAATCATTCAACTTTTACGAAGCGCTGGAGGAGAAGCGTAAATCTCTGGAGAAAAAAGGTATAAATGAAGATGACATAAAACTCATAATGAATTTGGATATAGAAACTTATCTAAAAAGGTATATTGATGAAGCTAAAAGGTACAATTTAGAGGAACTTTATAAAGTTGTCGACAAGAGAATTGTTGATATTGTGGATAATTTTCTGAATCATGCAGGAAAAATGTTAAAAAGAGAGTTTAGTGAAAAGACACTGTATGGTCTTTCTATGCACGTTGCCAGCTCAATCGAAAGGATATCAAGTGGTAAGAAAATAGAAAACCATCAATTAGACGATATAAAAAGGATATACAAGGATGAGTTTGAAGTTTCTAAAGAGCTTAAAAAATTGATAGAGAGAGAATTTGACATAGAGGTTCCAGAAGATGAAGTAGGCTTTATAACCATGTTTTTGTGCCTCGACATAAAACAAGAAAAAGATGAAGAAAAGGTCAGCGTCATAGTTGCAATGCATGGTGAGTCTACGGCTACATCCATAGCAGATGTTTCAAATAGATTGCTGGGGGAAAATTTTGTCGTAGGGTACAATATGCCACTTGACCAGAAGCCTGAAATCGCTCTTAACAACCTATGTGACCTAATTAAGAAGACGAATAAGGGAAAAGGTGTATTGCTTCTTGTAGACATGGGTTCATTAGTTTTCTTTGGTGATATGGTATACGAAAAAACAGGTATTCCAGTCAAGACGGTTGAAATGGCATCAACACCTATGGTATTAGAAGCAGGAAGAAAAGCATTATTAAATGCATCACTTGATGAAGTTTACGATTCTGCGCTTAATTTAAGCCCTTATATAGGAAGGATATATAAGGACAACTTTGAGATGCAAAACGGATTTAAAAATGACGTCATAATAACTGCCTGCATCACAGGTGAAGGCACAGCATTGAAATTAAAATCCATCTTAGAGAAAAAACTCGATCTGAAATCAGCAGGCATTGACATCATACCTTTAAATATAGAAGACAAAAGAGAATTTAAGCGAAAGCTACAGAATATAAAAAGGGAAAAGAATGTATTAGCAGTAGTAAGCGCATTTGACCCAGGCGATGATACAGTTAAATACATTTCAACTACTGATGTGTTTGACAACCGTAAATTAAGATCTTTAAAAGCTATGATTGATTCAAGAGATGCACTTGAAACCATAGACAACATGAAAGAGATAATCGCAGAAAACGTAAATATTGATGCGGGAAAATACATCAATGCGTTTAAAGAATTTTATCTAAACATTGCAGAAAACAATGTAACTCTCGATAATGACAAAATAATCGGTCTAATACTTCATCTTGCTTGTGCAATAGAACGTGTATTAAATGATGGCGAATTAATACGGATCAAAAACTGTAAATCAATCATAGAAAACAACACATCAAAATACGAAATGATAAAGACTGCCGTAAAACCAGTAAACGAAGCTTTTGACATGGCTTTATCAGATGATGAATATGTGAGCATAATGATGATAGTTTTTTCGCTTTAATACACATATGTGTATTGATTACGGTTACAAACAATACAGATTGATACAGGTTTTTTAACGATACGAAAAGCTATGAAATTCAAGCTTTTGCTACTCGAAATTGCTTTGGCACGGTATTTGCATTATCTATAAGCAGAAAATTAAATTGGAGGTGAAATGAAATTAGATGAAGATAGTTTTGGTTTGTTCAGCAGGGATGTCAACAAGTTTGCTTGTAAAAAAGATGAAAGATACAGCAGCCAAAAAAGGTGTAGAAGTTGAGATTGAAGCTTATGCCGAAGCTGATTTGAAGCGTAACTTAGAAAATGTAGACGTTATATTGATTGGACCACAAGTAAGATATTTGCTTGAAAAAATCAAGCAAATTGCTGAACCAAAGGGAATTGCTGTAGATGTAATTGAATCGAAACTTTACGGTAAAGTTGACGGTGAAGGAGTTTTGAATAAAGCTTTAAGCATCTTAAAAAAGTAGAGAACTAATTTAATATTTATAAGCAGGAGGAGTGTAATGTGAAAAAAATTATGAGTTTTTTGGAAAAGTATTTTGTTCCCATTGCTGCAAAGTTTGGTTCAGAAAGACATTTAGTTGCCATTCGTGATGGATTTGCAATGATAATGCCTCTTATACTTGCTGGTGCATTTGCAGTTTTGATAAACAATTTGCCAATACAAGCATATCAGAATTTTATGGTTGGAATATTTGGCAAATCGTGGACAACTTTTGGTGGGAATTTGTGGAATGGTACTTTTGCAGTAATGTCGATTATACTTGTTGTATCAATAAGCTATAATTTGGCTCTGTCATATGAGTCAAATGGAATAGGTGCCGGGTTAGTGTCATTTGCATCTTTATTGATGTTGTATACACCATCAGCCAAAGATTGGGCAATACCGTATGCATTTTTAGGAGCTCAGGGATTATTCGTATCGATAATTGTCGCTCTTATTTCTACAGAAATATTTGTGCGCTTATTAGGAAATCCAAAATTAGTTATAAAAATGCCTGAAGGAGTGCCACCTGCTGTTGCAAAATCTTTTGCTGCATTATTGCCATCTTTGATAGTATTATCTATTTGGGCTTTGTTTAAATCAATAACTGTAGCTCTAGGGTTAACAGACATTCATCAAGCTATATTTAATGCAATTCAAGCTCCATTAACTGGCTTAGCTGATACATTAGGTTCTGCAATTGTAGTTGCATTTCTTATACATTTTTTATGGTTCTTTGGATTACATGGCACAAATATATTAGGACCAATATTAAATGCAGTTTACTTGCCTGCTATAAATGACAATATAGCTGCATTAAAGGCAGGGAAAGCTATTCCACATATAGTGACAATGCCATTCTTTGACGCATTCGTTCATTTGGGTGGTGCCGGCACAACCATTGGATTAATTATAGCTATCTACATTGCATCAAGAAGAAAGAAAAAGAGAAATGAGATGCAGAATATAGCCAATTTAGCTATTGCACCAGGAATATTCAATATTAATGAACCGATGATTTTTGGTATGCCGTTAGTCTTAAATCCTATATTTTTCATACCGTTTATCTTGACACCAATTATTCTCACAATTATTAGCTATTTTGCCATATCATTGGGAATAGTACCAAGAACTATTGCTATGATGCCTTGGACAACACCACCGATAATAGGAGGCTTTTTGGTAACAGGATCGATTAGAGGTGCTATACTTGCATTAGTAAATCTAATTATAAGTGTAGTAATATATTTACCTTTTGTATTAGCGGCAGAAAAAATTGAAGAAAAATCTAATAAAACAAATGAAGAAGCATTAGTGGAAGAAAAAGTTAGATAGATATTAATTTTGATTGTATAATGGCGTGATAAGCAATGAATCTGCCTATTGACAATAAAAGGTTTTGCTTATCATGCCAATATTAATAATTATTTTTATTGAAATTGAGGTGTATTATATTGAAAAGATTAGGTATTTCAGTTTATTTGAATAGCAATAGTTTGCAAGATAATATGCAATATATTAATCTGGCATCAAAATACGGGTTTGAAATAGTGTTTACGACTTTGATATCTATAAATAATAGCAATTTTGATAAATATTACAATGATTTTATTAGCTTAGTAAAATATTCTAACGATATTGGAATGAAAGTAATTGCGGATGTGGAACCTGAAATATTAAAAAAGTTAAACATTTCTTATACAAATTTGAAAAAATTGTCTGAAATTGGACTTTACGGAGTAAGGCTCGATTTAGGATATAGCGGATTGGAAGAATCAATAATGACATTTAATAATCATGGATTAAAAATTGTCTTAAATATGAGCAATGGAACGGATTATTTAGAAAATATTCTATCATATAGTCCGAATATATACAACATTATTGGATGTCATAATTTTTATCCTCATAGATACACGGGTTTAAGTTATGAACATTTTTATAAATGCAGTCGTAAATTCAAAGAATTTGGAGTAAGGACTGCTGCATTTGTGAGTTCAAATGATGCAAACTTTGGGCCATGGCCTATTTCGGAAGGGCTTTGTACTTTGGAAATGCATAGAGATCTTCCTGTCGATATTCAGGCAAAACATTTATTTGCTACAGGATTAATAGATGATGTGATTATTGGTAATGCATTTGCATCTGAAAGTGAACTAAAAAAGCTTAGTCAAATAAATAAAGATATAATAGAATTTAGAGTAAACCTAGTTGACAACATTACGCCTATAGATAGGAAAATAGTATTGGAAGAATTTCATTTTGTTAGAGGAGATATTTCAGAATACTTATTAAGATCTACTCAAAGCAGAGTTAAATATAAAGACCATAAATTTTTACCATACAATGTGACAGATATTAAAAGAGGAGATGTATTAATAGACACATATTTATATCAAAATTATGCGGGAGAATTACAAATAGCGCTAAAAGATATTAAAAATACAGGTAAGACAAACGTTGTGGGTAGAATCGATGAAAGAGAAATATTTTTATTAGATTATTTAAAACCATGGTCAAAATTTAGTTTTGTAGAAGGCAAATAGTCATTATAGTTTAGGAGGCAAAACAATGGAATTAGAAGAGATTGTATTTCAAATTATATTAAATGCGGGGAATGCTAAAAGCAATTGTTTTGATGCGCTGAAAAGTGCTAAAGATGGTGATTTTAAATCGGCGGAAAATTATATTAATAAAGCAGAAGAAGAGATTATTAAAGCTCATAATATACAAACAAGTATGCTTCAAAAAGAAGCAAACGGTGATCATCAAATAGTTACACTTCTATTGATGCATGCAGAGGATCATATGATGTCTGCGATTTTGGCGAAGGATCTGATTACTGAGATGATCGATTTGTATAAATTGATTTATTCTGCAAAAGGTGTAAAATAACCGTAGGATCAAAAATAACTACGGGAAGGAGAGTTCTTTAAATGTCTAAAAAAGGTTTGAAAATAGCTACCATAGGTGGAGGTTCAAGCTATACGCCTGAATTGGTGGAAGGCTTCATAAAAAGGTATGATGAGCTGCCTGTAAAAGATTTATACCTTGTGGACATTGAGGAAGGAAAAGAAAAATTAGAGATTGTGGGAAATCTCGCAAAGCGAATGGTTGAAAAGGCTGGTGTGGACATTAATATTCATTTAACTTTAGACAGGCGTGAGGCAATAAAAGATGCAGACTTTGTGACTACACAGTTTAGGGTTGGACTTTTGGATGCTCGAATTAGAGATGAGAAAATACCTTTAAGATATGATGTGATAGGACAGGAGACGACAGGTCCTGGTGGGTTTGCAAAAGCTCAGAGGACGATACCGGTGATACTCGATATATGCAAGGATATAGAAGAATTATCTCCAGATGCATGGCTTATTAACTTTACAAATCCGTCAGGTATAATTACAGAAACAGTTTTAAAGCATACAAAGGTGAAAGTGATAGGCCTATGTAATGTTCCAATAGGTATGGTATATGGCGTTGCAGAAATGCTTGATGTAGATGTAAAGCGGGTGTCAATAGATTTTGCAGGGCTTAATCATCTTGTATGGGGTACCCATGTGTATTTGGATGGTGAAGACATAACAGAGAAATTGATAGATAGCTTTGCAGGTGGCAAGTCTATGTCTATGAAGAATGTGCCTGACTTACCATGGGAACCAGAGTTTATCAAATCTCTTGGAATGTATCCGTGCCCATATCACAGGTATTATTATCTTACAGATAAAATGCTGGAGGAAGAAAAGAAAGATGCAGCAACGATAGGGACAAGGGGTGAACAAGTCAAAAAGCTTGAAAAAGAGCTGTTTGAATTGTATAAAGATCCAAATCTCAATGTAAAACCACCACAACTGGAGAAAAGAGGTGGAGCTCACTATTCCGATGCAGCATGTTCACTGATAAACTCAATATACAACGATAAAAAAGACATTCATGTGGTAAATGTCAAGAACAATGGCACAATTTTAGATTTGCCAAATGATGTGGTTATTGAGACAAATGCCGTGATAGATAAAAATGGTGCACATCCAATAAATATAGGGCATGTACCGACAAAGATAAGAGGTTTGATGCAATCAGTGAAAGCTTACGAGGAATTGACAATAGAAGCTGGTGTGACAGGCGATTACTATACTGCACTTCAAGCTTTAACAATACATCCGCTTGTACCATCATCAACAGTAGCTAAAAAAATCTTGGACGATATTATCAGAGAAAACATAGATTACTTGCCACAATATAGGTAACAAAAAAAGCCGGGTTTTCCGGCTTTTTATAGACATTTTGTGAAACTAAATTACAAAATAATAAAATACACTTGAAATTTTATTTCACATGTAATATAATTATAAATAGGAAGAGGTGAAAACATTAACATGGCAGGAGATATAGAAAAAATTAAAGCAGTTATAAATAATCTAAAGCCGTCGGAAAAGAAAGTTGCAGAGTATATAATAAAAAATGCTGATAAAATTTCGGAACTATCTATAGGTGAACTTTCGAAAAATAGCGGTACAAGCGAGGCAAGTGTCGTAAGATTTTGCAAAAATCTTGGATACAAAGGTTATCAAGATCTTAAAATAAAAATTTCAGCAGATTATACATATAAAACAAAAAGCATTCAAGGTTTTGTAAATATAAACGATGATATAAATTCTATCGTTGTTAAAATATCAAAGAATAATATGCAGGCAATAGAAAAGACGATGGATATGCTTGATAGAGATGAGCTGCAAAAAGCTGCTGATGCTATATTAAATGCTAATAGAATAGATATTTATGGTGTTGGAGCATCTGCTATTGTTGCACAAGATATGTTACAGAAATTTATGAGAATAAATAAATCTTGTACAGCTTACAGCGATTCTCACATGCAACTTGCATCTGCTGCAAATCTAAGCAATGGGGATGTTGCGGTAGGAATATCTTATTCCGGTGAAACAATGGATACTGTAGATGCTTTGAAAATAGCGAAAAATTCAGGTGCTACGACAATTTGCATAACAAGATTTGGAAATTCATCCATAACAAATGTTTCAGATATCAAACTTTTTGTATATTCTACGGAAGCGATTTTTAGAAGTGGTGCAATGGCATCACGTATAGCACAATTAAATGTCATAGATATACTGTTTTCTGTAATTGCTTGTAGAAAATATGAAGATATAATTAAATATTTAGAAAATACAAGTGAAGCTGTTTCATCAAGAAAATATTGAAGGAGGATTTTATGTTAAATATATTCAGAAAAAGTTGCAGAAGATTATTGATAAAGGCACCAGTTGATGGCGAGATAGTAGATATAGTAGAAGTTCCAGATGAAGTATTTGCTCAAAAGCTTGTAGGCGATGGAGTAGCCGTAAATCCTAAATCGGATATTTTTGTATCACCAGTTGAAGGTGTCATAACAACTGTTTTCCCAACAAAACATGCAATAGGCATCAAGACAATAGAAGGAATCGAGATAATGATACACGTTGGTGTAGATACCGTAAAATTAAACGGAGAGGGGTTTACGACATTTATAAATGAAGGCGATAAAGTAAAAGTTGGAGATAAATTATTGCAAATAAATAAACTGATTTTAGAATCAAAGGCAAAGTCGCTCATATCGCCAATCATCATAATAAATACGGAGCGAATTAAAGAGATGAATAAAATCATTGGTAGTGTAACTGCTGGAGAAACAGATATTATAGAAGCAGTTATTTAATTGTTTAATCATGAATTAAATTTTCATAAATATAATTTATTTATGAAGTAATGTAACATGAAAGGGGGATAGTAAAGAATATCAAGTTTTCAAAGATAAAAAAAAGGAGGATGAAAAATGTCAAGAGAAAAAGACATAGCCGAAAGTATCATTAGGGAATTGGGTGGCAAAGAAAATGTCGTATCAATCACTAATTGTATGACAAGATTAAGAGTGTTAGCAAGGTATTATGACAAAATCAATTATGAATCACTTAAAAAAGTCGAGGGCGTCATTAAAGTCAACGAAGAAGGAGGAGAGCTGCAGATTATTTTAGGACCAGGATTGGTGTCAAAAGTAGCAGGTGAGGCATCTAAAAAAATAGGAATTAAATTGGGAGATGCACAAGAAATCAAAGCTGCAATAAATGAAAAAAACAAAACACCCTTTAAACTTCTTTTAAGAAGAATTGCCAGCATATTTATTCCTTTGATTCCAGGATTAATAGGTGGTGGATTAATACTTGGCATAACCAATGTTGCCACAAAGTTTAACTGGATTGCTGATAAAAATTTGCTGGCTATGTTAAGTTTGTTTGGAAGCACAATTTTCACTTATATGGGCATAATGATAGGCATGAATACTGCTAAAGAATTTGGAGGTTCACCTACGCTTGGTGGTATACTTGCGGGTATCATCTATAATCCTGTTTTGGCGGATATAAAAATAGGCGGCAGTGCACTTGTTGTCGGTAGAGGTGGAATAATCTCTGTATTAATTGCAGCCGCATTTGCAAGTTGGCTTGAAAAAAACATTAGGAAGAGGATGCCAAACAGTATAGAATTACTTGCGACTCCTTTATTGACAATTTTGATAGCAGGCTTTGCAACACTTTATGTATTGCAGCCACTTGGTGGTTTTATAGCCGATGCCATAGGCAAAGCTGTGACAGTTGCGATTGCAGGTAAAGCTGGTATATTTACAGGATTTATACTTGCAGGTACTTTCTTGCCGTTAGTTATGACAGGTTTACACCAGGGGCTTACGCCTATACACATGCAGCTTATTCAATCTACAGGTGTTACAATACTGCTTCCAATTTTAGCAATGGCAGGTGCTGGGCAAGTCGGTGCGGCAATTGCAGTATATGTCAAAACAAAAAGCAAACAGCTTAAAAAGATTATAGAAGGTTCAATACTTGTTGGAATTTTAGGTATTGGTGAACCACTTATTTACGGCGTTACTTTACCTCTCGGACGACCTTTTATAGGAGCATGTATTGGGGCAGCTTTTGGAGGTGCATTTGAAGCATTAAAAGTTGTAGGAGCAAGAGGATTAGGAATATCTGGTATACCTCTTGCTGCTTTAATAGAACCAAATAAAATAATTTATTATATTATCGGTTTAATTATATCATATATTGCAGGATTTATAGCAACTTATTTGCTGGGATTTGAAGATCCAGTAGATGAAGAGATAAAAGATACTCAACCATTTAGTTTTGATGCATAAAAAAAGGGGCGTTTTGCCCCTTTAAGGAGTTGATTGTATGGCATTTGGCGTATCTGTTTATACTACGGATGACTTTTCAAGTCAAAAAAATAAAGAATATATTAAAATGGCAAAAGGTTTGGGCATATGTTCTGTATTTACATCAATGCATATTCCGGAGATAGAATATGGAAGAAAAATAAATGAGATTAAAGATTTAGTGGAGTATATTAAATTATTAGACATGAAACTTACAATAGATATTTCACCTGTTACTATGAATATATTAGGGTCGTCACCAAACAACCTTAAATTATTTTATGAGTTAGGGATAGATTGTTTGAGACTTGATTATGGATTTACGATAGATGAAATTGTTGAAATGACTAAAAATGAATACGGCATAAAAATCGAATTAAATGCAAGCACGATAACAAAACAACAAATAAATGATTTGATAAATAGGAATGCTGATTTGAAAAATTTAAGCGCCTGCCACAATTTTTATCCTAAACCATATACAGGGCTTTCGTACGAGTTTTTTAGAGAAAAAACTTTGATGATAAAAAGCTATGGACTTAAAGTTTCGGCATTTATTCCATCTCAGAAAGGTAAACGAGGTCCAATATGTGAAGGATTACCGACTCTTGAAATTCATAGAAATATAAAACCAGATATAGCCGCAAAACATTTAATCTATTCAGGGATTGATGATGTATACTTTGGAGATGCGTATGCATCTTTTGATGAGATGAATGATGTTACGTCAATTGATAATAATGTCATTGAATTAAAAATTAATTTAGTTAATGATATTATAGATTGTGAAAAAGATTTGATTTTTAATTGTATCCATACAAATAGGTCTGATTCGTCAGAATATATTGTAAGATCAGAAGAATCAAGAGGATATGCAAAAATTGGAATGAAAATAAAAGCCCATAACTGTATCGATAGAAAAAAATACTGTGTAACAATAGACAATGAAAATTTCAAAAGGTATTCTGGAGAGCTAAATATCTGCATGGTTGATTTACCTAAAGATGAAAGGGTAAATGTAGTAGGATATATACCTGAAGAAGAGCACATTCTAGCAGATTTAATCAAACCAGGCGCAAAATTCAAGTTTAGAAAGGGCTGATATCATGAACTTAGAAGTACTAATGACCGAAGGAAGGAATCCGGATACAGTGGATATAGATAAGTTAAGCACAGAGGATATGTTAAGAAAAATAAACGAGGAAGATAAAAAAGTTCCGATGGCTGTAGAAAAAGAAATACCCAATATTGCAAAAGCTATAGATATTGCAGCGGAAAAATTAAAAAAGGGCGGAAGGCTTATATATATTGGTGCTGGTACAAGTGGCAGGCTTGGAATACTTGATGCTTCTGAATGCCCTCCTACATTTGGCGTATCTCCAGAAATGGTACAGGGAATTATCGCGGGTGGAGACATAGCTATAAGAAAAGCTGTCGAAGGCGCAGAAGATAATATAGAACTTGGCAGATTGGACTTGATTGAAAGAAATTTATCCAACAATGATGTTGTGGTAGGAATTGCAGCCAGTGGAAGAACACCTTATGTTTTAGGCGCACTTCATTATGCTAAAGAAATTGGAGCAGCGACAATAGGCATATCGTGTAATCCAAACTCTGAGATGAAAAATCTAGTTGATATAATGATAGCACCTGTTGTTGGACCTGAAGTTATTATGGGGTCCACTAGGATGAAAGCGGGAACTGCTCAGAAGCTTGTATTAAATATGATTTCTACGGGAGTTATGATAAAGATTGGTAAAGTGTACAGCAATTTGATGGTTGATGTACAGGCGACAAACGAGAAATTAATTCACAGGGCAAGGAGGATAGTTAAACTTGCAACAGGAGCTGATGACGTTGCTATTGAGAAGATATTAAATGAGACAGGTTATGATGTTAAATTGACTATACTAATGATACTTACAGGCCTTAAAAAGCCTGAAGCTCAGGAACTTTTGGAAAAGGCAGAAGGTCATATAGAAAAAGCGTTGAAAGAAAATAGGTTGAAAAGAAATTTTACTATCAATGCATAATGCAAATATGATGTATAGCGTTGTTTTTAGCTGAAGAAAATATTTTCTTCAGCTTTTAAATTCATAGCAAATTGGAATAATTTTTTAATATTGAGAGGATTTTTAAGATATATGTACATAAATTTTGGATAGAAGCAATTTTTGGAGTTTGTAATTGTTTTTATAAAGATATAAAATTATATTAAAAGTTGTCTGACATCTGATATATTACAATTAAAATCTTACACAAGTTTAAGTTTACACGGTCTTAACGCTTGCTTAATAATAACTTTACAATTGTCTGTTATATTAAATATGTAAGAAGTTGCACCATTCATCAAAGCAGCTAAAATTTCTTGACTTTAAGTTAATGCACATCTACGTTTCCAATGCATCAGTGTTTAAACGAATATGACATAAGGGGGGATTGTGTTTATACTTAAAAATATTTTCAAATAATAAGAGGAGTAGGAGGGTTCATATGTTGAAAGGTAGAGGCAAAGTTTTAAGTATCATTTTGACATTTGTGATGGTATTTGGCATGGTATTTTCAAGTATGTCTCAGATATCATACGCAGCTACATCAAAGACATTTGATTTTGTAGAAGTCACTGATTTCCACGGGTATCTGCAAGCATCAGGTAAATTAAGCGATGGAACGCCTATCACTCAGGAGAGAGGATCGGTACTGGCAAAAAGGATAAAGGACATAAAGGCAGCAAATCCTGATACTGTCATACTATCTGGCGGAGATATGTTTCAGGGTACGCCTCTTTCAAACGTTTTAAAAGGACAGCCTGTCATCGATATGATGAAAAGCATAGGCTTTGATGCGATGGCATTAGGAAATCATGAGTACGACTGGGGCATTAATTCTGTCATCGATACAGGAAACGCAGTCTTAAAAGGATCCACGATACCTGTTTTAGCAGCTAATGTATACGACAAAACTACAGGCAAACCTGTAAGTTACACGAAACCATACGTTGTAATTGAAAGAGATGGAGTAAAGATCGGTATCATCGGCATCGTTGATAACAAAGAATTCCCATCTATAATTTTGCCATCTCTTATAAGCAATGTAGATTTTAAAGATCCTGTGCCGATCGTAAATAGTCTTGCACAGCAGTTAAGAAATGATGGCGCGCAGATTGTAGTCGTCTTAGCACATATGGGAGCTACGACTGATAAGAATACAGGTGAGACAATAGGTAATCTCATTGATTTTGCAAAGAGCGTAAAAGGCGTAGACGCCATATTTGGCGGTCATACACATACGATTGTCACAACGAGAGTAAATGGAATCCCTGTAGGTGTCGCCAACAATGCAGGTATGGGCTTTATAGATCTTAAGATAACAGTAAATAGTGATGGAACTGTAAGCACAGGAGATATGGTTTACAACGATGATTACAGCTATTACAATACGAAGACACCGATAGTTGACGAAGATGTTCAAAGCATAGTCGATAAAGCCATACAAGATGCTGGACCACTATTTAGCCAGGTCATTGGCACTGCAGATGTAGATTTGACGAGAACTCAAAGTGCAAATCCTTTTGGAGATTCGATTTTAGGAAATTGGACGTCAGAAGTCGTTAAGGACGCTGTAAATGCGGATTTTGCTTTTGGAAACAATGGCGGACTTAGAACAGACGTATTAAAAGGCGATATCACTGTTGGAACAATGTATACGTTGATGCCATTTGACAATACCATTGTCACAGTAAGCATGACTGGTGCAGAGATTAAGAAGGTATTGGAACAAGCTGTTCAGGATGGTGGCAAAGGGATTCAGGTTGCAGGTCTTTCATTTAAGTACGATCCGAATAAGCCATCTATGAATAGAGTATTTGACATGAAGAAATCTGATGGTACACCAATAGATATGAATGCAAGATATCTTGTAGCGACCAATAATTTCATGGGAACTGGTGGAGATGGCTTTACAGAATTTACTGATCCCGATGTACAGAAATCTTACATAGATACGCAGAAATTGGTGAGAGATGCATTTATCGATGCTGTAAAAGCACAAGGTCATATAACGGCAAAAATAGACAATAGGATATCTCCAGCTACAATGATAGCTTCTAATGAGACGACTATAACAGTCTTAGCCACATCTGACGTACATGGGAATCTGGTACCATGGGACTACAGCAGTGCAAAAGAAGCTAATCAGGGCCTTGCGAAAGTGGCAGGTTATGTTGACAAAGTAAGGTCTGAAAATCTAAACGTCGTATTAGTAGACAATGGCGATACGATTCAAGGCACGCCACTTTCATACTACTACGATAAAATTGACACGAAGACTGAATATCCGATGGCAAAAGCTATGGGTGCTATGCACTACGATACGTGGACATTAGGCAACCACGAATTCAATTATGGATTGGATGTATTAAACAGAGTAATCGCTGATATGGAGAAAGAAAACATTCATGTCTTGTCTGCAAATACTTACAAAGATGATGGTACCAACTTTGTAGAGCCTTACTATATTAAGACGATAACTACACCTATGGGTGATGTGAAAGTAGGCATATTAGGACTTACTACAAAAGAAATTCCTTCATGGGAGGACAAATCTCATTATGCAGGGCTTAAATTCAATGATCTTGTAGAAGAGGCAAATAAATGGGTGCCTAAAGTGAGAGCTGCTGGCGCAGACATAGTTGTTGTTGCTATGCACTCCGGTGAGGAAAGCCCATCAGATACCATACCGGAAAATCAGGTAAAAGCTGTAGCTCAAGGTGTAAATGGGATAGATGCGATAATAGCGGGCCATACACATGCTGTAATACAAATGGATACATTTAAAAACCCAGAAGGCAAAGATGTAATAGTGACAGAGCCAGGCAAATGGGGGCAATACGTTTCAAGGATAGATTTCAACATATCTAAAGATGAAAATGGAAAATGGGTAATTGACAGCAAGACAAGCAAAGCTGTTGCAATGGATAGCTCTATACAGCCTGATGAAAACATAATGCAGCTTGCAGAGCCATACCAAGAAGCGACGCTTAAATACGTAGGAACAAAGATAGGCACAGCTTCTGGTGACTTCTTAGGGAAAGATCAGTTGACAAAGGAAACGGCCTTGATGGATCTTATAAACAAGGTGCAAAAATACTATGCAAAGACAGATCTTTCAATAGCTGCACCATTAAGTAGCACTGCTCAGATATTAAAAGGCGATGTTACAATACAAGACATGATGAGTGTATATGTGTTTGAAAATTATTTGTACGGAATAAAGATGACTGGTAAGCAGTTAAAGGATTGGATGGAATGGTCTGCCCGATATTATCAGCAGGTCAAATCTTCAGATGATCCTATAACAAAGGATAAGACCCTCAATATACCGGATTACAACCTTGATCAGCTTTATGGAGCAAGTTACACGATAGATCTTACACAGCCTGTCGGAAACAGGATTAAGAACCTTACGGTAAATGGTAAACCGGTGAAAGACGACGATGTGTTTACAGTTGCAATAAACAACTACAGATTTAATGGCGGCGGAGGTTTCATGAAGGCAGCAGGCATAACAAATCCTGTTGTAGTCTTTGACTCGGCTAAAGCTTATGGTGATGATGGACAGGTAAGAAATTTGATGATAAGTTATATAAAGATGAAAGGAACTATAGATCCCGTTGTCGACAATTACTGGACGATATCTAAGACACCAGTTTCAGAAGGAAATGTTGTAAGTAAAGGCATTGTCACAGCGTCAGCTTTAAATGTGCGATTAGGTGCTGGTACAAATTACAAAGTTATAGGCGTATTAATGGCTGGACAATCTATCAACATAGTAGGCGAAAATAATGGCTGGTATCAAATTGACTACAATGGAAAGACAGGTTATGTATACGGCAAGTATGTAGCTTCGTCCCCAGATTTATCAAATGTAACCGTATTAAAATCGGTGAAGGTGACTGCTAAAGACGGACTTAATGTCAGATTAAATAATTCCATAAGCGCGTTAAAAATAGGAGCAGTACCGTACGGCTATGAATTAAAAGTAGTCGGCGAATACGACGGATGGTATAAGGTTCAGTATAACGGCATATACGGATTTGTTTACGCAAAATACACAAAATAGAAAGATAAACTTAGCAAAAAGGGAAAGCTTTAAGATGGCAGCTTTCCCTTTTGCCATACATAAACAGCATAAAAGTCAGTTGGATAGAGACAAATATAATGATAGAATAATAGGAGAATAAATATGATAATGTTGACTTAGCAAGAAGGGAATGAAGAGGAAGTTGTACATAGGAGACGTAGAAATCAAAAACAATGTGTTTTTGGCGCCTATGGCAGGTGTCACAGATAAGCCTTATAGGCGTATATGCAGTGAGATGGGTTGTGGATTTACATACACTGAAATGGTCAGCGCTAAAGGCCTTTACTATGGCAGCGAGAATACAGAATTCCTTACAGACATAGATGATGATGAAAATGTGGCGCTTCAGATATTTGGCTCTGATCCCTATATAATGGGTGAAATTGCAAAGAGATTAAATGCGTCAAATGCAAAAGTGATAGATATAAACATGGGATGCCCAACGCCTAAGATAGTGAAAAACGGCGATGGTTCTGCTTTGATGCTTAAACCTGATTTGGCAGAAAGCGTGATTAAAGCGGTAGTGAAAAACTCTATTAAGCCTGTAACTATAAAGATAAGGAAAGGATGGGACGATGATCACATAAATGCTGTTGAGATTGCTAAGATGGCTGAAAATTGCGGCGTAAAAGCTGTAGCGGTTCATGGCAGAACGAGAGAACAGTTTTACTCAGGCAATGCTGACTGGGATATAATAAAGAAAGTCAAGGATAATCTAAAAATACCTGTAATAGGCAATGGAGATGTGTTTTCACCGGAAGATGCAAAAAGGATGATAGACGAGACAGGCTGTGACGCAGTGATGGTTGGCAGAGGGGCAGAAGGGAATCCATGGATTTTCAAAAGAATACTTTACTATCTAAATACAGGTGAAATTCTGCCAGAGCCGACCGTAAGTGAAAAGATTGACATGATTTTAAGGCATCTTGACATGATGATAGAATACAAAGGTGAACAAATAGGAATATTGGAGATGAGAAAGCATATAGCATGGTATCTAAAAGGTATCCGGGGTGCATCAAAGATAAAACAGATGGTATTTACGATGTCTAACTATAAAGAGGTTAAAGACCTGTTACTTAGTATTAAAAGTTCTATATAGAATTACGCCAAGTATTTTGGGGGAAGATATCTTGTCATTAAAATATGTACTGTCATTATGTGTAATAGGATTTATTGCTGCATTTATTGATTCTATAGCAGGTGGAGGAGGCATAATAAGCCTTCCTGGGCTTATGGTTTTAGGGGTACCTCCTGCATATGCTCTTGGGACTAATAAATTTGCATCGACGTGTGCGTCTTTTACAAGCTCTATGACTTTCATAAAATACAAAGTATATGATATCAACTTATTGAAATATCTTGTTTTCGGGACATTAATAGGAGCAATTTTAGGTGTTAAAGCGGTTTTGTCATTGGACAGTTCAAAGTTGAGAATCATCATAATAATATTGATGATATTTGTTGCAATATATACATTGCTATCGAAAAATGTTGGTAATGTAAATAATTTTAAAGGTGTTAATAAAAAGACGATAGCAATTGGACTTATTATATCAATAGTTTTGGGCTTTTATGATGGCTTTTTTGGACCTGGTACAGGCTCTTTTTACATTTTTTTATTTATAATATTACTGGGGTATGATTTTAGAATAAGCGCTGGAAATGGGAAGATACTTAATTTTGTAAGCAATGTTACATCATTAGTTCTATTTGCTATAAGCAGTAAGATAATTTATTCTGCAGCAATTCCTATGGCAGTAGCTATGATAATTGGTGCCAGATTTGGCACGAAAGTAGCAATAAAAAATGGCGCAAAATTGATTAGACCTATACTCATATGTGTTGCTATTGCGTACGCAATAAAAATGGTATTTGATATTGTTAAATGAGACATGCACAAAACCCTTCTATGACAGCATAGATTATGAAGAAGGGGGATGTAGGAATGCTCATACTGCCTAACAGTAAGTATCTATCAAGTAGCAGTGAAATGCCGAAACAGATTGAAATATCTGGTGTGGATATTGAAGAGTTTAATTTTAAAGAAAACTTAAAGAGGAAAAACCTCTTTAAAAAGGAGGACTTTTATAAAAGATTTCTCACCTTAAATGGAGCTATCATGATATCAAAACCATTTGATGCAGGAGAAGTAAATAAATTCTATGTAAGTTTATACGATTTAATTAAAAATATCAACTCTGAAGAAGTATTTGGTGTGAAATTTCCTTCAAGAAGCAGTGAAAAGATTGTTTATAAAAACAGTATATCATTCGACAAGTTTACAATTGGAGACATAATAGTTGCTACAAGTCCAGGTTTTCACGTGCAAGGTGCAATAAGACATGCTGCGATATTTGACAGCAGGAGATATCATGGAAGCATCGACGATAAATGCCTATTGACGGCAGAACCAGACCAAGGCGTGATTTATGAGACAATAAGGTTTTACAGAGAAAATTTCAGTGAGGCATGGGGTCTGACAGTTCCAAAGGCCACAATAGAAGAAAGAGTAAAAGCTGTTGATGAAGTGTCAAAGTTTGTTGGAAAGCCATACAATTGGAGGGCTGACAAAAACGATGATGAAAACTGGTATTGCTCAAAAGTACCATGGTCCGCATACAAAAAATCATCAGGAATAGACATAGATGGAAATGGAGGCTTTTGGGTGTTGCCAATTGACATCTTCACATCAAAAGAAACAGAAGTGTTTGAGTATTCTAATTAATAAGGCAGGATTTTAACCTGCCTTTTAAAATGCAATCGAATGTTATAGGTTTGTGATGTATAATTTAGGAAATTATAATTTTGTTTTGTTATTGTAATAGGGGGATGTTTAATGCATTACGATAAGTGGAAATTCAGGTTTGGTGGAGGGCTTTTAATATTGGTTGGGCTATGGAATGCGTTTGGGTTTGTGATGAAAATAGAATATGCCAAGTTTTCTTTTAGCATAAATGATATAGAGAGTATTATTATCACCATATTGATGCTATATTTAGGATATATAATAGTAAGACACAGTTGATGAACAAAAATTATGATATCTTTTAGACTTGTAGAACCAAGATATGTGGAAAATGTATTAATGGCCTTTAATGGTCTTTTTTATTTTGAAAAAAATTTTATAAAAAACTGTAACAAATTCCTTAGAAATTTGTTTTATATTGTGAGAGAATGAATTTGTAAAATAAATTTAATCCAATTGATAAGTATTGCAAACATGGAAAAGATGTGATTGCATTTTTCCATCTGTTTTAGATTGGAAAGAATGATAATGGATTTAAACGGAAGGCAGGTGATATTAGTGAATAGTTTAGTTCGAAATAATAAATACATTATCCATATGACTCTATTGGCTATTTATATTTTATGGATATTGAATTTAGATTACTTTTATCCTTTTATAAGATTTAAGTCTTTAAGATTAAACGATATTTTTTCTTTGTGTATTCAGATAATACCATTAATACTGTTAATAAATGGCTTTAGATTTAAACATATTTCTGCAAAGATAGTGAATAGTGTGATTTCAATAATATTAATAGTAATAAGTGCAACAATTGCAGTCATTATTTTATTTACCACTATTACTCTTAATGTAAATGAGGCGTTTATGCCAATTCACAATATTAGGTTTGAATCAAGTTCTGTTGTGGTTTATAGAACAAATTTTGGTGCTACTACTGATTATGGAATAACAGTTAGACAGGAAAAAGAAGTCATAAAAGGTGTTTTGCTTGTTAAAAATTTACTTCGAAAAGATCATGTTTATGATATTTCAGTAAAGAAATTAAGTGGTAATGCTGTGGAATTAATGGGCAAAAAAATATATTTAAAGCGAAATGTGTATTTCCCATAAATTTTTGTTAGATGATTGCAAATATGTTAAGGAGGCTTTCTCGATGAATAAAAAATTTTCAAAAATATTTATTGCTATTATGATAATAATTTCAATATTTATGTTAAGTGCATGTACGCCGCAATATCCACCAGATACTTCAGTAAATTTAAAAGGTGCTAATCATTATTGGTTAGTATTTCTGACAATTTTTGTACCTCATTATAGTGAACTAATAATTCAACCTTTTAATGAGGATTTTGTGATACCTGATGAAATCAATGTTGACATTGTTATTAACAATAAACGTTTATTTACCGGTAGACTAAGATACATTCCTGATCCAAAGTTTAAATTTGGGCAATACAAAGTCGAATTAAAGTCAGACGAATTTTATAAAAAATATAAAAATCAAAAATATACAGTGATTATAAAATACGATAATAAAAGAAGTTCGGTATTGCTAAATCAATGTGAGATATATTAATCCATTTTTTATAGATAAATTTTAAGGAGCGTAATCCATGATCATTTTTAGAACTTTGATAAGTATAGCATTAATAGCATGTAATATTGCAATTTATGAATTGTACGTGTATCATAAAAACATTAGAATGGCTTTACTAAGTATATGGTTCTTCATTATAATAAATGGCGTTTTAATATATCTTTTAGTCAGTACATTTTATCCTAGTTAAAAGCTTAATTGTGCAATTTCCTCATTTAAAAAAATTTTTTATAAAAAACTGTAACAAATCTTTTAAAAATTTGTCTTATATTATGAGAGGAGGTATGTAAATGAATCGATTATTTATTTTGCTATTTTCAGTCATATTCTTGTTGAGTTTTACATCTTGCTCAAATGAAACCAAAAAACTTAACACTAATCATGAACAGCAATTGAATCAATCCCCAAATACACAATTGAAACAAAACATTCAGACCGATTTTTATCAAATCTCAATTCCAAAAGAATGGACAGCAGAGAAATTAGATGGGAATATGCTTGCATTCAAGAAAGAAAACAAAAAGATAGGTGGACTGGATATTCTGGGATATTATCCAGAACAACCAATTTCACAGCTTGAGCCAAACCATTCAGAAGTTATCGAATCAAAAACACTTGAAGGATTTTTTACGGAAGTAGTGAAGGAAAAACTTAAAATTACACCTCCGGCTGCATCTGGTGAAACAACTGTAACCGAGCAGGTAAACCTGTTTTTTATTATCAAGGAAAAAAAGATTGCTTATGACCTATATTTTAATACTGCTGATGTTAATGAACAAACTGCTTTAAACATTGCAAAAAGTTTAAAATTAAAATAATATACTATAGATGAGAAAATTCACTGACATAAACTACCATAATAATAAACTTACATGAAAAAATTTAATAAAAAATAAAGACAAATGCTCACTTCTATGGTATTAATATGTTGTTATCACACTATAACAATATTAATCATAGGAGTGGAGCAAATGTCTCATAATAAATGGCGTTTTAATATATCTTTTGGTTAATACCTTTGATTATCCTATAAAAGATGCGTAAAAGCAGGGCTTACCAGTTCGATGACAGATCCTACAATAAATTTAAAATGGAGGCAAAAATGAATAAATATCTTTTTAAAGTAATTTCAGCATATATAAAAAAGTATAGATCAAGATCATTAGCTATTTGTCTTGGCATTATCTTATGTACAGCATTAATAGTAGGAGTTGGAACTCTAGCTGATAGTGCCAAGCATGCTAATGTAACTAAAACAAAATATGAAAGCGGAATCTACCATGTTAGGTATAATATCGATATAGATGAATCAAAACTCAAAATGATAAAAAATGAACCGAATGTTGAAAAAGTTGGCATCTCTTCATATTACGATTCTACTGTACCTGATGGGCGAATAATTCTAAATATAATAAAGGCAAATAAAGATTATGTACAGTTAACTAATTCTAAGGTAATAAAAGGAAGGTTTCCGGTAAAAGATGATGAAATAGCTATAGAAGAATGGGTTTTAAAAAACATGGGGGTAAATCCGGAGCCAGGTACTAAGATTAATTTCAATTTATATGGAAAAAAGACTAACGAAACATACATTTTAACCGGGATTTTACAAGACAGGCCACGGTTAAAATCATCAGGGCAGATGGAAGCCATCCTTAATCTAAATGAAAATGATTCTTATAAAGATGCACAAGTTTATGTAAAGTTTGATGAAAATACTGACATAAATAAAGATATACAAAACATAGCCGAGGACTTGAAAATAGATAATAAATATGTGAGAAAAAATAATATGCTTCTGGAATCATTAGGAACCAGCGAAAAATTAGATCCTACTTTTTTATTGATATCACTTATTGCAGGGGTAGTATCATTAATAGTAATTTTAGGCATTTTCAATATAGCCATATTACAAAGGCTATCTGAATATGGAATAATGAGGGCAGTTGGAGCAGGTTCCTTACAAATTTTGATGCTGCTTTTTTATGAATTATTAACCTTACTATTTATTAGCACACCAATCGGAATTGTGGGTGGTCTTGCGGGAGCGAAACTTTTAAGTTCAATAGCAGGAAATCTATTCACAGAAGGAAAAGTCGACATAAAAAATATAGTTCTATCTCCGAGAGTTTTCTTGATGTCCATAATAATTAACCTTATTTCTATAATTATAGTTACGTTGGTTACATATAGAAGCGTAAAAAGGCTAACGCTTATTGACTCAATAAGAAAAAATTTAAACACGGATATAAAATACAAAAAAGTATTAATTAAGACAGATTTCTTATATAGAATTCTACCATTTTCAAAATACATTTCACTTAGAAACATCTTTAGAAATAAAAAAAGTTTCTATATGATAATTCTATCTATGTGCTTGGGGAGCACTATATTCATAGTATCAAATTTTTATGCAGAGCTTACAGCAGCTCAAATAAATAAAGAGGCCGAAACATCAAAGATAAATACCGATTATAAAATAGAAATAGTACCCGGTACAAATTTATCAGTGGGTATTCCCCTTGAAGACATCCAAGAAATAAAAAACTTAGAAGGTATAGAAGAAGTTAAAACAATACAGCCGATATACGGGAGAATGAAACTGAAAAAAGAAAATATAGCTGAGCCTTTATATTTTGAACAGATAAATGACTCTCCTTATTTTAAAGAAGTACTTAATGGCCTGCTTGTTAAAGAACAAAATAGTGACGAGTACATATTGAAAAATGATATTTATGGATATGATGATAAGCTTCTTAAAGAGATGAAAAAATATGTAAAAGAAGGACAGATAGACATAGAAAAAATGAAAAAGGAAAAAATTGCTATCATTGCTATACCTCATCCAATGAACACTAAACATTTAAGTCCTGATGTGGTGAATTTAAAAGTTGGAGACAAGATAACGGAAAGTTTTAGAAAAGATGGGGATACAGGAGAAGAATTTTTTAGAATGGAAGATGCAAATGCACAATTTAAAGAGGAAGAATTTACTGTAGGAGCAATAGTAGAAAAATTAATAGATTCTTCCGATTATTATGCAGGCAATAATAGTGTTCAAGTTGTCATATCTAACGATATTTTACAGAAAATAAGCGGATTTAAAAATTATAGACTCATTGATATAAATGTAAAACCAGGTTATAACAGTGAAAAATTGTACAATCAGATTTTAAAAATTGCTAAAAGAACACAGGGAGCAACAGTTTTAAATCTAAGCAATGAAAAGCAGAAGATAAAAACATTTGCGACAAATCAGCTTATATTTATAAATACCATAGTAATAGTACTATTTGCCATAAGCTTCTTAAATATAATCAATAATGTAAGTTACAGTTTAATATCGAGAGTAAATGAGTTTGGAATGATAAGAGCCGTTGGCATTACAAATAAAGAATTCAGAAAGATGATAACATTTGAAGGTATGACATATGGAATATTTTCAAGTATTTTGTCTGTGATATTTGGACTGACTGGACAGGTGATATTATTTAAATACTTAGGTCCAAATTTAATCACTCCAAAATTTACAATTGATTGGAAAATATATCTTTTCATCATAATAATAAATATCCTTTTAGGATTTTCAGCTACATTTATTGTATCAAGAAGAGTAAAGCGTATGAGTATAGTAGAATCTATTATCGCAATAAATTAGGAGAGGAGCACTTTATATATGGTTATATTAAAAACGATAAATTTAAACAAAGTTTACGGAAAGGGTGAAAATAAAGTACACGCACTAAAGGATATAAACATAAATGTAGAAAAAGGTGAATTTTTGGCAATCGTAGGACCAAGCGGAAGTGGAAAATCAACATTGCTCCACTTATTAGGAGGACTTGATAAACCAACAGAAGGAACAGTTGAGATAGATGGTGTGGATATATATAAGCTATCTGAGGACAAATTAGCTATATACAGGAGGAGAAATATAGGATTCGTATTTCAGCAGTACAATTTGATACCAGTATTAAATGTAAGAGAAAATATAGAAATGCCAGTAAGACTAGATAAAAAAATACCAGATAAAGAATATATAGATGATTTGATAGAATTTTTAGGGTTAACAGAAAGACAAAGACATTTACCAAATCAGCTTTCAGGAGGGCAGCAGCAGAGAGTGGCAATAGGCAGAGCATTGGCAGCAAAGCCCAGTATAATATTAGCAGATGAACCCACGGGGAATTTAGACACAAAAACGACAGGTGAAGTAATGAACCTGATAAAAAGTTCTATTAAAAAATATAATCAGACACTTGTATTGATAACACATAATGAAAATATAGCACAAAGTGCAGACAGAATATTATCTATCGTTGATGGAGAAATACAATAGAGATAATATTATTTAAGTTTTAATCGGGGGATAGAGATGATATATATACATTTAGCATTAGCATATCTGAAAAAACAAAGAGGAAGGACGATTGCTTTAGTATTAGGTGTCGCCTTGGCAGTAATGCTTGTATTTGGTACTAACGTTATATTTGAAAGCCAGAGCAGAAATCAGCTTGCTAATATTTACAAAATGTATGGAACATATCAGGGCATATTTACTAATCTAAATAAAGACTTGACTGAGAAAATAAAAAATGATAAAGACGTAAGTAAATCTGCAGTAGCAGCTAATCTAGGAAATCTCGTTACTGATAATGGAATTTCAATGATATTAAATTCAACAGACAAAGACTATATAGAAATGAATGGATACACTCTTACAAAAGGTCATTTGCCAAATAAGCAAGGAGAAATAGTATTAGAATCACAGGCTTTAAAAAAGATGGGACTTAAAGAAAAGCTGGGTGAGACAATAAATTTTAAAATCAAAAAGGAATATAAAGATGAAAACGGCCTGAACCAAATATGCATGGAAAGCAAGTCCTTCAAATTGGTGGGGATATTAGATAAGCCCAAACAATATTATGAGGGGTACTATTCACTGAGAGGATTTACATACTTTAAAGAAGGTGAAAATAATGTACTGCCTAACAATTTTATAACATATGAAGAAATCGTCAAATTGAAATCAAAGGCTAATCTATCGGGTCAGTTGAATCAGATAAGAGAGAGGTATAATATAGGAAGATGGGATTATGATCTAAATATACAACTGGTAACAGCACTTGATGATTACAGTTCTCAAAATACGAATGATTCTGTACGTCATTTTAATATTTTGATAGTAATTACAGCGATTCTTCTTATATATAACATGTTTAATATATCTTTAATAGACATGATAAAACAAATAGGCATGATGAGAGCTATAGGGTCGTCAAAGAAACAAGTGAGACTGATAGTAGGATTTCAAAGCTTATTTATTCTCATCATTGGATTATCTCTTGGTCTATTGATGGGTATTGCATTTTCATATATTGGGATGAAGTTGTTTAACTTTGCATTTTTAGATGTATCACAATCAACAGTGTGCATAAGTGGGAAAAACATGTGGAATGCAGTAATAGTTGGAGCCTTAACTGTCATAGTTTCAAGCATAATACCGATATGGATGTCAGGCAGGATATCACCAATAGAAGCTATGAGAAAGAGCGATAGATCAGGTGGAAAGCAAAGAAATAGAGGATACCATAAGTTTATAAAAAAGATATCTGGCATAACAGGTGAGATGGCATATAAAAATGTGTGGAGAAATAAGTGGAGGACTATAATAATAGTTGTATCAGTAGCAATGGCAGGATATTTATTTATAGATGATATTGCATTTCTTAACAACCGAGATGCGGTGTATAATACAACACCATATGTTTTAAACATGCAGGACTATGATTTTAAATTGTTGTTTGGTCCAAATATAGATCTATATTTTACAGGTTATACAAATGATGATGTAAAAGCCATATCTCAGATAGAAGGAGTGAAAAAAGTAGGTACAAAAGTATCTATGGAAGGTTTTTTGGAATCTGATGTAAATGATTTAGAAAATGACTTTAAAAAGTACAATGGAATTTCAGATACAAATAAAAATGTGGAAACAATGATAGAAGTAAAAGGCTATGATGATGATCAGTTGCAGGGATTTAAGAAGTATATAGATAAAGGGGACATGTCATCGCTGAATAATTCATCAGATAAATATCCAAATGCAATAGTATTTAATTACTATTATGATATTTTTAAACATAAGCTCGAGGGAATTAGAAAAGATTTAAAAGTTGGTGATACCATGGCAATAAGGATTCCTGTTATCAGAAATGGCAAAATAGCATATGAAGAGGAAAATATCAGAGTAGGTGCACTATTAAAGCAGGAATGGACAGCTAAAGGTGACAGTACACGGGGAGCCAGGATGGAGATAATCCTTCCTCAAAAGTACTTAATGAACATTTCAGGGAAAAGTACATATGACCAGATCAGCGTGCAGTCTGAAGCGGGAAAGGACACTTATGTGTATGATAGTATAAACAAGATTCTAAAGGACAAGCCTTTTGCAGGTGTGGAAAGCAAGCTAAGTTATATAGAAAAGAGCCAAAAAGGATTTACGGGAGTATTGGAATCAGACATGGTGATCGTAGCATTGATATTACTAATAGCAGGCATGAATGTATATAATACGCTAAAAACCAACTTATTGATACGTACAAATGAGTTTTCCACACTTAGAGCAATAGGCATGACAGTCAAGCAGCTTAAAAGCATGATAATAAAAGAATCGATTATTTATGGTGTATTGAGCAGCATAATAGCGGCTTTAATAGGCAGTTACAACGTTTATTCATTTTACAGTTTGGTAAACAGGCAGTACAAGGCTGGATTTAACATAAGCGAAAGGCTGCAATTTAAATTTCCAGTTATACCAATACTATTGTACAGTGCTATAGTTATAGTTATATGCATATTGTCATCTTATGTATCTGCAAAGAAAGTAGAAAAGCTTAATATAGTAGAAGGCTTAAATATAACCGAATAAAAGATGAGGTGGAGATTATGAGCATATTAGAGACAGTAAAATTGACTAAGATATACGGTAAAGGTGACAATAAAGTAGAGGCTTTAAAGGAAGTATCAGTTTCTATAGAAAATGGAAAATTCACTACTATAATAGGCCCCAGCGGTTCAGGTAAGAGTACGCTGCTTCACTGCATGGCAGGACTAGATGTGCCTACATCAGGTGAAGTATTATTAAATGGTGAGAATATATTTAATCTATCAGAAGAAAAACTTTCGATACTGAGAAGGCGAAACTTCGGATTTGTATTTCAAAGCTTTAACCTTATACCAGTTATAGACGTGTATGAAAATATAACATTGCCAGTATCATTAGATAATAAAAAAATAGATAAGGACTACATATCGGAAATAATAGAAATTTTAGGACTAGAGAATAAGATAAAAAGCTTTCCAAATGAACTCTCAGGAGGACAGCAGCAAAGAGTAGCAATAGCAAGGGCACTATCAAACAAACCAGATATAATATTTGCAGATGAACCAACAGGTAATTTAGACAGTAAAACAGCAGAGGAAGTGATGAAATTCTTTAAACTCTGTGTAGAAAAATTTGGACAGACTTTGATTATGGTAACTCATAATAAAGATATAGCAGCATCAGCAGATGTATGCATAACAATACAAGATGGCAAGATTCTAAGCTACTTGAACAATTAGGAGGGTATTTTTACAGCTTGATTGCAATGAAAGCAAAGGTTTGTTTATAAGTCTTAATTCTTCAAGAGAACTTTTAGGCATGGCTTTAATTAAGTCTCTGCATACTTTTTTGCTGGGGGCTTTATGTCATTTAATTTTTGTGTACGCATTATCATATCTCAATTGGTCCATGTGAAGAAAGCGAGTATTTCCTTGAATTACAGAATCAGTCATAAAGTCAATAACTTCGGCTGGCTGAAAGACAGCATTTGGCGCTTTTTTAAAGGATAATATACTTGAAAGAATTTTATCAAAGCCGATTTTTTCTTTGAATGCTTGTATATATGTGAAGGTTACATTATTTGATACTGTAAAATTGTCAAAAATTGTTGGTAAAATATATTTTAAAAACCCCTTTTCTCTTGTAAGATTAAGTGTTAAACCCATATTATGGAGATTCTCCTTTCTGTTAATTTTTTTGTTTGACACTTAAATTTTATCAGAAAAAGGAGAATTTCCATATATTTTTATATTTTTTGTAAAAATTTTTTTCACATTTTTTAGTCTTTAAATAGCTCTATTTGGACATTTTGTAAATTCATCTGCTGAATCCAAGTTTAATAAAAGTAAGAATAAATATGTTGAAATCAAAGGCTTTAAAGATTTTTAATTAAATATTGAAGTGTGTTTTATGTTCCCGCAGACTTATTGTTTGGGGAATTTTCTGTTTGAGGAGGTAAAGGATTTTCATAGAATTAGATATTCGCGAAAAGGTGTGGGAATTTGTGTACTTGTTCACAAAGATACAATTGATTGTTTACTATAAAAAAATATAAAAATTTTTATAAAGAACTGTAACAAATTCCTTAGAAATTGTTTTATATTGTGAGAGAATGAATTTACAAGTTTTGCGTGGGGGTTTATATTGGAAATATGAAAATATATGATGAAATACTTTATTCATACAAAAGATGCGTATAAGCGGGGCTTACAAGTTCGATGACGGATCCTGCAATAATTTTCAAGGAGGATGCTCTTGCGATATGTTGGAATTTAATATTCTTTTTAAAATTTTATTTCTTGTTATTTATGTGATAATAGTTCTTAAATTATATTATAAAAAAGCTAAATTTGAAAAATATATTATATATGCGGCTTTAGTTGTTTATATTGCAGTTTTAATAAATACCGTGTTTTTTCCTATACCAATAGAAAGTGATATGATTCAGTTTTTAAAAGGCACAAAAAATAAGTCATATAATTTAATTCCGTTATTACCAATGCTACATTACACAAAAATACAAATAATAGGAAATATTGTACTTTTGATGCCTTTGGCATTTTTAATGCCTTTTATTAACTATAAATATATTTCATTTAGAAAAAATATATCTTTATGTGCAATAACATCTTTTTGTATTGAAATAACACAATTGCTTGTTTCATTAATATACGGTTTTGCATATAAAATTTGTGATATAAATGATTTTATATTAAACGTATTTGGAGCATTAGTTGGCTACATCTTTTTTAAGATGTTGCTACCTATATTCAAAAAAGATAATCATTTATTTTGTGAATCGTCACAGCATAACATTGAATAATTATTGATATTAATGGATTTTTTTCAGTTAGGAGGTTTTATGAGTTGGAATACATAGAGCTTTTTGCAAATATGTCTAATATAATAGATTTGATTGCTACTTTGTTGTTTTTGTATGTGGGATATATATTTTTAAGATATAGCCAATAGAGAAAGACTTAAACGAAAATCTTAAAATCAGTACATTTTATTATCCCAGATAAAAACAAAAAAAGCAGGTTAGTTACCTGCCTTCTTTATACTTGCTAAACCCATGATTATGAGAGAAACTATTACAATGCTGCCGCCAGGCGAGAGATTTAGATAAAAAGACAGTATTATGCCTGCGAATACAGATATGAAGGAAAACAGTATGGCATAAAAAATAGTCTGTCTGAAGTTTTTGGCGATTTTAAGGCTGGCTGCTGCAGGTATTACCATCAATGCCGATACCAACAAAGCTCCCACTATTCTCATGGATACTGCTACAGTTATGGCCACAATCATGGTAAATATTATATTAACCATGTTGACAGGAATACCTGATATCAAAGCGGCTTCTTCGTCAAATGTAATGTACAAAAGCTCTTTGTAGAAGATGTAAATAACAGCTATTATAACAATGCTTAGTATGAATGAAATCAAAACGTCTGTGTTGTTAATTGATATTATGCTTCCAAAAAGGTAATTCATTATGTTTGCAGGACTTCCGCTGGATAAACTTAAAAGTATTACTGCGATTGCCATTCCTGCAGACATGACAACTGCAATAGATATTTCCGAATATCTAAAGTAGGATTTTCTCAAGCGTTCAATTCCGAAAGATGATAGTACCACAAAGATTATAGAGCCTATTGTAGGATTTATACCTATGAGAAATCCTGCTGCTACGCCTGCCAGTGCTACGTGGGATAGCGTATCACCCATCTGTGATAGCCTTCTTAATACTAAGAAGCTTCCTACTAATGGTGCTATTATCGATATAAATCCGCCTGCAAGAAATGCCCTAATCATAAAGTCGTATGTAAAAATATTAAGCATTATAACACCTCAATCTAAAGTCGATTATTGATATTTTCACTTTGGTGATGGTGCATATCCAGTTTGACAGGGTATCCGTATATTTCAGCCAATTCTTTTTTTGAAAAGTCTAAAGTGTCGCACCTATCATATAGTCTGCCATTTCCCATGCATACGATTCGAGATACCTTGTCGGATATGGCCCATACATCATGAGTGACCATAATAATCGTTATTTTATTTTGTTTATTTAAAGTATCAAGGATTTTGTAAAGCGTGTCTTCTGATTTTGCATCTATGCCTGTTGTAGGTTCATCTAAAAATAAAATCTTAGGATCGCTGACAAGCGCTCTTGCTATAAATACCCTCTGCTGTTGTCCTCCAGACAGATTTCCGATAAGCCTGTCTTTGTAATCAATCATGTCGACAGTTTTTAGAGCATTATTTACGATTTCCCAGTCGTCTTTGGAAAGTTTCTTAAATAGCCCTAATTTCCCGTAAAGCCCCATCGATACAACTTCTTTCACACTTGCCGGAAATGAAGCGTTGAAAGAATAAGATTTTTGTGGGACATATCCTATTATAGATCTTTTTTTTATGTCTTTTACGCTTATCCCGTTTATAAGGACTTCGCCTGATGAAGGCGTAAGATCTCCTATCATGATCTTTACGAGAGTGCTTTTGCCTGAGCCATTTGGCCCGATAAGGCCAACAAATTCACCATCATCAATAGTTAGATTGATATTATTAAGCACCTTTTTATCATCATAAGAAAAACTGACATCTTTAAGTTCAACAATTTTACTCATAAAAATCCCTTTCGTTAAATTAATAATTTAATGCTTTCTGAAGATTGTCTAAGTTTTGCTGCGTCAATTTTATATAATCGTAGCCTTTCTTCATTTCATCTTTAGTAAGCCCTTCAATAGTATTTAATGGAAGTACTTTTGCACCTGTTTCGCTGGCAATTGATTGAATAGGCTTAGGTGATGTCAATGGCTCTGTAAAGATGTACTTGATGTTTTCTTTTTTTATGAGATGTATGACTTCAGCGACTTTAGCGGGACTTGCTTCAGCTTCTTCGCTCATACCGACAATAGATACTTGGTTTAAACCGTAATCTCTCGCTACATAGTCAAAGGCGCTGTGGTATACTATAAATGTCTTAGTTTTGGTGTTTTTAAGTTTTTCAGTGTATTCACTGTCTAACTGCTTTAATGTATTTAACAAAGTATTATAGTTATCTTCGTAGTATTTTGCGTTTTTATTGTCAGCACTTACCAAAGCATCTTTTATATTTTTCGCCAATATCTGTGCTTCTTTTGGAGAAAGCCATACATGCGGATTTACAGCATTTCCGACTTTTATAGCATCAATACCGTTTGACACTTCTACAAATTTGGGTCCTGATACAGATGATTCTACTTTGCTTATCCATGAATCCATGCCAAGTCCTAAATACACGACGAGAGAAGCTCCTTCTATGTCTGCTATCTGTTTTGTCGTAGGTTCCCAATCATGTGGCTCCACGCCTGGCGGTATTATGTTTTGGACTGTTGCTTTATCACCGGCTATTTTTTTTGTAAGATCATATAAAGGATAAAAAGTTGCATATACAGCTAATTTGCTGGGTTTTTTTGAAATTTTTGTATTGCATGACGTCAAGCTAAATACTATCAAAACTATCAAAAAAATTGAAATAAATTTTTTCATCTACAATCCTCCTCGTGATTTTTGCAATTTTTGCAGTATCCAGTGATTTCGATTTTGTGGTCTACAACTTCAAAACCATCCAGTTTGTTTCGGCAAAGATCTATGGGACATATATTAAGTTCAAAGATTTTGCCGCATTTTAGACATTTCATTATATGTTCATGCATGTCTTTGTGGATTTCATACATAATATTGTTGCCTATAGTTGCTTCACTTAATACATTTATATCTTTTAGAAGACTTAAATTTCTGTATACAGTATCTAAACTTACTTGTGGAAATGAACTTTTTACTTTTTCGTAGATTTCCCTTACAGATAAGTAACCATTGGAATTTAGCATTATGTTTATGATAAGCTCTCTTTGGGGAGTTATCTTAAAGTTGTTGGATTTTATGGTTTTTAAAATATCTTCCTTTGTCATAATCCCTCATTCCTTCTAAATAAGAATAATTTACTATTTAGGATTATATAATTGTTTATCATATTTGTCAAGAAATTTTAATTATTTTTTAATCTGTATCTAATTTTATTTTAAGAATTGAAGGTTAAAATCTTAATACGAGGTGATGAAAATGAATTACGCTATTTTTCAATTTATCAATGGATTTGCGGGTCATCATAGCATATTAGATAAGGTGATGATATTTATTGCGTTGTATTCTCCTATTATATATGGGCTGCTAATGGTTATCCAATGGTTTGTTGGAGGTGATGATGGGAAAAGGGTATCGATGGAAGAGTTCTTTGCTGCGGTCATAGCATTGAGCGCAAATTTTATCATTTCAAGATTTTATTTTGAACCAAGACCTTTTGTTACACATAAAGTGAATTTGCTTGTTAAACATCCAAGTGATGCGTCTTTTCCAAGTGATCACCTATCAGGAGGTTCTGCCATTGCATTCACTCAGTTAAAAGGAAATAAGCTTATTGGTGCTATCATGATGGTTTTGACGGTTTTACTGCTTATAGCGAGAGTATATGTTGGAGTTCACTATCCTGTGGATGTTGTGGCTGGATTTGTCATAGGATTTTTGATGAGCAAGCTTGTGAAATATCTAAAAGGCATTTTGGATCCCCTTGAAAATCAAATTCTTAAGATATGGCATAGATTTATAAAGATATGATAAATATTATTTTTATATTTTATTGACACGAAGGGGAATATATAGTATCATAGAATCAGGAATTGAGAATGATTATCAATGAAGGGGTGGTAATGATGAGCGTATACGACTTAAGACCAGGGCAAACGGCTTTAGTAAGTGGTATTTTAGGTGACGAAAAGTTAGCCAAAAGATTGCGTGCCCTTGGAGCAAATGAAGGCGTAAAAGTAAAAGTCAAAAGCTTTGCGCCCTTAGGAGATCCTATAATAATAAATTTTATGGGATTTGATTTGGCAATTAGAAAAAAAGATGCAAAAAATATCGTGGTAAAAGATGTTGTTTAAGATATGTGAAGGAGGTGGCGTATGGTAGTTTCGGATGCAAAACGGATGATAACTGCTGCTTTGATTGGTAATCCCAATGTTGGCAAGACAACTCTTTTTAATCTGCTTACGGGATTAAACCAGCACGTAGGCAATTGGCCTGGTGTCACTGTTGAAAAAAAGGAAGGTTTTATAAATGACAATGTAAAAATCGTCGACTTGCCAGGCATTTATGCAATGGATACTTACTCCAACGAAGAAAAAATCTCCAAGTCTTTTCTGGAAAATGGCAATGTGGATTTGATATTGAATATAGTAGATGCTTCAAATCTTAAGAGAAATTTGTACTTAACTATGCAACTTAAAGAATTCAACATACCTATTGTATTGATATTAAACATGGTGGATGTTGCTGAAAATAAGGGCATAAAAATTGATTATGAAAAATTGTCTAAATTGCTTGATGTCATGGTTGTTCCGATTGTGGCTTCAAAAGGAAAGGGTGTAGACGAGATTAAGGAACTTTTATTGAATGACATTTTTTCAAAAGCAATCAATGATAATGAAAATCATTATCGTGACGATACACGCTTTAAAAGTGAAGCTGAAACGTATAAATATATAGAAGGCATTTTATCACAGTGTGTTACGTACACATCTGAAAATACAGTTACTATCACAGAGAGATTAGATAAAATCCTAATAAATAAATTTTTGGCTTATCCGATTTTTATAGCCATCATATATTTAATCTTTCAGTTTACTTTTAGCTGGGTTGGCCAACCATTGGCAGATTTACTGGACAGTTTTGTCAATGTTTGGTTTGTACCGCATGTTAACATATTGCTGTCTGGTGCAAATGGCTGGTTTAAGTCACTTATCGTTGACGGCATTATTGGCGGCGTAGGATCGGTAATAGTATTTCTTCCTGTAATCTTAGCCTTGTTTTTGTGTATATCGTTTTTAGAAGACAGCGGATATATGGCAAGAGTAGCTTTTTTAATGGACAAGATAATCAGGAAAATGGGGTTATCCGGAAAGGCGTTTATTCCACTTATAATTGGCTTTGGATGCAATGTTCCTGGAGTGATGTCAACAAGAACTTTAGAGAGTGAAAAAGACAGAAAGATGACGGCTCTTCTTTTGCCGCTTATGTCTTGTAATGCAAGGTTGCCTATTTATCTGGTTATGGCAGGTGCTTTGTTTAAAGGCCACGAAGCTTTGGTTGTTGCATCTTTATACGCATTAGGCGTCATTATGGCGTTTTTCGTAGGCATACTTTTCAAAAATACCATATTCAAGAAAGATGATGAGCCGTTTATAATAGAACTTCCTGAGTATAAGTTGCCTGAACTTAAGTCATTGGCAGTACACACGTGGGAAAAAGGCAAGGGATTCTTAAAAAAAGCAGGTACTATAATCTTTTCTGTGTCTATAATTGTTTGGATTTTATCAAACTTTAATTTTTCAGGTATGACGGAAATAGACAAAAGCTTTATCGCATATATAGGGAGATTCATAAGTCCTATCTTTATACCATTAGGTTTTGCTTCATGGCAAAATTCAGTATCACTTCTTACAGGAATAATGGCAAAAGAAGTGGTAGTAGGAACTATGGGGGTTATATACGGCGGAAATTTGACAAAGATTTTGCCGACAGTTTTTACGCCGATTTCAGCTATTAGCTTTCTCGTCTTTGTGCTTTTGTACACACCGTGTATATCTCTAATTGCCACAATGAAAAAAGAATACGGTGGAAAGATGGCAGCATTCTCTGTAACATATCAGTTGGTCTTAGCTTGGGTAGTTTCATTTATAGTTTACAATGGCGGAAATTTAATTTTGAGAATATTTTAATAAAAGGAGTGGTCATATGATTATTGAAGCGATTGCAACTATAGCAATAGTGACGGCAGCGGTGTTTATTCTTTATAAAAACATAAAGAAAAGTGCTTCTGGACAATGCAACTGCGGTAGTTGTTCTTCCAGTTGTCCTAAATTTTCTGCAGTAAAGCAAAAAAAGTAGGGTAACCTACTTTTTTAAAGCACTCTCTTAGCAAAGCTTTCTATTCTTTCAAGGGCTTTCATAATCTTATCGATAGAATACGCATAAGATACCCTTATGAATCCGTCTCCTCCAGGACCGAACGCATCTCCTGGTACGACGGCTATTTTTTCTTCTTTTAAAAGCCTTTCACAAAATTCTTGTGATGAAAGGCCTGTTTTTTTAATTGAAGGGAATATATAAAAAGCTCCCTTTGGTTCAAAACAGTCAAATCCTATTTCTCTGAAGCTATTTACTATGAGGCGCCTTCTTTGATCGTAAGTTTTACGCATCTTTTCTATATCGTCTTCGCACTCGTATATCGCTTTTATGCCTGCGTATTGTGCCATTATGGGAGCGCATATTGTCGTATACTGGTGAATCTTATTCATAGCCTCTATGAAGCTATGCTCCGCTGCTATGTATCCCAATCTCCAACCTGTCATGGCAAAAGCTTTTGAAAAGCCGTTTAAAACGATAGTCCTTTCTTTCATATCAGGCAGTGAAGCTATGCTTACATGCTTTCCATCATAAGTAAGTTCGCTGTATATTTCGTCGGAAATGACTATCAAATCATGTTCTATTATTATGCCTTTTATAGCTTCTAAATCCTCTTTTTTCATGATAGCACCTGTGGGATTATTTGGATATGGCAGTATAAGTGCTTTTGTCTTACTGGTTATTTTTGATTTCAGATCATCAGGTGTTATTATAAAATTGTTTTCTTCATAGGTAGGTACGTATACTGGCACCCCTCTTGTAAGCTCTATGCAAGGTGAATAAGAGACATAGCTTGGTACAGGCACTAAAACTTCATCGCCATCATTTATAAGGCATCTAAGTGCTAAGTCTATGGCTTCGCTGGCGCCTACGGTTATCATTATTTCATTTTCAGGATCGTAATTTAAGCCGTAATGATTTTTTAGAAAGAATGATACGGCTTCTCTTAATTCTAAGAGTCCAAGGTTTGATGTGTATGTAGTAGCACCTCTGTCAAGCACATCTATGGCTTCTTTTCGCACAGTCCATGGCGTCACAAAATCTGGTTCGCCAACACCGAGAGAGATAATATCGCGAGAATTTGTAACAAGGTCGAAAAATTTTCTTATTCCAGAGGGAGGGATGTTTTTTACTACATCTGAAATGTATTTATTGCTCATGGTGTTACCACCAATCTTTTGTCTTCGGGACCGTCTGTAAAAAACACCCCATCTTGTTTGTATCTTTTAAGTATGAAATGTGTAGTTGTACTTAGTACACCGTCAATAGGAGCCAGTCTTTCCGCCACGAAAATAGCTATTTCCTTCATGGTTTTGCCTTCTACTTCTACTGATAGATCGTATCCGCCAGAGATTAAAGAGACAGATTTTACTTCATCGTATTGTCCAATTCTTTCAGCAATAGCGTTAAAACCTTGCCCTTGCTGTGGTGTGACTCTTACATCAATAAGTGCTCGCACTACTTCCTTTTCGGTTTTTTCCCAATTGACCAATGTGCTGTACTTTAATATAACTTTTTCTTCTTCAAGGCTTTTTACTATATCCTTTACTTCATCTTCGCTGAGCCCGGTGATTACGGATATTTGCTTGTCTGTCAAACGGCTGTTTTCATGAAGAAGCTCGACTATATCCATCTTTTTAGACATTTATGGCACCTCCCAAAAATAATGTTATGCACATTATAATACAAAAATTATAATAATTCAATCTATTAAAGTTTTAAATTTGCAACTTTCCTTTGAATTTCAATATCATCTTTGCAGGGTGGTATGACTTCTTTGCATATCTAAGCCCTGGGATTCCCAAATCTTGTTCCCTGTTTATATATTTGTACTCAGACATTAGCTTAGCAAAACACATGTTTATAAATGCGTACGCATCTTTAATCTCTGGGTTTGCCTTTTCTATGTGAGTCACTGCCGTTTCTGGATTTAATTTTTCTCCGAATGAATATGCTTCTATTTTTCCGTTTATCTTTAATACAATTCCTTTTACATTAAAAAAATCGTAGTTTTCCAGAACTTTTTTTATCGCATCAAATTCCTTTAGTATTCCGGGATTTTCCTCTATGTCTTTTAAGGAAATCCATTTTTCAGTAAAATTTAAACATTCTAAAGCATTTTCACTGCGAAGTTCTTCCAAAACATAATCATAAGTTCTCATAAATTTGTTTATATGATTTTTTTTATTGTGATATTTTCTACCAGAAAGATTGATAAGGTCTTGTGTATTGTACACGTAGTCAAAATTGTCTTCATCTGGTTCCATCTCAACATTAAAATTTTCTCTAATCTTAGTGGCAGAATCATTGTCAAAGCGAGTTAGATTGATTTCAGAGTAATCTTTTTTAAGCATTTCACAAAATTTTTCCAGTGCATTTAATGTATTTTCAGATGGACCTACAGGAGGAAATACATTATTGCCTGAAGCAATCAAAAGACACCCATCGATTATCTCATATTTAATGTCGTAAACATGATTCCACATAAAGAGATTTGTAAATGTGTATTCTGATATTTCTGGTGGATATGCACAAAAGTATTCATCAAAAATATTTTTATCTTCTATGGATAATGGTTTCAACTATTTTCACCTCTTGGATAATAATTATTTATTAAATATAGTTATTTGCACGTGTTAATATTATAACACACAGTTATTGAATAACAAAATTGACTTAAGCATTGTGATAATATAATATAGAAGAATGATAAAAAAATAATTAAGAGGTGTTTTTATGTACGACGAATTTGCTAAATTTTACGATAGATTAGGCTGGGATTCCTATGCTAAGGAGTTGTGGCCAGATTTTAAAAGATTTTTAGACAAATCTGGTTTTAATATTAAGACTATGTTGGATTTGGCATGTGGAACTGGGGTTTTTTGCATAGGCGCTTTAAGAGATGGCATAAATGTAGAAGGCCTTGATTTATCTGAGGAAATGCTTAAGAAGGCAGTTGAAAATTGTAGAAAGTATGGTTACGATATAAAGTTTCATCTTGGCGATATGAGCGATTTTGATTTAGGCAAAAAATTCGACCTTATAACTTGCACATTTGATGCTATAAATCACATGACGGATTTTCAAAAGTGGAAATCTATGTTTAATTGTGTTAAAAGACATCTTAACGAAAAGGGAGTTTTCATGTTTGACATGAACACATTGAAAGATTTAAGCGATAATTGGAATAATATCCATATAAGGAAGTATCCAAACGGTGATTACTATATTTCCAAAAGCATATCTTTTGGAGATAATGCTTTTATAACATTTACCGCCTTTTTAAAGAAAGAAGGAAGGCTGTATGAAGAATATGAAGAAACAGTTCACGAAATGAGTTTTTCATTAGACGAAGTTGTAAATGAATTAAAAATGGCTGGATTTAAAAGTGTCAACATAATGAATAGAAAATTTGATATTGTTGAAGATGTAGATAGTTTAGATAGAGCTTTCATTCTCTGCAACATTTAAGACAATGTGACGATGTGATTAAAGGGATTTAGTGCAATAATATAATATTGGAATTAATAAATTTGGAATTAATAAATGGGAGATAGTGATATGTCAAAGATTGAATTGATAGCGCCTACACTTTTTGGAATCGAATCAGTGACGGCTGATGAGATAAGATCTTTAGGCTATGATGATGTAAAAGTAGAAGATGGTAAAGTTACATTTAGTGGTGATATATCTGCTATATGTAAGTCAAATTTGTGGTTAAGGACTGCTGAGAGGGTATACATTAAAGTTGGTGAATTTACGGCTACTACTTTTGATGAGCTTTTTGAAGGTGTAAAGTCTTTGCCGTGGGAAGAGTGGATTCCTGAAAATGGACAGTTTCCCGTCGATGGATACTCTCTTAAGTCGAAGCTTTTTAGTGTGCCTGATTGCCAGTCGATAGTGAAAAAAGCGGTAGTTGAAAGGCTTAAGAAGAAGTACAAAAGAGAGTGGTTTGAGGAAGATGGTCCAATATACAAGATAAAATTTTCATTAATGAAAGACAAAGCCGTACTGATGATAGACACAAGTGGAGAGGGACTTCATAAAAGAGGATATAGAGCTGTGTCAAATGTGGCGCCTTTAAGGGAGACTTTGGCGTCCGCCATGATAATGCTAAGCTATTGGAGGTACGATAGACCACTTATGGATCCATTTTGCGGATCAGGAACTATACCTATTGAAGCAGCGTTAATTGGTGCAAATATGGCTCCTGGGCTATATCGACAATTTGCATCGGAGAAATGGAGACAGATACCAAAAAAGCTGTGGACTGACGTGAGAAATGAAGCTTTTGATTTAATCAAAAAAGATGTAAAACTAAACATAAATGGATATGACGCCGATGAAGATGCAGTGAAATTATCCATAGACAATGCTAAAAAGGCTTGTGTCAGTGACTATGTAAAATTTTCAAAGCGATCTTTGAAAGATCTGAAAACCGATGATAAGTATGGGATAATAGTCTGCAATCCGCCTTACGGAGAAAGGATGGGGGAATTAAAAGAGGTAGAGAAATTGTATAGGGAGATGGGAAGAGTATTTACGAGGCTTGATACGTGGTCCTACTATATAATAACATCGCATGAAAATTTTGAAAAACTTTTTGGAAGGGATGCAAGCAAAAGAAGGAAGCTATACAATGGCATGATAAAAACCACATATTATCAGTATTTTGGGCCAAGGCCGCCGAAAAAATGACGCGTAAGCGTCTTTTGTTTTTGCGAAAAAATTTTAATAGTTGTGAAAAAGTTATTTGCGGCTCAATATAATTTTAATTATAATAAAATAAAATATCCTATTTTAAATAATCAATCTAAAATAATTAAATCTAATTAAAACTGGGGGGATAAATATAAGATGGCTCGCAAGGAAAACACTGGTAATTTAAATATATTAAGAAAAAAATCTCTTGACATGATAATAGATGACACACAGGACAAAAAGCACGCATTGAAAAAATCGCTATCATGGTTTGACCTTATTCTCTTTGGCATTGGCGCAATAATTGGCACAGGTATTTTCGTATTGACTGGCGTTGCGGCTGCAAAATATGCAGGACCAGGTCTTATATTGTCATTTGTTCTTTCAGGTATTGCATGCTCGTTTGCTGCGCTAAGTTATGCGGAGTTTGCATCTACATTTCCTGCAGCAGGATCTACGTATAGCTATAGTTATGTGGCACTTGGTGAAATATTCGCATGGATAATAGGATGGGACTTGATATTGGAGTATGCATTCGCTATACCTGCCATTGCATTAGGTTGGTCAGGGTACTTTACAAGTTTGCTTCACAGCTTTGGCATTAACATACCTGTATGGGCTGCAAATTCGGCAAGCTCTGCACCTGGTGGAATAATAAATCTACCGGCTATAGGCATAGTATTGCTTTTGGGAATAATTCTACTTTTTGGAACAAAAGAAAGTTCGATACTAAATAATATTGCTGTTATATTTAAAGTAATGGTGATATTGTTTTTTATAGCTGTCGCTGTATGGCATGTACATCCATCAAACTGGAAGCCATTTTTACCATTTGGATGGAAGGGAGTATTTTCAGGCGCTGCAATAATATTTTTTGCTTACATTGGGTTTGACTCTGTGTCGACGGCGGCCGAGGAGACAAAAAACCCTGAAAGGGATATGCCTATAGGAATTTTAGGGTCTTTAGGAATAAGCACAATTTTGTATATAGTCGTCGTTGCAATACTTACAGGTGTCGTATCATATACAAAGCTTAATACGCCTGAACCTGTGGCATTTGCACTAACAAGCCTCGGCATAAACTGGGCGTCGGGATTAGTTTCTTTTGGTGCGATAGCAGGAATAACGACGGTTCTTTTAGTTATGATGTATGGACAGACCAGGATATTCTTTGCTATGTCAAGAGATGGACTTTTACCGCCATTTCTTTCAAAACTTCATGAAAAGCACAAGACGCCTGTTGCAAGTACGATAATAGTTGCGCTATTTGCAGCAGTTGTTGCAGGATTTTTCTCTATCGATGAACTTGCAAAGCTTGTGAATATAGGAACCATGTTTGCTTTTGTCCTTGTATCGGTAGCTGTTATTGTTTTAAGGTACACAAAGCCTGAACTTCCGAGAAAATTTAGATGTCCATTTGTTCCGTTAGTGCCTATCTTATCCATTGCTTCAACTGTATTTTTGATGGTTTCACTGCCTCTTGAGACGTGGATAAGGTTTATAGTATGGTTTGTGTTGGGAATTGTCGTATATGTGTTTTATGGATATAGGCACAGCAAGCTGGCACAAAATGATTACAAATGTGTGAAAACCGAAACCCTTTATTAAAAAAAGTATGATTATAGAGCCTTGGATGACCAAGGCTCCTTTTTATTATGGGTGAATGGACATATATAGAGAAAATATGCCGTAAAATATCGCATAGTTTACGACTACGATTAAAAAGACTATAATAAATGCTTTAACAAAATTCTTCTTCAACATTAAATCCCCTCTATGTTAGTTTTTTCTCCATATATATTAGACAAATAATCATTAATTTTGTTACAGTTAAAATAAATTATTTTTTCAGTTTGATGCTATTGGCAGCTTTTATAAGTTCGTTCTTATCGATTTTCGACATTAAGGAGAATAAATTGTTGTCTTTACGCCATACGATAGTGTTTAAACCGTTTTTTTGAACTAAGATGCCCTCATAGCCGTTTATATCAATCTTTTGTGTTATAGCATTTTCCGTGTCAACCATCATGTCAGTGTTTTCGTTAGAGCTTTGACTGAAAATTATGAAATCGCCTTTGTCATTTGTGTATTGAATGATTTTGGTTACCTCCTGTGATTCTACCTTGCTTATCTTGAAGCCATGTGGCACGTATGAAAGATAATATTCATTTTCCCAGTTGGATGGAACCAGCGATGTGGAAGAAGACGTACTGGGTTCATTGTTTTCTTTTAATTTTATGTCTGTATAATCTTTTTTGATTTCAATTATGAGGTTAAAGACGCGAGCTCTAAAAGCAGAAACAGTCGTCATTGCCACAGTGAAGCCAATAAAAACCACAAAGAAGAATACCGCGACTTTTGGGAAGATCATTTTTGCCGATGTGAAGAATTTTTTGACTGCTTCTTTTCTTTTGTGATGTATTAACATCTTTCTAATTTTAATGCTTAATTCTTCAGGGTAAGGTATTTCTTCACCATTGGCTTCTTCCAGATCATTAATTATGTTGTTTACATGGCAAGCCCCTGCATATTCCAGCAATGCCTCAAATATTTTGCTTTCAGATTTTAGCTTTTCATCGTAAAGGTCTTTCATATTTCCACATCTCCTTTATACTGGTATAAAGCATCTTTAAGGCTTTGCCGCGCGCGATACAGTCTTACTCTTACATTGTCTTCTGTGATGTTTAAAAGATTTGCGATGTCTTTATTAGAGTATCCGTAGTAGTATTTTAGAGAAATAATGTCTGCGTACTCTGTCTTTAGCTCTTTTACTTTTTCAGATACTCTTCTAAAAATGTCATCATTTATTACCTTCTCGTCAAACGGCTCTGAGTCATCATGGAAAAACTCATCCGCATCTTCAATAAATAAATTTTTTTGCCGCTTTATTTTATTGTACATATTTATTGAGATGTTTCTAACTATAATAACAACTAATGCTCTTATTTTGTTACAGTCATAATCAGAAATTTTTTCGATATAATTGATAATATTTATAAAAGCAGATTGGACCGCATCTTGTGCCAATTGATAGTCGTTTAAAATGTTGTATGCCACTTTAAACATATCTCTGCTGTACTTTACATATATATCTTCGACTTTTTTTCTTTGACTTTCGTCTGTAATCGTGTCAAATAAGATAAACAATTTCCTCCCTCCCTCGTCCATGCTTGCCCATAAAAATTTAAGCATGTCAAATAGATTATATCATAAAACTTTTTATGTGAGATATTTAACGATGTTAAAAGATTTAAAGATTATTTTTATGAAAAAAGATATAAGTTCACTCATACTGAGTATTTTTTTCTAAATTAACGTAAATTATTTTATTATATTAGAAGGAAAAAGTGTTACTATGATTTGGTTGATTCGTCTTTATATACGGAGGGAGGTTTAATGGTGCAAAATGATTTTTTAGATATGTATGAAAGCTATTTTGATGATGTGTATAGGTATGTGTATTTCAAAGTGGGCAACAGATGGGATGCAGATGATATTGTCAGCGACATTTTTAAAAAAGCCTATGAAAAGTACAGAAACCTTAATGCTAGTCCTAAATCGTGGCTTTTTACAATAGCAAGAAATACAGTTATCGACTTCTATAAAAAGAAAAAAGATATAGCTATAGGTGAAAGCCTTGAGCAATACGCCTATCCAGATATTTTTGAGGATAAATTTGATAAAGAGGCGGAGCTGAATTGCCTAAAGAAATCAATATACAGTCTGCAAAAGGAGGAAGTCGAAATCATAAACCTAAAGTATTTTTCAAATATGACAAACAAGGAATTATCGCTAATACTCAATAAAACAGAAGATGCAGTCAAAATGAAGTCATATAGGATTGTACAAAAGCTTAAAAAACTAGTCAATATATGTTTGGAGGGATAAAAATGGATGAGAATAGAATAGAAAATAACCTTAATAAAATAAAAGAGCAAATACCTGTTAATATGGAACTAAAGCGAAAGCTCCGCAAGAGATTTAAAAAAAATAACAATTGGATAAAAAGAACTTTTGTAGGAATGGCTGCTGTGGCATGCCTATTGACGGTGTTTTACTCCCTTGATATCAAGAAGATTCCTGACACAATCATTCCAAAAGTCAACGCAGCAGATCTCAAGATAGCTAATCAAATGTCGTTTGTGGATATCGGCGGAGGAGTCAACGGAAGAATTACTGAATATAATGGAACAATTTATATGCCAATAAGTGATAAAGGCTTATTTGAATACAACAAAGAAGGCTTTAAAAAGATTTCAAATAGGGAAATTAATTATGTTAGTGTTTCTAACGATGGCGATAAACTTGTTTACTCTTCAAACGGAAATATTTATTTGCTTGATCTTAAAACAAATAAAGAAACAGTAATATTAAAAGGTGATGAAGTGTCTATTTACTATGATGAACCTTCGTTTTCACCTGATGAAAATAAAATTATCTATACAAGAAAAGTCATATCACCAAGAGAGACACATGGATTTGATATAAAAGAGTCTTCTTTAAATGAAATAGATCTAAAAACATTGAAGTCCACTAAACTCGCAGACGGTTCATATGGCTCATTTATCAAAGGTGCTGATGCAATTGTATTTGAAAGGGACAATAAAATAATATACAAAGATTTGAATTATAACAAAGAAAAGATTGTCGATGATGGAAGATTCCCTTCCGTCTCTCCGGATGGCAATTATATTGCATACGAAAAAAGCGAGTTAAAAACAGATAAGATAAAAGATAATATAAGCGTAAAAGAATCAGTTTCAAATATATGGGTTACAGACACAGTAAATTTTGCCACTAAAAGACAGGTAACGTCTAATATATCTAATGAAATCGCTGTTGAAGATTGGCTTAAAAGCATAAAACCTTCTGATGAGGCTCAAACTTTCGAGACGAATGGGTTGTACAGCTATTTTGATCCTGTCTGGAACAGCGGCTCAAATAGCATATTTGTTCTCAAAAATGCAAATGTAGACACAGGCGGCAATGCTATGCGCTTAATGAAGATAGATATAAGCAAAGAAAAAATCAGTGCACAAGATGTTGTAAGAAGGTATTTACAAGCATTGGTAGTTAGAGACGATGATTTCGCGAGAATGCTTATGAAAAATCCGCCACAGCTGCTTACAATATCAAATCCTCACCCGGTGGGATACACAATACTGTCGTCAGGCACGGAAAACGGAAAGATATATGTAGATGCTGAGTTAAACTATGCATATACGATGGAAAGCTACTACTCTATAGAAAAATCGAGGTACTATCTGATACCCAACAGCAATGGATATATAATAGATAGCATAAAAAACTTAAGCAAAGCAGAATATATAAATAAGAATGGATCTTTGTACATGGTAGAAGGACAAAGCAATGTAAAACTATTTGACAAAACAGACATTCCAAAGCAGTATTTGCCAGACGGAGACTATAGACTTGGACCAATAGCGTACAGTAGCAAGACGAATACGCTTGTATTTACAATACAAAATACAGGTAAACCAAGTGTGAAGTTGATAAGTTATGAATTAAACGGCAAGAAATTTAAAATGATCGATAGCATTAATAGCGGCGGATTTTTTGAACTTAAGATCGATGAAAGCGGAAGATACCTTGCGGCAAACTATATAACAGCACAAAATACAGCGAAAACGTATGTCTACGATTTAAATGATAACAAAAAAATAGATTTGCAAACATTGATTAAAGACACAACCATTCAAGCTTTAAACTCAAATTTTTGGGATGGTAAAACGCTTATGTTTAATGTAAATACAAACCATCAGTATCTTTATTATAAATACAATCCTGAAAAGTTTGAAATAAGCATTCCATAATGTATAAGGTTAATGATACGAAAAGTATCCTTAACCTTATATACTTCAAAAAGCAAATCATGATGGGTAAAAAGATTTATTGCTAGAAAATTTTGATATAAAAATATATTAATGCCCTCAATAAGGCTATTTTTTATACTTAAAAAGTTTTTTTAAAAAATTGTAACAAATTCTTTAAAAATTTGTCTTATATTATGGAGAGCTAATTTAGCGAAAAAAGTTTTAGGGTGGTACGATTTTAGTCCTAAAGGTCTATTTGCTAATCTCTTAAAACAAGGATATTTTTGCACTTTGTGATAAAGATAGATACGCAATTGATTGTCTGAAGGAAGAAAGTGTAATACCATGGAAGATTGTAGATTATAGATTGGAGGACGTTTCAATGTCAATAAAAATTAAAAAGAAAACAATTATTTTCACAATTGTTGGCATCGTGATTGTATTACTGGGTTTGTATTTTATTTTCGCACACAAGGGAAATACCGTTAATTATACAACCATATCAACAAATATGAAACAATTACAACAAGACGAAGAAAAATTTTTTCTTAACAATGTGCAAGTAAGCAATTTATCAATACAAAGGTGTCAAATGGAGGTTTCCGATAAAGTAGGACAGGGATTAAATTTTATTGTGACATACACACTACCTGGAATAAATAATGCTATAAAAAATCATAAAATTGGATTTCAAATAATATATCCCAAGAAATATGCAGATTTGATAGGGAGTAATATGACGCCCATAGCTTATGTATATCCCAACAATAACAATAATCAGACAATGTCTTCTGTTCTTAGCATATATATGCCAGACATTTCTGACGATGAATTAGACAAATTGATAAAAGAACAGAATGATTTCACAATATACATTTACGTCGATCAATTAAAGAAAAAAGAAATTACAGTCCATAACGATATTACAAACTAAATCAATTTATATGAAAGGCAGAAAATATTAGATTTAATCAAAAAGCTTATAAAATTGATTATAAAATGGGACGGTGGGGAAGAAGACTTAATGTTACAAAATTTTGATATAAAAATGTTAGAGCAATAATCTGTATTTTTAATATTCGTATGATATAATAAAGGTAAGATAAAGAGAGATGGAAGGAAGAAGTATGAGCCAGAAATACGATATAACGATGAAAAATATTTTTTCTGATATGGCTGATGACATAATGAGCTATTTTTTAGGTCTCCAATACACAAAGATTGATGAACTAAATATAGAATTTGCAAGAGTAGAACGCAGAGACAGCGATATGATATTTAAATGTACTACTGACAAAGGAAATGTGGCTGTGCACATAGAATTTCAATCGAAAAATGATGAAAAGATGCCTTACAGGATGCTAAGATATTCCCTGGAGATAATGGAAAAGCATGATCTCTTGCCATATCAGATAGTAATTTATATAGGCAAAGATAATGCAAACATCAAAAGTAGCTTAAATTACGACTTTGGAGAACAGAACATATTAGACTATAAATATAGAACAATAAATGTTGGTGACATAAAATATACTGATGTTTTAAAGACAGACTATTATGACTTGTATTCCCTTCTTCCGCTGATGGACAAAAATAGAAGGAAAGAAGAAGGAGAAAAATATCTGGAAAGATGTGTTGAGGCTATAAAAGATATTCCATTAGACATAAACAAAAAGAAAGACATAGCGTTTAAGGCAGAGATATTATCGGGCATAGTCTTTAAAAAAGAAGTTATTGAGAAAGTTTTTTCGGAGGTGATGAGGATGTTTAGGATTGAAGAATCTGAGACGTACAAAATGATATTAGAAAAGGGCATTAAACAAGGTATTAGAGAAGGCATGGAAAAAGGTATTGAAAAAGGTATTGAAAAAGGCGAAAAAGAAAAAAGTATAAAAATAGCAAAGAAGTTGTTAAAAGAAGGTATGGACATCGACAGAATAGCAGAAATTACAGAGTTGTCAAAAGATGAGATAAAAAAATTGATGAATTAGGATCATAAACAGGCTTCAAGCCTGTTTTTTTATGTGGTTTATTTATGACCGAAAAACGGTGGCGATTTCGACAATATATTACATAGATTGACAAAGGGTGACAGAAAAATTGACCTAATTTAGCACCTTCCCAGATGACGATAATTGGTTTATAATATCATTAACAGAAATTGGCGCCATTTCCTGCAGATCTTTATGCTAATGTCATACCACATTATTATGATGAAAATTGGATTACACAACAAGCCGAGTACAATTATCGTATGGGTGATAGGATAACTGAAGAATATGGCTGGAGGTGATTTTATAAAAAATAAGCGCATAATAATCTTATGTTTAATAGCAGTAGTTGTATTGAGCTTTTTTATATATTATGATTACTACAGCTATAATAAAAGTCATTTTCAAATTTATCTATATCAAACAAACGATGCACCTAATTTGAATTATACGACGAAAAGCAAACATTTTAAAATCAATACAACGATTGAGATTGGGAAAAATAATAATACAAAGACGAATGGTTTGGATTCTGCTGAAGACATCCAAAAAACACAAGATTCAAATGAATTCACTTCACTGAATTATACTATAAGAGTTGAGAACATTAGTAAGGAAAAATTAAATAACATTAAAATTGTTGTATTTCTTGATAAAGGGCTTGAGCCTTATGTAGTATCTGGACTTGTGTATTTTGGAACACCAATTCAACAGAGAATAGATTTAAATGTACCAAATACAAAGAAAAAAGATAATTGTATTGATGTTAGCAGATCTACATGGCTACCCAATTTCTCTCAAATAGATGCAGATGAAAGGCAGAAAATATTAGATTCAATCAAAAAGCCTATAAAATTGATAATAAAATGGGATGGCGGGGAAGAAGACTTATTGCTGCAAAATTTTGATATAAAAATGTATTGATGTCCCTTAATGGGGCTATTTTTCTTGAACAGCTACTACATTCGCTATATGATGTGAGGTGATATAAATGAATCTGCATACGCAATTGTATTTAGGCAATTTAGGCAATCGCATGGTTTACATATATGAAATATTTCTTATTAATGTAGCTGTATTGATGATTGTTTGGCTTGGCTTTTCGCTTTATAAATGGAGGCGATCTGGAAATAGGAATCTCATAAAATGGTGGGGGATAACAGTTGGTATTCTTTTTACTTTGGGATTGTGTATACTGATTTTTTCTAAGATATTTTCTGGGCCACAATATTTTGTCGCCTCCCAAACTGGCATCTACATTCCAAGATCAGTTAATGTGCTGGAGAATAACTATACAGGTGATAGGGATGAAGAATTGCATTATATCATTTTAAAGTTCAATAAGACCCAAATGGATGATTTCATAAAAGCTGCAGAAGAAAAAGGATGGAAGTTTGGTTCTGTCATCCCGTACTCATTAGCAAAATCACTGCCACAACCTAATTTAACGCTTGGGGAAAAATATCCATTTCCAAAAGTGAAAAAGGATGGATACTATTATTTATATACAAATACAAAGTCCAAAGGTTCAACTTCTTTTAGAACTAACTATACGACTAATAAACTATTCTTTTTGGATACTAAATCAGGGATATTGTACTTTTACTATGATAGTTTCGAACTTACATCGGATTTGCGTTTTGAAACTCATTAAAACAGTGTGCTTTTTGATACTGCACATTTCATTTGATAATTGGCCCTTTGGGCTATTTTTTTATACATAAAAATTTTTTTAAAAAACTGTAACAAAATGAGGAAGAAATTTGTCTATATATTCAGAGAGGAAATTAATCTCGTGAAATTTTCGTTATATAGATAATCTGTTTTATAGAAATTGGAGGCAGAGCGCGGGATGAAAAAATACAGAGAGTTTATCTTAAAGGCATTTATTTTGATTTCAATTATTTTAGCGGTATTCATCATGTTTGTGATTTTGGATATTACAGTAGTAAAAATTTATACAGGATGAGATGAAAAAATTCATGACAAATTATTGCAAAAAAAAGGCCGTTTATTTTCATTGACGCAATTTTGCATTAAAGATATAATATAGTTAAACTAAATATGGTCTTAAGGTCCGAAAGGTTAATAGGGAAAGCGGTGAGAAGCCGCTGCAGCCCCCGCTACTGTAAGCGATGATGAGGCTCAAAAAACCACTGGTGAAACTGGGAAGGTTGAGCTAAAGATGAGTCGCAAGCCAGGAGACCTGCCTTAAGATGTGAAAAACACCTTCGGAGGGGAGGTTGGTAATGTGATACATATTTGCTTTGGAAAATATGGGGCATACCTTCTCGGTATGCCTTAGTTTTTTGAGTTAATGTTTAAGTGCTTTGGCTATGTTTCAAATCTTTATAAATAATTTAGGAGGAAAGATCTAAGTGAAAAAGTGGATTAAAAATATTTCGATTTTCATCATAGTAGCAGTTCTTTCATTAAGTCTTGTTTCATGTTCTCAAACTACAAAGGAAAAAGCATCTACTAATGCTAATTCTGTGAAGACGGAAGTTAAGGCTACATTCCCATTGAAAATTACTGATTTTATGGGTAGGCAAGTTACGATAAAAAAGGAGCCTAAGAGGATCGTATCCTTATCTCCATCAACGACCGAGCTGATTTACGCAATTGGCGCTGGCAAAAATGTTGTTGGTGTTACTAATTACGACGATTATCCGCCGGAGGTAAAAAGCGTTGCGAAAGTTGGAGGATATGAAGGGCCTAATATTGAAGCTATAATGGCTCAGAAACCTGATATAGTTTTTGCATCAAATCTTTCTGGGAAGGACCAGATGGAGACTATCGAGAAATCAGGCATACCAGTGGTGGTATTGGAAGCTCAAAACATAAACCAAATATATGATTCAATAAAGATATTAGGTGAGATAACAGGCAATGTAGAAAAGGAAAATGAAATAATAAGCAGCATGAAAGATAAAATTAAAGAGATCAATGATAAAGTGAAGGATTTGCCGAAAGTAAATGTGTTTTATGTTGTTGATACAAATGGGAACTGGACGGCTGGCAAGGGAACATTCATCGATGAGCTTATAACATTGGCTGGTGGAAACAATGTAGCCAGCGATGCAAACGGATGGGCACAGTACAGCATGGAAAAACTGGTACAGAAAAATCCTGATGTGATAATCACATCACCACATGCTGCAAACGCCAATGAAATAAAAAATATGGCAGGTTATAAGGATACAAAAGCGGCGAAAGATGGCAAAATATTTATAATATCCAACGATGACATTGTCACTAAGCCTTCTAATAGAATTGTCTTAGGATTAGAAGAAATTGCAAAAGATTTGCATCCGGAGGCATTTAAATAAATTGAAAGTGAGAAAAAGCTTTTATTTGATAATTTCTGCAATGGTTTTGATTGCATCCTTGATGTTTTCTGCATCAGTGGGTGCAGTCAAAATGCCATTAAAAAGCATTATTGATGTCATTTTTGGCGGTGGCAATGCTACAGACAAGATGATATTGTTAAATCTCAGATTCCCAAGAATAATTGAAGCTGCTTTTACAGGGATGGGACTTTCTGTGGCAGGTACATTCTTTCAAGGTCTTCTAAAAAATCCTATGGCAGATCCTTATGTTTTAGGCATATCATCAGGAGCTGCATTTGGAGCATCTATTGCCATTGTTTTGGGGTTTGGGCTTCTTGGTCTTCAATTTTTTGCGTTTGCGTTTGCTATCATGACTATTTACGTAGTGTACATCATATCCAAAAAAGGACCTTACATTAAAATGCAGACGATGCTTCTTGCAGGCATTGCCATCAGTGCTTTTATGTCATCTATTATTTCTCTCATGATGCTTTTAAACCATGATGAGATGTCCCAGATAGTCTTTTGGACAATGGGTGGATTTAGCCTTATTAGTTGGAGTCAGACTTTTTACACAGTGCCAATCATATTTATTGGGTGTATAACGTTATACGTGTTTTCAAGAGATCTCAATGTCATTATGACAGGTGAAGAGATAGCGGAGCATTTGGGAATAGATACTGAAAGAGTAAAGAAAATTATTTTGATTGTAGGGTCTTTAATAACGGCTTCTTCTGTTTCAGCAGGTGGTATAATTGGATTTGTAGGGCTTATAGTGCCACACATATCGAGGCTTATTGTAGGTTCTGACAACAGATTTTTAGTTCCTTTTAGCGGTATTTTGGGTGCAGCGTTTTTGGTGTTAGCTGACACACTGGCGAGGACTGTGATGGCTCCTGTAGAAATACCAGTTGGCATAATAACTGCTGCCTGCGGTGGTCCGTTTTTCTTATACCTTCTTGTCAAAAATAAAAATAAAGAGGTTAAGTGAAATGACAATAGTAAATGTTGAAGATCTCCATTATAGTTATGGCAATATTCAGGCTTTAAAAGGTGTAAATTTTAAGATAGATGGATATAAAATGGTTGGTATATTGGGAAGCAATGGTTCTGGCAAGACAACTCTTTTGAAAAACATTTCAGGTTATTTGAAGCCTAGCAAAGGCAATGTATTTATAATGGACAAAAGTGTCTATAAAATGCGTTCGAAAGATAGGGCGAGGATTATTGGCTATGTTCCGCAGGATATGTATTTTGACTTTGAATTTACATCTTACGACGTTGTGATGATGGGAAGGACTCCTTATTTAAGGAGATTTCAAAGAGAAACCGAAAAAGATGTAATAAGCGTAAGAGAAGCGATGATTCTTACAAACACATGGGATCTTAAGGATAGATACGTAAATGAATTAAGTGGTGGGCAAAGGCAAAGGGTTTACATCGCAAGGGCATTGGCTCAAGAGCCTAAGATTTTGTTATTGGATGAGCCGATTTCACATTTAGATGTAAAATATCAGATAGAAGTGCTTTCAATACTTAAGCAGTTGACCACAAAAGGAATACTCGTGTTTGCTGTCCTTCATGACATCAATTTATCGTCTCAATTTTGCGATCTTATTTTGCTAATGAAAGATGGAGAGATTATATCAATTGGGACGCCAAATGAAGTTATAACTGAAGAAAATATGAAGACGGCTTTTTCTGTGAATGCAGATGTAATCAGAAATCCCATTACAGATACACCGCTTATTGTTATTTCAAAAAGACAAGGGGATGGTTTAACAAGTGGGTAAAGCATTTATGATAGCCGGGACTCATTCTGGTGCGGGGAAGACTAGCATTACTATTGGCATAATAGGATATCTTTCTAGAAAGTACAAAGTCATTCCGTTTAAAATAGGTCCTGATTACATAGATACGGCATATCACAGATTTGCATCTGGCAATTTTTCGTACAATTTGGATGTCTACATGCTTGGAGATGAGTACGTAAAAAAGTCCTTTTTAAACCATGCTTTATCTGGGGATGTGGCAGTCATAGAAGGCGTCATGGGGATGTACGATGGAATCAATAATACAAGCTATGGCAGCAGTGCTCATGTGGCAAAACTTTTAAATTTACCTGTCGTACTTGTCGTAGATGCATCTGGTATGGCTGCAAGTGTTTCTGCCTTAGTTAAAGGTTATATAGAATACGATAAAGATGTAAAGATTAAAGGGGTAATATTCAACAGGGTTGGCAGTGAAAAACACTACAAGCTTTTAAAAGAATGTGTCGAAAGAGATTTGGGTATAAAGGCATTTGGATACCTTCCACAGGATGATATGATAAGTCTACCTGAGAGACATCTTGGTCTTATGCCTATATATGAGACAAATGGAGATCACAATTTCAGCATTTTGTACGATAGAATAGGTGAGTTCATAGATGTAGATGGCATTCTCGATGCATGCGATGTGGAATTGAAAAAAGATGATTTAGACGATGGAAAAGCGGCAGCAAAGACAAAAGAAGATATCAAGATTGCATTTGCATACGATGAGGCGTTTAATTTTTACTATCAGGATAGCCTAGATTCATTGAACGATGCAGGAGTAGAGTTAATCCCATTTAGTCCTTTACGTGATGAAGCTATTCCTAAAGATGTGGTTGGAATTTACTTAGGTGGAGGATTTCCAGAAGTTTTTGCTGAAAGATTAAGCAAAAATCATTCCATGTTATCTTCAATTAAAGGAAGCATTGAAAAGGGAATGCCAGTCTATGCGGAATGCGGTGGTTTTATGTACCTTGCGAAAAAAATTGTTGATCTAAATGGAGATGGATACAATATGGTGGGAATATTCGATTTAGATGCCATCATGACGAAAAGGTTAGTCAATTTTGGCTACGCTGAGGCGGAAGTCGTAAAGGACAATGTGTTATTTAAAAAAGGAGATGTCATCTTTGGTCATGTTTTTCACAACTCGAAGATGTCGGGGATACACGATGAATTTGCATATGAAGTGCATAAACCACATTCTGAAGAAAAGTGGCTGTGCGGATATGTGTACAAAAATTGTTTAGGTACTTATGTTCACATCAACTTATTGAAATACCCGAATGCTGTAGACAGATTTATAAACCATTGCAAAGATTATGGTCGGGGGATGGGAAAGTATGGCACTTAAGATAATGATTCAAGGTACGGCATCATCTGTTGGGAAGAGTTTGTTGGTGGCTGCTCTCTGCAGGATATTTAAGCAGGACGGATATTCAGTTGCACCATTTAAGTCACAAAATATGGCTCTTAATTCTTTTATAACAGATGAGGGTCTGGAGATGGGACGAGCACAAGCTGTACAAGCTGAAGCTGCAGGCATAAAACCGTCGGTGCTTATGAATCCTATACTTTTAAAGCCAAGTTCAGACAAAAATTGTCAAGTTATACTAAGAGGAAAAGTTTATGACAGCATGGATGCATCTTGCTATCAGAGATTCAAGCCGAAACTTTTAAGCATGATAAAAGAGGATTTTGACAAGCTTAGCCAGTCGTACGACATAGTAGTGATTGAAGGTGCTGGAAGTCCTGCTGAGATAAATCTTAGAGAAAAAGACGTTGTAAATATGGGATTGGCGGAGTTGGTGGATTCACCGGTATTGATAGTAGGCGACATAGATAAAGGCGGTGTCTTTGCATCGATAGCAGGCACACTATTGCTTTTAAATGATGATGAAAGAGAAAGGGTAAAAGGAGTCATAATAAACAAATTTAGAGGCGACTTAGAGATATTAAAGCCGGGCTTAAAGATGCTGGAGGACATAATTAAAAAGGATGTCATCGGTGTAGTTCCTTACATGGATGTATATGTTGATGAGGAGGACAGTGCAACGGATGCTTATTACGGGAGAAAAAGCGGTGGGGCTATTGATATTGCGATTTTAAATCTTCCCCACATATCCAATTTTACTGATTTTGAACCATTGAAGAAGATTCAAGATGTAAATGTAAGGTACGTAAATAAAGGGGAGAAAATCGGCGACTGCGATGTATTGATAATACCAGGTACGAAAAATACGATAGGAGATCTTAAAGCACTTAAAGATGCCGGACTACATCATGAGATTTTGAATTTGAGAAAAATGGGAAAGCTTATAATCGGCATATGTGGAGGATATCAGATGTTGGGAAAAAGGATATCTGATCCACAACACATAGAAGGACCTGTTAGTGAGATGGAAGGTTTAGGATTATTAGACATAGAGACAGTTATTTTAAATGAAAAGATCACAACACAGGTGAAAGCTCAAATTTCTGATGATTTGCCTGATTTTTTATCACCGCTTAGAGAACTGTTTGTAGATGGATACGAAATACACATGGGCATAAGTTCTACAGGAGAAAAAAGTTTTTCCAATATCATTACAAGAAACGATGAAAAAATATCTGTCAGTGACGGATGTGTAAGCAGTGATGGGAAAGTGTTTGGTACGTATATGCATGGAATATTTGAAAACACGGAGTTCACAATGCGACTTGTAAATATTTTAAGAAGCTCAAAGGGGTTAAAAGATATAGATTACATTGAAGACTACAGGAAATTTAAAGAAAGAGAGTACGACAGGTTGGCAGATGTAGTAAGAAAGAGCTTAGACATAAATAAAATTTACCAGATAATGAAAGGTAGTCTTTGATATGGAAGTGATAGCTGCATATTTTTTAGATTTAATGATAGGCGATCCGCCAGGATATCCTCATCCAGTAAGACTCATGGGAAGACTAATCAGCTTTTTAGAGTGCAAATTTAGAAAGATTGCTAAAACTGAAAGGCAAGAAAGAATCGCCGGTTATTTCTTGTGTGCCATTGTTGTCTTTACAAGCTATATAAGCGGGTACTTTATCATTTACATTGTAAAAGAAATAAATGTCTATTTGGGCAAGATTTTAGATATGCTTCTCATCTACACTTGCCTTGCAACTAATGATTTAGCGAAATCAGCTATGAGAGTATACAATCCTCTTAAAAAAGACAACATTGTTGAAGCTCGGAAGATGTTGTCTTTCATTGTAAGCCGTGATACGGAAAATTTAGGCTACAGTGATATCATAAGAGGTGTCATTGAGACAGTGGCGGAAAACATATCTGATGGTATAATTGGGCCTTTGTTTTACGCTTTTATAGGCGGTGCGCCGTTGGCATTGGCTTACAAGGCTTCCAGTACACTTGACTCGATGGTTGGCTATAAAAATGAAAGATATTTAAACATAGGATATGCTTCTGCAAAGCTTGACGATATTTTAAATTTCCTGCCAGCCAGGATAACAGGACTTTTGATTGTAGCATCATCATTTTTGCTGAGATATGATTATAAAAATAGTTTTCGCATTTTAAAAAGGGATAGATTAAAGCACGAAAGTCCCAACAGTGCACACGGGGAAGCTGCTGTTGCAGGTGCGCTAAATGTGGAGTTGGGAGGGCTTAACTACTATTTTGGAAAGCCTGAACTGAAACCGAAGTTGGGAGATGGCAAAGAAGCACTTGAATTAAAACACATCAAGGATACTGTAAAGATAATGTATATGACATCTTTTCTGGGGTTTATTTTATTCTTTTCTTTTAAAACAATATTAACAGGAGGTATATAGATGAATACAAAGACAACAACGATTAAAAATGTTAAAACATTGACGCTTGTGGCTATGCTTATCGCCATGAGTGCCGTTGGTGCCATGATTAAAGTTTACAATACGGTGGCGTTTGATTCACTGCCGGGATATTTTGCGTCCCTTTATTTTGGAGGATACATAGGAGCGATCGTCATTTCTTTAGGCCACATTTTTACTGCACTTACATCCGGCTTTCCGCTTGGAATACCAAATCACATCATCATTGCTGTGTCGATGGCTGTATGTGCATATTTTTATTCATTGGCGTATAAGAAGTTTAACAGCTATGTGGCAGTCGCTGTTGGTACCATATTAAATGGGCCCGTTGCAACACTTATCTTTGTACCGCAGTACGGTTGGGGATTTTTCATTCAGATGGTGTTGCCGCTTACTATTGCATCTTTTGCAAATGTCCTTTTGGCGTCTATCATCTATAAGACAGTTTTAAAAATGATAAAAAGGTGATAGATGTATATGATAGAGAAGTACAGGGATGTTTTAATCATACACGAAGGCGATGTTGCATTCGCCGTATCATGTGACAGCACAGGTGCAATCGGGGAAAAGGAAAATGATGTTTTAAAGGTAGATGCTGAGATGGTAGGTAGAGCAGCCATAAAAGTTGCATTATCAGAGCTTTTGTGTATTGGTGCTTGGCCAATCGCAATATCAGATGCCTTGTCAAATGAAATGAAGCCCACTGGCATTAAGATCATAGATGGAATAAAAAAAGAGCTTGTTGAAAATGAGATATATGACGTTGCTTTAACTGGCAGCACAGAGGAAAATTTCCCCTCAACTATGACAGGTGTTGGCGTGACAGCAATTGGAAGGGCAGCGAAAGAGGATTTGAAAGTGCGAAAGGCTATGGCAGGCATGGAAGTAGGACTTTTTGGTTACCCCCGTGTTGGACAAGAGGTTTTGCGTTTTAATGATATTCTTTCCCTTAAAGACTATGTGAAAATATTTAGATGCAATGAAATAGCAGAAGCAATTCCTGTAGGGTCAAAGGGAGTAAAGTATGAGCTTGATGTTCTTAAATTTACTTCTGGACTAGATTTATTAAGAAAATACGATGACGAGATTGATGATGAAAAGTCAGGTGGACCTTCCACATGTTGCATTGTAGTTTACAAAGAAGATGATAGGCAGATAGTTAAAAATCTCTTAGACAAGCCATTTATTCGGTTAGGAAGACTCTTTTGAGGTGAATTGAATGGATAAATACGAACATGGTGGCAATATTTATATTTACGATAAAGATGTGATAGATTTTAGCTCAAACATAAATCCTTTTGGCTTTCCGGAGTGTATAAAAGATTCCATTGATATTGCGGATTTGACAAAGTACCCTGATGTAAACTACACAAAATTAAAAAATTCTATTTCAAAATATACAGGGCTGAAAAGTGAAAATATAATAGTAGGAAATGGCGCTTCTGAACTTATCTACCTTTTTGTACGGGCATTTTCTATTAAAAAGCCTCTTATTCCATCACCTGCTTTTTTGGAATACGAAAGAGCAGCTACATTGTCAGGCGGAAATCCTTTGTACTACCGGATTTCTGAAAAAAATGGATACGTGATTGATGTAAATGAAATGATAAATCGCCTCAAAGAAGTGGATTCTATCATCATAGGAAATCCAAACAATCCTACAGGAAAGGCATTAAAGCGAAAAGATGTGGAATACATGGTGAAGGAAGCGAAAAAGCTTGATTTGCCGGTGATGATAGATGAAGCGTTTATAGAATTTATATACGATTATGAAGAATACCAGTCTTTAGATCTTATAAATGACTACGATAATCTTTTTATCGTAAGAGCTGCCACCAAATTCTTTGGGCTGCCTGGATTGCGCTTAGGATACGGTTTTGGAAGTGAAAATTTGATAAAGAGATTGGAAGCTTATAAAGAGCCTTGGACGGTAAATGTTTTTGCTGATACAGCAGGGAGAAAGATTTTTGATGATGTCAAATTTATGGAAAATACGAGAAAATACATAAAAGAGGAAATAGATTATTTGACGAATGAGCTTAAAAAGGTAGATGAATTAGTCGTTTTTGATACGCAGGTCAATTTTATGCTTATAAAGTTGAAGAACCGGCGAGTTAATGATTTAAAAGAAGAATTGTTAAAAAGAGGGATACTGATAAGAGATGCATCAAATTTCAGGTATTTGGACGATAAGTATTTTAGAGTGGCTGTAAAAAGCCATTGTGACAATGTAAAACTGGTAGAATCTATAAAAGAAGTTCTAAAATGATTTTTCCGAAAGAAGGTGTTTTTATTGGCTTTGATTATGGTGACAGGTGGCGCAAGGTCTGGCAAAAGCCAGTTTGCAGAAAGCCTTGCTGTAAAATATGCTGGTAACAGTGTCCTTTACATAGCCACATCTATACCATTTGACGATGAGATGAAAGAAAGAGTTAGAAGGCACAGAGAAAGAAGGCCAAAGGAGTGGGAAACAGTAGAAGCTTACAAAGGCATTTTTGATATAATAAGAAGCACAGATAAGAAAGCTGTGCTTTTAGACTGTCTGACAGTGATGGTGTCTAATCTGCTTTTAGAGATAGATATGACGTGGGAAGAGAAAGATTTAGAAGATGTAGTAAGAGCCGAAGAAAAAATAAGCAGGGAAGTTGATGGCTTTATAAAAGCCTCTAAAGAGAAGGATAAAGATGTAATAGTCGTGACAAATGAAGTTGGAATGGGACTTGTCCCAGAATATAAATTGGGAAGGATATTTAGGGACATATCAGGTAGAATGAACAAAAAAATTGCTGAGAATGCCGATTATGTCTATTTTATGGTTTCAGGCATACCCTTAGAAATAAAAAATAATAGCTTACGGTGATGTGATGAATAAGATGGATGAGATAAAGGCTTTTATATTATCGTTTCAATTTATGACAAGGATACCTATTAATATTCAAATTGATGCAGATAAAAATGACTTTCACAGGATGGTCAAATATTTTCCCTTTGTAGGTGGGGTTGTTGGCTCTGTTGCAAGTTTCATGTTTTTTGCTTCTAAAAATATATTTCCCCGGGAAATAGCCGTCACAGTAGCTGTAGCATCATCGTACATTCTGACAGGTGCTATGCACATCGATGGGTTTGCAGACACATTCGATGGTCTTTTTAGCAACAGAAGTCGGGATAGAATGCTTGAGATAATGAAGGATTCAAGGCTTGGGACGAATGGAGTTCTCGCTTTGGTTTTTTTAATAATTTTAAAGATATTGCTTTTAAATGACATCAAAGGCAACATATATTCTACATTGATATTGATGCCTCTTATTGGACGTTTTTCCATAATTTTAGCAGCGTATGCATCGAAATCAGCAAGAGGTGGAGAAGGGCTGGGAGGACTTATCATAGGGAAAATATCTACGGTGGAGTTAATATTAAGCTTATTGTTTACATCAGTTATAGGCATATATTTTGTTCATTTCACAGCATTACTGAAGCTTTTAGCTATCTCATCAATTGTCACGTATATTATCACTAAGTACATATCTATGAGAATAGGTGGCATGACAGGTGATACATTAGGTGCTGTCAATGAATTTGCAGAGCTTGTGATTGCTGTTTCGATGTATCTAATGAGCGCCATAAAATTGTAGGTATTTAAAAAGGAGAGATGGCAAAACCATACCAATGTCAGATGTGCTTATTGCTTATTTAGCGATAAAAAATGATATGATGATATTCTCATTTGATGGACATTTTAAAATGATAGACGGCGTTAAACTGTTTGACCATATAGCCGTTTAACTGTATAATGGAGTAAAGACAGTTCGCAAAATCCTGTCTATAAACAAAACTACGGAGGAGATAAAATTGAACAGTAAAACTAAGAAGATAGTCTACGGAGCATTGATCGCTGCAGTGTACGCAGCCGTCACAGTGGCCCTTGCGCCTATAAGCTATGGGCAAGTTCAAGTAAGGGTTGCTGAAGCATTGACAATCATGCCTTTCTTTTCGTCGTATTCCATTTTTGGACTTTTTGTTGGATGCATAATTGCAAATATGATAGGCGGAAATGGAATATTCGATGTGGTTTTTGGTTCTTTAGCGACGTTAATTAGCGCTGTAATAACGTATTATATTGGCAAATCGAATCTTAGATATAAGCGGTATTTAGCACCGTTGCCGCCTGTTATAATAAATGGAATCATCATCGGAATAGAATTAAATTTCCTTTACAAACTTCCTCTTGTAGCTTCGATGCTATGGGTTGGATTAGGTGAGATGATAGCGTGCTATGTGCTGGGATTACCATTGCTTTTGTACATAGATAAAAATGACAAGATAAAAAGCGTTATCGGATAGACTTAATACATATTTAATTTGAAATAGCTTTTACATCCTGATAAAATAAAATCAGGATTATTTTTTTGAGGAAGATGCTATGTTTGGATATATAAAGCCTTACAAACCTGAGATGAAGATAAAAGATTACGATGTTTTTAAGGCGTATTACTGTGGCCTATGCAAGGAAATCGGAAGAAAATATGGCGAGATAAGCCGATTGACTTTGAACTATGAGCTTACGTATCTTGCAATTTTTTTATCGGCCTTGTCTGACGAGGAGATATGCATAAGAAAAGAAAGCTGTGTGGCAAATCCGTTTAAGAAAAAACCTATTATGAAAGAAAACCCGTATATTGCTTATGCGGCAGATATGAATGCAATACTTATGTACTATAAATTTTTGGACGACAAAGAAGATGATAAATCTTTAAACGCAGCTTTATTGGAGTCTTTTTTTAAGACAAAATATAGAAAGGCGTATAAGTCATACTTAGAAAAGGCGGAAAAAATAAAAAGGTATTTAGAAGCTTTAAAGGGATTAGAAGAAACGAAGTGTTCATCTGTTGATGTGGCTTCTGAACCATTTGCCAATGTCATGAAAGAAGTGTTTCTAAAAGAGGATCTAAAAATTGGCGATGAAGATTATGCTAAAATCGGTCAAATTGCATATCACTTAGGAAGATTTGTGTATATTTTAGATGCCTACGATGATTTGAAGAATGATTTAAAAAACGGCAGTTATAATCCTTTTATATATCAGTACAATCTTTCTTACAAACAAACAGGCGATGATGAGCTGGAACATACACTGGATGAGATCAAGGAGTGGACAAAATTTAATTTGACTTTTACGCTTTCTACGATAGTTAAATTGTACGAACAGTTGAAGTTCAAAAAGAATGTTGGAATAATCGACAATATTTTTAGAATTGGACTTTACATGGAATTTATGAGGGTTATGGAAGGAGATAAATCATGCAAAATCCGTACGAAGTCTTAGGACTTAAAGAGGGAGCATCAATTGAAGAAGTTAAAAAAGCATATAGAGAGCTTGTAAAAAAATATCATCCTGACCAGTATGCTGACAATCCACTTAAAGATTTAGCGGAGGAGAAACTGAGGGAGATTAACGATGCGTATAAGGCTATAATGGAAGGAGAGGCTTTTAGAAGTGATTACGCCAATGATAGAACTTATGGAAGTGGCAATAGTTCGTGCAGTGACAGCAGTTCCATGTACTATGAAGTAATAAATGCCCTTAACAGAAATGATTTGTACGCTGCGGAAGCTATCTTAAACCGAATGACTGATAGAAGTGCACAGTGGTATTATCTCTACGGTCATGTAAATTACAGGAGAGGAAGATTTGGGGAGGCGTATAACTGCTTTAGGACGGCTGTCAACATGGATCCTGGCAATATTGAGTACCGTGAAGCATTAAACAACATGGAGATGCAAAGAGGTGTTTACCAAGGTGATGTTTACCGAAGGACGATGAACGATGATTGCTGTCAGACTCTTTTTGCTATATGGGCTTGTGACACATGCTGCGAATGTATGGGCGGAGATATGTTTAGATGCTTTTAGGGAGTTGATTTTATGTCAAGAGAGAGGTCGCTTTCTTTAGGGGGTATGCTTGCTGCTGTAAATGTGATTTTGCTTTTCATCTCTGCAGCAATGCCTACCAGTAGACTTTTTCTGCTGGTTTTATCTTCCTTTTCTGTATCTATAATGGTCATAGAAGCAAATGCTAATGTAGGAGCAGCGTTTTATTTTGCTACATCGTTGTTGGCATTTATATTGATACCAAACAAGCTTATAGCTTTTTATTATGCGTGCTTTTTTGGATTTTACGGAATCGTAAAATCGTATATAGAAAGGCTGTCATTAAATAGATTTTTTGAATACGTCTTAAAGCTTATTGTATTCAATCTATCTTTATCTATCATTTATGTGGTGTTTAAATACGTTTTTGCTGCAAATATATTTATAGGCTCTTATTCCACAGTGTTGGTTTTTGCATTGCTGCAAGTATCGTTTGTAATTTACGATTACGCATATACTGTTTTTGTGTCATTTTATCTGAAAAAGGTAAAAAGGCATTAATGACTACGCATTAATGCCAAATACAAACTGCACAAAAGTTCCGAATAGGTAAGACAATGCTGCCGCTCCTAAACCTGACAATACCATCTCGATTATTTTATTTTTTATGGATAGGCTTTCAGAGGCTATTGAGACTACCATACCTACGATAGAAAGTGCTATAGCGGCGAAAATCACAGAGAGGATCAATGCTAATACCGATGATGAAGTGATGAAGAAGTAGGGAATGACGGGAAAGAAAAGTCCTACCAAATACGCCAAGCCTGTGTATAAAGCTGATTTTATCTCATTTTCTTTTACTTCTTCCACCAGCAAATTTGCCATGGCATTTTCGTTGTCGCCTAATTTTTCTACGATTTCTTGACTTATATCGTCAGGTATGCCTGATTCACTTAACTTGTTTAGAAGTTCTTCTTTAGCTCTATTTTTTGATACGTTAAATAGAAGCTCCATCTTGCTTTTGATGCCTTCATTTACCTGTCTTTGAGATCTTACAGATGTATATGCGCCTATTGCCATAGACAATGCGCCTGCAATACCTACCACAAGGCCAGATGCACCGACTATAAGCGGTTTGCTTTGGTACACAGCCGAAAGACCTGTGACAGTTCCTAATATTTCTACCAATCCGTCGTTCATGCCAAGTATAAAGTCTCGTATATTGGAGAAATTCGCTTCTTTGTTTTGGTTGCCTAAATTTTTTTCATGTTCCAGTTCATCTTCTATAATAAAAGCGAGACCTTGACGCTCTGATTCTGTTAGAATGGGGTCCTTGTAGTATTCATAGTATTCATCAGTGCTGTTTGATTCCTGCATCTCTAAAAGTATTATAAAAAGGCGGCTTCCAAGGAGTGTCCGCAGAATTTTATAAAACCACAGACTGTTAGCGCGCACTTTTGGTTTTAGCTTTACACCTCTATCGCTTAAAAAGTCGTACCAAAACTTCGTATGATTTGCCTCAATCTTTGACAGTTCCTCAAATAACTCCTTTACTTCCTTTTTAGATTCTACTTTTGCAAGGTAAGAGTACAACTGCTTTGCATTTAATTCATCGTAGTAAAATTTTTTGGCCTTTTCGATTGCCTGCATTTCAACTCCTCCTCCCATATATTTCATTTTATATTATTTGCCGTAAACATACAAGGCATCATATAAAAAAGACATTAAAATGCGAATTACTATCACATTTTAATGCCTTTTTAATCATGTCTAAGTATTATTTTTTTGCCTTTTCTAAGGCGTTTTTGACGGCTATCTTCCAGTTTGTAGTCGTCTCTGTAGCACCTGCTATTGTGTCAACATTGTAAGTTTGCTTTTTGATCATCTCATTGGCCATATCGACTCTGAACTTTTTTAAATTAGGATATACTTTGCCTGTCTTTGGGTCTTTTTGACCTGTCCATTTGTCGTAATTTATTTCTTTTCCGCTTTTATCTAAGCGTCTTAATGTTATGCTTGTTATTTTTCCATTTTTTATTACGACTGTAGCGTCTTCACTGCCTTCAGACCATTTTGGACCAGCGCCTGTGTATGTACCATCTTTGTAAGATACCTTAGGCGTAGTTTGAGGCTTTGGCTTTTGAGTTGATGGCTTTGTCATAGTTTTGCATGAAACAAGGCTTAAAGCCAAAACTGCAATTATAGCTATGGATATGATTTTTCTTAATGCTTTCATCTTATTCCTCCTAAACTCGTTATTTACTATTTATTTTTCTTCAAGAAGATGATATTATTCAAAAATTCACTAAAATTTAACATACACCTTTTACAATTTGTTAATCGATTTAACAAAATTCTGACACAACTTCAGGACATAATAGTAAATGAAAAAGGAGGTGCAGATTTTGTTTAGACAATTTTATGTAATATCAAAGAAGGAGGTAAATGAACGATGATAAAATACAAGAGATTGTTGGCGGCTACAATGCTTGGTGTGATGCTTTTTTCGATGGTGGCGTTGGCAGATGAAACTGCGCTACCACAGCAAAGCACCATTTCAACAGCCGCTCCAAATAAAGTAGATCCAATAAAAAAATTGGAGGATATAAAGGCGAAGGTTACTGAAAAGTACAACCAAGGTAAAATAAGCAAAGAGAAGTATGACAGCATGATTTCAAAGATAAATGAAAAAGAACAATATATAAAAGAGCTTAACAGTTTGACACTTTCTCAAAAGCGGCAGAAGCTTATCAGTGATTTCACTGCTACTTTAAACAAGAAAGTGCAAAGTGGGAAGATTTCACAGGATAAGGCAAATGAGCTTATTAAAAAATACACTGACAAGGTAAACAAATGGGATGGAACAGGTTTTCCTCCCGGAATGAAAGGATTTAAAAGGGGAGATGGGTACAAAAAATTCAAAAATGCCCTTGAAAAAGCTGTAAAAGACAAGAAGATTACAGAAAGCCAGAAACAGGATATATTAAATTACTTAAATTAAGGTAAATAGTCGAAAAGGGCAGATAACTGCCCTTTAAAATATATTGCTTATTATGTACATGTATATTGGCACCACGATTAAACTTAGAAGATTTGTTGCGGCTATCATTATGGATGGGTATTTCTGGTCGCTTTTGTAAGCATGGGCTACAATCGCTATTTGCGTCATCACAGGTAAAGCGCTTTGAATGACAAATACTTTTTCCATCAAAATGTTAAGTTTGAAAAGGTGCAGTACCAGTATCGTTATGATGGGTGCTATTATGATGCGACCTATAAGCAAAAATAAGACGTTTTTGTCCAGCTTAAAATCCTTCAAGTCTGTCATGTAGATGGATATTCCTATAAAGATCATAGAGAGAGGCGTTGTAAGCTGACCGATGTATTTTGCTGTGTCGACTAAAAATTGAGGCGTTTTTATTCCCAGCAATATGAAGATGATGCCTACAATGTATCCTAAAAGCGGCGCAGAAAATATCTTTTTTAATGCCTGGTACATTGAAAAATCTCCATTTGGGTCTTCTACATCTTTTCTTATGTTGTAAAGCCCTATCGTCCAAAACAGCGTTGTATTTGCAACGTAGTACAAAAGCACGTACGGGACGGCTTTATTGCCAAAAAGAGCTTGGTTGACAGGAAGACCTACAAATATCGTGTTGGAAAAGGCAAATATGGCAGAAAACAAGCCTGCTTTTTTCCTATCGAATTTCAGCAAGATTACAAGCATGTTAGCGATTAAATATGTTATCAAAATGCTTAGAAAAGCGGCGATTAAGCCAAATATCATGTGAGACAACTGATTTCTTTCAAGATTTTCGATGACGGTGTAAAACATTAGACATGGAAGGGATATTTTGACGACGATTCTTGAAAAAATCTCAGATGCGGATTCATCCAGCCACTTTTTATACGAAAGAATATAACCTAAGACGATGATGAGGACAATGGGTAAAATGCTTTCAATTCCATTTAATAATACCAATTTATATCCCTCGCAGAAATTTGTATTTGAAAAGGCAGAAATGCCCTTTAATGGCTAAAGAGCATTTCTTAATCAAAGCAACTTTTCAAGGTTGTTTTTGATTTCATTTAAGAATTCCTTGGTGTTTACAGCCTTTTTATGAGGAAGTTCTGATATTGCAGCTAAATCTTTAGTCATTATGCCATCTTCTATTGTTTTTAAAGATGCTTCCTCTAATTTTTCAGCAAACTTCATTAAGTGCTTGTTTCCGTCTAATTCACCCCGCTTTTTCAATGCGCCAGTCCATGCAAATATAGTAGCGATAGGGTTTGTAGATGTTTCTTCACCTTGTAAATACTTGTAATAATGGCGCGTCACCGTTCCATGGGCTGCTTCGTATTCAAAATCGCCATCAGGCGATACTAATACGGATGTCATCATTGCCAAACTTCCAAAGGCAGTAGCAACCATGTCTGACATTACATCTCCATCGTAATTTTTCAAAGCCCATATCATGCCGCCTTCTGATCTTATGACTCTTGCCACTGCGTCGTCTATCAATGTGTAGAAATACTCGATTCCAGCTTCTTTGAATTTATCTTTGTACTCGCTTTCGTACATATCATTGAATATGTCTTTAAAAGTGTGGTCGTATACTTTTGAGATGGTATCTTTTGTGGCAAACCATAAATCCTGTTTTTGACTTAATGCGTAGTTGAAACAGGCTTTTGCGAAGCTTTTTATAGACTTGTCTATGTTGTGCATACCTATTAAAATCCCTGGACCGTCAAACTGGTGTATAGTCTGCCTTTCGATGGAGTTATCGTCGTACGTCACTACTAATTCCGCTTTAGCTGCCTTTTCTACTCTGTATTCTACGTCTTTGTACACATCGCCATAAGCGTGACGAGCAATCGTTATAGGCTTTGTCCAGCTTTTTACGAGAGGTTTGATTCCGTTTACCAGTATGGGTGTTCTAAAAACAGTGCCGTCTAATATAGCTCTTATGGTGCCATTGGGGCTTTTCCACATCTTTTTTAAGTTGTATTCTTCGACTCTCTGAGCATTAGGTGTTATAGTTGCGCATTTGACGCCTACTTTGTGTTTTTTTATAGCATAAGCGGCATCTACAGTCACTTGATCATCTGTTAGATCTCTATTTTTAAGACCCAGATCGTAGTATTCTGTATTCAGTTCTACAAAAGGATGTATAAGGGTGTCTTTTATCATCTGCCAGATGATTCTGGTCATTTCATCGCCATCCAGCTCTACGATAGGATTTGCCATCTTTATCTTTTCTCTCATATCATCCGCTCCTTTTACGTAGTTTATAACATTAATTATATAAAACATTAAATAGATAAACAAGAGAAAAATTTAGAAGGAGGCAACTAAATCGATACATAAAAATTAATGAGCGAAAGTAATTTCGCTCATTAATTGTGTGAAGCTAATTTTGTTCAGCAAGCTTCTTGTATGTCTCGTATTTTTCTTTTGCAAGTTCTTCAGCTTTTTCAAACAAGGCTTCTGCTCTTTCTGGGAATGTCTTTGCCAATGAAGAATAGCGAACTTCTCCCATGATGAATTCTTTGTATGAAGCTGTTGGAGCCTTTGAGTCAAGGATAAATGGATTCTTGCCTTCAGCTTTAAGCATTGGGTTGTACCTGTATAGATGCCAGTAGCCAGCTTCAACTGCTTTCTTTTCTTCTATCTGACTGCAGCCCATTCCAAGCTTAATGCCGTGGTTGATACATGGAGCATATGCTATTATAAGCGATGGGCCAGGATAGCTTTCAGCCTCTTTCAAGGCTTTTATTGTCTGTGCTTGGTTGGCACCCATAGCTATCTGCGCAACATAGACATATCCATAGCTCATTGCGATGCGGCCTAAATCTTTCTTGCCGATTCCTTTACCTGCTGCAGCAAATTGTGCTATAGCGCCTACTGGCGTTGCTTTTGATGATTGACCACCTGTATTTGAATATACTTCTGTATCAAATACAAGAACATTTACGTCTTCGCCAGATGCCAGCACATGGTCAAGACCGCCAAAGCCTATATCGTATGCCCAACCGTCACCGCCAAATATCCATTGTGACTTCTTGACAAGATATTCTTTCCTATCAAGTATTTCATTTAAAAGTTCCTTGACTTTTCCGTCATCTGTCTTGTAGTCCTGTATCAATGAAACTATGATGTTAGCTGTCTTCTTTGTTATCTCTGAGCTATTGAAGTTGTCAAGCCATAACTTTAAGGCATTCTTTAGATCTTGAGTAAGATCTAATTCTAATGCTTCTTTTACTATATCAGCTAATTTTTCTCTCTGTTGTTTTACAGCCAATGCCATACCGAAGCCAAACTCAGCGTTGTCTTCAAATAGTGAGTTAGCCCAAGCTGGACCATGACCATCTTTGTTTACTGTGTACGGTGTAGATGGTGCACTGCCACCCCAAATGGACGAACAACCTGTAGCATTTGCGATAAGCATTCTGTCGCCAAATAATTGTGTTACAAGCCTTGCGTATGGTGTTTCACCGCATCCTGCGCAAGCACCAGAGAATTCAAGCAAAGGCTTCTCGAATTGGCTGCCTTTTACCGTATCTGTTCCTAATGGGTTCTCTTTGTGGGATAATGACATAGCGTATTCCCAATTCTTCGCTTGATCCAACTGCGTTTCTAAAGGCTTCATTATTAAAGACTTTTCTTTTGAAGGACATGTGTTTGCGCATACGCCGCAGCCTGTACAATCAAGCACGCTTACTTGAATCCTGAAGTTTAATCCTTCTAAGCCTTTACCGATAGCTTTTTTGGAAGTAAATCCTTCAGGAGCGTTTTTGACTTCTTCTTCATTTAAGAGGAATGGCCTAATTGCTGCATGTGGACATACATATGCACACTGGTTGCACTGTATGCAGTTGTCCATCTGCCATTCAGGCACATCTACGGCGATACCGCGTTTCTCATATGCTGCAGTGCCCATTGGGAATGTACCGTCTTCCATGCCTACAAAGGCACTTACAGGCAATTTGTCTCCTTCTTGTCTATTCATAACATCTGCTATATTCTTTATGAAATCAGGAACATTTCTTTCTACTTTAACTTCGTCTTCAGCATTTGCCCATGATGCAGGAACATCTACCTTAACAAGTGCATCTATTCCACGATCGACGGCTGCGTAGTTCATGTTGACTATCTTTTCGCCTTTATGACCGTAAGACTTCACAATAGCATCTTTCAAATGCTTAACTGCTTCATCAATAGGAATGATGTTTGCAAGCTTAAAGAATGCTGATTGCATTATCATGTTTATTCTTGCACCAAGGCCTAATTCTTTTGCTATGTCAACTGCATTTATGATGTAGAAATTGATGTTGTTCTTAGCGATGTACCTCTTCATGGAAGCAGGCAGCTTTTCATCAAGTTCTTCTGGTTTCCATGTGCAGTTTAATAAGAATGTACCGCCTTTTTTGAGGCCTGCAAGCACATCGTAGTTGTACACGTAAGCTTGTTTATGGCATGCAACAAAATCAGCATTGTTTATAAGGTATGTTGACCTTATAGGCTTTTTGCCAAAGCGCAAGTGGGATATTGTTACACCGCCAGACTTCTTAGAGTCGTATGAGAAGTATGCTTGTGCATACATGTCAGTATTATCGCCGATAATCTGTATAGCACTCTTGTTTGCACCAACTGTACCGTCTGAACCAAAGCCCCAGAATTTGCAGCTTATAGTGCCTTCTGGTGTTGTTTCAATTTCTTCACCGACAGGAAGTGATGTGTATGTCACATCATCTACTATGCCAATCGTGAAGTTGTTCTTTGGTGCATCTGATTTCAAGTTGTCAAATACTGCTACTATTTGAGCTGGTGTAGTATCTTTAGAGCCTAAGCCGTAACGTCCTCCTACGATAACAGGTTTCATTTCGCTGTCGTAGAAAGCTGCCCTTACATCCTCATAAAGTGGTTCGCCAAATGCGCCTGCTTCTTTCGTTCTGTCTAATACGGCTATCTTCTTTACTGTCTTTGGTATAGCATCCATAAAGTGTTTGAATGAGAAAGGCCTATAGAGATGTACTTTTACGACACCTACTTTTTCGCCTTTTTTCAGCAAGTAGTCGATTGTTTCCTCAATCGTCTCTGTAACTGAACCCATAGCGATTACAATGCGTTCAGCGTCTGGTGCACCATAGTAGTTAAATAGCTTGTACTCTCTGCCTGTAATCTTGCTTATTTCTTTCATGTACTCTTCTACTATTTCTGGCACAGCATTGTAGAATCTGTTGGATGCTTCTCTTTCTTGGAAGTATATATCAGGGTTTTGAGCTGTACCTCTTGTGACAGGATGCTCTGGATTTAATGCTCTCTTTTTGAACTCCCTTACTGCGTCCATGTCCAAAAGCTTTCTTAAATCTTCATAGTCCATTACTTCTATTTTCTGATACTCGTGAGATGTCCTAAAACCATCAAAGAAATGCAAAAATGGTACTCTACCTTTTATAGCTGCTAAATGTGCGACTGAGCCTAAGTCCATGACTTCTTGAACACTGCCTGATGCAAGAAGTGCAAATCCTGTCTGTCTGCATGCCATTACGTCTTGATGGTCACCAAATATTGATAATGCGTGTGATGCAAGCGCACGAGCACTAACGTGGAATACGCCTGGCAAAAGCTCACCAGCGATCTTGTACATGTTAGGAATCATCAATAGTAATCCTTGTGATGCTGTGAATGTTGTAGTTAAGGCACCAGCAGCAAGAGAACCGTGTACTGCACCAGCAGCACCTGCTTCTGACTGCATCTCGATGACTTTTACTTCTTGCCCAAAGAGATTTTTTCTGCCGTGGGCACTCCATTCATCAACATGTTCTGCCATAGGTGATGATGGAGTTATAGGATAGATGGCAGCTACTTCTGTAAAAGCGTATGCCACGTGTGCAGCGGCTGTGTTGCCATCCATGGTCTTCATAACCTTCGACATTGTATTTCCCCTCTCTTTTTAAATTTATATTTAAATCTAAGGATTATATAAGCAAACTATTATAATACAGCATAAACAAATATGTACTGTTATACAACAGCTATTAAGCAATTATATAACAGTTTTCTGAAAATGCTTATATATATACCTTTAGACTTTATATAACAGTTCCACGATAATTATATCACAGATGATTAAAATATAAAAATATTTTTTTGACAAAATTTTATTCATAAAATTATGAGCTGGTCATATTATGTGATATAATATTAATTAAAGTCCACAGCATCTATAATTTAATATTTCGGCTAATTGTGTATTTTGTTAAGCAGGGATTGACTTTAATGCTTGAAAATGATAAAATAAATTACATGAATTTTTTCTACATTGAAGGAAAGTAAATAGGGGGTTTCTATGAAAGGGTTGCTTTGCAAATTTACCGCTTAGCCAGTATTTATCTAATTTATAGATAGATAGTGGCTTTTATAAAATATTTCAAATATTAAAATTCTGCATAATATCACGTCTATTATTTCAAAAATTTTCATATCGTGTGAAAGGAATGAGATAGAAAAGATGGAAAATGGCATTTTAGATTACTTTATACTACCTGATGAAGTTTCTGATATTTTAAGAAGCGGAAGAGAAATAATTATTCCTGAAAACAGAAAAGAACTATTAGATTTGACGATAGGTGGCAGTGGAAATGACACGTTTGAAGTGTCATACGAAGTACCAGGAAAAGGGAAAGTCGTGGAAGCTACTGTTGCAAAGTGTAAAAACGGCTTTGCAGTAAATTACCCTGAACCGTACATGAGGCGGAGAGAGCCAAACTGCATGGTTATAGCTGATGATAAAGACACTGATAAGGTTAGGTACAAAGACAGGTTTGGTGAAGACTTTGAACCTTTAAGGCTTGAGACTTTTAACTGGTTAAAGAAGCAGGATTTGATTGTAATGCCGTTTATGGCTGGCGATGAAAGATTAGGATATGCTTCATTGGTAATCGCACCAAAAAATGCTGGTTTTTTTGTCCTTGCTCTTGCAGACATCCAAGGTTTTATACCGAAGGAAAAAATCGGTGAGAACTTTAAACCATGCTCTATCATATTTGTAGCACCTCCTTTCAGACATACCCATTTCAACGGAAAGCAAGTGGTCGTTCATAACAGGCTTGAAGACATGCAAGAACTATTCTCCTACAATTTATATCCTGGTCCAAGTGCGAAAAAAGGAGTTTACAGCGTTCTTTTAGATGTGGGTGAAAAAGAAGGGTGGATAACAGCCCATGCATCCACTGTAAGAGTCATAACACCTTATGACAACATAATGACCATCATGCATGAAGGCGCCAGCGGTGGCGGAAAAAGTGAGATGACTGAGCAGCTTCCAAGGGAATTGGATGGAAGGATACATTTTGGCACTAACATCGTGACTAAGGAAAAATTCTACATGGAACTTAAAGAAAACAGCGAACTGCAGCCTGTTACAGACGATATGGCATTGTGTCATCCATCATATCAAGACACAAGTAAGAAGTTAGTCGTTAAAGATGCGGAAAATGGATGGTTTATAAGGCTTGACCATGTTACAGAGTATGGTTCAAGTCCTGATCTTGAAAAATTGTGTATCCATCCGAAAGAGCCACTTCTTTTCCTTAATATTGATGGTGTACCTAATTCTACATGTTTAATATGGGAGCACATAGAAGATAGCCCTGGTAAGCCTTGCACTAACCCGAGAGTCATAATGCCAAGGGGATTCATTGCAAATACGGTAGATGATGCAGTAGAAGTCGACATAAGAAGCTTTGGTGTGAGAACTCCTCCCTGCACTAAAGAAAATCCTTCTTATGGCATATTAGGTGTGCTTCACGTGCTGCCACCATCTATTGCTTGGCTTTGGAGGTTAGTGGCTCCAAGAGGCTATGCAAACCCCAGCATCATAGATACAGAAGGGCTAAGCAGTGAAGGCGTTGGTTCATACTGGCCATTTGCCACAGGAAAGATGGTACGACATGCAAATCTCATATTAGAACAAATACAGAATACGCCTGCCACAAGGTACGTGCTTATACCAAATCAACATATAGGCGCTTATAAAGTCGGATTCATGCCTCAATGGATTGCAAGGGAATATTTGTCAAGGCGCGGTGGCGCAAAATTCAGGCCTGATCAGTTGACAGAGTCAAAATGCCCTCTATTAGGGTATTCCCTGGAGTCCCTTAAAATAGATGGCGAATTTATGCCGAAGCATTTCTTACAGGTACACTTGCAGCCTGAAGTGGGTGAAGAAGCATTTATGAAAGGTGCGAAGATATTGACTGATTTCTTTAAACAAGAGCTTAAAAAATATTTGACGCCGGATTTGTCAAAACTGGGCAGAGATATTATAGAATGTTGCCTTGATGACGGTTCTTTTGATGACTATATCAATATTCTGTAAATGCGGATCTTTTGATCCGTATTTTTTTATCGCAATTGTTGAAAAAATAAGCGCTTTATTATATTCTCAATTCGAGAAATAATTATTAAATTTGTGATAGCGGAGGTAAATATGGATAAAATCGTAGAGTGTATTCCAAATTTCAGCGAAGGCAGAGACCAAAAGAAGATCGCAGCCCTTGTGGCAGAAGTGGCATCTGTAAATGGCGTTAAATTGTTAGACTATACCATGGATAAAGACCACAATAGGTCTGTTATAACATTTTGTGGAGATGTGGATGGAATAAAAGAGGCTGCCTTTAATGTGGCCAAAAAAGCTTCGGAATTAATCGACATGAGGTATCATAAAGGACAGCATCCAAGAGTTGGGGCTTTAGATGTTTTGCCATTTGTGCCTCTTAAGAATGTCACTATGGATGAATGTGTAGCGATAGCAAAAGATGTAGGAAGTCGCATAGGGGAAGAACTTAAGATACCTGTATATCTTTATGAAGAAGCTCAGGGAAACCCATTAAGGAGAAACCTTGAGGACATAAGGAGAGGTGGATATGAAGGCTTTTTTGAAAAAATAAAAATGCCTGATTGGGTTCCTGATTACGGACCGCATGTAATGAATGAAAAAAGCGGTGTCACTGTTGTAGGTGCAAGAAATTTTCTGATAGCTTTCAATGTAAATTTAGGAACAACTAACATAGATATCGCGAAGAAAATAGCAAAGGCAATAAGGCATTCTTCAGGTGGCTTCAGATATTTAAAGGCGATGGGGGTAGATTTGAAGGAGCGAAATGTCGTACAGGTTTCAATGAATTTTACAAACTATGAGAAGACGCCACTGTATAGGGTTTTTGAAGTCATTAAAAATGAAGCGTCAAGGTATGGAGTAAATATCGTTGGCAGCGAACTTATCGGTCTTATACCCGCTAAAGCGCTGTTTGATACTGCTGAGCACTATCTGATGATGGAGAACTTTAGCTATGATAAAGTCATAGAAAATAGAATTTACGAGTAGGTATTCAAGATAAGGGAAATAAGGTATAATTAAGAAAAAGGACAAAGGAGGCAAATTTATGTTGGTAAACGAAACTTTAGAAGAATATGTAAAAGATGTATCATCTTCAAAACCTGCGCCTGGTGGTGGAAGTGTATCTGCTTTAGTGGCAAGCTTAGGCGTGGCGTTGTCATCAATGGTTTATAATCTCACAATCGGCAGAAAGTTCTACGATGAGTATGACAGCGATATAAAGGATGAGATTGAAAACGGACTTAAAATATGCGAAAGGCTTATATCGGAGTTAATGCCTTTAGTAGATGAAGATAAAAATGCATACGAGGATGTCATAAAAGCCATCAAAATGCCTAAAAATAATGATGAAGAGAAGGCTTTAAGAAGTCAAAAATTAGATGAAGCTTATTTAAAAGCTATAAATGTGCCGCTTAAGTTAGCGAGACTTTTAAGCGAAGGGTTTGCACCTACTTTGCTTATTGCTCAGTATGGCAATCCAAATGCAATATCAGATGCGGCAGTTGGTGCGTTGCTTCTATTCGCAGGGCTTCAAAGTGCTTATATAAATGTAAAAGTAAATGCTAAATTTTTAAAAGACAAATCACTGGCAGATAGCGCCGTTGAAGAATGTGAGAGTTTGATAAAAAGGTATGAACCTGTAAAAGACGAGATACTGAGTATTTCTATTAAAAATTTGTGATAGATAAGTTTAAGTGTAAAAGTGTTAAAAGACAAGAAAAAGTGAGAAAGATAGAGAAAAGATGAGATAATTTTGTAATACAAGCTTAGAAATAATGTTGTGAATGAATGGTTTTAGAATTATAATGTTGTTAGATGTCAGACAACAGACGGAAATTGGAAAGCTAAATATTAGAAAAACGATATCAAAAATAGGAGGATGAAGTAATGAAAAAATTACGTGCAGTTCTTTCATTAATGCTGGCATTTGTTTTGACGTTATCACTTTTATCAGGATGTTCTTCAGCTACAAAACAACAACAGTCATCACAGTCAAACAATACGACTCAAAATGCGAAGAACAAAGACTTTAAAGTAGGTCTTGTAACAGACGTTGGCGGTATAAATGACCATAGCTTCAACCAGTTGGCATATCAAGGTCTTGAAAAAGCTAAAAGTGAGCTTGGTGTTACAGCTAACTTTATTCAATCAAAGCAACAGACAGATTACATTACAAACCTTACACAGTTCGCTCAGCAAAAGTACAACTTAGTAATAGCTGTAGGCTTCCTTATGAAAGATGCAGTTGAACAAGTATCAAAAGAATTTCCTGATACGAAGTTCTTGATCATCGATTCAGACATTACTGACAGGCCAAATGTTGCATCTGCTACATTTAAGACAGAGCAGTGCGGATACTTAGTAGGTGTGATGGCAGGTCTTATGGAAAAAGAAAAGAATTCAAAGCTTAATGATCAAAACGTTGTTGGCGTTGTAGGAGGAATGCAGATTCCACCTGTTGACAGCTACATTGCAGGTTTCCAACAAGGCGTAAAAGCTGTAAATCCTGATACAAAGGTACTTGTAAGCTACACAGGAAACTTCAATGATCCAGCATCAGGAAAGCAAATGGCTTTGACACAAATAAGCCAAGGAGCAGATATAGTATTCCATGTTGCAGGACAAACTGGCGATGGCGTTATAAATGCTGCTAAAGAAAAAAATGTATACGCAATAGGCGTTGACGCAGACCAAAATTACATGGCTCCTGATACAGTTATGACATCAGCACTTAAAAAAGTTGATGTTGCAACATTTGAGACTATAAAGAATGCTCTTAATAACAACTTCAAGAGTGGTCTCGTGTACTTCGACTTGGCAAATGATGGCGTTGGCTACGCTAAGCCGATAAAAGATGTTCCACAATCTATAATTGATAAAGTTAATGAATATGCTAATAAGATAAAAGACGGTACGATAAAAGTTTCAGATCAAGTACAGAAATAATGGCTAACTTAGGGGCTGACGGAGTTCAGCCCCTTTTTAGGAGGTATGTTAATGAGTGTATTATTAGAGGTTAAAAATATTACAAAAATATTTCCTAAGGTTAGGGCAAATGATGGTGTCAATCTGACTGTAGAAGAAGGAGAAATACATGCCATCTTAGGTGAAAATGGTGCAGGCAAATCTACTTTGATGAATATTATTTACGGATTATATAAGCCTGACTCTGGAGAATTAAAGCTAAGCGGCGAAACTTTAAATCTAAGCGGCCCTCATGAAGCCATAGAAAAAGGCATTGGGATGGTTCACCAGCATTTCATGTTGATACCGGTTTTGACGGTTGCAGAAAATATAGTTCTCGGTGCTGAACCTGGTGGCATTTCTTACAACAAGAAAAAAGCCAATGAATTGATTCGAGAGATATCAAAAAACTATCATCTTGAAATCGATCCAGATGCAAAGGTGAAAGATCTATCTGTTGGACTTCAACAGAGGGTAGAGATATTAAAGGCGTTTTACAGACATGCTAAGCTTCTCATTTTGGACGAACCTACTGCTATGCTTACTCCACAGGAGACGGAAGAATTGTTTGAGATAATGAGGAGATTAAAAGAGCAGGGCATTTCTATCATATTCATCAGCCACAAGCTGGATGAGGTTAAAGAGATTTCTGACAAAGTTACAGTAATGAGAAGGGGTAAGACGGTAGGTACTCTCAATACAAAAGATACAAACGAGCAAGAATTGGCTAATTTGATGGTGGGAAGGGAAGTCGTTTTAAGAGTAGAGAAATCAGAATACAAACCTGGTGATGTGGTTCTTTCAGTTAAAGATTTGACTGTTGCAGATGAACAAAACATTGAAAAGGTGAAAAACGTAAGCTTTGAAATAAGAAGCGGAGAAATCTTTGGATTGGCAGGCATTGATGGAAATGGCCAGACAGAGCTTATTGAGGCTTTGATGGGACTTAGGCAGATTAAATCAGGTATCATTAAGTACCAAAATACCGATATTGAAAAACTTCCTACGAGGGAAAGGTACAAGCTGGGCATATCTTACATTCCTCAGGACAGACAGCAGGAAGGGCTTATCATGAAGTTTAGCGTCGCAGACAATCTGATTTTGAAGGAATACAAAGATAGCCATTATTCGAAGAATGGCGTAATACAGTATAAGAAAGTATTTGAAAATGCATCTAAGAAGGTTGATGAATACGACATAAGGCCTACTGATTATACTCTTTTAGCAGGCAACCTTTCAGGTGGCAACCAGCAAAAGATAATCCTTGCAAGAGAAGTTGGTTCTAATCCGAAGCTTTTGATAGCTGTTCAGCCTACGAGGGGAATGGATGTCGGTGCTATTGAGTACATCCACAAAAAGCTTTTAGAGCTTAGAGATGGAGGTTCAGCGATACTGCTTGTTTCATTAGAATTAGAGGAGATAATGTCGTTGTCTGACAGAATCGGAGTAATTCATAACGGTGTAATAATGGATGTATTGGATGGCAAATCTGCTACAAGGGAAAAAATTGGACTGCTTATGGCAGGTTCTCAAATTGACGCAAAGGAAGTTGAGGTGTGATCATGAGTAAAGTATTAAAAAGCATTTATATGCCAATATTAGCTGTTGTAATTGCAATCATTATTGGTTCTATAATAATGTTGGCTACAGGCTTTAATCCAGTAGCTGCCTATACATCGCTTTTCATAGGTGCGTTTGGAACATTACCTAATATAGCAAATACACTGGCAAATGCTGTTCCGCTTATAATAACAGGTCTTGGCGTTGCGATAGCATTTAATGCAGGGCTTTTCAATATAGGTGCTGAAGGACAGTATTGGATTGGCGCTATTGTAGGTACATGGATAGGCTATTCCTTTAAAGGTCTTCCATGGTATATCCACATACCTTTTGCACTTATTGCTGCGATGATTGCCGGAGGATTGTGGGGAGGAATAGTTCCTGGATTTGCTAAAGCATATACTGGCGCACATGAGGTCATTACGACTATGATGATGAGTTATGTGGCAATTTATTTTAGCCATTACCTATTGGAGTTTGGTCCAATGATGGAAAAAGGTTCTGTGCCTCAATCACCGCTTATCAGAAATTCTGCTGTGATACCTACCATCGTGCCAAACACGCAATTGTCTTATGGCATAGTTATAGCTTTGGTTGCAGCCCTTTTTGTTTACTGGCTTATGTATAAGACTGTCTGGGGATATGAGATGAGAGCCGTTGGGTTTAATCAGAGAGCATCAAAATACGCTGGAATGAATGTGCCATTTAACATCGTTTTGTCATTAAGTTTAAGCGGTATATTTGCAGGTCTTGCAGGAGCAGTTCAAATTTTAGGCGTTCAACATAGGCTTTACGACAGCTTTACATCAGGATATGGATATACTGCAATAGTTGTGGCACTGTTGGCAAAAAACAATCCTATTGGCGTCGTATTTTCAGCCCTTCTGTTTGCTGCGCTTGGAACAGGGTCCCAATACATGCAGCTTAATGCACAGGTGCCTGGCCAGTTGACAGATGTCATAACAGGTCTCATCATATTCTTCGTTGCCGCAGACAAGATCATTGAATTGTTTAAAACCATGTTTAAGAAGCAGAAAAAGGAGGAGTTAGCATCATGAAAGAAATTTTATTAAATCCTCAGTTGTGGTCGGCAACCCTTGCCATGGCAACACCATTGGCGCTGCCAGCCCTTGGAGGAACTTTTTCTGAGAGATCTGGCGTCGTAAATATCGCTATGGAAGGTATAATGCTTATTGCGGCTTTTTTTGCGGTACTATTTGCCCATCTTACAGGCAGCGCATGGCTTGGCCTATTAGGTGCGATTATAGTTGGCATGATAGTTGCTGTGATATTTGCCTGGGCTGCAGTAACACTTACTGCTGATCAGGTTATTCTCGGTATGGCAATAAATATATTTGCATCGGGTTTTACAGCATACCTTCTGAATACAATTTTCGGTTTCAGTGGTACGCCTACAGATACACCCATGCTTCCAAATATAGATATACCTATTATTAAAAATATACCATTTATAGGGCAGATATTAAGCGGTAACAGCGTCATAGTATATTTAATGATAATATTGATATTTGCTTCAGATTACTTCTTATTTCACACTAATCTGGGCTTAAGGATAAGAGCCGTTGGAGAAAATCCTGAAGCGGCTGAGACTGCGGGAATCAATGTAATAAAGTTAAGGTATTTAGGAGTTACTTTAAGTGGTCTTTTTTCAGCAATAGGCGGTGCATATCTGTCAATAGGTCTTTTAAACAGCTTTAGCACAGATATGTCCAGCGGAAGAGGTTATATCGCTTTGGCAGCTATGATATTTGGTAAATGGACGCCTTTCGGCTCTTTTGGTGCGGCTTTGCTTTTCGGCTTTGCTACTGCTTTAAGCATGCAGCTTCAAAACAGTGCCTTGTCCAAGAATATAATAATGATGCTTCCATATATTCTCACAGTTTTGGCTTTGGTAGGTGTTGGCGGCAAGAGTGTATCACCTGCGGCAGATGGTGTTCCGTATACTCCTAAGAAATGAGGATTAATATGTTAATTCCTGACAAAAAGCCACTTTATGAATTAGCATTGAATAAGATGGAGGAGCTTATTAAGACTGGTGTATGGAAGGAAGGAATGAAACTTCCTTCTGAAGCTTCTCTATCGAAAGAATTTGGCATAAGCAGGGCTACACTCAGGGAAGCTATGAGAATAATGGAAGATGAAGGCCTTATAACGAAGCAGCAAGGCGTCGGGACATTTGTCCGGAAAAAGCCGATAATAAGAAGTGGGCTTGAGGAGCTTTTCAGCGTCACGTCCCTTATTAAAAGGCAAGGGATGAAGCCTGGCACAAAGGATTTTACTTTCTACAGATTGCCTGCTTTAGAAAGTGAGGCAGAAAAATTAAAGCTAAATCCTGGTGAAGAAATTTACAAAGTTGAGAGGGTAAGGACTGCTGATGACATACCTGTTGTCTACTGTGTTGATAGATTGCCCTACAAAATTGTAGGAGATAATTTTAGCGGTTTCCAAGAATCTATGTTTACTTTCTTGGAAAAAGAGTACAACATAAAGATAACGTATGCTGTATCAAGCATTAAAGTCGTGAAGAATGATGTTATATTGGAGAAAAAGCTTAATATAGGGAAAAATGGTTCGGTTTTGCTTTTAGAGCAAATACATTACGATGAAAACAATAGGCCGATTCTTTTCTCATCAAATTATTTTAATGCTGATAAGTTCGACTTTTACGTCATCAGGAAGCGGGACTGATGGGAGGTATGATTATGGATTACGAAAAGCTGTTGGAGGTTGCAAAAGAGGCGAGGGAAAGTGCCTATGCACCATATTCTAAATTTAAAGTCGGTGCCTGCGTCATAACAAGTAATGGGAAGATATATAAAGGATGCAATATCGAAAATTCTTCATATGGACTTACTAATTGTGCTGAAAGGACTGCACTTTTTAGCGCTTATGCAAATGGTGATAGAGATATAGAGGCGATTGCAGTTGTAGCCGATACAGATGGACCTGTGTCACCTTGCGGCGCATGCAGACAAGTCATGTACGAGTTAGGTGGAGAAGACATGACTGTCATCTTGGGAAACATGAAAGGAGATTTTGTAATAAAAAAAGCGAAAGATCTTCTTCCGTATGCATTTTCTCTGAAAGATGAAAAATAATATTCGTGATATTTATTTAATATTATTTGTTGAGGGCATTATTGATAGAGGTGATTAAATGGTAAACAGAGTTTTACTTATTGTATTAGATAGCGTTGGAGCTGGTGAAGCGCCAGATGCGAATAAATATGGTGACGTAGGTTCAAATACTCTTGGACACATATGCGATGTGACAGGAGTAAAGCTTCCTAATTTAGGGAAATTGGGACTTGGCAACATACTGCCGCTAAAAAGTGTAGAGGCTGATAAGTCGGCTATAGGTGCTTATGGGAAGATGCAAGAACATTCTGCAGGCAAAGACACGACGACGGGACATTGGGAGATAGCAGGTCTTTGGATAGATAAGGCTTTTCCTACATTTCCAAATGGATTTCCTGATGAAGTGATAAATAAGTTTGAAGAAAGAATAGGAAGAAAAGTCATAGGAAATAAGCCTGCATCGGGGACAGAGATAATAGAAGAATTAGGAGAAGAACATGTAAAGACAGGTTATCCGATAGTTTACACATCGGCTGACAGCGTTTTTCAAATCGCTGCCCATGAAGGCGTTATACCTTTAAATGAGCTTTATGAGATGTGTGAGATAGCCAGAGAAATACTGACAGGCGATTATGCGGTAGGCAGAGTCATTGCAAGGCCTTTTATTGGGGAAGCGGGGAATTTTGTGAGAACGGAAAACAGAAGGGACTTTTCTTTAAAACCATTTAGCCCGACTATATTGGATAAGTTAAAAGACGCAGGGCATGAGGTTTTTGCGATAGGCAAGATTGAAGACATATTTGCAGGATGTGGCATAACGGGAAAAGACCATTCTACTAATAATAAGGATGGCATAATTGCGACTTTAAAAGCATTGGATAAAGTAAAAAATGGCCTTATATTCACAAATTTAGTGGATTTCGATATGCTTTACGGACATAGAAACAACCCTCAAGGATATGCAGATGCACTTAGATATTTTGATGACCACCTTCCTGAAATAATGTCAAAGCTTAACGATGATGATTTGCTCATTATTACAGCAGATCATGGAAATGATCCTACGACGGCCAGCACAGACCATTCAAGGGAGTATGTGCCGCTTTTGGTGTACAACCGCAAATTTACACATGGTACAGATTTAGGCGTAAGACAGACATTTTCTGATATTGCCGCAACCATTGCAGAAATATTTGACGTTGAGGGAACTGGCCATGGAACGTCATTTCTTAATGAATTGCCATTTTGATAAGGAGGATCTTTTATGAGAATGTACGACCTTATAATGAAGAAAAGAGATGGAGGCACCTTTACAAAAGACGAGATAGATTTCATCATATCTTCATACACAAAAGACTATATACCTGATTATCAGATGAGTGCTCTTTTGATGGCTATATACTTTAATGGCATGACGAACGAAGAGACAGCAAACATGACGATGGCTATGGCCCATTCTGGTGATGTGCTTGATTTATCGGAAATAAAAGGTATTAAGGTTGATAAACATTCTACTGGCGGTGTCGCAGATACTACTACTCTAGTTTTAGCGCCTCTTGTGGCAGCGTGTGGTGCTCCTGTTGCAAAGATGTCTGGAAGAGGATTGGGCCATACCGGTGGTACGATAGATAAGCTTGAATCAATACCGGGCATGAGGGTTGAACTAAGTGAACAAGAATTTATAGACAATGTGAATAAATACGGCATAGCTGTCGTAGGGCAATCCAGCAATCTGACACCAGCCGATAAGAAGCTTTACGCTTTAAGAGATGTAACCGCCACAGTCGATTCGATACCACTTATAGCAAGCTCTATAATGAGCAAGAAGATTGCGTCTGGTGCTGATGGAATTGTGCTGGATGTAAAGGTGGGCCGCGGTGCTTTTATGAAGGACATAGAAAGCGCCAAAAAGCTTGCAAATCTCATGGTTGAGATAGGCAATTCCGTTGGAAGAAAGACAATAGCACACGTTACAAATATGGATGAGCCATTGGGACTTGCTATTGGCAATTCATTGGAAGTAGTAGAAGCTATTGATGTTTTAAAAGGAAATGGTTCGAAGGACCTTATCGATGTGTGCATGGTTTTAGGTGCTGATATGCTTACAATTGCTGGTGTTGCAAAAGATACCGATGAAGCAAAGAAGATGATGGAAGAAGCATTGACAAGTGGAAAGGCTTTGGAAAAGTTTAGAGAGTTTATAAAAGCTCAAGGTGGAGATGAAAGGATAGTAGATGATCTTTCATTGCTGCCACAGGCTAAATACGTTGAATCGTGGATTGCTGATGAAGATTTGTATATAAAAGATTTGTATGCATTAGACTTAGGTCTTATCGCCATGAGGTTAGGCGCTGGAAGATCTACAAAAGAAGACACAATAGATCTATCGGTTGGCATAATGTTAGGCGGGAAAATAGGCGACTTCATAAAGAAAGGCCAACCTATTGCTACAGTATATGCTAATGATAAAAATAAGCTGGATTGGGCGATGAATGAAATCAAAAAATATATATTAGTATCTGGTCAATATGTGGAGAGACCTCAACTGATTTACATGTAAAATTCCTCAATGAGGAATTTTTTTTTGCAATCATTTAACATTTTACTATTAATGCCGATATAGTAGTCAAAAGGTTTTATCTATGGAGGGGTGTAAATGACAAAAACATTAAGGGGCGAACTTATAAGAGCATTTGTAGTAATCGGCATTTTGCTTTTGGTATTATCATTTACGGTAAATCTGGGAATGATAAACACAAAAAATAACATCAACAATTTAAAAAAGTTTGTCATTAACCAGGTGCTTTACATTTCAAATTCACAGGTGCAGTTGGCGCAGTACAGCAGTGTCCTTCTCAATGATGTAAATAATTACACGATGGGACAAAGCACAAAAAGTGCTTTAAGGACAGATTTAAGCAATATATCCCAAAATGTAAACAATCTTGGAAACGCTTTAGACGATTTCAAAGGCACTAATATATACAATCAGCTAAAATCAGATGTTGATAGCATCAATGACAGCATAAAAAATATCAGTTCGGCCATAGACAGCTTAAATGAGAAGTACATACTCGATCAAGACAGCGATAAGACATTGAAGGTAAGCTATTACGCAACACAGATACAAAACAGCATGACAGACTTTAGCAATAAATATTCGCAGGGATTTTTGCCAATGTTTAACGACATGATATCGCAAAATGACAGGACATTTAAGATGTCTGTCGCAATCAGCGCAGTAATCCTAATTGTGATAATCATTTACTCACTGATAACCGTAAGGAGATTGAGAAAGCTATCAAGGCTTATAAACAGCGAAGTAAGTAAGTCGATGGAGCATTCTGAAAAGGTTCTTGATTCTTCAATACATCTTAAGAAGATGGCGGAGGAGAATACCGGGAACATCAAAATGTCGAGAGACGGCATTGAGCAGCTTACCGAAAGCATCAACACTATTGCAGAAAATGCCAATGAAGTGGCTATGTCTATATCAAATGTTTCTGAAGTTAATGAAGAATTGGCAAGATCTTCTGATACTTTATTAAGTGATATGAATAGCGCTATATCAAAGATAAGAGAAATAGAGGAAAATGTAAAAAGTCAAGGCGATGTTGTAAGAAATCTTATAAATACCTTGAATCAAAGCCTTAAAAATTCAAAAGTCAATTCCAACGAACTGAAAGAGTTGGACAAGAAGATGGGTGGAATAAAAGAGATATTGTCAGCCATATCAGAGATAGCCGATCAGACGAATCTATTGTCCTTAAATGCTGCTATAGAAGCCGCAAGAGCTGGAGAATACGGAAAAGGCTTTGCGGTTGTGGCAGATGAGATAAGAAAATTGGCTAAACAGTCTACAGACAGCGTCGTAAAGATAAGCGAAATAATAGAGAACATAACCAGCTACACAGGTGTGACAATTGACAGCGTAATAAATGACATAGACAATTCAACTAAAGCAGCAATGGAAGTCAACAAAGTATTGGATATATTTAACGATGTAAAGAAGGCATTTGACGAGATTTCTATTGTTATTGGGAACATATCCAGCGTGACTTCTGAAACTGCGGCAAGCTCTGATAAGACTTTAAATGCTGTAAAGAGCGTCATGGGCGCATCACAAAACATATCAGCTCAAGTAGAGGAGCTTTTGGCGTCTTCTGAGCAACTTTTGGATATTATAAACAGAGTAGACGAAAACAACACAAAGAATTTAGATTATGTAAATAATCAGGTTGCGTTTACAGAAGAACAAAAGGCCAATATGGAAAGTATAACGAAAGTAGTCAAAAAGTTATGATGGTTTTACATTTTTAAAAAGATTTGGTATAATTGCATTAGATGGCGTGTAACTCTTAATGAGGCATTAGCCGGTGAGGTTTTATTACCTTGCCGGCTATTATTTTTTAGGAAGAAAGGATGGTAATTTATGAAGAGAATTTTTGAGCTAACATCAAGCGACATCATGAACATGACGGGCAGGAAATTGATTGAAACCATACGGCTATCTGAGGGAAGGACTGTCATGGCAGAGACGATAGTGACTTTTCCAACGCCAATTTATGGTGTATCAAATCCGGAGTTAGCGGCAGCATTTGGTGCAGATTTAATAACGCTAAACTTTTTTGATTTTAAAAGCCCTTTTATATTCGGAATTGATGATCTGGATGTAAATATCTCTAAAGGATTTGGAGAGATAGGAATGCTCGCAGAAAGAGCCTCAAGGAATTTAAACGATCCAAATTACATCAAGAAATTAAAAGAAATAACTGGTAGGGTAATTGGCGTCAACGTAGAACCTGTTCCTGATGATGTCCAATATGTAGAGGGCAGGAAATTAAACAGGGAAAACCTTGAAAAGGTTAAGTTTTATGGTTTTGACTACATCATGATAACAGGAAATCCAAATACGGGAGTAAGTGTTGAAACAATAGCTAATGGCATTGAAATGGCGCGAAGCTTATTAGGTGACGACATGATGATAATTGCTGGCAAGATGCATGGTGCAGGGTCAGGCAATATATACGATCCACAATTGCTTGAAAAGTTTGTCAAAGCTGGTGCTGACTGTATACTCATACCTGCACCGGGAACTGTACCGGGAATCGATTTGTCTGTAGCAAAAAAGATGATTGATGTTGTGCACGATGCAGGTGCATTAGCGCTGACTGCTATTGGCACATCTCAAGAAGGATCGCAAAAAAGTATAATTGAGAACATTGCGCTGCAATCCAAGATGGCTGGCAGCGACATACAGCATATAGGCGACGCTGGATTCGCGCCTGGAATAGCAACACCAGAAAATATAATGGCTTTATCTATCGCCATAAGAGGTGTAAGACATACGTACAGAAGGATGGCTTATTCGATAAAGAAATAGGTATTGACAAGATAAAAAGTATAGAGTATAATGATATTGTAAACGAATAAATGATGATTTCAGCGTGTTACTGGTAAAGCAGGCATGAGCTGGTTAGGTTTTGATACCTTGCCAGCTCTTTTTTATGCCAAAAAAATTTAAGGAGGTATAGTCAATGAAAGGATTAGGTAATTTACAAAAGCTCGGCAAAGCCTTGATGCTTCCAATAGCAGTTTTACCTGCTGCTGCATTGCTTTTAAGGCTTGGCGCAAAGGATGTATTCAACATTCCGTTTATCACAAATGCTGGCGGTGCCATATTTGACAACTTGCCACTTATCTTTGCGATAGGCATAGCAATAGGCTTCGCTGGCGGCGATGGAGTTGCTGGCCTGGCAGCTACTGTCGGATATTTGGTTTTGACGAAAGGTGCAACGACGATAAATAAAGACATAAACATGGGCGTTTTAGGCGGTATCCTTATAGGTATCATAGCTGGTTATTTGTACAATAGGTACCACGACGTAAAATTGCCCGATTTCTTAGGTTTCTTTGGAGGCAAGAGATTTGTTCCTATAATCACATCATTGGCAGCTTTGGTATTGGCTTTTGCGGCAGGTTATGTATGGCCGCCAATACAAAATGTCATATACGCTTTAGGAAAGTGGATAATAAGTGCAGGCGCATTTGGCGTATTTATCTATGGAGTATTGAATAGGTTGCTTATTCCGGTTGGACTTCATCATGTGATTAATAGCCTCGTTTGGTTTGTATTTGGGTCGTTTAAATCTGCATCTGGTGCAGTTGTAACTGGTGATTTAAATAGATTTTATGCAGGAGACCCAACTGCCGGTAGATTTATGACAGGCTTCTACCCTATAATGATGTTTGCACTGCCTGCAGCAGCACTTGCTATGGTGATGGCTGCTAAGCCAAAGAACAGAAAAGCAGTATCTGGTATCATGATTTCTGCGGCACTTACGGCTTTCCTCACAGGTATAACAGAGCCAATTGAATTTGCTTTCATGTTTTTAGCACCTGTTTTGTACGTTGTACACGCAATTTTAACAGGTTTGTCGCTGGCAATAACTTATTTGCTTGGAATAAGGATGGGCTTTGGATTCTCTGCAGGTCTTATTGACTATATCCTTAGCTTTGGAATATCATCTAAACCGCTGCTTTTATTGCTGATAGGAATAATTTACGCTGTAGTTTACTTCGTTGTTTTCTACTTCCTCATCGTCAAATTGAATTTGCCTACACCAGGAAGGCTTGATGAAGACACGGATGAAAGTAACGAGCAATTGTCAAGTTCTGACATTGGTGAGATGGCTCAAAATTATTTAGCTCTTTTAGGAGGAGCTGGCAACATCGTATCTTTAGAGTCATGCATCACAAGGCTTCGCTTAAGCGTCAAAGATGACACTGTCATAAACGACGATGAACTTAAAAAAGCTGGAGCGAATGGCGTTATAAGGATGGGCAAAGGAGCATTACAAGTTATCGTTGGCACAAAGGCAGATTTAATAGCACAAGAGATGCAGAAACGTATGAAGAAAAAATGATCATTAGCGGCCTCTATGGCCGCTTAAAATATATTTTACTATTAACAATAAATTATATATTATTATTTTATGCACAATATTATTGAAAGGATTGGTTCTTATGTTCAATATATTTAAGAAGAAATTTATAGGCGAAACAATAGTATCACCATTTAACGGAAAAGTGATAAATATTGAAGATGTTCCTGATCCAGTATTTTCAGGAAAAATGGTTGGAGATGGTGTCGCCATTGAGCCTAAAGACGGCGTAGTGTATTCGCCTGTAGATGGGGAAGTAATTCAACTTTTTCCTACGAAGCACGCCATAGGCATAAGATCACCTGGTGGACTTGAAATTTTGATTCACATTGGCATGGATACGGTAGAGATGAAAGGCGATGGATTTGAAAGCCTTGTTAAAGAAGGAGAAGAAGTCAAAGCAGGTGATAAGCTTATAGTGTTTGATATTGACAAGGTAAAGGAAAATCATCCTATCATAAGTCCTGTAATTATTACGAATATGGAACTTGTAGATAAGATGAAGAAAAGAGAAAGCGGCGTCACAGTTGAAGGAGGAAAAACTGAAATAATGAAAATAAACTTAAAATGACATATAGAAATTTTAGGAGGGGAGGGTAATGTTCACTGCTTTAAAGGTATTAAATAACAATGTCGTAATGGCTTGTGATGAAAAGAATGTAGAGTGTATAGTTGTAGGAAAAGGTATAGGATTTTCTAAAAAGCCAGGTGATGTGATAAATGAAAGAATTGAAAAAGTCTATTATCTGCAGGAGAAAGCCAATGTTATGAAGTTTTCAGAATTGCTTAACAATATAAGAGATGAAGTTATTGGAATATCTGAGGAACTCATAGCATACGCTGAAAGTGTGAAAGGGCGAAAATTGAATGAACACATCCACATTGCGCTGCCTGATCATATAGCATTTGCCATTGAAAGAATAAAAGGTGGAATAGACATAAAGAACCCTTTTAATCAAGAGATAAGTGCCCTTTACAAAGATGACTATAAAATAGCACTTAAGGCTATAGATTTAATAAACGACAGGCTAAACGTAAGGCTTCCTGAGGATGAGGCGGGATTTATTGCGCTGCATCTTCATGCGGCATTTGAAAATTCTGGTGTGTCAGTCACTATGAAAAACACGAGGCTTGTTTCGGAACTTGTAAAAAGTATTGAAGAAATGATAGGCAGAAAGATTGAGACTGATTCTATTGATTACTTAAGGCTTATTACACACTTAAAATTTGCAGTAGACAGAATAGAAAGAGGTATGCCGATTTCGAATGAACTTCTTCTGCCGATAAAGCGAAAATTTAAGAAAGCTTATAAGATAGCTGCAACCATTGCCAAACACATCGGAAATTCATTAGGGATGAATGTGCCTGAAGATGAAATAGGTTATTTAGCCATACACATACAGAGATTGATGAATGATGTGCAAAAGCCAGATTAGTACGTATAATCTGGCTTTTGCAATTTTAAATATAAAAAATTGCAAAAACTATTGACTTTATTTCTTTATATGAATAAAATATATACATAAGTTTCTTTGATTTAAGAAGGGGGAAGTTCGATGAAATTCAAAAAAGAGGATGGTAAATTGTACCTCGTCGATACAACACTGAGAGATGGAGAACAAACAGCCGGTGTTGTTTTTGCTAATAGTGAAAAAATCAGGATTGCGAAAATGTTAGATGAAATTGGCGTGCATCAACTTGAAGTCGGAATTCCAACGATGGGCGGAGATGAGAAAGAGACTATTGCAAAAATTGCAAAACTTGGACTTAATGCCAGTATAATGGCATGGAACAGAGCTGTTGTAAATGATGTGAAAGAATCGTTAGAATGCGGTGTTGATGCTGTTGCGATTTCGATCTCGACTTCAGATATACACATAGAACACAAGCTTAGAACCTCGAGGCAGTGGGTTTTGGATCACATGACAAGCGCAGTTGAATTCGCCAAAAAAGATGGGGTCTACGTTTCTGTAAATGCAGAGGATGCGTCCAGGACAGACATGGACTTTCTCATAGAGTTTGCAAGGTGTGCAAAACAAGCAGGTGCAGACAGGTTGAGATTCTGCGATACTGTAGGCATATTGGATCCTTTTAAGACATACGACATCATAAAAAAGATTAAAGAAGCCATAGATATAGATATTGAGATGCATACGCATAACGATTTTGGAATGGCGACGGCAAACGCTCTTGCTGGTTTTAAAGCTGGTGCTAACTTTATAGGCGTCACTGTAAATGGCCTCGGTGAAAGGGCAGGAAATGCAGCATTAGAGGAAGTAGTGATGGCACTAAAGCATGTATATAAGTACGACATCAATATAGACACAAAAAGGTTTAGAGAGATTTCAGAGTATGTGTCTACAGCATCTGGAAGGCAACTGCCGTCGTGGAAGGCGATTGTTGGCACAAATGTGTTTGCACACGAGTCGGGAATTCACGTTGATGGAGCTCTTAAAGATCCTCATACGTATGAAATATTCGACCCAGATGAAGTAGGTCTTGAAAGACAGATTGTGATAGGCAAGCATTCGGGCACAGCAGCGTTAATAAACAAATTCAAAGAGTACGGAAGGGTATTGCCTGAGGAGGAAGCAAAAGAACTTTTGCCTTATGTGAGGAGTTTGTCTATTCAGCTTAAAAGGCCGCTTTTTGACAAAGAATTGATATATCTTTATGAGGAGCACATATCTAAGATTAAGGCAATTTAATTAGAGGGGGATGACAAGTGAATTTAACGCAAAAAATTTTGAAGAAGCATTTGGTGGAAGGAGAACTTGTAAAAGGACAGGAGATCGCTATTAAGATAGATCAGACACTGACGCAGGATTCTACAGGAACTATGGCTTATCTGGAGCTGGAGGCTTTAGGAGTAGACAAAGTGAAGACGGAGCTTTCTGTGGCTTATGTCGATCATAACATGCTGCAGGAAGGTTTTGAAAATGCAGATGACCACAAATACATCCAGACTGTTGCTGCGAAGCATGGAATATACTTCTCAAGGCCAGGCAATGGTATTTGCCATCAAGTCCATCTTGAGAGATTTGGCAAACCGGGTAAGACGCTTTTAGGGTCTGACAGCCATACGCCTACAGGCGGTGGCATAGGTATGCTGGCCATTGGTGCTGGAGGACTTGATGTGGCATTGGCTATGGCTGGTGAGCCCTACAGGTTGATTATGCCAGAAGTGATCAATGTTAGACTTACTGGAAAATTAAAACCATGGGTGTCATCGAAAGACATCATACTTGAGCTTTTAAGAAGGCTTACTGTAAAAGGCGGGGTTGGAAAGGTATTTGAGTACACAGGAGATGGAGTTGCAACACTGTCCGTTCCTGAAAGAGCTACCATTACAAATATGGGAGCTGAATTAGGAGCGACTACATCTATCTTTCCGTCTGATTTCCGTACTTATGAATTTTTAAAAGCCCAAAAGAGAGAAGACGACTTTGAAGCACTGCTGCCAGACGACGATGCCGAGTATGATGGCGTCATAGAAATCAATCTTGATGAATTAGAGCCGATGGTGGCATTGCCTCACAGTCCAGACAATGTAATAAAAGTGAAAGATGCAGGAAAGCTTAAAGTCGATCAAGTGGCAATTGGTTCTTGCACAAACTCGTCCTACATGGACATGATGAAAGTAGCGGCCATATTAAAAGGTGGTCTTATCGCAGAAGGAGTAAGCTTAGTCATATCTCCTGGTTCAAGACAAGTTTTAAACATGCTTGCAAAAAACGGCGCATTATCAGACATGATTTCGGCTGGTGCCAGAATTTTAGAGACAGCCTGTGGACCATGTATAGGCATGGGTCAGGCTCCTGCTACAAATGCCATATCACTTAGGACGTTTAATAGGAATTTCTATGGAAGGTGTGGCACAAAGTCAGCAAAAGTGTATTTGGTAAGTCCTGAAGTAGCTGCTGCATCGGCATTGGCTGGTTATCTCATAGATCCGAGGGAATTAGGAGAAGAAATCAAGATAGAGATGCCGAGTGAATTTTTGGTGAATGACAATATGATAATAAAGCCGCCTGTGAATGCAGATGAATTTGATGTTGTAAGAGGCCCGAACATAAAGCCTTTCCCTATCAATACGCCTCTTGCAGATATTGAAAAGGCCGTCTTGATAAAGGTAGGGGACGACATTACGACAGACCACATTATGCCGTCTAATGCTAAGCTTTTACCACTCAGATCTAATATTCCAGAGCTTTCAAAGCATTGTTTTGAGACGATAGATCCTGATTTTTCTAAGAGAGCTTTAGAAAATGGCGGTGGCATAATAGTTGGCGGAAATAACTACGGTCAAGGTTCCAGCAGGGAGCACGCCGCGTTGGCGCCGCTTCAACTGGGAGTGAAAGCAGTAATTGCAAAGTCATTTGCAAGGATACACAAGGCAAACCTCGTAAATAGCGGAATTCTTCCTTTAACATTTGTAAGTGAAGATGATTATGACAAGATCGATGAAGGCGATGTGCTCAAGATTGAAGGTGCTGTAAATCAAGTCAAGGCAAAAGGCAAGATTGTCGTTAAGAATGTGACGAAAGGGTATGAATTTGAAGTAGATCTTGACGTCAGCGATAGAAATCGGGAAATCCTAATAGAAGGTGGACTCATAAATTACGTGAGAAAAAAAGATAAGGTTTGATGAAAAAGCATGCTACGGCATGCTTTTTTTAGTAAGCTCTTTGGTATATAATAAAAATATATGCGAAAAGAGGGGTATTTACTTATGGAAAATGAAAGGCTTAAAAAGCAGATAGAGTTTTTGAAAGAGATAGACAAGTTAAAGCAAGTATTTAGGCAGACGCTTCTTATGGATGGCACGCGCCATGAGAACGATGCTGAGCATTCTTGGCATCTTGCAATGATGGCGTTAGTCCTTTCTGAATACGCAAGCGAGAAAATCGATGTTAGCCATGTGATTAAGATGGTTCTTGTACACGATATAGTAGAGATTGATGCTGGTGACACATTTGTATACGATGAGAAGGGATATGAAGACAAATCAGAAAGAGAGAAAAAAGCGGCAGAGAGGCTATTTAATATTTTACCTAAAGATCAGGCAGACGAGATAAAAGCCTTGTGGGAAGAATTTGAAGAACGCAAAACTAAAGATGCAAAATTTGCATCTGCCCTTGATAGGATGCAGCCTATAATACATAATTACTATACGAATGGGCATTCGTGGAGAGAGCATGGGGTAAAAAGCCATCAAGTTCTTGAGAGAAACAAAATTGTCAGCGAGATAGCGCCAGAGCTATGGCAGTTTATCAATGATATATTGGAAGATGCAATAAACAAGGGATATATTGAAAGATAATTAAAATTTTTGATAAATATTAAGAATATAGGAGGTCAATTTGATGTCGGTTTTTGATGTATTGAAAGAGAGAAATTTTATACAGCAGATGACGCATGAAGATGAAATCAAAGAATTACTTGAGAAAGAAAAGGTTACTTTTTACATAGGTTTTGACCCGACGGCAGATAGCCTGCATGTTGGACATTTTTTGCAGCTTATGGTTATGGCTCACATGCAAAGGGCAGGACACAGGCCTATTGCTTTAATTGGTGGTGGCACTGCCATGATAGGCGATCCTACTGGCAAGACAGATATGAGAAAGATGCTGACGAAAGAGGAGATAACACACAATGCCGAAGCTTTTAAAAGACAAATGAGCCGCTTTATAGATTTTTCAGATGGCAAAGCGATACTTGCCAATAACGCTGACTGGCTTTTAAATCTTAACTATGTGGAGTTTCTAAGGGATATAGGAGTACATTTTTCTGTAAATAAGATGCTTACTGCCGAATGCTTCAAGACGAGGCTTGAAAGAGGACTTTCTTTTTTAGAGTTTAATTACATGCTTATGCAAGCGTACGATTTTCTTATGCTAAACAAAGAGTACGGCTGTGTGCTTCAGATGGGCGGAGACGATCAGTGGTCAAACATATTGGCAGGCGTCGATCTGATAAGGAGGAAAGAAGGAAAACAAGCTTACGGCATGACATTTACTTTGCTTACTACAAGTGAAGGGAAGAAGATGGGTAAGACTGAAAAGGGAGCTATTTGGCTTGATGCTGATAAGACGCCGCCGTATGATTTTTATCAGTATTGGCGGAATATAGATGATTTAGATGTTGAAAAGTGCCTCTCATTGTTGACATTTTTGCCTATGGATGAAGTCAGAAGACTTGGCTCTTTAAAGGATAAGGAGATAAATGAAGCCAAAAAAGTTCTGGCGTACGAAGTTACAAAACTTGTACATGGTGTGGATGAGGCTGAAAAAGCGAAAAAGGCAGCAGAAGCCTTGTTTGAGGGCAGAGGAGATTTAAGCAATGTGCCTACTTCCATGATTACAAGTGACATGTTAGGATCAAATTTGTTGGATGTTCTTGTAAAGACTGGCATAATTCCTTCAAAGAGCGAAGGAAGGAGGCTTATTACTCAAGGTGGCCTTTACGTAAATGATGAAAATGTAAAAGACGTAAATGCTGTAGTTACAGAAGACATGTTTAAGGAAGGTTACATGATTTTAAGACGAGGTAAAAAGTCTTACAACAAGATAATCCTTACATGATGTGTGGCGTACATAGTGTGCGCCATATTTTTTTATAAATTTTATAATTTATTAATTATTACTTATTTGTAAAATATTATATAATTATACATGAGATAAAAGGGGTGGGCATTGTGAAAAAATTTATAATTTCTGTACTTGTATTGATAGCTGCATTTTTTATATCGTATGAGGTGACAATGGGTAAAAACGGCATCATACAAGAAACCTCTAAAGTTGGCAATGATAATTTAAAGCAGATAGCATCGATAGATGATAAAAATGTAAATAATGCTCCGATAGAAATTACCGTAAGCGCTGCAGGTGATACGACGCTGGGATCTGATGAAAGCTTTGGCAAAGAGTACACGTTTGACGCAGAGTTTCAAAAGCACAGTGGCGATTACGGGTACTTTACTCAAAATGTGAAAAGCATCTTTACAAATGATGACATGACAATAGTCAATTTAGAAGGCACGTTGACAAATGCTTCAAAAGAGGCCGACAAAGAGTACAAGTTTAGAGGCAATCCCATTTATGTAAATATATTGAAAGATGGTGGTGTTGATGCTGTAAATTTGGCCAATAACCATTCTTTTGACTATGGAAGGCAAGGATTTGATGATACAGTTTATACCCTTAAAAAAGCAGGAATAGGCTTTTTTGGATATGGGTATAAGTACATAAAGGGAATCAAAGGAATAAAAGTAGGAGTTTTAGGTTATACAGGTTGGAGCTTTCCTGAAGATTTGAAAAAGCAAATAAGAGAAGATATTCAGGATATGAAAAGGCAAACCAATTTAGTCATCGTATGCTTTCACTGGGGTGATGAGGGAAAGTACTATCCCAATAAGATACAGGTAGCATTAGGACATTATGCAGTTGATGAAGGAGCAGATCTTGTTTTGGGCACACACCCTCATGTGATAGAGGGCATAGAAAGATACAATGGCAAGTACATAGTCTATTCTTTAGGCAATTTTATCTTTGGCGGCAACAGAAACCCATCAGACAAAGATGCATTTATATTTCAACAGACTTTCACGTTTGATGATTCAAAAAGACTAATCAGTTTATCAAACATGAATTTAATACCTATATCGATTTCCTCTTTAAAAGATCGGAATGATTTTACACCTGTCATATTAGAAGGTAGCGAAAAAGAAAGGGTATTGAAAAAGATTGCGGATCTATCAAATGGAATTAAATAAAATAAAAGAGCAATGTATTGAAATTACACTGCTCTTTTTAAATTTTTAATCTTTTAAAGGCCTATTTTTTTCGTCAACAAATACTACTTTCGGCTTATAAGTTTTAACTTCTTCATCATCCATCATTGCATATGAAATTATGATCACAATATCACCGGGGACGCAAAGTCTTGCTGCAGCACCGTTTAAACATACAGTGCCTGAATCTTCTTCTCCTTCTATGACGTACGTTTCGAATCTTGCACCGTTGTTGTTATTAACGATCTGCACTTTTTCCCCGGGCAAAATGTCGGCAAGATCCATTAATCTCTTGTCAATAGTTATAGAGCCCATGTAGTTTAGGTTTGCATCTGTGACGGTTGCTCTGTGAATTTTAGATTTCATCATAAATCGCTGCATTATTCATCAACACCCCATAGTAGATTGTCAATCAATCTCGTATTTCCTATATAACATGCAATTGCAATCAATGCTTTATCACCTATAGTGTTTAGGTCATCCAACGTATCAGGGTGAACACATGAGACGTACTGTACTTTACATTGAGGCTCATCTTCTAAAGTTTTTCTCACAGCATCTAAGATTTTTTCTGCACTTCTTTCTCCAGATACAAGGAGTTTTTCTGCTTCTTTTAGTGACTTGTTTAAAATTAGTGCTGCACGTCTTTCCTCATCAGTTAAGTAAGTATTCCTTGAACTTAGTGCTAATCCGTCTTCATCCCTTACTATAGGTGATGCGATTATTTCGACTGGTATATTTAAGTCTTCCACCATTTTCTTTATTACAGCTACTTGCTGAGCGTCCTTTTGGCCGAATACTGCTATATCTGGCGTAAATATATTAAAAAGTTTTGCCACTACAGTGCATACACCGTCGAAATGTCCTGGTCTATATGCACCGCAAAGCTTGTCTGTGATTTTACTTACGGTTATTGTCGTAAGCCTTTCGTCTGGATACATTTCTTCTACCGATGGTATAAAAACAAGATCGCAACCTTGATTTTCCAACAGTTTAATGTCCCTTTCAACATCTCTTGGATATTTGTCATAATCTTCGTTTGGTCCAAATTGGATTGGATTTACAAATATGCTGGCACATACGAAGTCCGAATTTTCTTTAGCTTTTTTTATGAGGGAAAGGTGCCCTTCATGAAGATAGCCCATGGTTGGCACAAGCCCTATCTTTTTATTTTGCTTCTTTTGCGACTTTATGATTTCTCTGACATCTTGTATCTTTTCAACGACCATCATTTTTCATCACTCTTTCTATTAGCAAATGAGTATTCATCAGTTGGGAAGGATTGATTTTGGACATCTGATATATAGCTTCCTACGGCATCTTTTATTATTTGGCTGATGTTTGCGTACTGCTTTACGAATTTTGGCTTATGCCCCTGTGTAAGTCCCAGCATATCGTGAAGTACAAGTATCTGACCATCGCAGTATGGCCCTGCTCCGATGCCTATTGTAGGTATTGACAGAGATTCAGTGATTTCTTTTGCCAGATCCATCGGTACGCATTCTAAGACAAGAGCGCAGATACCGGCATCTTCTAATGATTTTGCATCGTTTTTTAACTTTGATGCTGTTTTATCATCCTTGCCTTGAACCTTGTATCCACCTAATTTGTTTACAGATTGAGGTGTGAGGCCTATGTGACCTACTACTGGAATGCCGGAATTCACGATCGCCTTTACAGTTTCAGCTATTTCGATGCCGCCTTCCAGCTTTACGGCTTGTGCGCCTCCTTCAGACAAAAGGCGAGCAGCATTTTTAAGTGCATCTTCTTTAGATATGTTGTAAGACATGAAAGGCATATCAGCCACAACAAAAGCATTTTTTGCTGCTTTTGTGACAGCCTTTGTGTGGTGTACCATGTCATCCATTGTGACAGGTATGGTACTATCATATCCTAATACTGCCATGCCGAGGGAATCACCTACAAGTATAAAATGAATACCGCATTCATCCAATATCTTTGCTGTCGGATAATCATAGGCAGTCAATGCAGTTATCTTTATGCCATCTTTTTTTAATTTCTTTAGAGTAGAAACTGTTATTTTATCATTCATTAAATATCTCCTCCAATTCCGATATTTTCTCATCACTTGAGCCTTTAAAAAGTCTTATTGTGGTATTTCCCATGGCTTTATATAACTTTAAAATATCGCCGTCTTTTATGTTTTCCACATGTTTTTTGACCGTTTCTATGTCGCATCTGGCAATAGGACCTGACAATGATGCGTCACATCCTCTTTCACTTATGTTCTTCAAAGTTCCATTTATAAGCGGTAAAAGCAGATCTGGATGTTTGTCAAAAGGAAATCCAGAAGCTTTTAAAAGTTCATTGGCAGCTTTTACAAGTGTAACAAGGTAATTTGATGCTATGACACATGCTGCGTGATAAAGGGGTTTATTAATGCCATTAATTACTATTGGCTTTGCTCCTATTGCTTTAGTTATACTTATTCCGACATTTACAGCAATGTCATCTCCTTCAATTGTAAAGTAACTTTCGGGAAGCAGAGAGACGGCAGCTTCTATTGATGGGCATGTTTGAATCGGGTGTATGACCATCGTGTGTCCATATTTTTTAAGAGGCTTTAGTACATCAATAGATATTGAGCCGCTTAAGTGGACAAAGATTTTATTGTTTATAATAGATTTGTGTTTCAGGATTTCTTCCACGATAGATTTTATACAGTCGTCTTTTGTGCTTATTATGATTACATCTGATGCGTTTATAATGTCTTCATATTTTGAAAAAGCAGCAGAATTTGTAAGTGATGATGCGTTCAATGATGAATTTACATTTCGACTTAGATATCCAGAGACTTTTATTGAAGAATGTGACAATAAAATACCTAAACCTGTGCCTATTTTTCCTGCACCTATGAAACCCACTTTCATTTAAACAACACTCCCTTCAAATGTGGGAGATAACAAAAAAACCTTCCGCACGGAAGGCATAATACACCATCTTATCTCCCGTCCCGGTCATATGATCCTGGCGAGGTATAAACTTTTAAAATTTTAACATTATGTATGGTTCCACTCGGGATACCATCATAATAAAAATAGCACTTTGATTCGATAAAGTCAAGAAAATTTGCTTGTCTTAAGATTTGTATGGTAAAATTTCATCTAATATAGCAACGAATTTATTGATTGTATACATGGAAAATGGTAAGATTTAATAAAAGCTTGAAAGAAGTCTCCCATCCTCTATAGGTGGGAGATGTATTTTTATTGTTTTCCATAGAATAATATGCCATAATAGATACAGAAAATTTTATTGTAGAAAGCCAAGGTAAGAAAAGATGATGACATGTCAGCATTTTCTCATAGAGCCAACAAAAGAACAAGAAGAAAAGCTTTTTTATACATTGTATTTGTGCCGCAAATTATACAACTATTCACTAGATCAAAGAATAAAACATTACAAACAATATGGCAAAGGACTTACATATAAAGAACAGCAGAACATGCTTCCAAAATATAAAAAAGAACATACAGAATACAAATTAGTACAATCGCAAATATTACAGGATGTGTTGAGAAGATTAGATAGAGCATATAAAAACTTCTTTGACAAAAGAGCCAAATATCCTAAATTCAAAGATAAATATCACTACACATCAATAACACTTCCACAATGTGAAACAAAAAGAAACTTTGGGAAAGAAGGATATGTATACATAAAAAATATAGGGCATATAAAAATCAAAGCACATAGAAACTTTGATCCAACAAAAGTCAAAACAATAAACATAAAATACCATGCAGGAAAGTGGTATATAAATCTATCAGTTGAAGTAGAAGAAGGAAAAGAAAAAACAGTCATAAAAGAAAAAGCAATAGGAGTAGACAAAGGAATAAACTCAATAGCTGCGACATCAGATGGAGAATTATACTCAAATCCTAAATGGCTACAAAAATCAGAGAAGAAACTAAAAAGACTGCAAAGACAATTATCAAGAAAAAAGAAAGGAAGCAAAAATAGAGAAAAGCAAAAGAAAAGATTAGCGAAACTTCATGAAAAAGTAGCAAATCAGAGAAAGGACTATCTACATAAGATAAGCTATAACATAGTAAAACATAATGACATCATATGCGTTGAAGATTTGCAAGTAAAAAATATGATGAAAAATCATAAACTTGCAAAATCGATAGCAAATGCAGGATGGGGAATGTTAGACAAATATCTCCAGTATAAAGCAGAAAAAGAGGGAAAAATCTTCGTAAAAGTAGATCCAGCATATACATCACAAAGATGTTCAAGATGCGGGAAAATAGTAGAAAAAGACTTATCAGTAAGAATACACAAATGCGAGTGCGGATTAGAGATAGACAGAGATGTAAATGCAGCAATAAATGTACTATATGAAGGATTAAAACAATTAGGCATAGCAGCATAAGAGTAATAATTTTGTAGGGAAGGTTCCTCCCGAAGTTACGCCTATGGAGATTGTGTAAGACCTGCTGTGAATAGCAGTAGGCAACGGTCTATGAAGTAGGAAGCTCCAGCCTCTATAGGATGGAGTGGGTTCACGTGTTATGCATCTTTCAGATATGCTGATACTCAGTTTTTGAGAGAGCAAAGGAGACAGTATCTGAGAAAAGAAATAGACAAATTGCTGAGAGGTGAATAAAATGGTGATAAGTGAAGCTGGAATTCTGGATGTAGATTTTGCAGTTAAGATAGCTCCAGCTTCTGGTTTGAGAAATAGACTAGTGCACCAGTATGAAAAAATTGATGATAAAATTGTGTACAACAGTGTCAAAATGGCAATAGAGGATTTTAGCAAATATGTTGATATAATAAGCAGGTACATTGGTGTATGAGAAGTTATGTCCATAATTGTCAGTTTCATTCTTTAACTTTTAAAGTAAATCTTTGACTTGCTTCTATGTTGAAAGATAAAAGGTCTTTTCCGTCAAATTTATTAAAAGGACTACAAACGCTATAGCTAATAATCTCATACAGTCCTGGTTTATTAGGAGCAATCAATTCCATTTCCCCTATTCCTGTACTGCCTTTTGGAATTTCCAGTAATAAATAAGGTTTATTATTTATTAAGACTTGCTTGTATCCAATGGTTGTCAATAATAAAACTTGACTGCTTTCCTTTGCAGAAGGGGAAGAGACGTTATAGATTAATTTAAACTTTTGATTTGGTTTTACTGTGAAAACAACTGGAGGATTAGGCAAGATTTTCGTTTTAAGTATGCTATAATCATAGTCTTGATTTAACGTATAATTATAACTGGATTTAATAAGATTTTTTGGTATTTCGAATTCTTTTGTGTTGTCAAAATTGATATTTTCCGAATTAAAAATAATATCTTGAATTGTTGCACTTCCATACCAGTCTATGGTTTGATTTAAGTCAGATGAGTGTAAATCCGGGGCAATGCAAAAAGTTATGAGCAATTTGTGAGATCCAGACTTTGTCAAATTTTGAGGAAGATATAATGGTAGTTCAATTTCATATCCATCATTTAAATTAAAAATATATTTTTGATCGAATTTTCCGTTTGAATTAATTTTAAATTTTATTTGTTCGTAATCATAATAAACATTCATTATAAACTTTCTGTCTTTTCCATTATTGTTAAACATAACGGTAATTGGTTTAGTTAAATCAGAAATATATAATGTGTGATTTGCTTTGTAGCTATTAGGATCATTTTTTATACCTGTATTAAAACTATTTTCATTATAAACATTTATTCCTATGCTACTAGGAAAATTTTCGTATTTTGAATTATCCCATTTATGAATTCTATTAATATTTTTATTAAAACTACTACAACCAGATAAAATAATAATTACGATAAAAAATAGAACTGTTAATCTTTTTTTCATCAAATTTATCATCCTCGTTTCTATATTATTAAATATCAATAATATTTCAAATAAGACGTGGAACAAAGTTTCCACATCTTATTTGAAATAGATATAAGTTAAACTAAACAGTCGTTGAAGTAGAAGCTGTTTGAGTACCAGATGTAGGTGTGTCTTGAATTTCACCATATCCTTTCCACGTGACAGGTGAATCAGTCGTACGGCTAAAAATTTTTCCAGTAGTTGTAGAAGAACTATTATAAGCGTAATTAGTTGATGCTGGAATGCTGCCTAGTCCATCTGTGCCAGATACTTTTGCATATAAGTAGTAAGCTGTTCCGGCATAAGTAGACATTGTAGCATATGCATAATTTCTTCCGTTCCAAGTAAGGGTAACTTTTCCCCAAGATGCAAGTATGCCGATACCAGACGGAGAAGAAGATGCCGAAATTGATTTTTCTCCCGCTATTGTAGCATCCTTATCTGCTGCATACGTTGTAATTGGTCCTAATAACCAAGATGCAATGATCAGCAGCATGATGGCAATTAGTATGCTCATCATTTTTTTGTTCTGAAATCCTTCGTATTTTGATATCATGATTGATTCTCCTTTCGGTTTATTTTATAATTTTATATATTGAAGAAAATTATTTGTCTATTGTGATGGGGCAGAAATTGATGTTTCTCCTTCTACAAGAAAAGGCATGTTAGTATGAGATTGATGTGTTACTTCCACTCCACCACTGGGTACAGAGATTGATGTTTCTCCTGCCGCAGAAATGATTTCATCTGTGGCATATGCCATACCTGTGCCAATTGTTGCTATTAGCAATGTTATTAAGATTGCAGATATGGCTACCCATTTTTTCTTTTGCTTGTAAGGTGAGTTTTGTTCGCCCAAAATCTTATTTAACCTCCTTTCCAGCTGTTTCTGCTTATCACTGAATGCAGAAAACAGCTTGACATTTTGATTTGCCACATTCCAGAGCACATTTAGTATTAATTCACAATATCGCCTCCTTTCGTAGCTGTCCATTGGTTTTACAACACTTTCGTCACATGAGAGCTCACAATAATTCTCAATATCATGTCTTGCGATATATGCCAAAGGGTTAAACCAATGGAGTAAATTAATGAGTAAAAATAAAATCTTTAGATATGGATCATGACGCTTCCAGTGGGTAAGTTCATGAAGATAAATATGCTTCAATTCTTCTTTGGTAAATTCAATGTCAGGCAAAACGATGCTAGGCTTAAAGATACCATACAGAAAGGGTGTAGTCATGCAGGAAGAGATGTAAATTTTTATGTCTTTTGTTATTAACATTTCTTGCTTGCATTTTAAAAATACATTTAAAGTCTTAGTATCATTGGCCAAACGGCACATGCTGAAAATACGTTTGTATTGGCTATAATTCTGAACAACAGTTGTAATTGTTGCTACCAGTGTTCCTGCCATCAATGTGTATGGGATCAAATCAAGGTAAAGTGATATAGATGCATGTATTTCATGTCTTGATGTAGTGATACCATTGGCAGCAGAACTTATATACCAAGATAGATATTGTGCAAAGCTCAAATTAAGCCAAGATACCAACCTGTGATACGGTATTAGGAAAAACATGTACATAAATATGTAACTGTAATAATGCCAGGTTGAGGAAAAATATTTAAAAGTAAATAGACTTAAAAGTTTTAAAATCAAATATAGTCCTCCAGCCACAACCGACATTATAAGCAATTGATTATAGATTATTTTAATCATAAGTAACACCTACTTTTTAAAACGTTTCATTAGGCTTTCAATGTCTTCCAATGTTATATCGCCATTATCACATAATGAAGAAATGAATCCTAATATAGAACCTTTATGGACATCTTTTATAAATTGCTTTATTTCAAAATTACGGTATTCCTGTTCAGTAATGCAAGGCTCATACTGGTTAGCCTTGCCTATTCTGGTTGCCTTAAGAATTTTTTTTCTAATTAAGCGAGTTAAAAAAGTAATCACTGTGTTCTGTTTCCATTCCGCTGCCTCAGGCAGATTTTTAATTATTTCAGAAGTTGTTACAGGATGCCCGGCAGCCCAAATATACTCCATTATCTTTTTTTCAGAATCTGACATTCTTTGCATCGTCTCAAGATACTCCTTTCGAATCTACACGATGTAGTTTAATTTCATTCTACATCGTGTAGGTTAATTTGTCAATATGTTTTTTATATATTCATATAATTTTGATAACGTCCCTCATTGTGGTATAATTCTATTTAAAAATAATATCATACGAAAGAGGGTATTCATTATGGAGAATGCTTTAATTAATAGGGATGAAGCTTATAAGTTATTAAAGGAGTACAACAAAAGTGAAAGCCTTATCACACATGCGTTGGCTGTTGAGGCGGTTATGAGACATTTTGCTGAGCTTTTTGGTGAGGACCAAGAAAAGTGGGGCATCATAGGACTTTTGCATGACCTTGACTATGAGATGTATCCAAATGAGCATTGCAAGAAAGTAAGAGAAATATTAAAGGAGCATGGATGGCCTGAAGAGTACATTCATGCAATAGAAAGCCATGGGTGGAAATTGTGCTCGGATGTAGAACCGGTACATAAAATGGAAAAAGTTTTGTACACAATTGATGAGCTGACAGGACTTATTACAGCTACAGCGCTTATGCGCCCCAGCAAAAGCATACTTGATTTAGAGGTGAAATCTGTAAAGAAAAAGTGGAAGCAAAAAAGTTTTGCAGCAGGTGTCAACAGGGACGTCATAGAAGAAGGTGCAAAAATGCTTAACATGGACTTAGATAAAGTGATAGAAGAAACCATAATAGGAATGAGAAGTGTAGCGGATGAGATAGGGCTAAAAGGCAATCTGTGATTCAAAAATTTAGAAAATTTTTATTGATTAAAATATGGTAAAGTGGTAAAATATAACTGATTGAAAATTAACAAACAAGTCAAGGAGGGGTTATTGTGAAAAAGTTTGTTTCTATCTTTTTATCAGTTATGCTGGTTGCAGCTATTCCAGTGTTTGGTTTAGCAGCGCAGCCGTCGCCATCATACATGACGAGACAGGAGTTTGTAAATGATCTTGTAAAGGGATATGGGATTGATTTATCTGGACAGGATATCTCTCAGTATGTGAAAAACAACCATATATTAGAAGGCGATGGCAAAGGAAATTTGATGCTTTCAGATCCAATCACTTACCAGCAGGTTGCTACCATATTAAGCAGATTTTATGGACTATCGATGATAGATGCGCATCAGATAGAAGGGTCTGAATACGTATATGCCTTAGAAGAAGGCTTGATTCCTCAAGATGTTTCTCTAAATGATAAAGTAACAGAAGATGAAGGGCAGCAGTTATTGTCAAATATATTCGACAATTACGATAAAGTTAAAGATATGATAGATAGCAGCAAGAATTCTACAATGAAGAGTGGCAGCATAAGTGGCAATATGAAAGTTGCCATCGGCTTTAACAATGGTGTTGCATTGCCATTTGATACAGTTTCTACACAAGTTTATGCTGATTTCAATTTAGACCAAGGAATCCATGAATCGATTAGCATGACTATTCCAAATGAAGGCTCAATGGATGTAGAAGAGTACATGATGGGCGATAAGGTTTATGTAAAATCACCTGATGGTCAGTGGAGCTATATGACGGTTCCAGGTATGTCAAACATCATGAACTTGGAAAAATTGCAACAACAAAATAATCTCTTCAGCAAAGACGTACTTTATAGATATGCTGGTACAAGCTATTTAAACGGAAAAGCGGTAGATGTGGTATATGCATACACTAAAATTACGGATATGTCAAAAATTGATGATTTAGTAAATGCTCTTGGCCTTGGAAGTATTTTGAATGGTATGAAGTACAGCGATTTAGTCGATGGAGCGTATGGAAGAAGTGTTTATTATATAGACGCAACTACAAATCAGGTGTCTAAGCTTGATATGATTGTAAAAATCGTTTATAAGCAAGGAGCAAAAATTGGAGGAGTCGAGATACCATTGAAATGGGAAATGGTAAGCGGCTCAATGGTTTACTCGAATATAAATGGAAATGTCAACGTGGTGTTGCCTGACAATGCTAAAAACGCGAAAGAGTTGACAGTTCCAGCACAAAATTAATTTGTAAACTATAAAGACCCGGGGAGTCCGGGTCTTTATAGTATGTTTTCAAGTGTCAGCTTCTCATTTGATGGTATGTGGCTATAAAGTTCTTTCAATGTTTTAAGCTCTGATAGGCTTAAATCTTTGTCTTTGGTTTCGATAAAGCTTTTAAGCTTTGAAAGACTCATATCAATGTCGTCTATTTCTCTGTGCTCAACTAAAATTGCCCATTTGTTGCTTACTTTTCCCCAAGTTTTTTCTAAATCATCAGCATTTGTTTTGGCACTCATCCACTTTTCACTCTTTATGTTTTGTTCTATAACTTCAAGCTTTTTTTCCATGCTGTTGGATGAAGTATATAAGTAGTTGTACGAAGCTATGTCTACAAGTATTATTAAGACAGTTATGGCTGCAATCAATGGAATCACGTGCTTCATTTCATGTATCACTCCTTCTTGTAAACTGTCAATACGTTATTGGGGTCAAGTGATGCCAGTATTACATTATCTACGCTGCTTATATTCCACATCTTCAATTGTTCATTAAGCCAATTCATATCCACATTTGCTATTTCCATGTTTTTTTCTATTATTTTTCCGTCTATTATTACAGGAAGAGGTAGTCCTTCGTATTGTGGTGTCAGATTTAAGTCATTAGGTGTTACAGGTCTTTTATCGACTTTTGGTATTACGCTTAAGCAGCCATTTGTCTCCAATATTGCATACTCTACATCTGCAATATTTGGATAGCCCATGACTCTAAGCTCTTCTAAAAGGTCGTTTATATTGTATCTTTCTTTTTGAAGTTCTTTTGTCAGGATTTTTCCTTTGTCAATTAGAACTGTAGGCTTTCCACAGATGATTTCGCGACCGTGCAGGCTTTTCATCGACACATACGATAAAAAAAGCTGTGATATAAGCAAAGTAAAAATAGGTATTATGCCTGTTAAAAGTGGTATACCTTTGTTTTGCATAGGTACGGCAACCAGGTCTGCTATCATTATTGCAACAACCAATTCGTACGGCTGCAATTGCCCTATCTGCTGTTTTCCCATTATTCTCATGACGACGACTACCAAGAAATAAAGGATTAACGTGCGAAAAAATATAATAAGCATAAGCCCACCCTTCCATTTAATATGTTCAAATATATTTTGAGAGTATTGATGCAAAATATACACTGTAAAAAGTTTGTTAAATAAAAAATGAAAATGTAAAATTTTCAGTGTTAACGTTTTATGCTAAATTATGATATAGTATGTAAATTTACAAACTGTTATAATATAGATATAGAAAAATAAACGTAGGGGTTGAAATATATGTGTAAGTTATTTGTAACAGATGCCGATGGAAGCCTTTTAGATAGCAATAACAAAATATCTGAAGCAAATATTAACGCCATAAATGAGCTGAGAGAAAAGGGAGTCATTTATACCATTGCCACAGGTAGGATGTTTTCATCAATATTACCATATGCTTTAGAGCTTAGGGTAAATGCACCTGTCATTTGCTTTAACGGAGCTTTGATAAAAGATATTTACACGAAAAAAGTGTACTATTATAACCCGATTCAACCTGATGATGCCATAGCAGTCATCGATGTATTAAAAAGCAGTGGCTATCAAGTAAATCTATATATCGATGACAAGTTAGTGGTAGAAGAAATGAATGAAAGGGTTGAATGGTATTTGTCGTTTAATACGGTTGAAGTTGATGCTGTTGGTGATCTTGCTGAATACATCAAAAATACGGGAAAAGGCACTGCTAAAATATACGCAATAGGTGACATTAAAAATCCTGCCCCTGTAGATCCGGAAGTTTATGATAAGCTTTCAAAGATAGTTTCTGTTTCCACATCTGGCGGTGGCCATTTGGAGCTTAATGCTAAAGGTGTCAGCAAAGGCAATGCATTGAAGACTTTGGCAAATATGTACAACATTAAGAGGGAGCTTGTTGCTGCTGTAGGAGACAATCTCAACGACTTATCAATGATAGAGTACGCAGGTTTTGGTGTTGCAATGGCAAATGCGCCAGAGCTTGTAAAGATAAAGGCGGATTTCGTCACGAAGTCAAACAATGAAGATGGCATCGCATTTGCGATAAATAGGATTTTTGCAAGGCAACAAATTATAGCCGTTTAAAGACCATAAAACCACCTTTTGCATATAATGTAGTAGGCTTTATAAATACCGGAGGTGGTTTTGTGGAACAGTTGATCGTAAAGCTAAGCATTCTTGTGGTCTTAGTTGTAGGCATAATGTACATGGCCATGTCTTTTATACCTTTGTTTGTTTTAAAAGATAGAAAAAAAGATGTTGATGAGGATGAAGACAAGTGATCTTCGTCTTTTTTTGTTGATTTATGAAAAACAATGTAAAATTTTTTCGAAAATCTATTGACAAATTTTCATTAAAAAAGTAAAATATCCATAAGGTATGAGAAAACGATAACTTAGAGGTGGTAAATAGTGAATGCTACTATTAAAGATGTGGCTAGGGAAGCGAAAGTTTCTATAGCTACAGTGTCGAGAGTTTTAAATAACAGCGCTGTTGTCACTGATGAGACAAAGCAAAGGGTGTTGGATGCCATAAAAAAGACAGGCTATAAGCCAAATGCTTTAGCCAGAAGCCTGAAGATACAGAAGACTCACACGATAGGGCTTATTGTGCCTGATATATCAAGTCCCTTTTATCCTGAAGTTGTAAGAGGCATAGAAGACATTGCCAGCATGTATTCTTACAATATATTTCTATGCAATACAGACCAAAAAGAAGAAAAAGAGATGAATTATATAGAGATACTTAGCGAAAAGCAAGTTGATGGCATCATATACATGGGCGATATAATTAGAGATTCTGTAAAGCAGCAGTTAAAAGACATAGGTATACCGATTGTCTTAGCAGGTACAGAGGATGCCGAGTCGGAGTTTCCAAATGTAAATATAGACAACAAAAAAGCCTCTTATGATGCTGTCAAATATTTGATTTCTTTAGGGCACAAGAAAATAGGCATGATATCCGGACCTGCTGATGATCCTATCGGAGGCGTACAGAGGACAAATGGATACAAAGAAGCCTTATCTGAAGCGAAAATAAGATTTAAGCCGTCGCTTGTTGTAGAAGGCAGTTTCAAAGCAAGGCAAGCATACCTTGCAATGCTAAAGCTTTTGGAAAACAATGTTGACGCTGTCTTTGCAGCATCAGACGAGATGGCTGCCGCTGCAATAAATGCCATATTTGACTCTGGATTTAGTGTGCCTGAAGACATTCACGTTATCGGATTTGATAACACGTATCTTTCGTATATGTTTAGGCCTACGATAACTACTATACAAAGGCCTGCATACGATATAGGTGCTGTAAGCATGAGGCTTATGACGAAACTGCTTGCTAAAGAGCCTATTGATGATATGCACGTGGTTTTGCCTCATCAGCTTATCGTCAGAGAATCAACAGGATATGGTGAAGAAAAAAAATAGCCTTATTGGCTATTTTTTTTCATAGACGATTTTCCCACCGACAATCGTCTTTTTTATCTCTATATTTTCGTCAAAGATTACTATATCTGCGTCATATCCTTCTTTTATAAGGCCCTTTCTGTCATCAACACCTATTACTTTTGCGCTGTTGTAAGACGCCAGTGCGACAGATTCAGGTAGTGATAAATCTGTATTGGATGAAATATTCTTGATAGCCTTGTCTAATGTAAGGGTGCTTCCTGCCAAGACACCGCTTTTTAGCCTTGCAGCACCGTCTTTGACGTATACGTCTTGACCGCCCAACTGATAAAGGCCGTCCCTTAAGTTTGCAGCCATCATTGCATCTGTTACAAGATTTACTTTTTCTTTTCCCTTTAACCTTATAAGCGCCCTTATGGCTGGGAAGACTGAGTGTATTCCGTCAGCGATCACTTCTGCGCTTATGTCGAGATCGAAGACTGCTCCTACTGTTCCTACTTCACGGTGGTGAAATCCTTTCATGGCGTTAAAGACGTGGGTGGCATGTGTTATACCTGCTTTGTATCCTAAAGCTACATCATCATAAGTAGAATCAGTATGTCCAACAGATGCGACGATGTTTTTTTCTTTTAAATAACGTATAAGCTCTAATGCTCCATCAACTTCAGGCGCTATTGTTACAAGTTTCACAATATTTACATATTCGCCGCAAATTTCAGTGAAATTTTCTACTGTAGGTTTTAAAATGAATTTATCATCTTGCGCTCCCTTTTGCTTTGGGTTTATGAAAGGCCCTTCCATGTGTACGCCTAAGATTTCAGCACCTTCAACACGGTCTTTGTTATCAAACACATTTTTTATAGCATTTTTGATTTTGCCTTTATCCTCAGTCATGGTTGTGGGGAGAAATGACGTGGTGCCGTGCATTGCCACAGACTTCGATATTGTATTTATTGCTTCAAAAGTCCCATCCATTGTATCAAATCCGGAAGAACCATGTATATGTATGTCTACAAAACCTGGCGATACGTAGTTTCCTCCAGCATCTATTATGTTGTCGCCATAAAGACCGTTTCCGATAGCCCTTATTTTATTTCCTTCAATCAATACATCTTTGTTACTTACTATATTTCCGCCAATTAATAATCTACCATTTACGATTAGCGTCTTCATATTATCACCTCAATTAAATTTTAGACTTATTTAAACATAAAATCAATTATATACAATTTTCACATAGAATATGATATACTAAAAATGGAGGTATCGGCTATGGAAAACATTTTAATTATCGATGATGAAGAAATGCTTGTAAAAGGGTTGAAGCTATCCCTCATTCAAGAAGGATACTACGTCGATTGTGCCTATGATGGTGAAGAAGGTTTGGAAAAAATAAAAAATGGCAATTATGATTTAGTCATATTAGATTTGATGTTGCCGAAAATCGACGGTCTTACACTTTGCAAAGAGGTAAGGTCATTTTCAAATATACCTATAATAATGCTTACAGCCAAAGGCGAAGATGTGGATAAGATAGTAGGCATTGAGATGGGAGCAGATGACTACCTTGCGAAGCCTTTCAACACGCGGGAATTGATTGCCAGAATCAGGGCTTTATTCAGACGGACAACGACACCTTATGTAAAAAAACACGATGTAATAAAGTTAGGTGATATTACGATAAATGTTCCTGACAAGATAGTCCAGAAGAATGGCAAAGACATCGACCTTACAAACAAAGAGTTTGAATTATTAGTTCTTTTAGCTTCCAATCCGGGAAAGCTTTATTCTAAGGACAAACTGATGGACTTAATATGGGGATTTGATTTCTATGGAGATACGAATACTGTAAATGTCCATATAAGAAAGCTTAGAGAGAAGATTGAAGACGATCCGGCAAATCCAAAGCATATTTTCACAAAGTGGGGCTCTGGCTACTACATGAAATAGGGTGATACGTTGAGTTTAAGGTGGAAGATATTTTCGATTTATTTTATTATCCTAATAGTTTCGCTGGCTTCTACAGGCATTTATCTTTTCAACAATATTTATGAAAGCTACCTTGCAAATGAAAGAGTCACTAATTTGACGCAGGCTAATATGATTGCAAATTTGGTTTCTAAATTTATAGGCGTCTCCTCGTATTTGATTGAGCCTACCATTGTTGACTATGCAAACCAGATTAACTCAAGGATCCTTTTTACTGATGTAAATGGAAAAGTGATAGTTGACTCTGCGGGAAATGGCGGTATCGAAGGCAAAGATATAAATAACTACAGTGATATTAAGTCTGCTTTAAAAGGGACAGGCTCTACAAGCATACACTACATCACAGGTTCCGGTTGGACCATGTATTCTGCTGTTCCTGTTACTATAAAAAATGAGATTGTAGGTAGTATCCTATTATCTACGTCTATTGACGATGTGATGAATTTTTTGTACTCAATTAAAATGCAGATGATATACACATTTACTGCCATAGGTTCTATCGTAAGCATACTAAGCCTCATAGTCGCTGCTTTTATAACTAAGCCTTTAAAAAGGCTTACAGATGCTACGAAGATAATATCTGAAGGCAAATTTGACTACAAAGTTGATGTAAAGGGAAATGATGAAATAGGCAAGCTGGCAGATGCATTTAACGATATGGGCACAAAGCTTATGAAGATAGACGAGGAGAGAAAAAGATTTGTCTCCGATGCATCCCATGAGCTTAAAACGCCATTGGCGGCAATAAAAGCCCTTGTAGAACCGCTTATATCCAGCGATAATGTTGATATATCTGTGTATAAGGAGTTTTTAAAGGACATAAATTCTGAAGTTGACAGAATGACGAGGCTTGTAAATGAATTGTTGGTTTTAGCAAAGATTGATAAAATACGCTCAATCGAAAATAAAACGGAAAATATCAGTGAGATTGCTTACAATGTCATTGAAAACCTTGAAGCGATAGCTGATCAAAAAGGCGTTTCACTGATATTTGAAAACGAGAAAAACATTTTTGCAGATGTTGATGCAGATAGATTTTACAGGATGATATACAACGTCGTGGAAAACGGCATAAAGTACACTCCAAGTGGCGGCTCGGTTAAACTGGCTCTTGATTCAGACGATAAAAATGTCTACATCACCATATCTGATACAGGAATAGGAATAAGTCAGGAAACGCTGCCTAAGGTGTTTGAAAGGTTTTCCAGAGGCGATACGGCAAGATCTCAAAAGACGGGAGGTTTTGGATTAGGTTTGGCCATAGTAAAGGAGATTGTAGATTTGCATAAAGGACACATAGACGTTAAAAGCACTGTCGGTGAAGGCACCGTTTTTTACATAACGATTCCGGTTAAAAACATTTAAATAAAAATTTATTAAATTTTAAGGTTCTGTTAATACAGGTGTAATAAAAATGTTGTATCATATTTTTAGGAGGGGATAACAATGAAGAAGGCGTTTTTAGTCTTGATATTGATCGCTGCAATTTCTTTGTCAGGTTGCTTTACAAACACGAAAACTAAGACGGAAAAAAATGCCCCTATAAGTCCGAAATCTACTGTTCAAGCTGTTAAAGAAGTTTCACTGTATTTTTTAAATAGCAAGATGTCAGGATTGAATATGGAAGTAAGAAGCGTATCCGAAAATGCGGACTTACTGAAACAGGTGATAAATGAGTTGATGAAAGGCCCTAAAGACCAATATTCAAAGCCGATAATTCCTGACAACACAAAGCTTTTATCGGTTCAGTTGAAGGATACTACGGCTTATGTCAATTTTTCTAAAGATTATACATCTTCAACAAGTATCGATGGGACTACGGCAAAGTACATGGTTGCTGCACTTGTAAATACACTTACTGGGCTTCCAAATGTAAACAGTGTCCAGATTTTAGTGGAAGGCAACAAGATAGATTCACTTTATGGTTACAAAATAGGCCTTGACCCATTGAGTAGGATTGTGCTTACAGGAGAAGTGTACATTGATAAGGACAGGGTAAAAAAGCTTCAGGAGAGTACGTCATTTGGAAAGGATTCATGGAGACTGGATCCGATGAAAGTGATACAAGAGGAAGGCGGTGTTGTTGGATTTTCGCCTGATGACGATTTTTCATTGGAATCTAAAAAGGGTGGGATTGCACTCATAAATGCTATCCATGACAATAAGTCTTATCTTGTGACACTTATCCAACCTGAAGGAGATAAGGAAGGCAATATATGGGTCATAAGTGATGTTAAGCCGAAATTCACGAAGATACCTGAAGCAGACCCTACAAAAGGAGAGACATTCATATATGGCATCGTAAAAGCCATCAATTACGATACGAGAGTCGTTACGATAGAGCGGGAATATCAAGATACAAGTGACATAAACAATGTAGCAGGCCCAGATATTAAGGTATTGCCAAATGCCATAATACACCGCCAGTCAAAGATCGGCTATGACAGTCAAGGTGGTTACCAGTATTCAGAGACAGACATGGATTTTACAGATATAAAAGTAGGTGATGAGCTTGGCATGATTTTGACGAAAAACAAAGAAGCGCGGGCTGTGATTGATTCTGACAAAAACATAATCACATCCTACAGCAGCCAAGAGGCAAACATAATCGTGCTGTCGCCTATGAGAAACAACAGCGTGACAAGCCCTATAAAAGTGGTAGGAAAGGCCAGAGTTTTTGAAGCTGTTGTGAATATAAGACTGTTAGATTCAAATGGCAATATATTGACACAGACGTCTGTGCAGGCAAGTGCGGGTGCACCATCTTGGGGAGATTTTCAGGCAGACATACAGTACAATCCATTATCAACACCACAAGATGGCACATTACAGGTATTTTCATTAAGTCCAAAAGATGGCTCTGTTCAAGATCTTGTATCAATACCATTGTACCTAAAGTAAAAAAGATTAGCTCTGACTTATGTCAGAGTTATTTTTTATGGCTGCTTTCAAATAAAAAGCTCTATGTACGCTCATGGCGATGACTTCTGCCATCTCAAATACAAATCCAAGCCTTGTATTATGTACAGGTATTATGTCAAAGGCGTCAATCACGCCTATTATAGATATGTCGCCGACAGCAGGCAATACTTTTCCTACTCCTTTACCAGGATATATTGGCGATTTTTTTATGGATATTTTACCTATGTTGTCCTTATCTCCAAGACAAGCATCAACAGCAATGATGTTGCTGTATGGGTGCTTTCTTTTTATGTGTGCGATGTTTTCTTCAAGGTTCATTGCATGTATCGGATTTTTTAATGTTCCATATATGCTTATGCCGCTGGTAATTTTTGATAACATGTCTCCTACAATAGGGCCTAACGAATCTCCGATGCATTTATCGGTACCTATGCAAAGTATCACCGAATCAAAGTTTATCTGATCTGCTAAATACGCCGACATGAGATTGATGGCGTTTTTGTCGTCATATCTAACCCGCAATTCATCCATAAAATCTTCCTCCAAAATTTGTATTAAATGCAGCTAAGGATGAAATAATAAAAGTATTCGAAGGGAGTGTTTTTTGGTGAAGAAATCAACCTTTAGCATTGGGATCGTTGTCGCTATTACGGCTGCCAGTATTATATTTATGCTTGATGCTTTTATAAAAGAACAGCCACCTCCAAATGAAGTCTTAAAACCGGAGAATGAAAGTACATACTACTCATCTACGGATAAAATCAATCAAAATGAGTTGCAGGTACCTGTTTTCAATACCACTCCAAATTTGAAAGAAAATGAAGATAAATTGGCAGCAGATAATGAAAAAAGCGATAAGAAAAATTCGGATAAAAAGAACGGTGAGGAAAATGACATAAGAAAATTTGATGAAAAATCGCTGGATAAATTAATCCAAGAGAGGAACAGAAATTTTACAAATATAAACGGCAACAACAATTCAAAAGAAAGCAGTGAAAATTCAAACTTGAATAGAATAGTTGTGACGCCTGAAAAAATATTAAGTGTTCAAAGAGAGATGGATTTTGCAACAAAATCTAAGGCTATAGGCATATTGATGAAATTAGGTCCGTCAGGCATAGGCGAGATCATGAAAATGTCTCAAGATGGTGTGACAGCAGAAGAAAGCTACGAGATGATGGATATACTTAAAAAGCACCTGTCAGAAAATGACATAGATTTTTTAAAGAGTGTGGTGAAAAAGTATTTTGATGATAAAAATACATCAAAGTAAAAGATGCGTATAAAGCGCATCTTTTACTTTGTAAACAAATTTTTATCTTGATAGTAAATGTCTTTTCCATTTACCATTATTGAAATGTATCTGGCGTCATTGTATATATCCATACTACCACTGCCATTATTTGTTCCATAATTAGATATATACCGTATGTTGTCATTCAATGTCGTATAAAAAGGCGTATCTCCGTTGTATATTATCCATACGTTTTTACCTGTATCTTCTCTGAATTTTTGCAGTGTATCCTCAAACAGTTGTGCTTCTTTAGTATCTTTGAACCCATCGGAGCCCCATACAGGTTTTGGCAAAACTACAAATAGATTATCTCCTTTTACGCTGTTTAATGTGTTTAAAAACCAACTCCACTGATCCTTATTTGATGATAGCAAACCTCCATTAGTATCATCTAACATGATAAATGTCGAATTTCTAAAGTCATATACTCCATAAGAATTACCTGCTTTTATATAAGGAATCGTAAGTGATTTTAAGACTTTGTCATTTACATCCCCTGTGAAAACTACTAAAGGATAGTCTTTATTGGCTATGCTGGCAGCTTTTAAGGAAATTTGAAGCTTCAAAAGCGTATTGTAATCTGTGTCCCCAAATACCATGAATTTAAACGAATCGTTAGTGTTGCTGACGCTTACTTCCTTATTTTTGCTGTCAATAGATTCAAAGTCCAATGGCTTTGGAAGCTGTGACGCATCAAAATCTGATCCTTGCCCCACTTTTACCATTAAATTTCCTACTTTTCCATTTATATTTGCCGATAAAGCACCAGATAGATCGCTATTGGCTGCTTTGAAGACTCCATTTGAAATGGTGCCTACATTGTTGTAGACAGTCCAGCTTATGTCTCTGTCTTCTATAGGTGCTCTATAGCCGTTTATGTCTTTGCCTATCACAGATATTGATGTAGTCCCGCCTTTATCGACATTGACCGAATAAGGCGTAAATCTTATGTCTGCTATAGCATCTAAAGCCTTTATTTTCAATGTACCAGTCACATTGCCTACTCTTGCTATTATTACGCCATCACCCGCACTTTGAGGCATGAATTCATTTCCATCAAATTTTCCTGCTATGCCGCTTATTGAAAATGATACGGAGTTTTGATCGATTTTTACTGGTTGATAATTCGCATCATATCCTTTTACAATGATTGCTCTGTGGGTGCCTACAAAGACATTTGGGCTATCTGCTTCAACTTTTATAGCGTATAGATTTCCTGTTGGTGCTGTGTTAAATACTCCAACGCCGTTGGCTACATTTCTTTCGAAACCAGGAACTTCATTTTGGAGCTTTGCTTGACTATCTCCTAAAGGTCTTATGGCCATTTGAGTTGAGCCGCCGCCGTCTAAGTTCATAGCATCATAAGCGCCTAAACTTAACATAAGCTGCGCTAATTCACTTTCTGTCATTCCTCTCGTGTTGGCGTTGTCAACTGTTGCTATTATTACATGCTTCTTATCTTCAGTATAGCCTATAGCTGTCCTTGCGTATATGCCGTCTACATTGTCGGTAAATTGCGACGGTATTGAACCGTTTTGTACCAAAATGGTTCCTCCGCTTACAGCCATCTTAAAGTTGTCAAATGGAGGATCTGTAGAGATATTTTTGATGACTTTATCTCCTTGCTTTAGATTTAAAAGAATCTTTGCGACATCACCTGTTGCATCTATAGAATAGCCTCCATCGGGAATTGCTACAGGACCTTCACCCTGTCTTACCTCCAAGACGCTGTTGTTTTTGTCAACTAATATTTCAACAAGGTCTTTATAGCTATCGCTTAGACCCGGTGTCTCATCATTCCAGTCCTTTGTAAATATGACGCAAGATGTACCACTGCCTATGGAACCTACGTTGTTTAAAGCACTTACTGGAACTTGACTGCCGTCAGGTAGTGTTATGCTAAGAGAAGTGCTTTTCCAATATCCTATTGATGGAACATTGTTTTTATCTATGGCAAATGTGGCGTAATTCCCTTGATAGTATGGGACAGTTAAAAGATTTCCGTCTTTAACTGATGCTCCTACGATAAACCCTTGCTTCGTGTCAAAAAAATCACCATTTACTGCGGCTATAGCACCGTTTCCATTTGCCATGTCTTCTACATCCATTCTGTCTTTAAAACCAGATGGATTAAAAATGGTGGATATTGATGTGTTACTGTCGCTTAAGTCCACATCCAAAACATTGATATTGATGAAACCATCTGTCGTAAAATATGTAATGTTTTTTTCTGTAACACCTTTACTTAATATTTGCTGGCTTTCATTTGAAGTTATTACGGTGTAAGCATCTGCAGCAATACCATTCATAAAAACCGATGAAAAAATGATTATTGAAGATATACACATGCTTATAACTTTTCGGTACTTCACGAAAATCCCTCCTATGTATTTAGCAATTGTTCTTTAAAACTTATCTTCGGCAATTTAGCGCGGTTGATAAATTTTCCATACCTATACAACCATATTGTACCTTTTGTATATTACAGCCGTGTTACAATTTCATAAAATAAAAATAAAAACTAATATTATTATTGCCTAAATTGTGTATAATGATTATAAAAGATAAATGGAGCATAAGCGAAAGATATCGAAAAAATGCCAAATTAACTGATGGAAACCGGCTAAAATGAGGAATAATAAATCTTGTGAAATTGATAGATTTCAACTATAATCAAATATGTCGCGAGACGCCGGGGTGTAGCGCAGTTGGTAGCGCACGTGCTTTGGGAGCATGGGGTCGGGGGTTCGAGTCCCTCCACCCCGACCATGATTGGTCGTATAGCTCAGCTGGGAGAGCACCTGCCTTACAAGCAGGGGGTCATAGGTTCGAGCCCTATTGCGACCACCATTTCTATTTGTGAATATTTTTTCTCACATTAAAATAAAATAATCATGGAGGGATACCCAAGTGGCTAAAGGGGGCAGACTGTAAATCTGTTGGCTGGTGCCTTCGATGGTTCGAATCCATCTCCCTCCACCATGAATACAAGGCTAAAGGGCCTTTTTTTATTTTGCCTTTCAAGATTTCCTTATCATAATGATTTTTAAAAACATCGATAAAAAATTTTCCAAATCCTATTGACATAAAAAATAATTGATGTATAATAATACTTGTGAAGGGAAAATAGTTATTAATAGAAATAAAATATTAATAGCTTATCCGATGTGATGATTGACTAAGAATAGATGAGAGGTGGGTACATATGTCGTTGGTAGGTAAGAAAGCTCCTGAATTTAAGTTAGACAGCACAAAAGGTCAAATATCCTTAAGCGATTATAAAGGTAAGTGGGTAGTGCTTTTCTTTTATCCACTGGACTTTTCGTCAGTATGTTCAACTGAGATACCAGAGTTTAATAGGATGAAACCTGAGTTTGACAAGCTCAATGCTGAGCTATTAGGTATCAACACAGATAGCGTTTATTCACACAAGGCATGGATAGATAGCCTCGGTGGTGTTGATTTTCCGCTTTTATCTGATTACAACAAAGAAGTCACGAAGCAGTATGGAATACTTATTGAAGATGCTGGCATAGCATTAAGAGCTGCATTCATCATTAACCCTGAGGGAATTGTTGATTACGAAGTTGTACATGAGCCAGTAATCGGCAGAAATGTCGATGAAATATTGAGAGTGCTTAATGCACTTCAAACAGGTCATGCTTGTCCTGTAGGTTGGAAACCAGGGGACAAAGTATTAGATTAAAAAAGGAGGAGATTTTGAAATGAGAGAAATGACGACAAAAAATCTAAGCGATGCATACGCAGGTGAAAGCCAGGCTCACATGAGGTATCAAATTTTTGCTGATGTGGCTGAAAAGGAGGGTAAGCCAAACATAGCAAAGCTTTTTAGAGCCATATCTTATGCCGAATTAGTCCATGCTACAAATCACTATAAGACATTGGGAGAAGTAAAAGACACAGTATCAAACCTTGACAAAGCTATAGCAGGTGAGACATTTGAAGTAGAAGAAATGTATCCAGCATATAAAGCCGTAGCAGATTTGCAGGAGGAGAAATCTGCAGATAAAAGCTTCAACTATGCTCTTGAAGCTGAAAAGTTACATGCTAAGATGTATACAGATGCAAAAGCAGCGGCACTTAAAAATGAAGACATAGCTATTTCTAAAGTGTACATTTGTCCTGTTTGCGGATATACGGCAATTGATACGGCTCCAGAAAAATGTCCAGTTTGTGGAGCTCCAAGAGATAAGTTTGTTGTTTTCTAAAAGGCATAAAACCCCTTCATTATCATATATTAACTTTAAAGTGCTTGACAGTCGTCAAGCACTTTTTCACTTTCTAATTGACTTATTAGTTGTACTGTGATATTATATTTTAAGTTAAATAAGTGAAACTCTTATCAAGAGAGGTGGAGGGAAGAGCCCTGTGAAGCCCGGCAACCTGTCTTACGACAAGGTGCTAATTCTCGCAGAAGTTTACTTCTGAAAGATGAGGGTGGATGTGCCTCTTCTTTTGGAGAGGTTTTATTTTGTTTTAGGTCTTTTATGTGATTTAAAAAAGGAGGATACAGATGAAAAAGTATTTTACTTCAGAATCAGTTACTGAAGGACATCCAGATAAAATTTGCGATCAGATATCTGATGCTATTGTAGATGAGATCTTAAAAAATGATCCTTATGCGAGGATAGCCTGCGAGACTGCCGTTACAACAGGTATGGTATTGGTGATGGGGGAAATATCTACAAAATGCTACGTCGACATACCAAAAATCGCAAGAAAGGTCATAGAGGAGATAGGGTATACTCGAGCAAAGTACGGTTTTGATGCTGATACATGTTCTGTGCTTACTTCAATAGATGAACAGTCTCCAGATATAGCATTGGGAGTTGATAAGGCACTGGAAGTAAAAAAAGGCATTTCCTACGATGAGCTTGAAGAACAAGGCGCTGGAGACCAAGGGATGATGTTTGGATACGCATGCACAGAGACGCCTGAGCTTATGCCTCTTCCAATATCATTAGCACACAGGCTTGCCCGCAGATTAGCGGAAGTAAGGAAAAATGGCACTTTAGATTATCTAAGGCCTGATGGCAAGACACAAGTGACGATTGAGTACGTTGACGATGTGCCAAAGAGAGTTGACTCAATCGTTGTGTCGACACAGCATTCACCAGATGTGGATCATGATAAGATTGAAAATGACGTAAAAGAGTATGTAATAAAACCCATTGTTCCACCAGAGCTTATTGATGATGACACGAAGATATATGTAAATCCGACAGGGCGATTTGTAGTCGGTGGACCACAAGGAGACAGCGGCCTTACAGGAAGGAAGATAATAGTCGACACTTATGGTGGATATGCAAGACATGGCGGTGGTGCTTTTTCTGGCAAAGATCCATCGAAAGTAGACAGATCTGCTGCGTACGCTGCAAGGTATGTAGCGAAAAACATCGTAGCTGCTGGGCTTGCTGAAAGGTGTGAAGTTCAATTGGCGTACGCTATAGGCGTAGCTACACCATTAGAAGTCAATGTAGATACTTTTGGCACTGGGAAAATATCTGATGAAGAGATATCAGAAATAGTTAAAAAAGTATTTGATTTGAGACCTGCTGCTATTATAAGAGATCTTGATTTAAGAAGGCCTATTTATAGACAAGTTGCAGCATATGGACATTTTGGACGCACAGATCTTGACCTTACATGGGAGAGAACTGACAGAGTTGAGATACTGAAAAAACTTGCTTTCAATAAATAATAATTTTAAAGCCCGGAGTTTCCTCCGGGCTTTGCGGCTTGTATATTTATATTTATAGCCGCGATTTTTATAAAAATTGTACGCTCCGCTACTTTTATTATAGCATAAATTAGATGGCGATTCCATTGCTTTCTCTATTTTCTTTTTCGAGAATTTGTGTCTTTGTTTTAACCAAATTTTCTAATGCTGAAACAAGCATTTGGTTGTACTTTGCATCGCACTCTTTCAAATCTTGTATTGCTTCAATAGCATTTTTAGCTTTTCTATACTGTCTATCGTTTGTCATTGCGTCGAAAGAATCACACACTGCTACAATCTGTGCGCCAAATGGAATGATTTTTAGTCCATAAGGATAGCCAGTTCCATCTAATCTTTCGTGATGATATAGCACAGTAGATGTCAAATATGCAAGTGGTGTTAAGGCTTCCAGTATATCGGCGCCGTATTTGGGATGCAATTTCATGACGTCGTATTCCAATTCTGTAAGTTTATCTGGTTTTGCAAGAATACTAATCGGAATCATCACTTTGCCTATATCGTGCAGCAATGCACCCTTGTATATCGTTATTTTTTCCTTTATATTAAGCCGCATCATGTTTGCTACATTGTATGATAACTTTGCGACTCTTATGCTGTGCTTGTACGTCTCGTAATGGTAGTTTTTTAGTGACATCAAAAGATGCGACATCAGTTTTTCTTCATCATAATTCATCTCATTTTTCCCCTTTTTTCGACAATTAATATTATATTATAATTTTTTGTACCAGTCAATAATTTCATGCATTGTAATAAAATTCAAAAAAAAAAAAAAAAAAAAAAAAAAAAAAAAAAAAAAAAAAAAAAAAAAAAAAATTCGGAAAATTTTTAAACGCATATCCATATATTGACTTTGAAGTTGTTATTTTATATAATAAGTACAAACATTAGTTCGTAAAGGAGTAATGGAGATGAAGGATTTTGATATACCTGATGTCTACATTGCCATATTGCCTTGTTATCTTGATGATTACGGAGATGGGACGGAATTAATAGACTTAAATGGCAATGTATTGCATATAAAATCCAGTGTCAAAAGTTGTCTAAAGAGGACTTTGAAAAAGTATGCTGTAGATTTAAGTGCCATAAAAGAAAAGTACGCCAAAAGCCTTGGCATTAAAAATACTTTTCCAATTCCTATAGCTTCTAACTTTACGCTTGTGCAATTAAAAGTTAGAATTCCAAAGGTGGCAAAGGATGTATCTTACGGATATGTATGCTATGAGAAGATAAAAGAGATAGAGGAGCATTCTACGTATTGCATTGTAAATCTTGGTGACGCTAAGATAAAAGTATATCAAAAGAAGATTACGATCGAGAAGCACTTGAGAGATGCTGCCATGATAAAGACTTTTTTTGCTAATTTAAGTCCATTAAACTTTGAAAGTAACAGATCTATGTATAACCTACCAGCAACGAAAGCAGACATAGCTCTTTTGTATGAAGAAATCGTGAAGATAAAGTACAAAATTGAAAAAATATGATGCGCGCTTCAAATATCTATGAAAATAATATACAATTGTAGATAGAAAATAAAAAAGTAGGGATAGCTATGGTTGAAATAATAGGTACTGTTGAGGAAATAATTTTTAAAAACGAACAAAATGGGTACGCTGTGTTAGAACTTAATTCGAAAAGAGATACTATTACAGTAGTAGGATATATGCCTTTTGTTGGGATAGGTGAGACGCTTAAAGTTGAAGGCGAGTGGATGGTACATCCTGACTATGGGGAACAGGTGAAGGTCTCAAAGTACGAGACGATAGCGCCGTCGACATTGTATGGGATGGAGAGATTCTTGTCATCTGGACTCATAAGGGGCATAGGTCCTGTTATGGCAAAAAAGATAGTATCAAAATTCGGCGTCGATTCTCTAAACATCATAGAATCTCATCCGGAAAAGTTGTTGGATATACCTGGAATAGGCGAAGAAAGAGTAAAGATGATATCAGAATCTTATGAGCAGCAGAAGACATTGAGGTACGTGATGGTTTTTTTACAAGGTTATGGCATCTCCACTACGAATGCAATTAAGATATACAGGCAATACGGCGATGATTCTATAGAACTCATAAAGCAAAATCCGTACAGACTATCGGATGAAATTTTTGGGATTGGCTTTAGGACGGCTGATAAGATAGCTCGAGCAATGGGCGTTGACTTGCATTCTGGATACAGGATTTCATCTGGCACAAAGTATGTTTTGATACAATATGCATCAAATGGTCATACGTATGTGCCGCTGGAACTTTTGCTTAAAGAAACAGCAAGGCTTCTTGAAGTATCAGAAGAAGAAGTTTACGATTCATTGGTTCTTTTGGCACAAAGCGAAAAAGTGAAGTTTGAGACATTTGAAGATGGTTCTCACGGTGTATATTATATACCGTATTTTGTAGCTGAAAACAACACTGCAGATAAGATTTTAAACATGACGCTGACAGATGTAAAGCCTGAGGATATTGATATTGAAAATGAAATATGGAAGATAGAATCAGATATGGGGATTCACCTTGCAGACAATCAGCGGATTGCAGTTTTAGAATCTGTCAAGAACTCAATTCTTGTCATAACAGGTGGACCTGGAACGGGAAAGACTACAATAATAAATTTCATAATAAAGCTTTTTAAAAAATTTAAAAAATCGGTAGCGTTAGCTGCGCCTACAGGGAGAGCTGCAAAGAGGATGACCGAAGCTACAGGGTTTGAAGCGAAGACGATACATCGCCTATTGGAATACTCATACACAGAAGAAGAAGGACGAGGCTTTGGCAAAGACGACAAGAATCCATTGACAGAAGATGTCATAATAGTGGACGAGGCTTCGATGATAGACATATTGCTTATGAATGCTCTACTTAAAGCTATTCCGTTAAGCTCAAGATTGATACTCGTGGGAGACGTCGATCAGCTTCCATCTGTTGGAGCTGGCAATGTGCTTAGAGATATCATAGATAGCGGCTTGGTAAAAGTGATAAGGCTTAATAAGATATACAGGCAAGGGAAGGAAAGTTTGATAGTAGTAAATGCCCACAAGATAAACAATGGCGAGTATCCTGTGCTAAACGATAAAGAAAATGACTTTTTCTTTATAAATGCTTCATCGCAAGACGAAATTTTAAATACTATATTGGATTTATGTAAAAGGCGGTTGCCTGAAGCGTATGGATTCAACCCATTTACGGATATTCAAGTTTTAAGCCCTATGAGAAAAGGCTTGATAGGCGTTATAAACATGAACAATGAACTGCAAAGGTGCTTAAATCCTTCAAAAAAAGGACTGGATGAAAGGCAGATGAAAGATTTTACTTTCAGAGTGGGAGACAAGGTGATGCAAATAAAAAATAACTACAAGATGAAGTGGACAAAAGGTGATGAAAAAGGCGAAGGTGTCTTTAATGGCGATATGGGTATCATAGAGTCTATCGATAATGATTCGCAGGAGCTTACTGTCTTATTTGATGATGATAAAAGAGTTGTTTACGATTTTGCAGATATAGACGAACTAAGCCTTTCTTACTGTGTGACTGTCCACAAAAGCCAAGGAAGTGAATTTCCGGCTGTCATCATGCCTATGAGCTTTGGACCGCCTATGCTTCTTACAAGAAACCTTCTTTACACTGCTGTAACGAGGGCTAAAAAACTTGTGGTAATAGTCGGACAGGAAAAATATTTAAAAAACATGATCGACAACAATCTCATATCAAAGAGGTATTCAGGGCTTTTGCCTAAACTTAGGAAAGTCCTTAAATTCATGGTGGAAGAAAGTTGATTAATTTCAAGAATGTTAAATAAATTTTAAGATATGCCGATATAAAGATTAAATAGATGGACGGAAGGATGTACTATGATATTTCTCGATTTGCTATTTCCACCAAAGACAAATTGCATACTGTGCGGAAAGGTGATAAGAGAAGGAAAGATATGCCTTGACTGTGAAAGCAATTTACCGTTTATTGTTGGCAATAAATGTGTTATCTGTGGAAAGCCTATCATAGATGGCGACAAATGCCCTGACTGCATGGAGACAAACCATGTTTTTACTCGCAGCATAAGTCCTTTTGAGTATGACGATACGATAAAATCGTTGATTGCCAGATTCAAATACTACAAAGAGAGAAGTTTATCTGAATTTTTTGCAGAATACATGTATAAATATATTAAAGAAGACGGTGTAGAATTTGATACGATAGTGCCTGTTCCGCTTCACAGGACAAAGCTGGATGAGCGTGGATACAACCAATCAGAGCTTTTGGCACGGGAGCTTTCTTATAGATTCGATGTAATCATGTCAAAGCCATTGAGGCGTATAAAAAACACTAAATCTCAAACTGGACTTAAAAGAGAAGAACGGATGAAAAACTTAAAAGGTGCTTTTAAAGTGGTTTACGCTGATCTTGTCAAAGACAAGACCGTACTTTTAGTGGATGATGTTTTGACAACAGGTTCTACCCTTGATGAATGCGCAAAAGTTTTAAGAGAGAGCTGTGCAAAAGATGTTTTTGCAGCTACAATAGCAACAGGAAGGAATGTGTGAGGTTCTATGAATATAAGGAATTGTAAAAGGTGTGGAAAACTTTATAACTATACTGGGTTCGATTTATGCCCAGAATGTTTCAACAAAGATGAAGAGGATTTTATGAAAATCAGAGATTACATTGATAGAAATCCGCAGGCGACGGTTTTAGAGGTGTCCAAAGCTACAGATGTTGAGGTGAAAAGAATATTAGACTTTTTAAAAGAAGGCAGACTCATATTGGGCTCTAAAAACACCAATATTTCATTGACTTGTGAAAGGTGCGGTAAAAAGATATTGTCAGGCAGATACTGTGAATCATGTTCAAGAGAACTTGAGAAATCTTTAAAAAGCGCATTAGATGTTGATAAAAGAGACGAAAGTTTTGAAAAACTTTATTTGAGAGACGATAAAAAAGACATTAAAAGAAAATATTAAGTGAAATTGAATTTAACCGATATAATATTGGGAAGGTGGGAATGGAATGAAAATATACAATAATATCAATGTTAACAATATTTACGACATGTATAAGTCTGCAAATGCCAATGCTTTAAATAAAAGTAAGGCAAACAAAGTTGACAAAGTGGAAATATCAGATAATGCTTCTAAGATCAGCAAAAGTTTTGTAGAATATGACAAATTGAGAGAAGAAAAGGTGCAGGATATAAAGGCTAAGGTTGATAGTGGCAATTACAACATAAAATCTGATGATATCGCTGAGTCCATAATCAAAGGGGCTATTTTCGATAAAAAAGTTTAAAGGTGGTATAATTATGCCAAATCCGAATATAGATGAGCTTATTTCTGTATTGAATGGGGAAATGCTTTTGTACAAAGATTTATACGACATAGCTACTAAAAAGACTGATGTGATAGTGCGGGGAGAAATACAGGAGCTGGACAGCATGACAAAAGTAGAGGGTAGTATAATAGGTAAGCTTATGGACTTGGAAGATGAAAGAGAAAAATTTTTAAACGACAATTTTGACAGTCAAGTGACAATAAGTCAGCTTTGCAGCATACTGCCTGAAAGTGATGCTAAAAAATTAAAAACAGTTCAAAAGGAATTTAATGATCTTTTAAAAGCACTTAGCAATAGAAATGACTTGAATAAATCGCTTCTCAAACAGTCCATTGAATTCGTAAACTATTCGATTGGCGTCATATCAAACAATTTGTTAGAGGACAATGGCATATACGGCGAAGGTGGCGTATCAAAAAGTATAAATAGAATCATCGATAAAAAGGCTTAATAAATAATTATAGCTATGAAAGGAATGAAAGGCAGTGTCTACTTTTCAAGGATTGGAGATAGCAAAAACAGGTCTCTTTGCAAGCCAACAGGCGCTTAACTTGACGGGACATAATATCTCAAATGCAAACACGCCTGGGTATACGAGACAAGTCATAGATCTGTCTGCGATAGCGCCTCCTACAACTTACGGCATGGCTGACCAATGGGGCAAGGCCATAGGAGGTGGTGTCAATGTTGATGGTTATCGACAGATAAGAGATCAATTTTTAGATCAGCAGTACAGGAGAGAAAATACTACACTTGGTGAATGGGAGACGAAATCAGATACATTGTCTTCTATAGAAGGTATACTAAACGAGCCATCTGATACGGGAATTACAACTGTGTTAGACAATTTTTTTAATTCACTTCAAGATTTGTCGAAAAACCCGGAAAGCCTTGAAGTAAGGGCTGAAGTTAGAGAAAATGGTATATCACTGACGGATACCATTAATACTATTTATCAGCACCTTGATGACCAAGAAAACCAAATAAATAGCACCATTCAAAGTCGAGTGCAGGAAATCAATTCATATGCAGAGCAAATATCGAAACTGAACAATGAGATCTACAGATTTGAGCTTACAGGTCAGACAGCCAATGACTTGAGAGATCAGAGAAATTTACTTGTAGATAAGCTTTCGGAGATAGTCAACATAAATACTTATGAAGATTCAAATAAAAATTTCAGAGTAGATATAAGCGGACAAGCCCTCGTAGATGGGAACAATGCATACACAATGAGCATAGATAATACAGGGACAATAAAGTGGGATCTTGCGGGAACACCTGTGAATCCGACAGGTGGCATATTAAAAGGACTTCTGGATATGAGAGATGGCGATGGCACAAATGGTGTGAAAGGGATACCTTACTATAAACAGCAATTGAATCAGTTTGCGTACAACCTTGCTACGGTTTTTAATGCACAGCATTCTAAAGGGTATGGGCTTGATGGAAGCACAGGCATCAATTTTTTCAACATAACAGATACTACATATAATCCAACTACTGAATATGCTAAAAATATTCAGGTTTCATCAGACATACTTGCAGATGATGGACTTCAAAAGATCGCCGCAGCGTCGGATCCTAATTCATTGCCTGGAGACAATACAAATGTATTAAATCTCATAGCGCTTAGAGATACGAAGATCAGCGGGTTGAACAATGGAACATTGGACGATTTTATAAGCTCTTTGATTTCCAACCTTGGTGTTGATGCACAGCAGGCAAATCAGATGCAGACAAATCAAAGCACTATGGTGAAACAGGTTGATTACAACAGACAATCTGTGTCTGGTGTTTCTCTGGATGAAGAGATGACGAATATGCTTAAATATCAAAAGTCTTATGAAGCATCAGCAAGGATGATAACGGTCATGGATGAGCTTTTAAATACGCTTATAAATAAGATGGGAGTAACGTAAAAGGTAGGTGTAGACAATGCGAGTAACCAATAACATGCTTGTTATGGATTTTATGAATGACTACAACAAAAATCTTGAAAGGCTTCAGAAAGATCAAAATATGCTGTCAACTGGTGAAAAAGTAAGCAAGCCATCGGACGATCCTGTTGCAGTGGCCAGTATTTTAAGGATAAAGACAGAAATTGCGAGAAATAACGCATATACGAAGAATACAGACGATGCAAAGTCATGGCTTAGCCTTACTGATACGGCATTAGGACAAATAGGAGATATGCTGCAAAATGCCAGAGAGTTAGCAGTGCAAGGTTCCAATGGCACTCTAACTCAAAGCGACATGCAAAACTTAGCGGCGCAGGTAGATCAGTTAAAACAGCAGATTATACAAGTAGGCAATACACAGTACAATGGAAGATACATATTCGCCGGATACAAGACTGATACAAAGCCCTTTGACGATACAAGTAATGGAAATGGGTATGCTGGCGATGATGGCGCCATAAAGTTTGAGGTAGGCGCAGGTGGCAATACCATACAAGTGAATGTGACAGGCGATAAGGTATTTGACGTATCTTCTGGCACTTCACAGCTTCTTTCTGTGATGGACAAGCTTTCAAATGCATTGAAATCGGGAGATAACCAAGCTGTCAGTAACATAATAGGAGATATAGACAACCAAATGCAAAATATCTTATCAATCAGGGCTGATGCAGGGGCAAAAGCGAATAGGGTAGATCTTACCGCAAATAGATTAAGTGATGATAACTATAACTTTACGGCGCTACTTTCAAAAAATCGAGATGCGGATATAGCGCAGGTCATCACCAATCTAAAGATGGATGATAATGTGTACAGAGCATCATTAGCTGCAGGTGCCATGATCATTCAACCATCATTGGTAGATTTTCTGAGGTAAAGGAACGATACTATGGATATAGCAATACATCAAACGTTCGGCAGGATAGGCATTGACACTACTCCTGCCGCAATTAATATACACAATCAGAATGCAGATCTTAATATACATCAGGAGATGCCAAAGGTAGAGATTGATCAGAAGCTGCCACAGGTTCATATAGATCAGTATCAGTGCTTTTACGAGTCTGGGCTTAAGAGCGTATTTGATCTTATACACGACGAAGCGGAAAGAAGTTATCAAGTAGGACTTGAAGCAATAGGGAAAATTGCTGAAGATGGTGATACTTTGGCAGCCATAGAGAACCATCAGAATGTCATACCAGAGTTGGCGTCTCAGGCAGGTGTTGAAAACATAGACTTTAACGTAGACCTTATGCCTAAGTCAAGGCCTAAGATATGGTTTGACGGTTATCTCAACATAAACTGGCAGGATGGTAAGGCGCATATAGATGCCACACCTAAAAAGCCGGAGATAGATGCAACAAGGGCAAATGTAAATATATATATGCTGCAGTACCCGTCTATAAAAATCGACTACATAGGTCAGAATGTGGATGCAATAGTTTGAATTCGAAAGAGAGGCATGAGCGATGGATATAGAGACAAGAAATTTTGGTGTTGTCAGCTACAGCGAAGAAGATGTACTTCACTTTGATGAAGGCATACCAGGCTTCGAGGGACTTAAAAGCTTCATTCTTCTAAGCTCTGAAGAATTTACCCCCTTTAAGTGGCTTCAGTCCCTCGATGATACGGATATAGCGTTTGTGATAGTCGACCCAAAAGCTATAATAAAAGATTATAAAGTCGAATTAGATGTGGAAACGGTAAAAGCGTTGGACGTAAAAGACTTAAATCATATTCTCGTTTTTGCCATCGTTGTAATACCTGATGAAATTGAAAAGATGACTGCCAACCTAAAAGCCCCTATAATCATAAATGCAGAAAACAATAAAGGGATGCAGATACTTCTCGACAATGATGAGTACATGATAAAGCATCCTATACTTAAGGAGCTAAAAAATGCTGATACTAACCCGTAAAATTGGGCAGTCTCTGATTATAGGGGATGATGTAGAGATAAAGATCGTTAGTATCGATGGCGATAATATAAAGATAGGCATATCCGCTCCAAAGAATGTAACTGTCATGAGAAAAGAGCTTTTAGAAGTAAAAGACGAAAATAAAAAAGCGATTAATATAGATAAATCATCGCTTAAGAAATTAGAAAAAATTATAAAAAAAGGCTAAACTAAAAAAAAATAAAATCGATATATATAGTGTAAAACAAATGATAAGCAGTTGGCCAACTGTGAAAGATCTATGGTCAATATGGCATGGATGCCAAATAAAAATTCAAGGAGGAAGAAAATATGGTAATCAACACAAACTTAAGTGCTATAAACGCATGGAGAGCACTTGAGACAAACAACACAAACACACAAAAAGCATTGCAAAAATTATCATCAGGCTACAGGATTAACAGTGCAGCAGATGATGCAGCAGGACTTGCAATATCTGAAAAAATGAAAGCGCAGATAGCTGGCTTAAATCAAGCTCAAAGAAATGCTCAAGACGGTATATCACTTTTGCAGACAGCAGAAGGTGCATTAAATGAGACGACGTCAATTCTCCAGAGGATGAGAGAATTAGCGGTACAATCTGCAAATGATACAAATACAGATCAAGATAGGGCTAATATTCAAAAGGAAGTTAATCAGCTTATAACTGAAATCAACAGAATAGCTTCAACAACACAGTTCAACCAAAAAAATCTTTTAACTGGTAGTGCCAAAGTTACATTGCAAATTGGAGCTAATACAGATCAAACCATTTCTGTTACTATTAATTCAATGAAGGCATCAGCTTTGGGTGTTAATTCTATAAACGTTGGTTCTGGTCAGGCAGCATCAGCAATAACAGCACAAATTTCAACAATAGATACTGCTATCGATAAAGTTTCAGGTCAGAGAGCTGATTTAGGTGCATATCAAAACAGACTTGAACATACAATAAACAACCTTGGTACAGCATCAGAAAACCTGACGGCTGCAAATTCTCGTATAAGAGATGTAGATATGGCTCAAGAAATGATGGAATTCACGAAGGACAACATACTAAACCAAGCAGCCACAGCAATGCTTGAGGGAATAGCTGCATAAGCTATTTCACACAGGCGTCCTGAAGAGTAATTTTCAGGATTACCACCGGGTGAATTGCTGGAAAACCCTTAAGCCTTATACCCTACAACATAATCCGAAAGGATAAATGTGACAGGTTAAAAAGTATAAGGATTGGGCAATCAGCAGCCAAGCCCCTGTACCGAAAGGTTGGGGAAGGTTCAACGATCAGGACATACCACCTAAAAGAAAAACTCATGGTGATGAAGTCCGTAGGGATGAATCCCGAAGTGCCCGGCTCCTATTTGATATAGGATGAAGATATGATCTATTCGATATCGAAAGATATCGGCCTGGAAGAGCTCAGGCAAATCAACAACCGCAGACAGTATTACAATTACTAAGATAATACAAAAGGGAGGCAGAGCCTCCCTTAAATCATATTCTTAGATTTTAGATCTCTTATTTTCCATACGATGCCCCAATACGATCTATTCAACCTATTAGCAATATCTTTGTCCTTATAGCCATTTTGCTTCATATCGATAATTTTATCGATATCTTCATCAGTGTACGATAAAAACTTCCTATTGTAAAAAGTTCTTGTGTTTATTCGCTTATCCTTTTTGCACTCATCGTCAATCCTTTTTTCTATATCCCATTTATAGTTCATACTTGCTATTTGACTAACATATGGTCTTACAATGTCTAAAAAATTAAATACTTCTTCTCTTTTTCCAATTGTTAAAATATATTTTTTGCCATCTGGATGCTTTTTTAAATTAAATTTAACATTGAAAGTTTTATAAATATGCTCCTGCATTATCATATTTTCTTCTTTACTAAAATTCAGTGTATATAATGTTATAATAGGATTTACAGTTATATTGTGTTTATTATTTTTTGAAATTACGAGGCTGCCATCATCCATATATAAACAGGCAATTCCAACAGGTTCATTAAGTAACTTAATATTATCATATGTTATGGTTTTATGCTTATTAATATAAAATTTCTCATATAAATCTGAAAATATTGGGTGCGATATTGATTGAAGAGTATTATTTCTGTTTATCTTAAAACCTAAATTCCTTAACTGTGCACATTTCCAGAATCTATATTCATATTGTTGCTGGCAAAAATGCTCTCTATAAAAAGCATTTCTACCTCTTGGCGCGTATGATAAATTTCCATCTCCCAGAATACTACCGACGATTATATTTAGCTGATAATTATTTGGATGGATATCTGGAATATTTGCAATATATTTTTCTTTACGAGCATTTGTTAGTGACTCATGCTGCTTTCTTATGTAATCAGGACTTTTTCTTATACCATATTTTGATGCTAATCGCCTCACGGATTGTTCAGTTATACCTAGTTTTTGTGCTAAAACTTTATTGTCCGTATTAGGATAATATTTTTGTATATATTCTAATTTATCCACAATAGCACCAACTTTCGAACGAATGTTTTGTTATATTATAATGTATTTTAAAAATGTAAGTCAAATATACATACGCCCATCATGGGTACGCGTCTGCCTTTTTACATTTCTTATATACCAAAAATTACAAATAGAAATATTGTGTGCGACTAATCTAAGTATAAAATAATATTGTTATAAGCTTAAACTTTCATTCTATTAAGCCGATAATTATTGTAGAAATGTAAAAATGTTAGGTGGGTTTATATGCTTAATGATATGATGAAAGAAACAGTAGAAGAGAGCCTTAAGTATGTGCCGAGGCTTATTAATGGTATAGATGATGTGATAAGGTTAATAGATGAAGGTAGGTACGCAGAAACAAATTCGTTGCTTATAAGTGTTATAGATGGGCTTAATTGGTCAATAAAAGCAATAACATTGACTATGCCTTTTCATGGCTTTGATTTGGATGTTGAAAAAGTGAATGAGAGTCTAAACGCATTAATGAATGGAATTGAAAACTCAGATTATCAATTAATATCTGATTCGCTGAATTATGAGATTAAGGATATATTATTTGGATATATGAATCACTGCAAAAAAGGAGAGCTTAACTGATGAGTTCATTCGAAATTTTAAAAGCCAAAGATGGTAATGACACTTTGGTATATATGGATGGAAGAAAAAGAAATTTTTTACATAGTTCTTATTATCCAGACAGAGAAGCAAAAGAATGGGCTGATGTCATTGAAATTAATGATGAATCTATATTGATTATCTATGGTATAGGATTAGGCTATCATGTTAATTATCTTTTAGGTAGATTATCACCCAATAATCGGCTGATATTGGTTGAACCATCAAATGAAATATTTCAATTTGCACTAAATAATGGATATTACGATAAATTTAAAAATAGACAGAATTTATATTTTATAAGTGAAGAATCAGAAGAAAAATTAAATGTAATACTGCAGGCTTATATACCGTGGGACAACTTCGAAAATGTTGTATATAAAGAATTTAAACAGTATCCTATCGTTTTTAGAGAATATTATGAAAAATTTAATAAATGCTTGCTGGAAACTATTAATTCTATGAGAATTAATAGGAATACGGCACTTTATTTTGCTGAACAATGGCAATCAAATTTTATGGAGAATTTGGAGTTTGTTTTTAGAAGTGTACCTGTTAAGTCTTTTTTTGATGTATTTAAAAATATTCCTGCAGTAATAGTTTCTGCTGGTCCTTCACTTGACAAAAACATTGATCAATTAAAAGAAGCAAAGGGTAAATGTGTCATAATATGTGTTGGGACAGCTTTAAAAGCGCTTTTGAAAAAAAATATTGAACCGGATTTTGTTGTATCAATAGATGGTGGAAAAAAGAATTTTGAGCATTTTGATGGACATAAAGTCAAATCTCCACTCGTGTACGATTTGACTTTATATCCTAAAATATTAAAAGAATATGAGGGGCCACTTATCATTGCAGAGATTGCATCAGAATATACGAAATTGCTTAGTGACAAATTATCGTTAGATTTTGGAAAATTAAGCACAGGGCCATCTGTAGCTAATTTATCTTTGGATTTTGCATATATGTTAGGATGCAACCCTATTATTTTTATGGGGCAAGATTTAGCGTATTCAGATCATAGGACACATGCATCTGGGACAACTTATGAAAAAGACAGAATAAAAGAGAATACTGACGGAAAAGAGTACATATATGTTAAAGGCAACTTTGAAGAAAAAGTTTTGACTGATCGTGTTTTGCTTTCGTTTAAGACATGGTTTGAAAATTATATATATGGGCATTCGGATAGGATATACATAAATGCTACAGAAGGTGGTGCTCTTATAAAAGGAACTAAAATAATAAGATTTAAAGAAGCAATCGAGCTGTTTATGAAAAGAGAAATAAATATAAGTGATGAGATAGACAGTACATTGAAAAACGGAAAGATTAAATTAGATAAAAGGCAGATCGATGGATTTATAAAAGAGTTTGAAGATGCAATTAAAAACTTAGAAAAAATTAAAAATGACTGTATTCGTGCTGCAAAGCTTTCAAAAAAAATGTATAATGAATATCAGAAGGATGTTAACGCAGACGTATCTCATATAGTATCAATATTAGATAAAATAGACAAAAGATTAAAAAACTCAAAAGATAGTTTTTTGTATATAACTTCTATATTAAACATAGTTACTACAAAAGTTCTAAAAGGTTTTAAACCTGAAAAGGATGAGACGGAAAAGCAAAAAAAATTAAGAATTGCAATGATGTCATATACACTTTATCAAGGAATATATGAAGCGATAGAGAAGTCATTGGAAGGTTTAAAGAAAGCATTAAAGACAGTTGACGAAATCAAACAATGATTAAGTTGAAGACTTTTTAGGAGGATATGTGATGAACTTAAAAAATAAAAAAGTTTTAGTTACAGGGGCAGGAGGATTTATTGGTTCCCATTTAGCAGAAAGATTAGTGGAAATAGGTGCAAAAGTAAAAGCGTTTGTTAGGTATAATTCTAATAATAATTGGGGTTGGTTAGAAAAGTCTAAGTATAAAGATGAGATCGAAATTTATAGAGGTGATATAAGAGATTATGATAGTGTTAGAGATGCTATGAAAGGAGTGGATGTTGTATTTCATCTGGCAGCGCTAATTGGAATTCCATATTCCTATGTATCACCTCTTGCCTATATAAAAACTAATATAGAAGGAACATACAATGTATTGCAATCTGCAAGAGAGCTTGATATAGAAAGAGTTATACATACTTCAACAAGTGAAGTTTATGGAACGGCAAGATATATACCAATTGATGAATTACATCCACTGCAACCGCAGTCACCATATTCAGCGACTAAAATAAGTGCTGATAATTTGGCTTTAAGTTTTTATAATTCATTTGATTTACCTGTAACAATTGTGAGACCTTTTAATACGTATGGGCCACGCCAATCAGCAAGAGCTGTTATTCCTACTATAATAACTCAGATATTAAATGGAGAAAAATATATAAAAATTGGCAATTTAAAACCTACAAGAGATTTGAATTTTGTTTTTGATACAGTTAATGGATTTATAAAAATTGCTGAATGTGATGAACTAGTTGGGAACATTACAAATGTTGGTTCTGGACATGAAATTTCGATAGGTTCTTTAGTAGAGATGATTTTAAAGTTAATGGATGCTAATATCGAAATAGTACAAGACGAACAAAGATTTAGACCAGAAAAAAGTGAAGTTGAAAGATTAGTATGTGATAGCTCTAAAATAAAGAAATATACTGATTGGAGACCCGAATATCAACTTGAAGATGGGCTAAAAGAAACGATTAGATGGATTAAGGATAATATCAGCTTATATAAATCGGAGGTATATAATGTATAATATACAACTTGATTCGCCTAATTTAGGCGATAAAGAAAAGGACTATTTAGTGAAATGCATTGAAAGTGGTTATGTATCTACTGCTGGTCCTTTTGTTCCTGAATTCGAAAGAAGATTTGCTGAATTTTTAAATGTAAATCATTGTGTTTCGGTTCAAAGTGGAACAGCAGCACTGCACATGGCACTTTATGAATTAGGCATTAAAGACGGTGATGAGGTTATAGTTCCTTCTATTACATTTGTTGCGACTGTTAATCCGATAGTTTACTGCGGAGCAACTCCTGTATTTGTTGATGTTGATAAAGACACATGGAACATAGATCCAAGAGAAATAGAAAAAGCGATTACACCTAAAACAAAAGCAATTATTCCTGTACATTTATATGGCAATCCATGTGATATGGATAAAATAATGGAGATAGCAATGGAGAACAATATTTATGTTATAGAAGATGCAACGGAAAGTCTTGGAGCTTCATATAAAGGAAGTATGACAGGGACAATAGGCCATGTAGGATGTTTTAGCTTTAATGGTAATAAAGTAATAACTACAGGAGGAGGGGGTATGGTATCTTCGAATAATGAAAAATGGGCCTCACATATAAGATTTTTGGTAAATCAGGCGAGGGATATGACTCAAGGCTATTTTCATACAGAAATAGGTTTTAATTATAGAATGACAAATTTAGAAGCATCTTTAGGAATTGCTCAACTTGACCGATTGGCAGGATTTTTAGAAAAAAAGCGGATGTATTTTGAGATTTACAAGGAAATTTTTGATGGGATTGAAGAAATTTCTTTGCAAAAAGAATATGAAAGTGCAGAAAGTTCTGCTTGGTTACCTTCAGTAAAAATTGATTGTAAAAAAGTAGGTATGGCTATACCTCAAATTCAAGATGAATTAAAAAGAAGGGGCATTCCAACAAGAAGAATATTTAATCCTATAGTAGATTTTCCTCCTTATAAAAAATACAAGAAAGGAAGCTATAGTAATTCTTATGAAATATATGAAAACGGCTTAAATTTACCTGGTTCAACATTAAATACTTATGAAGATATAAAATATGTTGCAAAAACTTTATTAGATATTTTAGGTATAAAAAAGAGGTGAGTATATGAAGAAGATTGCAGTTGTTACAGGTACAAGAGCAGAGTATGGTTTACTTTATCCTCTATTAAAAAAAATTAAAGAAACAAATTTATTTGATCTTCAAATAATAGTTACAGGAATGCATTTATCGCCTGAATTTGGATTAACTTTTAAAGAAATTATTGATGATGGATTTGAGATAAATGAAAAAATAGAAATGCTATTATCAAGTGATTCAGAAATAGGCATTACAAAATCAATAGGGTTAGGAATAATTGGTTTTGCAGATGCATTGAATAGATTAAGGCCTGATATAGTAATTTTATTGGGTGATAGATTTGAAACATTTGCTGCTGCTGTAGCATGTTTAGTTGCTAAAATACCAATAGCTCATCTTTATGGAGGAGAATTAACTGAAGGTCTAATTGATGATGCTATTAGACATTCGATAACAAAAATGAGTACATATCATTTTACATCTACCGAGGTTTATAAAAATAGAGTTATTCAACTTGGAGAGAATCCTGAAAGAGTTTTTAATGTGGGGGCTTTAGGAATTGACAATATAGAAAATATTAAGTTGCTTTCAAGGGAAGATTTACAAGAAGAATTGTCGTTTAAGTTAGGAGAAGTAAATATTTTAGTTACATATCATCCTGTTACACTTGAAAATAATACTTCACAGGCCCAATTTATTGAATTATTAAAGGCTTTGGATAGTTTTAAAAATGTAAAAATAATATTTACAAAACCTAATGCCGATACAGATGGTAGAATTATATCTATGCTTATAGATAACTATGTAAAAACTAATACAGATAGGGCAGCAAGTTTTACTTCGTTAGGACGCTTAAAGTATTTATCTTTGATGAAAAATGTTGATGTTATATTAGGGAATTCATCAAGTGGAATAATTGAGGCACCAACATTTAAAAAGCCAACAGTAAATATCGGAGACAGACAAAAGGGAAGAATAAAGGCGAAAAGTGTAATAGATTGTGAAGCGAATTCTGAAAAGATAGTATTGGCACTAAAAAAAGCATTGTCTACAGAATTTAAAAAATTATGTAAAACTATTGATAACCCATATGGTGATGGCAAATCATCAGAAAGAATAATAAATATACTTAAGAAGATTTTAGATACAAATATATCAATTAAGAAGACTTTTTATGATATGGTGATGTAAAGTGAGGATATTATTTATTGGAACTGTTGAATTTTCAAAGAGGATATTAGAAAAATTAATAGAATTAAACTGTAATATTGTGTCTGTATTAACAAAAGAAAAATCTAAGTATAATTCTGATTTTGTAAATTTATCTGAATTATGTATTCACAATAATTTGGAATATAAATATTTTAATAATATTAACGAATTTGAAACTATAAAGTATATAAAGAGTAAAGAACCAGATATTATATTTTGTTTTGGCTTATCACAGCTAATAGGAAAGGAACTATTGAATATACCTCCAATGGGAGTTTTAGGCTATCATCCAGCTTTGTTGCCGCAAAATAGAGGTAGACATCCGATAATATGGGCATTGGCGCTAGGCTTAAAGGAGACAGGATCTACATTCTTCTTTATGAATGAGGATGCAGATAGTGGTGATATCTTATCACAGGAGAAAATTGAAATAAATTATTCAGATGATGCCAAAAGTTTATATGAAAAGATTACATCCATTGCACTTAAACAAATTGAAAATTTTATTCCTTTATTGGAAAATGGAACTTATAAAACAATTAAACAAGATAATGTTATATCCAATTATTGGAGAAAGCGAAGCGAAAAAGACGGAGAGATAGACTGGAGAATGTCATCATATACAATTTATAATTTAGTCAGGGCTTTAACTAGGCCTTATCCTGGTGCATATTTTTTTTATAAGAATAAAAAAGTTAGGGTTTGGAAAGTAAATGAGGTAAGAACTAATAGATATGACAATTTAGAACCTGGCAAAGTTATTAAAAATAACAATGGTGTATTATTAATAAAAGCAGGAGATAATTGCATTGAGATTACGGATTGTGATTTAGGAGAAATAATTATGGAAGGTGAATATTTATGATTTTAATGGTAGTTTCTCCACATCCAGATGATGAAACACTTGGAGCCGGAGGCACAATACTTAGATATAAGAAGAATGGATATAAAATTGCTTGGTTAAATTTTACTGATAAGAAGGAGGAATATGGATATTCTATAACTGAAGTAGATAAGAGAACTAGTCAAATTAATAATGTGATTAAATCGTATGATTTTGATTACTTTTACAATTTAAAATTGCAACCATCCGGTTTAGATAAGTATCATAAAAAAGATTTAATAGAGGAGGTATCAAATATAATAAGACAAATTGAGCCTAATAGAATAATTTTACCGTATAGATACGATATTCATTCAGATCATAAAGTCGTTTTTGATGTTTTAAATTCGTGTACGAAAGTTTTTAGATTTCCTTTTATTAAATGTATTTTAATGATGGAAATTCCATCTGAATCTGATTATGCAAATTCTGATAATGGTTTTGTTCCAAATTACTTTATAGATATTAGTGATTTTATTGAGAAAAAGATTAAAATATTAAATATTTATGATGATGAGATTAAAGAGCACCCTTTTCCAAGAAGCGAAGATAGTGTAAAGTCTTTAGCTCTAATTAGAGGTTGTGCTTCAGGTTGTAGATATGCTGAAGGTTTTAGAATTTTAAAATTTATAGAAGATTAGATGTTGGAGCGTGATGATATAATGCTTAAAATAGCAAATAGAACAATATCAGAAAATTCTTCTGTATTTGTTATAGCTGAAGCAGGAGTGAATCATAATGGTGATTTAGAAACAGCTATGAAATTAGTTGATGCGGCGTCTAAAGCAGGTGCAGATGCAATAAAATTCCAAATATTTCAAACGGAAAATTTAGTAAATAAAGATGCAGAGAAAGCTGAATACCAGAAATTGACTACATCTCCAGATGAAACACAGTATGATATGTTAAAAAAGTTAGAATTGTCTTATGATGATCATATCAAAATAATGGAATATTGCAAAAGGCGAAATTTAATCTATTTAGCAACTCCTTTTGATTATGAAAGTGCCGATATGTTGGAACAAGCTGACGTACCTGCATTTAAAATTGGTTCTGGTGATATTACAAATATTCCCTTCTTAAAATACATTGCAAAAAAAAAGAAACCAATAATACTTTCCACGGGAATGTCTAATTTAGGTGAAATCGAAGAAGCGATAGAAGTGATTAAAAATACTGGTAATAAGAGTATAATCTTATTGCATTGTACATCAAATTATCCAACTGAATACAAAGATGTTAATTTAAATGCAATGATCACTATGAAAAATGCTTTTAAGCTACCTGTTGGTTATTCAGATCATACTCTTGGCATTGAAGTTGCAATAGCAGCAGTTTCGATGGGAGCATTGATTATTGAAAAACATTTTACTCTTGATAAAAGAATGATAGGCCCTGATCACAAGGCTTCACTTGAGCCAAGCGAACTTAAGCTTATGATTAAAAGCATTAGAAACATAGAGGCGGCATTAGGAAATGGGATAAAAAGATGTAGAGAGAATGAAAAAAATGTTAGAGATGTAGCAAGGAAGTCAATTATTGCAGCTAAAGATATACCCAGTGGCAGTGTCATAACGGAAGAGATGCTAATTACAAAAAGGCCAGGAACTGGTTTGCCTCCTAAGTTTTTTGATTATTTAATTGGTAAAAAAGCCAGAATTCATATTTTAAAGGATACAATTATTGACTTTTCTATGCTTGAATAATAATTATATGCTTTTTCCAAGGAGGAATTCTTTTGGATAAATTAATTTTAATTGGTGCAGGTGGTCATGCAAAAGCGGTGATAGATATACTGAAAAAAAATAATAAAATACATATTGAAGGACTAATAGGCAAATCTGATGAGATTGGCAAAAAAGTTTTAGGCGTACCGGTTATTGCAACTGATGAGCAATTAAATGATTTATTAAAACGTGAGATAAATTATGCACTAATAGTTGTTGGAAGTGTTGGAGATAATTATTTGCGAAAAAATTTGTATGAAAAAGTAAAGGAGATCGGCTTTACCTTTATTAATGCATTTCACCCATCAGCTATTATTTCAGAGCATGTAAAATTCGGGCGAGGAAATGTTGTAATGGCTGGTACTTTTATAGGTCCTGATACCCGAGTTGGAAATAACGTGATAGTAAATACAGGATCTATTATTGAACATGATTGCATAATAAGCGATCATGTTCATATTGCTCCAGGCGTTAAAATTGCAGGAGGAGTTAAAATAGGTGAAGCAAGTCATATTGGAATTGGGTCTGTTATTATTGAGGGAATAAAGATAGGTAAAAATTCTTTAGTTGGAGCTGGTACTGTTGTCTTAGATGATGTACCTGATAATGCTGTTGTTGTAGGTATTCCAGGGACAATAAAAAAATATAGGTATGATATGGGGAGAAATCAATAATGGAGAATAAGGTTAAATCCGTTGTTATTAGCGATAAATGTATTATTAAAAATGCTATAAAGCAGTTAAATGAAAATAGATTACAAATTCTTTTAGTTGTTGATGATGATGATAGGTTTGTTGGAACTGTTACAGATGGAGATATAAGAAGGGCGATATTGGATAATGTATCATTGGAACAGCCTGTTTCTACCATTATGAATAAGAAACCAAAATATGTTTATAGAGGACAAGAAGAAGTTGCTAAAGAGTTGATGATAAAGTATAAAATAAAAACTATTCCTGTAATAGATAATGAAAAAAGAGTTATCGATTTAATACTGATGGAAGAATTTATTGGAGTAAAATGTGAATATTCAAAGAAGAATAACAGTGTTTTTATTATGGCTGGCGGTAAGGGTACAAGGTTAGATCCGTTTACAAAAATACTTCCGAAACCATTGATACCTATAGGTGATAAGCCTATAATAGAGATTATAATGAAAAATTTTAAAAATTACGGTTTTAATGATTTCATAATTTCACTTAATTATAAAGCCGAAATTATAAAATTATATTTTGCAGAAAATCCAGACGGATATAATATAGATTTTGTTCATGAAAAAGAATTTCTCGGAACAGCAGGCTCATTAAGGCTTGCAATTGATAAGTTAAATAATACATTTATAGTATCGAACTGTGACGTAATCATAGATATTGATTTCGATGAACTTTTAAAATACCATGAGAAAAGTGGCAATGATGCTACAATAGTAGGTGTAGTTAAAAATATGCAGATTCCATATGGCGTTATGGATGTTAACAATGGTGAATTAATAAATATGATAGAAAAACCAGAGTATAATTTTGTAATAAATTCAGGTGTATATGTTTTAGAACCCGAATTGATCAGGTTGATTCCAGATGGACAATCTTTTAATATGCCGGATTTGTTATTAAAGTCAAAAGATTATGGATATAAAGTTGGTGTATATCCTGTAAGCTCGAAGTGGTTTGATGTTGGACAATGGGAAGAATATCGTAGTACATTGGAATATTTCAAAAAGGTGGATAGTGTATAAGATGTATAAAGGAAAATCAATATTAGCGATAATACCTGCAAGAGGCGGTTCAAAAGGGGTTAAAAGAAAAAATGTGAGACCTTTATTGAACAGGCCTCTAATAGCATATACTATTGAGGCTGCGTTGCAAGCGAATTTTTTAGATAAAATAATTGTTTCGACAGAAGATCCAGAAATAGCAAGTATATCAAAGGAATTTGGAGCAGAAATTCCTTTTATGAGGCCCGTTGAATTAGCTTCTGACGATGCAAAAGCGATAGATGTTATTTTTCATGCGATGAATTGGCTGGAAAAAAATCATGCTGTATATGATTTAGTTATGCTTTTACAACCAACATCACCGTTAAGAAAAGCGTATGACATAAAAAATGCGATTGACATTTTGTATGAAAAAAAAGCAAGGGCGGTGGTTTCGGTTTGTGAGGCTGAGCATTCTCCTTTATGGATGAACGTCTTAAACGAGGATTTGTGTATGAAAGATTTTCTAAGAAAAGATGTTTTAAATAAAAATAGGCAAGAAATAAGTAAATATTATAGAATAAATGGAGCAATATATGTATCGGATTGGAATTATTTAATACAAAATAAAGGCTTCTTTGGTGAAAAAACATATGCGTATATTATGCCTAATGAAAGATCTATAGATATTGATACAGAACTGGATTTAAAATTTGCTGAATTTTTGATGAATAATTTTCATATACAAAAATAGACATATATTAAAATTTTTATAATCATTAAATATCCATGGAGGTGTTCTATATTATACCCAATACAAAGTTAGAGATGCTTGATGCCGAATACTGGATAGAAAAGATACCCGATGCTGATAGCCTTATAATGACGCAAAATAATATTATGAAGTTCAATCAAAAGATTGTAGAAAAATGCGGTAGCGTATATGATTTAAAAAGCTACAGGGATAGTCTTACTTATGATGAGTTGTTGTCTTTGATAAAAGAATATAAATTGCCAGAAAAAGAGATGTATTTTAGAAATGGTGAAGTAGTGAAAAGAGATTTTTATTATCACATAAATGGCAATTTAAATATCACTGAAATAAAAGAAGTCAATCCAGTACAGTACGGTATCACCATAAGAAAGACATCTCTTAGAAGCTTTCCTACGGAAATAGCGGTGTACAGCAAGAAAGGCGATATCGAATTTGATAGATTTCAAGAGACATCGTGTCAAGCATTAGAGCCTGTTTTGGTGCTTCATGAAAGCAAGGATAAAAAATGGTATTTTGTACAGATATACAACTACAGAGGTTGGGTAAAGGCATGTGATATAGCAATCGCCAAAAATAAGGAAGAAGTGTTTGATTATCTTGATACAGATGACTTCATAATGGTGACTGGAAATCATGTCAAAACGCAGTTTAATCCTTATGATAGAGATGTATCTGAAATTCAGTTTGACATGGGAACGAAAATACCACTGGAAAAAGATATGATTTACAGTGTAGGCAATCAATCTACTTATGGCAATTATGTTGTTAAGCTGCCTTCAAGGGATGATAAAGGCAATTTAGTATTTAAAGATGGTCTTATATCGATGAAAGAAGATGTCCATTGGGGCTATGTCCCATACACAAGAGCCAATATTTTAAATCAGGCATTTAAACTTATTGGCGATAGATATGGATGGGGAGATAGCTTCAATGGCAGGGATTGCTCCAGCTTTATCATGTACGTATACAAGACATTTGGATTTAAGCTTCCAAGAAATGCTGATGAGCATGAAAAATGTCCAGGAATAGTCTATAAATTTTCTGATGGATTACCATTAGATGAGAGAATAAAGATTTTTGATAAGATTAAGCCTGGCGCAGCTTTATACATGCCGGGTCATGCTATGATGTACGTTGGAATGGATGGCGGAGTGCCTTACATCATACATGATTTTACTGGATATGGAGCAAAAAATGGAGATAAGTATAATTTTATGCCGATTAATGAGGTCATGGTCACATCATCACTTATACCTACATCAAATGGCATGCCATTTATAGAGAGATTTTCTTCTGCCATTCAGTTTGAGATGTAGTTATTGCTTTTCTGTAAGCATATCCCAGTATTTTTTAGGCATGTGTTGTCTTTGAAGCCTTAGGTTTTTTCTTTCTTCTATAGAGATGCTTTTATGATACATTTTCCATAGGATTTCGTAGTCTTCTGTGTCTTTCATATTAGATATATTTTCAAGAGGCATATCGGTGATTATCCATGCTTTTTTATCATATACAGCCGACAAGTTCCTCTTTTCGTCGTGTATTATGAAATACTGGTCTTGAAATCTTTCAGCAAAGTGAGGCATTATGATAGGCAGTACGTTGTAGTCTGGATGTATCTTTGCAATAAACAATCCTTTTTTGACCTCTTTAAATCTGATTAATTCTATCATCTTGTACGCTTCATGTTTTACTCTTTGGCTTAATTTTGTCACTTCATGGACTACGTCATTTTGAATGAAGTAGTCTATTTTTTTGCCTATTTTAAAGCCTAACCTGATATATTTATATATCAGCATATATGACGACTCCAACTCTGATAGATAAACATAGTAAATATTTCTGAGTGCTTCTTTTGATATTTTTGTCGTAATGGCATTTTGCACCTTATCTGATTTATCTATATCCGTTGTCACGAATACATCATGGCCAAGAAAGTTTATTTGATGATTGATTTCAGAAAAAATGTCATTGGGATGTTGATGACTGTAATATGCCTCGTATATAACGGTCATGAGACCATCAAATGTTCCGTCGAATATGTAGTTTACCATGTATCTACTCTCCTAACTAAGCTATACGATTATCGGTAAATTGTTCAAAGTATTATCGATGTCAAATATGCTAAGCTGTCCTTTTATGACATTGTTTTTTGGCAAAAGTCTATTTTTTATCTTATCTGTTTCTATTTCGCATCCACCGTAATATTTTCCATTGCATGTTATAAAGTATTTTGCCCTTTTTAATACGACTCCCAGTTTTTTAAGTGAATCATAGTTAAGGTAAGCAGCTTTTCGCGCCTTTACAATCCGGTTTGCTGTCCTTAAACCTATGCCTGGTACTCGTAAAAGCATGTTATATTCTGCAGTATTTACTTCAACAGGAAATAGGTTTAGATTTTTCATGGCCCAGTTGATTTTGGGGTCCAATGATACATCAAAATTTGGCTCTTCTTCAGTCAGTAATTCATCAGCCTTGAAATTGTAGTACCTTAAAAGCCAATCAGCTTGATACAAGCGGTGTTCCCTTAAAAGAGGAGGTGATGATACTCCCAAAATATTGTTGTCATTAAAAACAGGGATGTACGCGGAGTAATACACTCTTTTAAGGTCATAATATTTGTACAGATTTTCTGACAGCTTTAATATGGTCCTATCGCTTTCTGGTGTTGCACCTATAATAAGCTGCGTCGTCTGTCCTGCAGGCACAAATTTATCTGTGCGGCGCATCAGCTTTTTTGACTCACTCTTTTCCATCAATTGATTGTGTATGAAGCTCATTGGCTTTATTATTGATTCTTTTGTCTTTTGAGGTGCCAATAATTTTAAAGACTTTTCTGATGGAAGCTCGATATTTACACTCATGCGATCTGCGTAAAGGCCGGCCAGCCTAATGAGATTTACGTCTGCACCTGGGATAGCCTTTAAATGTATGTATCCGTTAAAATTGTATTCCTCCCTCAGTTTTTTGACAGTCTTAATGAGAAGCTCCATCGTGTAGTCAGGGCTTTTGTATACAGCAGAGCTTAAAAACAATCCTTCTATGTAATTTCTGCGGTAAAAATTTATCGTAATGTCAGCAAGCTCCTCAGGCGTGAATAATGCTCTCTCTACGTCATTTGAGCATCTGTTTACACAATATGAGCAGTCGTAGATGCAGATATTTGTAAAAAGTATTTTAAGAAGGGATATGCACCTGCCGTCTTCAGACCAACTGTGGCATATGCCATAGAAAGCTGCGTTCCCTATACCGCTATTTTTGTTTTCTCTATCGCTTCCGCTGGATGAGCATGATACATCGTATTTTGCTGCATCAGCCAATATACTTATCTTTTTGAGAAGATCCATGTTAAAACACCTCAATGATATTATAACACAAACATATGTTCAGATAAAAGCGTTTATATAGTGTTTGAAAAAAATTTAATAAAAATTTCTTAAAGCCGATATATAAAAATGAAGTAAGTTACAATAGCTTATATGGAGGAGAAAATGGCAAAGATCATAAGAGAACATTACTATAAAAATGATTCAGTGGAGGAGAAGATAAAGCTATTGAAGAAGGAGCTTAATAAGAACATAGTAGATATGGCGAAAGCGCTGGAGATAAGTCAGGAATTAGATAAGCTTATTGTAGAATACATGTCTTGCGAAAAAAGCGCCAAATAAATTCACTAATTTTTTTAAATATTTTGCCGATATAGAAATTAACATGTGAGTTATTTTTAGGGAGGTATATAGATGATTCAAAATATATCATTAGAAGGAGGAAGTGGAAAGCTAAATAGCTTATTGACTGACAAGATTGATGACGTAAAAGAGATTTTCAAAAATCCGGTTGATGAGAAAACGGTAAAAGACGAAATAAACGACGTCAACAATAAAATCAAGAAAAATGACGGTACATATTTTGAATTTTCTGTTCACAAACCTACAAATACAATAGTGGTGAAAATTGTAGACAGCAAGACAAATGAAGTCATAGACGAGATCCCGCCAGAAAAAATATTGGATTTGGTGGCGGGATTGTGGAAAATAGCAGGGCTTTTTGTTGATAGAAAAATTTAGGAGGAGTGTAGTATGGATCCTATTACAATGCAAAACTCTACTACCAGCAACTTACTGAGAATAAGCGGTCTTGCATCAGGAATTAATACTGATCAAATCGTGAGTCAGCTTATGCAGGCTGCGAGTCAGCCCCTTTATCAATTGGAGCAGCAAAAGCAGTGGCTTCAGTGGCAGCAGCAGGATCTTCAGGATATAAATACAAAGCTTTTGACACTAAGGGACAATACACTGTTTAGCATGAAGTTACAAGGGACATATCTTGCAAAAACAGTTTCATCAAATACCTCAATTGCGACGGCTACAGCGGGTGTAAATGCTGTAAATGGGACATATCAATTAACTGTAAATCAACTGGCTACAGGAGCAACTTCTGCCAGCACTGCTGCCATTGGTGCTTACACGAAAAATTCTGATGGTAGTGTGACTTATAATCCTTTAATAAGCTCGGATGTCACAATTCGATTAAATAACAATAGTATTACATTCAAAGCAGGATCAACCATAAACGATATTGTTTCAACAATTAATAGCGTATCAAGTACAACCCACGTTAATGCGACTTATGATACGACCACAGATAGACTATTCTTAATAACAAATTCAACAGGTTCAAGTTCAAAGATTGATTTTAGCGGTACAGATTCTACAGGACTTACATTCTTGACAAGCACATTGAAATTAGGTTTCAATTCCAGTTCATACACTGGAACAGCAGCGTATACTACATATACTGGAAGTGGTACAAGCATATCAATAAATGGTACACAAATAAATATATCAACTAATGAAGATATTAATAGTATAATTAGTGATATAAACAACAATGTTTCTTCTGTAAATGCAAGTGTTGATAGCAATGGTGTTATAACAATAAGTAGCAAAAATGGTTCACAGGTTAGTATATCTGGAGATTATGATTTTTTGTTGAATAATCTTCATTTGCCATTTTCTCAAGGTACAGATGCTTCATTTTCATTTAATGGAGTCAACATGACTACTTCGACAAACAATGTATCTGTTGCAGGTATCAATATAAATCTTACAGGTATAGGTTCAACAACCCTCTCTGTTCAGACGGATACAGATACCATATACAATAGCATAAAGAGTTTCGTTGATGCGTATAACGACGTGATCACAACTATAAATTCAAAATTGACAGAGCAAAGGTATTATGACTATCAGCCATTGACAGATGATCAGAAAAAGCAGATGAGCCAAGACGACATTACCGCATGGCAACAGAAAGCCAGAAGCGGTGATTTAAGTGGAAATGACAACCTTACATCCATATATTACAGCATGAGAAATGCCATATCAGGCACTGTAACAGCTACTGACGGTACACAGATGACATTGAGTTCTATAGGGATAACTACAGGTCAATGGTATGAAGGCGGTAAGCTTTATATAGATGATACAAAACTTAAAAATGCGATACAAAATAATCCTCAAGAGGTAATGGATCTTTTCACAAAAATAACGGAATCTACTACGGATGTAAATGCTACACCTGGTTCAAGCTCAAACGATGGTATTGCTGCAAGGCTTTACTACATAGTAAATAATGGCATAAACTCTATAACGCAAGAAGCTGGTGGGGGGCAGTATCAGCTATATGATAATAGCTTTTTGGGTCAGCAGATTAACGATATAAACCAAAGGATGTCTGACATGCAAGATCAGCTAAATACATTAGAGCAACAGTATTATGATCAGTTTACGCAATTAGAGACGTACATGTCGCAGATGAATTCTCAAAGCCAGTGGTTAAGTCAGCAGCTTAATGGATAAAGATTCTTTGCTTTAAACAGGAAGGGGAATTGATAAATGATTGATCCGTATATGGAGTACAAGCGAAATTCTGTCATGACAGCAAGTCCGGAAGAATTGGTCTTGATGCTCTACAATGGAATTATTCGCTTTGCAAATGAAGCGAAACAAGCGATAGATGATAAAAACATCGAAAAAGCTCATAACAGCATAACAAGAGCGCAGGACATAGTATTAGAGCTTATGGCGACTCTTGACATGCAGTATGATATATCGAAAAATCTTTACAGCATTTATGATTTTATTTCAAGAAGGCTGATAGATGCCAATTTAAAAAAAGATAAAAAGCCGTTAGACGAAGTGATATCTTTGATAACAGAGCTTAGAGATACATGGGGAGAAGCGATGGGAAAAGTTCGAGCAAAAGTTTATTCTAAAGGTTGATATAGTATGGTAAGCGATGTAAAAAAATTGATAGAGTTGGCTGAAAAAAAATTAAATTATTTAAACGAAATGCTTCAACTAAATAATCAGTTAAACATGGCCATAAATTCACAAAGGCTTGATGACATAAAAAACATATTGGAGAAAAAACAAGAAATCATAGCAAGCATTGATGAGATAGACAGTGAATTTTTGCCTATGTACAATCTGTACAAGAAAGTAAACAGGATTGACAGCATTTTTAATACGCCCAGCAATAGTGCAGATAAAAGCGTGTTAAAGGGAATACTGATAGATATAAAAGGCACATTAGAAAAAATAAAAGAAGTTGAAGATAAAAATTTAGATGATATAAACTGCGCTTTTAAAAATCTTGAAGAAAAAATAAGCGACATATCAAAAGGGAAAAAAGGATATATAGAGTATCTTAAGTATTACACACCTGGCAGCTATTTTGTGGATAAAAAGCGCTAAATGTTTATGTGGTAATAATTATGCAATTTTTAAAATTTTAAAATTTATTGATAAAACTTTTAGCCGGTGGTATAATATTACTGTATAGTCTAATTGGCTATACAGTAAATAAATGTCAAAGTGAGGGGATTATTTATTATGTATCAAGACAAGACATTGGTCTGCAAAGACTGTGGGGCAGAATTCGTGTGGACTGCCGGTGAACAAGAATTTTATGCTCAGAAAGGCTTTCAAAATGCGCCAGTAAGGTGCAAATCATGCAGAGATGCTAAAAAGCAGAGAAACAATCAATTTAACTCCAGGAGAGGAAGAGTTGCTGGAGCAAATAAGTAATCCCCTTCACTTTTGCAAGAAGTAAAGAGGATTATTGAGGGCATTCCAAAAGGGATGCCCTTTAATCATTTTTCCACCAGAAAATTTTTTGATGTGTTAAAAAATATATTGCAATATTATGCATGTGATAGTATAATTATTTAGTAAATTATCTATTGTCGGGAGGAGAAAAAATTGAAAAAAAGGTTGATAATATCTTTAATTCTTATCACTATTATGTCTATCGCACTAAGCGGTTGTTCGAAACAGTCTACGCTAAGCAGAGTGAAAAAATCAGGGGTTATCGTCATGGGTACCAGTGCCGATTTCCCACCGTTTGAATTTCACAAAGTTGTCAATGGTAAAGACACAATAATGGGCTTTGATGTGGATCTAGCTAATGCAATTGCTAAAAAATTAGGAGTAAAACTAGAGATAAAAGATATGGATTTTACAGGGCTTATTCCAGCTCTTCAAAGTGGTCAGATTGACATGGCTATTGCAGGCATGAATGCCACACCAGAGAGAAAGAAAAACGTTGATTTTTCTGATGAGTATTATAATTCTGAGCAGGTTTTAGTCGTGAAAAATTCCAGTAGTATAAATAACTTAAATGACTTGAAAGGCAAGACGGTAGCTGTACAGCTTGGAACTACGTCTGATGATGCGGCTAAGAAGATAAAAGGAATAGACATAAAAGAGCTAAATAGATTAGGCGATGCATTTTTATCATTAGAAAACGGCAGGGTAGATGCTATATTAATGGAAAGCACAATTGCAGATGCATACTTAAAAGAGTATAAAGACATGAAGATGCTTCACATAAAAGAGATAAATGAAGCTGTGCCAGGATATTCGGTTGCTGTCGCAAAAGGGAATCAGGATCTGGTAAACCAGATAAATAGCGTAATAAAAGAGCTTAAAGACAGCGGCGAATACGAAAAAATGTTAAATAAATGGATGGGAAAATAAAGCCTCTTGAAAGGAGAAAAAAAGGTTAATGAATCTTGATTTTTCAAGTATGCCACAATACACACAGCTTTTTATAAATGGACTTATAATGACAATAGAGCTTACTATTATATCTGTGGCAATAGGCGCTGTATTGGGATTGATTGTTGCCTTGATGAAGATGTCCAGCGTGAAAATATTGAGCTTTATTGGCTCAGCATACGTTGAGATAATAAGAGGCACACCTCTTTTGGTGCAGATACTCATTATATACAACGGTTTGCCTCAATTTGGCATAAAATTCCCTGGATTTGTAGTAGGCATAATAGCCCTTTCTATGAACAGTGCAGGCTATGTGGCGGAGATAATACGCTCAGGCATTCAGGCAGTGGATCCGGGACAGATGGAAGCCTCTCGCTCTTTAGGCATGTCCCACAGCATGGCGATGAGGTACGTCATAATTCCCCAGGCAATAAAGAATATTTTGCCGGCTTTAGGCAACGAATTTGTCGTAATGTTGAAAGAATCGTCTATAGTGTCTGTCATAGGCTTTGCAGATCTTACAAGGCAAGCAGAGATAGTATCAAGTGTCACATACAGGGCATTTGAGCCGCTTATAATAATAGCAGCTATTTACTTTGTGATGACACTGGTATTCTCAAGGCTTTTAAGCAAGTTTGAAAGGAGGTTAAGGACAGGTGATACGCGTTGATAACCTCCATAAAAGATTTGGCAATTTAGAAGTCTTAAAAGGTGTAAGCTTAGAAGTAAAAAAAGGTGAAGTTTTGGTAATAATCGGTCCAAGTGGTTCTGGGAAAAGCACTATATTAAGGTGCATAAACCTTCTTGAGGAGCCGACAAAAGGTGACATATACATCGAAGGGGAAAAAATTAACGACAAAAAAGCTGATATAAATAAGATACGTCAAAAAGTCGGCATGGTTTTTCAGCACTTTAATTTATTTCCGAATATGACGGCTATCGGCAATATAACGCTGGCTCCTATCAAAGTAAAGAAGATGGACAAAAAAACTGCAGAGGATATTGCAATGAGATTGTTAAAGAAAGTTGGTCTGGAAGACAAAAGAGATGCATATCCTGTGAAGCTATCTGGAGGTCAGAAGCAAAGACTTGCTATTGCCAGAGCACTGGCTATGCAGCCAGATGTGATGCTTTTTGATGAGCCTACATCTGCACTGGACCCAGAGATGGTTAAGGAAGTATTGAATGTCATGAAAGAGCTGGCAAATGAAGGCATGACGATGGTAGTAGTGACACATGAGATGGGCTTCGCAAGAGAGGTTGCAGATAGAGTCATTTTTGTAGATGACGGAGTGATTGTGGAGGAAGGCTCGCCTGAAGAGCTTTTTGCCAATCCTAAAAGTCCAAGGACAAAAGAATTTTTCAGCAAAATACTGTAAGTTTTACCGGGTGCAGAAGCACCCTTTTTTATTTATCATTATATTTTGCAAAATTCGCAAAATATTAATAAGAATTTATGCAGGAATATTAGATTTCATGTAGAATTATAATAATATAGACATAAAGAAAGGAGTTGTATTGTATGAGGATTACAGTAAGCGGTAGAAATGGCATGGCTATAACAGATGGACTTAGAAATGCAGCTATAAAGAGTTTAAGCAAGATAGAGAAGTTTTTTGCGGATGACACAGAAGCACGTGTCGTCATGAGTGTTCAGAAAAATAACCAGATTGCAGAGGTTACGATACCTTTTAGAGGGATGATATTTAGAGCTGAAGAGGTAAGCGACGATATGTACGCTTCGATAGATAATGTCGTTGATAAGCTTGAAAAGCAAATATTAAAGTACAAGACGAAACTGAAAAACAATTTTACACCAGATTCTATAAGATTTGATGTTCAACAGGATTACATAAAAAATGATGTTCAGGATGAATCGGAGTTTGAAGTTGTAAAGACTAAGAGATTTGCTGTAAAACCTATGTCGGTTCAGGAAGCTATACTTCAAATGAATCTTTTAGGACATAATTTCTTCGTATTTACGAATTCCGAGACAGACGATTTTACAGTAGTGTATAAGAGAAAAGACGGTAAATATGGATTGATAGAGCCGACAATGTGAAAATAAAATTGAGGGTTAAAAAAACCCTCAATTTTTTTATGCGATAAAGAAGGAAAATAGAATTTTTTGTAGAATATTATTCCTGTATGTGTAAAAGTTGATTGAAAAAATGGAGTGTGAGCACGTTGATTGAATTTACAAAAGAAGTTATCAATTCTATGGAAGAATTGATAAATAGGGTACAAAGTGTAATATCAAGTAGAGTTATAGCTGAAAACGGACAGATTGCGGAGATTCACGTTTTAGCTGATACATCAAGAAATGCGAAGCAGATTGCAAGAGATGTACAATCGGTTTTAATGGCTGAGTTCAAAGTAGATGTAAACTACAAGATAATTAGTGTCGCACAGGTGGAGACAAGTGGCAGATACTATAACGATGAGAGGATTGCTTTTACAAATTTAACGTTTGCCAACAATGGAGTGAACTTAGAAGCAACCGTTGTCCTTACAAAGGGTTCTGAAATGTATGAAGGTGTATATAAAGGTGTAAATACAGAGAGGAACAAAAACAGGATAATCGTGAATGCCACACTTGAGTGTGTATCCAAAATACTTCCAGATGATCACAATCTCATTTTAGAAGATGTTGATATATATTCTTTTGCCAAAAAGCGTATAGCCATAGTCGCAGTGACACATGCAACACCTCAAGGAGAGGAGCTTCTTGTAGGCTCCAGCATCGTAAAAAAAGATGAAGGTGAAGCACTTGTAAAAGCGACATTAGACGCTTTAAACAGGCGTGTCATTTCGACAGTCGATAATTAAATAGCTTATTTTTACCCAAACCTTTATTAAGCGTAGCGTTTCGCCTGAAGCTTGAGAAGCTTGAGAGCATCTTTGGTAAAGGAGGGTTTCAGGATGAAAAAAGCAACAATCATAAAAGTACTTCTTGCTTTATTGGCATTAGCACTTGCTGGAGGAGCAAACTTACAATGGAATTAAGGTTTGGGTGGTAATTTTTGAATTTTGGGGAGGATATAATGCTTAATAATAAAACAAAAGTGTATATTACATTAATAACAACAATAGGTATAACATTTATAATATATTCTATATTAAACATAAACTACAATTACATTGGAGAAATTATTGTTTTTGGACTAATTGCTGCAATAACAGAATCATTGCCTATATATATTAATAAGCAGGTAACTGTTTCGGTTGGATACGCTATTGATTTAATGGCGTTACTAATATTTGGTCCATATGAAGCAGCCATAATAGGGACATTAGGATATCTTTTAGAAATTGTAAAAAAAAGGGATAACAGTATTGAATGTGTTTTTAATAAACCATATTATAAGACTTTATTTAATATTTCTCAAATAGCTATTAGCGTTGGGTTAGGTGGTCTGATATATAAATATTTAGGTGGTAAAACAGGCACTTTGGTATATCCAAATTATATTTTGCAAGCTATTGTTGCTGCAATAGTATATTATTTTTTAAATAATATATTGGTAACTGTATTAGTTTCGTTACTATTAAGTAAATCTTTTATAAAGACGTGGCTCAAAGATTTTAGTTGGATGGTAACAAATTTCTTATTTTTAGCATTTATAGGTATTTTAATGGCATTTACATTTGTTGCTTATGGATATATTTCTTTGGTAATCTTTTTTGTACCACTGTTGATGGTTAGATATATGTTTAAACTATACATGGAGCTTAAACAGTCTTACTATGACACCATAAATGCCCTTACAAAAGCATTAGAGGCTAAAGATAGGTATACTTTGGGACATTCTAAAAGCGTTGAGAAATTAGCCGTTTATCTTTGCAGAGAAGCTGGATTCAGCGAGGCACACACTGAAATGGTGCGTATAGCTGCGCTTTTGCATGACGTAGGCAAGATAGGCATTGTTGAAAATATTTTAAACAAACCTGGAAAACTATCAAAAGAAGAATACGACCATATCAAACAGCATCCTGTAAGCGGTTATGAGATATTGAAAGATGTGCCTTTTTTAAAAAACGTAAGGTATTGGGTTAGGTATCACCATGAATGGTACAATGGAAATGGCTATCCTGATGGGATAAGCGGGAGGCAGATACCACTGGAGGCAGAGATACTGGCCATTGCAGATGTGTTTGATGCGCTTGTATCAGATAGGCCTTACAGAAACGCCTACACGAGAGAAGAAGCGTACAAGATAATAGTTGATAATGAAGGTACGCAGTTTAGCCCGAGAGTAATAAAGCTATTTAAAAAGGCATACGAAAAGAACAAGGAGGATTTCAAACATGATTTTTGATTCTCTTGGCGCTTCATTTATATACGGTTTTCTATTAAGGAGAGGGAAAATAAGCGGCATTGCCGACATAGATATAAAAATGCCTATTTTTTTTATACTTGGCTTTGGACTTGAGTTTGGAGTGCTTAATTTAACGGATAAATACCCAATCATAATGACGTATAGAGCGTACATACATTTTTTGGATTATTTGATGCTTTTTATAGGACTGTGGTACAATCGACATAACAAATATATGAGAATAATAGCCGTAGGCATCATTTTAAATTTCATAGTCATTTTTGCAAATGGTGGAAGGATGCCTGTATCGATTAATTCTCTTAAAGCGGCAGGTATCGGCTATTTAGTGCCTGAGCTTACAAAAAACATCATTCCGACTCATCAAGCCATGACTTCATCTACGAAGCTAAAATTTTTGTGTGATGTTCTTTACCTGCCAAAGCCATATCCTCTTCCAAAGACTTTCAGCGTAGGTGACTTATTTATAGCTACAGGAATTTTTCTGATGGTTTCAAATGCCATGATAAATGCCTCTAAGAGAGTTAAAATATAAATGTGCATTTTGTGACTTTAAGAGGTGTAGATGGATGAATTCGGCAGATAGAAGAGATAAGATATTAGAGATTTTAAAAGCAGAGAAAGAACCTGTAAAAGGCAATAGATTGGCGGATGTTTTGGGTGTTACGAGGCAGGTAATTGTGCAAGACATAGCCATATTAAGAGCAGAGGGCATAAAGATATTGTCTACTCCGCAAGGCTACATATTAAGCTCAAGCGATAAAGGCAAATATACAAAAGTAATTGCAAGCAAACATTATTTTGATAGAACTGAGGAAGAACTGAATACTATTGTGGATAACGGAGGAAAAGTCTTAGACGTGATTGTCGAACATCCACTTTATGGCGAAATAAGAGGACTATTGATGATTTCATCTCGGTATGATGTTGAAAGATTTATGGAAAGCGTGAAAAATGCTAAAGCAACCCTTTTGTCATCATTGACAGAAGGCGTTCATCTGCATACTGTAGAAGCTGATTCAAAAGAAGTTTTAGATAGAATCGAAAAAAAACTTAAAGAAAAAGGATTTTTTGTCGAATAAATATATATTATAATTATTATGTAACAAGAATTTTCGAGAGGGGGATTTGAAGTGATAAAGTGGCAGCAGTCATTGTCTGTCGGCATAGACATGATAGATGAGGAACACAAAGAACTTTTCAATAGGGTTAACGATGTTTTTGACGCGTGTATGAAGCAACAAGGCCAAGACAAAGTCTATGAGATACTGGAATTTTTAAGAGAATACACAGTGAAACATTTTGGCGATGAAGAAAGACTTTTAGAAAAATACAAATACCCGGAATTGCCTCAGCATAAAAAGCTTCACGAGAAATTTGTAAGTGACATACAAGAAATAGAAAACGACGTTAAAAAGAATGGTGTCAGCGTATCAATAATAACCACTTTAAACCGCAAGTTAGTCGATTGGCTTATAAACCATATAAGCAAAGTAGACAAAAAATACGGTGAATACATAAAGGCACATCCGCTAAATTGAGAAATTAAAGATCCATGTTAGACAATTAGAATAACATGGATCTTTTTATATTTAAGGACAATACCTCATTTCCTTGATATGGTCACGATATAATGATATAATATATACTTGAATGATAATAACCTTGAGAAGGTGAGTTAATGTTAGGAGTTTTGGAAAAGATATTTGGCAGTTACAGTGAGAGAGAAGTAAAGAGAATAGAACCTATAGCAGATGAGGTTTTGTCATACGAGGAAGAGATGTCAAAGCTTTCAGATGATGAGCTAAGAGGCAAGACTCAGGAATTTAAGGATAGGCTTAAAAATGGAGAAACCCTTGACGATATATTGCCGGAAGCTTTTGCAGTCGTTAGAGAGGCTGCATGGCGTACGCTTAAGATGAAACATTTCAGAGTGCAGATAATAGGTGGTATTGTACTACATCAAGGCAGAATAGCTGAGATGAAGACTGGTGAAGGAAAGACGCTTGTTGCGACACTGCCAGCCTATTTAAATGCCTTGGAAGGAAAGGGAGTTCACATCGTCACAGTTAACGACTACCTTGCTAAGAGGGATCGTGACTGGATGGGTAAAATATATGAATTTCTGGGTTTAAGCGTTGGCGTCATACTTCACGATATGGACTCAGAGGAGAGAAAGAAAGCTTACGCTGCTGATATAACTTACGGTACAAACAATGAGTTTGGCTTTGACTACTTGAGAGACAACATGGTGATATATAAAGAGGAAATGGTGCAAAGGCATCTAAATTATGCAATCGTGGATGAGGTCGACAGCATATTGATAGATGAAGCCAGAACACCGCTTATCATTTCTGGCGTTGGCGAAAAGTCTACGGATCTATATAAAAGAGCCGATGCTTTTGTAAGAACTTTGAAAAATGAAGAAGATTATACAATAGATGAAAAGGCCAGAGTAGTAAGCTTGACTGAAAAAGGTGTGGAAAAAGCTGAGAAGTTTTTTAATTTGGATAATCTGGCTGATCTTGAAAATATAGAGATTTCCCACAATATAAATCAGGCTTTAAAAGCACATGCCATAATGAAAAGGGATAAGGATTACGTTGTAAAGGACGGAGAAGTCATAATAGTAGATGAGTTTACTGGAAGGCTTATGTTTGGCAGGAGGTACAGCGAAGGTCTGCATCAGGCAATAGAGGCCAAAGAAGGCGTAAAAGTCGAGAGAGAAAGCAAGACTCTTGCCACAATCACTTTTCAGAATTATTTCAGGATGTACGATAAATTAGCAGGTATGACTGGTACTGCTCTTACCGAAGAACAGGAATTCAGAGCTATATATGGTCTTGATGTTGTGGTAATACCTACCAATAAAGAGATGATAAGGATAGATCATCCTGATGTCATATACAAGACGGAAGAAGCAAAATTTAAGGCTGTCGTTGAAGATATAGTGGAACATCATAAAAAGGGACAGCCTGTACTTGTGGGTACTATTACCATTGAAAAATCAGAGAAATTAAGCAATATGCTTAAGAAACTGGGCATAAAGCATCAAGTTTTAAATGCTAAGTACCATGAAAAGGAAGCAGAGATTATAGCGCAAGCAGGACGAAAAGGCGCTGTTACGATAGCTACAAACATGGCTGGGCGTGGTACTGATATCATTTTAGGCGGCAATCCCGAATTTTTGGCGAAGAAAAAGATGATTGAAGAAGGATATTCTCCAGATGTCATAAATGAAGCATCTGGATACGGACCATTGCACAGCGAAGAACTTGTAAAGGCCAGAGAGAGATACCAGGAGCTTTTAAATGAGATAAAGAAGGAAACGGAAAAAGAGCATGAAGAAGTTGTTAAACTGGGTGGATTGTATATAATCGGCACAGAAAGGCACGAGTCCAGAAGAATAGACAATCAGTTGAGAGGGCGTTCTGGACGTCAAGGCGATCCTGGAGAGTCCCGTTTCTACATTTCTCTCGAGGATGACCTTATGAGGCTTTTTGGCTCTGAGAGAATAAAAAACATGATGAATACTTTAGGCATAGAAGACGATCAGCCTATCGAGCATAAGATATTGACAAAACAGATAGAACAAGCACAGAAGAAAGTTGAAGGCATAAACTTCGATGTCAGGAAAAATGTCCTTGAGTACGATGATGTAATGAATAAACAAAGGGAAATAATATACAAAGAGAGAAGAAAGGTATTAGAAGGAGAAGACTTAAGGCAGTACATCCTTGACATGGTAAAAGACATCATAAGAAGGAATGTGGAAATCTACACTGCAGGTAGCAAATATCCTGAAGAGTGGGACATAGAGGGATTATTGAATCATCTTTACGATTTATTTTTGGAAAAAGACAGCGTAGTAATAGATGTTGATTTTGGTAGGCTCGATAAGGAGATGCTTGCAGATATAATATATGAAGAAGCTGTAAGGCAGTATGAGAAAAAAGAGCAGCAAATAGGTCCACAGATGAGAGAGATAGAAAGGATAGTCCTCTTAAAAGTTGTGGATACGAGGTGGATGGATCACATCGACGAGATGGATCAGCTTCGCCAAGGCATAGGATTGAGAGCTTACGGACAAGTAGATCCTGTCATAGAGTACAAGAAAATAGGATATGAGATGTTTGAGGATCTTGTGAATTCTATACAGGAAGATACGGTGAAGTTCCTGTACCACATAGAGATAAGAAATGACAATATGCCACATAGAGAGCAGGTGGCTAAGCCTATCGCTACAAATCAAAGTGGCGATGAACCGAAGAAGCCTGTAGTCAAGAAAAAGAAAGTTGGAAGAAATGATCCATGCCCATGCGGCAGTGGTAAGAAGTACAAGAAATGCTGTGGAGCAAATCTTTAAAAATTTTAGAAGGAGATGATTGAGTGTTAGCAGATTATAAGACAGAAGTTTTGAACATGATAGATACTATAAAAGAAATGGGGGCTTCTCTTTGACATCGAAGGATTGAAAAGAGAAGTAGCAGAGATTGACAAAAAGATGTCGGAGCCTGATTTTTGGAGTGATTTAGAGAAATCTCAAGAGCTTTCAAAAAAGCAGAAAGATTTAAAAGAGATTATTTCAGAATACGAGGCTTTGGAAAAGCAGTGGGAAGATCTTCATACCCTTATCGAATTGGGTTTGGAGGAAGGGGATGAATCCCTTTCACAGGAAGTCCACGAGGAGTACAAAGCTCTTTCCAAAAAGGTAAACGACATGAAGATAAAGACGCTGCTAAGCGGGCCTTACGATAAAAACAATGCCATCCTTTCTATACACGCAGGTGCAGGTGGTACAGAAGCGCAGGATTGGACTGAGATGCTTTTGCGGATGTATATGAGGTGGGCGTCATCGAAAAATTACGATGTGGAGACGGTAGACTACTTGCCTGGTGATGATGCCGGTGTAAAAAGCGTGACGATTATGGTAAAAGGTCCTTTCGCGTATGGATATCTTAAAAGCGAAGCAGGTGTTCACAGGTTAGTCAGGATTTCCCCGTTTGATGCTGCCGGAAGGAGGCATACTTCATTTGCGCTTGTTGAAGTTTTGCCGGAGATAGACGATGATATTAAGGTGGATATAAGGCCTGAGGATTTGAAGATAGATACCTACAGGTCATCTGGTGCAGGTGGTCAGCACGTCAATAAGACAGAATCGGCTATCAGGATAACTCATATACCAACGGGCATTATCGTGCAGTGTCAGACAGAAAGATCGCAGATGCAAAACAGAGAAACTGCGATGAAGATGCTTAAGGCAAAATTGATGGATATGATGATAAAAGAGCAGAAGGAAAAAATAGAAGACTTAAAAGGCGAGCACAAAGAAGCAGGTTGGGGAAATCAGATAAGGTCCTACGTATTTCAACCTTACACGCTGGTTAAAGACCATAGGACGAATTTTGAGGTTGGCAATGTAAATGCTGTTATGGATGGGGAGATAGACGACTTTATCAACGCATATTTAAAGCAGAAGGTGTCATAAAGGGATATCGGAGGATATCCCTTATTTTAAATTTTAAAAATGAAGGGAAGGTTTTATGGATAAGATTGCATTAGCACTTAAGCAGGAATTTGGATTGAAAGATTTTCAGGTACTGAATACCATCAAACTCATTGACGACGGGAATACTATACCATTTATCGCAAGGTACAGGAAAGAAGCGACAGGAAGCCTGTCAGATGAAGTTTTAAGAAATTTTTACGATAGGCTTTTGTACCTAAGGAATTTAGAGGAGAAAAAAGCCGATACGATTCGTTTGATTGATGAACAGGGTAAGCTTACGGATGAGATAAGAGAAAAAATAGAAAACAGCAAGACACTGCAGGAAATAGATGATATCTACAGGCCTTTTAGACCAAAAAGAAGGACAAGGGCAACTGTGGCGAAAGAAAAAGGGCTTGAAGATCTGTCTAAGTTGATATCTGAAGGCAATGTCAAAGAAGGAAATCCAGATGACTACGCTTTGAAGTTTTTAAATGACAAAGTGGCAACTTTAGAAGAAGCTTATCAAGGCGCGATGGACATAGTGGCAGAGGACATATCTGATGATGCAGATACGAGAAAGTACATAAGGGATACCATTTGGGAAAATGGCAGTATTGTTACAGAAAAGCTTAAAGATGAAAAATCTCCTTATGAGATGTACTACAGCTACAGAGAGTCAATTAAAAAGATACCTCCTCACAGGATTCTAGCTATTAACAGAGCTGAGAGAGAAGGGTATATTTCTGTCAAGATAGACGTAGATGATGAAAAGATAGTGAATAGATTAATCGCAGAAAGTGTAAATAATCAATCGATTTTTAAAGAGTATCATGTAAGTGCAATAGTTGATTCATACAAAAGGCTTATCAAACCATCTATAGAGAGGGAAATAAGAAATAAGCTTACTGAGATTGCTGAAGATAAAGCTATAAAAGTGTTTAAGATGAACTTAAAGAGCCTCCTTTTAGAGCCACCTGTCAAAGGATATGTTGTGATGGGGTTTGACCCAGCGTACAGGACAGGGTGCAAGATTGCCGTTGTAGATGAAACAGGAAAACTTTTAGATACTGCCACTGTCTACCCTACGCTGCCTCAAAACGATGTAGATGGAGCAAAGGCGGTTTTGAAAGACTTGATAGAGAAGTACAATGTTGGTCTTATTTCATTAGGAAATGGAACTGCATCGAGAGAAAGCGAAATTTTTATAGCAGATCTAATCAAAGAGATGGACAGAGATTTGAAGTACGTCATAGTAAATGAAGCTGGTGCATCGGTGTACTCGGCGTCAGAGATAGGGACAGAGGAATTTCCTGACGTAAACGTAAGCTTAAGAGGGGCCATATCGATGGCGCGAAGGCTTCAAGACCCCCTTGCTGAGCTTGTAAAGATCGATCCTAAGTCTATTGGAGTAGGGCAGTACCAACACGATGTAAACCAGAAGATGCTGGGCGAAGCTTTAAATGGTGTCGTTGAAGACTGCGTAAATAGCGTAGGAGTCGACTTAAACACTGCATCTGTATCGCTTTTAAAGTACGTAGCAGGTATAAATGGGACCATAGCGAAAAACATAGTTGAGTATCGAAATACGGTTGGCAAGTTTAGAAATAGAAACGAGCTGAAAAAAGTCAAAAGGTTAGGTGAAGGGACTTTTACGCAATGTGCAGGCTTTTTAAGGATATTAAATGGTGACGACATATTCGACTCTACAGGTGTACATCCAGAGCGTTATGAGGTATTGGAAAAGCTTCTTTTGAAGTTTGGATATGTTAAGGATAAGTTAGATATTAAAAGCTTGAGGGATTTTGCTTACAAACTTGAGGAGTATGGACTTTTGAAGTTATCACAAGAATACGACATAGGAATTCCTACGCTTAATGACATTGTAAATGAATTAAAAAAGCCTGGCAGAGATCCCAGAGAAGACCTTCCAAAGCCAATCTTGAGATCTGATGTGATGACGATAGAGGAGCTTAAAGTTGGGATGGAATTGATGGGGACTGTAAGAAACGTCGTTGACTTTGGGTGCTTTGTAGATATAGGTGTTCATACTGATGGACTCGTCCACATATCAGAGATGTCTCAAAAGTACGTAAGTCATCCTTTGGATGTGGTATCTGTAGGTGATGTAGTTAAGGTAAGAGTAATTGACGTCGATGTAGAAAGAAATAGAATATCACTTTCAATGAAATAATATATGTATGATATGAACAAATGGAGGTTTTATATTGACAGCTTATGACGTTATCGGAGATGTTCACGGCTGCTATAAAGAGCTTACAGAATTAATAGATTTATTGGGCTACACATTAAAAGACGGTGTATACTTCCATAAAGATGATAGAAAACTTGTGTTTTTAGGCGATATTACAGATAGAGGGCCTAATTCTGTAGGTGTCATTGAACTTGTGTATAGAAATGTTAAGGCTAAAAAAGCTCTTTACACGCCTGGCAACCATTGCAACAAGCTTTACCGCTATCTTATAGGTCACAATGTGAAAATCATACATGGATTAGAGACAACAGTAGCCGAGTTAAATGACTTAAGCGAGAAGCAAAAAAGAATAGTCATTTCACATTTTAAAGAGCTTTACGAAATGGCTCCAATGTACCTTGTTTTAGATGATGGCAAGCTTGTTGTGGCACATGCGGGAATTAAAGAAAAATACATAGGCTTTTACGGGAAATACGTAAGGCAATTTGTCTTATATGGAGATATAACAGGTGAAAAAAATCTAGATGGCACGCCAGTAAGGCTTGACTGGGCAAAGGACTATAAAGGCAAACCGATTGTCGTGTACGGCCATACGCCTGTGAAAGAGCCGAGGTTTTTAAATAATACGGTTAATATAGATACAGGGTGTGTATTTGGAGGGAAGCTTTCTGCTTTAAGGTATCCTGAAATGAAGGTATACAGCGTAAAATCTTCGATGCCTTACGATGAAAGCAGGTTTAGAAATCTTTAGGAGGAAAATAGATGAGGAGAAATAAAAATAAGCTTTTCGTAAATAGCTTGTTAATAGGGGCTTTTGTATTTTTGTTTTTTTGGGTACTGTTTCGGTATGGCGACTACCTTACGTACCTTTTAAAAGACCCTGCAAAGTTTGAAAAGTGGATTTTAGGCTTTGGTGCAAAAGGCGTGCTGGTGTTTATACTTATACAGGTGCTGCAGGTTGTAATATTTATAATACCTGGTGAAGTGGTGCAGGTAGCTGGTGGATACCTTTATGGTGCTGTTTTAGGTTCTCTCTATTCTTTGATCGGCATAACCATTGGCTCCCTCTTGTGCTTTGCCATAGCAAGGTTTTTGGGTTATGAGTTTGTGAGGGGAATGATTTCAGAGGATAAGCTAAAAAAGTTTGACTACATCATAAACAACAAAAAAGGCGAGATGGGGCTTTTTATTGTATTTTTGATGCCAGGGCTTCCAAAAGATGCTTTGTCTTATGTGGCAGGATTAACACCAGTCAAATTTGTAAACTATTTTTTCATAACGGCTTTAGCTCGACTTCCGGGAATAGTTATTTCTTCATATATTGGTTCAAACATTGAACATAAAAATTACATGGTTTCTGCCGTTGTTTCAGTGATAGCGGTTATTCTATTTGTCATAGGATTTTTAAATAAAGACAAGATAATCAAGAAGATAAATTAAACTTGCTACTCTGTTTACAATTTTTATCAGTGTAGTATAATATCTTTTAGGTTCTTTTCATTTGAAAAATTCTAAAGACGGGGGGTTTTACGGTGTATCTTTTAAAAGGCGGCAAAGTATTGACTATGGCAGGGAAAAACTATGAAAAGGCTGATGTACTTATAGGAGATGGAAAGATATTAGATGTAGGTGAGGAAATAATAGCACCGCTTGATGCGGAAGTCATAGATGTATCTGGGCTTACAGTGATGCCAGGCATGATAGATGCTCATTGCCACTTGGGCATGTGGGAAAATGCCGTAGGGTTTGAAGGGGCAGATGGAAATGAGGAGACAGATCCTATCACACCACAGTTGCGGGCTATTGATGGCATAAACCCTATGGATAAGTATTTTCAAGAAGCATACGAGGCAGGCGTTACTACGGCTGTTACAGGTCCTGGCAGTGCTAATGTCATAGGTGGACAATTTGTAGCCATCAAGACTTATGGCAGACGCATCGACGATATGATAGTAAAAGAACCTGTGGCGGTTAAAGTGGCCTTTGGAGAAAACCCGAAATCTGTCTACAATGAACAGCACAAGATGCCTATGACTAGAATGGGCATTGCTGCACTGCTTAGACAGGAGCTTATAAAGGCCCAAGAGTACATGGAGGACATGGAGAAAGATCCTTCTGATGATGAGAAAAAGCCGTCAAGAGATCTGGGGCTTGAGATTTTGGTTAAAGTATTAAAAAGAGAGATACCTTTAAAGGCACATGCCCATAGGGCTGATGACATATTCACTGCTTTAAGGATAGCAAAGGAATTTAACGTGGACATAACCATTGACCATTGCACTGAAGGCCATCTTATAGCTGATTACCTTGTCATGGAAAAGGCAAAAGTCATCGTTGGTCCGTCATTATCTGAAAGATCAAAGGTGGAGCTTGCAAACCTTACTTTTAAGACGCCGGGGATTTTATCAAAAGCAGGGTTGGATGTAGCCATTATGACAGACCATCCTGTCATTCCGCTTAATTACTTGCCGATTTGTGCAGGTCTTGCAGTAAGAGAAGGTATGGATGAGATGGAGGCATTAAAGGCTATTACGATAAATCCAGCTAAGATCGTCGGAATAGACGATAGAGTTGGCAGCATAGAAAAGGGAAAAGATGCTGATATAGCCGTATTTGACGGAAATCCAATTGAGATAAAGACTAAGACAAAGTTTGTATTCATAAATGGACAATTGGTATTTAAAAGATAAATATAGTTTTGAAAGGAGTAAAGTAAATGGGATTTAATTTAAAAGGCAGGAGTTTATTATCTTTAAAAGACTATACACCGCAGGAGATAAGGTATCTTCTGGACATTTCAAAGCAGGTTAAAGCAGAAAGAAAGGCAGGAATAGTCCATCAAAGGTTTTTAGGAAAGACAATCGCATTGATATTTGAAAAGCGCTCAACAAGGACCAGGTGTGCATTTGAGACAGCATTTGGCGAAGAAGGAGGACACCCTGTCTTCTTGTCGACAGATGATATTCAGCTTGGGGCAAAAGAATCCATAGAAGACACTGCGAGAGTTCTCGGCAGGATGTTTGATGCCATCGAATTTAGAGGATACAATCAAAGCACTGTTGAAGCTCTTGTAAAGTATTCAGGCGTCCCTGTATACAATGGGCTTACAGACGAATACCATCCTACACAGGTTTTGGCTGATTTAATGACGATAGAAGAGGAATTTGGACACTTAAAAGGCACAAAATTGGTGTTTGTCGGCGATGGAAGAAACAACATGGCAAATACGCTGGCTATCGGCTGTGCCAAGATGGGCATGGAATACGTTATTAATTCGCCAAGAGAGCTTTGGCCTCAAGAGGACTACATAAATGAGATTAGAGAAATGGCTGCCGAAAATGGAGGGACATTTACTCTGACAGATGTGCCTGGTGAAGGCTTAGAAGGCGCACATGCAATTTACACAGATGTATGGGCATCTATGGGAGAAGAATCAAAGCAAAAAGAGAGAGAAATGCTGTTAAGGCCATTCCAAGTGAACGACGAGCTTATGAAAAAGACAAATAGGCCTGACACGATATTTTTGCACTGCTTGCCTGCTGTAAAAGGACAGGAAGTAACGTACGAAGTGATTGAAGGAAAGCAGTCGAGGGTATGGGACGAGGCTGAAAACAGAAAGCATACCATTAAGGCTGTCATGATAGCGACGATTCTCTAAAAAAGTCAAGGCAATTTGCCTTGGCTTTTTCACATACTATTCAAATCGCGAATAAAATGATATAATGTAGAATGTCATTATTTGCGTAAGTAGGAGGATACGATGAAAGGAAAAGTAGTAATTGCGCTTGGGGGAAATGCACTGCAAGACAAGGATATGGTGCCTACAGCCGAATCACAATTGAATACAGTTAGAAAGACGGCTATGTACATTGCAGACATCATAAAAGAAGGGTATTCTGTCATTGTGACACATGGAAATGGGCCACAGGTAGGAAACATCGTAATACAGAACGAGACAGCGTCTAACATAATACCAGCCATGCCCTTTGATGTGTGCGGCGCGGAAAGCCAGGGAATGATAGGCTATATGATTCAGCAATGTTTAGGCGAGGTTTTTAAAGAGAAGAATATACAAAAGGATGTTGCAACAATCGTTACACAGGTTGTTGTAGATAAAGATGATGCTGCATTTTCACATCCTACAAAGCCAATAGGGCCATTTTACTCTAAGGAAGATGCGGAGCTATTGGAAAAGGAAAAAGGATATCAGATGGTAGAGGACAGTGGAAGAGGATATAGGAGAGTCGTAGCATCACCAGAGCCTAAAGAGATAGTTGAATTAAACACAATAAAGCTTTTGGAGAGAAACGGTGTCGTTGTAATAACGGCGGGTGGCGGAGGAATACCTGTAGTAAGGGAAAATGGCAGCTTAAAAGGTGTGGCTGCTGTGATAGATAAAGATTTGGCATCTGAGAAATTGGCAGAAGATTTGGATGCAGATATTTTATTGATATTGACCGCTGTAGAAAAAGTGTACATCAACTACAAAAAGCCTGATGAAAAGCCTCTGGATGTGATTTCAAGCCATGATATAGAGATGTATTTAAACGAAGGCCATTTTGCAGAAGGCTCAATGATGCCGAAAGTCAAGGCTGCAATAAGGTTTGCCAGGTCAAGAAAAGGAAGGCGAGCCATAATAACGTCTTTAGAAAAGGCACATGATGCTTTATCAGGAAATACAGGCACTGTTGTGGTTGACGATTAAAAAATACTTGACAAATTGATATATTTGTGACATTATAATATTTAGAATTGAATAAACCAGTGGAGAATATCTTCAGGGCAGGGTGAAATTCCCGACCGGCGGTAAGCGTAAGCAAGCCCGCGACCCGCAGATGCGGTGGACTTGGTGAGATTCCAAGGCCGACAGTACAGTCTGGATGGAAGAAGATTTATTTTTGTTTGCTTTCATCCTGAAGATGTTTCTTCGGGATTTTTAAATTTGGAGGTGTCATTTATGGAACACAGCAAGACAAAAGTGATTGTAACTGTAGGGCTGCTTTCCGCAATAGCATTTGTACTGATGTACTTAGAATTTCAATTGCCACTATTTCCAAGTTTTTTAAAATTTGATTTTAGCGATATACCGCCTCTTTTAGCAGCATTTGCATTAGGGCCTGTATACGGCATCTTTGTGGAGATTGTAAAGAATGTGATACATCTTCCAGTTAGTCAATCTGCAGGTATAGGAGAAGTGGCCAATTTCGTTGTAGGCTCTATTTACGTATTTACTGTTGGCGTAATCTACATGAGAAACAAATCTAAAAAGTCAGCGTTATTTGCAATGATTTTAGGAACTATTGTCATGGCTATTGCGGGATCAGTATTAAACTACTATGTATTTTTGCCATTATATCAGAAGATAATGGGTTGGCCGTTAAGCGCCATCGTTGGAATGGGAAAGGCGGTAAATAGCCATATAGTTGATTTGAAGACATTGATAGCGTACGGTATTTTTCCTTTCAACATCTTGAAAGGCTTAGTAATATCTCTAATCACGTTCCTCATTTACAAGAAATTATCTCCAATGTTGAAGATGTAGTCACTTAAAATAACGGACAGTGTTCCGTTATTTTTTTGCGCTTTTTTATTCATCCATTAGGCGTTTGTTTTATGGTATACTTGGTATATAATATTTGTATAAATTTCACGGTGGTGTTCTCAATGAAAATACATTTTAGGACAAAAAGCTCTGATGAAACGGAAAAGATAGGAGTTAAGTTAGGCAGTTTGCTAAAAAGAGGAAGTATCGTGCTTATATCTGGAGATTTAGGTGTAGGCAAGACAGTTTTGACAAAAGGCATTGCTAAAGGTATGGGTATATGGGACTATGTCACAAGCCCTACATTCATGATTGTAAATGAGCATATGGGAGAAATTCCTCTTTACCATTTTGACGTGTACAGAATTGACGACTACATGGAATTGTACGATATAGGCTATGAGGAATATTTTTACGGTGACGGTGTTTGTGTCATTGAGTGGCCTGAAAAGATAATGCCTCTTATCCCGAAGGAAAATATATTTGTGCATATTTTCATGGGTGATTCTTTCGATGAGAGGATAATAGAGATAGAATCACATGGTGCAAAATACGATGAAGTGATTAAGGAGATGAAGTGATGAAGGTACTTGCAATAGATTCATCGTCAAAGACGGCTACTGTCGCTTTAGTGGATGAAAGTGGCTTAATAGGTGAATTTTCTATAAATCATCTGAGGCATTCTGTTATATTGATGCCAATGATGGATGAACTTTTAAAAATGGCGGAGGTAAAAAAGGAGGAAATAACCCATATAGCTGTATGTGAAGGACCAGGATCTTTTACAGGTTTAAGGATAGGTGCCGCTACTGCGAAGGGATTAGCTCAATCTTTTGATGTGCCAATTGTTGGCGTATCATCATTAGATGCCCTTGCCTATAACGTAGGAGAATTTAAAGGCATCATCTGCCCTATTATTGATGCGTTAAGAGGAAACGTCTATACGGCTTTTTATAAAGGTGGAAGTGAGTTAAATAGACTTAAAGATGTGTCACTGGAAGAATTAGGCGTAGTTATGGACATAGTAAAGGGATACGGTGAAGAAGTTTTATTCGTCGGAGATGGTACTATTGCTTATAAAGACACATTAAAAAGTGCGTTGCCAGATGCCTTTTTTGCATCGCCGATTAACAACATATCAAGAGCGTCATCGGTTGGAATGATGGCACTTAAAAAAATATCAAAGGGCGAGATATGCACATATCTTGACTTTAAACCGTATTATATTAGAAAGCCTGCACCGTTGGAAAATTCTAAGTGATGTTTTGGAGGGTTTTATGGATATAAAGATTCGCCCTATGGTAAAAAGCGATATAGACAAAGTCATGGAAATTGAGTATTTAAGCTTTTCTGTGCCATGGTCTTTTGAATCATTTGTGATGGAAGTTACGAAAAATAGTTGTGCACACTACATTGTTGCTGAGGTAGATGGCAAGGTGGCTGGATACGGTGGTTTTTGGGTGGTTGTTGATGAAGGACATATAACAAACATTGCCGTTCATCCGGATTTTCGAGGGAAAGGTGTAGGTTCTGCCATCGTTGAAGGGCTTATTGAACTTGCCAAAAATAAAGGCATAACGTCTATGACGCTGGAAGTGAGAGAATCTAACCTTGTAGCACAATCGCTTTATAAAAAATACGGATTTAGACCTGTTGGCAAGAGAAGAGGGTATTATCAGGACAACAATGAAGATGCAGTTATAATGTGGAAATACGATATGTAAGGAGAGATTGTATGAGGGAAAACACGATAGTATTAGGGATTGAAACATCCTGCGATGAGACATCGGCAAGTGTCGTAAGAGACGGTAAAATCGTGATGTCTAATGTCATATATTCGCAGATAAATATACACAAGGAATTTGGCGGTGTTGTCCCTGAGATAGCATCAAGAAACCACATTGAAGCCATTGGAAATGTGGTGAAAGAGGCTCTTTTGAAGGCAGATGTGACGCTTGATGACGTTGATGTTGTTGCTGTTACATACGGTCCGGGACTTGTAGGTGCATTGCTGGTAGGGCTTTCGTACGGAAAGGCTTTGGCATACGGGAAAGGCGTGCCATTTGTTGGCGTAAACCACATTGAAGGGCATATATCTGCAAATTACCTTGACAGCGATTTTGAACCGCCGTTTATTTGCCTTATAGCGTCAGGTGGACACAGTCACATCGTATTTGTAAAAGACTATGGACAGTATGAGGTTCTCGGCAGAACGATGGATGATGCTGCAGGAGAAGCATTTGACAAGGTGGCAAGAGCATTAGGTCTTGGCTATCCTGGTGGTCCTAAAATAGATGAGATCTCAAAAAGCGGTGATCCATATCGGTATAACTTTCCAAAGTCTTTTATGGAAAAGGATAATTTTGATTTTAGCTTTAGTGGATTGAAGACAGCAGTCATAAATCAATTGCACAAAGAAAGGCAAAATGGCATTGAGATAAATGTGGCAGACTATGCTGCCAGCTTTCAGATGAATGTAGTCGATGTTTTGTCATCAAAGCTTATTGAGGCTGCTAAGTTTAAAAACATAAAAAAAATATCCATAGCAGGCGGTGTGGCTTCTAACAGCCTTCTTCGAGAAAGATTAAAAAAACTGGCAGATGAAGAAGGGTTTGTGATTCATTTTCCAAAACAAGTGTACTGCACAGACAATGGCGCTATGATAGCAAGTGCAGGGTATTTTGACTTTATTCGCGGAAGAGTTTCAGGATTAGACTTAAATGCTGTTCCGTATTTAAAACTTTTTTGATTGTTGGCGAAAAATCTGTGCATATTGTGGAAAATTGTCTTTAAATCTGACATGATGCTGTTATGTGTCTGTGGATAACTTTGTGGATACTGTGATTAACTTTAATAGTTTGGATATTATGTAATCAAATGGAAAAAAGAAAGGGGCTTTCTATTATGAATAACATGCTTTTTCTGTCAAAGGTAGGCAAAAAGTATATTGAGGAGATACAAAGCATTGCGACAAATTTTAATGTAATAAGCAAAGACGACGTAGAAGACATTTCCAAATATATTGAAGATGTGGAAGTGCTGGTTTGCTTTGATGGAGATGCTAAAAAGGAATTGATAGACGATGCCAAAAACTTAAAATGGATTCACCTATTGAGTGCTGGTGCTGATGCGATGCCGTTTGATATACTTAAGCAGAGGAATATAATCTTGACCAATTCAAAAGGTGTTCACAAGTATCAGATATCTGAACAAGTTTTAGGGTATATGCTTTTATTTGAAAGAGGATTAAATTACTTCATAAGAAAGCAAATCAATAGAGAATGGGACAAATCTGTAAGGGTTTCTGAATTGTACGGAAAGACGGTTTGCATACTTGGCGTCGGAAGCATTGGAGAAGAAATAGCAAGGATTGCACGGGAATTTGGAATGAAAACCGTTGGAGTGAGAAAATCAGGCAAGTCAAGTCCCTTTATAGATGAGATGTACACAGATGAAAATATGATATATGCAGTTTCAAATGCTGATTACGTAATATGTGCGCTGCCTTTGACTGATGACACATACCATCTTTTAGATGCTGAGTTTTTTAAAAGCATGAAAAGCGACAGCGTATTTATAAACATCGGCAGAGGAAGTGTTGTCGATGAGGTATCCTTAATTGATGCGTTGAGGCAAAAAAACATAAGAGGCGCTGCATTGGATGTATTTGGAAATGAACCGCTTTCAAAAGATAGTCCTCTGTGGGACATGGAAAATGTGGTGATCACACCGCATACGGCAGGCATATCGCCTCGATACATGGAAAGGGCAGTACAGATATTGAAACACAACCTTAAAGCATATATGGGCGATGGTGATTACATAAACGTCATCGATTTGAAGAAGCAATATTAAAGCGGGTATAATTTACCCGCTTAAAATTTCCCATTCTTCATACAGTTTTTCTAATTTTTCTTTTAACATATTGTATTTTGACTGTGTGTCGACGATTTCTCCAGTTTTGTATATATCGGGATTGCACATTTTTTCTTCCAGTTCTTTTATGGCGTCTTCAGTTTCTATTATCTCGTTTTCTATTCGTGCCATGTATTCCCTTTGCTTTTTGGCTTCTTTCTGCTTTAGCTTTTCTCGCATTTTTTCGTTCTTAAGCTGTGTCTTTGTCTTTTTTTCCTCTTCGTCTTCTTTTGTATTATTTTCATTTCTTTTTTCTACGTAGTACGAATAATTCCCATAGTATTCCTTAATAGAATCGCTGGACATTTCCAATACTTTTGTGGCTATTTTGTCTATAAAGTACCTGTCGTGTGACACGAATAGAAGTGTGCCACCAAAATCTAACAATGCCTTTTCCAGCACTTCCTTTGACTTCAGGTCGAGATGGTTTGTAGGCTCGTCTAAAAGTAGAAAGTTGGCTTTTGAAAGGATAAGCTTTAAAAGGGAAACTCTTGCTTTTTCCCCGCCACTTAACTTGCCTATTTGTTTAAACACATCATCGCCGCTGAACAAAAAAGAGCCCAGCATAGTCCTTACTTCTGTTTGAGTCAGATAAGGATTTTCATCCCATATTTCGTCGATTATTGTTTTCTCATCGTTTAGATTTGAAAACTCCTGTTGATAATAGCCTATCGATACATTTGTGCCTAAGCTTATGCTTCCTTCGTAATTTGCAATCTCGCCTACGATGGTTTTAAGGAGAGAAGTTTTTCCTACGCCATTAGGCCCTAAGATAGCTATTCTATCTCCTTTGTAGACTTCAAAGCTTATATTGTGAAATACAGGTTTATCGAAAGACAATGAGAGGTCAGATACCTTTAAAACATCATTTCCGCTTTTTTCTATAAAATCAAACGAAAGTTTAATTGTTTCATTGTTTATAGAAGGCTTATCTATTTTCTCCATCTTGTCCAGAAGTTTTTGCTTGCTTTCAGCCATTTTTACTGATTTTTCGCGGCGGCGATTTTTCTGTATCATTATCATTTCCTGTATTCTCTTGATTTCCTTTTGCTGCTCTTCATAAGCCTTCATCATTATGCTTATTTCTTCATTCTTTTTCTTTACGTACTCTGTGTAATTTCCATCGTAGGATTTCAATGTCTTATTTTCTATCTCAAATATTCGAGTTGCGATTCTGTCGAGAAAAAATCTGTCATGTGATATGACCATTACAGTTCCTCTAAAAAATCTCAAATACTGCTCAAGCCACTCTATGGAAGGTATATCAAGATGATTTGTAGGCTCATCTAAAAGAAGAAGGTCAGGATCTTTTAAAAGCGCCTTTGCCAGCATAAGCCTTGTCTTTTGGCCACCGCTTAAGGTAGAAACAGGTTTATCAAATTCTTCTTGGCTAAAGCCTAATCCTATAAGCACGCCTCGAACTTTGCTGTCAACCGAATAACCCTCTTTTTTGTTGTATTCATCTGTCAACTTTGAATATTCGTCAAGAAGCTTATATAATTTAGATTCATCTTTTGTATCTGCTATCAATTTTTCCAGCTTCTTTATTTCATTTTCAAGATTTTCAATGTCTTGAAAGACTGTCTTGACTTCATCGTAAATAGACTTGTTGCTTATTATATAGGCGTTTTGCTCAAGATATCCTACGCTTATTAGTGGCATCGATATGTTTCCGATGTCAGGCTGAAGATCTTTTACTATAAGCTTAAATAGAGTCGATTTTCCAGCTCCATTATCTCCTACAACACCTATTTTATCTCCTTCATTTACAATGAAAGATATATTTTCTAATATGCTATTTATTCCGTATGATAAATTTACGTTATTTGCTGATATTATAGCCATTTAATACTCCTCCTGTTATAATATAATATATCAAAGATTATGTCCTATTTAAAGTGCAATTGATATTTAATTTTTATGGTTTTGTTGCCGATATTATATATGTCAAAATTAACGAGGTGAATGTGTATGGATTTTTCGACGTTATTAGGGATTTTGTTAGGGTTTGGCTCTCTCATCTTAGCATTTGTCATGGAGGGTGGAAGCGTTGCGTCTTTAATAGGTGTATCGGCAGCACTTATAGTTTTAGGTGGAACGATAGGCGCTACTATGACTTCTTTTTCGATGAAAGATATGTTGAAACTTCCGAAATTGATTGGGAAGGCTTTTAAAGAGGAAGGCAACAAATACGGTGATATAATCAGGTATTTTGTGTATCTCGCTCAAAAAGCCAGAAGCGAAGGACTTTTAAGCCTTGAACAGGAGTTGCAGTCAGATGAAATTAAAAACTACGATCCTATTTTAAAAGACTGCATTGAGCTTGTCATAGATGGTGCGGATATTGAGCTTATAAGGACTACTATGGAAAATAGGATATACATAGAAGATAAAGAGCTTAAAAGAGAAGCCAGCATCTTTGAAGCTGCTGGCGGATATTCCCCAACCATGGGTATCATAGGTACGGTTATGGGACTTGTTCACGTCTTGGGAAATCTCAGTGAACCAGATAAGTTGGGGCCTTCAATAGCTGTTGCTTTTATAGCTACACTTTATGGTGTAAGTATGGCTAACCTTGTATGGCTGCCTATAGGCAATAAGCTTAAGAACAAAGCGCAGATCAAAAAGACGGAAAAGGAGATAATCTTAGAAGGCAGCCTTTCACTGCAGGCTGGTGAAAATCCTAAGATAGTGGAGAAGAAGTTGCTGACATTTGTAGTTGAAAGGGAATCAGTTGCTAAAGCAAAAGAACAAAGTGTGAAAGGTGAAATTGCTGATGATAAGGCATGAAGAAGATGAAGGGAAAAAGGACAACAGTGAAAGATGGTTGCTTACTTATTCTGACATGATAACGCTGCTAATGATATTTTTTATTGTGCTTTATACTATAAGTACGGTTAATTCTCAGAAATTTCAGCAAATTGCTGCATCACTTGGTAAAACTTTTGATGGAACGAATTACGTCATAGGTCAACAAAGTGGAAATAGCATACTTGGCAGCATTAAGACTACAGGTACAAATGGCACTAACGACAATTCGATTGCATCACAGCTCGACAAGCTTATAAAGCAGTACAACCTTCAAAACATGGTGACTTACAAGGTGGACGAGAGAGGTTTTGTCATAAGCCTAAATGATACATTGCTATTTGATACTGGTTCAGCAGATGTCAAACCTGAGCAGAAAGAGACATTGATAAAAATAGGAAACATATTAAAATCGATGCCCAATTACATCCGCGTCGAGGGGTATACAGATAATGTGCCCATAAACAATAATCAATTTCATTCAAACTGGGAGCTTTCTGTCATAAGAGCCACAAATGTGGTTGAGATTTTGGTGAATGACGTAAAGATGGATCCGGCAAAAATTTCGGCTGTAGGGTATGGTGAGTATCGTCCAATAGTGCCAAACGACAGCGATAAAAATAGGCAGCTTAACAGGAGAGTTGATATAGTGATAATGAACAGCGATTACAACAAGTGGGAACCTGCTCAGTAAAAAAATAGATATTTCCAGGTTGACATATTATTTACAATGTAATATAATTTCTTTATTAGGATTTTGTCTGGGGTGATTTTATGACTAAAAAAACAATAGTGCCAATGCCTGTAATAAGGAGATTGCCGAGATACCATAGATATTTAGAAGAATTATTGAAAAATGATGTAAAAAGGATTTCATCCAGAGAGTTAAGCGAAAGGATGGGCGTGACTGCCTCGCAGATAAGGCAGGACCTCAATAATTACGGCGGATTTGGACAGCAAGGTTATGGTTACAACGTAGAAGAGCTTTACAATACTCTGACAAAGATTTTAGGTTTAGATAAGACATACAGCACTATTATCATTGGTGCAGGTAATCTTGGACAGGCCATAGCAAACTACACAAATTTTGAGAGAACTGGATTTAGCTTAAAGGGAATTTTTGATGTCAATCCAAGATTGTTTGGACTTAAAATAAGAGATATAGAGATAATGGATGTGGAGACATTAGAGGACTTTTTGTCTAAAAATAAGATAGACATTGCCATACTTTGCATACCAAAGGATAATTCGCAGATTATGGCCGATAGATTAGTGAAAGCAGGCATAAAAGCCATATGGAACTTTTCTCCTATAGATTTAAAGGTTCCCGATGACGTGATACTGGAAAATGTGCATTTAAGCGATAGCTTGTTGACATTGTCGTATCGCATAAATGAAGAAAATCTGCTTAAAGCTAAAGTCGAAGAAAAATAAATGGTACAATCCATTTATTTTTTTGTATTGCTTTGGAGGCAAAGATGAAGAAATTTATAAAAACCATTGGAGATTTTCTTAAGGAAGATAGAAGTGTCGTCCCTTTCGTCAATTTTCTGAAATACGTTGGACCAGGGATATTGGTTACGGTAGGCTTTATAGATCCGGGAAATTGGGCCACGAATGTCTCTGCAGGTTCAACATATGGGTATAAGCTGCTGTGGGTTATAACACTGTCAACAATAATGCTCATCATATTGCAGCACAATGCAGCGCATCTTGGAATCGTCACAGGCTACTGTTTGTCTGAAGCTACATCCATATTTATAGACAGCAGGCTTTCGAAATTTATCCTGCTGTCGGCTGTTGCTGCATCAGTATCTACATCTACAGCAGAACTATTAGGTACAGCTATAGCTCTAAAGATGCTTTTCAATATACCTGTAAAAATCGGGGCGGTTTTAGCGCTATTAGTCATATCTTTAGTGCTTTATACAAATTCTTACAAGCGCTTAGAAAAGATCATAATCGGGTTTGTGTCACTTATAGGACTTTCATTTTTGTTTGAGGTATACATGGTGAAGATCGATTGGAAAGCAGCAGCTATAAGTTGGATAAATCCATCAATACCTCATAGTTCCATGGTTGTAATCATGAGCGTTTTAGGTGCTGTCGTAATGCCACACAATTTGTTCCTCCACTCGGAAATCATTCAAAGCCGCCAATGGAACTTGCAGGATGAATCGGTTGTCAGAAAGCAGCTTAAATTTGAATTTCTTGATACATTGTTTTCGATGATTATAGGTTGGGCCATAAATAGTGCTATGATACTTCTTTCGGCTGCGGCATTTTACACTAAAGGCATTGCTGTGGATATGCTGGAGCAGGCAGGAGAGCTTTTGAAGCCTATTGTTGGAGGGAAGGCATCTTTGGTATTTGCAATAGCACTTTTGTTCTCAGGTTTTTCATCAACGGTAACATCTGGAATTGCAGGTGGTTCCATATACGCTGGGATTTTTAAAGAACCTTACAACATAAAAGACAAACACACGCTTACAGGAATATTTATCTCGCTTTTTGCAGCGATTATTGTAATATTTTTATTTAAAGACTCATTTCAAGTTTTGATATTTTCTCAGATGATACTAAGCATACAATTGCCGATTACAGTGTTTACTCAAATTTATCTTACATCATCGAAGAAGGTCATGGGCGATTATGCAAACAGCAAAGCCAGTAAAGCTGTTTTAATTATTTTAGCGGTGATTATAACTGCTCTAAACGTAAAACTTTTAATCGATACATTGGTTTGATGGTATATTGCATTTTCGTTCCTTATTTTGTCATTTTCGTTCTAAATCGATTTTAGTTTTAAAAATTGTTGTATAATTAGTGTAGAACATATTAGATGTACAATTAAATAGGCATTTTCATTTCTGCATAAGGGAATGAGGACATCTTATTCTCTTTTTTCTATTGGTTATCATTTTTTGAAGGAATTCTCTCTTTTATATCGAATATTTATATTGTTGGAAAATCATAAAGGGATGTGATGTTATGTTAAAAGCCATAATCGCTGAAGATGAAGATTCGCTTAGAAAAGAGATAAGCAAAAGGGTCATGGAGATAAGCGATGTTCAAGTTGAATACATCACGAACGAAGGAAGAGATTTATTAAATGCCATACTAAAGGTGAAACCTGACTTAGCCATATTGGATATAAAACTGCCACAAATGACAGGAATAGAAGTCGTTAAAAATATTCGAGATTTGCTGCCAAATACAGAGGTCATATTCGTAACGTCGTATGATGAATATATAAAAGATGCTGTAAAACTATATGCTGCTGACTATATTGTAAAGCCTATAAATTACAACAGGTTGATTAATACTATTGAAAGGGTAAAGAGAAAATTTAGCGATTCATCTTTTGTAATAGAGGTAAGATGCGGTGAAGACGTGAGGTTAGTCAATACAAATGACATATACTTTATTGAGGCTAACAGGAAAAAAACCTTTTTCTGCACTGCGTTTGAAGATTTTATGTCAAACACTTCTCTTAGCGATGTCTACAAACTCCTCAACAAAAAAGTGTTTTTTAAGACCAGCAGATCTTATATAGTAAATCTATATAAAGTTTATTCTATTAAACCTGTAAGTAGAACATCACTTGAAATAAGCTTTAGAGATAAAAATAAAAAGGCATATCTAACAAAGAAATTATACAGTGAATTCAGAGATAGATTGAAAGATATATTAAGCCAGCCGGATGATATGAAAGCAAATTAGATCTCGTGGTGATGACATGGTAAGGAAAAGTTTGAATAAGATAATTGCACTGTTTTTTGTGTATATGACTTTTGTCATAATTACGATAAGCAACAGCATTTACTATAAACAAGGGTATTTCATGCCGGCTGACTTTAAATTGTTTTTATTTTTTACGATTTTCATTATAAATATTTTGGTTTTTACCATAATAAGGATGATATATACAAATGGAAAAAACGAGTACCAAAATATCATTAATGATTTTAAACTCAAGTTTGTAGAAGAACAAAATAATTTATACAGAAAAAATAAACATGAATTGAAGAACAATATACTGATTTTGTATGAATTGATAAGACAAATGAAGTACAAAGATGCTGAAGAATTTTTAAAGACTTACATTGACGACATAAGCAGTAGCCTTATAAAAGTTGATACTGGAAACGACATATTAGATCTTCTCTTGTATTCTAAAATAAGCAAGGCGATAAAAAAGGATATATCAGTTCGATTTATTTGTACGGTTGATTTGAAGATCAGGCAGAAAGTGGTTAATGATGTATGCTCTATTTTGGGAAATTTGATAGATAATGCTACAGAAGAATGTGAAAGGCTAAAAAAGGATAGAAAGATGGAGATAATTTTAAATTCAGATCCAGTTGACTACATCTTTGTTGTCAAAAATACCTGGGCTGTCAGTGATTATGTTAAACAAAACATCTTATGTGATGGCTTTACAACGAAAGGCACTGGAAGGGGCAATGGGCTATCTATCGTAAGGGATATTGTTAAAAGATATGATGGGGATATAAACATAAATATCGATGATGAATATTTTTCTGTGACTGTCTTAATACCGTCTTATGAGATAAACGAATGATAATCTTTTCGTTCCTTAAAATGACATTTTGATTCCTAAGTCCACATTTTTACCGATAAAAGTTGTATAATCATACGTGATGGCACAACAAAACATTTTGATTCACTTTCATTGAGGCCATTATAACTCATGTGAAGGTGGGGTGAAAAGATGGATATGCAGTTGACTTTCATAGCTGTAAGCATAGTCATCTTAGTGTTTATAATAACATTTTCTAAAAGCAATATAGACATGGAATTTGCCATTAAATTTTTACAGACATTGGTAAAACTAAGCATAAAAAAGAAAAATTAAATTTTTATTGCAAAATACAATTGTTGCCGTATAATATAACCTATAGTCATCATTTTTAATCATGGAGGGTATCAATTGAAGGTATATTCTTTTGTTGGAGCCAGTGGAAGCGGCAAAAGTCATCATGCGTCGTTTGTTGCAGGGAAATACGGTATAAAGTACATCATAGATGATGGCCTTTTAATATGTGAAAACAGGATCATATCAGGGGTTTCTGCCAAAAGAGAAAAGACAAAATTGTCAGCTATAAGAAGAGCTATTTTTACAGATGATGAGCACGCCAGAGAGGTTAAAAAATCGATTGAAGAAATAAATCCAGATAAAATATTGATAATAGGAACGTCTGACAAGATGGTGGACAAAATCGCTGAAAGGCTTAATTTACCGCCTGTTGCTGAGCGAATATATATAGAAGATATATTATCACATGATGAGATAGAGCTTGCAAGAAAGAAAAGATATGAGGAAGGGATGCATGTAATACCTGTACCGACATTTGAAGTCAAAAAGCATTTTTCAGGGTATTTTATAGATCCATTGAGGATATTTAGACGAAAAGAGATAGACTTTGAGAAGACGGTAGTGAGGCCATACTACAGCTATCTTGGCAAATACACAATCTCTGAAAATGTAATAAACTCTATTGTATTAAATGAAGCGAAGAAATTTGAAGGCATTTATAAAATAAATAAAGTCATAACAGAGAACTACACAGAAGGAATAATAATAAAAATAGAGATTGTAATGGTGCATGGTACGCCTATAAACAGCGTTTTAAGAGGAGCTATAAAAAAGATAAAAAGTGTCGTAGAGTACATGACATCTTTAAATGTGCTTGACATAAAGATTCACGTTAAATCACTTTATATAAAGGGAAATGACAAGATACTTAAAACCCGAGAAATACTTGATAAAGGCAAATAAGCCTTTTTTTTATCTTCAAAAAATTATATAATAATTGTAGAGGTCAGTAAATATTATGTAGTAAGGCAGTAAAAAACCTATATGTGGGTGATGAGGAGAATGAGATATTTAGTTGAACAGTCCGGTTCTAAGGTTATAGTGCATGGAATCAAGGATTTTAACCTTAAAGAGACATTAGAATGTGGACAATGTTTCAGATGGAATGAAGAAGATGATGGAAGTTATACGGGGGTCGCATTTGACAGGGTAATAAATGTAAAATTAGATGGAGATATATTGACGATTGATAATACCACTTTGGCAGATTTTAATGATATATGGTATGATTACTTTGACTTGGGAAGAGACTACGGCAAGATAAAAGAGACGCTTTCGCAGGACGAGATTTTAAAAGCAGCCATAAAGTATGGCGAAGGCATAAGGATTTTGCGGCAAGACACGTGGGAGACGCTTATATCATTTATCATATCTCAGAACAATCGGATTCCACAGATAAAAAAAGTCATAGAGAATTTAAGCAGGTTATTGGGCCATCCTATTGTCTATAGGGATAAGACTTATTACACATTTCCGAAAGTTCAGGATTTCATAATGGCAGATCTGGAATTGCTAAGTAAAAGCAAATGTGGATTCAGATCGAAGTATATAATCGATGCAGCGCTAAAAGTGTTTAATGACGAAATAAATCTTTTTGAGTTGCAGCTTTACGATACTTACGATGTACGTAATATACTCATGAGCATAAGAGGCGTTGGGCCAAAAGTTGCAGACTGTGTCATGCTTTATTCCATCGGAAGATATGAGGCATTTCCAACAGATGTATGGATAAAGCGAGTTGTAGAATTTTTATATCTAAAGAGGAAGACAAACAATTCTGATGTGCAGAGCTTTGCTAAAGAAAAATTCGGTGATTTGTCTGGATTTGCGCAGCAATACCTTTTTAACTATGCAAAAGATCATGTGTCAAAAGACGTGTTTAAAGAAAGGAAAAATTAGATGGTAGGAACGTTTGTCAATGCAGCATCTATTGTTGTGGGTAGTTTTGTTGGTACTTTATTTAAAATTGGCATTCCAGACAGAATAAAGTCGACGGTTATGCAGGCTATATCTTTAAGCGTATTGATAATAGGATTTGACAGTGCATTGAAATACAAAAATTTGCTATTAGTGATAATAAGTTTAGCAATAGGCGGTATTTTAGGTGAACTGCTGGACATAGAGAAAAAGCTTAATCAATTTGGCGATTTTTTAGAGAGGAAATTATCGAGAAATGGTGAAAATAAGATAAGCGAAGGCTTTGTAACAGCAAGCCTCATATACTGCGTTGGAGCGATGGCGATTGTAGGTGCATTAAAGGATGGTTTGCAAGGTGATCACAGTATACTGTTTGCCAAATCCATGTTGGACGGTATATCTTCCATAATATTTGCATCTACATTAGGGATAGGCGTCATGATATCATCCATAAGCGTCCTTTTATATCAAGGCTCTATAACTTTGTGCGCATCGCTTCTTAAAGATTTATTGAATGCTAACGTGATAGCGGACATGTCTGCCATTGGCGGCGTCTTGATAATAGGCATATCGTTAAATATGCTGAATTTGACAAAGATAAAGATTGGGAATTTGCTTCCGTCAATATTTATACCTATCGTATACGAAATAATGCTGAAAGTATTTTAAATCATGAAGGAGGTGCCCTTTGAAGGGGCTGTGAATATGAAAGAAATAAGGAGCATAGATGTTGCAAGAGTAGCCATAAGAATGGCTATGTCAAGGAGAGAAGACGAAGCCGTATTAAAGGAGAAGTATGGGAAAGAGGGCATAAAGGTAGCGGCTGTGGATTATGGCGGCGAATACATTAATTCAATTTCAAAGATAATAGAAAGGGCAGTTGTTGCGGCAAAAAGAGAAGGTGTTGTGGAGGACAATCATGTGGGAGAAGGCGCTGTTGCAGGTGCAACACATGAGGCAATAATACAGCTAAAAGATAAAGCTATGGGGCTTAATATAGGTGGCAAGATTGGAATAGCATTTTATGGCGAACACCTTTGCGTCTGTGCATTTTTCGCCGTTGGAATGCTAAACTTAAACGAAGTTGCCATTGGACTTGGGCATAGATCATTGAAATATTAAATTTATAAGAAAGAGGGTTCATTGCGAACCCACTTTTTAACCTCCTAAATACGACTTTTTAACCCTTTCATCGTCTTTTAAGACAGATGCAGCACCTTCAAGTGAGATGTTGCCTGTCTCAAGGACGTATGCTCTGTCTGCAATAGATAGAGCCATTTTAGCGTTTTGCTCTACCAAAAGGATGGTGGTGCCGTCTTCATTTATGCCTTTTATCGTCTTAAATATGTCTTGCACTACGATGGGCGCAAGTCCCATTGATGGTTCGTCTAGCAAAAGCACTTTTGGTTTTGACATCAATGCACGCCCTATTGCCAGCATCTGCTGCTCACCACCGCTTAAAGTGCCGGCAATCTGTTTATGCCTTTCTTTTAGACGTGGAAATAGGTGAAATACTTTTTCTATGTCGCTTTTTACCATTTTGTCTTTCCTGAGATATGCTCCCATCTCAAGGTTTTCCATTACAGTCATGTTGGCAAATATTCTTCTTCCTTCTGGCACTTGGCAGATACCCATATCCACTATATTTTGAGCAGGTTTTTTTGTTATGTCTACATCATCGAATTTGATGTAGCCTTTTTTTGGCTTCAATATGCCTGATATTGTCATTAGAGTAGTGCTTTTGCCTGCGCCATTTGCACCTATTATCGTAACAATTTCACCGTTATTTACTTTTAAATCAATGCCTTTTAAGGCATTGACCATTCCATATGATACGTTGAGATCTTTTACCTCTAACATGTTTTAAGCACCTCCTTCAATTGATAAAATTTCACTTTCATCAGGGCTTTCTTCTCCAAGGTATGCAGCTATTACTTCTGGATTTTTCTTGATTTCGTCTGGTGTGCCATGTGCTATTATTTTCCCGTAGTTCATGACGTATATGTCTTCGCAAAGATCCATTACTAAAGACATGTCGTGCTCAATCAAGAGTATTGTTATGTCAAATTTGTCCCTTATGAATCTTATTGTGTCTGTAAGCTCTTTTGTCTCCTGTGGATTCATTCCTGCTGCAGGTTCATCTAAGAGCAAAAGCTTTGGCTTTGTTGCCAGTGCTCTTGCTATTTCAAGTCTTCTCTGTTCGCCGTATGGCAGATTTTTGGCAAGGTTTAAAGCGTGCTTATCAAGATTGAATATTTTAAGGAGATCCATCGCTTGTTTGTCTTGTGTTTTTTCTCCATCTAAGTATTTCTTGTGCTGAATAAAGGAGCTTAAAAGTCCGTATTGCACGTGAATGTGCTGAGCTATCTTGACATTGTCAAGGACAGTTAGGTTTTTAAATAGACGTATGTTTTGAAATGTCCTTGCTATGCCAAGCTTTGTGTTGTTATACGGTTTTGTTGATACGTTTTTTCCGTCAAATGTCACTTTTCCTGATGTAGGCTTGTATATACCGGTTATTATGTTGAATACTGTTGACTTTCCAGCACCATTTGGTCCTATAAGTCCTGTTAAAGAGCCTTTTTCCAGTTCTATGTTGACATCTATCAGGGCCTTTATGCCGCCAAAGTCTATAGATACGTCTTTAATTGACAGTAAACTCACTGCTTTTCTCCCCTTTCTTGAATAGTTTTTTGAGAGAAAATTCTCTTGTACCCATCAATCCTTCTGGTCTAAATAGCATTACGATGATCAAAAGGAGAGCGTATATTACCATTCTTAGTGCAGCATAATCCTGCAAAAGTGCATATACAAAAGTCAAGAAGATGGCTGATAGGATGGACCCTGTTATGCTGCCCAGTCCTCCTAATACAACCATTGTTAAGATATCGAATGATTTCATGAAGTTGAATGTTTCTGGCTGTATGATGTAGAAGTTGTGAGCGTAAAGGGCACCGCCTATTCCTGCGAAAAATGCACCTATCGTGAATGCCAATGTCTTGTAGAAAGTTGTGTTTATGCCCATAGATTCGGCTGCTGTCTCGTCTTCTCTGATTGCTACACAGCATCTGCCGTAGCTGGAATTTATGAAGTTTCTGATTAAGACGACGGTTATGACTGCCATCCAGAATACCCACGTCCAGTTTGTGTACTTTGGTATTCCAGATAGGCCGCTGGCTCCACCCACGTATTCGGTGTTTAAAAAGATTACCCTAATTATTTCTCCGAATCCAAGTGTTGTTATAGCAAGGTAGTCTCCTTTTAATCTCAATGATGGTATTCCTATCAAGATTCCGGCTATGCCTGCTGCTATGCCTCCTACTAATAATGCCAATGGAAATGGAAGTCCCAATTTGTACGTTATGATAGCTGATGTGTATGCACCGATTGACATGAATCCTGCATGTCCTAAGGAGAATTGTCCTGTAAATCCATTTATAAGGTTAAGGCTTACAGCAAGTATTACATTTATGCACATGAGAACAATGTTTATTTCGTAATAGTCGTTTAATATGTTTGTCGACAGCAAAATCTGTATTATGGCGTAAAAGACCAACAGCCCTAAAAATATAAGTAATCTGTTTTTCAATATTTGCTTCAACTTTACCACCTACACTTTCTCTCTTACATTTTTGCCAAAGAGTCCTGTTGGCTTTATTAGCAATATGATTATGAGTATTGCAAATGAAACGCCATCTCTGTATAGGGAGCTGCCATAGCCTGAAACAAGTGCTTCTATGACACCCATCAAAAGGCCTCCAACCATAGCACCTGGTATTATGCCTATTCCTCCCAATACTGCTGCTATGAATGCTTTTAAGCCTGGCATTATACCCATTAAAGGATCTATGGAGTTGTAGTATATGCCAACTAAGACACCTGCGACAGCGGCAAGGGCAGAGCCTATGGCAAATGTGAATGAAACGGTCCTATCCACATTTACTCCCATAAGTCTTGCAGCATCAGGGTCTGTGGAGACAGCTCTCATGGCCTTTCCCATCTTTGTCTTGTAGATGATAAGCTGAAGTCCCACCATCATGATTATGGATACGACAAATATGACGATCTGCTGGTTTGATATGGTGATTACGCCGTTTAAAAATGAGTACATGTGCTGCTTGAAAATTTGAGGATACGTTCTGACTTGCGGAGACAAAAGGATTATGCCTCCGTTTTCCAGCAAAAGTGAGACGCCGATGGCTGTAATCAATATTGAGATTTTTGACTTATCTCTTAATGGCCTGTATGCCACACGCTCTATTGTCACGCCAAGTATAAGGCTTACCAGCATTGCCAATAGGAGAGATGGTATAAATCCAAGGTGAAAGTATGTGGATGCGAAGAATCCTGTAAATGCACCTACCATGTATATGTCGCCATGAGCGAAATTTATAAGTTTCATTATGCCGTAAACCATGGTATATCCAAGGGCAATAAGCGCGTATATACTTCCTAAGGATAGACCATTTATAAGCTGCTCAATAAATGTCTTCATAAACATCACCTCAAGTTTAAATATATTAAAATATATGCGGCCACAAGGTGACCGCATTGCCGTATTTTCTAAAGTTATCTTACGATTTTTATTCAGCACTTACTTTTTTCTTAAGTGTCTGTTTACCGTCCTTCAATTCTATTATTACTGTCTGTTTTATAGGATTGTGTTGAGCATCTATGGAAATATTGCCTGTAACACCTTTGAAGTTTTTCAAATTTGCCAAGGCTTCTGTTATTTTTGCCGGGTCAGTTGAATTTGCATTTTTTATCGCTTGTACCAACATACCTGCTGAGTCATACGCCAAAGCGGCAAAAGCATCAGGTTCTGTACCGTAAGCGTCTTTGTACTTCTTTATGAAGTCTTGAACAGTCGGATCTGGATCTGTCGATATGAAGTGGTTGCTGTAATAGACGTTGTTTAATGCAGATGCACCTGCTATCTTCAGTAGATCAGGTGAATCCCAGCCGTCACCGCCAAGTAAAGGCGTATTTATACCCATCTCTCTCGCTTGCTTAGCTATCTTTGCCGTGTCTTGATAGTATCCAGGTATGAATATGACGTCAGCATTTAACCCCTTTATCTTAGTAAGCGTCGACTTAAAATCTTGATCGCCTGCAACGTAAGCTTCTTGATCTATCACTTTTCCACCAAGTTTTTCGAACTGATCTTTGAAGCTTTGAGCAAGGCCTTTGCTGTAGTCGCTTTTGTCGTCAATGTATATGACAGCAGTTTTTGCACTTAGATCTTTTGCGGCAAATTCGCCCATCACTTTGCCTTGATATGGGTCTGTGTAACATGCTCTGAATATTTCGCTTTTTACTTTATTTGTGTTTGGATCGACAGTTACATCAAAAGACGTGCCAGATGGGGTTATAAGAGGTATGTTTTTGCTTAATGCAATTGAAGAAGCTGCTTTTGTGTTACCTGTTGTTGCAGGTCCTAATATTGCCACTACGTTGTCTTCAACGATAAGTTTTGTAGCCTGATTTATTGATTCATCTGTTGCGGATTTGTTATCAGCCTTGATAAGGTTAATCTGTTTTCCAAGAAGGCCACCGTTTTTGTTTACATCATCTACATACAGTTTTACCGCGTTGTACTCAGAAGTTCCGTATGAGGCTACCTGTCCTGTCAATTCAAAAAGGGCTCCTACGTTTATTTTGTCGCTGCTTGTAGCGCTGGTGTTTTTGATGCAGCCTGAAAACAAAAGTGAAGCTGTCATTACGATGCCTAAAAGCATTGATGCTTTTTTAAACGAATTTTTCATAGAAATCCTCCCATTTTTTAAAATTTAATAAAATTAAAATTTTTCTCTACCGGTAGAAAAATTAAAGAAAACAGACGATAAATTTACTATAATTATACTTTATTGATGATATTTACATCAAGATTAATTATTTTAAGGCATATTCAAATTTTCTAATAAATATTACAAAAAACTTTTATTGACTAATAAATGTTTTTATCTTACTATTTTATTAATTAATGAAAATTTTATCAAAAGTGTCATTTGAAATTTAGCATGGTAGCACGGTAGGATTTTTGTTGTTGCCATGCAAGGGGAGGAGTTTTTATGAAAAAGTCTATCTTTGCTTTGGCAGCTTTTTTTATAATATCTTTTGCCGTATCTGGATGCCAAAGCAAGACAACGTCTACTGGTAGTACGGGAAAGATGATAACAATTGGCATCACACAGATAGTTGAGCATCCAGCGCTTGATAGCGCAAGAGAAGGGTTTATAAAAGCTTTGAAAGACAATGGCTATGAAGAAGGGAAAAATGTCACATATATCAAGGAAAACGCTCAAGGTGATATGTCGACGGCTGAGACAATAGCCAAAAAGTTCGTTGATAAAAATGTCGATTTAATTTTTTCCATAGCGACGCCTACTACACAGGCAGTTAAAAAAGCTACTTCTACTATTCCAATTGTGTTTACTGCTGTTACAGATCCTGTCGCTGCTGGGCTTGTAAAATCGTTGGATAATCCTGGCGGAAATGTGACAGGTACTTCCGATATGGAGCCTATAAACGATCAGTTAAAATTGATAAAGGACTTGGTTCCAGATGCTAAAAGGATAGGGATAATATACAATGCAGGTGAAGTCAATTCTACAGTTCAGGTGAAGATTGCGAAAGACGATGCAGCAAAATTAGGCTTTAGCGTAAAAGAAGCTACTGTATCAAATAGCAGCGAAGTAAGCCAAGCGGCACAATCTTTAGTAGGGAAAGTTGATGCCATATGGCTGCCGACAGATAACACTGTTGCTTCTTCTGTTGCGGCTATAATAAAGGTCACTAATTCAGCGAAGATACCTGTAATAGCAGCAGAGAAAGGAATGGTTGAAGGCGGCTCATTGGCTACGCTTGGCATAAGCTACAGCGACTTAGGTTATCAGGCAGGTTTAATGGCTATTAAGATTTTAAAAGGTGAAAAGCCTGCCAATATAAAAGTGGAAACTGCTAAGAATCTGCAGCTTATACTAAATCAAAAAGAAGCAGATGCCATTGGTTTTAAAATACCAGATTCTATCATGAAGAAAGCACAAGAGGTCATCAAATAAATAGATATAATTGGGGGTCTATACAATGTCTTTTGCCATTTCTACATTAGAGCAGGGGCTTGTCTATGGCATAATGGCACTTGGTGTCTATATATCTTTTAAGATAATAAATTTTGCTGATTTGACTGTAGAGGGCAGCTTCACTTTAGGGGCTGCCGTTACAGCAAAACTCATAACAAGTGGTGCAAACCCTGTTTTTTCTATTTTTATTTCCATCATTGCTGGGGGATTAGCTGGCTTAATCACGGGATTTTTGAATACGAAGCTAAAAATCACGGAGTTATTAGCAGGTATACTTACGATGACTGCTCTTTACTCTATAAACTTGCGCATAATGGGAAAGTCAAACATACCTATGCTTAGCAATAGATCTATATTTGACTACTTTGATTTTGCAGGAAGCTATAAAAACATACTATTTTTTGGACTTATTGTCGTTTTTATGTTGCTTTTGACAAATTATTTTTTGCAGACGCGGACGGGATTTGCGCTGAGAGCCACAGGAAACAATCAGCAGATGGTTCGCAGCATGGGAATAAACACAAATGCTACGATTACGCTGGGACTTGTAATATCAAATGCTTATATTGCTTTGGCAGGATCGTTAGTGTCGCAGTATCAAGGCTTTGCCGATGCTGGCATGGGCATTGGAACACTTGTTGCAGGACTTGCTTCTGTCATTATCGGTGAAGTATTGATAAGAGAGAGAAATATATTGTGGGCAGTGATTTCTGCCGTCGTAGGATCGATAGTCTACAGGAGTGCAATAGCAATAGCCCTTACAATAGGATTTAATCCGACAGATCTAAAACTTTTGACTGCCATATTAGTAGTTGTGGCATTGTCACTGCCTGGATTGAAGAAAATTGTTTTAAGCTCTAACTGAAAAGGGGGATTTACAATGTTAAAGCTTATAGATGTGGATAAATATTTCTATAAAAATACCCCTAATGAGATTCAGGTATTTAATAAATTGAATCTCGAAGTAGATGACGGTGATTTTATAACGATTGTGGGCAGCAATGGCGCAGGCAAATCTACGCTTCTCAATCTGATAGCTGGAGCGTATCCTGTTGACAGTGGTTCTGTCGTCATCGATGATTTGGATGTGACATCGTATCCTGAATATAAAAGGTCCAGGTATATAGGCAGGGTATTTCAAAACCCTCTTTTAGGAACAGCTCCATCTATGACGATTGATGAAAATTTATCAATTGCTTATTCAAAAGGCACTGGACTAAACCTTAAAATGGGGCTTAACAAGAAAAATAGGGAATTTTTCAAGGAAAAGTTGGCTGAATTAGGATTAGGTCTGGAAAACAGATTGAAGACGAAAGTTGGGCTTTTATCTGGAGGACAAAGGCAAGCATTGACACTTCTTATGGCTACATTTGCAAAGCCTAAGCTGCTTTTATTAGATGAACACACCGCTGCTTTAGATCCAAGGACTGCTAATATAATAAATGAAATTACAAATAAGATCATCTACGAGAATAAGTTGACTACGCTTATGGTTACTCACAATCTTGAGCACGCTTTGGAATTTGGAAATAGGATAATAATGATGCATCAAGGACGTATCGTGCTTGATTTGAAGGAGGAAAAGAAAAATCTTACTGTAGATAAGCTTTTAAAGATGTTTAATGAGGTCAATGGTACTGAATTTGTGGATGATAGGGTGATGTTGGCATAGAATTTACTCACACCCGTTTCTCGTTGTGAATATAATGAGATTAAAAGGATTCAACGAGAAATGAGGTGTTTTAATGGATAATGAAGATATTAAAAGTTTTGATGCGATGGATGAAGAAAAATTGGAAAAATTGATGGATGCGATATCGCCGATTTTAGAGGAGATGGAGACAGATACACAGCCTATTTATATAGCAAAGTTCATACTTTTTGTTTTTTTACTTATCTTGATTAACGATACAAAATTTTCTGCCATTGCACTGAATGCACTTTTGGCCGCTTCGGATATTATTTCATTTTTCCCAGCCATATACAATATTTATGCTGCCGAGCCAATTTCCCTCGAAGCACCAAATGAAAACAGCAAGCTTCCTAAGCTTGTATTTCCTCCGCCAACCGGCATAAGTATGGATACCTTTTTTGGCTTTACATTGCTTTCTATTTTTACGCTATTAGGTTTTTCCAATCTTCAGTATCTGTATGCGATTTATGCGGCACTGACGTATACATTCATACCGGGTGCTACGGCTAACCTGATAAGAGGCTTGCCGACGCTGATTCCAGCTAATGAAAATGACGTAAAAAAAGATTAAAGTATGAGGCAATACCTCATACTTTTTTTAATGCCATTTCTATATTTATCATTCCATATCCTTGCGAATAGTACCTATAGTGGTCAACATTTGTTGTAGTCGACTTTAAAATATTTTTTACTTGGTAATTTGTCAGTGATGGATTTTTCTCCAAAAGCAGTGCGGCAGCACCTGCTACAATTGGTGTTGCCATTGATGTGCCAGACGCTGTTCTGTACGATTTGTTGAGAAGGATGTTGTCGTCAGTCCCTAAAGGCACATTTCCTGATGCAGTTGATACGATCTTTACACCGGGTGCTACTACGTCAGGTTTCGGCAAGAATGCAGATCCTCTTCCTGAAAAATTGGCAATTTCATCGTCTGAAGTGTCAACAGTCCTTTTGTCATCAACTGCACCAACTGTTATAACATTCATGCTGTTTCCTGGCGATGTGACGGAGTTTATAGATGGTCCTGAATTACCGGCTGCTACTACAACGACTAAGCCACTTCTCCAGAGTCTATCTACTCCTTTGACAAGTGGGTCTAAAAAAGGCGGCAATGATGGCGTTTCACCGATGGAAAGCGATACGATTCTTATATTGTATTTATCTTTGTTGTCAAGTATCCACTGCATACCTGTTAATATATCTGATGTTGAGCCGCTGCCTCTGGAATCTAAAACTTTTACTGATACTATATTTGCTTCAGGCGCTACACCTTTGTACTTGCCATCTGATAAGTAGCCACTGGATGCGGCATCACCTGCTACATGTGTGCCATGGCCGTTGTCATCGTATGGACTTTTTTTTCCGTTTACAATGTCGTGGAATGCAATTATCCTGTTTTTGGGCTTAGTGAAGTCTGGATGAGGGTAAATTCCTGTGTCTAAAAAAGCGATTGTGACGCCTTTACCAGTGTATCCATGATCATTTGCCTCTCTTGATTTGATTTCTTGTGTGGCGATGTTAAGCTGTGTTTTTACAGTTGAATCTTCGGCTATAAATTTGATACCTTTATTTTTTGCGATGCTGTTTAGCTTGTTGCACGGTATGTTTACAGCCCAACCGTTAATAATAGGCAGTTCGTACTTTATCGTTCCTCCAATTGATTCTATCTTCTTTTTAAGCGCATCGTATGGCAAATTGGAATACACAATAGCGCTAACACACTCACTTCTATATGTGGAAGCTTTTCGTAGTAACCTCGAGTCTATTTTGCTTTTGGGATAAAGGCTTTGAATAACACCTGATAAAATTAGCGCAGAAATTATATCCATAGATTGAATCCCCCTTTCTTATATCAGAATATGTTTAAGGCAAATTTTTGTTAGTTTTTAAATTGGGAGTGTCACAAATATTGGCGGTGTCATATTATGTATTAGGTCAAAAAGACCTGACATAAATCTTGCGAAAGGGGGATATTTATATGCCCACAGAGAAAGGTGCATCATGGATAGGCGGTGGATGGTTCTGGATTATAATTATAATACTTCTTATCTTCTTGTTTGTACCTGGCTTCATAGTTGAAGAGCCTAAAGCTTGATTAAATTTTAAATTTTTAAAAGGAGGATTATTATGGCAGGAACAAGTTCAGTATTTGGCGAAAGCAATTTGCTGTTCTTCTTCTTAATTCTCGTTGTCCTTATGGGCGGCGGATGGTTTGGCGGAGCATGGTCAATGGAAACATTGCTGTTCTTCTTCGTACTGTTAGTCATAATCATGGACGGTGGAATGGGATTATTCTTGAATCAAGTCAAATAAAGTAAATGGTCCTATCTTGCGGTAGGACCATTTGTTTTACATAAAAAACGAAATCAATATCAATAATCAAAAATAAGAATATAATGAATTAAAGTAAATTAAATGGAGCTGATCTTATGAATATATCTGGAAATACGCTTCTATTCTTTTTTGTCATATTGACTGTCGTAATGGATGTAAAGTTTGAATTCGAAGATTTGCTGTTTTTCTTTCTTTTGTTAGTCGTCTTGCAGCAAGACAAACCGCGAAAAAAAGCAAGGCGCTTTTTATGGTCATTAGCCACCATGAATTTCAGTAACAATATTTAACACATCACGTATAATGTATTAGGTCCTTGAGGCCAAAAAATAAAGGAGGTTTTTAGTATGCCTGAAGGAAAAGGAGCAGCATGGGGTGGCGGATGGATCTGGATCATAATCATAATACTAATAATTTTCCTCTTTGTACCTGGAATATTTGTGGTCGATAAATAATGTGAAGGGGGTTTTCATATGCCTGAAGGAAAAGGAGCAGCATGGGGCGGTGGATGGATTTGGATCATAATAGTGATCCTTATAATCTTCTTGTTTGTCCCAGGTATTTTTGTGGTGGATAAGAAATAAAAGCATGGGGCAGGTGATAATAAACCTGCCCTATACATATATTATTTAAGAAGTATTTAAAGAAGTGGGGGATTTGCCGTGGATAAAGAAAAATTACTAAAGGTATTGATAATTGAACTTTTCATAATATTTTTTATAAGGTTTCAAATTTTTGATGGCTTAAGCATTGAAGGAGAAAGGCAGCTTTTAAAGAAAAAAGAAGGGGAGGAAATTGTGGAACACGATAAAGATGATAAAACAGAAAGTAAAAAGAACGACGAGAAGAAAAGCGATTTGGATATATTTGAGATAATAGAGAAAAGCAAAAACTTTATGGGAAGCGTAAAACCGTATCTACACAGGAAAGAACAGTACTACATAGATATATTCACAAAAATTGCCGAGATACTTGAATGCCACAAACAGTTGATGGAATTTAATCAAGAAGCCGAAATGCAAGAAGATGACTTCGATCAGATCGGAATGTTAAAAGCGGTAAAACCGTACATGAAAGAAGATAAGCAGATAATCATAGACAAATTTATAAAGCTTCATGAAGGGATACAAAATCTAAACGAAAAAATGAAAAAATACGAAGTGGAAGGAGATAAAAATAACATTATAGATAAAATTCTGGACATTTTTGAAGCGATAAAACCTGTTATTCCAGATGATAAAAAGGATATGGCGGAGAAAATCATAAAAAACATAAAGCTTGTAGAAGCTTTGAACAAGGCTGAAAGCATTATGAATTCAAAAAATAGTGAATCAAGGCACGAGAAGGTGGGAGAAAGCGATAAAGGCGATGTGAAGGATAATTTGTTTGACAGATCTGAAGAAGATAAAAAGATAGAAGAAATCAAAGATGCAAAAGATGTCGTAAGTGATGAAATGGTGGAAGATGTAAAAAGCAATGATGCTGAAAGGGAAACAAGAGAGGATGATGTATCGAAAAATCTTGGACTTACAGAGCAGCAGTCGGAAGTGGTAAACGGTCTTAAATCAATGCTTACGAAAGAACAGCAGCAGTTTATGTACAACATGATAAATTATCTGAAACAACAAAGTTCAAATGGCAATGTAAATAATGTTGCAGGCAGCTAAAGCCTGCATTTTTTTGCGTAAATTTAATATTAATCGTATAATTAGAAGATAAATGGGAAAAATCTATAATAATCGTCTAAAACGGCAAAAATTAGAGGAATTTGGAGTTTGCCATGAACTTGTAATTAAACTAATATAAAAAGTGTGATGATTAGCACTCGCCATGAATGAGTGCTAACAAAATTCGAGGAGGGATATTATGAGATTAAAACCACTTGGTGACAGAGTTGTAGTAAAGGTTACTGAAGCCGAAGAGGTAACAAAAGGCGGCATTGTATTGCCTGGCACTGCAAAAGAAAAACCTCAACAAGGTGAAGTACTTGCTGTCGGCTCTGGTGAATACATAGATGGGAAAAGAGTCGAGTTGGAAGTGAAAGTTGGAGACAAAGTAATATTCTCAAAATACGCTGGCACAGAAGTAAAACTTGATGGAGAAGAATATCTTCTCTTAAGGCAGAGCGATATATTAGCTGTAGTAGAATAAGGAGGTAGAAGAAATGGCAAAGAAAATTTTGTACGGTGAAGATGCAAGAAAGGCTTTGGAAAGAGGCGTAAATGCTGTTGCCAACACAGTTAAAGTAACATTAGGACCAAGAGGCCGTAATGTTGTTTTAGATAAAAAATACGGTTCACCAACAATTACAAACGATGGTGTTACAATCGCAAGGGAAATTGAATTAGAAGATCCTTTTGAAAATCAAGGCGCACAGCTTTTAAAGGAAGTTGCAACAAAGACAAATGATGTAGCTGGCGATGGTACGACAACAGCCACTGTATTGGCACAAGCCATGGTATTGGAAGGATTAAGGAACTTAGCTGCTGGTGCGAACCCAATGCTTTTAAGACGCGGTATGGCAAAAGCTGTCGATGCTGCTGTTGAAGGATTAAAAAATATTTCAAAGCCAGTAGAAGGAAAAGATTCTATAGCACATGTTGCATCAATTTCAGCGGCTGACGAGGAGATCGGCAACTTAATAGCTGAAGCAATGGATAAGGTGGGCAAAGACGGTGTAATAACAGTAGAAGAATCAAAGTCAATGAACACGACTATTGAAATAGTTGAAGGAATGCAGTTTGACAGAGGATATATTTCACAGTACATGGTAACTGATACAGACAAGATGGAAGCAGTTTTGGACGATCCTTTAATACTCATCACAGACAAGAAACTTTCAAATATCCAAGACTTGTTGCCACTTCTGGAGCAAGTAGTACAACAAGGAAGGAAGCTTTTGATAATTGCGGATGATGTTGAAGGTGAAGCACTTGCAACATTAGTAGTAAATAAATTAAGAGGCACATTTACATGCGTTGCAGTAAAAGCTCCTGGATTTGGTGACAGAAGAAAAGAAATGCTTCAAGACATAGCTATCTTGACAGGTGGTCAAGTAATATCTGAAGAAGTAGGTCTTGATCTCAAAGAAGCTAAAATAGACATGCTTGGTCGTGCAAGACAAGTAAAAGTTACAAAAGAAAACACTACAATAGTTGACGGCGCAGGAAATGCTGCAGACATAAAGAACAGAATAAATCAGATAAAAGTTCAAATCGAAGAGACGACATCAGATTATGACAGAGAAAAACTGCAAGAAAGATTGGCTAAGCTTTCTGGCGGTGTTGCAGTAATTCAAGCCGGTGCTGCTACAGAGACAGAGCTTAAAGAGAAGAAACATAGGATAGAAGATGCTCTTTCAGCTACGAGAGCTGCTGTGGAAGAAGGTATAGTTCCTGGCGGTGGCACAGCACTGTTGGATGTCATACCAGAAGTACAAAAAGTAGTTGACTCTTTAGAAGGCGACTTCAGAACAGGTGCTCAGATCGTGCTTAGAGCATTAGAAGAACCAGTAAGGCAGATAGCAAGAAATGCTGGTGTAGACGGTTCAGTGATCATTGAGAAGATAAAAGAATCAAAAGATCCTGCTTTTGGTTATGATGCATACAAAGAGGAATTTGTAGACATGTTAAAAGCAGGTATAGTCGACCCAACGAAGGTTACAAGGTCAGCACTCCAAAATGCTGCATCTGTTGCGTCAATGATATTGACAACAGAAGCTGTTGTGGCAGACATACCAGAAAAGAATCCACCAGCTCCAGCAGCAGGAGCAGGTATGGACATGATGTAAGAAAAATAACCGGGGATGCCCGGTTATTTTTTTTGTACTGTTGACATGGACATCTAAATTTGTTATATTGTTTAGTAATTTAATAATAAATTCTTATCCGCATATAATCTGGTGAATAGGCACTGGAGTATCTACAAAGAGCCGTAACTCTTTACTATGGGGAGTTATTGTTGTACTCTTTTTTGCCTGAACGAAATTCTCTGTTCGGGCATTTTTATTATAAACTAAGGCATAATAAATTTTAGAGGAAGGGGATAAAAATGGTTGATAAATTCGTTAAAGAAGGACTGACGTTTGACGATGTACTGCTTATACCGGCAAAATCTGATGTGCTGCCGAAGGAGGTTGACACTAAAACACGCCTTACAAATAGTATAATGTTAAATATACCATTGATTAGCGCAGGAATGGATACTGTGACGGAATCTTCCCTTGCCATTGCCATAGCAAGAGAAGGAGGAATTGGCATAATACACAAAAATATGTCCATAGAAAGACAGGCTTTAGAGGTAGATAGAGTTAAAAGGTCGGAACACGGTGTTATCACAAATCCTTTCTATTTGACACCAGATCACAAGATACAAGACGCTGTAGAGCTTATGGAAAGATACAGAATATCGGGAGTGCCTATAACAGTTGGCAGTAAACTTGTGGGGATAATCACCAACAGAGACATAAGATTTGAAAGCAATTTAGACAGGCCGATTAAAGAAGTCATGACAAAAGAGAATTTAGTCACTGCACCTGTTGGGACTACTATAGATGAGGCTCGGGAAATACTTAAAAAGCATAAGATAGAGAAGTTGCCTCTTGTGGATGATGACAACAATTTAAAAGGATTGATTACCATTAAAGATATTGAAAAGGCTGTAGAATATCCTAATTCTGCAAAAGATTCGAGAGGAAGATTGCTTGTTGGTGCTGCTGTAGGTGTTTCTGCGGATGTCATGGAAAGAGTTCAAGCTCTGGTAGATGCCAATGTAGATGTTGTGGTGGTTGACACGGCTCATGGACATTCTGTCGGTGTCTTAAATACGGTGGAAAAGATAAAGAATAGATTTCCTGATCTTCAGATTATTGCTGGAAATGTGGCGACTGCAGAGGCTACAAGAGATTTAATAGAAAGAGGTGCTGATTGCGTTAAGGTAGGCATTGGGCCTGGTTCAATTTGCACAACGAGAGTCGTAGCAGGAATCGGAGTTCCTCAGATTACAGCTATTTATGATTGTGCGGAGGAAGCCGATAAATATGGTATACCCGTAATCGCAGATGGCGGCATAAAGTACAGTGGAGACATCGTCAAAGCGATTGCTGCTGGTGCATCTACAGTGATGATTGGAAGTCTTTTTGCAGGGACCGAGGAAAGCCCTGGTGAAGTAGAAATATACCAAGGAAGAAGCTATAAAGTATACAGAGGAATGGGCTCAATATCAGCAATGAAGAGCGGAAGCTCTGATCGATATTTCCAGGAAGGCATGAAAAAACTTGTTCCTGAAGGTGTAGAAGGTAGAGTGCCTTACAAGGGACCTTTGAAGGATACTGTTTACCAGATGATCGGAGGCTTAAGGGCTGGAATGGGCTACTGCGGTGTCCACAATATTGAGGAGCTCAGGACGAAGACAAAATTTATAAAAATAACGAATGCGGGATTAACTGAAAGCCATCCACATGATATAATTATTACGAAGGAAGCTCCAAATTATAGTATTAAATAAAGGAGGATTTTGATGGGGATTAATAGAGAAGTCATATTGATACTTGATTTTGGCGGCCAATATACGCAGCTTATTGCAAGGAGAATAAGGGAAGCAAATGTGTTTTGCGAAATTGTTCCGTACAATATAAAGCCAGAAGAAGTTGATAAAAGACAGCCTAAGGGTTTGGTCTTGTCAGGAGGACCTGCCAGCGTCTATACAGAAAATGCGCCAATGTGCGATGAAGGTATATTTAAGCTAAAATATCCTATACTCGGCATTTGTTACGGTGCACAGCTTATGACGATGATACAAGGCGGCAAGGTTGCGGAAGCACCTGTAAGAGAGTATGGGAAAACAGATGTTGTGATAAACAACAACATTCCTTTGTTTAAAGGGATTGAAAAAGAGACAAGTTGTTGGATGAGTCACACGGATCAAATAGAATTACCTCCTAAAAACTTTAAAGTCGTTGCATCGACAGCAAATTGCCCTATTGCAGCAATCGCCAACGTTGAAGGAAAGCAGTACGCCGTACAATTCCATCCAGAAGTAGTACATACTCCGAGAGGTACTGAGATAATCAGGAATTTCTTGTTTGAAGTATGTGATTGCTCTGCAGATTGGACAATGGATTCACTTATAGAGCAGACTGTAAAAGAAATAAGACAAAAAGTCGGAAATGACAAGGTTGTCTGTGCGCTAAGCGGTGGTGTTGATTCATCTGTTGCCGCAGTTTTGGTAAATAGAGCAATACACGACCAGTTAATATGTATTTTTGTAGATAACGGCCTTCTCAGGAAAAACGAGGCTGAGAAGGTAGTCGACACTTTTAAAACCAATTTTGATATGGAGATAATAAAAGTAGATGCAAAGGATAGATTTTTAGAGAAGCTAAAGGGAGTCAAGGATCCTGAAGAAAAGAGAAAGATAATAGGAAACGAGTTTATAGAGGTGTTTAAGGAAGAAGCAAAGAAAATAGGAGATGTGAAATATTTAGTGCAAGGCACCCTTTATCCGGATGTAATTGAGAGTGGAAGTCCTGTCGCTTCAACAATAAAAAGCCATCACAATGTAGGCGGATTGCCTGAAAATGTAGGATTTGAGCTCATTGAGCCATTAAGGATGCTTTTTAAAGATGAGGTAAGACAGGTTGGAAGAGAACTGGGTATGCCTGATGAGATTTTAAATAGGCAGCCTTTCCCAGGGCCAGGTTTAGCAGTCAGGATACTCGGGGAAGTGACAGAAGAAAAATTAAACATATTGAGAGAAGCCGACAGCATAGTGTTAAGAGAGATGAAAAAATACGGCTGGTACAACAATGTATGGCAGTCTTTTGCTGTATTGCCAGATATAAAAAGCGTCGGTATCATGGGTGATGACAGGACGTATGCATACCCGATAATCTTAAGGATTGTAGAAAGCAACGATGGAATGACGGCAGACTGGGTGAAGATGCCATACGACATTCTCGAAGACATATCTACAAGCATTGTAAATGAAGTATACGGTGTAAACAGAGTCTTGTATGACATTACATCGAAACCACCGGCTACAATCGAGTGGGAATAAAAGCAAGCAAGGCAGGCAATAGCAAAGCTGCTAAAGATGAGTATGTAACCGCAGAAACTAAAGCAGGAATGGTCGGAATTGGTGCCTTAATTGGTGCCGGAATAGGCGGCGCAGCGGCTTTCTTAACCGGAGACAAAGCAGGTAAAGCCTTGTCAGACGCAACCGATAAAGGGGGATGGTTGGAAAATATCGGAGATGCTATCGGTAACTTTTTCACCGATACACTTCCAAAGGGATGGAATAAATTCTGAGGAGGAGTAGGAAACTTTTTCACCAACAGCATACCAACATGGTGGAATGGATTAACCAAAAAAACATCGGCTTTCTTCACAGAAACTATACCGGAGAAATAGGGTGAGCTCTGGAATAGCGTCGGCGATTTCTTCACCGAGACCGTACCGTATGCGGTAGGATATGCCGTAGGAAAAGCGGAGGTCTTTTTCACAGAGGATGTGCCGAGGTTCTTTTCAGATTTATGGAATGGGATTTCAACATTCTTCACTTCAACGCTACCATCCTGGGCGACCAGCGTATGGGAAAACAATATAGTCCCATTCTTTACGCAGACAATCCCTGGCTTTTTCAGAAACTTGTGGAGCTCGATAAGCGGATTTTTCACGCAGACTTTGCCAACACTGGCAATGAACGTATGGGTAAGCATTAAGAGCTTCTTTACCGACACAATCCCGAGCTTTTTCGGTGGCCTTTGGGATAAGGTAAAAAGCTCCTTCGGTGCGGGATACAAAGCCGGAAAAGGCAGCTCTATACAAGAACATGCATGGGGCGGTATAATGACAAAACCGCATATGGGCATCGTGGCCGAGGACGGAGCTGAAAGCCTTATTCCATTAAGCCCAAGCAAGAGACAAAGAGGCCTTGACTTATGGCAGCGGACCGGTGAACTCCTCGGAGTTAGGGCCTATGAAGACGGCGGAATAGTAGGCGAGGAACCGGATGAAATCCCGGTAGCTTCTGCAACCGGAAAAGCCAGTCAAAACATAACCATCAAAGTGGGAGTCAAGGCAGAGCCTAAATTCACGATCGAAGGCAGCGGAGATAACACTGACGAAAACAAAGTGGTGGCCATATTGAAAGCCTATATCCGTGAAATGACCGACGACATAAGCCCTTTCCCAAGTGGATAAGGAGCTGAATGATCTGGCAGTTAAGACAGGCGAACGAATACTGGAAGCATATGAGACCAGCAAGGGGAAGATCTGGATTATTACCGAATGGGACAGATCTGCGACGACAATCCTCTTTCCAAATGAATATTAACGGCCATAGCCCTTCCATGTCATACAATAAAACTACACCAGGAACACAAAGAGAGCCTCCAGGACTTTATCACGGTATAGGCTCTCTTTTTTATATAAAAGCGGAATGGCTTAAATATTACCACTGGGTATATTTTGAGCGGAATCTTAAGGATTAGATGCCGCTCTTATTTTATTTTATGACTGATTAGGAAAAGGAATATGCAGTAATCTCATAATCTCCTTTTCAGACTCCAAAACGCGTTCGGCAATAAAGTCCATAAAAGGTTGATCATCTTCATGAGCCTGCTCCAGTAAGCTAATATACTCATGACGTAAGACCGGTGGAATTATGGCCAACATATAACCATCTTGAATAAGCGCTGTATTCATAAGCAACCGAGCTACTCTCCCGTTTCCATCTATGAAAGGGTGAATAAATACAAACCGTTTATGCAGCTGGGCGGCAAATTGAACCGGATGGTATTTATTACGTTCGGAGCATGCCCATTGGAACAGTTTTTTCATTTCCCCTTCTATCCGTTCTACTGGGCATACTTCATATTTTGAGCCGGTTATAAAGACCGGGCGATCGCGGTATTTTCCTGCTTCCTCGGCATCAATACCTGTATAGAACATTCGGTGCATTGTAAGGGCGTCTTCTTCGGTTATTTGATAACTATTAAGCAATGTAAACATGAAATCATAAGCCTTTGCGTGTCCCAGGGCTTCGAATGTATCTCGAAGAGGCTTTCCTCCGACAGTCAATCCATCTTCCAGGAGGATCTTTGTTTCACTTAAAGTGAGAGTATTTCCTTCAAGAGCATTACTGGACCATGTAAGGCCTATGCGATAGTAGTTTTTAATTTCATGAAGCAAATGGCCTTCAAAGGGACGCTTTTCATCAATGGCCAGCTTGTAGCGGTCGATTTTTTCATATATAGTCATTGATTAACACCACCCTCCGTAACCACTTTTTGCGTGGTAATAATTCCGCTTGTTACTTCGCTGCCATTTTCAGCACCACACCACGGACAATTTATGCTTTCTCGTTCTTTCCCACCGGGATATCCTGCGTTTGATATGGTTACAGCGAATCGTTTACCACAGGCTATGCACTTGTATATGCCATTATTGAGCAATTTAATACCTCCCTTTTTTAGTATGTGACTTTCTCGCCAGATGGCAGTATAAAAGAACTCTCGTATTTACATCCGGCAGCTTCGGCTATTTTTTTTAACTCATCGACAGTGAAAGTTTCCCGCTTCATCTTTTGATTAAAGGCCTGTGGACTTTTCCCAGACATCCTTCCAAGTTCGGAGACACTTATTCCAAGCTTTACGCATAGAATTTTCAGCTGTTCAGATACTGACATATAACCACTCCTTTCCCTCTCCTTTCGATATTCTCATTATAAACGAATATATTTAATAAATCAACGATAATATTTCTATTTTATTGAGAATCGTTAAATTGGTCATTGGCACCATAAACAATATCGTTTATATTATAAACAGAAATAATTAAAGGGAGTGATTACATGAGTACAAATGAATTACTAAGCAAAGTTAGAGAACTTAAAGAGCTTCAGACAATGGCAGAAGAGCTTCAGGCAGAGATAAATAGTATTCAGGATGCGATTAAAGCTTAGATGAGCGCCAGAGGAGTTGATGAAATGGTTGTTGATGTTTTCAAGATCCGTTGGAAGGTTGTAAAAAGCAGCCGCTTTGATACAGCAGCATTTAAGGCAACACATGCCGAGTTATATAAGCAATACACGAAGGAAATAGAAACTCGCCGCTTCACGGTGTCATAAGAAAAGCCCCTTACATCAGCACCCGACTAAAAGCTTTGATGTAAAGAGCTTCGCGCAGACCAACCGGAGCGGGCCTGTACTATGATTATACCAGACCTGCTCCCATAATTCAATTAATAACAAATGGAGGAATAAGTTAAGGGAGACGACATTCAAAGCATATTTAGAGAACACATTCGACAAATGACAGATGTTGAAATTATTCAGAGACTTGAGACATGCTGGGATAGGACTGAAGAAGCGCTTTTGTTAGATGAAATTAAGAACAGAAAACCAAATATTTTTTCAAAATACTACAACACAATAACCTGGCAAACAAATGTAGCCAGTTTAATTGTAGAATTAAAAAGGGAGGTTACGAAATGACAAAGCAGGAATTTAAGCGTCTTTCAAAGCGAGATTTCACGGATGCAGAATATGAAGCAATCGAAACCGTTTATACATTCCATCCAGCCATAAGCGAGACGGAAGGCAAGCAGCAGATCGCTTATGAATAATAGAAATAACAGAAAACAATAGGAATAACGACGAATAAAACTTTAATAATAGAGTGGGAATAAGATTTAAGCTCTGTTGATAGTTTAGCATAATTATGATAAAATTATGCTAAACTAATAAAGGGGTGATGATTGTATGCCATATATTAGACCAGTATCAGATTTGAGAAATAATTTTGCAGATATATCAAGAGTCGTCCATGAAACTGGGGAGCCAGTCTTTTTAACCAAGAATGGTTATGGAGATATGGTTGTAATGAGCATGGAAGCTTATGAACGAAAACTGTTTGAAAGTGAAATTTACATTAAGCTGAAGGAAGCGGAACTGGAAGCACAAACAACTGATAAGAGATATTCCCATAAAGAAATTTTTGATGAATTAAGAGCGAAAATTTCTGATAGAATGGAATCTGACAATGCATGATATTAGATACTTGCCTTTGGCAAGTAGAGATTTATCAAATATTGTATCTTATGTTGCAGATGAATTAAAGGCACCAAATGCAGCAATGGATCTAATTAATGAATTGGATACATCTATATCAAGGCTTGCACAGTTTCCGTATTCATGCAGGGTGTATCAACCTGAAAAATCTCTTAAAAATGAATATAGAATATTACCTGTAAAAAACTATTTGGTATTTTATGTAGTTAAAGAAGATGTTGTTGAGATTCACAGGGTTATATATGCTAAAATGAATTTAACAAAGATCATAAAGTAATATGATTGACACTGCGGAATAGATGAGCTTTATGAAAAAGATCTAAACACAGGGCGAGAGCAACACGAACATTTTTTAAAAATATCAAAAAAATATTCGTAAAATTATTGACTTGAATTGAAAAACTTGATATTATAATTGTATCAGGACAAGTAAATAATAGCTCATATAATTCTGAGAATACGGCTCAGAAGTCTCTACCAGACAACCGTAAATTGTCTGACTATGAGTGAAAGTGTACCTGAGGGTTCCAGTCTTATTTGTTCATGCTTTTGAAAGCTTAAAGGCGTTCGGACCGAGCGGTACAGGCATTGTATTGCCACACCTGTGGGATAAAAGCCCGGGAGGATAGGTTTCACTCTATGTGTTGGAATCTATCCTTTCGGGCTTATTTATTTTTAAAATTCGTTTTTATTTCAATCATAAGGAGGATTATAATGGTAAAAAACAACGAAAAGAGAGGCTTTCTTGACAATTTCTTTAAGCTTAAAGAAAATGGCACGTCGGTAAAGACAGAGGTCATCGCTGGTATTACGACTTTCATCACGATGGCTTACATCATCTTTGTAAATCCGTCAATACTTATGCAGGCTGGCATGAATGCGAAAGGTCTTTTAGGCACTCAAGCAGTAAAAGCAGGTTTGTCTATAGCAAATGACCCTGTAATAGGCGCTGTTTTTGTCGCTACTATATTATCGTCTGTAGCTGCTACTTTAGTCATGGGGTTGTTTGCAAATGTTCCATTTGCTCTATCAGCAGGAATGGGCATGAATGCCTTTTTTACATTCTATGTTGTATTGACATTGCACTATTCTTGGCAAGCTGCACTATCACTTGCACTTATAAGCGGTATAATAAATATCGTTATTACTGCTACTAAATTAAGGATACTTATAATAAAGGCTATACCGCAGTCATTGAGAAGCGCTATTGGTGCAGGAATCGGGCTTTTCATTGCAATCATAGGTATGGAAAATGGCGGTATTGTAACGAAAAGCAGTGATACTCTTATAACTTTAGGAAATTTCAAGGATCCTGGCGTAATACTTACTGTAATCGGAATTGCAATAATTGCCATACTTATGAGCAGAGGCGTTAAAGGCGCTATACTGATAGGCATAATTGCAACGACGATTATAGGTATACCGATGGGAATAACGAACATTTCTAATCTTAAGACGATTGTGCAGATGCCTCCAAGCTTGGCACCAACATTTATGAAGTTGGATTTTGCTGGATTATTAAAGCCTGGCACTGATGGAAATATCATTTCGATACTTACAGGTCTTATAACTGTAATACTGGCGTTTAGCTTGGCTGATATGTTTGACGCAATAGGAACATTGATTGGCACAGGTACAAAGACAGGGATTTTTAAAGAAGATGATTTTGAAAAATCAAATGGCGGTTTCAAGACGAAATTTGAAAGAGCTTTATTTGCAGATGCTATAGGCACAACGTTAGGTTCTTTTTTGGGTACAAGCACTATAACTACTTATGTTGAAAGTGCGTCAGGCATAAGTGAGGGTGGCAAGACTGGTTTGACATCTACTGTAGTTGCAATTCTTTTCTTGGTGTCATTGTTCTTTGCGCCAATAATAGGAATAGTGCCATCTCAAGCCACAGCTCCTGCTCTCATTATCGTTGGGGCATTGATGATAGGCTCTGTGACGAAGGTTAATTTTGAAGATTTTAGTGAAGCATTTCCTGCCTTTATGACAATTGCTTTTATGCCATTTACTTACAGCATATCAAACGGCATAGCTGCAGGATTTATCTTCTATCCAATCACGAAGATAGTTGTTGGTAAAGCTAAAGAAGTTCATCCATTAATGTATATAATTGGACTTTTGTTCTTGTTAAGATTTGCATTCTTTATGGGGTAAAGCAGTTAAAATGCAGAAAGGAAGAATTTCCTTTCTGCATTTTGCAAATAAAACAAATATAGAGGAGGAGTCTAACGTTATGGCGAAAGTTGCAGTTGTCATGGGAAGTGATTCAGACTTTCCATTGATGAAAAAAGCATTAGATGTCTTTAAGCAGTTTGGAATTGACTACGACGTAAGGGTCATTTCGGCCCATAGGACACCAGATGTGGCGCACGATTTTGCAAAAAATGCGGTTTATAAAGGATACGAAGTCATAATAGCTGCAGCAGGAAAAGCAGCTCATTTAGCTGGTGTCATGGCATCTATGACGCCGCTTCCTGTCATTGGAGTTCCTGTAAAATCATCTACATTAGATGGTTTGGATTCGCTTTTGTCTACTGTTCAAATGCCTCAGGGGATACCAGTTGCCACTGTTGCCATAGACGGAGCGTACAATGCGGCATTGTTGGCAGTAGAGATACTTGGAGTAAAGTATCCTGAGATCATGGAAAAAATCGTTGAGTACAAAAAGAATTTGGCAGAGGAAGTTATTGAAAAAGATAAAAAATTACAGGGGGAGATTTTATAATGGAAAAGTTAAACATGTTGTACGAAGGTAAAGCAAAAAGGGTCTATAAGACTACAGATGAGGATTATTACATTATTGAGTACAAAGATGATGCTACAGCATTTAACGGTATAAAAAAAGGCACTATTCAAAATAAAGGTGTGTTAAACAATGAAATATCTGCGATTTTGTTTGAGCTACTTGAAAAAGAAGGCATTCCAACACATTTTGTGAAAAAACTTAGTGACAGAGAAATGCTTGTTAAAAGCGTAGAAATCTATCCTATTGAAGTTTTAATAAGGAATTATGCGGCGGGAAGCATATCAAAGAGATTAGGGATAGAAGAAGGAACAAAACTTAAAAGGACGGTTTTAGAGTTCTGCTACAAGAACGATGAACTTGGAGATCCTTTCATAAATGAGTACCACATAGAAGCGATGGAATTAGCCACAAAGGAAGAAGTAGAGACTATAAAAGAATATTCTTTTAAGATCAATGATATACTTTCAAAATTTTTCACATCAAAAAACATCATTTTAGTAGACTTTAAATTGGAATTTGGCAAATCTAAAGATGGTATAGTTTTGGCTGATGAGATTTCACCGGATACGTGCAGATTTTGGGACAGTGTAACGAAGGAAAAACTGGACAAAGACAGGTTTAGAAGAGATCTCGGGAATGTAGAAGGAGCTTATGTGGAAGTATTGAATCGACTTGAAAAACAGTGAGGTAAAATTATGATTGAAACTGTAAAGTTAAAAGAAGAATGTGGAGTATTTGGAGCATTTAGCTTAAATAGCCCAATACATCACCATATATACTATGGACTTCAAGCACTGCAACATCGCGGTCAGGAAAGCGCAGGAATTGCTGTGCTAAAAGGTTCATATGTAAACTGCATAAAAGGCATGGGGCTTTTATTAGAAGTGTTTTCTAAGGAAAACATAGATGACCTTGAAGGAAATGTAGGAATAGGTCATGTAAGATATTCGACTACTGGAAACAGCGATGCCTGCAATGCGCAGCCATTTGTTGCGAATTTTAGCAGTGGATATATGGCTTTGGCGCATAACGGCAATTTGATAAACGCGTTAGAGCTTAGAAAAGAGCTGGAAGAGGAAGGCAGGATTCTTCAGACCACATCTGACAGCGAGATCATACTTCACTTGATAGCTAAGTATTATCGCAACGGACTGGTGGAATCTCTCGTAAAGACGATAGAAAAGATTAAAGGCTCGTACGCATTGGTCATATTGATGGAAGACAAGCTAATAGGAATAAGAGACAAAAATGGCATCAGACCACTTTGCATAGGCGTAAAGGATGGAAATTACTATCTATCATCTGAATCGTGCGCACTGGATGTGATCGGAGCAGAGCTTATTAGAGATGTAGAGCCTGGAGAGATAGTTATAATAGACAAAAATGGCTTAAACTCTGTGAAAGTAGGCACTTTTGAAAAAAAGATGCCATGTGTTTTTGAGTATATATACTTTTCGAGGCCTGACAGCGTATTAGAAGGAGTTAGCGTTTATAAGGCAAGGTATGAAATGGGAAAGAGATTAGCCATAGAAAGCAGTGTAGATGCTGATTTGGTGGTACCCGTTCCTGATTCTGGAGTGCCGGCTTCGCGAGGATACTCTTTTCAATCAGGTATTCCAATAGGAGAGGGGCTTATTAAAAATAAGTATATAGGACGAACTTTTATCTGCCCAAAACAGAAAGACAGGGAAATCGGTGTGCGAGTCAAATTAAATGTCTTAAAAGAGCTGGTAAAGGATAAAAGAATCGTATTGATTGACGATTCTATTGTACGAGGCACTACTATGAAAAGGCTTGTGTCGCTTTTGAAAAAAGGCGGTGCAAAAGAAGTACACGTAAGGATAAGTTCTCCTCCTGTCAAGTATTCCTGCTATTTTGGAATAGATACTCCTACTAAGAAAGAGCTGGTAGGTTCATACATGGAAGTGAAGGATATCCGGGATTACATTGGAGCAGACAGCTTAAGTTTTTTAAGCTTAGAAGGTTTAAAGGAAAGTGTGGGCTTAGAAAGCATCTGTGCAGCATGTTTTGATGGAAAGTATCCTATGGAAGTCCCAAAAGAAGGCAGCAAATACCTTTTTGAAAAAAAGTAAATTTAAGGAGGATGCCATGGACTACAAAGATGCTGGTGTAAACATAGATGAGGGAAATAGATTTGTAGAAATGATAAAGCCTATTGCTAAAGCCACTATAAAAGGCGGTGTTTTAAATGGAATAGGCGGTTTTGGAGCTCTTTACCAACTGACAGATTATAAAAATCCTGTTTTGGTTTCAGGCACAGATGGGGTTGGGACAAAGCTAAAGATTGCTTTTATGATGAAAAAGTACGATACTATAGGTGTAGACTTAGTTGCCATGTGTGTTAATGATATAATCGTCAGTGGTGCAAAACCTTTATTTTTCCTTGACTACTTTGCTACTGGGAAGCTGCAAAGCGATGTAGGCATTGAAGTTATAAAAGGCATTGCAGCAGGATGCAGTGAGGCGGAGTGTACATTGATAGGAGGAGAGACAGCAGAGCTTCCAGGCATGTACAATGAAGGCGAATTTGACCTTGCTGGTTTTGCAGTAGGCGCTGTTGAAAAAGACGAGATAATCGACGGCAGAAATATTGAAGTCGGTGATGCAATAATAGGACTTGCATCATCAGGGATACACTCCAATGGATATTCATTGGTGAGAAAAGTCTTGTTTGATGTAGGCAAAATGAGCACTGATGATTATATAGAGGAATACGGACTGTCGTTAGGGGAAGTCATCTTAAAACCTACCAGAATATATGTGAAAGCTTTTAAATCCTTAAAAGGCATAGACATTAAAGGGATGGCCCACATAACAGGCGGAGGATTTGTAGACAATATACCGAGGACGTTAAAAGACGGCGTATCTGCCAGAATAGACAAAAAATCGTGGGATGTTCCGCACATATTTAGCCTAATAAAAGACACTGGAAACATTGACGACATGGAAATGTACAGGACGTTTAACATGGGAATCGGGATGATCATTATTGTTCCAAATCATCAATGTGACGATGCAGTAAGCCGGTTAAAAGCTGCAGGTGAGAAACCATTTATAATAGGAGAAATTGTAAATGGTGAAAAAGAGGTATTGCTATGAGATTATTGGTTATGGCGTCAGGAAATGGCACTGACTTTCAGTCTATCATAGATGGCATTAAAAGCGGATATATCAACGCTGAAATTGTGGCTCTTATTAGCGATAAAGAAGGAGCGTACGCTTTAAAAAGGGCTGAAATGAACAATATACCTGCTTATTGTATCCCTAAAAAGAAGTTAAAAGACAAGTTTTATAATGAGCTTGCCAATGTTATCAATGAGATAAATCCAGATGGAATAATCTTGGCAGGTTTCATAACGATATTGAACGAAGAGATCGTAAATAAGTATCATAATAGGATAATAAACATACATCCGTCTTTAATACCATCGTTTTGTGGCAAAGGGTACTACGGCATAAATGTCCACAAGGCTGTCGTTGATTACGGTGTAAAATACACTGGCTGCACAGTTCATTTTGTTGACTCAGGCGCAGATACGGGGCCTATCATAATGCAAGATGTGGTAAAGGTTGAAGATGACGATACACCTGAAACGGTGGCATCTAAAGTCTTGAAGCTGGAGCACAGATTGCTGCCTTATGCTGTAAAGCTGTTTACTGAAGGAAGGCTTAAAGTTGAAGGAAGAAAGGTTTATATAAAATAGGAGGTATGATGATGTCAAAGAGAGCATTGATAAGCGTGTCTAAAAAGGATGGAATTGTAGACTTTGCAAAGAAGTTAGATGAGATGGGATATGAGATATTATCGACTGGCGGCACGTACAGGCTATTAAAGGATATGGGCATAAACGCCGTAAAAGTCTCAGATGTTACAGGTTTTCCTGAGATCTTAGATGGCAGAGTCAAAACACTGCATCCTAAGATACACGGAGGACTTTTAGCCATAAGAGACGATGAAAACCATAGAAGGCAGTTGGAGGAAAATGGTATAAAGCCTATCGACATAGTAGCAGTAAATCTGTATCCTTTTAAAGAGACGATATTGAAAGACGATGTGACGCTGGAAGATGCAATAGAGAATATAGACATCGGCGGACCTTCCATGATTAGAGCTGCGGCTAAAAACTACAGATACGTGACAGTCTTAGTTGATCCTGACGACTACGATAAAGTCGTTGAGGAGATAAAGGAATACGGCAATACGAAGGAAGAAACCAGATTTTACCTTGCGATGAAAGCATTTGGACACACCGCCTCATACGATTCACTTATATACAATTATCTTTTAGATAAAAATGGCGTAGAGTTTCCTGATACAATAACCTTTTCCTTTGAGAAATCGCAGGACATGAGATATGGCGAGAATCCACATCAAAAAGCTGCATTTTACAAAAACTCATTGAAATCTTTTGGAATATCTGAATGCGTAAAGCTGCATGGGAAAGAGCTTTCTTTCAACAATATAAACGACGCAAATGCTGCGACTGAACTACTTAAAGAGTTTGATGAACCTGCCGCAGTGGCAGTAAAGCATACAAATCCATGTGGCGTTGCAGTTGCAGACAATATATACGATGCCTTCAAGAAAGCTTACGAATGCGATCCAGTTTCAATATTTGGCGGCATTGTGGCGTTTAACCGCAAATTAGATGCAAATACGGCTTTAGAGCTTTCGAAGATATTCTTAGAGATAATAATAGCTCCTGACTTTGAGGAAGAAGCGTTGGCGATTCTTGAGAAAAAGAAAAATGTCAGGATTCTCAAACTTTCAGATGGATATGTAAAAGAGTACGATTTGAAGAAGGTAGAAGGCGGAATATTAGTTCAGGAAAAAGATGAAGTTGACCTGTACGATGATAAACTGACTGTCGTCACAAAAAATGCTCCAAGTGAAAAAGAGCTTAAGGATTTGAGGTTTGCTTGGAAAGTCGTAAAGCATGTGAAATCAAATGCCATCGTTTTGGCTAAAGACGGCATGACTGTTGGAATTGGAGCAGGGCAGGTGAACCGCATTTGGCCTACAGAGCAGTCCATAAGACAAGCAGGTGAAAAAGCAAAGGGAAGTGTGTTGGCTTCAGATGCGTTTTTCCCATTCCCTGATGTTGTGGAAGAAGCATCAAAAGCTGGTATTACATCTATTATCCAGCCTGGCGGATCTATAAATGACAATGCATCTATCGATGCGGCAGATAAAGCAGGAATTTCAATGATATTTACAGGCATAAGGCACTTTAAGCATTAAATAGAATCCCCGATTGTTTGGAGGAGAGAGTATGAATGTTCTTGTTATAGGTGGCGGTGGCAGAGAGCATGCCATAGTTAAAAAGATCAGGGAAAGCGAAAAGGTAGATAGAATATATTGTGCCCCCGGAAATGGTGGTATTTCTGATATAGCAGAATGTGTTGATATAAATGTATCTGATGTGGAGAAGCTTAAGAAATTTGCTATTGATAGCAATGTGGACTTGACGATCGTGGGTCCTGAAGTTCCTCTGATGAAAGGCATAGTTGATGAATTTGAAAGCAGCGGACTTAGAATTTTTGGACCGAGAAGAGATGCCGCTGCTATAGAAGGTAGCAAATATTTTACAAAACTGCTGCTTCATAAGTACAATATTCCTACTGCCAGATTTAAGGCTTTTGACAGATATGATGCGGCATTAAACTTTTTAAAGGATGTATGGTATCCTGTTGTCATAAAGGCTGACGGATTAGCGCAAGGCAAAGGAGTATTTTTAGTATACAGCTATAAAGAGGCAAAAGAAGCTTTAGATGTACTTATGAAGGAAAAACGGTTTGGAACATCTGGCGATACAGTGATAATAGAAGAGATGCTTTTCGGAAAAGAAGTTTCTGTGTTGGCATTTACTGATGGAAATACAATAGTCTCGATGGTATCTGCTATGGACTATAAGAGAATCTACGATGGGGATAAAGGGCCAAATACAGGTGGCATGGGCAACATAGCTCCAAATCCTTACTTTGGTGATAAACTGCTTAGTGTTGTAGTGGAAACCATATTAAAACCAGTCATAGCTTCTCTGAAAAAAGAAGGGATAGTATACAAAGGAGTCCTTTACGCTGGGCTAATACTTACAGAAGATGGACCGAAAGTTTTAGAATTCAATGCAAGGTTTGGAGATCCTGAGACACAGGTTGTCCTTCCACTTTTAAAGACAGATCTTATTGACATAGTAGAGGCTATAATCGATGAAAGGCTTAGTGATATGAAAATAGAATGGGAGGATAAAAAAGCTGTCTGCGTAGTGGCGGCGTCAGAAGGTTACCCTGGTGAGTTTGATACAGGGCATGATATAACAGGTTTTGAAAATACAGATGGTGTTTTTGTCTACCATGCAGGAACTGTAAAAAGAGACGGCAAGTACAAAACGTCTGGTGGGAGAGTCTTGGAAGTCACAGCGCTGGGAAATACTTACGAAGAAGCAAGAGAAAAAGCGTATGATGAGCTTAAGAAGATACACTTTGAAGGAATGTATTTTAGAAGCGATATAGGCATCATTTGAAAGTGAACCCGTATGGTTTTGCCATGCGGGTTTTTTGCATCTTTGTTATCAATCCACACTTTTTGTGATATTATATAATAGAATATCAACAAAATAGGATGTGGTGAAATGGATAGAAGACCGATAGGAGTGTTTGACTCAGGTGTAGGCGGACTTACAGTATTGAAGAAATTAAAGGAACTATTGCCAAATGAGGATTACATATATTTTGGTGATACAAAAAGAGTGCCGTACGGTGATAAGCCTAAAGGCGAAATAGAAATGTATGCAAAGCAGATAATCAATTTTATGAATGAGAAAAACACTAAGATAATAGTTATTGCTTGCAATACTACGTGTGCTTCAATCGATAAGAGTGAATATAATGAGATTCTTTTTAGTGTTTTGGAAGCTGGGGCCGAAAGCGCTGCCGGCATTACAAGGAACAATAAAGTTGGTATAATAGCTACTACAAGGACAGTAGAAAGCGGTAGCTACGCTAAAACTATAAAACTTAAAAATAAAGATGCAGATATTTTCCAAAAAGCTTGTCCAGGATTTGTTCCATTGGTGGAAAAAGGGCTATCAGAAAGTGACGAATCGTTTAAATTGGCTGAGGAATATTTAAAAAATTTAAACGAGGAGGGAATCGATACGCTTGTCTTAGGGTGTACCCATTATCCGATACTTTTAAATGCCATCAAAAATGCCGTAAGGGAAGATGTGCTAATAGTTGATCCGGCTATTAGATTGTCTTATGATGTGATGAATTATTTGAAAGAAAATGATATGCTTAATTTAACTGGCGGTGAAACTCATTATTTTGTAAGCGGCGATGCGAAAAAATTTGCAGATGTTGCGAAACTCATACTAAATGAAGATATTGAGAACATAAGCTACGTTGACATAGAGAAATATTAAAATTATAAAGAGGGGAGAAACATGAATGAGATTTTAAAAGAAGCCATAAAGATTCAAGAGGAAATCGTAGAGATAAGGAGAAAAATACACAGAGAGCCGGAGCTTGGATTTGAGGAGACAAAGACGTCTGAACTTGTAAAGAGGTATCTTGGCAGTTTAGGAATCGAAACAAGGACAATTGCAAAGACCGGCATTGTAGGGACGATTTACGGCAATGGTCAGAAAACTATAGCTATTAGAGCTGATATGGATGCACTTCCAATACAGGAAGAAAATGATTTGCCTTATGCTTCGGCTGTACCTGGCAAAATGCACGCTTGTGGACATGATGTGCATACGGCAATTGCTCTTGGAGCAGCTAAGCTTATATCTAAGATGAAAGATAAAATTGATGGCAATGTGAAATTTATCTTTCAACCTGCTGAGGAGACTACAGGAGGAGCTAAGCCTATGCTTGATGCAGGTGTTTTTGATGATCCAAAAGTAGATGCGATCATAGGCTTGCACGTAGACCCAGACCTCAATGTTGGACAAATTGGCTACACATATGGAAAAGCTTACGCGTCATCGGATATGTTTGACATAAACGTAATAGGCAAAAGCAGCCATGGAGCGGAACCCCACAAATCTGTAGACCCTATAGTAATATCTGCAAACATAATCAACATGATTCAAGCAGTCGTAAGCAGAGAATCAAATCCATTAGAGCCTCTTGTCATAACTATCGGCAGCATTGAAGGCGGATACGCCAGAAATGTCATTGCCAGCAAAGTGCGCATGTCTGGAATAATAAGGATGCTAAATGAGGAAAACCGCCACAAGATAGCCTCAAGGGTTGAAGACATAGCTAAAAATACTGCAGAAGCGATGGGAGGCAAAGCCGAATTTAATCGCGTGGAAGGATATCCGTGCCTTATAAACGATAGCAGTATGATAGACATAATGAAAAGAAGTGCTGCATCAATCGTAGGTGATAGCAATGTAATAAGCGTATTGCCGACGCTTGGCGTTGAAGATTTTGCATACTACTTGAAGAAAGTTCCCGGATGCTTTTATAAATTAGGATGTGGAAATAAGGAGAAGGGAATAGATAAGCCCATTCACAACAACATGTTTGACGTTGATGAAAGCTGCATTCCTTATGGCATAGCTATACATGTATTGACTGCCATAAATTATTTAAAAAATGACTCAAAAGATGCAGTTAAGCAAAAGAGGACGCTTAAAAATATGCTTAATTACAGCGACTCTTTATAGAATTAGCAATTTTATTAAAAAATTTTTGTAACCAATAAAAATAAATTGGAAATCAAAAACGCCTTTGATACATATTTATGCATGATTTTTTGCCATATATAGCAATGCTGATGTATAATTTTGAGAATAGGTTTATATATTTGCAAAAATACAGGAAATCTTGCAAAAATAATTTATATGAAGTAAATCTTGACAAAATTAGATTTTTGATGCATAATATGTATTGAAGGGTGGGTGATGAAAGATGTTATTTATAATAACATTGATGGCATTTATAATGATATTTGTACCCGCAACGATAGAGAAAGACAACACTGAGTACGAAGAGTTTTTAAGAAGTGAGTTTGGCTACAAAGATACGGTTGATACAGCAATTAAAAATGAAGATTTCAGTGAATTAGCGTATAGTTACAAGTTAAGATAGATGAAAGATTCCTCCCATTTAAAACACTACATCCGGCTATGCCGGATATTTTTATTTTCTGCCCCGAACCCATCGGCTTAATGTTGGTAAATGTGAAGAAAAATGATAAAATATAATGTATCAACAATCAACGAGGTGATATAATGGAGATAAAAGTTGAAAGCTTTAAATTAGATCATAGAACGGTGAAAGCACCGTACGTGAGAAAATCAGGCACTTTAGTTGGACCTAACGGTGATGTTGTAACCAAATACGACATAAGGTTGACACAGCCAAATGTAGATGCAATACCTACAGGTGGCATTCATACATTAGAGCATTTATTTGCTACTTACTTTAGAGATTATTTCGACGACATAATAGATATTTCACCTATGGGGTGCAGGACTGGATTTTACCTTACAAAGTTTGGAGACACATCAATTGACGAGATAAAAGATGCCTTGAAAAAAGTCTTGGAAAGGGTCTTAGCTACAAAAGAAGAAGATGTGCCTGCTACAAATGAGATTCAGTGCGGAAATTATAGAGACCATTCTCTTTTTACAGCGAAAGAGTATGCGAAGGCTGTTTTGGAAAAACTTTGATGAGTAATATATATTAAAAGCCGCGAATAAACTATTGTGAGGTGTCATGTATGCGCAATAGATCTTTTGTTCGCGGTGCTTTTATTTTAACTATAGCCAATATAGTTGATAGGGCTATTGGGTTTGTATTCAGAATCATTCTTTCTAATCTGCTGGGCTCTGAAGGAACCGGCATATATCAAATAGCCCTGCCGATTTATTTTGTATCGATAACATTTATAACATCAGGCATTACGGCAGTTACGTCCCGGTTTGTGTCTGAAGAAAGAGCCAAAAATAACAAAAAAAATATTTTCAGCATAATGGAAGTTTCTTTTTTTATCGTAATTGTAATGGGTATAGCAATTTCTTCTATAATATTTTTTAATGCCAAGTACATATCAAACAACTTGCTTCACGAGCCACGAGCGTATCTATCAATATTGATTTTTTCACCTGTACTTATTGTGGTTTCATCATCTTCTATATTCAAAGGCTTTTTCCAAGGTTTAATTAACATGGTTCCTGCATCGGTGTCTGAGATTGTTGAGCAGATAGTGAGAGTTTTTTTGACATTGTATTTATTCAGCGTATTTACAGGAATGAAGCTGGAGTATGCTGCAGCAATAGCCGTGTTTGGAATAGCCATAGGAGAAGTAACAAGTTTTATCATGTACATATTTTACTACAGGCGCGAATTAAAATACATAAATGAGGAAATGCCAAATGAAGGTACAATATGGAAGAAGGCAGATATTGCAAAGACAGTAATAAAGACATCTTTTCCAATTACCATCTCAAGAATGATTGTAAACATCTTGGACTTGTTTGAATCTCTAATTATACCTTCAAAGCTTGTTAAATCGGGACTTTCACACAAAGAAGCTATATCTGAGTTTGGTAAGCTGTCTGGGATGGCTTATCCTCTTGCATACATGCCTGCGGTTATAACAATGAGCTTATCAGTTACAGTGCTTCCTGCCGTTTCAGAAGCGGCATCTTTAAAAAGATGGGATACAGTAAGACAGAGGATAAATCAAGCGATAGGGTATACTACTATGATAGGCATACCGGCAGCCGTATTGTTTGTAATGTTACCTGATGAAATAGCTTCACTGCTTTACCCTAAAAGTCCAGGCGTCGGCGTACTGGTTAAGCTTATAGCTGCAGGAAGCATTTTTGCGTATCTTGAATCAATAGTCACAAGCATATTAAATGGGCTTGGAATGCAAAATTTAGTTTTGAGAAATTCTGCTATATGGACTGCAATCTCTGTGATTGCCATGTATTTATTAGTACCTATACCTAGCTTAAGGCTTTTCGGGTACATTTACGGCTTCATATTCGCTGATGCCTTTGTCTTCTTTTTGAATTTTAAAGCATTAGTTAAGCTTACTAATTTAGAAATTGATTTTAACAATTGGTTCTTAAAACCGCTTATAGCTGCACTTATAATGGGCATTTATGACACGATCGTTTATTTTAATCTGACTGCAGCAATTGCGAACGAATGGATTACAATGTCTATTACAGTATTATCGGGATTTTTAGTGTACATTATATCATGTCAACTTGTGAAGCTTCCATACTTGGAGGACTTAAACAGACTGATATTTTCCAGAAATAAATAATAAAACCCGCTTAAAACGGGTTTTTTCTCATGTTAAAAAGCTGGAACTATAGCGCCTTTGTACTTGTCTTCGATAAATTTCTTGACCTCATCAGAATTTAAGGCTTTTGCCAACTTTTGTATCGCTGGATCGTTTTGATTGTCTTCCCTTACGACTAATACATTAGCATAAGGAGAATTTTTGTCTTCCATAAAAATTGCGTCCTTTAGAGGATTTAAGTTTGCCTCTAATGCAAAATTAGTGTTTATAATGGCTAAATCCACATCTTGAAGTGTCCTTGGAAGCTGAGGTGCTTCAAGCTCTACAATTTTTAGGTGCTTTGGATTATCTACGATGTCTCTCGGAGTCTGTGTAAGGCCATTTGGATCTTTTAGCTTGATTAGTCCCTCTTTTTGCAGTAGCAGCAGTGCTCTTCCTTCATTTGTGGCATCATTTGGTACAGCTACTGTTGCGCCATCTTTCAACTCATCCTTTGATTTTATCTTTTTTGAATATGCGCCCATCGGTTCCACGTGCACTTTGACTAATGGGACTAATTTTACATTATTTTTCTTTTCAAAGTCCTCAAGGTACGGAACGTGCTGGAAGAAATTTGCATCGATTTGCTTGTCGACAAGTGCAGTATTTGGCGTCACATAATCTGTAAATTCTTTTATTTCGAGATCTACGCCTTCTTTTGCCAGGATAGGCTTTACTACGTTAAGTATTTCTGCGTGTGGGTTTGGCGTTGCGCCAACGACTATTTTCGTCGTTTTATTAGAGCTATCTGCATTTGAGTTTGCATTGGACGCAGTGGATACATTGTTGGACTTTGTGCATCCTGATAAGATAAATGCAAATGTTAATATAAGCGTGAGAAGTAACAATGATTTTTTCATTACATACCATCCTTTCATCTTTTATCAACTTTTTTTGCGAGATAGTTTCCTATTCTTTGCACGATTTCTACAAAAATTATTAAGACTATGATTGTGGCAATAAGCACATCTGTCTGAAACCTTTGATACCCATATCTTATAGCGAGATCTCCTAAACCACCTCCTCCGATAGCACCTGCCATAGCAGAATACCCTAAGATGTTTATCACTGTAAGGGTTATTCCCAGTACAAGCGATGGCAATGATTCTGGAATCATGACTTTAAATATTATCTGTGGTATTGAAGCGCCAACTGATATAGATGCTTCAATGACGCCCCAGTCTACTTCTTTTAGGGATGACTCTATAACTCTTGCCACAAATGGTGCCGCTGCAATGGACAGTGGCACTATGGATGCAGTAGGTCCTATAGTTGTGCCAACTATAAGCCTTGCCAATGGGAAGATCGCGATTATGAGAATTATGAATGGCACAGATCTCATGACATTGATCACAGTACCTAATATCTGATTTAACTTTAGATTTTCCTTTATATGACCTTTATCAGTTATGACGAGTATTATGCCAAGAGGCATTCCTATGATTACTGAGAAAAGCGTTGAGAAAAATACCATGTATAAAGATTCCCAAAGAGGCTCTTCCATAAGCTGCCACAAGTTTAACAAATACTGCAATGTATTAGACGATACCATTTTTAAGCACCTCTATTCTAAGACCATTATTTTCTAAGAATTTTATCGCATCTTTTATGGAGTTTTCTTCACCACTTATTTTTATTAGGAGATTTCCTATTTGTAAGTTTTGCACCCTTTCGATATTTCCAGAAATGATATTAACTTCAACATCAAAATTTTTTATCATGTGGGATATGACAGGCTGATTGCTGCTGCTGCCAAAAAACGATAATCTTAAGATTTCCTCGTTTGGATTTTCGTCATCAAGCAATATATCTGGCGGAAGTTCAGCTATCATATCTTTTAAAAATCTCTTAGACGTTTCTGTTGAAGGGTTTGAAAAGATGTCTATTACATTTCCTTCCTCGATTATTCTACCGTCTTCTAAGACTGCCACTTTGTCGCACAGATTTCTTATGACAGACATTTCGTGAGTTATCACCACGATTGTGATTCCGTATTGCTTGTTTATGTTCTTTAAAAGATTTAAAATGGATTCTGTCGTGGTGGGGTCTAAAGCAGATGTGGCTTCATCAGATAGAATTATGTCTGGGTTATTTGCTAAAGCCCTTGCAATGCCTACACGCTGTTTTTGACCTCCAGACAACTGCGAAGGATATGCATATTTTTTGTCTTTTAAATCTACTACATCCAGCAACTCATCAACGCGCTTTTTTATGACAGAGTCGCTGACTTTCGAGATCTTAAGAGGAAATGCTATGTTCTCATACACTGTAGAGTTCATCAGGAGATTGAAATGCTGAAATATCATGCCAATCTTCTTTCTCATATTTCTCAGTTCTTTTGGCTTTAGCTTTGTCATTTCTACGCCGTTTATCAGTATGCTGCCAGATGTAGGTTTTTCCAACATGTTTATGCACCTTATCAATGATGATTTCCCGGCACCGCTTAGACCCATTATGCCGTAAATTTCACCATCACGTATAGTTAAGTTGATGTCTTTTAAAGCTATTACCTCTTTTCCGTTTGTGTTGTAAACTTTGCTTAAGTTTTTTATTTCGATCAAATCATTTCACCTTCTTTTCACAAATGTAGTTTAAAAAAGCAATAAAAAAAACCTCCAATGAAAGAGGTTTCGTCCTCTCTCATCTCTCAGCAATCGCTGCAGGAATTGGCACCATTGCACATACGTGCCGGTTGCCGGGTTTCATCGGGCCAGTCCCTCCACCTCTCTAGATAAGAGAATAATTTCGTTTTTAGTTGTTAAAATGATTATATAGGATGGATGTTGAAAAGTCAAGCAAAATTTTCATGCGACAATATTAAATTTTTGTCATAATAAATCTGACAGTGTATTCACAAGTTTGTGTTGATTTAATCAATAAATTGATTATAATTAAGATGAAAGATAAGTTAACTTATTAATAATTTGTCATAGACGAAAGGACAAATATCTATGAAAGAGTTAAGTAGGCGCCAATTAGAAATCTTCAAAAAGGTTATTTCAAAAGAAGTTTCCAGTTTGGACGATATCGTCGTTTTGTACAAGTTAAGCAAAAGGACTGTTTACAGAGAAATAAATGCAATAAATGAATATATAAAAGAATACAATTTGAAGCTTAAAAATGACGATGGAGTACTAGTCTTAGAAGGAACTGATAATGATATCGAAAAATTCAAATTCGATGTAATAGGTTATAGGCCAAGCATTGACGCTGATAAAAGGCGAAAGTTGATACTATCTGAGCTTTTGCAGATGAAAGAACCTGTAAAACTTGAGTACTTCGCTAAAGAATACAATGTGACTACGGCAACAATAAGCTATGACATTAAAGAGATCGATAAGTGGCTAAACAAGCAAAATGTTACAATTGTAACTAAGCCTGGCGTTGGCATATACGTAAAAGGCGATGAAAGCAATATAAGAAGGGCCATAATAAATTTTCTGTATGACAATGTGGAGACAAAAGACCTAATTGAGTTTTTAAATAAAGGGTACAATAATATAAACAAGCTTAGTGAAGACATAAATGATAGATTACTCAGGCTTATAGACTACGATACGGTTTTAAAGATAGAGAAGGCTATACAAAAATTGGAGAAATCCCTTGATTACGAATTAGCAGAAAGCTCCTACATGGGGCTTACGGTGCATCTGGCATTGGCGCTAAAAAGAATAAAAGAAGGCGAAAAGATAAAAATAGGTAATGAAAGTCTCTATGAGCTTAGGAAGTCAGATGAGTATAAGTTTGCAGAAATGCTTGCCAGGTTTCTGGAGGAAGAATTCGATATTTCTATTCCAGAAGATGAAATCGGATATATAACGATTCATCTACAAGGAGCAAGGTACAGGGCAAATACCGAAGACGTAAATGACGAGCTGTTAAATGAAATACTGCATGAGATGGTCAGCATTGCAGAAGATGAATTTGGCACTGATCTTAAAGGCGATACGATGCTTTTAAGCGGTTTAAAGACGCACTTAAGGCCTACTATCTTTAGACTTCGCATGGGTCTTGCGATTAGAAATCCGCTTATAAATGACATAAAAGAACGGTACAGCGGCTTATTTGAAAAATGTATATCTATTGCAAATGTGATTAAAGACAAGCTTAATGTTGATGTGCCTGATGATGAAATTGGCTATATTGCGATGCATTTTGGCGCATCTATAGCAAGAAAAAGCGATATGATGAAAAGGCACAATATTTTAGTCGTGTGTGCCAGCGGCATAGGGACATCAAGGATGCTTCTATCTAAGCTTCAGATGTTTCCACAATTGAATATTGTAGATACGGTTTCCAGCTTGAGAGTTAAAGACTTTAAAGATAGAGATGATATTGACTTGATAGTGTCTACAATTCCGCTGGACATAAAGGACAAAGAGACAATAATAGTCAATCCGCTGCTTTTAGATGAAGACGTAAAAAAACTGAAAGACGCTTTAAACACAGATTTTATAATGGACTTCTCGGAGAAAAAAGTCATAGGCGACAGGTACAAAGAATTGGAACACATTGCGTGGTATGGCAAAAGGATAATTGAGCTATGCGATTCCCTTAAACTTAAAGATGTCTATGGCAAAAACTCGAAAGACATCATAGATTCTCTATTAGAAGATTTTGCTGGTAATGATGGAATTAATAATGAGAAAATAAAGCAGATAGAGGATAAGCTTTTGGGAAGAGAAAGCCTTGGGAAGATAATACTTCCAGGGAAAGGGTTTGTAATCTACCACTGTACAGCATCTGATTTGGTGGAGCCAATCCTCGTCTTTGGAAAAGTGAAAAGCCATGTCAAGATGAAAAATTTGATTAACGAGTATGAAATCATAAAGACAGCTTTTCTAATGGTTGCACCGGATGACGACAAGATGTGGATAGAGATACTTGGCGATTTAAGTGTTTCATTTATTGAAAGCAAAGACTTGGTAAAAAATCTCAATGAGATTAACAAAATTGATGAGGCGAAGGAATTTGTGAAGAAGGCCTTGATGGATAAGTATTACGATGAAATAAAGAGAAATCTTGTAGGTGATTAAAATGTTTAGTATTTCGGTAAAGCAACGAAAAATTTTCTATACGATGCTGTCCTTGGTGTGGATTGCAACTGCTGTGTATTCTATGATAAATGATACATTTGCACATGGCTTAGAGATTCTTTTGTTTGGTGCATTTTTCATTGCGGGAATTGCCCTTATACAAGCGTACATGATAAGGATGCTTAAATTGTATGACAAAAATTTAAAAAATGAAATAAAAAAGAAAAACAAAAAAAGGAGGTAATTTACTATGGCAATACATGGTGTTATATTGTGCAGTTGGGGTGCTACATCAAGTGCATTGGCAAAAAAAGTGACTGATGAAGCAAAAAAGCAAGGTTTAGATGTTACAGTAGATGCAGGAGGCACAGGTGAATTCAAGAAAAAAGCTGAAGAATACGATGTTGCTCTTTTAGAGCCGCAGGTAAGGCATTTAAAGAAGGAAGTTGAGACGATAGCTGAAAAGTTTGGCATTCCTGTTGACATCGTTGATATGCAGGCTTTTGCACTTATGGATGCAAAAAAGATATTGAATCAGATCATCGAGCTTGCTAAGAAAAATGGGAAAGATGCATAGGAGGTAATAAGATGAACGAAAGACTTACTAACAATTGGTTTATGAAATGGATGGAGTCATCTTTGATGCCTGTACTGGCAAGGATTGCTCAAAATGTCATACTTCAATCTATAAGAGATGCTTTTTCAAGTTTCGCATTGCCAGTTATATTGACAGGTTCATTGTTTTTGATAATAGCCAATCCACCACTTGCAGAAGGCGCAAATTGGGGTCCTATTGTGGCGTGGGCAAATGCTATTAAGCCTATTGCTGGCCAGTTGATGATTCCTTTTAACTTATCGTTTGGCATTATGGCTTTGATGGTTGCATTTGGTACAGCATATAGTTTGGCTACTCGCTGGGATCTTGATGAAGCAATGACAGGTATTATTTCCATGTTAGCATTTTTAGTAACAACATTCCCAGCATCAGACGTTACAAAGGTAAGCTTCGGTGATGTTTTAAATTACCTTGGTGGACAAGGTTTGTTTGTAGCTATAATAATAGGCGTGTTGACAGCAGTTGTGGTTAGATTCTTCAATAAGCAAGGCCTTGTAATAAGGATGCCTGAAGCCGTGCCACCTTATGTTGTAAGAAGCTTTATGGCACTTGTACCGATGTTTGTCATGGTAGTATCGGCTTGGATAGTAGAGTGGATCGTATGGGCTAACTTCAAAGTCACATTGCCACAGTTAGTAATAGAGCTATTTAAGCCGCTTGTTGCAGCATCAAATAGCTACTGGGCAGCTTTAGCTGAGATAATCCTTATGATGCTTTTGTGGTCACTTGGAATCCACGGCATGAATGTCGTATCATCTATAGCATATCCTTTCTGGATGAGTCAGCTTGCTGCAAATGTAAAAGCATTAAATGCACATCAACCTATGACAGGTATTGTCACAGAACCATTCTTCCATATGTTCACACACCTTGGTGGTTCAGGTACAACATGGCCTCTTGTCATAATGTTCTTGTTCTCAGCATCAAAACAGCTTAAGACGATAGGTACAGCAGAGCTTATCCCTGCTATATTCAATATAAATGAACCGCTTATTTTCGGTGCTCCAATAGTTTTAAATCCTATATTGATGATACCATTTATAATTGCACCTGCAGCGGTTGTTACGATAAACTACATCGCATTCCATTTCCACTTAGTAACAGGACCATTGTACCAGCTTCCATTTACAGTTCCTGTATTTATAGGTGGTTTCATATCAAGTGGTCTTGACTGGAGAGGACCAATTCTACAACTTGTGAACCTGATTGTAGCAGGTATCATATACTATCCATTCTTCAAAATGTATGAAGCACAGCTTTTGAAGAATGAAAGAGAGCTTGAGGAAAAATAATTAAAATATATTAAGGAGGCAGAGATTTCGCATCTAATAATTTTTAGAACCATAAATCAACTGATTTATATAGTTTAACGAAGTGTAACTAGAAATATGATATTTTCCGTTTTTTACTGGAAATTGAAAGAAAAAAATTGCAAAATAAAAGCATCCTTTCTATAATATGTTTTGTCACAAACCAAATAGAAAGGATGCTGATAAAATGAACAAAAGTTGTTTTAAACAAATGCTTATCTACTTCTCTAAGATATACCATCTTGGAGAAAAAATCAATACCCTAAAAGATAAAAGAGCAAAATCTTCAGTAAAAATTTCAACAATTACCTTTGTAGTATTATTTGGATTTATGCTTCAAATAAGGAGTTTTAATAGGTTGGAACATTGGCTTAAAAAAGGTAAATTTAAAAAAGTATTACCTAAAAAGACTAAAATTCCTCGTATTGACACTATTAGGCGTGTTTTAAGTAATTTTGATTTAGATGGCTTAAATGAACTTAATAATAGTATAATCAAGACAAGTACAAAAAATAAGGTTTTTAGAAAAGGAACTATAGATGGACTAAAAGTTGTTGCAATAGATGGTGTAGAGTTATTTGAAAGCACTAATAAGTGCTGTGATAATTGTCTTACACGAGTCCAAAAGGACGGGATTACTCATTACTTTCATAGGTCAGTAATATGTGCAACTGTAGGTTCTGATCCACATCTTATCATAGGTCAGGAAATGCTTGAACCTAAAAGAGATGCTTCAGATAAAGACGAAGGAGAAATTACAGCAGGCAAGCGTTTAATTAAGAAATTGCATAAAGAATTTCATCATTTTGCAGACATCATAGTAGCTGATGCATTATATTGTAAATCTACTTGGATTAAAGAAGTTTTATCAATAGGGATGGATGCAGTAGTAAGAGTTAAAGACGAAAGATTAAATATAGTTAAAGATGCTCTTGGTTTATTCAAGTGTCGAAAAGCAGATAAAGAATGGAGTGTTAAGAAAAAAAGTAACAATTATATTAAAATTAAAGCCTGGGACGAAGACAATTTTCAAATGCCTAATTCCGACATAGAAGTAAGGTTTATAAAATTTATAGAAGAGATACATAGCTCAGGCAAAGTAGAAATAAAAGAATCATGGATAATAACTACCTCTAAAGTTACTTCAGTAGAAACTCTATGGAAAATAATACATAAAAGATGGGAAATTGAAAACAATGCTTTTCATCAATTAAAAACAGAATGGCATTTAAATCACTGTTTTCTGCACAGTCCTGAAGGTGTAGAAACCGTGTTAATGTTTATAATAATAGCATTTAATTTAATGCAATTATATTTTTTCAGATGTATAAGAAATTTTAGGGAAAAGCATATGCTTCAGATAGATATTATTGAAGATATAAAAGATGAGATATTTATCATAGAAACTGGATGGAGTAATCCACTGTTTGTGAAGACATAATTTGAAACAAAACTGGAAATTCATTATTAAGATTTGTGGGGTAAGGGGGAGGTGCAACTATTTTTAGCATCCAAATGAATTTGTTATTGCCATATATTCAACTAGATGTAAAAAATAAAAATTATTGTAAAAACAATTTTTTTACTGGAATTTTAATGCAAAATCTCTGTTAAGGAGGAACCCTTTGATGGAATTAGAGCAAATTATATACAATTTAGTCTTGCACGGTGGAAACGCCAGAGGCGAGGCTTATGAAGCATTAGATGCAGCAGAAAAAGGGGATTTTGAATCTGCCGAGAAGCATCTAGAAAAGGCTGATGAGGAATTTTACGCAGGCCATGATTATCAAAACGCATTGGTGCAAGGTGAACAAAGCGAAACACCTAATTTCCTTGTTATACACGCTCAAGACCAGCTTATGACGGCTCTTGCAGAAAAGAACCTCATAAGAAGACTTGTGGATCTTTACAAGAGGTTAGATGCTCTTGAAAAGAAGGTAAAATAAATATTGAATTAAAAGGTGAGTCAATCCTCACCTTTTAATTTTGTCTTTTTAGATTGCTTTTTATCTTTTTTGCTTTAAAGTATTGAATAATTTGTGCAAATTTTGTACAATGGAGATGGACATTTTATAAAAAATTTTAAGAGAGAGGGATTGTCGATGTACGATTCTAAAATAAAGGACGAGAACGTGGACAAGCTTTTTGAAGCGATTTTAATGCTTAAAGACATGGAAGAATGTTATCGTTTTTTTGAAGATATAGCTACCATAAACGAGGTTAAATCGCTGGCTCAAAGACTTCAAGTGGCTAAAATGTTAAGAGATAGGAAGACGTATATTGAAATAGCCGAAAAGACAGGAGCCAGCACCGCTACAATAAGCAGAGTCAACAGGGCGCTTAATTATGGAGCGAATGGATACAATTTGATTTTAGATAGATTAAAGGAAAAATCTCGGTAGATCCGAGATTTTATTTGATTATAGACGTGACGATAAAGTGGTTGATTAATTGAAAAGTTACATATACAATATAATCGTAAGTTTAGGTGCAAATATTTTATTTGGAGTGAATTAGATGAATATTCTTGAAGGATTAAATGACAGACAGAAGGAGGCAGTTGTCACTACAGAAGGACCTGTTTTGATTTTGGCTGGTGCAGGCAGCGGCAAGACGAGAGTTTTGACACATAGAATTGCATACCTTGTAAGGGAGAAAAATGTGTCACCAGCTAACATCATCGCCATTACCTTTACAAACAAAGCAGCAGAAGAAATGAAGGACAGAGTTGAGTCGCTTTTAGGATATGTAGGAGATATATGGGTTTCTACATTCCATTCAGCATGTGTCCGCATATTGAGAAGGGATATTGAAAAGATAGGGTACGATAGAAATTTTGTAATATACGATACGCAAGATCAAAAAACGCTGATTTCTGACTGTATAAAAGAGTTGAATTTAAATGACAAGCAGTACACAATAAAAGGAATGTTAGCTGCCATATCAAAGGCAAAAGACAAGATGATATCGCCAGACGACTATTTGCTGGAATTTGGCAATGACTACAGAAATAAAAAAATTGCTGATGTTTATAAGCTGTACCAAAAGAAGCTTAAAAAGGACAATGCACTGGATTTCGATGATATAATAATAAAGACCATAGAACTTTTTCAAAAAAACGAGGACATATTGAGGTATTATCAAGACAAATTCAGGTATATAATGATAGATGAGTATCAAGATACAAATAGGCCACAGTATGAATTTGTAAATCTATTGGCTCAAAAGTACAGAAACCTTTGTGTCGTAGGTGATGATGATCAAAGCATATATGGATGGAGAGGGGCCGACATAAAGAATATTTTAGACTTTGAGAAAGATTATCCAGAGGCTAAGGTTATAAAGCTTGAACAAAATTACCGCTCAACGCAGGTTATACTTGATGCGGCCAACAGCGTCATTGACAATAATGTTAAAAGAAAAAGAAAAAGACTGTGGACAGATAATAAAAACGGTGAAAAGATTGTCGTATGGGAAGCACAAAATGAGAGGGATGAGGCTAATTTCATCATAGAGACGATAAAAAACTTGGTTTCTGAGGGGAGAAAATATTCGGATTTTGCTGTCTTATACAGGACAAATGCCCAGTCCCGTATATTTGAAGAAGCTTGTATGGCGAATGACGTACCGTATAAATTAGTTGGAGCATTGAGGTTTTACGATCGAAAAGAGATAAAAGACATTATTGCGTATTTAAGGATTCTTATAAATCCATACGATGATGTATCATTAAAAAGGATAATAAATGTGCCTAAAAGAGGCATTGGTGAGTCAACTGTAGCTTCTTTAGAAAAATACGCTTTGGAACATGATACAAGCATGTACTTTGCGATTCCTCATGTTGAAGTCAGCGGAAGAACGAGAAAGGCGCTTGACGGCTTTAAAGAGTTTATTGACGATCTGATAAGCCAGCTTGACTTTATGACTGTCACTGAAGTTATCGATTATGTACTGGATAAAACTGGATATATAGAGGAGCTTAAGGCCGACGGCACTGAAGAATCTGAAGGAAGAATAGAAAATATAAATGAGTTTATCGGTGCAGCACGTGAATTTATGGAAAGCTCCCAGGACAAGTCTTTAGAAGCTTTTTTGTCAAGCATAACATTGGTATCTGATATTGATACGGCAGGTGAAATAGGAGAAAGCCTAGTTTTAATGACGCTACACTCAGCTAAAGGGCTTGAATTTCCCGTCGTATTTATAGCAGGTATGGAAGAAGGGATATTTCCTAATTCTATGTCATTTGTGGACGAGCATGAACTGGAGGAAGAAAGAAGGCTGTGTTATGTAGGCATAACTCGGGCAAAAGAAAGGCTTTTTATGACTTATGCGAGAAATAGAAATCTGTACGGCAAGCCACAGTACAATACGGCTTCAAGGTTTATCAATGAAATTCCTCGAGATTTGGTCATCGAATACGACAAAGGCACTGTTAAAAGAAATGATTATGTTTCAGTTTCATCGTATATAAATACTTTTGCCAGGAAGGCGAATAATAAAGAAAACTACAACCCAGGAGATAAGGTTGAGCACAAATTATGGGGCATTGGAACTGTAGTGAGCGTGGATGGAAGCGGCGATGACAAGGAATTGACTGTTGCATTTCCTAATGTTGGCATAAAGAGGTTGTCTTTGAAGTACGCTCCAATCAGGGCTATATCGTAAGGTGGTGTATTTATGACGATAGAAGACAGGATAAATGAATTGAGAGATAAGCTTAATCATCACAGCTACATGTACTATGTACTGGACAAGCCAGAGATATCCGACTACGAATACGACATGATGATGAGAGAGCTCATTGAGTTAGAAGAAAAGTACCCTCAATTTAAGACACCTGATTCACCCACTCAAAGGGTTGGCGGCGAACCTTTGAAAGAGTTTGAACCATTTACACATGTAGTGCCGATGCAAAGTTTGGCAAATGCCTTTTCTGAAGGCGAGCTTAGAGATTTTGACAGGAGAGTAAGAGCATCTGTCGGTGATGTAGAATACGTAGTAGAGTTTAAAATTGACGGTTTATCTGTGGAGCTTATATATGAAAATGGCTTTTTTACTGTCGGCTCCACGAGAGGTGATGGAATTATAGGTGAAAATGTGACAAACAATCTAAAAACCATTAAATCAATTCCTTTAAGACTTAAAGATGATTTAAACCTCATCGTAAGAGGTGAGGTTTTTATGCCTAAGGCTTCATTTGAAAAGTTAAACGAAGAAAGAGAATTAAACGGAGAAAGCCTTTTTGCAAATCCGAGAAATGCTGCTGCTGGATCACTTAGGCAATTAAATCCTAAAATCACGGCTAAAAGAGATCTGGACATTTTCGTATTTAATTTACAGAGAATAGATGGAATAGAATTAAAAACGCATGCCGAAGCATTAGAATTTTTGAAATATCAAGGATTTAAAGTAAGCCCCCATATTAAAGTATGTAGAAATATAGACGAAGTCATTGCTGACATAAATTACATAAGGGACATAAGGGATGGTTTGCCTTATGAAACAGATGGCGCTGTTGTCAAGGTAAATGATTTGGAGAAAAGGGATATTTTAGGTTCTACTGCAAAGGATCCTCGTTGGGCAATCGCATTTAAGTATCCAGCAGAAAGACAAAAGACGAAAGTCAAAGACATAGTAGTTCAGGTTGGAAGGACCGGTGCATTGACGCCAACTGCCATATTAGAGCCTGTGAAAATCGCAGGTTCTATTGTATCAAGAGCGACGCTTCACAATGAAGATTACATAAGAGAAAAGGACATAAGAATCGGTGATACGGTGATAATCCAAAAAGCAGGCGAAATCATACCTGAAGTTGTAAGTGTTGTAGCAGAAGAAAGAGATGGCAGCGAGAAGTTTTTTATCATGCCAGAAGTGTGTCCCGAATGCGGTGCTGCAACGGTGAGGCTTCCCGGTGAATCTGTGACTAAGTGCACAGGTCTAAATTGTCCTGCTAAGTTAAAAAGAGGCATAATACACTTTGCATCTAAAGATGCCATGGACATAGATGGATTAGGACCAGCGGTAATAGGACAGCTTCTTGACAACAATCTTATACACAACATATCAGATCTGTATTATTTGAAGTACGATGATTTGATAAAACTTGATAGGATGGGAGATAAATCAGCAAAGAATCTCATCAATGCTATAGAAGAAAGCAAAGGCAGAGATTTAGACAGATTGATTTTTGGGCTTGGCATTGATCTCATTGGAAGCAAAGCTGCCGGCATTTTAGCCAGTCATTTCAAGACGATGGAATCTCTTGAGAAAGCTACTTTTGAGGAGCTTACTGAAATAGAGGAAATTGGCCCTAAGATGGCAGACAGTGTAGTAGCCTTTTTCAAGGAAAAGCAAAATCTCAATATAATAGACAGATTGAAAGCTGCTGGTGTAAATATGCGCAAGAAGGATGCAATAAATGTTAATGACAATTTTAAAGGACTTACTTTTGTCTTAACTGGAACACTTGAAAAGTACACAAGAGATGAGGCTAAAAAGCTTATAGAAGAAAGAGGGGGAAAAGTGACAGGTTCTGTCAGCAAAAAGACAGATTATGTCGTTGTAGGTGCAGATCCAGGTTCAAAGCTTTCAAAAGCACAAGAGCTTGGAGTAAAGATTTTAAATGAAGAACAGTTTGAAAACATGCTGAAACAATGATAAAATTAACTAAATGATGCTTTTTATTAGTATTTAAGAGTTGAAAGGGTGTGTATGCATGTCAATTACAAAAGACCAAGTTATCCACGTATCAAAATTGGCAAGGCTTAAATTTTCTGATGACGAGTTAGAGAAATTTTCTCATCAGCTTGATAGCATTATAAAATATGTGGACAAGTTAAATGAGCTAAATACAGATGGCGTAGAGCCTACAGCGCATATTGTCCCAATAAGCAATGTTTTCCGCGAAGATGAAGTTGTGCCATCAATGGATAGAGAAAAAATCCTTATGAATGCTAAAGAAAAAGAAGATGGATGCTTTAAAGTACCAAAGATAATCGAGTGAGGTGGTATTGATGGAATTGCATGAATTAACAATACATGAGCTTAATGAACTTTTAAGGAAAAAAGAAGTAAGCGCTGTAGATGTGACTAAGGCGTATTTAAAAAGAATAAATGAAATTGAACCAAAAGTAGACGCGTTGATATGCGAAACAGAGGATTTTGCGCTTAAAAGAGCCGAAGAAGCTGACAAAATGATTAAAGATGGAAACATAAATGACTTGACAGGTATACCTGTTGTCATAAAGGACAATATGTGTACAGAGAACATAAGAACTACGTGTGCATCGAAAATGCTTGAAGATTTCATTCCTCCTTATAATGCAACAGTGGTGGAGAACCTTAACAATCTTGGTGCTGTGATGGTTGGAAAGGCAAATTTGGATGAATTTGCGATGGGCTCATCTACCGAAAATTCAGCTTTCAAGACGACTAAAAACCCATGGGACTTGGAAAGAGTGCCTGGAGGTTCATCTGGAGGTTCTGCTGCATCAGTTGCTGCTGATGAGTGTGCATTTTCACTTGGATCTGATACAGGTGGTTCTATAAGGCAGCCTGCGTCATTATGCGGTGTCGTTGGCATGAAACCTACATATGGCCTTGTTTCCAGATATGGACTTGTCGCTTTTGCGTCATCTTTAGATCAAATAGGCCCTATCACAAAAGACGTGACAGACTGTGCTATTGTGCTAAATGCCATTGCGGGTCATGATCCAAAAGATTCTACTTCTGTAGACAACGTAAGAAAAAGTGATTATAAGGAATTCCTGAAAGACGATATAAAGGGAATGAAGATAGGATTTGCAAAAGAATTCTTTAGAGAAGGGCTTGATGAAGGAGTAAAGAAATCCATTGAAGACGCGTTAAAGACATTTGAGGAGTTAGGAGCCGAAATAAGGGAAATAAGCCTTAAATACATGGATTATGCGCTGGCGGCGTATTACATAGTAGCATCTGCAGAGGCAAGTTCAAATTTGGCCAGATATGATGGCATACGGTATGGCCACGCAGCAGAAAAATACGAAGACCTTATCGATATGTACATGGTATCCAGAAGCGAAGGCTTTGGAAAAGAAGTAAAGAGAAGGATAATGTTAGGCACATACGCATTAAGTTCGGGGTATTATGATGCGTACTACAACAAAGCGCTGAAAGTAAGGACACTTATTAAACAGGATTATGAGAAGGCTTTTCAAGATGTGGATGTGATAGTTGGCCCAACGTCGCCTACGACGGCTTTTAAAATCGGTGAAAGAGTTGAAGATCCATTGGCAATGTACTTGGCTGATGTATATACGGTTCCAGTTAATATAGCGGGACTTCCGGGATTGTCGCTGCCTTGTGGACTTTCAGATGGACTTCCTGTAGGCCTTCAGATCGTCGGTAAGCATTTTGATGAAGGAACGATATTAAATGCAGCATATGCTTTTGAAAAAGCTTTAAGCTTTAATGCAAAACCAAGTTTTAAAGGTGGTGCTAAATGATGAATTACGAAGCAGTCATAGGACTTGAAGTACATGCAGAGCTTCTTACGAAGACGAAGATATTTTGCAACTGTACTACTGAATTTGGCGGTGAACCAAATACACATGTTTGTCCAGTGTGTTTGGGATTACCAGGAACATTGCCTGTTTTGAACAAGAAAGTTGTAGAGTATGCTGTGAAGGCTGGACTTGCGCTAAATTGCGAAATATCTAAATTTAGCAAAATGGATAGAAAAAATTATTTTTACCCAGACTTGCCTAAAGCATACCAGATATCTCAGTACGACCTACCGCTTTGCAAAAATGGATACGTAGAAATTGAAACATCTGATGGGGTAAAAAAGAAAATAGGGCTTACCAGGATACACATAGAAGAAGATGCTGGCAAGTTAATGCATGAGAACGTAGATGGATCATTAGTAGATTACAATAGGACAGGTGTGCCGCTTATTGAGATAGTATCTGAACCAGATATGAGGACTCCTGAGGAAGCTTACCTGTACTTAACAAAACTGAAAAGCGTCCTTGAATACTCTGAAGTATCTGACTGCAAAATGCAGGAGGGATCTTTGAGGGTTGATACAAACGTATCAGTAAGACCTGTTGGCAGCAAAGAGTTTGGGACAAAGATCGAGCTTAAAAACTTAAATTCATTTAAAGCAGTTCAGAAGGCATTGGAATACGAAATAAAAAGGCAGATAAAACTCATAGAGGGCGGAGAAACAATAGTGCAGGAGACTCGCCGTTGGAACGAGCAAAAAGGCATTACAGAGTCAATGCGCTCCAAAGAGGAAGCCCACGATTACAGGTATTTTCCAGATCCAGACCTTGTGCCAATAATAGTCTCTGATGAATGGAAAGAGGAAATAAGAAAATCACTTCCTGAAATGCCTGAGCATAAGAAGGAAAGATTTGTCACACAATATGGCATTCCAGAATACGATGCATCTGTAATTACTTCATCAAAACCATTGGCAGACTTTTTTGAGAAGTGCGTTTTAGAGTACTCATCAGCTAAAACAGTAAGCAATTGGATAATGGGTGAAATGATGAGGCTTTTAAAGGAGACGGGAAAAGAAGTTGAAGAAATTTTGATTAAGCCACATCAGATGGCTTCGCTTTTAAACTTGATAGACAATGGTACTATTACAGGTTCTATCGCTAAAACAGTTTTTGAGGAAATGTTTGCAACAGGTAAAAATCCCGAAGAAATCGTAGAGGAGAAAGGCCTAAAGCAGCTTAGCAATGAAGATGAACTTAGAGAGATTGCATTAAAAGTCATTGAGGATAATCCAAAATCTGTTGAAGATTATAAAAATGGCAAAGACAAGGCAATAGGCTTCTTGGTTGGACAAATAATGAAAGCAACAAAGGGGAAAGCAAATCCACAATTGGCAAATAAAATTTTATTAGAAGAGCTCTCAAAATAAATATTATTATTTTTTAAATTTAAGCATACACTATTAGAAACGGTGTATGCTTTTTAAATTTAATATTATTTCAGAATATACTAAAAAATACAAGATAGTAGTATTACATAAACAATTTTCACTGAATTTTTAATATATACTTGTATAGCAAAACATCTAATGATATAATAAATAAAAATCCTCGTAAATTGTTTTAAAATTGTGAACAGTAAATTTATCTCAATATCGCATGCATAGTATATTATGAGTAAAATGTTCTTAAACATGCAGTAGATTTTGATTTTCGGTTGTACTTTAAATTAAAATTTTGTGTTGCCAAAGAAGTTCTTCAAATAAATCATACATAGCTGGGGGTGAGAGATGAGGACTTATTTTTGGGGGGAGTAAAATCAAAAATATTATATTTTGATGGGAGGAAATTTTTGATGAAGAGAAAAAATTGGTTAGCTTTATTGTTGACATTGGTATTAGCACTTTCTGCGCTATTGGCAGGGTGTTCAGCAAATAATAACAGCAGCTCTCAAAGCAAAAACAATAGCAGTTCAGGTACTCAAACTGCAAAGACAGATGAGCAAGTTCTGACATTAAATTTAGCAGCAGATCCGCCAAACTTAAACCCATTTACTTCAACAGATGTTGCATCATTTGATGTATTGAATGATGTTCTTGAAGGATTGACAAGGTATGACAAAGATGGACAGCTTAAGCCAGGTTCTGGCCTCGCAAAAAGCTGGGATATATCAAGTGATGGTCTAACTTATACTTTCCACTTAAAAGATGGGATAAAGTGGAGCGATGGAAATCCAATAACAGCTTATGACTTTGAGTACTCTTGGAAGAAAGTATTAGATCCTAAGACAGCATCACAGTATGCATATCAATTTTATTACATCCAAGGCGCTGAGGAGTACAACTCTGGCAAAGGCAGTGCTGACCAAGTAGGAATAAAGGCCCTTGACGATAAGACGTTACAAGTCAAGTTAAAAGCTCCTGCGCCACAATTCTTAGGTCTTACTGCATTTGGAACATATTTGCCACAAGAGAAGTCTTTTGTAGAAAAAGTAGGAGTCGATAAATTAGGTTCAAGTCCAGATACATTAGTTTATAGTGGTCCATTCGTATTAAAGCAGTGGAATCACGATCAAAATCTCGTTTTAGAGAAAAATCCTGATTACTGGGACAAAGACAGTGTTAAGCTACAGAAGGTTAATCTTTTGATAATAAAAGACGCAAATACACAAGCTCAAAATTATGACAATGGTACGCTTGATCAGATGAGGGTTCCAAGCGATCTGATGGATAAGTACAAGAATACAAAAGAATTTTCAATAAAGCCTGTTGCTACCAACTGGTATATACAATTCAATGACAAGAAAGGCATATTTAAAAACGTAAATATCAGAAAAGCATTTACATTGGCTATAGACAGAAAAGCATTTACAGAGCAGGTTTTGAAGAATGGCTCTATACCGGCAGAGTCGATAGTGCCGCCAGGTGTACCTGGATATAACGGGGAGGATTTTTCAAAGCAAGACGGTTCACCATTCTTTAAAGACAATGATGTGCAGGCTGCAAAAGATTATCTGAAGAAAGGGCTTGAAGAATTAGGCTTAAAAGAATTGCCTACAATCACATTTACAGCAGATGATACAAGTGCAGCTAAAAAGAATGCCGAAGCGTTGCAGCAAATGTGGAATCAAAATCTTGGCGTAAATGTGCAGATAAAGAATGAGGCATTTAAGATAAGATTAGACGATATGAATAAAGGAAATTTTGACATGGTATTGGCTGGATGGGGCGCAGACTACAATGACCCAATGACATTCCTTGACATGTGGGAGACAAACAACGGTAATAACACTGCTTTCTACAGCAATCCAGAATACGACAAGTTGATTGATGATGCAAAGTCGACGCCAGACTTGAAGAAGAGAAACGATGACATGATACAGGCGGAGAAGATTGCCATGAATGATATGGCTATAGGTCCACTTTACTTCCAAGCTTATGCAATTGTCACAAAGAGTTATGTTAAAGATCTAATTGTGCCGAATTTTGGTACTGATTGGGAACTTAAGTGGGCATATATAGAAGGTAAGAACCAATAAGAATTCATCAATGAGGATGAACCGGGGTCAATTCCCCGGTTTTTGCATGTTTGCAAATTTTCGTGCAATTCAACAAAGATTTTAACCAACTCTAAAAAATTGCCGAAATGCTTTAAAATATTGAGATTGATTGCCAATGGTGCTATACTTAAAAAGTATTTAGTTTACAAATAACAATATTTTTGTGAAATTTTTGTGGCAGAATTTTTCATAGTTTAAAATAAGTAAATTATATCGGTTTCTTTGTAAATGTAACGGGTAAAAATTTGTTATTGATTAATAAATCTAAATGTAATAAAATTTATGTATATAAAAAATTCAATTATCATATAAATCAAAAAATACAAATAGCGGGGGGTGTTTTTAGGTATAGCTGGGGGTAAGTACTATTTATTTTCACTTTTATTTACTATAGGAGGAAAATTGATAAAGTGACATAAGAATATATTCACAATCAGTGAGCGCGATTGTTACAGTCCGCGGGGGGATTACTGCAAACAGTATGTAAAATATCAACAATGATAAACAGGTATTGAATCTAAATTTAGTTAACATATATATGGTAAACGAATATTTATAGGAGGTGTTTTGGTTGCTAAATTATTCAATTAAAAGATTTGTATACATGCTGATTACAATATGGGTAATCATAACATTGACATTTTTCTTGATGCACATGATACCAGGTGATCCTTTTACGAGTGAAAAAAAGGTTCCACCGCAAATAAGACAAAATATGTTGGCAAAATATCATCTCGATAAACCTCTCATTGTACAATATGGGTATTATTTGGATAATTTAATGCATGGTGATTTAGGAATCTCCCTCAAATATTTAAATAGAACAGTAGACGATATAATTAAGCAATCTGCTCCAGCTTCATTCCAGCTTGGAGTGCAATCAATTTTCCTTGGTGTTGTCTTCGGATTATTTTTTGGAATTGTTGCAGCATTGAAGCGTGGAGGTGGATGGGATTATTTTTCGATGTTTTTAGCGATAATTGGAATTTCCGTTCCAAACTTCATAATAGCTACGCTTTTGCAGCTTCTTTTGGCATCTAAGCTAAAGTTGCTTCCTGTGTCGGGATGGGGTTCATTTAAATACACCATATTGCCATCCATCGCTTTGTCATTCGCTACACTATCTATAATTTCTCGTATGATGAGAACAAGTATGTTAGACGTCATTGGGCAGGATTATATAAAGACGGCAAAAGCGAAAGGACTTTCACAGTTGCAGATAATATGGAAGCACATGGTTAGAAATGCCATTATGCCTGTTGTGACAGTATTAGGTCCATTATTTGCTGGAATAGTGACAGGAACGTTTGTCATTGAACAGATTTTCAGCATACCAGGTCTTGGAAAGTTCTTTGTGCAAAGCATATACGATGAAGATTATTCCATGATATTAGGTACGACCATATTTTATAGCATCATATTGGTAGTCATGATGTTCATAGTGGATATTGCCTATGGACTTATAGATCCAAGAGTAAGACTGGCAAAGGGAGGAAAGTAGAATGGTGGACATAAGCAAGGATAAATTTGAAATAGTAGGAGCAAATGCTTCTGAAAGCCAGTCGATTGTAAGACCAAGCATTAGTTACTGGCAAGATGCATGGAGAAGGCTTAGAAAGAACAAGGTTGCTATGGGATCTTTGATTTTCTTGATACTTCTCGTTATAATGTCGATAATAGGTCCACATTTGAGGCCTTTTGACTACGCTCATCAGGATCTGTTCAATACAAATAAGCCATTTTCTAAAGTTCATTGGTTCGGGACAGACTACCTTGGAAGGGATCTTTTTGTAAGAGTTTGGATGGGTGCAAGGGTATCTTTATTTATCGGTGTCACGATTGCCTTACTTGATGCGGTAATTGGTGTTACGTATGGTGGTATAGCCGGTTATTTTGGTGGGCAAGTTGACAATATCATGATGCGTATTGTCGATATACTTTATGGCATACCTTACTTAATACTCGTAATTCTTTTGATGGTTGTGATGGGTCAAGGTTTATGGACTATCATTACTGCAATGGTTATGACGGGATGGGTAGGTATGGCCAGAATAGTTAGAGGTCAAGTGCTGCAGCTTAAGGAGCAGGAGTTTGTGTTGGCTGCTAAGACACTTGGAGCTAGCCCAGGCAGGATAATATTGAGGCATTTGATACCGAATGCACTGGGTCCAATAATAGTGTCAATGACGTTTGATGTTCCTAATGCAATATTTGCAGAAGCATTTTTAAGTTACATCGGTCTTGGCATAAGGCCGCCTCTGGCAAGCTGGGGTACGCTTGCGAATGATGCTACACAAGTTTTGCTAATGTATCCAATGCAGCTTTTCATACCGGGCTTCTTCATAAGCATAACGATGCTGGCATTTAACATGCTTGGTGATGGCTTGAGAGATGCATTAGATCCAAGGCTTCGCCGTTAAAGGAGGTAAGTATTTTGGGAGATAGAGAAGTATTGTTGGATGTACAAAATTTGGAATATTCATTTGACACGTATGCAGGCGAAGTAAAGGCAGTAAGAGATGTCAGCTTTCAAGTTATGAAAGGTGAATCGTTAGCCATAGTCGGAGAATCAGGATGTGGAAAATCAGTCACGATGCAGGCTGTCATGAGGTTAAACCCTGAGCCTCCAGGTAGATTTAAAGGTGGAAGAATCATATTCGACGGGAAAGAGATATCAAAGTTTAGTGAAAGGCAAATGCAAGCAATAAGAGGATCAGAAATAGGCATGATATTCCAAGATCCTATGACATCTTTAAACCCGACAATGACAATTGGAAAACAAATTGCCGAAGTGATTTTGAAGCATCAGAAGGTTACACGAGCTGAAGCGATGAAAAAAGCTAAGGAAATGTTGGACGTAGTAGGTATACCAAATGCTGAAAGGCGTATAAATCAGTATCCACATGAATTTTCGGGTGGCATGAGGCAGAGGGCCATGATTGCTATTGCATTGGCATGCAGGCCGAAACTTCTCATTGCTGATGAACCTACTACTGCGCTTGATGTTACGATACAAGCGCAAATTCTCGATTTGATGAAAGATCTGCAAAGAGAATTCAATACGTCTATAATAATGATTACGCACGATTTGGGTGTTGTTGCAGATATAGCAGAGAGAATCATAGTCATGTATGCAGGTAAAGTTATAGAGACAGGCACATCTGATGAGATATTTAAGCATCCACAGCATCCTTATACATGGGGACTTTTAAAATCTGTTCCAAGACTTGATGCTCAGAATAAAGAGAAGCTTGTGCCGATTGTCGGAACGCCTCCAGATTTGTTTGCGCCTCCTGTAGGATGTCCATTTGCTGCAAGGTGCAACTATGCTATGAAAATTTGCTATGAGGCTCAACCAGAGTATACCAATGAAACTGATACGCATAAGGTTGCCTGCTGGTTGAAGCATCCATACGCGCCGAAGGTTGAAAATCCTTTTGAAAAGGAGGCGTACGCAGGTGAAAGATAATGTAATACTGGAAGTTAAGAATTTGAAAAAATACTTTCACGTCAGCGGCGGTGTGTTAAAAGCTGTTGACGATGTAAGTTTTAGCATAAAAAAAGGTGAGACATTGGGGCTTGTTGGTGAGTCGGGATGTGGAAAGTCTACTACAGGTAGAACTATAATTGGTCTTTATGAGGCTACAGGTGGTTCGGTGATATTTGACGATATACCTGTTCATAAAATGAACAATGAAATAAGAAAGAAATTTGCAAGAAAAGCTCAGATGATTTTTCAGGATCCTTACGCATCGCTGAATCCTCGCATGACTGTTGGCGATATCATAGGAGAGGGGATAGACATTCATGGTTTGTACACTGGAAAAGAGAGGAGAGAAAGGATATACAGCCTTCTTGAGATGGTAGGTTTAAATAAAGAACATGCCAATAGGTTTCCTCATGAATTTTCTGGTGGACAAAGGCAGAGGATAGGCATAGCAAGGGCAATGGCAATTGAGCCAGAGTTTATAGTCTGCGATGAGCCTATATCAGCATTAGATGTGTCCATACAAGCCCAGATTGTAAACTTGCTTATGAATTTACAAGAAGAAAAGGGATTGACGTATCTCTTTATTGCTCATGATTTAAGCATGGTAAGGCATATAAGCGATAGAGTTGCAGTTATGTATTTAGGATCGATTGCAGAACTTACACAAAGCGGTGAACTGTATACAAATCCATTGCATCCATATACACAAGCGCTTCTTTCTGCTGTTCCAATACCTGATCCGGAAGTGGAGAGAAAGAGGGAGAGAATCATACTTGAAGGAGATGTGCCAAGCCCAATTAATCCTCCTTCAGGATGTAAATTTAGAACAAGGTGTAAATATGCCATGGACATATGTAGCCAAGTTACGCCACAATTGAAAGAGGTTGGAAGTGGACACTTTGTTGCATGTCATCTTTTTGATAAATAAGGCACTCGTTTGAGTGCTTTATTTTTTTGCATTGTAGTTTTAATTTCAAAGTAATAACGTTTAACATCTTAATAAAATCTTAATATGTTTGTAACTTGTCTGTAATATATGTATAATAATATATAAATATGATGAAAAAAATGCCGATTTTATATGCAAAGGGGGGAAAATGTTGAAAAAGGTCATCGCTTTTTTTGCGCTTTTACTGCTTTTGTCTACGTTTTACATAACTGCCTATGCATATAAAGCTACGATTGTACTTGATAACAAACCTATAAGCTACAATGTGCCTGACGTGTCGATTACCGTCGATGGAGGAAAATTTGACACTGGCAATAATCCGCCGCTTATCATTGACAATAGCACAATAGTGCCGCTTAGAGCAATTAGCGAAGGATTAGGTCAAAAAGTCGACTGGGATGGTAAGACTCAGACAGTTACTGTGACTTCAAAGGACAAAGTAATTAAATTGGTTATAGGTAAAAATTACGCTACAGTAAACGGCAATAATGTATCGTTGGATGTTCCAGCAAGGCTTATAAACAACAATACGACGTATGTGCCTATGAGGTTTTTGTTTGAAAACTTAGGTTATGATGTGAAATGGGTCGCAGACAAATACCTAATTCAAGCTACTAAGAAAGTAGATCCTCCCTCTGCAAACAATGTCAATATTGTGAGTTTTACATCAAATTACACAAATGGTATGTATACCATAACTGTTAAAGGTGATGGACCTCTAACGTATACGCGTGGTTCTGTAAATGATGACAGCAGCATAAGAATTTACTTTGACTTCAACAATGCGATAAATACTGTTGCTAATAAGCAGATAAAGATAGACAAAAATGGCTTAAATCAGGCCTACATAGGGCAGAACAAGTTACAACCAGCAGTAACAAGACTTGTTGTGAATATGGACTATTCAATGCCATATACTATAACACAGTCACAAGATAAAAAAGAATTTGACATATCGTTTAAAATAGGGCAAAATAAGGTGACGAACATTTTAGCTGCTAAGGTCAACAATGGCGATCAGATAACGATAAATACAGATGCCGACCACTTTAGCCCATCCAGATATGGTGATAACAAGATCATTATAGATGTGACAGGTGCAAGTCTGACAATGTCTGATGGTAAACTGGCAGGTAGCATATCGTATACCGGAAACGTAGTTACAGGGATTAGGTATTCTCAGCTTGATGCCAATACAGTAAGGATTGTTGCGGAGACAAGCCTTAAAGCAGATTTTAGTGTTCAACCAACTCCTCAGGGCGTATTGCTTACAATAACAAAACCAGACCCTAACAAAAAGCAGTTAGTATACATAGACCCAGGGCATGGAGGTTCTGATCCAGGTGCTATAGGTGTCGGAGGGATACACGAAGCAGATATTAATCTTGCCATTGGATTAAAATTGAAGACGCTGTTGGACAATGGAGGATACAGGACTATGATATCCAGAACAACAGACACTGATGTGGGTCTTTATGACAGGCCTTCACAAGCGAATAATGCAGGAGCAGATGTCTTTGTAAGCATTCATTCTGATTCTTTTGAATCGCCATCAGCAAACGGCACAACAGTTTTGTATTACCCAAACGGTTACAATGGCGATACAAGAGATGAAAAGACATTTGCACAGATAATTCATGATGATCTGATGAAACAGATAAATACCACTGACAGAGGGCTTTCAGAAAGGCCTAATTTAGTCGTTCTCAATCAGACGAAGATGCCTGCTGTTTTGGTGGAGACTGGATTCGTCACAAGTCCTACAGATGCTCAGCTTCTGACTGATGAAAATTTTCAGTGGAAAGTTGCACAAGGAATATACAATGGGATTGTCGATTATTTTGACAAATTATCTAATGGCAGCATAAGCATGACTGTTTCAAACTCCGTATATGGCGGCAATTAAAACAGGCAACAAATCGCCTGTTTTTTTTATATGCTTTCTTGTAAATTGATTTAAAAGGTTTTAAAATAATATTATGGTTTGCGCTCTGGATAATGAAAATTAAATAAGGCTAAAATTATAATATAAAATATAAAGGAGCTGAAGAAATGAAAAGAGTAGATGGAAGGGATTCCAGATCATTAAGACCTATAAAGATAACGAGAAATTTCAACAGATACGCAGAAGGATCTGTTTTGATAGAAGTCGGCAATACAAAGGTCATTTGCACAGCATCAATTGAAGATAAAGTACCGCCATTTCAAAAAGGGACTGGCAAAGGATGGATTACAAGTGAGTATTCAATGATTCCGAGAGCTACTGAAACCAGAACACAGAGGGAGTCAACAAAAGGCAAACAATCAGGACGCACCATGGAAATCCAAAGGCTCATTGGAAGAGCATTGAGAGCTGTTGTCGATCTAGATGCGTTAGGTGAGAAGACGATATGGATTGACTGCGATGTAATACAGGCTGATGGTGGAACAAGGACAGCTTCCATCACAGGTTCGTTTGTGGCACTTGTAGATGCCATGAATAAACTTAAGGAAAAGGGCGCTATAAGTAAACTCCCTATAAAAAGTTTTGTCGCTGCTGTAAGCGTAGGAATTGTAGGCAATGAGAAGCTTTTAGATCTTTGTTACTTAGAAGATAGCAATGCACACGTTGATATGAACATTGTCATGACGGATAAAGGCGAATTCATCGAGATACAAGGAACTGGTGAAGGTGGGCCTTTTAGCAAAAGTGATTTTTCAGAGCTTTTAGAATTAGCGGAGGAAGGCTTGAATAAAATCATACAGGTTCAAAAAGAATCATTGGGAGATATATCATTAGAAATTGGAGTTGAAAGCGATGAAAATAGTTGTAGCGAGCCACAACAAGCATAAAGTGGATGAGATAAGGGAATTTTTTAAAGAAGATTATGAAGTATTGTCGGCAGACGACATTGGATCATATGATGAAGTAGAAGAAACAGGGAAGACGATTGAAGAAAATGCTCTTTTAAAGGCCAGGGCTATAGCAGATTTAACCGATGAACTGGTAATTGCAGATGATACAGGTTTGTTTGTGGACTATTTAGATGGTGAACCAGGAGTTTATACTGCAAGATTTGCCGGTGTAAATGCCACATACGAAGACAACAACAACAAGCTTTTAAACTTATTAAAAGGTGTTCCGATGGAAAAGAGGAAAGCTACTTTTAAAACCGTAATAGCATTGATTTACAAAGGAAGAGAAGCTATAATAGAAGGAAAAGTGGATGGTAGGATAATTGATGCTCCAAGAGGACAATATGGCTTTGGGTATGATCCTATATTTTATGTTGATGAAATAGGAAAGACATTAGCAGAGCTTAGCTTAGAAGAAAAAAATAAAGTAAGTCATAGGGCAAATGCTTTGAAAAAATTAAAAGAATATATAAAAAATAATTTGGAGGACCGCAAATGAGACTATTTGTTACAAGTGATACTCACGGAATGTTGCAATCAGTCAGGAATATTTTAAAAAATATTAAAAATATTGATTACATTATACACTTAGGTGACTATTACAAAGATGCAGAAGCGCTGGATAAAGAGTTTGGAATACCAACTGTATATGTATATGGTAATTGCGATTTTGGCGACAAAGAGAAGTACGAAAAGATTATTGAAGTAGCTGGTAAAAAAATATTATTAACACATGGACATAAGTACTATGTCAAATTTGAAAAAAGCATCATAATAGAAAAAGCCCGGGAATACGGGGTTGATGCTGTGTTTTATGGCCATACCCATGTGCCGCTAATATATAGGGATGGTGATATGCTTGTATTGAACCCTGGAAGCCCTTCAATGCCGCGTGAAGGGTCATCACGGACAGTATCCATAGTAAATATAGAAGATGGCATCATTGTGCCGCAACTAATAAATATAGATGATATGGAGGAATACATTGGAAATAAAAAAAGTGGAACAAAATTTGAATTTTAGGTGTTGACAAAGATAAATATTCCTGATATAATTTAAAACTGTCAGAGCGATGAGGCAGAAACAAGCGATGACAACTGTATATGCGGGTGTAGCTCAATGGTAGAGTTCTAGCCTTCCAAGCTAGCTACGTGGGTTCGATTCCCATCACCCGCTCCAATATGCGCCTGTAGCTCAGTTGGATAGAGCAACGGACTTCTAATCCGTGTGTCGGGAGTTCGAATCTCTTCAGGCGCACCATTTTTTGAAGAATGCGATTTGTGTTTATAATATGGTGGGTATAGTTCAGTTGGCTAGAGCGCCAGATTGTGGCTCTGGAGGTCGTGGGTTCGAGCCCCACTACCCACCCCATTGATGGGATGTAGCCAAGTGGTAAGGCACCAGACTTTGACTCTGGCAGTTCGTAGGTTCGAATCCTGCCATCCCAGCCAGCATGACCCATTAGCTCAGTCGGCAGAGCACCTGCCTTTTAAGCAGGGTGTCCCGCGTTCGAATCGCGGATGGGTCGCTTAAAAAGATATTGAAAGAGGAACAATCTGGCGTTAATGCGGGAGTGGCGGAATTGGCAGACGCGCTAGATTCAGGTTCTAGTGCCAGTCATGGCATATGGGTTCAAGTCCCTTCTCCCGCACCATATATCATGCGGACATAGCTCAGTTGGTAGAGCATCACCTTGCCAAGGTGAGGGTCGCGAGTTCGAGTCTCGTTGTCCGCTCCATACATCATGCGCCATTAGCTCAGTTGGTAGAGCAGCTGACTCTTAATCAGCGGGTCTGGGGTTCGAGTCCCTAATGGCGCACTAGTATTTAAGGATTTTAAAATAAAAAAAGTGCTTGAGAAGTGCTTAAAAATTAAAAGTGTAAAAAGTGCTAATGTGAAAATGAAGGGGTATCCGTTAAAAGGCGGATATCTTTTTTTATTTCCGCTTTAATAATTATGCAAATGATGGTTAACTGTAAAAGCTATGTGTACAAAAATCTACAGAGTATATTGAAGTTAGTATAAGCTACTAAAAAAGTTTATACTCCCTTTTTTGACAGTTGAAGAAAAGAAAAAGCTTAAGAAGCATTGAAAATATTACATTTTGCAACTTATTGATGCTTATAAAAAGTGAGTAATGTTTTTGAAAGTCCTCAAGAATACTGCAATTAACGCTATTTTAAATATCGGAAATTTCAATCAGAAAGTTAAGATATTTTTTTTAAAAAATTATTCATATTACTCATTTTTAAATAAATGAAATTTGACACAAAAATGGGCTAATTGTAAGGCTTTAGGAACTATTTGAAATGCTGTAACTGTCAAAAACCTGGGAAATTATTAATTGAATTCCTTATTGAATAGTGCAATAAAAATAAAAAAATATATTGCATTTGAATTTCGATATGATATAATAAAGTAAATAATATGAAAAATTTGGTTTAAGGAGGAAACTAAGATGAATAAAAAAAGCTTTAACTTTGAATAGTTCAAGTGTTTATAATATTGTTTAATATGATAATGGTTTAATAATTTGGCAATACTATTAAAATCGTGCAATTAAATCCAATAAAAGGTGGAAAAATGTGAGTAGAAATATTTTTCTTTTCATATCATCACAGGTAATTTCTGATATAGGGGATTGGATAGATAGAATTGCTGTTTTAACATTAGTATACAACATTAATAACTCATCTATAGATATGTCGTTTTTGTCTATTATGATGCTATTGCCCTCATTAATCTTTGGAGTATTTGCTGGGAAAATAGTTGATATTTATAATAAGAAGAAAATTCTAATTTTAGGAGATTTTTTTAGAGCTATCTTAGTTTTTTTAATACCTTTTTTTAAAGAATATGTTTTTATTATAATTTTTATTGTATCTAGTATTTCTATATTCTATGATACAGCTAAAAGTAGTATATTGCCGGAAATAGTTAAAAAAGACAGATTAAGACAAGTCAATAGTTTAAGCAGTTCATATAGTTCATTAATGATGGTATTAGGGCCTTCAATTAGTGGTTTTATTATTTCAAAATTTGATATTAAATATTGCTTTTATATTGATTCTTTGACTTTTCTATTATCTATGGTAATGATTTTCTTGATAGAATTATATAAAGATGAGTCCCCAAATGATGTAGAATTGGATCGAACAGAAAAGATTTCATTTATCGAAGGATTAAAGTATATAAAAGATAATTGTATAATTTTCAATACATTATCAATAAATATGATGGTTGGATTAGCCGCTGGCATGTTAAATGGATTACTAATCATGTATGTTTATAAATTTTTAAAAACAGATTCGCAGGGATATGGTGCAATTCTTACTTTTAAAGGGTTAGCAATGATACTGACTTCACTTGTTTTATATAAATATCTAAAAAATGTATCAGTTGATGTTATTTTTAAGTTAGGATTGATAGGGTTAGGAATTTCTACTACTGTATTTCCATTAAATACATTCTTTGTTTTAGCAATTTTGATACAATTTTTTAATGGAATATTCAATGCATTATATTCCATTTCAAGGACTACAATTATACAGGAAAATTGTGATAATCAATACCTTGGGAGGACATTTAGCATGAATACAATGTTAATAAATATAACATCGATTATTTCATTAGCATTTGGGGGTATTGCAGCAAAATTTTTGGGCGTAAGGGCAGTACTGTTAATAGGTGGTTTTATAGTATTAATTAGCGGATTTGTAGCACGAAATAAAATACATTTAGAGATAACATCTTGAAAAGGCAAAAGACTATCTATATATTCTAATGAAATAAAAAACGTAAATTCATTAAATGTTTTATCTTTTATACCAATAGTCTTTAGAAATCATTTATTGTATAATAGATATTAATTTAAGACTTAAGACAGTATATAAAAAAGAAAGTGGGAAATTTATATGGAATTTTCAACTCAAGGTGAAAGGCTAAAGAAAATTAGGAAAATGCTTAAGATGAAACAGAGAGAACTACAGGATAAAAACATTACCAGAGGCTTTATAAGCATGATTGAAAGCGGTAGAAGCACTATGAGCAAAGAAACAGCTTCTGTCATAGCAGAGAAATTTAATAAAAGAGCCAAAGAGATTGGCATAAATCTAAACATAGATGGTGAATACCTTTTAATGACGCCTGCTGAAGAAGCCGAATATTATTGTGTCCAAAAATTAAAAGAGATTAACAATGAAGATGATTTAAGCAAAATAAATGAATTGCTTGAAATTGCAGAAAAATACGGAAGAAAGCGAGTAAACGCACTGATAAGCATTAAAATTGGCGACATAATGTATAATGCAAATAAATATATAGATGCAATATTGAACTACAACAAAGCCCTTGAACTATTGATGATGTATGGATTCAAGGAACAGATACCATACGTTTATAATATGTTAGGCGTTTGCAAGATGAATATAACTGATTATGCAGAAGCAATATTTTACTTTGATAAAGCCATGAGTTTTGCTGATGAAATAAACGATAAAAGCATAAGAAATAAAGCGATTTATAACATTTCATTATGTTATAAACACATTGGCAAATATGATGATGCAATAGAATATGCTGAGAAATTTCTTAAAGATTGTAACAAATCAGATGAACTTATTAACTATATTTATGCAAGTTCTATAAAAGCCAATTGCTTTAGAACGATGGGCTTTCTTGAAAAATCTTTAGACGTATATAAAAATTTACTAAACGGTGTTAATGATGAAGATTCAATAGCAGGATTTATTTACAGCAATATTGGCGAAATTTACGCAGATCTAAATGATTATGAAAAGTCTTTAGAGTATCTTGATAAAGCAGAGAAGATAAGGCGCAGCAAAGATGAAAAATCATTGTCCCATACACTTATTGAAAAAGCCAACGTGTTATTTAAAATAGGGGACACCAAAGAATCTATAAGTCTCATGGAAGAAGGCATTTCGATAGCTAATAAAAACAATGACATAGAATACATCATAATGGGAAATTACAGATTGGCTGATATTTATAAGCAATTAAACGATAGAGAAAAAGAAATAAACACATACAACAAAATATTGGAAGTTGTCAAAAATATAAACAGCGTAAAAGAATTGTTAAAAGTTCACATAAAGCTATCAAAATTGTATTTAGAAGATGATAATGTAGACAAGTGTAGAAATCATTTGAGTGAGGCTGATAAAATTGCAGGATCAATGAGACTGTATTCGAATATTTTTATAAAGCCTCGTTGACTTTATGGTATTATAAGAAAAGAGGTAATATCATTGTTAAATTCAAAGATAAAAATAAATAAGCAATTTGTCTTCGTTTGGTTTGCTGAATTAATATCTATTCTCGGAAGTGGCTTAACAGACTTTGGACTAAGTGTATGGATATATGAGAAAACAGGCAAAGCTACGCCATTGGCTATTTCTATACTTTTTTCAGTATTGCCTGCAATATTTCTTTCGCAGATTGCAGGTTTTGTTGCTGATAAGTTTAATACAAAAAAAGTAGTTATATTCTTTAATACAGGAGCTGCTATTGTGTCTTTCGCTTTTATTTTCCTTTTAAGAAATAACTATTTTAACTTATTTATTACTTACATCATTATTTTGTTGATTGCAGCATTTAATCTGTTTGAGAGTGCTGCTGTCCAATCATCAATTGTGTACATTGTAGACAAAGAAAATCTGAAAACAGCAAAATGGCATGAATCAAGTAAGTGATTCATTAAATAACTTATTGACACCTGTAATTGCAGGCATTCTATATACATTTATAGGATTACAAGGAATCATTATAATTGATCTGGTGACATACGTCATCTCCATGGCTATCTGGATGTTCTTCCCTGCAAGAATATTTAATAAGGAATTTGAAAATGAAAAAGTGAGAGAAAACAGATGGAGCTGGAATCAATTTATTAATAATTTGAATGATGGTTTTAAGTTTATTTTTGCAAGAAAGGGGCTTACATTATTGGTATTTCTCTTTGCAATTGCTAATTTTCTGGATAATCTTGCTGTTGTACTCATTACTCCTTTAATGCTTTCAATTGGAAACAGCACTCAGTTAGGTATTGTTCAGACATTTGGCGGAATTGGCATGTTTATTGGTAGTTTCATTGCTACATTACATAAAAGCGATGCTTCCTACACAAAAACGATAAAGAGTTGTATTCTTAGTGCGTCAGTTTTCTTACTTTTAATAGGAATTAGGGCATCGTTTATTACCGTATCGCTTTGCAGAATGCTATTTTTGCTATTTATTCCGATTTCAAATGTGGCTGCTGGGACACTTTGGCAGTTAAAAACGCCTAAGGAACTGCAAGGACGTGTTTATACAGCAAGATCCATGATTATTCGTTGCATTATGCCTGTGGCATATCTTATTGTAGGTCCTATTACAGATGTTGGATTCAAAAACATTCTTACTGTAGACAATAGATTCATTGATTTTATTAAGAATCTATTAGGTGTAAGTGTGCTGAATTATCGATTGGTATTTATTCTATCCGGAATCACATTGTTTATTGTTATATACTCATTTTTTAAAAATAAATCTCTATCGGATATAGACAAATTGCCAGATTATGCAAAATAAACATTATGCTTTGACAGCATCACGATAGACAGTAATAATCGTGGTATAATTAGAGTGTACAGCACAGAGAGTGGGGACTATTTGAGATTCAAATTCGTAAAATAAACTGATGGGGCTTTCTTTTTGTATAACCACCTTTCCATAACAAAATGTTCAAAAGGACGTATAGTAAAATAAGGGAATATAAAGGAACCGCGCCGTAAAATCTTCATTTATGAGGTGAAAAGTGATGGATAGATTATACGAGAGTTGTTGGGGGATTGATGTACACACCAAAAAATGATTGCTTTAAATGTGGCAATGATGAGGAAATCCGTGAGTACGGAACAACAACAGCAGAATTAAGAGAACTCACTGCATGGCTACTTAATGAAAGGTGTGAAATGATAGCCATGGACAGCACTGCTTCTTATTGGAAACCATTATACAATATATTCGAGCTTTTCGGATTAGGTGCTATAGTAATAAATGCAAGAGACATGAAGGCTGTTCCTAGACGGAAGACAGATGTAAAAGACGCAGAATGGATTGCAGATCTTTTTCAGCATGGTTCTCAAGTATAGCTATGTTCATGATAGGGAACAAAGAAAATGCGCGACAACTCGCTATGGAGGTTTTAAAGTTGTACAAATACTTATTAATTTTTATCGGCACAATGATAATAATTTTTGTCGCAGATTTTATTTTTAGATTAATTTTTCATAAAGATATTCGAGATATAAGCAAAAGCTGGAAATATATTTTGTATTATTCTTTAATTTTATGTATTTTGTTTTTTATGGCTTATTGGATGTTTCCTAATGTGTTTTCTTAAAATGAGTATAATGCCTGCTTCAAATCAGAAATATGCTAACGAAACATGCTAACATTTTGCTAACGCAATAAATAAAACTACTTAAAAAATAAAATGTTCAATCTTAATCAGCGGGTCTGGGGTTCGAGTCCCTAATGGCGCACTAATATTTAAGTCAATCAAAGGGTATCGAGATTTTATCGATACCCTTTTTGTATGCGAAATCACTTTTTAAATAAAAACACACTAAAAAACAAAAAAGTTTTTGAAAGATATTAATGGCGCAGAGTTTAAAATCAAAGCGTCATTCTTTCATTCTAAACTGGGTGTTATACAAATCTTTGTAGACGCCTCCTTTTTTTAAAAGTTCTTCATGGCTTCCTTTTTCAACTATTTCACCATTTACTACAACAAATATTATGTCTGCAGCAATTATTGTGGATAGACGATGGGCAATTACTAAGCTGGTTCTGGACTTTAAAAGAGGTTCTAATGCTTTTTGTATATAAAACTCAGAATTGGAGTCGAGTGCTGATGTAGCTTCATCAAATATTATAATCTTGGGATTTTTTAGTAATGTCCTTGCAATGGATATGCGTTGTTTTTCACCGCCAGACAATTTTATACCTCTATCGCCTACAATTGTATCGTATCCGTTAGGAAGAGATTCGATAAAATCGTGAATATATGCTGCTTTACACGCATTTATTATTTCCTCATCTGTGGCATCTTGGCGTGCAAAAAGTAGATTTTCTTTTATAGTTGTATTAAAAAGGTACGTATCTTGTGTAACCATTCCTATATGGTTTCTTAGAGAAGTAAGTGAGACATCTCTTATATCTACTCCATCTAAAAAAATTTTTCCCATTTTCACATCATAAAGTCTGGGAAGAAGATAAGTAATGGTAGTTTTCCCAGCTCCGCTTGGTCCAACTAAAGCTGCCATTTGACCAGGCTTTATTTCAAAGTTGATATCTTTAAGAGTATCGTGCAGACCATCATAAGAAAAATAAACATGATCGAATTTGATATCACCTTTTACGTTATTAACAACGATGGAATTTTCCTTTTCATAAATCTCGCTTTTTAAATCTAAATATTGAAAAATTCGTTCAAACAATGCCAATGATCTAATAATATCCACGTGTATATTTGAAAATGTGTTTACTGGGCCATATAGCCTTGATATCAGTGATACAAACATGACTATTCCGCCTATTGTAATACTGTTATACTTTATGAGTATTATCCCTCCAACCAAATATATAAGCATCGGCCCTATTGCGATAAAAGTTTGTATTGTCATAAAAAACCATCTGCCAATGATCGTTTCCCTTATTTGAAGTTGTGTCACTTCATTATTTACTTTTTCAAATTCTTTATATTTTTCTTTTTCTTTTGTAAAGAGCTTAATAAGGAACATACCGCTTATATTTAGAGTTTCAGTTATTATGTTTGTCAATTCAGCAAGTTTTGATTGGGTTTTAAGTGCTATTTCCCAGCGTCTTTTGCCAACCTTTCTTGTAGGTATTACAAACAAAGGCAATGTCAGAAGGCTGACGATGGCAAGCATCCAATTTGTGTAGAACAAAGTTGCTGCAGTTGTTAGAAATACAAATATACCAGACAAAAGCTGAATAAACGTATTTGAAAATACACTTTCTATTCCACCAATGTCGTTATTGATTCTGGAAGTTATTTCACCTGTTTTTGCATTAGAAAAAAAGCTTATAGACATGTGCTCTAAATGATTGTACATGATGGATCTTAGGTCTCTGATTATGCTTTTTGAGACAATGCTGTTTAAATATGATTGTCCAACAGCAATAATATTAAGCAATAATGTCGTTGCAAACGACAAAAGAATATATACAACCAAAAGCGTCAAGTTTTTCTTTGGCAGTGCAATATCTATTATGTTTTTAGTTAGTATAGATGGAATTACGCCTAATATGGAAGTAAAAATAACAGTCATAAACAATACTATCATTAGCTTCCAATATGGCAAAAAATACTTTAGTATGCGTAAAATAAGTGATTTCGTGATATGAGGCTTTTCATCAGTCTCTCTGTAAAATCTCTTGCCACGATATCCCATTGATTGCATTTGAATCATTCTTTCGTTAAAAGAAATTACGAATAAATTATATCAAAACTATAGTCAATGTGTCAAAAATGTTTTTTTATTAGGGCAGTCATAAAACACGTCAATATTCTATGGCAAGAGGTACTTATTGTATGCAAGCATAAAGAAGATGAACTCACTTATTCTGTTCATTGTGATATAATAATGGATGGGATTTGAAAAATAGAGAGAAACCACTATTCTAAGCATTTTAGGTGATGAAGGGATATGGTTCGCAGTCTATTAAGTATAGATTGGGATTATTTTATTCCTTTAAAAAAAGAGTGGTTGAATTCTTACACTGAGACACAAAGAAATATAGAGTGGATATGGTATAAAAGGCATTTAGAAAGCTATTTGAGAGGTATTGACATAGAAAAATCAGTGTCCATATCTTATAGATTGGATGATTTTTGGGATAAGATAAGGGAACATTTTATCTTTGCAAAAGACATTGAAGTGTACGTGTCTGAGTCTCACATGTTGTCATATCATATAGCTATAAATAATAAATGTGAAGAAGTGTACTCTTTAGATACGCATGCTGATTTAGGATATGGAGGAATTAGTTCGGTAAACTTTAAGTTGAATTGTGCTAATTGGATGGGTAAACTGTTAAGTGAAGGTCGGATAAAAAAGGCTCATATAGTGTACAGCCATCATACGACTGAAAAGCCAGAAGACTTTAAAGATTTTAATAAACTTTTTCCGGTCAGGTATTACAATGATATTGATGAATTGCCTAAGGGTATATATACAGCAGCTATACATATATGCAGATCGGGTGCATGGACACCACCTTGGCTTGACGATGAGTTTTTTAAGCTTGTAAATAACCTAAACCTGCCATATAAAGTGGTTAAACTTTATAAAAGGAAATGGGACATTGAAAAAACGCAACTTTCAGACCTACTTTATTATCTCAACTTTTCATAAAAGATCCGTGGATAGTATGTATTGATATTCTTAAAAGTAAAAGGCGTTAACCTAAAAGTAGGTCAGCGCCTTTTTTTCTATGTAAATTTCTATTACAGCCTATATGTTTTTGGTGCGGATGAAGGGATTTGAACCCCCACGTCAAAGACACTAGATCCTAAGTCTAGCGCGTCTGCCAATTCCGCCACATCCGCACATAAATCTTTAAGTCAAAAACCTTAACAATGGTATTATAATTAATATTCATTAAAATGTCAATAGCAGATAAGGCTTAGAAAGTACAATTCTATATACAAGTTTTTCTATACATATTATAATATATATTTTTTGTAACAAAAGAGCTATATCTCCATAATATATAAAAAGAGGGGGGATATAGATGCCTAACAATATAGTTTTTAATCCAGTGGCGGAACAACTAAAAACTTTGGTTCATGGAATGCAAGGCACCACACCAACGCCTCTATTGTTAGATTCGACGACAGGAAAGCTTTTGTCAACTGTTGATGGCTCTGTGACTGTAGCAGGTACAGTAACGGCACAAGGAACTTTAACGGTTACTGCATCAAATCTTGATATAAGACCGCTAAGTGGTGCAACTGATTCTGTGACTATTAGCAGTGGTACGGTCACAGTTGCTGGAACAGTGACTGTAACTGCGTCATCATTAGATATAAGACCTCTTACTGCTTCAACTGATTCATTTACACTTGGAAGCAGGACATTCTTAGAAGACTCCACAAGCATTGCAGGTGTAACTGGAACAGGTGTTGTTCTAATGGAGAATACAGGCAACAAATCCATGTACTCTTATTATATAACGAATACAGGCACTAATACCATTTCCATTAAACTCCAGATAAGTCCTACTACTACTGACACCTATTTTGTTGACGACATCAATAGTATTAGTCTGGCAGGCGGATCTATTACAGTCTTGACTGCTGTAAAATTTATGCAGTATACAAGATTGTATTACGACACGGGCGGTGCCGCAGCTACTGCAGAATTTTATTACAACGCTCAGGTTTAACGATGGGGCTTTATGCCCCATATATTTTCGAAAGGAGGATTCAAATGTTAAGCCTGTGCATGATCGTAAAAAATGAAGAGGACAATCTTGAAAGATGCCTTAAAAGCGTTTACGACGTAGTCGATGAAATTATAATCGTGGATACTGGCAGTACTGATAAAACTGTTGACATAGCGAAAAAATTCGGTGCAACAGTATTTTACTATAAATGGAATAATGACTTTAGTGCAGCCAGAAATTTTTCATTAGATAAGGCAAAAGGCGATTGGATTTTGCTGATGGATGCTGACGACGAGCTTGATGAAGCTGGTAAAAAAATGATAAAGGCGCTTTTGAAAGACGATAAAATTGATGCATATTTGTTTGAAACCATAAGCTATGTAGGAGATGAAGAAGGATCAGATGCTCTTTCCAACTTAAATGTAAGGATCATTAAGAATAAAGCTGAGTACAGATTTATTGGGTCCATTCATGAACAGATATTGATTTCAATATTAAATCATGGTGGAAATGTAGCAGAAGTTCCGATAAAAGTTTATCACTACGGCTATTTGCACAAAAATATCAAAGAAAAAGATAAAAGAAACAGGAACATGTCTATACTGAAAAAAGAGCTAAAAAGAGATCCAGACAATCCCTTTCACAATTTCAATATTGGAGCGGAGTACATGGCGTTGGGCGATTATGAACGCGCGTATAATTACTTTAAGAAGTCTTTTGATTTTTCAAAAAACATTAAAACTGGCTATACGACAAAACTGATTATCAGGATGATCATTTGTTTAAATCAATTAAATAGGCTTGACGAAGCATTTAGTTTATGCAATGAGTCTATTGAAAAATATCCGAATGTAACTGATGTGGTGTTCTTAAAAGGCATGTTATACCATAGGATTGGTTATCACCAAGAAGCCATAAATTGTTTTAGAAGATGTATAGATATGGGTGAACCGCCGCTTATCGATAGATTTATAACAGGCGTAGGCGGATTTAAAGCTTACCTTGCCATGGGTGAAGTTTTTATGGATGCAAAAAATTTTGACGATGCTATTGAATGTTTTTTAAATTCATTTAGACTTAATCCAACTAATAAAGCAATACTGTATAAATTATCATACGCTTATTTCAGCAGATACGATGAGAAGACTGCGATAGAGAAGATTGTTTCGCATTTTGATTTGTCACCTGAAGCGTATACGATTATAAGCGATATATTTTTTTTAAATGGCAAGTATCATGAATCGCTAAAATTTATAGACATGGCACTAAATTCACTGAAGAATAATATAACGTATTATGTAAAGGGAAGAACATTGATGTATCTACACAGATATGGTGAAGCTGCAGAATGTTTTGAAATGGTGGATGGCGGTGAATACACCATTGATAGTTATATTAATAATATTATTTGCCGCTTGTTGATTGGAAAAAGCATTAAGAATCAAATGTTGTTGTTAAAAAAACGTTTTATAGAGGCTTATAAAGTATTTTTCAAATTTGACCTATTGCTTAAAAAAGATGTGATATTGCCAATAGGCGTCGAAGACACTGGCACATATACAAATGTTATTTTTATTGTACTCGACAAACTGTTTGAGATTCAGGAATTTGACTTATTTGAAAAATCTTTAAATATGCTTAATATGGTAAATGAGAAAGATGTTTTGTTGAGATTAGGAAAACTTTATTATCGGCATGGAGCGTACAAACTTGCTGAAGAAGAATTGGCACGTTCTATGAAGCTATTTGATATAATCGATGAAGAAGGTATGATTATATTAAGCAGTTTGTGTGGGCAAAAGGAAGATAAAATTAGTTGATTGTTTTGATTTTGTTTGTAGGGGTGATGAAATGCCTTCTATAATTATACAGCCATCCACAAAAGATACGTCATTAGAATCGGGTTACCCCAACAGCAATAGAGGAAGTGATCCTACACTTTGGATCGGTAGGTATTACATTGGTTTTTCTGGGAAATCGGTGTACAGAGCTCTTATACAGTTTGATTTAGGCATGGTGCCACAAGGTTCTATCGTGGTTGAAGCTATTTTAAAGCTTTATTTCAATTATGCAACAAATCCATCAATTCCTGCATATATTACACCGTTTTTAATTGTGGATGAATGGGATGAAAATACAGCAACATGGAATAATGGGCCGAATATTGATGAAACAGTATTTGGCTCTACCAAGGCTGTGACTAAAGAGGGCTGGTATGGATTTAATATAACGAATATAGTTAATGGATGGATAAGTGGCATCTACAAAAACAACGGGATAATGCTTAAAACTCCAGAGGCGCAAAACTTTGAAACGAAAAGTTTTTATTCTAAAGATGAATCAATAAACATATCTTTAAGACCAATGTTACAACTGACTTATATAGGAGGATACCCATTTACGCTAAACGAAAGAAGATTTGTGAAGGCGAAGTTTACTTACACGGCATATGATGATGAAAATTTTACAGATGTAAATGATTGCTCATCATATGACAAATATACGTACTTCGTGTATAATACAAGTGAAAATCCAGTTATAGTAAAACTCCTCATAAGTCCTGGTGACGATTTATGGATAGAGGATGGCAATGAAATAATTTTAGATGCAGGCAAAACAGTTGCATTGGTACCTTATTTATTTTCTCAATATTCAAGGTTATCATATAAAAACAAAGATGCAGGAAAAGGAGCAAACATTACCGTGTGGTTTGAGGCACAAGTTTAAAAAATTGCAGCACAAATTAAAAAAATGCATTATAATATTAATAGTATAATATCGAATGAAGAGGGATAGTTTTAAATGAATAAGACAAAGGAAAAGATATTTAATGCAGCCATAGATATAATTTCTCAGAAAGGTTTCTATAAGGCTACAATGGATGAAATTGCAGATAAAGCAGGGGTGGCCAAAGGAACCCTCTATTATCACTTTAATAGCAAAGATGATATATTGATATTCTTAATAGATGAAGGATTGTCGCTTTTAAAGAATCAAATACTGGAGAAAATAAGCCACATGAAAAATTCTGTAGAAAAACTAAGGGAGATAATTGTGGTTCAGTCGAATTTTTTATTTAAGTACAAAGATTTTGTCCTTATATTGCTAAGTCAATTGTGGGGAAAAGAAGATATTCAAAATAGCTTTAGAGAAAAAATATACGATTATTTAAAGATTATTGAGGACATCATTGATGAAGGAATTGAAGAAAAGCTAATAGAAAGATGTGATAAAAAACTGCTATCTTCTGCTTTTTTTGGCATGATAAGCTCTCTTATTATCTTTCAATTTAGAAATAATGATGTTATAGACCCGGAACATATAGCAGATAGTGTTATTGAATATACATTTAATGGAATCCATTATAGAGATTAATCTTTATAATGGTTTTTTTATTGACTTTTAAGATCAAAGATACTATAATAAGTTAGAACTGACCGGTCAGTATAAAAAATATTGGAGGTGTATTTATGACAGGTGTGATTTTTAATGAGCTTAAAAGATTGGCCCAAAACAGATTTATTAGATTAGCAGTAATAGTGATTATTTTTATGCCACTATTGTACAGCTTTCTTTATTTGTATGCATTTTGGGATCCATATGGCAAGTTAGACAAACTTCCAGTTGCAGTTGTGAATCAGGATAAAAGTGTGCTATACGATGGAAAATATAAAAGTTTTGGGGATGACATTGTAAAGGAATTAAAAAGCAATCATGATTTCAAATGGAATTTTGTAAGCTACGATGATGGTTTAGATGGTTTAAAAGGCAATAAATATTATTTTATGATAGTGATACCAAAGGACTTTTCCAAAAATATTTTAAGTGTCAATGGCAATGCCGTAGAAAAAGCTCATATTCAGTATATAACAAATGACAAAAAGAATTTTTTGGCGACACAGCTTGGAAATAAAGCCATAGAAAATTTGACGCAAAAAATATCTGATACGATAAGGAAAAGCTATATAGATACTGTTTTTTTAAATGTTGAAGACATTGGAAATGGTTTAAAACAAGCTTCTTTAGCGGAAAAACAATTATCAGATGGTGCAAAAATGCTAAATGATGGCGTTTCAAAATTGAATGATGGCATTAACAAAGCTTTGGCTGGAACAAATCAATTTAAAGATGGGTTGTATAATTTAAGCATTGGGGCAAATAACGCATATTATGGCGCGTCAAATTTAGCAAATGGCGCTCAGATTTTATCTCAGAAATTAGATGAAGTAGATAAAAACAGCAATTTGATTTTAAATGGAATGAATAATCTAAAGAGTGGTTTAAATGGAGTGAGTCAAGGTCTTAATGCAATAAGCAACAGCATAAACCAATTGAAAAGCGGCTCGACCGCTGTAACAAATGGTTACGATCAAATTGGTCAGAGTCTATCGTCATTTTTAACAGAATTTGATTCGGTAAGCAATGGATTGAACAGTATTCAGACAAATTTGGACAGCGCCGTTGCTGCATTAAACAATTATGTTGATAAACACCCCGAGGCCATGTCAGATTCGGATTTTAAGGCGGCGATTACCGTTGTGTCAGAATCAAATTCAGGATTAAAACAAATAATCAATGGACTTGAAACTAACAAGGCCAAGATGGATGCATTGAACGATTCTCTTAAAAAATTAGACAGCGCTACTAATAATTTAACAATTGGATATGACAAATTGAATGATGGAGTATCACAATTGCAAACAGTAGTAACACAAATTATAAATGGTGAAAATAATTTAAGCAATGGCATTTCTCAGTATGCAAATGGAATATCGTTGTTAAATCAAAAGATGAGCGACATTACATCCGGGCTTTTAAAACTTAATGATGGACTTAATGCATTAAAACAAGGTGCTTCTAGTTTATACAATGGCTCTAAAGACTTAAATAGCGGGTTGGTGACGGTATCTAATGGCAGCAAGCAGATACAAGAGAACATGGAGAAACTATACAAAAATCAAGATCTTCTTTATAAAAAACTTAGTGATGCATCTGATAAAATAGAAGTGATGAGTACAACTGATGAGAAAAAGAGCATGATAAATGAACCTATTATTCTTGATACTAAGAGATTAAATCCAGTAGCGAATTATGGCATTGGGTTTACACCGTATTTCATACCTTTATCACTTTGGGTTGGCGCATTGATTTTATTCTTTATAATTGATATTTACGATAAAAACGGCTATAAAGATATTAGCAACGCTTCAATTGTCGTAGGTAAACTGCTAAGCTTAAGCATTTTAGGAATTTTTCAATCGATAGTTTCTGGTTTTGTATTGATAGAAGCACTTAAATTGCCTGTGAACAATTTGCTATACTATTACGTTATAAATGCTGTAATGTCTGTGGTTTTTGTGTTTATTATCGGATTTTTTGTAATGCTTCTTGGCATGGCAGGAAAATTCTTCGCCGTTGTTCTTTTGATGCTGCAGTTGACATCATCTGGTGGCGTATTTCCTATGGAATTAGAACCGAAATTCTTCAATATTCTAAATCCATTTTTCCCAATGACATATGGTACTCAAGCATTGAGAGAAGCTATTTCAGGTTCTAATATTGGGCTAATTATTCACGACTTGCTTATCTTAGCATGTTTTGGTATTTTATTTATGCTTTTGTCAATTTTGCTGTCGGGAAAAGTAGGAGATAAGAATAAAATTGATGAAAAGTTAAATGCTGCAAATTAAATTCACATAAGATTCACATAAATATTTAATAATTTTGAAACTGCCAATGATAGACAAACCTACGATTCAGTATATAGTTGAAGAAGCCGTAAACTCAGGCATAGAGGATATACTCATAATAACACGAAGAAACAAAAGAGCGATAGAGGACCACTTCGACAGATCGATAGAATTGGAATTGGAGATAGAGGTATAAACAAAAAAATCTTGTGTAAATCTTATAGAGGTGTTAAAATAAATAAGTAATTGAATAAGACAGTTCGAAACCATCCTGTCTATAAACAAAACTACGGGCATTGCAAATCAAAAGTTTGCATATATGAGCACAGGTGGACTGTGCTTTTTTTCATTATGTTTATGGAAGGATGTGATAACTGGAAATTTTAGGAGGTATAGCATGAACGGAGGATTTTTAAAAAAGAAGTACAGCCTTACTCAAAAATTGACTATCTCTGGATTGGTAATGGCATTGTACCTTGTTGTAATGTACTTTACACAAAATTTCGCTTTTGGCCAGTACCAAATAAGAATAGCAACATCGATTTATGCCTTGGCTGCTATTTTCCCATTTTTGGTATTGCCAATGGGATTAAGCAATATGCTTAGTAATATTTTAATGGGAGGCTTAGGGCTTCCTGATATGATTGGAGGCTTCTTTGTAGGCATATTGACGTCGTATGCAGTTTACCTTATTAGAAAGTATCGTCTAAATGATTGGTTTATCTCAATTCCTATAATATTATTTCCAGGCCTTATAGTGCCAATTTGGCTTTCTGTTTTGCTTAAAATACCGTATCACATATTGGCCATAAGCGTTACAGTAGGTCAGATTATACCTGGAATTGTAGGTGTACTGTTAGTCAAACAGTTGAAAAACAAATTATGATGGAGTGTGAGTATCATGCCAAGAGATGAGAAAGAGCTTAATGGATTATCTCAATTAGGGAATAAAGAGACTAAATACATTTTCGATTACGATCCATCTTTGCTTGAAACATTCCCTAATAAACATCAAGAGAATGACTATTTTGTAAAGTTCAATTGTCCTGAATTCACAAGCCTTTGTCCTAAGACTGGACAGCCTGACTTTGCAACAATATACATTTCATATGTTCCAGACAAGCTGATGGTTGAAAGTAAATCATTAAAGCTTTATCTTTTTAGCTTTAGAAATCACGGGGATTTTCATGAAGACTGTGTAAATATAATCATGAAGGATTTAATAAAACTGTTGGATCCAAAATACATCGAAGTTTGGGGCAAGTTTACTCCAAGAGGTGGAATATCTATAGATCCTTACTGCAACTATGGAAGGCCTGGTACGAAGTGGGAAGATGTGGCACAAAAAAGGCTTTTTTACCATGATATGTACCCTGAAAAAGTAGATAACAGGTGATTTTGTGATATAATATAAATATCAATTGACGTTAAAGGAGATGCAATACATGAAAATAGGGGTAATAAGCGATACACACGGCGATTATACATCGTGGGAAAAAGCTATTAGCTATCTTCACGATGCTGATTTGATATTGCATGCGGGTGATGTTTTGTATCATGGCCCTAGAAATGACATTCCATCTGGATACAATCCTAAGAAACTTATTGCTGCCATAAATGATTGCAAAATACCTATTTTGATATCGAAAGGAAACTGTGATGCATCTGTAGATCAAATGGTATTGAACATCCCTATTCAATCGCCTTACGTCTTTGCAGTGATTGAGAACAAAAGGTTTTTAGTACAGCACGGCGACAATATAAGCCAAGACGAAATACATGATTTGATTTTCAGGTACAAACTTGATTATTTTGTTACTGGACATACCCATGTTCCAGTGTTAAAGAAACATGACAACTGCATAATTGTAAATCCAGGTTCTACATCTTTAAGCAAAAGAGATGATGGAATAAATACTATAAGCATAATTGATGACGATGGCATATATATTTTAGACATAGAGACAGGTAATAAGATAATTGAAATCAAAAATTAAAACCACCTAAATAGGTGGTTTTAATCATATCTATACAACTTTTACTATCTTTTCATATCCATTTCTCTTTAATCTTGGATAAAGCGTTTTGCTTTCATCAAAGTACCCGAGAGATATAAGCATCACTACGACCTTGTCATCAGGTATACCAAAGGCTTCTTTTAACTTATCTTCCTCAAAGCCGATCATGGCATGTGAGTCAACTCCGTAGTATTTTGCAGCGTACATTATGGACATGCTTAAGAGCGATGTATTTCTGACGGCAAAATTGTTTGCCTTTAGGTCTGTATTGTACAGCATGTTTTTAGCAAAGTCGATGCTGCCTTGTATCTTGTCATCAGGTATTCCCACATCTCTCATGTACCACCATGCAGGATTATCTTCCTTATATGCGTTTTTATCGCCTATCATGATTAAAGTGACCGGCGCATCAAGAATCTTTGGCTGTTTCAACGCCACATCGTAAAGTTTTTCCTTTGCTTCCTTTGACTTTACAGCGATTATCTCCCAAGGTTGCAAGTTAAATGCAGATGGGGCCAAAACTGCTAAGTCAATTATTTTTTTTAATGTATCCTCATCAAGTTCTTTATTCTTATCAAAGAAATTAACAGAACGCCTTTCTTCGAACACTTCTTTTAAATCTTTCATAATATTTCCTCCTAATTTTGAAATTACACCTAAATTATATCACATGTTTTTCGAAAAACAAAGAAATCGGATAGACATACTATGAAATATGATTAGATCGAAAAAAGTTGTATAATATATGTGGACAAAATTTTGCATTGGAGGTCTTTTTATGGATTGGAATGAGATAAGGGAAAAAGCAAGGGAAAACATGAAAGGCTATTGCAGGGGATGCAAAAGATGTGACGGCATTGCATGTGCTGGTGAAGTCCCTGGTATGGGCGGTACAGGTACGGGAAATGGATTTATCGAAAACGTAAAGGCTTTAGACAGATGGAAAGTCAAGTTGAAGACGCTTCACGATGTTCTAAAGCCTGATATAACCACATCACTTTTTGGCTTTCAAGTCAAGATGCCTGTTTTTGCTGCTCCAATGACAGGGCTTAAGGGAAATGCAGGCGGATATTTGTCTGAACGTGAATACGATATGATGGTTGCAGAGGCGTGCAAAAATGTAGGAACCATATTTATGTCTGGTGATGCAAATGATAAGGACATGTATCCTGCAGGCATCGATGCTATAAAATCAACAGGTGTTTTAGGAATACCATTTTCTAAACCTCGGACAGTAGATGAGATAATAGAGAAGGCGAAAATTGCTAAAGAAGCAGGAGCTATAGCATTTGGCGTCGATGTGGATGGAGCTGGGCTTATTATGATGGTAAGAAGCGGCCAGTTTGTAGGGCCAAAATCGAGAAAAGAGATCGAGATGATAGCTGAAAATATTGAGCTTCCTTTAATATTAAAGGGTATCATGACGGCAGAAGAGGCGATGATTGCGGCAGAAGCAGGTGTAAAGGCAATTGTCGTTTCAAATCATGGAGGAAGAGTATTAGATTACACGATGGGAACTGCCGATGTCCTACCTGACATTGCAAAAGCTGTTGGTGACAAAATCGATATACTGGTGGATGGCGGCGTAAGAACAGGGATAGACGTCTTAAAGATGTTGTCATTGGGAGCAAAAGCCGTCTTAATAGGAAGACCTATAATGATTGCTGCACATGGAGGAGGAAGAGAAGCCATAGAGTTTTATCTCAACAAGGTTGCTGACGAGCTGTATCAGGCCATGATCCTCACTGGATGCAAAGACTTAAAGAACGTGCCAGAAATGTATAAAGCAAGCTGATATGAAAAGATAGAAATGAGGTAATTTTATGACAAACCCTAAAGTTGATGAGTATTTAGAAAAAGTTTTAAACTGGAAAGATGAGTTAGAAAAGTTAAGAGAAATAATGTTGGAGTTTCAATTAGAGGAAGATTTAAAATGGGGTAAGCCGTGTTATTCATACAATAAAAGCAATATTGCCATACTGATAGGATTTAAGGAATACTGTGCGATTTCATTCTTCAAGGGCTCTTTGCTAAATGATGAAAAAGGAATCTTAATTAAACCTGGCGAAAATTCTCAGGCATCTCGACAGATCAGGTTTAAAAGCATTGAAGAAATTGCCGAGAAAGAGGATGTTTTAAAGGAATACATCACTAAAGCGATTGAAATTGAAAAGCTGGGAATGAAAGTAGATTTTAAAAAGAACGATGAGACTAAAATACCTTATGAATTTCAGATTAAATTGGATGAAGATCCTATTTTAAAATCAGCTTTTTTTGCATTGACCCCTGGGCGGCAGAGGGCGTACATTATTTATTTTTCGCAACCGAAGCAATCTAAGACGAGAGAGGCAAGAGTTGATAAATATATAGGAAAAATCTTAAGCGGAAAGGGATTAAATGACTAAACGGCGGATGTTTCCGCCTATTTTATTTTTATAAAACATTGTAAAGACTATTGACATTTATGTATTATAGTGTTATATAATTATATAACAGTATAATACTTAAGGAGGTTGTTTTATGAGAAATAATTTGATTGAAGCAATTGTCTTCCTTTTATCGATTATCGTGATTCTTGTTGGATTTGCAGTTGTCATTTCTAAAAAGACGTTTAATATGCAATTGCTTAAGAGATTTAATGAAAGCAGAATGGTGAGGCTGATTTTTTCATTGGTATGTATATTTTTAGCTTGGATTATGCCATGGTTTTCTGTCAAGATGTTGATGGCTATCGGGGCTTTTGGACTTTTAATAAGCATCTTTCCCATTAAAAGGAGCGCTTCCCTTATATCAATAGGGATTGCGGTTATACTTTTTGGGCTTGTTGCATTAGGGCTTGCAGGACTATACTCATATCAAGGTGTTGGGAGCGTATCAAATAGCGTATTGCGGATAACAAACAGTTTTCCAATAGACGTAAAGAGCACAGTGGATAATAGCCTACGCATTGATGGAATCGAAAGAATAATGCCTGATAAGAAAATATCATTAAAAGATGTAAAGAATGTCAACTTATCCGTAAAAGGTGGAATAGAAATAAAGTTTACAAATGATGACACTATTTACATTCCATCCGAATTGAACGTGGAAAGCGATAATGGAAATTTGACAGTTTTTGAAAAAACTCCAAAGCAAAACGTCACTTATGTGATCGAATTGGGAACTAATCCAAATGAGGCTGTAGATATAAGATCTGCAGGTATTGAGATAACTGGAAGCGGTAATTTCAATAATTTCATCTTAAATTCTGCAGGTTCTTCAATAAATGGCAATATATCTTCTAATAATGATGTGTATTTAAGTTGTGCCGGACTTAAAGTGACTGGGAATTTAAAGGGAAAGGTCTTGAACATTAATAGTTCTGGTACAACTCTGAATGGAGAATTAGATTTTAACAAAATAATTGTCAATTCAACAGGTTTAGCTATAAATGAGATGTCGAGATTTAGTGAGCTAAATATTAATGCAACTGGACTTTACGGTAGAATCGATATTTTAAACAGCAGCAATGAAAGAGGAAATCTTACTGTAAATTCGACAGGCGGGACATTAACTGTAGTAAATAAGAATAAAGCACCTGTAGACATCAATACTTCCGGTTTTATAAAAATAGCTAAAGAGTGATTGCAAAATGTTGAGAAAAGTAGACAAACACAGTGGAGTTCCTGCCTATCTGCAGATAGCGAATATGATAAAATCAGAAATTTTGCTTGGAAACCTTCAAAAAGGATCGCAGCTATCTTCAATACGTGAATTGCAACAAATCTTTGATGTGAATATAAATACTGTATTAAAAGCATTGGAAAAGTTAAAATCAGAAGGGTATATTGAAGCTGAACAAGGTGTTGGATACTTTGTTAAAAAAGATTTTGATGTAGATAAAAAGGTTATAGAGATAATAAAAACATGTGTAGCTAAGTTAAAAGACAATAGTATAGATTATTATACGGCCATATTGATATTTGAGGAGGTCTGGAAAAATGAGTGACTATAAAAGCAGCTTTACCTTAGAGCTTAAAAAGATGGACGTTTATCTTGAAAAAGAATTAACGGAAAAAACAGGAAGAATTGCAATTTTGATGTTGATACTTTTATTGCCAAGTTTTTTTGTCAAGGAGTTTGCAATACTGTTTTTATCATCATCGCTGCTGATTTATGATATACGGCATCAAAATGCTGAACTTCTGTATTCTTTGCCTTTTTCCAAAAAAGAATTGTTTAATTTCAACCTGATTTTTTTGTGTCTTGCCGTTTTTATCACTTCTGCTTTTGGAGAAATTCTATTGGGCAATACAATTATTGAAAAATTAGACTTTATTTTAAGAAGTTTGATTTTAATATTTTCAATATTTGGGATTCAGATTATACTCTCTGAATTTAATGTTGACGCAGTGGTTTTTAGCTTTATTGCAGTGATTTTCGATGCAATTTTAGGTAATTTTGGCACACCTGATATAAATAGTTCTAATTTTAATCCTTACAGTTTGATAAGTTTTTCAAAGCAAGGGAATTTGGCTATGTCACTGGTATTTTCAATATTGATTTGTTTTATTAGCTATTTAGTATATACGCGAAAGGATGGTGAAAACCACCATGAAAGCTTTGGAAGTAATAAATTTAAGCAAACAAATTGATGGCAAACAAATTATATCAGACGTAAGCTTTTCTGTGGCAGAAGGAGAAATAATCGCACTTGTTGGGCCTAATGGTGCAGGGAAAACCACCACATTAAAATGTATAATGGGCATTATAGGAAAAGATGCAGGCGAAATATTCATTTTTGGGCAGCCTTTTAGCACAAAACTTAAAACAGATATGGCGTTTGTTTCAGAAAACAGAAAGGTTTTTGCTAATTTAAGTCTAGAAAATTATCGAAAGATATATGAGACGCTTTACCCAAATTGGGATGACAACTTTTTTAAAAGCCTCATATCGCGATATGGATTTAATCTAAAACAAGAGATGCAAAAATTTTCGGAAGGACAAAAGACGATTTTGATGTCGATTTTAGCTTTTTCTACAAATGCAAAACTCATTATTCTCGATGAACCAACTCAACACCTTGATCCAGCAGTAAGATTTGAGCTTATAGAAATGATAAAAGAATATGTCAATGACAAAAAAGGAACTGTATTGCTTTCTTCACACGAGATATACGAGTTGGAGGAGTACGCTTCAAGCTTTGCTATTATAAAAAACGGGAGAATAATTTACACCGATTCAATAGATGAAGCGAAACAAAAGCATAGGATACTAAGTGCAAACAAAAATGTAAAGGACATGAAAGTTATAGCTGTAATCAATGACGAGGTTTTGGTTAAGACAGATGAAGATGTGGGCGATTACCCTCGTTTAAATCAAATTATTGTGGGCTATTTAAAAAGCACAGATGAAATTTTTCAAACAAGTTATTCACTTTGATGATTTGATTTGATAAAATATCTTTATATATAGATATAGTTGAATATGTTCAAAGGGGGACATTGAAGTGAAAAACATTGTTATTTATGATTCTACATTGAGAGATGGAGCTCAATCACAGGGGATTTCCTTTACAGTATCAGATAAAATAAAGATTGTTGAGCTTTTAGACGATTTTGGCGTAGATTACATTGAAGCTGGAAATCCTGGTTCCAATCCTAAAGACATGGAGTTTTTCGATATTATAAAAAGAAAAAGTTTGAAAAATTCCAAGTTGATAGCATTTGGCAGCACAAGGCGGGCAAACACGTCGGTGGAGAAAGATGCTAATGTCAGTTCGCTTCTATTGGCAGAGACAGAATATGTGGCAGTATTTGGGAAGTCATGGGACTTCCACGTTAGTGAGATATTGCGAACGACTTTAGATGAAAATCTCAATATGATATATGATACGATAAATTACCTGAAAAAGCAGGGCAAAAAAGTGGTATTTGATGCAGAACATTTTTATGATGGCTTTATGGAGAATCCTGATTACGCATTGAAAACAATTCAGGTGGCGTATGATGCAGGAGCAGACAGCATTTGCCTTTGCGATACAAAAGGTGGCATGTTTCCTACAGAGATATACGACATAACCAAAAAGGTTGTAGATAAATTTGATTGTGAGATAGGCATACACGCTCACAATGACAATGGTATGGCTGTTGCCAATTCTATAATGGCTGTAGAGGCAGGTGCAGTACAAGTCCAAGGAACGATAAACGGATATGGTGAAAGATGTGGAAACGCAAATCTGTGCACGATTTTGCCAAACTTGCAGTTTAAAAAAGGAATAAAATGCGTTGAAGACGACAAGATGAGAGAGCTTACGGTACTTTCAAGAAGAGTAAGTGAAATAGCCAACGCGGCACCAGATGAAAGAGCACCGTATGTAGGGAGAAACGCGTTTGCCCATAAGGCAGGTATGCATTCAGATGCTGTTTGCAAAAACACAAGGTCGTATGAAATCATCGATCCAGAGCTTGTCGGCAACGAAAGAGTGCTTTTATTATCAGAGGTAGCTGGCAGAAGCGCTTTAATAGGTATAGTAAATGAAGTAGACCCAACCATAGACCGCGACTCTGATAAGACGAAAGAAATATTAGATAGACTAAAAGAAATGGAATCTAAGGGATATAAGTACGAAGGTGCTGAAGGTTCGTTAAAGCTTTTGATATTGAAGACTCTGGGGCTGTATAAACCTTCATTTAGGCTTATAGAATTTAAAGTAATAGTCAATGAACCATCTGTTGACGATGTAAATTCGTCTGCCCTCATAAAGATAGAAGTAGACGGGCAAGAAGAAATAACCGCTGCAGAAGGCGATGGACCTGTAAACGCACTTGATAAGGCAGTCAGAAAGGCTTTAGAGAGGTTTTACCCGGAAGTCAAGGAGATGAAACTTACAGACTACAAAGTAAGAGTGTTAGATTCTAATTCTGCTACAGCAGCGAAAGTAAGGGTAATAATAGAATCGTCTGATGGAAACGAAGTTTGGAGCACCATTGGTGTGTCGACAGATATAATAGATGCCAGTTGGATAGCGCTTGTAGACTCAATAGAGTATAAGCTTAATAAAAAATGATGAAAAGAGACTGCTGCACAAATGACTGAATAGTTCACAGTGCATCAGTCTTTTTTAATACGCAGTTTTACCTTGAGACGCCTTAGCATATGTAATAAAATAAATATGTGATTTGTTTTTGTGGGAGCTGATAAATTGAAGGAGATATTTTTTGGGCCTTTTTGCAACAATATTAGAGATATGCTTATTGAAAAGTCGATGGAAACTATAAGAAATGGGAAAAAGGTTTTATACATATTGCCTTCCCGTGAGGCTATGTTTGATGTAAGAGATAAGTTTATCAGATTAAATGGCGGCATCGTAGATGCGGATATATTTGTGTTTGAAGATATGGCGATGCTTTTGTGCAACGATTTTATAAAAAATCACACAGTAATATCGACTTATGAGATGAAAGAAATCTTGAGAAGCATTTTGCGAAAGTCTTACTACAATGGCTACTATCGAAATGTAAAAGATAAGGCAGGATTCTTAGAATCTGTCTTAAGCTTTATAAAGACAGCAAAGAGAAACATGATAGATCCTAATGATATCAAAAAAATCGCCAATGTTTTAGAAAGAAATGTGTTAAGAGAAAAGTTGAATAATTTAGCGGAAATTTACATTAATTATGAGGATTACAAGAATAAAAATGGATTGATTGATGTAGATGACATTTCAGTTAACGCCATACAATATGTCAATATTTCAAATTATTTTAGTAAGATAGGAATTGTCATTGTAGACGGCTTTATAAATTTAGACGGTGTAAATATGCAATTATTGAGGAAGATGGCTTTAAATAGCGATTATGATATTTACGTGAATATTCCATTTAAAAATGAGTACAATGAAATCTTTATAAAAAACGGCATCGTGAAAGACTTATTGGAGATTGGATTTAGGCTAAATGAAATGATGGAAGAAAGTATAGATGGCAGCAATGCAGAGAAAGTTTCTAAATATTTGTATTCAGGGAAAGAGATTATTAAAAGCGTAGACGGCACTCTTATGATCCTGAATAGTCCTTCCATAGAACATGAAGTAAGAGAAGCTGCAAGGATAATAAAGAAGAAGATAGTATTTGAAAAAGTAAAACCTGAAAATATTGCTGTGTTTGTAAGGAATATCGATGACTACAGAGAAAACATAATTGACATTTTTGACGAGATGGGCATTCCTTTAAGGTTTAATGATGGCAAGAAATTAATATCAATGATGATTTCAGGTGATATTTACAGTTTGATCACATATAAGATAAATCATGATTTTAAAAGCTTTGACAGCATAATGAAATCAAAGTATCTGATGCCTAATGAAATAATTGATGTATACAATAAAGCATCAAAGCTGATAGATGTATCTCATAGCAATTATGAAGAAGAAATTTTATCTGCATTGAACGATGGGGAGTTTGAAAAATTAAAAAAATACATTTATATGCTTGTAGATTTCAAGGAAAAGCAGTATAAAGATATAAGTGAATTTTTGGAAAGTATTTTAAATATCATTGAGATGCTTAAAATCGATTCAAACATTATGTCGTTGTACGAATCAGGCATTATAGACGGAAGGAATTTTGTATACAGTTTGAAAGCATTAGAAGCGATGAAACAAATTTTAAAAAATGTTGTGGAACTAAAAAAGCGGTATGGAGGAACTTCTTCTGATGACATTGAGGCTATTCAAGAGGACTTATTAGACATGATGGCAAACTGCGATATAATGATCAAAAATCTTGACATTGAAGGTGTGAAAGTGGTAAATCCGGATTTGGCAAGAGGACAGAGATACAATACAGTGTTTATCCTTGGTGCAAATGAGGGGGATTTTCCAAGTACATCTTCTATCAATCCGATTTTTGATTCACAAGATGAAGCTTATTTGAAAAATAGCCATCTTTATGTATTTAGCCGAAACTTCGAAATAGAAAGGGAGAAAATAAGGTTTAATTCTTGCATAGCTTCTTCTTTAGGTGATGTTTATATATCTTACAGAACGACAGATGAAGAAGGCAATAAAATGATTAAATCACCATTTGTATATGAAGTTGAAAGTCTTTTTGATGAAATATCATTGGGAAAAGTAGTTGCTCCTATTGTTTACATGAAAGACAGATTTGCTTATGAAGTTAGCAATTTATCCAGCGAAGATGAAATAATGTATTTTTTGGCAAATTCGAAATGCGATGATGTTGACTTGAACATTTTGTCATATAGGACAAATCTTGCAAAAACGTACCAAGATATTAGTTATTTATCATCATTAGAGAGAAAAAGAGTGACATGCAATGAGATGAATGAATACACAGGCAAAATACGCAAAGAAGAAAATTTAAAGATACTTGATGGGGTTCACTTAAGCGCATCAAGTTTAAACAGTTATGTTGCTTGTCCTTTTAGGTTTTTTGTTGAGACGCTTTTGGACATCAAAGTTTCAGATGAGTCAATTGAATTCAAGAAAAACATGGGCTCTACATACCATGAGATTTTGATGAAATACTACAGCGAAAATAAGGATCTTTACGATGTAAATGAAGAAAAACTTAAAGATGTGATTGATAAAACTTGTGAGAAATTAGATGGCATTAAGAATGATATTATACTTGAGAAGTTTAAAAAAGAGATGTATGACACTTTATTTAAGCTTATAGCAGATGATATATCAAATAGGCTTAATTATTATAGGAAGACTGGCGCTGAGCTTATTCCATCAATGTTTGAAAAGAAATTTGAGATAGACAGTCATTACGGTGGTTACAGTTTCTACGGCAAGATAGATAGAATCGATTTAGAGCGAAGCATAGATGGCAATTTGACGGGGAAATACCTTATATACGATTATAAGTTAGGGGCAGTAGGAGGGCTGAGGCAGTGCATAGATGGTTTGGATTTTCAATTGCCTACGTATTACATGGCTGCAGAAGAAATTCTAATAAATGAGCTTGGCATAAAAAATCCATCCTGTTTAGGATTGTTGTACTACAGCGTAGAAAATGTCAAAAGAAATGGGATTATGCTTGATGAATACAAGAAATACATTTTTAAAGGGAATGCAGGTCCTAAAGATGTATTAAGCGAAAGTAGCTTTGATGTAATAATGGATTGGATCGAAAAAAAGGGAATTGAAAATGTAGGCAGAATGATGACAGGTTCTTTTAATCTGCCTGAAGGATGCCTATACGATGATTCTAATATTAGATGTCCTTATGCATCAATATGCAGGTATGATAAACGTGAAAGCAAAAGAGGTGAAAATGGTGCGTAGCGTGTTGATTGAAGAAGATCTAAGCCAAGAGCAATTAAAAGCTCTTGATATAAGTAAAAATGTAGTACTAAGGGCTGGCGCAGGTTCTGGCAAGACGAGGGTATTGACTAAAAGGTACATAAAGCTTTTAAGTGATGTGGCTGGTATCAAGATTGACGATATTGTCGCAATAACATTTACTCGAAAAGCTGCTGCTGAAATGAAAGAAAGGATAAGAAAAGAGATAGAATTGCTGTGTAAATTAGATAAGGACAGCAAAAAGTGGACTGTATTTAGAGATTCACTGATATTTGCCAACATCGATACAATTCACGGTTTTTGCGAGAAAATGATAAGAGATAATTTTGCTGAAGCCTCAGTCGATCCTAAGTTTTCTATTATGGATGAAGGGGAGGTTAGCACAGCAGTTAAAAAGATAGCAGGAATTGCGATTGATGAAGTGATAAACGATAAAAACAACAAATATATGTTAGAGACTGCATTAAAGAAATATCCTTCAAAGATATTTACGGGAAAAATGTTTCAATCTGAGGTAATAAGCTTATATTTCCGCATGAAAGAAGCCGGACTATCAGTTGAAGACATAAAATTATCTTTCGACAGCGACGAATCAACAAAAGCCATGGAAAATTTGGCGCTTATAATCTTAGAGAAAATAGAGGAAAATTATAAGGCATTCAAATCAAGCAAGAATTTGCTTGACTTTAACGACTTAGAGATGATTGCTTTAAGACTTCTTTCTAACGATATCATAAGAAATGATTATTTTGAAAGATACAGATACATTCTCGTAGATGAATTTCAAGACACCAATCACCTTCAAAAAGAGATTATTTTAAAGCTTACTGAGAAAGATGGAAAGATTCCAAATGGCAAATTGTTTATTGTAGGAGATATAAAACAGTCAATATACGGTTTTAGAGGGACGGATTTTAGGATATTTGATGAGTTTTGCAGAAAAATAGAAGTAGATGGAAAAGTGCTTAATCTAAGCAATTGCTACAGAAGCACAAAAAACATCATATCAACAGTCAATGGTGTCTTTAAAAATTTGATTGATCCATACGAAGAATTGAAGTATCAAAGCTTTGCCGACGAAGGCCCTAAAGTAGAACTCATTACTTACAAAAAAGATGATATAGTTAATGAAAAGAATGAAAGATATAAAAAGATAAAACAACTTTTGAAAGACGATGACAATAAAGAAAAGCTTAATGAGTTGCTGATGGAAGACGGAGCTTTGGTTAATTCAAGAAAGGATTTTCAGGGCAAGATTATAGCAGGTAGGATTTTAAAGCTTGTAGGCGAAGGATTTGAATATAAGGATATTGCCGTACTTTTAAGAAGCAGGTCAAGTCTTAAAAGCATTGAAGGCGCACTTGCGGATTGCGGCATACCGTATTGCATCATAGGTGGGATTGGATTTTGGGATAAGAGGGAGATAATTGACATCATTTCGGTTTACAAATTGGCTTTTGACACATCGGATGAAATTGCGCTTCTTACAGCTTTAAGATCGCCTATTTTTGGATTTAGCGATGATGATTTATTTGCTTTCATGAATATGTACAATGGCGAATCCGCAGATGATTTATTTGAAACATTAAAAAGATTTTCTTCAATGTTTGGTGACGATAAATGGGTCATAAAAAGAGCCTGCAACATTTTGGATAAGATTTCGAAAATGAATGGTATATACAGTCCGTATGAGATATTTAAGATGATTTTAAAAATCACAGAGTATAAAAAACTTTTGATTTCTTTGCCAAATGGATATCAAAAATTCAGAAATGTGGAGAAATTGGAGAGTATAATCAAAAGCTTTGAAGAAAAAGGCATACTCGATCCTAAAGATCTGATTGAGTATTTAGATGCTTTGAAAGAGTCATCAGGGCTTGATTCTGAAGCTTTTTTGGATACTGAAGAAAGTAATGCCGTTAAGATTATGACTATTCATTCATCAAAAGGCCTGGAGTTTGATGCTGTAATAATACCTGACATGGATAAAGCTACTGATGGCATATCGGTGAGGAAGGCTCCTTTATTTGTGTTAGACGAAGAAGGCTATATTTTTGGCATAGGTGTCAACGATGATGGAGATTTGGATAAATCGGCAAACAGCTTATATAAAGAGGAATATGACAAGTATCTTGAAAAGGAAAATATGGAAAGCAGGAGGCTTTTTTATGTAGCTTCTACAAGGGCAAAGAAGTTTTTAGCGTTTATAGGGCAAATGAAAGACAATATAGATGACATTGATGAAGACAGCAAACTAAACTCATTTATGAAACAGTTGCTGTTTGCTATTAAAGATGGTTGTTCTAACATAGACTACATTGATGGCAGTTGTTTACAATCATATGCAGAAAACAAGCCTGATTATACAAAAGAATTGGATAAAAATGTAAATAAAATGAAATTATTTGGTGAATTGATAGACAAAATACCTCTTAACGTTAAAGGCAACGTTTCTGTAACTGCATATATTGATTATCTGACGTGTCCTGTGCTTTACTATTATAAATGTATTGCGTCGCTTGATGATGGATATGTGGAATCAGATGAAAACAGCGATGATATTTACTCAGAAAATGATGGAAAAATAAGTGCTTTAGAGAGAGGGACGTTTATTCATAAGATACTTGAAACTTTAGATGATGATGACTATATTGATGTAAGTAGTGTAAATGATGAAAGCATCAAAAGGTATATTGACAATTACTACATGCTGAAAGATGAACATAGAAAGAAGATAAATGGCAGACTACTAAAAAGATTAAAGGAGTATAAATTTAGGGTGCCCATAAACGACAACATAAATTTAAACGGAGTAATCGACAGAATCGACATATACGAAAATGATGGAAATATTGAAGCGTACATTTTTGACTATAAGACAAATAAAATAGATAGCGATGATGATTTGGAGAAAATGGCAAGACATTATACACCACAGATTCATCTTTATTCGTATGTTTTACGGCGCTTAAAAACAATCAGTGGTTTTTCACCAATTTTGAAAGGTGCTTTTTTGTACTTTTTAGATGTAGGCAAGTACGTTGAAGTTGACATTTCTGATCTTTATGTCATGGAGACATTAGGGAAAATCTGTGAAGTTGTGCCGTTCTTATTAGGTGCTAAAGGGATTGAAGAATATGTCAAGCGAAAAAGTGAATATTGCAGTATGTGTTTATACAACAAAATTTGCAAATAGTATTGGATTTTCGTCTGTAATATGTAATAATATGGTTAAGTATTATTTAATGGGGGGTGGGCACATGACAGACCCAAGGTTAAAAAGGCTTGCAAATCTGTTGGTGAATTACTCAACAAAGGTTAAAAGAGGAGATTTTGTATTGGTTCAAGCAGGTGATATCGCTATACCGTGGATAAGCGAAGTAGTTAGGGAGGCAGTTAAGGCAGGGGCTCATGTTGAGACATTGGTTGACATTCCTGATGTATCAGAGATTATTTTAAAAAATGCCACAGATGAACAGCTTCTCATGGAAAAGTACATACAAAGGATAGCTCTTGAAAAAGCAGATGTATGGCTTACTGCTTGGGCTAACAAAAACACAAAAGCAAATTCAAATGTAGATCCATTAAAGCTGCAGCTAGCAGCCAAAGGTGCATCGTCATGGAGAAAGGTTTACTCAGAAAGGATGGGCAATGGTTCTTTAAGGTGGTGTGGAACACAGTATCCCACTCAGGCAGATGCTCAGGAAGCTGAAATGAGCCTAAGTGAATACGAGGACTTTGTCTATGGCGCAGGTTTATTAGACAGCGATGACCCTATATCATTGTGGCAAAAGATACGCATGGAGCAAGATATATGGGTTGATTATCTGAATAAAAAGTCAGAACTGCACATAGTATCAGATGGGACTGACATATACGTCAATACATCAGGCAGGAAGTGGATAAACTGCAGTGGCACAGAGAACTTTCCTGATGGAGAGATTTTTACATCACCTGTGGAAAATAAAATAAATGGACACATCACGTTTAGCTTCCCAGGAATATACATGGGTAAAAGCATAGAAGGTATATACCTGGAAGTGGAGAATGGACTTGTCGTAAAAGCCACGGCAGAAAAAGGCGAAGATTTATTGCACGCTTTGATGGACACAGATGACGGTGCTAAGCGTTTTGGAGAAGTAGCCATAGGCACCAATTACGGCATACAAAAATTTACGAGAAATATGCTTTTTGATGAAAAAATAGGAGGCACGGTACATATGGCATTGGGTGATTCCATGCCTGAAGCGGGTGGTAAAAATCGTTCTGCCATTCATTGGGATATGCTTTGTGACATGAGGCAAGGCGGAGAAATATATGCAGACGGTGAACTTTTCTATAAAGATGGCCATTTTATTAAAAGTGTTTTGTAAGCTGAAAAAAGGCGTTGGCATGTAGCCACGCCTTTTTAATATTATACTGTAGGTTCTTGCTTATCGAGTACAAATACACCTGGTACTAAAAGCAGTATTATGACAATTATCAAAACTATCCATACCCAGTAATAATCGTCTTTTGGCTTCTTCTTGCAGTCAGTTCCAGACATTACAATACCCCCTTTTTATATAGATGGGAATAGATACAATAACATATTATGATAAAAAAATATTTTTGTTACGGTATAAAATATTCATTGTTTCTACAAATAATGATATAATGATTATGTCAAATGTTAAAATTTTTTGTCGTTTTTTCGATATAATGTATGGAACTTAGATATGTAAGGAGGTCAATAATGCTAAATCGATGCTTCTGTGGGGGAGATGTAAAGATAGAGATGGCAGAATATGAGTTGATTAAGGGGAAAAAGATGGTAGTTTATAAAAATGTTCCAACTTACGTTTGTCAAAAATGCGGTGCTAAATATTACGACACAGAAGTATTGGATAAATTACTGAAAAAAGAAGAGAGAAAGTCTCTTTTTGGGTTGATTAAAGCGTGATTTTTAAGGTGTAAGGGAATGAAAGTAGTCGTTAATAAAGAAGATGCTTATTTGACGTTGAAGGAGTTTTTGCTAAATAAAGGCTTTTCTCCGACTCTAATAAGAAAGTACAAAAATCGCGGCAAGATGCTTGTAAATGGAGAAATTTCGATAGTTAATAGGCTTGTCTTTGAAGGGGACGTTGTGGAGCTTTTGTTGGATGACGAAAACACATCAGTAAGGCCTGAAAAAATGGATTTACATATATGCTATGAGGATGAAGACATTTTAGTTGTTAATAAAGATGCTGGCATTGTTGTCCACCCTACAGCCGGGCATCCTGATGGCACACTGGCAAATGGTGTTGCCTGGTATTATGAAAAAAATAACATTAAGGCGCCAATAAGGCCTGTCAATAGGCTTGACAGAGATACATCCGGCTTAATCATTTTTGCCAAAAATCCTTTTATGCAAAATTATCTGCAAATAGTATCTCCTATGAAAAAATTGTACATTGCAATAGTCGAAGGAGATATGGATGGCAGAGGAACGATAGATTTGCCTATAAAAAGAAAACCAGGCAGCACAATTGAGCGAATGGTAGACGATGAAGGAGATACGGCAGTGACACATTTTCGTTTACTAAAGAGAGGAGAAAGGTTAAGCCTTGTAAAGTTAGAATTAAAGACAGGCAGGACGCATCAGATAAGAGTTCACTTAAGCCATATAGGGCATCCCATAATTGGTGATACGCTATATGGTTCGGATACATCTTATATAAAAAGACAGGCACTCCACGCTTATAGACTCACATTTAAGCAGCCTTTTATTGGAAAGTGCATCTCTCTCTATTCGCCAATTCCAGATGACATGAAGGCTGTTTTAAAGAATGCCTTCTAAGTCAAAATCAGGAATGAAGTTTTCTGATGCACTTTCATCATCCTGTACAAATCCGTTTTCCAAACCTATTTCGAAGAAGTATTCTATCGCTTCTTCATATTCTTTTTTGCTTATCCTTCTATTTAGCTCTTTGTATTTATTGGCGTTGTAAAATGGTGTATATTGTCCCATAAGGCTTACATACGCTTCGTTAGACAGATTATCCTTTATCCACTTCAGTATCATTTTTGTCTCATCTAATTTCCCTGGCAATATCAAATGGCGTATAATTATTCCCCTTTTCATTATGCCGTCACTGTCAAAGACAGGGTCACCTACTTGACGATACATTTCTAAAATCGCCTTTGTGGCGTACTCAAAATAATGTGGTGCATTAGAGTATTTTACAGCAACTTCATCGCTGTAATATTTTAGGTCAGGCAAGTATATATCTATGAGCCCTTCTAAAGATTTTAGAGATTCTACACTCTCGTAAGCATTTGAGTTGTAAACGATAGGTATGCTAAGCCCATTATTTCTCGCTATGATTATAGCTTCTTTTATTTTTGGTACAAATATTGTAGGTGTCACGAGATTGATATTGTGAGCACCTGCTTTTTCTAAATTCATAAAAATATCTGCAAGCTTTTCTGGTGAAACACTTACACCAAAATTTTCTTGGCTGATTTTGTAGTTTTGGCAAAATACACATCTTAAATTGCATCCTGTGAAAAATACTGTTCCAGACCCTCTGCTGCCGCTTATGCAAGGCTCTTCCCATTCATGAAGATATGCTTTTGCCACATGTATTTCACTTGACATGCCGCAAAAGCCTACTTTTGTACTGCGATCAACATTACAATTTCTCGGACATATATTGCATACTTCTGATATCATTTAAAACACCTCATAAGTATTTTAACATATTTAGTGTATAAACAAAGTATGAAAAATTCCTCTAGAATTTATAATTAAAATATAACTTTTTGCCAACAAAATGAATTGACGAAGTGTCTATAGAGTGTGTTAGTTTAGATTGAGGAGGGAAAAAATTGCATGACGAAAAACAAAAAAATGACGATGAATTTATAAAAATATATATGAAGTACAAAACACCTGTGTATTTTTATCTTTTATCTATCCTGAAAGATGCTGGACTTTCAGAAGACATCATGCAAGAAACATTCATAAGAGTGAGAACAAACATCTATAAATATGGCTCTATTAATAATTTACGAACATGGATAATGAAAATTGCTCGGAATCTTGCTTTAAATTGTTTGCGGGATAGAAAGTTTGAATTATTAAATTATGAAGAAATAAATGCTAATGTTGAAGAAGCTGTAAATGTTGATGAGTTTGTGACGGATTCTATAATGATAAATGATGTGCTGAATTATCTCAGTAATGATGAGAGAGAAATATTTTCGCTACATGTTTTTGGATGTTATACGCATAAAGAAATCAGTGAGATTTTGAATATTCCACAAGGTACTGTACGGTGGAAATATTCCATAATCAAGAAAAAACTTCGTAAATTATTAAAAAATATTAGGAGATGATATTATGAAGTTGCATTACTTTTATAAGGAGTGTCGCAAGTATGCTAATGAGCATACGCCAGATGTATTAGAAAAGGTATTGAAGGCACCTTTAAACGAAAATACAGAAAATACAAGCGTAGAGCATCAAAAAAGGTCAGTATGGAATTATTTATTGACATCATTCATAGCAGCAGCTATTTTAATGTCTTTGTCAATAATATTTATTAATATACATTTTTGGGGATTGAATAAGGAAAATGGGATTGCTCCTAAGGTTACTTTAAGTCCATCATATAATATTGTTTATGCAATGCAAAAAGCTTATGACAATGTCAAAACTATTGTAATTGAGGGCAAAGAAATATCAACAAACATGAAGACAAATGTGGTTTTATCTAATAATTCCTGGAAAGAAATATATGCTGGTCCATTAAACTATAGATATGAAACACATGATTTTATAAGAATTGTAAATGGTGACAAGTCATGGAATTATTACAAAGACTTAAATCGCATTGAAATAATTCCTTCAGATCCAACTGGCTCACCTTTCTTAGCCCTTAAATCAAAAATAGATGATATAGCAAAAAATGATAGTTATAAACTGGTAGGCAGCGAAAAAATAGGTGGAATTGATACCAATGTAATTGAAGTAACATCAGGTAATTCTAAGGATGATAGCTGGATAGACACTTATTGGATAGATAAAGAGACAAATTTCATTTTAAAACAAGAAACTGTCCATAACAACATTAAAACTGTAATAATGTATAAGACAGACTTTACTTCTGGCGTTGACAAGGAAAGTTTAAAACCTAATTTTCCTTCAAACGTTCCTGTAATTGATAGACTAAGTGATTTTGATATTTTTCGTTCAATTAGTGATGTCCAGAAAGCTGTAAATTTTGATATAATTGTACCAGATAAGATTCCTAAAGGTTTTAAGCTATTTGAGGTACGGAAATATAAAAATGAAAATGCTATTGAGCTTGACTACTACAACGAGGATTTTACAAAATTTATATTTATACAAGAATATCATAAAGATAAGACAACTGTAAATATTGTGTCAAATTTAAATGACGACGTATTAAAACAATTGAAGGATGATTTGAATAAATAGGCAAATATATTTTATTGACATAAATTAGATAATAAATGATATTTAAAATAAGCATATGAGTGAGAGAAAATATATTCTCACTCATACGCTTATTTTTATGACACTCATATTTAAGATTGAAAAACCTGATCTAACGGTTTTTCACCCCATACTGCAACTGGACCAGCATTGTATCTTTTTACAAGGTGATCTGAACTTATATTTCCGAAAATTCCGTCTACAGTTATATTGTCCCAAGCTTGAAAAGACATTAAAGCATTTTTAGTTTCTGGTCCAAATATGCCATCTGCTTTGCAGTGACAGCTTGAAATTAAATAGTATCTGCCGACGGCATTTAATGCATATTGTAATCTGTACACATCTTGTCCCGTATTGCCCCCAGTTAATGTACGCGTAAAGGGATATGTCATTATTTTCACCTCGCTTTTATTATTTTTTGAAAGGAATTCATCGGCCGATTTACCCTTCTATATAGAAAAGAGTATTTTATTTTTAAAATACAACCTTTTTTAAAGGTATTTTTAAATTTAATTTTTTCTTAATCATTTTTAATGTTTATGTAATATTTTACAGTTCAATTAGATGTATAATAATGTTAAAAGTATCAGGGGGATGTGAATATGAAAAGATTTTTAGCTTACCTTTTAATTTTAGCTTTATTTTTAACTGGATGTGGAATTGGTGGAAAACAGAATACTACAATTAGCCAAAATACAATGTCTAAGAGCTTTTCAAAATCAAATGAATCTGATATTATGTGGAAATGGTCTTTTAAAGACAATCATAAAACATTAGAGAATCTACAGATTTTCAAGTCAACAGATAGAGGTAATTCATGGACTGAAATAAATTTACCTATAAACGTTTTTCCAAAAGATGCATATAATGACGTCTATGTAGAAAATGTTGTCCCATATTTTTTAGACTCTAATGATGGTTGGATTTCATGGATAAATAATAGCGATACTACATTGTATGTGATTAAGACAACAGACGGAGGCAAAACGTGGAACAAACTAAGTTATAAACTGCCACAGCAATTGTCACAAAGCATCTCGAAAATCCAATTTGTAACGCAAAGTACAGGATGGCTTCTGGCTGTATCTGATGCGGCAGCGGAACAGCAAATTAAATATTTACTCAAAACAAATGATGGAGGTAAGACATGGCAAAAAGTAAATGTTACTTCATCAGATTCTTATTCAGGTTTACCAATTGTAGGAACATCAATTGATATGAAATTTTATGGTACAGATAATGGATGGATAGGTGTATCAAATCCGGTATCAGCGGATGTGATCCTGTATAGAACAGTTGATGGTGGCAATACGTGGAGTAAAGTTTCAGTTCCTACACCACAAGGCTATGAAAAGTATTGTATCTTGTCGGCTACAGTACCTGTATTTAAAGACGATAAAAATGGGACATTAGATGTCGATTTTTATAGAACAGACAATGGTAAATCTGAAAATCACACTGTGACTTATGTGACAAATGACGGTGGGAACACTTGGTCAGCAAATGTATACGCGTATGATGAAAATAAACATATATTTGTAAAATTAAACACAAAAAGTGAGATTAAAAAATTTGATTTAACAAATTATGTAATAATGAAAGATTACAAAATTACAAGTGTTGCTGATGTAAAATCTGTATCTCTGTCTTATGGCAACAAATTCATATATGTTAATTTCAATTTGCCTGAAGATACTGACAGTATAATAATTAATGCTAATGATGGAAAGTTTATAAAATTTGGTGATAGATATGGAGGCGCGACTAATGGGGTTTGGTCTCCTAACCATGATGAATTAGCTTTTACATCCGGCACAATAGGTAAAGGTGGAGTATATTTGTACGATGCTGAAAATAATGTTTATAAAAATTTTCATGTTCCTTATATTAATGTTGCGAAAATTTTTTGGAATAACGATGGTGATTGCATTGCTTTTATAGGCGAAAAGAATAGTGATTTTGAACTGTGCACTATTGATTTAAAAGATGGCAAATATTCAGTTGTCAATAAATTAAATTCCGAAGATATAAAATCATTTAGCGAGAAATCTGTTATATGGAAGTAAAGACAGGTTGCCACATAATATTGTTAAAGATTTTGGGGAGGTGTGCACATGAAAAGATTTTTTATCGCTTTGCTGGTTTTAACAATATTCTTAAGTGGGTGTGGAAGTATTAATAATACAAATATTCACTCAAAAGATAACTCTTTAAACAATAAAGCAAAAGCAGAAATTAACTCAACTTCAAAAATTAATTCGAAAGAAGCAGATTTGCAAAAGTCTAAAATAGATAATAGTAATATTTATGATGTTTTAAAAACAATTAAACCTCAAATACAGAAAGTTACGAATGTGCCAGTTATATTGCCAACCTATGTGCCAACAATTGAAACACTTAATTTTCTTGGCTCTTCTGTTAGAAATAATAAATACTATGCCATTAAATATGAAGCTAATAAAGATTATTATTTTATCGCTATAGATACTATAAATGCGATTATTCCTATTAACGATGAACGTTTAACTTATGTTCCGGTCGGTTTAGACCCTCTCACATTTTTTTTGCTTTCGGCTGGTGAAAACAAATTTAAAGATGAGATTAAATATCCAATAATTAAACCTAATAAATCATTTAAAAAGGTAGTAATTGACGGTGTAGAATTTTTAACAGGCGAAAATTTTCCTGGACAGTTAGCATATACAAAATATAATAATTGGGATATTTATATACGGGGTTATGATAATAATGATATGATAAAAGAAGTTAAAAGTTATTTGTCATATTTTCGATTATTTAAAAGTGATATAAAAGAAGGAGAAATTTTTATTGAAAATAACTCTTTCCAATACATAAAATGGACATCAAAAATAGGTTACAATTATTGGTTATATCCACATGCCAGTAATATGGACGTGATCAAAATGTTTAATAGTTTATTTTAATGAAAATATTCAATAGATCTTACTTATTTTTCAGATCTATTGAATATTTTTTTAATTAGATCCTAAATCCGCCGTAATTGCCAGGTGAACGGTCTTTATCTACTTCTACATTACATAATTTAACAGGATTTGACTTCGTACTGATTTCGTATTGATAAATATTATATCCTGGATAAATATTTCCATTGCTCCATGAAGATGTTTGCCAAACATAAGAAACTCCCCACTTACCTTTTATATAGTTAACAACTGCATAACCTCCATACACACCAATATACCATTTGCTTCCGCCATTCATTTTTGCATATTGTTGCATCGCATCACCTACACCATGGAAATAATTATTTATGTTGGGTAAATCATTGCTTGCATCGTAATCAACAGCAAAATATATAGCACTATTGTATGGCTGCCCTACTTCTCCTGCTCTGGAAACTGCATCAAGGCAATCATTATAGCCTTGGTTATAAGTAAAATAGCTTGCATATGTCGGATTCGTTTCATAAACAGTTACTATATCAATCCCGTTACTAGATATTGTTTTTGCTTCACTTTGTGTCAAATTTTTTGTATTATTGCTAGTAGCATAATATCTGCATATAAATTTTATTCCATTTTGTGCAAAGCAACTAACAGTGTTAGCTGGAACTGCATACATATAATCTACACCTTCTACACTCATCATTTTCACCTCACTTTCGTTAGTTTTTTAAGAAGGATTTTATCGGCCGATTTACCCTTCTATATTATGAAAGAGTGCTTTATATTGAATTTAACAACCAATTCTCAATGATTTTTTTCTAAAAACTTTCTCATTTTCTCTAAAGCTTTCTTTTTTGTCTTGCTTACCGCTTGTTGTGATATATTTAATTTGGCTGCTATATCTATTTCTTTTTTTTCATATATGATTGTCTCCAGTATTATCATTTTTTGTAGTGGTGTAAGCTTATTCAAAACCTCTTGTACAAAGATTTTGTTCTCTACATTTTCATATTCAAAATTATCAACTATAATTTCTTTATCATCAAGAATAAGAAATTCATTTTCTTTTATTTTTACATTCTTTTTTGAGAGTCTTATATATTCATTTTTCATGCCTTCAGCTATATAAGCTATAATTTTATTATCATCAAAATTTATCATTCTTCTCACCTTTTTTATACTTTTTAACAGTTTTTACAAGCCATAAAATTATGTCTTCTTCTGCACCGTCATAGCCCAATTTTCTTTTATATTTATTTATCAATGGCTTAAATCTCTGAATTAGCTCCCACAGTGCATCTTTATCCCCTGTATTTATATCGTTAATCAACTCTTTTAGACTTCTTCTCATTTTCACTATTAATAGTATGATAAGTACCTATGGCCGATGATGCAGCCAATATAGAATTTAAAAATACAGGGGAATATCCTTAAAAGAAAATTTACCAGTTACAGCCGATGTAAATGTAATGATGGAGAATGAGATAATAAGGACAAGCAGCTGTGTTGGAATTTTCTTTATTAATTTTAACTTTTTTATGAGTTGGGCTATGAGGATTGTTGCTGCAACATTACCTGCCAACGTGCTAAGAGATGTATAATTGAAAAACTCTTGCAACTTCAACACCTCCATAAAAGGAAAAGTTTTAAAATTATCTATTTTCCTTTTATCTATTAAAGAGTACCTATTTATAAAAAATACAACCCATTAATTGTAGTTTTTAAGAAAAACAATTATATAAATAAGAAAGTAAAAACAGGGCATAACAATTTATTTGCCCTGTTCCCCATCGAAATCTATTATTTTGTGCATATTATAGCATAATTTTAAATTAATGTAATTTATTTTAATAATTTTTAATAATTTGTAATATTTGCGTAATAAATAATGAAACGATTAGTTGTATAATATTATTAAAAGTTTTAAGTTGGAGGAAGATTACATGAAAAGATTTTTTATCGCTTTGTTGGTTTTAACAATATTCTTAAGTGGGTGTGGAAGTAAAACAAGTAATGTTATAAAGAATAATAATGCTAAGCAAACATATAATTTTCAGTATATTAAAATGACGACACAACACAACGGTTGGGCTTTAGGGGGAAATAAAATTTATATTACTAGCGATAAAGGTAAGACATGGATTAATGTATCACCTGCCAATAAAAATAACATTTTTTCATGGTACTTTTTAAACGAAAATTATTCTTGGGTGCTATATTCAGATGGAACTTTATATGAGACTAGAAATAAAGGTAAAAGTTGGGTTGGTTCGAAAGTTCCTTTTACAATGGGTAAATTATTTTTTCTTCAAACGAAGGAAGAATTGAGTGGTTGGATGTTAAAAGAATATGGACCGGCATCTGGAGATAGTCCTGTTGATGTGTATAAATTAATAGGTAGCAAATGGACACTTATTAGCAAAGGGAAAATGCCAAACAATTCATTAATAGATGATAATTCAATTTCATTTGAAGGAGAAAAGACATCTTTCATTTTTTTGCCTGATGCTAAGACTGGTATTATCACAGCAGAATATCGTATACCGGGAAAACATGGATTGTACTTAAGCAGTAATAGTGGTTATACATGGAATAAAAAAGATATACCATTACTTTCAAAATTCAAAGATGATAGCATTTTATTTTATTCTCCTAAATTTTTTGATTATGAGAAAAAAACTATTGTAATTTTACCAGTTTGTATTTACGATATTAAGCATAACGATTACCGAATAATTTTTATGGACAGTAGTGATGATGGTTCAACATGGAAAGAAGTATCGTCATTTTCAATAAAAGAAAAACCGATTGAGATAAATTTAGTAGATAAAAATAATTGGAATGTTTTAATAAACAATGTATTGTTTATCACAAATGACAACGGTAAAACGTGGAATAAAGTTAATATCCCTAAGAATACAGTACAAATACAATTTATAGATTCTAAAAATGGGTGGGCTTTAGTTAAATCACAATTGGGTACAAACCTACAATACAGTAATAATGGTGGACTTTCATGGGAAAATCTTTTTTAAAAGAAGAAGAGAAGGCGATAAATTTATTATAAAGCCTTCTCTTTTTCGTTATATTCTATTATAATTTCCATCCTCCAGCTGCATCATTTGATATGTCTAGATCTACATTTATTGAACAAAGTGTTTGATTTGAAGCTGTCTGCCTTAAATGATATCCGGACCATGGATTTGTATTTCTGCCACCACTCCAACCTGGCGCATATGCTTGGAAAAAGTAAGTTGCAATTCCTTGATCTTTGCACCATGTTAGTACATCATAACTTCCATAAACACCAATTTTATAATGTACAACTTGTTCGCCAGCCTTTTGGCGTTCGTAAATATACTGAAGGTATCCATCATTAATTCCTTTAAAATAATCCAAAATACTTTGCTTTTGGGTCGTAGTAGCATCAAAATCAACTGCAAAGTATATAGGAGTATCAGCGCTTTGCTCTAAATCAGCGGCATAATTGAATGCATTATCTCCATCTAATTTTCCCTGATTGTACGTAAAATAACTAGGACTATTGGCAGGACCATCTTCCCATATAGATACGATATATAACCCTGCCGAAGAGATTTTTTGTACTTCAGTTGCTGTTAAAGCTTTCCACGTATTTGTAACAGCAAAGTATCGTCCTATAAAGGTTTTACCCTGATTTTTTAAACATGTTAAAGCGTTAGACACATTTGTTGCTGTATGAATTCCATTACCCATTTTTTTACCTCACTTTCGTTAGTTTTTTAAGAAGGATTTTATCGGCCGATTTACCCTTCTATATTATAAAAGAGTGTTTTATTTTTAAAATACAACCTTTTTTAAAGGTATTTTTAAATTTAATTTTTTCTTAATTATTTTTAATGTTTATGTAATATTTTACAGTTCAATTAGATGTATAATAATGTTAAAAGTATCAGGGGGATGTGAATATGAAAAGATTTTTAGCTTACCTTTTAATTTTAGCTTTATTTTTAACTGGATGTGGAAGTGATACTATTAAAAGTAATAATATGAGTTCAAATTATAAAGATTTAAAACCTATAGAATATTATACTATATATAGCAATTTTCTAACTTATACAGATATGTCTGAATTTCCAAAAGAAGGAATATATGTGTTTAAAAATGATAAAGAATGGGATAAATTTAAAAAAGAGCATTTTGAGGATGTTGCATTTTTGAGTAATAATCAATTTCCGAATATTTCTCTCGATACTACAGACAAAAATCTTATTTGTGTTGTAATATATCCACCGAAACCCACATATGTTCCACAATTTTATATTAAAAATATTGAAGTTAATAATAAATATTTATATATTTACACTGATACAACCGGTGTGGTAAAACAGACTTCAGGTATAGATGAAAATACCATTTATGTCATATTGGTTACCATAAAAAAAGGAATAATCAAAAATAATATTATTTATCAATTGGAATAAATTACAAGATCGAATGTTTTAATAAACAATGTATTGTTTATCACAAATGACAGCGATAAAACGTAAAATATAATTAACATCCATAAGAATTTACTACAAATACATTTGTAAATAAAAATGAGTGTGCTTTGGTTAAATCAAATTAATTAGATTGGACTTATATTTATTCTATTGACACAAGCCCAGTGATCAAAATGTTTAATAGTTTATTTTAAAGAAATATTCAATTTATTGTATAATATTGTCAAAAGTTGTGAGGAGGGGTTATATGTGAAAAAGATTTTTGTAAGCTTGTTGATTTTAACTCTATTTTTAAATGGATGCGGAAACAAAATGAGTGAAGGTGACCGTAGTAAATTGCAAAAGGCTCAAATTTCAAATACTGTAAAAAATAATAGCGATAGTATAGTTGCTACACAGATTAACCAACATATTCCACAGCTTATTACATACAATGGTAATCACGTATCAGCTTGGGTGAATCAATTCTTATTTGTTGAAAATGGTGATTTAAAAGAAAGTCACGATGGTGATAAAAGTTATATAAAGCTTAGCTATGCAAAGGATAATGTCGTAAAGACTATAGATTTAACCCAATACGCGTTGAAGTACGATTTGTTTAATGGCATTGATTATATGACTGCTTCTCCGTCAGGGAAATACATCATTTTAGAGTTTTCTCAAGACGTTCCAATTAGTGTCATTGTCGATACTGACACAAATAAAAGCAGTATATTATGGTATGATGAATCAAAAAAAGAAAGCATGATGAGAATTTCATTTAACCCTAATAATGAAGATGAGTTTGCTTTTTTGCCGTCAGCAGAAGTAAATGGTCCGAACGGAAGTCATTTTTTAAAACTTTATGAAATGAAAACTCATAAGATAAATACGGTAGGCGAAATCTCAGAGAAAGATATGACGATGCAAAATTCACTGATACAATGGGGAAAAAACACAATCAGTGTTATTTCACTGGATAAAAACAAAGTATTTAATTTCACATATTAATCAGGTTTAAAAATAAGATAAAGAGGGGTCCTTGTATGAAGGTAAAAAATGTAATGATATTTGCAATAGGAATAATAGTTGGTATACTGCTATCTCAAATGTTAACAAGACATACAAGCATTTATGACAGCAATAGCAGTGGGATATCTGAAAATGTTCAAAGTGTCGATATGGAAAATCCAATATCACAAAAAGAAATTTTAAAACAATTGAAAACAAACCCAACTTTTGATGTGTCACAAATACCAGTTGTAGGCTCAGATATCTATGGGCATGTTTGGCAGGATTTAGGTACAAAATCAAATTCATTTACTTCTTGGAAAGTGCCTAAAGCATGGCAAAAATATATTTATTCTGAAAGCGACAAAACCGATCCTGTATCCATAAGCAATGGAGCCAACGATAAATTTTTGTATATAACATTGCAAGGCGTTGTCTTTCTATATTTACCTCCTGACGGAAGGTATTGGTGCCCTGTACCGATGTTTGGGGATATACCGCCAGGTTCTGTAATAATTGCACAGCATGTGCCTTTAAAGCCTGCTGTTGAAGCTGATGTAATTCCTGTATATCATGGTCAAGCTTTTACTAAAAGCTATCCTTTGCCAAAGGAGTGGCAGGATGCACTAAGGTAGTTAATGAGTGATAGAAATAAACAAACCAATTAGTTACAAATAATCTAAAGGGGGTCAATTTATTTGCTCATTATATTGATTTTTGCAATAGTGGTAATATATTTGATTATTTCTTCAAAATATCCAGAATCTAAAAGACCAAAGATTAGGTATGCTGTAGCTTTTTTTCTTTGTATACTTCTTGCAGTTCATCTTTACTTAGACTACTTTAGAATAGGGTCGTTTAATTCGCTGGTTTTAAATAACTTCGACAATTCAAAAATTGTTTCGGTTATGTTGGTCAAAAATAATGACAATGATAAAAACAGCATCATAAAAAGCACCAATGATACAAAGACAATAAATGACTTGATATCGTATTTAAAGCAATTTAAACTTGTGCAATATAATGGCAAATATAGTAGTACAAACAATTATTCTTACGATATTGTCTTTTATGCCAATAAAAAAGATGAAAGAGTCGGAATAAGTGTGACAAATGATAAATATATTGATGTTGCCGTAAATGCCGCTAAAACTTACCATTTATTCTTTTTTAACTGGTACAATAACATAAATAGCTATAAATCTTATAAGATAGTTAACGGCAAAATAAATTCACATTTTTTAGATTCTGTATTAGATTCTATAAAAGATTAATTTCAAAATCTGTGATATTTGTCACAAACTTTGCGCTGTTTTTGTTGTATAGTATATATTGGACAAAAATGAATGGAGGTTATCAAATGGTCAAAAGAAAGATAGTAAAGATCGATGAAGAGAAGTGCAATGGATGTGGACTTTGCATTTCACCATGTGTTGAAAGCGCAATAGTTTTAGTGAATGGGAAAGCCAAAGTCATAAGCGAGGAGCTTTGCGATGGCGCAGGTGTATGCTTGAATGTGTGTCCAACAGGCGCTTTGTCTATTGAAGAAAGGGAAGCAATGCCTTTTAACGAAGAAGCTGCATTGAAGCACAAGGCTACCATTGACAAAGATAGATGTTCATATTGTGGCAACAGCGATGATGATGCGCCAATTTTGACGTATAAATACAAAGGAGAGGTAAAGCAAGTCTGCGTAAGATGTCTTCCGGCTCTTATTCACGGTTGATCCTTTTAGGGATGTTTGGCGGTTGAGAAGATGTACCAAGCTCTTTGTGGCGTGGTGAATGAACCACAGTGATGCTGTTCATGATTATTTCTACATCTTCTTCACCGTCTTTTATTTTTTTTCTAAACTCCACTCTTGGTACAACTACTGTGACTTCATGTGGCACATCTATGTTTGTCTTCCTTTCTACCTCTACATCAAGGCCGTACAATCTTAATGTTATTTTGTCGTATCCTCTGCTTCTTTTAAATAATTTTTTTGCCATATTTAATATACTTTTTATATTAACCATGATATAACCCCCAATACAATTTATGAAAAAAATGATATATACGTTCATACAGATGATGATGTATTGTATAAAATAACAAATTTGATAAAAAATATAGACAAACTCATAAAGAAAGGGTGTATTTATGAAAAATAATATGACGGCAGCAAATCTGCGCTCTGCATTTGGCGGGGAAAGCATGGCATATCAACGGTACAAATCGTGGGGTAAAATTGCCATGCAAGAAGGCTTTAAAAACGTATCAAAACTTTTTAATGCCATAGCGTATGCAGAGGAAGTTCATGCAGGAAATCATTTTAAAGCACATAAAGATATTGAAGGAGATTTTTTAGTGCCATCAATGGCTGGATTCGGCATAGGAAATACGTCTAACAATTTAGGTAAAGCCATAAGCGGAGAGCTTTTTGAAGTAAACGAGATGTATGCGACGTATATTGCTACAGCAGAATTTCAACAGGAACAGGAAGCTTTAAAGTCATTTACATGGGCAAGAGAAGCGGAAAAAATCCACGCTGATCTTTTCAAAGAAGCGAAACTATCAGTAGATATGGGGAAAGACGTAGGATTTAATGAAGTACATATATGCAGTGTTTGCGGTTATACAACAGTAGGACCTATACCTGAGAAGTGTCCCGTCTGTGGAGCAGAAAAAACGAAATTTGTGTCTTTTTAAAGAGGAAGGGATTATAACCTTCCTTTTAATTTCACACACTTAATCATTTTAGTTGACACACATTTGAATCACATCTAAATGAATTTCTTGCAATGTGTTTCACTGCACACATTTTTTTATATTAAGCCTAAGGGTTTATTTTGCTGTGCGTTGCAACATTGGCATCAAATTTGCACTTTATATATGGGGGAAGATTGTCTCGTCTAAATTACAATATTGATTGGAGGAGAGCCAATGAAAGGAAAGATTTTGATAACTCCAAGATCTTTGTGTCATAAGAAAAATGATATAATTGAAATGCTTAGTGATTACGAAGTTCTAATGAATGAGAGTGGAAGATCTTTTGTTGAAAATGAATTAAATGAGCTTATTCGAGACGTTGACGGCATCATTGTAGGAGTCGATAAAATAACCAAAGAAATTTTAGATAATGCTAAAAAATTAAAGGTTATCACAAAGTACGGTGTTGGATTGGATAATATTGATATAGAATACGCCAAAAAGTTAGGCATAAAGATAACTTACACGCCTGGTGCTAATAAAGAATCTGTTGCTGATTTAGTGTTTACGATGATATTGGAACTTAGCAGGCAACTATTTAAGATGGATAAAATCGTAAGAGATAATAGATGGGATAAAGTCATTGGCAGGGAAGTATATGGAAAGGTCATTGGTATAATCGGCACGGGAAATATCGGCAAAAGTGTTGCCAAAAGGGCTACAGGATTTGACATGAGAATATTGGGCTATGACATGTTTCCTGACTATGAATTTGCAAAAGAGATAGGGATGGAATATGTTGACTTGCAGACTTTACTAAAAAATTCAGACTATATAACACTTCACATACCGTTTACAGAAAGCATGCATCATTTTATAGATAGAGAAGAACTAGAAATGATTAAAACCACTGCATATATAATCAACACTTCACGTGGAGAACTTATAAATGAGGAAGCCTTGTACGAAGCTTTAAAGCAAAAAAGATTGGCTGGTGCGGCATTAGACGTATTTGAGATAGAGCCTCCATATAATAGCAAATTGATTAAACTGGAAAATGTGATACTTTCTCCACATTGCGGTGCATCTACAGAAGATGCCATAAATAGGATGAACATGATGGCTGTAGAAGGACTTAAAAGCATCTTAGAAGGTAAGGAGCCTAAATTTGTATATGCATAATGTGCCAAAGCTTAAAATGATAAAGTGCAAAAAACTTGTTATCTGGCTTAATTATGGGTGTAATTGCGTTTTTTAAAAGAAATCAGCAAAAATTTCAGATTGAATAAAATTATTACTGGTGATAAAATTTTAATATCATTTTTGAAAATTTCGCATTTTATTTCTAAAGATTTTGTGATAATTAAAGCATTATTTCTATTAATTGTAAAAGGAGCTGGTATAGGTAATGGATTTCAAAAGTAATGAAAGCATAAAAAGAAGCGATAAAGTTTATAAAAAACTAAAGGAGTTGACGGAATCTTTAAACTTCAATGATTTTAACGGTCCTTTAGGATATGACGCTTTATATATAGGAAAGATACTAAACATCTCCAGAAGCAATACCAGCAGGGAACTTAACAAGCTATTAAAATCAGGAAAAGCGATAAAAATAAAAGGTAAGCCGGTTTTGTATTTAGATAGATTGTATTTTAAGGAAAAATTCAGTTACCGTTTTACAAAGTCTGTTTTTGAAGATAGAAAAGATTTTGTGAATACATTAACAAGCGCAGGAATACTGAACCGAGAATCATTTCAACTTAGTCAAAATAATCACAATAAATTTATTAACGCTAAAAAGATCAACAATAAATATTCTGAAAGCATACTTGATAATATCATCGGTGCCAAAAGCAGCTTAAAAGAACAAATTTCAAAAGCAAAAGCAGCCATATTGTATCCTCCAAATGGGCTTCATACGCTGATAATTGGCCCTACAGGGGTTGGGAAGTCCACATTTGCCGAAATGATGTATAAGTTTGGCGTAGAAGCTAAAGTTTTTAAAAGCAATTCTCCTTTTGTAGTGTTTAATTGTGCTGACTATGCTCAAAATCCACAGTTGCTTATGTCTCAATTATTCGGCCATATTAAAGGTGCTTTTACTGGAGCAGACAAAGAAAAAAGAGGCCTCATTGAAGAAGCTGATGGCGGTATATTGTTTTTAGACGAAATTCACCGCATGCCACCGGAAGGGCAGGAGATGCTATTTACGCTTATTGACAATGGGAAATACAGACGACTTGGAGAGACTGAAAATGTTAGAAGTGTAAAAGTTCTGATTATTGCAGCAACAACTGAAAATCCTCATTCGGCTTTGCTTCACACTTTCTTAAGGCGCATTCCTATGGTAATTCAATTGCCAAGCCTTGACAAAAGAACGTTGATTGAGCGCTTTTTATTCATATATCAGTTCTTTTATGAGGAATACGAAAGACTAAATGTGCCTATTAAATTAGAAAATGATGCGTTAAAAGCAATAATGCTTTATGACTGTCCAGGCAATATTGGACAATTGAAAAGTGATATAAAGTTAATCTGTGCAAGAGCATTTTTGGATTATATCATTGAGGAAAAAGAGATGGTAGAGGTCTGTTTATCAACATTACCGCAAAATGCAAAAGAAGGCCTATTAAAAATTCACAATTTGAGGGATGAGATTGTATTCAAGGAAATAAGCAATAATGGAGATATAGTATTTAGCAAAAACACCGTAGGCGTAAAAGATAAATTGAACATTAATTTTCTAAAAAGTTCCTACAGTGCAGATGATGATTTGTATGACTTCATAATGGATAACTGGGAAAAGTTTAACAGACAAGGGATGTCATCAGAGCACATAAGGGAAAACATAGAAAATCAGATACAATTGTACTATAAAAATTATCTATATCCAATAGAACAGGATACTGACGGCGTCAACAGAAGTGTTTTGTTTAAGTTTGTTGATCCGTATATATTGACTGCTGTGGAATACGCTTTTAATGCCGTCCGTGAAAGCTTTGATGGAGTAATAACTCAGAAAGCAATTTATCTATTGTCATTTCACATAAAGACCATGATTGAGAGGCTTAAAGTAGGAATTGCTATTTCGCATCCTGATAGAGAAAGTATAGCAAGAGGTTATAAATCCGCTTATAGTGCTGCAAATGTCATAAAAGAGAGGCTTGAAGAAAAATTGAATATAGATATACCTGAAGATGAGACAGCCTTTATAGCGATGTTTTTACAGGCGTTGCAGTATGGGAAAAACAGCAGCAAAATTGGAATATTGGTTATGGCGCATGGAAATAGCACTGCCAGCAGTATTGCAGAAGTTACAAATAGACTTCTTGGCACTGATCATGTAAGAGCGTTGGATATGCCACTGGAAGAAAAACCAGAGGTAACTCTTGACAAGGCTATCAACATTATAAAAGAAATCGATCAAGGCAAAGGTGTGCTGATTCTGGTCGATATGGGGCTTCTCAGAACTTTTTCGGATATTATTACCGAAAAAACCGGTATAAAAACCAGGACGATTGAAATGGTCAGCACTCCATTAGTGCTTGAAGCTACAAGAAAGGCCTTGACTCCAGATATGGATATAGACAATTTGGTAGACGAAATAGTATCTTTGCATCCATTATTAAGTGGCGATAGCAACATGGGTGATATGAATTCAGGCACCACCAATATCTCGCTTTATGAAAAGAATTTAAAAGACCTTTTAGCACAGACATTAAATTTTTTAAATCCTGATAAGGTTTATCCTGTCTTAAAAGGAATTTTAAATGATATTCTCAATGAGAAGGATAAAAAAGTAGAGGACGAGATATGGATAAAATTTTTATTTCATTGTGCTTGTTTGATAGAGAGGGCGATTAGAAAGGACTATTTGCCAAATAGCGATTTGGATGTAATAAAAAACCGCAACAATGGTTCGTTTCAATTGATAAAAAAGCATTTTGAGGCTGTAGAAAATCTCTTTGGAATAGAGATTCCAGATAGTGAGTACGCCTATGTAGCAGAGATGATTGACACATATATTGACACACTTGATATTAGGGACATGACACACATTTGATTGGATAAAAACATTTACATTAAGAAGTGTTTTAATGGCACACATTTTAAAGACGGTGAATGTCTCTCCTAAGAGACATTCACTTGCGGATAGGTCATTTTTATGGCATGGTTTTTGCAATATAAAATTTATGAAAGACAAAACATCACATTTTGAAAGGATGATGATCTTGATAGGGATATTAGTCGTAACACACGGTGAGTTTGGCAAGGAATTATTAAAAAGTGCTGAATTAATATTAGGAAAACAGGAAAATGTCATATGTTTAGGATTAAATGAAGGTGATGATGTTTTAAAACTAAAAGATAAAGTAAGGCAAGGTATCATTGAGCTTGATGAAGGAGAAGGTGTGCTGGTCTTGACAGATATGTTTGGAGGAAGTCCTTTTAATGTGACGTCAGCCAACTTGAAGGAATTGACTTTTAATTATTTGACAGGAGTAAATTTGCCTATGCTTATTGAAGCATTGTCGTCAAGGCATAGCTGCGACGTCAATATGTTAGCTGATATGTGTTATAAATCAGGAATTGAAGGGATTAGAAACATGAATAAAGAAATTCTCAGCAAGTAAATTTATACGCCGCAATAAAGATGGCTCTTTTAGAGTTATCTTTAAATATAAAAACTTAATAAAAAAAGGAGGACTTTATATGCATGTAAGTATTAGTGCATCACAAGCTGCAATCATTGCTTTATGGGTAGCTATAGTTGAGGCACGTGCTCTTGGTTATTCAACATTGATGCTTCGCTTCACGCCATTGATGACAGGCCTTGTAGTAGGTATCGTCATGCACAATGTACCGGAAGCCATGGTAGTCACCGCTGCCATACAGCTAATATACATGGGGTTAATCGCACCTGGTGGAACATTGCCAAGTGAGCCAGCAGTTGCGGCTTCTATAGCAGTTCCGGTTGCGGTTATGGCACATCTTGATCCATCAGCAGCAATTGCAATCGCAGTGCCTGTAGGACTATTAGGGTCATACTTGTATTCTTTTAGATTCCTTTTGAATACGTTTGTATTACGACTTACGGATAAGTATGCAGAAGAATTAAATGATAGAGGTTTGACATTGACAATAATTGTTTTGCCTATTTTAGTTAGCCTTGTATTATTCTTCCCAGCCATATTTATAGCACTTTACAAAGGGACTCCATTGATAGCAGCGTTGATAAAAACCGTTACAGCCGGCAAGCTATTCCATGTTTTGACGGTAATAGGTGGAGGATTGCCTGCGCTAGGAATTGCGTTGACACTTACAGTTATAGGCAAGAGAAAATTTGTCGTATTTTTCCTCTTGGCATACTTTATGGCTGTCATACTAAAATCGTTAAATGTGAATACTGTGACATACGCTGTCTTAGGAGGAATAATGGCATATCTCTACGTTATGTTTACAAGCAAAGAAGCAGATAGCCAACAAATTTGAAGGAGGTAAGTGGCATGGAAGATGTAAAAGCGAAAAACAGTGTAAATTCGGCAGAAATTGATGACGGCAGTAAAAAAATCACAAGAAAAGATTTGCTTTTAGGATGGTTTAGATGGTGGTACGCCAATGAAATACCTCATACATTTGATAGAATGTTGGCACCCTCACTTTTGTTTGGGTTAATGCCTATTTTAAGGAAAATATACAAAAAGAATGAGGATCTTAAAGAAGCGTATAAAAGGCATCTTTTGTTTTACAATACGCAAGCAGTATGGGGCGGTGGCACAATACTTGGAATAACGGCATCATTGGAGGAGGAAAGGGCTAAAAAGCTAAATGAAGGCAAAATCGATGAAGCAGTTGATCCAGAGATCATAAATAGCACGAAGGTTGGATTGATGGGACCTTTGGCAGGCATAGGCGACGCAATAGATTCAGGTACGGTACAGTATATTTTAATAGGCATATTCCTACCGTGGGCAAAAGCTGGCAGTGCATTGGGAGCTTTTCTTCCTTGGATATTGTTTGTTGCATTGACATTCACATACGGATATTATTTTACTGAATTGGGATATAGGCTTGGGCGTTCTGCAGTTGTTGAAATTGTCAGTGGTGCAAGAATTAGAAAAATCATTGATGGATTATCTGTTTTAGGTACTTTTATGATGGGAATTTTGGCGGCTTCTTATGTGACAGTAAATACATCGTTAAAATGGACTTTGTCAGGAAAACAATTCGTCTTACAGGATATTTTAGACAAAGTATTGCCTGGCTTGTTGCCACTGTTGACAGTTATGCTTGTATATTGGTATTTCTCAAGAAAAGGTTTAAAAATAGTGAAAGTGCTTTTGTGGTTAATAGTCATATTTGCGGTTTTAGGCTTTACAGGACTTTTATAATATTCATGGTTTAGCTTAATTGCCTTTAAAGGCGATTTAGCTAAACCTCTATTTTAAATCATGAGAAAGGATGATCACTGTGGGAGAAATCATTTTTGCCAGAATAGATGACAGACTGATACATGGTCAAGTTATGACAAAATGGGTAAAAGGGTATAATTGCAACTCAATATTTGTCATTGACGACCAATTAGCAAAAGATGAATTTATGAAAAATATTTACATCATGTCTGCTTCTACTGCTAATATTACATTGAAAATATTGACCGTCGATGATTCAATAAAATTGTGGGAGAAAGATCATTACGACGGATTTAAAGTTATATTATTGTTTAAAAACATAAAAACAGTTAAAGACACCATTGAAAAAGGACTGCCTATAAAGAAGCTAAACATTGGCGGTATAGCAAAAAGCGCAGACAGAAAATTCATAATACCTACTGTAAGCCTTAACAAAGAAGAGACGGAATCACTTTTAGAGCTTGAAGAAAATTATGGTGTGGAAATATTCTTCCAGACAGTGCCTGAAAGCAAGAGAGTTGGACTTGACGCTGCGCTTGGTGTGTTTAACATTAAAAGATGATTTCATATTTCCAAGAATCTACTATTGCAATGAAAAGCATTTAGGTATATACTGTAGTCAACAAGATGGTCCTGAGGAGTTTAGTTACGGTGAATTTGTTTTCAACCAACACCATGACAACGGGAATTTGGGTTCAATTACGTATGAAAAGCCCACATTGATGGGACTTCAGAAGTAATTGACAGGATACCCACTTTAGAAGCGGGCTTGAAAACATAGCCGAACGGCTTCGCGGGATAGATTGGATGTAAAAAAAACCGGCAATTGCCGGTTTTTTTTATACACAGATTTAAAAAGATCTTCAATTGTAATATAATTTATGGTGAGGTGATTTTATGAATCTAAAAGTAGAAGGTACTGTCTTTACTTTTCCAGATCATGTGACATTGGAAGAAATATCAGAGCAGTTTAAAGACAACCATAAGTATAAGATAGTTGCGGCAAAAGTTGATAATCTCATGGTTGACTTGTCTACAAGTGTAGATAGAGAGTGTGAGATACAATTTGTCGATATGTCGACAGAAGAAGGGATGATGGTATACAGAAGAAGCCTCACATTTGTATTGATTAAAGCGGCAAAAGACATCTTGCCTGATTCAAAAGTTACCATTGAGCACTCTTTAGGTAAAGGTTTGTACTGTGAGATTCATGGTTCTACTGTAAACAATAAAATCGTGCATGATATAAAGTGCAGGATGAGAGAGATAATAGATGCAGATTATCCCATAATAAAAAAGTATTTAGACAAAGAAAGTGCTGTTAATCTATTCTCGAAAGAAGGCTTAGAAGAAAAAGTAAGTCTTTTTAAGTACAGCGATAAAGAAAAAATCCCTGTTTATTTTTGCGAAGATGTTGTAGATTTTTTCTACAGCCCATGTGTTCCATCTACAGGCTATTTGAAGCTGTTCGATCTTATACTCTATTTTCCAGGAGTTATACTTTTATTTCCTGAACCAAAAAGTCCAGATGTGCTTCCTGTATTTGAAGATGTTCCTAAATTGGCATCTGTATTTAAAGAAGCTGAGGAATGGGCAAATATACTTAATATAGGATATGTAGCGTCTTTAAATGATATGATTAAAAGCGGCAATGGGAGAGAGCTTGTCTTAATATCGGAAGCGCTTCATGAAAAGAAGATTGCCACCATTGCAGATCATATATATCAAAATAAAATGATAAAGTTGGTCCTTATTGCAGGTCCTTCCTCATCCGGTAAAACGTCATTTGTCCACAGATTAAGTGTTCAACTTAGAGTAAATGGATTAAAACCGCTGCCAATATCACTTGACAATTATTTTTTGCCGAGAGAATTGACGCCAAAAGACGAATTTGGCAACTACAATTTTGAAACGATCGATGCTTTGGATTTAGAGCTTTTTAATGATCACATAATAAAGCTTATGCAAGGTGAAGAAGTAGAGCTTCCGATTTTTAACTTCAAAAAAGGAGAAAGAGAAAAAGTAGGAAGAAAGGTTAAACTTGACAGAAATCACATAATCCTTGTAGAAGGCATACACGGTTTAAACGAAAAGCTTACAAAGGATATACCAAAAGACAGCAAGTACAGGATATACATAAGCGCTTTGACACAGTTAAATCTTGATGAGCACAACAGAATATCTACTACTGAGACTCGACTTTTAAGAAGGATTGTGAGAGATAATCAGTTCCGCTCCAGCGATGCCGAGGAGACAATTCTTATGTGGCCTTCTGTAAGGAAAGGTGAGGAAAACTATATTTTCCCATACCAGGAAGATGCAGATATCATGTTTAATTCTTCGCTTCCTTATGAATTGCCTGTTATAAAAAAGTACGCTGAGCCACTTTTAAGAAAGATAAATAAAGACAGCAAGGCGTTTTCGGTTGCGCAGGAGCTTTTAGAGATATTGAGTTACTTTGTAAATTTAGAAGATGAATCTGCTATACCACCAAATTCTTTGATGAAAGAATTCATTGGCGGAAGTTGTTTGGATGTGTAAAAAGTTCTAAAAGGGTATTGAATTAATATATTATTAGTGCTAATATTTTTTTAAGAAGAATTTTGGTCTTTTTGGTAATTTTAATTTTATTGGTTAAGGAGGAGAAGCTATGAACATCATCGATCCTGTTGTTGGAGCCATTATCAATTACATCGACAAAGATCCAGAGAAAAACCTTCAAGCAATGGCCAATCTAATGTCAAAAATAGCGGTGCTGCCGAATCACAGACAGCAAATAGAAAGTGTAAAATCGTTTTTAGACGACAAGGACAGCAACTGGTACAAGTTCACAGTCAAAGGGATCAAAAACATTGACAAGAACATCTTAAAGACGCTCATGATAAACTTCCTTGTTAATGCCAGCCTTAAAGGCATTCCGAAACAGCAAGAATGGGAACAAAAATTAGATGCCAATGTTCCGTGGGCGATACTTATGGATCCTACTGAAGCTTGCAATCTAAATTGTGTGGGCTGTTGGGCAGGAAAGTACAATCCTCATAATCTATCATTTGAAACGATGGATAGAGTTTGCAAAGAAGCAGAAGAACTGGGGGTCTATTTCATAGTTTTATCTGGCGGTGAGCCGACCGTCAGGATGAAGGACATAATAAAACTTGCTGAAAATCATAAGAATCAAGTATTTCATTTGTTTACAAATGGTACGCTTATAGATGAGGACATGGTAAAAGAAGTAAAAAGAGTGGGAAATATAACATTTGCAGTAAGCATTAACGGCTTAAAAGACAAAAATGATGAGATAAGAGGCAAAGGCACTTTTGATAAAGTGATGAAAGCCATGGATCTTATGAGAGAAAATGGGGTATTATTCGGTTACTCTGCTACATACACTAAAACTAATATTGAAGAAATATTCAGTGATGAGTTTGTAGATATGATGATAGACAAAGGTGCTTACTTTGCATGGTACTTTACTTACATTCCTGTTGGAAAAGATCAGGATGTAAAATTCATGGTATCGCCTGAGCAGAGGAAATACGCTTATGAAAGGATTAACTATATAAGAGCTACGAAAGAGCTATTTGCTATCGACTTTTGGAATGACGGAGAATTCAGTGGAGGGTGTATAGCAGGTGGTAAGAGGTATCTTCACATAAATGCAGCAGGAGATGTTGAGCCATGTGCTTTCATCCATTACGCTAATGTCAACATAAATGATGTAAGTCTGAAGGAAGCTCTCATGTCTCCTATCATGAAAGCGTATAGAAAGAGGATGCCGTTTAATCAAAATCATTTGAGGCCATGTCCACTCATAGACAATCCAGAGGAGCTTTTAAATATAGTGAGGGAATCCAAGGCAAAGCATACGGAAAACAGCGATGCATCGCATATTGAAAATTTGTACAGCGATTTAGAGAAAGTTGCAGAAAGATGGGGAGAAGTAGCGGATGATATTTGGAATTCAAAGGCCTCTACCGAAAAAGAAGCTTGACTGTGAAGGCAAAATACCCTATTATATGTAAGAGAAATGGGGTGTTTGTGTGCCTTTAACGAAAAGAAAGGTAGACTTTTTGGAAACGCTTATAAAGCTTTACGACAAGGATAAAGCTCCTGTCCACTATGCTGACGTCGCAAATTATATGGGCATAAGCAAATGGACTGCCTATGATATGCTGACAGAGTTAGAAGAACTGGGCTATGTGAAACGGCAGTATTTTATTGGCGAGGATAAATCTATAGGCAGATCTATATTGGTTTACATGCCTAATGAAAGTGCTTATGACGTTGTAAATAAAAGCAGCATACATGAGTGGGACAGCGTAAAAGAAGTCTTATTGAATGTGATCAGAAAAAATGATGATTCCATATCAGTAGATGATTTTATGAACGAAAAAAAAGCTGCTTTAAAGCCTCTTAAATTTTGCGCTTACGCATTGACAACGCTGCTTTTACAGATTAAGACACTTGATGTAGCAGTAATTGAAAACATAAAAAATTCCATAAACATTAATGGCAGTGAAGCGCCTGTGATTTTGTTTGTGGGAATCGTAATTGGATTTTACATCGATTATCATTTAGCCAGTGAAAGCAGGAAAGTTTTTGAGAAGGTTAATATATTCCACAAATATATAAAAGAGCTAAGCGCGAATGATAAAACATTGTTAAATAACTTTTTGAAAGAATCGCTTTTGTACATTTAAGACCGTTTAGGTCTTTTTTTGTATAATAAAAATTTTTTTAAAGAAACTAAGTATTTAGGAGGTGCTTTTATGAACAGAGAAAAAGAGATAAGTGAGATAATGGACTTTGTGGAAAGATATAAAGAATCTATGGCCAGTCAAATGGTAGTGTCGCGGATTTTAGGTGATAAAGGCGCTAAAGTAAATGAAGAAACTATTGACAAGTTTAAAAACAGGATTGTAAATGCTGCAGATGATGATTTGGAAGCGTGTTACTATATAATAAAATAAATATTTTGTTTTTTGCAAAAATATGTTATATTAGATGTATAAAATAGCATAGGAGGTAAAACTATGAAAGTATATGTAGATCAAGATTTGTGCATAGCTTGTGGCCTATGCATCGACACGTGTCCAGCGGTTTTTGACTGGAATGACGAAGGCAAATCGCAGGCAATAGTCGATGAAGTGCCAGAAGGAGAAGAACAGGCTTGCCGTGATTCCATAGATGGTTGCCCTACTGAGGCAATAAAAGAAATATAAGTTTTGGCAAATATACAAGTTTGGGATATATGCCTTCGCTGGAGGAAAAATAAAAGCGGAGGTGTTTTTTCTATGTCAAAGAGAAAGAAATTGTATGAAAAGGCGGAAGACGAGCTTGAAAGTTTAAAAGAAGAAGTTGCTGAGGAATTACACCTTGATGATGACATAAAGGAACGAGGTTATGAAAATATGACCACCAGAGAAGTCGGGAAAATCGGTGGCAACATGGTCAAAAAGATGATTAAATACGCTGAAAAACAGATGGATGAAAAAGATGGCAAGATAGATTGATATTAGGCTGAAGGATATCCTTCAGCTTAATATTTATTAATAAGTCAAATCATATGATAAAGCAATCATTAGTATTGTAAAAGAAGGGAAAAAAAGATCTATGTCGAATTCTTATTTATAAAGGAGGGCTTTAAATGAGGGAATTAACAGCAGAAAATCTTAAAAAGCATATAGATCCGGATTTGCTTGGCTTTGAGACTACGGATGATGTAGAACCTTTGAAAGATCTCATAGGACAGGAAAGAGCCAAAGATGCCATGGAGTTTGGTTTAAAAATCAAGCAAAAAGGATACAACATATTCATTACTGGGCTTACTGGCACTGGAAAATCCAGCTTTGCCATAAGCAGTGTTTCTAAAGTCGCATCGGTAGAAAGGGTACCAGACGATTGGGTGTATGTGTTTAATTTTGATAAACCATCACAGCCTATTGCCATAAATTTAAGGCCAGGTGATGGCAAGAGATTTAAAAACGACATGAGAGATTTTGTGGAGCAGCTTCAAAGAGAAGTTCCTAAGGCATTTAATTCAAAAGCATACGATTTGCAAAAAAATGAAATCGTGAAGAAATTTCAGGATAGAAAGAATCAATTGATCCAACAGCTAAATGATTTGGCAAAGAATTTTGGCTTTGTGCTTAAAGAGACAAAGACTGGCATAGTAAGCATACCTGTTGTAGACGGTAAGCAGATAAGCAATGAAGAATACGAGCTATTGGATGATGAGAAAAGGAAAGAAATAGAAGCCAAAGCGGCAAGCTTTGAGGAAAAAGCGCTGCAGATATGGAAGGATATACAAAATATAGATAAAGAAACGAGAGATGCTGTTCACGAGCTTGACAACAGCGTAGGACTTATGGCTGTTGGACATTTGATCGATGATTTAAGAAATAAATACGCTCAATATGACGGTGTAATGAGATATCTTGACAGCCTTCAGAGAGATATACTGGAAAACATCGACAGTTTTAGAAGCGATGATGATGAAGACAATCAATTTCCATTTATCATGCGAAAGAACAAAAAAGATGTTTTTAAAAAGTACAGTGTAAATCTTTTTGTAGATAACAGCAATACAAATGGTGCGCCTGTTGTGGTAGAGTACAATCCCAACTACAACAATGTATTGGGAAATATCGAATATGAAAGTGACTTTGGAGTGGCAATTACTGATTTTACAAAAATTAAAGCAGGTGCCCTTCACAAAGCAAACGGCGGATATCTCATCTTGCAGGCTAAGGATGTTTTGACATATCCATATGTATGGGATGCAATTAAGCGTACGCTAAAGACGGATAAGATAGTCATAGAAAATGTTGCGTCGTCCTACGGCCTTTTATCCATATCATCACTAAAGCCGGAACCAATTGACTTAAATGTAAAGATAATACTCATAGGGACGCCTTATTTATATTACATCCTTTATAACTATGATGATGACTTTAAAAAGTTTTTTAAAGTTAAAGTTGATTTCAACGACGTGATGGATTTAAACGGAGAAAATATCTCAAAAATGGCTTCTTTTATAAAGAAACATTGTATTGAAGACAATTTAAGGCCTTTCCACAAGACAGGAGTGGCAAAAGTCATTGAGTATTCGACAAGGATATCGGAAGACCAAAACAAATTATCGACACAGTTTAATGATATTGTTGAAATTCTATATGAATCAAACATCTGGGCAGAAGTAGATGGAAGTAAAGTCGTCATGGCTCACAATGTGGAAAAGGCTATAAAGGAAAAGGTAAAGCGTGTCAATATGATAGAGGAAAAGTATATAGAATATTTTAAGAATGGAACATTTTTGATGGATGTAGACGGTGAAAAAGTTGGGATTGTAAATGGACTTTCTGTCATAAATTTGGGTGATTATCAATTTGGGAAGCCTTCCAGAATAACGGTTACCACTTATCCAGGCGAAGAAGGTGTAGTAAACATCGAAAGGGAAACCAAAATGAGTGGTCACATTCATGACAAAGGTGTCATGATAATAACAGGATTTATAGGTAATAGGTATGCATTGGATTTTCCGCTTACTTTATCAGCCAGAATATGTTTTGAGCAGCTTTACGAAGGCGTAGAAGGTGACAGTGCCTCCAGCACAGAGCTTTATGGGCTGCTTTCAAGTTTATCAGACATTCCCATCAGACAGGAAATAGCCGTAACTGGTTCTGTCAATCAATTTGGAGTTATACAGCCTGTAGGTGGTGTAACACATAAGATTGAAGGATTTTACAAATTATGCAAAGTGAAGGGATTGACAGGTAGACAAGGTGTCATAATCCCGGAGCAGAATGCAATAAACCTTGTTCTGGACGATGAAGTAATAGATGCATGCAAGAGTGGAAAATTTCACATATACACTGTAAATACGATAGATGAAGGTATGGAAATATTGACAGGTCATAAGATGAGTGATATAAACGAAAGGGTTAAAGATAAGCTAAGATCATTTTACGACATATTGACAAAAGAAAAGTCATCTGATAAAGAAAGGAATGTTTGATGTGACTTGTGTCACAAAAGAGGAGATTAAGGAGTTTGCTTATAAATCCGGTATTGACGTGATAGGCTTTGCAAGTCCTGATTGTCTTTTTGAGTATAGGGATTTATTGCTTTATAGACTTAACAATGGTTTAAATTGCAACATTGAAGAAAAGGATGTAGAAAAGAGGATAAATCCCTATTATCTTTTTAGCGATGTCAAGACCATAATATCTGTCGCTGTTTCATACAACGTAGATTATGAATTTGAAGCCCTAAAGTCTGGATATGGCGTTATTTCAAAGACTGCATGGGGCACAGATTATCACAAAGTCATGATTGATTTGCTTAAAAAATTGGAAAATTTTATTTCATCTAAATGTGGTGGCACCAAGACTGTTTTGCTTGTTGACAACAATCCGCTTTTGGAAAGAGCCATTGCTTACAATGCGGGTATTGGATTTTTTGGGAAAAATAATATGATAATAAATGAGGAATTTGGATCATATTTATTTTTGGGAGAGATGCTGATAAACGTGCCATTTGAACCGGACTCCAAAATTGAATCAAAGTGTGGCAGTTGTACAAGATGCCTTAAAGCGTGTCCTGGGAAAGCATTGATTGAAGAATACAAAATAGACGCCAATAAGTGTTTGTCGTATGCTACAATTAAGAAAGGATACTTAAGCGATAGCACATTAAAAAGATTAGGAACTCGAATATATGGCTGTGATACATGCCAGGATGTTTGCCCATTTAATGAAAAAGCAAAGAAAGTCACAAGGCGTGAATTTATGCCACAAAATCTTAAACCTAAACACGATTTGAAAGACATCTTATGCCTTGACAATAAAAAGTTTAAAGAATTATTTGGAGCTACATCGGCATCCTGGAGAGGCAAGAATACTATAATAAGAAATGCCATAATTGCGGCTATCAACTCAAATGACAAGGATTCAATCGAACCGTTGAAAAAGCTTATAAACTCTGAAAGTGCTTATATAAGAGGATATAGCGCATACGCCTTAAGCATCCTTGACAAAGAAAATGCTTTTCCATACATTAAAAAAGCTTATTTAAATGAAAAAGATGAGTCTACAAAGGAATTTATGAAGAAAGCCATAACGAATATTAGAGGTGAGACTTTTGAGGATAACGAAAGATGAAGCGTTGGAAGTTATAGAAATTCTTAAAAAGACATATCCTGATGCAAAACCCGGTTTACATTTTAAAAATGCTTTTGAGCTATTGGTAGCCACAATACTATCAGCACAGTGTACCGACAAAAGAGTCAATATTGTTACAGAAAAACTTTTTAAAAAGTACAAATCGCCATTTGACTTAAAAGACGTTGATCCATTGGAATTTGAAGAAGAAATAAGGGATTGCGGTCTTTACAGGAATAAGTCCAGAAACATAATAAACACCTGCAAAATTTTGTGTGACAAGTACGGTGGCATTGTGCCTGATGATATGGAAAAGCTTATGGAGTTACCGGGTGTTGGCAGGAAAACTGCAAATGTGATTATAAGCAATGCCTTTAAACAGGATGCGATTGCGGTTGATACCCACGTTTTTAGGGTGTCAAATAGGATTGGCCTTGCTGAAAGCGATGATGTTTTAAAGACAGAGTATCAGCTTATGGATATTATACCTAAAAGTTTGTGGTCTTTGTCTCATCACCTTCTCATATACCATGGAAGAAACATCTGTACGGCACGGAAGCCTAAGTGCGATATTTGCCCTATCAATCATATTTGTAAGTTTTATAAAAATTTTATAAAAAATTAATCAGTATGTAATTTATTTGCAATGTATTTGTAATATAATTAAATTGTTCTAAATTTAAAAACTAAATAATGGGGAGATCAAAATGGAGACAAAGGACACAAAAAGCATAAAGAGTAAAAGCAATTATTTTTACATCATTCTTCTTTTATTAATAATAACTGTGTTTGCTGGTTCATTTGTGATGTTCTATGCTGTCATGAATCAAAATACTATTGCAAAGGGAGTTTTTGTCAATGGAATTAGTCTTAGTGGACTTACTAAATCTGAAGCCCATTTAAGACTGCAAGATAACCTTAAGACGGTAAACAATTTAAAAGTCGTTTTAAAGTACAACGACAAGCAGTTTGTACTTCCAAGCGGTGACGTTAAAATAAGTTACGACTATGACGCTATCGTCAATGAAGCTTATTCTATAGGCAAAAGTGGGAACTTCATAAATCGAATAAAGACCATATACGATGTATCTAAGAACGGTAAATATCTTAAATACAGCCCCACAGCCAATTTTAACGGTTTAGATAAATTTGTGATGGACGTATCGAAAAACATAGACAAAAATCCTGTTGATGCTAAAATATACGTGTCTGACGGTAAGATAAACATTACAAATGATATTTCGGGATTAAAAGTCGATGCAAATAAGACAATTGAAAGTATAAAAAGTGCGGTAAAGAATGTGATTATGACAGGTGATAAAGATTATGTAGAAGTTCCTGTCACGGTTAAAAAAGTCGATGCAGACATAAAGGCTTCAGAACTCAGCATGATAAAGGGCAAAATTGTCAGTTTTTCTACACAATTCAATACTGGCGATGCAAATAGGTCGGAAAACCTTGCTGTAGCTGCAAAAGCTGTAAATGGCAAGCTGCTTATGCCGGGGCAAGTTTTTTCTCTTAATAAAACGTTAGGGCCGAGAATCATACAGAATGGATATAAAGAAGCGCCTGTGATTATCGGTAATAAGCTGGTTCCCGACATAGGTGGTGGTGTGTGTCAAGTTGCAACTACCATTTACAATGCTGCGTTAAGAGCAGATATGAAAATTGATGAGAGATATCATCACACATTTCCTGTCGGATACGTTTCGCCAGGGCAAGATGCTACAATCTCAGGAGACGTTCTCGATTTAAAGTTTGAAAATCCAACAAAATACCCTATATACATTGAATCGTACATCAGCGGAAATAACTTTATAGTGAACTTTTACGGATATCCGGAAGATCCAGGCAAAAGGATCGACATATATTCTGAGATTGTGGAAAAGTACGAGCCAAAAGTAACATATGTTGATGATCCTACTTTGCCTGAAGGAGTCACGCAGGTAGATGTGGAAAAGCATACAGGATACAAGGTAAATACTTACAGGCTCATTTATGAGAACAATGTTTTGGTGAAAAAGGAATTTTTGTATACAGACATATATAAGCCAGTTGACGGCGTCATAAGGCGGGGCGTGAAAAAAGATGAAGTAAGTAATAATGAAAGTGTTCAAAGCCAAATTGATGAAAAGAATGTATCTACAGATGATTTAAATGGGAAGCCGCAAAACATAAATCCTACAAATTAAAAAACGAGCATCGCTCGTTTTTTAATTTGTCACCTTTTTTTTGCAATCAGGGCAATAGCCATAAAAATACAATTTTTGATCCATCAAAAGATAATCTGTGTGTTTGCTTACTTCACCAAGAAGATCATCTAATGCTGAGTCGTCAAGGTCGTCTACCCTATTGCATCTGTAACATATCAAATGTGGGTGTGAATTGACATTTGCGTCGTATCTGAAACTACCTTCACCAACATTAAGTTCTTGCACAAGTCCTATACTCTTTAGCATTTCAAGCGTCTTATAGACAGTAGCCAAACTCATTGTTGGGAAATCGGACGACAGCGTCTTGTATATGGTTTCAGCACTTGGATGTTCCTTGGTATTTTTAAGCATGTTGATGATAGCAAGCCTTTGCGGTGTCACTTTTAATCCCTTTTCTTTCAGGATTGACGAGATATCGTCCATCATATCCCTTCTTTCTATGGAATATTAATTAATAAAATTTCTCATGTAATATTTATAGTTACATTATACTATTGCGATTTTATGCTGTCAATCATTTTTTGAAATGCATAGTGAAAATCGTGAAAACTTGAAGTTGATTGTCAGTAATGGTATAGTAATATTGAAAAAATATTCTGATGAATGGGGGACTATGATGTCATATAAATTAATTGCAATAGATATGGATGATACACTTTTGACGCATGACAAGCAAATATCGAGAGAAAACTTAGAAGCATTAAAAAAAGCTCGTGATGCAGGTATATATGTTGTCATATCAACGGGCAGGATTTATGCTTCTGCTTATGCATACTCGGAATTCTTAGGATTCAAGCCATACATCATTGCCAGCAATGGAGCCATGGTGATAGATGACAATGATGAAGAAATTTATAAAAGTGTGCTTGATATAGACATATTGTCGTATTTGATAGATTTGGCAAAGAAAAACGACCTTTATTATCATTTTTACAGCGATAAAATAGTTTATTCACCGGAGATTACCAGTAAATTCCAAAAGTATGGGGAGTGGAACAGATTGTACGCTGAAACATTACGAGTAGAAGTGGAGAATATACCTTCTCATACAGAATTTGAAAGCAAGTTGAAAGACAGCATTGTGAAATTTGTAATGTTTGACGAAGATTCAGAGAAAATAAAAGCAGTGAGAAAAACGATAGATAACGAAAAAGGCGATAGATTAGAGACTACAAGCTCGTTTCACAATAATATAGAAATATTAAATAAAGGTGTAAACAAAGGAAACGGCCTCAAGATATTGGGAGAATATTTGGGAGTGGACAGATCAGAAATGGTGGCAATAGGTGACAGTGAAAATGATGTAGAGATGGTTGAATACGCAGGTTTTGGTGTGGCAATGGAAAATGCCATAGATAAACTTAAAAAAACGGCAGACTTTATCACAAAATCAAACATGGAAAACGGCGTCGCTTACGTCATAAATAAATTTATCTTGTAAGTAGATTTGCTTTTGGAAGGAGGGGTTTTTGTGAAAAAAACAGTCCATCTTAATTTGACAGGCCATGTGCAAGGTGTTGGACTTAGGTATTCTGTTTACAACATGGCTTTGCGGCTTAATATAACTGGATATGCAAAGAATCTGTACGATGGAAGCGTTGAGATTGTAGCAGAAGGCAATGAAGAAGACATAAACATGCTTATCGATTACATAAAAAATGGACTAAGATGGGCAAGGGTAGAAAGTATAGCTCAAAAATGGGATGACTACCAAGGTCTGTATCACTCTTTTGAAATAATGTAGTTTTACCTGTCGTCAAACTAAAAATATCCATTTTATAAACGGTTACAAATATGGTATAATTGAAATGTGAATATTGATGTATATGAGGGTGTAGAATATGAAGCTGGATATGGGACTTAATTTAAAACAAGTACAGAAATTATTGATGACGCCTCAGCTTAAACAGGCCATCGAGATATTACAGCTAAATTCGTACGAGTTAAATGAGCTTATCACAAGTGAATTGGAAACCAACCCCATGTTGGAGGCGTACGAAGATAAGGAAGACGTCATCGAGATTTACCATGAGTTAAATAAGAATAGTGACCTTGATAAGTACAATTACAGCAGCGATGACGAAGAGAGAGATGACTTAAGCTTTGAAAACATGGTCTCGACTGATACGTCCCTTACAGATCATCTGCTGTTTCAACTTCATATAACACCTCTTACGAAGAAAATAAAAGAGATATGCAAAGTCATAATTTACGATCTTGACAGCAATGGCTATCTAAACGATGATATCAAAAAACTCAGCGAAGATTACAATTACAGTGAAGAAGATGTATTGATGGCTTTAAATGTAGTGCAATCATTTGACCCGCCGGGGATCGCAGCGAGAAATTTAACGGAATGCCTCATGCTTCAGTTAAAAAGCAAAAACATGTATAATGGCGTAGTAAAAGAAATTGTGGAAAATTATTTAAACGAAATTGCGGACAACAAGCTTTCGCTTATAGCAAAAAAATTAAATGTGGATATTAAAGAAGTGCAGAATGCCGTAGACGAGATAAAAAAGCTAAATCCGAGGCCTGGAAGTAGTTTTTCAAGCTATAACGATATCAAATACGTCATTCCAGACGCTTATATAAAGAAAATAGACGGCGATTATGTTGTGCTTATAAATGAGTCTTTGTATCCTGGCTTGAGGATAAATAAGTCGTATGAAAGCATTTTGACTGTCACTGATGATGACAATACAAGGAAGTACCTGTCAAATAAAATTCAGTCAGCCATGTGGCTTATAAAAAGCATTGAGTCGAGAAGGGACACTTTGTACAAAGTGTTAAATGCGATAGTAAAGGAGCAAAGGTCATTTTTTGACAGAGAACAGAAGTACATTAAACCTATGAACTTAAAGAAGATTGCAGATGCAGTAGGAGTTCATGAATCGACGGTAAGCAGGGCAGTAAACGGAAAGTACGTCGATACACCTTTAGGTGTTTTTGAAATCAGATACTTCTTCCAAAGCGGCATCGGCAATGGCGACGGTGAGATGTTTTCGCAGGAAATGATAAAAGAGATGATAAAGCAACTGATAAACGAAGAAGACCCTCAAGATACTTTAAGCGACCAAAAAATCGCTGAGATTTTATCTAAAAAAGGCGTAACGATATCGAGAAGGACTGTTGCTAAGTACAGGGAAGAGATGAATATTCCATCGTCCAGCAAGAGAAAAAGATATTGATAAAAGAGAGCAATAATTTTAGAAAATGCTCTCTTTTATAATCTTGTCTATTGAAAAATTAGAAGTCTTAATATAAAATAGTATTGAAGGTAAAAACATTTATTTGATGTTTTGGTGGGACAGTTAAAATACAACGGGTCTATAAAAGTCCTGAAGAAGGTTTTGATACATGAATGACATAATATCATTACAACAGAAAATTGTGCCTGAGCTAATAGAACTGCTGCAAAAAAGGTATACTATAATGCGTAATATATATTTCAGCCAGCCAATAGGAAGGCGAGCTTTGTCATATCAGCTTAATATTGGCGAGAGGATAATAAGGACAGAGGTATCTTTTTTGAAGCGACAAGGCCTTATCGATATAAATCCTTTAGGAATGACTGTGACTAAAGACGGCGAGAAACTTTTGGAGGAGCTTAAGGAGTTTATCCATGAGTTAAAAGGCTTAAACAACATGGAAAAAACTTTGAAGGATCGCCTGAAACTAAAAAAGGTCATCGTGATACCAGGTGATGTCGATAATGATAGGCTTATAAAAAAAGACATGGGCAAATCTGCTGCAGCTTACCTTAAAAGCATAATAAAGAATGACAGCATCATTGCATTGACTGGCGGTTCAAGCGTGATGGAAGTTGCAAATGAAATGCCTCAGTGCTACACCAAATCAGACATAATGGTTGTGCCTGCAAGAGGTGGCTTAGGTCGCGAAGTGGAAAAACAAGCAAACACAATTGCATCAGTCCTCGCAAAAAAGTTGGGCGGTTCTTACAAAATGCTTCATATTCCTGACAACGTAGGCAAAGAAGCTATAGAGACCCTTATGAATGAGCCAGACATAAAAAGCGTTATTGACATATTGAAAGAAGCTGATGTAGTGCTTTTTGGCATAGGACGTGCAGATGTGATGGCTGACAGGCGAAATTTACCTTCATCGACTAAAGAGTATCTTAAGAATGTTGGTGCCACGTCAGAAGCATTGGGCTTTTACTTAAACATAAACGGTGAAACAGTTTATGAGACGCCAAGCATATTTCTCACAAAAGATGATTTAAAAAACGTCAAAAATTTGATAGCTGTTTCAGGTGGCAAAAGCAAAGCTGATGCGATTATATCAACTTGCATAAGCGGAATGGTGGATGTCCTTATAACTGATGAAGGCGCTGCATTTGAGATATTAAAAAGTTGTTAATACACCGAAAGGTGTTTAATATAAAAAATAAAAATTAAAGGAGGAAATATTATGGCAGTAAAAGTAGGTATTAATGGCTTTGGTAGAATAGGCAGAAACTTTTTTAGAGCAGCATTAAAGAAAAATGTAGATCTTGATATTGTTGCATTCAACGATCTTACTGATGCAAAAACATTAGCACATCTATTAAAATACGATTCAACATTCGGTCAATTCGAAGGCGAAGTCGTCGCAAAAGAAGATTCACTTGTTGTAAATGGCAAGGAAATAAAGATATTAAAAGAAACAGATCCTGCAAAATTACCTTGGAAGGAATTAGGTGTTGACATAGTTATCGAATCAACAGGTAGATTTACAAACAAGGAAGATGCAGTAAAACACATTGAAGCTGGAGCAAAGAAAGTAATAATTTCTGCACCTGCTAAAAACGAAGATATAACAATCGTTATGGGTGTTAACGAGGACAAATACGATCCAAACGCACATCATGTTATTTCAAATGCTTCATGCACAACAAACTGCTTAGCACCATTTGCAAAAGTTTTACATAACAAATTTGGAATTAAGAGAGGTTTAATGACAACTGTTCACTCATACACAAACGATCAGAGGATACTGGACCTTCCTCATAAAGATTTAAGAAGAGCAAGATCAGCAGCAATGTCAATTATTCCGACAACAACTGGTGCTGCAAAAGCAGTTGCACTTGTATTGCCTGAATTAAAAGGAAAATTAAACGGTTTTGCAATGAGAGTTCCAACACCAGACGTATCTGTTGTTGACCTTGTTGCAGAGCTTGAAAAGAGCGTAACTGTAGAAGAAGTAAATGCAGCATTGAAAGAAGCAGCAGAAAACGAACTTAAAGGCATTCTTGGATATACAGATGAACCATTAGTATCAATGGACTTCAAAGGCGATTCAAGATCATCAATTGTTGATGGCTTGTCAACGATGGTTATGGAAGGCAATATGGTAAAAGTTGTTTCATGGTATGACAACGAATGGGGTTATTCAAACAGGGTTGTTGACCTTGCTAAGTATGTAGCAGATAGACTGTAATATCATAGGACAAGGCTTATAACCTTGTCCTAAAATATATCGATAGGAGGTATATCATGAAAAAAACTGTAAGGGATATCGATGTAAAAGGCAAGAGAGTCCTTGTAAGGGTAGACTTTAATGTTCCTATGGACAGTGAAAAAAACATCACTGATGATACGAGAATAAAAGCCGCTTTGCCTACTATCCAATATCTTTTAGACAATAATGCAAAGGTGATATTAGTATCACACTTAGGAAGGCCGAAGGGCAAGTTCAACATGGAGTATTCTATGAAGCCTGTTGCAAAAAGGCTTTCAGAGTTACTTGGAAAACAAGTCATTGTAGCTGATGATGTAATAGGTGAAGATGCTAAGGCAAAAGCTAACGCATTAAAAGACGGTGAAGTGCTGCTTTTGGAAAATGTCAGATTCCACGCTGAAGAAGAAAAAAATGATCCAGATTTTTCAAAAGAATTGGCGTCATTAGCTGACGTATTTGTCAACGATGCATTTGGCACAGCACATAGAGCGCACGCATCTACGACGGGAGTTGCAAGTTACTTGCCAGCAGTATCTGGATTTTTAATTGAAAAAGAGTTAAACTTCATGGGTGGCGCTTTGGAAAATCCAGAAAGACCTTTTGTGGCAATACTGGGCGGCGCAAAAGTTTCAGATAAAATCGGTGTTATCACAAACCTTTTAGACAAAGTTGACAGCCTATTGATTGGCGGCGGTATGGCATACACATTTATAAAGGCTGAAGGCTATGAAATAGGCAAATCACTTTTGGAGGAAGACAAATTAGAGCTTGCAAAAAACTTGATCGAAAAGGCTAAGCAAAAAGGCGTTAAATTGCTTTTGCCAGTTGATACGGTAGTCAGTGCAGAATTAAAATCAGGTGTTCCTTATGAAGTAGTTGATATAGACAAGATGCCTAATGACAAGATCGGCGTAGATATTGGACCAAAGACAATTGAAGAATTTTCAAAAGTCATAAAAGATGCGAAGACAGTAGTTTGGAATGGTCCTATGGGTGTATTTGAAATCAGAGAATTTGCAAAGGGAACAGAGGCAATCGCAAAAGCCATGAGCGAGTGCAGTGGCACTACTATAATCGGTGGCGGAGATTCTGCAGCGGCAGTAGAACAATTAGGCTATGCAGACAAAGTGTCACATATATCGACTGGTGGCGGTGCGTCATTAGAATTCTTAGAAGGCAAGGTATTGCCTGGAATAGCTGCATTAAACGACAAATAAAGAGGTGTTTTGATTGAGAAGACCTATTATTGCAGGTAATTGGAAGATGTACATGACGCCATCCGAAGCTGTAAATCTTGTAAATGAGCTTAAGCCTTTAGTGTCTGGTGCAGAAGCAGAAGTTGTAGTAATACCGCCATTTGTGGATCTTGTGGACGTAAAAAAGGCCATAGATGGCTCTAATATAAAATTAGGTGCACAGAACATGCACTGGGAAGAAAAAGGCGCATTTACAGGAGAAGTCTCGCCGATTATGCTTAAAGAGATAGGCGTAGAATACGTCGTAATCGGCCATTCAGAGAGAAGACAGTATTTTGCGGAGACGGATGAGACTGTGAATAAAAAAGTCAAATCTGCATTAAGTCATGGACTTAAGCCTATTGTATGCGTAGGCGAATCATTATCTCAAAGAGAAGCAGGGGAAGCTTTCAATGTAGTAAGAGAACAGACAAAAAAAGCATTGGATGGCATTAAAAGTGAAGATGTCTTGAATGTCGTCATAGCTTATGAGCCTATTTGGGCTATTGGAACAGGAAAAACAGCTACATCGAAAGATGCGAATGATGTAATAAAGGTCATAAGAGAGACTATTGCAGACATATACAGTATAGACATCGCTAATGAGGTAAGAATACAATATGGTGGCAGTGTTAAACCTGATAATGCTAAAGAGCTTATGTCAGAAAGCGATATTGATGGTGCATTAGTGGGCGGAGCTAGCCTTAAAGCGCAGGATTTCGCTAAAATTGTAAATTATTAAGGAGAGGATTGCATGCCCAAAAACTTTGTGATGCTTGTTGTCTTAGATGGATTTGGCATCTCTGACAGCAAAGAAGGAAATGCCATTTATTCAGCTAATACACCAAACTTAGATTATTATTTCAAAAATTATCCAAATACAAAGATTATACCAAGTGGCTTAGCTGTAGGGCTTCCTGAAGGACAGATGGGAAATTCGGAAGTAGGACATCTTAATATAGGTGCCGGCAGAATAGTCTATCAGGAGCTTACAAGGATAAGCAAAGAGATTAAAGAAGGTGCTTTTTTCAAAAAGCAGGAATTCCTTGACGCCATACAAAATGTAAAGAAGAATGGCTCGAAATTGCACCTTTTTGGGCTTCTGTCTGATGGCGGCGTTCACAGCCATATTACCCATCTTTTTGCCCTTATGAAACTTGCAAAAGAGGAAGGATTAGACGAAGTATACGTCCATGCATTTTTAGATGGAAGAGATGTTCCTCCGGCATGTGCAAAAGAATACATAAAGGCATTTGAGGATGAAGCGAATAGGCTTGGGATCGGCAAAATCGCCACGATATCTGGAAGATACTATGCGATGGACCGCGATAAAAGATGGGAAAGGACTAAAAAAGCTTACGATGCTATAGCATTGGGAAAAGGCGTTTTTGCTAATTCGCCTGAAGAAGCGATTGATATTGCATATAGCAAAGATCAGACAGATGAATTTGTAGAGCCGACGGTTATTTTAGATGGCGGAAAACCAACTGCGACTGTAGATGCTAATGATTCTATAATCTTCTTTAATTTCAGGCCTGATAGGGCAAGACAAATTACAAGAGCTTTTATCGATGAAGTGTTTAACTTTTTTGATAGAGAAAAAGGATATATTCCCGTTTACTTCGTATCAATGACGCAGTACGATATAACATTTGAGAATATACATGTGGCGTATAAGCCTGAGAACTTAAAGAATACCCTCGGTGAGTACCTAAGCGACAAAGGCATAAAACAGCTTAGAATAGCGGAAACAGAAAAATACGCCCATGTTACATTCTTCTTTAATGGTGGCGTAGAGGAGCCAAATAAAGGAGAAGACAGGATACTTATACCATCTCCTAAAGTAGCTACGTACGATTTAAAGCCAGAAATGAGTGCATACGAAGTTACAGATACGGTAGTTGAAAAAATAAAATCCAAACAGTATGGTTTTATATTGCTTAACTTTGCAAATCCTGACATGGTAGGACATACAGGCGTATTTAGCGCCGCTGTCAAAGCTATAGAAGCAATTGATGAGTGCCTTGGCAGAATAGTGATGGCTTGTCAGGAAGTGGGCGGTACTATTCTTATAACTGCTGACCATGGAAATTCTGAGCAGATGATTGATCCAGTGACAAAAGAGCCACAGACTGCTCACACTACAAATCCAGTGCCATTCATAGTGATAGGGGAAGGCGATATAACGCTTAGAAACGATGGTATTTTAGCAGACATAGCACCAACGGTGCTTGACATATTGGGGCTGCCGAAGCCACAGGAAATGACAGGTAAGTCCCTCATAATAGGAAGATAAAAAACGAAAGGAGAATATTTATGTCTATAATTGTTGATGTTTATGCAAGAGAAATACTTGATTCAAGAGGAAATCCGACAGTAGAAGTGGAAGTGGAATTAGATAGCGGCGCTGTAGGTCGTGCTGCTGTTCCATCTGGTGCTTCAACAGGTCAGTTTGAAGCTGTTGAATTGAGAGATGGCGACAACAACAGGTACTTAGGAAAAGGTGTATTGAAGGCTGTAGAAAATGTAAATGAAAAGATTGCTCCAGAAATAATTGGAATGGATGCAATAGACCAAGTAGCAATAGACAAAGCCATGATTGATTTAGATGGAACTCCAAATAAATCAAACTTGGGTGCAAATGCAATTTTAGGCGTTTCATTGGCAGTTGCTAAAGCTGCTGCTGAAGAAGTTGGCTTGCCACTTTATCAGTACTTAGGTGGAGTAAATGCAAAAGTGCTTCCTGTGCCAATGATGAACATTTTAAACGGCGGAAAGCACGCTGACAACAACGTGGATATACAGGAATTCATGATAATGCCTGTTGGCGCACAAAGCTTCCATGAAGCTTTAAGGACATGCGCTGAAGTTTTCCACAATTTAAGATCAGTGCTTAAATCAAAAGGATTAAGCACTACAGTTGGCGACGAAGGTGGTTTTGCACCAAACCTTACATCAAACGAAGAAGCAATACAGGTAATATTGGAGGCAATCCAAAAAGCAGGATATGTACCTGGTGAAGATGTAGCGATAGCACTTGACCCAGCTTCATCTGAGATGTACAAAGAAGACGGCAAATACCATTTTGATGGTGAAGGTGTTGTAAGGACATCAGAAGAAATGGTGGATTACTGGGAGCAGCTTGTAAATAAATATCCAATCGTTTCAATTGAAGATGGCTTGGCAGAAGAGGATTGGAATGGATGGAAACTCTTAACAGAAAGATTAGGCAAGAAAATCCAATTAGTTGGCGACGATCTTTTTGTTACAAATACAGAAAGGCTTTCGAGAGGAATTAAGATGGGTGTTGCAAACTCTATCCTCATTAAGCTTAATCAGATAGGTACATTGACTGAAACTCTTGATGCGATAGAGATGGCGAAGAAAGCAGGATACACTGCTGTCGTATCACATCGCTCAGGTGAAACAGAAGATTCAACTATTGCAGATCTTGTCGTTGCTGTCAATGCGGGACAGATCAAGACTGGCGCTCCTTCCAGAACAGATAGAGTCGTCAAGTACAATCAATTGATGAGGATAGAAGAAGGATTAGGCGGAATAGCACAATACCTTGGAAAAGACGCATTTTACAACGTAAAGTAATTGTCTATGCAAAAAAAGAAGCTCAGTATCAACATACTTGAGCTTCTTTTAAATTTTTGACTTCGAATCCGACTGCGTCTGCAAATGCGCCTGATGCAATCATAAAGCTGCCGGCTAAAATAAGCAAATCAGGATTTTCAATGGTGGCTTCATCTTTATTTTCATTTTGCCTTAGCGATATTATATTTAGGGCGTATAGCAAAAAAGTTCCTATGAAAATAATCCATCTGCCAGAAAGTACAAGATTTTCTTTTGTTTTTACATTGCCATTTATTCCTATTGCAAAAAGTATATAACCGATAGCTGTTGCCAAAGAGCTTCCAGACGATAATTCTTGAATAATGGAAGATGGTGTCATAAAAATCATCCTTCATATATTGTTGACTAATTTATGCTATTCATTATATCTTGAATATGTGTACATTGTATTTAAAAGTATCTTGATATGATTAGCTTATAAGTGATAAAATAGTAATATGATTACGCAAAAAAAGAAATGGGATGTGATAAAATGCCGAGACCTCAAAAATGCAGATGGGTAAAGTGCGAACCAAACATAAACTATTTTAAACCAGTAGGGATTCCGATGCACTCATTGAGTGAAGTTGTGCTTACAGTTGAGGAATTTGAAGCCATACGCCTAAAAGATTTAGAGGGATTAGAACAAGAAGATTGTGCGGAGAGGATGAAAGTTTCAAGACCTACATTTTTTAGGATCATAATGTCGGCACGCGAGAAAGTTGCAGATGCACTTGTAAATGGCAAAGCCATAAGAGTGGAAGGCGGCAATTACAAAGTCTACGGCGAGGACGCACCGCACCATGGACATTGTCATAGGCATGGCATGATGAGCGAATCGATTCCTGATGAAGAAAATTAATGCTTGATATAAATATGCTATTGTTATATAATATATAATAGTGCAAATATGATTTTCGGAGGTTAAACATATGCTAAAAATAATAGTACTTATAGTTCATATTATTGTTAGTTTGTTTATGATGGCAGTTATACTATTGCAGCAAGGCAAAAGTGCAGGTATATCCGGCGCGATTGCAGGTGGTGCGGAAACTTTCTTTGGCAAAAATAAGGCCAGAACGATGGAAGGCACTTTGGAGAGGCTTACTACGATAAGTGCTGTAGTTTTCATAATTACTTCATTGATATTGACGTTGCTGATGGGAAAATAATATCGTCTATATAAAATAAAACCCTTATTGGGTTTTATTTTTGTGAGAAGGTGATATGATGAAAATAAGGGAAATATCCGAGGATATGGAGTATAAAATACTATCACCGTACGCAGCACACAGCAGAGAATCAAAAGGACGAATGAAAGACGAGGAAAAGTGCGATATTCGCACAGATTACCAAAGGGATAGAGATAGAATCATACATTGCAAGGCTTTTAGGAGATTGAGCCATAAGACGCAGGTTTTTATATCTCCTGAAGGCGACCATTACAGGACGAGACTTACACATACTTTAGAAGTTGCACAAATATCAAAGACTATTGCGAGGGCATTAAGGCTTAACGAAGATTTGACAGAAGCCATAGCTTTAGGCCACGATTTAGGACATACTCCTTTTGGTCATTCAGGTGAAGATGTTCTAAATAGGCTTTTAAAAGATGGCTTTAGACATAGCGTTCAAAGTTTAAGAGTGGTGGATGTGATAGAAAATAATGGTTTAGGGCTTAATCTGACGTGGGAAGTGCGGGATGGCATCTTAAACCATTCCACATCCGGCAGTCCTGGGACGTTAGAAGGTAAAATCGTTCAATTGGCAGACAAGATTGCCTATGTGAATCACGACATTGATGATGCAATTCGAGGCAAGGTATTGACAAATGATGATATACCAAGAGATTTAAGGCATATATTAGGAGATACTCACAGCAAGAGGATAAATACAATGGTGAAGGACATAATTGAAAACAGCATGGGAAAAGATAACATCTCCATGAGCCGTGAGATTTATGATGCTACTTACAGCCTTAGAGATTTTTTGTTTAAAAAGGTTTATATAGGTTCGAAGGCGAAAAGCGAAGAGGCAAAAGCAAAAAAAGTTGTTGAACAGCTTTTTTATTATTTTTGCGAAAATGTAGAAGATATGCCTGCAGAATTTATCGAATTAACACATGAATATGGCAAAGAACGGGCAGTTGCCGATTATATAGCAGGAATGACTGATAAATATGCCATAACAAAGTATAAGGAAATTTTTCTTCCATCGCCATGGGAAGATAAAAATTTTTAAAATGTAAAAATTTCAAGAAGGATTTTAGGAATTTGTGTCGAATATATTAATTCCATGAAAATTTTATAATTGTTTTTAAAAAAGAGGATTTTCCTGTTTTTTGTCGAACTATTAATTAAGGTGGTGTTTATGTCTTATTCAAAAGACGTGATCGATAGAGTAATAGAAGAAAATGATATAGTAGATGTTGTTTCAAGCTATGTTTCGCTTAAAAAATCTGGCAGGGACTTTAAGGGATTGTGCCCGTTTCATCATGAGAAAACACCATCTTTCAATGTAAGCCAAGAGAAGCAGCTTTATCATTGTTTTGGTTGCCAAGCCAGCGGAAATGTCATTACCTTTGTAATGAATATTGAAAATGTAGGTTTTAAGGAGGCCGTTGAGTTCTTGGCAGATAGAGCTGGTATAGAGATTGAAGAAGAAAATTTGTCAGGTTTAGAGTATCAGAAAAAAAAGCTGAAAGATGAAATATATGAAGTAAATAGGTTAGCTGCTTTGTTTTACCATAGGTATCTTTATTCAAAATTTGGACAGGCTGCATTAAAATACCTCTACGATAGAGGCATTGACGATATTACGATAAAGAGATTTGGATTGGGGCTTTCTCCGTCAAGTGGACTTGAATTGCTTAAGTATTTAAAGCGCCGCAATTACAATATTGACGTACTTGTAAGGGCTGGTCTTGTTTCAAAAAGCAGCACTGGTTCATATTACGATAGATTTAAAAATCGAGTAATGTTTCCCATAATAGATGAGAAAAACAATGTGATAGGATTTGGCGGTAGAGTCATGGATGATGCAAAGCCAAAGTATTTAAACACCCCTGAGACGGTTGTTTTTAAAAAGGGAAAGACATTGTATGGGATTAATTACGCCAAAAAATCTAAAGAAGATATGTTTATTATCGTTGAAGGATATATGGATGCAATTGCATTGTACCAAAGTGGACTTGACAATGTCGTCGCATCATTGGGTACCGCGCTGACTTTAGAGCAAGGTAGGCTTATAAAAAAGTACAAAAACACTGTCGTCATTTCATACGACGCAGATGAGGCAGGCATTGAGGCCACAATGAGGGGTCTTAACCTTTTAGACGAACTGGACTTGAATGTAAATATATTGACAGTGCCTAATGGCAAGGACCCTGATGAATATGTGAGAAAAGAAGGTTTTGACGCATTTAAAAAGCTTCTTGAAAAGACAGATACATTGATAGAGTATAAGATAAAGAAGTACAAACAAGATTTGGATTTAGGAAAGCCATCAGACAGGATAAAGTACATCAAAAAGGTGTGCAAGGATCTTGCCACAGTTAAAGACGAAGTAAAGAGAGATGTGTATATCTCCATCGTATCAAAAGACGCTGAAATACCTGAAAACACTATTAGAGCAGAAATAGACCAGTTTGTCAAGGGTTTTTTGCAAAATAATAAAAAAATTAGGTATACAGTTGGCAATAATAGGCATAATATTAAATACAGTGAAGCAAAAAAGATACCGTCTCTTAAGTACTTGATTGCACTGCTTTTAATTGACAACAAGCTTTATAGCAGGGTAAAAGGGAAGCTTTCTGTAGATGACATCGAAGATGAACATTTAAAGGCAGTGATGTCGTATATTTTTGAAAGGCTTGAAGATGGTGGACATGTGGATGCAAAAGACCTAAGCTTTATGCTGGACAATGCTGATTTAAAAGACGAATTTAACGATATATTCAACGTTCTGTATAGCGAGAAAGTGGCAAGTGAGAAGATAGTGGATGACTGTGTAAAAGAGATAATAAAAGACGACATACGAAAAAAAATTGCAAGCATTAAACGTGAAATTGACGATTCATATAATGCAGGTGACGTCGAAAAGGAAAGAGAACTTTTGATACAATTACAGAAATATGAAAAGGAGATGCTGAGTTTAAAAAATGGCTGAGAAAAAGGTTGCCCAAAAGGAGGGGACACCCGTGAATAAAGAAAAAGTAAAAAATTCCATAAAAGAGCTTATTGATAAAGGCAAAAAAAATGGCATGCTGACGTACAATGAAATAATGAATTCCCTTGAAGATATTGATATGGATGCAGATCAGATAGAGAAAGTATATGATACATTCGAAAAGTTGGGTATAGAAATCGTGGGGGAAGAACCGCAGCAGGATGAATTAATTCCAGAGGAAGATCTGGATTTGGATCTGTCTATTCCTGAAGGGATAAATATTGACGATCCAGTAAGAATGTACTTAAAGGAAATAGGAAAAATACCTCTTTTATCTCCTGATGAAGAAATAGAGTTGGCAAAGAGGATAGAAAAAGGCGATGAGGAAGCTAAAAAAAGGCTTACGGAAGCAAATTTGAGGCTTGTTGTAAGCATTGCTAAAAGATATGTAGGCAGAGGTATGTTATTTCTCGATTTGATTCAAGAAGGAAATTTAGGCCTTTTAAAAGCTGTAGAAAAGTTTAACTACAGAAAGGGATTTAAGTTTAGCACATACGCTACATGGTGGATAAGACAGGCAATCACAAGGGCTATAGCCGATCAGGCCAGGACGATACGCATTCCTGTCCATATGGTAGAAACTATTAATAAGCTTATAAGGGTTTCAAGGCAACTTTTGCAAGAATTGGGACGTGACCCTCTACCGGAGGAGATCGCTAAAGAGATGGACATGTCAGTTGACAAGGTCAGAGAGATAATGAAGATTGCTCAGGAACCAGTATCGTTAGAGACTCCTATAGGCGAAGAAGAAGATAGCCATCTTGGCGATTTTATACCAGATGAAGATGCTCCAGCGCCTGCTGAAGCGGCGGCATTTACGATGCTTAAAGAGCAGCTTATAGACGTATTGGATACTTTGACGCCGAGGGAAGAAAAGGTGTTGAGGCTAAGATTTGGATTGGATGACGGCAGGGCAAGGACATTGGAGGAAGTAGGCAAAGAATTCAATGTCACAAGAGAGAGAATAAGACAGATAGAGGCAAAGGCATTGAGAAAATTGAGACATCCAAGCCGCAGCAAGAAATTAAAAGATTTTTTGGATTGACACTGCTTGACACCTGTTAAAAATGTAGTATAATAATAAATGTATTCCTCAGTAGCTCAATGGTGGAGCAACCGGCTGTTAACCGGTAGGCTGTAGGTTCGAGCCCTACCTGAGGAGCCATATTTAGGGCCTTTAGCTCAGTTGGTAGAGCGGTCGGCTCATAACCGATTGGTCCGGGGTTCGAGTCCCTGAAGGCCCACCATATAATTGATGAAAGGATAGGCATTTGATTTTACAAATGCTTTTTATTTTATAGTATGAAGCTGTCACAGAGATTAAATTCTATCGTCAAAATGATAAAACTTCATTCTAAAGTTGCTGATATAGGTACAGATCATGGATATATACCAGTTTACCTTTACTTAAATGGCATTTCAGACTACATAATCGCATCAGATGTGAAATCTGCTTCCCTCAATAAAGCAATTGATGTTATTAAAAAGTACAATCTGTCAGAAAATATAATTGTACGGCTTGGCGATGGATTAAGCGTTTTAAGGCCAAATGAAGTTGATACTGCTGTAATAGCCGGCATGGGTGGCATTTTGATTTCAGATATTTTAGAAAAAGACAAAAGCATCGCTTCAACTGTAGAGAGATTTATCTTGCAGCCTATGACGGCATCTGACCATCTTCGCAGGTACATCTATGAGAATGGGTATTTGATTGTTGACGAAGATTTAGTTTTTGAGAAAGGAAAGTTCTTCGAGATAATTGCTGTAGAACATGGCAAGGGAAATGTCCACGACGAAATTTTTTATGAAATAGGCGAAAAGCTCTTTCAAAAACGTCACCCATTGCTTAAAGATTATATATCATATAAGATAGGAAAGCTAAAAAAGATTTTTGATGAAGTATCGAAAAGCAATGAAAGTGATTTACTGAAAGAGGATATTTTAAATAAAATAAAAAAATATGAGGTGTTATTGTATGAGTCTGAAATGCCAGACAATAGCAGGAATGATTGACAAACTTGCACCGCACAAATGTGCTGAAGATTGGGATAATGTTGGACTTCTTGTGGGAAATCCCAGAAAAGATGTGTCGTCTGTCATGGTGGCTTTAGATGCTACAAGAGAAGTTGTATTAGAAGCCATATCAAAAAAAGTCGACATGATTGTAACGCATCACCCTGTAATATTTAAGCCACTTAAGAATTTGCGTGCTGATAATCCGTTAGGCGAAGTTTTGACGATGCTTATAAGAGAAGACATACCTGTGTATTCAGCGCATACCAACTTTGATGCTGCGAAAGGTGGAATGAACGATATTCTTTGCAACATACTGGGAATATACGACGAGGAGATTTTGCAAGTTACATATAAGGAAGGCTATAAGAAAATTGTAGTATATGTTCCGGTTGGATATGAGGAGATAGTAAAGACAGCCATGTGCAATGCAGGTGCAGGCTACATAGGAAATTACAGCGATTGTACGTTTCAAACGATGGGCATAGGAAGCTTTAAACCGTTAGAGGGAACGAATCCTTTTATAGGTGAGATAGGAAAAGTGGAAAATACTCAGGAGGTTAGAATAGAGACTATAGCGCCAGATAAATTGGTAAATAGGGTTATAAGCGCTATGTTAAAAGTTCATCCATACGAAGAGGTAGCTTATGACATATACCCAGTTGATACATTTTACGACGAATATGGAATCGGGAGAGTTGGTTTCATAAAAGACACTACATTAGGCAACCTTGCAAATGATGTAAAAGCAAAACTTGGATTAAAAAACATACGTGTCGTAGGTGATTTAAACAAGACAGTTAGAAAAGTGGCTGTGTGCGGTGGCAGTGGAGGAAGTCTTGTGTCCATTTCAGCTTTTAAAGGTGCCGATGTTTTGATAACAGGCGATGTTGGTTATCATGATGCAGTAGATGCAAGACATCTTGGACTGGCTGTAATAGATGCGGGTCATTTTGGCACAGAAAAGATTTCTGTAAATTTCATCGCTGAATACATAAGAGATGAAGCGCAAAAAATGGATGTAGACTTAAATGTCATTACCAGCGAGGTACAGGCTGATCCGTTTATATTCATGTAATAATTGCCATTTGACAAACTTATTTAATAGTGGTATCATTCTATATCTGGAGAGTAATACTTACGAGTAAGCCAGATGGTCGCGTACATTATGTACGAGGAAAGTCCGAGCTCCACAGGGCAAGGTGCCGGGTAATACCCGGTGGAGGTGACTCCAAGGAAAGTGCAACAGAGATATACCGCCTATCACTAATTCGTCAATAATAATGCTTTTATTAATAGCGGATTGGTGGTGGGTAAGGGTGGAAAGGCGAGGTAAGAGCTCACCAGCATCCAGGCGACTGGAATGCTCTGTAAACCCCACCTGGAGCAAGGTAGAATAGGAGGGAAATACAAGTGGCCCGCTTGACCCTCGGGTAAAACCGCTGGAGGTATCAGGCAACTGATATCGTAGATAGATGACCATCTAAAACAGAACTCGGCTTATAGACTTGCTCGTATTAAAAGGTAAAAACTCAATGTCATGTGGCATTGAGTTTTTTTAAATAATTTTTTTATGAGAGAGGTTGTAATTTTAAATGGCTTATGAGAATCGAAACGTAAAAGTTGTAGTGGGGATGTCTGGAGGAGTAGATTCCTCTGTGTCTGCACTGCTTCTTAAAGAACAGGGATACGATGTGATAGGCATATTTATGAAAAATTGGGATGAAGAAGACGACTCGGGGTACTGTACGGCAGCAGAGGATTATGAAGATGTTGTGAGGGTTTGCGATAAAATAGGTATTCCTTACTATTCGATAAACTTTACAAAAGAATATTGGGACAGAGTTTTTCAGTATTTCTTAAATGAATACAAAAGCGGTAGAACACCCAATCCAGACGTAATGTGCAACAAAGAGATAAAGTTTAAGGCTTTTTTGGAGTTTTCGATGAAAATTGGAGCAGATTATATTGCAACAGGCCACTATGCAAGGATAGAGCATACAGGTGGGCACTATAGGATGCTAAAAGGTGTAGACAAAAACAAAGATCAGACGTATTTTTTATGTGAGCTTGGGCAGAAGCAGTTGTCAAAGACGATGTTTCCAATAGGACACCTTGATAAATCGGAAGTGCGGGAGATAGCACGAAAGGCAGGTCTGAAGACGGCTGATAAAAAAGACAGTACAGGTATTTGCTTTATCGGAGAGAGGAAGTTTAAAGAATTTTTAAACCAGTTTTTGCCTGCGAAGCCGGGAGAAATAAGGGATCTGTCGGGGCGTGTATTGGGACGTCATGATGGGCTTATGTTTTACACATTAGGACAGAGAAGAGGCATCGGCATAGGTGGTGTAGGCACAGGAGAGCCTTGGTTTGTGGTTGACAAGGATGTTGAAAACAATATACTTTATGTTGCACAAGGCGAGAAAAATCCTGCATTGTATTCGTACGGCTTGTTTACGAAGGATGTAAATTGGATAGACGGAGACATAAGCTTTGATGAACTTAGGTGCAAAGCAAAATTCAGGTACAGGCAACCTGACCAAGACGTGATGGTCTTTAATAAAGATGATGGCTATTTAGTTGTGTTTGATAAACCGCAAAGAGCTGTTACACCAGGTCAATTTGTCGTCTTTTACGATGGTGAATACTGTCTTGGAGGCGGTGTGATAGAAACCGTATATAAAGATAAAAAAGCCTTGATATAGAAAGCGATTGAAGGTTTACATCATTTTTGATATTATATAATTGTAAAATATTAAAAGGAGATGGATAATTTGAGTATTCACATAGGTGCAAAAGATGGAGAAGTTGCAAGTACAGTATTATTGCCTGGAGATCCACTTAGGGCTAAGTACATTGCAGACAATTTTTTAACTGATGTAATTTGTTACAATGAAGTCCGCGGAATGTACGGATTTACTGGCAATTACAAAGGCAAAAGAGTATCTGTTCAGGGAACAGGGATGGGTATACCATCTATATCCATATATGTAAACGAGCTTATCCAAAGCTACAACGTAAAAAATCTCATAAGGATAGGTACATGCGGCTCTATGCAAGAAGATATAAACATAAGAGACGTAATATTGGCAATGGCGTCATCGACAGATTCTGCCATAAATAAGATCAGGTTTAATGGCATGGACTATGCTCCTACAGCCAGCTTTAAGCTTTTGAAAAAAGCTTATGATGCGGCTTTGGAGAAAGGCATCAATGTAAAAGTAGGCAATATACTTTCATCAGATACATTTTACAACGATGATAAAGATAGCTGGAAATTATGGGCCAAGTTTGGCGTTTTAGCAGTTGAGATGGAAACGGCAGGTCTTTATACTTTAGCTGCTAAGTATGGAGTAGATGCTCTTACCATATTGACAGTAAGCGATAGTTTAGTTACAGGTCATGCTACATCTGCAGAAGAAAGGCAGAAGACATTTAACGATATGATAGAAATTGCTCTAAATATCGCTGAATAATATGTGGGAGTGATGAGAATGCAACCACTAAAGTTTAAACCCATATTTATGGAAAGGATATGGGGCGGAGATGCCTTGAAGACAAAGTACGGCTTTAATGGGCCTTACGGCAAAAAGATAGGTGAGCTTTGGTGCATTTCTGACAATACAACTGCTGTAAGTGAAGTAGATGGCGGTATTTACGATGGAGTTAAATTAAGCGAACTTGCAAATAAGCATGGAGACGAGCTTTATGGAGAAGGCAAATCGTACGATAGATTTCCATTGCTTATAAAGATAATAGATGCCAATGATAAATTATCTGTTCAAGTGCATCCAGATGATGATTACGCTTATCATCATGAAAATGGCGATATAGGCAAGACAGAAATGTGGTATATAATCGATGCAAAGCCTGGTGCCAAACTTATCTGTGGTTTAAAAGAAGGCACGACGAAGGAACAATTTAAGTCATTGCTTGAAAAGGAAAGACTTGAAGAATGTCTCAATGAGATAGAGGTAAAGCCAGGAGATGTAGTGTACATACCTTCAGGGATGGTACACGCCATCGGAGAAGGCATATTAATCTGCGAAATACAGCAGAATTCGGATTTAACTTACAGAGTTTATGATTACAATAGAGTAGATGACAATGGAAACAAAAGAGAGCTTCACATTGATAAAGCTTTAGACGTGATTGATTTTAATTTAAAAAGCGATAAAATAGTTCCTAAATATAAAAAGGTAGATGGGGGAAGCATCGCCAATGTCGTTCAGTCAAAATACTTTAAAACGGATGTAATCTATGTTGACTCAACGGTCAATATAGAGACTAACGGCATTTTTAATACGTTGGTGATGGTAGAAGGCGAAGGAAAGATAATTTACGAAGATGGAGAAGCCGATTTGAAAAGCGGTGAATCGCTTTTGATACCTGCGTCAATTGGCAAATACACCATTACTGGCAATTGCAAACTTATAAGGTCTTACGTGTAGAAAGTGATGTTGACATAGAGGTAAAAATATAATATACTAAACATGTGAGGCGAGTGGGGTTATAGCCCAGCTGGTTAGAGCGCTACGTTGACATCGTAGAGGTCACAGGTTCGAGCCCTGTTAACCCCACCATTTTAACTAATTTAAAATTTAAATATGGAATTTTTAAGTGGGGTTATAGCCCAGCCGGTTAGAGCGCTACGCTCACATCGTAGAGGCCACAGGTTCGAATCCTGTTAACCCCACCAATCTGAAATATGCAGCTTTAAAAGCTGTTTTTATTTTGCAAAAAACCGCCTTAAAAAGGCGGCTTGAAGATTAGAAAGCATTGATTAAATTAAGCCATTCTTTAGCAATGAGGGCATGTCCCGCATTTGTGGGATGCACACCATCTGAAGCCCAAAAAGCTGGATCTTTTGCGGTTGAATATTTTGCCATGATGCCATCCAGCGGGATGAAATATGCTCCAAATTCCCTTGACAGATTTCTGACCACATGGATTTTTGGATCTAAGTCCACTCTCCATTCTCTTCTGTCTTCAGGGACTGGAAGGACAAAAGGCTCCATGATGATGATTTTTGCGTCAAGATTTTCTCTTGTCTTTTCAAGTATGTATCTATAATCTTCTTCGAATTTTTTCGGTGATGTGTAGTCGTTGTTGTCGTAATTTCTCCATGTATCATTTATCCCAATGAGTATCGATACAACAGTCGGCTTTAAATCTATACAGTCATTTTGCCAGCGTTCTTTGAGATCTCTAACCCTGTTTCCACTTATGCCTCTATTTAAGAATTTTACGTTTAACTCAGGATGTAATGCGTAAAACATTGATGCAATGATATTGGGATACCCAAATCCCAAATCGTCAGGGTTTTCTCGATTTCGACCAGCATCTGTTACACTGTCGCCTTGAAATAATACTACATCACCATCTTTTAATAACATATTAAATCACCTCTATTAAAATTGACGATATGATATCGTAAACTATGTTATCACATTTTAGATGATGATTTCAACTTTTTGACAAAAAAGTAGAAATCATCGCCATCTTATGATATAATTATTTTCGATGGGGATGTAACTCAGCGGGAGAGTACCACATTCGCATTGTGGGAGTCGAGGGTTCAAATCCCTTCATCTCCACTTAGAAAAAAGGGATTGGACATTTAACTTAAGTCCAACCCCCTTTTTTATGCCGATTGATGCCATATCTTTTTATTTTTTTCATTTTAGTGAATGGAATAAAATGTTCCCATGATATAATAATTTGGGAGGGATGATTATGAATGAAATGTGCATAATAGACAGATTCGAAGGTGATTACGCTGTAATTGAGTTTGGGCGTATTACATTTAATTTTCCTCGTACTCTTTTACCGAAAGATTTAAAAGAAGGCGATGTAATAAAGTTTGATGTATACATTGACAGTGAAGAAACGCTTAAGCGAAGCCAGAAAATAAAAAGGCTGGCAGATGAACTTTTTAGAGAGTAGGGAGGTGCATCATGTTTAAAAAAATAGCAATTTTTGGTTTGATATTTGTTTTAGTTTTTTCTTTGGTTGGATGTTCTGACACCACAAATTTCAATCAGAAACAAGGCGAAATTCAGAATTCTACAGTGAAATCTACAGATGGCTTACTTAAAGTGTATTTTATCGATGTGGGACAGGGCGATAGCATTTTTATTAAGACACCTGACAATAAGACAATGCTAATCGATGCTGGTGTACCAGAAATGGGGAAAAAGGTCGTCGACTACATAAAAAGTTTAGGTGTAACAAAAATCGATATATTAGTTGGAACACACCCACACGAAGATCACATTGGTGGAATGGATAGAGTAATAGAAAGCTTTGAAATAGGGAAGTTTTACATGCCCAGAGTAACTACAAACACGAAGACATTTGAATATGTATTAAACGCAGCGAAAAATAAGGGATTGAAGATAGATGTGGCAAAAGCAGGAGTGACTTTGGACCTTGGTCCTTCTGTCAGCGCTGAAATGATAGCGCCAAATAGCTCTAAATACGACGATCTTAACGAATACAGTGCAGTGATAAAACTTGCTTATAAAAACACATCGTTTTTGTTTACTGGCGATGCTGGTGCTGAATCGGAGATGGAAATGATTGAAAATGGGTATGATTTGAAATCGGATGTACTTAAAGTTGGTCATCATGGAAGCTCAACATCAACTACTGCGAGCTTTTTAGATGATGTCAGTCCTAAATACGCTGTAATCTCCTGTGGAAAAGGCAATGACTACGGACATCCCCACAGTTCTACATTAAAAAAACTTAAAGCCAGAAACATACCGGTCTATAGGACAGACGAATGTGGGACAATAATTGCTTTAAGCAATGGGCAAAGTATTTCATTTAATGTGAAACCAGGCGATTACACGCCGGGACAAAAAAACTAAAAGCGGATTTTTGTTACATAAATAAGTAGATTTCATGAAAAGATATAACCAGAAAGAATTATGAGGAGGTTATATCTCATGAAAAAATATAAAAAATATATTGCGATGATGTTGACTTTTGTTATGATGCTTGCAACTGTATCATTGGCAGGATGCAAAAGCTCAGTTAAAAAGCCAGTCACATCCAAGAGAAGTTTAAATGTTGTTGGATTTTATGTTGATTCACCTGGGTACGACAACTCATACAATTCGCTTGTAAAATACGCAAAGTATATGGACACGGTTTCGCCACTGTGGCTTACTGTGCAAGGAGATGGATCTGTTAAAGATTCAACAAATCCGCAAGCTTTAAACTTCGCAAAAAAAAATGGTTTAAAAGTTGTACCGCTTGTAAACGTGGCTGACAGCAAGGATTCGGTTTTGCTTGATTCTAAAGTGAAGACTGAGACTATGAATGAGCTTATAAGTCTTCTTAAAAAACATGGATTTGACGGATACAACATAGACTTTGAGTTTATCCCACATGGCACAAAAAATTATGTTAAGGATAAAGACTACCTTACGGCATTTATGGGTACTTTTAGGACGATGATGAAAAGAGAGGGTAAAATCTTAGATATGTCTGTGATTCCTCATTATCAGGTTTCACCTGATATATCGGGAATTTACGATTATCATAAATTGGCGCCATTAGTTGATCATGTGACATTGATGACTTACGACAGGCATAATGCTTCATCGCCACCGGGACCAGTATCACCGGAGCAGTGGGTTGAGAACAATGTGAAGGATGCATTAAAAGAAGGCTTTAAACCAAGTCAGATTTGCCTTGGTGTTGCGACGTATGGATACGATTGGCCTGCAAATAAGTCAGGTGGTTTTTCTGCTCCAACAAAGACGATACTTCAGAATGCTCAGCAGAAAGGTGTGACAGTACAGTGGAGCAATACGTATCAAGAGCCATATTACACATATTATGACAGCACATATGGCGCCACAAGGCAGGTATGGTTTGAAAATTCTACGACGATGGCTGAGAAAATAGATATAGCGAAAAAATACGGCATTCATGGCATTTGCATATGGAGAATAGGTTTTGAAACACCATCATTTTGGCAGGTTATAGCCAAAAAGATTGGAGCAAAGTAAGTAGTAGCCACTCGCATAGCGGGTGGTTTTTGATTCATCTGTAAATTCAATAAAACGTTGACTTACTGTTAAAAGAATAATATAATCAAATCATGACAAATAAACATATATTGGAGGTTAGTTATGTATATACCATCTATTAGCCCGTATGCATTTAAAATTGGACCGATTGCTGTACATTGGTACGGAATTTTTATGGCTTTATCTATAGCTGCTGGTGCATATTACTTGTACGTTAGGTCGAAAGAGCTTAACTACGATGAAGATTTCTTGTTAAATCTTTTGATGATTGTGGTCATATCCGGAATAGTAGGAGCAAGATTGATGTTTGTATTGGCGAATGACATTGATTGGTTTTACAAAGATCCGATACAGATTCTTAAGATTTATCAAGGTGGGTTGTCATGGCATGGAGCTGTATTGGGAGGATTTCTTGCAGGCCTTTATTACTGCCGTAAGAAAAACGTCAAGATAAATCCATTGGAAGATTACGCTGTCATAGGATTGGCTATAGGGAATATGCTTGTAAGAATAGGAAATATATTTAACCAAGAGGTTTTGGGAAGGCAGACTGATTTTGCTTTTGGAAGATGGCCTGCACAATTAGTTGGTGTAGCAATGGGACTTATTCTTTTAATACGTTATTTCTACATCGAGAGAAAGCACATGCCGTACGGGTATCAGTTTTGGTCTTTTATATTTTATTATCAGCTTATGAGAGGGCTTATTGAAGAAACTGTAAGGGACAATCCACTGTTTTGGCCAGTTTATCTGAATAAGCACCTTGGAATTGGATTTTTTACTTTGACGCAGATTGCAACTCCTTTCATACTTATATTGGCATATTGGATGATGAGGCGTGTATTAAATGATCCAGAAAATAAGAAAGTAAATTATTGACCTGCTTTACGCGGGTTTTTTATATAATGAAAAATGAGAGAGGGAGATTGTGATGGAGAAAAAAGAATTATTTAAAAGATTGCTTTCGATGATAGAGAAATCATCAAGTGAGATAGATGATTTAAACTATTTTTACCATGAGGTTGTGAAAATATTGGACAGCAATTTGTCTTACTACAATTGGACAGGTTTTTATTTCATGGAAGATGGAATGTTAAAACTTGGTCCATACATAGGAAGGCCCACAGAACATGTGAAGATAAACGTTGGTCAAGGTATATGTGGCAGAGCTGTGGCTGAAAATGCTACAATTGTCGTTGACGATGTGACAAAAGAGGACAATTACTTGGCTTGTAGCATTGAGACAAAGTCTGAGATAGTAGTGCCTATAAGAATTGGTGATGAAATAATCGGCGAAATTGACATAGACAGCGATGAAAAAGCGGCTTTTGACGATGATGATAGAGCATTTTTAGAAGCTGTGGCAGAAATAGTCAGCAAAAAAATAAAAAATGATCATATAATATCAGAGAAAACAGAGAAAGGAGAGACAACATGAAAAGATCTTCTGTTGTGTTGATATCAGTAGCAGCAGTAGTGCTATTAATAGTTGTTTACTTTTTTTCAAGTTATAACGGGCTTGTAAGTCAGCAGGAAAATGTAAATAGCAAGTGGAGTCAAATAGAAAATCAGCTACAAAGGAGGGCTGATTTGATTCCTAATCTCGTTGAGACTGTAAAAGGTTATGCTGCTCATGAACAGTCTGTGTTTGATAGCGTAAATAAAGCCAGAGAGAAGCTTCTTGCTGCAAATACGGTTCAAGAAAAAGCCAACGCCAATGATGAGCTTGGAACAGCTTTAGGAAGGCTTCTGGCCATATCAGAAAACTATCCTAACTTAAAAGCCGATCAAAATTTCAGGCAGTTAAGCGATGAATTGGCAGGTACAGAAAATAGGATCGCTGTTGCCAGAATGGATTACAACAATGCTGTTCAACAGTATAACACCAGCATAAGGCAGTTTCCTAACGTCATCATAGCAAGGATGTTTGGATTTACGGAGAAACAGTATTTTAAAGCACAAGCATCAGCATCAGAAGTTCCAAAAGTCGATTTTTCGAAATAGGGAGGTTATGTGGTGTTAAAATATGCTAAAACATTATTTTTGCTGATATTTTTTCCTATACTAATTTTTGGTCAAATATTTGCTGCTACAATTCCTCCTAAGCCTTCCCAGTACGATTATGTGTACGACTACGCAAAACTTATGAGCCAAAACGATATTGATACAATAAGAAACATAGGGAAAGAGATAGAAAACTTAACTGGTGCTCAGATCATCGTAGTGACGGTTGACGATATAGGAGACTATCAAATATCAGATTATGCATTAAACTTATTTAGAAACTGGGGAATTGGACAGAAAGACAAAAATAATGGCGTACTTCTTTTAGTAGATAAAAAAAGGCTATTGGAGGGATTAAGCGGCAAAGTATTTATATCTGTCGGATATGGATTGGAAGGCGCTATTCCAGATTCTGTAGCAGGAAGGATTTTGGACGATTACGTACTGCCTAAATGGAATGATAAAGATTATTCTGGGGGCATCGTAGAAGGATATAAAGCAATAGCCACATTGGTTGCCAAAGAATACAATGTGGATTTAAAAAATGTTGACCAAAGCCAGTATACTCAGCAAAATGACAGTAGCAGTAAAAAAGCGGAAGGAATAATTTCTGTAATTGCTCTAATAATATTGCTTATCATTTTTTCTAATATACGTGGATGGTGGTGGCGTGGTCCTGGCGGGTTTGGCCCTGGAGGATTCGGTGGCTTTGGCGGATTTGGAACCGGCGGTGGTGGCTTCGGAGGAGGCTTTGGCAGCGGAGGAGGTGGAAGTTTTGGCGGCGGATCCACCGGTGGAGGTGGAGCTGGCCGCTAAACTCTGAACTTTCCCCTTTCATATTGCTTTGGCCATTCTACATCTTCTTTAAGGTCGTGGGCTGCATACAGTGGCCAATACGGATTTCTCAGAAGCTCACGGCCTAACGCTATTAAATCAGCTTTTCCGTCTTTGAGGATTTGTTCAGCCATTTCAGCTTTTGTTATTAAGCCTACTGCCGCTGTTTTAAAACCAAGCTGGCTTTTTATTTTTTCAGAGTATTTGACTTGATAGCCAGGATAAAGATCGATTTTCGCATTTAGAAGTCCACCGCTGCTTGCATCTATCACGTCTACGCCTAAAGGCTTTATGTATGATAAAATTTTTATCATTTCGTCAATGTTGATGCCGCCTTCAATGTAATCGTCGGATGAAACCCTTACAAATAAAGGTTTATTTTCTGGCCATACTTTTTTTACAGCTTCTATGACTTCTTTAAGCATTCTCACTCTGTTAGTGACATCACCGCCGTATTCGTCATTTCTCTTGTTTGACAGGGGCGACAGAAATTCGTGTAGCAAATAACCGTGTGCCGCATGTATTTCAATGACATCAAAACCAGCATTCAAGGCTCTTACTGCTGCATCTTTAAACTTTTCTACGATAGCCTTTATTTCTTCTTTTGTGAGTTCATGTGGCAATTTATAATCATCGCTCCAGTTTATTGCTGAAGGCGCAACAGGCGTTTCATCTGCCACTTCTGATTTTCTTCCAGCATGGGCTAATTGTATTCCCATTGTAACACCGTATTTTTTGCACTCATCAACAATTCTTTTGAGTGGTTCTACCTGTTGGTCGTTCCAGATGCCAAGATCGCGATCAGTTATTCGCCCTCGACTTTCTACTGCCGTTGCTTCAACCATTATTAACCCTACACCGCCGACGGCTCTGCTTAAGTAGTGAACAAAGTGCCAACTGTTTGCAAGTCCATCTTTGTCAGCGGAATACTGACACATTGGAGACATCATAATCCTGTTTTTTATAGTAATGTCTTTTATTTTTATGGGTGTAAATAACATAAAAACATCTCCTTTCAAAATATATATTACCACTTAAGCTACAAAAATAAAAATTATTAAATAAAAAGTTATTTTATATGCAAAAACGTATTCATTAAGATTGTTTTATTTCTATTTTCCTCAATTCGTGTTATAATATATGTTGTAGATTTTAAAAAGGAGGGCATATCGTGAGAGAAAGAGTAGAAGAAGTTTTAAAGCTTTTAAGACCTTCTCTTCAAGCAGATGGCGGAGATGTAGAACTCGTCGACGTTACTGATGATGGCGTAGTTCAAGTAAGGCTTACAGGTGCTTGCGGCGGCTGTCCATTTGCAGTAATGACATTGAAAGAAGGAATTGAAAGAGCAATAAAAGAAGAAATACCTGAAGTAAAGGAAGTTGTTGCTCTTTAAAGATAAAAAATCCGGAATTAACCGGATTTTTTTGTGTTAAAAAAAGGATTTTTCAAAAATACATAGAATACTATATATGGTAATATTTTACTTAATGGAGGTATTCTATGTATGATTAAAAGGATTTTTCTTTTAACTTTGACATTGGTAATGGTATTCAGCTTAAATGCTTTTTCATTTGGTTTCCCTGACGATATTCAAAATCAAGATTACTTAAAATTGTTAAAAGATAAGATGCCATTTATAAGTAATATGTCGGTAGATCAAATCAGAAAAAATAGCGATGGATCTATCCAAATAAACATGAAAAGCGATGGCGACATGTATAAAACCCTTGATGCTGTATTAGACAATGGAAATATCAAAAGCGTGGATTATTATGTTGATCAAATGAAATACTTATTTGGCAAAAGCGGTAAATCAAAAATAAGGAAGGACGATGCTGTAATAATAGGCAAAGAACTTTTGGAAAATATTTTTGGAGAAAAATTTGGTTATGTATCTGAGGTTAATGATTCAACGTATATTGATGATGCTTTGGAAAGACGAATAATTTATAAATTTTGTTACAAGAATTTAGTTGACGATATACCTGTGTACAATATAGACGCTTATGTTTACATTGACTCTGAAAGTGGCGATATATTGAAATTAAAAGGACAAAGTATAGGTGAGTCATCTTATAATAAAGACATAAAGACGATTGGCAGTGTTGATGCCTTGAAGGCGTTTAATAGCAAACTTGATCCTACTCTTGTGTATTTGAAAAACAACAACGATGATTTTCCTAAATATCGGCTGTACTATGCTTTAAGCATCGATTATAATCTCGTTGGTATAGACGCAGTAAATGGTGATTTGGTAGATTTTAATGGTAATATGCTATATGATGATGTTTTAAAGATTAAGTGTGATGCCAATGATTTTAAAAAATCGTATAGCATAGTAGCTTACGACGAGGCATTGAAAATAGCAATGAATGAAATGAATAACTTTCACATAAATGATATTAAAGTATTAGACAGCAAGACAATTGAAAGGTATTTTCTCACTGAAAGAGAAACATATACATTTAATATGAACCATACTGATAGAAATTTAATAGCCAATGCAAATATAGCAGTCGACAAAGAGACAGGAAATATAATAAGCGAGAACGTAGATATTTCTGATGATGATGGGTTATTTGATACGTATGGCAATTTGGACAGAATAATCGGTTTTACAAAGGAAGTTTTAAGAGGAAAAGATTGCAATTTGGATCTTTTAAAGAAACCTGCCATAGAAGATGCTGATTATACATACGTATTTTATCGAGTTTACAATGGTGCAATAGTTCTGGATAATTATGTGAGAATTAAAACAGATAAAAACGGCAAAATAATAAATGTCTCATTAAATTGGGATGAGGCCCATAAACCATCAACAACAGATATTTTGAATGAAAGTATTGCAAAAAATATATTAGTAGGTGAAAAACCATCTCTTTATTATTTATACACAAGTAAATATGAGCTTATGCCAATATATCGTTTGTCTACAATGGATTCAATAGTGGATGCATTAACTGGTCAAAAGGTATCTGTAAATGAATTTGAAAAAGGCTATTAGGAGATGATACTATGGATGAAAAATTAAAGATAGAGGCGGCTAAAGAGTTGGGGCTATTAGATAAGATACATAAGGTAGGATGGTCGAATTTGACGGCACAAGAAACAGGGAAGATTGGAGCCATTGTGAAAAAGAAAAAATATAAATCGGCCATGTAAAATTTTTGTTGTGGTGGTATACTTGTATTTGAGGTGAGACAAATGGGTCAAGAGGATGTATATGAAAAAGTTGCAAGGTTGATAGAGAATTCTAAAAAGACTGTTGTGCTGACGGGTGCTGGAATATCTACAGAAAGCGGTATTCCTGATTTCAGAAGTCCAGGAACTGGACTTTGGGAAAAGATGGACCCTATGGAAGCACTGTCAACAAGAGTTTTATACAATGACCCTAAAAAGTTTTACGACAATGGTTTTAAGATTTTGTTGTCCATGAAAGATGCAAAGCCAAACAAAGCACACTATATATTGGCGCAACTGGAGCAGGATGGGTTTGTATCATGCGTAATTACCCAAAACATAGATAATTTGCACCAAAAAGCAGGATCGAAGAAAGTATACGAAGTACACGGCCAGACGAGGACAGGAAGTTGCACAAATTGTGGTACAGTGGTACCAATTGATTTATTGGAGGTCAAAGTGTCTAAAGGGGAAATCCCGCCTAAATGCGACAAATGCAATGGGATTTTAAGGCCAGATGTTGTAATGTTTGGAGATCAGATGCCTGAAGATTTTGAAAAGGCATGGCATGAGGCCGAAGACAGCGATTTGATGATAGTCATTGGTTCATCGCTTACTGTATCACCTGTAAACTTTCTTCCGGGACTATCAAAGCATCTTGTCATAATAAATAAGTCAGAGACACCTGAAGATAGAAGGGCCGATGCAATTATAAGAGAATCGGCAGGCGAAGCTTTAAGCAAAATCGTAAGATATTTAAAGACGGCACAACAAGGCTAAAATTCATTTGACAATGTATATGTTTCAGTGCTATTATAAAGAAGTAAATTATTTATCACGTTTGGAGGAAGATATAATGGTAAGAGGTAAAGTAAAATGGTTCAATGCTGAGAAAGGTTATGGCTTCATAGAAAGAGAAGGAGGCTCAGACGTATTCGTTCATTACTCAGCAATTGAACAGGATGGTTTTAAGACGTTAGAAGAAGGACAGGAAGTCGAGTTTGATATAGTGGAGGCCGAAAAAGGGCCACAAGCCGCTAACGTTAAAAAAGTTTCCTAATGGAGAAAATCAACCCTAACAGCAATGTTAGGGTTTTGAAATATAGTTGAGAATATATGGTTAATTTAAAAAAATATTAGTATTAATTATAAAAACGTTTTATTGCAATTTAAGGGTGGTTGAGGTTAATGAAAAATAAAGAAAAAATTTTTATTGAGTTGAAAAACCTGTCAAGTAGCCTTGATATTACAAAAAAAAGGGGTTTGACTGCAGAAGAGATTGCAGATAAGTTAAATATCAAAAGGAATGTTGTCAGTCATTTTTTAAATGAATTGCATAAAGAAGGTAAAGTTGTTAAGATAAATACGAGGCCAGTTTATTTTATAGATAAAGAGTTTTATGAGAAGCAGTCGAATTTGTTTAGAAATAAAATTTCTGATTCTGAAGCACCTATAAAGATAAAAAGCGATGATCCTTTTATGAAATTAATTGGATATAATGGAAGCCTTAAGGAACAGGTCAAACTCTGTAAATCTGCAGCATCTTATCCGCCAAATGGTTTACCTATTTTACTGATTGGTCATACAGGTGTCGGAAAAAGTTTTATTGCGCAGCTTATATATGAATATGCAAAATCAATAAATGCTGTGGAAAAAAATGCGCCTTATATTATATTTAATTGCGCAGAATATGCCAACAATCCGGAATTATTATCGGCTAATTTATTTGGTTATGTAAAAGGTGCTTTTACTGGAGCCGACAAAGATAAAAGTGGACTTTTAGAAGAAGCTAATGGTGGATATCTCTTTTTGGATGAAGTTCATAGATTACCGCCGGAAGGCCAAGAAAAATTATTTTTGTTTTTGGATAAAGGTTTATTTAGAAGGTTAGGTGAGACAGGTAATTGGAGGACGTCAAAAGTCAGATTTATATTTGCGACAACTGAAGATCCTGAACAAACTTTAATAAAAACTTTCTTAAGAAGGATACCCCTTGTTGTTAATATTCCATCACTTAGTGATAGACCTTTACATGAGAGACTACAATTAATATATAATTTTTACAAAATTGAAGCAAAAAATCTTGAAATGGATATATTAATAAGTAAACAAGTTTTAAACGCATTAGTTAAGACAAATATTTCAGGCAATATAGGCAAAATGATAAATGTCATAAAATATAGCTGTGCTCAGGCATATAGTCAAATATCGAGGAATAAAATTAGTATATTACGAATTCATTTATATGATTTGCCAAGAGATCTACAGTATAATGCTGAGGACTTTCTAAAAGACAGTTTACAATTTAACGGTATGTTTATATCTCATAATAAAATAGATAAATATTTTGTTGATGATGTGGAAAATGATAAGAATATAAATGAAATAACAGAAAAGATATTAGATTTGTTTGTTAAATTTAAAAACGAAAATTTAAATATAGATAAGGTAAAAAATGAATCTTTGCTGTATTTGAATCAACTTTCTGACATTATTGTTTTTGGTAATAATGAGAATCAAAATTTTGCAGACTCATTGTTGTTTAATACTATAAAAAGTGTAATAGACAATGTTTTAAATGTTATTGAAAATAATTATGGAATAAAATATTACGGTAATACTGCTATTGTATTAGCGCATTTTACCAATAAATTGTTAGAGAATGCATCTATAAAATATGCTTCTAAAGTTGAAATTGTAGTAAATATTCTAAAGAATGTTTTCCCTAAAGAATTTATAATTGCTAATAAGATGATTGAACTTATCGAAGTTAATCTGGATGCTAAACTCGAGAAAATAGCTATTATTTATTTTACACTTTATATAAAAAGTATAAATAAAAATGATAATATAAACGTGATAAATTCGATAATAATTGCACATGGATATTCTACCGCAAGCAGTATAGCAAGTGTTGCAAATAGGCTCTTAGGACGTTTTATTTTTGAGGCCTTTGATATGCCAATAGATATGACGATACAAGATATTATGGTAAAGGTAGAAAGCTATTTAAAAAATATCAATACAGAGAAGGGTATTATTATATTAGTTGACATGGGTTCTTTAGAAGAAATATATAAGTCATTAATTAATGTAATAGATGGTGACATAGGTATTATAAATAATATTACGACCCAATTGGCTTTGGATGTGGGTAACAGAATTATACAGGGACAATCTCTAGAAGAGATTATTGTAGAGTCTGTTAAAAAAAATAATAGTAGTTACAAATATATAAAATCAAATAAAAACAAAAAGAATGGCATCATAACAACATGTATGACTGGAATAGGAACGGCTGTAAAGATAAAATATCTTTTGTATGAATGCTTAGCAAATGATGGCATTGAAATAATTGCATATGATTATGATAGGCTTAAAGGCAATGGATTTAAAGATGAGATATTCAAAAATTACAATGTAAAACTTATAATAGGAACGGCTGATCCTGGAATAAAAGAGGTTCCATATCTGTCTTTGGAGGATTTGATTGCAGGGCGTGGAGATTTTATACTTAATAAAGTATTAAAAGATTTAACTGATGATAGAACTATAGAGCAGATTAATCAAGCTATAGTTAAGCTTTTTTCACTTCAAAATGTATTGAATTATTTAACTATATTAAATCCTGATAAAATAATTGATCAAGTTGAAAAAGCTATTTCAGATTTGGAATTAAGTTTGGGATTTAAATTTTCAAATGATTTAAAGATAGGGTTATATATACACATAAGTTGTCTTATTGAAAGGTTAATTATGAAAGATCCAATTATGTCTTACAGTAATTTAAATGAGTTTGAAAAGTGTCATAGACAGTTTATAGATTTGATTAATTCTAGCTTTAGTGTCATAAAAGATATCTACAAAGTTCAAATACCAACGTCGGAAATAGGTTTTATATATGATATAATACATCAGAAGATTAATGATCTGGCTATTTAAAAATAACAAGGTATGGCACAACTTTTGCAATTTATTGTCTAAGAGGAGGTAAAAAATTAAAAAATGGTTGGAATAATTTTGGTATCACATGGGCCGTATGCTGAAGCATTATATGAATCACTAAAAATGATATATGGTGAGCAAGAAAAAGTTGAAGCGATTAATTTCACGATTGGAGAAAGTATAGATGATCTTAAAAAAAAGATAAATTTAGCAAAAAAAAGATTACAAACCGAAGAAATATTAATATTTGTTGACATAATAGGAGGAAGTCCGTATAATGTAAGTTCATTGGAGATAGATGACAAAGTTAATGTCATAACAGGTTTCAATATGCCTATGATTTTGGAAATTTTGTCAAAAAGAAATGAAAGATTATCAGTTGTATCAGATATTGCTAAAAATGCGGGCAAAAATGGAATAGTGGATGTTCATGAGAAATTATCTGAGAGACTTAACAAGCTTTGCGATTAGGAGGAATAACAAGATGTTGAAAGTGGTTCGCCTTGATGAGAGATTAGTGCATGGACAGGTAGTAAATAATTGGTGTTCAAGTGAAGCTATAACTGAAATAATTGTAGTTGACAAAAATGTAGTAAAAGATGAAATACGCAAAACTTTCATCGAGATGGCAGTTCCTGAAGACATAGAAGTGCTGTTTTGTGATGTTGATAGTGCTATCAAAATATATGAAGAAGAAAGCAAATATGAGAACTTGATGATTATATTTAGTAATCCTTTTGAAATATTAGAATTTTTGGACAAAGGAGGGAAAATAAATAGAATTAATATTGGCGGTCTGCCATATAAAAATGGTAAAAAACGTATAACTACCGCTGTGTATTTAAATGAGAATGAAATTGATGTTTTAAAAGAAATAGCTAAAAAAAATGTTTCTTTAGATGTAAGGATGCTTCCAAATGATAGAAGTATTAATATATTGACATTAATACAATCTAAGGAGGAATGACGATTGACAATAACAAAATTTATATTGTTATTTATTGTCACGTCAATTTCGGGAATAGGAGCTGCAGCAGAAGAATTTCAAACACATAGACCTTTGATTGCATCTACTTTAGTGGGTTTAGTTCTTGGTGATCTAAAAACAGGAATTATAGTTGGGGCTTCTATGGAGTTGATAGCGTTAGGGTGGATGACAATTGGTGCATCTGTTCCACCTGATCCTGCTATTGCGGGCACTATAGCCGCTGTAATGGCTATTATAGGAAAACAAAATATTGGCGTGGCTATAAGTATAGCTGTTCCAGTTGCGGTTGCTGGACAAGTGTTACAAATTGCTCAAAAAAGTACAATTGACGTATTTATAATGCATTTAGCAGATAAATATGCGGAAAAAGGTAGTACAAAAGGTGTAACTGCAATGCATTTTTTGACTGCGATACCTAGTGCATTAAGAGTCTCGATACCGTCTTTAATGGTAGCTTATTTTGCTAATGCGTCTAATGTAAGGGTTTTATTAGATAATTTACCGAAATCAATTACAATTGGCTTGCAAGTTTCTTCTGGTTTTTTAGTTGTAGTTGGTTATGCTATGATTATGGAATTATTAAATGCTAATGAATTACTGCCATTTTTCTTTGTTGGATTTTTGACTATGACTTTTACTAAAATGACTTTAGTTGGATTAGCAATTATGGGAGCTAGTTTTGCAGCAATTTTTTATTTTTATTTCATAAAAGATGAAAATAAAAACGCACATAGAAATAAAAGAAGTAAAATTATAAATGATATAGCTGATGATATTGATAATGAAAAAAATAATGAAGCAATTATTAAAGATGAATCATTAAAGATAGGGCACAAAGATCTTTTAAAGATATTCTGGAGAATGCAATTCTATCAAATATCATGGAATTATGAAAGAATGCAAAATTTATGTTATTGCTACAGTATAATTCCTGTATTGAAAAAATTATATAAAACAAAAGAAAAATTATCAGAGGCTTTAAAGAGGCATATGGAATATTTTAACACTCATCAATTTACTGTGCCGATAATTTTAGGATTAAATGTTGCAATGGAAGAAGCTTTAGCGAACGAAGAAAAAATTAATGATGAAGCTATTACAGGAATAAAAATAGCTTTAATGGGACCGTTAGCGGGTTTAGGAGATCCAATATTTTGGGGAATATTTAGACCGATGATTGCAGCCATAGGTGCAGGAATAGGTCTCAGTGGAAGTTTATTAGGACCTTTAATATTTTTTGTAGTTATAAACTCGGTGCGATTAATTATGCGATATTATGGATTAATGATTCCTTATTATAAAGGTATAAATATGATTGCGTCTATGAAAGAAATATTGCCTAAAATAATGAAGACAGTTGCTGTTTTAGCTTATGTTGTAATGGGTGGATTGGTAGCTAAATGGACGATAATCAATATACCAATCAAATTATACTCCTATTCAACTGATGGCAAAATAGTTGTTGTTACGGCACAACAACAGTTAGATACTATAATGCCTAATTTATTACCACTTATATTAACTTTTTTAATATATTGGCTTCTTAAAAGAAAAGTTCCTGCAATATTTTGTATTATTGGACTTATGATTTTAGGGATTATAGGTTATAATTTAGGCTTTTTAGGGTTAGCTTCGTAGATTTATAGATATAGTGTAATTGACAGTTTACGTAATGACCGATTTAGGAAATATAGTGTAACAAGTTGTTTATAAAATTAAGAATTATTTACTGTAAAGAACGATGAAAAAGCATGTCTAGCAGTTTTACACTGCTTGGCATGCTTTTTGCATTATATAAAGTAAAATCTTTGAAAGAGAGGGGGGTAGAGATGCCAGCACCAAATATTTTATTAGTACGTATAGACAATAGGCTGGTTCATGGTCAAGTAGGTGTTACATGGACTACATCTTTAGGTGCAAATTTGATTGTTGTTGTTGATGATGAAGTCGCAAAAGATCCACTTCAACAAGAATTAATGGCTGTTACTGCTCAAGCGTCAGGTGTTGGAATTAGGTTTTTTTCAGTGGATCAAACAATAAATATAATCCATAAAGCTGCACCAACTCAAAAGATATTTATTGTCTGCAAGACACCTGAAATAGTTAGAAAATTAATTGACGGTGGTGTACCAATAAAAGAGGTGAATGTAGGCAATATGCATTTTTCGCAAGGTAAACATCAAATCAGCAAAAAAGTTTATGTAGATGACAAAGATATGGATGACTTGCGTTATATTAAGGGAAAGGGGGTAAACCTTTATATTCAGGATGTTCCTAGTGATAGGAAAGAATATATTAATTGAGGAGGTAATGATTTATGCATAGTATTACATTGGTACAAGGCTTGTTGCTGGCAATCTTAGCGGTCATAGTTGGTATTGATTTTTGGTTGGAAGCATTATTTTTGTTTAGGCCAATTATAGTAGGAACACTGACAGGATTGATACTTGGCGATCTGCAGACAGGATTAATTGCAGGTGGACTTACTGAATTAGCCTTTGCAGGATTAACTCCTGCTGGTGGGACACAACCACCTAATCCTATTTTAGCAGGGATAATGACAACTGTTATAGCATATACTACAGGAACTGATCCAAAAACAGCGATTGGATTAGCATTACCGTTTAGCTTTCTAATGCAGTATATAATATTATTCTATTATTCGAGCTTTTCATTCTTTATGCCAAAAGCTGATAAATACGCTGAAGAAGCTAATACTAGTGGCCTTGTTAAGTTAAATATTTTGACAACAGCGATTGTTGCAATTACTTATGGAATAGTTGTGTTTTTAAGTGTGTATGTTGCTCAAGATTTGATGAAGATACTAGTTAAATCTATGCCAGTATGGTTAGGACATGGTTTTGAAATAGCAGGAGGTATATTGCCGGCTATTGGTTTTGGAATGCTTTTAAAAGTTATGATGAAAGGTCAATATGTACCATATTTCATTGTAGGATTTTTCATAGCATCATTTATACCTTTTTCAAATTTACTTCCAGTGGCTGTGATTGGTGCAGCGTTAGCAATATATGAATATTTCAATTCTAAAAATAAATTAATCAAAAATGAAATGATGGCAATGAATGGAGATGATTATGATGAAGGAATCTAAAAAAGTATTGACTAAGAAAGACATAACTAAACTGGGACTTTTATCTTCTTTTTTGCAAGCTAGCTTTAACTATGAAAGAATGCAAGCTGGCGGATTTACAGTCGCACAATTGCCTTTTTTGAAAAAGATTTACAAGAACGATAAAAAAGGTCTATCAGAAGCAATGACGGACGATTTGGAATTTATAAACACACATCCAAATTTTGTAGGATTTTTAATGGGATTGCTTTTATCTTTGGAGGAAAATCATGAAGATAGAGCTATCATTAAGGGTTTGAAAGTCGCTTTATTTGGACCACTGGCTGGAATTGGAGATGCAATATTTTGGTTTACAATTTTGCCGATAGTTGCTGGTATTTGTTCTTCATTTGCTATGCAGGGAAATGCATTAGGCCCAATATTGTTTTTCTCTGTATATTTGACAATATTTTTACTTAGGATAGTATGGACACATTTAGGCTATAATTTAGGCACAAAAGCGATTGATTTAATTAAGACTAATTCACAAATTATTTCTAAAGCTGCATCAATATTAGGCATAACTGTCATCGGAGGTTTAATAGCATCTTATGTTCACATAAATGTTGTAAGTAAGATTGCTATAAATGCTAAACATGCTGTATCTTTACAGACAGACTTTTTTGACAAAATTTTTCCTAATATATTGCCATTAGGGTATACGCTGTTGATATTTTATCTTCTAAAAAAGAAAAATGTAAGTCCGGTAATACTTATTTTAACGACATTTATACTAGCTATCTTACTATCATTTATTGGAGTTTTATAATATGAAGAAAAATATCATATTAATTGGGCATGGAAATTATGCAACAGGCATGAAAAGTTCGATAGATTTGATAGCTGGTATAAATAGTCATTTATTTGCTATAGATTTTACAGAAAATGATTCTGATATAACTTTAAAAGAAAAGATACACAATGTGATAAATGAGATTATTGATCAGCCAATATTATTTGTTTGCGATATCGCAGGAGGAACTCCATTTAAAGTGGCTGCCAGCATTGCTAATTTTAATGACAATATGGAGTTGGTAGCAGGATGCAATTTAAGCTCGTTGTTAGAAGCGATATTTCAAAATGACACATTGAGTTTGGATGAACTAGCTGAATTTATTGTTAATGCTAGTAAAAATTCAACAATTCGATTTAAAAAAATTGTAGTAAGTCAAGTGAAAAATGTTCAAGAAATAGAAGATGGAATTTGATTTAGGAATGTTTAGGAATGGGAGCAGGGAAATGGATATTTTAGAACCTCTGCTCCTAAATAACTTCATTAAATTTTGTGAAATTTCCAGTAAATTTTTATTTGGATACGTAAAAGATGCTAAATAAAATGATTTATAGTCATATTTTAATATATAAATTTGATGATTTTGATTGGAAGTGATTACATGCATCAAAAAAAATGTGTATTATTTGATGTTGATGGAACATTAGTAGACACTGAGAAAGTTACTATTGAAGCGTTAAAGATAACTATGAAAGAACTTTACAACAGAGATTACAGCAAGAATGAACTGAATTTTGCTGTAGGACTTCCTGGTAAGCATACTTTACACAAACTTGACATTGAGAATATTGATGCAACACTTAGAGTTTGGAATGAACAAATTCGAAAATTTATAAATGAAGTGAGGATATACCCTCAAATAGAAGAGACCCTTAATTCCTTAAAAAATAAAAATATTAAATTAGGAATTGTTACTTCAAGATATGATTTTGAAGTAAAAGAAGACATTATGCTGAATGAAATTTTACATCATTTTGATTTAATAGTGACATATGATGAAAGCTTAAGGCCAAAACCATATCCTGATCAATTGTTAAAAGCATTAAAAGAGCTTAATATAAATCCAGATGAAGCAGTATATGTTGGTGATACAAATTATGATTACGGATGTGCGAAAAGCTGTAATGTGGATTTTTTACTGGCTAATTGGGGAGAAGTCGATCGAAGAGATAATTTCGATGATAAAAATATAAAAATATGCAATAAACCATTAGATTTATTGAACTATATTATAGGGGGTTACATTAATGGCGTTAGTTAATACAGAAAAAATGCTAAATGACGCGAAATTAAATGGATATGCAGTAGGTGCGTTTAACATACACAACCTCGAAACATTAAAAGCTGTTGTAAAAGCTGCTTTTGAGATGAATTCACCGTTAATTTTACAGACAACACCAGGTACAATTAAGCATGCAGGAGAAGACTATATAGCAGCAATTGCAAAAGTGGCATCTGAGAAATATGACATACCAATAGCACTACATTTAGACCACGGAAATTCTTTTGACATTGTTGTAAGGTGCTTAAGGGCAGGTTACACTTCGATTATGTTTGATGGTTCAATGCTTCCTTACGAGCAAAATATTGCCACTACCAAAAAAGTAGTTGAAGTAGCTCATGCAGCAGGCGTTACTGTAGAAGCGGAACTTGGTAATATAGTAGGGGTAGAAGACGATATGTACGTAAATGAAGATGCAAATGCCTTTACAGATCCGAAAATGGCAGCAGATTTTGTGAAAAAGACGGGAGTTGACTCACTGGCGATAGCCATTGGTACGGCACATGGTCTATACAAAGGAGAAGTAAGACTAGATTTTGACAGATTAAAAGAAATAAGAAGTTTAATAGATATTCCGTTAGTATTACACGGTGCATCAGGTGTGCCTGATGATTTAGTAAGAAAGGCAATAGAGCTTGGTATAAACAAATTAAACATAGCTACAGAATTAAAGATACCTTTTGCAAATGCAATAAAAGAAGTCTTTAAAAATAATCCCAGTGAAAGTGATCCAAGGAAATACCTTGCACCTGGTGAGGAGAGTATAAAAGAAGTTGTAAAAGAGAAAATAAAGCTATTTGGCTGTGGTGGCAAAGCATGATATTGACGATTACATTAAATACAAGCGACATGCTAAAACATACATTTGGTGAAAATTATAGTTTATAGATTAGGAGGAATTAAAATGTTACTTAGGCTAAGCGAAGAAGAATTAAAAGAAAAGAAAGGTTATGCTACGGCAAAAGAAATAGAGCAGCAACCTCGAGTGTGGAGAGAACTTTATAATATCTTATTAAGACAAAAGAGTAAAATTGTTGAATTTTTACATCCAATATTGTCAAAAAAAGATTTAAGAATTATTTTAACTGGTGCAGGAACATCAGCTTTTGTTGGGGATAGTAGCGAAGGTTATTTAAGAAGAAAACTTAAGATGGATGTAGAGGCCATTGATACAACGGATATTGTTGCTGCACCTCAAAATTTCTTCTTTGAAGATAAACCAACTCTTCTTATATCTCATGGAAGATCTGGCGATAGTCCCGAAAGTTTAGCTACGATAGAACTTGCAGAAAAAATTATAAAGGATGTTTATTTTTTGAATATAACATGCAATAGAGATGGAAAAATGGCGAAAGGTACAATTGATAAGAAAAATTGTTTAAATGTTTTTATGCCAGAAGAATCTAATGATGACGGCTTTGCTATGACGAGCAGCTTCACATGTATGCTTTTGACTGACTTAATGCTACCACATATTGAAGAGATTGAGAATGAAAAAGATATATTTGAGAAGTTAGCAGATGAGGCTGAAAGAATAATAAATGAAGACTCCAAAATAATAGAGGAAATATCCAAAAATAACTATGACAGACTAATATACCTAGGTAGTGGAAGTTTGAAAGGATGTGCTAGCGAGGCTGCTCTAAAATCTTTGGAATTATCTCATGGCGATGTTAATACGAATTCAAACACACCATTGGGATTTAGGCATGGACCAAAATCTGCTATTAATGATACTACGTTAATAGGATTCTTTGTTTCAAACGATGTCTATACACAAAAATACGATTTGGATTTAATAAATGAGATAGTAAATGAACCGGGCAAGAGGAAATTAATGGCATTTTTACCAAGTCATATATCGATAAGGGGGATAAATTATGTATTTAGATTAAAAGAAGATTTTGAAACAGTGGATGAAGCATTTTTAACACCTTTATACATTATTTATGCACAGATGCTGGGATTTTATAAATCGTTAAATCTGAGTATAACACCTGACAACCCAAATCCAGAGGGACGAGTAAATAGGGTTGTGAAAGGTGTAACAATTTATAACTATAATTAAAAATTGACATAAACACCATCAAATACATCTAAGTATTTGATGGTGTTTTTAGATATTTACAACTACTAAATAAAAAATTAAAAAAGGATATTGACGAATCGGCATTTTTTATGTATACTAATACTTGTCACGGAAATTGGTCGTATAGCTCAGCTGGGAGAGCACCTGCCTTACAAGCAGGGGGTCATAGGTTCGAGCCCTATTGCGACCACTGTTATGGCCCAATAGCTCAGTTGGTTAGAGCGCCAGCCTGTCACGCTGGAGGTCGAGGGTTCGAGCCCCTTTTGGGTCGCCATAAATTTAAAAGCCTCGATAGCTCAGTCGGTAGAGCAAGGGACTGAAAATCCCTGTGTCAGTGGTTCGATTCCACTTCGAGGCACCATTAAGTTAAGCGGACATAGCTCAGTTGGTAGAGCATCACCTTGCCAAGGTGAGGGTCGCGAGTTCGAGTCTCGTTGTCCGCTCCAAAATTTGGCGGCATAGCCAAGTGGTAAGGCAGAGGTCTGCAAAACCTTTATCTCCAGTTCGAATCTGGATGCCGCCTCCATATTTAATCAAGCGATATCAAGCCTTTCATGGCTTTTATTTTTTTGCATTTTGTTTTTAAAAGCATATTTTGCTAACATATAAATAAACATATACAAATCTAAGAATTTATAAAACATTTAGTATTATGCAAATATTATCTCGCAACAAAATTAAATTATTTAAAATATTAATGAATTATTTATTGCATTTAAGCAGGATTTCGATGAAATACGTCGAATATAATACGTATAAGACAATAATGTTGTACATATAAATCGAGAGATCTTTGCATCGAATTCATTATTTAATAGTTGATGTAATTTTTTATATTTTAATAGTATTAAAATATTTTAATAAAAGTTAAAATGTTTTTCAATATTCAAACGTACTTATACTTTCTGTTAAATATTAATTGAAGATACAGCATTATAAAAAATCTCTAAAAACTTATTGAAATTTTCTATTACAACTTATTCAAGCAATCAAGGAAGATATTTTTCATATCACAAAAATTCCATTAAGGTTAGATAGTTTAGACAGAAAATTGCATAAATTAAAATTAATAATTCAATTCAAAATAGTATTGCAATTAGTCGAGGAAGGTATTATAATTTAGTTGAATTAAAAAATTTTAATAAATAGAATAAAAGTTTAATCAAAAGGAAAGGAGTGTTATTATGAACGATGAATCAAAGAAAAAGTTGACACTGGTGCCACTTATCTTGATGATTTTCACATCTGTTTTTGGTTTCAACAATATGCCAAGAGCATTTTATTTGATGGGATACAGCGCGATACCGTGGTACATTTTATCAGGAATAACATTTTTCTTGCCTTATGCTTTTATGATGGCGGAATTTGGCGCGGCTTTTAAAGAAGAAAGCGGCGGGATATACACGTGGATGGAAAGATCGGTTGGCCCTAAATACGCTTTTGTAGGTACTTTCATGTGGTATGCATCATATGTTGTATGGATGGTCAGCATTTGTTCAACGATTTTTATAAATATCTCAAATATAATTTTTGGAACTGATAGAACTTCTTCTCTTAGATTGTTTGGACTAAATTCTACTCAAGTTATTGGATTAATGGGAATATTGCTTATCATATTGATTACTTATGTAGCAAGTAAAGGTTTAAATTGGGTATCGAAAATTGCTTCAATCGGTGGAACATCAGTATTAGCTATAAACGTTATATTCTTACTTGGTTCAATTGTTGTATTGATAGCAAATGGAGGAAAATTAGCTGAACCCATTACATCTTTAAAATCGTTTATAGTTTCACCGAATCCGTCATATTTATCACCGATTGCAGTTTTGTCATTCATAGTATTTGCGATATTTGCGTATGGAGGAACAGAGGTAGTTGGCGGTGTCGTAGATCAAACGGAAAATGCAGAGAAGACATTTCCTAAAGGCGTATTGTTTTCAGCTATAATAATCGCAATCGGGTATTCTTTAGGAATATTCCTGGTTGGAATATTTACAAAGTGGAATAGTGTTTTAGCGTCTAACAATGTCAATATGGCAAATGCCCAGTATGTAATAATGAATAATTTTGGATATCAAATTGGATTAAGCTTAGGCGCAAGCAAAAGCACAGCAATAATCATTGGAAATTGGTCTGCTAGAATAGTAGCGCTATCTGTATTCTTATCATTAATGGGTGCATTCTTTACACTTAGCTATGCGCCATTAAGACAACTGATTGAAGGCACACCTGCTGAATTATGGCCTGGAAAGACAGCAGAAATAGATGATAAAGGTGTTCCGAAATATGCAATGTGGATACAATGTTTGTTAGTTGCTGTTATGTTGTTCCTCATATCATTTGGAGGAGACATAGCAAAAGTTTTCTTTGCTCGCATAGTGCTAATGACGAATGTAGCAATGACATTGCCGTATGTATTTTTGTGCTTAGCATATCCGTCATTTAAAAATAATAAAAAGATCAATAGACCGTTTGAAATCTTTAAAAGCAGAACATCTGTAATAATTGCGACTGTATTAACGTCAGTCACAGTAGGATTTGCAAATATTTTCACTATAATCGAACCAGCATTTTCAAAAGATATAGCTTCAACACTTTGGATGATTGCTGGACCATTGTTTTTCACAGTTGTAGCTTTACTAATGTTTAGAAGATACGAGAAAAGTAAGAATGTAGTGTATGCAAAAAATGAATTAAAAAATTAATTTAATAATTCATAAAAAGAACGAAATTATTGGTTGACAAAAATAACTTAAAGGGATAGAAGACTTCCTATCCCTTTAAGAAAAAATATTTAAGGATTTAGAAAATATGTCAATATATTAAAAATAAATGTAAGAAGGGGATTTTAATATGAATAAACGTTTGGGAAAATTACAAGATTTGCTAAGCCAATATGACTTAGATGGATATTATATATCAAAACCGGCAAATGTTACTTACATAACCGGCTTTACGGGAGACGATAGTGTTGCAATTGTAACAAAAGATAAAGCTTTTTTCCTTACAGATTCAAGATATACTGAACAGGCAAAAATTGAGACAGATGGTTTTCTAATAATAGATAATAATCGTGATATGTATAAAGCAGTAAGTGAATGCGTTAACTCATCGGGAATAAAAAAATTAGGTTTCGAAAGCGATTATATGACATATGAAATATATTCAATATTAAAGGAAACTTACAAAATTGAGCTAGAACCTTTAAATAATATAATAGAGTCATTTCGCTCAATAAAAGATGAAAAAGAAATTGAAAATATTAAACATGCTCAGAAGATAACAGAAAAAGCATTTGAACATATTTTGAGTGTTATAAAAGTAGGAATGAAGGAAATAGACATAGCTGCTGAAATGGAATACTACATGAGAAAAGAGGGAGCAGAAGGTACGTCTTTTGATACTATCGTTGCTTCAGGATTTAGATCTGCATTGCCACATGGTGAAGCATCGGAAAAAACAATAGAAAATGGAGAGTTTGTTACATTTGATTTTGGATGCAAATATAATGGATATTGTTCAGATATGACTAGAACAATAGTCATAGGAAAAGCGACAGAAGAACAAAAAAAGATATATAATATCGTGTTAAATGCGCAAAAATATGCTATAGAGAATTTAAAAGCAAATATAAAAGAAAATGAAGGAGATTATCTAGCACGAAGTATCATAGAAAATGAAGGATATGGTAAATATTTTGGACATTCATTAGGCCATGGTGTTGGACTTGAAATACACGAAGCTCCATTTATGGCTAAAAATAAAAATGGTATTTTAAAAATTAATATGGTAGTAACTGTTGAGCCAGGAATATATATACCAAATTTTGGAGGAGTCAGAATTGAAGATATGGTAGTTATAAAAGAAAATAATGTTTTAGATCTTACAAATTCACCGAAAGATTTAATTGAGATTTGATGTTGAAAAATTTGAATGACGAATTGCTACTTTGCTGGCACAAAAACTGCACTAAAAAATAATTATTGGGTAAAAACCAACATATTTTGAATGGGTTCAAAATCTTGACAATTACTATTTGACATTGAATGTTGAAGATAGGCAGTGAAAGATTATGATAGAGCTATTTAAAAAAGTTTACGAAACTTCAAATGCCTACAAAGTAGACATGCGCACAAAGTGTATATATTACATCTCTAAATAGAATATATGAAGCTATGGAAATGCGTAGTTAAGGTATAAATCTAATTAAAGAAGTAGGGTGAAAAGTTTGAGCAAAAAAGTTGCAATTGTATTTACAGGTGGAACTATTGCCATGGCGATGAGCAAAGATAAAAATTCTTTCGTTCCATCATTAACAGGTTATGAAATTATGAAATTGTTTAATAATCATTTTGATGATGTTGAAATAGAAATAGTTGATTTTGGGAATTACCCAAGTCCACATATTACAATTGACTTATTAAAAAAATTAAAGAGTGTAATTCTGAGTCTGTTAAACAGAAGTGATATATGTGGAGTTGTAGTAACACATGGTACTGACACTTTAGAAGAATCAGCGTATTTTTTGGATTTAACGGTGAATTCTTCTAAACCAGTTATTTTTACTGGTTCAATGAGAAATATTTCTGAAGATGAGTATGATGGGATAAATAACATAAAGGCATCAATTAGAGTTGCGATTGATGAAAAATCTATTGGCAAAGGCGTATTAGTTGTGTTTAATAATAAGATATTTGCTGCCAGTGAAGTTGTTAAGATTAGTACCAGCAGTTTGGATGCTTTTTGCAGTCCGATGTTAGGTCCTGTTGGAATTGTGGATACTGACAAAGTCATATTTTACAGAGACATAATGCCGCATGAAAAAATTTTAACTGATACAGTAGAAGAGAAAGTTAGCCTTGTAAAAACCGCAATTGGGATGGATGACAAATTAATAAAGTTTTGCGTCGACTCTGGAGATAAAGGAATAGTTATTGAAGGTACAGGAAGAGGTAATGTAACGCCTACTATGGTAGAAGGAATCAAATATGCAGTTGCCAATAATGTTATTGTTGTTATAGTTTCCCGGTGTCTTACTGGCCGTGTGCTTGATACTTATGGATATAAGGGTGGAGGTAAAGAGTTAGTATCAATAGGAGCTATTTTGGGTGAAAATCTCGATGGGCTTAAAGCAAGAATAAAATTAATGCTTAGCTTAGGATATTCAAGTAATTATGACGAAATTAAAAAAATGTTTCAATCTGCATATTAAGAGCATTGCAATGTTAATATACCTTTATGATGCTTGAGAGGAGAATTATTTATGCTTGATATAGGTGATGTTTTAAAAAATTCTAGCAATATTCTCTATAATATGCCTGTTTCAGATTTGATAGAGGAAGCTATAAAAAATAATGAAGGAAAATTATTAGAAAATGGCGCATTTGATGTCTATACAGGGAAATACACTGGAAGATCACCAAGAGATAAATACATTGTAGATGAAGAGTCTATTCATAATGATATTTGGTGGGCAAACAACAAATCTATGGAAAAAGAAAATTTTATCAAAATTTATAGCAAAGTCATTAATTATATAAGAAATAAAAAGCTATATGTTTTTAGAGGTTTTGTTGGTGCAGATCCACAATATAGATATCAACTTACAGTTATTAATGAATATGCTTATCAAAATGCATTTGTACATCAATTATTTATTAATCCTAAAAGTGAAAATGAACTAAAAAAAGAATCTGATTTTACAGTTATTTGCGTTCCTGATTTTTTAGCTGATCCAATTGTTGATGGAACAAATTCTGAAGCATTTATCATCATAAGTTTTGAAGAAAAAATGATTTTAATTGGTGGAACAAAATACTCTGGAGAAATAAAAAAATCCGTTTTCACAATGATGAATTATATGATGTTGAAAAGAAATGTACTACCTATGCATTGTGCAGCAAATGTAGGGCCAAATAATGATACAGCACTTTTTTTTGGATTGTCTGGAACTGGAAAGACAACTTTATCAACAGATCCAGAAAGGTATTTGATTGGTGACGATGAACATGGATGGTCTATGCGTGGAATTTTTAATTTTGAAGGTGGTTGCTATGCAAAATGTATAAATTTGTCCCCATATAGTGAACCTGAAATATGGAATGCGATCAAGTTTGGAACAATTTTAGAAAATGTAGTTTATGATACGAATAATGTGCCGGATTATATAAACAGTAAAATAACTGAAAATACGAGAGCTTCATATCCTCTTGAGTATATTCCCAGAAGATCTACAGATGGAATCGGCGGAAATCCTAAAATTATATTTTTCTTGACAGCCGATGCTTTTGGAGTATTACCTCCAATTGCTAAATTGACAAATGAACAAGCAGTTGACTATTTCTTATTAGGCTATACGAGTAAAATACCTGGAACAGAAAAGGAAGTTTCCGAGCCTCAAGCGACATTTTCACCATGTTTTGGAGCACCATTTTTGCCATCATTCCCCACGAAATATGCTGATTTATTGAAGAAAAAAATCACAGAAAATAATACATCAGTTTACCTGATAAATACTGGATGGATAGGTGGGCCTTATGGGATTGGTGAAAGAATAGATTTAAAATATACAAGAGAAATAATCAAAAATGTTTTAAATGGCAAATTAGAAAAGACAAAATTTAAAAAAGATATGGTATTTGATTTATTAATACCAGAAAATTGTGATAATGTCCCCAGCCAATTGCTAGATCCCTTAAAAACATGGGATGACAAGAAGAATTATTTGGAAAGTGCTAACAAATTATTATCTGTTTTTAAATTAAAATTAGATAATATTAAAAACGGTATTTAAGTTAGGGGAGATAAGAATATGATTTTATCTAAAAGTGCTATGGGAATAACACCTTCTGCAACACTTGAAATAACAGCTAAAGCAAATAAATTGAAATCACAAGGAATAGACGTTATTAGTTTTGGAGCTGGAGAACCGGATTTTCCTACTCCTCAATTTATAAAAGATGCTGCAGTGGATGCATTAAATAAGAATTATACGAAATATACTGCATCGTCAGGTATAATGGAATTAAAAGAGGCTATATGCAAAAAATTGCTACTAGACAATGGATTAGATTATGCAGTAGATCAAGTTGTCGTATCTAACGGAGCTAAGCATTCTATTTTCAATGCCATGCTTGCTATATTAAATCCGGGGGATGAAGTTATAATTCCATCACCATATTGGGTGAGTTATCCCGAAATGGTAAAGTTGATTAATTGCAAACCTATAATTGCAACTACAAAGATAGACAATGATTTCAAAATTTCTGCAGATGAATTTGAAAGTTTAATTACTGAAAGAACAAAATTATTAATTTTAAATAGTCCCAATAATCCTACAGGAGCAATTTATTCAAAAGAAGAGTTATCAGACATTGCAAGAATAGCTGTTGAAAATAATATATTTATAATTTCTGATGAAATATATGAAAAATTAATATATGAAGGAAAGCATGTAAGTATTGCATCTATAGATGAAAAAATTAAAGATTTAACAATAGTGATAAATGGTATGTCAAAAGCATATTCAATGACAGGGTGGAGAATTGGTTATAGTGCATCAAGCTTAGAAATAGCTAAGGTAATTAGCAATATACAGAGCCATACTACTTCTAATCCAAATACAATAGCACAATATGCCAGTATTGCTGCCTTAAAAGAAGGTCATGATTTTACAGATGAAATAAAAAAAGAATTTGATAAAAGGAGAAATTTAATTTTGTCATTGCTAGATAATATTAATGGGCTTAAATATATAACACCAAAAGGTGCTTTCTATGTATATGTCAACATAGATTATTACATTGGTAAATCTTATAAAAATGTTATTATAAATGATTCATTGGATATGGCTAAATATTTAATAGATGAAGCTAATGTGGCAATAATACCCGGACAACCTTTTGGAAATGACAATTATATTAGATTATCTTACGCAACTTCAGTTGAAAATATCAAAATTGGTCTTGAAAGAATAAAAAGTGCTTTAGAAAAGTTGGTTTAAGACGGCAAATATTCTATAATAAAGGAGCGATAAATTTTGAATAGCAAGAAAAAAATTGGTTTATGGTCATTAGTAATGTTAACTTTTGTACCAACGTTTGGATTTAATAATATTACGTCGAATGCTGTTGCATTAGGACCAGCTGCAATTCCATCTTGGCTTATTGTATCTCTATTATACTTTTTACCATTATCAATTATGATTGCAGAGTTAGCATCTGCAAATCAAGATAAAGAAGGTGGTATTTATACTTGGATAAATAGTTCGATAGGCCCCAATTGGGCATTTATAGGTACATGGTCTTATTTTGTTGCAAACCTTTTTTATCTTCAAATGGTTTTTGCAAGAATACCTGTTATGGTATCGTGGGCTTTATTTGGTGAAAACAGATTTACAAATCCAGCTATGCTTGTCTACCTGAGTCTAGTTTTAGTAATTGTTTTAACATATATAGCGACATTAGGTGTAAAGACGTTCTCAAAAATTAGTGATATTGGCGGAAAGCTGACCTTAGCAACAACTGTTATATTTATAGTATTTGCTATTGTTGGAGTAATAATTGGTAAAACTCCATCTGCAACTACTTTTACTGCCAAAACTATTATTCCTCAATTTAATGCATCATATTTTTCGACATTTTCATGGTTATTATTAGCTGTTGCAGGTTCAGAAGTAGCCGGTACTTATATTAAAGATGTAGATAATCCAAGAAAAACTTTTCCTAAAGGTGTCATTATAGCTACTATATTTATAGCTTTGGCGTATATTATTGGTTCACTTGCAGTTTGTTTTGTTGCATCACCGGAAGTACTTACAAAAGCAGGACTCAAGGATGCAGGATATATTGTATATAAAATTCTTGCGCATAATTGGGGATTAGGAAGTGGCAAAGTTGCTGTTCAAATATATGCACTTATCTATACAATAACTTCTATTGCAGCATATGTCGTTTGGATGGAATCACCACTTAGAGCTATGTTTTCAGAAGTTCCAGAGGACATATTCCCCAAATTTATAACTAAAAAACGTGAAGATGGAACTATGGTTAACGCATTATGGATTCAGTGTGCAGTTCTTATTGTACTTATCGCAGTTCCTCTTGTAGGACTAAAGGGAATAAATGATTTCTTTGTACTGCTTACTAACTTATCATCACTTTCATTAGTTATTCCTTACATTGTACTTGGAGCAGCATACCTGGCTTTCAGAATGAGAGGAAATCATGCTCCATTTGAGATGCTTAAGTCGAAATCAATAGTTATTATAGCTTCTGGAATAGTCCTTATTCTTGGGATATTTGCATTTTTTGGCGCTGGCTGGGGAGATTTTGTCGATGCTAAGAGCTTCAGTGAAGCAATAATACCTATATTAAAGGATTACGGTGGACCTGTTTTATTAATAATAGTAGGATTTATAATAACGCGTATTACATCAGCAATTACGCCTACGAAAATTAACAATTAATAATTTATATAGAAAAACATTCCAGTGTTATAATATAAGTATATCAGACTGCTGACAAACATAATTTAATAATAATGTCAGCGGTCTTATGATTTTACTTGCATAAAACCTTGTTGTAATGCCGTCTCTAAGCATTCATTTTGCAAAATGCCTTTCTAGCAAATTTTAATGTTTATATAAAGATCGCAATGTTTTTGAATATAACATTGAATGAATAAAAAATAAAATCAGATTTTCAAAAATCAAGAAGGAATTTTTTTTAATGTGTCGAATAATTCATAAAGTATTATAACAATTATAATTTTGCGTAAATCATATCCATAAAAAGGAGAGGAGGATAAGGAATAACACTTAAATAACAGTTGTTCCAATTGATATGAAAAAATTTCTACAAATTATTGTACTTTTGATTTTGGTTTTTATATCTACTTCACATGTTTACGCTGACACATACTACAATGGTTTTTTGTATACATATCAAAATAATAGCTATATGATGGTACCCGCCAGAGGTGTATTTCAGAGCATGGGGGCAGATGTAAAATGGGATGGTGATACACAAACAGTTAAAATCATAAAAGACAGCCTTCAAATCGTTATTAAGATTAACAGTACAAATGCAGTTGTCAACGGAGAAGGTAAAGATATGCCGGTGCCTGCTATAATAAAAGACGGTTCAACCTTTTTGCCGCTTCGGTTCTTGGCTGAATTGATTGGTGATAATCAAGTCAAATGGGATGATGATACGCAAATTGCTGCTATCCCTTTTAATAATTCACATATTTATGTTAAAGCGGTCGATTATAGCTTAGACGCCACAAGCTTTACTCAGAAAGTTGATGGCGTTGTTGTGACAGGTGTGAGAATACCTCACAACTCGCCATATAAACCTGCTGTTATTTTGGCGAATAATCAGATAGGTACTACGCAGAGCCTATATGACATGGCTAAATACTACAATGCAGATGTTGCAATAAACGGTACATTTTTTAATGCTTATGGTGGAGATCCAGTACCGTGGAATACTATAATCAAAGATGGCAAAGTTGTGCATGTAGTTAATGTAGGATCTGTCTTTGGTTTTACGGCTGACGGGCAGGTGAAGATGGATAAGCTGAGGATAAGTATTGTAGGTGGGACTAATGGCTCTTATAGCTGGCCAAATAATTGGTATGCTTATGGCTTCAATCATATACCTTCTACAAACTCGGTATATATATTTACATCTGAGTGGGGCAGTCACCTTGGCTTCAACTATGGAATAAATATTGTTGTAGAAAATGGTGTGGTCAAAGATATTGAAGAAAACCAGGATGTAAATATTCCTGCAGATGGATATGTCATAAATCTCAATGGCAGCGAGGAATACTTGGCTAAAGTATTCAATGTAGGAAAGACAGTTGAGTATAAAATCAACTTTACAAATGATGGTGGAAATCCAGTTGATTGGTCTGATGTCACTGAGGCTGTAGGAGCAGGTCCTACCCTCGTTAAAGATGGTGTGGTCAGTGTAGATCCTATAGGAGAGGGTTTTACAGAGGATAAAATCGTAAGCTTATCATACGCAAGAAGCGCTATTGGAGTAACGGCACAAGGCGACATTCTTCTTGTGACTACACCAGAGATTACGGTGTATCAGTTGGCACAGATAATGAAAGAATTAGGCGCATACGATGCAATGAATCTTGATGGCGGTGCTTCTTCTGGGCTTTATTTTAAAGGTGAGTATTTAACAAAGCCAGGTAGAGATTTAAGCAATGCACTTATATTCTACAAATAATGGTGTGATATAATATATTTAGTGACTGAATAAAAAACACGATAATATGAGGATGATGTGATAAATGGCTAAAAAGAACAACAACAATTTCATGCTTTATGTGCCTATTCATTCGAAAAAACTTATGTGGGAAGAGAATGATAACATAGTAAAGCTTTTGTTTAGGCACGATAAAATCGTTGAGTGGTTGGCGAGGCTTTTTATCAAAAGACCAAGGATAACGACGGTAGAGCTTGATGAAATTGGCAGCACCGTTTGGAAACTTATTGACGGCAAAAGAACTGTTTATGACATAGGCATTAAGCTTAAAGAAGTTTACGGCGATAAGGCTGAGCCTACATACGATAGACTAAACAGATATTTACGCTATTTGCATCAAAATGGATGGATTAGGTGGAGGATTCAATAATTTATTGTTTTTGTGACTGGCTTTCCAAAAGTTTCAGTATTTTTTCTTGATTTTCGATGATTTTATCTGCTTTTGTATGCAGGTCTTCTATTATTAGCTCTGCTTTTAAATTGACTTCGTAGTCATTTTGTGCTCTTAGCCTATCTTTTGCTTCTTGCCTGTTTTGGCTCATCATGATTATTGGAGCTTGTATTGCAGCAAGACAGGATAAAACCAAATTTAAGAGTATAAATGGATATGGATCAAAGTGCTTTATAAGAGCGACGCTGTTTATAACCATCCAAACGATAAGCAAAAAGCCAAACGTAAATATAAACGACCAGCTTCCAGCGTAGTCTGCCAATTTGTCTGCCATTCTATCGCCAAATGTCAGCGAATCTTTGTGCTCTTCATTGATATTTTTAGAGACTTTCTTGTCAATATATGAATGTATCAGTTTTTCTTTATTATCCATATTTGTGTTCACCTCTACTATATGTTTTTTAATACAGTGAGAAGCTTTGATGAAATTTAAGCTTCTCACTTTTTTAATAGCTATTTGTTTTTGAAGGCGGAAATATACGAAGCTAATATTGTATTTCCGGATGCGAAGTATGCGATTCTAATGGCTTCTTTTATTTCTTCGTCGCTTACTCCCATATTTCGCAGTTGATTTGATATGTTTTCTACTCCAAGGTTAGCGCCGTGAAGTGCATCAATAGCCAGTGCGATTAACAATTTCGTCTTTTGATCTAATGCACCTGGCCCCATTGCATACGAATAAACTTTCTCTATTGCAGATGCAAATTCAGGATCATTTTTATCAAGCGATGACAAAAATGGTGGTAATGGCATCTGAATCCCTCCTTGTATATTTTTACATATATATTATATCACCTTTAAAAATTAAATTTTAATATTAAGGCAAGATATATAAAAATTTTTCGCTTTGTGGTAAAATACTTTATATGTTAGATTTAAAAAATAGCTTCGGAGGGCAAAGGTGATGGAGAAATTATATGCAGTTGACGAAATAAAGAAATTTGTAGATAGTGAAGAAATGGCGTTATTGTATTTTTCAACAAATGATTGCGGTATATGCACTACATTGCTTCCAAAACTTGAAGCGATGCTCTTAAATTATGACAAGATATCCAATTGTCATGTTTCTATAGATGAATTGCCTGCTGCATCATCGGAGTTTTCGGTTTTTACTGTGCCTACAGTGCTTCTTTTTGCGGAAGGGAAAGAAGTCATAAGAGAGGCGAGATTTATAAGCATGGACATCTTAGAAGAGAAGATACAAAAGTATTATGATCTGTTTTTTTCATAAGTTACGATAGCTATTAATGTGAAAAATTTATTTTTAGTCGATAAAACGCTTCATTTTTGAAATTGCTGTGTATTGCCTAAAAGCCGTTTACGATGTAAAATATAAAATTGTTATGGGGCTTGAAATCACTGCTAAGAAAAATTACGAGTTAGATTGGAGATCGTATGAGTAATAAGAAACTGTTTAAGTCGGCAAGCATTGTTGCATTTATAACGATTTTAGGGAAATTTGCTGGGCTTTTGAAAAATACTGTACAGGGTAAGGTGTTTGGTACTACATGGGCTACTGATGCATACACTGTGTCTTTAAATATCCCTACAGTGCTTTACTCTATAATAGGTGTTGCTGTATCCACAGCTTTTATACCTCTTTTAAATGAGACATATGCTAAGCGCGGAAAAGATGAAATGTTTGATTTTGCCAACAATATCATGAATATTTTATTCCTGTTTTCATTTGCCATATTTATAATAGCGTGGATTTTTTCGCCTTACTTGGTAAGATTGATGGCATCGAATTTTACAGGTGAGAAATTTCAACTTGCAGTAAATTTGACAAAAATAAGCATTGTAAACATGCTGTTTTTAAGCATGTCGGCAGGCTTTACTGCTATCCTTCAGACGCTCAATGATTTTACTGCACCTGCTTTAAATGGGATTTTGATAGATATTCCGCCTATTGTGTTTATGCTGTTTTTTGCAAAGGATGGTGGCATTGTAGGCCTTACTATCTACACTACAGTCGCATTTGGACTTCAGGTAGTAAACCAGATACCATGGCTTATCAAAAACAAGTACAGGTACAGCCTAAAAGTTGATTTTAAAGATCCTCGCATAGTAAGGATGCTTAAGCTTATTAGTCCTGTCATTGTGGGATTATCTGTGAACCAGATAAACATAATCATAAATACGAGACTTGCATCAGGGTTGCCAAATGGGAACATCACCGCTTTTAGCTATGCCAGCTTATTGACAGGTGCTTTTTATGGCACATTTGCCACGTCGGTTGTGACAGTCATATTTCCTACTTTGTCAAGGGAAGGAAGTACTGGCGATTATAAAGGCATGAAATCTCACATGATAAAGGCTATAAACAATATCAATATGATCATGATTCCGGTTACTTTAGGCATCATGATTTTAAGGTACCACATAATAGATATATTGTTTAAACATGGCAGGTTTAATGATTACAGTGTTGAGATTACAGCTATTGCGCTTTTGTACCTTTCAATAGGAATGATTTTTTACGGCATAAGAGATGTGTTTAATGTATCATTTTACTCCACAAATGATACGAGGACGCCTATGATAAACAGTATTTTAGGCATAGCAGTAAATATATTGATAAGCATAATACTGGTAAAATATATAGGTATCGCTGGGCTTGCCATAGGTTCGTCTGCATCTGCTGCAATTTGCGCCATGTTGTTGATGAAGGATTTTAGGAAAAAGATGGGGTCTTTTGGCGGACGCGATGTTGTAATTACCGGTGGTAAATTGGTGCTATCTTCGCTTGTGATGGGCGCGGCGGTATTTTTAATGAATAATTTTCTTTCAAGATACATGGTTGGATTTAAGATGGAATTGTTGCTTACAAGTTTGATTGTCATTATCGGCGGTGCTATATACGTTGGTATGATGCTTCTTTTAAAAGTAAAAGAGTTCAAATACTTATTTGGCATTGTGGCAAACAGGATAATTAATTTCCAAAATTAATTAAAGCTCGGCTAAAAACCGAGCTTTTTGCATATACTTTACTTTGTCAGAGTTTGCTCAGATAATTGTGAAGTGATGCCATCATGTCGTATGCATCTTCCCATTTTACGTATTTTAGATCTTTCATCTTTTCGTACGCTGTATCAGATATTAGTCCCTTTTCATGTGCTAAATTGTATAAACTACCGGTGTATTTGTCAGCCTCATTTCTATATCCAGCATACGTCAAAAGTATATCCGCAGCTTCTTCCTTTGTAAGAGGCTTGTCTACAATGTATTTTTGCAGATATTGATAATTATCATCTATAAGCTGTGATTTATCTGGTATTGACCTTTTAATCATGTTTGATGCCATATAGTAAAATGATATGCTTTTTATGCTTTCATTAAGCTTAAAATCATTTGTGTATCCAGGTACTATAAGACCCCAATGAAGGGCAAATTTTAGCCCGTCAAAGGCCCAACTTTTCTCTAAAGCTTCTTCTACTTTAAACGGTTTAAGATACGCTCCTTGGCTTACTAATATGGACTGTATGTTCTTTATATCTTCTTCATTCTTTGCGATGGCTTCAAATGATTTGTCTTTGGCTATGGAGTACGCTGACGCTACGCCTGCTGCATCTCCTTCTGCCATCCCTATTGGTATCGTTCTGGCAGAGCCTGCTGCTAAGTGGCTGTAGGATGCTGACCGCCCTACTACTAAGAGGTTGTCTACCTTTTCTGGCACTATGCACCTAAATGGCACTGCATACTCTACAGGCTTCCCGTACACATACCCTGTGTCTTCCGGCGATGTTGCTTGTACGTCTACTGGATATGAGCCTATGGCTATCCTGTCGTAAAAGTCCCTATTGAATACAACATCGTTTATGTCAAGTGTGTAGTATCCTTTTATGTGCCTCGTCTCTCTTATATACAGTTCGTCTGCTGTGCCGTCAAGCTGCACTTTCTCAAATCCAGGGATGTTTTCTCTAAAAAATTGTACTATCCGCGGAAGCTCTTTCTTTGCCAGTTCCATTCCTCTTTCTATTGATGATTGATTAAGTCCGTCTACGCCGTATATCAAAAGTGCGTTTACTAATACTGTGCCATCATCTTGCCTGCCGAGATTAAGACCTCTTAGCCTAAGCATAGGCGTTGAAGGCTTGTAGTTTTTTGTGATAGATAGAAACCCGTTTGCAGATGTGTCGTTTATATACGTTTCTGGTATCTTTTTTTCGTATTTTATTATTTTTATTAGGTTGTCCCAGTCTATGCCTTTCAATCTAAATACAAGTGTTGATGCTTGTACTTTGCCTTTTACACCCATGTCTTCTGCTCCGATTGTGTAAGGCACACCTGCAGATGCTGCGACTGAAGCATCCTGTGTTGCGTCGATTATCCTTTTGCCGTAGTAGTTTACTTCTTTTCCGTCCTTCAATGCTGTTATGCCTATTATCTTGTTTCCGTCCATTATAGGCTTTTCAAATACAGTGTTGTACGACTGGGTAATGTTTGGAAGGCTCAAAAGCTTTGAGAATACTTCTTTTGCCTTTTTTACATCAAAGGAGTTTTTAGAGCCTATGCCTTTAAAAAACTCTTTAAATGTGCCTTGTGTAAGCAATGTGCCGTCAGGAGATACACTCATGTCTATTGTGTTTAACATTCCGTAAGTCATGAGGCCGCCAGGGCCATCATGCTTGTCAATTATTAATACTTTGGCGTCGTTTTTTGCGGCAGACCTTGCAGCAGCAACGCCTTCCGGTTCTGCTCCTACTACTATGACATCGTACTGACTTCCGTCTTTAGGAAGGTTAAGCTTTATAGGGTTAGGCAAATTTGAATTTTCCTCTATAACTTTAGCTTTAGTCTCCTGTGATGATTTTTTGTACTTTTCTACATAAAAATACCCGCCTACTGCTGTGATTATTAACACTGATATGATGAAAAGCGATATCACTGCCTTTAAATATTTCTTTTGCAAATTAGTCACCTCTATTCATGAAAACAGGCTATGCTTGCTTAGATATCTTGTACAAATTCCAAGGAATCTTATCGATAAGTCTTCCCTTGTATATTGAGTCAGAACCCATGAATATATAGCGCAAGTCCTGTTTTTGTGGGATATTCAATTTTATCCACAATATATTTTTGTCTATTATTGGTCTTGATGCTATAGATTTGAGAAGCGAATTATTGGCTTTTCTGTACTGATAGAGCTTGCCATTTACCAGTCCTAAATCGATCCTCTTTATGCTGTTATTGTAAAACAGCCTCATTTCGATGTTGTATCTTACATTTTTAGATATAGGCGACAGTGTTTGAACACCTATATACAAGTGATTATCATAGTAGAAGGAAGCAAGCTTTGTAAGATCAGCGCTTTTATAGATTTCTTGATCCAGAATTCCACCTGCCGGTATGCTTAAAAGCGAGAAAGGCATGTTTTTGTCGTATAAGTTTGGCTTTATTTCAACTTCTGGAATCGTAATGACAGGCTTTGTCCCGAAAAGCTCATTTTTCCTTACAAACGCCAATAAAAATGGCTCCATCACTTTTATCTGTGATGTATACTGCTTAATGGCTTCTTCTTTTTTAGCTTCTTCTTGCTTTGATAGAGGAATACTATGCCATACAGTGTTGCTGTCTTTCATATCTGTTGGTGGCAAAAGGGAATCATTTGGCATCAGTAACCATGGCACAGGCCATTGCGGATGATGAACTAAGAACATGTGCTCTTTTACGTTTAGATTAAGTGCGGTTATTGCATACCTTGTGAAGTTGCTTACAGCCCAGTGGTCGGGATGTACGTCATCTGCTAAAGGATAATAAATATCTGTAGGCTTAAATGACTTCATGATGTCCTGCAGCTCATTTTCTAAATTTTCACCTGTATATGCAACACCAGGTTTGTATACATCTTTATATGGAGAATATGCTACATTTGTTCCACCGCTAATCCTGGGTTTTCCGTTATCCCAAAAATCGCTCCATAGAAATCTTGTGCTACCATCAGCAAAGCCTAAAAATATCACGTCATTTTTTGGAAGCCCTAATACAGACATTGCGGCTAAACTTTCACTGTGCCTTTGAAGTCCAAGTTTATAAAAGTCTGCTGGCGTTGGATTGATGTCACCTGTAAAGACTTGAGCAGCTTTTTTGTAGCTTTCACCATCTGTTACAATTACTACTTTTATGGGTCTTTTCAATTCGATAGCTTTTTGTATGACACCTGCCATTCCCAATGATTCATCATCGGGGTGTGGTACGACTACAAGTATTCTTTGTCCCGGATCGTCGTTATTTGGAACAGGCTTTTTCTCTGTGAGATTGGCAAAAGTAGTTTTTAAATTCATGACGGATGCGATAATAATGGCAGTTATTAGCCCAAAAGTTATAAATATATACTTCCATTTGAATAGTTTCTTGTTCAACTTTAATTCCCCCTCGTATTTGTGTCATAATTGTAAGAAAATAATATCAAAACTTTATGAACAAATTGTTAACAGAAGATTAAAAAAAGATAAAATGGTGTTGCTGAGCAAAATATGATAAAATATTGTAAAAGCTGTTTTCCTCCGCCTCAAAACCAACAAGTTGGACACATGGCAGTTGGAATAGCATTTAACGATAATGAACTTCCGCTCTACCGAGATTACGATTTTACATATTACAGCGTTGGTGGTACAAAATATTACTTTGCAGAGACAACGAGTCCTGGATGGCTTATAGGGCAATTAAGCGATGATTCATTAGAGCAGACAGCTTATATTTATGCTGTATCATAAATAAATTGTAAGATAAATCGACATTTAATAAAATAAAGAAATTTTCAGGAGTGATACAATGAGCGATAGTTTTAAAAGACTTACTCCAGAAGAGGCATTGGAAATAGCCAATAAAAGTCAAAGAGGCAAGTTGAAGATATTTTTAGGATATGCGCCTGGTGTAGGAAAGACGTATGCCATGCTTGATGAGGCAAACAGAAGATTAAAAAGAGGTCAAGATGTTGTCATCGGTGTTGTAGAAACGTATGGAAGAAAAGAAACTGAGGCGATGATAGGTGACTTAGAGATAATACCTAAAAAAGAAATCATATATAAAGGTACTGTACAGTATGAGATGGATCTTGACGCTATATTAAAGAGAAAACCGCAAGTCGTTTTGGTAGATGAGTTGGCACATACGAATGTCCCCGGCAGCAAGCATAACAAAAGATATGAAGATGTAGAGGAAATACTGCAAAATGGAATAAACGTTTTGTCAACTTTGAATATACAACATTTAGAAAGTTTAAATGACACTGTAAAACAGATTACTGGTATAACAGTGAGGGAGACGATTCCCGATACAATAGTTAATAATGCTGATGAAATAGAAGTCATAGATGTAACGCCTGACGCTCTTCAAAATCGATTAAAAAGAGGCGAGGTGTACAATCTCGATAAAGTTGATCAAGCGTTAAAAAACTTTTTCCGCAAGGGAAATTTAAATGCGCTAAGAGAACTGGCACTCAGACAGTCTGCCGATGAAGTTGATGAAGACTTGGAGCAATACATGAAGGAACACGGCATACAAGAAAATTGGGAAACAAATGAAAAGATAATGGTATGCATAAGTTTTAATCCGCTTGTAAAAAAATTAATAAGGCGGGGTGCAAGAAGAGCACACCGCTTCAAATGCGAATGGATAGTCGTGTATGTAGAATGCACAAATATTTTCGCCAAAAAGCCAACTAAAAAGGATATGGAGGTATTGGAAAGCCATTTTAAGCTTGCTAAGCAGCTTGGGGCTGAAGTAGTTGTATTAAGGGGCAAAAGCGTATCAGAAGAACTGCTTAAATTTGCCAAAGAAAGACATATTACACAGATTATAATGGGACATTCAAACAGAAGAAAATGGGAGACGCTTTTAAGAGGATCTACGGTGCTGAAACTAATAAACTCGGCAAAAAACATTGAAATACATGTTATTCCATATAATTAAGCAAAAGACAAAAATTGTACCGCTATTTGAGGTTATCAAGAGCGATATTTAATTCTAATACATTTACTCTTGGTTCTCCCAATATGCCTAACTGTCTCCCTACAATATGCTCGTTAACAAGATTTTTTAATTTTTCTTCAGATATGTTACGAGCTTTAGCTATCCTTGGTATTTGTATAAGTGCAGCGTCGATACTTATGTCTGGGTCAAGACCGCTTGCTGATGATGTAATAAGGTCGGATGGAACGGCGGTATTTGATTTAAGGCCATTTTCTTTTCTGACTTGCTGTGCTAATTTTTTGACTTTTTCAATTAGCAACTTATTTGTAGGACCAAGGTTTGAAGCTGATGAGGACGTTGCATCATAACCGGTTTCGCCGGCAGAAGATGGACGTCCGTGAAAATATTTTGGGTCGCTAAATTGTTGACCTATTAAAGATGAGCCAATGACTTGGCCATCTTTGTAAATCAGACTTCCATTTGCTTGATGTGGGAAAATTAATTGTGCTATCCCTGTAATAGCCAGTGGATATAGTAAACCTGTAAAAACAGAAAAAACAATAAGAAGCATTATGCTTTTTAAAATGGCATTTTTAATCATGTCTAATCTCCTTTCGGCATTTTACACTTGATTAGTGAACTAATCCTAAGAAAGTGATGATCATATCTATTATTTTTATGCCTACAAACGGTACTATAAGCCCACCTAATCCATATATAAGCATGTTTCGCTTAAAGATTGCTGCAGCGCCCAGCGGTCTGTATTTTACACCTTTTAATGCCAATGGAATAAGTGCAATTATAATAAGTGCATTAAAGATTATAGCTGATAAAACAGCGCTTTCAGGTGTTTTTAAATGCATGATGTTTAATACGCCTAATTGAGGATATGTAGCTGAAAACATAGCTGGTATTATTGCAAAATACTTTGCTACATCATTTGCGATGCTGAACGTAGTCAATGCACCACGTGTCATAAGCAACTGTTTGCCGATCTCAACGACTGCTATTAATTTTGTAGGGCTTGAATCTAAATCTACCATGTTTCCTGCTTCTTTAGCGGCTTGTGTTCCTGAATTCATAGCGACACCAACGTCTGCTTGAGCAAGTGCAGGAGCGTCATTCGTGCCGTCACCTGTCATTGCAACTAAATGCCCATTTGCTTGATATTCCTTTATAAGGCTAAGCTTTGTTTCAGGTTTTGCCTCTGCAACAAATTCGTCCACACCTGCTTCGTCTGCTATAGCCTTTGCAGTCATTGGGTTATCGCCTGTTATCATTACAGTTTTTATTCCCATTCTGCGTAAATCAGCGAAGCGTTCTTTAATGCCACCTTTAACTATGTCTTTTAGGTGTATTACACCTAATACTCTTTCATTTTCTGCTACTACCAAAGGAGTACCGCCATTTTGTGCAATCATTTTAACTGCGTTTAAAACTTCTTCAGGCATATTACCGCCTTTTTCTTTCACATAATTTTCTATGGCATCGATAGCGCCTTTTCGTATTTCCTTATTGTTGTTTATGTTTATTCCACTCATACGAGTCTTGGCTGTAAAAGGTATGAATTCAACATTTAATTCTTTTAAATTGTGCTCTCTTATACCATATTTGTCTTTTGCTAAGACTACAATGCTCCTGCCTTCTGGCGTCTCGTCAGATAAAGAGGACATTTGAGCAGCCATTGCCAATTCATTTTCTGTCACACCTGGAGCGGGAATAAATTCTGTAGCCATTCTATTGCCAAATGTGATTGTACCTGTTTTATCCAGTAAAAGCACGTCTACGTCACCTGCAGCTTCAACGGCGCGACCAGACATAGCCAATATATTCTTTTTTATGAGCCTGTCCATGCCTGCTATGCCAATTGCGCTTAGTAGTCCTCCTATTGTAGTTGGTATGAGGCAAACCAGCAATGCAATGAGAGTAGGAATCGATATTTTTGTTCCTGAATAAATCGCATAAGGCTCAATTGTGACTGTGGCTAAAAGCAGTATTATAGTGAGTCCTATAAGCATAATCGTCAATGCAATCTCATTTGGCGTCTTTTGCCTTTTTGCACCTTCTACAAGGCTTATCATTTTATCAAGAAATGATTCACCTGGATCTGAGGAAATTTTTACTTTTATCCAGTCTGATAAGACTTTTGTACCAGCAGTTACAGAGCTTCTGTCACCGCCAGATTCTCTTATGACAGGTGCAGATTCACCAGTAATTGCACTTTCGTCTACAGATGCTACACCTTCAATCACTTCTCCATCGCCTGGTATTATATCACCAGCTTCAACCAGGACAATGTCACCTTTTTTAAGAGTAGAGCCCAACACTACCTCAGTTTTATCACCTATTAATTTTTTTGCTTTTATATCTTTTCTTGTCTTTCGAAGTGCATCAGCTTGAGCCTTACCTCTGCCTTCAGCTAAAGATTCTGCAAAATTTGCAAACAAGATGGTAAACCACAGCCAAATTGAGATTTGCAAGTCGAAATTTCTTTCAGCACTTTTACTTATGAAGTCCACGATCGTTATTATAGTCGTCAATATTGAACCTATTTCAACGATAAACATTACAGGATTTCTGAAAAGTGTTGCAGGATTTAATTTTTTAAAAGCATTTTTAATGAGTTCTTTACTATTTATATTCATTCGCGTAGATTCTTTTTTGCTCATATTAATACCTCCATGGTTAGAACAATCTTCCAGCATTCATCAGCAATTGTTCGATTATTGGGCCTAAAGAAAGAGCTGGGAAAAATGTTAAAGCACCAATTATAAGCACTATTCCCACTAAAAGGACTGAAAATAATGCATTGTCAGTAGGAAATGTTCCTACACTGACAGGAACAATCTTTTTATTTGCCAAGCTTCCTGCAATGGCCAGCGCTGGTATGATGACGCCAAACCTACCAATAATCATTGCGATTGAGGTGATTAAGTTGTAAAAAAGTGTGTTAGAGTTAAGTCCGGCAAAAGCACTTCCATTATTTCCTGCTGCCGAAGCAAATGCGTACAATATTTCACTTAAACCATGTGGACCATGATTTAATAGGGAACTTGTACCAGCTTTTGTAACCGATGCAATAGCACTTCCTATAAGTATTGTGGAAGCCGGTATTATGATGGCCAATATTGACATCTTCATCTCGTATGATTCTATTTTTTTACCGATGTATTCAGGTGTTCGTCCTACCATAAGACCTACGATAAAAACTGCTAAAAAGGCATCTATTAGCATTGAATAAAGCCCGGAGCCAACACCTCCAAATATGACTTCTCCAAGCATTATTTGAAGCATTGGTATTAGTCCACCTAAAGGAGTCATACTGTCTAAAGAAGAATTTACGGCGCCACAAGATGCGGCTGTTGTGACTGTTGAGAATAATGAAGAACCAGCTATTCCAAATCTGACTTCTTTTCCTTCCATAGCAGATGGACCAGTTATATTTATGTGGTTTATAATTGGATTGCCGGTTTTTTCTGAATAATATGTCGTACCCAACATGATGACAAATAAAATAAGCATGGCACTAAAAATAGCCCATCCTTGCCTTGTGTTTTTTACCATTTTACCAAATGTATATGGCAATGAAGCTGGTATAGCAAGTATTGCCAGCATTTCTAACATGTTTGTAAGTGGCGTTGGGTTTTCAAAAGGATGGGCGGAATTTGCACCAAAAAAGCCTCCTCCGTTTGTTCCCAGCATTTTAATTGCTTCCTGAGAAGCCACAGGACCCATTGCTATGACTTGCTTTAGACCTTCTAATGTATGTACTTTAATATAGCTGCTAAAGTTTTGTATTACTCCCTGTTGTGTAAGGAGTAAAGAAAGAATTAATGAAAGAGGCAAAAAAATCCATATTATTGATCTTGTGATGTCTACCCAAAAATTGCCTATATCTTTCGTAGAATGTCGCATTATACCTCTAATTAAAGCAATCGCAACAGAAAGTCCGGTAGCAGCAGATAAAAAGTTCTGAACTGTAAACCCTAACATTTGAGTTAAGTAACTTACGGTTGTTTCACCACTATATGCTTGCCAGTTTGTGTTTGTTACAAAGCTTACTGCTGTATTTAAAGCAAGATGCCATGATGAAACTCCAGGTAATTTTTGTGGATTTAATGGCAATTTGCCCTGCGATACGAGTAGAATAAAAAGAAAGATCATGCCTAAAAAATTAAATATAACCAGCGACAAAGCATACTCCTTCCAATTCATTTCATGGTTTTCATCTATACTTGTAATTTTGTAGACAAATTTTTCGATTGGTTTTGCCACAAAATCAAAGAATGTATGTTGATTCGTAAACACCTTTGCTATATACGAACCAAGTGGAATTGTAATTATCACTAAAAGACATATAAATATTAGCATTTGTAAAATATCATATATCATACTAATCCTCCCTGACACTTATCATAGTTCATCAGCTTTTAATAGCATGTAAACCAAATAAAAAAGTATTACAAGTGATATTATGCCACCTAAAGTAAATTCAATATTCACTGCCAATTCCTCCTTAAAAATAAAATAATCAATGCTTTTAGGCATGAGTAAATTATAATACAGGGGAAAATAAAACAAAAGTTTCATTAAATTTTCATTAAAAAATTATCCATATTATCAAATCCCTTTATATTAAATTATCTCACTAATACACATAATTATCACATTTTTTCACGTTTTTTCGTAAGAATTCTTTATTGACTTTATATTTTCTGAAAATTATACTTTAACTATTAAAAGGTGAAATATATGTAGGTAGGTGTATTTAATGTTTAAGACGTTAAAAGGCAAGATATCGATTGTGTATTTGGTGCTTGTCGTACTGGTATTGATAGTCGGAATAATATCTGGCATTAATATGTATTATTTAAGCAAAACTATAGATGGTTTAATGATTGATAACTATAAAAGCATAAAAGCTGTTAATTTGATGAATGAGGAATTAGAAAATCAAAACAATGCCATACTTACATTTATATATGAAGACAGGCAAACTGCCATAAAGCAATTTAATCAGGACAATTCGGTATTTTACAATTGGTACAATGTAGAAGCAAACAATATAACAGAAAAAAATGAAGGCAATTATGTCGATGAGATAAAAAGTGCGTATGTGAATTTTACGACAAGCGTTTCATATTTGCAAGGGATGCCACCAGATGATAAAGTTGGCATGTTGAACTATTATAATATGAAGATAAAGCCTAACTATGAACATATAAAAGATCTCTTAAATTCCCTTGCCAAATTAAACGAAGATGCTATGTTTAAGAAAAAGACTAATGCGACGTTGGATGCAAAAAATTCAATGTACACAATTTTGTTAGTTACACTTTTAGCAGCTATTTTCGGATTCATAATATCTTTAATATTTACCAATAGATTTTTAAAGCCAATGGAATATTTGATAAAATCTATAAGGGAAGTAAAAGAAGGGGAACTTGATCAAGTTATATCAATTAAGACGGATGATGAATTGGGTAAATTAGCAGTAGAATTTAATAACATGATAAGAAGACTTAAGCAATATGAAGAAAGTCAATTAGGCAAGATAATTGATGAGCGCAACAAGACATTGTCTATAGTAAAAAGTATAAATGACCCTTTGTTAGTGCTTAATTCAGATTATAAAATAATATTATTAAATGGTGCGGCGGAAGAGTTATTTGGAATCGAAGAAAAAAATGCGATTGATAAGCATTTTCTTCTGTCTGTTAAAGATGAGAAGCTTTTTGAGCAAATAAATGCAATTGTTGATTCAAAATTTAATATTAACAAGGTTGAGCAGGTTAAATACGGTGATAAATATTATGATGTTACAATCACCCCAATAAAAAATTATAAATCGGAAATATCAGATATACTGTTGGTTTTTCACAACATTACTGAGTTTAAGGAGTTAGATCAAGCAAAGGACGATTTCATATCGATAATTTCACATGAGTTTAAAACACCGTTGACATCCATAATGATGGGTACAAGCATGATTTTAGAAGAAAAAATAGGTGCGATTAATGATAAACAAAGAAGTACACTCGTGGCAATCGAAGAAGAAAGTGAAAAGCTTACTGAATTGGTTAATGAACTAATCGAACTTACTAAGATTGAATCTGGCAAAGAGATGTACAACTTTAAATGTTGTTCTATATTTGGAATAGCGCAAAATACTGTAAAGCCTCTATATAATATTGCAAACGAAAAAGGTGTAAATCTTACTAATACAATTGACGAAGATATGCCATGCGTATATGCCGATCCAGAGAAAATAACGTGGGTCTTAAACAATCTCATAACAAATGCTTTGAAGTACACTGATGCAGGTGATGATATTACAATCAGTGCGTCGGTTGATGGCGACTTCATGCAAATTTCTGTTAAAGATACTGGTGCAGGTATACCGAAAGAATACAAAGATAAAATTTTTGATAAGTTTTTTCACGTACAAAATGATGATGAATTTGAGATTAAAGGTACAGGATTAGGACTTGCTGTCGTAAAAGAGATTGTAGAGGCTCACGGTGGAAAAGTATGGTGTGAAAGCGATATAGACGTAGGAAGCAATTTCATGTTTACACTTCCTATATGCGATGAAAGAGGGTAAATTTTATGAAGAAAGTTTTAGTTGCAGATGATACTAAGAATATTAGAATGCTTCTTACTACTTGCCTTGAATCAGAAGGATATAATGTTATAACGGCTAAAGACGGTGAAGAAGCGCTTAAAATATTAAAAAATGGGGATGTAGAGCTTGCGTTTATAGATATTAAAATGCCGCTTTTAAGTGGCACCGAAGTTTTAAGAAAGATAAGGTCTTGTGGGATAACAACGCCGGTCATAATAATAACGGCATTTGCCACGATAAAAAATGCGATTGAGTGCACAAAATTAGGTGCTGTAGAATATATACAAAAACCATTTACTGTTAAAAGAGTTAAATCTGTTTTGGAAAAAATGATTGATGAACATGAAAAAACGAAAGAGAATGATACAAATAATTTAATAAACGAAATAGAAAACTTAATTGATAATGATAATTTCATCGAAGCACTGGACATGCTTAAAAAATCTAAGGTCAATCCAGACGATCCGAGATTTTACCTTTTGTACTATAAGATATACGATGGCTTAGGTGATAAAGAAATGTCTGACAAATTTTTGAAGGCATATAAAATTTTCAATGAAGGCTAAAGTATGAAATTATAAAGTTGTCGCAAAGAAAAATTGAAAATGATCTTATGGAGAAAAACGAAATTTTGAATACTATAACTGTAAACTGTAGTTACTGATCTACTTACAGGTATATACAATAGGCGTTTCTTTATGGATGTACTTGAAAAAGAAGTAGAAATGACAAAAGGGAATAAAAAGCCTTTTTCGCTTATCATGTTTGACTTGGACCATTTTAAAAATGTCAATGATTATTTTGGACATGCAGCAGGTGATATGGTACTAAAAAGAGTCGCTGAAATTGTAAAAGAAAGAATACGCAAAACCGATTGCTTTGCTAGATGGGGTGGAGAAGAATTCATCATCCTTTTGCCTGAGACTTCTTTAAGTAATGTTTCAGATATAGCAGAAGTATTGAGACTTAAGATCAGCACTGAAAAATTTGACGATGTTGGCAATGTGACAGCAAGCTTTGGAGCGACTGACTTTAAAGAAAGCGATAATATTGATACAGTACTCTTAAGATTAGACAATATGCTTTATGAAGCGAAAAATAATGGACGAAACTGCGTGTGTGCCGGGTAAGGTAGAAACAGAAGAGAAAGTTGGTTAATTGGTTAACCTGCTTTCTCTTTTTAATGTGCTCGTGGTATAGGCGATAACTTGGCAGTGAAAGTCCGCTGAGGGCTTGGTAGTGTGAACCACTATGTGGTGTCCAGCATGAGGCGGAACATGAAGTAGCTATATAATACTATTGATTATTGATAAGCTTTCATAAGTTCAGATACTGTCACAAAAGAATATCCTTTAGATCTAAGTTTTGTAATTATCTGTGGCAATGCTGCTAATGTTTCTGAATTGCCTTCATGCATAAGAATGATTGAGCCAGAAGATGATTTTGATACAATTGTATTAATTATATTTGGTATTCCGGGCCTTTTCCAATCATCTGGATCAACAGTCCAAAGCACAACATGAAGTCCCAGTGCATTTGATATTTTCACGAGAGTATTATTGAACGCTCCATATGGAGGTCTAAATAAATCGGGTTTTACTCCCGCTACGTTGACAACAATTGCCTGCGTCTTATAAAACTCGTCAATCATCTGCTCAGGTGGCATTAGAGGCATATATTTATGACTGTATGAATGAATACCTATTTCATCGCCGTTTTCTGCAATATATTTAAGTAAATTAGGGTTTTTTTCCGCCATTTTTCCTACAACAAAAAAAGTCGCCTTTATATTTAAGCTTTTTAAAACATCTACATATTTTTTAGTAAACTCTTTTGAAGGTCCATCATCAAATGTAAGCGCCAGCAATTTTTTGGCTTTTTTGTTACTGCTGAATATAGGAGTATTAAGAGGTATTGGGCTTTCAAAGAGTTCGTTTCTATTGCTTCTGTCCACCAGCGACAATATGTCATTGTCAGGTATTGCGTTTGATGATATTATAGATGTAATTTTACTTGTACTACTTTTACTCGGATATTCTGTAGTAGCAACAACAGTTGTTATTGGCTTGTTGCTTGTTTTTTTAGTCTTTATCTTAGATACAATTTTAGCAGATTTGACACTGCTTGCGGAATTATGTTTGACAAATAAGCTTTTTCCATAAAAAAGAGTAAATCCTATTATTACTAATAGCAGAAAAAGTAAGATAGCTGATTTTTTTGACTTAATCAATGTCATCATTTATCACTCCGATGCGCTAAACAAAAGATTACTCTTATAGCATAAACCAAATCACTCTAAAAATCAATTGTGAACCTATTCCATCCTATAGAAGATGGAACTTGCTACCATATATAGGACTAGAGATTTCTGTGAAGCCTTCGTTAAAAATACTTTATTGGGCAATTAACAAAAAATTGATGTCTTCTATAAAAATTTTAACAGTTTTACCGATAAAAAAATAAAAAGATTGGAGGTGAAAATATGGCAAGCTATCTTGATACAAGTTATATGTATATGATGTATCCTTATTACAGCGACTACAGCTATCTTTTTAATACGAGCAATCCATTGACTTCACTATCAAATATTTCTTCTGACAATATATCTCAAATCGCACAGCAAGCATTGTACACAGATATGGAGAACCAACAGTTGCCAATGCAATCGACAAATGCCCTTGTCATGCTGAATAGTTACGCAAATAATTTAAATGAAACGGCGTCACAGTTGCAACTTACATCGCCTGATAATGTTTTTAACCAGATGGTCGCTACATCCAGTGATCCAAATTCCATAAGTGTATCAGCTCAACCAGGTGCAACTGCTTCTACCTATAGTGTTACTGTAAATCAGCTTGCCATGGCACAACAGAACAATGGGACAAGTTTGTCAAGCAATAGTGTTACAAGCCTTACACCTGGAACATACAGCTTTACAGCACAAGTAGGTGGGCAACAGTATAATATATCTTTCAATGTCAATCAAGGAGACACTAACCAAACTGTCTTAGATAATATGGCTCAAGCAATTAACTCTGCAAATATAGGGATTACAGCCATTGTAAATAACAATCCATATCTTGGTACGAGCCAGTTAGAAATAAATGCAAATAATACTGGAACAAATAATGCATTCACGTTGACAGATGTCAGCGGCAATGCAGTTTCATATACTGGCGCAAATACAGTAACAGTAGAAGCAACAAACGCAAATTATACTATTAATGGAGTAAGTGGTACATCTCAAACAAATACCGTCAATGTTGACAATAACAACTTGACCATGACATTTAATAAGACTGTAAGCAATGCTACAGTGACAGTGGCGCCTGATACGCAATCCATAAGCGACAGCATAAATAATTTTGTCAATGACTACAACGAGATGTTAACATATGTGAATCAGAACCAGCAATATATAAGTCCTCTTGTTGCTTCAGAGCTTACTCAAAGTTATGAATATCAGGCATCAAATTTACAAGCCATTGGAATTACTCAAAATCCAGACATGACTCTTTCGATAGACCAAAATACTTTAAATAATGCAATACAGAACAATTTTAGCACTGTACAAGCAGCCTTTGCTGGATTTGATGGATTGGCTGTAAATGTAGGTCAATTTGCTGGGCAAATAGCTGAAAGTCCTCTTACAGACTATGCAAATGAAACGATGTCTTTAGTCAATAACAATATGGGAATTTATGATTCAACTGGAATGCTTGATGCGTCATTAATTCAAACAATGCTGATGCCATCTGGTCAATTTATAAATTCATTAATTTAACAATAAATATAAGAAATTTCCCACCTCTAAAAGATGGGAAATTTCTTATATAGCATAAAGATTTAACGATTTAAATGAAAATTTCGTATATACCCAAAAAAACAATTAAAATACCTGAAACTAATGGTGCATAACTGCCAAACGCTTTGGCTAAGTAAGTATTGCCTATGATAAAACCCAAAAGAATGGATAATAAACTGAAAATAATTGTTAATAATGTAGTAAAATATATGTTAAGTCCTGTAATGCTTGCTCCAATTCCTAAACCTAAATTGTTTATTGTTAAACCAAAAGCAAGAATAATAGATTCTTTCATATCTATATATTTTAAATTATCATTTCCTTCTATTTTTGAATTAATCAGGATTTCGTAATTATTCTTAAAGTCAAAAGTATCTGTTTTCCGTTTCTTATAATAGTCTAAAATAAACCATAAGCCTAACATAATAAGTATAAGACTGCCAGCAATATTTGATATGTTTGATGGTAAAAATCTATTTATACTATAGATGAGAAAATTAGCTTACATAAATTACCATAATAAACTTACATGAAAAAATTTAATAAAAAATAGAGACAAATGCTCACTTCTATGGTATTAATATGTTGTTGCACTATAACAATATTAACCGTAGGAGTGGAGCAAATGTCTCATAATAAAAGAATAACAGAAAATTCATCAATAATCCAGTACTTAATGAAATTAAATTTTGCATTATATTTTACTAAACCTGTTATTCGCCATATTGTAGAATTTATAATTGCTGCCACTCAAAAGGGTTATAGTGGTACTGTTACTGATATAGTTAATTTAAGCTTTGCTAATTGCCATAGAACTACCTTTGGCAAATTCTTAAGTCAAGGTGTTTGGAATATAGAGTATGCATGGAGAGCTATAAGGCGGGAAGTTATTCGTATTATACTTGAATTATCACAAACTTGCAAAAAGCCGATATTTGTGATTTTTGATGATACTATTGCTGAAAAAACTAAGCCTTCGTCACAGGCTAAACATTCTATCCAGGCAACAGGATTTCATCAATCACATTTAAAAGGAAAGCAAGTTTGGGGACATCAGCTTCTTACCATGATGCTATCATGCTAATTGGTTCTAGTATAGCGATTATGCCAATAGTGTATAAGCTATTAAAACCATATCAGAGGAAAAGGCTTTTATCATTTATAAATCCTAACCTTGATCCTTTAGGTGCTGGATATCATGTTATACAGTCGATTATATCTGTTGGATCAGGTATGTTTTGGGGTGAGGGATTATTTCATGGAACAGAGACACAGTTGTTTTTTTTGCCAGAATCACAAACAGATTTTATTTTTTCAGCGTTAAGCGAAGAATTAGGATTTATTGGTTCAGCAACTTTGATTTTACTATATAGTTTGTTGCTATACAGAGCTTGGAAGATAGCATACAATGCTAAGGATAAGTTTGGAAGACTAATTTCGATTGGAATACTATCAATGTTTGCGTTTCATGTCTTTGAAAATATTGGGATGGCAGTAGGCATAATGCCGATAGCAGGGATACCTCTACCATTTGTTAGCTATGGAGGCACTTCTCTGATTGTCAATATGATGTCAATAGGCTTGCTGATAAATATTGGCATGAGGAAAAATAAAATTAACTTTTGAACAGATTATTTTAAATAAATTTTTACACATTGTTCATAATTTTTTCACAAATAGACTATATAATTATACTTGAAAGTTAAAGCCTCTCCTTGACCTCCCTTATTAATAATAGCAGCCCGAAAAATTTTGGGCTGCATTTTACTTTTTAATATTATTTTCTTACAAAAAGTTAACAAATTATTCAACAATTTTTTAAAACTAACGTGTATAATTAATAGTTAAGTACTAATTTATATTTTTCGCTGGAAAGGAAGGATATGATGAAAAAGAAATACATTGCCATCATTGTTGCTTTAGTCCTTATTGTTGGCAGTACAGCTTATTATTTTGCAAAAGTAAGAAACACTCAGAAGACATCAGAAGCTCCATACGCCACAGTAACAAGAGGAAACATAGTCATGCATATAGACGGTTCAGGAAATCTTGATGTGGATAAAAGGGTGATAACGTTAAAAGGCAATGGAACAGTGGCAAAAGTTTATCACAAAGTTGGAGATAAGGTAAAAGCTGGTGAGTTACTTTATCAAATAGAAGATGACAATTTAAACGAACAGGTACAAAATGCTCTTGTAAGTGTACAGCTTGCTCAACAGCAGCTTGATAATGATACTAAAACATATAACGATACTGTGTCAAATCAAAATATTGTATCGCCATATTCAGGAATTGTTGATAGTGTAAATGTTTCAACAGGACAGAACGTCAATCCTGGAACAACTATAGCTACAATTGCCGATTATTCCAATGCGACTGTGAGAGTGCCGTTTAATGGTTCACAGATAGATGATATAAAAGTTGGTCAGACTGCAGATATATATTTATACGACTCTTTCGCAACAGTAACAGGCACTGTGACAGATGTTTCGACGCAAGCCATACCTGTCAATGGAGCACCGTATTACTATGTAACGGTGACATTGCCAAATCCAGGTGCATTGACTGATGGAAGTAAAGTGCAAGTGACAATACATACAAGTGCTGGTGATGAAAGAGCGATTCAAGATGGTACACTAAGTGTCAAGACAACTAATATAGTTTCATCAAAGATACAAGGTACTGTAGCAAGCGTCAATGTAAAGCAAGGACAAAAGATAAATGCTGGTACGATATTAGCGACGTTGACAACTAATGTAGATGATACGGCGATAAAAAGAGATCAATTGAATCTGCAGCAAGCTCAAAATAACTACAATAACCTGCAAAATCAGTTAAATAATTTAAGTATATATGCACCGATTGATGGCGTCATCATTTCACAAAATATAAATGAAGGAGACGAGCTTGGCTCAAATTCTTACAGTGCATCTGCAAGTAGCGGCACAGGTTCAAATGCAAACAGCGGTAGTGGTGCCAACAGCAGTGGTAATGTTGCTGTAAGCAGTTTGTCATCACTGACAAGTCAAGCAGAAACAGCCGTAATAATTAATGATAGCAATTATTCGGTAGATGTACCTATAGACGAAACCGATATTAGCAAGATTAAAGTTGGACAAAAAGTCACTTTGACGACAGACGATTTACCTGGAGAAACTTTTGATGGAACAGTAACGGAAATATCGTCTATTCCAACGATACAAAATAATGTGGCGTCTTATGATGTAACTGTATCGCTGCCTTATACAGATAAGTTGAAATTAGGACAAACAATGAATGCTTCGATAATCGTGGCAGAGAAGGATAATGCGCTTCTATTGCCAATTGAAGCGGTTCAGACTAATGGGAATAACAAATACGTGATATTATATGATGAAAATAATTCGAATAACAGTAACAGAAGAAGAAATATAAGACAAGTTCAAACAGGCCTTTACAACGACAAATATATAGAGATAGTAAGCGGATTAAACGAAGGTGATAAAGTATTGATATTTGGTGCTGCGGCAACTTCGTCAAATGGCAATAACAATCGCACTGGTTTTGGCGGATTTGGCGGCGGTGGCAATTTTGGCAGTAGAAGCTTTGGTGGTGGATCAGGAGGAGCCGGTTTTATAGTGAGACAACAATCTGGTGGGAATAGGAGTAGAAATTAGCTATGGAGAATAACGGCAAATTAAACAAAAATGTCATAACCATGAGAAACCTGTCAAAGATATACAAGATGGGAGACAACGAAGTAAGAGCTTTGGACAACATAAACTTAACTGTCGACGAAGGAGAATTTGTGTCAATAGTAGGACCATCAGGCTCAGGAAAATCTACATTGATGAATATAATAGGGTGTTTAGACGTAATGACAGAAGGAGAATACTACCTAAACGGAAACGACACAAGCAAGCTAAATGAAAACAAACTGGCTGAACTAAGATCCAGCGAAATAGGGTTCATATTCCAAAGCTTCAACCTGCTTCAAAAACTTACAGCATTAGAAAATGTAGAACTTCCAATGATATACAAAGGCATACCTGCAAAAGAAAGGTACAATAGAGCAGTAGAGCTCCTTACCATGGTAGGTCTGGAAAAAAGAATACACCATAAACCTACAGAATTATCAGGAGGACAGCAGCAGAGAGTAGCAATAGCAAGAGCCTTAGCCAACAACCCGCATCTTATACTGGCAGACGAACCGACAGGAAACTTAGACTCCCAAAGCGGCAAAGAAGTCATGAAAATAATAAAAGAATTAAACGAAAGAGGCAACACCATAATACTCATAACCCACGACATAAACGTAGCAAATCAAGCAAAAAGGACTGTAAAAATAATGGACGGCAAAATATATGAATAAAAGGAAGTGCGTAGAATGGCATTGATGCAGGCAATAAAAATGTCCTTAAAAAGCATAATAGACAACAAACTAAGATCATTTCTTACCATGCTTGGAATAGTAATAGGCGTAATGTCAGTAATAGGACTGGTAAGCTTAGGACAAGGAGCCACAGAAGGAGTAACATCACAGATAAAAAGCATGGGGTCAAACCTGATAATGGTATCAATAATGGGCAGGGGTATGGACACATCCTTGTCCTACAGCCAAGCCATGTCAATAGGAGACTCACCGTACATATCGCAAATATCCCCAATAATGAGTGCCAACGCATATGCCAAATACGGTGACCAATCATACGAAGAAAACATAAGCGGAGTAAACGAAAACTATGCCACACTGAGAAATTTAAAACTTGCTGAAGGTAGGTTCATACTATCAATAGACAATGACATGAGGCAAAAAGTAGCAGTAATAGGCAGCAACGTAGCCAGTGACCTATTTGGATTCACAGACCCATTAGGCAAAACAATACAATTGGATGGAAACAACTTCACAGTAGTAGGAGTATTAGCATCAGGAGGATCATCAATATCAAACTCCTATGATGACTCAATATTCATCCCGATAAAGACGATGTTCGTATTTCAGCGAAACAGAGGAATAACTCAGATATACCTAAGCGCATCATCAGAACAATACGTAAACATAGCACAGTACCACGTAGAAAACATGCTAAACACCATATTCAAAGGCGACACAAACGCATACAGAATATTAAACCAATCAGACCTATTATCAACAGTAAACAGCGTCAGCAACACACTGTCCATGATGCTGGGTGGAATAGCAGGCATAGCATTAATAGTAGGCGGCATAGGCATAATGAACATAATGTTAGTATCAGTCACAGAGAGGACGAGAGAAATAGGCATAAGAAAAGCATTAGGAGCTAAGAAAAGGGACATACTGCTGCAGTTTATGATAGAATCGTTGACCATAAGCGGAGTAGGAGGAATAGTAGGAGTAATCTTTGGATTTATAGCATCGTATCTGATGGGACACTTTATGAACATGACAGTAAGTCCATCTGTAAATACGATATTAATATCATTCTCATTTTCCCTCTTAATAGGCTTATTCTTTGGGATATATCCTGCAAACAAGGCAGCGGGGCTTAAACCGATTGAGGCTTTGCGGTATGAGTAAAGAATGGCAATGGAAATAAACATTAACAAAAAATATACACTTATTTAACAGTTTGTTAAAAATTTTGGGCTATAATGAGTTTAAAATAAAACATAAGGAGGATTTTTTATGACAGGGAAAAGCAAAAAAATCATAGCGACTGCTGTCATAGGCACGGTTCTTTTGACATCAATAGCCTTTGCGGATACATCAACATCATCTTCACAGGCTAATTCAAATGCCTCAACAAGCCAGACAGTTAAGACAAACAAAAAGTTTGACCCAATACAAACTTTAGAAAATCTCAAGACAAAAATTGAAGAGAAGTATAATCAAGGCAAGATTAGCCAAGATGAGGAAAACAAGATTTTGACTAAAATAAATACTGCTGAGCAGAAGATAGAAGATTTTAACAATATGACTTTAGATCAAAAAAAGCAAACGCTTATTGATGATTTTACAAATATCGTTAATAATCAAGTAAAGAATGGCAAGATTACACAAGACAAAGCTAATACTCTTATTAAGAATTTTACCGATAAAGTCAATAAATGGGATGGGAATGGCTATCCACAATTTGTTACACGTTATTTGAAGAAGTACATGGGTGTGGTACACGAAAGATTTAGTTTTATGGGAAGATTTAAAAAAGTGCTTGATGAAGCAGTTAAGAAGAATCAAATAACATCGACGCAAGAGCAACAAATACTTAATGACTTAAAAGGAAGCAAAACAAATACTCCTAAAAGCACCACGACAGTAAATTCAGATGCTTCTAATACATTATGATAATAATAATGATTACAAAGGACATAACATAATTAATATAACCTCCCTATAAAGCAGCCTAACATTAGGTTAGGCTGCATTTTTAAAATACAGAATGATTGTAAAAAGAGGTAATCAAAATGAGGTGTCCTAATTGTAAAAGTAAGAATGTCGGTAAAATTGGAGGCAATTTATTTTTCTGCAGAGAATGTTTTTGTGAAATTAAAGTAAAGGAAAATAAATTCATAGTAAAATTGTACGATCAAGAAGGACGTATTAAAAAAGTACAGTACGTAACATAAAGCTGAAGGGTACACAAAGTTGTGTACCCTTAGTTTGTGATAAATTATTGACATATAAAGAAATTAATTATATCATATATAATGAACATATGTTAATTATAATTTAAGTGGTGATAGAATTGGAAAATGTATCTTTACAAAATTTAATAGATTTTTTAAAAAAGACTGGTGTAAAAATCACATTAACCAGATTGATACTTTTAAAGATATTTACAAACAATCCTTATGTTCATTTTGATTTCAATAGTTTACTGAAGATTGTCAAGAAAGAAGATCCCAATTATGGCATAGCGACTCTTTATAGAAATCTGGACATGTTGATTAAAAAAAATATTATTTCTGCCAATACAATCAATAATGTAAAATATTATGAGTTAATTACACCTCAAAAGGGCAATATTCCCATACATTTGATTTGTAAGCATTGTAACAATGTAGAAGAGTATTCAGATTATGAAATCATACAGTTTCTAAATTTAGTAAAAGATAAATATGGATTTGATATAAATTATGGCAGCATTAATGTATATGGTATATGTAAAAAATGCAGAGAAAAACTCAAAGAATAAAAAATTAATAGTAGCATCTCTATAAAATATAAGAGCTACTATTAATAAAATTGATTTTAGCTTTGTGTTCTTATACTTAAGCTTATTAAACCTGCTAAAATTGGTATGATTGCCATTAGTAAAATTGCTGATGTAACACCATTAAAGTCAATGAGTATTCCAAATAAACCTACGCCAAGACCACCTATTCCTGTTCCAAATCCAAGTGCCAAGCCAGAAGCCATTGCAGCATTTTTGCTCAGCAAACTTTGAGCAAGCACTGTAGTAATTGAGAATGATGCTAAAAGCTATTTATGTAGAATGTCAAGCTAGAGTCTTTGTAGATATTTATGTCATACAAAGATTTGGAGAGAAGAAATTTTTTAAAATATTATTGACATATGACAAAAACGGTGGTAATATATAATTGTGAAACGGTCATAAGACCAAAATAATTTAAAGGAGTGGTTTATATGCCAAGAGGAGACGGAACAGGTCCAATGGGCTATGGTCCGATGTCTGGAAGAGGTATGGGATTTTGCTGTGGGCATGGTGCTCCAGGATATATGAGTGGACATGGTATACACAGAGGATATAGAAACATGTATTACGCAACTAAAGCACCGTTTTGGGCAAGATATGGAAATGCTGTTGACGAGAAATCTTACCTTAATGCACAAGCCCAATACCTTAAGGACCAACTTAAATATATAGAAGACAGATTGAAGGATTTAGACGACGAAGACAAAGATAACAAGTAATATTATGAAAAGCTGGTGGCAATCATTGCTGCTGGCTTTATTTTTTTGAAAGTGAATATAAAAATTTATGCATAATTATTTTAGTTTTTATGAATATAAATGTATCAGAATAGCATAAATGAAATTTTTACTTTTTAAAAAATTATTTTGAATAATTTATTGCATAATTAACTGACATAGTTTAAACTTAATTTTGGAAGATGTTTCATTGATATAATATCTTGTTTATATAAGACTGTAGGAGGCAATTATAATAATGTTTGTTGGCAACAATAAATTAAGAAGCAGATTAAGCGTAAAAAATATACTGGGAATCCTCTTTGGCACTTTTATTTATTCAATTGGAATTAATACATTTATCGTACATGCAAGACTTTTAAGTGGTGGTGTATCTGGTATTTCTCTAATTGTACAGTATTTGACAGGACTTCCTGCCGGATACACGATTTTCATGCTTAATATACCATTGCTTATTTTAAGCTACAAAAAAATAGGTTCTCGATTTACTTTCTATACGATATTAGGTACAGCTTCTCTATCTGTTTTTTTGATATTAACTCAGTTTTTAGATAAATTAATCAATTTTGACGATCCCATATTATTATGCCTTTACGGTGGTGTACTTACAGGTGCAGGCATGGGAATAGTATTTGCTAATCATGGCTCAACTGGTGGACTTGATATAATATCTGTATTAGTAAAGAAAAAATATGAGAATTTTGAATTGGGTAAGACAAACCTATATATTAATTTTTTCATAGTCTTGGCTGGAGCCATATTTATAGGGCTTAAAAGTGCTTTATACACACTTGTTTCAATGTCAATAAATTCGATTGTGCTGGATAAGACGATAAATGGGTTTAACAGGCGAAAGATGCTTTTTATAATTACAAATGATGAGGAAAAGATTAGCAATGCAATCATGAATGATTTAAAAAGAGGTGTTACGTTTATTCAAGCTGAAGGTGCATATACAAAGACTAATCGCAGAATACTGTATTGCGTTGTATCACTTTCACAAATTCCATATATTAAACATCTAGTTTACAGCATTGACAGCAATGCATTTATATCAATTTTAGACGTTTCTGAGGTAAGAGGGAAAGGATTTATGGACGATTTATTTTAGCAAAATTTCATTGTTGAATATTTAACAAAATAGGTATATAATTTTATTATAAATACTAAGCCCAAGGGATTTACTGAGGGCAAGGGAAGGAGAAATCAATATATGGATAGGCAAATTGCAGATTTTATTGACGACGAGAAGATAAAAGCGGCTTTAAAATATGGTGAAGGTGCATCAAAAGATGAAGCACTGAGAATCATTGAAAAAGCCAAAAATTTGAAAGGTATTACGCCTGAAGAAGCGGCAGTTCTTCTAAATTTGGAAGATGATGAGCTTCTTGATGAAATGTACAAAGTTGCAAGATATATTAAAGAGCAAATTTACGGCAACAGAATAGTCATATTTGCGCCACTTTACATTAGCAATTATTGTGTTAACAATTGCAGGTATTGCGGTTACAAACACTCCAATGAACAAGAACGCAAAAGACTTACTATGGATGAGGTAAGGCGTGAGATAGAGATATTGGAGGAAATGGGACATAAAAGATTGGCGGTTGAGGCAGGTGAGGATCCTGTAAATTGTCCTATTGATTATGTCTTAGATGTGATTAAGACAATTTACGATACAAAATTGAAAAATGGCAGCATAAGGAGAGTCAATGTAAATATTGCTGCTACCACTGTTGAAAATTATAAAAAGTTAAAGGATGTAGGCATAGGGACGTATATATTATTCCAAGAGACTTACCACAGGCCCACATACGAATATATGCATCCTACAGGGCCAAAGCATGACTACGATTATCATACAACTGCCATGGATAGAGCCATGGAAGCGGGTATTGATGATGTAGGCTTGGGAGTCTTGTATGGACTTTATGACTACAAGTACGAGACAATAGCACTTTTGTACCATGCAAATCATCTTGATGAAAAATTTGGTGTTGGACCACATACTATATCTGTTCCAAGACTTAGACCTGCTTTAAATATAACGTTAGATGAATACCCATATCTGGTGTCTGATAAAGATTTTAAAAAGCTTGTAGCTGTAATAAGGCTTGCCGTACCGTATACGGGAATGATCTTATCTACAAGAGAACTTCCTGAATTTAGAGAAGAAGTTATAAGCGTAGGCATATCTCAGGTAAGTGCTGGTTCTTGTACAGGTGTAGGTGGCTATTACGAAGAAATATCAAGGAAAGAAAGTACGAAACCTCAGTTTGAAGTAGGGGATCATAGGACGCCAAATGAGATATTGAGAACACTATGTGAGCAGCATTATTTGCCAAGTTATTGTACAGCATGTTACAGAATGGGGCGTACTGGCGATAGGTTTATGAGCTTTGCTAAATCAGGACAGATTCACAATTTCTGTTTGCCAAATGCTATACTTACATTTAAGGAGTTCCTTTTAGATTACGGTGATGAAGCTACAAAGGCTATAGGTGAAGAAACGATTGCTGCAAACATAGAAAATATTCCTTCTGATAAGGTAAGAGAAGAGACGAAAAATAGACTCAAACGGTTAGAAAATGGTGAAAGAGATCTGTACTTCTAAAAAAATCCGGGTTATCCCGGATTTTTTTACAGAGAAATTTTAATATTTTTGTTGACATATGACAAAAATAATTATATATTTATAATTGTATATGACGTATGTTTGAAATGTTGAAAGGATGGATGTTTAAATGAAGATAGCTGTTGCTACTGATGGAAGAAGCGTTTCAATGCATTTTGGACATTGTGAGGGATTTAGGATTTTTAATGTGGAAGAAAATAAAATAGTAAGTGCCAATTTTATTGAAAATCCAGGACATAGACCAGGATATTTGCCGGAATTTTTGAAAGACAAAGGCGTTGAATGCATCATTTCTGGTGGAATGGGTTCAAGCGCAATAGATTTGTTTAATTCTTACGGCATTGATGTCATTACAGGTGCGTCTGGCGATGCTGAAGATGTGGTAAAGAAATATATTGATGGATCTTTGATATCTACAGGTAGTGCATGTGAAAAACATGAACATGAAGGACACTGTGAAGACTAAAAATATAAAAAATAATATGGCCGCAGGATAATTCCTGTGGCCATATTAAATGAATCAGCAAATTGTATATTATCAATGTGCAAAACTATCATTAGGAACTGAATTAGTTGTTTCCTGATTGAAAATGCATATTTTTACCGAAACCTGTACCGTGTCCTTTGCCATATCCATTACCTGACATTCCATTTCTTCCAAAGCCTATTCCAAGTCCTGCACCACCATTGCCAGTACCATCACATGCATTTATTCTTTCTTTAAGTAGTGATTTTAGCTCTGTTGCCCTTTCTTCTGTAATTACACCATTTTTAACCATTTGGTCTATATAGTCGGTTTTTTGTTTTAACAAGGCATTTTTGAAGTCTTCTAATTTTACACCATTTTCAACTGCTATTTGTTCCAGTGTCTTACCGGAATTTAAAAGTTTCAATGTTTCGTCTGTAGACTTTCCTAAAAGATTTGCCATAAAATCTACCATTTGAGCTCTGCTATACCTTGGTGCAGTATATGATGTGTTTATTTGAGGCGAATTGTTATTTGCTGTCTCTGCATATGCAGCAATGCCTGTTAAAAGTAAACCTCCTACCATTATTGATGCTACTAATTTTTTGATGTTCATAAAAACATCTCCTTTCAAAATTTATTTATCTTACACTTTTATTCTACCCATTATATTTGATACATCTTTAATGAAATTGTGATGTTTTTGTGAAGATTTTTTGATAATATTGTAAATAGTTTTTAGAATATGTAAACTAAAATTGGAGGTGTTTTATGATGGAAAAAGTGTTGGTCATTGAAGACGAGGAGGGAATGAGGGATATTTTAAAAACTTACTTAGAGAAGAACAATTTCGATGCTTTATTTGCTGAAGATGGCATTACAGGAATAAATATATTTAAAAATAATTCATTTGATATAGTCTTGTTGGATGTAATGTTGCCAGATATGAGTGGTTGGAATGTTTTAAAGACAATAAGAGAATCATCTAAAATACCTGTAATGATGATAACTGCCCGCAGTGAAGAATACGATAGGCTTTTAGGATTTGAACTTGGCGCTGATGATTACGTAGTCAAACCATTTAGTCCGAGAGAAGTCATAGCAAGGATAAAAGCTATCTTATCGAGATCTAAATGGACTGAATCTGATAATCTAATATCTTTTTCGGGTATTACTATTGACACTGATTCAAGAGTTGTTAAAGTTGATGGAAAGAAAATAGATCTTACTCCAAAAGAATTTGATCTTTTAAATCTACTTGCACAAAACATGGGGAAGGCGTTAAGCCGTGAGAAATGCCTTAATATTGTTTGGGGATATGAATTTTTTGGCGATTTAAGGACAGTCGATACACATATAAAGCAGTTGAGAGAAAAACTTGGCGATAAAAGGGACATTATAAAAACAGTATGGGGTTATGGATATAAATTAGGTGGTGATTAAAGTGAGAGGCATAAGAAAAAAGCTTTTTATTACGTATCTGATTATAACAGGAATAATTTTTTTATTGTTTTACTTGTCTCAAGTTGTCTTTATAAGTAAGATATACACTTATTATAAGATTAATCAGTTGAAAAACTATAGCTTAGAAATTGCCAATGCGTTATCTAAAAATGATGACAAAACTGCTAATGAGCTTATGGAAGAATCCAATGCAAAAGTAATTGCAGTAGCTGATACAGGTAAATTGATTTTTGGAACACATGGGAACGGACAAGGCTATGGAATAGGGTTGCCAAAAACTTTCCTTAATACAAATGAAAAATTAAGTGTGGTGGAATTTACGCATCCATCAATTGGTGTAAAATCTCTTGCAGTTATAAGATCATTTTCATACAATAATCAAAACGCAAAACTGGTATTGACTATTCCACTATCGACTATTACTGATACTACCGTCATATTTAAAAGTGAATTTTTTTTGATGCTACTAATATGTATTGTTGTAATAATCATTATGTCAATTATCATGTCGAAAAGGCTGACAAAGCCAATTGATGATTTAAAAAATGCGGCGCAAAATATAGCCTCTGGGAATCTTGACGTGAAATTAGATGTAAAGACAAATGACGAATTAGAAGATCTTGCAATGTCGATGAATAGTATGGCAAAAAACCTCAGTACAGCAGAGAAATTTAAAAAAGATTTAATAGCAAATATTACACACGACCTTAAGACGCCTTTAGGACTTATAAAAGGATACTGTGAAATGTTATTAGATTTTTATGGTGATGATAAAGAAAAAAGGAATAGATATTTAAATGCTGCATTAAATGAAGTCGATCGAATGTCAAAAATGATAGACGATGTTTTATCATTATCAAAGCTTCAATCAGGTTTAGTTAAATTAAAAATAACGTCTTTTAATTTAAAAAATTTAGTTGATGATGTAATTTTAAGCTTTGAACCATTGTTACATGGTAAAAATATAAATATTGTCACGAAGAATCTTGATGTTATTGTAAATGGAGATGTTGAACTAATTAGAAGAGTTCTGATGAATCTCTTAAGCAATTCGATAAAAAGCATTGATGAAGCAGGTTTAATTACTATTTCTTCGATATTAGAGGATGATCATGCAAAAGTCATTGTATCAGACACGGGTAAAGGAATAGAGAGAGAAAAGATGCAAGATGTTTTTAAAAAATTTTACAAAGGTGATAATAAAGGTACAGGGTTGGGACTTGCGATAGTAAGAGAAATATTGGATTTGCATGGCAGTGAATATCATATAGAAAGCGAGATAAATAAAGGAACTTCATTTTATTTTACCTTAGAGAAAGAAAATACACGAAATTCAATCATATACTAACCCCCTATACAATGGGATGGGTATATGATATAATATTAAATGAATACAGTATACAAGGAGTGATTTTATGGATTCTATATTTTCTTGTGCAGTATGTCCTAACAAACCTTGCGCAAAAGGTGATGGAAATTTCCCAAAGAATTGTCCTACAGTTATAGAAAAAGATATTATTAATGAATCAATTGAAAAATATAACAACGATGATGATGTGAATAAGATTATTAAAATAGCCAATACGCTTCCTGTGGCTGAAAATGGCGAATTAAGGAGCAGAGCAGATGAAATAATCAATTTAATTGTGCAAATGGGTATAAAGAAGATTGGCGTTGCTTTTTGCTATTCACTTGAAAAAGAAGCAAAGAAATTTGTAAAGATGCTTGATAAATACGACATTACAGTTGTACCAGTGTGTTGCAAGGTAGGTTCAGTAGATGTAAAAGAAATTGGAATAGAGAAAAAGAGGGACAAATTCATTGCAACATGCAATCCAATCACACAAGCTGAAATAATGAATAAAGAAAATACAGAACTGAATGTGGTTGTTGGGCTTTGCGTTGGACATGATATATTATTTAACAAAAATTCTAAAGCATATGTTACAACTTTGGTCGCTAAGGATAGGAAGTACGGTCATTGTCCTGTAAAGGCATTTGAAGAATAGGAGAGGAGCTATCCATATATGAGGATAGCTTTTTTATTTTCTACTATAAATATTTGCAAAATTACTTTAATTTGATTTAAAATTATCTTAACAAGTTTCAATATAGCTTTTATTATTTCATGCAAAATGAGAAATTTTTAGGAGGAGTCAATCGATCATGACAAATTCAAAAAAAGAAGTTGTTGTATCAAATATTGTACTGATTGGCATGGTAAGTTTGCTAATTGATATGAGTACAGAAATGGTGTATCCGATAGTCCCTCTTTTCCTGACGGCAACACTTGGGGCTTCGCCAGCAATTGTAGGAATTATCGAAGGTATTGCTGAAAGCATAGCATCGATTTTAAAGGTCTTTAGCGGTTACATAGGTGATAAATACAAAAACAAGAAAGTGCTGACTTTTATAGGATATGCAGCTTCGGCTATCTATAAAATACTTCTTCTTTTAGCAGGATCATGGATAGGTGTTTTGATAGCGCGAATTATAGATCGCACAGGAAAAGGCATCCGTACTGCACCGCGGGATGCTCTTATTGCGCAGTCTAGTGAAAAGGATAAACTTGGCGGATCTTATGGACTCCATAAAATGCTTGATATGGCTGGATCATCTGTAGGTGCTTTTATTGCTTTTATCATAGTAACAATTGGGCTAAAGTATAGGGTAGCATTTATGTGGTCGATTATACCTGCTATTCTTGGCATTATGATTATTCCATTTATCAAAGAGGATAAAAGTAAGAAACAAAAAAGTGAAAAATTGACGTTCAAAAATTTAAATTTAAGCTTAAAATTAAAACTTTATCTGGCTGTCATATTTATTTTTAACCTTGGGAATTCATCAAATACTTTTCTACTTTTGAAAGCACAAAATTTGGGCTTTTCTTCTCCATATGTAATGCTTCTTTATCTCGTATTTAATGTTTCCACGTCACTACTTGCCATCCCTTCCGGAAAGTTGTCAGATAAATTTGGGAGGAGATTGATTTTGGTTTCTGGTTATGTTATTTATGGACTTGTCTATTTGGGGTTTGCAGTGCTTAGTTCAAAAACCGTGATTTTTCTTTTATTTATATTTTATGGAGCTTATACAGCATTTATAAGCGGTGCTGAGCGGGCATTTGTGGCCGAAGTTTCCCCTGATAAATATAAAGGTACAGTATTGGGTATCTATGGTATGATGCAAGGTATAGGATTATTGTTGGCATCTATTATAGCTGGAGCTATGTGGGTACATATAAGTCCAGATGCGCCATTTTGGTTTGGCGGTGTTCTTGGACTTACCTCTGCGGCTTTAATTGCAGTTATACTAAGTTTAAGTCGATTTCAGGGAAATAAAGAATCAGAGGTGTAAGAGAGGGTATTTTTCAAAAGATGTGTGAGACAAATTTATTTCCTTTAATAATAATTATACGAGGAGGATACATTTGTGTGAAATGAAAAAAATAAAGTTCATTGATGTAGGTTTTAAGGATCATGATGATGTAATATTGAAAGATATATCAATGGAAATTTCTTTAGGTTATATATATACAATAATAGGGCCGTCTGGCGCTGGCAAGTCTACTTTTATAAAATTAATAAATAGGCTTATCGATCCAACTGAAGGGAAAATATTGATAAATGAGAGAGACATAAAGGATTACGACGTAATAGAACTTAGGCGAAAGATTGGGATGGTTTTTCAGCAGCCATATCTTTTTGAAGGAACTGTTGAGGACAATATTAAATACGGACCTATGCTTAAAGGAAAGAAAAATATTGATGTTGAATATTACTTGAGTATAGTTGGGCTTGATAAAAATTATAGAAAAAGAAAAGTTGATGACTTATCTGGTGGTGAAGCACAGAGAGTTTCAATAGCAAGAACACTTGCAAATGAGCCTACAGTATTACTGTTAGATGAACCTACGTCTGCACTTGATCCAGCATCTACACAAGTGATTGAGGATCTTGTCATGGAGTTAAAAAACAAATTAAATCTTACAATTATTTGGATTACGCACAACATGGAACAAGCGAAGCGTGTTGGAGACTTTACCATTTTCATTAACAATGGTAAACTGATTGAATATGGAAATACGAAAGATTTTTTCTCAAATCCCAAAAATGATGTGACAAGGCTTTTTATTAATGGAAAATTGACAAAGGAGGGGGATTAAATGAGCGTTTTGTCGCTTATATTGTCATCAAGTCTCGTATTAGTATCAATTTTCATTTCATATTATCAGAAACTTGGGGTTGAAAAAGAAGTTATTATTGGTTCTATAAGAGCAATTGTACAACTGACGATTGTTGGATATATTCTTCATTATATTTTTAGAGCAAATAATATATTTTTTACACTTGCAATGGTTATTTTAATGACTATTGTGGCGGGAAACAATGCAGCCAAAAGGGGAAAGGGAATACCATATGTGTTTTATTTTATAACGATATCTATTGCATTTGGTGCTGCTATAACACTTACAGCACTTATATTATTTGGTAGCATCCATTTTAGACCGCAGGAAGTGATTCCTGTATCTGGGATGATAATAGGAAATGCAATGGTTTCATCAGGCTTGACAGTGTCAAGGCTTAAAGACGAGGTAAAAAACAGAAGACACGAAATTGAAACGTACCTTGCTTTGGGAGCCAATTCAAGACAAGCATCACAAAAAATATTAAAAATAGCTATTAAAACAGGAATGATGCCTACGATAGACAGCATGAAAATACTTGGAATTGTGCAGTTACCAGGCATGATGACAGGCCTTATTCTTGGTGGCGTCGATCCTGTAAATGCAGTAAAATACCAAATGATGGTTACATTTATGATGACGTCTACTACAGCAATAGCGTGTTTTACAGTTGCACTTTTATCATATACCCAATTTTTTACAAAAAACTATCAATTGATATAAAATATATCTATATTTAACTTTTAACGTGCTCATAGTACATAAAATTAAGCTATCCTATATAAGGATAGTATTATTTTTTTAAAACGTAAAAAAATATTTACAAAGTATTCACAAATTCTTAAAAAATGTTATTTATAATATAATCATGAAAAGAAAAAATTGTAAGGAGGTTGGTATAAATGGAATTCAACAATGGTTTTGAAAATTACAGGCTTCCTGAGGTCAATCCAAAAAATGATAAGAAAAGTTTAGGCAAGATGGTTAAAAGATATAGAAGAAAAATGTTTATGTCATTTGTAGCTGTAGCACTTGTTGCTGCATTGGCTGGTGGTGCTTTAGGAGCTGGAATTGTTAAATACGTTGATACAGGCAATACTCAAGTTGTGAATAGGTATTTACCGCTTTCATCTGACAACAACAATTTTAACTTGATTACAAACATTGTAAAGGCTGTAAGCCCATCTGTTGTCGGTATAGATACATATATTAATGGTTATGGGGCTTATGGATACGGTGGCAATTCTTACGTTGAGGAAGGAAGCGGCTCTGGAATAATCATAGATTCGGAAGGTCACATTGTCACAAATGATCATGTTGTGGAAGGCGCATCAAAGATAACCGTAAACTTGTCTGACGGAAGGAAATTTCCTGCACAATTGGTAGGTAAAGATTCAAGGACAGATCTTGCGGTTTTAAAGATAAATGCTACAAATTTGACACCTGCAAAATTAGGAGATTCATCAAAGCTTGAAGTAGGAGAATTAGCAGTAGCTATAGGAAATCCATTGGGTGACAGCTTTGCTGGAACTGCGACAGCAGGTATCATAAGCGGTTTAAATCGAAATTTGCAAAGTGATTATGGTCCGGTAAATCTTATCCAGACAGATGCTGCGATAAATCCAGGAAACAGTGGAGGACCTCTTGTAAATAGCATCGGTGAAGTGATAGGAATAACAAGCATAAAGCTTACATCAACTGGCGGTTCAAGTTCTGGGGATCCTTTTGGACTATTTCAAAGCCAAAGTGTGCCGCTTGAAGGAATGGGTTTTGCGATACCTATAAACGAGGCAAAACCTATAATTGAAGAGCTTATTCAAAAGGGATATATTGAAAGACCTGTTATAGGTGTAAGTGTGCAACAAATAACGCAGCAGCAAGCAAATCAATACAATATACCGGTAGGACTTTATATTGCACAAGTGCAGCAAGGAAGCGGTGCTGATGCTGCAGGCCTTCAAGCAGGTGATATAATAACCGCTGTAGATGGAAATAATGTAACCACATTTAATCAACTTGAAAATATTTTAAATAAACACAATGTTGGTGATGTGATAAGCGTGACAATTTGGAGAAACGGTCAAACACTTACAGTTAATGTGAAACTTTCAGGCTCAAATGGGCAATAATAGAATTATTTTATTAAAAGATCATTAAAAATCGCTACAGTCATTGATAATGGTAAAAATGAGAACTATAATGTATGTAAACAAATTTATAAAAAGGAGATAATATTATGAAAAAGAAAGGACTAAAAATTGCGATTGTAGCTTTAGTGGTTGGCACAATGCTATTGACTTACAGCTTAATGGCTTTTGCATCGTCCGGTTCTGGGTACGAAACATACAAAAATGCTGTAGTTTCAACTTTGCTGGCTAAAAATTCAACTATTGATGCGCAATTTACAGTTACAGATAATGGTAATACAGTTTTAACAGGAACTACCACTAAAAAAATTGACAATGGCAATTTTTCTACTAAAACAAGTCTAAATATTATGGGCTTAACTAACGACTTTGAAAGCAGTTATGATAACGGCAACTTGATAACAGAAGTTAATGGAAAGTACTACAGCATGAGTGGAAAGAGATTTGACAAGATGGAGAATTTGACAAGCTCCAGTAGTACTGTTAAATTAGCGGAAGTTTTGGCAGATACTCTGGTTGGCAATGTAAAAAATGATTTCATTGAGAATGGACAGACAATCAGTGTAAATTTACAAGGATCACAAATTCCAGAACTTGCTAAATTAGCTATTTCAGCTATGGCAGAGAATATGGATAGAATTAAAAATCACAGCAGTGCAGAAATATCAAACAATGGTATGGCAAGCATGAAAAACATAATGAACCTGATTCCGACCCTTAGCAACATCGATGTTAAATCAATAGGATTGACAGCTACTGTTGATGGCAATTTATTAAAAAGCAACGAATTTAACATTGCAATTTCAGGCACCGATACCAGTGGCAATGTGCACAATATAAATTTGACAGTAGATGCAAACATCAGCAATGTAGGCAATACAAAAATTGATACGATTGATACTACTGGAAAGCAAGTAATTACTGTAAATAATGCTGGAAGATTTCATGGTATACACTAAATAATTTATAAAAGAGTGGCCTGTTGTGCCACTTTTTTATTTTGGAGGGAATGCGATGGTTTTGAAAGTTGATAACTTAACGAAAAGATATCACAATGGGAGAGGAATCAATTCGATTTCTTTTAGTGTTGACGATGGGGATATTTTCGGATTGCTTGGTCCAAATGGTTCTGGCAAGACAACCACAATGAAAATTATAGTAGGCCTTATGAAACCTGATAGTGGAAGCGTAGAGATCTTTTCAAATAAAATAGATGATATTCAGGAGAAGTATCTGAGGGATGTAGGGTGTTTAATTGAAGCACCAGCATTGTACGATTTTTTGAGTGCCAGGAAAAATTTAGAAATCGCTGCATCTTACTATGATGACATTGATGATTATAGAATTGAAGAGATGCTGAACATCACCGGATTGGTAAAATTTCAAAATGAAAAAGTAAAAGAGTTTTCGCTTGGAATGAAGCAAAGGTTAGGGTTGGCTTTGGCGCTTATATCGAACCCAAAGCTTGTCATACTTGATGAACCAGCCAATGGATTAGATATAGAAGGAATGGTATCCATAAGAAAAATTATAATGAATGAAAATAGAGAAAAAGGAACTACATTTTTAATATCAAGCCATTTAGCACATGAATTAGAAATTATGTGCAATAAGATCGCTGTCATGAAGGAAGGTCGTTTATTAAGCGTTGCTACAATGGAAGAAGCATTAAAAAAAGGAAGTCTTGAAGCGTATTTTATGGAAACCATAAATAAAACGGATGGAGGATTGCAATGATAAAGATAAAAAAAGATTTGCTTAATGAGTTGATAAAGATTCTGTACAGAAAAAAATATTTGCTTTTACTTATGTTTATATTTTTTATGTCTATTGCATTTGCGTTGATTGGTAAATTTGTAAATGGACTAATAGGCCTTTATATATCGAATTTTCCAATGACAGTTTTATCTGTATTAGTTACTTTTATTTTGCCGTTGATCGTCTTTATGGTTACTGCTGATGTGTTTACATCAGAGCAAGAAAATGGCACTATAAAAGCGATCCTGACAAGACCCGTAAGCCGTATCAGAATATACATTTCAAAATTTATGGCGATATTAATATACTCATGTATGATATTGCTTTTGGGATTTATCTCAAGCCTTGCATGTGGAATAATTTTAAACTCTTTCATGTCAATTAGTATAGGTTCTACTATAGTAGCATATATATTGTCAGTTTTTCCATTGATTCCAATAATATTTTTTGCTATTACAATTTCACAGATATCGAGAAGTACATCTGGCACGGTGATGATTTCTGTATTAACTTATATTACCATCTATGTAGTAATTGTTATTTTCCCTAAAACATATCCTTTATCATTTACATCGTATACAAGTTAGTATCTACTATTTATTGGCTCAGTAATACCAGTCTTTAATGTGTTAAATATCATTGTATTATTTTTAGCATATAGCTTAATATTTTTTGCCATAAGTTTTTGGCTTTTCGATAAGAGACAATATTGAATTCATATAAAGCTTAGTATATTATTGGCCTTTATTGTTTTAAATGATATACTTTAATAGGAATAGTTTAATTTTTGGAAAGGGTGTACACTATGATTTATATCTACAACAAAATCACAGATCCTTATTTCAATTTAGCAGCAGAAGAATATGTGCTAAAGCAATTTAGCGATGAATGTTTTATGCTTTGGAGAAATAGGCCAAGCATAATAATAGGAAAAAATCAGAATGCTTTGGCGGAGATTAACCTTGATTATGTTAAAGAGTACAATATACCGGTTGTGAGAAGGCTGTCTGGAGGTGGAGCAGTGTTTCACGATTTAGGCAATGTTAACTTCACCTTTATTGTAAACGATGATTTGAATGGATTTAATGATTTTAGAAGATTTACACAGCCTATTATTGATGTACTGCGAAAGCTATCTTTAAATGCTGAATTTTCTGGCAGAAATGATATAACAATCGATGGCAAGAAAATTTCAGGTAATGCGCAGTATTATTATAAAAATAGGATACTTCATCATGGAACACTGCTGGTGTCGTCAAATATGGCAGATTTATCAGCAGCATTAAAGGTACGGCCTATAAAATTTGAAGACAAAGGTGTGAAATCTGTATCTAAAAGAGTGACGAATATAAACGAACATTTGGAAAAGCCTATAGATATAGAAGAATTTATTAACCTTATAATGGATGATATAAGGTTAACTACAGGTGGAAGTGGGCTTTATGAATTCACAGACGAAGATATAAGAAATATAGAAAAACTTAAAAATGAAAAGTATAGCACTTGGGAATGGAATTTTGGCATGTCTCCAGATTACAATTTAAAAAATGAAAAGAAATTCTCGGGTGGCACAGTAGAAGTGGATTTGAACGTGTCTGATGGAATAATAAAAGACATAAAGATATACGGAGATTTTTTTGGGAAAAAGGATGTAAAAGATGTAGAGGAAATGCTAAAAGGTGTAAAGCATTCTGAGAATGATGTGAAAGATGTGTTATCATCAATAGATATTGGAGAATATTTTTCAAACATAACATTAGAGAATTTGCTTGAGGTCATGTTTTAATCAAAATTATGTTCAAAATATTGAATTATTGCCTAAATAGTACTAAAATATGGTTAGAGTGAGTTGTCAAATAATTAACCTGTTTAATGATTTTAATTCAAGCAATAATAATTTAGTGAATAGTGATTAAAATTGGAGGTGTACCTTATGGAGTTAGAAGTTAAGGTACCTGTTTTGTCTGATACTATTAATGAGGGCAAAATAACTAAATGGTATATTAGCGAAGGGCAATTTGTTAAAAAAGGAACTTCTTTATGCGATATATCGGTTGGTAAAATGAATTTTGAAGTGTATTCAGAATATGATGGCATAATTTCTAAGATTATTTTTCCTGCCGGTAGTACAGTAAAATCAGGAGATGTCATTTCGTTGATATCAGAATCTGAAGAAGTTTCTCAAAAGTCAATTTCAGGTGATGCAGATACATTTTATAGTGAAGTAAATGATTATGATTTGGCTGTCATAGGTGGCGGCCCTGGAGGTTATGTGGCTGCTATAAAAGCTGCAAAAAAAGGTGCAAAAGTGGCACTTTTCGAAAAAGATAAAGTGGGCGGTACTTGTCTTAATAGAGGCTGTATACCCACAAAAGCTTACGCAAGAGTTGCAGAAGTTTATGACATTATAAAAAGGGCAGATGAATTTGGCCTTAGTGTAGATGTAAAATCTTTTGATTACAAAAAAGTGGTTGAAAGAAAGGATAGTATAGTAAACGAGCTTGTATCTGGCATAAAAGCATTGCTTAAAGCCAATGGTGTTGATTTGTATTCTGAAGAAGCAAAAATAGACAAAGATAAAAACATATTATTTGGAGAAAATAAGATAAAGGCGAAAAACATAATAATAGCAACTGGTTCTAATCCGCAAGAATTGCCTATTGAAGGCATTAAATCAAAGAACGTCATAAATAGCAACGACATTTTGGAGATTACATCATTGCCTGACAGCATGTGCATAATAGGTGGTGGTGTAATTGGCATGGAGTTTGCCTTTATAATGAACCAATTTGGAGTAAAAGTATCTATCGTTGAGATGATGCCAAGACTTCTTCCTCAACTTGATAAAGAAGTAAGCAATTTAATAAAGTCTGAGGCGCAGAAGCGTGGTATGAAGATTTACACATCTTCTAAGGTCGAAAAGATTTTAGAAGAAGAAAACGGTGGAAGCATTGTAACGATAGAAAAAGATGGTGGGACAAAATGTATATATGCTGACAAAGTGTTTATTTCCATTGGAAGAAAACTAAATACAGATGTAGGGCCAATTTCAGAACTTTTAGAATTCGATGGAAAAGCTATAAAAGTCGACGAATACTTAAGGACGAATATTGATAATGTATACGCCATTGGCGATGTTACAAACAAAATGATGCTGGCACATGTGGCATCAGCGCAAGGAGAAGCAGCAGTTGACAATATTTTTGGAGGCAATGTTGCTCTCGATTATATGAAAATACCTGCTGCTGTATTTACAGAGCCGGAGATAGGTTATTTCGGCTATACGGAGGAAGAGGCTAAGAGCAAATTTGGAAATGTAAAAGTGGGTAAATTTTACTTTGCAGCTAATGGCAGAGCAAAAACGTACGGTGAAACAAAAGGTTTTGCCAAGATCATATCTTCCGAAGATGGAGATGTCTTGGGAGCATGGGTTGTGGGAAGCGATGCATCTGAAATTGCTCAGATATTATCTACTTCATGTCAAAGTGGTGCAAAGGCAGATGATCTTAAGAAAGCCATATACACTCATCCTACCAGAAGTGAGACTATAATGGAGGCAGTAAAAGACATTTTTAAAGAATCGATACATAAAGTGTAAATAGCGATCAAAGCTTATATAAAAGCTTTGAAATAAATAAGGAGGTAATTAAAATGGCAGTGGAAACTTTTAAGGCGGTTTCTAAAAAATTGCCGGAAGGATTGGCAGTGGAAAGCGAAGTAAGAGGCTTTAAGATGGTTTTAGACGAGCCGAAAGAAATGGGCGGTACAAATAAAGGAATGAATCCTGTAGAGGCATTGCTTTGTGCTTTGGGCTCTTGCCAAACCATTGTAGCATCAGCTTTTGCAAAGGCAAAAGGCATAAATCTTCAAGACTTCTGGGTAGAACTAGAAGGCGATATTGATTTGGATGGCTTCATGGGAAAATCCGACGTAAGACCAGGCTTCCAAGAGATAAGATTTAAGATGCACATTAAGACAGATGCTTCAAAAGAAAAAGCAGAGGAGTTTGCAAAGTTTATTGAAAAAACATGCCCAGTAGGTGATTCTATAGCGAATCCTGTAAAGTTAGTTTTGTCAGACGTTGTTGTAGAATAATATTATAAAAGCCGGTGTCATTAGACACTGGCTTTTACTATTGGATTTCTTGCTGCTTTTACTTCATCAAGCCTTCTTACAGGCGTATTGTGAGGTGCTGTCTTTAATATTTCTGGGTTTTCTTCTGCTTCTTTAGCGATTGATTTCATCGCATCTATGAACTCATCTAAAGTCTCTTTGCTTTCGGTCTCAGTCGGTTCAATCATTAGTGCGCTGTCAACTATGAGAGGGAAGTAGATAGTAGGAGGATGGAATCCATAATCTATCAATCTTTTTGCCACATCGAGCGTTGTTATGCCAGTTTCTTTATTCTTGAGGCCACTTAAGACAAATTCGTGTTTGCATATTGTATCATATGGAAGATCATAGTGGCTTTTAAGCTTTTCTTTAAGATAGTTTGCATTTAAAACAGCCATTTCACTGGCAAACTTAAGTCCTTCAGCACCCATAGTCAATATATATGCGTACGCTTTGACAAGTACGTTGAAATTGCCGTAAAAACTCCTTACTCTTCCTATTGTATGCGGTAAATCATACTTAAAATAATATTTATCATTGTTTTTTTCAACTACAGGTACAGGCAGAAAATCTACAAGATTGCCTTTAACTCCCACTGGTCCGCTTCCAGGCCCGCCTCCACCGTGTGGTGTGGCAAAAGTCTTATGGAGATTTATGTGGACCACGTCAAATCCCATGTCACCTGGTCTTGTTATACCCATGTTGGCATTCATGTTTGCTCCGTCATAGTACAGAAGGCCTCCAGCATCATGAACTAGCTTAGCTATTTCTATGATGTTTTTTTCAAAAAGGCCGAGAGTATTTGGATTTGTAAGCATTAACCCTGCCACATCATCGTTAAGCATTGATTTTAATGAATCTATGTCTATAAGGCCATCATGCCCGGATTTTACTTCTACAACTTCAAAACCGGCTGTCGCGGCGCTGGCTGGATTTGTGCCGTGGGCAGAATCAGGTACTAAGATTTTTTTTCTTTTGTATTCACCGATGCTTTCGAAGTATGATTTAATTATCATCATTCCAGTAAGCTCTCCATGAGCTCCTGCAGCAGGCTGAAGCGTTATCCCATCCATGCCTGTTATTTCTTTTAGCATTTCTTGCAAATTGTACATAAGCTTTAAAGCGCCTTGTACAGTGCTTTCACTTTGCAGTGGATGTATATCAGTAAATGCTTCAAAGCTGGCAATATCTTCATTTACTTTTGGATTGTACTTCATAGTGCAAGACCCTAATGGATAAAATCCCTCGTCGACGCTGTAGTTTTTATATGACAAATTTGTATAATGCCTTACAAGCTCTACCTCGCTGACTTCAGGAAGGATTAACTCTGTATGCCTTAAAAGTTCGTCTGGAATGGATTCTTCTAATTCAAAATCGTCTACATCTAATGGTGGAAGGCTGTACGCTGTATGGCCTGGTTTTGATACTTCAAATATAAGTTTATCGTAGCTCATCACTTGCACCTCCCATGACATTCACAAGCTTATCAATTTCTTCTTTAGTCCTTTTTTCAGTGACGCAGATAAGCATTGAATTTTTGTACTTTTTATACTCTTTTTCAAGGTTATAACCGCCAATTATGCCATTTGACAAAAGAAGTTCATTTAAGTCATCCACGTTGTTTTCACAATTAATTGCAAACTCCATGAAAAATGGCTTTTCAAATAGAGGCTTAAACTTTCCAGTTTTTAGTAGCTTATTATATGCATAATGAGCCTTTTTGTAGCACTGTGAAGCAACCTCTTTGATGCCATGTTTTCCAAGTGTTGCCATATACACGGCGGCAGTCAATGCGTTCAGTGAGTGATTTGTGCAAATATTTGATGTGGCTTTTTCTCTCCTTATGTGCTGTTCTCTTGCTTGCAGCGTCAATACAAACCCTCTTTTTCCATCTACATCATTTGTTTCGCCTATAATCCTACCTGGCAATTTTCTCATTAATTTTTGCGTAGTTGCAAAAAATCCCAGGTGAGGACCGCCGAAGTTAAGACTATTTCCAAGTGGTTGACCATCACCAACCGCTATATCAGCACCTATTTCGCCAGGAGTTTTTAATATAGACAATGATATAGGTTCAACGTACATGATGAGAAGTGAACCGTTTTTATGAACAAGTTTTTCTATATCATCAAAATCTTCTATTATGCCGAAGAAATTCGGATTTTGTGCTATGAATGCTGCCGTATTGCTGTCAATAGAAGATTTTAAAAGATCTACATCTATCGTGCCTTCTTTATCATCTATCTCAACAATTTCTATATCGCTAAATCTCATGTATGTACGAAGTACTTTTTTTGCCTCAGGATTAACTGACGATGATACAAGCACTTTTTTTCTGTTTGTAACAACGGAGGCCATTTTTGCAGCCTCGCTTAAAGCTGTAGCACCATCGTACATAGATGCGTTTGAAACATCCATACCAGTCAAGTTGCATATCATCGTCTGATACTCATATATGGCTTGCAATGTACCTTGACTTATCTCAGGTTGGTACGGCGTATAAGCTGTATAAAATTCAGGCTTTGATACTATGTGCTTTACAACAGATGGTATAAAATGATCGTATACGCCTGCACCTAAGAAACAAATAAGATCATCTGTCGTCTTAATATCTTTAGCCAATTCTTTCATGCTTTTTATAAGCTCTGCCTCTGACATAGGACCTTCCACATTAAGCTTCTGCTTTAACCTTATATCCTCTGGAATGTCCACGAATAAATCTTCGATTGATTTTACATTCACAGATTTAAGCATTTCGCTTTGTTGGGCATTGGATGTTGGGATGTATTTGTGCACTATACCCACTCCTTTTAGAAAAATTTTGATTAATTGCAAAAATCGCTGTATTCTTCCGGTGACATAAGCTGGTCTAATTCACCATTGTCATTTATTTCAATGCAAATCATCCAGTTTTCGTATGGATCGCTGTTTAAAAGTGATGGATCGTCTGCGACGGCTTGGTTTACTTCAACTACTTTGCCGCTTATAGGGCAGTAGACATCAGATGCTGCTTTTACTGATTCAACAGTGCCTAATGTATCTCCTGCATTTAATACTGTATCAATTTCAGGAAGTTCTGCGTAGACTATGTCGCCTAATGAATGCTGAGCAAAATCAGTTATTCCAACGTATGCCTTGTCGCCTTCAACTTTTACCCATTCGTGATTTTTTGAGTAATAAAGACCTTCTAAAATTTTCATAAAAATAACCTCCTATTTTTTGTAATTTTTCTTGTAAAAATTTTTGCTTGTCACAAAAGCCTTATATGGCTTGTTGCGTATTATTATGTTTATTTCATTGCCAATAGTGGTAAATTGACTATTTATTAACGCCATACCTATGTTTTTCTTTAGCGTAGGCGATAGATATCCGGTTGTCACATATCCGATCTTTTCGCCTTCTGCATAAACATCATAACCATGGCGCGGTATAGCATTATCTGCCATTTCAAATCCCACTATTTTCCTTTTAAGTCCTTCTTCTTTTTGATTTAAAAGAGCTTCTTTTCCTAAAAACGATTTATCAAGTTTAACAAATGAACCTAATCCAGCTTCTAATGGTGTTATGTCATCAGAAAGTTCATTGCCGTATAGTGGAAGTCCTGCTTCAAATCTCAGCGTATCTCTGGCCCCTAAGCCGGCGGGCTTTATGCCAAGATTTTCTCCGACAGATAAGATTTTTTCCCACATCAATGCTACATATTCGTTTTTTAAAAATATTTCGAAGCCGTCTTCGCCAGTGTAGCCAGACCTTGAAACAAGGCAATTTATCCCGTCTAAGTCCATGTAATCAAAATGGTAGTATTTTAAACTGTCTAAATCGTAATTTGTAATTTTCTCAAGTATTTCCTGCGATTTTGGCCCTTGCAAAGCAAGCTCTGAGATCTCTCCTGATTCATCTTTTATTTCCACATCAAAGTCATTTTTGTTTTCCCATAGCCATTTGTAATCCTTATCTATATTGCTGGCATTTACTACTAACATGTATTTTTCATAAGAAAATTTGTACACTAATAAATCGTCTACTGTTGTGCCATTAGAATAGCACATAGGAGAATACATTGCTTGGTTTGCACCAATTTTTGTGATGTCATTTGTAACCATGTAGTTTATGAATTTTTCAGAGTCACGACCTTCTACAATTATTTCACCCATGTGTGATACATCGAAAAGACCTGCGTTCTTTCTGACTGCTTCGTGTTCTTTAAGTATGCTTTCGTACTGTACAGGCATTTCAAATCCTGCAAAATCTATCATCTTTGCGCCGTACTTTTTATGGATGTCGTAAAGTGGAGTTCTTTTTAAGCTGTCCAATCAGTTCATCCCTTCCTAATTAAATTTGTCAACAAAAAAGGAATATGAAGACAAGTGTCATCATATTCCTCTGTATCATGACCTGAGAGTTTCTACCAAAAGGTATTGCCCCATCGGTGCCATACGGCTTTCCAGAGTCCCATCAAATAGCGATTAATTTGCCTGAGAGATTTTATGAAGCCGTGACCCACTTCATATTGCTCCTTCGGCCACCTTAAAAGGTGTCTCTCGCCATCCTCATCTGGATTTTATTAAACTCGCGCTACTATAATTATAGTGCAGTAAATTTATTAATTCAATATAATATAATGGAAATAAAATTGATTTACAAAAGATAAAACAAATGATATAATGTTCTAATAAAGAACAAAATTATTTTTCAAGTCCTAACAACCAATTAGGGCTGACTTTAAGTATTTCGGATAAAGCAAGTAATTCAAAATCGGTAACGATGCGTTTTTGTTGCTCAATTTTAGAGATACTTGCTCTGTCTATGTATACAGCTATTGTTTCTAATTTTGCAGATAATTGTTGTTGAGTCAATTTATTTTTTAATCTTATGGTTTTTAAGCGAGGACCAATAATATTTCGGTTATCATTGTCAAGTATTAGTTTCATATTAACCACCTTCGTGCTTAATTAGAACATTTTTAGTTTAACTCAAATTTTATAAATATATGTTCTAATAAAGCACACAATTACTTTAAAAGGAGAATGAAAATGGATAAGATTACTGAATCTGAAGATATAATATGCATTTTAATAAATCAGCAACGTAGCATTTGTTATAGCAATGTTGATAAAACTATTGCCGAAGAACATTTATCTGAATTACATATATTTGATTATCTTCCTTTTGATAATACTATTAGTTATGAAATTAAATATTATAAAGTGACTGTTTATAAATTTAATTTGGACAAAACAATGTACTATTTAGCCTTTATTAGATTACAAGACAATTTATATAAATATGCATATAGAGATTATTTAACAGGATTGTATAACAGAAATTATTGGGAGCAATTAAAAATAAAAATATCGGAAGCAAATTTACATAAACGATTTTATTTAATCATCATTGATATTGATAATCTTAAGTTTATTAATGACAATAAGGGACACTTAGAAGGAGATAAAGTTATAAAGATCGTTGGACAGTCTATTAAGGAAAGTATACGAAAAGATGATATTGCAATAAGGTACGGAGGTGATGAGTTCTTTATATTGATTTCAAGTAATAAAATGTATGTAGCACAAATGGTAATAAATAGAATCAGAAAAAGCATCAACAAAAGATGCAAAACTGGGGATATTCGTATTGAAATAAGTGCGGGAACAGCATATTATAATTCTGTTTGCAATCTGGAAAATGTGATAATCATGGCAGATAAAAATATGTATAAGGAGAAAAATAGGAAAAAATCAAGTAGAATATTTTAAACCGCTCTGGAGTTAGCAGGGCGGTTTTTCTTGTTTTTAGAGTAGAAATAAAATTTAATACAGATTATATTATAGCTTTTACTTGCTTTATTAATTAGATTTAAAATACTCCAGTATTCCATTAAATACTGCTAATGCAATTTTGCTTCTGTAGTCTATGTCTCTTAAATGTGCATCATCTAATCTGCTGTTTTCTATGGCAGGTACAATTGTCACAATAGGTATTTCAAAAAATTCATCTTTGTATTTTTTTGCATGTATTCCCAAATTGTTCAATGGAGATTTTCGCTCTAAAGCTTTATTGAGGATTTCAGCAAGCCTTATGGATTTGTCATTTTGTTCGTCGTAGTATATCTTAAATCCGCTTTCATCTTTTAAAGATGCTTCGGTTGCAAAACTTATTGCAATATCGTATTCTACATCATCATTTATGGCAAATGAGTCGCTGTAATTGCTTCCTATTATATGTGGCTTTGCATATAGCAAATTAAGCAATTCACTTGTCTTTTTTGCGATATCCTTCATTGGCACTTGAGGTAAAAGATTTGTAGGGCTTTTAGTAGTTTTTTTATGTACAGGATTTAGTGCGATTTTTTTGTCTGATAAAATCTTTTTAAGTGGTGTTCTGTCAACGTAGAAATCCATCTTAGCGGGTACTCCATTTGACACTTTAATGTCGCTATCTGATTCCATGGACAGTTTGATCGTGGCATCTACATTTTTTTCATTGCACTTCAATATGACCTTATCGACGATGCCGTCATCAACTGTATATGTTCCGTCTGGCATATTTATTGAAGCATCTTTAAATACAATTATATAATCACCATCCGATTTTTCTACGCTGTATTCCGGAATATCTGTATAAAAGTCAAAGCCTATTAAACTTTTATTTTCCTTTATACAGTTATTTGCGGCTTTTGTATCAAGCCTGATGTTTGTCAATATACTTTTCAAATAAAAGACCTCCTTCTTTCTTATATTGTTGACATAAATTTGATACATTTGTGATATAATTATTTATGTACAACCTTAATATATCACAACATCAAGAAAATGGAAATAAGTTTTATTGGGGGTTATATTAATTGCCATACGGGAAAATTCCTATAAGGACCCATGTTATAACAAAAGATGACGATATAGCTGATGTGGTATCAAGATACACAAAAGATATTGCAGAAGAAGGGGATTTGATAGCCATTGCAGAAAGCGTTGTGGCTATTACCCAGGGAAGGGCATATATGCCTGATGAGATAAAAGTGGGATTTTTGGCTAAAATCTTATGCAGGTTTACGGGGAGAAATGGGAGCCTAACTTCGCCACAAGCCATGCAGTGTGCCATAAATGAGGTTGGTTGGCTTAGGATTTTTGTGGCTGCACTTGTAAGTGCAATAGGCAAAATATTTAAGAAAAGAGGACTTTTTTTCAAGATAGCAGGGAGAAAAGTTGCGCTTATAGATGACGTGGCAGGAACCATGGCACCTTATCACAAGTACATAGTATTAGGTCCTGCTGAACCTGACTTGGTATGCGATATGATAAAAGAGAAAACAGGCATCGATACTGTTATAATCGATGCAAATGATTTGCACTGTGCTGATTGCATCGGTGCATCCAAAGGTGTTTCAAAATCATACGTTGAGAGGCTTTTTTTAGACAATCCGTCAGGAAATTCAGAACAGCAGACGCCTATTGTCGTCATTAAATCGTATAAAGAGCAAACTGCAGAAATCTCTGATGATTTAAGATGTGAAAAAGAATTTCATGAGATTTTGCAGAATCAATAATATGATATAGAATTACTGTAGCGAATTTTGCGTTGCATGATTTTGCTATGGTTTTTTTATTTTGCAAAAGTGTGATTTTATGCGATAAATGAAGATTGCAAGACAAAATAAGCTATAAGCTTCATAAGAAGAAGATTGTATAGCTTTAATTAGGGATAATAAGGCTAAATTGAAGTTTAACTATGCAGCAGAATAATGCTATACTGGAGAAAAATGTATGAGGTGATTATTATGCCTTTATGAAGTATTTTCACTTCTCCAAAGTGTTTACTATAGAATATTATTATAGAGGGAGGTGTGAAACCTGTTTAATACAGGTTTGGTGCTTTGAAAACTGATGATATATTTAGAATTACAGAAGACCAATTGTTTAAAGAGCTAAACACATCCATAAAGGGCATTTCAAAAGAAGAAGCCAGCAAAAGATTGGAAAAGTATGGCTATAATGAAATAAAAGAAGTCAAAAAGACATCCATGTTTTCAAGGTTTATAGCAAATTTTACGCATTTATTGGCGATACTCCTCTGGATAGCCAGCATACTTTCATTTATAGGTGGAATGCCACAGCTTGGGTGGGCGATAATACTTGTAATAATCGTAAATGCTTTGTTTAGCTTCTGGCAGGAGTTTAAGGCAGAACAAGCTACAGAAAGCCTTAAGAAGATGCTGCCATCGTATGTGAAAGTCATAAGGGATGGACAACAAGAACAAATATTAGCTCGTGAATTAGTACCAGGAGATCTTATATACCTTGAAGAAGGCGACCATGTGCCTGCTGATGCAAGACTTATCGAAGCTTTTGAGATGAGGACTATTAATGCTGCGTTGACAGGAGAATCAGAACCTGTCAGAAGAACGTCTGATGTTGTCTTAGACGATGATGTATCGCTTATACAAGCGCCAAATCTTGTCTTTATGGGTACAAATGTCGCATCTGGCTCTGGAACGGCAGTTGTCTATGCTACAGGTATGGATACCCAATTTGGCAAGATAGCTTCATTGACACAAACAATAAGCGTAGAGCAAAGCCCACTGCAAAAGCAGCTTACGAGAGTTGCAAAAGTGATAGCGTATTTGTCTCTTGTGATGGGAGTATTCTTCTTCCTTTTAGGTCTTTTGATGGGAAGGTCATTAGTTGATACATTTATGTTTGCAATAGGTATAATCACAGCAAATGTGCCTGAGGGATTATTGCCTACTGTAACATTAGCCCTTGCAATGGGCGTACAGCGAATGGCGAAAAGACATGCTTTAGTGAAGAAGCTTTCCAGCGTTGAGACATTAGGCGGTGCAACGGTCATTTGCACAGACAAGACAGGGACACTGACGCAAAACGAGATGACTGTAAGGGAAATCTGGACTAAAGTGGCATATTACAATGTAAGTGGTGTTGGATATGAACCAAAAGGTGATTTTTACGTTGGCGACGAAAAGGTAGATGTCAAAAACCTGCCTAATGAACTTTCATTGTTATTAAAAATAGGTTTACTTTGTAACAACAGCCGGTTAGTCAGACCTACGAATGAAAATCCGTCTTGGGGTATAATAGGCGATCCTACAGAAGGTTCATTGGTGGTACTGGCGGAGAAGGCAGGATTTATATTAGAAGAAATGTTGAGAGAGTACCCGAGAATATCTCAACTGCCGTTTGACTCAAGGCGGAAAAGGATGACTTCCGTACATAAGTATGGAAAAGAATTTTACGCGTTTACTAAGGGTGCACCAAAAGAAACCATTTCAGTATGCAATTACATTTTAAGCGATGACGGCATCAAAAAATTGGAGCAGTCGGATATAGACGACATAGTTAGGCAAAATGACAAATTTGCTGAATCAGGTCTTAGAGTGCTTGCAATGGCATACAAGAAAATAGATAATGAGATTAAAGATTATAGCATTGAAAATGTGGAAAACGACTTGATTTTTGTAGGCTTAGTGGCAATGATGGATCCGCCAAGGCCTGAAGTCGAATTGGCTGTCAAACATGCACACAAAGCAGGTATAAAGATCATCATGATAACAGGTGACTATGGATTGACGGCTGAATCGATCGCAAGAAGAATAGGCATAGTAAAAGGACCAAGACCAAGGGTAATAACAGGCAATGAATTGGACAAGATGTCTGACGAGGATCTGAAAAAAGAACTGAAAAATAATGAGATAATATTTGCAAGAGTTGCACCTGAGCACAAGATGAAAGTCGTGGCTGCATTGAAAGATATGGGTGAAGTGGTGGCTGTTACAGGTGATGGCGTCAATGATTCACCTGCATTGAAGAAAGCCGATATAGGGATAGCAATGGGCAAATCAGGAACGGATGTGGCAAGGGAAGTGGCTACGATGGTTCTGACAGATGATAATTTTGCCAGCATCGTAAATGCCATCGAAGAAGGCAGGGCAGTCTACGACAATGTGCGGAAGTTTATAACGTACATCTTTGCACACTTGACGCCAGAGGCAATACCTTATATCTTGTTTTCACTGTTTAATATTCCTGTGCCGATAACGGTAATGCAGATATTGGCTATAGATTTAGGTACTGAAACGTTGCCGGCTCTTGCTCTTGGCGTGGAGCCACCTGAACCCGGCGTCATGGACAGGCCACCAAGATCGCCAAAAGAAAAACTTCTAAATCTATCGCTATTTTTAAGAGGCTACGTGTTATTGGGCATAATAAGCTCAATAGCTGTTTTATCTGGATATTTCTGGGTTTTGTATAGCGGTGGATGGCATTGGGGAATGACGCTTCCTCTGTCTGACCCATTGGCAAGAAAGGCTGCTACAATGAGCTTTTTGGGGATAGTCATTATGCAGGTAGCAAACGTATTTGCATGTCGCACAGAGGTTGCTTCAATGTTCAGTGTAAGTTTCTTCAAAAATAGATTGCTAAACATCGGTGTAGTTTTTGAGCTGGTTTTAACTGCGCTGCTTATATACGTTCCGTTTTTGCAGAAGATATTTGACACGTATCCGGTGCCATTTAAGAATTGGTTGTTTTATGTGGCTTTTATGCCTATACTCATAGGCGCTGAAGAGATAAGGAAATATTTATTGCGGAGGAAAATCGCATCAAACCAAAAGGAGGTGAAAGGCTCTATTTGAGCCTGATTTATGAATATAATTGTTGCTGGATGCGGCCGGCTTGGAGCTGAGTTGGCACAGATGTTAGATTCAGATGGTTATAGCGTCGTAGTCATAGACAAAGACGCAAATGCCTTTAAAAGATTGAAGCCTTCTTTTAAAGGAAAGTTCATTGAAGGAGTCGCTTTTGACAAGGCTACTTTAATAAAAGCAGGCATTGAGCATGCAGATGCCGTTGCATCAACTACAAACGGTGATAACACCAATATCGTTACGGCTTTGATTGCAAAAAAGAAGTTCAATGTTCCTACTATTGTGGCAAGGATATATGACCCTATAAGAGCGGAGATATACAGAAAAATGGGCATCAATACTGTTTCCCCTACATTGTGGGGTGCAAACAAGATGAAGGATTTGATTTGCCATCCAGATCTTTTTAGGGTTTCTTCTTTTGGCAGCGGTGAAGTGGAGATAGTGGAGACGGAAGTTTCGGCTTATCTGGATGGAAGATACGTAAAAGATTTAGTAATCCCATCAGAAGTGAATGTAGTCAGCATAGTGAGGGATGGCATCGCTATGATTCCAACACAAAGCACTGTTGTAAAAAAAGGAGACAAGATATTTATAGCTGTTACGGCTTTTGGAAAGACAAAGATGAAACAGATGTTTATGTAAATATTGGTAAGGAGGTGAAAAACCTGACGGAAACAATAAATGTGTTTCCAAGTCGCAGGTTATAATCATGTCAATAATGATTGTCGGTGCTGGTCGGTTAGGCTTGTATCTTGCTCAACTGATGAAGGAAAGGCAAGAAAAAGTCGTAGTTGTTGAAAAAGATGAGTCAAAGATGGATAAGTTAAGGAAGGAATTAAATTGTGAAGTAGTGGTTGGAGATGGTTGCAACTCGGATGTTTTAAAAAAAGCTGGAATAATAGGAACGGATATTGTCGTCGCAGCGACAGGACATGATGAGGATAATCTTATAATTTGTCAACTGGCAAAATACGAGTTTGGGGTATCGAGAGTAGTATCCAGGATAAACAATCCAAAAAATGACTGGCTTTTTACTAAAGATATGGGGGTGGATGCGGCTGTAAGCAGTGCCCGGATAATCGCAAGATTGATAGAAGAAGAAGCTGAAATAAGTGGAATTACGACAATAATAAATCTCTCAGAAGGGAAAATTTCTATCGTAAGGAGCATCATTGAAAGAGGCTCCAATGCCGCCAATAAGATGATCAAAGACTTGATGCTGCCGAAAAACTGCGTCATTATGTCGGTAATAAGAAACAACAAGGTTTTGCTTCCAGATGGCAGCACTTACATCTTACCGGGGGATGAGGTCTTAAGCGTCGTAAGCGATGAAAGCAAAGAAGCATTAAAGAATATTTTTGATGCAGAATAAGAAAGGCTTCTGCACGATTGACTGAATATGTCATAGTGCAAAAGCCTTTTTTTATACAAAAAATATTCTAAGGTCATAACCACTTCGCGATTGATACTGACTGGTCAATAAAAAATATAAAATATTTTTAAAAACATGAAGGAATTTTTTATCCAGTGTAGAAATAATACTTTAATAAACATATTAATAAATTTAAAGGAGATGGTCTAATTGAATTCCTATCTATTTATCATCTATGGAGTTGTCATTATTGCAGCTCTTGCCATCATTGGTTTTATTAGGTTTATTTTCAGTCAAGACAAAGGTGACGAGAAGATGCAGCAGATCTCAGACTCCATAAAAGAAGGTGCAATGGCTTTTCTAAACAGGCAGTATAAAACGATAACAGTCCTTGCACTGATAGTTGCCGTCATAATAATAATTGCCAATTACTACGGACATCAGGCAGAAGGTGTTGGCTCTGCTATAAGCTATGCATGGCATGTTGGATTGGCATTTATATCTGGAGCTTTGTGCTCTGCTATATCTGGCTACATAGGCATGTACATGGCAGTCAATTCAAATGTGAGGGCAGCCAGTGGTGCAAGAAAAGGCCTTAACAAAGCTTTACAGATCGCTTTAAGAGGTGGGGCTGTTACAGGCCTTGCGGTTACAGCATTATCCCTTTTTGGCGTTGCGACTTTGTTTTTTGCTTACGGTGGAGCATCTGGACAACAGGAATTGGTTAAAAATGCTCCATCATTGATAGTAGGTTTTGGATTTGGCGCTTCTTTCGTTGCGCTTTTCGCACAGTTAGGCGGTGGTATATACACAAAAGCTGCTGACGTAGGGGCTGACCTTGTCGGCAAGGTAGAAGCAGGCATTCCAGAGGATGATCCAAGAAATCCTGCAGTAATCGCTGATTTGGTTGGCGATAACGTTGGAGACTGTGCTGGAAGGGGAGCCGACCTGTTTGAATCAACAGCCGCTGAAAATATAGGTGCTATGATTTTGGGTGTAGGCTTGTATCCTGTCTTTGGATTAAAAGGCATATTGTTCCCGCTTGTAGCACGTGCTATTGGTATTATCGCTTCAATCATCGGCATTGTATTCGTAAACACGAAAGACGAATCAAAAGATCCTATGATTGCTTTAAACAAAGGATATTTTGTAACCACAATAATAAATATAATTGTACTTTTCTTCGCTGTGAAGGTTATGCTTTCAGGTCATTTAGCAAATGGAAATAGTGTAAATTATTTACTTCTATACGGTGCAGCAGTAGCAGGCATATTGTTAAGCTACGTATTTGTATTTTTGACAAACTACTACACATCTATGAGCACAAGACCTGTTCAGGAGATCGCAAAGGCTTCAACGACAGGCGCAGCTACAAACATAATAACTGGTATCTCCGTAGGCATGGAGTCACCAGCACTTCCAGTATTGTTCATATCTGCAGCAATAATCATAGCATACAGGCTTGGTGAATTGGCACTTCCAAATATAGCTACAGCGGGCTTCTATGGTACTGCTATAGCTACAATGGGAATGTTATCAACGACGGCATATATTTTGGCAATGGATACTTTTGGCCCTATAACTGACAACGCAGGTGGAATCACTGAAATGTCTGAAGCACCTGAATCTGTAAGGATTGTCACAGATAGGCTTGATGCATGCGGAAATACGACAAAGGCATTGACAAAAGGTTATGCAGTAGGATCTGCGGCATTGGCAACATTCCTCCTTTTCTCTGCATACCTTGATGAAGTTAAGAAGATATTAGGCAAACCTATCGATTCTTGGTTTGCTGTAGACATAGGCAAACCAGAGGTGTTTATTGGTGCATTTATAGGCGCTATGATAGTATTTCTTTTCAGCTCTACAGCCATAAGAGCTGTTGGTAAAGCGGCACAGTACGTCATACTGGAAGTTAGAAGGCAGTTTAAAGAAAATCCCGGCATCATGGAGGGCACATCAAAGCCAGACTACGCTAAGACAGTCGATATAGTTACAAAAGGCGCATTGAAAGAGATGGTAATTCCAGGTCTTATTGTTGTTGTTGCGCCTATCTTAGTAGGAATTTTGCTTGGAAAAGAATCTGCAGCAGCATTTTTGATGGTTGGCACAATATCCGGTGTAATAATGGCTTTGTTCTTAAACAATGGTGGTGGTGCATGGGATAATGCTAAGAAGTTCATCGAATTAGGAAACTATGGCGGTAAGAAGTCAGATGCGCATAAAGCAGGTGTTGTAGGCGATACAGTAGGTGACCCGTTTAAAGATACGGCAGGTCCGTCATTGCACGTTTTGATAAAACTTATAAGCACTATCACACTTGTGTTTGCATCCTTGTTTAGATAAAAAATCTATACTAAGGTGGAGCTTAATGCTCCGCCTTTTTTAATTGCCTTTGGCTTTTGAAAATTTTTATTGACTGAAGGATGTATCAATGATATACTATATATTGATGTTATAATTTAATTAAATACAATATATAGAGTCAATATTAGAAAATTTCAGATATGTTTGCTTATTTGATTAACTTTTAATCGGGGTATTTGCTGAATCATTTTTACAGATGATAAAGTAATGGAGGTTTTGAAATTGGATAAGGAAATGAAAGTAGTCAAAAGAAATGGTAAAGAAGAAGGATTTAACAAAGAGAAAATCGCAAATGCTATATACAAGGCATTTGAAGCTGTCGGCGAAGGTAAGTACAGTGATGCTTCAAAGATAGCTGAAGAAGTTACAGAGTACATAGGAAATAATTTTGAAGGGCGTGCAAGTGTAGAGGAAATTCAGGACATTGTTGAACAATTTTTGATAAAACACGGATTTGCAAAAGCGGCAAAAGCCTACATATTGTACAGAAAACAACATCAGGACATAAGAGAATTTAAAAATATGTTTATGGACATTGAAAAAATGGTGGACGAATACATAGGTAAGCTTGACTGGAGAGTAAATGAAAACAGCAACATGAGCTACTCTCTCCAAGGCTTGAATAATCACATAGCAAGTACGATAACGGCTAATTACTGGTTGAATAAGATATATCCAAAAGAAGTAAGAGATGCTCATGTAAATGGCGATTTGCACATACACGACTTAAGCCTTTTATCTGTGTACTGCTGTGGATGGGACTTGAAAGACCTCCTCGTATCTGGATTTACCGGCGTAGAGGGAAAAGTGCAAAGTAGACCTCCAAAGCATTTTAGATCTGCTTTAGGACAGATAGTTAACTTCTTCTATACACTTCAAGGAGAAGCTGCAGGTGCACAGGCATTTTCTAATTTTGACACTTATTTGGCACCGTTTATATATTATGACAAGCTTTCGTATAAAGAAGTAAAGCAGTCATTACAGGAATTTATTTTTAACATAAATGTTCCAACAAGAGTAGGTTTTCAGACGCCATTTACAAATATAACGATGGATCTTGTGGTGCCAGACATACTGGCTGACGAACCTGTAATAATAGGCGGCAAAGCCATGAATAGATCGTATAAAGAATTTCAGAAGGAAATGGACATGCTTAATATGGCGTTTGCTGAGGTCATGATGGAAGGGGACGCAAATGGAAGGATATTCACATTTCCAATACCAACTTACAATATAACGAAGGATTTTGATTGGGAAAGTCCTGTCATTGATAAAATAATGGAAATGACTGCAAAATACGGCCTTCCGTATTTCAGCAATTTTGTAAATAGCGATCTAAACCCAGAAGATGCAAGATCAATGTGTTGTCGTTTAAGGCTTGATAATAGAGAGCTTAGAAAGCGCGGTGGCGGTCTTTTCGGAGCAAACCCACTTACAGGTTCAATTGGCGTTGTAACGATAAATATGCCAAGGATTGGATATTTGTCAAATTCAAAAGAAGAGTTCTTTGAAAGATTAGGAAAGCAAATGGATGTAGCAAGAAAGAGCCTTGAGATAAAGAGAAAAGTGCTGGAGAATATGACTGAAATGGGGCTTTATCCGTATTCTAAATTTTACTTAAGAGATATAAAGATGAGATTTGGCTCATACTGGCAGAATCACTTTAATACCATCGGCTTGATAGGAATGAATGAGGCACTTTTAAATTTCATGGGATGCGGCATCACGAGTGAAAAAGGCAGAAATTTCGCATTGGAAGTTTTGGACTTCATGAGAAATAGATTGGAAGACTATCAGATAGAATCAAATTACCTTTACAACCTTGAAGCATCGCCTGCCGAGGGTGCGTCGTACAGATTGGCAAAAAAAGACAAAGAGTTATACAAAGACATCATCACTGCAGGAGGAGATGTGCCGTATTACACTAATTCTACACAGCTTCCTGTCGACTTTACAGATGACATATTTACGGCTCTTGATTTGCAGGACGAACTTCAGACAAAATATACAGGCGGAACAGTATTTCATGGTTTTTTAGGTGAAAACATAAACGATCCTGATACATGCAAAGCATTGGTGAAGAAGATAGCTTACAATTATAGGCTTCCTTATTACACAATAACGCCGACTTTTTCAATATGCGACAACCATGGCTATATATCTGGAGAACATTTTAACTGTCCGCAATGTGGCAATGAATGCGAAGTATACAGCAGAGTTGTAGGATACTACAGGCCGCTTCAAAACTGGAATGAAGGCAAAAGAGAGGAGTTTTCTGACAGGAAGGAATTTGTAATATGATGTATGATTATTTGCCGGTGTCTATGGTGGATTATCCAGGCAAAATAGCTACGACGGTATTCGTAAGTGGATGTAACTTTGTTTGCCCATACTGTCACAATAGCCAGCTTATTAAGCGCAAAAAACCTGTTAAGAGTGAAGCTGACTTCATGGAATATCTGAATAAAAGGAAAAATCTAATAGATGGCGTTTGTATAACAGGTGGAGAGCCAACACTGTGGAAAGACTTGAAAAACTTCATTAAAACAATAAGAGATTTAGGATTCAGCGTCAAGCTAGACACAAATGGTTCTCGCCCTGATGTCATAGAAAGGCTTTTAAGAGATGATTTGGTAGACTACATTGCTATGGATGTAAAGGCACCTAAAAATAAATACGGTTTATTCGTAAAAAACAATGAAGATATAGAGAGAATTGTAAAAAGCATTGATTTAATTAAAAACTCTGGAATAGATTATGAATTCAGGACAACTGTAAATGACAAGATATTTAGCTTAGAAGATTTTTCGTCTATTGGTGATTTGATTTCTGGCAGCAGAAGATATGTGCTTCAAGCTTACAAGTATTCTGACGGTGTTTTAGATAAAGACTTGTGCGGCGAAAAACAGTGTGATATTGAATTTTTGAAAAATATAAAAGAGATGTTAAAAGATAAAGTAGTTGAGGTATTGATAAGGTAAAAAAGAGGAGATTTTCTCCTCTTTTTTTTGGGAAAAATTATGGAAGGTGTATAATTTTATTAGATGAGTTACAGTAAGTTCAATTAAAAATTTATATTAGGGGGATATTTATGGACAAAAATTTATTAGGTACCAACATCGTCACGCAGATAGGTATAATAGTAAAAGACATTGATGAAGCATCAAAGACTTTTGCAGACTTTTTTGGAGTGGAAAAGCCTAAGTGGAATTGGACAGATGGCTATGAGAAGTCACATGCAGAATATAATGGAAAACCATCTGATGCTCGTGCAAAGCTTGCCTTTTTTGATATGGGGCAAGTTCAAATAGAGCTTATTGAGCCAGATGAAAACATAAGCACTTGGAGGGAGTTTTTGGATAAACACGGGGAAGGTGTACATCATATAGCGTTTCAAGTAAAAGACATGGATGAAAAGATAAAAGCATTAGAGAAAAATGAGATGAGCCTAGTCCAAAAAGGCGATTACGAAGGTGGAAGATATGCTTACATAGATACTTTTTCGAAGTTAAAGGTAATCATAGAGCTTTTAGAGAATTTTTAAAAAAAGGGATGATATTGTGAAAGAGATAGTTGCGATTTTAGGTGATTTTTACCACAATGAGGAAATTATAAAAAGATCTCTATATAGAGTCATAAATAATCTTGGCAATGTAAATCTTAGATTTATAGATATTGATGAGTTACAAAAGGAATTAGAATCAAAACCTGATTGCGTAATATTATTTAAAGAAAATAGATTAAATCCACAGTCAGAGAGTGTTAATCTCTGGATGACAGAAGAGATAGAGAAGAAAATAGTAAACTACGTAAAAGACGGTGGAAGCTTATTTGCATGGCATTCTGGCCTATCATCATATCCGGAAGATGGAGAATACAATAAAATGCTAAAGGGATATTTTTTACATCATCCTGAAAAAAACGATGTTGTACAGTACGTACCACAAAAAGATATGCTAGGAGAATTTGAAAGTGCTATCCAGACGTTTGAGTTTGTTGATGAACATTATTTCGTCAAATGCGAAGAAAATGATACAAATGTATTTTTGCGTTCTTTCTCTAAATACGGACAATCCATAGCAGGATGGTATCATCACTTTGGTAAAGGCAAGGTGTGCTGCTTGACTCCTGCCCACAGGGAAGATGGACTGTTAAACGAGTCGTTTTTGAAGACGTTACATGAGTGTGTAAATTGGTGTATAAAATAGTAAACGCTTTTAAGTGAAAAGACAAGATAGGCTGTATTAGATGATAAGCAGCCTATCTTTTAATTTACTTGTATTTTGTACAATAAATGCGATACGATTTCTACAAATCAAATTTTAAAATCGTGTTGACACTAAATAAAAGTTACATTATACTTAAATTAAGCAAAAAAATAAAGTGCAAATCAAACGAATGCAGGTGATAAACATGAAAAAAGTAACCTTACAAGATATCGCAGAGGTCATAGGCGTATCAAAAAATACCGTATCAAAAGCACTTAGAGGTGCTGAAGGTGTAAGTGCAGAAATGAGAAATCGCATCTTAGAGACGGCTATGAAGATGGGGTACAAAAAGATCAAAGACATACCAAATAAGATCTTAAATGTAACCATACTTTGCAGAGAAGATTTCCTCGTTGAATCTACTTTTTGGTCCAATGTCTTATATGGAATTGAAAACGCAGCCAGAAACAACAATTTAAAATTAAGCATTACAGGCATTGATGAAGAAGGGGAGGAAAATTTAAGCATTCCCAGCACTATCACAAAAGATACCACAAACGGAATCATAATAGTAGGTACTTTAAATGATGAATTTATCAAAAAGATTAAGGCGACAAAAATACCATTTGTTGCTGTAGACCATTATAGCAATGGGATTGATTGCGACTACATAAATACGGCAAATGAAAATGGAATGTACAAAGCTGTAAAATATCTTTATGACAACGGCCATAGAAAGATTGGATTTATAGGCAACAATGAATGGGCATTTAGTTTTAGGGAAAGGTATTATGCTTATGTAAGGACTATGGAAGATCTGGATCTTAGTATTGACGAAGATTATGTATGGCTTGATATAAACCTTAAAGGTGCTGAATTTTTTAAAGATCCCGATTACTTCAAGAAAAAGATTACCGTGGCTGAGAAGTTCCCTACTGGCTGGGTTTGCGCAAATGATAAGATTGCATTGGCATTTATGAGAAGTTTGGAAGACTTAGGAGTTAAAGTGCCTGATGATGTTTCCATTGTAGGATTTGACAATATTGAAATGAGTGCGTATTCTCATCCTGCTCTTACGACTGTAGATATTCCAAAAAGCTCTTTGGGTGAAAAGGCTGTCAATCAACTTTTGTACAGAATGAATAATCTCGATAAACCTTACGAAGATATTAGGTTGTACACAAAGTTAGTCGTTAGAAATTCTGTAAAGAGCATAAGTTAGTTTTCGCGTTTTAGATGCAATTCACAGGGAGAGGACGTGTAAAATGGATAAATTAAAGCAAGAAATGTATTTGGAGTTGAAAGAAAGGATTTTCCCGTTTTGGAGCAAATTAAAAGATGAAGAAAACGGCGGCTTTTATGGATATGTTGATTACGATTTAAATATAGATTTGAAAGCATTAAAAGGTTCAATACTTAATTCCAGGATACTGTGGTTTTTTTCGGCATTGTACAACTTAGACAGCAATGTAAAATCATTAGAGATGGCAAAACACGCTTATGAATTTTTGAGAGATCATTTCTTAGATCATGAATACGGCGGGCTTTATTGGATGGTAGATTATAAAGGTGAAGTCGCTGATGCCAGAAAACATACTTACTGTCAGGCTTTTGGCATATATGGTTTAGCTCAATACTATAAAGCGACAGGTGATAAAAAAGCTTTAGATACAGCAGTTGATTTGTATAAGATGATTGAAGATAAGTGCAAAGACGATAGAGGGTATTTAGAGGAGTTTGATCGTCAATGGAATATAAAGGAAAATTATGAGCTTAGCGAGCATGGCGTAATATCCAGCCGCACGATGAATACACACCTTCATATATTGGAAGCTTACACGTTGCTATATGATGTGTGGAAAGATGACAGCTTAAAAGAAAGCATAAAATATCTTCTCAAGATTTTTAAGGATAGAATATACAGTGAAGATGGAAAATATCTAAAAGTATTTTTCGATGACAATTGGAACACCACCATCGATATAAAATCGTATGGGCACGATATAGAAGCAAGTTGGCTTTTAGATAAAGCTGTTGATGTATTAGGCGATGATGAATTAAAAATCATGACAAAAAATTACACTACACAAATTGCTAAAAACATATTAGAAAATATCTACTCTCAAGATGGCATCATAAATGAGACTGTCAATGGCGTAGACGATAAATCAAGAGTATGGTGGGTTCAGGCTGAATCTGTAGTAGGTTTTTTTAATGCATATCAAAAGACAAATGATGCAAGATTCATGGAAGCTTCAAAGAACATCTGGGAATATATAAAAAGATATGTTATTGATAAAAGAGATGGAGGGGAATGGCACTGGAAGGTGGATGAAAAGGGCAATCCATTTAGTATGCCTATCGTAGAGCCTTGGAAATGTCCGTATCACAATGGCAGAATGTGCATAGAAATCATAGAAAGGGTGAAAAACAATGAGGTTTAAGGACAGGTATGAGCTGGAACTGCGCAAATATGAGGATCTAATAAGCAGGAAAAATGAAAAGACAGAAGAGTACAATGGCATATTTGAAAGGTACAAGTATCCTGTTTTGACGAGAGAGCACGTGCCGCTTTTTTGGATATATGACCTTGATGAAAGGACTAATCCACATTTTATGGAAAGGCTTGGCGTAAATGCTGTATTTAATCCAGGCGCGATAGAATTAGATGGAAAGTTTTATCTTGTTGCTCGTGTTGAAGGATATGACAGGAAATCGTTTTTTGCTGTAGCAGAAAGCGAAAGCGGTGTAGATGGATTTAAATTTTGGGATTATCCGGTAGAGTTTGATGATATGTACCCTGAAGAAACGAATGTATACGATATGAGGCTTACAAAGCATGAAGATGGATGGATCTACGGCGTATTCTGTTCTGAAAGCAAAGATCCAAATGCACCTTTAGGTGACTTATCGTCTGCTATTGCCAGTGCAGGGATAGTTCGCACGAAAGATCTTAAAAGATGGGAAAGGCTTCCTAATCTTAAGACGAAATCACCGCAGCAGAGAAACGTTGTTTTACATCCTGAGTTTGTAAACGGGAAGTACGCATTTTACACAAGACCTCAAGATGATTTCATAGAAGCAGGAAGCGGCAGTGGAATTTGCTTTGGTTTGTGCGATGACATAGAAAATCCAACAATAGACGAAGAAAAACTTGTGAGCCCAAGAGTTTACCATACTATCACAGAAGTAAAAAATGGAGCTGGATGTGTCCCTATAAAAACTGAAAAAGGGTGGATACACATAGCACACGGTGTCAGAAACACTGCTGCAGGATTGAGATACGTCATATACTTGTTTGTGACAGATCTAAATGATCCAAGCAAAGTCATAGCATCTCCAGGAGGTTATTTAATTGCTCCGAGAGGCGAGGAAAGAGTCGGCGACGTTTCTAACGTAGTATTTACAAATGGTGTAATTGCAAGGGATAATGGGGATGTGTACATATACTATGCCTCATCTGATACCAGAATCCACGTTGCTACTACAACTGTCGAGAAGCTTTTAGACTATGCCTTTAACACACCACCGGATGCACTTAGATCTTTAGATTGTGTAAAGCAGAGAAAGGAGCTTATTAAGAAAAACCTTGGATTAAATATGAGATAAAAAGCTTTATATTTAATAAATTTTAGGAGTTGAATTTGATGAAAAAATATGGATTTAATTTTCAGTGGATATACGTGTGGGATGAAGGCAAGTCACCTTTAAAGCCAGACTTAAAAGCTTTGGATTTTTTGGCGGAGACAGGCTTTAACTTCGTAAGGATACCGACAGATTATAGATTTTGGATAAAGAATTTCGATTATTTAAATCCTGATGAAAGAGTTTTTGAATATATAGATTTGTACTTGGAAGAGTGTAAAAAGAGAAATATTCACATGTGCCTCAATATACACAGAGGACCTGGATACTGCATTAACCGCAATGACCTTGAGCGCGATAATTTATGGCTTGATAAAGTTGCTCAAGACGGATTTGTATATCAATGGCAGGTATTTGCTAAAAGGTACAAGGGAGTGCCGAGTAAATATTTAAGCTTTGACCTTTTAAATGAGCCGCCAGATATAGGGCAGTACGGCATGACTCGCGAGGTACACGCATCAGTGATTAAGCGCACTGTTGAGGCAATACGCCAAATTGATCCTGAAAGAGAAATAGTCATAGATGGATTAGGTGGTGGAAATATAGCCATGCCTGAGTTAACTGATATTGGCGTTATACACAGTGGGAGAGGATATCAGCCAATGGCTTTAACACATTATGAAGCGACATGGTGGAATGGCTACAAAGGGCTGCCGATGCCTACATATCCAGATCTTGTGTGGGACGGGAAGGTGTGGAATAAAGATACCATAAGAGCGTACTACAAGCCATGGCGAGATGTGGAAGAAAAAGGCGTTGAGGTGCATATAGGTGAATTTGGATGTTTCAACAAAACACCAAATGATGTTGCTTTAAGATGGTTTAAGGACCTTTTAAGTTTGTACAAAGAATTTGAATGGGGTTATTCCCTCTGGAACTTTAAAGGTCCATTTGGAATCATAGAACATGGCCGAGATGGCGCAAAATACGAAGACTTTCGTGGATATAAAGTGGATAGAGAGCTTTTAGACCTTCTTATGGAGAATAGAGTTTAAGATAAAGCATAAAGCCGGTAAAGTATAAGCCGGCTTTTTTGTGCTTGTTTAAGCTCTTTAAATGGTTACTTGAATTACTTTAATTATAAACTTAACAAAATACTAAATCTGGTATAAATTGCATTAGTAATCGTTATTCGAATGAATATAAGACTTAATTCAAGTAAAATCATGATAAATTCAAGTAAAAATTGCTTGAAAGTTATATATGCATAACGTATAATAAAATTGCAAGAAAAAATTACACCGAGGTGTTTAGATTGCCGGCAATCAAAAAGAAAAAGGTTACAATGAAAGATATAGCAGAAAAATTGAATATATCTGTAAATGCAGTATCGATAGCACTAAACGATAAAGTTGGAGTAAGCGAAGATACAAAAAACCTGATTTTAAAAACGGCTGATGAAATGGGCTACTTTGATGAGAATCCATCGTTCATCATCAAAAATCACTTTAAAAATATTTGTCTCATTATAGAGGAAAGAAATTTTCGAGATACTCATTTTTACACAAAAGTAATACTTGGAATAGAAAACGAGGCCAGAAAAAACAATTTTGACATCTTGGTAAACTTCATGAACAAAGATGATTTTCAGATACCCAAAAGCGTTGAAAGCAGAAAAGTTTCGGGAATATTAGTTGTAGGAACGATAAAAGATCAACACTTAAGGATGCTTCTGGATTATGGGATACCAATAGTACAAGTCGATCATTCATCATTTTTGATAAATACAGATGCAGTTTTGACTCAAAATATGCCTGGCTCGTATATGGCTACAAAATATCTCATTGAAAAAGGGCATACGCAGATAGGTTTTTTCGGGGAAATAGACTTCTCTTTGAGTTTTAAAGAGAGATGGCTTGGATTTAATGAAGCCATGAGAGCATCAGGACTTAACATTGACCCTATATTAAATGTAAATCCAGGGTACTGTGTCATAGGGAAAGTTGAAAAATACGTTTTAAGCAAAAACTACAAAGAAGTGGCGAATATTATTTCAAAGATGGAAAAGCTTCCGACTGCATGGGTTTGTTCAAACGACAGTGCAGCTATAACGCTTTACAATGCATTGAACATTTTAGGATTGAGAGTGCCTGATGACATTTCTGTTGTTGGATTTGATGACATTGATATATGCAAAATTGTCACTCCTCCATTGACTACAGTTCATGTAAATAAGGAGCTAATGGGAGTCAAAGCAGTTCAAAAGCTCTTGTGGAGGATGAATAATATTAAAGATCCGTTTGACCATATAAGAATGGAAGTCAAATTAATTGAAAGAGGATCTGTAAAGGAATTGAAGTAGTGACTTAAGTCAGTTATGTAAACGTGCTTATCTCACGGAAATTAATTTGAATTTAGGAGGTAGCGATTACGATGAAAAAGAGGATTTCGATTTTGATATCGGCTTTGATGATTTTATCAATACTCGTAAGTGGCTGTTCAAGCAGCTCAAATAAACAGAATTCTTCTTCCAATGCTTCTAAGAGCACAAATAATAAAGTGACTATAAAATTGTCTACATGGGCAGGAGCAGACGAGGCAAAACAATTGCAAACAATTATCGACAAATTAAATGCTAACTCAAAAGATTACGTAATAGAGCAAAATTCAAATCCTGCTGACTATGATACAAGAATAACGACACAGCTTTCAGCAGGCAGTGGACCAGATCTTTTTTGGGTGTCAGCACAAAGAGCAACACAACTTGCAGCACAAGGTGCATTACTTGATATAACAAACTATTTATCTAAATCCGATAATAAAGCAGCTAATGTTTCAGATTATTATGAAAATGCATTGGCACCGTTTAAATATCAAAATAAAATATACGGTTTGCCATGGGCTGAAAATCCTGTAGTTCTATACATTAATAAAGATATGTTTGACAAAGCTAAAATTTCATATCCAGATGGTACATGGAACTGGGACAAATTCTTAAGCGTTGCTCAGCAATTGACGGTTGATGCCAATGGTAAACATCCAGGTGAAGTTGGATTTGATAAGAATAACATTAAACAATGGGGTTTCACACTTAATGGTTGGCCGCCAGTGCAGATGTTTGTATGGCAAAATAACGGTGAAGTTATAACACCAGACTTCAAAAGTTCACCTATAGATACTCCTGAAGCAAAAAAGGCCTTTGAATTCTACTCTGAGTTGATAAATAGTCCGGCAGTACCTTCACAACAGACCATTAAAGACCAAGGTTTTGATACAATGTTTAAAAATCAAGAAGTTGCTATGTTTATGGGTGGTGCTGCAGACAGCTTAGAGACGCAAGTAAAGTTTAATTGCGGTGTTTATGAAGTGCCGTCAGGACCTACTGGTAAAAAAGTTACTTTCGGAGACTTGTACGGAATGGCAATAAATGCAAAGACGAAGAATCCGGATGTAGCGTTTAAAGCGTTTATCGACTTAACAAATGCAATTCAAGAGTGGAAAGTAGTTCCACCTTTAAAATCAGAAGTAAATGTAGATGCATTAAAGAAGTTGCATCCAGATAGAAGTACAGATACATTGGGTACTATAGTAAAATCTATGTCTTACGCTGAAGGCTTTAGATACTTTGTAAACTATCCGGATTGGGATAATATATTCTGGAATCAGCTTATGGACCCAATAATCAACAATAAAGCAAATCCTGATGACCTTATTCCAAAAGTCAAACCGCAATTGGACAATGTTTTAAAACAATATAATAGCAGTAAATAAGTGGATTGGAGGTTTATCCTCCTTTCCATTTAATGAGATAAGCACGTTTATTCTTAATTAGTATAAGATTGGCATTCCTTTTAAAACAAAAGGAGGAATTCAAATGGAACAATATTTAGGGACTACAGAACGATGGTTTTTAACACCTGTAGTTCTCATGTTTTTAGCTTTGATGATTTATTTTGTGCTAAGAAAATTTGGATGGAAGGTAAGGGCTGCTACTGGTTTTGCATTAGTATCGCCGTGGCTTATAGGTTTTATTATTTTCACAGCATTTCCATTGATTTATTCTTTGTATTTGAGTTTTACTGATTATAGTTTATTTGGTACACCAAAATGGATTGGATTAAACAATTATATATACATTTTTACTAATGATTATGAATTCTGGCCTTCTGTTAGACTGACTTTGCTTTATGCTATATTTACAGTTCCCATAGGTGTGATAGGTTCTCTTATGATAGCAATGCTGTTGAATAATCGCATAAGAGGGATAGGAACATTTAGAACAATCTATTATTTACCTGCTGTGATGCCAGATGTGGCAGTAGCACTAATATGGAGATGGCTTTTTAACAGTCAATCAGGATTAATCAATTATGTTCTTTCGCCATTCCTTAAGATTTTTCATATAGGGAAAATCGATTGGTTTGGTGATCCTAAATATGTCTTATGGGCATTCATAATAATGAGTGTATGGGGAATTTTTGGAACGAATACGGTTGTTTTTCTCGCAGGACTTCAAGGGGTTCCAAGAAGCCTTTACGAGGTTGCCGAACTTGATGGTGCAAGTTCGTGGATTAAATTTTGGAAAATAACTATTCCTCAGATATCACCGGTGATACTTTTGCAGGTAGTGATGGGGATTATCAGTGCTCTACAAATATTTACAGTGGCGATGTTTGTAAGACCTACAACAGGAGCAGGAATATTTATGAATCAATTGATTTACAATAGAGGTTTTACACAATTGCACATGGGGCAAGCATCAGCCATAGCCTGGGTATTGTTTATAATAATACTAGCTTTTACGCTTTTAGTTTTCAAATCTACACCAGCATGGGTGCACTACGAAGGGGAAATCAAAAGGTAATTAAGGAGATGTTAAGCTATGGTGGACATATTAAGCATGTATAAAAAGTCTAACAGAATTCGCAATATTACAAAGAAAACTATTTTGTACATTGTTCTTTCAGCAATAGCCATAGTAATTTTAATGCCGTTTTTTTGGATGCTGTCGACGGCTTTAAAGTCTAATGCGGATATTTTTGCATGGCCGCCGGATTTCTTTCCAAAACCTGCGTTATGGGGAAATTTTGCAAAAGCATGGCATGCTATGCCGTTTAATATTTACCTTATAAATAGCATATTTATTGTTGTTTTAGGAATGATTGCTGAGATAACGAGTGAAACTTTGGTAGCATACGGGTTTGCACGCTTTAAGTTTCCTGGAAGGGATTTGATCTTTTTCATACTTTTAAGCACGATGATGTTGCCTTTTCACGTAACATTGATACCTACTTATTTGATATGGCAGAAATTAGGTCTTGTAGGACAATTTGATCCTTTAGTTATAAGAGCATGGACGGCATGGGGACCCTTTTACATTTTTCTCTTAAGACAATTTTTGATGGGAATTCCTTTTGAATTAGATGAAGCTGCAGAAATTGATGGTGCAACTCCATTGCAGACTTTTGTTCATGTGATTTTGCCTCAGATTAAACCAGCTCTTTTGGCCATTTGCGTGTTTACATTTAGAGGATATTGGAACGACTTTTTAGGGCCCGTCCTTTACCTAAATGATATGAATAAGTACACGATGACTCTTGGTATGTACTTTTTCATGGGTGGTGTAAATGAACAACCAAGTTGGAATTATCTAATGGCTATGTCAATTGTGATAGCACTTCCTATGCTTGTTTTATTCTTTATTGCTCAACGGTATTTCATTGAAGGAATTACTTTTACCGGCTTAAAAGACTAAGACTATCTTTTAAAAAGATGATAATTGAAGGGGATGACAACAGAATGGGTACGTCTTATGGCAACTATTTTCACAAATTCATAATAGGCGCTAATTATTGGCCAAGAAATTATGGTATTGACATGTGGAAAAGATGGAATAAGGAAGAAATCAAAAAGGAGTTTGTGGAGGCTAAATCGTTAGGACTTGATGTAATGAGGATAAATCTCTTGTGGGAGGATTTTCAGCCACAGCCTGATATTATATCAGAAGATGCTATCGGTAAGTTTGATGAACTTATAAATATATGCCATGATGTGGACATTAAAATTATCCCTACATTTTTCGTAGGGCACATGAGTGGAGAAAATTTCGATGTAAATTGGAGAAATGGCAAAAGCATATACAATGACTCTTTCATGCTAAGGCAAGAGGTAAAACTCGTCGGTTTTTTTGCGGAAAAATATAAAAATGAAGATGCGATTTTATTTTGGGATCTTTCCAACGAGCCTGACAACTATGTCAAAGCAGAGTCGAGACACGATGCATGGCTGTGGAATTATATACTGTCTAATGAGATAAAAAAATATGACAAAAATCATCCAGTAACATTGGGAATTCATCAGGCATCCCTTCTTTCTGACAATAAATTTTACCCAGAGGATTTAAGAGAAGGCAATGATTTTTTATGTATGCATGCGTATCCAATATATACCGATACATGCATTGACCCTGTGAATTCCATAAGAAGCACCTACATTGTACCATTTGCATCGAAGCTTACTAAAGCCATGGGTGGCAAAGAAGTTCTATTTGAAGAATTTGGCGCTACTACACTTATGATGTCGGAAAAAATAGAAGGTAAATACTATAAAACGGTTTTGTACAGCTTGTTTGCGAATGAAGCTTTAGGCGCAATAGCATGGTGTTTTGGTGACTTTACAGTTGGCAATAAATTGCCATACAATACCACACCTTTTGAAACGCACTTTGGAATAACATCATCTAATGATATGCCAAAACCAGCAGGTCTTGAGATAAAAGCTTTTTCAGAATTTATAAACAAGATTGAGCATGATGAATTAATTCCAAAAAGTTGCGATGCGGCCATAATTGTTCCTGATAAGTACTATAATGCATTGTTTGTAGGTGATGACTACACACCGGAAAGAAATTTCAGAATACTTCTAAATAGCTTTATACTTGCAAAAGAAGCTGGTATAGATGTAGAGATGGTAAAAGCTTCTGATATTGATTTTAGCAAATACAAAATGTTGATACTTCCATCGGCGTATAGGAAGGGACATCTAACACATGATCAGTGGATGAGGATAGTTGACTATGTAAAAAGCGGTGGTACATTATATGCATCTTACGATGGAATTGCAGTTGAAGGCTTTGACGAAGTTTTTGGCATTGAAACTCAGTATTCAATGGTGCCTAAGGATAATACTGTTTCAATTTATATAGAAGACAGAAAAATTAAGTTAAATTATAGCACGCTTAAATTTAATAAGCGCTTAATCGCAAAACCTACTACATGCAGTACAATTGGTTACGACAATGAAGGGAATCCTGCAGTAGTCGTAAATAAATTGGGCAAAGGTAATGCAGTCCTTGTGACGTATCCTGTTGAGCTGTATTTAAGCTACATGCCGGACGTGTATAAAGCCGATAAAACTTATGAAATATACAAATTGGCGAAAAAATTATCGAGTATAAATCCAAAGATAGAAGCAGGTTCTCCATTCGTGGAAGTAAAGGAATTTGAATATAAAGGTGAAAAACTGATTTTATTTATCAATCACGAAGATATTGATGTCAAGATTGATGCGAATATTTCTGGAAAAGTGAAAGATATAATAAGCAATGAAGAATTTGATTTAGAAAATTTCGTGTTAAAAGCCGATGAAGCAGTTGCATTTTTGATGTAGAGAGGGGTATTATAATGTTTAGGCTAAGGAGGCTTACAGATAAACCAATATTGTCGCCTATAAAAGAACATGAATGGGAAAAAAAAGCAGTATTCAATGCCGCTGTTGTATATGAAGATCACAAGTTTCACCTTTTTTACAGAGCTTCTAACAATGGATTTGTATTAAACACAGAAAAGCCAGAAGAAGAAAATAAATTTGTATCGTCTATAGGCTGTGCCGTAAGCGACGATGGAATTAATTTTGAGAGATTTGACAAACCTATTATGGTAGGTGAGACAAAACAAGAAGAATGGGGTGTTGAAGATCCGAGGATAACAAAGATTGATGATAAATATTACATGCTTTATACAGGTTTTGGAGGAAAAAGTTGGGACAATTTTAGGATATGCATGGCTACATCTTATGACTTAAAAAACTGGGAAGGGCACAGAATAGTCCTTGATGAGCCAAACAAAGATGCAGCGCTTTTGCCTGAAAAAATAAATGGCAACTACGTCATGTTTCACAGGAGAGAACCTGATATTTGGATAGCTTATTCAGATGATTTGATAAACTGGACTAATCATAAGATAATAATGAGACCAATTGAAGATACATGGGAATCTAAGAAAATCGGCATAGCTGGGCCTCCTATAAAAAGAGATGACGGATGGCTTCTTATCTACCATGGAGTTGATAAAAATAATGTGTACAGGTTAGGTGCAGCACTTTTAGATTTAAAAGATCCTTCAAAAGTTGTAGCAAGGCAGAAACAACCTATTTTAGAGCCAGAGCTTGAATGGGAAAAAGAAGGTCTTGTGCCAAACGTGGTTTTTAGCTGTGGTGCAGTTGAGGCAAATGGATTGTACTACGTCTATTACGGTGGTGCAGATACACACATAGGTGTTGCGGTAGTGGAAAAAAATAAAATATCGTTTTAAGGAGTGGATAAATTGATAAAGCTAAAAAGGCTAAGCGACAAACCAATTTTAGAGCCAGTGACAGAGCATGAATGGGAGAGAAAAGCTGTATTTAACTGTTCTGCCATATACGACAATGGATTGTTTCACCTTATATACAGAGCGACAGATTTAGGACCACACAAAAGATACGGCAAATATATATCAAGGTTAGGTTATGCTGTAAGCAAAGACGGAATCAACTTTATGAGGCTTGATAAGCCTGTATTAAGTAATGATGTAGAGCAAGAGCTAAGAGGATGTGAGGATCCGAGGATAGTCAAGATTGACGATACGTACTACATGATGTACACAGGCTTTGGAGATAGGACAGATGATGACTACAGAATATGCCTTGCAACTTCAAAAAATTTAATAAATTGGGAGAGAAAAGGTGTCGTATTGGATGAGCCAAACAAAGATGCTGCACTTTTTCCGGAAAAGATAAATGGCAATTATGTGATGTTTCACAGAAGGTATCCTGATATATGGATAGCATATTCTGAGGATTTGAAGACATGGTTTGGACATAAATCAATAATAAAACCTATCAAGGGTACTTGGGAAAGCTCAAGGGTAGGTGTGGCTGGACCGCCTATTAGGACAAAAGATGGATGGTTTCTCATTTACCATGCTGCAGATGACGACAATGTCTATAGGTTAGGTGCAGCGCTTCTCGACATAAACGATCCATCCATAGTCTTAGCAAGGCAAAAGGAGCCAATTTTGGAACCTGAGCTTGAATGGGAAAAGAATGGCTTCATATCTAACGTTGTATTTAGCTGTGGCAACGCAGTAAGAGGTGACGATATATTCGTCTATTACGGTGGTGCAGACACTGTAATAGGTGTAGCATATATAAATATGAATGACATAAACTTTGATTAAAAATAAACCCCTTCACACCAAAAGAGTATATGTGATGTGAAGGGGTTTATTTTAAAGCTTCACACTGAAAGACTGAATTTTTCACTGCAAAAAAATTATATCTAATTTGCATATCATAAAATTTATCATTGTGCCAATTATAGACAAACGATATTAACAGTTATATAATATAGTATATTGTTTTATCTACTTAAACTTTTAGGGGGCATTAATCATGTGGAAGCTTTATGCAATATTGTCTGCTTTATTTGCGGCACTGACATCTATCTTGGCAAAAATCGGCATAAAGGGTGTGGATTCAAACCTTGCAACAGCGATACGCACAAGCGTCATCATATTTTTATCATGGGGTATTGTTTTTGCCACAGGTGTGCAAAGTGGCATGAAAGCATTGACACGGCAAAATTGGCTTTTCTTGATTTTGTCAGGTCTTGCTACAGGCCTTTCATGGCTTTTTTATTATAAAGCCATAGCTTTAGGGGATGTTTCAAAAGTTGCTCCTATTGACAAGTCCAGTATAGTTATAACACTTGTCTTATCATACATAATTTTAGGCGAGCATTTTGATTTAAAGACTATAATTGCAGGGATTTTGATAACGGCAGGTACATTTGTCATGATCATGTAGCGCGTATGCCCTCACAATGCCATGTTTTGCCCTTCTTAAAATTTGTCACATAAAACGGATGACAGAAATGAAATTGTTTAAATTGAAAAGGTGTAAATGGTGTCATACAATAGAATTAGAAAAAATAATAAATTTAAGGAGGGTAAAAATCATGGACAGAAACATGGCTTTGACAAATAAAGGCGGAACTGCAAAAGCAAAACTCCAAAAGCTTGGCGGATTTTTAGCTGGAATGGTTCTTCCTAACATTGGCGCATTTATAGCATGGGGTCTTATAACAGCATTTTTCATTCCCACTGGTTGGACACCAAATGCCAACTTAGCTAAGTTGGTAGGACCTATGATAACATACTTGTTGCCTATCCTTATCGGCTACACAGGCGGTAAACTTGTTTACGATGTAAGAGGTGGCGTTGTAGGTGCTATTGCTACAGCAGGTATTGTAATAGGTTCATCGATACCAATGTTTTTAGGTGCGATGATAATGGGACCACTAGGAGGGTACCTGATTAAAAAGTTTGATGAAGCAGTGGATGGAAAGATACCGACAGGATTTGAAATGTTGGTAAACAATTTCTCGGCAGGTATATTAGGTGCAATATTAGCAATCTTAGCGTTTCTTTTCATCGATCCAGTCGTTACAGGCATATCAACAGGTTTAGGTGCAGCAGCACAATGGGTAACCGCAAAGGGAATACTTCCTTTGATAGCAATATTCATCGAACCAGGTAAAGTATTATTCTTAAACAATGCTATAAACCATGGTATATTGTCACCACTTGGCATACAGCAGGCAAAAGAAGTTGGAAAATCTATATTCTTCTTGTTAGAGACAGATCCTGGTCCAGGACTTGGCATACTCATGGCATACTGGATTTTTGGCAAAGGTACAGCAAAGCAATCAGCACCAGGTGCTGTGATTATCCACTTCTTTGGCGGCATACATGAAATATACTTCCCATATGTCTTGATGAATCCTATACTGATATTAGCTGTAATAGGTGGTGGAATGGCAGCAGATGCTACATTTGTCTTGACACACGCAGGCCTTGTCGCTACACCATCGCCAGGAAGCATCATAGCTGAAATTGCCATGACACCAAAAGGCGGACTCTTGCCAGTATTGACAGGTATAACAGTAGGTGCTGTAGTATCATTCTTAATAGCTTCTGTGTTTGTAAGAAGGGCCAGCGAGGATACAATGAGCGAAGAAAACATGGCATTTGCTAAGTCAATGGTAAGCAATCTAAAGGCGCAAAGCAAAGGACAAGCTCCTGTATCAAATATTACAAAAGCAGAACCTAAATTAATAGTATTTGCTTGTGATGCAGGCATGGGCTCATCTGCCATGGGCGAATCAATACTCAAAAAGAAACTTAAAGATGCTGGTCTTGATATAGCCGTTAGACACTCTGCAGTAAACCAGATACCAAAAGAGGCTGACATAGTATTTACACAGGAAAGCTTGGCAGAAAGAGCATCACAGGTGGCACCATCAGCACAAATAGTGAAAGTAAATAATTTCCTTGATGGCAAAGTGTACGACGAGTTTATTTCGACGATTAAGAAGAAATAATAAAAACGGTGAATGATGATATGAAGGATTTAAGCGATCGCCAAAAATTCATAATTAAATCTTTAATAGAGAAAGGTCCTTTAGGCATAGAGGACCTTTCCAAATTAATGAATATAAGCAAAAGGACTATCGACAGAGAAGTCCATGAGGCCAATAAGATTTTGAAGAATTACCGCTGTGTTATTACTGAAAATGAGTCAAAATACGAAATACACGGTGGAAATGAAAGCCTAAATGAGATAATTAAGGAAATAGGCCCTATATCGTATGGCAGCATATTAAGCCAAGAGCAGAGGCAGATATATATGACCCTCAGTATGCTTTTATCAAAAGAGCCATTAAAATCGACTTATTTTAGTTACCTTTTCAATGTATCAGAAGGCACAATAAGCATGTACCTTGACAAAATAGAGATATGGCTTAAAGTGAGAAACTTAGAGCTTATAAGGAAAAGAGGCATAGGCATAAAAGTTGAGGGTACGGAGATAGACAAGAGAAAAGCGGTAATAGAGCTTATGTATAGTTATCTGCCATTGGATGAAATGCTTATGTACGTATACGGCGACAAGCAGGATAAATTCATCACAGAGTTTTTTAATAATATATTTAGCAGTGAAATAATAGATACTGCCAAAAGATTGGTGAAGCTTATTAATGAGACAGTCGTAAAGATAAACGACGACAACAATTATTTTGCTTTGTTTTTGCATGTGGCGACAGCTATATATAGATATATGCAAGACGAAAGCATAAAGCTAAACAAAGACATTGTAGATGATATACTGTCGTCGGAACAGTTTAGCTTTATCTATAAAGTAGATGAGATAATGAAAGAACATGGCATAAATCTAACCGATGATGAGCTGGCGTATCTGGCAATACACCTAAATGGCAAAAAGTACATTTACAAGAAGGAAGGTTTCATTGAGCTTGGAATTACATTAGACGATCTTTCAAAAGAGCTTATCGAAGAAGTCGCAAAGATATTGAAGACAGAGATAAAATGCGATGATAAGATTATATACGGTTTGTCGCAGCACATAGAGACACTTATTTACAGGCTTAGTATGGGCCTTCAGTCCAGAAATACTTTGATAGATCAAATAAAAGAGTATTACGGCGATTTGTTTGACGCTGTAAATAAAGCTTGCAGGCTTATATTTTCAAAGTACAACATAACAGTACCTGCAGAAGAAATAGGTTATATAACGATGCACGTAGGTGCTGCTATTGAAAGGCAAAAGGCAGAAAAAAGGTTGAGGGCTTTAGTAATATGTCCTAATGGCATAGGAACTGCAAAGATACTGTCAGAGAAGTTGAAAAACGCTTTTCCAGAGATCGATTCTATAGAAATTGGTTCGATACGCAATAAAGACGATGGGGAAAATTATGATATCATCATCTCTACAGTAAAGCTATATGAAGATGAAGATTCTTTAGACAATGTAATAACAGTATCGCCTTTTTTAACTTCTGACGATATACGAAAAATAAGAGATTTAATCGACAAGATAGGCTTCAATGAAGATGACAATTACCTTTTGCCGCTTAAATTAAATGACATAAGCAAATCAGAAAGCGAAAGCAACATAACTAACTATTTTGGTGAAACTTTGAAAAATTTAAATATAACCAAGGTAAACGCAAATAGCTTAAATGAGCTTATAGATGTAATTGTAGATGAAATATCAAAAATAGATGTTATGTCAGATAAAGATGAAGTGAAAGAGCTTATAAAAAAGCGGGAGATGATGGGCAATACAGTCATACCAGGCACAAGGATTGCTCTTTTACACACAAGAAGCGACAAGATGTATCTTCCATACATTGGCATATACAGATTAAGTAGTCCGCTTAAAATGAGAAGCATAGGATTTTCCTATGAGGAAGTTGATACGATTCTTGTCATGCTGGCAAGGAAGAAAGAGGATAACACCATACTGGAAATGCTGGGTGAGATAAGCATTGCCCTTGTAGAAAATGACGATTTCAAAGATGCCTTAAAATATGGTAATATTGATGATGTAAAAAATATTATTATTAACGTATTAAAAAAGTATTAGGAGGATTATTACAATGAACAGTGAAATCTTAAATGAAAATAACATCGTATTGAATGAAGCTTCAGAGCCTAAATTTGACGCTATTAAAAGAGCTGGAAAACTATTAGTTGATAGAGGATATGTTGAAAAAGAATATATTGAGGGCATGATAGAGAGAGAAAATGACGTCACAACCTACATTGGCAATGGCATAGCAATTCCACACGGTGTATCCGAGTATGTGAAATATATAAAGAAATCGGGAATAGTTGTGATACAGTACCCAGATGGAGTGGATTTTGGCGATGGCAATATGGCATACGTTGTTATAGGCATTGCCGGCAAAGATGATGAACATTTGGAGATACTGTCAAACATCGCCTTAACATGCCAGTATGAAGAAAATGTAAAAAGGTTGAGAGATGCAAAGTCGCCACAGGAAATAATCCAAATATTTAAAGAAGGTGGAGAATGATGAAAAAAGCTGTGCACTTTGGGGCAGGAAATATAGGCAGAGGATTTATAGGGAGTTTACTATATAAATCAGGATACGACATATACTTTGTGGATGTATTTAAAGAGTTGGTGGACAACATCAACAAGTTTAAAAGTTACAATATATTCATATTGGGAAATGACATAAAGAGAGAAGTGGTAGATGGGGTAAAAGCCATTCACATAGACGATGAAGAAAATCTATTGAAAGCCATTGAAGATGCAGATGTAATAACAACATCTGTAGGCGTCAACAATCTTTACGGCATAGGTGAAAAATTGGCGTATTATCTTGAAAAAAGATTTGAGAAAAATGATTTGCCACTTGACATAATGGCTTGTGAAAATGCTTTGTTTGCTACGAATATATTAAAAGATAGCATTTACAAGAATTCCAGTGAAACTTTAAAAAAATATTTAGATGAAAAAGTCGGTTTTCCAAATACTGCTGTAGACAGAATAGTGCCTAATGTAGACATCGAGAAAGAGACTCCTATAGACGTGGCAGTAGAGGAATTTTTTGAGTGGGACATTGAGAAAGATGCTGTAAAAGGCGACTTTGATATAAAAGGCTGTGAGCTTGTTGATGACTTAGAACCATATATAGAGAGAAAGCTTTTCCTTCTAAACGGTTCACATGCCACGACAGCATATCTGGGCTACTTAAAAGGGTATAAGTACATTCACGAAGCAATATTGGACGAAACGATAGATAAAATAGTGAGAAACCTTCAATTAGAGGCTTCTTTTGGGCTTAACAATAAGCACAAGATAGGGATGGATAAGTTAAAAGAGTACTCAGACAAAGTCATTGAGAGGTTTAAGAATCCTCATTTAAAAGATGAAGTTGTAAGAGTAGGCAGAGATCCAGTTAGGAAACTTTCAAATGGTGACAGGCTTGTATCCCCTGCAAAGTTAAGCTTTGAAACAGGCTTGATGCCTGAAAACATACTTTACGGCATAGCTGCAGGGTTTGCATTTGACTACAAAGACGATCCAAAAGCTATGGAAATACAAGAAAGCATAAGCAATTTAGGAATTGAGGAGACAGTGAAGAAAGTGACAGGGCTTGATGAAACAATCCTTATAGATAAGATAGTAAAGAAGTACAAAGAACTTAAATCCGGCAAGATAAAATAAACTTTTTAGCCATAGTCTTAAACCTTAATTGTATGGTTTAAGACCATGGCTTTTATTGTATTGCATCAACTAAAAACATCTTTCAAACCTATAGATAGATCATCAAATATAGAAACTTTGACAGTATCCTCTTCAGTGTAAATTTCGGGTCTGCCATATCTATTATTTTCCTGCAATACAAATACATTGACTATTTTAAGATCGGGCTCTATTATCCAATACTCCTTTACTCCATATTTTTCATACAAATTAAACTTTTCCACTCTATCCTTTCTTGCGGTTGAAGGAGACGTTATTTCGACAATCAAATCGGGAGCACCTTTGCATCCTTCATTGTCAAGCTTCGATTTATCGCACACAACCACGATATCAGGTTCTACAACGGTTTTGATATCTTTTTCGCTTTTTTCAGCAAATTTTACTCCAAAAGGCGCGCAGAATGCTTCACATTTTTTACCTTTTAAGTATACTGAAAAAATTGTAAATATTTCTCTTAATACTCTTTGATGTATTGTTGATGGAGGAGCCATCAAATAAATCTGTCCATCGATTAGCTCAATTCTTTGATTATCTGGCCAGTTTAAGTAATCATCATAAGTGTATACTTCTTTTTTATCAGGTAATCCCATAATTGACACCTCTTTATTATCTTTATCAAGATAGAAATTGTCTATGTATTCATGAAAATTTTCTCTCATTAACTTCATTGTACCATGCGTATATTGTGCATGCAATATATGATATAATATATCCGTACATTTTATGCCATTTGATATGGCATATTTTTTGCATTATTTTGTTGAGGGAGGATGATAATGTGGATGAAATTATAAAGATAATAGAAAATGAAGACAAGAAAAATCCTCTGACAGATGAAAAAATTGCTTCTATCTTAAAAATAAATAGAGAAGAAGTGACACAGTATAGACTTTTAAATAGTATACCTGATTCGTGAGAGCGGAGAAAGCCATACCTTTATGAAGATGCAAAAAAGATCTTAAGAGAGGATAAAGACATTTCGGATAGGAAGTTTACAAAGAGATTAAACGATTTAGGGTATGACATATCGAGATTTGCGGCGTCGCAGGTAAAGAAAGAAATCTTAAGTTCAGAAGTTATAGTGGCTGATAATGTAAAAGACAATGATGATGGTAAAGATGATGAGATAAGTCGAGAAAGTGATTTTATGTCTTTTAAAGAGATAATAGGATACGATGGAAGTTTAAAGACGCAGATAAGTCAAGCCAAAGCTGCCATTCTATATCCACCACATGGACTTCACACGTTAATACTGGGACCGTCTGGTGTTGGGAAAAGTCAACTGGCAGAAGCTATGTACGAATTTGCATTGGAATCAGGCAGGCTAAAGGATGGTAGCCCTTTTGTCGTTTTTAACTGTGCAGACTATGCTGACAATCCTCAGCTTTTAATGTCACAGCTTTTTGGATACGTAAAAGGAGCGTACACAGGTGCAGAGTCATCAAAAGCTGGTTTGGTAGAGAAAGCCGATGGTGGAATATTGTTTCTTGACGAGGTTCACAGACTTCCCAGTGAGGGACAAGAGATCTTGTTTTTTTTACTTGACAAAGGCAAATTCAGGAGGCTTGGCGAGACCGACAGCGAAAGAGAGGCCAACATAATGCTTATTGCAGCAACGACAGAAAATCCGGAGTCGTCACTTCTGCTTACATTTAGGCGCAGGATTCCCATGGTTATAGAGTTACCACCTATAAGTGAAAGGCCTCACAGAGAGAGATTTGAAATCATAAAGTTCTTTTTCAAAAAAGAGGCATTTAGGATAAACAAGCCCATAAAATTGAGGCCAGACGCTCTTAGAGCTCTAATGCTTTATGATTGCCCAGGCAATATAGGCCAAATGAGAAGCGACATACAAGTAGCATGTGCAAGAGGTTTCTTAAAGACTTTAGATAATAGGGATGGCGAAATAACGATAAACCTTGCCGATTTGCCAAACCATGTAAGAATGGGACTTTTAAAGGTCAGCAAAAGAGAACCTTATATAGAAGAATACGCAGATAAAGATGTCATAATATATCCAAACAAGGTGAGCAAATTGCTGCCTAAAGAAGATAGGTACATTTTGCCAGATGAAATATACCAGTTTATAGAGGATAGATTTACTGAGCTAAAGAACGATGGGTTAAAAACTGACGAAATCTACAAGATCGTTGGAAATCAAGTAGAATCAGAGCTTAAAAAATTTGCCAACGATATACGAACAAAAAATTTTGTTTCAAAAAAAGAATTAAAGGAAATCGTAGGCGAAAAAATATTGTACGCCGTTGAAGAGGCTATAGACATAGCAAAAGAAAATTACAATAATATAAAAGACAACCTTTTTTACGCACTGGCTATTCATCTAAGCGCGGCTTATGAAAGGGTAAAAAGCGGGAAACCCATATTTAACCCACAGCTTGAAAGCGTCAAAAGCGAGTACATGAGGGAATACGTTGTAGCAAAAAAGATGGTTGACAGAATCAATAAAATATTGGATATTGAGCTTACAGACGATGAGGTTGGTTTTGTAGCCATGTACTTGAGAACATTTTCAGCCAGTGAAAGCGGAAACAAAGGGAATGTGGCTGTTATAGTATTAACACATGGACATGTGGCCTGTGGCATGGCAGATGTGGCAAACAAGCTTTTAGGCGTAAATATAGCACATGGAATAGAGATGGCACTTGATGAAAGCCCAGAAGATGCCCTTTTGCGTACAATTGAAGTCGTGAAAAAGGTGAATGAAGGGAAAGGCTGCATAATACTTGTCGACATGGGATCACTCATCACTTTTGGCGAGATCATAACAAAAAGGACGGGCATTCCTACAAGGACCATTGGAAGGGTAGACACTGTCATGGTCTTGGAAGCCGTAAGGCGAGCTATTCTGCCAGATGCCACCATTGACGAAATAGCTGATGCATTAGATGAAAATAAATCTTACGTAGGACATGTGGAAGGTGTGAAAGATTCAAACAAACTTCCGAAAGCCATAGTAACCATCTGCATAACTGGTGAGGGGACTGCGCTTAAGATAAAGAAATATATAGAGGATAAGATACCTGAGATAAAAAGTGGATTAAAGATAATACCTTTAGGTCTTTTCAGCGAAAGAGAACTTGATGCGGAAATAAATAAGATAAGGAGCAAAAACAATATTCAAGCTTTTGTGGGAACCATCGATCCTAAAATAAGTGATATCCCGTATATCTCTGTTGAGGAAATAATGAATGGGGAAGGGCTAAAAAGGTTAAAGAAACTAGTAAACATAGATGTTGTGGAAGAAAGCCGCCTAAAAGAAGTATTAGACGATGATCTAATATTATTTGATGTTGATGTATCAATGAAAAGCGATATTATAGACAAAATGGTGTATATGCTTGAGGAGAGAGGATACGTTGATGAAAAATTCATACTAAGCGTATATAAACGAGAATCGATGGGTGCTACATGGATGAAAGGGGGAGTTGCGATACCACATGGCGACACAAAATATGTCACAAAACCTGCCATAGCCATAGCAAAGTTGAAAGAACCCATCTATTGGGAAGGAGATTTTAAAACAGACTTAATTTTTATGTTGGCTTTGAAAGAAGATGCTAAAGATTACATGCTTGATTTGTATAAAGTCTTATCGAATGGAAAAATATTAAAAGACCTAAAAGAAGCCAAAAGTAAGGAAGAAATAAAAGAAATAATCATGAGAAATACAATACCGTCCAATTGATTGGCACGGTATTTGCATTATATAAATGTGTAAACAATGAGGAGGTAGATTATATGAAGATATCGGAGTTTTTCAACAAAGAATTAATTATTACAAATTTTGAAGCCAAAAGTCAAGACGATGTATTTGATGTGCTTTACAAAAAACTATTTGAAAACGGATATGTTAAAGAGACATATTTGGAAGCAGTAAAAAAGAGAGAAAAAGTTTTTCCAACAGGTTTGCTTTTAAATAAGTACAATGTTGCGATACCACATACAGATCCAGAACATGTAATAAAACCTGCGATAGCAGTCGCAACACTGAAAAAACCAGTTATCTTCAAAAACATGGCAAATCCGTTGGAAGATGTTTTAGTAAATATAATCTTTATGATTGCTTTAAACGAATCTCACAGTCAAGTTGAAATGCTGCAGCAACTAATTCAACTGATACAAGATGATTCATTACTGGAGAAGATCATTGGTGAAGATGGGGGTGATGAAATTATTGAGATCATAAAAAATTGTACTTTAAATGATGAAACTGTTTAAAATATTGAAAGGAGAATGAATATGACAAGAAAGACTGTTATAGTGGCATGTGGAACAGGAATTGCTACATCAACTGTCGTTGCGGAGAAAATAACGGAAGCATGTAAAAAAGAAAATCTTCATGTAAACATAATCCAATGCAAAGTTACAGAGATCAAGGGATATGCAGAAAATGCGGATCTTATCGTAACTACAACGATTTTAAAAGACAATTTTGGCAAAAAAAGCATCAATGCTCTTTCCTTGATAACAGGTATAGGCGAAGAAAAAGTGCTTGAAGAGATTATCAGTGAATTGAAAAAGTGAGGTGTTATGAATGAGTGTAATAAAATATTTGTTGGATCTTGGCGCAGTTGTAATGCTTCCTATAATAATCTTCATACTTGGTATGATTTTAGGTGAGAAGCCTGGTAAGGCTTTTCGTTCAGCTTTAACAATCGGAATAGGATTCATTGGAATAAATCTTGTTATAGGCTTACTTGTCAATAATTTAGGACCTGCAGCACAAGCAATGGTTAAAAACATGGGTGTAAAATTAAATGTGATTGATGTTGGTTGGCCGGCATCATCAGCAATTGCATTTGCATCGAAAGTAGGAGCTTTTGTAATACCATTAGGTCTTGCTATCAATATCATAATGCTTGCCACAAGATTGACAAAGACTGTAAACGTAGATTTCTGGAATTATTGGCATTTTGCTTTTACTGGAGCTCTTGTGACCGCTGCTACAGGAAACTTAACATTAGGCTTAATTGCGGCAGCAATTAATGCAGCCATAGTGTTGAAGCTTGCAGACTGGACAGCAAAAACTGTGCAAGACTTTTATGGATTACCCGGAATTTCCTTGCCACACGGCTTTTCAGCAGCGTATGTACCAATAGCCATACCATTGAATAAATTAATTGACAAAATACCTTACATTAACAAAATTGAAGCAGATCCTGATACAATTAATAAGAAATTTGGCATATTTGGAGAGCCTGTTGTATTAGGTTTAATCTTGGGATTGATATTAGGTATATTAGCAAAATTTGATGCAAAGACGACTTTAAATCTTGGAATGTCTATGGCTGGTGTAATGTTTTTGATGCCAAGGATGGTAAAAATACTCATGGAAGGCCTTATACCAATTTCCGAAGCCGCAAAATCATTTATGCAGAAAAGATTTGCAGGTAAAGAATTCTATATAGGGCTTGATTCTGCAGTTGCAGTTGGTCATCCTGCAGCAATATCCACGGCGTTAATTTTAGTACCTATTACAATATTGATTGCAGTAATACTGCCAGGCAACAATGTTTTACCATTTGGCGATTTAGCTACAATACCGTTCATGGTGGCTATGATAGCGCCTATTACGAGAGGAAATGTGTTTAGATCAGTCATAATAGGAGCAATTGTAATAGGTGTAGGGCTTCTGATTGCAACTAATGTTGCTCCACTCCTTACACAAGCTGCAACGGACGCTGCATTTAAGTTCCCAAGCGGCGCTTCTCAAATATCAAGTATTTGCGATGGTGCAAATCCTTTGACTTGGATAATTTTAAAGATTATGAATTTGTTCTAAATATTGCATGAAATCTTGATGGGAGTATTAAAAGCTCCCATTAAGATTTTAAAAATGTTATTTATTCAGAAAATATTAAATAGGGAGATGATCTCTTGTTAGTATCATCAAAAGAATTGTTTAAGATTGCCAGGAAATATAATTTCGCTATACCGGCTCCAAATTTCATAGATCAGAACTCTATAAAAGCGTATATTGAGGTTGCGGAAGAATTAAATTTACCTATTATTTTGGCATATGCAGAGGCACATGAAGATTTCTTATCATTTGATGAAGCTCTTTATTTGGGTAAATACTATGGTGAAAAAACTAAAATTCCGGCAGTATTGCATTTTGACCATGGTACAAAAAAAGAGTTGATCATGAAAGCAATAGACAATGGATTCAATTCAGTAATGATAGACGCTTCTATGGACTCATTTGATGACAATGTTAGAAAAACAAAAGAGATAGTCGAATACGCTCATTTAAGAGGAGTAGTTGTAGAAGCCGAAATTGGGCATGTTGGAAATAGTGAAAACTATAGAGATAATGACAATAGTGCCAGCATATATACTACCGTTGAAGATGCAAAAAGATTCGTTGAACTTACGGATGTAGACTCTTTGGCAATTTCTATTGGCACAGCTCATGGACATTATAAAGGGAAACCGATTATAGATTTTAATAGATTAAAGGAAATTAGAAGCACTGTCGATGTTCCTTTGGTACTTCATGGAGGCTCATCTTCTGGAGATGACAATTTAAAAAGATGTGCTACTGAAGGAATAAGCAAGATAAACATTTATACTGATTTGGTAACTGCTGCATGTGATAAAGTGAAAAACACTCAATTCAACGATTATTATGAACTGATTTGTGCTCAAAAAGAAGGCATGAAAGAATGCTTAAAACATTATTATGATGTTTTTGAAACAAACAAATACAGACAAGCTAATGTCATATAAAGAGGTGATAACATGGGAAAAATAAGAACACCATTTTTTGTAGTAAACCCCAAGTCATATCTTTACGGTGAAGAAAGTTTACAATTAGCACTTGCTGCAGACAAGTTTGCTGAAGAATATGATGTTGATATATTTTTTACCGCTCCATTTGCAGATTTATATTACATTAGATCTAATACAAAAAACATCAAAATTACAGCACAGCATATGGATCCATTATTACCTGGACGTGGTATGGGCTATGTACTGCCTGAATCGATTAAGTCAGCAGGTGCAGAAGCAGTATTCTTAAATCATGCTGAACATCCATTGAAATTATCCGATTTAGTTAAAACAATAAAAAGAGCGAAAGATTTAGAACTTATTACAATTGTCTGTGCTGATTCAGTAGAAGAGGCTACAGCTATAGCTATGTTGGAACCTGACATACTATTGTGTGAACCAACTGATTTAATTGGTACAGGGAAAACTAGTGGTTATGAGTATATAAGAGAAACTACGAGGAAAATAAAAGATATAAATAATAATATCTTGGTCATGCAGGCAGCAGGAATAAGTTCTGGAGAAGATGTTTATCAGACGATAATAAATGGTGCCGATGGGACAGGAGCGACAAGCGGCATAATCAATGCGCCAGATAGAGTAAAAATGTTAGAAGAAATGATACAAGCTATTGTAAAAGCTAAAAACGAATTGAAATAAGGAAGGGGGCTTTAAAGTGAAAATCTATAAAGAACAAATTTATTTAACATCTCATGGAGGAACGCCTAGCTTTTTTAATATAACTCCTTCTGTTAAGGAAATAATCAAAAAAAGCGAGATACAAAATGGCATTTGTGCTGTGATTTCTCCTCATACCACTTGTTCTGTGTTCTTTGAAGAATTTGTTCACGATTATACTGAAAATGGTGATGAATATCTTCAAGCTGATTTAAACAATGTCCTTAAAAAGATCATTCCAGATCAAGTTGAAGCAGGACAATACAACTATCCCGGTGAAAAACATTATGAAGCAGTATTATCATGGCCTGATGCAGAAGAATACCTTCCAAATGGTGATCGCTCAGCACTTTTAAATTGTGATGCGCATTTAAAAGCGACATTGATTGGTTCTAGTGAGATATTTGAAGTTGATAATGGGAAGTTAGGGGTAGGACCAACAGGTTATATTTATTTTGTAGATTTTGATCGTACGCGACCCCGCATTCGTAAATGTAAGATAATTGTTCTGGGAGAATGATTTTTAAATTTTAATGCTAAAGACTGCATTAGGAAACAAAAAATACTTTGTATGAGGAATATGCAAAACTCCACTTTATTAAGCAAATGCGGTGGAGTTTTGAGCTATAATTTAATATTAAATGTTTTTCATCAAATCAAGAATAGTTTACAAGAGGTGTTTATATGATAAAGTATATGGAAGCCGACCTGTTTTGCTTACACTGCGATAAAAATACTAACCACGTGATTTACTACAATGGTGATGAAAAAATAATTAGAATAAGATGTCAAGCTTGCAAGACTGAGATAGAGCTGAAAGATGACTTTATATCAAGAAATAAAAACATTGGGTTATTAGAGAAATCTTTCAAAATAACAGAAGAATTGATAAGCGAATTAAATAAATTTTTATTTTCAATACCTATTAAAATCCTAAAATCTCCAAGCGATTTTATAAATAAAAAGAATTAAAGAAAGTATTGATTGCGGCTGTGATAGCCGTTTTTTTATTGGATTTCCTCAATCCCTTATTATCATTGCTGCATTCATTAATATATTCCTCCACATAATTTAGAATATACCTCCAACCACCTCTTTACATTAGAAGCGGTTGGAGGTTTTGTTTTTATGCATGGAATATAGGTGTCACGCCTTTGGATATTTCCTTTAGATGATTTATTTCATCCTCTGTGATTTCTTTATAGTTTTCTGCTACTTCTAATGCTAATGGGAAATATGATTCATCACCAGGAGGTATAGCAGCAGTTATTGGTTGAGATAATGTAAATCTTAGTGCCATTTTTGCTATTTCTTTATCTTCGATTGGCATGTACCATGTTTTTGGATGCGATGTATCATATGGAGGTTTTGTCGTAAATGCCATTGCCTTTATGGCAAGCCTGCCTATATTTTTTGAAACTGCTTTTTCAATAACTTGAGGCCCAAAATTGCCATTAAAATAATTTACAAAATTCACAGGAAACAATATTGCATCAAAATCAAAGGCATCCATAAGCTTTAAAGCAATTTGGACAGAATGGGCAGAAAATCCTGTATATCTTATCTTTCCATCTTTTTTAGCCTTGTCTAAAAGCTCTAAAACTCCTCCAGAGCTTATAGCTTTATTGTAGTCATCTTCTGTCTTCATTTCATGTAATTGATAGAGGTCAAAATAATCAGTTTTAAGCCTTTTAAAGGATTCAGTCATTTCCTTTAAAGCACTTTCTTCTGTGCGGCCGTCGGTTTTACAAGCTAAAAACACTTTATCTCTTTTTCCAACCAATGCATTGCCAAGTTTTATTTCTGCATCGCCATAACTGGGGGATACGTCGAAGTAGTTTATTCCCTTGTCATAAGCGTATGCAACTAAATCATTGGCTTTGTTTTGTTCCATATTCATGACCAGTATACCCCCAAATCCTATGATCGAAAGTTCTTCGCCAGTATTTCCTAACACTCTTTTAATCATTTACACCACCCCTAAAGTTATGATATAACACGAAAATAGCAAAATCAAGTTATAAATGAAATTTATGCCTTCTTGAGAAAATACACTATTAATAATATAAGCGGTATTATCAGTTGCAGAGGAATGTGGACGTAAAGGGCCAGTATAGGAAGCTCTACAGACACTTGAATAAAATAAGACTCTGCTGTGACAATCGATAAGGCATAGACAATTGCAGCAGTGGGGATTATCAAAAATTTATATTCTTTTATGTCGAAAACGGACTGGCAAACTTTCAAACCAGCAAAGGTAAAAATGATTATCTTGATTAAATTGCCTATTATCATAAGGGCTATGTATAAAGAATCCAAATTTCTAAAAAATCCTAAGGCAATAAGCCGAGTTACGGTGTAAAAAGGGAAATTTACTCTGGATGCTTCTTTGACGCCTATTGCAGATATTATGTTTATATCATTGAATGCAAGTAAAATTCCAGTAATCAAATAAACGAGAGAAGAATATTTGAATAAATCTTTGCTGCATTTTATTTCTGGAAATATCATCATAAAGACGAACATTTCTCCAAAAGGAAAAGTAAGTATACGGGGGTATGCTGCTTTTAATACTGGCATTATTCCACCTGAAAATACAGGGAAGATTTTGCTAAAGCTATAACCTGGTATGGTGTAAGCAAGGATAAAAACTACTGATATTAAGGATAGAAAAAAAGGCAGCAACATACTGGCTACTTTCAAAGTTACGCTTATGTCGAACAACAAAAAGTACGCAGTTACAATCATCAAGAAAACGGCAATAATTTTAATAGGGGCTAAAGGAAATATGCTGCTTGTGCTTAGCTCTAAATAATCCCTCGTGACGCGAGCTGCCATATAAAAAAAGTAAAACATGTAGATTATTGATATCATTTTTCCAATGATCTTTCCAAAGCTTATTTTTAATATCTCAGTTAGATTGACATTGTATGTGCTGTACAAAAAAATGTACAAATACAAAAGCGGCAGGGCCGAAATCATTGCCAATAAAACCGCTATCCATGAATCTTGCTTTGCTGATATTCCATGTGCAAATAAAATAGTGTTTCCTATCTCAAACAAAAACATGGCAGAAAAAAGTTCTTTAATCGTGACGCTTTTCATATACTACATCCCCACATTCATACAAGTGTCATTATTAGTTTTAAATCTTAAGAATAATTTATACGAGATTGATGAAAGTAAATTTATTGACATGCTTAACCTATAAGAATAAAATTTTATTAATATTTAGTGTGAGGTGAGATGAAATTGTATTACAAAAAATTAGTAGGGGAAAAATGTTATCTATCACCAATGAATGTGGACGACTATGAAAAATATGTAGAGTGGGTTAACGATATGGAAGTTGCTGCAGGAATGCTTTTTGCATCACAAATTGTTACTAAAGAAAGAGAAAAAGAACTTGTAGAAAGTCTTTCTAAAGATTACAATTTTGCCATAGTAGATATTAAGCGAGATGAGCTTATAGGCAATATCGGATTTCCTAAAATAGATTATATAAATAGAGTTGCTGAAGTAGGATTATTTATAGGGAATAAAGAATTTTGGAGTAAAGGCTATGGCCAAGATGCACTTAAATTGGCACTTGATTTTGGATTCAATATCCTCAATATGCACAATATTTATTTAAGAGTTTACTCCTACAACAAACCGGCTATATCTTGCTACAAAAAAGTTGGCTTCAAAGAGGCAGGTAGGATAAGAGAAGCGAAAAGAATAGCAGGAGAAAGATATGACGAGATAATCATGGACATATTGGAAGACGAATATGAATCAGCCTATATCAAAAAAATCGTTAGCGGAAAAAATCTTTAAAAGCGCATATAAGATTTTTGAACTTTCCCTATATTATAAGTGAAACCAAAAAAATATAGGGAGAGGATATAGATGTTAGGGATAGATTACATATACGAAAATTTAGATAGTCTTTCTGGAAGTGAGATAAAACTTTTGCTGTTTCTGCTAAAGTACGCTGATAAATTTCCAGTACACGTAACGACAGATGAATTTCAAAATGGAAAGCTTGATGATGGTAGAAAGAGGTTAGACAACGGTACAGGTTTATCAGCCGGTGCGATTTCGGAGACGATCAAAAAATTAATCGACAAAAAGCTTATTGTATGCTTTATTGATAATACAGACTTAGGCAGGATAAAAAAGTATTACATGATTTCAAAAAATAAATATGATAAAAACGTTACATATGCTTATGACAAAGAGACTTGCGAATATTTATCATACGAGAATTGGCTTAAATCACTTAATGTAGAAAGGATTTCAGAAAATGAAACCGCATCACAATTAAAAAAAGCCAAAGATGCACTGCCATTTTCTGAAACCCTTAAAAATCCACCAGTTTCAAAAAACGATGACATATATACTATGAATAATAATATATATCAATCATATCAATCAGATAAATCGATTGATAAAAATGATATGATAGATCGATCTATCAATCATGAGGATTTATCTGCAGCAAAAAAATTTGAAGACGAGAAGCAAAGCACATCAAAAAATGTTAAGCTTAAAGGCGATACGTCAGTACCGAACGCCTTGATAAATACCATTAAAAGCAAATACGATCTTAGTGACGACGATGTGAAGATCTGCCTTTCTAGGATGAAAGGAAAAGAAATAAAGTATCCAGCAAAATTTTTAGAGAAAGTGGCGGAAAACTACGTTAAAGAAAAAGAACTGTTTTCACAAATAGAAAGCGCACAACAGCCGAAACGTGATTATGAAGTACCGCGAAACTACTTCAACTCATATCCACAGAGAAAGTACAATATCGAAGAACTTGAGAGATACCTTTTGACTGGTAGAGCCAGCGATGACCACGTATTTCCATCTTTTACGTAGGTGGATGCTGAAATTGTTTATACAAAATGATTTATGATATAATATAGAAGACATGAAGAATGAACGATTGGATGGGATTTTACAATGAATGAACAAGTTTTGATAAATGGTTTTGAAGATAAAAAATATTCAAAAATTAGCGCAAAACCTTTTTTAAAATGGGCTGGAGGCAAAACTCAACTTTTAAATGAGCTAAATAGCAGATTGCCATTACAAATAATGCAGAAACACGAGATAGAAAGTTATATTGAACCTTTTGTAGGTGGAGGAGCCTTTTTCTTTTTTTTAAAAAATAATTATAACGTAAAAGAAACTTTTTTGATAGATTCGAATAAAGAGTTAATTGTAGGATATAAAGCCATACAAAATAATGTAGAAGATTTAATATTCGAATTAGAAGATATCGAAAGTAGATATTTAAAATTATCAGATGAGGAAAGAAAAGAATTTTATTACAATGTTAGAGAAGAGTATAACACTCAAAAAGATACATTTAATTATTTTATGTATAATTCTGACTGGATAAAAAGAGCTTCTTACTTGATTTTTTTAAACAAGACATGTTTTAATGGTTTATATAGATTAAACAAAAATGGAGATTTTAATGTACCATTTGGCAAATATAGTAAACCTAAAATCTGTGATAAAGAAAATTTATATGAGGTTAATAAAGCATTAATAAATACGGAGATTATATGTGCAGATTTTGAAGAATCGAAAAAGTTTATAAAGAAAAGCAGCCTTGTATACCTCGATCCGCCATATCGCCCACTAAGTTCGACTTCTAATTTTACATCATACAATGAATTGGGATTTGATGATGGCGATCAAGTTAGGTTGTCTGAGTACTTTAAAGAGATGGATAAAAAAGGAGCTTATTTAATATTAAGCAATTCAGATCCTAAAAACATTGATAAAGATGATGATTTTTTTGATAAATTGTATGAAGAATTTATTATAGAGAGAGTCAGCGCAAAAAGATACATTAATAGCAAAGGTAATGGGCGGGGGCCAATTAATGAACTTATAATTAGAAATTATAGATAAACTGGAATTAAATGAGGGGGCATAGTATGGATTCAATCTATTTTGATTTTTTAAGAATGGAAAATTTAGAAGAAGTCATAGAAGAATTTCACAATACATTAGTTGATACAAATAGAAACTACAAATTTTTTGTGGATTGGGAGAAAGTAAAAAGACACGTTGATAAGTATAAGATTGAATTTAATATTCTAAACACATTGATTGGAAATAAACAATTTGATGACGATTTAAGGAGAATTTTGTTAAGTTATCCTCAAGTCATTTCTACTATCCCGATTTTATTAGCAATACGAGAACAAAAGCTGACAGTTATTGATGATTTTAATGATGAACGTTTTAACATAGTTCATTATGATTTTAATAAAAAGACGTTAACAAATAAAGATATTGAAAATATTGTTGAGTTCTTTGAAAAAACTGGTTTAAAGAGATTTTTCCTTGAATTATCTTCAAGAAGTGTACAAGATTACGTCTTAGGTGTCGAAGTTGGCATGGATACCAATGCACGTAAGAATAGAAGTGGAGATGCTATGGAATTGATGTTAAAGCCGATGATTGAAAAAATAGCATCTAAAGGAAAAAGTTCTTTTGATATATTGTTTCAAAAAAAGTTTCAGTACTTAGAAAATAATTATAATATACGTGTAAATTCTTCAATTAAGAACAGAAAAGCTGATTTTATCATAATAAAAGATGGAAATAAAGTTATAAATGTAGAAGTCAATTTTTATTCAGGGACAGGCTCAAAACCTCAAGAAATAGTTGATTCATATATAGAAAGGCAAAATGAGCTGAAAGAAAATGGCTTTGAATTCATCTGGATAACTGATGGGGTTGGCTGGAGAGGTCAAAAAAATCAATTGCATAAAGGTTTTGAACGAGTTAATTACCTATTAAATCTATATTTTGTTCGGAAAGGTTTGTTGGAGGAAATTTTATGGAAAATATAAATTTCAAAAAAGAAATAACAACTGTTTGGTCATTTCCAGAAAGAGGAGATTGGGCAACACATAATGGAAAATACAGAGGAAATTTTGCACCGCAGGTTCCAAGAAATGTAATACTTCGCTATTCAAAAGAAAACGATGTTGTTTTAGATCCCATGGTTGGAAGTGGTACTACTTTGGTAGAGGCAAAATTACTAAATAGGAAGGGTATCGGCTTTGATATCAATCCTGATGCGGTGAAAATAGCAAAGCGAAACATTGATTTTGGTGATATTAAAGGAAATAAATACAAGTTTGAACCTGCTGTAGAAGTAGGAGATATTAGAGACCTTAAAAAAATCGATGACGGCAGTATTGATTTAGTTGTAACGCATCCTCCATATCTAAATATTATAAAATATTCAAACGGTGATATAGATGGTGATTTATCAAACATTTCAGGAGTAAAGAAGTTTTTAAATGAGTTGGAAAAAGGTGTTTTAGAGCTTTTCAGGGTTTTAAAAAATAATGGGTATTGTGCGATATTGATAGGCGATACAAGAAAAAGCGGCCATTATGTTCCGCTGGCTTTTTATGTGATGCAACTTTTTCTAAAAAATGGCTTTATATTGAAGGAAGATATTATAAAAGTACAACATAATTGTAAATCAACACCATATTGGGAAAGTCAGGTGGAAAAATATAATTTTTATTTAATAATGCATGAGCATTTATTTGTATTTAGGAAGCCTGAAGATGGAGAAGACTTAAGTAGAGTAAAATATAGCATGTGGCAAGGAAGCATATAGCAGTAATGGCATTATAAATTTGTATTACGTCATTTATGATTATGATATAATCAAAATAGGTGATGTAGATATGAGTAAAATAATAAAAAATAATTATACAGAAGAAGATTATGAAAACTGGCCGGAAGATGAAAGAGTTGAATTGATTGATGGACAGATATATGTGATGGCTCCACCATTAAGGGTACATCAAGAAGTTTCAATGCAATTGTCAGTTTTAATATATAATTATATTGCTTCAAATGGGGGAAAATGCAAAGTTTATTCTGCGCCCTTTGACGTCCGGCTAAAAGATAAAAATAATAAGGTAAGCAGAGTACAACCTGATATATCTATTGTATGTGATGAGAAAAAGTTAAATGATAAAGGATGTGATGGCGCTCCGGATATGATAATAGAGATAGCCTCACCATCTTCTTTGTCAAGAGATTACGTTGTAAAAGTGAATTTATATCAAAGCTCTGGTGTAAAAGAATACTGGATTGTGAATCCACATAAAAAAAGCATTATAGTTTTTAAAATGAATCAGAATGATGAATACAGTGAGGTAGATCAATACAGCTTTGATGATACTGTTAAAGTCGGCATATTTGAAGATTTAAAGATAGATTTTAAAAACATATTGATGTAAAAATTAATTAGACGCAATTGGAGATGAAATCATGTTAAACCTGCTTATTTTGTTGGCCGAAAGATTCAGCATGATAGGACTTTTGGCTTTTATCTTGTCAAAGGCAAACTTTTTTAAAAAGGTTATAAGCAATAATGTAAGTTATAAGGATCTTTCGATACTGATAACTATATTCAGCTTAATAGGCATCATAGGAACGTATGTAGGCATTCCTATAAATGGTGCTATTGCCAATTCGAGGGTAGTAGGACCTATGATAGCAGGACTTTTAGGTGGACCTTTTATCGGGCTTATTGTTGGATTTATAGCTGGGTTTCACAGATTTTTAATAGGCGGATTTACGGCTTTAGCGTGTGGAATATCGACAACGGCGGAAGGACTTATAGGCGGCATCATAAAGAAATACTATAAAAATACGGTTGACTGGAAAATAGCGTTTTTAGCAGGCATAATTGGTGAAACATTGCAGATGGTATTGATCCTTGCCATATCGAGACCTTTTGCCAGTGCACTATCGCTGGTAAAGGTGATTGGCATACCTATGATATTGGTCAATTCAACTGGGATTGCCGTGTTTATGCTGATCATCAAATCAGTATTTGACGAGATTGACACGATACAGTCAAGGCAAGCCAAGATAATCCTTGATATTACGTCTAAAACAATACCGTATATTAGAAATGGGTTAAATAGTGATACGGCAAAAATTGTTTCCGAGATCATACATGAGGCGATTGATGCAGATGCTGTCGCCATAACAGATATGAAGACGATTTTGGCATCTGTAGGATTAGATGAAGCAGATGAAAATTGTCATCTATTTAAAAAGTCTGAAGTGAATGCATTTAGGTTTAAAAAGGTCTATGTGGAAAACAGCAAAAAAGGTTTGTGCCTTTTATCGTCTGTGACAGCACCTCTATACTGTTATGATGAATTAGTTGGCACACTTAAAATTTTTCGCAAGAATAAGTTTGTAAACAGTACAGATATAGAAGTCGCAAAAGGATTAAGCAATTTGATTTCGAATCAGCTTGAAATCGCTGATGCAGAAAACCAGAAAAGGATTGCCGACGAAATGAAGTTTAATGCACTGCAATCACAGATAAATCCTCATTTCCTGTTTAATGCGCTTAATACTGTCATTTCATTTATACAGTACAATCCCGATGGCGCTAGTAGGCTTCTTATCACATTAAGCGAATATTTAAGAAACAATCTAAGACATGCGGGGAAATGGATAACTGTAGGCAAGGAAATCGAAAATATCGATGACTATTTGTTTATAGAAAAAGCTCGCTTTGGCGAAAAGATAAATGTGGTCAAGGATATTGATGGCGATATTCTAAACATGTACATCCCTGCTTTGTTGATACAGCCTATTGTGGAAAATGCTGTGAAACACGGCATTCTTCCAAAAGACAATGGTGGCACAGTAATAATAAGGGCCAAAAACAACAAGGATTTTATCAGGTTTTCTGTGGAAGACGACGGAGAGGGAATGGATAATCAGATGCGTTTAAAGATTTTAAACGGTGAGTCGGGAAACAATGCAGGTATAGGCCTTCACAATGTGTATGAAAGAGTTAAAAGCATATATAAAGGTGCTTTCTTTAAGATAGATAGCAAAAAAGGATACGGTACAAAAGTTTCATTTGACTTTCCAAAGTTTTACGATGGGAAAAAGGAGGAATTTTCTGGTGGTTTTAAGGTCTCTAATAGTGGACGATGAAATTCCTGCAATAGAAGGATTAAAACATCTTTTAGAGGATTATAAGAATACTTTAGAAGTCGTAGGGACAGCTACAAACGGTACAGAGGCGTTTGAAAAGATTATAAGTTTAAAACCTGATGTGGTCTTTTTAGATATAGACATACCAAAGATAAATGGCATCAATGTTGCAAGCAATATATCATCACTTGAGAAGGTGCCATTAGTCATATTTGTCACAGCGTACGATAGCTATGCGGTAGATGCATTTGAGATTGGTGCTGTTGACTATCTTTTAAAACCCATAAATCCATGCAGATTAAGTAAAACCATCAATAAAATAGCCGGGATGATAGATAAACCGGATCAATGGAAAAACTATATAGACAACGAGGCGAAATTCTTTGAAAAGCAATTTAATAAGTTGCCTGTTGAGAAGTTTGGCAGGATAAGGCTTATAGATTTTGATGAAATCGTGTATGCAGAAGCGATGGAAGGTAAAGTCTTAATAAAAACCAAAAACGACATATTTGAATACAACGATACCATGAAGAATTTAGAGAGCCGACTTAAAGAGCCATTATTCTTAAGGGTGCAAAAAAGCTTCATAGTTAATTTGAATAACGTTGCAGAGATACTTCCATGGTTTAAAGGGACTTATTGGCTTACAATGAATGACGATAAAAAAACTAAAATTTCTGTCGGCAAAAATAAGATAAAGGAACTTAAAGCGATATTAGGCCTTAGCAGAAATTAGAAATGTAAACATTTCTTTTTGATAACGTATATTTCTTTTTATCCCTTTATCGTTTACTTTCATGGAATAATCGATGAATTTTATTTACCTTTATTTTATACTCCTTATAGAATCAAAAATATAAGGAGGTCTTAATTTATGAGTGCTATTGTATTAGTCATTGCTGCTGCATGTATATTTGCATTAGCATACCGTTTTTACGGCGCATTTATAGCATCAAAAGTTTTAGTTTTGGACGAGACGAAAAAGACCCCTGCTTATGAGTTGGAAAATGGTTACGACTATGTACCTACAAATAAATGGGTGCTTTTTGGACATCATTTTGCAGCTATAGCAGGGGCAGGTCCATTGGTAGGCCCGGTTCTTGCTGCACAATTTGGTTACTTGCCTGGAGCACTTTGGATATTGATAGGCGCAGTTTTGGCAGGCGCAGTGCATGACATGGTCATTTTGTTTGCATCTGTACGTCATGAAGGTAAATCACTGGCAGAAATTGCAAGAGCGGAAGTTGGCAAATTTTCAGGGTTTGCTGCAACGATGGCTGTGATATTTATTTTGCTTATTACCGTCGCAGGACTTGCAATCGTTGTCGTGAATTCTCTTTTTAATAGCTCATGGGGAACTTTTACCGTAGGTGCTACAATACCTATCGCATTATTTATGGCTATCTACATGAGATGGATAAGACCTAATAAAGTGTCTGAAGCTACCATAATCGGTGTGGCGCTAATGATACTGTCAGTTGTATCCGGTCCTGCAATCCAGCATTCAGCATTGGCACCATATCTTACATTCAATCAACACCAGATGACGATTATCATAGCTATATACGGACTTGTGGCTGCAGTTTTGCCAGTATGGCTGCTTTTGACACCAAGGGATTATCTTAGCACTTATATGAAGATCGGCGTTATAACATTGTTAGCTGTGGGAGTTATATTTGTAAACCCATTGATAAGAATGCCTTTAACCACGAAATTCATTCATGGTGGTGGACCTATAATACCCGGTAAAGTATGGCCTTATGTGTTTATAACTATTGCATGTGGTGCACTGTCAGGATTCCATTCTCTCATAGCTACAGGTACAACGCCTAAGATGATTAAAAGTGAAAAAGACATTTTGCCTATAGGATATGGGGCGATGCTTGTAGAAGGGTTTGTATCTATAATGGCGCTTATTGCTGCTACCAGCTTGCATCCTGGTGATTATTTTGCAATAAATGTACCGCCACAAATCTTTGCCCATCTCGGAATGAATACTGTTGATCTTCCTGCACTTTCAAAAGCTGTGGGAGAAACTTTGGCAGGAAGGACTGGTGGTGCAGTTACTTTAGGCGTAGGTATGTCTTACATTTTCTCATCGATACCAGGTTTTAAAGAATTAATGTCATATTTGTATCATTTCTCAATACTATTTGAAGCATTGTTTATACTGACGACAGTCGATGCAGGTACAAGAATCGGAAGGTACGTTTTGCAAGAAGCTGGTGGATATATCTACAAGCCATTAAAAAATAAGAATTGGTGGCCAGGTATCATAATCACAAGCGTTGTATTTACATCTGCGTGGGGTTATTTGGTGTACAATGGCAGTATATCTACCATATGGCCTTTATTTGGTACATCGAATCAGCTTTTGGCATCAATTGCATTAGCAATCGGGACGACGATGCTTTTAAAGAGAGGGAAGGCAAAGTATGTTGCCATAACAGCAGTGCCATTTGCATTCATGATAGTTACGACAGTTACGGCAGCATATCTAAATATTGTGACAAACTACCTGCCATCAGGCAATACAGTTTTAATAGTTTTTTCGATAATAATTTTGCTATTAGCTGTAGCTATAAGCATCGATTGTGTGGTAAAGTGGATTAAGATATACAGGGAAATGCATTCTCAAGATGTGGCTGCAAATTTAGAAACATCTAATTAAAAGCGATAAAAAGGACAGGTGAAAGCCTGTCCTTATGTATTAATATTCTTCTTTTCTTATACCAAATTCGGCGGATTCGACCCATTCATAAGAATGATTTAACAATGTTATTATGTCTTCGATTATACTATAATGCTCTTCTTCCTGCTTTATAAGGTATTTGAAGATTTCACTTTCTTTTACATCATTGGTGTCATTTAAAAACTTTTTATAGAGATCTATGCTTTCTTTTTCTTTATCTAAAATTAGCCAGTATCCTTCAATCTGTCCCGGTATATCTTTAATGTTATTTTTAAAATCTTTTGCGCTGAAAAATATATTTTTAGCCCTTTCTAAATTCCTATTATCTTTTAATTCAAATGTAATTTCGTTCATTTTGTTTTTTAGTATTTCTGCATGTGTCATTTCATCTTTTGCCATCTCTTTAAATACATTGTAAAGTTCATTGTCTTTATTCAATTCAGCTTGATTATTGTAGTACTGTGCACCATCCAGTTCCATTTTGATTGCATACTCTAAAGGATTCATATAATCATCTCCATTATCAATAAATAATAATTTTCTTCTAATAATATTATAACATTATTTGCTAATTAATCAAAGAGGAAAATGAAAATATTTGAGTTTTTTATATCTTATGAAAGATAAATTTTGAATCCTAACGACAATCTTGACACAGGGTATATAATAAATATGATGTTGTAAAATTTACATAAGAAGGTGTCAAGATTGAATAGAGGTTATATTTACCTTATCATAACTGTGCTTTTTTTCAGCACTTACGAGGTGGTAGGAAGAACACTGACAGGCATTGTAAATCCACTTCAGATAAATTTCATCAGGTTTTTTATAGGCGGACTCATATTGCTGCCTATTGCCATAAAAAATATTAAAAGCAAAAATTTACGTATCACATTTAAAGATTTTTGGTTATTAGTGTTGATAGGGCTTACTAATGTGGTGTTTAGCATGTCATTTTTGCAGATAGGGATAAACATGACATCCGCCAGCCTTTCTGCTGTAATATTTAGTTCAAATCCTCTTTTTGTAATGATCACTGCTTCAATTCTGTTAAACGAAGAATTAAATCGTACCAAGATTTATGGTTTGATATTTGGTGTAATAGGTTTAGTTATAGTATTTTATAAGCAGTTGATTTCTGGCGGAAACAATATTACTGGAATTATATTTCTCGTTTTATCGTCAATCATGTATGGTGTATACACAGTATTAGGTAAGAAGTTTACTGTTAAGTACGACAGCGTCGTAATGAATTCATTTTCCTTCATAATAGGAAGTTTGCTTCTTATCCCTTTGCTTTTGTACAACAAATATCCTATTTTCAGTTTGTCACTAAAAGCTATTCCCCAGATGTTGTATTTAACGGTATTTGTTACAGGCATTGCATATTACACTTATTTCTTAGGTTTATCTAGTGTAAATACTGGCATAGGATCTATGGTTTTCTTTGCAAAGCCAATATTGGCTAGCATAATTGCGGCAATATTTTTATCGGAAAAGATCACAATCCAGCTTGTAATCGGCACAATCGTAATACTTATAGGTATATTGATTGTGCAAAAAGACAATATAACTGTATTTAGCAATAAAAATGCAGATGAAGAGATAACGAATTAAAATGTTATTTCGTATTTGCGATCAGTATGAATAATGGAATTTTACAATAAAATAATAAAGTAAAATATTGACTTTTGCTATGAATGAGTATATAATATTATTGATGTTATCGTTAACGTAAAATTCAAAGAAATTAACAAATATACTATTTAGCACCACATCTAAAATATGTAATTTCACAGAAATGGCGTGTTTTCACAAAATGACTTTTTGCAGATTGTTGCTAATGGGGGGTGATAAATAACTTTAAAATATCAGAATTAAATTTAAGTATAAGGGGGAGGTAGCAATGTTAAAGAAGAGTAATTTAATTTTCTTTTGCACTGTGTTTTTAATTTCTGCATTAATGACTTTCGTGAATTCAAACACTGCTTTTGCATTAGATAGGTCATCGTTAATTACAAAAACAATAACCATTATCACAAGTGAACCAAATTTTGCCATTGATGGTGCTTATCATGAATTGGAAGAAGGGCTTCTAACTAAAGTAGTTAATGAAAATGGAACAGTGTTGTCACCACTTAGAGATATATTTGACGCAATTGGTGAAACATATAAATATGATGAATCGACACAGACAATTACAATGTCAATTGATGATGATACATTAGTTATGTTTGTAGGCAAGACTAATGCCTTATTTAATGGAAAGCAGCTTCAAAGCCCAATAGCGCCAAAATTGATAAATGGTTCTGTATTTTTACCAATTAGATTTGTCTTCGAAAGTTTTGGTTGTCCAGTTAAATGGGAATCAAATAGATCGAGAATAGTTATTCCAGTCATTATGAAGGCTAATGCTGAAAACGTAGGACCTGCTAAAGGAGGATCTGTAACGTTTAGTACATTATTGACACAGCCAGCTGAATGGTACGGAAGCAGTGAATCACAAAAAGTTGCTGATGTTGTCATGGGATTTCAAAATCCCGATGGTGGTTGGATAAAATTACAGCCTGATGTTGATATGACTAAACCTATAACAGGACCTGGCGATTTAAACGTAAGAGTGCAATCCACTATTGATAATGATTCTACATTTACTGAAATGAAATTTCTAGCCAAAATGTATAATGCCACAAAAAACGAAAAATATAAAGAAAGTTTTGATAAAGCTTTAGATTACATACTAAATGGTCAATATGATAATGGTGGATGGCCACAATTTTTAACAGATCCAGTCGGATACCAAAAAAATATCACTTTTAATGATAATGCAATGATAAACATAATGACTATAATAAGAGATGTAATGACAAACAAAGATAATTTATATTCGTTTGTTGATAGTGAAAGAGTTGATAGATGTAAAACTGCCTTTGATAAAGGTGTAAATTTGATTTTAAAATCTCAAATTGTAGTTAATGGTAAAAAGACAGCATGGTGTGCCCAAATTGATAAAGATACACTACAGCCGGCAACAGGACGTTCCTATGAATTACCATCAATTAGTGGACAGGAAAGTGTTGGAATCGTGAGATTTTTGATGAGCATTGATAATCCAAGTCCCGCAATTATTGATGCAATACAATCTGCGGTGGCATGGTTCAATGAAGTTAAAATAAGTGGTATAAAAGTTGTTACAATAAATGATCCTACTATGGAATTTGGTGGAGATAGAATTGTAGTTAAAGATCCTAATGCACCTTTACTTTGGGCACGATTTTATGAAATAGGTACCAATAGGCCGATATTTGCAAGTCGTGATGGAGTTAAAAAATATAATTTAGCTGATATTTCCTATGAGAGAAGGATGAAATATAATTGGTATACATCTGCACCACAAAGCTTACTTACTAATGATTATCCGAAGTGGCAAGCTAAGTGGGCTCCAAATGATAATGTGCTTGCAAAAAATTAAAAATGGTCAGATAAACTGATTGTTTTTTAAAATGCAAGGGCCTCAATGTGATTTAGAGGCCCTTAGGTTTTATACATCCAAATTTTCTACCTTTTTCTTAAAGACAAATTTAAGTATGATGTAATATATTATACCAATTCCAATCCATGATGCCCCAAGAATTTTTGCGTGGTTGTTTAAGTTTATCCATACATAGAAGATTACTAAAAAGCCTAAAACTGGTGATACAATGTGTTTCCATATATTTAATGATTTGTTTTTAATAAAATGAACAATTACAGTTATATGAAGGACTAAGAACGATGTCAAGGCTCCAAAGTTTATTACTGACGTAAGATCAGCTATTCTATTGCTGTAGATTATAACGAGAATAGCTGAAAGAACAGCTATGGATATAGTTGCAATGTATGGGGTCTTGTATTTTGGATGAACTTTTGACAAGAATGAAGGTAGGTTTTTATCTCTTGCCATACTAAAAAGCACTCTTGACACTGCTGCTTGAGCTGCCAATGAATTTGCAATGCCCCATGCGAAAGCAGTAGCCAATGAAGTAGTTAACATAAGCCATGTACCACCTGCTCTTTTTGCCACATCGTAAAAAGCTGTGTTTAGATCACTGAAAGATTTATAATCAGGCCATATCATTGAAGCGACCCAAGTCTGAAGTATGAAAAGTATTCCGGCAAATAAAAGTGCTAATACAGTAGCTCTCCCGACTGTTTTTTTACCTCCTACTGTTTCTTCTGCAAGTGTGCTTATTCCATCAAAACCTAAAAAACTTAGAACTGCTATAGAAACTGCACTCATGACTAAACTTAGGCTAAAGTTTTGTGGATCGTAGAAAGCTTTGAATGAAAAATGTGCTCCTCCTATGCCTTGCGATACAGCTATAATACACCTACTACTACAAATAATGCTAAAACGATTAATTCTAATATGAGGACTATTCTGTTGAATTTTGCTGTAAATTCGATACCCAATATATTAATGATTGTATTAATGATTATGAAAGCCAATGCCCATACCACAATTGGAATGGCTGGAAATATGCTGCTTAATGCTGCGGCACTTACTACGTACAACAATGCGGGAACAAGAAGATAATCAAGAAGTATTGCCCATCCTGTGAAAAAACCGATGACTTTGTTTAAACCATTTGTCGCATAAGAGTAAACAGAACCTGCTATTGGAAATGCCTCAGACATTGAAGCATAGCTGAATGCAGTGAATATCATTCCGATAATGCCTATTAGATATGCCAGAGCGACCATTCCCTTTGATATGTCAGCAACGAAGCCATAGATACCAAAAGGAGCGATTGGAACCATAAATATGAGACCGTAAATGATGAGATCCCATACAGATAGAGCTCTTTTTAATTCTTGTTTATAACCAAATTTTTCAAGAGTGCTGTCGTTTTTGTTATCCATAGAATATTACCTCCTGATTAAAATTCTATTCCATACGCCTCCAAAACCCAGTTTGGCATTGAGAAGCGTGCTGTCTTCAGTGGATCAACAACTTGAGATATCTGGACATTGCCGGAGATGCTAAAAAGTGTTGATATTTCTTCTATTGATAGGTCAGTATTTTTTTGGAAAAGTTCTGCCATATCTTTTACTGCTGTTTCTATGGCTTTTTCTATTGATTCATTTGATGCGATTGTGGCTGTTACTTCATTTGTCTTGACAATTGGATTATTTAGCTTTAAGTTTTTTAAAACTCTAAGCTTTACAGTAACGGTGCCGCTTACTTCTACACCTGATACGCCTATTTCTCCATCTCCCATTACAGCGTGCAAATCTCCTAATGCGAAAAGTGCACCATCCACAAATACAGGCAAATAAAGCTTAGAGCCTTCTCTTATAAGTGTTGTATCCATGTTCCCTCCATGGGGACCAGGTGTGCCGCAGTTTATTTCGCCTTCTTTTGGTGCGACGCCTATTACACCTATCATTGGCTTTACAGGAAATGAGAGCTTTTCATTGAAAATGACTTTGCCATCATTTATTTCAACTACTTTTGAATATAGATCATTCATCATATGACCTAAAACTCCCAAATCTTTCCCTGTTGCAACGACGCCTTTGTCATCAATGTCGATTTTCTTGATTGTCACTTCAAGCGTGTCGCCTTCTTCTGCGCCATTCACGTAGATTGGACCTATTGCGGGATTTACTTTATCCCAATCCATTGTTTCTAACTTGTCATCATTTGTTTTGATTTGGCATGAAAAACAATCTAAAGTTTCTATCTTCACCTCCTCTCCGTCGTTTACATAAAGTACAGGATCGTTGTGTCTTGAAAAGCTAAAGATGCACTTCTCGTTTGTCAATTCATGCATATTCCAGCATCTCCTTTTTATGTAAATTATGTTTAAGTTCATTATAGCCCTAAATAAGATGTTATTCAATAAAAATATATTTTAATGATTAAAATGTTTTTATAATTTCTAAAATGAATCTACCAAAGTTTAAAGGTAAAAGTGAGAAAGCATCACGAAACAAACATAATTGAAAACATTGTTGAGGTTTAAAAATTTTTCGCTTAACTTTTTTTATAAAAAATATATAATGTAATTGGGATCAAAATATAAGATCCTCCTCTTTCTTAATTAATTAAATGCAATAACAGCTCGTAGAGCTGTTATTGCATTTATAGCAGTTATTCGCAGGCATTGATATGCTTAGTTTTGTTATTATTTTTTTAGCTCCAGAAATTGGAGTTTAATTGTACAATTTCCTTAATTCAGAGAATGTGCCAAGCTATTTAAAAATATAATTAATATGATATAATGTTTGTAAGCATTGTGGTGGAAATATATAGGAATGGAGGGGAAATACATGGCAAACAAAAAGGATAAATATATTGTTTTATTAAAAGCGATTTTGTGGACATATATTATCATGTGCATAATCATAGCCGGATTAAATTATGGGTATGCAAGTAAAGCACCTAAAAATGTAGCCAATGTGATAAATTGGATTTGGCAATTTTACGAAAACTGGATTAAGACGATATTTATTATCATAGGCAGTTTTCTCACTATAAACATAATAGGCAAGTCGAAAAGGACAAAAATGAGAAAAGCAAACCTTATTGGTTTAATCATTGCAGCACTTATTGTACATATTATAATGCCACTATTTTTCCACAATGGCGATGTATATTTCTTTTCAATGCCACTTCCATGGACGACAGTGCCGTTGCAGCTTTTATACCATAATTCCTCGTTTTATAAAAGTTATTTTCATATATGGGGTGTTGCAGGCATTTCAAGTGTATTAATATTCTACGTATTGGTTAGCATAATCGTTTTTATAGGAACTTTTTTATACGGTAGAAGATGGCAATGCTCTACAATTTGTCTTTTCAATGGATTCGCTTCAGAAGTTTTTGATCCTGTTTTTCCTCTTTTGGGTAAGAGAAAACATCTAAATCAAAAGGGGATAAAAATATTTGCATTATTGAGATGGTTATTCTTTGCTATATCGCTATTTTTCACTATTTGGTGGATATTATTTTTATCTGGAGCATTTTTAGGTGGCAATTATGATGCGATAAGTAAGATGGAATCGTATAAGTATCTTGCTGGCGAACTTCTTATGGCTATGTTTTTTTGGATTGCATTAACAGGCAGAGGATATTGTTATTATTGTCCATTGGGAACAGTTTTAGGATTGATAAGTAAAGTCGCCGGGCAAAAAATAACTACAAATAATTCAAAATGTATCCAATGCGGACAATGCAACGAATCATGTCCAATGAGTATAGACATAAAAAGTGCAGCATATTACGGTAAAGATGTCTCTGATATAAGGTGTGTAGGGTGCGGCCATTGTGTTGATGCATGTCCTACAAAAACATTATCTTATACAACGAAAGTTTTAAGTATATTAAAAAAGAAAACTAAAAAATCGTCTATTGTACAAATTTGACAATTATTAGTTGGCATATTAAACTAATGTTAGAGATACATCAATCATTAGCAGTAATTGTTTTGATTTATATTTGGGGGGATTTTTTTGAGGCTTATAAAGAGATTTGCGTCGTATTACAAGCCACATATATGGCTTTTTATCCTTGACATGGTGTGTGCATTTTTTATATCTGCTTCAGATTTGGTTTTTCCTATGGTTACAAGAAATGTGATAAATAACGTCATACCTAACAAGGATTTTAACCTTATATACAGGTTCGCAATTTTATTAGCTATAATGTACTTTGGAAGGATGATACTTGAATACATAGTAGGATACTATGGCCATGTTTTAGGTGTAAGCATAGAGTACGATATGAGAAAAGATGCTTTTTCACATCTTCAGAAACTTTCTATGAACTATTATGACAACACAAAGACAGGTTATATAATGTCAAGGGTTGTCAATGACTTAAATGAGATAGCAGAAGTAGCACATCATGGTCCAGAGGACCTTTTTTTGTCTATCATAAGGATAATAGGCACATTCATACTTTTGCTTACAATTGATGTGAGGCTGACACTGGTTGTATTTACCATAATACCTTTTATGTTTATATACATGTATATTTACAACAATAAGTTTGAAATTATATGGAAAAATGTCCGTGAAACGCAGGCACAGATGAATGCCACATTAGAAGAAAGCATTACAGGCATAAGGGTCGTCAAATCATTTGTAAGGGAAAAATTTGAGAACCTAAAATTCGATAATAAAAGCTCCATGTATAAAAGTGCCAGGTCAAAAGCGGTTAAGCATATTGGCATATTTGATTCTAGTGTAAATTTTCTTTCTAATATATCAGTTGTGATTACTCTTGCAGCAGGTGGCTACTTTATATCAAAAGGCCTCATAAATACAGGTGACTTAGTGGCATACATAATATACATTAGCCAGTTTTTGCAACCTTTGACTGTTCTTTTGCGGTTTATAGAGCAGTACCAGCAGGGTATGGCTGGCTTTAGGCGGTTTGTAGAGCTTATGGATACAGAGCCAGAGATAGCAGATAAAAAAGATGCGATAGAGTTAAAAGATGTGAAAGGCGATATTGAGTTTGACAATGTCACATTCAGCTACGACAATAAAAGAGAAGTACTGTCAGGAATCAATCTTAAGATAAAACATGGAGAGACAGTGGCAATAGTAGGGCCCTCAGGTGCAGGTAAAACCACACTTCTAAGCCTTATACCGAGGTTTTATGAGATAGATGCAGGCTCCATAAAAATTGACGGTATAGATATAAGGGATGTGAAGCTATCATCGCTTAGAGAAAATATAGGCATTGTCCAGCAAGATGTATTTTTGTTTTCGGGCACGATAAAAGAAAACATTGCATACGGCAAATTAGATGCTACTGACGAAGAAATAATCAATGCAGCCAAAGCTGCAAATGCCCATGACTTCATAATGGAGCTAAAAGATGGTTATGATACGTATATTGGCGAAAGAGGCGTTAAATTGTCTGGCGGACAAAAGCAGAGAATATCTATTGCAAGGATGTTCTTAAAAAATCCTCCAATACTTATACTTGATGAAGCGACATCATCGCTTGACAATAAAAGTGAATCGATTATTCAGCAGTCTATTGAAAATCTATCGAAAAACAGGACTACCCTCATAATCGCCCACAGATTGGGCACCATTAGAAATGCTAAGCGTATAATAGTGCTTACTGAAAATGGAATAGAAGAGGAAGGTACACATGAGGAGCTTATGAATAGGAAGGGCGTGTACTATAATCTGTACAGCTATCAACAGGAAAATTTGACGATATGGTGAAATATCCTGTACAAGTCAGATAATTTGTGTTAAAATAAAGTAAAAGTAAATATTTTTGTCTGGGGAGCTGGGGTGATAGCCCGGCTGAGAGTTAGCAGCTATTTCTGCTATGACCCATAACCTGATCTGGATAATGCCGGCGTAGGGAGTACATTGGACTTTGAGTGTGCTTATCCGGCACACTTTTTTCATTTTGTATTTCCTCAAGGCATACAAAAAAGGAGGAATCGATGTGAAGAAGTTGCTTACGATTGCAGGCTCTGACAGCATTGGCGGTGCTGGCATAGAGGCAGATTTAAAGACGTTTTGCGCTCTTGGAGTATACGGCATGTGCGTCATTACGGCAGTGACGGCGCAGAACACGGTAGGTGTCTTTGATGTAAGAGAGATGGATGCTGATATCATCAAAAAGCAGATAGATTGCGTATTTGATGATACGGCGGTAGATGCTGTAAAGATAGGTATGGTATCAAGCCAAGATATCATTGACGCTATTGCATCATCACTTAAAAGATGGAATCCAAAAAACGTCGTGTTAGACCCTGTCATGATATCAAAAAGCGGATATTACCTTCTAAAAGAAGACGCCATAGACGCATTAAAGACAAAACTTTTGCCTATGGCAGATATCATTACTCCAAATATACCGGAGGCGTGTGAGCTTACTGGAATGAATATTGAGGGAATTGATGACATGAAGGAGGCTGCTAAAAAAATCATCGATATGGGTGTAAAAGCTGTCGTTGTAAAAGGTGGTCATTCTTTAGAAAATGCTACTGATGTATTCTACGATGGAAGTGAATTTTTACTTTTGCCACAGGAGAGGATCGACACCAAAAATACACATGGAACAGGATGCACTTACTCATCTGCAATAGCTTCGTACCTTGGTAGAGGATTAAGCTTGAAAGATGCAGTAATAAACGCAAAAAGTTACATAACAGAGGCTATTAAAAATTCTCTTGAGATAGGTAAAGGTGTAGGACCTGTAGGACATTTAGTAGATCTTTATAAGAAAGCAGGTATTGACTATGAAGATTAAAAACTCAACGCTTTTTTTAATATGGGCAGGTGCGGCCATATCCATTGCAGAGGTTTTTACTGGTTCGTATTTTGCACCATTAGGCTTAACTAAAGGAATTTTAAGCATATTGTTAGGTCACATCATTGGCACTCTGTTTTTTGCTTTAGGAGGGCTTATGTCCTTTAGAGTTAAGAAACCTGCGATAGAGTCCACAAAAGGTGTCCTGGGCGAGAAAGGCATGGTATTTATAGGGCTTTTAAATGTGCTTCAATTGGTTGGCTGGACGGCTGTAATGATAATACAGTCTGCAAAGGCTTTCAACGGTGCTATAGGCATGTCTACTGCTATTGGAATTTTTGTCGTTGGCATATCTGTTTTATTGTGGACATTATTCTTTGACAATGAAGCTTACTGGATAAACGATATTGCTGTTGTGCTTTTATTTATCTTGACTATATTTGTTGTATTGTATTTGAAGGCGGGAAAGGTTGGATATGTAGCCGGAGACATGAGCTTCAGCGGTGCAGTGGAACTTGCCGTTGCTATGCCTGTATCATGGCTTCCACTGGTAGGAGATTACACTATAAATGCTAAGGATGGAAAGTCCAGTTTTATATATACATTCGCAGGATATTTCATAGCAAGCTGCTTCATGTATTTTATAGGGCTTTATGTGGCTTTGAAAACAGGCGGAAAAGACATAATCTCATATTTTGCATCAATAAAAACGGGAATTGTACCGCTTCTTATTATACTTTTGTCGACGGTTACAACGACTTTTATGGATGTGTATTCCGCTGCCATTTCAACACTTTCTATTGTAAAAGCTAAATTAAGCAGAAAAAGTCTGCTTATTATATATTCCATTGTGGGGATTATTGCCGCATATTTGTTCCCAATGGATAATTACCAAAACTTTTTGTACGCCATAGGAAGTGTATTTATTCCCGCATATACGGTTGTATTTGAAGATTTCTTTTTGATGAAAAGCAAAAGCCATAGCTTCTTAAATGTGCCTGCCACGATTTCTTTTGCAGTAGGTACGATATTCTACAATTATCTTACGTATTTTGGTACAAATCTATCAAAATGGTTTATAACGCCCACAATAGGTACGATTATTTTGACTGCTGTAATCTATCCAATTATGAAATCTTTAAATAAGAGAGAGGAGAAAATTTATGGTTGAAGAAGCAATAAAAGTTTTAGAAAGATTAAAAGAAGAAGTGCCGCTTGTCCACGCTATAACAAACTACGTCGTAATAAACGATAATGCCAATGCACTACTAAGTATAGGGGCATCTCCTGCGATGGTAATGTCACCGGACGAAGCGTACGATTTTACAGCAATTTCGAATGCTTTGTACGTAAATATAGGTACTATCAATAATGAAACTAAAGAGACAATAATCAATTCTGTAGTGTCGGCGAGAGACCACAAAAAACCAGTTGTTTTAGACCCTGTAGGATGTGCTGCTATAAAAAGCAGGGTTGATTTTGTAAACATGCTTTTAAAGATAGGTGATATAAGCATTATCAAGGGAAACGGCGGTGAGATAAATGCTTTATCAGGTGAAAGTGCAAATGTGAAAGGTGTAGATTCTTTAGATGACAGTGGAAATGTTGATTCTTGTGTAAAACTTGCAAAGTTAACAAATACGGTTGTCGTGTCGACAGGAAAAGAAGACTATATAAGCGATGGGAAAAGAGTAGTAAAAGTTAAAAATGGTACACATTTATTTACAAAGATAACAGGTGCAGGATGTACTTTAGGCGCAATAATGGCGGCTACGTCTGCATGCAGCCATGACAAAGTGGTATCGTCATTGGCTGCCCTTCTTATCATGAATATAGCAGGGGAATTGGCGGAAAAAGAGTGCAACTTGCCTGGGACATTTAGGACAAAATTTATAGATTATCTGTACCTTATAGATTCTGACATGATAAGGAAATACGCTGATATTGAAGTATTGGAGGCGTAAGCATGAAAGATTTTGATGTATCTCTTTATTTGGTCACTGACAGAAACCTTTTGAAGGCTGGTAGAGATTTTTACGATGCTGTAGAAGAATCATTGCAAAACGGCGTTACTATGCTACAGCTTAGGGAAAAGGATATTTCATCAAGAGAGTTTTACGAGATTGCTAAGAGATTAAAAGATATTGCGGCGAAATACCGCATTCCATTTATAATAAATGACAGAATCGATATAGCACTGTCCATTGATGCAGATGGAGTTCACCTAGGTCGAGAAGATCTGCCATGCAGCATTGCGAGAAAGATCATGGGCGATAATAAGATAATCGGCATATCTGCTGGATGCGTAGATGAAGCCGTAGAGGCAGAAAGAGATGGTGCTGACTACATAGGAGCAGGCGCAGTATTCTATACAGGCACAAAGAAAGACATCGGTGAAGCAATAGGGCTTTTGAATTTAAAAGAAATAAAAGATGCAGTAAAGATTCCTGTTGTGGCAATTGGGGGCATAAAATACAGCAATGCACCAGATGTAATGAGGACAGGTGTTGATGGTATTTCTGTCGTATCAGAGATCATGGCATCAGATGATATAGGTTTTGCCACAAGGCGCTTAAGAGATGCTATATCAAAGTAGTATGAAAAGCACATTCTTTTAGATAGGATGTGCTTTTTGCATATAATATTTGAAATGCGCTAAGAATAAAAATGAATAAATAACTGAAAAAGGAGTACAAAAATGTTTATTCCTAGGCGTATTATTTTTGAAAAGAATGCTATAGACTATGAAATTGGACACAATATATACAATTTTTTCAAAGGCAAAAAAGAAGTTGAGATTATAGAGATGAAAGGAAATAGGATAAAAGAACATATACCAGGAGACAATTTGCGAGATTATTATAAAGAAGGGAAAAATACTTTGGTTGTGGGCATAAAGAAAAAACTTGATTTTCAATCATGCAACCCATCAGCCAATTATCAGTTACCTTTGCTATCGGGTTGTGCGGGTCAATGTCAGTATTGTTATCTTAATACAAATTTAAGCGAAAGGCCATACATAAAGGTTAATGTAAACATAGATGATATATTTATGTGGGCTAACGATTATATTGAAGAAAGGAAACCTGAAAAGACAATTTTTGAAGGTTCGGCAACATCAGACCCAGTGCCAGTAGAACCGTATACAAACATTCTAAAATCCGCGATAGAATTTTTTAGCAAAAGCGAAAGTGGAAGATTTAGATTTGTCACTAAGTTTACAGACATAGATACACTTCTTGATATTGAACATAATGGCCATACAGAAGTGAGATTTAGTTTAAATACAGAGAAAGTAATAAACGAATATGAAAAGAGGACTCCATCATTAGATAAACGATTGGAAGCTAGCAGGAAAATAATTGAATCAGGCTATCCTATGGGTTTTTTGATAGCGCCTGTTTTTTTGTATGACAATTGGCAAAAAGATTATAAAGAGCTGTTATTTAAGATAAAGGAAAGCATACCTGAAAAAACTGCATATTCAATAACATTTGAAATCATTTCGCACAGATACACAGCAAAAGCCAAAAGTACCATATCAGAGATTTTCCCCGAAAATACACTGCCTATGAATGATGAAGAAAGGGTTTGTAGATTTGGCCAGTTTGGCTATAAAAAATTCATGTATAAAAATGATGAGATATATGAAATGAAAGAATTTTTTACAAATGAAATAAAGTCAATATTCGTTGACAATGTCATTAAATATATAATATGAATCTAAATGTCAAATAAGTTTATAGTGGATTTTAAAAAGCTTCTACACGAAAAAGATTTTTAGTGTAGAAGCTTTTACTGCCTAAATGGTATACTTAACCCACATGATTTAGTAGGTGGAGGTTGAATTTTTTAAAAATTATTGCTTTTAGCATCTTTTGTTGTTGAGACAAAAAATAATTTTCCTATACCGGCAATATAAACAATATATGATATTACTTCCAATAATGATGGATTTCCATTATAGCCGAACATAGCTTTTAAAAAGCTTCCAAATGTTCCTTTTTCATTGATAATTCCATTAATATCATATAAATGTTCTATAATTACCGGTAAAATATGTGCTTCCTGTAATTCATGAATACCCTGCGCAAGTAACCCTGCAGATATGAATATCAACAGTCCTCCTGTAATCTTAAAGAACTTTTTAAGATCTAATTTAATGGATGTCTTAAAAATAAAATAAGCTAATATAACTGCAGCTATAAGGCCCAAAGATGCGCCGACAAACGATACTATAGCACTGCTTTGTGTCAGGCTTGCTTGCAAAAATAGAACAATCTCTACTCCTTCCCTGAACACAGAAATAAACGAAATAACGATAATACCCCATGAACTGTTGTTTTCGATGACCATGTCAATTTCTCTTGCTAAATTTCCTTTCAAGTCTTTACTTTGTTTTTGCATCCATAAAATCATTGAAGTAATTAATACTACAGCCAGTAGCATGACAATTCCTTCAAAAAGCTGTTCTGCCATGCCCTCAAATTCGACTGAAAAAATTTTAAATATGTATGCCAAAAGAATGCTTAATAAAAAAGCATATCCTACTCCATAATATACATTCTTTTTTAAAGAGTTATGCCCAATTTTAGACAGATATCCAAGTATAATACCTAAAATCAATGCTGCTTCTATACCTTCCCGTAAAGTTATTAGGAAACTACCTACCATATAATATAAATCCTCCTTTATTATTGATTTTGATTTTCATTATCATTTATATTATAAATTATCAACTATCACTTGTCAATAAATGGATAAAAATACCAGATATTTCGCAACTATTGCTATCAAAAGAGATTCAACAATATGGTACAAATGGTATCTTTTATGAATCAAACCACATAAAAATGTCGTCAACCATAATCAAATGATTGACGACATTAAGAACTTTTTACTGTCTACTTGATAGGAAGTACATTAAGGAGCCGGGATATTTTTTAAAATCTATCAGCATCTTTTTTAATAATCATAAATCTGCAAAGGTAGATTATGATAAAAGAGCACATGACCATTATAACAGAAAGGCTTAAAGCGTAGTTTAAGTCACTTTGCATTGCAGTGTATATGGCTAGCGGCATTGTTCTCGTCTTTCCCTCTAGATTGCCGGCAAAGATGATAGTTGCTCCGAATTCGCCAATAGCTCTTGCCCATGTGCTTATAAGTCCAGTTATGAGAAATCTCTTTGTTATCGGTATGTATATTGCTGTCATCAGTTTAAAATCGTTGACACCAATTAGTTGTGATTCTTCCCATATTGTTCTATCGACAGACATAAATGAAGAATAAGCTACTTTGATGTAGTATGTGGATGATATGAAAATCTGCGCTAATATTACGGCTATCACTGTAAATGATATTTGTATGCCTATTGAACTCAAGAATTTTCCTATGATGCCTTCTCTACCAAATGCCATCAAAAGGGCAATTCCTGCAACTGAAGGTGGTAAAACTGCAGGTATGTCAACAAGGTATTCGGCAAACGTAGATATCTTTCCTTTTTTAAATGCAATATAGTATGCAAGAGGTGTTCCAAATAAAAATGTGATGACGACAGTTACACTGGATGATATGATACTGAGCAGTAGTGCATTGATTGCAGGACTAGATGTGATTTCAGCTACTATTATATTTAAAGGAGTTTTAATTATTAGCGAAATAAAAGGTATTAATAAGAAAAAAATTAAAATTGATATGGGCAAATAAATATACGCCATTTGAAACACCTCTTTAATAATTATTCTTTCATTATAAATCCATAATCCCTTAATATCTTTTTGCCATCTCCATTTAATAAAAAATCAAGAAATTTCGAAGATAAAGTCTTGTATTTAGTATTTTTAACGATAGCAGCAGGATATGTTGCAATGACATTGTATTTATCAGGTATGTTAATAACTTTTATTTTGCCCCAAAATGGCTTTGCATCAGTTACATAAACAATGCCAGCGTCTGCTTCACCCATTGCAGCCTTTTGTGCAACATCTGTAACAGTTACTTCTTTTGTAACGACATTTCTAAGTGTTGCTTCCTTGAACCCTTTATAGTCAGCATCGATTTTTGACAGCATATCAAGTGCATATTTACCGGCAGGGACAGATTCATCTGCAAGAGCTAATTTCACTCCGGAGTTTTTTATATCCATAAAGCTATTTATGCTGCTATCTTTATATGCGATGACAATAAGCTTGTTATATAATAATGTTTTAGGTGCCTCAACAAGATTTTCGCTGTGAAGTGGTGTCATGTTTCTTTCATCAGCAGAAATAAATATGTCAGCGTATGCTCCTTGTTCTATTTGCGTCCTCAATGTCTGGCTTCCAGCAGAATTTAAGATTATTTTTACACCTGGATTTAATCTTTCAAACTGCTTGACAACTGTATCCATAGAATCTTTTAAGCTTGCAGCAACAAAAACTGTCAAGAATTTATTGCTGCTTTCACTGGCATTTATATCGCATCCTGTTACTATTAAAATGATTAAAAAGATAGATAATATTAGCAAAATAATTTTTTGGTCTTTCATTGTTAATCACCACCAACGGAATTTATCATATAATCTTTAAGCACATCTTCTATAAAGCTGGGGTTTACGTATGCTTTGATTCCTCTTTCTTTGAGCCGCATTATGGCTGCATTTCCTATCATGCATACGAAGACTGCCTCGCAATCTTTGATTTTGTCTATTACAATATTCATTCTGTCGTAAAAATTATCACCACCACATGCATTTATACATTCTCTGACTTCACGGACAAAATAATTTCCATCATCATATAAATCAACGATGATAAATCTTCTTGCGTGTCCAAAATGTTCGTTAACCATTTTGCCATCTCTTGATGCGATAGCAATTCTATGCATCATATGTCATCACCTAAAAGTCCTGAAGCATCAGCTCTACACTGCCTGCAGTGGTACATCTGACTTATAATTTTTGAATTTTGAAGCCTTACTTTTTCAAGTTCATTGCACTTAGGTGCTTTTAAATGTGAAAATTCAGCCTGTGGAATAAGGGGCATTATGTTCATGATGTATACACCAAGTTCCTTTATTTTTTTTGCTATATCATCTATGTGCTTATCATTTATGCCAGGTATCAAGACAGTATTGACCTTCACAAGTAAGCCGTTGTCACAAGCAGCTTCTATGCCTTCTAGCTGTTTTTCTATAAGCAATTTTGCTGCATCTATTCCTTTGTACGTATTATCTTTGTAAATTGCATAATCGTATATTTTTTTGCCTATGTTAGGATCTATAGCATTTATTGTCACTGTGATTGTACTTACACCGCAGTTTATTAAAAGAGGTAGCTTATCGCTTAAAAGCAGTCCATTTGTGCTTAAGCATTTGATCATGTCTTTAAATTCTAAGGAAATCAATTTAAAAGTTAAAAATGTCTCATCGTTGTAAAGCGGGTCGCCAGGGCCTGCTATTCCTATGACAGAAATGCGAGGCTCTCTTTTTAACATTTTTTTAGCATATAATATTGCTTCATACGGATCCATAACTTTAGTTGTTACGCCGGGTCTGTTTTCATTTACGCACCCTGTCTTTCTGTCGCAGTATTTGCACTTTATATTGCACTTAGGTGCTACAGGCAGATGCACCCTGCCGTGATATAAAGTCGCATCAGGATTAAAACATGGGTGCCCAAAACCTACCGTATTAAATTCTTTATTCATCTTCATCCTCTCCTTATAAAAAATTTTGGAGCCTTTAACCGACTGATTAAAGGCTCCAGTGCCTAATAAAAAAAGTCTTTAACCAAATGGCTAAAGACTTCTTCGTCTTTTATTTTTTTATTTATGAAAATTATTGAAAATATAATAGCATAGTATATTTTCAATGTCAATACTTTATTTTTGTAAAGTATTAAAATTTTTTGCTTGACATTTAATAAAAATACTGATATCATTTTAACAACAATAAATTTTTGCTAAACTTTCTTAATACATAATTTTATTTGACATATCTATTTTGCTTTATTCCAAAAGACGGCTATGTTTAATATTTAGACTTAAAAATTATATATGGTAGTAAGCAATGGTGCTTTTCTTAAACAGAGAAAAGCACTTTTTGTTTTGGCAAAGGGGCCATGTATATATATTTTCACTGTATATATGCATGGCGTTATTTTGTTAGGGGGTGATGATTTTGGCGTTATTGTAATTTTTATCTAGATACTAATAAAAAATATGAAGATATTGAAAAATTTAAGGAGGTTTTTAACGATGAGACAAGTAGCTATTTATGGTAAAGGTGGTATTGGAAAATCAACAACGACACAAAACACTGTTGCAGCATTGTCAGAAATGGGTAAAAAAGTCATGGTAGTTGGATGCGATCCAAAAGCAGATTCAACAAGGCTTTTGCTTCATGGATTAAATCAGAAAACAGTTCTTGACACTATAAGGGATGAAGGTGAAGACATAGAACTTGACGATATTATGCGTTCTGGCTATGGCAATACAAAATGCGTAGAATCAGGCGGCCCTGAGCCAGGCGTTGGCTGTGCAGGGCGTGGTATCATCACATCGATAAATATGCTGGAAAACTTAGGAGCTTATGAAGACGACCTTGATTATGTCTTTTATGACGTCCTTGGTGATGTCGTTTGTGGTGGTTTTGCAATGCCTATTCGTGAAGGCAAAGCAAAAGAAATATATATAGTGGCTAGTGGTGAGATGATGGCGATGTATGCTGCAAACAACATCTGCAAGGGAATTAGAAAGTATGCAAATCAAGGAGGTGTGAGGTTAGGCGGTATTATTTGCAATTCTAGAAAAGTTGACAACGAAGAAGAACTACTAAAGGCATTTTGCAAAAAACTAGGGACACAGCTTGTATACTTTGTTCCAAGGGACAATATCGTCCAGCGTGCTGAGATAAACAAAAAGACTGTCATTGATTATGATCCACAGGCACCACAGGCAGATGTGTATAGAGAGCTGGCGAAAAGAATTGATGAAAATGACATGTTTGTGGTACCAAATCCAATGCCAACAGATGAACTGGAGAAACTTCTCATAGAATATGGACTTATGGATTAGTTTGAAAGGGGGGCTATAAATGATCGAAAGAAATCATGCTCAAGATGATATGATGGAAAGTCTAGTTGAAAAAAACAAAAAATTGATTGAAGATATTACAGAATCTTATCCTAAGAAGGTTAAAAAAGAGAGAAAAACGCACCTTGTAGTGATAGATCCAAGCGAGGAGCAACATATAATGGCAGACGTTGCCACGATTCCGGGGATTATGACAAACAGGGGATGTAGTTATGCAGGCGCAAAGGGTGTCGTTTTTGGACCTGTAAAGGACATTCTTCATTTGACACATGGACCAATTGGATGTGGATACTACACATGGAATACAAGGAGAAATCTTGCAGAGCCAGAAGAAGGCTATAACTATTTCATAAAAAATTGCTTTTCTACTAATATGCAGGAAAAAGACGTAGTCTTCGGTGGCGAGAAAAAACTTTATGGCGCTATAAAAGAAGCGTATGAAATATTTAAACCGAAAGTTATAGGCATATACGCAACATGTCCTGTGGGACTTATTGGTGATGACATAAAAGCTGTCGCCAAAAGGGCCGAAGAAGAGCTGGGCATAAAAGTGATTACTGTAAGCTGCGAAGGTTATAAAGGTGTCAGCCAATCTGCCGGTCATCATCTTGCCAGCAATACCCTTATAATGGATATAGTTGGGACAGAGGAACTTGAAGACCCGACACCGTATGATATCAACATATTCGGCGAATACAATATTGGTGGTGATGTGTGGTTAGTAAAAGATCTGCTTCAAAAGATAGGATATCGCGTTGTAAGTGTATTTACAGGCGACTCAAAATACGATGATCTTGCAAAGGCTCACAGAGCGAAACTTTCAATACTGATGTGCCACAGATCTATAAACTACACAAACCGCATGATGGAAGAAAAATTTGGAGTTCCATGGCTTAAAGTAAATTATATAGGCATAACTTCCACAATAGAATCATTAAGGGAAATGGCTAAATTCTTTGACGATCCAATGATATACGAAAACACTGAAAAAGTTATTGAAGAAGAGCTTATGAAAATAAAACCTAGACTTGACTATTATAAAGAAAGGCTTAAAGGCAAGAGAGCAATACTTTTTGTGGGAGGTTCTCGTGCACACCATTATCAAGACTTGCTGAAAGACATCGGCATGGAGACAATTGTTGCCGGCTATGAATTTGCCCATCGGGATGATTATGAAGGACGTAAAATAATACCTGAGATAAAAGAAGCACCACATCACAAGATACTTGACACATATCATTTTGAAAGAGTGACAGAACCAGCATATCCTCAGGAGAAAATAGAAGAAATGAAGAGCAAGATGCCGGATCACTTCATGAATTACGAAGGAATGATGGTTCACATGGATGAAGGCTCCATCGTCATTGATGATTTCAACCATCACGAGACTGAAGAGCTTATAAAAGCTTTGAAGCCTGACATATTTTTATCAGGTATTAAAGACAGATATGTATTTCAAAAGATGGGGGTTCCTTCAAGACAGATACATTCATATGACTACAGTGGGCCTTACAGTTCATTTGAAGGTGCTGTAAATTTTGCAAGAGATATGGATATGGCTATAAATAATCCTATTTGGAAAGAGGTGACTCCACCGTGGAAAAAATAGCGAAAGGAGAATCAAAAATGGAATGCAATACTACTGAACGCAAATACCTTACGGTAAATCCTCTAAAAACGTGTCAGCCGCTTGGAGCTGTTTGGGCGTGCCTTGGTATACACCAATGCATGCCACACAGCCACGGTTCACAGGGTTGCACATCGTATTTAAGAATGCAACTTACTCGCCACTTCAGGGAATTTATACCGACAACAACAAGCTCTTTTTCAGAAGCACAAGTTGTCTTTGGGGGTGTAGGAAACCTAAAGCAGGCGATACGAAATATATTAAGCATTTACAAACCAAAAGTAATTGGAATATCCACAACATGTTCAGCGGAAACTATCGGCGATGATGTTCCTGGCACGATAAATGAGATGCGTTTAAGTGGCGAGATACCAGAAGATGTCAAAATATTTACAGCCAGTACACCAAGTTACGTAGGTTCTCATGTGACAGGTTTTTCTAACATGGTTAAATCAGCTATAGAGACTTTTGCCAAAAAAAGCTCACCAAATGGGAAAATAAACATTATTCCTGGATTATTAAGCCCCGGTGATTTGCGGGAAATTAAAAGAATATTAAAGATAATGGGGATTGATGCAATCATTTTACCCGATATCTCTGATGTGTTAGATGCACCTATGACAGGCGAGATACACTTGTATCAGAAGGGAGGCACCACCATATCTGAAATAGAAGACATGGGAAATTCGATAGCTACCATAGTTCTAGGCAGAGAAGCAGGAATCGACCCTGCAGAATCTTTAAAAGAAATGTACGATGTACCGTATGAGGTGCTTCCACTGCCTATCGGCATAAGCAATGTAGACAAATTTATTATGAAGTTAAGTGAAATAACAGGTAAGCCTATACCCTACGAACTTGAAGAAGAAAGAGGAAGGCTTGTGGATATGATGCTGGATGCACATGCACACTGGTTCAATAAAAAAGCTGCAGTATTTGGAGATCCCGATATTGTTGAAGCTATAGTTGGATATGCAAATGATTTAGGGATAAATGTTTTGTATGCTTTGACAGGGACTTACAGCAGTGAATGGGAAAAAACAGTAAAATCTATGGTTCCAGATGCATATGTTTCATCAGATAGCGATTTATGGTATCTAAAAGAACAACTTGATAAAAAACCTGTTGATATGTTATTTGGCAATAGCCATGGAAAGTATCTTGCAAAAGAGTATGATTTGCCCCTTTTAAGAGTTGGCTTCCCAATTCTAGACAGAGCAAATCTTCAACATTTCCCAATTGTAGGATATAAAGGGACAGCATGGCTTGTTGAAAGAACAGGAAACACTCTTCTTGACTACAAGGATGCTAAATCGCCAGAACATCTTCTGGAGCTTATAATGTAGATTTGAAGAGGTGAATATTATGGTTAAGCTGTCAGATGAGGCAATATCACAGTTAAGAAAAATTTTAAATAATTTGCCTAATAAAACTGAAGCTACAGGTTTGAGAATATATACAGTTCCAACAGAAGAAGGATTTCTAGCCGGTTTTGCGGTTGCTGATAATTTTAATGAAAATGATGAAATTTTAGAGTATGATGATTTGTATATCTATATTGACAAATCAGATCTTAATTACCTGAAGTACAGTGTAATTGAGTATGATAACAAGTACAATAGGTTTTTCATAAATATGCCACATAGTTTTAATTCGCTATGTTTAACTTGTGCCAGATATAGCGATTGTGATTATATTAATTGAAAGGGGATATTCATATGAAAATGGTACGTGCTATAATAAGGCCAGAAAAAGAGAAGCAAGTTGTTGAGGCTCTTGACAAAAATGGATACAGTTCCATGACGAAAATGCACATATTTGGGCGTGGTAAACAAAAGGGAATACAAGTAGGTCCTATTGTATATGACGAATTACCAAAAATTTTGCTTATGATTGTAGCAAAAGATGAGGATATATCAAAGATAGTTAACCTGATAGAAAGCAATGCTCGAACAGGAAACATAGGTGATGGCAAGATATTTATAAGTGAAGTAGATGAAGCATACACAATTAGAACTGGCAATAAAGAATTATGAGGAGGATTACTTATGAAGGAGATTGTAGCAATCATCAGGAGACAGAAACTTCATGAAACAAAAACGGCTCTAGATGGACTTGGTTTTTCGCCTATGTCAATACTAAGTGTAAGTGGCAGAGGCAAGCAGAAAGGATTCATTGGCGAAATTGATCCAGTGATGGATGAGTTTATGTTGGATGAGGCAGACGTAGATGTAAGGTTCATTCCAAAAAGATTGATTTCGATTGTTGCAGATGATGTAGATGTTCCTAAAATTGTTGAAACCATAATAAAGACAAATAATACGGGCTATCCAGGGGATGGAAAAATTTTTGTTTTGCCTATTACTGATGCAATTCGCATAAGGACATCTGAAATTGGTTTAAGTGCAATAAAATAAAATTTGTAGGGAAGCCTCTTATAGGCTTCTCTATTTTAAAAAGGTGGTGGTATTATGGAACTGAGACTTGACATACCTGAAAGAGAGAAATTTATAAAGATGAAGGGAAAACATCATAAGAAGGAATTTATATGTAATACTGATAGCGTTGCAGGTAGTGTAAGTCAGAGAGCATGTGTATACAGTGGTGCAAGAGTCGTATTAAATCCTATAGAAGATGCTGTACATCTGGTCCATGGTCCTATCGGCTGTGCCAGTTATACGTGGGACATAAGGGGAAGTCTGTCAAGCGGCTCAGAGCTTTTCAGAAATAGCTTTTCATCTGATTTGAAAGAAAGCGATGTAATTTTTGGAGGAGAAGAAAAGCTATCTAAGTGCATAGATGAAATATACGAAAAATATAAGCCGAAACTTATTTTCGTATATTCAACATGTATTGCCGGCGTAATTGGCGATGATATAAAAGCTGTGTGTAAAGAATCATCAAAGAAGTACAATATTTATGTTGTGCCTGTAGAATCCAGCGGTTTCATCGGAAATAAAGCTGCAGGTTATAAAGCTGCCTGCAATTCACTTTTAGACCTAATTAAAGAATTTCCTGTATTAAAAAAAGAACCTTTAAGTATAAACTACATGGGTGATTTTAATCTTGCAGGTGAGGCATGGATAATAAAAGGATACCTTAATCAAATGGGTCTAAAAGTGAATACAATATTTACCGGTGATTCAAATTTTGAATCATTGAAAAAAGCAACAGCTTCCAGTTTAAATATCGTTCAATGCGCAGGCTCTATGACGTATCTTGCAAAAAAGTTTGAAGAAACTTTTGGCATACCCTATATGAAAGTATCATTTTTAGGTATTGAAGATACTTCAAATTCTCTCAGGAAAATTGCATCATTTTTTAATGACAAGGATGTTACGTTAAAAACAGAAAAACTAATAGAAGAGAAAACTAAAATGGTAAAGCCTGTAATCGAAAAATATAAAAGATATTTAAAGGGCAAGAAGGCTGCTATTTTTGTTGGGGGCGGATTCAAGGCAATATCCCTTATTAAGCAGTTTAGAGAGTTGGGGATAGATGTAGTCGTAATTGGTACACAAAATGGACAAAAGGACGAATATGAAAAGATTGAAGAAATAGCAGATTATGGCACTGTTATACTGGATGATGCAAACCCATCAGAACTTGAAAAATTTATGGTTGAAAAGGGTGCAGACATTCTAGCCGGCGGTGTTAAGGAGAGATTTCTATCATACAAGATGGGTATCGCATTTATCGACCACAATCACGACAGAAAACACCCCTTAAGCGGCTATGAAGGCGCAATCAATTTTGCTGAAGAAGTCTATACAACAGCATGCTCGCCGGTATGGAAATATGTGAAAGATGGGGTGAACAGATATGTATGAAACGTATAAAAGCGTAAATGAAAATCCATGCAATATGTGTATGCCTTTAGGCGGTATAATTGCATTTAGGGGAATCGAAAAATCTATGGTATTGCTGCACGGCTCTCAAGGCTGTGCAACATACATGAGGAGACACATCGCTGAGCACTATCATGAGCCAATTGATGTTGCATCATCATCGCTGAACGAGAAAGGAACGGTGTACGGTGGCGAGAAAAACCTTATTAAAGCTCTCGACAATGTGATTAAAGTGTATAACCCCAATTGCATAGGGATACTTACCACATGCCTTGCTGAAACGATAGGTGAAGATATAGACAGAATAAAGTCAGAGTATAAAGCATCCAGGAATATAAGGATACCAATAATAACATCACCAACCCCTGGATATGGTGGAACACACAGTGAAGGGTTTGTAAAAACATCATACAGGATAGTTGAGGAGCTTTCCACAGACAAAGAAAAACATGACAGGATAAACGTAATTGTACCAAATATAAGCACAGCGGATTTAAGAGAGATAAAGAGACTTCTCGAACTTATGAAAATACCGTACATTCTATTTCCTGATTATTCTGATACGTTGGATAGTCCTTTTAATTTCCCTTACAAAAAAATCCCTGATGGTGGCACAAAAATATCTGACATAATATCTATGGGAGGATCTATTGCAACAATTGAAATAGGTATAAATTATGAAGAAACACCGGGTAAATATCTTCAAGATAGATTTAATGTGCCGCTTTATAAAGTGCCGATACCAATAGGATTAAGAAACACAGATGCGTTTTTAAAATTGTTAAATGAAATTACAGGTAATCCAATACCAAAATCTATAGAAATGGAAAGAGGCAGACTTCTTGACGGAATGATAGATTCCCACAAATACAATTTTGAGGGAAGATGCACTATCTTTGGGGATCCTGAAATGGTGTATTCTGTATTTACTACATGTATGGAAAATGGGATACATCCTCTTTTAATTGCAACCGGAAGCAGGGCCCAAAGATTAAAAGAATTAATTGCCAGTGAAGATAATTCCCTAAATGATGACATTACAATTATTGATGAAACTGACTTTAGTCATATGTTGAAATTATCAGAAGAAAAGGAAGTAAATATCGCAATAGGTCCATCTGACGGAAAATATCTAACCGAAAAAGGTGGTATACCGCTTGTACGTATGGGATTCCCTATACTAGATAGAGTCGGAGGACAGAGAATATTATCTGTAGGCTACACTGGAACGTTAAATTTTCTTGATATGGTTACAAACACATTGTTGGAAAATAAATATAAGACGTATAGGAAGGATATGTATGAAAAATATTATAAGGCAATGTAAGGAGTAGTATTAACTCAATATCACTTAAAAAGATGCCAAAATCATTTAAATTTACATCATTTATAATTACTGTATTACGGAAGTGAGATTCAGTTTAAATAAGAGACTATTTTAAAATAAAAAAAGCGAATAAGTAGAATTCTATGATTCCACTAAGAAGGTGTTTTAATAAAGACTTTTTGCAGTGGAATCATAGGTATTTAATAAAATTTCCTCGATGTTATAAGAAAAGAGGTAATATCATTGTTAAATTTTGAGGTGGTTAGTTGTATAATTAAATGCAACAAGCAAAAATTTAATTAAGAAAAATTGAAACCATAGTTTCAAACCATGTATGATATTAAGTGAAAAATCAAATCAACATACAGGAGGTTTGAAACTATGGCTAAGAATAATAATACCACAAAAAAGAGAAGTTTTAAACACCTGTCACAATATGAAAGGGGAATGATTTATACATTAAGAGAACAAGGTAAATCAATGCGTCAAATAGCAAAGATACTGAGAAGGGCTCCAAAGTACTATTTCAAGAGAGATAAGAAGAGGAACTGTAACCCAAATGAGATCAGATTTAACTACATATGAGAAGTATTTTCCTGAAGTGGGATACGAGGTATATAAAAAGAATCGAAAACACTGCGGAGCAAAACTAAAAGTGGTAAAAGCAGAGAAGTTCTTGAAATTTGCAGAAGGGAAAATATTGAAAGAGAAATGGTCACCCGATGCAGTTGTAGGTTACTGCAGAAATAATGTCTACTGGAAAGAAGAAATGGTATGCACCAAAACCCTTTATAATTACATAGATAAAGGCTTGTTGAGAGTTCGCAATATTGATTTGTGCTTAAAAGTGCGCTTAAAACCAAAGAAAAAGATAATAAGAAAGAACAAGAAGATTATGGGAGAGAGCATATCGCAAAGACCTGAGGAGATAAACAAAAGAGAGAGTTTTGGGCATTGGGAAATAGATACTGTTATAGGCAAGAGATCAAATGATAAAGCATTATTAACACTGACAGAACGTTTAACGAGGTATGAATATATCTTTGTGATAGATGAAAAAGACAGTTTATCAATCAAGAAGGTATTTGATGAACTCAAAGCGCAATATAAGGAGAATTTTTCAAAGATATTTAAGAGTATAACGGCAGACAATGGCGCGGAATTTGCCGAATTGAGTGAGATATTAAAGGAATGTGAAAGCAAGGCATATTTTAGTCACCCATATTCTGCATTTGAGAGAGGGACAAACGAGCGTCATAATGGGTTAATAAGGAGGTTTATACCTAAAGGCAAAACGATAGCTGACTTGTCAGAGTGGGCTATAAGACGAGTTCAAAATTGGTGCAATCAACTTCCAAGGAGGATCTTAAGATACAAGACACCTGAAGAATGTTTTTTAGATGAGGTTAGCAAAGTTATCAATTATGCGCAATGATTACGATGAAATAGTTCAACCATGGCAAAATGCAAAATTAAGGCCTCTGTTTCCCCTATAGGGGAAACAGATATATCATACATGGTTAGAAAATTATGGTTTTATCAATTATTTAAAAAGTGTTGCATTTAATATTGCAATTTGCATTTTAAATTTACTGCAAAAATAGTATATTTATCTATTGACATAATCAATAATTAGATATACAATAATAACTAAGATAAATATTGTTACTTTAAAACGGCAGAGCAAAGACGCTCTAATTCATAGGGCTACCTATGTATTAGGGCGTCTTCTTTTATTATTATTTAAAGGAGGAATCTATATGAAAAAAAAGATATTTGTCCCAGCAATTTTTTTAATAACGGCAGTACCAAACATAGCTTTTGCTGCTACAGGAAAGATTGATACAGGAGATACGGCGTTTATATTATTTTCAGCAGCTTTAGTCATGATTATGACGCCGGGACTTGCACTTTTCTACGGTGGCATGGTTAATGGGAAAAACGTCATAAGCATAATGATGCAAAGTTTTACTATTATTGCACTTATTTCTGTACAATGGGTATTATTTGGATTTTCATTATCTTTTAGTGGTGATACATACCACTTGATAGGCAATTTACATTGGGCTGGACTTAATAACATCGGTCTTGGACCCGACAGTACTTATTCATCTACGATACCACTTCTAGCGTTTATGGTATATCAATTGATGTTTGCTATAATAACACCTGCTTTAATAACTGGTGCGTTTGCTGAAAGAATGAAATTTTCAGCATTTATAGTATTTACACTCCTTTGGACAACGTTAGTATATGATCCACTTGCACATTGGGTATGGGGAAATGGCGGATGGCTTAAAAACTTAGGTGCATTGGACTTTGCAGGCGGTACAGTTGTTCACATAAGTTCTGGCGTATCAGGTCTTGTAGCAGCTTTAATTCTTGGTAAGAGAAAGAATGCAAAGATGGTACCGCATCACATGCCGATGGTTTTGATGGGGGCAGCATTCTTGTGGTTTGGTTGGTTTGGATTTAATGCAGGAAGTGCTTTATCTGTAAATGGCATTGCAGTTAATGCATTTGTTGTGACAAATACGGCTGCCGCTGCTGCAGCAATAGGATGGGTATTAACTGAATGGAAAGTAAGCGGTAAGCCGACACTACTAGGTGCTGTAAGTGGCGCTGTAGCAGGACTTGTTGCAATTACACCAGCGTCAGGATATGTTACAGCCGTTTCAGCAATTGTAATAGGTGTTATATCAGGTATAATATGCTTTATATCTGTCAATTACATTAAGCATAAGTTTGGATATGATGATTCGCTTGACGCATTTGGAATACACGGTGTTGGAGGTACATGGGGTGCACTGGCGACAGGACTATTTGCAACTAAGGCTATAAATCCTGCAGGTGCAAATGGCTTATTTTACGGCAATCCAAATCAATTGTTGATTCAATTTTTAAGCGTTGCTGCAACGTATATCTTTGCAGGATTGATGTCATTCATCATACTTAAAGTAATAAGCATATTTATGGAGCTTAGAGTGACTAAAGAAGAAGAGGAATTAGGACTTGATATAGTAGAACATGGCGAAGAAGCGTATAATCTTGGGTTTAAAGCGATTGACTTTAACCAATAAGTCAAAAGCTTCAATATATTAATATAAATTTTGCCAGATAAATATAATCAATTTATTTGGTAAATTAAAAGCAAAGGTGCTTAATCTTTATCTTTTAAGGTATAAGCACCTTCATTTTTTAGAAGGAGGTGATAATATAAGTGAAAAAAATATCTATCATCATCTTATATACCATAAATACAATAATTTTAATTTTAAGTTTGGCGTTTATATTATACAGCAGTACTGTGCATAATACAATATTAATTTTTTCAAATCACGTACCAGCATTCATAATGGCATTACCTGTAATCTACCTTGTAATAATCTATTTTGGGAAAATTCATAGGCTTTCAAAAAATATAAAAGACAAAAAATTTTCAATCAGCAATTTTAAAAGAATATGAAAAATAAATAATAGAGGTTCTTTTTATGAAAAAGAAAGTGATAATAGGCATTGTATTGGCAATACTTTTGGCAACAGTAGTTGGCTTTGCATATGCTGCTGGTGGTGATCCAACAGGAGCAAATCTTGGCACTGCAAAAGACATTGCAAGTGCAGTAGCAGGTAAGCCGACATTAGATGAAGTAGCGACACAGGTTGCAAAGAATAAGCTTGGCATTAATTTTGTATGGGTAATGCTAACTGCATTTTTGATATTCTTCTTTCAGGCTGGGTTTGCACTTGTTGAAACTGGCTTTACACAGGCTAAAAATGCAATGCACACTATGGCGATGAACCTCATGGTATTTTTAGTAGGTACTGTTGGATTCTTCTTAACCGGTTTTGCATTTATGATGGGGGGTTCTGGCTCATTTTCAAGCCTTGGAGGTACAGCACCTTTAAGCCATGCACTAAGCATAGGAGGATGGAATTTACTGGGGCTTAATGGATTTTTCCTATCAAGCGGTGGAACGTATGATGTAGGTGTGTATGCGTTGTTCTTCTTTGAGATGGTATTTATGGATACGACGGTTACAATACCTACTGGTGCGATGGCAGAAAGAGTTAAATTTTTAGCGGTTGTCATTGGATCGTTTTTTGTTTCAATGGTTTATTATCCCATCTATGGTGGATGGGTCTGGGGAGGAGGATGGCTTTCACAGCTTGGAGCCAAACTCGGCCTGGGGAATGGTGTAATTGATTTTGCAGGATCTGGTGTCGTTCATGCAATGGGGGGCATGATGGCACTTGCAGGAGCGATGGTCATAGGACCGAGGATAGGGAAATTCAAGAAGGATGGTACACCTGTAGCAATACCAGGCCATGATATACCAATGGCCATTCTCGGTACGATCATACTTTTCTTTGGATGGTTTGCATTCAATGCAGGTTCAACACTTAATGGAACGGATCTAAGGTTGGCGGTTGTTGCAACAAATACCATGATCGCCGGGGCTGTAGGAGGACTTGTTGCAATGCTTTATATGTGGGTTAAATATGGAAAACCTGATCCGTCGATGATGTGTAATGGTGCTCTTGCCGGACTTGTGGCGATAACAGCTCCATGTGCATTTGTAAATGGAATATCAGCTTTTATAATCGGTGCTGTGGCTGGCATTTTGGTCTGCGTGTCTGTTGCTTTTGTTGAAAATAAACTTAAGATAGATGATCCGGTAGGAGCATTTTCTGTACACGGTGTGAATGGCTTGTGGGGTATTTTAAGCGTCGGCATATTTGCAGATGGCACATATGGTGCAGGACTCAACGGAGTACAAGGTGCTGTAACAGGAATACTTTATGGCAGTACAGGTCAACTTTGGGCACAGCTTATAGATATGGCGGTTATAGTCGTATATGGATTTGGATTAAGCTACTTGTTCTATAAAGCTCTTGATGCTATAATGGGTATAAGAGTCAAACCGGAAGATGAAATCGCAGGGCTTGATTTGCCGGAAATGGGCGTTTTAGCATATCCTGATTTCCAATTGACGCCTGTTGTGTACTCGGATGGTGTGATTGAAAAAAATATAAAAAGTCCACAAGTTTTAGATGATGTTGTACTAAGCAAGGGGGTAAAGTTATGAAGAAAGTTGAATGCATAATAAGACCGGATGTTTTGGAAGATGTAAAATCAGAGCTTAATAAGCTGAAAATACACGGGATGACGGTGTCACAGGTTTTTGGATGTGGACATCAGAAAGGTAAAAAAGAGATTTACAGAGGAGCGGAAATTGAAATAAGCCTCCTTCCTAAAGTTAAGGTAGAAATAGTGACAGATGATGGAAGCGTTGAAAGCATCGTAGATGCTGTTACGAAAGTAGCAAGAACAGGCAATGTAGGCGATGGAAAGATATTCATATACGACATACAAGACGCCATAAGGATAAGAACCGGTGAGCGCGGAGAAAAAGCAATATAAAGATTTAGTGAAATTACCAAGGCTTCTACACGAGAGAACGTGTAGAAGCCTTTTTAAAAATATAGATATTTAAGGATAGGTACAAATATGGGTTTTTGAAAATTAAGCGTCTATAAGTCCAATTGCACAAACAGAGTGAATTTTCATTGTTGTATAAATATAATATGTATGCTAATATAAAAGTAATTTACTTTTCATAAAAAATCTGTAAATTATGAATAAGCTTGTTACAAAATAAATTGGAGGTGTAGATTTTGATAGAAGTCTATGGTTTAACTAAAATGTTTAAAAACATTAAAGCAGTAGATAATTTAAGCTTTAAAGTCGAAGAAGGAGAAATATATGGGCTTTTGGGTGAAAATGGTGCAGGAAAAACCACTACTTTAAGGATGTTTGCTACAATGCTTAAGCCTACAAGTGGAACAGTCATTATAAATGGGAAAAACTTGATAAAGGAACCAGAAGATATAAGAAAAGAAGTAGGAATACTTTTTGGGGGAGAAAGCGGTTTATATGACAGGCTTACTGCAAGAGAAAATATACTTTATTTTGCAGAGCTTCACGATATGGATAAAAAAGAGATAAATAGAAAAATTGATATGTTAATACGTAAATTTGACATGACAGGATTTATTGATAAAGCAGCAAGCAAACTTTCAAAAGGAATGAAACAGAAGGTGGCGATTGTAAGGTCAATAGTACATGATCCTAAGGTGATGCTTTTTGATGAGCCAACATCAGGATTGGATGTAGGTTCGGTACGAGAAGTACACGATTTTATAAGGCTTTGTAAAGAAGAAGGAAAGACAATTATTTTTTCAAGCCACAGTATGTCAGAGGTAGAAAAGCTTTGTGACAAGATAGGTATAATACACAAAGGGAAACTTATAGAGGAAGGGACTATTGGAGATTTAAAGGAGAAGTACAAAACAGACAATCTTGAAGAATTATTTATGGAATTGGTAGGTGATAAAGTTGAAGTTTAAACATATTTTTATAGTTTTAAAAAAAGAGCTAAAAGATATTTTTAGAGATAAAAAGACATGGATAGTAACAATTCTTCTTCCTGCCTTGTTTATTCCTATAATGATGTACATAGTTATAGGTGGAGCAGAAAGCATATCTCAGCAAAAAGTAAGCGATACAAAAATAGCTGTTATAGATGAAGGTGATAATCAAAGATTCGTAAATTATTTAAAATCTACAGGAATAAATGTAATAACAGATCTACAAAATCCTAAAGAAAGTCTTGAGAAAGGTGATATACGAACGATTGTCATTATACCTTCTGATTTTGATAAAAATATAGGAGAGGGCAAGAACACCAATTTAATAATACAGGTCGACAAGTCGAATGTTAAATCTGCCAATGCAGAAAGCATGATTGAAGGATTTATAAGGGAATATTCAAACATCATCGTAAAACAAAGACTTATAGCAAATGGAATAGACCCTAAGATAATTGAGCCAATTGTGGTAAAGACAGAAAACGTAGCTTCACAGAGCAAAATGGCAGGGTCTTTTTTATCATTCATTGTGCCAATGCTTTTGACTTTATGGACAGCGACAGGGGGGATAGGAGCTGCCGTTGATTTGGCTGCTGGCGAGAAAGAAAGAGGGACTCTGGAACCTTTGCTTACGACTTCTGCGTCAAGACTTTCTATAATGGCAGGCAAATACTTAGCTGTAACAGCCATGGCGCTTCTCAGTGCTGTTGCTTCACTTTCAGGGTTATTTGTATCTTTTGTTTTTAATAAAGATATGGTATCTTTAAATGCCGATTTTAAAATGGGCACGACAGCAATAATTGTCATGTTCGTGGCTGCCTTTTTTACAGCATCAATATTTGCAGCTTTAGAACTTGCTTTAAGTGCATATGCAAAATCTTTTAAAGAAGGCCAGTCATATATTTCACCATTAGTGTTTATTGCGATAATTCCTGCATATATGGTTATGTATAAAATGCCTAATGAAATTTCCGCGTTTTACTTTGCACTACCTGTATTTGGGACTATTTCAATTTTTAAAGATTTGCTTTATGGCATTGTTAATATGGCACACATAGGAATATTCATAGTTTCATCATTAGTATATATAAGTATTAGTGTATACTTAGCTGCTGTGATGTTTAAGCAGGAATGGGCCCTTTTTAGAGCGTAATAAGCAAATCTATATCATTTTATACAGGCAAAAACATTTTACAAAGGCTTCTACACGAAAGAGAAATTGTAGAAGCCTTTTAAATATTAACAAAAATTTGATATCTTTTATAAAAATTTTAAAAGTTTAATTAACTGCATGACTACAAATGCTTTGGTAAGGTAAGTATCACCAAGAATTTTCACATTTTTACCCTTTCTACATATACTACAAACAGATGAAATTCAATATCAATCAATATAGCTACCCTTATTATTATTTCGAAAGGGGCTGATACGATGTGCGGAATAGCAGGATGGGTAAGCTTTGATGAAGAAGTGATAAATAGGAAAAACATAGTAGTTGCAATGGGAGAAAGACTTAGGAATAGAGGCCCTGATAGCTGGGGTACATGGTTTTCGACTCATTGTGGTTTTGCACAGACAAGGCTTATAGTCATTGACCCTGAGGGTGGAGAGCAGCCGATGATTAAGGAGTTTGGCGAGAGAAAGTACGTGATAATATACAATGGAGAGCTGTACAATACGGAGGAAATAAGGGATGAGCTTAGGTCGTTAGGTTACAAATTCAATGGTCATTCAGATACAGAGGTCTTGTTGACTTCATATATCGAATGGGGCAGCGATTGTGTCCACAAGTTAAATGGCATATACGCATTTGCGGTATGGGATGGTTACGAGAATAAACTTTTTCTTTCAAGGGATAGGATAGGTGTCAAACCTCTTTTTTATACTTATAAGAATGGTTCTCTCATTTTTGGCTCGGAAATTAAAGCGATTTTAGCACATCCATACGTTCAGGCTGAAGTGGATGAAGAAGGACTTGCAGAGATTTTTGTCATGGGTCCTACCAGGACGCCGGGGATTGGAATTTTTCGTGATATATATGAGTTAAAGCCGGGCCATTCTCTTACGTTTAGCAAAGACGGAATAAAAATTGAAAGATACTGGTCATTGGTAAGTAAAGACCATGAAGATGACATTAAAACTACGATGGAAAAGATTCGGTATCTTTTGGACGATGCCTCAAAGCGTCAGCTTGTTTCGGATGTACCGCTGTGCTCGCTGCTTTCTGGTGGATTAGACTCTACTGCGGTTTCTGCTTTTGCCAATGAAAAGTTAAAAAAATTAGGCAGCAAGCTTATAACATATTCAGTAGATTACATCGGAAACGATAAATACTTTAAACCAAATCAATTTCAGCCAAACAGCGATTCAGATTTAGTTGAAGCTGTTTCAAAAGAAATAGATACGGCTCATAATTATGTCTATGTAGATAATGAAGAACTGGCAGATGCTCTGTTGCCTGCTCTTTATGCCCGCGATTTGCCGGGAATGGCTGATGTTGATTCTTCTTTGTACTTATTTTTGAGAGAAGTCAAAAAGGATGTAAAAGTTGCGCTGTCAGGTGAAGGTGCTGATGAGGTGTTTGGAGGCTATCCATGGTTTAGAAATAAAGCTGCCATCGAGTCAGGCACTTTTCCATGGATAAGAATGGTTGAAAAAAGAATGAATCTTTTATCTAAAGATGTTGTAAAAAAGATCCGTCCAACAGAGTACTTAAACGATCGGTACAATGAAGCATTAAAGGAAGTACCTAAACTTTCAGGAGAAGATAAAGCATCTTCCCGTATGAGGGAGATATTTTATCTAAACCAGACGAGATTTCTTTCCATGCTTCTTGATAGGATGGATAGGATGAGCATGGCATCGGGTCTTGAAGTTAGGGTGCCGTTTTTGGATCACAGGATAGTGGAATATGTCTGGAATATTCCGTGGGATATGAAGAATCTTCACAATAGAGAGAAAGGCCTTTTGAGAGAAGCATTAAAAGGGTATATACCTGATATAGTAGTAGAAAGGAAAAAAAGTCCGTATCCTAAGACACATAACCCGATTTTTAAAGAGAAGGTAAAAACTTGGCTTCAGAGGATTATTGACGATCCGTCTTCACCGATTTTACAATTAGTCGACAAAAATGAAGTGAAAAATCTCATAGATACGGATGCAAAAGATTACGATCCGGCATGGTTTTCTCAACTTATGGGCGGTCCTCAGCTATATGCATACCTTATACAAATAAATGAATGGCTTTTAAAGTACAAGATAAAAATTTTATAGATGGTCTATAAAAATATCTTGACAAACAAGACGAAAGACAAGTATAATGTATACAGACGACCCTACTACAGTAGGGGGGTATAATAAAATATTAATAGACCAAAAGGAGGAAATGATATGAGGTATGCATATGTAGATCAAGATATATGTGATAGATCACCGTTTTGTCCAGCAAGTCACAGTTGCAAGTTTGGCGCATTTAAGTTATCAAGAAAGGGCTTGTTTCAAGTTGAGATAAATGTGGATAAAGAAAAATGTACTGGATGCGGCGTTTGTACCAGGTATTGTCCACACGGCGCCATAAAATTAGTAAATGCGTAGTGTATTAGAAAGGGTATGTACGAAAGGTATATACCTATATTTTTTTGTCTATTTTCTTTTCATTAATAGTAAATATATGGTATAATTGTAATAGATAATTTATGGGAGGGTGTGAAATGTCAGACTTTAGCAAAGATTTTTTGTTTGGCGTGGCTACGGCTTCGTATCAAGTTGAAGGTGCTTACAACGAGGATGGCAGGACTATGTCTATCTGGGACACATTTTCCAGACAAGATGGAAAGGTATACAAAGGCCATAATGGCGATGTGGCTTGCGATCACTACCATCTATACAAGGACGATGTAAAGATGATGAAAGACTTAGGCATTGAAGCGTACAGATTTTCTATTGCTTGGCCAAGGATTTTTCCTGCGAAAGGGCAGTACAATCCTAAAGGGATGGATTTTTATAAAAGGTTGACTGATGAGCTTTTAAAAAATGACATTAAACCTTTTGCTACAATATATCATTGGGATCTGCCTCAATGGGCTGATGATTTAGGTGGATGGCTTAATAGAGATGTTGTTGAGTGGTATGGTGAATATGCCGCAAAACTTTTTTCTGAACTGGGCGGATACATAAAAAACTGGATCACATTAAATGAGCCATGGTGTTCTTCATTTTTGTCGTATTTCATCGGCGAACATGCGCCAGGGCATAAAGATCTAGGTGAAGCTTTGTTAGTTTCGCACCATCTTTTGTTGTCACATGGCAAAGCTGTGGAAATATTTAGAGATCTAAATTTAGATGACTCTAAAATAGGCATTACTCTAAACTTAAACGAAGTATTTCCTGCCTCAGATAGCGACGATGACAAAATTGCGGCTCAAATAGCCGATGGTTTCCAAAACAGATGGTTCTTAGATCCTCTATTTAAAGCCAAATACCCGGAAGATATGGTAGAGTATTTTGGTAAATTTGCAAAAGTCGATTTTATAAATGATGAAGATTTGAAGGTGATTTCTCAAAAATTAGATTTTCTGGGAGTTAATTATTACACAAGAGCAGTTGTCCAGAAAGGAAATGACGGTATTTTGGATGTTGTGCAGATAGATCCTGGAAATGAAAAGACGGAGATGGGATGGGAGATTTACCCTGAATCGCTTTACAATATTTTGATGAGGCTTAAAAGAGAATACACTTATGATATGCCATTGTACATTACTGAAAATGGTGCGGCGTTTAATGATGTCGTTGAGGATGACGATCGTGTACACGATGAAAAGCGGGTAGAGTTTTTAAGACAGCATTTTAAAGAGGCTAAACGCTTTTTAGATGATGGTGGAAATTTAAAAGGGTACTTTGTGTGGTCGCTTATGGATAATTTTGAGTGGGCTCATGGCTATTCAAAGAGATTTGGCATCGTATATGTGGACTATGAGACGGAAAGAAGGATTTTGAAGGACAGTGCCCTATGGTATAAAGATTTGATTTCTACAAGAACCATCTAAATATAAAAATCGTGTTGAGAATAGTAGAAAATGGCAGAGCATCAAATCTGCCATTTTTCTTATATTTTATTGACTATTGCCTTCTTCAATATTATAATTTATTAGTGATGTAATATATTGGTTATTATTTTTTATTTGCATTTGGAGCGAATCATTCTTACAAGTCGTAAATATAATTTATTATGGGTGAAAAAGATTTTGGGGGAAGTAATGTGAATGAAAAAAGTATATTGATCGTTGATGATGATAAGCTAAGCAGGACTATTTTAAAAAACATTTTAGGCGGCGCCGGGTATAAAATTTACGAGTCACAAGATGGCGATGAGGCTTTAAAGTTGTATAGACGCATTTTGCCGGATATGGTCATACTTGATGTAGTCATGCCTGGTCTTAGTGGATTTGACTTACTTAGAATATTGAGGGATGAGGAAGAAAATCAATTGGTGCCTGTCATACTTTTGACATCCAGTGACAATTATGAAGAGAAACTGCACGGGTTGGAGTTAGGCGCTGATGCGTACATAACGAAGCCATTCAATGAAAAAGAACTTCTTGCACAAGTGAAAAATCTGTTTCAGAGGATCGAGCACAACAGGATGGCCAATCCACTTACAGGACTTAGAGGCAATATTGACATAAAGTATGAGATAAGAAGGCGCATAAAAAATGGGCTCTTGTACGCCGTTTTGTACATAGACTTGGATAATTTTAAGTCCTTCAATGATTACTACGGATTTTCACGTGGCGATAAAATAATAAGGCAGACAGCCAGGATCTTGAAAGATGCCCTTTTTAAATGTGGAAATCCCAACGATTTTTTAGGGCATATAGGCGGAGATGACTTTATAATAATAACTACTCCAGATAAAATCGATGATATATGCAATTATATAATAAATACCTTTGATGAGGATATAAAGAGGTATTACGATGATGAGGATTTGGCCAATGGCTATATAGAAGTCATCAATAGGCGAGGAGAAATACAGAGGTTTCCATTCGTTTCAATATCTATAGCTGTTGTGACGAACGAAAACAGAAATTTTGATAATGAGCTGCAGATAAGTGCAGTAGCTGCAGAGATTAAGAGGAAGCTTAAGTCTATAGAAGGAAGCAAATACTTAAAAGATAGAAGGAAATGTTAGGCATACAGTAGGTATGCTGATTTTTTTTAGGAGGTTTTATTTTTGAAAAATCCTTATGTACCTGACAAAAAAGTACGGTGTGTCGTCGTCGATGGAAGGCATCTTGATGTAGTCAATTCATTGAAAAAGATGGAAATAGAAGTCGTAATGACAAAAAGACATGCTTCTCTCTACGAAGCCATATCGTATCATCCGGATATAATCGCCCACAATGTAGGTGACAGACAAATTGTTTTAGCGCCAGATGTTGATGAAAATTTTGTTGAAGAAATCAAAAAGTTAAACTTGGAAGTAATATTTGGGAAGACTGTACTAAGTAGAAACTATCCTGGCAATATAGCATATAATGTAGCAAGATTAGGCGATTATGCTTTTCATAATTTGAAGTATACTGATCCAGTATTAAGGGAAGTATTAGAGAAAAAAGGAGTGAAATTTATACACGTTAAGCAAGGATACACCAAGTGCAACATGGCAATCGTGGACAATATAAGTTTCATAACATCGGACGCAGGTATTTATAAGACAGCTTTAAAAGAAGGGTTTGACTGCCTTTTGATTGAACAAGGTGGTATAAAGCTTAATGGGTTTGATTACGGATTTATAGGAGGAGCGTCTGGACTTATAGATAAAGATGTTTTTTGCGTTGCTGGAGATTTAAGATATCACAACGAATACAAGAAAATAATTGATTTTTTGAAATATAAAAACAAAGAAATAATTTTTTTGTCATCTGGTGAAGTAAAAGACATAGGTTCCATTATTCCACTCTACTGATGATGCAAAGAAAAGACTTAAAAGCACATACTACTAACGAAGGGAGTGAGAAAAATGCAGCTTTTGTCTATCGGTATCCCAAATGCTTTATTAAGTGGCAGTGTTTTTAACAATGAGTTAGAATATATGAAGAATGAAGGGCTAGATTTTACTGTAAATTTAGATAATCGTGGGAACATTACTTTTTTTAATATAGACGTAGAGGATAGAGTTTCGAGTAAAAATATAGCTAAAATAAAAGAGCATGTATCTGATGTGATTTCTGATGTAATAGTCAATCAGATCGACAAGAAGTTGATAAAAAGGATTATAGATAAATACTATTACTATTTTGATTCTGATGAGAAGCAAAAGATCGAAAACATAGCGAGAGGTATTTTAGATAACGATGTAAATAGAGAGACATTCAAATTAGTTAAGAAAGAAAGAATCTTTGAGGAAATAGAGGATTTCTTAAAGGACAATGAGACTATTGACATAGAAGGGTTTGTCAATTTCAGGTTAAGGGATTTTATTGGCGAGTTAAGCGAGGTAGTGGATAGAGCGGTTGACGAATACATGATGCAAAAGGAATACGATGAATTTATCGGGCTATTAAAGTATTTTGTAGAACTTCAGGACTCCAAAATAGATGTTCTTAACATCCTCGTTGATAAAAGTGGTAAATTTTCATTTTACGACAAAGAAAAGAAGCCTATAACAGGGCAGTTTTTAAGCGATATAACAATTGAATTTACAGGAGGAGAATTGACAGATGATGATATGCTTATAAGCACACTTATTGCAATGGCTCCTTCTAAGATATATATACATTCATTGGAAAATATAAAAAGTAAAGATGTCTTTGATACTGTTGAAAAAATATTTTCAAACAAAGTATTTATATGCAATGGTTGCAGCTTATGTGCGATAAATGAAGCAAGGAAATAAGACCCAGCTTAAACTGGGTTTTATTATTTGAAGAAATCTGTTATTATATTCATAGGTTATTTTGTTGAGGTGATCTAATGCATTTTTTTCTACAAATGATGTTTTTAGGCGTTGTTGGTGCTGCTATTGGATGGATAACAAATTACATTGCTGTCGTCATGCTTTTTAGACCGATAAAGCCTGTAAAAATTTTTGGCATTTCTATTCAAGGGCTTATACCCAGAAGGAGAGATGAGATAGCGTCATCAATAGGAAAAGTAGTGGAAGATGAACTTGTATCGATGGACGACATATTGGATAAGCTTTTAAATGAAGACAATCGCAATTATATAATAAAGAAGATATTAGACGATGTTGATTCTACAGTTGAGAAGAATATCCCTTCGTTTATACCGAGGTCATTAAAATCGATGATAGTAAATTATGTAGTTGGGATTGTAAGCAAAGAAGCAGAGAAGTTTTTGGATGAATCTGCAGCTACGATGCTTAATGATATGTCAGAGAAGATTGGCATAGCAGAGATAGTTGAGGAGAAGATAAAGCTTTTTGAGCTTGAAAAGCTGGAGAAGATTATACTGGATGTTTCTAATAAAGAATTAAAGATGATTGTGATTTTAGGCGGGGTTTTAGGTTTTGTAATCGGAATTTTACAGGCATTTGTGGTAAGGCTGTTGTAGAATATTGACAAGTCAGTATATCAATTATATAATAGAAAAAAATCAATATTTTGGCGATGATGAGGAAAGTAGATATCTAAAAATATCAAAGAGATTGGATGACTTAGGCTGAAATCATTCAAATATTTTTGATATCGAAGACCACCTCTAAGCTGCGGGTGATGAATCCGATCGGTAATTCCGTTATAATTTAGAGTATAAATGAGAGTGGAACCGCAGAACCTCTGCCTCTTTTGGCGTGAGGTTCTTTTATTTAAATTTAAAAAGGAGGACAAGATATGAAGATAATACTTAAAGATGGAACAGAAAGAGAATATGAAAGTGGCATAAGCGTATATGAAATCGCTAAAAGTCTAAGTCAGAAGCTTGCTAAAGAAGCAGTTGGTGGCAAATTAAATGGCAGGATTGTGGAGCTGTTTACACCAATCAATGAAGACGGCAAGCTGGAAATCTTGACTTTTGATGATGAGGATGGAAAAAAGATATACTGGCACACTTCATCACATATAATGGCACAGGCCATTAAAAGGCTTTATAAAAACGTGAAGCTTACAATAGGTCCCGCCATTGACAATGGTTTTTACTACGATTTTGATGTTGATGAACCTTTTACAGTCGATGATTTTTCTAAGATAGAAGACGAGATGAATAAGATTATTAAGGAAGATTTAAAGCTTGAGAGGTTTGTGCTTCCCAGAGAGGAAGCTATAAAATTCATGGAAGAAAAAGGTGAACCTTACAAAGTTGAGCTTATAAAGGATTTGCCGCAGGATGCTACAATATCTTTTTACAGACAAGGCGAATTTACAGATCTCTGCGCAGGGCCACATTTGCCATCGACAGGCATGGTTAAATCCATAAAACTCCTTTCAGTGGCAGGTGCTTACTGGAGAGGCGACGAGCACAATAAGATGCTGCAGAGAATATATGGCATAAGCTTTCCTAAGAAAAGCATGTTAGACGAATACTTAAACATGATTGAGGAAGCTAAAAAAAGAGACCACAGGAAATTGGGAAAGGAATTGGATCTTTTCAGCATCCACAATGAAGGACCTGGTTTTCCGTTTTTCCATCCAAAGGGAATGATCTTAAGAAACATCTTAGAAGATTTTTGGAGAAAAGAACATGCAAAGAGAGGCTATCAGGAGATTAAGACGCCAATAATTTTAAACGAAGAGCTGTGGCACAGATCAGGCCATTGGGATCATTACAAAGAAAATATGTACTTTACAAAGATTGATGATGAGGATTATGCCATAAAGCCGATGAACTGTCCGGGTGCTTTGCTTGTGTACAATTCAACTATGCATAGCTACAGAGATCTGCCTCTTAGGCTTTGCGAACTGGGACTTGTTCACAGGCATGAATTATCAGGTGCTCTCCATGGGCTGATGAGAGTTAGGAGTTTCACGCAAGACGATGCCCATTTGTTTATGACGCCAGATCAGGTGGAATCAGAAATCCTGGGAGTCATCAAACTTATCGACTACTTCTACAAGATATTTGGATTTGAGTACTTTGTGGAACTTTCTACGAGGCCAGAGAATTCGATAGGTTCTGACGAAGACTGGGAATTGGCAACAAACGCCTTGATAAAGGCTATGGAGCATATAGGGCTCGATTATAAGGTGAATGAAGGCGATGGAGCTTTTTACGGCCCTAAGATTGACTTTCATCTAAAGGACAGCATAGGGCGTACATGGCAGTGTGGCACGATACAGTTGGATTTTCAGATGCCTGAAAGGTTTAACTGCGAATACGTCGGTGATGATGGTGAAAAGCATAGACCTGTCATGTTGCACAGGGTGGTATTTGGCAGCATAGAAAGGTTTATAGCGATTCTCACAGAAAACTTTGCTGGTGCATTCCCTACATGGCTTGCTCCTGTGCAGGTAAAAATACTTCCGATTTCTGATAAGCACTTGGGTTATGCACAGAATATTTATGAAAGGCTATTGGAAAATGATATAAGGGTCGAGCTTGATGATAGAAATGAGAAAATAGGCTACAAGATAAGAGAAGCGCAAATGCAAAAGATACCTTATATGCTTATATTAGGCGATAAGGAAGTAGAAGCAGGAAATGTTTCTGTAAGATCAAGAAAAGAAGGAGATCTTGGATCTAAATCATTGCAAGAATTTTTATCATCCATTTTGGAAGAGATTAAGCAAAAATCCCTCTAAAAGAAATGTCCACCAACTTTGAATTGGTGGACATTCTACTGCCTTGATTGGCAAAATAAAAAATGATAATCTAAATATGTAGTGTTTTATCGGGGGGAATAATTACGGCTAAAAATAGGGAGGTCTACAAATATCTCAACTACAACATAAAGATGAATCTGCTAAATGGCATAACATTTTCAATAGGGTACAATATGATTATGCCATTTGTAGGCATATTCGCTATAAAATTGGGTGCCAACAACTACGAAGTATCTCTTATTAATTCTCTTCCAGCCCTTATGGCTTTGATTGGGATACTGCCTGCTACAATCTTTATAAATAAGGCTAAAAATGTCTTTAAGTTTGCCTACGTTTTAGAGTACATTACAAGGAGCTTTTACCTTTTAGTTGCTTTAGTTCCGTTTATGAGCAAGTTTAGACCTGAAGCGGTGGTTTTATTTGTAGGACTATTGAATTTGCCGGCTATTGTCGCAGGAATGTGTTGGCAGTCATTTATGAGCGATTTGATACCTGAGGAGTTTCGCGGCAAAGTCTTTGCGGATAGAAACATCTGGACAGGCGTATTAGGCACAGCGGCGGTATTAATAACAGGCATACTTTTGGATAGGATCAAGTTTCCATACGGTTACCAGATAATGTTTTTTATAGCATTTTTGTTTGGGATACTTGACGCCTATTATTACTCAAAGTTTCACTACGTATCCCACAAAAAAGAAGCTTCAGCGTCTATTTTAGATTCGCTAAAAACTATGATGCAATCGAGAAAGTTTATCTATTTTAGCCTTGCATCTTTTATATTTACTTTTACGTGGATGATGGCATGGCCTATATTTACCATATACAAAGTCGACAATCTCCACGCTAACAACATGTGGATGAGCATTTCAACGATTGTAGGCTCAGTAGGTTCTATTTTAACGTATAAGTGGTGGGCAAATCTCGCGGATAGAAAAGGAAATGGCATTGCATTAAGCATAAGTACCTTACTTATATCCACGATTCCAGCATTATGGGCTAAAGTTACCAGCCTCTACGTAGGTGCTGCCATAGACTTTTTTGGCGGTATGGCTACAGCAGGATACACCATGCTTTCTTTAAACTGGCTTTTGGAGCTTTTGCCTGACCACAAGGAAAAGATGAATTATATTGCCATCTATACCATCGTGACACAATTTGCCGCTTTTCTATCGCCTATTGTTGGAACGTGGTTTTATGAAATTGTGGGATATGAAGCATTCATGTATATAACGACGGTATTGAGAGTCTTGTCCAGCATATTGCTTTTTGCTGTTGCGCTATATAAAACTGAAAAAACTGTATTAAGCAAAGGGGGAGCATGATTTGAGGTATTTAACATCTGGAGAGACACACGGAGAAGCGCTTGTTGCCATCATCGAAGGTTTGCCATCAAATTTGTTTATAGATGTGGATTTCATAAATAATGAACTTAAAAGAAGGCAATCTGGCTACGGCAGAGGCGGCAGGATGTCTATTGAAAGCGATGCTGTTCACATTTTAGGTGGAGTCAGAAACAATTTGACAATTGGTGCACCACTTTCTATTCTCATTAGAAACCTTGATTATGAAAATTGGAAGGGAAAAGATGTGCCGAGAGTGACCCGACCAAGGCCAGGCCATGCAGATCTGTCTGGTGCCATCAAATATGATTTAAAAGACATGAGAGATGTTTTAGAAAGAGCTAGTGCCAGGGAAACAGCAGCGAGAGTATCTGTTGGCGCTGTAGCAAAGTTGCTTCTTAAAAACTTTGGCATAGTTGTAAAAAGCGATATATTGGAGATAGGTGGAGAAAGAGATAGAGAAAAGTGGCCTGCCCTTATAGATGAAGCAAAAAATGAAGGGGACACTTTAGGCGGTGTGATCGAAATCACAATAGACGGGGTACCAATAGGCTTAGGCAGCCATGTTCAATGGGATCGCAAGCTGGACGCCCTTTTATCCTATAGCGTCATGAGCGTCCAAGCCATAAAAGGGGTGGAAATCGGCATGGGATTTATGGCGGCGAGGCAAAAGGGTTCTTCAGTTCACGACGAAATATTTTACGATGGGCATTTTTACAGAAAGACCAACAACGCAGGTGGAATTGAAGGCGGTATTTCAAATGGGATGCCAATAGTTTTGAGAGCTTATATGAAACCTATACCAACTTTGAGAAAACCCCTTTCATCTGTTGATATAGATTCGAAGGAAGAAGTGAAAGCCACATATGAGCGGTCAGATGTGACTGCTGTTGAAGCTGCTGCAGTTGTGCTTGAAGCTGTATGTGCGTGGACTATAGCCGATGAAATGACTAAAAAATTTGGCGGAGATTCCTTGCAGGACATGGTGGAAAACTTTAATATGTATATGAAAAGAGTTGAAAAGTATTGATCTTGTGGTGAGAAGGGTATTGACTGAGATGATAAGTTGTGCTATAATTTAACATGTATTTAAAGTAGAAGCACCCGCTTCTCACCTTTCACCGCAGGTGTCAGGTTTAAAGTAAAATGTTGTTTTAGCCAAAAAGAAGCGGGTTTATACCCGCTTTATTTTTTGTAATATTTTAGGAGGTGCGTATTTATTAACAAGGAGCTGCAGGTTAATGAGGAAATTAGAGATAAGGAAGTGCGCCTCATTGATCAAGATGGTAATCAATTAGGTATAATGTCAGCAAAAGAGGCATACAAAATTGCTTTAGAAAGGCACATCGATCTGGTTAAGATTGCACCACAGGCAAATCCACCAGTATGCAAATTAATGGACTTCGGGAAATACAGGTATGAACAAAGCAAGAAAGAGAAAGAATCTAAAAAGAAGCAGAAAGTCATCAACATAAAGGAAATAAGGATGACTCCAGCGATTGAAGAACACGACTTTGGCGTAAAAGTCAAAAGCGCCATGAAGTTCTTAAAAGATGGAGATAAAGTAAAAGTGACGATAAGATTCAGAGGCAGGGAAGCTTCACACACAAATCTTGCCGAAGAACTGTTAAATAGATTTGCAAAGAGCTTAGAAGAATATGGTAATGTTGAGAAGGCCCCAAACATGGAGGGCAGAAATTTGATGATGATATTAGCACCTAAAAACGTTTAATTGAGGAGGATACGAAAATGCCAAAAATGAAAACACACAGCGGAGCTGCAAAAAGATTCGCTCTTACAAAAAACGGTAAAGTAAAGAGATCAAAAGCTTTTAAGAGGCATATACTTACGAAAAAGACGAGAAAGACTAAGAGAAACTTGAGAAAGATAGCATATTTAAGCGGTGTCGATGCAAAGAACATAAAACGCTTGATTCCTTATGCGTAAATAATTAGGAGGTATAAAAATGTCGAGGGTAAAATCAGGAAAAGTTACGAGAAAAAGACATAAAAAAATATTAAAACTTGCTAAAGGTTACTACGGTGCAAAAAGCAAACTTTTCAGAGTAGCTAACCAAGCTGTAATGAAGTCACTTAATTATGCATACATTGGAAGGAAATTAAGAAAGAGAGATTTTAGGAAGTTGTGGATTGCCAGAATTAACGCTGCAGCAAGAGCAAATGGTATTTCTTATAGCAGGTTTATAAATGGACTTAAGAAGGCTAATATAGAGATAAACAGAAAGATGTTGTCAGAAATGGCTATACACGACAACAAGGCTTTTGCAGAGTTGGTTAACATAGCAAAACAACAACTGAATGCATAATCTTATACCCGGTACATGCCGGGTTTTAACCTATATACAGGATAGTGAATGTTAAATGGTTATAACAAGCGAAAAAAATGAGTTCATAAAGGATGTAAAAAAGTTAGCGGATAAGAAATACAGATATGAGAAAAGGCTGTTTTTCGTAGAAGGCAAAAACAGCGTTTTTGAAGCATTAAAAAGCGGCTTTGAAATTGTACACCTGCTGGTTTCGGAAGATTTTAATATAGACTTTCAGATTGAAAAGGAAAAGATCGTCTTTGTGGATGAAAAGGTATTTAAGAAGATTTCTGACACTGTCGCTCCACAGATGATTATGGCGGTTATCAAGATGCCTAAGTGGGAAGTGAATGACATCATTAAAGAAGGCGGCTTCTACGTGATACTTGACGAAGTGCAAGATCCAGGGAATGTAGGCACAATAATAAGGTCTGCAGATGCGTTTAACGTAGATGGCATTTTTGCCATAAACAATACGGTAGACATATACAATCCTAAAGTATTGCGCTCTACTATGGGCTCCATATTTCACTTGCCTGTCGTAAATGATGTAGAGCCTTCAAGGCTTTTTCATGTACTTAAGAAACATGGCATAAGAATTTTGTCTACAAGTCTTAAAGCAGAAAAGTACATCTACGATTTTGACATTTCAAAAAATGCAGCGCTTATTTTCGGAAATGAGTCAAGAGGCGTAAATAGTGATTTAGATGAATTTGTAGACGATTCGTTTAAAATACCTATGGATGGCATGGCGGAGTCTTTAAATGTATCTGTGGCAGCATCTATTTGCCTTTATGAATCAGAGAGACAGAGATTGATAAAATAGCGCAAAGATGATATAATATTCAAAAAAATAAAGAAAAATGCGATGAAAGAGTAAAGTACATTACGTTTAAGTGCGACAGGGAGGCGATGCCGTAGACTGAGAGCATTGTTGGTACTGCGTAATGGAAGTTCCCTCTTAAGCAGTGTGCTGAACTGATAGTAGGCATAACCGGTTTATATCCGTTACATCAAAATGAGTGGGCTTTTAGCCAAATTAGGTGGTACCACGGTCATATCTCCGTCCTTTTTAAGATGGAGTTTTTTTATTATATTTAGGAAAGAAAGGAGAGTATTTCTTTGGAAGAGACATTGAGAAATCTACTTGAAGAAGCCAAAAAAGAGCTGTCATCTGCGGAAAGTTTAAAGACACTTGAGGAGATAAGGGTTAAGTATTTAGGGAAGAAAGGCGAACTCACGAAGATATTAAGAGGTATGGGAAGTCTATCGCCTGAAGAAAGGCCTATTGTTGGCAAAATCTCAAATGAGGTAAGAGAAGAGATCGAGAAAGAGCTTACTCAAAAAAGAGAAGAAGTGTTGAAACAGGAAAAAGAGAAAAAAATAAAAAGCGAATATATCGACATAACATTGCCCGGGAAAGTCCATGAGATAGGCCATAAACATCCTATGACAAAAGTTTTAGATGAAATAAAGGATATATTCTTAGGGCTTGGGTTTTCCATCGCCGAAGGACCTGAAATCGAGCTTGATTACTACAATTTTGAAGCGCTAAATACTCCGCCTGATCATCCAGCAAGGGATTTGCAGGATACTTTTTATATTACTAAAAACATCTTGCTTAGGACACAGACATCGCCTGTTCAGGTGAGGACGATGGAAAAAAGCAAACCACCTATAAAAGTCATATCGCCAGGTAGAGTTTATAGGTCAGATGAAATAGATGCTACACATTCTCCTGTGTTCAATCAGATAGAAGGATTGGCAGTTGATGAAGGAATAACGATGGGAGATTTGAAAGGCGTTTTAAATCTATTTGCCAAAAGGCTTTTTGGTTCAGACACAAAGACAAAATTCAGGCCTCACTATTTTCCTTTTACTGAGCCAAGTGCAGAAATGGACGTATCGTGCTTTGCATGTGGCGGAAAGGGCTGTAGAGTTTGTGGATATTCCGGGTGGATCGAGATATTAGGATCTGGCATGGTTCACCCCAATGTGCTTAGGATGTCTGGAATCGATCCTGAAAAGTATTCAGGCTTTGCATTTGGCATGGGACTTGACAGAATAACTATGCTTAAATATGGGATAGACGATTTGCGTCTTCTTTACGAAAATGACCTACGCTTTATTAAACAGTTTTAAGGAGGTTAAGACATGCTAATATCGTATTCATGGTTAAAAGACTACGTAGATTTGTCTGTTGATGCAAAAAAATTGGCTGACGATCTTACGATGTCAGGTTCAAAGGTGGAGACTATAAAAAGTTACGGGCAAGAGATAAAAAATGTAGTGATAGGAAAGATTGTATCTTTAGAAAAACATCCTGATGCTTTAAAGCTTCAAATAGGAATCGTAGATGTAGGGGAAGAAAAATTGCAGATAGTGACAGGCGCTCAAAATATCAAGGTTGGTGATTATATTCCCGTCGCACTGCATGGTTCAACACTGCCTGGCGGCGTAAAGATAAAAAGAGGTAAACTAAGAGGTGTTGAATCAAATGGAATGATGTGCTCTGCCAAAGAATTGGGATTAGACGAAAGCTTGCTTCCGGAGTACCAGAGAAACGGCATATTTATTCTTCCTGAGCTTCCTTTAGGAGACGATGTAAGAGATGCTCTTGAACTGGACGATGTGATAGAATTTGAAATAACGCCAAATAGGCCTGACTGCCTTTCAGTAGTTGGAATTGCGAGGGAGGCTGCAGCTACGTACAGAAAAAGCTACAGGATGCCTGAAGTTAAAATAAGAGAAGTTGACGACAAAAATCCAGCTACTGTAACAATCGAAGCAGATGATTTGTGCTTTAGGTACGTTGCCAGAGTCATAAGGAATGCAAAAATAGGCCCATCGCCTATGTGGATGCAAATGAGGCTGTTGAAAGCTGGTATAAGACCCATAAACAACATAGTTGACGTGACAAATTACGTTATGATGGAATTGGGACAGCCGCTACATGCCTTTGACTTAGACAAAGTCAAAAACGGGCATATAATTGTAAGAAGGGCAAAAGAAGGCGAAAAGCTTACAACTCTCGATGACAAAGAGAGGATTCTGGATAGCGATATGCTTGTAATCGCAGATGAGGAAAAGGCTATAGGCTTAGCTGGCGTTATGGGTGGTCAAAATACTGAAATAACGGATGACACAGTAAACATATTGATAGAAAGCGCCAATTTTAAAGGTAGCAATATACGGTATACATCGAGAAAACTTGGCCTTAGAAGTGAAGCATCGTCAAGGTTTGAAAAGGGACTTGATCCAGAGATTACGGTTTTGGCATGCAATAGAGCAGCACAGCTTATGGTTGAATTAAGCGGCGGAGAGATATTAGAAGGGCTTGTAGACGTATATCCAAAACCTGTAACTGAGAAAGTCTTAAGTGTGCGATATGAAAGAATAAACAAGCTTTTAGGAACAAATCTGTCTTGCCAAGAAATGAAGGAAATACTTTCATTTTTGAATTTTGGCGCCATCTGCGATGGCGAAAACTTGATAGTAAAGGTGCCAGCATTTAGAAGTGATATTGATGGTGAGGCAGATATTGCGGAAGAAATCGGGAGAATGTACGGCTACAACAACATAGAAGATACCTTATTAAAAGGAACTCAGATTACAGCAGGTGTTAAGACAAGAGAACAGAAGCTGGAAGATACCGTAAAGGATGTATTTTTGTCATTCGGATTAAATGAAGTCATAACAACGTCATTTATGGGCATGAAGGATTTAGACAGGATAAATTTGCCTGATGACAGCTATTTGAGGAATGCTGTCAAAATAATGAATCCACTTGGAGAGGATCAAGCTTACATGAGGACGACGCTTTTGCCATTCATGCTAAACGTGGTTTACACAAATTACAGCCGAAAAGTCCCAGAATTTAAAGCATTTGAAATATCGAGAGTCTTTATACCGAAATCGCTGCCTGTAGAAGAACTTCCGACAGAGATAAAAAGCGGTATAATTGCCATGTATGGACATGATGTGGATTTTCTGACGATTAAGGGTGTGGTTGAAGAACTTTTAGACGTCCTTAACATAAAGAATGTCAAATACGCAAGAAGTCAAAACCCTGCATATCATCCAGGAAGATCTGCTGATGTCATTGTAGGGGATGAAAAGATATGCGTCTTTGGCGAATTAAGCCCTGATGTTGCAGAAAACTACGATATAAATAAGAGGGTTTACGTGGCAGAGGTAAACCTTGAACTTTTGTTTAAGCACGCAAACGACGAGAAAATCTACAAGCCGCTGCCAAAATATCCAGCCGTTGAAAGGGATATAGCTGTGCTGGTAGATAAAAACACATTTGTGGCAGATATAGAAAGTGTCATAAGAAAAGCTGGCGGGAAACTTGTAGATGATGTTAAATTGTTTGACGTGTACGAAGGCGAAAATATTCCTGATGGCAAAAAAAGCGTGGCATTTTCAATTTGGTACAGATCATACGACAAGACTTTGACAGACGATGAAGTAGGCAAAGTCCATGACAAAATAGTAAAGAGTCTGAATGATGAGCTTGGAGCGCAATTAAGATAAAAAAAGACCGAAATGGTCTTTTTTTCTTCATAAAGGAGGAAATCGAAAAGATTTGTAGAAATAAATAAAGTAATGCTTGGTTTGAGGGGATGTTCTAATGGAAATAAGGAAGATAACGGTAAATATAAATGGCAACGAGTATATATTGAAGACAGACTATCCTGAAGATTATATACTCAGATTGACAGAACATTTAAACGATGTAATATCAGGGATTTCTGGCAGTTACAATAGACTTTCAAATCAGATGGTGCTTGTTTTATCGGCTCTTAACATAGCCGATGAGCTTTTTATCTCGAGGGAAGAAAACAGTGCCTTAAAAAAAGAGATTGTATCGCTAAAATCAAGGTTAAGTGCTGATGATGAAAGGATAGAAGAATTAACAGAAGAAGTTGAAAAGTTGAAAGAAGAATTAAAAGCAGCAAGAGAAGAGTTGGAGGAATACATAAATACATTTGACGACGTTGGTTAAAATCTATTAAAATAAAGAGACTAAGTATATAAATATCTTTATAAGGTGATTTGATGAAAAGAGTAGAATTGCTGGCTCCTGCAGGAAACCTGGAGACGCTAAAATTTGCTTTAAATTACGGAGCTGATGCTGTATACATTGGCGGCAAGCTTTTTGGCGCCAGAGCATATGCGACAAATTTTGAAGAAGATGAATTGAAAGAAGCAGTAGAGTATGCCCATTTGAGAGATAGAAAAGTTTATGTGACTGTAAATACAATCGTGTTTAACAAAGAAGTTGATTTGCTTCTCAAATACATCGATTATCTGTATCAGTTAAATGTGGATGCGATAATAGTTCAGGACTTTGGCGTTGTTAAACTACTTAAAAACTTCTATCCTGAGTTGGACATACATGCCAGCACGCAGATGACTTTAAGCAACTTAGAAAGCATTAAAGCAGCTAAAGAGATAGGGATAAAAAGAGTCGTGATGCCTCGTGAGCTAAGCTTAAAAGAAATTGAAAAGATAAAATCTGTGACTGGCATAGAAGTGGAAGTATTTGTTCATGGAGCTCTTTGTGTTTCTTACTCCGGTCAATGCTTATTTAGCAGCATAATTGGCGGAAGAAGTGGCAATAGAGGAAGATGCGCTGGGCCATGTCGCTTGAAATACGATCTTTTAGATGACAAGATGAATACAATTGCCAGCAATATGCATTTATTAAGCATGGCAGATTTATGCACGATAGACCACATAAAGGATATGATAGAGTCAGGCATTGACTCATTTAAGATTGAAGGCCGCATGAAAGAAAAAGAATACGTGGCATCTGTCGTTGCATCATACAGAAAAGCCATTGATGCATATTTAAGCGGAGAAAATATCAACACAGGCGTGTACAAAGAAATGATGTCTGGAATATTTACAAGAGGCTTTTCTAACGGATATCTGTACGAGAAAAAGCCAGATTACATGAGCTACGTAAATCCAAAAAATAAAGGTGTTCCATTAGGCAAAGTCATATCCATTGATGGCAAAAAAATAAAAGTATCGCTTTCAAACAGTCTATCAGTTGGAGATGGCATATCAACAGAAACTGGTGAACATGGATATAAAGTCGACGTTCTTATAGTAGACGGCAAAAAAGTGGATGAAGCACATAAAGGACAGGTTGTAGAGCTTAAAAAAATACCTGTAAATTATGGTGACGTATTATACAAAACGTATGATGTAAAATTAAACAGGCTATTTTCTGTGTCAAATGAGTTAAAGTCGCCTGTTGATGTATTTGTAAATATGAAAGAAAATAGACATCTTAATATAATGATTAAAAATAACGACATATGTGTCTCTAAAGACAGCAAAATTGTCTCAACTAAGGCATTGAAAAAGGCCGTTGACAAAGACACATTGATAGAAAAAGTGGCGTCAATAAACGATACGCCTTTCTTTGTAAGAAGCATAGAAGTAGACATGGATGAGGGTCTCTTTATGCCGTTAAGTGAGGTAAAAGAGACCAGAAGAAAAGCGGTGGAAGACCTTATTACAAAAAAATTAAAATATAGAAGTCCTAAAAATATTGACATAAATCTTAATAAATTAATAAATGATAAAATTAGTGATTTGAAATTGTCATTTTACACTGAAAAAGAAGAACATGTGAAAATAGCGTGCGCACTTGGAGCAGATAGAGTCTATTTCAATTACAGGCTAAATGGCGATGTGCTGAAAAATATCATTTGTTACATGGATAAATGTGAGATAATCCCGGCATTTCCACAGATAATGAGGGATGAGCTGGATGACTTTCAGCGAGAGATAAAAAATATAAAAGAAATGGGATTTAAAAAGGTCCTTGTGACTAATTTAGGTTTGTATGATGCTGCAGTAAAATTAGGGCTTGATGTTTGCGTTGATTTTAATTTGAACGTTTCAAATAGCCTTGCTGTTGATTTTTTTGACAAAGCAGATACAATTACACTATCACCAGAGCTTAACATTCATCAGATAGAAGACATATCCTTAAGAAGCAATGCGAAATTTGAGGCGATTGCTTATGGAAGATTGCCGCTTTTGACGATGGAATACTGTCCAATGAAAAATTTAAAGGGATGCGATAAAAAAGGATGTGAAGAAGGAAAATATTTTTTGAAGGACAGAAAGGGCAATCTCATGAAAATTGTAAGCGACGGTTTTTGTAAAATAAAGCTTTTAAACTCATCGGTTTTATACATGGTTGACAAGATGAATGATTTAAAAAAGACAGGTTTATCTTATATAAGGATAAATGATACAGTTGAAAGCGATGAAGAAGTAAGAGATGTAATAAAAGCTTACAAAGATTCATTGGAATTTGGAACTTACGATTTACACGTTGAAAACTACACAAGAGGACATTTTTACAGAGGGGTATTGTAATGGATGAAAGGTATTTTAAAAATTTGGAATTTGACAAGATAATTAATCAAATTGTAAATTTGTGCGATTCTGAACCGGGAAAAGAATTAGCATTAAGCATTAAACCGTACGAAAATGTAGAAAAAGCATTAGAAGAAATTGAAAAAGTAAATGAAGCGGTATCTTTTATTAGTTCTTACGGCAATATTTCTTTTGCATTTAAAAAGTTAGATGAGATTTTGGCTAAGGCCAAGATAAAGTCGTCATTGAACCCGGGACAGCTTTTATCTCTATCCAGGTTTTTATCATTGGCAGGGAAAGTTAAAGCGTATTTGAGAAACGAAAACGAAGAAGGCAATTTTCCACATTTAAGGGAATACAACATGAGGCTTACGAATATTAAGGAACTGTACGATAAGATCGATAGAGCTGTCATATCTGAAGATGAACTGGCTGATGACGCATCGCCTGCCTTAAAAGAGATAAGAAAGCAGAAAGCCCATATAAACAATAAGATAAGAGATACATTAAACTCTATAATTGCGTCTTCGTCAAAAGAGCTGCAAGATCCCATCATAACCATAAGAAATGGAAGATACGTGGTGCCGGTAAAGCAGGAGTACAGAGGAACATTTAAAGGCCTTATTCACGATCAATCGTCCAGCGGTGCTACGCTTTTCATAGAACCTATGGCTGTTGTAGAACTTAACAATGATCTAAGACAGCTTGAGATTAAAGAACAACATGAGGTCGAAAGGATTTTAGCTGAGCTTACAGAAGATGTAGGAAAACATGTTGATGAGATACATGAAAATATTGTTGTATTAAAAGAGTTGGATGTTATTTTTGCAAAGGCGAAGTATTCCATAAGCACAGACTCAACAAAACCTATATTGAATACTAAAGGATATGTAAATTTAAAAAATGCAAGACATCCTCTCATCTCAAAAGATGCAGTCGTACCTATAAGCCTACATTTAGGTGAATCTTTTAATACTCTTGTCATAACAGGGCCTAATACAGGTGGAAAGACTGTCACATTAAAGACTGTAGGGCTTTTGACGATTATGTCTATGTCAGGACTAAATATCCCTGCTGATGAGGGTTCTGATGTTGCTTTCTTTGACAATATATTTGTGGACATTGGAGATGAACAAAGCATAGAGCAAAGCTTAAGCACATTTTCAGCTCACATGACCAATATAGTAAAAATACTAAATAATGTCACTAGCAATAGCTTGGTTTTGCTGGATGAATTAGGAGCTGGCACCGATCCGACAGAAGGTGCTGCTCTTGCCATGAGCATACTTGACTTTCTTCACAGGATGAATTGTCGCACAATTGCCACGACACACTACAGTGAGCTTAAGCAGTATGCACTGCAAAATGAAGGTGTGGAGAATGCCTCTGTGGAATTTGATGTAGAGACGTTAAAGCCCACTTATCGCCTCACAATAGGAATACCTGGGAAAAGCAATGCATTTGAGATAAGCAAGCGATTAGGATTAAATGATGACATCATAGACAATGCAAAAAATTATATAACAAGTGAAGAATTAAAATTCGAAGACATATTAAAAGACCTTGAAAATAAAAGGATAGAAGCAGAAAACGCTAAGAGAGAAATTGAGGCATTAAAAAATCAGGTAGAAAGTTTAAGACAAGAGTATGAGAAAAAAATAAAAGATACCGAGCGAGAAAGAGAAAAAATAATAGAAAAAGCCAGAGAAAAGGCGAAAAAGATATTAGAAAATACAAAAGCAACTGCTGATGAAATTATTGCTAAGCTTAAAGAGGCGGAAAAGTCTGATAGAAAAAATAAGCTTATTGAGGAAGCTCGGCTTAAGCTTAAAGAGAATATAAGTGAGATGGAAGAAAATCTCAAGAAATCAGAAATCCCTGAGTACAAAAAGATCCCAAGAAATGTCATGCCAGGACAGACTTTTTACATAGTCCCGCTTGACCAAACTGGAACAGCCTTGTCTGAACCTGATAAAGATGGAAATGTAAAGATACAGGCAGGGATACTAAAGATGAATGTGCACATTAGCAATCTTAGAGAAGCTGAATCAAGCCAAGAGAAAGAGATGGAGAAAGGTTTTGCCAAATACATTAATGAGAAATCTTCTAATATTTCTACATCAATTGACTTGAGAGGAAAGACATTGGAGGAAGCTTCACTAGAAGTCGATAAATACCTTGATGACGCATACCTTGCAGGTCTAAAACAGGTTACTGTCATACACGGAAAAGGTACTGGCACTTTAAGAAGCGGAATCACAAGGCTTCTCAAAATGAACAAGCATGTAAAGTCGTTTAGGCTGGGAAGGTATGGCGAAGGAGAAGATGGCGTCACAATCGTAGAATTAAAAGAAAAATGAGTAACCAAAACACCTCCTCTATCATAAAATGTAGAGGAGGTGTTTTTCTATATGAGGAGAAAAAAGTGGGGAAGAAGGAGGATAAAAATACGTGGGATAAACAAAAATTTTGTTTACATTTTGGCATCATTATTTATATTATCATTGCTGTATATGTTTGTAACGTACAGGTTGACACCTGCGCTTATTAAGGCCAGTGAGACAGTAGCTCAGGAGGTAGCTGTAAAATCTATCAATAAATCCATCAATGAAAAAGTTCTAAAAGGCATTCAATACAGCGACCTTATAAATGTAAGAACTGACAACAGCGGAAAAGTATCGATGCTGCAAGCTAATACGATAGAGATGAATATTTTGTCAGCAAAGATTACTCAAGCTGTTCAGGATAATTTAAACAGCATAGGATCGGTGTACGTGAAATTACCTCTTGGCAGCCTAATATCAAAGGATGTATTTGCAAATACAGGCCCAAAGATAAAAGTAGGACTCCTGCCAATCGGCTCGGTGAATGTAGACTTTGAATCAAGCTTTGAACCAGCAGGGATAAATCAGACGAGGCACATAATATACCTCTACATAAAGACGAACATTCAAATAATTGCGCCGCTTGCATCAAAGCAAATACAGGTATCCACACACATGCCTATTGCCGACAGCATAATTGTAGGCGATGTGCCTCAAAGCTTTGTAGACGTCAACGGCAATAAGTACACTGTTCCTGTTCCAAATGGAAATTCAAAAATTAATATAGAAAGCAATTGACAACATTAGAAATTATGGTATAATAATAATTGTTTGACGGGGGTGTAGCTCAGTTGGGAGAGCACCTGCCTTGCAAGCAGGGGGTCAGGAGTTCGAATCTCCTCATCTCCACCATGGGCTTGTAGCTCAGGCGGTAAGAGCGCACGCCTGATAAGCGTGAGGTCGATGGTTCAAGTCCATCTAAGCCCATTTGTAAACCCTAGCGGGTCTTTTTTTTTATGTCTAAAATTTAAAAAAATAGAGGAATTAGCAAATTTTTGTCGAATTAGATAAATAAAATTTGTCTTTGAGGTGTAAAAATGGCTTCCAAGTTTGAATATGATAAAAAACTTGACAACATAGTAGAAAAGACGATAGAAGTTATAGGCAGCAGCAAAGAGCAGATTTCAGAAATATTAGAGAGGACAAGGAATGAGTATCATCTTTTAGAAGAACAGATAAACGAGCTGAAAGTCAAGGTCAGATTTGTTATAAAAGAGGTAGAACAACTTGAAAGAAAAGAGAAAAGCTCTAAGCTAAAACTGGCTTATGTAAGCCAGCGCTTTGGCAACATAAGTGAGGATGCCATAAAGGAAGCTTACGAAGAAGCGAAAGAGATTCAGGTAGCGCTTATTTTAAAAAGGCAGGAAGAAAAAGACCTTATAGCAAGAAGAAATGAGCTGGAAAGAAAGCTCATTGAATATAGGGCGATTGTAGAGAAAGCAGAAAAACTTTCTACACAGATAGGTGTTGCCCTTGATTACTTGACAGGAGATTTGACAAAGCTTCACAATCAGTACGAAGAACTTAAAGACAGGCAGCTTCTAAACATACGAATAATAGAAGCTCAGGAAGATGAGAGGAAGAGGATCGCCCGAGAGATTCACGATGGTCCTGCGCAGTCTATGGCAAATGTAATATTAAAAGCGGAGCTGTGCGAGAAACTCATTAGCAAAGATACAGAAAAAGCAAAAGATGAGCTTAAAAACCTTAAAGACATAGCACACTTATCTTTAAAAGAAGTGAGGAAGATCATATACGATTTAAGGCCGTCTGTTCTTGATGATTTAGGCTTAATACCTGCCGTATCAAAGTACATAAATGACTTTAAAAATGATACTGGAATAAATGTGGATTTTATTACTTTATCTGAACATAAAAGATTAAAGCCTGAGATAGAAATAACCTGTTTCAGAGTCATTCAGGAAGCCTTGACAAACATTCGGAAGCACTCAAAGGCGAGGAATGCCGTGATACGATTAGAGTTTGGCGATCGCTTTATAAGCATAATTATAAAAGATGACGGTGTAGGCTTTGAAAAGACATCTCAAGACAATAAATTTGGGCTGTTGGGGATGCGGGAGAGAGTTCAGATATTAAACGGGAAATTTGAAATAAACAGTTCACCTAATGAGGGGACACAAATTTACATTTCTATTCCGCTAGGTGGTGATAAGTGCAATGATTAACATTATGATTGCTGACGACCATGTGCTTTTGCGTCAAGGGTTAAAGCAGATAATTGAATTAGAAGAAGATATGAAAGTGGTGTATCAAGCCTCAGATGGAGAAGAAGCTTATAATTTGGCTAAAAATAATTCTCCAGATATAATTTTGATGGATATAAACATGCCAAATGTAAATGGCATTAAAGCTGCAAAGATGATTAAAAGCAATGATCCTAAAAATAAAATAATGTTTTTGACTATCTACAATGACAAAGAGTACCTTATGGAAGCATTGAAGATTGGCGTGGAAGGTTACATATTAAAAGATGCAGATTCAGATGAACTTATAAAGGCTATAAGAATCATATCAAATGGAGGCGTTTATATACACCCTTCACTTATCAGGGAAATTGAAAGCTTAGAGAAAAATGAATGCAAAAAAGATCTTACTGACAGAGAGTTTGAGATTTTAAATTTAATCGCTGAAGGGTATAGCAATAAAGAGATAGCGGATAAGCTTTTCTTAAGCGAAAAGACAGTCAAAAATCACGTGTACAATATATTTAGAAAATTAGATGTAAAAGATAGGACTCAAGCTGCCATATATCTATTAAAAAATAATAACATGTACAATATGCATACATAAAATTTGCTTTTATTCCAAAAATATTTTATAGTTAATATGTAATCCAAAATGTTTAGGAGGCGTATGAAATGGAGAGTGGCGAGTTAAAAGACATTGAAAAGAGATTTGGATACAAAAGCAAAAATGGATGGCTTAAAGTAAATGACGAGGAAAAGGAAAAGATATTTGAGTACGCAGAAGATTACAAAGCATTCATAGGAGAGTGTAAAACGGAGAGAGAAGTTGCAGACAGGATAATAAAGGTTGCTGAAGAAAATGGTTTTATAAATTTGGAAACAGCTACAAACTTAAAGCCAGGCACAAAGGTGTACTATAACAATAAAGGCAAATCGGTAATTTTAGCTGTTATCGGAAAGGATTCTGTCCGCAATGGATTTAAAGCTGCAGCCGCTCATATAGATTCACCAAGGATTGATTTGAAGCCAAATCCGCTGTATGAAGATAGTGGTCTTGCATTGTTTAAGACACATTATTATGGGGGGATTAAGAAGTACCAGTGGGTTACGATACCATTGGCACTGCACGGAGTCGTCATAAAAGAAAATGGCGAAAAAGTCGTTTTTAAAGTCGGAGAAGATGAAAAAGACCCTGTGCTATACATAACTGATTTACTGCCGCACCTTGGAAAAGATCAGATGGAGAAAAAAGCTGCTGATGTGGTAACTGGAGAAGCACTAAATCCGGTTATAGGGAATATGCCTTTGTCTGAAGACGTTTCTGTAAAGCCAAATTTGTTGAAGATTTTAAATGAGAAATATGGGATAGTGGAAGAAGATTTTATAAGTGCTGAGTTGGAATTGGTGCCAGCACACAAACCAAGGGATATAGGCTTTGATAGAAGCATGATAGGAGCTTATGGACAAGACGATAGGATATGCGCTTATGATGTGCTTAGAGCTATTTTAGATGTTGACAATCCTGAAAAGACTGCAGTAGCTATATTTGCTGACAAAGAAGAGATAGGAAGCATGGGAAATACAGGATTACAGTCCAGATTTTTTGAAAATGCTATAGCGGAAATCTTGGAAAAACAAGAAGGCAGCACTGATATAAAGCTTAGAGCAGCCATGAGAAATGCAGAATTGTTGTCTGCGGATGTAAATGCTGGTTTTGATCCTTTATACCCTGACGTAAGCGAAAAACTTAACAGTTCATATATAGGACATGGTGTGTGCCTGACGAAGTACACGGGTTCACGCGGAAAAAGTGGTTCAAATGACGCAAATGCTGAGTTTGTGGCAAAAGTGAGAAAGATATTTAATGAAAATGATGTAGTATGGCAGACAGGAGAGCTTGGAAAAGTTGACATTGGCGGTGGAGGAACAGTCGCACTTTTTGCAGCAAACTATGGTATGGAGGTTATTGACTGCGGTATTGCACTTTTAAGCATGCATTCACCTTATGAATTGTCATCAAAACTTGACTTGTACATGGGATATAAAGCATATAAATCATTCCTTTTAAGCAGGTAAAGGACATTAAAAACACCGGTGTAGCCGGTGTTTTTTTAACTATGTTATTGATTTATAAACATTTCTACCACAATTACGCCGTTTCCAGTGCTGTTTGTGACAACGCCAACGCCAACCTTATTGAAATAAGGGTTTAAGATATTTTCCCTATGACCGCTGGAATTCATCAATGCATAATGAGCACTTACAACATCGCTGTTTAGTGCTATGTTTTCTGCAGCGGCATTGTAACTTATGCCAAATTGTTTCATCATATCAAATGGCGAGCCATAAGTAGGTGACGTGTGAGAAAAATAGTTGTTGTCCCTCATATCCTCAGCTTTTATCCTGGCCACTTTTGACAGGTTCTCATCGATGGTAAGCGGACTCAAGCCTCTTGACGTTCTTTCGCTATTTATGAGATCCACCAACTGTTTTTCTTGTGCTGATAACCCTTGATAATTTTGTTGTGTGCCGCTATTCTTAGCACTTTCAACAGCATTGGAAGATGAATTGCCGGCTGATGCAGTCGTAGATGCAATAGTTCCTTTTGTATTAATTGTTGTCTGGCTTACATTTGCAGTGCTATTATTCATTGTTATCCACCAATAATTGTTATTGTACCAAGCATTTGTGTTATTTGCCTGTACATAATTTATTTTTACTGTGGCTGTATTGAATACGGAGTTATTTGATGTGGTGGTCTTTAAAGTTGATGCTCCGTTGTAGACAACGTTGTTGTTTGTATATGTTCCGTAAGAATACGAAGCTTCTGCAATATTAAAAGAGCCAATCATTGATAATGAAATTACTGCAAATGCTGCATAGTACTTTAGATTTTTTTTCACTAATATCACACCCCTTAATTAAATTATTCGACAAAAAAAGAAAAAAACCTTTAAGTAATTAATGGACACGTAGGAAATCTTATCAATAGTTGCACCTCTGAATATAATGTGAGTAGGGGGTGCAAAGATGAGATATGGGATATTAGTCTTTTATTCTTATCAACATGCAGTGCTGTGTGACAAGGTATTAAGGCAGAACAATATACCTGTAGAATTTATACCAACGCCACGCTCTATAATGAATAGCTGCAGCCATTCATTAAAATTTGGCCTGGAATACGTAAATATTGTAAAATTAATAGTACAAAGAATAAATATCCCTTATAAAGGGATATATGAGGTAGAAAAGACATATAGCGGATATACTGTCATAGGTGTTCGTTAGGCTTTCCAAAAATAATTGATTTTATCTTGTCTATTGTCCCATTTTCTACTTTTTCATTAAGCTTTGAGTTTAATATGATTATTTTATTTTGCAGATCTTTTATCTGCTTTTTTAATTTCTCATTTTCCAAAAGGACATTGTTGTAGACAGAATTAAGATTGTCAAGTTTTGAAGTAAACTTCATTCTTTCTTCATAATATTTTTTCAAATTTTCCTTAAGTTCTTCGATATTTCTGTTTTTAAGTGCGATTTCATAGCTTTTTTGATTTAGGTTTCTCTCTAAATGTACTTTCTCATTTTGGAGGTTTTCTATTTTTTTAGATAGTGTGCTTAAGTATTCTTGGACTTCTTTTATATAAAATGTAAAATAATTATCTTTATCATATGATATGCTATCTTTAACTCTATTAAAAGGAAGCTCTAATCCGTTATCATCTAAAAACGTGAATTTTTCTGCTGATTCTTCTGCTTTTTTTGCAAATTCATACGACGAAGGTTTTTCAGCCAATTTAAAAGGCTTGCAGAAACTATTGCCTCCATCTGATGATACAGCACTGTAAAAAGCATTTTGTTGAATCCATGTACACCATATAGTAGTGTCTATTATATTAAAGCAAGGCCACAAAATCGCGTCTGAAAATGACAAAGTGATTTTTTTATCCCACGATCCTTTTGGCCATCCACCGTCGATTTTTTTTCTGTATTTTAGCTCTTTTATTATGTTTTCCTCAACCCAGCATATATGGATATTTCGTTTGTCATCGATGGCTATATTTGGATATTCCAGCGATATAGCTTCAGAAATTGTAGTCTTTAAGGTCCATGCACCGCTTAAATACGTTGTATAAAAAATCTTCTGAGTGTTTTCGGCTGTTATATAGACTAAATGTAGAACTCCGGATTTATCAGATGCTACACTGTAGAAAGGTTTAATTTGATTGTTGTAAATGACAGCTACGTCATTAACTTTGAAAGTCTTAAGTACAAAATGCTTCAGAATCAATTTTTTAGGTGATGATAGATTATGCTCTGTAAAAAATAGATGTAATGTCTCACCAGACATTATTAATCTGAAGTTATCTGCAAAAAATGATTTGTCATTATAATGGTACAAAATCTTTTTGATTACTTTGTTATCATCATTTAAATGTGCTAAAACAATATTTTGCTCTCTGCTAAAATATGCTATTAAAATTTCATTCGAGCTTAGCCCAACATCAAAATCGCTTATTGCATTGTCTATAAGGTTTATTTCGTTCGAATTTTCGCCAGCTATATTTAATAAAATAGAATTTCGGTTTGATGAAAATTTGTACACCTTACCTTTAAAATTTAATAGTACCTTGTCCATAAAATGCCTCCTTTCATTTAAAATTATATTCTTTATTTGTAACAAATATTATGGTTATTACGTATATTGTAACTAGAAATATGCAAAATCAAATTAAACAAAAATTTAGTCGTAAGGGGGAAATAAAATGGCATTTGCTAAAAAGCTGATTGGAGAACAAGAAGTAGGACCAGGTCCAGTAGAGCCAGGTCAGCTTCCTGAACCAACAGAGATAACTTGCATAGAAGTTACAAAGATATACGATTCATGCTCACAGAGATTGTGTTTAGACAGCATACCACCAGTTCCATTTGTGCCTACTATCACAAACCCAACATTTGGACGCTGTGAGAATGTAACTGTTTCGCTTGTATCACCTCCAGGATTTACACTTACACCTATTCCTGAAAGACCTGGATTTGCAAGAGTGCAGGCTACATTCCAAGTAACATATGATGTAGTGATTACAAATACATCTGGCGATATTCAAACATTGACAGGACTAACAACTACGTTTAATAAGGATATAGTATTGTATGTGCCAGAACCAACTATTGCCATCATGAAGTTTGAAGCTGTTGCGGAGTGTTTGTTTGGAAGAGTCAATGTTGGAACACCAACAACATTAGAGGTAATCATAGGTGTATGGATCATCATAAAATCTGCTATGGATGTGCAATTATTGATACCTTCGTATGGATTCTGCCCAGTACCACCTGAGTGCGAGGAGTTTCCGACAAATGTATGTGATGAATTCATGCAGAGACCATTCCCACCTATATTTCCTCCGCAGAAAGCCCCATATTCACCATATTAAAAATATGAAAAGCCAGCATAAGCTGGCTTTTCTCATAACAATGATAGGAGGATTTTTTATGAAAATTTTATTTATAACATTTATCGATATTTTAAATTCACTTCCGCAGAGAAGTCATCATTTGATAGATTACTTGAAAGACAAATATGACTTGACGGTAGTATTTTGTAGGTATGACGATCTTGGAGTATTGAAAAAGCAAGAAGGCACGATTACTTATATAGGAATACCTGTTAAGTTTGCGAGTCTTTTTAGCCCCATGATTTTGTATAAAAAATACGTTGAACTTGATTCTTCGAAATACGATATATGTATTGCACAAGGTCCATGGGCTGGTTTGACTGCCGTAGAACTTCTGAAATCAGGAAGAATAAGCTTTTTGGCTTACGAAGATATCGACTATTTTCCTGCATTTTTTGAATATGAGGACATTTATGAGAGGACAAAAAACATGGAGAAATATTGCATTGAAAATTCTGATGTTACATTTTCTGTAAATCAACATTTGATAGAATTGAGAAAAAACATGACAGGCATTACACCATACTACATACCAAATGGTGTCAATTATGAACTGTTTAATGGCAATAAGGAAAAACATCAAGGAATAGTCATTATATTTAGCGGTTCATTAGAGCATTGGTCAGGCGTTGAGATGCCTATAAAAGCACTTTCTATCTTAAGGCGAGAGTATGACGTTTCGATGATGATACTTGGGAAGGGGAAATATGAACATGCTCTTAGGAAATTGTCGAGAGATAGCAAAGTAGATGATGTTGTACATTTTTTGGGGAAAGTAAAGTATAGCGATTTGCCGCTGTATTTTAATAAAGCTGATATTGGACTTTGTACGCTTTTTCCAACAGAACTTATAAAATATTCTTTTCCACTTAAAGCTGTAGAATACATGGCATCTGGCCTTCCCGTGATAGCAACAGACATTGGCGATTTAGGAAAATTGATTAAAGAAAATGAGTGTGGTATAACTATAAAGTACAATGTATCTGATTTTGTTGAAAAAGCTATAGATTTGATAGAAAATTGTGATAAAATGAGTATATACGGACAAAACGGAAGGGAATTTGCTAAAACGTTTGACTGGAAAGAACTTTTTAAGAAGGAAATGGGCATAATTTTTGAAAAATTAGATAAAAGGATAAAATACAATTGAAAGGTGATGGCTATGACCAAAAGTATAAAAGATGATGTACTTTTAAGATTAAAAACCATAAAGGGGCATATAGCTGGAATCGAAAAAATGGTGGAAGAAGACAAAGGGTGTTCTAATATTTTGCTGCAAATAGCAGCGGTGAGAGCTTCTTTAGAAAAAGTTGGATTGTCAATCATAAATGAACATGCTGAACAGTGCTTTCTTGCAAATGAAGATGGAAAGATAACTTATGAGGAACTTCAAAGTGTTGTTGATTTATTAGTTAAATTTTTAAAATGAGCAATATTTGCCAGTAAAATGGGGTCAGAAAAGACCCTTCTCTATGTTGATAATGGAAATAGAAGGGTGTATAATTAATAAAAAGAAGGTGTTTTACGTGAGAATACATGGTATTGTAGAAAAGATAGAAGATGACGTAGCTATAGTTGTTCTTGATGACGACAGGAAGATAAATATTCCTACAAAGTATCTTCCCAGTAATATTGCTGAAGAAGATGCTATAGATATTTCATTGGATGTCAATGAAAGAGGAAGAAAACTAAAAAAGATGATTGAAGAATCTAGGGAAGAAGATTAATTTTTTTTAACACTAATTGTTAATAAATTAACTATTGTTTACTTAGTCTTTATCATATAATAAAATAATTGTATACAGTATACGGGTGATTTATATGATTATTACTGTTTGTGTAGGCAGCTCATGCCATTTAAAAGGCTCCTACGATGTTATTAATAAATTAAAAAAAATGATTAAAGATTACAGCCTTGAAGACAAAGTAGAGTTAAAAGCTGATTTTTGCATGGGCAATTGTTTAAGGGCGGTTTCTGTAAAAATTGATGGTGGTACGTGCTTATCAATTAAACCAAACAGCGTTGAGGAATTTTTTAAAGAACATGTTTTAGGTGAACTAAAATGAGTGTCATTAATTTTAAAGAAGCCAATTGCAGAAACTGCTATAAATGTATTAGGTACTGCCCTGTCAAAGCGATAAAAGTTAATAATGAACAAGCTGAAATCATAGAATACAGATGCATTGCATGTGGAAGATGTTTAAATGTTTGCCCTCAGAATGCGAAGACAGTTAGGTCAGATGTAGAAAAAGTTCAATCATTTTTAAATAGAGGGGAAAAAGTTGTTTTCACTGTAGCTCCATCGTATCCTGCACTTGTCGGGCATAATAGTGCTTTAAAATTCTTGAAAGCTTTAAAAAGTTTAGGAGCCGAAATGATAGTTGAGACATCAGTAGGTGCTATGCTTATATCTAAGGAGTATGAAAAGTATTATAACGATTTGAAATATGACAACTTGATTACTACTTCATGTCCATCTGTAAATTATTTGGTTGAAAAGTACTATCCAGATCTTATAAAATGCCTTGTACCAGTTGTATCACCGATGGTAGCTGTTGGAAGGGCTATAAAAAGTATATACGGTGAAAGCGTGAAAGTTGTATTTATAGGTCCGTGCCTCGCTAAAAAAGCTGAGATGAGTGATTTTAGCTGTGAAGGAGCTATAGATGCTGTATTGACATTTGAAGAAGTAATGAATTTGTTTGGTACAGAGGAAGTAGATTTTGAATATATGGAAGATTATTTGGAAGATGTTGATGCTGAAGAGCAGTATAAATTGTATCCAATTGAAGGAAAAACAATTGATTGTATGGATGTTGATTTGAATTTAAGAAAGGTTGTCTCTGTGTCATCGATAGAGAATGTGAAAGATCTTTTAAATGATTTAAGATCTGGCAATTTACATGGGTATTGGATAGAAGCCAATGCTTGCGATGGCGGTTGCATCAATGGTCCTGCATTTGGAAAGTTAGAAAGTGGCATTACAAAAAGGAAGGAAGAAGTTATAAGCTATTCTCGCGTGAAGGAGAGATTTAGCGATGATTTCAGCGATTTTAGCGATTTTTCTTTAGATTTAAGCCGAAAGTTTATTGATTTAAGCGATAAATGGAAAATGCCAAGCGAGGCCGAGATAAAAGAGATACTATCGAAGATTGGCAAGTTTTCACCTGAAGATGAATTGAATTGCGGTGCATGTGGCTATGACACTTGTAGGGAAAAAGCCATAGCGGTCTTTAATGGAATGGCAGAACCGTATATGTGCTTGCCATACATGAGGGGGAGGGCTGAAACGCTGTCCAATATCATAATAAGCTCTACTCCCAATGCCATAATTGCGGTCAATAACGAGTATGAAATTCAAGATATGAACAGAGCATTTGAGAAGATGTTCTTGGTGAATTCGTCAATGGTTAAAGGTGAAGATCTATCGTTGATTTTTGATACATCTGATTTTGTAGAGGTTATTGAAAATAAGAAAAGCATTTTTAATAAGAAAGTATCGTTTAAAAATTACGGAATCATAGCATTGGAAAGCATCTACTATTTAGATGAGTATAAAATTGCCATTGGGATTTTTACAGATATAACAAAGATGGAGAAACAAAAGGAAAGTTTCTCGAAACTTAAAAGGGAAAACTACCAGTTGGCACAGCAAGTGATAGATAGGCAGATGAAGGTTGCACAAGAGATAGCCAGCTTGTTGGGGGAAACAACAGCGGAGACAAAAGTCATATTAACCAGAATGAAAGATATGCTGTTAAATCAAGGTGATGATGAATGAGTCATTACATCGATATTGCACATGCATCATTGAATAAGTACGATGAAGAGTTGTGCGGAGATAGTGTTCAAATAATAAGAAAAAAAGATTATGTAATGGCAGTTATGGCAGATGGGCTTGGAAGTGGTGTTAAGGCCAATATTTTATCTACTCTGACAGCGCGAATTGTATCAAAAATGTTGGACATGGGTTCTGAACTAAAAGATGTGGTAGAGACGGTGGCTGAAACATTGCCAATATGTAAAGAGAGGAATATAGCATATTCTACATTTACTGTTGTTTCTATATGTGGCAATAATGCTCATCTGGTTGAATATGACAATCCATCTGTGTTTTATTTTAAAAATGGCGTGCATAAGAAGATTGACAGAAAGTGTGTTGAAATAGGTGATAAGAAAATCTTTGAAAGCAGCTTCAAATTGGATTTGAATGATGCACTGATAGTTGTATCTGATGGAGTAATTCATGCTGGTGTAGGAGGAGTATTAAATCTCGGTTGGCAGTGGGATAATGTTAAGCAATATTTATCAAAAGTATTAGAGGTCTACAGCGATGCATCAGATATTTGCTCACAGCTTATAACAACCTGTAATAATTTGTACAAGAATAAACCTGGCGATGATACAACTGCAATAGTGATAAAAGTTAACGAATCGAAAAAAGTTACGGTGATGGTAGGGCCACCGGTTTTGAAAAATATGGATGAATGGGTTGTGAAAAAACTTATGAAAAGTGAAGGATTAAAGGTGGTATGTGGCGGTACTGCTGCAAAAATTGTAAGCAGGATTTTAAATAAAGATGTGATCACATCTACAGAGTATGTTGATCCTGATATACCTCCTTATGCCCACATTGATGGAATTGATTTGGTGACAGAAGGCGTATTGACTTTAAGAAAGACTGTTGAAATTTTTAAAGAATATATTGAGAATAGCGATTCAAACTTATTGAGATTTTCAAGAAAAGATGCTGCCACTCGGCTGTTTAAGATATTAAATTACGCTACTGACGTAAATTTCTTAGTGGGTCAGGCTGTAAACAGTGCCCATCAAAATCCTGATTTTCCATCTGACCTTAGAATAAAGGTCAGGATTGTGGAAGAGCTTATAAATTTATTAAAGGGATTAAATAAAAATGTGGAAGTAAATTATTTTTAGAAAGGATAGATTGCCTTGTTTAAGTTTAACACAGATGTTCAAATGTTAAAGTACGAGGTACTTTACAACGTTGCGAAATTGACGCTTGAAGATAGGCTTGAAGATGAATATGATGAAATACCTTACGAGATAATACCGGGAACAAAACCAAGATTTAGGTGTTGCGTGTATAAAGAAAGAGCTATAATTGAGCAGAGAACCAAAGTTGCAATGGGGAAAAATTTAAAGCGTACTATGAAACATGCAGTGGACGGTGAAGAGCCAATAATTCAGGTTTTAGATATTGCCTGTGAAGAATGCCCGATTAAAAGGTATCGTGTTACTGAAGCTTGTAGAGGATGTATTACTCACAGGTGTACAGAAGTATGTCCAAAAGGTGCCATAACGATAATAAACAAAAAGGCAAACATCGACTATGACAAGTGTATAGAATGTGGCAGGTGCAAAGATGCGTGTCCATACAATGCAATTTCTGACAATTTGAGGCCATGCATTAGATCTTGTTCAGCAAAAGCCATAACTATGGATGAAGAATTGAAAGCTGCCATAAATTATGAAAAATGCACTTCATGTGGTGCTTGTACAGTGGCATGTCCATTTGGAGCCATAACAGACAAGTCTTATATTGTGGACATTATAAGGGCTATTAAGAGTGGGAAAAAAGTTTATGCTTTGATAGCGCCAGCCATAGCATCTCAATTTAAAGATGTAACTGTGGGACAGATAAAATCTGCTTTGAAAGAATTTGGTTTTGTCGATGTGATTGAAGTTGCTCTTGGGGCAGATTTTGTAGCTATGGAAGAGGCAAAAGAATTCAGCCATAAAATAAAAGACATAAAAGTCATGACAAGTTCATGTTGTCCTGCCTTTGTGGCACACATTAAGAAAAGCTATCCTGAGCTGTCGCAAAACATATCGACAACTGTATCTCCAATGACAGCTATATCAAAATACATCAAAAAACACGATCCTATGGCAGTGACAGTATTCATAGGTCCATGTACTGCAAAAAAATCGGAAGTCATGAGAGATGATGTAAAGGGCATAACGGATTTTGCCATGACATTTGAAGAGATGGTTGCTGTGCTGGATGCAGCAAAAATAGACATGAAAGAACAACCAGATGTGGAAGTGGATGATGCTACGCTTTTTGGAAGAAAGTTTGCAAGATCGGGAGGCGTCTTAGAGGCTGTAATTGAAGCAGTTAAGGAAATAGATGCCGATGTTGAGCTAAATCCTGTAGTGTGCAATGGACTTGATGAGTGCAACAAGACGTTGAAAATAATGAAAGCCGGTAAATTGCCAAATAATTTTATAGAAGGTATGGCTTGTGTTGGAGGTTGCATTGGCGGTGCAGGCGTAATAAATAACAACGTAAACCAAGCGAAATTGGCTGTCAATAAATTTGGTGATTCATCTTACCATAAAAACATAAAAGACAGAATCAGCCAATTTGACACTGATGACGTCGATTTTCATGTTGACCACAGTGAAGATGAGTCAAGTGAAACATCGTTTAAAGAAGCTTAGGAGTTTTAAAAATGATGGGTCCAATCTATTGGGCCCTAAATTTTTGTTGAAATATATATCATCATTAACATATAATATATTTGAATTACATAAAAATGTGAGGACTGATATGTATGGAGGTATATCTTGACAATAGCGCCACGACGAAAGTTCGTAGAGAAGTAGTTGAAAAAATGGTTGAAGTAATGGAAGTCGAATATGGCAATCCATCGTCAGTACATCGTAAAGGATATATTGCAGAAAAGATATTGTCTAAGTCAAGAGAAGATATAGCGAAATTATTGAGGTGTGAATCACATGAAGTATTTTTTACATCAGGTGGAACTGAATCAAATAATTTGGCTATACGCGGCATTGTACATGGCATGAAGAGATATGGCAATCATCTGATAACCACAAAGATTGAGCATCCATCTGTATTGAATGTCATGAAGCAGCTTGAAGAAGAAGGCTTTGATGTCACTTATCTCAATGTAGATAAACAAGGATATGTAGACTTAGATGAGTTAAAAAATGCAATAAATGACAGGACGATTTTGATGTCTATAATGGCTGTCAATAATGAGATAGGCACTATAGAACCATTGGATGAGATTGCTAAATTAAAACAAAGGAAAGATAAATTTTATTTTCATGTTGATGGTGTACAGGCAGTTGGAAAAATTAATATTGATTTAAAGAATATAAACATAGACCTTTTGTCTTTAAGCGGCCATAAAATGCATGGGCCAAAGGGCATAGGCGCTCTATACGTAAAAAAAGGGACTAAAATTAAACCTATTTTGTACGGTGGAGGACAGGAAGCCAATTTAAGGTCAGGAACTGAAAATATGCCAGGCATCGTAGGACTTGGAGAAGCATGTCGATTGATAAATGATAATTTTCTTGAATACGAGGCTAAACTTAAAGCATTAAAGAAAAGATTGTACGATGGTATAAAAAATGAGATCTCTGATATTCACTTAAATGGTCCTGACATCGATGATGGTGCTCCGCAAATATTAAATATATCCTTTTTAGGTGTAAGAGGTGAAGTATTGCTTCATGCTTTGGAAGAAAAGGGCATATATGTGTCAACCGGTTCTGCTTGTTCATCCCATAAAAACACTGAAAGCCATGTATTAAAGGCTATTGGGCTAAGTCGCGAATATATAGAAGGTGCTATTAGGTTTTCCTTAAGTGTGTTTAATACAGATGAAGAAATAGATTATACAGTTGATGTATTAAAGGAGAAAGTGAAATTTTTAAGGAGATACAAAAGGAGGTAAAAATGGAGGTTATTCTTATAAAGTATGGTGAGTTAGCTTTAAAAGGCGACAATAGAGCTTTTTTCGAGAATAAACTTGTTAGAAACATTAAAGAAGCTTTAAAAAGCATTGATGGAGTAAAAGTTGAAAAGACGCATGGGAGAATATATGTAGAAACAAGCAACGATGCAAAAGAAGCTATTGACAAACTTAGGAAGGTATTTGGAATAGTTGGAATAACAATAGCTAAAAAAGTAGAATTGGACCTTAATGCGATATACGACTCGGCAATTGAGATTATGAGGCATCATTCAAATAAAAGCTTTAAAGTGGAGACCAGGAGACCTAATAAATCATTTCCTTATGAAAGCATTGAATTAAGCAGAATGATTGGGAGTGAAATACTTAAAAATATCGATGACGTTCATGTTGATGTGCACAATCCTGATGTGGTCTTAAATGTGGAAATAAGGGAGAAGGCGTATTTATACTCTGATACCGTAGAGGGAATTGGGGGAATGCCCCTGGGCACAAATGGGAAAGCTGTTGTTTTATTATCAGGTGGAATTGATAGCCCTGTTGCAGCATGGATGATGATGAAAAGAGGAGTAGAGATAGAAGCGGTGTATTTTCACAGTCCACCATATACGCAGGAGCGTGCAAGGGACAAAGTAATTGATTTGTGCAAAAAGCTTTCAGAGTATGGACAAGATGTATATTTGCATGTGGTGAATTTTACAGATTTTCAACTGGCCATATATGACAAGTGTCCTCCAAAATTGACTACTATTATAATGAGAAGAATGATGATGAGAGTCGCAGAAAATATTGCTCTTAAGTACGGTGCAAAAGCGCTTATAACAGGTGAAAGCTTAGGACAAGTTGCCAGCCAAACCATAGAGAGCTTGTACTGCACAAATGCAGTGACACACATGCCAGTGTTTAGACCGCTTATAGGAATGGATAAGAGTGAAATTGTAGAGATTTCTAAGAAAATCGGGACGTACGATATATCTATAAGGCCTTATGAAGATTGCTGTACCATATTCGTTCCAAAACATCCTATTATAAAACCTGATTTAGACGAAGTTGTCCAAGGCGAAAAAGAATTAGACTATGAACAATTTATTAGCAGTCTCCAAATAGATGAGATAAAGATAAAAAGCTAAAAAATCCCATAGGCATAAGTCTATGGGATTTTATACGTTAAATCTAAATACTATTATATCGCCATCTTCCACGACGTAATCTTTTCCTTCTAACCTCATCAATCCTTTTTCTTTTGCTGGAGTTTCTCCGCCTGATTCAACGTAATCTTTATACGATATTACTTCAGCACGTATAAAACCTTTCTCAAAATCTGAGTGTATTTTCCCGGCAGCCTGTGGTGCCTTTGTACCTCTTTTAATAGTCCAGGCTCTTACTTCCTTTGGCCCTGCTGTAAAAAATGTAATAAGTCCTAAAAGGGAGTACCCGTGACGGATTATGTTATTTAATCCAGGTTCTTCTAAGCCGTATTCGGAAAGCAATTCATATTTTTCTTCATCTGGAAGTGACGAAAGTTCTTCTTCTATTTTTGCTGATATCACAATAACATCGGATTTCTCATTTTTTGCAAAATCTTTAAGCTTCTTAACGTACTCATTTTCATTTTTAGATATAAGATCGTCTTCTGATATATTGGCTGCATACATCACAGGCTTAGATGTAAGAAGCATAAGTTGATTTACAAAAGATAATTCCTCATCATCAAAGTCCATCGTGCGGATAGGCTTACCATCTTCTAATGTCTTTTTGATTTTTTCCAATACATTCAATTCAAATGCAGCACTTTTATCGTTTTTAGCATATTTGGAAGTCTTTGCAATTCGCTTTTCAACAACCTCCAAATCAGCCAGTATAAGCTCTAACGTTATTATTTCGATGTCTCTTATTGGGTCAATACTGCCTTCAACGTGAGTTATGTTGCTGTCATCAAAGCACCTTACCACATTTAATATTGCATCGACTTCTCTTATGTGTGATAAAAATTTATTGCCTAATCCTTCGCCTTTGCTGGCACCCTTTACTAATCCTGCTATATCGACAAATTTTATCGTGGCAGGTATTATTTTTTGAGGATTTACGATTTTTGCTAATTCATTAAGCCTTTTATCGGGCACAGATACGATTCCTACATTAGGCTCTATCGTACAAAAAGGATAATTTGCACATTCGGCGCCTGCTTGTGTTATTGCATTAAAAATCGTGCTTTTTCCAACATTAGGTAGACCGACTATTCCTATTTCCATCTGTATTCCTCCGCTTTTTAAAATCAAAAAATTTTTCTAAATACATCAAATAGATTATATATGAAAAACACTAAAACTTCAAATTGAGTCATTGGATATAATTTACATTGAATATTGTAATAAATTGACTTCATCTGAGCAAAATATTGATTGGAGGTGTTTGAATTGAAAAATAGCAAAAAAATTTTTTTAATACTTTTAGCATTGATAATGGCATTGTCTATATCTTTGACGGGCTGCAAAGCATCTAAAAAGCCATCGCCAACAAGATATACTCCTACGACGCCTAGGACGACACCAGCTCCGTCACCAGGGATGACTACTCCTGCACCGTCAAGAGTGCCGACGACACCAACTCCAACAACACCTGCACCTACTACACCGACTCCAGCGAAAAAGCCGGTTCCGCAAAGCGTGAGAGCAGCAAAAATAGCCAGCAATGTGGCAAAACTTCCTGAAGTAAACAAGGCTACTGTAGTTATATCCGGAAATACTGCTATTGTAGGTATTGACATGAAAGCCAGTGTCCAAGGTACCCATGAGACACAGGTTAAGAAAAAAGTAGAGAAGACAGTGAGAGATACTGATAAAGGGATAAAGAATGTGTCTGTAACATCCGATCCTGATTTATATACAAGGATAAACAATATAGCAAAAGGAATAGCATCTGGAAGACCATTATCTGAGTTTACTAAACAGATAACAGAGATATTAAAAAGGATAACGCCAAGTGCATAATATAAACCTGGGGAAACCCGGGTTTATGCTTTGTTGACATATTTGTAGTTTTTAAATATAATTAGGTCAATTGGATTATTATAGAAGGAGTGAAAAATATGTCCATCATAAAGGAAAACATTGCGAGTGGTATTGAACTCTATGTCAATAAACTTAATAAGTTTAAAACGGTAACAATTAATGTGTACATAAGCAATAAATTAAGCGATGAAACGGCAAAATTTGCATTGCTGCCATCGGTTTTAAGGAGAGGAAGCTTTAGCTTTAAAACGTATAAGGATATAACAAAGCATTTAGAAGATCTTTACGGTGCTACGTTTGCTTATTCGGTTTATAAAAAAGGTGAGCGGCAGATTGCACAGTTTAAGATGGAAATTGTAGATAGTACATATTTAAAGGAAGATATATTGGAAGAAAGCGTTAAGTTCATATCAGACATACTTTTGAATCCATTAATATCAAATGATGGTTTTGAACAAACGTATGTGCAACAAGAGAAAGAAAAGCAGAAGAATATTATCAATTCCCGCGTAAATGAAAAGACTAAATACGCCGTTGAAAGGTGTATAGAAGAAATGTGTAAAGACGAAGATTACGCAATTTATGAGCTTGGAAATGTAGATGACGTAGATAAAATAGATGAAAAAAATCTTTATGAGTATTATAAAAAAGCAATTAAAAGGCTTCCAATAGATATATTTGTCGTAGGCAATGTGGATGTAGACGATGTGAAAGAGTTTTTCAATAAGTATTTTAAAATAGAGAGAACGAGTGTGGATGTGATTCCAGATACGCCTATATTAAGAAAGATCGATAAGGTAAAATATGTAGAAGATAAACTTGATGTTACTCAGGGGAAGCTGACTTTAGGATACAGGACAAACGTAAATCCATGGGATGAGGAGTATTTTTCTCTTTTAGTATTAAGCGGTGTTTTGGGTGGAGGGCCTTTCTCTAAGCTTTTTATGAATGTTAGAGAAAGGGAAAGCCTTGCATATTATGCCCAGACAAGGTTAGAAAGATTTAAAGGATTAATGCTTATAATGTCAGGCATTGAAATTGAAAATTACGAAAAAGCATTGGAGATAATACAAAAGCAAGTAGAGGAGATAAAATCAGGTAATATATCTGATTATGAATTTAATTCGGCTGTGAAAGCTTTGATTACGTCGTTTAATTCAATAAAAGACAGTGGAACACAACTGGCTGATTTTTACTTATCACAAAAACTTTCACATACAAATTACAGTATAGACGATTTTATAAGTAAGGTAAAAAAAGTTACAATAAATGATATCGTGAATGTATCTAAAAAGCTGCAATTGGATACTGTCTATTTCATGACAAAAAAGTGAGGAGTGATATGAGATGATGGAAATATTTAATGACTTAATAAAAGAGAAAATGTATAAATATGAGCATGAAAGTGGATTAAATGTCTTTGTAATGCCTAAGAAAGGTTTTATAAAACAGTATGCAATGTTTGCAACTCATTATGGTTCTAATGATAGAGAATTTATAATTCCCGGTGAAAGTGAACCTACACATGTGCCAGATGGTATTGCACATTTTTTAGAGCATAAGATGTTTGAAGAAGAAAGTGGAAGCGTATTTGAGGAGTTTTCTAAGAATGGAGCTTCTGCAAATGCTTATACGAATTTTACAACTACTGCTTATTTGTTTTCATGCACAGACAATTTTTACAGCAATTTAAAACTTCTTTTGGATTTTGTCCAAAGGCCTTATTTTACAGATGAAAATGTAGAAAAGGAAAAAGGCATAATAGCCCAAGAAATTCGCATGTACGATGACGATCCGTCTTGGAGGCTCTTTTTCAATATGTTAGGCGGATTGTACCGCCAACATCCCGTAAAAATAGATATTGCAGGTACAATTGAATCTATATCAAGAATCGACAAAGACATCTTGTATAAATGCTACAATACATTTTATCATCCATCAAACATGGTTTTATTCGCAGTTGGCGATGTTGACGTGGATAAAGTTGCAGAAATCGTAAATGATAGTGTTAAAACAGAAAAAAGAAATGGAGAGATAAAGCGCATTTATCCTGATGAGCCGACTAAAATAAACAAGAATTACGTAGAACAGAAGATGTCTGTTTCGATGCCGCTATTTAATATTGGATTTAAAGACAATGACATAGGTTATGGAGGAAAGAGATTACTTAAAAAGGACATAACTACACAGATTTGCTTAGAGATTTTAGCCGGTAGAAGCTCCGACTTGTATGAAAAACTTTATAATGATGGACTTATTGATACAACTTTTGATGTAGAGTACGTAGGTGAAGTAGATCATGGTTACTCTATAATAGGTGGTCAATCTGTAGATCCTGAAGCTGTGAAAAAGGCTCTTATAGCTAAAATTTCATCCATCAATAAAGTGGATGACGGTGATTTCTATAGAATTAAGAAAAAGATACTTGGCCGATTTGTAAAATCATTTAATTCTGTTGAAAGTATTGCACACAACTTTATATCGTACTACATGAAAGACATTAATATCTTGGATTTTACATCTGTCATAGAAGATATAACTCCTGATGATGTACTAAATAGATTTAAGACGCATTTTAATGAAGATAACTGTGTATTATCTGTTGTAAAGCCATAATATGTTATAGTTTTTGATAACGAGTCATACTCGTTATTTTTTTGTGAAAAAAATTTTAATTTATTGAAGGATTTTTGAGTTTTATATAGAATAAACATAATAAGTGGTTTAAAGTGGTGCAAAGTGGTTATAAGTGCAATAGAAATGGGTGTTCGGTATGCTGATGGGGCAATATGAACATACAATAGATCAAAAAGGGAGAGTTTTTATACCTGCCAAGTTCAGGGACGAACTGGGGTATAAATTTGTGTTGACGCGAGGGCTTGACAATTGCCTTTTTGCTTACTCATTGTCAGAATGGTCAAATATCGAGGCAAAGCTAAAGACATTGCCACTTAACAGAAAAGATGCCAGAGCATTTACCAGATTTTTCTTAGCAGGCGCCACTGAATGCGAAATAGACAAGCAGGGAAGAGTATTAATACCGAACATCTTGAGAGAACATGCAAAAATTGAGAAAGAAGTCATAATAATTGGGGTATCGTCAAGAGTGGAGATTTGGAGTAAAGAAGTATGGATGGAATATTCAAATAATATTGATGTTTCTTTTGAAGATGTTGCAGAGCATTTAGACGATTTAAACATATAAGGTGATTTTTATGGATTTCAAACATGAAAGTGTGTTGTTGCAAGAGACTATTGAATATTTAGAAATTAAGCCTGATGGTATTTATGTAGATGGAACTTTAGGCGGTGGTGGCCATTCATATGAGATATTAAGACGGCTTGATAAAGGAAAATTAATCGCAATCGACAGAGACATGGACGCCATAAAGGCTGCATCTATTAGGCTTAAAGACTTCAATAATGCAACGTATATTCATGACAATTATAAGAATATAAAAGATATATTAAAAAAATGCGGGATTAAGAGCATAGATGGTGCTTTATTAGACCTTGGCGTATCTTCATATCAATTAGATGAGGCACAAAGGGGATTTTCTTACATGCACGATGCCCCACTTGATATGAGAATGGACAAAGAAAGTGACATTACAGCAGAGTACGTTGTAAACAATTATTCAGAAGATGAAATTGCAAAGGTAATTTCTGATTATGGTGAAGAACTATGGGCTAAACGAATTGCAAAGTTCATCGTTGAGGAGAGAAAGAGAAAACCTATTAAGACTACATTTGAGTTAGTAGACGTAATAAAAAAGGCCATACCTGCATCAAAGAGGAGGACAGGACCGCATCCTGCCAAAAGAACATTTCAAGCTATAAGGATTGAAGTCAATGAAGAGCTAAAAGGGCTTGGAGATGCTATTGCTGACTTTGTAGATGCAATGAATCCGGGAGGAAGAATAGCAATCATAACATTCCACTCGCTGGAAGATCGAATAGTAAAAAATACTTACAAGAAACTGGAGGATCCGTGTACATGCCCTAAAAACTTGCCGTGTACATGTGGGAAAAAACCAGTAATAAAGATCATAACTAAAAAACCTATTGTACCAAGTGAAAATGAAATAAGAGTAAACCCAAGATCTCGAAGTGCAAAACTAAGAGTTGCAGAAAAACTGCTGTTCTAAAGTATAAGGGGGAAGAATAAATTGGTATTAGAAAAGCACAATTACGATTATGATCTAAAGCCGTATTATGAAGAAAACAAAGGTAAAAAAACCAAAAAGAATAAGAAGCTTAAAAACCTTGCAGTAATAGTTTTTGTAGGATTTTTAAGCCTTACCGTTTTGTTTAGGTATGCGTTGATATATCAAAAATCTGTTGCATTAAGCAGTGTAGAGGCAAAAGCCAGCGAAATAGAAAAGTTAAACCAGCAGTTAGAAGTCCAAATTGCTTCAATGAGCGATCTGCAGAGGATAGAAGAAATAGCGAAAAATCAGTTAGGAATGGTAGAGCCTGATAAAGGGCAGATAGTCTACATGAGTGTTGGAAAACAAAATCAAGTCGCTGAGAAAAAAACAGATGATGAAAACAAAAATAAGACTTTTTGGGGAAGGATTTTGGGACTGCTGGTGAGATAGGAGGGATTTTAAATATCACCAAGCATTTCTACCAAAAAGAGAATTTTATTTTTGCTGTTTTTTTCTATACTTATTATTAGCGTTCTCATTGTTAGGCTTTTTTGGATACAGATAGTAAAAAGCGATGAATTTCAAAAGCTTGCCATACCTCAGTGGACATTAGATGTTTCAGTTACGCCAAAACGCGGCTTGATATTAGACAGAAATGGCAAGGCACTTGCTGAAAGCGCAAGTTCTAACAAAGTTAGCATAATACCGAAAGAAGTGAAAGACAGCCAAAAAGATGAAATTGCGTCAAAGCTGGCTGAGATTTTAAAAATCGACAAAGAAGATATCCTTAAAAAGATAAACAACAAGAATGTACAAGAGGTATTGATTGCAAGGAGAATTGATGATGATACGGCTAACAAGATAAGAAAATTAAATCTATCTTGTATTGTAATATCTGGAGATACAAAAAGATATTATCCAGAGAAGAATTTAGCTTCCCACATACTTGGGTTTACAGGTGTAGACAATCAAGGACTGGACGGAATCGAGTCGGTGTACGATAGCTATTTAAGAGGAATACCTGGAAGGATTTCGTCGCCAGTTGATGCATTAGGCAGGAAAATGGGGAATGGTGAAGAAGAATACATCCCACCTATAGATGGTTACAATGTTGTTTTGACGATTGATTCAAACATACAGCATTTTGCAGAAAAAGCTCTTGATGATGCGTATGCACATACTAAGCCTACAAAAGGTGCTGTTGCAATCGTAATGGATCCTAAGACAGGTGATATTTTAGCCATGGCATCAAGGCCTGATTACGATCCAAACAACCCATTTGCAGGTCCCAAAAGCGATTGGTTTAAAAATTGGAGAGATAAGGCTATATCGGATGCTTACGAACCTGGCTCAGTTTTCAAGACAGTTACAGCGTCAGCAGCATTGGAGGAAGGTGTTGTTGGGTTAAACGAGCAATTTTATGACCCTGGATATATCATGGTTGCAGGGCAGAGAATAAATTGTTGGGCAACACATTACAGCGAAACATTTGTACAAGGAGTCCAAAATTCCTGCAACGTTGTCTTTGCGACAATTGCCCAAAGGCTTGGAGTAGACAAATTGTACAAGTACATTCATGAATTTGGCTTTGGAGAAACCACCGGCATAACATTACCTGGAGAAGCACCTGGCCTTGTAATGAAAGAAAAAGATGTAGGCCCTGTAGAGCTTGCTACAAACTCGTTTGGACAGGGTATTGCGGTTACGCCACTTCAAATGATACGAGCGGTTTCAGCGATAGTAAATGGCGGAAAACTGATGGAGCCTCATATAGTCAAAGAAATAGTCGATTCTGATGGGAAACCTATAAAAGAATTCAAACCAACTGTAATAAGGCAAGTGATATCCGAAAAGACATCAGCTACAATGAGGCAGATACTTGAAAGTGTAGTATCCGAAGGCACAGGCAAGGCAGGTTACATAGAAGGGTATGATGTTGGAGGGAAAACAGGCACTACAGAAAAATATACACCGGGGAAATACGTGGCTTCATACGTCGGATTTGCACCTGCAGAAGATCCAAAAGTGATAGCGCTTGTGGTGATTGATGAACCAAATGCTGAAACCCATTTTGGCAGTGCGTTAGCAGGACCTGTAGTAAGAAGCATATTATATGACACGTTGACGTACTTAAATGTAAAACCAAAAGGCATTGTAGTGAAGCCTCTTGTAAAAGTTCCAGATGTAAGGAATTTAAACTTGAATGAGGCTCAAAATGCATTGTTAAAAGATAAGCTGCAATTTTCCATCGAAGGAACTGGGAACACAGTTGTAGATCAAATGCCTAAACCCGGGGCAATGGTAGAAGAAGATTCGCAAATTGTCTTGTATTTAAATGAATATAATAATAACGGAAAGGTTGATGTACCTGATCTAAAAGGAAGATCTATCACAGAAGCGAGTAACATTTTAAGCTCTTTAGGACTGAAAATAAAAATCAATGGTTCTGGTATTGCTGTAAGCCAGAAGCCAGAAAAAGGTGAAAAAGTTGATAAAGGAACAACTGTTGAAGTCGACTTTAGGCCACTGGAAAATTAATTCAAGCACAATATGCAGTTTTTGATATATGCAAACTGCATAATTGTGCTATACTATTAAATGTATATAATGAATTAGGAGGCCTATTATGAGACTTGTGGATATATTAAAGGATGTAAATTATACAACTGTTAAAGGCAACATCGATGTTGATGTAAAAGGAATTTGCTATGATTCCAGGAATTCAAAAGAAGGTTCGCTATTTGTTGCAATCAAAGGATTTAAGTTTGATGGGGCGGATTACATAAATGATGCTGTAGAAAGAGGAGCTGTTGCCGTCGTAGTTGAACATGAAATAACCATAGATAAAGACATCACCGTCATAAAAGTAGAAAATGCCAGGAAGTCATTGGCTAAAATCGCATCAAATTACTATGGTGATCCTTCAAAACAGCTTTTTATGATAGGCGTGACAGGAACAAACGGCAAGACTTCTGTCACATACATGATAAAGTCCATACTGGAAAGCCAGAACAATAAAGTCGGGTTGATAGGAACGATTCACAACATGATTGGCGACAAAGTCTATCCAACAGAGAGGACTACTCCAGAGTCATTAGATCTTCAAAGATACCTTAGGCTCATGGTTGATGAAGGTGTGAAATACGTAGTGATGGAAGTTTCTTCACATTCATTGGCGTTAAACAGAGTAGATGAATGTAAATTTGATATAGCCGTTTTTACCAATTTAACCCAAGATCATTTAGATTTTCACAAGACGATGGATGAGTATGCTAGTGCAAAGGCTAAACTTTTCAGGATGGCAAAGATGGCTTGCGTGATAAACATAGATGATGATTATTCTTCGTATATGATAGAGAATTCTAATGCTAAAGTTGTAACATATGGCATAAAAGACTATGCATACATAATGGCAAAAGACATCAAAAACGATATTAAAGGTGCGAAATTTACTGTTCAAATAGAAGATATAAAAAGTGAAATAGCTTTAAAGATACCGGGGCTATTTAGTGTATACAATTCACTGGCGGCTATTTCGGTAGCATTTATATTGGGTATACCGCTTCAGTCTGTAAAAATGGCACTTAAGGATGTCAAGATAAAAGGAAGATTTGAAGTTCTTGATTTGGATGTACCTTACAATGTAGTGATTGACTACGCCCACACTCCAGACGGACTTGAGAATTTAATGAAGGCATTTGAAGAATACAATACTGGGAAAAAGATATTGCTTTTTGGTTGTGGCGGCGACAGAGATAAAGGCAAACGCCCTAAAATGGGAGAAGTCGCTGGCAAATATGCCGATTTTGTAATTATAACTTCGGACAATCCAAGGTCGGAGGAGCCTATTAAGATAATACAAGAAATTGAAGAAGGCATTAAAAATACAAAATGCCCTTACACAATCATAGAAGATAGGAAAGAAGCTATAAAGTACGCACTATCTATAGCGAAGGACAATGACGTCGTAATTTTAGCTGGTAAGGGGCATGAAACATATCAAGTATTGAAAGACAAAGTCATAGATTTTGATGAAAGAGACATAGTAAGAGATATATTAAATGGAGATGAAAAAGTTGATTTTAACAGTTAAAGAGATATTGGATGCAACAGAAGGGAAATTACTATCCGGCGATATAAATGTATGCGTAAGCGGTATAAGCACCGATTCGAGGACAATTAAGTCTGGAGATTTGTTTATACCTTTAAAAGGTGAAAGGTTCAATGGAGAGGAATTCATAGATGATGCCTTAAATGTAGGTTCTGCTTCCCTTACAGAGTCTATCAATTATATCAGACACGATAGTAAACCGATTATATTTGTCAAAGACACAAAAGACGCTTTGCACAGGATAGCTAAATATTATAGAAGCAAATTCGATATTCCATTTATTGCCGTAACTGGCAGCAGTGGAAAAACTACGACTAAGGACATGATTTACGATGTTTTATCGATGAAGTACAACGTCTTAAAGACAATCGGAAATTTCAACAATGAGATCGGCTTGCCCCTTACCTTATTTACGCTTAATGATGGTCATGATATGGCTGTTGTTGAAATGGGAATGAGCGGTTTTGGCGAAATAAGAAGGTTAAAAAACATTGCATCTCCTAATGTTGCGGTATATACGAATATTGGAGTTGCTCATATTGAAAAATTAGGTTCCCGTGAAAATATATTAAAGGCAAAATCAGAGCTTATTGAAGATTTTAAAGATGGCGATACAGTCGTAATTAATGCAGATGATGATATGTTAATAAAATTGCTTGAAAAAAAGGGCCCTAAATTTGTGACATACGGTATAAATAATGGCGATATCAAGGCCTTTGACATAGAATTAAAGGAAGAATCTTCAAAATACAAAGTTTTGATAGATGGGTATTTATTAGACATAGAATTAAACGTACCAGGAAAACACAATATATATAATTCATTAGCGGCAATTTGTATAGGAATCAAATTTGATGTCAATAAAGAAGATATAAGGAAAGCACTGGCTAAGTTTCAGCCAAGTGACATGAGATTAAATATAATAGATGCAGCAGGTATTAAAATTATAAACGATGTGTATAATGCAAATCCTTCATCCATGAAAGCTGCTTTGTCAGTTTTAGGTGGATATACAGAGAGAAGGAAAGTAGCTGTGTTAGGCAATATGTTAGAGTTAGGACAGTATGCAGACATTGCACATCGAGAGGTTGGGGAATATGTAAAAGAAAATGATATTGATGTGCTTATAACAGTTGGAGATTATGCTTTGAAAATAGCTGATGGGGCAATAGAAAAAGGAATGAACAATGATAATGTCTTTAGATGCGCTAATAATGCAGAAGCCATTGATGTCATAAAAAATATTATGAAAGAAAGTGATGTCTTTTTAGTTAAAGGTTCAAGAGGGATGAAGATGGAGGAAATCGTGAAATTTTTGCAGGAGAGTGCTTATAAATGATACAAAAGATGATATTTGCTACAATTATTTCTTTTTTAATTTGTGTCGTATTAGGTCCTATTGTTATTCCATGGCTAACTAAATTAAAGTTTGGTCAAAGTGTAAGAAGCGATGGACCTAAGACGCATCTAAAAAAAGCTGGAACCCCAACAATGGGTGGAATAATCATAATTATCTCTTTGCTCATTGCTGATATTGTATTTTCAAAATGGGATAAATACATGGCATTGTTAATCACGATAACATTAGGATATGGAATAATCGGCTTTTTGGATGACTACATAAAAGTGCGGTATAAAAGATCGTTAGGTCTTACCGCCAGGCAAAAGCTTTTAGGTCAATTTGCATTAGCTATTTTGTTTGCGTATTTTTCGAAGAATATAGTTGGCACCGATGTAATAATTCCATTTTTGAAGCGAGAAATTGACTTGGGCTACTTTTACATACCGTTTATAATGTTTGTAGTTGTTGGAACTGTAAATAGTGTTAATCTAACGGATGGATTGGATGGGCTTGCATCAGGAGTATCTTTTATGGTTACCGCTTTTTTTACATTAATAGGTTTTTTTATGAACAATACATCATTAACTGTGTTTGGTGCAGCAATTACTGGTGCACTTCTTGGATTTTTGAAGTTTAATAGATACCCTGCTGAAGTGTTTATGGGGGATACAGGTTCGCTTGCAATTGGTGGCGCTGTAGCGGCTCTGGCTACAATGACTAAATTGCCTGTTATTTTAGTAGTGGTGGGAATTGTCTACGTCGCTGAAGCGTTATCGGTCATAATGCAAGTTGTGTCATTCAGACTTACAGGTAAAAGGATATTTAAAATGAGTCCTCTCCATCATCATTTTGAGCTTTCTGGTTGGTCAGAGACTAAAGTCGTATTTTTATTTTGGATAGTAACTTTGATAGCAGTATTTGTGTCATTTTATGGGATAAGTTAAATATATCTAAAAAAATAGAATGCAAATTTTTTTATGATTTAGGAGGAAAATATGGACTTTTGTGGTAAAAAAATTGTTGTAGCGGGATTTGGGTTAAGTGGCAAAGCCCTGTGCAGGGTTTTGTTGATGTTAAATGCTGAAATATTTGTGTTTGATTCGAAAGAAGAAGATAAGTTTGGCGATGATTTAAAAGAATTTAAAGAAAAAGGTGTGACATTTTGCTTTAAAAAGGTCACAGATGAACTTTTAAATGGCACAGAAATGGTTATTGTCAGTCCTGGAATTTCTATGGACTCTGATATAGTCCTATTATCAAAATCAAGGGGCATTGATGTAATAGGCGAGGTGGAGTTTGCTTACAGGCTATCAAAAGCTCCTATATACGCTATAACTGGGACGAATGGAAAGACTACGACAACATCATTGCTTGGTGAAATATTTAAAGCGTCAGGTGCAAAAACATATGTTGCAGGGAACATAGGATATCCTCTTGTTGAAGCGGCAATAAATGCTAATGCGGAAGATGTAATTGTGGCAGAGATAAGCAGTTTTCAGCTGGAAACAATAAAGGAGTTTAAACCTGAAATAAGCGCGATAATAAATATAACTCCGGATCATTTAAATAGACACAAGACATTGGAAAACTACATCGAAATCAAAGGGCGGATTTTCGAGAATCAAACTGCTGATCAATTCACTGTCTTAAATTATGATGATAAAAATATTTCTTCTTTATTTAAAAAAGCCAAATGCAATGTTTTTCCTTTTAGCAGAAATAGAGCTTTAGAGCATGGTACGTATCTTGAAAATGGAAAAATCGTAATCTCTGCAGATGGAGAAAAAAGTACGATAATAGACATTGAAGACATATATATTCCAGGAAATCACAATGTAGAAAATGCCATGGTAGCATCTACAATGGCTTATTTAGCGGGAATTGATATTAAAGTCATAAGTGAAACATTGAGGACATTTAAAGGCGTTGAGCATAGGATTGAATTTGTAAGAAACGTAAATGGAGTCAAATATTACAATGACTCAAAAGGAACAAACCCAGATGCAGCAATAAAAGCTATTGAAGCTATGAAAGGCCCTATCATATTGATTGCCGGTGGATATGACAAAGGTGTAAGTTTTGATGAATTTACTGCTTCTTTTAAAGGTCGCGTAAAAAAATTGATTCTGCTTGGTGAGACGAAAGATTTAATCTATAAATCTGCTATAAAAGAAGGGTATTCAGAAGATGATGTTATATTTGTAGAAAGCATAGATGATGCTGTTTATGCTGCTTATAATGCGGCTAAACCTGGTGACAATGTGCTTTTATCGCCTGCCTGTGCAAGTTGGGATATGTTTAGAAATTATGAAGAGAGAGGCAGACTCTTTAAAGATGCGGTAAATTCTTTGAGGGGGTAGGCTCAGTGAATCGTAAGTATCCCGTTGATTACAATATACTTATATCCGTATTGGTTCTTGTGTCCATAGGTGTTGTGATGGTATTTAGCGCAAGCTCTGCAAATGCGTATTACCAATACCATGATTCATTCTACTTTTTGAAGCGTCAGCTTTTGTGGGCAATTATCGGCTTTTTTGCCATGACATTTATGATGAATTTTGATTATCATAAATTGAAGAAGCTGTCAAATGCGTTGTTGATATTGTCAATAGTTTTACTTATAGTAGTATTGTTGCCAGGAATAGGAAGCACAAGGTACAATTCTACCAGATGGATTGAAATAGGCGGATTTACTTTGCAGCCGTCAGAAATAGCTAAATACGCCATAATACTGTTTTTTGCAAAATATTTTGATAATAACCCTAATTATGCAAAAAGCTTTAAAAAGGGAGTCCTTCCTGTACTATTGATTGCCGGAATATTCTTTTTACTCATTATGAAGCAGCCAAATTTCAGCACTGCTGGTACAATATTTATCATTTCTATAATAATCTTATTTGTGGCGGGCGCAAAGTTATCATTTATGGCGACATTGTTTGGAGTTGGTGGTTCTGCAGCTATTATCGTAGTGACCAGCATAAAGTACATAAGGCAAAGGGTATTTACATTTTTAAATCCATGGCAAGACATAAAAGGGCATGGCTATCAAATTGTACAGTCCTTGTATGCTTTAGGTTCAGGAGGGCTTTTTGGAGTCGGTTTAGGCAGAAGCCGACAGAAGTTTATGTATCTGCCGATGCCACAAAACGACTTTATTTTTTCAATAATCGGTGAAGAGCTTGGCCTTATCGGGACGGCTTCTATATTGTTACTTTTTCTGTATCTCATAATAAGAGGCCTTAGAGTCGCGGCAAAAGCTCCGGATGTATTTGGATGTCTCATTGCTACCGGCATTGTAGGTGTGATCGGCGTTCAAACTTTGATAAATGTTGCAGTTGTAACTTCATCAATGCCAGCTACTGGTGTGTCTTTGCCATTTATCAGTTATGGTGGGACATCTACAGTCTTTATGATGGCTGCAATGGGCATATTATTGAATATATCAAGGTACGCAAACATGGATAGGAGTTGATGAAATGAGGTACTTATTGACAGGTGGCGGTACAGGTGGCCATATATATCCGGCAGTGGCGATTGCAAATGAAATCATGCGAAACGAAAAAGATGCAGAGATATTATTTGTAGGAACAGAAAATGGGCTTGAAAAAGAATTGGTGCCAAAGTCAGGTTATACCCTTAAAACTATAAGAGTAAAAGGATTTAAGCGCAAATTATCAATTGATACGATAAAGACTATTAAGATAGCTTTCGATGGTTTGATAGATGCAAAAAAAATAATAAATGATTATAGACCGGATGTAGTAATTGGAACAGGGGGATATGTGTGCGGCCCTGTAGTCATGACAGCAGCTCTTATGAAGATACCGACGCTTATTCACGAGCAAAATGCTTATCCAGGACTTACAAATAGAATACTTTCAAGGTTTGTAGATATTGTGGCCGTTGCATTTGATGAGTCAAAAAAGTACTTTCGAAATAAAGGCAATATCTTTGTGACAGGTAATCCCATTAGAATGGAGATTTTGAATGGTGATAGAAAAAAGGCTTTGAAAAAATGGAGCTTAGATGAGACGAAAAAAGTAGTGGTTTCTGTAGGAGGTAGCAGAGGCGCTGCCAAAATCAATGAATACATGGTTGATGTGATAAAAAAATCGAGAGAAGAATTTCAGATTCTCATGATAACAGGAAAAAATCAGTATGACAGTGTAATAAAAATGATCAAAGATTACGATATAAGATTAGGAGAAAATATTAAGATAATTCCGTATTGTTATGAAATGGGTGATATCTATTCAATTGCAGATGTAATGGTGTGTAGATCAGGTGCAATCACACTTGCAGAATTGTTAGCCACATCAACTGCATCGATTTTGATTCCGTCTCCAAATGTTACTCACAATCATCAAGAGTACAATGCAAGAGTTCTTGAAAAAAATGGTGCAGCTTCGGTGATTCTTGAAAAAGACTTAAATGGAGATGTTTTGTATAAAAAGATATTATCTATCGTAAATGACTCCAGTAAGCTTAAAACCATGAAAGCTAATGCAAAAAAGTTATCAAAGATAGATGCTGCCAATGAAATTTATAGGCTTGTTTGTAAGCTAAAATAGGCGATGTAACCTCCTGAAGCATAGGTGCATATTATGAATTGTACAGCTTAACAGGAGGTGATAGAATGGGATGAAATATGTCATTAAAGGAGGAAATAGATTAAAAGGTGAGGTACGGATAAACGGTGCGAAAAATTCTGTATTGCCAATACTTGCTGCAACACTATTAAACAAAGGTGTAAGTATTTTACACTCTTGCCCAAGATTAAAAGATGTTTATTCTATGATAGAAATATTAAGACACTTAGGCTGTACAGTAGAATTTGATGGGTCAGACATTATAGTAGATTCCAGTGGTATCATTGATTACCACATTCCAGACAGATTAATGAGAGCAATGAGATCATCCATTTTTTTGATGGGAGCATTGGTGGCAAGAAATAATGTTGCTCAGATCAGCTTTCCAGGAGGATGTGACATAGGGCATAGGCCTATTGACTTGCACATAAAAAGTTTAAAAAAGCTTGGCATATCAATAGATGAATCGTATGGATTTATCAATTGCGAAAGCAAGTCAATTTGCGGCAATGAAATACATCTTGATATACCCAGCGTTGGTGCAACTGAAAATATAATGTTGGCTGCATCCATGGCTGATGGAACTACAGTTATAGGAAATGCTGCAAAAGAGCCAGAAATAGAGGATCTACAAAATTTTCTAAATTCGATGGGTGCAAAGATTTCAGGTGCAGGTACAAATACTATTGTGATACGAGGTGTAAAAGAATTGCATGATACTGAATACACAATAATACCTGATAGGATAGTTGCGGGGACTTATCTTATTGCATCAGCTATTACAAAAGGAGAGGTAGTTCTTAAAAATGTGATTAAAAGACACGTAGATTCTCTTTTGTCAAAGCTAAATGAATGTGGTTTTAAAATATCACATGGCAATGACTTTATAAAACTTAATTCTACCGGTAGAGCCAAGGCAGTTGACATGATAATAACTCTCCCATATCCTGGTTTTCCAACGGATCTTCAGGCACAAATGGTTTCACTTTTAGCTACTGCGGATGGGACATCTATAGTTACGGAGACTATTTTTGACAATAGGTTTAAATATACAGAGGAATTAGTAAGAATGGGCGCAGATATTAAAGTAGATGGGCGAATTGCGGTAGTGAAAGGAGTTGACAAGCTTACGGGAACAAATGTCGTTGCAAAAGATTTAAGAGGTGGTGCAGCACTAGTCTTAGCTGGATTAGGTGCTATCGGCACTACAATTGTAGAAGACATAGAACATATTGATAGAGGATATGAAGATTTTAGCGAAAATTTAAAAAATCTTGGTGCTGACATAGAAAGGACTATGTAAAACAGCCAATGCTGTTTTACATCATCTAAAATTTGTACAAGCATATGATAGAGGCGATGTATATGATGGAAGAAAGACAGTATAAAAAGAAAAAGAGGTTTAGCGTTTTTATCGTATTTTTGTTTATTTTTGCAATCATACTTTATATAATTTTATTTAAAACATCATTATTTGATGTAAAAAACATATATGTCTATGGGACAAGATCAGTAGATAAGAGCGATGTCATAAGGTTGTCGGGGATAGAGATAGGCAGCAATACTCTGAAAATAAATAAATCAGCCGTCATTAAATCCATTATGAAGGATCCATACATTAAAGATGCGTCAATTAACATAATTTATCCTTCTAAAGTCGAAATAAAAATAGATGAAAGGGTATTGGCGGCTCAAATAAGCTATAAAGACAAATTTCTATATGTAGATACCGACTGTGTCGCAGTTCAGTTAGGTGATTACAACAATAAATTGCCAATATTAAAGGGAATCGACGTTGGAAAATTTGAGATAGGAAGTAAAATCAACAATTTAAGTAATAATAAGGACATAGCAAAACTATTGCCGTTAATATATAATAAGAATATATACAATAGTATAATTGTTGATGGTTCAAAGATTACATTAAAGACGAATTCAGGAATAAATGTAGTATTGGAGAATGTTGATGACATAAGCTATTCATTAAATTTTTCTGAAAAGATATTGAATGATTTAGAGAAAAAAGGCTATAACAGTGGAAATGTTCTTATAGTAAGCAACGGGAATCCAATTTATACGCCATAAGAAATGGAGGAAGTGCAGTGAAAAAGAGCTTTTTTGTTTCTATCGCTTTTGTATGTGTCGTTCTTGGAATAATGATATCAACACAGTTTAGAAATGTGAAAAACAGTGATAGCTTGACTGTGCAAAGAGCAGAGGAACTTACAAGTAAATTAAATCAAGTTCAGAAAGAGAGAGATGAGTTGAAAAAACAAATAAATGATTTAGAAGCGAAAATATCAAATTATGAAAATTCTGCGGCTAAGTCAAGCACAGTAACAAAGTCTCTTAAAGATGACCTTGACAAATATAAAGAATTAGCGGGACTTTCTGATGTTGAAGGACCTGGCATCATAGTTACAATAAATGATGGCAATACACAACTTCAACCCGGTGCTGATCAGAATGCTTTTTTGGTTCACGATGAAGATCTTCTAAATATAGTTAATGAGCTTAGAGCAGCGGGAGCTGAAGCTATATCAATAAATGACCAAAGACTCGTTGCAACATCTGAGATACGAATGATAGGCAATACTATCGATATTAATTCAGTCAGATTTACGCCTCCATATGTGGTGAAAGCCATTGGAAATCCAGATACATTGGAAGCTGCATTGCGACTTAAAGGTGGAATCATCGATACATTGTCAAACTGGGGAATTCAGGTTAACATTAAGCGTTCTGACAAAATATTAGTCAAAAAATATGACGGTGTTTTAACGTATAAATATGCGAAACCTTACGAAGGAGGGAATAATTGATGGCTTTAATTATCATTTTAAGTTTAGCTTTAGGACTTGCAATCGGATTTTTCTTGCCAATTAATTTGCCTCCTGCATATACATCATATCTTTCCGTTGCCATACTGGCTGCACTAGATTCTGTTTTTGGAGGAATTCGTGCCAGCCTTGAAAATAAATTCAATAATGCTATTTTCATTTCAGGCTTTTTTGGAAATGCTATATTGGCTGCAGTTTTAGCCTATATAGGTGATGTGTTAGGAGTTCCGATTTATTTGGCTGCGATTTTTGCTTTTGGCAGCAGATTGTTTACAAATTTTGCTTATATTCGGAGATACATTTTGAATAATTTTTCTAAAAAACAATAAGCTCCGAGGGGAGGAGAATTAATTGAATGAAATCATAACAGGTATTGATATTGGGACATCAAAAGTATGCACTATAATTGGCCAATGTGACAAAAATGGAGAGCTGAGGATAATTGGCATTGGAATGTATCCATGCAATGGCATGAAAAAAGGAGTCGTTGTTGATATAGAGACAACTGCTTTTTCCATTAAAAAATCCATCGAACAGGCTGAAAGAATGGCGAATCAAAAGGTCACATCGGTTTACATTAAAATTCCCGGCGGCCTTACTGAAATATACAGAAATAGAGGTCTTGTGGCTGTAACAAGGGATGATAAAGAGATAACAGCGCAAGATGTGGAAAGAGTGCTGCAAGCTGCTAAAATAATGGCTTTGCCATCTGATAAACAGATAATTGAGCTTATCCCTATTGAATACATAGTAGATGGTTATGGAGAAATTAAAGACCCTGTAGGTATGGCAGGGATAAGGTTGGAAGTGGATGCGGCAATTGTAACGGGTAGCTTGACAGCAGTACAGAATATGGAAAAATGCGTAAAAAAGGCTGGTTACACCATGTCGGGAATCATCGTAGAGCCATTAGCTACAGCAGAAGCAATATTGACTAAAGATGAGAGAGAACTTGGCGCAGCACTTATCGACATAGGTGCTGGTGTAACAGATATAGCAGTCTTTAGGTCTGGAAATTTAATATATACAGGCATGATACCTGTTGGCGGAAATCACATAACCAACGATTTGTCAATCGGGTTAAAGATTTCTTTTGAAGAAGCCGAAATTATAAAGAAGAAGTATGGTTCTGTGGTGAAGGTAGAGAATGATGAGACAGTAAAAATAGCAAATATAGCAAATCATAGTTCTCAAGATACCAGACTTAATGATATAATAGATATTATAGAAGCGAGAGTAAATGAAATTTTGACGATGGTGTACGATGAAATGAGGGGTTCTAACGTTTTAGACCAGATTTCAACAAATATTGTAATAACAGGAGGCGGAATATCTTTTATAAAAGGCAGTCTGGATTTAGCAGAGAGTATTTTGGGTAAAAATGTAAGATTAGGTTTGCCTAATGCTATTGGAGTTTCTACGCCTGTATATTCAACTGCAGTAGGAATCGTCAAATATGTTTTTGCAAACCGAAAGTATCTATATAAAAAGCAAGTTGAGGTTCCGAAAGAAAGGGACCAAAAGAAAAGTGGGGTATTGTCAAAAATAAAAGACTGGTTTAATGATTTTTGGATATGATATGAGGAGGGTCTTATATGATAGGTATTGAAACAGATATGGAGCAGTTTGCAAATATTAAAGTTATTGGCGTCGGTGGTGGCGGTGGGAATGCTGTAAACAGAATGATTGAGGCAGGACTTAAAGGTGTGGAATTCATTGCAATCAATACGGACAAGCAAGCACTTTACATGTCAAAAGCTGAGACAAAAATACAGATTGGCGACAAACTGACAAAAGGCCTTGGGGCAGGCGCAAATCCTGAAATTGGCAAAAAAGCAGCGGAAGAGACAAAAGACGAGATTGAAAAGATTATAAGCGGTGCTGATATGGTATTTATTACTGCAGGTATGGGTGGCGGCACAGGTACAGGCGCTGCTCCTGTAGTAGCTGAAATAACTAAACAATTAGGCATTTTGACTGTTGGAGTTGTTACAAAGCCGTTTACTTTTGAAGGGAAAAAAAGAATGACACACGCTGAAATGGGAATAAGTGAGCTTAAAAAACACGTAGACGCACTTGTCACGATTCCAAATGATAGGCTGTTACAGGTGGCAGAGAAGAAGACATCAATGTTAGATGCGTTTAAAATTGCAGATGATGTCTTAAGGCAAGGTGTCCAAGGTATTTCTGACCTAATTGCTGTCCCAGGTCTTGTCAATGTTGATTTTGCTGATGTTAAGACCATAATGATGGAAACAGGTCTTGCACACATGGGTATAGGAATAGCATCTGGTGAAAATAAAGCCACCGAAGCGGCAAAGCAAGCGGTTCAAAGTCCACTTTTGGAGACGTCGATAGAAGGTGCAAGAGGGATATTGTTAAATATAGCCGGTGGAACTAACTTAAGCATATTTGAGGTTAACGAAGCGGCTAACTACATATATGAAACAGCGGATCCTGATGCAAATATCATATTTGGCGCAGTCATTGATGAAAGTTTAGAGGATCAGATTAGGATTACGGTAATCGCAACAGGGTTTGAAAAGAGGTTTGATTCTGAAAAGAAACCGAAAATAGAAAAAGAAATTATAAAACAAAGCGAAGTTAAAGACATAAACGAGGTCATAAAGTTTGACAATGACGACCTTGACATTCCTACTTTCTTAAGAAGAGGTAGAAAGTAAAAATAGAAACACCTTAATTAATGTTTTAATTAGGGTGTTTTTTTAATGCCTTTTTAACTACATTAATTAACATTAATGTATAAAATTCTTTAAAAAAATATTGATAACGGAGAAAATTTAGTGCCAAATTATAACAATTTTATCGATATTTTTTTATTATAATAGGAATAAAGGGTTGCGGAATGAATATACATAGTTTAGGTAGTTTTTAAAGTTATTTGGAGCTGATAGGAGTGTACGCCGATGTAATTTTTATCGAAAACTTGATCATAAATTATATAATTTTATATTTGACTAAAAGATTTTCCAGATCGAATACTAATAATGCAAAGTTAATTTTCTCGTCCGCTTTAGGCGCTTTGTATGTAATTCTAATATTTTTTTCTTTGCCTAATATAATTTATTCACTTACATTTAAAATAATAATATCTATTTTAATGGTGGCAATTGCATTTGGGTTTAATAGATTTCATGAATTTATAAGAGTCTTAAGCATTTTTTATCTGGTTTCATTTATAATAGGTGGAACGGCTTTTGCATTGATTTACGTCGTGAATATAGACATTAGACAGATCATAATAGCAGCACTATTTTTCGCAATACTTTTAACTTATATTGGTTGGGGATACATATCAAAAAAGAATATAGAAAGCAATATTTTGTATAAGCTGCATATAGAAATGGATAATAAAGTAAGAGATGTAACGGCGATATTAGATACAGGCAATACGCTACATGATCCTATTTCTAATTATCCTGTTGCAATAGTAGAATATAATGCTGTAAAAGAATTGTTGCCAGAAAAATTAAAAAATGTATTTGATTCTATGGGAAATGAATCTATATTTGAAATGACTAAAGTAGTAGATGATGATAAATGGCTTAAAAGGTTGAGGTTAGTGCCTTTTAATTCTATTGGAAACGACAGCGGGATTTTGATAGGATTTATACCTGACAATTTGGTGGTTGAAGGATATAGAAAATCGCAAAAAAATGCGATTGTGGGAATATATTTTAAAAAGTTAAATGAGACTTCAGATTATGAAGCACTTATAGGTACAGAATTGCTAAATTGATGGAGGGATGATGCGGTGAATATTAAGACAAAGGTGAAAGTAACTATTCAGTTGGCAATACTAAAAGTATTGACAAAACTGAAAATTCGAGACTCGATCTTTTATGTTGGTGGCAGTGAGGCTTTGCCTCCTCCTCTTTCGGCAGAAGAAGAAATGTTTTTGATAGCAAAAATGGAATCAGGTGATAATGAAGCTAAGTCAATGTTAATCGAGAGGAATTTGCGGCTCGTAGTCTATATAGCAAAGAAATTCGAGAATACTGGAGTAGGCATAGAAGATCTTATTTCTATAGGAACCATTGGGCTTATTAAATCAATAAATACGTTCAATCCGCGCAAAAAGATAAAGCTGGCTACTTATGCATCAAGATGCATAGAAAATGAGATACTCATGTATTTAAGGAGGAATAGCAAGACCAGAATGGAGGTTTCGTTTGATGAACCACTGAATATTGATTGGGATGGGAATGAGCTTCTTCTTTCAGATATTTTAGGTACAGACAATGAGCTGGTGTATAAAATCATTGAAGACGAAGTTGACAAACAGTTGTTGAAAAATGCATTGAAAAAGCTATCTGATAGAGAAAAAAGGATTATAGGATTGAGGTTTGGACTTAGCGGTGGAACAGAAATGACTCAAAAGGAAGTAGCCGACCTATTAGGCATATCGCAGTCATACATTTCAAGATTAGAAAAAAGGATATTAAAAAGACTCAAAAAAGAAATAAATAGATTAGTTTAAAATTGAATAAAATTTGCTCCGCAGGTAATACTTAAAATTAACCAATACATTTGGAGGATGGGCATATGAATAATAAAGTAGAGATCTGCGGAGTAAATACTTCCAAGTTACCTGTACTAAAAGGAGCTAAGCAAAAGGAACTGCTTTTAAGAATGAAAAACGGCGATAAAAGCGCCAGAGAAGAATTCATAAATGGAAATTTAAGACTTGTGTTGAGCGTTATACAAAGATTTAACAATCGCGGCGAGTATGTAGATGATTTGTTTCAAGTTGGCTGTATAGGCTTGATTAAGGCGATAGATAATTTTGATTTAAATCAGAACGTGAAATTTTCAACGTATGCAGTGCCAATGATCATTGGAGAGATCAGACGGTATTTAAGAGATAACAATTCTATTAGGGTTAGCAGATCATTACGAGATGTGGCATATAAGGCTTTGCAAGTAAGAGATAAACTTGTCAATGAAAATTCAAAAGAACCTACTGTTGGCGATATAGCGAAAGAATTGAACATACCGAGAGAAGAAGTGGTTTTTGCACTTGATGCCATACAAGATCCTGTGTCACTTTTTGAACCAATATACCATGATGGTGGAGATGCAATATACGTGATGGACCAGATTGGCGATGAAAAAAACGTAGATGAAGTATGGTTGGAACAAATAGCATTAAAGGAGGCGATAAAGAAATTAAACGACAGAGAAAAGATGATATTGACGATGCGCTTCTTTGAAGGGAAAACTCAAATGGAGGTTGCGAAAGAGATTGGTATATCACAAGCTCAAGTGTCAAGACTTGAAAAATCAGCATTATCCCACATGAGAAAATATATATGACTTGCCTTATGGCAAGTTTTTCTATTGTAATTTGATAAAAATAACTGCATATATTTTTAGTATAAAGATTTTAAGGGGGAATCGGAATGTTTAAGACATCAGATTTAAGAGACAAAGACGTAATTGACGTAAAAACAGGGAAAAGACTTGGCAACATAATTGACATAGAAGTAAACTTGGAGGAAGGCAAAGTAGACGGATTTATAATACCAGGCGAGACAAAAGGATTTAGACTTTTTGCAAAGGATCAGGACTTGTACATACCATGGCAATCTGTAAAAAAAATAGGAGAAGATGTTATACTAATTGATATTAATGAAGATGTAACACAAGTTTGACTATTTACATCAATTTTATTATAATTTTATTAGCAATTGTCGATGAAGAAAGTTTTTTGATCGGTTGTGACGAAAGGAATGATAATGTTTGAAATGTCCTTTTTGCGGTTATTTAGATTCTAAAGTGATTGATTCTCGACCTACCGATGATTCTACTTCAATAAGGAGAAGGCGAGAATGTATAAATTGCGGCAAAAGGTTTACCACTTATGAAAAAGTCGAGCAAGTTCCAATTTTGGTAATAAAGAAAGATTTAAGCAGAGAGTCTTATGACAGGGATAAAATACTAAGAGGCATGATAAAGGCTTGTGAAAAAAGACCAGTTCCTATTCAAAAATTAGAAGAGCTGACAGATGAAATAGAAAGAGATATTTACAATTCTTATGAAAAGGAAATCACGTCTGCTAAAATTGGAGAGATGGTGATGGAAAAGCTTAAAAATGTTGACGAAGTGGCGTATGTAAGATTTGCATCTGTTTACAGACAATTTAAAGACATAAACACTTTTATGGACGAGCTAAAAAAATTGCTGAATGATACCGAGGAGAAGAAATGAAGCTCTATTTTTGTACATGATGTACTTAGGAGGTGCAATTTTGGCACATACAATTCTTGTTATTGAAGATGAAGCCCATATTTTAGAGTTGCTAAGGTACAATTTAGAAGCACAAGGATATAATGTTGTTTTAACAGATAATGGCAAAGATGGCCTTGAAAAATGCAAAGAGACAAACCCCGATCTGGTTCTTTTAGATTTGATGCTTCCCGATATAGATGGCATAGATGTATGTAAGAAGTTAAAATCAGATGAACATCTTAAAAACATCCCTATAATTATGCTGACTGCAAAGAGTGAAGAAGTAGACAAGATATTAGGATTGGAACTTGGGGCAGATGACTACATTACAAAACCTTTCAGTATAAGAGAGCTGTTGGCAAGGATTAAAGTAGTGCTAAGAAGATCCAAAAATGAGTCTGAGGACAATGAGATCATCAAGTTTGGAGATATCACGATAGATACTGAAAAACATTTGGTTTATAAAGGCAATGAATTGCTTGATCTCACTTTAAAAGAGTTTGAGCTTTTAAAACTTTTATCAAAAAATCGAGGCAAAGTTTTGACTCGAGATTATTTGTTGGACAAGGTATGGGGATATGAATACGCTGGCGAAACAAGAACTGTGGATGTCCACATACGACATTTGAGAAAAAAGATAGAAGATGACGATAAACTTCCAGTATACATTGAAACGGTACGTGGGATTGGGTACAAATTAAAGGATATAGGTGAAAGTGATGTTTAAAAAACTGTACTACAGCTATTTTATCATAAGCTTTTTAGGCATCTTGGCAACATCATTTTTTTTTATTGGAAAAGTGTCAATGATAAGGCTCATAATCGGGATACTTTTTGGGCTGATTGTCAGCAATTTTTTTGGTTACAGGCTAATAAAAGGTATTGTTCAGCCTATCAATGAGATTACCGATGTTGCTAAAGAGATAACGAAGGGCAATTACGAACACAGAATTGAGATAAAATCAATCGATGAGATTGGTCAATTATCATTTGCCATAAATACCATGTCGGACAAGCTTCAAGAGACGATAGACGAGTTGTACGATAGAAATGCAAAGTTGGAAGCTATTTTAAGAAGTTTAGTAAATGGTGTCGTAGCTTTTGATGAAAATGAGAGAATTTTGCTTATAAACGATTCGGCTCGAACAATGCTTGGCATCAAGGATAATTATGCAGTTGGAAAACACATATTGGATGTCGTTAGAAATTCGAAATTTCACGATGTTTTGGAAAAAATCATAAAAGACAAGGGATATAATATAGATAACTTTGAGATTGACACATTTAACAAACATCTAAAAATATACTCCAGTCCAATCGTTCATCAAGTCACGCATAAAAAATTAGGATTTGTTGTCATAATAAATGATATAACGGAAATCAGAAAGTTAGAAAAAATCAGAAGCGATTTTGTGGCAAATGTATCACATGAGTTAAGGACGCCACTTACTTCTATAAGAGGTTTTATTGAGACATTGAGGGAAGGTGCAATTGATAATGTTGAGAGAAGGGACAGGTTTTTAGAGATCATCGAGTTTGAAGCTGAAAGACTTACGAGGCTAATAAATGATATTTTGACGCTTTCTGAGATAGAAAATTTGAAGGAAGGTTTTGTAAAAGAGGATATTGCAATTGATGAAGAAATCAATGAAATTTTTTACATCATGGAAAAAACTGCTGAAGATAAAAATATAAAGCTTATAAAAGATTTAAACTGCAAGGATGTTGTGATCAAGACCAGTAAGGATAGACTTAGGCAGATGATCATCAATCTTGTTGACAATGGCATAAAGTATACTCCTGAAGGTGGATATGTGAAAGTCACCACAGCCGATATGGAAAACAATATCGTAATAGAAGTAGAAGACAGCGGAATAGGCATATCAAAGGAAAATATACCGAGGCTCTTTGAAAGGTTTTATCGGGTTGATAAAGGAAGATCGAGAAAATTAGGTGGTACTGGACTTGGCCTTGCAATTGTAAAACACATTGTAGAATCAATGAAAGGCAGTATTACTGTAGAAAGTGAAGTAGGCAAAGGCACAAAATTTACCATTGTTTTACCTAAAGAACAAAAATAGTACATGATTTTACATGATTTTAACACAAGCTTAATACAGGCTTTACAATAGACTGTTATACTAAACTTGTAAAAAAAATACGGAGGTGCAATTATGTCAAAGAGTAAAATAGCAAAAGTTCTATTGTCTGTATTGATGGTTTTAAGCGTGTTTTTATTTTCTGCATGTGGTCCAAATACTAATAATTCAGGATCATCTAATCAATCAAATAGCAGTCAAGATATTTCTGGTACTGCAACAGCAGTCGGTTCTACAGCTTTACAGCCTTTAGTAGAGCAAGCAGCAACATTATTCAATCAAAAATATCCTAATGCCACTATTAATGTACAAGGCGGTGGAAGTGGTACCGGTTTGACACAGGTAGCGCAAGGTGCAGCGGACATAGGTGATTCAGACATATATGCAGAAGAAAAATCAGGTATTGATGCAAAATCATTGGTAGATCATAAAGTAGCCGTTGTAGGGTTTGCTGTTGTTGTTAATAAAGACGTGACAGTAGATAATCTGACGCAGCAGCAATTGGTTGATATCTTTACAGGCAAGATAAAAAATTGGAAAGAAGTTGGAGGCCCAGATGAGCCGATAATCGTGGTAAATAGGCCAACAAGCTCAGGTACAAGAGCGACTTTTAAGAAGATCGTGTTAGGTGGACAAGATGAAGTACAGGGATTGGCATTGACAGAAGATGCTTCAGGTACTGTTAGAAAGACAGTGGCGGAAAAGAAAGGTGCAATAAGCTATCTTGCATTCTCTTATCTTGATGATTCTGTAAAAGCTCTTAAGTACAATGGTGTTGAGCCAACAAAAGAAAATGTTATAAATGGCACATATCCAATCGCATCATATGAGCACATGTACACAAAAGGCGAACCTAAAGGCGTTGTGAAGGCATTCTTAGACTTTATGATGTCTGACGAAGTACAGAAAGGACCTGCAGAGAAGCTTGGCTTTATAAACATAAATGACATGAAAGTAACTTTAAAATAGGCAAAAAAAACAGAATACGAATTATGTTTTATAAGAGCTGGTATTTATACTTGCTCTTATTTTTATAATGATTAATAATTTAACATAAAATTAACATAAATTTTACATTACCTTAATGAATATTTTTTTTTATTTTGATACTATAATTAAAGTATTGTCGAAAATTCATATCAGGAGGTAAAAAATGTCTGAAAAGTATGACAAAAGACGAAAGGTTTTTGACAAGATTGGAAAAACGTATGCTTTTATTTGTGCTTTTTTATTGATAGTCATCACTGTTTCTATTTTTTACTTTGTTGCAACAAAAGGGCTTTCAACGTTTATTGTTGATAAACGTTCTGTAAGCGAATTTCTTTTTGGAACCACATGGAAACCAGATAGACCTAATAGTCAAGGAGGGCCTGCCATAGGGTCGCTTCAGTTCATATTAGGTTCTGTGTTTGTTTCAGTTTTTGCCATTTTGATAAGCACACCTCTTAGCATATCAGCAGCTATCTTCATGGTTGAAATAGCAAAAAAACTTGGAAGAAACTTATTGCAGCCTGCGATGGAGATATTCGTTGGCATCCCTTCTGTCGTATACGGTTGGATTGGACTTACCGTTTTAGTTCCCTTCATAAGTAAGCACATTGGCGGGTTAGGTTTTAGCCTGCTGGCAGGCATATTAGTATTGACGATAATGGTTCTTCCAACGATAACAAGCGTCAGTACGGATGCTATTAAGTCATTGCCTTGGGAGATACGGGAAGCTTCTTATGCACTTGGTGCCACGAGATGGCAGACGATTAGAAGGGTAATATTGCCTGCTGCGAAGTCAGGTATACTTACAGCAATTGTATTAGGGTTAGCTCGTGCTTTTGGCGAGGCTTTGGCAGTTCAAATGGTTATCGGAAACAGCCCAGCGATTCCTTTGTCGTTCTTGCAGCCTATGTCCACGATTACATCTATTATCACTATGGATATGGCAAATACGGTGACAGGTTCAACTTGGAATAATGCCCTTTGGTCCTTGGCATTATTGTTGCTGCTAATATCGTTTGGATTTATTCTCATAATAAGGCTTGTTGGCAGGAGGAGCATGTACAAATGAAATCAAAATTTTACGATAAGCTGGCTACTATATATTTTTACGTTGTGGCAGGAGTCATAGTGCTTTTTCTTTTATCTCTTATAAGCTATATATTGTATCAAGGCAGAAGTGAGTTAAATTTGCATTTTATATTGACGCCTCCAAAATTCATGGAGAAAGGTGGAGGTATAGCTCCACAGATATTTAATTCACTGTTGCTTTTAGTGATAACTCTCATTATTTCAGTTCCAATTGGAGTTGGTGCGGGACTTTACATGGCAGAGTATGCAAGACCCAGCAAAGTAACTGAGTTAATCAGATTATCGACAGAGACATTGTCTTCATTGCCATCGATTGTGGTAGGATTATTTGGGCTTTTAATTTTTGTAAATATGCTTCACTGGGGATATTCTTTGATGTCAGGTGCATTGGCCCTTACTGTATTAAATTTGCCTGTTATGGCCAGAGTCAGTGAGGACGCCATAAAAAGCGTTTCATCTTCATTAAAGGAAGCAAGTTTTGCATTAGGCGCTACTAAGTGGCAAACGATAGTAAAAGTGTTGGTTCCATCTGCTTTGCCAGGACTTGTGACAGGCATAATACTTACTTCTGGTAGGATTTTTGGAGAAGCTGCTGCGCTTTTATACACGGCTGGCATGAGTACACCTATGCTTAATTTTAAAGTTTTAAATCCTTTAGTGCCAGGTTCTCCATTTTATCCATTTAGAGCTGCTGAGACTTTGGCTGTTTATATTTGGAAAGTCAACAGTGAAGGGCTTGCACCAGATGCCAGACAAATTGCTGATGGTTCAGCGGCAGTTCTTCTCATAATAGTGTTGGTGTTTAACATTTTAGCTCGTTGGCTTGGTAATGTTTTATATAAAAAGATGACAGGCGGAAAATAATGCAATATAATTATTTATAGAAAGGGGAAACCTTTTTCATGAAAAAAATTGAAGTAAGGGATCTTGATTTATTTTATGGTCAGATGCAGGCGCTTAAAAAAATAAATATCGATGTAGAAGAAAATAGCGTTATGGCTTTAATTGGTCCATCTGGCTGTGGGAAGTCTACTTTTTTAAGGACATTGAATAGGATGAATGACCTTATAGATGGTGTGACTATTAAAGGAACTGTCATGATAGACAATCAAAATATATACAAAGATGTTGATGCGATAGAGCTTAGAAAAAGGGTAGGGATGGTGTTTCAGAAGCCAAATCCTTTTCCAATGACCATATACGATAATATCGCATATGGTCCGCGAATACACGGACAGAAAAATAAGAAAATATTAAATGAGATAGTCGAAAAAAGTTTAAAAGATGCAGCCCTTTGGGATGAAGTAAAGGATAGGCTTAATGATTCTGCATTAGGCTTATCAGGCGGTCAGCAGCAGAGATTGTGCATAGCAAGGACATTAGCTATTGAGCCAGAGATAATATTGATGGATGAGCCGACATCTGCTCTCGATCCGATTTCGACCATGAAGATAGAAGAATTAATCGACCAATTGAAGAATAAATATACTATAGTTATCGTGACACACAATATGCAGCAGGCTGGAAGAGTGTCTGACTCAACGTCATTTTTCTTAAACGGCGAGATAATCGAGACGGGGAAAACCGAGGATATATTTTATAATCCTCGTGACAAGCGTACAGAGGATTATATAACAGGAAGATTTGGTTAAAGGAGGTGCTATTGTGAACAGGACACACTTTGAAAAAGAGTTAGAAGATTTGCATTACGACATCTTAAAGATGGGTGCAATGGTTGAAGAAGCTATCGGAAATTCCATATTATCTTTAATAAACCACGATGTAGAACTGGCTCAGAAGGTAATCGATCAAGATGACAGGATAGATGAAAAAGAAGTGGAAATTGACGATAGATGCTCCAGGATAATTCTGACACAGCAACCGTTGGCGAGAGATCTTAGGATTGTCCTTACAGGTCTAAAGATAAATACTGATTTGGAGAGAATGGCAGATCATGCGGTAGACATAGCAAAAACCACGATCAGGATAGCACATCAGACGTATATTAAGCCTCTTATTGACATACCAAGGATGAGCGACATCGTGAGAGAGATGGTTAAGCTGTCTCTCGACTCTTACGTGAATCAAGATACAGAATTAGCAAAGACCATCAATCAAAAAGATGATATTGTCGATAGCCTATACAAGCAGATCTTTAGGGAGCTTCTTACGTATATGATAGAAGATCCCAAAAACATCGATCAAGCTGCACAATTCTTATTTGTGGCTAGATACTTGGAGAGAATAGCAGATCATGCGACGAATATATGCGAATGGGTAATATATCTTGATAGTGGGCAGCATATAGACCTAAATGAATAAAAAATTAAAAACACCTTTTTAGGTGTTTTTTTGTATACTTTTTTTAATACTGCAAAAGATATAAATCGAGGTGATGTTAAATGCCACTTGCTTACATAATATTGTCCATAACAGGTCTATTTGTTCTTTTTGGATTCGCCCATAGAGCCTTAGACAGGATGAAAATGACAGATACATGGGCTCTTATAATCATAATGGGTATGATAGTTGGTACATTTTTGCCAGATATACCGTTAGGGAGAAAGATATCTATAAACATAGGAGGTGCTGTGATACCAGCGGCCGTTGCAGTATATTTGTTCATTAGAGCGGAAAGAGGCATTGAAAGAATAAATGCTGTAGTGGCATCTATATTGGCGGGAACTGCTGTTTACCTGGCTGGAAAGTTGCTGCCCAGTGAACCAGAAGCTATGTTTATAGAGCCTAACTATGTCTACGGTATTATCAGTGGTTTGATCGCTTATTTGTTTGGCAGATCAAGAAGGTGTGCTTTTATCGCCGGTGTCATGGGAGTCATTTTAAGCGACTTGGCAGAAGGTCTTACAAATATAATTTTGGCAAGACCAGGTACGATTTCTGTAGGAGGGGCAGGTGCATTTGATACTGTAGTCATATCAATGATAGTGGCCGTATTTTTCTCTGAGATACTTGGTGAAACAAGGGAAAAAATACAAGGAGGTACATCAAAAAAGGGTACAGAACCGCATTTAACCAGCAGCCTTTTAAGCGAAGATGATATTGAAGCTATTAGAGAAAAATATCGCAAAAAGGACAGTGATGATTCAGATGAGAAATAAAAAAGCGATTGTGTTTATATTATTTACAGTATTGGTTACATCTTTTTCATTTGTAAAGATAAACGCTGATGATTGGAGCGGTAAAGACGGTGGATATTATACGGTATATCTAAACAAGACGAATGATGTGCTTTTTAGGATTTCTTGGGACTTAAAGGTAAATGATATGTATTTATCACATGACAATAAAATGTACAAGATAATAAAAGTCGATAAAAAAAATGACAAAGCTTATGCGACGTATTTAAAGACGGTAAAGCTTCCTGATGTCAACATAGAAGAAGTTTCTCAAGCAATGGCTCAAAAAACTGGCGAGAGAAAAATTGCAATGTACTCCACACACAGCGATGAATCGTATATACCCACAGATGGAACTGCCAGCATTTATGGACATGGAGGCATATATAAAGTTGATGCGTCGTTAAGCAATGCGCTGTCAAAGAAGGGTATTAAAACATTTGTCGATGAGACACTTTATTTACCGCATGATGCAATGGCATACAGGCGCTCTCGAGTTGGTGCATTAAAAATCTTAAAAAACGATAGGCCTGACTTGCTACTTGATATACACAGAGATGCTGCACCGTACCAAGATTATATACGAAAAATAGCAGGTACAAATGCGACAGGTGTTAGACTTGTTTTAGGTAGAACAAACGCAAATTTAAAAGCAAACCAAGACTTAGCTTTTCGTATAAAAGCAATAGCAGACAAGGAATATCCTAATTTGATAAAAGATATTTTTTACGGAAGCGGTGATTACAATCAAGATTTAACTCCTAATTCGTTATTGTTGGAATTTGGCACAGATACGCATACAAGGCAAAGAGCAGAGGAATCAGCCAAATTTATGGCTGACGTTCTCACCAAAGCTGTATATGGTGCAGATGAGAAGAAACAAGTTGGGACTTTGACTAATACACAGAAAGGAACGGCGTCACAAAACAATTCTGCAGGCTGGGGCATTTGGATCCTTATAGGTGTAGCCGTTTTTTCGATTGTAGGATTTATGTTTTTAAGTACAGGTGGACGAGAGATGATGTCAAAGATAAAAGATTATACAAAGAAAGAATTCAGCAGTTTTTTAGGAATTTTCAATAAAGATAAAAAGTAATCTGATTGGTGCGGTAAAGCACCATTTTTATAGTGTGGTGATAAAACTGAAAATAGTATACTACAGCTATTACGGATGTTTTTCATCTGTCATTGCAGCGTATATTCATATAGGATATTTAAAAGATAAAGTATCAAAAGATACTATATTTTCTTTGCCAGAAATGCTTGACTTAGACTACGGTGAACTAAAATACATAGGGTTTGATGAAAACTTACATGAGGTTTATGTCATAGGCATGAAAAGTTTTAGCGATAACATAAAAAAGACATTAGAAGGGCTTAGAAAGATTTACAATTTGGAGTATGACAGATTAATATTTATAGATACAAGTATGTATGAACCAAAATATCTTAAATTTATTTTTCCAATAAGAAAGATTGTGCTTTTAAAAAAGATTTCTGATGAAATTTTATATAATTGGTTAATTAAGCGTTTTGATGGAATTAAAAATTTGGTTGAAGAATTTAAAAAAGATGGTATTGAGGAGAAAGCATGATTATAGCTTATGTTTGTTATGGAAGTGCTCATTCATCCATTGTAGCGGCAGCGATACACGTTGGATTTCTTCCTAATGATAGGATTCCTGCTTTTGAAGAATTCCTGTCTTTACCTCATTATGATATGACAGAAGGTAATCAGATAGGTATTCCATTTTACATGGGTGTTGATGAATTTAACAATGATGTGTACGCAATTGGAGCCAAAAGCGGGAGAAAGATCATGATGAAGGCTGTAAAAAGCTTTTTAAGGGAATCTGGCATACATGAAGAAGAAATAATGCTTATTGATACATTGCCAGCTATTGGACTTATGACGAAGTTTGGTGGCATGACATCCAGGAGATTTAAAATGATATCTATTGGCAGACCTTTTACTGTCTATGGAATAATAAAAAAGTACAAAAACTTTTTAGACATAGTAAACAGTGTGAAGTCAAAATTAAAAGAGCTTGACTAAGTCCTTCTATTAATTCATAATATTATTGGATGATTAGTAGGAGGATATTAAATGGCATACCATAAAATAAAAGATGTACTAAAAGATAGCATTGCTGATGAATTGGGGATTGAGCCAGGTGATACGCTTATATCGATAAATGGCAGTGAAATAACAGATTTAATAGATTATAAGTTTCAAATAGCTAATGAAAATATAGAGCTTTTAATAAAGAAGGAAGATGGAGAGGAATATATTTACGAGATTGAGAAAGATTACGATGATGACTTGGGTCTTATTTTTGAGACAGGGATCATAGATAAGCTAAAACACTGCAGGAATAAGTGTGTTTTTTGTTTTGTCGATCAGTTGCCTAAGAATGTAAGGCATAGTTTGGCTTTCAAAGATGATGATTACCGCTTGTCTTTTTTGCAAGGCAATTTTGTGACGCTTACTAATGTAAGCGATGAAGAATTTTCCAGGATTATAAGGTATAAGATGTCTCCAATATACTTGTCTGTTCACGCTACAGATGATGAAATCCGCAAAAGGATGATGAGAAACCCAAATGCCGGAGGGATTTTAGACAAGATAAAGGAGCTTATTAAAAACGGCATTGAGGTGCACTGCCAAGTAGTCTTGTGTCCTGGGCTCAACGACGGGCAAATCCTCGATAAGACTATTGAGGATCTGTCAAAGCTTTTTCCGGGAGTAAAATCAGTTGCGGTGGTGCCGGTTGGACTTACGGACCATAGAGAAGGGCTTTTTGAGCTTAAAACATTTGATAAAGAAGGAGCACAAGATGTATTAAATAAAATATCTAAGTGGCAGAAAAGATTGAAAAGTGATATAAAAACATCATTTGTATTTGCAGCGGATGAATTTTACGTTTTAGCAGACGTAGACATACCTGATTATAATGCGTATGAGAATTTTCCGCAGATTGAAAATGGTGTAGGCCTTATGGCCATGTTTAAAAAGCAGTTTGTAGATTACTACAAAAAAATTGGAGATGTGAAGTCTAAAGATAGTTTTTGTGTTATAACGGGAGTGTCAGCATATAAATTTATTGAGGAACTTGTTTATATGCTGGATAAAAAAGGTGTAGATATTAAAGTCGTTCCAATAATTAATAATTTCTTTGGCAAAAAGATAACTGTTTCAGGTCTTATAACAGGCAGCGATATTATAAATCAGTTGAAAGGTAAAATAAATGGTGAAACTTTAATAATACCTGATTCCATGATAAAAGAAGGTACTGATTCATTTTTAGATGATGTGACAATAGATGATGTTGAAAAAGAGCTTAATACAAAAGTATTAGTTTCCGAAGTAGATGGTAAAAAATTTATACAAAAGATAATTGGAAGGTGATACGATGGCATATCCTATGGTAGGAATTGTAGGTAGACCAAATGTTGGGAAATCGACGCTTTTTAATAAGATAACTGGACAGCGCATTTCGATTGTTGAAGATCAACCTGGTGTAACCAGAGATAGAATTTACTATGAGACGGAATGGATGGATAAAAGGTTTATATTGGTTGACACAGGAGGGCTTGAGCCAGATTCGGAAGATGAGTTTTTTTCGAAAATAAAGATGCAAGTTGAAGCTGCTTTAAAAACGGTTGACTTGATTTTATTTGTAATTGATGGAAAAGAAGGCGTAAGTCCTGTTGATGAGGACATAGCAACTATGTTGAGGAAATCTCGCAAAAAAGTTTTGCTTGTATTGAATAAAGTTGACAACTTTAAAGAAATGCCTATTAGCTATTATGATTCGATGCGACTTGGATTTGGAGAGCCAATAGCAATATCAGCATCTAATGGATTAGGCATAGGAGATTTGTTGGATGAAGTCATTGAAAATATACCTGATCATATAGATGAATACGATGAAGAAACTATTAAAATATGTTTTATAGGGAAGCCAAACGTAGGGAAGTCTTCTCTCGTCAATAAGATATTGGGCGAAGAAAGGGCCATCGTCAGCGACATACCTGGTACTACAAGAGATGCTCTTGACACGTACTTTGAAAAAGATGACAGAAAATACGTCATAATCGATACAGCAGGAATGAGGAAAAAAGGAAAAATAGAAGATAAGATTGAAAGATATAGCGTTTTGAGGGCTTTATCTGCAATTGATAGATCTGACATATGCATTCTTGTAATAGATGCTACTGAAGGTCCTACTGAGCAAGATACAAAAATTGCCGGTTATGCTTTTGAACAGAATAAAGCAATGATAATTGCGGTGAACAAATGGGATCTCATTGAAAAAGACAACAGCACCGTAAATGAATATACAAAGCTTATAAGGGAGAAGTTTTCTTTTATGAGTTTTGCGCCAATAACGTTTATATCAGCCAAAACCGGGCAAAGATTGAATAAGCTTTTTGAACTAATAAATAGCGTTTGGAGAGAGTACAATAAGAGGATTTCTACTGGTACGTTAAACAATGTGATAAGTGAAGCATTGCTTATAAATCCGCCACCTGCAGAAAAAGGCCGCGTATTAAAAGTGTACTACATGACGCAATTTGGCATAAAGCCACCATCGTTTGCGGTATTTGTAAATGATCCGGAGATAATGCATTTTTCGTATGTGAGGTTTATAGAGAATACACTGAGAGATAATTTTGGATTTGAAGGCGTGCCATTAAAAATTGAAGTTAGAAAAAAAGGCGAAAAGTAAAGGAGGTGAATCTACGGTGAAGATAGCATTAGTCGCTATACTTGCCTATTTAATTGGGTCGTTTAACAGTGCTTATTTTTTTACTAATTTTATCAAAAAAACCGATATAAGAAAGTACGGCAGTGGAAATGCTGGGGCTACAAACGTCATGAGGGTTCTTGGATTTAAAGTCGCTTTTTTTGTGTTTTTGTCTGATGTATTAAAAGGAGTTTTAGCTGTACTTCTTGGTAGGTTTATTGCTGGGAATATAGGTGGTTATGTTGCAGGAATAGCAGTAGTAATGGGGCACAATTGGCCTGTTTTCTTGGGATTTAAAGGTGGTAAAGGAGTAGCTACAAGCTTTGGAGCTATTGTGACCATAAGTCCTGTTATTGCGGTTTTGTCGCTTATAATAGGAATTGCTATTATCACTATCAGCAAGTATGTTTCGCTTGGTTCTATAATAGGAGCAGTTTCATTTCTCATTTTTAATATTATCTATTACAAATCATCTAATATGCTGGTGTTTGCAATACTGATTACATCAATGGCTGTGTTCCAGCACAGAGCGAATATAAAACGATTACTCAATGGAACCGAATCGAAATTTGGACAAAAAACAAATATAAAGTAAAGAGGGATTTACAAATGGACGTTGCAGTATTAGGTGCAGGCAGTTGGGGAACAGCAATGGCTATTCATTTGGATTCTATGAGCCACAATGTTTGCATGTGGACGAGAGATCAAAACCAGATGGAAGAAATCAAAAAAACGGGCTATAATAAAAAGTACCTTGATGCAAAATTGCCAAAAAGCATTGATATAACTACTGACATGAGTCATGTAGTTAAAAACAAGAAAATAATAGTTTTAGCAGTTCCCTCACACGCAGTAAGATATGTGGTAGAAATGATAAAAGGGTTAATTGACAAGTCGGCAATAATTGTAAATTTAGCAAAGGGTCTTGAAACTTCCAGTTTAAAAAGGATGTCTCAGGTTATACAAGAGATAGTGGATAATCCAGTTGTTGTGCTTTCTGGACCAAGCCATGCTGAGGAAGTCTGTAGGCACATACCTACAGCATGTGTTATTTCATCAAGCGATATAAATGCATGTGAATATGTGCAAGATGTAATGATGGATGAAAATTTCAGGTTGTATATAAATAAAGACTTGATAGGCGTTGAATTAGGTGGATCTCTTAAAAATATCATTGCATTAGGTGCTGGTATATCAGACGGGCTTGGTTTTGGGGATAATACTAAGGCTGCACTTATGACAAGAGGACTTGCTGAAATCACTCGTTTAGGTGTTGCATTAGGTTCCGATCCACTTACATTCTTGGGATTGACAGGCATGGGAGATCTTATTGTAACATGTACCAGCATGTATTCCCGCAACAGAAAGGCTGGCATAAAAATAGGGCAAGGCAAATCATTAGACGAAGCGCTAAATGAAATCGGAATGGTTGTAGAGGGCGTTAATACGACGAAATCAGCTTACGAACTTTCTAAAATTCATAACATTGAGATGCCAATAACTAATGAAATTTATTCAATACTATTTGAAGGTAAAAATCCCAGAGAAGCTGTATATTCATTGATGACACGCAATAAGAAGCATGAGATGGAGGGCATATAAAATTGTGTCCTCTTTTTTATTCATAATTGTCTATTTCCCTCATATATATGTAGTGTTAAAGTATAAAAACTATATTTATCTATAAGAAGGAGGGAAATGATGTGGAAAATTACGATATTTATAAGGATATAGCAGAAAGAACAGAAGGCGATATATATATAGGCGTCGTAGGTCCTGTTCGTACTGGGAAATCAACATTTATAAAGAGATTTATGGATATATTGGTATTGCCGAATATCGACAATTTAAACCTTAAAGAGAGAGTCCAGGATGAGTTGCCTCAGAGCGCAGCAGGTAAGACAATAATGACTACGGAGCCTAAATTTGTACCGGAGAAAGCGGTAGAAATTTCACTAAACGAAAACACCAGTTTCAGTGTAAGATTGGTGGATTGCGTAGGATACATGGTTAAAGGTGCAATGGGATATCTAGAAGGCGATAAACCGAGGATGGTTACAACTCCATGGTATGACTATGAGATTCCATTTGAAGAAGCTGCTGAAATAGGAACCAAAAAAGTAATAAATGACCATTCAACAATCGGATTGGTTGTGACGACAGACGGAAGTATTACAGAGATACCAAGAGATAACTACGTAGAATCGGAAGAAAGAGTTGTAAAAGAGTTAAAGGAAATACATAAACCATTTATAATATTATTGAATTCCACACATCCAGATGACGCCGACACAGTTAAATTAGCGAAAGATATGGAAATGAAGTACGACGTACCAGTGGTTGTAGTCAATGTGCTTAAGATGAGCATGGCTGATATTAAAAATATACTTGAAAAAGTGCTTTATGAATTTCCAATTACAGAGCTTAACATTGATCTGCCAAGATGGGTGGATGTGCTTGAAAATGAGCACTGGTTAAAACAAAGCATAATGAGTACAGTTAAACAAAGTATAGATGACTTATTTAGATTGAGGGATATAAAAAAGACAGTTGATGCCATAAAGTCCAATGAACACATGGCTGATGTAGTGATTAAAAAGATAGATCCAGGTGAAGGCATTGCAGACATAGAAGCAAAGACAAAGGAAGGCCTTTTCTTTAAAATATTAAGTGATGAATGCGGCCTTGAAATACGCGGTGACAGAGATCTTATGAAAATGATGAAAGAGTTATCGTATGCAAAGGCTGAGTACGATAAATTAAAGGATGCCATTGAAGATGCTAAGAAAAAAGGCGTAGGTGTTGTTCCTGCCAGCATAGATAACATGGAATTTGAAAAGCCAGAGATAGTAAGACAAGGTGGCAGCTTCGCTGTAAGGCTTAAAGCATCTGCACCTTCCCTTCACATATTTAGAACGGATGTTACAACTGAAGTATCGCCAATTGTCGGCACAGAAAAGCAAAGCGAAGATTTCGTCAAATACATTACAGAACAGTTTGAAAATGATCCGGATAAAATCTGGGAATCAAATATATTCGGGAAATCTCTAAGCGATCTTGTAAAAGAAGGGATGCAGAACAAGCTTGGCAAGATTCCAGACAATGTAAGCATGAGGCTAAGGGATACGCTTGAGCGAATCGTCAATGATGGAGGTGGCGGCATAATCTGCATCATATTGTGATACTTGATTTTTTAGACATTACGTTTTATAATACTATTGTAAGATGTCTGGGTGTGGCGCAGTTGGTAGCGCGCCAGAATGGGGTTCTGGAGGTCGCTGGTTCAAATCCAGTCACTCAGACCATTGCTTACAGTCATGCGGGTTTTAAGAGTTATCCACATGACAAAAAATAAAATGGTCAATATAAAATACAAAAACATATTTGAAATTACTTAACCACTCGACTAAAGGAGTGGTTATTTTGTTGCTTAATATGGAATTTGTTTTTATATCTTAGATTTTTCAACGGCTCTAATTCTATTCATGGCACTGGGGTGTGTATAAGAAAACCACTCGATGAATTTTGGAGGTTCTACGTCGGATAAGCTTTTTTCTGCTAAATCTACCTGCAACTTGATCACTGAATTTTTATCATGGAGGTATTGTACGGAAAGCAAATCAGCTTGTCTTTCCATTTGCCTTGATATAAAATTTTGAATTGGATTTGTATCAAAATTGACAAGCAACATAAAAAGATAAAACACTGAGATTATATAGGGACTATATCTGAGGCTTTGCGCTTTGATGATACTCGTCTTTAAAAGAATATTGAATATAAAGAATATTATAAAGATCCCAAATGAACCAATTATTATGCTCTTTAAAACGTGATTTTCTTTCCAATGGGCGGCTTCGTGGGCAATTACAGCTTTTATTTCGTCCTGCGGATATTTTTTTAGCAGCGTGTCGTAAAGGACTATTTTACTTGTGTTGCCAAAACCATAGAAATACGCATTTGCAAGTGTCGTTCGCTTGCTGGCATCCATTTCTTCGACTCTGTCAATTTTTATTCCTGCGTTTTTTGATATGTCATTTACCATGCTAAGGATGGCTGGATCTGTAATAGGTGTAAATTTATTGAACATAGGTGCTATAAAAGACGGCCAAATAAAGTTTTGCAAAAATAACATAGCAGTAAGAAATATGGATGCATATACCCACCAAGTTTTTTGAAATTTATTTATAGCAAAGAATAGCAAAACTATTCCTACGCTGGATAGAACAATATCTATTAGCGAGTTTTTAATGTAATCTAACCACCATGATTGAATTGTCTGCACGGAGAATCCCCATTTTACTTGTAGTCTGTATGAATAGAAACTAAATGGCAGTGATAACAACTTTAAAATTATCCACAATAATAGAAAAAAGATGAATACACTTAGATAATAATGCTTTCCACTGATTCTTTCACATATTTTTGATAATTTAATTGAGAGTCCACCGAAAACAAACCAAAGCAAAAAAATCAATTGAACTAAAAAAGAAGAAATATACAATAATCTATTTTCTTTGTGGTATGGGATAGATTTTTCTACTGTATAGTGTGAAAAAAATTTATATACGTCTTGAGATACGATATTAGGTGTAAGCGTGTAATATATGTACAAAGATGAAAATAACAATGCAACAAATGTCAGCAAAAACCATATTTTATTAAACTTTACGTACAATCTAATCACCTCTTTCTACGGATTATTACCATGAATATATTATATTATATGCAAAGATGGATTTAAAATTATTTTACTTTATTTTTGTATGTATGTGCTATAATTAAGATAGATTTATCATTGGAAGGTGCAATAATGAAGACACTGCTGGTAGCATTAAACGCTAAATATTACCATACAAATTTAGCCATAAGAAATATTAAGCTGTATTGTAGACCTATGGACATCCAGCTTTTGGAAATGACCATAAATGATGATTTGGACTTAATTCTACATAATATCCTAAACAAAAGGCCTGATGTCATTGGATTCTCTTGTTATATATGGAATATAGATAAAGTGCTGAAGCTTTGTGAATACATAAAAAAGGTCAATAAAGATATTTTAATAGTTCTTGGAGGACCTGAAATATCTTTTGATTCAGATGATTTATTGAAAACTGGTGTTGCAGATTTTATTGTGTTAGGCGAAGGGGAAGCAACTTTTAAAAATCTTCTACAAAAAATCCATAATGGCGAAAATGTGTATGACTTAAATGGCATAAGTTATATGAAGGATGGAAAAGTAATATTAAGAGAAAATACTGATTATGTTTGTCTGGACGATATTCCATTTCCTTATGGTGGGGAGGATATTTCCAATAAGCTTGTGTATTATGAGACATCCAGAGGGTGCCCTTTTAGATGTTCTTATTGCTTATCATCTCTTGATAATAAGTTGAGATATGCCAGCATTGAAAAAGTCAGAGATGATTTAGAGAAACTGACAAACATGGGCGCAAGAATTGTAAAACTTATAGACAGATCTTTTGACAGCAATATAAAAAGAGCAGTAGAAATATTAGACATAATAAGGGGTATGAGGAGCGACACAGTATTTCACTGCGAAGTTAATCCTGAATTAGTCAATCAAGAGTTTATAGATAGCTTAAAAGGCATAGAAGACAGAATTCAATTTGAAGTAGGCATACAGACGACTAACAAGGAAACTTTAAAGAACGTGTCGAGAAATCCAGACGTTAGTGGTGCGTTAAATGGCATAAAACTTATCATCAATGCAGGTGTAAAGGTGCATGTAGATCTAATCGCTGGATTGCCTGGCGACGATTTTAATTCGATTGTGAAATCTTTTAATGATGTATATGAGTTAAATCCTGACGAAATTCAATTAGGCTTTTTAAAGCTTCTAAAAGGGACCAGAATTAGAAAAAACAAAGATATCTATGGCATCAAATATAAAAGTGATCCTCCGTATGAAGTTCTGATGACCAATACAATATCTTACATGGAGCTGTATGAGCTTAAAAATATCGCTTTCTTAGTAGATAAGTATTACAATTCTGGGAAATTTAAAATGTCATTAAGATTTTTGCTTGATTTTTTTAAAGATCCGTTTGAATTGTATAGCCGTTTGAATTGTTTTTGGGAAGAAAACGGATTTTATGGAAAAAAGCATTCTTTAAATGATTTATTTGATATTATTTATAGATTTGCCTTTTCGGAAGGTGTAGATACTGATTATTTTAAAGATTATTTAAGGTTTGACTATTTGTACTCTACTAATAATAAGGCATATCCTGATTGCCTTAAAGAGGATAAAAAAGTACCAGATGAAGTAAAATCATTGTTGCGGAATGATGAATGGTTAAAGCGCAATCTGCCGGCAGCAGTTGGCATGTCTAATTCTGAAAAAAATAAGAATCTCTCTATAGGCTTTTTTAAGCATGATGTTTTAAATATAGAAGGAGGAAATGTGTACATAGCCTTCTTTCACTGTGATGATAAAACATATTGTGCAAAAATAAATGTTTAAGGTGGGGTAGTATGTCAAAGACGCTTGTCATAGCACACCGCGGTGATTCTAAAAACGCTCCGGAAAATACGCTGTCGTCATTTAAGAGAGCTGTTGATGCAGGCTCAGACGGAATAGAATTGGATGTACAGCTTAGCAAAGACGGATATCTTGTGGTAATACACGATGAACGAGTAGATAGGACAACTGACGGAATAGGATATGTTAAGGACTATACATTGAAAGAGCTTAAAAGGCTAAGCGCAGGAATAAAATTTGGCAGAAATTATATGAATGAGAAGATACCTACTTTAGCGGAGGTTTTTGAGCTATTGGGAAATAGGAGCATATTGGTAAACATAGAGATAAAAAGTGGCTTGATATCATATCCGGGGATAGAAGAGAAACTGGTCAACTGCGTATTTGATTATAATTTTGAAGATTTGGCTTTAATATCATCATTTAATCATTATAGCTTGAAGACAGTGAAAGAGATTGAGCCAAGGCTTAACATTGGACTTTTGTATGAGTGTGGACTTGTAGAACCGTGGCATATTGCAAATAGGATGCACGCATATTCGCTTCATCCATTTTATGTAAATATAATACCTGAGGTTGTGAAAGGCTGCAAATCGAATAATGTCAAATTGTTTCCATGGACGATTGATGATGAAGAACTTATGAAAAACATGATTCGATTGGGCGTTGATGGAATAATCACTAATGATCCATTAAAACTGATTGATTTAGAGAAAAAACTACATTAGTTTTACAGGAGGATATGGTATGAAATCAAACAAGTGGATGAAAGATATGACATTTAAAGAAAAGGTAGAGTACATTTGGGATTATTATAAGATACACATAATAGTAGGGATTATCGTTGTAGCTATAGTTGCATCATTTGTCAATTCAATTTTGACAAACAAAAATTACGTATTTGACTTCTCAATGATAGGAACATCGATAAATTTTGATAAGGAAATGAATTTCCAGAATACCATCACAAAAGAACTTTTAGGAACTGATAAGGGGAAAAATCAAGCATTAGTTGAATTTTACATGTTGACAAAAGGCAGTGACGGAAAATTTCAGCTTGATCCCACATCTGTACAAAAACTTATGGTCAAAATTTCTGCTGAAGAAGTAGATGTCATAGCGCTTGACAAGGATAATTTTTATGCATTAGGAAATCAAGGAGCGTTTTTAAATCTTGACACTGTAAAAAATCTTGATTTAAGTGGATTGGACACAGAGAAACTTCCTGCTTCAAAAGATGTCAAAGCTGGCACATATGGCATTTATCTCAACAAAGATAATAAATATTTAGATGGGATTGGATATGATTATCATGACAAGATAATTGCTGTGCTATCTAATTCTAAAAACAAAGACTTGTCAGTAAAATTCCTTAAATGGCTTCTTGATATAAAGTAGTTTTTCATGTATACTATGAATGTATTTTCAAAACTTGCTTATTGTGAATATTGACGAGGTGATAGTGTGAAAGAAAAAATAAAGCTTCTTAAAGGTGATATAACAGATCAAGAGGTTGATGCAATTGTAAATGCTGCCAATTCTGGTCTTTTAGGTGGTGGCGGTGTAGATGGTGCTATACATAGAGCTGGCGGGAAAGTCATAGATGAAGAATGCAGAGAAATAAGAGATAGAGAAGGTGGTTGTCCAACCGGAAAAGCTGTAATAACACACGGAGGTAATCTAAAAGCAAGCTACGTTATACATGCGGTCGGCCCAATTTGGAAAGATGGGAATAATGACGAGGACAACTTATTAGCCAGCGCATACATAGAGAGTTTGAAAATAGCTGATAAATACAATTTAAAGACAATTGCCTTTCCGTCTATAAGCACAGGCGCTTATGGATTTCCTGTTGAAAGGGCTGCAAAAATTGCTTTAAGGGCAGTGTCTGATTACCTTGACAAAAGTCAAATCAAAGAAGTGAGATTTGTCCTTTATAGTGATAATGATTATGATGTATATTCAAAGGCTTATGATGAATTATAAATTAAAAGCAGACCAGATATTGGCCTGCTAAAAAATTCTTATTTTACTATGTTTGTCAACACAAGTCCTATCATGATTATTCCTACTATCAATCTGTAGTAAGCGAAAGGTCTTAATGGATGACTTTTAAGGTACGACAGAAATTTGTCGACAACTATCAAGGCAACTATAAATGACATTATAAAACCTACTGCTAAAGCTTCCCATTCTATAGATGTCATTGTAGCTATTCCTTTATGAAGTGATACGACTGTAGCACCAAACATTGTGGGTATAGCCAAGAAAAATGAAAACTCTGCAGCAGCCTTTACTGATAGCCCTGCCATCATGCCACCCATAATCGTCGATGCCGATCTTGACATACCGGGGAATAGGGACATACATTGTGCAACTCCAATCCAAAAAGACTTTTTTGGGGTTACTTTATCCATGTCATCGATTTTATAGTTGGAAAATGCGTTTTCTACAATAATCATCATTATTGCACCTATCACAAGTGCTATTGATACTGTAAAAGGTGAGAATAAATGTTTATCGATAAAATCATTTAGCAGAAGTCCTAAAATTGCTGATGGAATGAAAGCGATGACGATCTTAAGCCATAATCTGAATCCCCATTTATTAGGTGCTAGATTTTTAAGAGAATTCCATATTTTTTCTCTGTAATAATATACGATGGCAAGTATAGCACCTAGTTGTATGACCACTTCAAACATTGTGGCATAGGCACCTTTAAAGTTTAATAAATCCCCAACGATGATCAGATGGCCTGTTGAAGATACAGGCAGAAATTCAGTCAAGCCTTCTACGATACCAAGTATAAAAGCTTTGATTAAAAGAATCATAAGATACCGACTCCTTACTATTTATTTGTTAAACACTATTTAATTTTATATTAACTTTAAGTTTAATTCAACATGTCTTTATGTGTTCTAATCTATTTTTAATATGATATAATAGGTGTATAATTATGTTGTGAGGTGGTTTTGTGCTTTTGCCAGGCTTTTTTTCGTTTGCAATAGGAATCATAATACTTGCATTTATAGTTTGGCTTTTTGGAAAGTCTATAAAAATACTTTTTAAATTTGTCATAAATTCTATAATTGGCTATATTTTTCTTTTGATTTTTAATTTTTTTGGCTCGATTTTTGGCTTAACATTGCATTTAAACATAATAAATGCTTTTGTTGCAGGTGTTTTTGGCATACCAGGAATAATTGTATTGCTGATTTTGAAGTATCTATTTAAAATTTCTTTTTAACCCTATTGGGGTTATTTTTTTATGACTAATATTGTTGATTTGATTTGGAATAATAAGTACGAAGGAGGTATTGAAATGGATATAAGAAAGATCATCCTTGACAATTTAAAAAATCGTTCAAAAGACGATATTAAAGGATTTATACAAGAAGCTGTAGATGCAAAGGAGGAGAATGCCATACCTGGTCTTGGCATAATTTTTGAAGCAGCATGGGAGAAAATGAATGATAATGAGAAAAACAACGTGATGGATTACATAATGAGAGGAATATCATAAAGGGTATCTTGGTTGATACCCTTTATTTTATAGTAGCAATACCGTTACTATGTAACCGCAAGTCAAACCTACGATTACCGAAAGCAGATTTCTTTTGACTATCGCATCAGGGTCCACCTTAATGACTGCAGTTACAGGTACCACGCTCCAAGGGATTATGGTGCCACCACCAACCCATATACAGGTTATTTCACCTAATGAAGCCAATATTGATGAATTTATATTAAGCGTATGAGCAAAAGTTTTAGAAAGTGCACCTACCAAAGGTAGCCCAGAAAATCCTGAGCCTGATAGTCCTGTCAGTATTCCTATTAAAAGCTGCATCAATGCTACAGTGTATTTATTTAAAGGAATGTGCTTTGAAAGGTAAATGCCGAGATCCATGAGATATCCTTTCGCATCTGGACCTATGACCTCTTTTGCAGTTGTCAACTCTCCTAAAAAGAAAAAAGCACTTATCAATATGATTGGAGCAAATGTTTTGATTCCAGACAAGAAACCATTTTTCAAGTAGTCTCTTGTCTTGTTTAAGAAATCTTTTTGTACGATTGTTGAAGCTAAAAGTACGATTATTGCAGTGCCGCCGATTAATGCCGTTGCCGCATTTCCTTTGATTTTTAAAATGTACATTAAAAAAGTATCGATGGCAAAAAAGAGTACAGCGACAAATGAAATAATGTAACTTTCCCTGTATATTTTCTTTCCATCTAAATCATTGTTGTAATTATTTTCTTTTTGCTTATTGTCTTTTAAATTTTTCATTGTAACAAAATAAAAGAAAACTATTGTGATGAGAGATGTTACACCCCATACTGGTATGCTACTTAAAATTAATTTTGATGTAGGTATTCCTAATGTTTTAGCTGTTACAGATGGAACACCTTGTATAAAAAAATCTCCTGATAAAGCAGCTCCAAATCCGAATATGGTTACTAAGGATGCAAAACTCAATTCATCAAAGCCTGATTTCAAAACAGGCCCGATTAAGACAGCACCTATTAAACCAACAGCAGGTGACGGCCACAAGAAAAGAGATAAAACCATCATCACTATGCCCACGATCCAAAATGTTTTACTTGGAGAGCTTAGAAATCTCAATAATGGCTTTGCTATGACAACATCTGCGCCTATATCATCAAGTGCACGTGACATGGCAATAATCAGGGAAATGATAAGTATTACCTGCCAAAGCTCTTTTCCGGATACAAATACAGAAGAATACAAAATTTCAATAGATTTCAATACGTTTTTAGTCTGTGACATTGCTACGGCAAATATGCCCACAATACAAGGCAAAATTATGTCTTTTCGAAAGACCATAAATAAAAATATTACAAGTATTGAAATTAAGTAGACAATATGTGTTGTTGTTATATTTACCATTGTAACACCTCATTTTTTACGTTTTTATTTACTCGCTTCAATTACATATTTTGCGTTGAGTTTGGTAAAATTATTAAAAATATGATAAAATATTCGATAAGGAGGTAGTTAAAATGAAACCAATGCAGCTTAAAGATGGTGTAACAAAAATTGGTGCAGTCCATTTTGAAAGGAGATTGTTTGACTCTCTTATTCCACTTCCTGACGGGACAAGCTATAATGCTTATCTCATAGAAGGCAGTGAAAAGATAGCTTTGATAGACACAGTTGATCCTATGAAAATAGAAGTGCTTATGGATCAATTGAAAGATGTACAAAAGATAGACTATATTGTATCAAATCATTCCGAACAGGACCATTCTGGTGGAATTCCTTTTGTTTTAGAAAAGTATCCTGATGCAAAAGTTATATGCACTCCGAAAGCAAAGGCCTTTTTAATGGATCTTCTACATATTTCTGAAGACAAGATAATAACTGTAGAAGACAATGAAACTGTATCTCTTGGAGGAAAGACTCTTAGGTTTATTCATGCCCCATGGGTACATTGGCCTGAGACCATGTTTACATATCTTGAAGAAGACAATATCCTGTTTACATGTGATTTTTTAGGTTCACATTTGGCTACATCGAAGCTTTTTGCAGAAGATGAATGCCATGTTTATAATTCTGCAAAGCGATACTATGCAGAAATAATGATGCCTTTTAGAAACTTTGTGGCAAAAAATCTTGAAAAGATAAAAGATTTAAAAATAGATTACATAGCTCCATCCCATGGTCCGGTTTACAATAGACCACAATTCATTTTTGATGCGTACAATAGCTGGGTATACGACGAACCGAAGAATATAGTTGTTATACCGTATGTTACAATGCACGGTTCTGTAAAAGCAATGGTAGATTATTTGACTGCTGTTCTTTCACAAAAAGGTGTCGTTGTAAAACCATATGATTTAACAGTTACAGATTTAGGTGAACTTGCTATGTCATTAGTTGACGCTGCCACAATAGTCGTAGGCACGCCGACGGTTTTGACTGGGGCACACCCACAGGTGATTTATGCTACATATCTCGCAAATGCCTTAAAGCCAAAAACTAAATTTTTATCAATTGTTGGGTCATACAGTTGGGGCGGAAAAACTATTGACCAATTGTCCAGCATGATTACAAACCTAAAAGTTGAAGTGATACCGCCAGTATTTATAAAAGGTCTTCCAAAAGAAGAAGATTATAAGCTTTTAGATGAATTAGCAGATAATATAGTTAAAAAACATAAAGAAGCAAACATTAAATAATTAATGTATCATAGAAGAATATAATAGCAGATTTGTGTATAGAATATCCTGTGAGGTGATTTCATGATAAATTTAAACGGACAAAATACCATAGCTCCAGGCATTATTAGCGCTATGACAACTTATGAAGAAGATTCACTTTTAAAGAAATCACAGGATGCATTAAATGTGTACGTTAATGGTGACTTTGTGGGTAAAAAAGTGCTTGTTGCAAACGGCGATGGTGGTGTTAACGCAGTAAAAGAGTATTTACTAAACAAAGGATATACTGGTTTTGAATATAAGATAGACGGCAACAACATAATGATACAGGCTGACGATGGTGTGTGTGATGAAATAAAAAGATTGTTGAATGTGTATTTAACTATACGGTAAGGAGCTTTAATGCTCCTATTTTTTCATTTTAAGATGATTATTGACGTTTCTTTATTTCAATAATTATAAAAAAGTAGTATAATATCTATTAAGAAAAATATATTAATAAATAATAATTATTAATGATAGAAATTTTTTGAAAGTTATTTTAAAAAATGCTGTTTCTGAGTTATTATAATGTATAGAAATGGTTAAAATTTAAGACATTAAATGAAAGAAGGTGATATTATGGCAACAGATAATATATCCAGTGTTATGGTTATTTTTGGTGGCACAGGAGACTTAACTCATAGAAAGTTGATGCCCGCTGTTTACAATTTGCTTTATGAAAAAAGCCTTCCAGAAAATTTTTGCGTCGTTTCGGTTGGAAGGCGTGATAAGACGGATGAGATTTATCGCAATGAAGTATACGAATCTATTAAGAAATTTTCGAGAATTAAAATAGATGATGAGCTTTGGAAAAATTTAAGAGATAGAATATACTATCAAAAGTTTGAGTTTCATGATGATGATGGATACTCAAGACTTAAAGATTTTTTGAGAGCGCTTGATGACAAATATCAAACAAACGGAAATAGAATTTATTACTTGGCGGTAGCTCCTGAGTATTTTGAACTCATCGTTGAAAAGTTACATCAACATGGAATGGCAGAGAATGAAAAATCGTGGCAAAGAGTCATGATAGAAAAACCATTTGGCAAGGATTTGAATTCTGCAGTTTATTTAAACAAAAAGATAACTGATGTTTTTACTGAAAAAAACACGTATCGCATAGACCACTATTTAGGCAAAGAAATGTTGCAAAACATAATGGTAATCAGGTTTGCCAATGTGTTTTTTGAGCCAGTTTGGAACAACAAATACATAGACAATGTGCAGATATCCTCCAGTGAGACGGTTGGCGTAGAAAATAGAGGTGGATACTATGAAAAAGCTGGTGCGCTAAGAGACATGATTCAAAATCACATGTTGCAGCTTTTGACGCTGACTGCCATGGAACCGCCTATTGATCTTACTACTGATTCTATCCATGATGAAAAAGTGAAGGTGTTAAAATCTCTTAAGGAGTTAACGCCGGATCTTGTATTGAAAAATGCAGTGAGAGGTCAGTATGAAGGTTATAGGAACGAGGATAGAGTATCACCTGATTCCGATACAGAGACATTTGCTGCAATTAAAGTCTTTGTAGACAATTTTAGATGGGCCGGTGTACCTTTCTACATAAGAACAGGTAAAAAATTGCCAGTAAAATCCACTGAAATAATAATACAGTTTAAACCTCTCCCAGGCGTTTTGTATTTTAAAGAGTATGGTGGACTTATGCCAGACCTGCTGGTCATTAAGATACAACCTGAAGAAGGCGTTTTTTTGCAGTTTAATGCGAAAAGACCTGGTACTTTAAATAAGGTGATACCGGTACGAATGGATTTTTGTCAAAATTGCCAAGTTGGCATGAATTCACCAGAAGCTTATGAAAGATTGATTTATGACGCGCTGCGAGGAGATTCTACTCTTTTTACGAGATGGGATGAAGTTGAGTATTCATGGAGGTATGTAGACAAAATAGCTGAGGTCTGGAAAAACAATAAACCAAAGTTTCCTAACTACAAGCCAGGAACATGGGGACCTTATGATGCTGATGAATTACTTCTTAGAGATAATTTTAAGTGGTGGAATATAGGAGGTTTTTACGATGAAAATATATGATGTTTCGATGAATATCAATAAGAATATGCAGGTTTACAAAAACAAACCTGAGAAAAAACCTGAATTGATTGTAACCAGCGATTTTCCCAATGACAGCGTGCATGAATCCAGGATATGTATGGATATGCACACAGGTACTCATTTCGATGCGCCTCTTCACATGATAGAAGGCGGTGATACGATCGACCATTTTGATATAACAAAAGCTGTTTCAAAATGCAAAGTTCTTGATTTTACCAACGTAGATGATAAGATAACTGCAGATGATTTGAAAGAGAAGGAAATAGAAAGCGGAGAATTTGTACTTTTAAAGACGAAAAATTCTTATGAAGATAGTTTCAACTTTAATTTCATTTTCTTAGATGCAAGCGGAGCTGAGTATTTGAAGGAAAAGAAAGTAATAGGAGTTGGAACAGATGGACTTGGAATAGAAAGAGCACAGCCAAACCACGAAACCCATAAGACTTTACTTGGAAACGGAATAACTATACTTGAAGGATTAAGGTTAAAAGACGTAAGAGAAGGAAAATATACATTGATTGCTGCTCCTTTAAAAGTAGATGGTGCAGAAGCTGCACCTACCAGAGCGCTTTTGATAGAGGACGATAAAAAATGAAAGTCAACATGTACAATATAGGCAATTGTATTGTTGGCAATTCTGAGGTTGATTTGGACAATATCCAGGAAATATCTAATATACTTATAGACAAATATGGTGAAAGTACAATGTTGGAATTCGTTGAAAATTTCAAAGCGGGGCAAGATTATTCAGATGCTTTTAAAAACGCTTTGAATAAAAAACACATGATTAAAAAATTAAAATTTAAAGAAAGTATCTAATTTGGAGGTTAATATGGATAAGAAGTTGAAAGATCGAAAAGACATCGACGACAAGTACAAGTGGAAACTGGAAGACATATATGAAAGCGATAAAGAGTGGAATGACGATTTTGACAAAGCCAAGGAAATCATAAGGCAATTGTCAGACTTTAAAGGCAAGATTAAAGATGCAGAATCCCTTTTAAATGTTCTTAAGCTAAATGATGCCTTGCAGATGATTATAGAGAAGCTTTTTGTGTATGCCAGGATGAAGAGAGACGAAGACAATGGCAATGGCAAATATCAAGCATTGACAGATAAAGCTATGAGAATTAATATTGAGGCATCTAGTGCAGCTTCTTTTATTGCTCCAGAGATTTTATCGATGGATGAAAAAGTCTTGAAAAGCTGTATTGAGGATAATGATGATTTCATAGATTATAGGCATTTTCTGGAGAATTTATTAAGGTATAAGCCTCATACCCTTTCAGACAAAGAAGAGATGATATTGGCAGAAAGTGAAGTCATGGCACACTCTCCTGAGAATATATTCAAAATGCTGGATAATGCCGACATCAGATTTCCTTCTATTGAAGATGAAGATGGGGATTTGGTGGAGCTGACGCATGGAAATTATATTAAATACATAAGCAGTAAAGATAGGAATGTCAGAAAGAAGGCCTTTGAATCACTTTACAGCGTCTACAAAAATTTTGCCAATACGTACGCAGCCATGACAGATTCCAATGTTAAGAAAGATGTATTCTATTCAAAGATAAGAAATTATAGTACATCTTTGGAAGCTTCGCTTTTTGATGACAATGTCCCTGTATCTGTTTACGACAATTTGATAGAAGCTATACATGAAAAGATTAATCTATTACACAGATATGTTTCTCTTAGAAAAAAGATGTTGAAACTTGATGAGCTGCATATGTACGATCTTTATGTGCCATTAGTTGCTGACTTTGACAAAGAATATGAATACGAAGAAGCCAAAGACATAGTGCTAAAAGCTTTAGAGCCATTGGGTAATGAGTATGTAAGCATCTTAAAGGAAGGCTTTGATAGCCGTTGGATAGATGTCTATGAGAATAGAGGCAAGACATCTGGAGCGTATTCATGGGGAACTTATGGCGTGCATCCATTTGTGCTTCTGAACTTTCAAGGTAAATTGGATGATGTTTTCACCATTGCTCATGAGATGGGGCATTCACTTCATACGTATTATTCTGACAAAGCTCAGAAATACATCAATTCTCACTATAAGATATTTGTTGCAGAAGTCGCATCTACTTGCAATGAATCTATTTTAATAGACTACCTTTTAAAAAATGCAAGAGACAAAAACGAGAAGTTGTATCTATTAAACCATTATCTTGAACAGTTTAAAGGAACAATATTTAGGCAGGTTATGTTTGCTGAATTTGAAAAGTATACCCATGAAGAAGCTGAGAAAGGTGAAGCGCTGACTGCAGAAAAATTGTGCCAAAAGTATCATAAACTTAATCAATTTTATTACGGAAATGATATAATAGTAGACGATGAGATCGATTATGAATGGGAAAGGATACCGCATTTTTATTCAAGCTTTTATGTCTACAAATATGCTACAGGATTTTCCGCTGCTGTTGCATTGTCGCAGATGATTTTAAATGAAGGGGATGATGCGGTAAAAAGATATATAGAATTTTTAAAAAGCGGTGGTTCAGATTATCCACTTAATATCTTAAAAAAAGCTGGTGTAGATCTTACAACAAAGAAGCCGATTTTAGATGCTTTAAATGTATTTGAGAATGTATTAGATGAAATGGAAAGACTTTTGGACAGGTGATGAATTTGAGAGAGTACAGCGTTTTTGATATAATGGGACCTGTCATGATTGGTCCCAGCAGTTCACATACAGCAGGAGCTGCACGGCTGGCAAAGATAGCCAGACAAATAGCAGGTGATGATGTAAAAGAAGTGCAGTTTATACTGTATGATTCTTTTGCAAACACATATAAGGGTCATGGCACTGACAAAGCGCTTGTCGCCGGAATCATAGGACTTGACCCAGATGATGAAAGGCTGCCTAATTCTTTTGAATTGGCAAAAGAGCAAAACATCTCATTTTCATTTGTAAAAAGCGATAAGGATGCATCACATCCTAATACAGTTAGAATGATTATAAAAAACAATTTAGGTGATGTTATTGAAGTATTGGGTTCGTCAATAGGCGGAGGCAATGTTGTGCTTAAAGAAATTAACGGCATGAATGTGGAGTTTACAGGAGAGTACGAGACGCTTATTACAAAGCATATTGACAAACCTGGTATCATAGCAATGGTGACAAAGGTCTTATCGGAGCACATGATAAATATAGCTTTTATGAGGGTGTACAGGCAGTTAAAGGGGGATATGGCTATTATGGTGATTGAATCAGATCAAACCATACCAGAAGATGTGCGAGTAAGAATAGAACATATTGATGGAATAGAGAAAGCTATAGTTGTAGACAGTGTGATAAAGCATAAATAAAACGTACTGAGGTGAAGAAGTTGTATCAGTTTAGTAGTGGATTTGAATTACTGGAGCTTACAAAAAAATATAATATTCCTATATCGGAAGTCGTGATAAATTATGAGCACGAGATGACTGGCGATGATAGAGATGTAATAATAGAAAAGATGTCATCAAATCTTGATGTGATGAGAAAATCTATCGAAAGAGGCTTGAAAGAAGATGTAAAATCTGTAGGTGGTTTTATCGGCGGAGATGCTAAAAGATTGTACGATAAAATAATTAATAATTTTACAATAAGCGGTGAGACAGTTTCAAAAGCTGTTGCATCGGCTATTGCAGTATCAGAAGTAAATGCAGCGATGGGCAAAATTGTTGCAGCACCTACTGCTGGTTCCAGTGGCGTCATTCCGGGAGCGTTGATAACTATTGCAAGGAAATTTGGCAAAAATGATGAGGAATTGATAAAATCCTTGTTTACATCATCTGGAATTGGAATAATAATCGCAAAAAATGCTACGCTTTCAGGTGCAGAAGGAGGATGTCAGGCTGAAGTGGGCTCAGCGTCGGCTATGGCTGCCGCTGCTTTAGTTGAATTGATGGGTGGTTCCCCTGACGAGGCCTTAAATGCAGCGTCTTTTGCCATTATGAATCTTTTGGGACTTGTATGTGATCCTGTAGCAGGGTTAGTGGAGGTTCCATGCGTCACGCGAAATGCAATTGGTGCTGCAAATGCTTTGATTTGCGCTGATCTGGCTTTATCTGGCATGAAAAGCATCATTCCTTTTGATGACGTTGTAAGTGCAATGGACAGTGTAGGGAAAGCTATGCCTTGTGCACTTAGAGAGACGGCTGAAGGAGGGCTTGCAAAGACTGCAACCGGCATTAAGCTGAAAATGAATATGAGAGAATAGAGAAAGGCTTTACGAGTTATTCGTAAAGCCTTTTTAAAAACCGATTTTTAATCGGTAATTACCTCTATAAGAGGTAGAACTGTTTAAATTTATTTAATTTTCTATTATAATATATGCATATATAATGATTTTGATACAAAGTTAAAGGGGGTTGATCCAATGGAAATCGTCAATGTAAATTTAAAAAATTATTCATATCCTATTTACATCTCAAATGGAATTTTAAGTGATATTGGGCTATATTTGAGAAATCACTTGAGAAGTGGAAGGGCAATCATAATCACTGATTCAAATGTGTCAAACATATATCTTCAAAACGTTGAAGACGCTTTATCGAAAGATGGATTTGTCGCAAGTCACTTAGTTATAAAAGCTGGTGAAGAAAGTAAAAATTTAGACACAGTAAAACATTTGTTGGAGGAATGTCTCGACTTTGGATTATTGAGGGATAGTTCTGTGATAGCATTAGGTGGAGGAGTTGTAGGTGATATAGCCGGACTTGTAGCTGCGCTGTACATGAGGGGTATAGACTTTATACAGATTCCGACAACTTTATTGGCGCAAGTTGACAGCAGTGTGGGAGGTAAGGTTGGAGTAAATTTAGATGAGGGGAAAAACATTGTTGGCTCATTTTATCAGCCAAAGGCTGTTTTCATTGATACAAGCGTACTGAAAACTCTAAATAGAAGGGAAGTTTTAGGAGGAATTTCGGAGATAATAAAGTACGGCATAATTAAAGATGAATCATTGCTTAATTTTTTAGAAACCAATATGGAGAAAATATTAAATTTAGATGATGATATGATGAGATATCTGATTAAAAGATCATGTGAAATAAAAAGCGATGTTGTATCAAAAGATGAAAAAGAAAATAATATAAGAGCCATTTTAAACTATGGGCATACTATAGGACACGCCTTAGAATCAATTACGCGGTACAAAAAGTACATTCATGGTGAAGCTGTTGCAATTGGAATGTATTATGCTGGTAAAATTGCCTTAAACAGAAAGTACATCGATGAAAGTTATCTTTTGCGCATTAAAAATTTACTGATTTCATGTGGGCTTCCTGTTGATTACGGCAATATAGATAAATATGAAATAATTGATGGTATAAAGCATGATAAGAAAAATAGAGAGGGCAAGATAAAGTTTGTCCTGCCAGTAGGACATGGCAATGCTGAAGTCTTCGATGTTTTAGAAGAAGAAATATTGAATGTGTTGAATTAGCAAAAGGAATTTTCTTGACTTTAACAGAACAAAGTATTAAAATATCAACAAAATAGTTAAAGGGGGTGTGACATGAACATTTACTACCTTGGACCGAAAGGCACATTTTCTGAACAGGCTCTTATCTTTTATATTAATCAAAAACGAGGATACTGCATTAAAGAGTTAAAGACAATTCCAGACATTATTACAATGTTGAGCATTAATAAAGATGATGAGGGATTAGTTCCGATAGAAAACTCTATAGAAGGCACTGTAAATGTAACATTGGATATGCTTATAAACGATGCCGATGGTCTTAAAATAAAAGGTGAGGTAGTCATTCCCATATCTCATTGTCTTATCGCTGACAAAAGTTTGGACTTTGACGAAATAAAGGTTATAATCTCTCATCCACAAGCACTTGCTCAGTGCAGAGATTATATCAGGAGAAACTTGCCTAACGCTGAAATCATAACTGCAGATAGCACGGCAAAAGCCGTATCTGAAATAAAGAATAAAGCCCATGCTGCAGCGATAGGCAATGCCAGGGCTGCAGAGATTTACGGTGCACAAATAATCGACAGGGATATACAAGATGTGAAAAACAATTTTACGAGGTTTATCGTTCTTGCCTCGAATGATTGTGAATACACCGGGTATGACAAGACATCCATAATATTTTCTGTTCCAAATGAGCCAGGCAGCCTCTATAAGATATTAGAGGTCTTTGCCAGAGAAAATGTAAATATGACCAAGATAGAATCAAGGCCTTCCAGAAAGAAGATGGGCGAATACGTGTTTTGGGTTGACATTGAAGGTCATAGATGCGATAATCGCATTAATAAAATATTAGGTGTGTTGATGGGTAAAACGGAGTTTTTAAAAGTATTAGGTTCATATCCTAAATACATGTAAAACGGTAGAATGGAGGATTTTTAAATGGTAATTGTTATGAAGCCAAGTGCTACAGAAAAACAAATCTCTGATGTATCAAATCTTTTATTATCTCTTGATTTAAAACCCCACATTTCTAAAGGAGAAGAACGAGTAGTAATAGGTGTGATAGGAGACAAGAAAAAGCTTAAAGATAAAAATGTTGAGCTTATGGAAGGTGTGGAGAAAGTCATACCTATAGTTGAGTCATACAAACTTGCAAGTCGTACATTTAATCCCATATCGACGATTGTAGATGTAGACGGCGTCCAAGTTGGCGGTAAAAGTGTGGTCATAATGGCTGGCCCTTGTGCTGTTGAAAGCAAAGAACAGCTTTTTGAAAGTGCAGAAGCGGTTAAGAAGTTTGGAGCTAAATTTTTACGAGGTGGAGCATACAAGCCTCGCACGTCTCCATATTCTTTCCAAGGACTTGAAAAAGAAGGACTTGAAATGCTGTATGAAGCTAAAAAGTATACGGGTTTAAAAATTGTCACGGAGGTTATGGACGTTTATTCCATAGAAATTGTAGCTAAATATGCGGATGTATTGCAAATTGGCGCGAGAAACATGCAAAACTTTTCGCTGCTTAAAGAAGTTGGTCGGTCCAACATGCCTGTTCTTTTAAAGAGAGGCATCGCAGCCACAATAGAAGAGTGGCTTAATGCTGCTGAATACATTTTAAGCGAAGGTAACAAGAATGTGATACTTTGCGAGAGAGGAATAAGGACATTTGAGCAGTACACAAGAAATACCCTTGATTTAAGTGCGGTGCCTGTTGTAAAAAGACTGAGTCACTTGCCAATAATAGTCGATCCGAGCCATGGGACAGGAAAATCTTTTTTAGTAAATCCGATGGCTAAAGCTGCAATAGCTGCCGGAGCAGATGGCCTCATAATTGAAGTTCATCCCGATCCTAAAAATGCTTTATCAGACGGTGCCCAGTCATTGACGCCAGACGAATTTAGAGTTTTGGCAGAAGAAATATCTAATGTAGCAACTGCTATAGGACGTGATTTTAAATGATCAAAAAAGTGGCTATCATAGGATTGGGTCTTATAGGAGGTTCTCTGGCCAAAGCCATAAGAAAATATACGAATTTAGGCATAATAGGCATAGACGTTAAAGATGATTATATAGAGGAAGCTTTAATGGAAGGAATAATTGATGATGGTTTAAAAAAGCTTGACATGAAAATAGATGCTGATGTTGTGTTTGTGTGCACTCCTGTTGGTGCAGTCATAAATTGCATAGAAGAAATGCTTCCTCATTTAAAGGACGGCTGTGTGATAACTGATGTTGGAAGCACAAAAAAAACGATAATGGATGCGGTAAAGGGTATATTGCCGAAAGATAAATTCTTTATAGGCGGTCATCCTATGGCAGGCTCTGAAAAGTGTGGATTTTCCTCAAGTAGTTCTGAACTCTTTTTTGGAAGCAATTATTTTATAATTCCCGACGAAAAAACACCAGACAATGTGGTAGAGATTTTTGTCGATGAAATCATTAAAAAAATTGGTGCTAATCCTATACTTGTAGACAGCTATTCACATGATAAGATAGTAGGTATTGTGAGCCATGTACCGCATATCTTATCGGCAGCATTGACTAATTTTGCATATAGAGAAGACGCAGATGCTATAAAATTCGCTGCCGGTGGCTTTAAAGATTCTACGAGAATATCAATGTCCCAGACTGAGATGTGGAAGGATATTATTTTGAATAATAAAGACGTGATAAAAAAGCTGATAATGGATTATGAAAATCTTTTAAACGAATTTTTATTTAGCCTTGATTGTGACGATATAAAATCACTGTGTGAATTTTTTGATTCAGCCAGAGAAATCAGAAAAAGCATAGCTTCTTGACTTTGGAAAGGAATGAATGTTTTTATGGATGTAGAAATTTCTAAAAAAAGCCATCTAAAAGGTGTAGTGAATGTTCCTGGAGATAAATCCATATCCCATAGAGCCATAATGTTTGGCTCTATTGCCACTGGCGATACTGTTGTGAAAGGTTTCTTAAAGAGTGAAGATTGCTTTTCGACGATAAATTGCATGAGAAAGTTAGGTGTAGACATAAAAATAGATAAAGATGATGTATATGTTAGAGGAAAAGGCATGTATCTGAATGAAAGCCTTGATATTTTAGATGCTGGAAATTCTGGTACAACGATGCGCCTTTTATCAGGCATTTTAGCCGGTCAGAATTTTACATCTACTATAACTGGTGATGAGTCTTTAAGAAAAAGGCCTATGAAGCGGATAATAAAGCCATTATCAATGATGGGGGCGGAAATAACAGCGGCTTATGACAACTATGCTCCTCTTACCATAAAAGGTAGTACACTTAATGGAATTAGCTACAAAACAGAAGTTGCCAGTGCTCAAGTAAAATCTTGCATAATGCTGGCAAGTTTGTATGCACAGGACGTTACGATAATCGAGGAACCGTATTTGTCCAGAAACCACAGCGAGCTTATGCTTAATTACTTTGGCGGAAATTTTGAATCTTATGACAATAAGGTGATATGCCGTCCTGTGGAAAAACTGCATGGGTGCGAAATCTTGGTTCCTGGTGACATATCTTCTGCTGCTTATTTTATGGTAGCAGCCAGCATATTACCTAATTCAGAAGTGTTGATAAAAAATGTAAATATAAACAACACGCGAACAGGAATAATAGATGTGTTGAATAAAATGGGTGGCAATATTGAAATAATAGATGCGAAAGTCGTAAACAATGAGCCTGTAGCGGACATAGTAGTAAAATCTTCACATCTAAAGGGAATTGAGATTGGTGGTGAGATTATACCGAGGTTGATCGATGAGATACCGGTTATTGCGGTAGCGGCAGCTTACGCTGATGGTACTACAGTTATAAAAGATGCTGAAGAACTAAAAGTAAAAGAAAGCAATCGCATAGACACCATGGTAAGCCAATTGAGAAAAATGGGTGCTGACATAGAAGCTACAAGCGATGGTATGGTAATTGGTGGGAAAGAAAAGCTGTTTGGTGCTACGGTTGACAGCTACAACGATCATAGAGTTGCCATGTCATTAAGCATAGCTGCCCTAAAAGCTGATGGAAGTACAAAGATAAAAAATGCTGAATGTGTGAATATTTCATTTCCTGATTTTTATAGCGTACTTAATGTGCTATAATAAAAATTGGTGATTTTAATGGAAGAAAGCATACTCATAATTGAAGATGAGAAAAGAATTGCGAGATTTTTACAGATAGAGCTTGAACATGAAGGTTATAGTGTGACATTAGAATATAGCGGCAATAGTGGTTTAAGAAAGGCTTTAGATGGAGATTACGATTTGATAATCTTAGATTTGATGCTTCCAGGTTTGGATGGTTTTTCAGTCTTGAGAGAACTGAGAAAAAAATCATCAACACCTGTAATAATTTTAAGCGCAAAAGATGAGGTAAAAGACAAGGTATTAGGGCTTGATATAGGCGCTGATGATTATCTTACGAAGCCGTTTTCGATTGAAGAGCTTATGGCGAGAATAAGAAATGCCCTTAGAAAAAATGCAAAGTCAAATGCTAATAAATTGGCATATGATGGCATAACAATGGACCTGTCTACATACGAAGTAAAAAGAGATGGAATAAAGGTAGAGTTGACGAAAAAAGAGTTTGAGCTTTTGAAATATTTGATTATAAACTCTGAAATAGTGCTTACAAGAGAAAATATATTGGAGAATGTATGGGGCTACAATTATATTGGTGAGACAAACATAGTTGATGTGTACATAAGATATTTGAGGAGTAAAATTGATGAACCGTTTAATAATAAGTTGATACAGACGATAAGAGGTGTAGGATACTCTTTAAGGAAAGAAAAAGATGAAGATTAAAGGCTTTAAATTATCAATAAAGTTGAGAATTGCATTGCTTTATGCTATCATATTTTCATTTATTTTAATAGTGCTTAATGCGTCTGTGTTGTACGGCCTCAAATATTACCTTGTATATCAAGCATTTGACGATATACAAAATCAATCAGATGTCATAGTCGAAAAGCTGAAAGAGGTTGATGGAATAATTACAAGTGTAGACAAAGATTTGCTTTTCGGATCGTTGATAGGTGAAAATATGTATTTAAAGATTGTGGATTTGCAGGGGAAAATTGTGTACGTGTCTTCACCACATTTGATTGATATATCCTACGATAAAAATATAAATACACCTACAAAAATAGAAAAAGATGAGACGCATATAGCATACATAAACAGAGAGTACATTTATGGGAATAAGGGCTTTTACATTCAGGTTTATGAGGATTTAAAAAATCAGTATTTCTTTTTAAAGCTTTTGTTTGTGATGATGGCTGTTTCTGATGTCATTGGAGTATTGGTGTCTTTTTTTGCAGGGTATTTTATAACAGGTAGAGCATTAAGACCTGTTGATTATATGGTGAGAGAAGTTCATGCAATCGACGAGAAGAAATTAAATAAAAGATTGAGCGTTAATGGAAATAATGATGAACTGTCTAAGCTTGCTGCTACATTTAATGACATGCTGGACAGGCTGGAAGACTATTTTAAAAGGCAGAATGCATTTATATCAAATGTGTCTCATGAGCTTAGGACACCTTTATCTGTCTTGAAAGGATATATAGAGCTTATAGACAGGTGGGGGAAGGATAACAAAGATGTACTGGAAGAGTCTATAGGTGCTTTAAAAAAAGAAGAGCAAGAAATGGAGATATTGATTGAAAGGCTTTTAATGCTGGCAAGAGGAGATAACAAGACGCTTAATGTAAACAAGAAATTATTTAACGTTTATGAATTGATTGCAGAAATAGTCAGGAATGCTAAAGTGATTTTTAATGAAAAGAACATTGAGATTTTTTGTGATAAAACTTTGGAAATGAATGCAGATAGGAACCTTATAAAGGAGCTTCTAAGAATAATTCTTGATAATGCATTAAAATACACAGATATTGACGGCAATATAAAAATTTTTGCAGAAGAAGTAGATAAAAATGTAGCCGTAATAATTAAAGACGACGGAATCGGAATACCTGAAGAAGAGATTCCTTATATATTTGACAGATTTTATAGGGTTGACAAAGCAAGGAGCAAAGAAACTGGTGGAATGGGTTTAGGACTGTCTATTGCAAAGCTTATTGTTGAGCTGCATGGTGGAAGTATTGAAGTAAGAAGCAAATTAAATGAAGGATCTGAATTTAAAATAACGATCCCAAAAGTTTGACGGATGGGATTGTTATTTTATTTTTAGTGACATACTCCACAATATATGGTATAATATATTTATAAAATCACTATATATTGGAGGGTATAAAATGTTACAAAAAGAAGCGACGAAAAATCAGCAGATGGAGGTAAAAAGTTCTTCTAAAGAATATACATGCCCTGATTGTGGTGCACAGTTAGTTCCTGAAAGCGGATGTATTTACTGCCCATTTTGCGGTTACAGTGAATGCCACTAATTACCTATATTCCCATCAGTTTAATATGGACATATACAAGCATTCCCCTTATAATTAAAGTAAAATATGCCGAATCCCCGAAAAGGGGTACGGGGGATTTTTCTTTGGGGTGAATCCACTTAGGTGGTAGGGCGGCCCTTTGCCCGAACCCGTCAACTAACCTCGGAGGCAAAAGGGGGATTTTTATGTTAAAAAAATGTATTAAGGTAAAGCCTCTCATTGCATCATTGGCAGCGGCTCTTTTATTTTCTCAGACGGCATTTGCGGCAACGTATACTGTAAAACCTGGTGATAGCCTATACAAGATAGGCTTAAATTATGGTACAACATACAATCAAATAATGAAGCTTAACAATCTCAGTGATACAGTAATATATCCCGGACAGGTATTGGTTGTACCTGGCAGTGACAACACATATACAGTCCAAAAAGGCGATAGTTTATACTTAATTGCCACAAAATATGGTACTACTGTAGATGCTTTAAAAAATGTAAATGGTTTAACAGGTGATATGATTTATCCGGGGCAAGTTTTTGTCATACCAACGTCTACGTCTGGTACACCATCAACTTCTTCAAGTATAAGAAGCGATGTAACTGCAAACAGAGGTTCAGTCCAAAGAGGTGTTATTTCATACACAAATGCCGATTTGGATCTTCTATCAAGGCTTATAAATGCGGAAGCTGGTGGTGAACCATATCAGGCTAAAGTTGCTGTTGGTGCCGTGATAGTAAATAGGGTAAAAAGCGGTATATTTCCTAACACAATACAAGGCGTAATATATCAAGTCGATAGCAATGGTTACTATCAATTTACGCCTGTTGAAAACGGCTGGATAAATGTACCTGCCACGCCAGACTCAATAAGTGCTGCGAGAGATGCCTTAAATGGTGTAGATCCTACAAACGGCGCACTTTATTACTTTGACAACAGCAATACCAATCAGTGGCTTTGGTCATTGCCGGTTGCATTAAAAGTAGGCAATATGGTATTTTCTTATGCAAGATAAAAATGATTGCTAATGAGAGGCTAAGAGGAGCAAAATGGATACCGAAAGGTATCCATTTTGCTTTCTATAGAGTTTTTGCTTCGTACAAAGTGATAAAACCAAATATTATAAAAATGAACGCTGATATGTAGTGCAAAAGCTTTGTTGGCAATTTCTTGCCTAAATAAACTCCCAATACGATTCCAATGACATCGGCTATGAAAATTCCAGCAGTAGCGCCTAATAAAACAAATACAGGATTTTTGTATGTGGCAGTAAGTGCTAATGTCGAAAGCTGCGTCTTATCTCCAAATTCTGAAATAAAATATGTACTTATTATGGTGAAAACTGGACCGTATTTGGATTTTCTGATTTTTTCATGCCCTTCATGACCATTTTTTAATGTTATCAACCCAAAAATTAAAAAAGATATGGCAGCCAACAGCTTCACGTATTTTATCGGTATGTACTCTGTAATAAATGAGCCGAACAAAACCGCAATACCCATATTTAAAAGGGCAGCCACTAATATGCTTATTAAAACAGTTCTGGCTTTTATAAATGTGGCAAATGCCATAGCCATAAACTGTGACTTGTCGCCCATTTCAGATGCAAAAACGAGAATAAAAGACGATATTAAAGCATTCATCAAATCTGCCTCCTTGTAATTAGTATGCCAAAAAAATAAAACCTATTACATAATATGTGAACATATTACGTAAAGGTCTCATTCTTTAAGGCAAAGCCAGGTTAAAACCAGCATGTTGACTTTGCCACATATTCATATATGTGAACTACTCCCCTTTACATAGATAGATTATATAATATTTTTAGAAGACATCTACTTCATTATATAATAAGTCAAAAAATTATGTCAATGCAATTTGTTTCCTTTTCTAATTTTTTTCTTGTTTATTAATTTTATTATGCCTCCGTAAATGAGGGAAATACCAATTATAGCTGGTATTATAAATGCTATTACATTTAGCACATCTGTTTCATCGATTACGGCGATTATCATGGGAATCAGTACTATCAAGCCAATAATTATTTGTATAAAAGGATATTTGCCAACTCCTTTTATGGGTTCAGGAATCCGTCCTGTTCCAATATAATAGCCAGGGTTGTACTGGTTTTCCTCCCATTCTTTCAAATCATCTAATTCATTCTCAAATTCATTTTTTTTATTCGGCTCATTGTCTTTCATAAATAACACCTCATTGAAACATTCTAACTTTAGAATTATTATACAACTTTAAATTATTAATTCAATATGAAGCCGGGGGACCAATGGATTTTATTCTTGTAGTCTACAATGAGGTGTCTTCAAAAACTCTCCTTTTTTATTCATAGCCATATTTACCTCTTTTGTCTTTTAGCTTGCATAATTATAAAACATATATTCTACAAAAATTTAGAAATTCCTCCTAAATCGTATGTAAAAATTATTTACAAAAGCACATTATTGATGGTATAATATTATTAGGTAAAAGTTCGAAGCTCGAACTAATTTTTTAAAGATATTTAGTTCGGACTAAGAACTAATTTGGGAGGTGATAGATTGACGCAGTATCGAAAGGGCACCAATTATCTTATCAAAAATATAAACACGGCAAATGTTTTGGATGTCATTAAAAAAATGCAGCCAATCTCTCGCGTGAAAATCTCAAAAATCCTTAATATGAGCAAATCTACTGTATCTGGAATAGTAGATGAATTGATAAAGGAAGGACTTGTAAGTGAGGAGGGATTTGGAAATACCGCGTCTGCAGGCAGAAAACCTATTGAGCTTACATTTAACCCGAATGCGAAATTTTCAATAGGCATCGATATAGAATCGACGAATACAATTGGAGTGCTTACAAATTTGGAAGGAAAAATAATAAAAAAGATAAAAAGACCTACAGGAATAAAAGAAAAAGCTTTCCTAAACACAGTCAAAATCATTAAGGAATTATTAGAATATCAAGATGATATTGCAGGAATAGGAGTTGGAGCTCCTGGTATAACAAATATAGAAAAAGGAACAGTGTACGCACCGGGGCTTTCATGGGTTGACTTTAACCTTCTTTCTAAGTTGAAAGAAACGTTTGACTATGACATATTTATAGACAACAGCGTTAATTACGCAGCATTGGGTGAAAGATGGATTGGTTCATGCAAAGATGTCAACAATTTTGTGCTCGTGACGATAGGAAATGGCATTGGTTCTGGAATATACATTAACGGCAAATTAGTAAGGGGACACAAATATTCAGCAGGGGAAGTTGGCTACATGGCTATAGGCAGAGATGTTTTAGGCAAAAAGTATTTCTATGAAGATTACGGGTACTTTGAAAGCAAAGCATCGCTTTTAGGTCTTGTCTCCACATTAAAGAATATGTCGAATGGAAAATTTGATACGATAGAAGATTTTGTTAATGGATATTTGACAAAAGATGAAATTTGCATCAAAGCTTTTGAAGAATTTATAGAAAATTTAAGCATGGGTTTTGCCAACATTATTAGCATATTAAATCCGGAGCTAATAGTAATAGCAGGCGATGTGATAAACTTAGGCATCGATATAGTAGATAGTATAAAAAAGCTTGTTGAGAAAATGGTTCCATTTGATGCAAAAATCATATATACAAAGTTAAACGAAGATGCTGCTGCTATAGGAGCATCTGCAGATGTCCTTCTAAAGACAAATTACTTAATATTAATATAAAATGAAAGGATGATTATTGTGAGATTAATAATAACAAATGATTATGATGAAATGAGCAGAGCTGCAGCGGAAATCATAAAAGAACAGGTAAACAGAAAAGCGAATTCTGTATTAGGTCTTGCCACAGGTTCTACACCGCTTGGAACTTATAAAGAGCTAATTAATATGTACAAGAATGGAGAAATTGATTTTTCTTATGTCATAACATTTAACCTTGATGAATATGTAGGATTGCCTGATGACCATCCTCAAAGTTATCACTACTTTATGTATGAAAATTTATTCAACCACATTAATATAAAAAAGGAAAACATTCATATTCCAAATGGCGTTTCGGATGATTTTGATAGAGATTGTAGGTTGTACGATGAAGCGATAGAAAAGTTTGGAGAAATTGATCTTCAATTGTTGGGTTTAGGTGTAAATGGTCATATTGGTTTTAATGAGCCTGATGACTATATAAATACAAAGACGCACATAGTAGATCTGGCAGAAGAAACTATAAATGCAAATAAGAGGTTTTTTAAAAGCATTGACGATGTTCCGAGAAAGGCAGTCACGATGGGGCTTGGCACCATAATGAAATCGAAGAAAATTTTACTTCTGGCATCTGGTAAAAACAAAGCAAAGGCTATAAAAGAAACTTTAAATGGCTATCTTACAACAGATGTCCCATCAACTGTTTTATCGTTACATCCTGATGTTACAGTTGTAATAGACAGCGATGCTGCATCTTTAGTAGATTTAGAAAAAGCAAGAGAGAATGTCGATATCATTTCAAAGCTATAAACAATCGTTTATAGCTTTATTTGTTTTTAAAAATTCGATGTAGTATAATTAAGTTAAACAACCCCTCTATAGGGGGTAAGGGGGATTTAAGTGTCTTTATTTGCAGCGTTTTTAGGTGGGATTGTTTCATTTTTTTCACCATGCATTTTACCGCTAATACCAGTTTATGTGACGTATATTTTCGGCGGCAAGAAGAAAAATTTTTTCAATTTATTTTTATTTGTGTTAGGCTTTAGCATCGTTTTTGTTCTCATGGGAGCTACAGCCAGTCAATTGGGAAAATTTTTTGTTTCATACAAAGTTCTATTTAGAAAAGCCAGTGGCATAATAATATTATTATTTGGACTTTATATGATGGGTATCATAAAGCCGGCTTTTCTGAGTAGGGAAGTAAAATTTAATATTTCCAGCAAAAAGGAGGGGTATATTAGCAGTTTCATTTTTGGCATAGCTTTTGCTTCTGGATGGACACCATGCGTTGGTCCTATACTTGCGACTATCCTTTTATATGCAGGTGAACAAAACACTGTATCAATAGGAATTTTTCTGCTGTTTGCTTACTCGTTAGGGATTGGTATTCCTTTTATAGTTGCTGCAATACTAATTGATAAATTTAAAGCATTTTACAAAAAGATAAATTTTATTATGCCGTATATTGAAAAAATTGGCGGTTTGTTTTTGGTAATTTTTGGAGTTTTAATGTATTTTAATCTTATTATAAGGTTTGAAAGCTACATTAATATTTTGAGGTGATTTAAGTGAAATCAAATAAGAAGAAGTCAAAGAGCAGCAACAAAAATGTGATATTGGCTGTTTCAATAGTTTTAGTCTTGATTTTGGGAATATCAATTTACTTTTTAAACAATTACGTAGTGTCAAGCCAAGCAAAGAATCAAAGTGCGGATAATGCCATCAACAATGCTCAAGTAGGCATCGAAAAAGGCGATTTAGCACCAGATTTTACGCTAAAAGATGTAAATGGAAAAACAGTAACACTGTCAAAATTAAAAGGTAAAAAGGTTATATTAAATTTCTGGGCTACAACATGTCCATATTGTAAGATTGAGATGCCTGAATTAAACAAGTTTTACCAGAATAACAAAAATGATGTTGTTCTATTGGCGATAGATATTGGCGAAGATAAATCGACTGTTGAAAATTATCTTGAAGGAAAGGGATATGGCTTTGATGTTCTTTTAGACGGCGATGCAAAAGTAGCTATGGATTACAAGGTACAATTTATACCGATGTCATTTTTTATTGATAAAGATGGCATCATAAGGGCTGTAAGCAATGGCGCAATGACGTACGATGAGGTAGATCAGTATTTTAAGACAATATCTCAATAATTATTGACAATTTGTTAAAAAGGTGGTATATTTAATTTAGCAATAACCCATATACCGGGGGTATAGTATAAGGAGGGATAATGGATGAAACCTATCAATGTAACAGATATGAACTTTGATGCTGAGGTGTATAATTCCGATAAGCCTGTTTTGGTCGACTTTTGGGCTGCATGGTGTGGACCTTGCAGAATGATGTCGCCTGTATTGGAAGAATTTGCAGAGGAATATTCTGATAAAATAAAGGTTGTGAAATTAAATGTTGACGAGAATCCTTTGATTGCATCACAATATAGGATAATGAGCATTCCGACATTAGGTGTTTTTCAAAATGGACAATTAGTTGATAAAGTTATCGGATTTATGCCAAAAGAACAATTAGAATACAGGCTTGCAAGATATATAGATGCACAGGTATAAGTTTGTGAAAGATCTATAAAAAGATACCATAATTTAGATTGTGGTATCTTTTTTCATTTATTCTTCACAATTGTAATGTATAATATATCTGAGGTGTTTTGTGATGAAAATACTGGTAATAGATGATGAAGAGAAAATCTTGGATGTTATAAAAGCGTATCTTGAAAAGGAAGGGTACACCGTTTTAACTGAGACTAACGGTGCCAATGCTTTAAATACTTTTAAAACTGTAAATCCAGATTTGGTCATATTAGATTTAATGCTGCCAGGCATGTCCGGCGAAGAAATATGCAGAAAAATAAGAGCTTTATCAAAGGTGCCAATTTTAATGCTTACTGCTAAAGTAAGTGAAGATGATAAGGTATATGGCTTTACAATTGGTGCAGATGATTACTTAACGAAGCCATTTAGCCCTCGAGAGTTGACGATGAGAGTTAAGGCTATACTTAGAAGGACAAAGAATGATCTGCCATTAAATGATATATTCATGTTTAATGATGGCGATCTTGTAATTGACACAAGATCATACGAGGTGAAGAAGAAAGGTAGGATTGTCAATTTAACGCCAAATGAGTACAAGTTGTTGACTGTGATGGCGCAAAATCCCAACAAGGTATTTACGAGAAGCGAGCTTATTGAAAAGGCTTTTGGCTACGATTTTGATGGTTTCGATAGGACGATAGACGCTCATATAAAAAACTTGAGGCAAAAGATAGAAGATGATCCTAAAAATCCAACATATATAAAAACTGTGTATGGGGCAGGTTATAAATTTGGTGAAGAAAATGATTAAAAATGATATAAGAACTAAAACTGCTGTATCGTTTATATCTATTGCTTTATTATCGATAGTCGTATTCAGCATTACCATAAATATTTTAATAATAAATAATTTTGGAATTTACATTAAACAGTCAGCAAATGTGCAGTTTGACAACATTGCTTCATCAATCGCTGAAACGTACAAGGAGACGGGCAGTTGGAATGAGACAGGTAGCAGAATGGCACATACTCTAATGATGAGTGGGTATGACATTGTGGTTAGGGATTTGAAAGGCAATATAGTCATTAAGACGCCATCAATGCTTTCAATGATGGGCATGGCAAGTAGTAGCAAAATGTCAACCCAAACCCTCCCGATAGTTGTAGATGGCAAAAAGGTTGCCTATGTTGATATAACGTATAGCGGCACTATGCCTATGAGCAAACTGGATTATAAGTTTTTGTACGATGTGAATAAATATATCGCATTAATAACAATATTGACGATTGCATTGGTGCTGATAATAAGCATATATGTCGCAAAATATCTTACAAAGCCTATTTTGAATATAGCAAAAGTAGCAAGTAAATTAGAAAGTGGAGATTACGACGTCAGAGTAGAAGAAATACCAAAAGAGGAGGAATTGCTTGCATTAACTGCCGCCATAAATCATCTTGGCGCATCATTAAAAAGTCAAGGGATGCTAAGAGCACAGTTGACGCAAAATATAGCACATGAATTGAGAACGCCTTTGTCAACCCTTAAAAGTCATTTAGAGGCTATAATTGACGGTGTTTGGGAGCCATCTAAAGAAAGGATTGTAAGCCTTTATGAAGAAGTAGTAAGATTGTCTAATCTCATAAATGATATTGAATTATTGAATAAAATAGAAATTGACAATCTAAAGATAAATAAAGCAAGATTCAATTTGTCGGAATTGATTAAAAGTTTATTGATAAATTACGAAAGCATTTTTATCAATAAAAATCAGCATTTGGAGAAAAATATTGAAGATGACATTTTTGTGGTTGCAGACAAAGATAGAATATCAGAGGTACTGATTAATCTGCTTGTAAATGCTAATAAATACACAGGTGAAGGTGGAAACATAAAAGTAAAACTGTATAACGAAGGACAATTTGCAGTGATTACAGTTTCTGACAACGGCATAGGCATACCGAAAGAAGATTTGCCTTTTATATACGAAAGATTTTACAGGAGTGAAAAGTCACGAAGCAGGGATTATGGTGGCAGCGGCTTAGGGTTATCAATTGCTAAGGCTATAATAAAAGCTCATAATGGTACTATAAATGTTGAAAGTATTTTAAATGAAGGGACAAAATTCACAGTGAAATTGCCGATAATTAATTAAAATTCATGAATTCTTCACAATTTTGTCATATAATAGATTTGAAGGAGGATGATATTATGATGTGGGGATTAATGAATGGATGGGGTTACGGTGGAGGCATAATTTTTGGCCTCATCTGGATGATACTTCAAGTTGTAATAGTAGTTGGTGCTATATATTTCATTGTTTCACTGTTTCAGAACAAAAAAGGCTCACAAAGAGGCAGTGATGCGCTTGAAATCTTAAAAGAGAGATATGCAAGAGGAGAGATAAGCGAAGAAGAATATAAAGAGCGCAAAAGAAACTTAGAAGAAAAATAATTTATAAAAAAGAGCTCTACTTGTTGTAGGGCTCTTTATGCTGTTATATTCAATATCTGCAAATCGTTGACTACTTTTATATATTCCACATTTGGATCTTCTGTTCCTTGAATGCTTAGCTTGGCATTTTTCATTTCAATTACATATTCTATAATTTCTCTGGTTATCCTTTCTCCAGGACATAATATTGGGATACCGGGAGGATATGCCATTAGAAATTCCGAGCTAATCTGCCCAATGCTTTCTTCCAAAGGCAAGGCGATATTAGAACATTCAAACGCATATCTGGGGGATAAGACCATTTCTGGTATCTCTGGTATATCTAAAGCTTTCGACATTTCTACATTGTCCTTGTACAGTGTCTCACTGATTTCCCTCAATGCCCTTATAAGGTAATCTACATTCTCTTTTGTGTCGCCTATGGAAAATACACACAATGTATTGTACATATCGGCTAATTCTGGTTGAATGTAGTATTTTTTCGCCAGTATATCTTCTAATTCATGACCTGTTATGCCAAGGCCTTTAGCAGTAATAGTGATTTTTGTCGGGTCAAAATCATACGCTCCATCTCGCCCTACAATTTCGTTTCCGAAACAATAAAGACCGTTTATATTGTTGATCTCTCGACGAGCGTATTCTGCAAGTTCAATTGTCCTGTCCAATAATTCTTTTCCTTCTGTTACCATCTGCATTCTTGCAACATCAAGTGATGCTAATAAAATGTAAGAGGGACTTGTGGTCTGTAACAGGCTCATAACTTGCTTCACTCTATTTATGTCAATCCTTTTTGACTTGACGTGCAACATAGAGCTTTGCGTCATAGAGCCTATTATCTTATGAGTGCTTTGTGCGCAGATGTCAGCACCTGCTTCCATAGCTGAAATAGGAAGTTTTTCGTTGAATTTTAGGTGTGGTCCATGGGCCTCATCCACCATCAGTACAGCTCCGTAGTCATGGACTATTTCAGCAATTTTTACAATGTCTGCAGAAACACCATAGTAAGTCGGATTTATAATTAAAACAGCCTTTGCATCAGGATTGTTTCTTAATGCTTCCTCTACAGTTTCAGGAGTCACATTAAGAGCAACGCCTACATTTTTATCAACTTCAGGTTGCATATAAACTGGGATAGCACCACTTAAGATAATACCTGATGTAACAGATTTGTGAATGTTTCTTGGAACAATTATTTTTTCATTTTCTCCCATAACACTTAGGATCATAGCCTGAATAGCTCCCGATGTCCCATGGATGCAAAAAAATGTAGCATCGGCACCAAAAGCATCGGCAGCTAATTCCTGAGCTTTCTTAATGGGACCGGTAGGCTTGTGAAGGCTGTCAACTTGTTCAAACACAGTAACATCCATTGATAATACATTTTTGCCTACAAAATCAAAAAACTTTTTAGCCATTCCATTGCCTTTTTTGTGACCTGGGACATGAAATGGTATGGTGTTGTTGTTGACATACTCCATTAATGCATCGAATAATGGAGTTTCAAAATGATTTAGCTTTTCCAACTTGATAAACACCCTCTTTCATAAGTTTGGCTCCCAGAATAAAAGCCTGAACCTCGTTGCAATCGGTTCGGGCCTTTGCAGAGCGAAAATACACTTTATTATGTTTTCAATTTATTATAAGATATATTTTTTTAGATTTCAATATAATTTTTTTTCTTTTTTAAGTTTTTTGTTATATAATATGCAGAACCGATTAAGATGACATATAGACGTTATAAACAAACTTAATTACAAAGTTATCATTAAATGTTCGGATTTTGTTAGTCAAAATACTTATTGATTTAAGATGTATTATATATTATAATATTACAAAGTTCGTAATTTAGGCTAAATGGGGGAGATATTTTGTGAGTGATGTAAAAAGAATATACGTAGAAAAAAAGCCGCAATACAATATTGAAGCAAAAAAGCTTTTTGATGATCTTAAAAACAATCTCAATATTTCTGGACTTGAAAGAGTAAGGGTAATAAATAGGTATGATGTTTTAGGATTATCTGAAGATATTTTTTTCAAGGCTGTTAATACGATCTTTTCAGAGCCAAATCTTGATGATGTATACATTGAAGATCTGCCATATGAGAAAGATGATAGAGTGTTTGCTATCGAATTTTTACCAGGACAGTATGATCAAAGGGCTGATTCTGCTGAACAATGTATTCAAATACTTACAAACGGCTTTAAACCAAAAGTATTTTGCGGAAAAGTTATAGTTTTAAGTGGTAAATTGACAGATGAGGAATTTGATAAAATAAAAAATTATTGCATTAATCCGGTAGATTCAAGAGAAGCTTCATTAGAGAAAAGAGAAACTGTTGATTTAGAAGTTGATTGTCCCGATGATGTGGAAGTTCTTGATGGCTTTATTGAATCTGATGATGTTTCAATAGAAAAGCTTTATGAGAAGCTAAATTTGGCAATGAGCTTGGGAGATTTTAAATTCTGTCATTCTTATTTTAAAGATGTAGAAAAACGTAATCCTACAATTACAGAGATAAGAGTTATAGATACCTATTGGTCCGATCACTGCCGCCACACCACATTTCTTACAAACATCAATGATGTGAAAATTTGTGATGGGAAATACAATGAACCTATCTTAAAAGCCTTTCATGAATACAAAAACTCCAGAGAATTTGTCTATGGCGAAAGCAAGAAACCAATGTGCCTTATGGACATAGCTACAATAGGGATGAAAGAATTGAGAAAAAGGGGCCTGCTTGACGATCTGGATGAATCTGATGAAAACAATGCATGTAGTATCGTAGTCGATGCCGACATAAATGGTAAAAGCGAGAAATGGCTTGTAATGTTTAAAAATGAAACACATAATCATCCTACAGAAATAGAGCCTTATGGAGGCGCAGCTACTTGTCTTGGAGGAGCGATTAGAGATCCTTTATCAGGCCGGGCCTATGTGTATCAGGCGATGCGTGTTACAGGTTCCGGAGACCCAAGAACGCCAGTTGAGATGACTATAAAAGGCAAATTGCCGCAAAGAAAGATTACTAAGGAAGCAGCCCACGGCTACAGTTCATATGGGAATCAGATAGGACTTTCTACAGGACAAGTTTCAGAGATTTACGACGAAGGATATGTAGCTAAACGAATGGAGATAGGTGCGGTAATAGGTGCAGTTCCTAAGAAAAATGTTTTTAGGGGAAAGCCGGCAGCAGGCGATGTAGTGATTTTGTTGGGTGGTAGGACAGGAAGAGACGGTTGTGGCGGTGCCACAGGTTCTTCAAAAGAACACACGCAAGAATCTATTTATACAAGCGGTGCAGAAGTACAAAAAGGCAATCCTATAACAGAAAGAAAAATTCAAAGATTTTTTAGAAATCCTGATGTTTTAAAAATGATAAAAAAGTGCAATGATTTTGGAGCAGGTGGTGTGTCTGTTGCAATTGGAGAATTAAGTGATGGACTTTTAATTGACCTCGATGCAATACCGAAGAAATACGAAGGTTTAGATGGAACAGAACTTGCTATATCTGAATCACAAGAAAGAATGGCTGTATTAGTTGCACCAGAAGACGCTGAAAAGTTTATAGAGCTTGCAAAAGAAGAAAATTTAGAAGCTACTAAAGTCGCAGAAGTCACAGACGATATGAGAATAAGAATGGTTTGGCTTGGAAAGGTCATTGTGGATATAAGCAGAGAATTTTTAAATACAAATGGAATTTCCCAATTTACAGATGTCACAGTGGACAGCATTAGCTCTGAAAGCTATTTTGAACGGTTAAAATCTGCCCAATCAATGAACAATATAAAGGAATTGTGGCTTAGGAATCTTGAGGATCTGAACGTGTGTAGCCAAAAAGGATTGACTGAGATGTTTGATTCCACAATTGGTGCTTCAACTGTTTTGATGCCATTTGGCGGTTTGTATCAGATGACGCCTTCAGAAGGCATGGCCTCAAAATTACCTGTCGTAGAAGGAGATACAGATACGGCAACATTGATGGCATTTGGATACAATCCTAAACTGTCGAAATGGAGTCCTTTCCATGGTGCTGTTTATGCAATTATTGAAGCGGTATCTAAAATTGTGGCAATGGGTGGTGACTATACAAAAATTAGGTTATCACTTCAAGAGTATTTTGAAAAATTAGGCAAAGACCCTAAAAGGTGGGAAAAACCATTTAGCTCATTGTTAGGTGCTTTATACGCACAGAAAGCTTTAGGCATACCTGCAATTGGCGGTAAAGATAGTATGTCAGGTACTTTTATGGATATGGACGTGCCTCCTACATTGGTAGCATTTGCTGTTGCAACTGCTGATGCAAATAAAGTGATATCTTCGGAATTTAAGAAAAGCGGTGATAAAGTAATAATTATTAAGGCAGAAAGAGATCAGCAAGATTTACCAAATTTCGAAAAACTAAAAAGAAATTTTGATAAGGTCAATGAACTATTAAATGAAAATTTAATATTAGCAGCATCTTCGGTAAAATACGGTGGAATTGCTGAATGCATCACTGAGATGGCTTTTGGGAATATGATAGGTTTCCAATTGGAAGCGAAGATAAGGGATGTGGACTTTTTCGTTTCTGAATACGGCTCTTTAATAATAGAAGTAGATGGTGATTTTGATGATGATAAATATTTAAAAGGAATTGATTATAAAATTTTAGGCAGGACGATTGATGAGCCATATATAATTTTAGAAGATGTGAAAATCCAACTTGATGAAGCGAAAAAGCACTGGGAGAAACCACTTGAGAAAATTTTTCCTACGGTTGTGGAAGAAAACATTAGACAAATACCGGATATTATGTACAACAAAAATAATTCCTTTAAGGCGAACCTTAAAGTAGCAAAACCAAGAGTTTTAATACCAGTTTTTCCTGGTACCAATTGCGAATATGATAGCAAAAAAGCTTTTGAAAAGGCCGGTGCTTTGGTTGAAATGCCTGTTTTTAAGAATTTAACGGGAGCTGATATAAATGAGTCTATCGATGAGCTTGTTAAACTTATAGAGAATTCCCAGATAATCATGTTGCCAGGTGGATTCAGCGCTGGTGATGAACCAGATGGTTCTGGAAAATTCATTGCAACAGTATTTAGAAATCCAAAAGTCAAAGATGCTGTTATGGAATTTTTGAAATATCGTGATGGCTTGATGCTGGGTATATGCAACGGATTCCAAGCACTTATAAAACTTGGATTACTTCCTTATGGAGAGATTCGCGATATTGATACGAGTGATCCGACGCTGACATTTAATACGATCGGTAGACATGTATCATGCTATGTCAGGACAAAGATAACGTCGAATCTTTCACCATGGTTTAACAATGTCAAATGTGGCGACATTCATGTAATACCTGTATCACATGGAGAAGGAAGATTTATTGCAAATGATGATGTTTTAGATATGTTAAAAAAGAATGGGCAAATTGCCACACAATATGTAGACGTGGATGGAAATCCAACAATGGAGATGCCTTACAATCCTAATGGTTCTTATTGGGCCATAGAAAGCATCACAAGCCCTGATGGCAGGATACTTGGTAAGATGGGACATTCTGAGAGAATTGGCAAGAACGTGGCTAAAAATATATACGGCAACAAAGATCAAAAGATATTTGAAGCTGGCGTCGAATATTTTAAATAAGAAACATAAAAGGTTACGATTCTGTAACCTTTTATGTTTCTTCTGTTTTTATCTTGTGAGAGCTTTGGTTCCAGTCTGGTTTTGGACCTCTTAAGTATGATATGAACGATGCTATTAAGCTAAATATCATTGATATCAAAAACGCTTCTCTTAACCCAGATATAAATTGTGCTATGGCAATGCCTTTTGAGCCGACTTGCGTGCCGACGAAAAGAGCTTGCATCGCTTCAGGAGTTATGCTTGATGACACGATTGCCATTGATAATGCTATGCTTATAACTTGTCCAGCGTTGTTCATCATTGTTCTCGTACCGGCAGCAATACCCCTTCTGTCAGATGGGACAGAGCCCATTATTTCGCTTGTATTAGGTGAGAAGAACATGCCGGAGCCAAATCCCATAATAAGCATCCAAACGATAAGCTCTGTAAGTGATGTTTTAGGCGATATTCTCACAAATCCCAATAAGCCGATAGCCGAAATAAAAAGACCTATAGAACTTAATGCTCTTGCACCGTATTTATCAGATAAATATCCGCTTATTGGCGATACGATCATCATAGATAGTGCAAAGGGTGCTAAGAATATTCCTGCCTTTAATGGGTCCATTGCTTTTATTCCTTGAAGGTAGAATATGAGCAAAAATGTTACTGCGCCTCTTGCAATACCGTTAAGCAGTGTGCTTCCAAAAGCAAATGCCAAGATTCTCGATTTAAACAATCTTAAATCCAGCATAGGCTGTTCAGTAGTATTTTCAACATAAACAAATGCCAAAATCAATGCTATTGATATTATGAATAGAGTTATGATTGACTTGTTGTACCACCCTACAAATCCACCGAAAGACAATGCGATTAAAAACAGCAATAATCCAACTGTGAAAAGAAGTGTGCCTTTTAAATCAAATTTTTGGCCTTCAGGTATTTTGTCAAGCTCTTTTAGCTGAATCAATGCCCATAGAGTACCTATAATTCCAAATGGCACATTTATATAGAAGATATACCTCCATCCTAAACTCGTCAAAAAGCCTCCTAATATTGGACCTATTACTGACGCTATGCTGACTACCATGCTGTTTATGCCAAGAGCTTTTCCTAATTCGTTTTTTGGGAAAGCATCTGCTACAATTGCTGTGCTATTTGCGACCATTAAAGAACCGCCAACTGACTGCACTATTCTGTATATAAGCAGTTGCATTCCACTATTTGAAATACCACATAGCAACGAACCAATAGTAAATATGGCAAAACCTGATACGTATAGTTTTTTCCTTCCAAACATATCGGCTATTCTACCGATTGCTGGTACTAATATTGTCAATGAAAGCATATATCCCATTACGATCCACATGATTATACCCATGTTGGTGTTTAATCCCTTCATAATGTCAGGAAGTGATATTAAAAGCATACTGCCATTTAATACGGAAAAAAGGGCTCCAAGAGTGGTACAGGATAATGCTATCCATTTGTAACTGATATTTTTCATATTGTGTTTGCCTCCTTTGATTTTTGCTTTAACTTAGACAAACTTAGTAATAGCTCCTCAAATCTTTGTTTTGCCATCAATAGTTTTTTATTCTTTTCTTCAATCAATTCTATTTGCTTTTCAATTAATTTAGCGTAATTATCGATTGTTTCTGCATCTGCAGTTTCACCAGATAATATGTTTTTGACGTTTTTGTCAAGTTCTAATGCTGCCTTGATTTCAGATAAGCTGAAGCCAAGTGAATCTTTCAGAGATATTATCTTTTGAATTTTTTCTATGTCTTCATCGGTGTACAACCTGTATCCTGAATCTGTCCTTTTAGGCGAAATAAGGTTTAAATCTTCATAATACCTAATGGCCCTTTTTGTCAAACCTGTTTTTATTGAAACATCTTCTATTTTGTAATATTTTTTTTCCATCATAAACCCTCCAACGAATAATTTTACTACTAGTTAACATTAACGTCAAGGTTAATGTAAAATAATTTGATAATTTTCATAAGAAAAAACTTTATAATACGTTATTTGAGGTATAATATATACTTGAAAGGTAATTATAACCAATGTGGAGGTAGGATTATGGGTAAATTAATGTCAGCATATCTAATGCCGCACCCGCCTATAATTGTTCATGAGGTGGGACGAGGGGAAGAACATAAAATTCAAAAGACGATAGATTCCTTTGAAAAAGCATCTCTAAATATAAAAAATCAGAGACCAGATACTATAATTATAATTTCACCACATGCGTATGTCTTCAGCGATGCTGTTTCGATTGATTTGAGACAAACGGTAGAAGGTGATTTGGGACAATTTGGCGCTTATAATGTGAAAATGGAGTTTAAGACTGATTTATCATTAGCCAATGACATAGTAAAAAATACAGAAAATAAAAAAATACCTATAGCAAAAATAGATGACAAAATGATAAGCAGATTTAAGCTTTCAAAAAAACTTGACCATGGATGCATCGTTCCATTATATTTTGTGAAAAAGCATTTCGAATCTTTTAATCTCATAAGAATGTCATATGGTTTTTTGTCATTTGAAAAGTTATACGACTTTGGAGTCCAAATAGGGAAGTCCATAAGGGAAGGCGATAGAAATGTTGTATTTATTGCAAGTGGTGATTTGTCTCATAAGTTGACACCCGACAGTCCTAATGGATATACACCAAATGGAAAAGTTTTTGATGAGAAATTGTTGAACTTGCTAAGAGATTTTAAAGTGAAAGAAGTAATCAATATGGATAAAGAACTTATAAGTGATGCTGCGGAATGTGGGTTTAGATCCGTTTGCGTCATGTTGGGTGTATTGGATGGCTACAAGGTAAAGTCTAACATTTTATCTTATGAAGGTCCTTTTGGCGTTGGATACGGTGTTGCCGAATTCATCCCCGAAAGTTACACAGGAATGGGATTATTAGAAGAACTGTATAAAATAAAAAAAGAGAGAATAGATAATATAAGGAAATCAGAAGATGCTTATGTGAAATTAGCAAGAGAAAGCCTTGAGTATTATTTGAAAAACAACAGTATAATGGATGTACCGGATAATCTGCCAGATGAAATGACAAAAAATAAAGCAGGAGTATTTGTATCATTGCATAAAGATGGAGAATTAAGAGGGTGTATAGGCACCATATATCCTTCAAAGAATAATATCGCAGAAGAAATCATAAGAAATGCAGTTAGCGCTGGTACAGAAGATCCGAGGTTCTATCCTGTTGAGATAAATGAACTTGACGACATAGTGTATTCAGTTGATGTTTTGACAAAACCTGAGGTTGTAAAATCAAAAGATAATCTGGATGCAAAAAAGTACGGCGTAATCGTAAGAAGCGGTTATAAAAGTGGGCTCTTATTGCCAGATCTTGATGGGGTTGATACAGTTGATCAGCAGATATCTATCGCACTTAGAAAAGCTGGCATTGCACCGGATGAAAAGTATACTATCGAAAGATTTGAGGTTGTGAGGCATAAATGAAAGAAGCACTCTATTATGAGAAGATAGATAACGATAGTGTACACTGCTTATTGTGTCCGCAAAATTGTATAATAAACGATGGGAAATATGGTTTTTGTCGCGCTAGAAAAAATGAAGGTGGAGTGTTATACTCCGAAAATTATGGGGAAATCGCATCTATAGCTATGGATCCAATAGAAAAAAAGCCTTTATATCATTTCATGCCTGGCAGCTACATACTTTCTGTTGGAACATATGGTTGTAACCTAAGATGTCAATTTTGTCAAAATTGGGAGATATCTCAACAAAGGTTGGAAGGGGAATACCTATTGCCAAGTAAATTGGTAGAAATCGCAAAGAAACAGCAAGGTAATGTAGGAATTGCGTATACTTATAATGAACCATCGATCTGGTATGAATATGTGTTAGATTCCGCAAAAATTTCACATAAAGAAGGCCTTAAAAACGTGCTTGTGACAAACGGTTATATAAATATCGATCCCTTAAGAGAGCTTTTGAAATATATTGATGCAGTTAATATAGACGTAAAGGCTTTTTCTGATGAGTATTATAAAAAAATATGTCGTGGAGATTTGAAAAGCGTCTTGAAAGTTGTTGAAGAAGCTGTATTATACTGCCATGTAGAGATAACAACATTAGTGGTGACAGGAGAAAATGACGATTATACTGAAATTGAAGAACTCTGCAAATGGATATCAAGTATAAACAAAGATATCCCTGTACATTTTTCTAAGTATTTTCCTCGATATAAGATGAAAAATCCAGAAACACCAATAAATGTGCTTGAAGATATTTATGCCATTGCAAAAAAGCATCTGAATTATGTGTATTTAGGCAATGTATCTGGATTTGACAACAATACTTATTGTCCTAATTGCGGACACCTCTTGATTAAAAGAAAAGGTTATGTTCACGTTGTTGGAATAGAAAATAATAAATGCGGTAAGTGTGGGAAAAGCTTTTATGGATACACATAAAGCGGATTGTGTTATTTTAAAAGATTTCAACAATTGAGATGCTTTAAAATAAGTTATGATAAGTTATTAGTTGCATGATATAACTTATTATAACTTATTTTTAATTTACAAATTAAACTAAATTGGTTAACAAAATTTAAATAAAAAATTATTAACATCAGAGTCTGCTTAAAATTATAATAAAATATGGCAATTATAACGAGATCCATCGTTTCGAACTTGCCGTAAATACATATAGGGAGTTTACCTGAATAAGGGATGAAGTGCAGAAATGGTGGTTTTATATTGCAATTTTAAAAATATTGTTAAAAACTATTGAATTTTATTACGGTTACTGATATAATAATATTACGGTTACTGATATAATAATTATAGTAAGCGAACTAACTTGGAGGTGTAAGATTGAGAGATAACGGGAAAGGCGGTGCGCTAACAGAAGTAACTTTTTACATTTTGCTTTCCCTGTATACACCAAGGCATGGATATGCTATTATGCAGTTTATTGAAGAAAAAACAGCAGGACGACTTTCTTTAGGAGCAGGAACACTCTATGGAGCATTAAATGCTTTGCAAAAAAAAGGATGGATTGCTTTTCACGGGGACAATGAGGGGAGAAAGAAAGAATATTTAATCACAAAAGCAGGCAAGGAAATTGCAAAGAAAGAACTGCTACGACTGCAAGAACTTATTCAGGTCGCAACTGAAATCATTGGGGAGGGGTAAACTTTATGAGTAAAAAGTATCATCGCTTTTATGATGGTTTATTATCAGTGCAGGAAAATTGGCTGAACAAAATGGCGAAAAAAGGTTATCGCTTAGTTCGCACTGGCAAACTACTTTATGAATTCGAAGAATGCGCGCCGGGACAATTTGAATATCGGATTGAGTTCATAGGTCATAAATCAAAAGAGGACGTAATAGATTATTGCAATTTCTTAGAGGATTTGGGTTATAAAGTGTTTTTCAAAAACATCAATTTGAATTATTCAATTGGAAAATTACGTTATCGTCCATGGGCTGAAAAAGGTGGGCGAATAGCAACAAATTCAACAACGTTTGACCATGAATTGCTTATTGTTGAGAAAAAAAACGATGGTAAGGAATTTGAATTGCATACTTCCTATGAGGATAAGTTGAAATACTGCAAATCTTTGAGAAACGCTTGGCTTTGGTTTCTTTTATTGTTTGCGATTTTGGGTTTTGTGCAACGTTCCATTGTTTGGGGCATTGGCGGGTTACTCGTCCTTATTCCAATTATCGCGTATCAATCTGAAATTATTAAAATCAGACACAATGCTAAGATAAGGGAGTGGTGACTATGCAAAACAAAAATAAATTATTTAATAGCAAAAAGCTTATTATTACATTAGTTGCTGTTATTGCTCTTGCGGCGATTATGCAATTTACTGGACTTGCTTCATTTGGTTCATATGCGAAGGTTCTCTTTTTTGAGAACAAGGGTGAAAGTAACTGGGGAGCCCACTACTATATGCTTACTGGAAAGCTAAGCAAAATTTTGCACTTAGGCGATGAGAAATGTTACTTAGATATAAATGTTGAAACTGATGCAGGAAATATCAGTTTGCTAATAAAAGGTACAGATGGAACAACATATTTTCACAAAGAAAATATACAAACGTCTTCATATAGAGTTACCGCAACTGGTACTGTAAGGGCAACTGTAATTGCGGAGGGGCATCGTGGTAGGTTTTCAATAGAAAAGCATAATGCCAAATCCACCAATCCCTAATATTGGCAACATAACTTGTCGAATAATGCCAAAACGTAGTGGTAAATAATTATCAAATAATTATGTATAGCTGCTTTCTACGTTGAGCTTTTTCACAAGTTATGTTAATAAATTAAAGAACGAAGGTGAGAATACGATGAATGCTACATACATTGGTAATGGTTACAACCAACCTGCTTCTGTAATAGGTTGTGGAGTCCAAACTCCATGCCCATTAGCCGTTTGCCCTCTTGATGGAGGTTGTGGTGCTAATGCCTGCGGTACTGCTGGCTGTGGTGTAAATGCTTGCGGTGTTGACGGTTGTGCTATTAATGCATGTCCGTTAAACGGTTGCATTACAGATGGATGTTTAGCAAATTTAACTCCTCTTCCTGGCCCATTTAATGAGGGTAGTACCAATTCATAGTATAAGGTCTACAGCCTATACTCTCCGACATTTCTTATGCCTAGACTCACAAAATAATCTGTGAGTTTAAAAGCAGCTATACATACTTAATGAAAGGAATGTTCAAAATATGAAATATTCAAAGTACAATTTGGTATTTGCAGACAGTGTTAAAGGGAAGTATATTTTGTTCAACACCTTGACTGGCCATAGCTTTTTGGTATCTTCTGAGATTGCGAACATGCTTCAAGATGGGAAAGTCGATAACTTGGATGAAGAAACTAAAACTCAATTTATTAAATATGGAATAGTTGTTGATGATAAAATTGATGAAACTCGTTATTTCTCTTACTTTCATAATAAAGCTAAATTTGGTACTTTTGCCGTATCGTCTACTGTACTTTTGACATGGGCATGTAATTTTGCCTGTGTCTACTGTTATGAAGGGGCGGGTGCGGTTACTGATTTCATGAATGAAGCATCTGCTGATAAGTATGTGAAGTTCATGATTAATAATGCAGAAGCACGTAATGCGAAATCCATGTATGTCAATTTATTCGGTGGCGAACCACTGCTAAACATTAAACAGGGTTTTTATATCTTGGAAAAACTCAAAAGTTATTGCGATGCTAAGGACATTGCATTTTCCTGTGGGGTGGTATCGAATGGCTCTCTTTTCAATGATACTATTATTGACAAACTCTTGAACTATAAGTGCACTATGGTTCAGGTTACGCTGGATGGTACAAAAGACACACATGACACTCGGCGGCCATATAAGGGTGGAAAAGGCTCTTTTGATGATATAATTACAGCAATTAAGCGACTTGCAAACAGATCAAATCAGTTAAGAACCGTTATTCGAATCAATATTGATAAGTCCAATATTGATGAAGTAGACACGTTATTGGCGTATCTCGTAAAAAATGGGGAAAAGCTGAATATGTGTTCCGTAGACTTCGGTATAGTGCGCGGTTCCACTGCTGCTTGTTCTGCATATTCCGGCAATTGTATATCAGATAGTGAAATAGGCGATGTTTTAGAACATCTTTGGACTGAAGCAGAAAAACAGGGTTTTCATATACATATGAGGCCAAATCGACGATGGATGTATTGTGGCCTGTACAGTGATAGTCAATATACAGTAACTCCAGATTGTGGAGTTTACAAATGTTGGGAACACGCAGGGCTGGAGGAACATCGCATGGGATATATTAGCGATGATGGTAGTCTTATTGATACCAGATTTTCATTATTTGACTGGATGTCTAAAAATCCTCTGGAAGATGCCGAATGTAGAGAATGTGTATACTTGCCAGCTTGTGGAGGAGGATGTGGCGTAGTTAGCTATAATGAAACTGGCAGTTATCATGCTAAAGGGTGTTTTAAAGTTAAAGGAGTTTTGGAAAAACAAATACAACGCTTTATTTCAGAGGCCGTTAATAAATAGTAATAGGTTTAGGTAATTCATATGGGCGGGAAACTGGGGTGTTAGATGTGAAAAAAATATTCTCGTTTTGCAAGCAATACATGTATATACACAAAGCATCGATAATTGCTTATATTTTATTATGTATCGCGGTAAGTCTATTTTCACTTGCCACTCCATACATATCTGGCAATTTTATTGATTATCTCATCAGAGGTGATGGGGCACGATTTTTGATAAGGTATTGCATTTTGTATATTATTATTAGTATTGGCTCTATGACATTGGGGTACATAAGCAATCAGCTATATATAAAACTTCAAATAAGATTAGGATTCGAACTAAACCGAGATATTTTGATCCACATACAACAATTACCCATTTCTTATATTAAGGATCAGGATACTGCATATCTCAGTCAGAGAATTAATAATGACTCTAACACTGTAATGACGTTCTGTATAAGCGTTATTCAAAACATAATTATAAATGCTGTTACGGTTGTATTATCTTTCGGAGTAGTATTTGTTTTTAACCCAATAATGGCTATTGCATTATTTGCTTTGATACCATGTTATTTTATTGCATATAGATTATTTAAAAATCTTCTGTTTAAAAGTGGATTTGACCTAAAAGAGAGGCAATCAAAGTTCTTTGGAAAACTATATGAGCAACTATCGCATATTCAGCAGGTAAAAATTCATTCAATTGGAAAACTTTTTTTGTGTCGTCTTAACACTGTATTCGAGCGGTTGATGTCTAGCGCATTTAGATATCAGAAAATAACGTACTTGTTCTCCGGATTAGACAGTTTTATCTTGACACTTGCACAAATTTTTTTATTTCTATTTGGAGGATTACAAGTTATTCAAGGCAAGCTTAGTGTTGGGCAATTTACAATTATATCTAGTTATTTTGGATTAATGGTAAACTCAATAAGATACTTCTTTTCTCTTGGGAAAAATGTTCAAGATAACATGGTTTCTTACGAAAGATTAGTTTCGATAATTAATATAGCTAAAAGTACAAACGGGAATATTAAACTCAAAGAGGTGACAAATATCTCTTTGAATAATGTTTCTATTTCTTTTGAAAGCAAAAATGTGCTTGAAAATTTTTGCGCAACATTTGATAGGGGTAACATATACACCATAATGGGTGCTAACGGATCGGGTAAGAGCACGCTTATAAATCTTATTCTTGGCCTCTACATTGACGAATTTCAAGGAAATGTATTGTTTAATGGAATATCTATAAAACAAGTAGATATGATTGATGCCCGTTATCGTCTCATAGGAGTAACCGAACAAGAACCAGTGCTATTTGAAGATACTATCGAATTCAACCTAACCTTTAACCTTAAGAAGTTTTCTGATGATAGGTTGCAATTTTTGATGGATGTTCTTGGATTAAGAGATTTTATTTCATCTCTTCCTTGTGGTTTAAAAACCTTTATCAGTGAAAAAGCCGCTAATATCTCGGGTGGAGAAAAACAAAAAATTGCCCTACTCCGAGCGTTACTTAAAGACCCCGATGTACTTATACTTGACGAACCAATTTCTGCATTGGACAGTAGTAGTCGTAACAGATTAAAAGAGTATCTTGTATCAATAAAAAAGCAAAAATTGATTATAATTATCACGCATGATGATACTTTTACTGATATATCAGATGTTGAATTGTCAATGGTTAATTTGAATGCTGAAAAAACTGTTTGACGTATGTTGGAGATTATACCTGATATAGTAATTAAAAAAGGCTGAAACAAATCGAAAAATTGCTACACCCCCTATCTTTGGTGTAAGTTGACTTCTTTCTTTGATTTATAACTTTTTTATATCATTTCATGCCCGGCAGTCATATACTATCTGCAGGTACATATGGCTGTAACATAAGATGTCTGTTTTGTCAAAATTGGGAGATATCTCAACAAAAGTTGGAAGGAGAATACCTATCGCCAAGTAAATTGGTAGAAATCGCAAAAAAAACAGTAAGTTAATGTAGGAATTGCATATACCTATGATTTAATATGAAATTTTACGGTGTGACATAATAGTACAAAACTTGTGTGGAATATAAGAATAGGTTACATTATTTTGTCGAAAAAGACAACAAATTGTAACCTATTTTTGATATTAAAATAAATTAATAACGTAAAAACAAATTTAAAATAAAAATTTAATATAAATATTGACTTTATGTTTTGTATAAAATATAATAAGTTTAAACAAAGATTTTAGTTACATATTTAGGTTAAATAATGATTTTTTAAACACAAATTTTCTAGTGTTTAATTCTTTGTAATCATCATAACAATGCAACAACACACAAATGTTTAACTTTCGTTTTTTAATGATTGTAGTAAATGTTTTATCAAGACTTTTAAGCAATATTTCCTAATGCGCATATTTACAAAAGAAGTTTTAAAATATATAAAATATCACAGTTACAAAAGAGCGGCCCGCACAAAAAAATTATTGTTTTATCGCTTTCATAATTTAATTAAAAATTTTTAAAGGGGAGGTGCCGTCTTTGTATTCTGTTGAAACATGGGGCCTTTTCACATGAATGAGATTTATGATCAGGCTCTAAGGTAAAAAAAGAAAGAGGGGGATCTTATGAAATTCAGGAAACTTATAAGCATGATACTGGTATTTTTAATGGTATCATTGCTTATAGTCGGATGCGGTAGTAATTCAAATTCTAACAAGGCATCTGAAAATAACAAGACCACCACTACAAGTGAGAATGCTGTAAAACCCGGTGAGGCTACGCCTCGAAATGAGACATTGTATATAAGTGGTTTACAGTGGGGACCGCCTACGACGTTTAATCCTTTAAGCCCCAGTCAGACTTCACTTCCGCTATCTGCAACCAGCATAGCAAGGGAGCTTACTTATGAAACATTGTTTATGTACAATCAGCTTGACGGGAAAATGTATCCGCTTCTGGGAAAGACATATCAGTTTTCGCCAGATAATACGGTTTGTACTGTAACTTTAAATCCTGATGCAAAATGGAATGACGGCGAGAAAGTTACGGCTGACGATGTCGCATATACTTTTGAGTTAGGCAAAAAATATCCCGTTTCGTGGTCCAGTAACTGGAATTACCTTGACAGTGTAACTGCAAAAGATGAAACGACAGTAGAGTTTAAGCTGAAAAGCGATAATAAAAATCCATTAATGGTTGAAGAAGCATTAGAATCAGTTTACATTCTTCCTAAACATGTTTGGACAAAGATAGAAGAAAAAGACAATAATGATTTTAGTAAAATATCAAGTGAAGTAAACGAAAATCCTATAGCATCAGGTCCATACAAGGTTTACTATTATGACAATTCTAAAGTTGTCTTGATAAGAGATGACAACTACTGGGGTAAAGCACCATCTATGTGGGGTAAATTGCCTGCACCAAAATATATAGTACACAATATATTTAAGGACAACGCAGCAGGAGACACTGCTTTAAGACAAAATCAAGTAGACGTTTCACAGCAATTTACGCCTAACATACAGACATTTGGCCCAAATATAAAGACATACTTATCGAAACCACCATACTATATGCCTGGAGTGATCCCGTGGCTTGTAATCAATGTTACAAAACCGGGACTTGACAATGCAAATGTGCGGCGCGCAATAGCAATGGCCATTGATTACGACAAAATTGCCAAGAACGCCATGAGTGGCTATTCAGGAACGATGTCGCCATCACTGATGCTGCCACTTGATTCAGAGCAGAAGCTTATAGATCAAAACCAGTTGGCACCTTTGCAGTGGAAATCAAATGATATCGCAGGAGCCAATGCACTCCTTGATTCGATTGGCGCAAAGAAAGGACCTGATGGAATAAGGGTGTTAAATGGTCAGAAACTATCTTTTAAGGTTGAATGTCCGACTGGATGGTCTGACTGGAATGCTGCATTGGAAATCGTAGCAGAAAGTTGCAAAGAGATCGGCATTGATGTTCAGACGTATTTCCCACAACAATCTGTCTGGAACAATGATATGCAGACTGGCAATTTTGATATGGGAATGTACTCATATCAAGGCATTGGCATATCTTCACCATGGGCTCGTGCATATCAAGCAATGAGTTCAAATGGATATGTTCCTATAGGCCAGACAGCTTATTTTAACTATGGACGGTATAAAAACAGCGAAGTCGATACATTGCTTAATCAGATTCCAACTATAACAGATGAAAATCAATTGAAGGATGCATGGACAAAGCTTAATGAGATCTACTTAAAAGAAGTTCCGATGATTGGCTTAATGTACAGGCCGGCTGATTTCTACACCGTTAATACTTCTGTATGGAGTGGATTCCCTGTTGAAGGGGATGGGACGAATATTCCTCCAAATATCTGCATGGATGGTTATGGAATAGCGGCTCTTTACAAAATTCATTCTTCTAAATAAAAAATAGAGGAGAGTTTAAGGTGAAAAGTTATAGAAAATATATGACAAGCAAAATTGCGTGGTATGTCCTAACTTTTGTAGTAGCCGTATTTCTGAACTTTCTATTGCCAAGGTTGATACCGGGTAATCCGGTATCAACCATTGTCTCAAAAATTACAAGCGGTATGGCAGACACAAATTCAATCAAACGGGTTTATGAAACATTTGAAAAAGAGTTTGGACTAAATAAACCTATTTGGGAGCAATTTATGATATATGTATCAAACTTGTTTCATGGCAACATGGGTACTTCTTTTGGCCAGTATCCGAGGAAAGTTACAGATATTTTAGCAAGTTCAATTGTATGGACGATAGGACTTCAATTGCCGGCAATAATCGTAAGTTGGATTCTTGGCAATGTTTTAGGGGTTCTGGCTGCTTATGTAAAAAAAGGATTTGATAGAATTTTATTTCCAGTTTTTTTATTTATAAGTTGTATACCTTCATTTGGATTTGCCATTGTAATGGTGTGGCTGTTTGCAGTGGCATTAAAAATAGCGCCAGCCAGCGGTGGATATGCGTTTGACATGATTCCAAGTCCTACTTTTTCATTTTTCCTATCTGTTTTACAGCATTATCAACTTCCATTTTGGTCAATTGTATTAGTGGGCATTGGGGGTCAGTCACTTGGCATGAGGGAAATGTCGATTTACGAGCTTAACGCAGATTATGTTAAGTATTGTAGATTGTTAGGACTTAGAGATTCAAAGATTGTCAAGTACGTCTTCAAAAATGCGGTTTTGCCTCAGATAACGGGTTTAGCGCTTTCTTTAGGCACGATGGTGGGGGGTGCTCTTATTACGGAAATTGTCTTTAGCTATCCTGGTTTGGGTTCTGTACTTTTTAATGCAATTGCGGCGCAGGACTTTCCTCTTATATCAGGGTGTACACTTTTGATTACTACAGGAGTTCTTGTAGCAAATTTTTTGATAGACATTGTGTATGGGTTGATAGATCCAAGAATAAAAGTGTCACAACGGGAGTGATGAAGCATGAATGGTAATTTTAAGATGATTTTTAAATCGGGCAAGTTCGATGTGGGAGTAGCTATCTTTGCTTTATTGCTTTTATGTATTGTTATTTTTCCTTTATTAAACAAAGAAGATCCATTAAAGATGAATTACACAATGTTTCAGCCTCCGGGAGCGAATCTGCCATTAGGCGCAGATAATTTCGGGCGAAATGAATTAGTTGAGTTGATTGCTGGAGGAAAAACTTCATTGATTATAGGAATTTTAGCTGGAGCAATAGCCACATGCATAGGCCTTATTATAGGTCTATCAGGAGGGTATTTAGGAGGATTGGCAGATAACATTTTATCATCTGTCACAAATATTTTTATTGTAATTCCATCATTTATTATTCTTGTTTTAATATCTGTAAGCATAAGTTCAAGATCGTTTTTGACAACAGCATTGGTGATCGGATTTACGAGTTGGCCGTGGACTGCGCGAGCTGTAAGGGCACAGACAATATCCCTTCGAAATCGGGATCATGTGAATCTTGCAAAGGTTTCAGGGTATAGCGTACCGAAGATTATTGTAATGGAGATATTGCCTTATATTGCATCTTATGTAGGCATGGCATTTATACTTCAAGTTGCGTCAGGAATCCTTTCAGAAGCGACTATATCAATGTTGGGGCTTGGTCCGCAAAATACTGTGACGCTTGGACTTATGTTAAATTGGGCTACCATGTATGAGGCACATATGAGCGGGGCATGGTGGGCTTTTGTACCGCCAGTATTGATGATTGCGCTTATTACATTTTCTCTTAATTTGATGAATACAGGCCTTGACCAAGTATTTAATCCACAGATAAGGAGTTAATAATTATGGCTGAAATTTTATTGCAGGTTAAAAATTTAAAAAGCGTATATAAAACAAGGTTCAATGAAAGGATTATTGCTGTAGATGATGTGTCCTTTAATTTGGAGAGTGGAAAATGTTTAGGTATCGCAGGAGAAAGCGGAAGTGGCAAATCTACATTAGCCATGAGTATTATGGGATATTATCATCCACCACTTTTTTATGAAAGTGGTGCAGTTTACATAAACGGAATTGATATTGCTAAATTACCATATAATCAGTTAAGGGAAAGAATTCTTGGAAAAGAAATAGCGTATATACCACAAGCAGCCATGAATGCTCTGAATCCTACACAAAAAATAATAAATCTTGTAGCAGATGTTATGAAAGAGCATATAAAAGGAATATCATTTAATGAGATAAAAAGGATTGCTGAAGAGAGATTTGAAACACTTAATTTGCCTAAAGATGTGCTTCAAAGGTATCCTATAGAACTTTCAGGTGGTATGAAACAGAGAACAGTTATAGCCATCTCCACAATCCTTAATCCTGGAATTCTGGTTGCAGATGAACCTACATCTGCGTTGGATGTTACATCTCAGAAAATAGTCATAAAACTTTTAAAGGATTTAATAAAAAGAGGATTTATAAAAGCGATGATATTTATAACGCATGAATTGCCATTACTTTACAATATTGCAGATGAAATCTTGGTAATGTACGCTGGAGAGATAGTTGAATCTGGAAAAGCAGAAGAAGTTATATTTGATCCAATTCATCCTTATTCACATGGACTTATGAACTCGATAATCGTCCCTGAGAAAGGCATTAAAGGGAAAAAACTAGCAGTTATAACTGGTGCTCCTCCAAACTTAAAATCAAAATTAAATGGATGCAGATTTTTTGAGCGGTGCCAATTTGCAAAAGATGAATGTAAGAGCGAAAAGATAAATTTAAAAAGTCATGGTCCAAGAAATTACAGATGCGCTTTTGAAATAGATGAGCTTAAGGAGATGTATGAGGATGGCAAAAAGTCTGCCACTACTTAGCGGGAGAGATGTGACTAAAGTTTTTGCTGACAAGAGAAAAAGAGTTGTGGCTGTTGATCATGTGAATTTTGATTTTAATAGCAGTGAAATAATATCAATTGTCGGTGAAAGCGGCAGTGGAAAGACTACATTAGCAAAAATGATATTAGGTTTGACAGTGCCAACAGACGGCAAAATATTTTTTAAAGAGAATCTTATTGATTTGAGAACTAAAAAGAAAAGGATTGAATATTGGAGAAATGTACAACCTATTTTTCAAGATCCTTTTTCTTCTTTTAATATATTTAGAAAGGTAAATAATGTACTGCTAGACTGCATGAAATTGATAGACGTCAAATTAAATAAAGGTGAAGAGCGTAAGTTAATTGAAGAAGCTTTAAGCTTTGTAAATTTAAGATTTGATGAAATATACAATAAATATCCTTTTGAGCTTTCAGGCGGTCAAATGCAAAGGCTTATGATAGCTCGTGTTTTGTTGATAAAACCCAGTCTTGTCATAGCTGATGAACCTACATCTATGATCGATGCTTGCTCGAGAGCCAGCATACTAGATGCACTGATGAAATTAAAAGATGAAATTGGCACTACTGTTGTTTTTATAACACATGATATAGGTCTTGCATACTATGTTTCTGACAAAATATACGTTATGAAAGAAGGTAGATTTGTCGAGGAAGGTTTGCCCGATGATGTCATATTAAATCCTAAAGAGGACTACACAAAGCATTTGATTGGAGATGTGCCCAAAATAGAAAGCAAATGGGCCATATAAAAATGGTAATTAAAAACATGTTCCTATTTTGGAGCATGTTTTTTTAGCTTTTTAAAAAGATGATTTTTGTGTTAAAATTATGATTAGCGTATAAATGTAAATTTACATCAAGAAAGAAGTTGAGTTGTATGAATGTTGATGACATAAAGATGGTGGGAATAGATCAAAACACACCAATTGAAATTAGGGAAAGAGTAGCATTTAATAAAGATGTTGATGTTGCTTTAAATGTATTAAAGAAAAATGATTTAGATGAAGCAGCAATACTTTCAACTTGCCATAGAAGCGAGATATATTTTTTTTCAGAATCTAAAAGCTTTGAAGATATAATAGACTTCTATATAAGGCATTTTAATTTGGATGGCGGATTTAGAAATTATTTTTACTGTATATCAGGATTAAAAACAGTTGAGCACATATTTAGAGTTGCCAGTGGATTGGAATCTATGGTTTTAGGCGAGGACCAGATATTAGGTCAAGTAAAAGAATCGTTGATGACTTCTCAAGAAAACAGAGCTTCAGGGAAGATATTAAACAAGCTTTTTAGGGATGCCATTTCCATAGGGAAAAAGGTACGGACAGAAACGGGATTAAAAAATTATTCATCATCTATAAGTCATATTGCGGTAAAATTTGTAGAAAGTGTATTTAAAGATTTAAAAGGAAAAAATGCCTTTGTAATAGGTACAGGTGAAATGGGCAAGATTGCAATAAGGAATCTTATTTTAAAAGGTGTCAATGTATTTGTGTCAAATAGAACATATTCAAAAGCACAGAAATTAAAATCAGAGATGCCAGAGATTCAGCTTGTTCCTTATTCAGACAAATATGAGCAGATTGCCAAAAGCGACATAGTGATAAGCGCTACAAATGCGCCGCATTATACTATCTCTTATGATAAATTTTATAGCTTCTACAATGGCAAACAGATTTGCATGGTTGATATTGCACTGCCGAGAGACATTGATCCTAAGATAGGCGGAATCCCTGGTGTCAAGCTTTATTCGATTGACGATCTTAAAAGAATTGCTGAAGAAAACAGAATAGAACAATTAAATGCCATTAGAAAAGCTGAAGAAATAGTATTAGAAGGAGTAAATGAATTTAACAATTGGTTTAAAGCCATAAAAGTTGAACCGCATATTAAAAAGATAAACATTTATTCTAACGAGGTTTGTGACAGTGAGTTTGATAGGCTTGCAAAGAAGTTGGAAAAAATGACTGACAAAGACAAGGAAAATATTAAAATATCTCTTAAGAGAGTAGCTGAAAAAATGGCTAACGTAATGATAAAGCACCTGAAGGATGATGCTTTAATTATGGACGAAGTATCGTTTTGCATTGATGGGAGCGAAGTGAAAACATGAAAAAGGTAAGAGTTGGAACTCGTGGAAGCGAATTAGCTTTGACGCAGACATTAATAATCATAAATGAAATAAAGAAATATAAGCCTGATTTGGAGTTTGAAATAATTAAGATAACCACAAAAGGAGACATTGTTAATGAGGTATCTTTAAGTGAAATAGGTGGTAAGGGCCTTTTTATTAAGGAAATCGAAGATGCTTTGATGAATAATGAAATTGATATGGCTGTCCATAGCATGAAAGATATGCCTTTTGAAATACCTGAAGGGTTGAAACTTTTGCCTGTTTTTAAAAGAGAGGATTCCCGTGACGTTTTTATTTCAAACAATGGAAGATTTATTGATTTAAGAGAAAATGCAAAAGTCGGCACAAGCAGCTTAAGGAGAAGTGTACAGCTTAAAAATTTAAGACCCGATATTGAGATAGTTCCTATACGAGGCAATATTGCTACGAGGATAAGAAAGATGGATGAATTGATTTTAGATGGAATAGTCTTAGCTGCTGCAGGTATAAAGAGGCTTGGACTTGATAAATTAGTGAAGGATTATTTTCCTGTTGACTTGATTGTACCGGCGCCGTGCCAAGGTATATTGGCTGTGGAAGTAAGAGTGGATTTTGAAAGTGAATTTTTTGAAATATACCCAATGCTTCTTGATGTAAAGACTTTTTTTGAATCTTCTGTAGAGAGGAAAATAATGAAGAAGCTTGGTGGAAATTGCAAAATACCTTTAGGCGTATACTCTGAATACAAGAAAATTGGAAATGAAGAACTGATTTCAATATGGATTTCGTACTACAAAGATGGCAAACTGCTTAAATTTAAAGAAACTGGATTTGTTAAAGACATTGAAAGTATTGGTGAAGCTATAGTTAAAAAAATTGGAGGTTTATGATGGCAGGTTTTGTTTATTTAGTAGGTGCAGGGCCAGGAGATGTAGATCTTATTACATTAAAGGCAATTGAAGCGATAAAAAAAGCAGATGTGATTGTATATGACAGGTTGATAAATGACAGCATACTTGCGATGGCTAAAGATGGTGCTGAGTTTATAGATGTTGGAAAGATGCCTGATTCACATAAAGTGCCGCAATGGAGGATAAATGAGATAATAGCAGAAAAGGCTTTAGAGGGCAATGTCGTAGTGCGCTTAAAAGGTGGAGATCCATACGTTTTTGGAAGAGGTGGTGAAGAAGGTGAGTATCTTTATGGTAAGGGCATACCGTTTGAAGTGATTCCGGGAATTACCTCTGCTGTAGCTGTTTTAACTTATGCAGGTATTCCTATAACGCATAGAAATTTAAGTTCATCGTTCCATGTCATAACAGGCCATGAAGCAGATGACAAATTAGAAAACTTGGATTGGAAAGTGCTTTCGAAGCTTAATGGTACACTTGTCTTTTTGATGGGCATGAAAAACATCAAGTTTATAGCAAACAAATTGATCGAAAATGGCATGTCTAAAGATATGCCTGCTGCTGTAATAATGAACGGGACAACGCCTAAACAGAAATCTGTAAATGGTACTCTATCGGAAATAGCGTATAAATCATTCAAGGAAGGTATCCACAATCCAGCAATAATAGTTGTTGGAAAAGTTGTAAACATGAGTGAAAAGCTTAATTGGTTTGAAAAGAAACGACTTTTTGGGAAAAGAATTCTTCTGACAAGTGATTCTAATTTGAATTCTGATGCAATCGATGAACTATGCGATAATGGTGCGGATGTTGTAATATGTCCGACTATCAAGATAATTTATCAGATAGATAACGTCATAAAACTTATTGATAACGTTAATGATTATGAATATCTCATCTTTGCCAGCAAAAATGGAGTCAAAGCCTTTGAAAATGCTATAGATATGATGAAATTTGATGTGAGAAGATTGTACAGATTAAAGATTGCAGCCATTGGTGACAAAACGAATGAAGCTTTAAACGAGATGCATATATATCCCGATATTGTACCTGAAGAATATACTTCAAAGGCTTTAGCAGATAAGCTTAAAAACATTCCAATAAAGGGGAAAGTTGCACTCTTGACTTCTGATATAGGCGGTGATGTGCTTATAGACAATCTTAAAGATATCGCCTTTTTAGATAAGATTGTGGCGTATAAAAATACCCCAAATTATGAAATAAAAGATAAATTAATAAATGAAATTAAAAAGGGTATTGATATGGCAATATTTACAAGCACATCAACATTTAACTACATGTCTTTAATATTAGGAGATGATATGTCTTACTTAAGAGATGCAAAAATAGCCGCAATAGGACCTGTGACGAAAGAATCAATAGAAAGAAATGGTTTTAAAGTTGATATAATTCCAAATACTTACACATTTGAAAACTTGATTAAAGAGATATTAAAGCGCGAAGCATGAGAGATATCTTCGCGCTTTAACGTATAATTTACTACGCTGAAATTTCTTTTGCTGCTTCAAAGCTTGCTTCAATTGTTTTGTCAATATCTTCATCTGTATGTGCAGTGGAGAGGAAAAAAGTTTCATACTGAGACGGTGGCAAATAAATGCCTCTCTTTAACATGGCTTTAAAGTATTTTGCAAATAAATCAGTGTTTGATTTAGTAGCTGTTTCAAAGTCGTATACATCATTATCGGTGAAAAACATGCACATCATTGTACCGACGCGATTTATTTTAATATCTATTCCATTTTGTTCCATGCTATTCTTTAAACCTCTGCATAGTTTATCAGCTTTTTTATCCAATTCATCATAGATAGAAGGGTCTTCTGATAATACATTCAATGTTTCGTAACCGGCCACCATTGCAAGTGGATTGCCAGATAATGTACCTGCTTGATAAACAGGACCATCTGGGGAGATCATCCTCATAATATCCTCTTTTCCACCATAAGCACCAACAGGCAAGCCACCTCCAATAATTTTTCCAAATGTGGTTATATCCGGATTAATACCGTATAGCCCTTGAGCACATGAAAAAGATACTCTAAATCCAGTCATAACCTCGTCGAATATTAGAAGTGAACCATATGACTCTGTGACTTCTCGCAAAGTCTTCAAAAATCCTTCTTTTGGTGGAATAGTTCCCATGTTTCCTGCAATAGGTTCAACAATAACCGCGGCGATACTTTCTCCGTATTTTTTAAATACATCTACAATCAAATCACTGTCATTATACTTTGCTATTATGGTGTTTTTAGCAGTTTCATTTGTTACGCCTTTTGAATCAGGTGTTCCAAATGTAAGAGCGCCGGATCCTGCCTTAATGAGAAGACCATCGGAATGGCCGTGGTAGCACCCCTCAAATTTCACTATGATATCCCTTCCAGTATATCCACGAGCTAATCGTATAGCGCTCATTGTAGCTTCTGTGCCCGAATTTACCATCCTTATGACTTCAACTGATGGAACAGCCTTTTTTATTTTTTCGGCTAATTTGACTTCTGCCACAGTGCAAGCTCCGAAACTTGTGCCATTTTCCAACTGATTTTTTAAAGCATTGACTATGCGAGGATTACAATGACCAAGTATAAGTGGACCCCACGAGAGAACATAATCTATATACGTGTTTCCATCTACATCTTCTATATGGCTGCCATATCCTCTTTTTATAAACGGTGGATTTATTCCAACAGATTTAAACGCTCTTACAGGGCTATTTACACCACCAGGCATGAGAGTTTTAGCTTTTTCAAAAAAAGTTTTTGACATTTCATAACTCATTTTTTATCATTTCCTTTCAAAATATTGTACTTATTTATAATGTCATCGTATAATCTTATTTTTTCTTCCATTGAAATTGGAATTGTTTTAAGTTTCTCTCGCACATTGCTTAGCTCAGCAATTAGATTTTCAACATCATCTTCAAACATGTTGTCAAGCATTTCTTTTATTCGCTTTGCTAATAAAGGACTTTTACCATTTGTTGATATTGATATAGTGAGATCACCCTTTCTCATGACAGAAGGAACTATAAATGTAGAAAGCTCTTTATCGTCAACGACATTTACAAGTATGTTTTTTTTCTTACATTCATCCGAAATCTCTTTGTTTATAAATTTATCATTTGTTGCTACAACAACTAAAAAGTAATTATCAACATCATTTTTTTGATAATTTCGTTTTACCAATTTGACTTTATGACTTTTAGGCAGTTCCAAAATCTCATCTATAAAAGATGATGATAATACTGTGACAGTTGCACCAAATTCAAGTAAATACAATATCTTTCTGTAAGCTATATTACCTCCGCCTACAACAAGGCATTTTTTATTTGCGATATTCAACATTATAGGATAGTAAGCCATTTTGCAACATCCTTAGCAAAGTACGTTATTATGATATCGGCGCCTGCTCTTTTTATTCCAGTTAGTGATTCCAAAACTGTAGATTTTTCGTCTATATAACCCATATGAGATGCGGCTTTTATCATTGAGTATTCACCGCTTACATTGTATGCTGCGATTGGGATATTGAAGGTGTCTTTTGCTCTTCTTATTATATCGAGATACGGCAGTGCAGGTTTAACCATTATTATGTCAGCACCTTCCTCTATGTCAAGTGAGATTTCTCTTAAAGCCTCATTAGAGTTTGCAGGATCCATTTGGTATGACTTCCTATCTCCAAATTGAGGTGCTGAATTGGCTGCTTCTCTGAAAGGACCATAGAATGACGACGCATATTTAGCACTGTAGGATATTATTGGCGTATTTACATAACCATTTTTATCTAAAACATCTCTTATTGCTTTTACACGTCCATCCATCATGTCAGAAGGTGCCACGATGTCCGCACCTGCCTTGACGTGTGACAATGCTATTTTTGCTATGTATGAAACTGTCTCATCATTTTGTACATAGCCGTCTCTTACAATTCCACAATGACCATGGCTTGTATACTCACACATACATACATCAGTTATAACAATCATTTGCGGAATTGACTCTTTTATAGATTTTACAGCTTTTTGTATGATTCCATCATCATCATATGCTTCAGAACCTAATTCATCTTTATTTGATGGTATGCCAAAAAGCAGTACGGCGGGTATTCTTAAATCATATACTTCTTTAACCTCTTTTACGAGGTTGTCTACAGAATAACGATAGACTCCAGGCATTGCCTCAATTTCTTCTTTTATATTTTCACCAGGTACGACAAACATAGGGTATATCAAATCATCTACGCTTATAGACGTTTCCTTTACCATCCTTCTTATAACTTCATTTGTTCTAAGCCTTCTTGGCCTTTTTAGCAATTCCATAGCGACACCTCACTAAACATTTTATTTATAAATTATTATATCACTTTTTGTTTGATGTACATGGCTAATTTTTCAAAATTATGTTTAGCAATTCAATTTAAATTGGATTGACATTAATAAAACGATGTGTTAAATTATAAAAAAAGAAATACACAAATTCATATCTATTTACTGTGAATTAAAGGAGGATAAGATGATTTTCAATGATGATTTAGTAAAAACATTAAAAGATGGTGGATTCATTAAACAAAAGCAAAAAGATTACTATTCAATAAGAATAAGAGTAGTCGCAGGTAACATTACTGCAGAACAGATGAGAAAAGTATCTGAACTTGCTGAAAAATACGGCAGAGGATATGTCACATTTACAGTAAGGCTGGGAATAGAGATTCCTTGGGTTCACTACTCCAAATTACAAGAGGCAAAAGAAGAAGTTGAGAGAATTGGACTTGCAATGGCTGGCTGTGGGCCAAGAGTAAGACCGATTGTAGCCTGCAAAGGTACTGTTTGCCCATATGGATTAATTGATACGCAAGGTTTAGCAAAAAAACTGGACGACGAGTTTTTCCCAACACCTGGTTTTCCACATAAATTTAAGATGGGAATTTCAGGTTGTCCTAATAATTGTACGAAACCTCAATTTAATGATATCGGATTTCAAGGGCAGGTAGAGCCTGAACTTAATGAGGATTTATGCACAGGTTGCGGGCTGTGTGCAGACGTCTGTGACGTTAAAGCAATTACGATTAAAGATGGTCTTGCTGTAAGAGATGATGATAAATGTATTTATTGCGGTTCATGCATAAGGGTGTGCCCAATGGATGCATGGAAGAGAAAAAGAAGCGGAGTAGCAGTCTTTGTGGGCGGCAAGTTTGGCAAAAGGTACAACTTTGGATACCATATTGCAGATCTTGTTGATGTAGAAAAAATACCAAACATTATTGAGAAGACAATGAATTTTTACAAAAGTAATGGCATCAGTAAAGAAAGGCTTTATGACACAATAAATAGAATTGGCCTGGAAAATTTCAAAAAAGAAATTTTAGAAGATGAAGATATAAAGTGAGGGGTGTAGCTTATGAATATCAAAGTAAATGGCAATGATCAAAAAATTGACAGAGAGTATACTGTAAAGGAATTGTTAGATGTATTAAATGTTAAAATGAAAGAATATGTAACGGTTCAGCTTAACGATGAAATATTGTCAAGAGATGATTTTGATAAAATAATTGTAAAAGACGGAGATACAGTTGAATTCCTTTATTACATGGGAGGAGGAAGTAGATGAATTTTTCTAATGAACAGTTAGAAAGGTATTCACGTCATATTATATTAAAAGAAGTTGGTGCAAAGGGGCAGCAAAAAATATTAAATTCAAAGGTTTTGATAGTAGGGACAGGTGGCCTTGGAGCGCCAGCAGCTATGTACCTTGCGGCAGCAGGTGTTGGAACAATAGGATTAGTAGATTATGATAGGGTGGATTTGTCAAACCTTCAAAGACAAATAATTCATAGAACTAAGGACATTGGCAAAGATAAAGTTGTATCCGGCAAAGAGACAATCAGCGAGATGAATCCTGATGTAAATGTAATAACATATCATGAGTGGATAAGCTCTAAAAACATAATTGACATCATAAATGATAAAGATTACGACTTTATAATTGATGGTACGGATAATTTCCCGGCAAAATTCTTAATAAATGATGCTTGTGTGCTTATAAAAAAGCCTTTTTCACATGCCGGAATAATAAGATTTGAAGGTCAAACAATGACATATGTACCTGGTGAGGGACCATGCTATAGATGCGTTTTTCAAGATCCGCCGCCGAAGGATGCCGTTCCTACTTGTAGACAGGCAGGAGTGCTTGGAGTCATGGGTGGGATAATTGGTACGATTCAGGCAACAGAAGCATTAAAGTATATACTTGGAGTTGGTGAACTTTTAACAGGCTATTTATTGACATTTGATGCGTTAAAAATGGATTTTAGGAAAATAAAAATATCCAAGAGAAAAAGTTGCCAAGTTTGTGGTAACCATCCTACAATAAAAGAATTGATAGATTATATAGGGCCGCAGTGTGATCTCAAGGAGGAACACAAATGATAATACTGTCAAGGAACGATTATGAAAAAATATTAAATCATGCAAAAAAAGAAAGTCCTATCGAAGCATGTGGCTTACTTGCAGGAATAGTAAATGGTGAAAAGAAATTTGTTAAGGAAATTCGTTTGTTGACTAATATAGAGAGAAGTCCTGAGCACTTCTCAATGGATCCGAAAGAACAATTTGAGGCTTTGAAGCATTTCAGAGAAAACAAACTTACGCTTATCGGGAATTTCCACAGTCATCCCCAATCACCGGCAAGGCCGTCAGAAGAGGACAAAAGACTGGCATTTGATAGTAAACTCAGCTATTTAATATTGTCACTGATGGACAAAGAAAACCCTGTCTTAAAGAGTTTCATAATTGAGGATGGAAATAGCTATGAAGAAGATATTTTAATTGAAGATTAAAAATTTTGGAAAGGAAGTATAATCATGAAAGATATAAAAGCTGACAGTTTTATAGATATAACTGATGTAGTATGCCCTATTACTTTTGTCAAAGCTAAGGTGGCTATAGAAGAATTAGAAGACGGGCAAATCCTTGAAGTAAGAATGAATGAAGGAGAGCCGATTAAGAATGTACCATCCAGCTTTAAAGATGAAGGACATAAGATATTAAATGTTATAAATAATAGAGATGGAACTTATACGATATTTGTTAAAAAGGGAGGCCCTTTGGATGAGGTTTAATACAAAGCTATTACATCTGAATTATGAACCTGATGAAAAGACTGGAGCCTCATTGATGCCTATATATCAATCTACATCATTTAGCCATTCAGCGGAAGAGATGGAGAATATATTTAAAGGCAGCCAATATGGCTTTACATATACGAGAATAAATAACCCAACTATTGAAGCTTTTGAAAGAAGGATTGCATCACTGGAAAGTGGAATAGGGGCAGTTGCATGCTCATCAGGAATGGCTGCTATAACTTTGGCTATTTTAAATATATTAAAGGTTGGTGATGAAATACTATCTAGTTCAGGAATATTTGGTGGGACGTATGAACTGTTTAAAGATTTTGGAAACTTTGGCATTACTGTAAAATTTGCAAAAGATAATTCGATAGACGCTTTTAAAGAATCTATAACTGATAATACAAAATTGATTTATATTGAAACGATTGGAAATCCTAAATTAGATGTTCCTGATATAAAAAGTCTTTCTGTTCTGGCACACGAAAATAAAATTCCTTTAATTGTGGATAATACTGTGACTACTCCATATTTAATTCGACCGATAGAAATTGGGGCAGACATCGTTATACATTCAACATCAAAATTTATAAATGGACACGGAAACTCTATTGGTGGAATTATAGTCGATTCTGGTAAATTTAATTGGGATTTTGATAAGTTTTCGATGCTTAAAAGGTTTGAAAAATATGGGCAATTTGCATATTTAGCAAAGCTTAGAAAGGGCCTCTTTAGAAATATTGGCGCATGTATGTCTCCATTTAATGCGTATCTTAATAATTTGGGTTTAGAGACGCTTGGAATAAGGATGGAAAGGATATGCCATAATGCTTATGAATTAGCTGCTTTTTTAAAAAAATTTGATAAAGTACTATCAGTTAACTATCCAGGGCTTAAAGAAAGCCCATTTCACGATATTGCAAAAAGACAGTTTGGTGATAAATTTGGTGCCATACTGACAATTCGTGTAGGTTCTAAAGAAAGAGCCTATAAAATGATTAACTCTTTAAAGTATGCAACAAATATCACGAATATAGGTGATACACGTACGCTTATAATTCATCCATCATCTACGATTTTTGCTGAAAGCAGTGATGAGGAAAAAAAGTTCATGGGAGTATATGACGATTTAATAAGAATCTGCGTTGGTCTGGAAGATGTAGAAGATTTAAAGGAAGATTTTATGCAGTCCATTGAAAGGCTATAATTTTTTATTAGAATTACGAGTATTTAGATGTGTTTACTATTAATTATTTTTGTGAGGTGTTAATATGGATCGATTAGATATGTTGGAATCTCAAAGTATATACATATTAAGAGAAGCTTATAAAAGCTTTGGAAAACTTGGTATGTTATGGTCTATTGGGAAAGATTCTACAGTGATGTTGTGGCTTGCTAAAAAGGCTTTTTTTGGACATTGCCCGTTTCCTTTTATTCATATAGATACGACGTATAAAATACCTGAAATGATAAGATTTAGAGATAAGATTGCAAAGGAGTATAATCTCGACCTTATCGTCTATACAAACTGGGATGCTATAAATAATGGCATGGGGCCAGAGAAAGGCAGATTAGTTTGCTGTAAGGCACTAAAAACAGATGCATTGCAGCATGTGATAGATAAGTATAAATTTGAAGGATTGATTGTAGGTGTGAGAAGGGATGAAGAAGGTTCGAGATCAAAAGAAAGGATTTTCAGTGAACGAAATAAAGAGTCTGAGTGGAATTACACAAACCAGCATCCAGAGCTTTGGGATCAGTTTAAGACGGATTTTCCAAAAGGTAATCATATCAGGGTACATCCTATATTAAACTGGACTGAATTAGATATTTGGCAATATATAAAGAGGGAAAACATACCGGTGGTGGATTTGTATTTTGCAAAGAATGGTAAAAGGTACAGAAGTCTTGGATGTGCACAATGTACAGGACAAGTAGATTCAAATGCTGCAACAGTTGATGAAATTATTGAGGAACTAAAGCACACAAATATAAATGAACGGGCTGGAAGAGCACAGGACAAAGAAGATGCATATGCAATGCAAAAACTGAGGAAAGACGGCTATATGTAAAGGAGGAGAAAAATGGTTGAAAGTAAAGAAATTTTTAGAATAGTAGTTGTAGGCCACGTTGATCACGGAAAGTCCACAGTTATTGGAAGGCTTTTGTACGACACAAAGTCATTGCCGGAGGGGGCCATTGAAAAAGTAAAAAGAATATCAAAAGAAACTGGTAAGCCATTTGAATATGCGTATTTATTAGATGCTTTTGAAGAGGAACAGAAACAAGGCATAACCATCGACACGACGCAAATTCAATTTCATACAAAAAAGAGAGATTACGTAATAATAGATGCACCGGGACATGTAGAATTTTTAAAAAATATGATATCTGGTGCAGCTAACGCAGAAGCTGCGTTACTTGTTATAGACGCTAATGAAGGTGTGAGAGAACAGTCAAAAAGGCATGGGTACATCCTATCATTGCTGGGCATAAAAAAGGTTTATGTTTTGGTTAATAAAATGGACTTAATAGATTATTCGGAAGAAAAATTTTTAGATGTAAAAAGCGATATGGATGTTTTTCTAAAAAGCATTAATGTCTTTCCACAAAAATATATACCCGTATCCGCTTTTTATGGTGAGAATATAGCTTTAAGGTCAGAAAAAATGCCGTGGTATAAAGGTGATACAGTCTTAGATGCTTTAGATATTTTTGAAAAGGATAAAGAGATAATCGATAAACCACTGAGGTTACCTATACAAGATGTTTATAAATTCGACAATAGAAGGATTATTGCCGGTAGGATAGAATCTGGCGTACTTAATGTAGGAGATGAAATAGTAATATATCCAAGCAAAAGAACGTCTAAAATAAAATCTATCGAATACTGGCAAGAAAAAGACAAAACGGCAAAAGTTGAAGCGGGAATGTCAGTCGGAATTACGCTTTTTGATGAGTTTTTCTATAAAAGGGGAGAATTTATAACCCGCAAGGACGATGAGGCTCCACTGGTAGGAGATACGTTTAAGGCGAATATATTCTGGATGGGCGAAAAAAGGCTGACAATGAATAAAAGATATAAACTTAAATTAGTTACACAAGAAACAGAATGTGAAATAGCCGCAATTAATAGAGTAATAGATGCTTCTACGCTTTTTTCCAATGACAACGCAAAAGAAGTAAATACTAATGAAGCCGCTGAAGTTGTGATAAAGACCAAAGATAAAATATGCTTTGATGAATTTAGAAATAATCATGTAACAGGCAGATTTGTTATTGTAGATGGCTATGATATAAGCGGTGGAGGAATTATAAATGGCTTAGAAATTTTAGGTGTAGCAAATAAATTTGTAAAAGGAAATGTGGAACTTCCGATAACCTGCTTTGATGAATACTATTATTTAATACCATCTAACGAGATAAAAAAAGTAGCTGTTGAAAGAAAACCCTATAAAATAGGTGATGATTTGCCTGTAAATGGAGACACATATTATTACCCTGATAATTTTGATGTCATTGACTTAAATATTGAGCTATCTGCCTTAATAAGGAATAGTAAGTTGATTGATTTAATCAATTTAAATGAGTATAAGTATGAAGGTTATCCTGTATATAGCAGTGATGGATTTTTGGTAAAGGTAAAAAATCAAGATGATTTTATCAATTTTAAAAATGATTTTAAGGAGTCAAAATACGATTTAGTTGATTTTGCAAACAAGTGGTATGACCCTATAGCTAATAAGCGGATTGTATATAAAGCAGTTTAGATGCCATATAGGAGAGGAGGGTAAAACATGAGATTGAAGTTTTTTGCTTTGTTTATTATTGCGGCAATTGTTATTTCCAGCGCTGGTTGTTCAGATAAATCGAGAAATGGTGAGGTATCAACAGTTAGGATAGGATTGTTTCCAAATATAACACATGCCCAAGGATTGCTTGGTAAAGAAAATGGAGCGTTTCAAAAGGCACTTGGAGAGACAAAGATTGATTGGAAAATATTTAATGCAGGGCCATCTGAAATAGAAGCGTTGTTAGCTGATGAAATTGATATAGGATATATAGGTCCGGGACCAGCGATAAACGGTTTTGCAAAATCAAATGGTGCTATTAAGATAATTGCTGGTGCTGCAAATGGCGGTGAAGTGCTGGTATCAAGAAAAGATCTGAAAATCGATGATGTAAAAGGATTAAGCGGCAAAAAAGTAGCTGTTCCACAGTTTGGAAATACACAAGATCTAACTCTTCGTCATCTTCTTAATGAATATGGATTAAAGGATACAACTAAAGGAGGTACTGTCGAAATAAGGCAGGCAGAGAACCCTGATATTGAGACATTAATGGGGAAAGGAGATATAGATGCAGCGCTGGTGCCTGAACCATGGGGATCTATACTCATAAAAGAGATAAATGCAAATGTAGTGCTTGATTACGATAAAATTTTAAGAGGTGGTGATTATTCAACTACAGTAGTTGTGGTCAGAACACAATTTTTAAAAGAACATCCAGATATTGTTGAAGAGTTCTTAAAGGCACATGTTCAACTGACAGATTATATAAATAAGAACAAGAGTGAAGCCTATACAAGTATCAATAAAGAAATCTATGAATTGACAAAGAAGCCATTGCCCAATGATATACTTAATACGTCTTTCAATAGATTGAAAGTAACAGTTGATCCAGAAAAAAGTTCAATTAATGATTACATTAATCTATCAAAAGAAGCAGGTTTTCTTAAAAATGATGTAAATGTCAATAAAATGATAGATACTAGTTTGCTAAATAAAATTTTAGGGAATATCAAATAGATATTTAAGAGGTGTTTAATTTGAGCCTTGTCATAGAGAATATATCGAAGAGTTTTATGCTAGATTTAAAAACAAATATAGTGCTTAAGAATGTGAATCTTTTAATAAATAAAGGAGAATTTATATGCATCATAGGTCCTTCTGGCTGCGGTAAGTCTACACTACTTAATATAATTGCCGGCCTCGAAAGTGCGTCATGCGGTAGAATTATTTTAAATGGTAGTGTAGTAAAGGATGCAGGCATTGATAGAGCAGTTATGTTTCAAGAACCTGCCCTTTTTCCTTGGCTCACAGTGATAGATAATGTAGAATTTGGGATGAAGATGGCGGGCATAAAAAAAGAGGAAAGAAAAAGAAGAGCTATGAAATATTTGAAAATGGTTCATCTTACAAAATTTAAAGACTCATATATTCATCAATTGTCTGGTGGTATGATGCAACGTGTTGCACTTGCAAGAGCATTAGCCATTGATTCTCAGGTGCTCTTAATGGATGAACCATTTTCAGCCCTTGACAGTCAAACTAGGGATATTTTACAGTTGGAATTACAGCGGATTTGGATGGACACAAAAAAGACAATTGTCTTTGTTACACATAATATAGAAGAAGCGGTGGTATTAGCGGATCGCGTTGTCGTAATGTCTACAAATCCAGGAAGAGTTAAAAAAGAATTTAAGATAGAACTTTCTAGGCCAAGAAAACCAGAAAGTCCGGACGTAAATTACTATGTAAGGGAAATAATGGATGAGTTAAGGGAGGAGGTAGAGAAAGTTGCAAAATCTGAATATGACGGCGGCTGGAGTGTTGAAAAGGATTTGTTTCTATCTAATGTTGATAGCAATATGGGAATTGGTCTATAAAATAGGCGTAGATATTTTAAATGTTTGGAAGCCTTACATGTTTCCTTCTCCAATTTCAGTTTTTACATCCATAACAGGCTTATTAAAGGATAATACACTGTTAATTGCAATTTTAGCCAGCCTGAAAAGACTTATCATTGGGTATTTCATATCGGTTGTAATTGGTTCTATAATAGGATTGCTGATGGTTCGCTTTAAATATATAGATGATAATTTCCGTTCATTAATTCTCGGCCTTCAAACTTTACCTAGCATTGCATGGCTGCCTTTTGCAATTCTTTGGTTTGGCCTCAATGAAAGTTCAATTATTTTTGTCATAGCTGTTGGATCTATATTTTCCATTAGCCTTGCTGTAGATTCAGGCATTAAAAATATACATCCGATTTATTTAAAAGCGGCGAAGACAATGGGGGCTAAAGGATATAAATTATATTCAAATGTGATTGTTCCTGCTGCGCTTCCAAATATAGTATCAGGGCTTAAAGAAGCTTGGTCATTTGCTTGGAGAAGCTTGATTTCTGGCGAAATGTTGGTAGCTACAACAGGACTTGGACAGATTCTTATGGTTGGAAGAGAGTTATCTGACATAAGCCAAGTTGTTGCTGTAATGCTTGTAATTTTAAGTTTGGGTTTAGTCATAGACAAATTCGTATTTGGAAGAATAGAAGGCTCAATAAGATATAGATGGGGCCTAAATGTACGCAAAGCTTTATAAAAGAGGTGAGATATAATGAGCATAGATAAATTAGATCTTGAATTATTAAACAATGAATATAAAGATAAAAGTCCTTTTGAGATTATAAAGTATATTTATGATAAAATTGGTGCATCACGTGTTGTATTAGCTTCAAGTCTTTCAATAGAAGATCAGCTTTTAACAGATATACTATTGAAGATTGATAGTAAGGCAAGGATATTTTTTATCGATACTGGAAGACACTTTCAATCAACATATGATCTGATGGAACGAACAATGAGGAGATATCATTTTAATTACGAAGTGTATACTCCTGAAAGCCAGGACTTAGAGCCACTAATTAGAAAATATGGTCCGAATCTTTTTTACCAAAGCGTTGATCTTAGGAAAAAATGCTGTGAAATTAGAAAAGTAAAACCGCTAAAAAGAGTTCTTGCTACGGTTGATGGATGGATATGTGGCTTAAGAAGAGAACAATCTGTAACTCGTGAGAATATAAATATATTTGAGTGGGACTACGTTCATTCTATATATAAGATAAATCCCATTGCATTTTGGACTGAAGATATGGTTTGGGAATATATAAAAAAAGAAAATATCCCTTACAACAGCCTTTATGATAAAGGCTTCAGAAGTATTGGATGTCAGCCTTGTACAAGGGCTGTAAAGCCTGGAGAAGACGTTAGAAGCGGAAGATGGTGGTGGGAAGATCCAGATAAAAAAGAATGTGGACTTCACATTCAAAATAAAATTGCTGAATAAATGAAAATCAAAAAACTCGTTTAAGCTATGCATTTTAGATGCATAAACTTGAACGAGTTTTTTTGATGTTATATGCAAAAATTCTATACGTTTGATAAAAATTTTAGAAGGAATTTCTATACTTTTATAGAAAATATGTATAATATAAATGCAAGTGGTAAGGGAGGTGATGCTTTGAAAAAGAATAAAAATTTTATTAGACTAATTGGTTTATTAGTAGTAGCTATCGTGTTATCAATAATTGTAGGCAAATATTTTTTTGCAAAAACAGTAAATTCTGAAGAATTCTTAAGAGATAAATACTCAAATAAACCCAATTATAGTATCAAAGTGCAAAAGACAAACAAGCATTTTTCAGGTTTTCTCGGACAAGATGGAGAAAATATTTATTTAGATTTGTTTAGAGGTGGAAAATACTTTGGAGGATCAGTAGCATCAATAAAGCAAAGAGATTTGGTATGGGTTTATCAATTTCAGCAATATGAAACTCTTGTTGTTGTTTATGGATATAATCCTGATTTAAATTATCTTTCATATTACCTTGAGATTTCCAGCACTACTACTGAACCCAAAGTAATTAAAAAGGATATATCGAAAGAAAAATACATCCTTGATATATATGTACTTGATACTAAGTATAATGGTACAGCTAATCTTCAACTTGTTAGAAAAAACTAATGAATAATAATGTAACAAAATTAAAAGAGCAGGATCCCTACATCCTGCTCTTTTATGATGCATAAAACAGCAACCTTTAAATTTCTTTGTTATTATATAAAGACTTTTTTTATCTTAATAAAATAAAATTATTGGCTTATCTTTGGTGCCGAAGGTGGGACTCGAACCCACACGGTATCGCTACCACTGGATTTTGAGTCCAGCGCGTCTGCCAGTTTCACCACTTCGGCACGTCACATTAGATATATTATCATATAAAAACTAAAATTTCAATACCTAATTTAAAAATGTTGATTATTTTGTTAAGACGGGATAATATATATGTATCGAATACATGTGTGGAGTGAATTTTATGGGCAATGAAATGAATGATAGCAAGGAAAAGGCAGTATTAGTGGGAGTAATTATAAATGATGATGATAATGAAAGCATGGACGAATTAAAAGAGCTGGCAGAGACAGCCGGTGCAGAAGTTGTAGGTGTAATGACACAATCAAGAACGAACATAGATAGGACAAGTTATATAGGTAAAGGCAAGCTTATGGAATTAAAAGAATTCATTGAAAATAATGATGTTAGCATGATAATTGTTAATGATGAGCTTACGGGTATCCAGATTAAAAATATCGAAGATGTTGTGAATAAGAAAGTAATCGATAGGACAGGTCTTATTCTAGACATTTTTGCGAAAAGAGCAAAGTCGGCAGAGGGCATACTTCAAGTTGAACTTGCTCAGTTGAAGTACAGATTGCCGAGACTTCAAGGAATCGGAAATGATTTATCGAGGTTAGGTGGTGGTATAGGGACAAGAGGTCCCGGTGAGACAAAACTTGAGACAGATAGGCGACATATTAAGGAGCGAATAAGAGCGATCGAAGCAAAAATAGATGATTTAAGAAGACACAGAGAGCTTTTAAGAGGGAGAAGGAGAAAAAATGAAGTTCCTGTTGTAGCCATAATAGGATACACAAATGCTGGCAAATCTACATTGATGAATGTACTTACAAATGCTTCTGTCTATGCTGAAGATAAGCTTTTTGCTACGCTTGATCCAACAGCAAGGAAACTTGTTTTGCCATCTGGGCGAGAAATTGTTTTGATTGATACAGTTGGATTTATAAGAAAGTTGCCACATGATTTAGTGGAAGCTTTTAAGTCTACATTGGAGGAGCTAAAATATGCAGATGTCTTACTTCATGTTATAGATATATCTGCGAAAGATGTAATGCATAAAATCGGTGTAGTTGAGGGTGTTCTTAAAGCTCTTGATGTCATTAATAAGCCTAAGATAAATGTTTACAACAAATCCGATCTTTTGGACAAGGTGCCTGAAAACAAAGGTGATAGTGTATATATTTCTGCTAAAGAAAGAATTGGGATTGATGAATTGTTAAAGGCGGTTGACAGATTTGCATACAGTGATTTGTTTATTTTAGATTTCTATTTCTCTTACGCAAATAGTAATGAATACTTGTTTTTGAAGAAAAACTCTAAAATTTTAAAAGAGGAGTATGATGAAAAAGGAATCAAGATAAAAGCACAAGTAAGTGCGATGGAGAGAAATGTGTTGAAAGATTTTATTGTCTCTTGATAGCGTTATATTCAGCACTTTCTTGTGCTTTTACATTTTTTACAATCTGAACTATGTTTTTGTATGCTTTTGTCACTCCATATGATACAAGAGGTCTTCCTATTACAGGCATTTTCAAAGCTATGGACGTGAAACCACCTATTTTCATTATCCAGTTTGTAGCAGATGATGTATCAATAATAAGCAAACCATCATTTGTATTGAATAAATGATAATATAGATCTTTTAAAGCTGGCTCCACGAGTTTTTTTCCGTTTTTTACGCCTAAAGAATATACGTTGTTGCCATATTCATCTGTACCTATTAAGACTATATGACCTGTATCATTTTGACCATTTAATCTGTCAAACATAGGAATTCCTTCAATTTCTGATTTTGAAGGAATTTTATCTGTTGGCAGCATCCCAATATGGATGTAAGAAGCTATAACCGATGTATGAGTTCCTCCGTAACAGTGGTATATAATATGCATTCAAATCGCTCCTTTCAAATATATTTTTGATTGAATCTATATTAATTATTCTAAGACTTTTAACCATTTTTAGAAACGAAGATAAATTTATACATAATTTTCTTTTATTGTGGAAATAATAAAATAAAATTAAAAATAAAATTTTAGAAGGAATTTAAGAGTTTATAAAGAATATTATATAATAAGCAAATATTGTGATTAAATCACAATAAATATAAAAAGCTTAGGGGGCTTATATATGTTAATAAGAGAATGCTCTGGTGGAGTTGTATTTAGGGGAGATGAGGTATTTCTCCTAAAGAATGAAAAAAATGAGTGGGTATTGCCTAAAGGCGCAATTAGAAACAATGAACTGTCTGTTGATGCAGCATTAAGGAGAGTACGGGCTGAAACCGGCTTAAAATCTTTGAATGTCCTGTCTACTGCTGGTGAAACTAGTTACGAATTCTATTCTGTTACACGTCAACGTCCTGTCTACAATAAAATCACATGGTATTTAATGTCTACAGATGATCGAGAATTCAATATTAGCAGTGAAGATGGCTTTTCAGACGGCGGCTTTTACCCAATTGAGAAGGCTTTGGAACTTATAACTTATAGTCAGGACAGGGCTTTAGTAAACGTTTCTTATTACAAGTACAAATCTTTAAACAAGGTTATTGCATAAAAATAAAAGCCTTATGGCTTTTATTTTTATGCAAAAGTTTGGTATAATTTATTACGAGGTGGTAGTTTGCTCTATACTTATAAAACGATATATAAATATGGATGTAAAGAAGTAGAAATAAAGCGATCGCGGTTTATAGGACACGCAAAACCTGTACAAAACGAAGATGAAGCAATCGAGTTTGTAAATAGTATAAAAAGTGCTCATAGGGATGCTACTCACAATGTGTATGCTTATATTTTAGGAGAAAGGGATGAGGTACAGAGATATAGCGATGATGGGGAGCCTTCTGGCACAGCCGGCGTACCTGTTTTAAATGTTATAAAGAATGAAGGATTAAAAAATGTAGCTGTTGTTGTGACAAGGTATTTTGGAGGTATACTGCTTGGTGCTGGTGGCTTAATAAGGGCTTATGTCAAGAGCGCAAAGTTAGGGCTTGAGGCTGCAACTATCGTTGAAAAGATCCTGTTTAAAAGTTTGTACATAACTGTAGATTACACTATATTTGGCACAGTACAAAACGAGTTGTTGAAAAATAATTATATAATTAAAAATATCGAATACACTGACAAGGTTATATTGACTGTGTACGTTAAATATGACGAAAGAGATGACTTTATAAAGCATATTATAAATTTGACAAACGCAAAATCTATCATTAAAGAAGGAAATGATTTATATCTCTATAAAACGGGTGATAAATATTTAGAATAATCATTTTGTACCTTGTATAGAATTTAATAAAATCAATTTGAATTGCCACATATTCTGGGGGTGCATTAAATGAATTATTACAAAGTCTTGATTTCATGTGGTCATTTAGGCAATTCAAAAGAAATAACTGTTACAAGGTACTTTAAAGCTAAAAATATAATAGACGCTTTTGAAAGCGGCAATAGAATGCCGAGAGCCAAAAGAAAACATTCCCATACATCTGTTTTACTTGTTAAACCTATTGATGAAATGTCATATATAAACGGAAAATGCCAAGAGAGGACAAATAAGTATCTAATGATAAGATAATTTGAAAGGTGTGATAAAATGGATTATGTTGAAGAAGCTCTAAAGAGAAAGGTATGGGCTGTTGTAGGTGCTACAGATAGAAAAAATAAGTTTGGGTACAAGATATACAAAAATTTAAAGTTGGAAGGTTATACTGTTTATCCTGTTAACCCTAATTATGAAAGTGTTGATGGTGATAAGTGCTACGAATCATTATCAAAGCTGCCAGTTGTTCCTGAGGTTGTTGATATGGTTGTATCACCTAAAATAGGTGATGCTTTTGTTGAAGAAGCGGCAAAACTCGGTGTGGATATTATTTGGTTTCAGCCGGGAGCTGAAAGCGATGAACTGATTGAAAAAGCTAACAATTTAGGAATTAATGTTGTTTACAATACGTGTGTAATGATGGAGACAGATAGGCGAAAATAATCAAGTTTCGCCTCTGCCATCCCAATTGATGTCATTTGTAACATAATAGTTTTCGCATACTTCCAGTTTAGATCTATTTATTTTAAATTTTTTACTTGATTTTTTTATTTTGCGCTTTTTCATTTTGTTTTTCACCTATCTTTTGCTTTGATATTATTTCGTAAATTCCCATGATAAATAGGAATACCGCAAATAGCCTTTTTAACATGTATGAATTGATGTAAATTGATATATATGAGCCGATAAGACTTCCCACTAAACCGCTTAATATTATATTTAAAATAATATTTAAAACTACATTTTTTTGCTTTAAATGATATAGGAGTGCGATGGTGGCTGTCGGAATGAATGATAACAAATTTACACTTTGAGCCATGTGTTGCTCAATATTTGCAAAAATCGTCAAACTTGGGATTAAAATTGTTCCACCGCCAATACCCATACCTCCAATGATACCAGATAAAAAACCTATTATAAATAATTTCATTGCATTGTATCCCTTTCGAATTTATTTAGTCAATAAAATCCTTATAGACGCAGCAATCATTATTATTCCAAATATTTTTCGCAAATACTTTATAGGTACTTTATTTAAGATAGATGCACCTAAAAGACCGCCTACTACACTGCCCAGTGTAACATTTAAAGTTATCGGCAAGTTGAATATGCCGCTTTTAATGTATATGATAGAGCTAAAAATCGTCAGTGGAAGAATTATTGATATCGCTGTCGCATGTGCTTTATGGTCTTCGATTCCAAGCAAAAAAACCATAAAAGGTACGATGATAGTTCCACCGCCAGCTCCAAATAGTCCATTTAAAACTCCAGTCATAAAGCCAATGAGTATTAATTTTACATATCTTTTCATTTCATCAATATCACCTTAAACTTTTTATTATATTATTCTTGCATAATTGACATAAGATATGTATAGGTTTAAAATTTTTATGTGTTAGTCTTAATGATATGACTGATTTTTTGATGCGATTTTAAATTTACTTATGAGGCTTTTTTTGATAAAATAATTTTGGCACAAAGTAAAGGAGGTTTATTTTTATGTCTGGACATTCAAAATGGGCTAATATAAAGCACAAAAAAGAAAAGATGGATGCGCAGAAAGGGAAAATATTTACAAAACTTACAAAAGACATAATAATGGCGGCGAAAGAAGGCGGTGATCCTGAGACTAACAGCAAATTAAGGGATGCTATAGAAAAAGCGAAAGCTAATAATCTTCCAAACGAGAACATACAGAGGGCTATAAAGAAAGGCACTGGAGAGTTAAGCGGTGGTAATCTGGAGGAAGTCGTTTATGAAGGATATGGACCTGCAGGTTCTGCAATAATAGTAGAGGCTTTGACAGATAACAAGAATAGGACTGCTGGAGATATAAGGCATATATTTGATAGAAGCGGTGGAAGCTTAGGTTCAACTGGATGCGTCGCTTGGATGTTTGACAAAAAAGGCATTATAACGGTGGAAAAGAGTGATAATATCGATGAAGATGAATTGGCAATGGTTGCAATAGATGCAGGAGCTGACGATTTTTCATCTGATGGCGATGAATATGAGATTTTGACGGATCCTTCTAACTTTCAAGCTGTTAAAGATGCAATAAATAAGGCTGGATATGTCGTGTCTTCCGCTGAAATAACGATGATTCCGCAAAACAGGGTAAAACTTTCTGATAGCGATTATGAAAAATTTGAAAAATTCATAGAAAAGTTGGAAGAAAATGATGATGTGCAAGAAGTATATCATAACGTCGATATGCCAGATGATGAGGAGTAGAAGAAATGATTACATTTCTTCTATCTCCTTTTTTTCTTTTTCTGTCAGTATTTTTTCTAAATTTAAGTTTATAATCAGGCGTTCGTCATAGCTTACTACTGATTCTATGTATTCTTTTCCTATTCCTGCTATGATATCTGGTGCTTCTTTTATAGATTCAGGCTCTACGTGCAATACTTCTGTCACAGAGTCAACGATAAATCCAACAGATTTTTCATTGATCTTAATGATTATTATTCTTGTGTCATCGTCGTATTCTGTAAGTTTCATGTTTAGTCTTTTCTTAAGATCTATGATTGGTATTACTGTGCCCCTTAGATTGATAATGCCTTCTACAAAGCTTGGCACATCAGGTACTTTTGTTATTGACTGCATACGGATTATCTCTAATACATCCATTATATCTACGCAAAATTCCTCGTCGTTTAATTTGAATATAACAATTTGATTTAGCATATTATATTAATCAACTCCTTTCAAATGATAATATTCGATATAATTTTACAAAATCCTTCAAAAAATTTTAGTATAAAAAATTTTTTATTGGGTATAATTACAAAAAAGTTAAATTGTAATGGTGAAGGTAGGTAATTATTGTATGAAATATTTTATAAGGAAAATCATACCTATTGTATTGATTTTTGTTGCAATTTTTTTAGCAGGATACTTGTATTATATAAGATATTACAATCATTCTTCAAAAATGCCGCAATATACCAATACAAAAGTCAATAGCATTCTTACAAATAGCAGTGTCAGCCCAAATGGAAAATTGATTTTCGAAACGTTATATAAAGGAAATGGAGATATAATAAAGGAAGAACAGAAAATAGGTGTTTCGATTGCCGGCAAAAGCAAAGACGAAATTGCGAAAATTTATAATGGATGGAGTATTAAAAAATTTGACAGTGAAGAAGTGATACTTTACAAAGAAGAAGATGGTTTTCCACCAGGTTATTACATAATTTCCAGCTTGAATGGGTATGTGTCATTATATAAATCAGATGGAAATGGTGGAAAAACCCTTGTGGAAAAGACGGACATTTTGGTAAATAATTTAAATCCAAACGATAAAGAGAGGATTTTAAACAACATTGTTGTGAAAGATGCGGATGAAGCGTACTCAATACTTGCAAATTTAAGCAGCTAAACTCCCAATATTTTAGGGAGTTTTTTCTTGTCTATGTACGATGTAGATGTTAAAATAGTATACGAGGAGGAATTTGATGAGAATTATTGGTATTGATCCTGGAATTGCAATTATGGGCTATGGAATAATTGATGACAATGGCGGAAAATTTAAGGTTTTGGAGTACGGGGCTATTACAACGCCAGTTGGAGCCGAAAAAAGTTTGAGGCTTAAAGATGTGTACGATGGTATAAAGTCTCTGATTGAAAAGTACAAACCTGATGTGATGGCCATTGAAGAGCTTTTTTTTAACAAGAATGCTAAGACTGTCATAACTATAGGTGAAGCAAGAGGCGTGGCTATTTTAGCTGCAGTGAATTGTGGAATACAAGTTTTTGAATATACTCCATTGCAAGTAAAACAATCTGTAGTAGGTTACGGGAGAGCTGAAAAAAAGCAAGTTCAGAATATGGTAAAGGCAATCTTAAGGTTAGATGAAATACCAAAACCAGATGATGTTGCCGACGCGCTGGCAGTTGCACTTTGCCACAGCAACAGCAATATTTTGAATGCGAAATTGGGGTCATTAAAATGATAGATTACATAAAGGGTCATATTGTTGAAAAAGGCATTGACTACGTTATTATTGAAACGCTTGGCATAGGTTTTAAAATAATAGTGCCAAGGAGCACTTTAAGTCAGTTGACAAATACAAGTGAGATAATTAAGCTTTATACATACATGCATGTTAAAGAGGATGGATTTCAACTTTATGGATTTTTGACGACAAATGAAGTGGAGATTTTTAAAAAATTGATAGCTGTAAATGGCGTTGGACCTAAAGCAGCAGTTTCAATATTGTCGACAATTTCCATTGAAAGTTTTTATGATGCCATAAGAAACAGCGATTCAAAGGCTATAGAAAAGTCACCAGGCATTGGTAAAAAAACTGCACAGCGGATTATATTGGAGCTTAAAGACAAGTTAACATTTGCTCATGATGTAAAACTTGATGATTTGTCAAATGATGTGGTTGATGCGCTGTTATCACTTGGATATACAAAACAAGAGTCTATAAAAGCATTAGAGGGAGTGGACTGTTCAAATTTAGAGTCTGCTTTAAAAGAGGCATTGAAAAAGCTTATGAAATAAGGTGATAAAATGGAGGAGAGGATTTTAACGCAGAATTTTACGCCGGAAGACGCCTCCGAGTATTCTTTACGGCCAAAAAGATTGTCTGAATACATAGGACAGATGAAGATTAAAGAGGAGCTAAAAATTTACATAGAGGCAGCTAAGATGAGAAGTGAACCATTAGACCATGTACTGCTTTTTGGACCGCCTGGTCTTGGCAAAACTACACTTGCCAACATTATATCAAATGAGATGGGTGTTGGCATTAGAATAACTTCGGGACCAGCCATAGAAAGAGCAGGGGATTTAGCAGCGATACTTACCAACTTACAAGAAAATGATATTCTTTTTATTGATGAAATACACAGGCTTAATAGAAGTGTGGAAGAAATTTTATATCCAGCTATGGAAGACTTTGAATTAGATATAATAATTGGAAAAGGACCAAGTGCAAGATCGCTGCGGCTCGATTTGCCACATTTTACTCTTATAGGAGCGACGACAAGGGCTGGATTGATGACTTCTCCTCTAAGGGACAGATTTGGTGTAATCATGAGGTTGGAGTTTTATTCTGTTGAAGAATTAAGTGAAATCATAAAAAGATCATCAGCCATATTGAATATAGGTATCAACGATGAGGCTGCTTATGAGCTGGGTCGCCGTTCCAGGGGAACGCCAAGGATAGCCAATAGGCTTTTAAAGAGAGTGAGAGATTTTGCTCAAGTGAAGGGCAATGGTTTTATTGATTTTCATATAGCAAAAGATGCCCTTGATATGTTAGGGGTAGATGATATGGGACTTGAGTATATAGATAGAAAAATGTTAAAATCTATCATCGAGAAATTTTCTGGAGGGCCTGTCGGCATTGACACTATTGCAGCTTCAATTGGTGAAGAAAGCGATACTATTGAAGATGTTTATGAACCATATTTGATGCAGATTGGATTTTTAAACAGGACTCCAAGGGGTAGGATAGCGACAAAATTGGCTTATGAGTATCTCAATTACAGCTTACCTGAGTGAGGGATCAATATGTTTCAAGAATTTGGAAAAGTATTGATGGGCATAGGCATAGTGCTTACAATAGTTGGTGTAATATTATTTTTTGGTGGTAAGTTCGGAATTGGACATTTGCCTGGTGATATTGTTTTTAAGAAAGGCAATTTTACTTTTTACTTTCCATTGATGTCGTCAATAATTTTAAGCGTTGTTTTGACTTTGATACTATGGCTTTTTAGAAAATAAACGTAAAGGGGTCATGATTGTGAGGTTTAAAAAGTTTATTTCATTTTTCTTACTTTTTACACTTGTTTTGATGAGTACTGTAAGCTATGTAAACGCCAGTGTAAATATGCCGTCTTTGATAAAAATAGGGCTTTTTTATGCTTCTAATTCGTTGCCGTCTTATTCAATAGTTTCTTCAAGCGGATTCAAAGTAGGCGTAGACGATGGTACTGGCAATGTAAAAGCAATATACAATATTTCATATAACAATGTTCAGGTAATAAAAGATGACAACTTTTACTTGCAAGAAGGCAATTTTCCTGATCAAGCGACGGCGGACGGACAACAAACAAAATTAAGTTCTGACGTTTCAAATTCAGTTGTGGGATATGATGGCAATTATCATATTTACATTGGACCGTATTCAAGCCAGTCTGATGCAAACTCAGCAATGAATAGCTTTAAATCTAAATTTTCGGATGTTAAGTTGGTATCTCCAAACAATCATATATTAATAGTTCAAAATGGAAAATCTGTATTTCTATATACAGCAAGTAATCAGTTTTACCTTATGGATACATCTGGTGATGGGCCAGTATCTATTAATGGGAAAAGATACAGAGGGTACTTTGAATTCATAAGGCAACAAAATAGCGACATGACTGCGATAAACGTTTTGCCACTGGAGGAGTATTTGTATGGCGTTGTTCCTGCAGAAATGCCTGCCTCATGGAATATAGAAGCTTTAAAAGCACAGGCTGTAGCGGCAAGAACTTATGCGGTGTACAATATTGGGAAATACAGCAAATATGGATTTGATTTGACGGATGATGTAAGCTGCCAAGCATACAACGGGTACGATGGAGAAAATCCAAATACAAATAAGGCTGTTGATGATACAAAAGGAGTAATAGCAATATACAATGGTCAGCCTATAGAAGCCATATTCCATTCACATAGTGGCGGTTATACAGAAGATAGTGAAAATGTCTATACAAATAGCGTTCCCTACTTAAGAGGCGTTGAAGATAAGTATGTCTTCGGGTACAATGAAGCCCTTGACAATTGGACTGTGAGTATTACCGCTGATTCTGTTGCACAGAAATTAAAAGACAGTGGCATTGATATAGGCAATATCACAAATATTCAAGTTACCAGCAAGAGTTGGACTGGTAGGGCTATACAGGTAACGATTTATGGAGATAAAGGTAATTATGTTTTAAATAAAAATGATATAAGAAATTTTTTTGGACTTAAAAGCAATATGATAACAATAAGTGGGAATGGCAGTGCTTCAAATAGCAATACTGTTTATATTCAGTCACAACAGGGCGTTGTAAGTAAATCATTGTCTGGCTTAACAGTCATGTCTGCAAGTGGGCAAAAGATTGTTGGCAACAACGATTTGTACATTTTAGGACAAAGCAAAACGGTTAAAATTACCAGCCAAAATGGATTGTCTACTATATTTACTATAAATGGCAGTGGATACGGACATGGCGTTGGGCTGAGCCAATATGGAGCTCGTGGAATGGCAGATCATGGGTATAATTATATAGACATATTAAAATACTACTATAAAGGAATCGATGTTTATGATACAATAAACAATAAGGCTTTATAAAATTTACGCAGAAATTTGGAGGCATTATTATGAATTTGCACGAATTTTACTATGATTTACCTGAAGAGCTTATTGCACAAGAACCTCTTCAAAATCGCGATGAATCAAGATTGATGGTTTTAAATAAAGCTACAGGTGAAATAAAGCATGATATTTTTAAAAATATATTAACCTATTTAAAACCGAATGATGTTCTTGTTTTAAATGATACAAAGGTCATACCGGCAAGATTATACGGCGTTAGAGAGGACACTGGGGGAAAAATAGAATTTGTTCTTTTAAAAAGACTTGGAATTGATGAATGGGAAATATTAGTAAAACCAGGGCGAAGAGCCAAAATAGGTTCTAAGTTTATTTTTGGCAATGGAGAACTGAAAGCTTTAATACTATCAGATACAGATGCTGGCGGGAGAATTGTGAGATTTAGCTATGAAGGTGTTTTTGAGGAAGTGCTTGATAAACTTGGCGAGATGCCTGTACCACCATACATAAAGAAAAAATTGAAAGATAAAAACATGTATCAGACAGTGTATGCAAAACATGAAGGTTCTGCTGCAGCTCCTACTGCTGGCCTTCACTTTACAAATGAGCTTTTAGATAAGATAAGAGAATTTGGAGTTAAGACGGTTTTCATAACGCTTCATGTAGGACTGGGCACATTTAGACCTGTCAAAGAGGAAGTAATTGAGAACCATAAGATGCACTCTGAATTTTATATTGTAAATGAAGATGCAGCGGATGCGATTAATGCTGCCAGAAAGGCAGGTGGCAGGATAATATCAGTCGGCACTACATCTACTCGAACTTTAGAGACTGTTGCCGACGATGATGGAATTATTCATGCTGGCAGTGGGTGGACTGACATTTTTATTTATCCTGGATATAAGTATAAAGCAATAGATGGCATAATAACAAATTTTCATTTGCCTGAATCAACGCTTATCATGATGATCTCTGCATTTGCTGGAAAGGAGAATGTCATGAATGCCTACAAGACTGCCATAGAAAATAAATATAGGTTTTATAGTTTTGGCGATGCTATGCTGATTATTTGATTAGGAGGAAACGATGACGGCTATAAAATACGACTTATTAAAAAGAGAAAAAAATACAAAAGCAAGACTGGGAGTGCTTCACACTCCACATGGGGATATTGAGACGCCTGTTTTTATGCCAGTTGGCACTCAAGCAACTGTGAAGGCCATGACTCCTGAGGAACTTAAAGAAATTGGGGCTAATATAATATTGAGCAATACATATCATTTATATTTAAGGCCGGGTCATGAGCTTATTAAAAAAGCTGGCGGATTGCATAAGTTTATGAATTGGGATAGAGCTATACTGACTGACAGCGGTGGATTTCAAGTGTTTAGCTTAGGACCACTTAGGAAAATCACGGAAGAAGGAGTCGAATTTCGTTCACATATAGACGGTTCAAGGCATTTTTTGACGCCAGAAAAAGTGATAGAGATAGAAAATGCATTAGGTGCAGACATTATAATGTCTTTTGACGAGTGTGCGCCATATCCCGCTGATTATGGCTATGTAAAAAATTCTATGGAGCTGACACTAAGATGGGCTAAAAGAGGGAAAGAGGCACATCAAAATACGGACAAGCAAGCGCTTTTTGGGATTGTGCAAGGTGGTACTTACGATGACTTGAGAAAAGAATGTGCTAATAGATTAGTTGATATGGATTTTCCGGGATATTCTATAGGTGGATTAAGCGTTGGCGAAGAAAAACAATTGATGTATCATGTAGTAGATCTAACGACAGATTTTCTTCCTCAAGACAAACCTCGATATCTGATGGGGGTTGGAAGTCCAGACGATTTGATAGAAGGGGTAATAAGAGGAGTCGATATGTTTGATTGTGTTTTGCCTACACGTATAGCGAGAAATGGAACAGTTCTAACCAGCACAGGTAGGCTTATAGTAAGAGATGCTCCACATGCTGAAGAGTTTATTCCATTAGATGCCGAATGTGATTGCTATACATGTAAAAACTTTTCAAGGGCATACATAAGGCATCTTTTTAAAGCTAATGAAATTTTAGCAGCAAGGCTTGCAACAATACATAATTTAAGATTTTTGACAAGACTTATGGAAGGCATTAGAGAGGCAATTAAGCAAGACAAGCTGCTTGAATTTAAATCACAATTTTATAAAAAATACGGGTACAAGGAGGAATAAAATGAACGCTCAAACGATTTATTTAATTGGCGAAATTGTAATTTTTATGGCAATTTTTTACTTTTTATTGATATTGCCACAGCAGAGAAGGGAAAAGAAAGAGAAAGCTATGATTGATGCATTAAAACCTGGTGACGAGATTCTTACAAAAAGCGGTATCTATGGCAAGATATTAAACATAAAAGACGATGCGATTACGATTGAAGTAGGCGCCGATAAAGTCAAATTAAAGATAGCCAAATGGTCTGTAGGAAAAGTATTAAGTTCACAAAGCGAAAACAAATAAAAAGATGCGGGAAACCGCATTTTTTTTGCTTTAATAAGATGTAATATTGTCTTTTTTACAAGCATAAAATTTACTGATGAAAAAAGGGAGGTGCTTTAATGAAAAGCAAAACTCAAAATTACAACGACAAGGTATTAAATATACCTGGTATAATAGTTGGATTGCTAATAAGCTATATAATTACGCTTCTATTTTTTATAATTTATGCGTTGGTATTGACATATACACCGCTTTCAGAATTGACGCTTCCTACGCTTACAATGCTTATAACAATAATTGGCATAGTTTTATCTGGTGCTATAGCTGCCCGCAATACAAAAAGCAAAGGTTGGTTAAACGGTGGCTTGGCAGGTCTTCTCTATGTTCTCCTTATGCTGTTTTTGGGAGTTTATTTTGTAAAAGAAGCTGGAATAAATGCTGGAATAGCTTTAAAGCTTATTTGGGGAATTGTTTTAGGTGCTATAGGTGGCATGATAGGCATAAATCTATAGCTTTTATTGTCGTGAATTATATGTTATAATCAAAAAGGAAGAGGAGGTATGAAAATGAGACATATTGTAACAATCAACAGAACATCATTGAAAGATAGCCTGAAAAAACCTGGTTGTGGAGAATGTCAGGCATCATGTCAATCTGCTTGCAAGACTTCGTGCACTGTTGCAAATCAGGAGTGCCAAAATTAATTTACATAGGCAAGTGGCAGTAATGATATGTTACTGCCATTTAAAATGTATAGGAGGTTAAGATGCATAGCATAATACATAAATTTAGACAATTAGGAATGAATATCGTATTAGATCCTGTCAGCGGAGCAATACACGTTGTGGATGATTTAACTTATGAATTGTTGGATTTATATTTAGATAATGATTTTGATACGATATGTGATCTATTAAAAGATAAATACGCTGAATCGAATATTAAAGAAGCGTACGATGAAATAGAGTCTCTCCGTCAAAAAGGTCTTCTTTATTCCGAAGATGTGTACAAGGATATAGATGTAAGCAGAAAAGATTCTGTGATAAAAGCTATTTGCCTTAATGTGGCACATGATTGCAATTTAAGATGTAGTTACTGTTTTGCGTCAACTGGCGATTTTAAGGGCGGCAGGAAGTTGATGCCGTACGAAGTAGGCAAAAAAGCTATAGATTTTTTAATCAAAAATTCAGGAAACAGGAAGATCGTAGAAGTGGATTTTTTTGGAGGAGAGCCGCTTTTAAACTTTGATGTTGTAAAAAAATTGGTTGATTACGGAAGAGAAGAAGCAAAAAAATATGGAAAGACTATTAAATACACTATAACTACGAATGGTGTATTATTAGATGAAGAGAAAGCCACATACATAAATGAGAATTTCTCTAACGTCGTATTAAGCCTCGATGGCAGAAAAGAGATAAATGATGCCATGAGAAAAAGGATTGATGGCAGTGGTTCATACGATGTGATTTTCCCTAAAATTAAAAACTTTGTTTTAAAAAGAGGCGATAAAGAGCATTACGTAAGAGGAACCTTTACAGCTAAAAATCTTGATTTTTCCAAAGATGTACTGCATTTAGCCGATATGGGAATAAAGGAGATCTCAGTAGAACCTGTAGTTGAAAAAGAAGATACAGATTACACATTAAAGCAAGAACATTTAGAAAAGATTTTAAGAGAGTATGACAAGCTTGCAGAAAAGTATGTAGAGAGAATTGAGGATGGCAGACCTTTTTCATTCTATCATTTTAAAATAAGTTTAGATAATGGTCCTTGCATCAAAAAAAGGCTTCAGGGTTGTGGTGCCGGGTTTGAATATGCGGCTGTAACTCCTGATGGTGAAATATACCCATGCCATCAGTTTGTGGGGAATGAATCTTTTAAATTAGGTAGTGTTGACACAGGAATTGAAAACAAAGAGCTACAAGAGAAATTCATGGAAAGCGATATATATAAAAGAGAAGAATGTAGTAAATGTTGGGCAAGATTTTACTGCAGCGGTGGATGCTTTGCCAACAATTATAATATAAATGGGGACATAAATAAACCATACGAACTATCTTGTGAGATGCAAAAAAAGAGATTTGAGTGTGCTATAGCAATCAAAGCTTATGAAATGTTAAAAGAAAATGATATTTACGAAAAATAGTAAGCCATGGTAATTTGATAATTGACCGTTTACAATAAAAGTAATATAATAAAACGTAGCGAACAAAAGAAAGGGGATAATGATGAAATCGAGAGGATTGGCAAAATTTTTATCAGTAATCGTGCTTGCCATAATAGTAGCGTATGTTGCTTTTTATGGTGTAAATGCCGGAAATTATTCGATTAAGCCAGTTCAAGACAGTATAAGGCTGGGACTTGACTTAAGAGGTGGTGTCTACGTCTTGGAACAGGCACAAGGGAATGTTTCACAGGACGCTATGACAAGGGCGATCTCTATAATAAGAAACAGAGTAGATGCTTTAGGCGTATCACAACCGCTTATAGTTCAACAAGGATCCAATAGGATAAGGATAGAGATTCCGGGTGTTAACGATCCTGATCAAGTTATTTCTTACTTAGGACAGACAGCACAGCTTAAATTTATAGGGCCTGATGGCAAAGTTATATTGACAGGTGCGGATGTTAAAGACTCAAAAGCAGTTTATCAAACGACTCAGGCCGGTGTACAGGAGCCAGTTGTTACACTTGATTTAAACAGCAAGGGTGCGAAAGCTTTTGCAGATGCGACAGCGAAGTTTGTAGGCAAGCAAATAGCAATAGTTCTTGACGACAAGACAATATCTGCGCCAGTAGTACAAGAGCAGATTCCTGATGGCAAAGCGGTTATAAATGGAATGAAAGATTTTAACGAAGCAAAAAATTTGGCAAACCTTATAAGAGGTGGAGCACTTCCGGTGACGCTGAAACAGGTTGAATACAGCTCTGTTGGTGCTACATTAGGACCAAGTGCATTAAAAGCCAGTGAAGAAGCGGGTATGTATGGACTCTTAATAGTTTTATTGTTTATGATAGCTTTCTATAGGCTGCCTGGATTGATAGCAGATATAGCTCTTGGTATATACATTTTAATAAACTTTATCGTATACGCATTGTTGCATGTTACGTTGGACTTGCCTGGCATTGCTGGTATGCTTTTGTCAATAGGTATGGCGGTTGACGCTAATATAATCATTTTTGAAAGAATGAAAGAAGAGATGAGAGCAGGAAAATCTATAAGAGCTTCCTTAGATGCCGGATTCAGAAAAGCATTTGTGGCAGTATTTGATTCAAACATCACAACACTTATTGCTGCATTTGTCTTGTTCTTCATGGGTGCAGGAACTGTAAAAGGGTTTGCATTGACGCTTATAATCGGTGTTATCTCAAGTATGTTTACTGCAATAACTGTTTCAAGGTTCTTACTTAAGTCGATTGTTGAAACAGAATTCACTAAGAATATCAGAGTATACGGTGCATAAGGAGGCGAAAACTATGAGATGGAATAACATTAAGTGGAATATTGACGTCATAGGTAAAACCAAAGTTTGGTTTACTATATCCGGCATAATAATATTGGCAGGGCTTATTGCTTTGTTTACAATGGGCTTAAATTGGGGGCTTGACTTTACAGGCGGTACTGTAGTTGAATTCAATATGCATAAACCTGTGACGATTGCTATGAATAATGAAATTACAAGTATTTTAAAAAGCAATGGCGTTAAAGATTCACAGGTAAAAGCTATTGGTCCCAATAACACACATGTTTCAATAACGACTCCAAGTCTTGACGATAAGACGAGGACTGCCGTTATAAATGCTATAGAATCTAAGTACAAACTCACTGTTAAAGACCTTGTGTCATCACAGAATGTCAGCGCATCAATAGGTAAAGAGATGCAGTTTGGAACGATTTTAGCATCTGCCGTAGCTGCACTTCTTATGCTTATTTACATTGGCTTCAGGTTTAACTTTGAGATGGGTGCTGCTGCTGTTTTAGCTTTGATACATGATATATTAATAATGATTTCGGCTTACGCGTTGCTTAGAATTGTTGTAGACACACCTTTTGTGGCTGCTATACTTACGGTTTTTGGTTATTCTATAAATGATACGATTGTCATATTTGATAGGATAAGAGATAACATTAAGTTGATGAGAAAGGCCAGCTATAAAGAGATAGCAAATGTCAGCGTAAACGAGACGATGACCCGGTCGATAAATACTGTCATGACAGTTTTACTTATGCTTATACTTATGTACTTCTTTGGCCCTTCATCTATAAAAGATTTTGCTTTACCATTGTTAATTGGTATCACAAGTGGTGCGTATTCTTCAATTTTTATTGCAAGCCCACTTTGGGTTATATTTAAGGATAAAGAAGGAAAAAATAGTGTTGGAAACAAGATAGGAAATAGACCTCAAAAAGCATGATAGGAGGTGATTACATGCTTAAGGAGATGTTTCTTGCAGGGCTTGGTGCTGTTTCACTGACAAAAGATAAGATAGAGGAGATCGCTCAAGAGCTTGTAAAGCGGGGCGAACTCACTGCAGAAGATAAAAACAACTTCATAAATAGTGCATTGAATTCTGTAAACAAACAGAAGCAGGTCATTAAAGAAAAAGCTTATGAGAATATTCAGCAATTGGCTAAGGAAGCAAATTTAGTGACGAGAGAAGAATACAATCTTTTGTTGGCGCGGATAGCTGAACTGGAAAGCAAATTAGATCAGCTTATTCAGAACAATCAGAATATGTAAATTTCTTAATTAGTGGCATAATACTTTTAAGTATATTGCCGCTATATTTTTATTGAGGTGTGGAAATGAATCTGTTCAGTATTTTTTCAACGAGAAAGTATATAAAAAGGTATAGGGAAATACTAAAAATACTCACAAAAAATGGCTTTGGCTTTATAAGCGAAGTATTGTCAAAGAAAAAGAGCATACCGTTTGTTTATATACGTAAGAATGATTTGCCTATTGCTTTATCTGAAAGGATTCGAATTACTTTAGAGGAGTTAGGGCCTACATTTGTGAAGATGGGGCAGTTATTAAGCACAAGACCTGATTTGCTTCCGCATGATGTGATTAATGAGTTATCAAAGCTTCAAGATGATGTTCCGCCCGTAGAGTTTGATACAATGCGCCAAATCGTCGAAGATGAATTGGGAGATAAAATTTCTAATTTATTCTTGACTTTTGATAAAGAACCAATAGCGTCTGCATCCATTGGGCAAGTTTACAAAGCGGTTACGAGGGAAGGAAATGACGTCGTGGTTAAAGTCCAAAGGCCAGGCGTATATGAAAAAATAACGGCTGATATTATCATCTTAAAGACGATTGCAAAAATTTTGAATGAGCGCCTTACTGACTCACCTGTTGATTTTTTGGATGTGGTAAATGAGTTGTCAGAGTCACTTCTAAATGAATTGGACTATACTTTAGAAGGCAATAACGCAGATAAGTTTAGAGAAAACTTTATTAATGAGTCGTATGTCTACATACCAAAAATATATTGGGAATACACGACAAAAAAAGTTTTAACAATGGAGTACATTGACGGAATCAGCGTTAAAAACAAAGAAAAATTGCGTGATAGTGGATTTGATTTAAAGAAGATAGCATACAACGGTGCTATGTCTATATTCATGCAGATATTCGTCTATGGATTTTTTCATGGAGATCCCCATCCAGGCAATATCCTCATAAGAAGAGATGGAAAGCTGTCATACATAGATTTTGGCATTGTAGGATATATAGACAGGTCAAACCGGGAAATGATAGTAGAGCTTTTTAAGGCTTTTGTCGACAATGATACAGATGAAGTTGTTTCGATTTTAACAGACATGGATGCCATAAGAGATGGCGTAAATATAAGGCATTTGAAGTACGATCTTAGCGGGATCATCAGCTATTTTTACAATACTCCGCTTAAAAATATAAATATCAATGATTCTGCTAAAAAGATAACTTCAATCATCTACAAGTACAAATTGATCATGCCTGCAGAGTTTACGCTGTTACTTAAATCATTGGCGACCATTGAAGGAGTTGGAAAAGAATTAGACCCTGACTTCAGCATATCTGATATTGCGAAAGATTTTGTAAAAAAGATATACATAAACAATTTCAATTTTGCCAAAACGCTGAGTGAAAATGCAAAAGACCTTCATAAGATATACGTTCATTTAAAGAAGTTTCCATCAAAGCTTCAGGGGATAATTTCAAAGATATTAAAAGACAATGTAAGAGTAAAATTGGACATTGAAGAGACTGAAAAGATGAAGTACGACCTTAATTCAATGATAAATAAAATGATCATAAGCATTATAGCTGCGTCGCTTATAATAGGTTCATCACTTATAATGTCTCTAAATGGTGGGTACAAAGTATATGGTTACAATGCAGTGGGCTTAGTTGGCTACTTAATATCGTTCATATTATGTATGGCGATTGTCTATTACATACTTTTTATAGAAAAAAAGCGAAAATAATGTGTTTTGTGAGGTGACGGAATGAGATGGTCTACAACTGGGTATCAAAAAAGACTAAAAATGATAAACTTGTTGATGAAATTGCAAATAAGTTTAATTTAAAAACTTATGTCGCACAGACAATTGTCAATAGAGGATATGATGATTTGGAAAAAGTTTATGAATATTTAAACCCAACATTAAACGCGCTTAATAATCCTTATTTATTGGAAGGAATAGAAAAAGCGGTTTCGATCATAAAATATCATATCGGGTTAAATGACAAAATAACGATATATGGTGATTACGATGTGGATGGTATAACCAGCACTTCAATTTTATATACGGCTTTAAGAAGGCTTGGTGCAAATGTAGATTTTTATATACCAGATCGCCTGTTGGAAGGTTATGGAATAAATATGGATGCTGTTAAAGCATTGTGCGATTCCGGAACGAAGCTTATTATAACCGTTGATTGTGGGATAGCGTCATTAAAGGAAGTACAATATGCACGAAAACTGGGCCTTGATGTTATTATTACAGACCATCATCAAGTTCCGGATATACTGCCAGAAGCTAATTGTATCGTAAATCCACATATTAAAGATTGTACATATCCATATAGAGAATTAGCAGGAGTTGGAGTTACTTTTAAGCTTTGTTTGGCACTCTTAGGGGATGAAGCATTGGAATTCCTTGATGTAGTGGCTTTAGGTACGGTGGCAGATATAGTACCGCTTACTGGAGAGAATCGTGTGATCGTAAAAGAAGGATTAAAGATGATGAGAAATACAAAGAATAAAGGATTAAGGGCTTTAATAGATTCTGCCGGCCTTAATGAAAGAGATATAGATACGTACCATGTTGGGTTCATATTGGCTCCAAGGCTAAATGCTGCAGGAAGATTAGAAAGCGCCGTATTGTGTGTAAATTTGCTGGTAACAGATGATACTATAGAAGCTGACAGAATAGCAGCTTATTTAAATAGTGAGAATGCGAAAAGACAAGAAATCGAGAAAAAGATATTAGAAGAAGCTATTATGCAAGTTGAAAACAATGTGGACTTAGAAAAAGAAAAGTTTATTGTTCTTTATAGCGAAAATTGGCATCCGGGTGTAATTGGGATAGTTTCTTCAAGGATAACAGAAAGATATCATAGACCGTCCATTTTAATAAGTGTCAGTGATGGTTTTTGCAAGGGTTCGGGAAGAAGCATAAAAGGATTTAATATATACGAGGCAATAAAATATGCTGGTGACTGTTTGATTAACTTTGGAGGACATGAAATGGCTGCAGGCTTGACTATAGATAGCGGTCAAATAGATGATTTTAGACTTAAACTCAATGAATATGCCAATACAAAATTAACTTCTTTTGATATGATGCCGATAATCGAGATAGAAACTTCTATTGATGATGTATTGGATTGTGATGGAGCAAATCAAATAAGTTTGTTAGAGCCTTTTGGCAGTGGAAATCCTATGCCAATGTATGCGATTAAAAATTTGGTCGTAAAACAAATTTCCCTCTTTGGAGATAACAAACACATTCGAATAATGGCTGAGAAAAATGATGTTATGTACAATGTCGTTTTATTCAATAGAGCTTGCGAATTTGACAAGATTAGCATAGGAGATGTTTTAGATATTGCAGGCTTTATCAAAATAAATGAGTGGAATGGAGAGAAAAAGCTTGAGATAATAGCAAAAGATATTTTAGTGAAAGAGAAAAATGTATTATTTTTCAGAAATTTATACAATACTTTAATGAGCTTTAATTATGATGATTTTCAAGGATTAGAAAGCTATAATTTTATTGATATGCGAAATATCGATGATAAAAGATCTTATGTTTCAAAATTGTTTAAAAGTGACGATAGTACAGCAGTCATAATAAACACTCGATACCATATAAAAGAGCTTATTAATTATCTTAACGCTTGCAACTATTGTGATTTTAAGTTAAGCAATAAAATTGTCGATGCAAAGAATGTAGTTTTGTGGTGCATTAATGCTGATGAAATTATGCATTTGCCTTCTAAATTTAAAAATATAGTTTTTTACGATATACCATTCGATTCAAAAATGTTTTATAATATATTAGCAAACAGCAGAGAAAGTATTGTACACCTTTTGTTTGGAAAGGAAGACTTAAAAAGCAGTTTAAATGATATCTACAATATTGTACCCAGAAGGAGTGATTTTGCTAAAATATTTGTAAGCATGAAAGAAAATTCGGATACGTTGATATTAAAAGATCAAATTTACGATTATTTTAATTTGAATTCCATAAAGTCAATGATATGTTTAAAAATTCTTAAAGACAATGGATTGATTAATATAGAAGAAAGTGATAATATTTTTGTGTTAAGGAGAAATTGTGTCGATTCAAAAGTGAATATTAAAGATCACCAGCTATTACAAAAACTGTATATGGCGGAAAAAAGTTTTATAAAATTTGCTTTTCAAATATTGAAAAAGAATGTTAAGGAGGAAACAGCATGACATTAGAAGATGTTAAATCACTTATAAGGGAGATACCGGATTTTCCGAAAGAAGGAATTGGTTTTAAAGACATAACACCTGTTTTAAAGGATAAAGATGCGTTTGTGTTTTCAATAGACATGTTAGCTGATGCTATAAAAGATAGAAATGCTGATTTGATTGCAGGTCCAGAGGCCAGAGGCTTTTTGTTTGGAGCACCATTGGCATATAAAATGGGATTGGGATTTGTGCCTGTTAGGAAACCTGGGAAGTTACCTGCTGAAACAGTCAATTATCAATACGAGCTTGAGTACGGCGTGGATTCATTGGAGATACACAAAGACGCTATTAGCAAAGGGCAGAGAGTTATTATTGTCGATGATTTATTGGCAACTGGCGGTACAATATATGCTGCAGCAAAGTTAATTGAAGAATTGGGCGGTATTGTCGATTGTATATTGTTTTTGACAGAATTGACTTTTTTAAATGGACGTAAAAAGTTAGAAGGTTATGATGTCATTTCATTGATAAAGTTTTAAAATGTCGGTTTTAAAAAGGTGATCATTAATAATGATTGAAAAAATTATTGAGAGAGTAAAAAAATACGATCAATCTGAAGATGATATTAATTTAATATTAAAAGCTTATGATTATGCGCTAAAAGCTCATGAAGGACAATACAGAAATTCAGGAGAACCGTATATTGTTCACCCTGTAGAAGTTGCAATGATTCTTGCTGATCTGGAACTTGATGTATCTACTATTGCCAGTGGACTTCTTCATGATGTAATAGAAGATACATCTATTTCTTATGAAGATATAAAAAATGAATTTGGGCAGGAAATTGCTGATTTAGTAGATGGCGTGACGAAGCTTGGCATGATAGAATACAAATCGAAAGTAGAACAGCAGGCTGAAAATATGAGGAAAATGCTCATTGCAATGGCTAAAGATATACGAGTTATAATGATAAAGCTCGCTGATCGCCTTCACAATATGCGTACTCTTAAATTTTTAAGCGAAGAGAAGCAAAAGGAGAAAGCACAAGAAACATTGGAAATATACGCTCCTATTGCCCATAGATTAGGTATGTCAATGATAAAGTGGGAGTTGGAGGATTTATCATTGAGATACCTTCATCCTGATGAATATTACAGTCTTGTTGAAAAGGTTGCAAAGAAGAGGAAAGAGAGAGAAGAATCCATAAAGGAACTCATTGAAAAGTTAAAAGAAAAATTGAATGAAATCGGAATAAAGGCTGATGTTGATGGAAGACCTAAACATTTTTACAGTATTTATAAAAAAATGAAGCAGCAAAACAAGACTTTTGAGCAGATTTACGACTTAATGGCTGTCAGAGTAATTGTCAATACTGTAAAAGATTGTTATGGGACATTAGGCGTTGTTCATACATTGTGGAAGCCAATGCCTGGCAGATTTAAAGATTATATTGCTATGCCAAAGCCAAATATGTACCAGTCTCTCCACACTACTGTAATTGGGCCGAAAGGTGAACCATTTGAAATACAAATTCGAACTTGGGACATGCACAGGACAGCAGAATATGGAATTGCAGCTCACTGGAAGTATAAAGAGGGCAAATCTTACGAAGATGAGTTTGACGCTAAGCTTTCCTGGTTGCGGCAGCTTTTGGAGTGGCAAAGAGAGTTAAAAGATGCTAAGGAATTCATGGAGACCTTAAAAATAGATCTGTTTACAGATGAGGTTTACGTTTTTACTCCTAAAGGTGATGTCATAAGTCTCCCAGCCGGTTCTACGCCTATTGATTTTGCATATAGCATTCATACCGAAATAGGCCACAGATTAAATGGCGCTAAAGTAAATGGAAAGATCGTTCCAATAGATTATGAGCTTAAAAATGGTGATATAGTTGAGATTCTCACGACAACCAATGCTGACAGAGGTCCCAGCAGAGACTGGCTTCAGATTGTAAAAAGCTCACAAGCAAAAAATAAAATACGGCAGTGGTTTAAAAAGGAAAAAAGAGAAGAAAATATCGAACGAGGACAGGAGATATTTTACAGGGAGTTAAAAAGACAAGGGATACAACAATCCCAATTAAAAAGCGATATAATGGAATCTGTTCTAAAAAAGCTAAACATGCATTCTGAAGAAGATTTGTATGCAACAATTGGATTTGGCGGGCTTGCATTAAATCAGATAATACCTCGCATAAAGGAAGAGTTAAAGCAAGTAGAAAGTGAGTCCAAAAAACAAATTCCAACTGTACTGGAAGCAAAGAAAAAGCAAAAGATTGGCGGAATGGGTGTCATTGTAAAAGGCGAAGACAATGTCATGGTTAGATTTTCGAAATGTTGTTCTCCTGTCCCTGGTGATGAAATAGTAGGATATGTCACAAAAGGCCGTGGAGTTTCAATACACAGAAAGGATTGTCCAAATATAAAAGATTATGTTTACGATAAAAATAGAATTATAGAAGTTGAGTGGGATCAAGGCAAAAACATGGCGTATCAAGCAGATATTCAGATTATGGCTATTGATAGGTATGGATTACTGACAGATGTCACCAGTATATTAGCTGATATAAAAATTTCTGTAAGAGCTGTAAATGCAAGAACAACAAGGGACAATATTGCAATAATTAATTTGACGTTAGAGATTACATCGAAAGAGCAGCTTGAAAAAATTATGAATAAATTAAAAGCTCTTGATGGTGTGACGGATGTATACAGAATAAGTGCATGAAATTTACTCATGACGAAAAATGCAGCATTGGAGGTATTAAAATATGAGGGCTGTTGTTCAAAGAGTTTTGCAAGGAAACGTAACAGTTGACGACAATATAGTAGGAGAAATTAACAAAGGACTTGTAGTCTTGGTGGGTGTTTCAAATGATGATGGCTTGGAGGATGTAGAATATATATCCGATAAAATCGCCAATTTAAGGATTTTTGATGACGAAGAAGGTAAGATGAACCTTTCTATAATTGATGTTGGCGGTGAAATCTTATTAGTGTCACAGTTTACGCTTCTTGGCGATGCAAGAAAAGGTAGGAGACCTAATTATATGAATGCTGCCAAATCAGAAAAAGCGCTGTACCTTTTTGATAGATTGTGCAATGAATTAAGTAAAACGGGACTTCATGTTAAGACAGGAAAATTTGGAGCTATGATGCAGGTTTCTTTGATAAATGATGGACCAGTAACGATACTTTTAGATTCAAAAAAGATCTTTTAAGGTGAGTGGAATATGAGAGACGATTTAGATATTAAAAAATTTTCAGTAGGGCCTTTGCAAGCTAACTGTTATATAGTATCTGCAAAGGGTAGTCATGAATGTGTAATGGTAGATCCTGGCGATTTTGCATCTGAAGTGGAAGATTATTTGATAGATAATGATTTTAGACTGAAGTATATTTTGATAACTCATGGGCATTTTGATCATATTGGGGGTGTCGATTACTTTAGAGACAAATTTGGAGCAAAAGTTTGCATTTCTATCGATGATGCAGCAATGCTTAAAAATCCAGCGATGAATTTGTCTGAGCTTGGCTTTGAAAAAATAATATCACAAGATGCTGATATTTTGTTAAGGGATGGTGACACTTTATCGTTTGGAGAAGGTATTTTTATAACAACTATTCATACTCCTGGACATACACCTGGTGGAGTATGCTATAAAATCGATGATGCCTGTTTTACGGGAGATACGCTTTTTAAGGAATCTGTAGGTCGAACTGACTTTCCAGGTGGCGATTTCAATGAAATAATAAATTCAATTAAAAATAAATTGTTTATACTACCTGATACGACTTTAGTTTTTCCGGGGCATGGTGATATCACCACAATTAAGGACGAAAAGCTTAAAAACCCATTTGTACGCTTTTCATAAAATCTTATATATCTCATCAGAAGTCGGCGGATTTATTTCTATTTTTTTATTGCCATCTATAAGATATTTTCCGTTTTTTGTAATCTTACCGACTATTGTTGCATCGATATTTTGCTTTTTCAATTCATCTACTATTTTTTTGCCATTTGATGACGTAATAATCATCGAGCCGCTTGAGATAAGCTTAAATGGATCTAAGTTAAAGTAATCACAGATAATCATAGTCTCATTCCTTACAGGAATTAAATCACTGAAAATTTCAATTCCCACATTTGATGCTTCTGCGATTTCAAAGGCTGCGCCTAATATCCCGCCTTCGGTAATATCATGCATACAATTTACGCCACATTCAGCCGCAATTAAACCCTCTTTTACTACACTTAAATCTTTAATAAAGCTTTTCGCGCTGTCTAAAACAGATTCAGAAATATGATTTGATAGCTTTTCATAGTAATCGTTGGCGATTATGAAGGTTCCTTCAATACCTACTGATTTGGTAACTATTACGTCATCATTTAATTTAGCGCCGCTTGTTTTAATGAATTTGTCTTTGCTACATACACCGATGGCAGTAGTCGATATTACTGGTTTATTTACGGAAGATGTGACTTCGCTATGACCGCCGAGAACCTCAATGTTAAGCTCTTTGGCTCCTCTATCTATTTCCTGCACGATTTTGTTCAATGATTCTTCATCAGAACCTATTGGCAGCAAAATGGTTTCAAGCACGCCTATGGGTTTTGCACCACATGATGCAATATCATTGCATGAAATAATTACAGATAAGTATCCGCTTAAGTTATTTGAGGCAGTTATGGGATCTGTAGACAAAACAGCCGCATACTGGTCAAATTCAATAACGCTGCAATCTTCTCCTATACCTGCATGTACAGCTACTTCGTTTCGCTTTACGCCTAAGTTGGTGTATACGAGTTTTGATAAAATGTCTGTTGGCACTTTTCCTTCTTTCATAGTAAGCACATCCTTTGAAAATTTTTGTATATAATCTATATTAGCATAAATAATTTTTATGTTCCACATCAAAGTATTTCAGTAAAAAATAATCTAAAAACTTATAGACAAATATAAAATATTGTGATATCATATTAAAAAAGAAGATTATGCATCCTTTAACTGGTCCTGTGAGGCTGGCAAGGAGTTAAAACAGATATTGACTTCTTGCTTTATCAAGAAGTTTTTTTATGGAGGTATAAGATTTGAATTATAAAGCTGAGATAATGGACGAAAAAGCAATTGACAGAGCTTTAATTCGAATTTCACATGAGATTGTAGAAAAGAATAAAGGCATCGAAGATATTGTATTAGTTGGCATAATGCGTAGAGGTGTGCCTCTTGCAAATAGACTTGCTAAGTATATTGAACGCATCGAAGGTGTAAGACCTCCTATAGGTTCACTGGATATTACTTTATATAGAGATGATTTAACTACGAAATTAGAGCAGCCAATTGTCAAAAAAAAGGACATAGGAGTAAATGTAGTTGGGAAAATTGTTGTTTTGGTAGATGATGTAATATATACAGGAAGAACTGTAAGGGCTGCTATGGATGCTGTTATAGATTTAGGGAGACCTAAGTCAATACAGTTGGCAGAACTCATTGATAGGGGACATAGGGAACTTCCCATACGACCTGATTATGTGGGGAAAAATGTGCCTACATCAAAGAGCGAAATTGTAAGTGTCATGCTTGAGGAAATTGATAATGCAAACAAAGTTGTAATAATAGAATAACAACCTTTAAATTAGTCCAGCGAGACTGATAAGGGAGAATTGCGGTTCTCCCACTTTAGAAAGAAAGGGAGATTTTTTATGGTTATTTTAGAATTCATAAGATTCAAAAAATATTCAAAAATCTTATATTTAAGAGCAGAGCCATTTTAATATGTAAAAATGGTTGCTGCTCTATTTTTTAATAACAAAGAAAGGATGGTTAAAATGATAGGAAAAGACGCGTTAGGAATAAGGGAAATGACAAAAGAAGATCTTTTAGAGATACTGGATACAGCAGGAGAAATGAAGAAAATCTTGGTTGGCAATAAAAATTCAGATATTTTAAGAGGCAAGACAGTTGTTACGATATTTTTTGAGCCAAGCACAAGGACAAGATTGTCATTTGAAATGGCAGCAAAATACCTTGGAGCGCATTTTGGAAACATAGAAACCAAGACAAGCAGCGTTGTAAAAGGTGAATCACTTATTGATACAGTAAGAACGGTAGAAAAGATGAAAGCAGATGTGATTGTAGTACGTCACAATATGTCCGGTGCTCCGCATCTTATGGCAAAATATCTTGATGCATCGGTAATAAATGCAGGTGACGGTCTTAACGAACATCCTACACAGGCTTTGTTGGATTTAATGACAATAAGAGAGAAAAAGGGATTTTTTGACGGCTTAAAAGTAGTCATAGTTGGAGATATAGTTCATTCGAGAGTTGCAAGGTCTAATATATGGGGATTACAAAAATTAGGAGCTGACGTTAGACTGGTAGGTCCTGCTACATTGTTGCCAAAGACTTTTGAAAAGCTTGGAGCAAAAGTCTATTACGACATAGACAAAGCTATTGATGGAGCCGATGTAGTCATGGGACTTAGAATTCAATTAGAGAGGCAGAAAAATGGTTTATTTCCATCAAAAGATGAGTTTTCAAAGTATTTTGGGATAACAGAGGAAAGAATGAGACTTGCCAAGAAAGATGCAATATTGATGCATCCTGGACCTATCAATAGAAATGTAGAACTTACATCAAAAGCAGCTAATGCCAAATACTCGGTTATTGAGGAACAAGTTACAAATGGCGTAGCTGTAAGAATGGCATTATTAAAAATATTATGTGAAAGGAGAAAATCAAATGAAATTGGTTATTAAAGATGGGATAGTAATAGATGGAGAAGGATTTAATGAAAAAGCAGATATCTTAATAGAGAATGGAAAGATAAAAGGGATAGATAAAAGAATATCGCTGAATGACGCAATTTCAATTGATGCAAAAGGGAAACATGTATTTCCGGGATTTATTGATATGCACACACATTTGCGGCAGCCTGGTTTTGAAGAAAAGGAAACGATAAAAACAGGTACACATGCTGCTGTTGCTGGTGGTTATACAACTGTTGCATGTATGCCAAATACAAATCCTGTTATAGATAATGAAGTAGTTGTGGAATATATAAAAAGTATCGCTGATAAAGAAGGGTATTGTAAAGTAATTCCGATAGGTGCCATGACTAAAGGCATGTTGGGCGAAGAAATTTCAGAGATGGCAAAATTGAAGGATGTGGGCGTGTTAGCTTTATCTGATGATGGATTTCCAATAATGAATTCAGGGCTTATGAAGAGAATAATGACTTATGGAAGCATGTACGATTTGCTTATGATAACTCACTGCGAAGATAAAATGTTAAGCGGTGAAGGCGTGATGAATAACGGGATAATTTCAACAAAAATCGGCTTAAGAGGAATACCGCATGAAGCGGAAGAGGTAATGTTGTCACGAAATATTATTTTGGCAAAATCTACTGGAGCAAGACTTCATGTAGCGCATGTATCAACAAAGGATAGTGTTGAGTTGATAAGGAGAGCTAAGGCAGATGGAGTAAATATAACAGCAGAGGTAACGCCGCACAATCTATGCCTTACTGAAGATATAGTTGATGGTTTTGACACGAATACAAAGGCTTATCCTCCATTAAGGACAAGGGAAGACGTGAATGCGCTTATAGAAGGGTTAAAAGATGGTACAATAGATGTAATTGCGACAGATCATGCACCTCATACGAAAGATGATAAAAAAGTTCCTTATGAAATAGCGGCTTTTGGCATATCAGGAATCGAAATCGCTTTTTCTGTAGTGTACACGTATCTTGTTAAAAATGGATTGATTGCGATAGACGATTTAGTAAAGTATATGTCGATAGAACCTTCGAGACTTTTAAAATTAACCCATGGTTTTAAGATAGGCAATGATGCAGATATTACAATAATAGATTTAACAAAAGAGTTTACAGTCGATGCGGACAATTTTAAATCAAAAGGTAAAAATACACCATTTAATGGGCAAAAATTGTACGGCATGGTGGAATATACGATTGTAAATGGAGAAATAAAATTTAAAAATGATGGCAATTATCAAATAAGTAATGTATAATATATATAGAATAATTATACATTATTATGAATAAATATTTATAAGAGGTGTTAATATGTTTTCGGATAATTTGATACATGCAATAAAATTCAAGAATAATCCTACGGTTGTCGGTTTAGATCCAAGAATTGAAAGCATTCCAGAATTCATAAAGAAAGCGGCATTTAATAAATACGGGAACAATACAAAAGGAATATCTGAAGCGATTTATTATTTTAATAAAGGCATTGTTGATGCTGTATTTGATGTAGTACCAGCGGTAAAGATTCAGATCGCTTTTTATGAAATATATGGGGCAAATGGGATAGAAGCTTTTTATAAAACTGCTGAATATGCCAAAGAAAAAGGGCTTATGGTTATAGCAGATGTAAAAAGAGGAGATATAGCAGATGTAGCAGAAATGTATTCAAAAGCATATTTGCAAAATCCCTCTATTGATGCAATTACAATCAATCCGTACATGGGTGAAGATACCATAACCCCATATATACGAGATGTATTAGAATACGACAAAGGGCTATTTATCCTTGTGAAAACTTCTAATGCTGGTTCTGGAACGATTCAAAATTTAAAAACTGTCAGTGGTACTGTATATGAAAATGTAGCTCACATGGTTGACAAGATTTCAAAACTAGCCGAAGGTAGCTTAGGATATAGTTCTATAGGTGCGGTTGTTGGAGCTACGTATAAAGAAGAGGCCAAAATACTGAGAAAAATAATGCCATCTGCTATCTTTTTAGTGCCTGGATATGGAGCACAAGGTGCTACTGCAGAAGATGTCATTAATTGCTTTGATGAAAACAACTTAGGTGCTATAGTCAACTCATCGAGAAAAGTCATCTTCGCTTATAAAAGTCAATATTGGAAAGATGTTTTTTCAGAATATGAATTTGCTCAAGCTGCACGTGCTGAAGTTCTTTTGATGATGGGAATGATTAATAATGCGCTTTTAAAAAGAAGATATATTGCGTGTTGAGGTGAAATATGGAATACGTTGTTAGAGAAAATAGAGAAATTAGCAATGGGATATATAGACTTAGGTTAGAATTTGACGATATTCCTGCTCCAGGGCAATTTATCATGATAAATTGTGGCGGCAATACATTATTAAAGAGGCCATTTAGTATATGTGATCATGATGGGAATGAAATTGCAATTGTTTATAGGATAAAAGGAAAAGGCACTTACAATCTTTCGAAAGTTAAAGCTTTAGACACATTAGAAGTAACTGGTCCCCATGGTCACGGATTCGATATGTTTGATAAATTCAACAATATTCTCATCGTTGGTGGTGGCATAGGGATACCACCACTGCTGTTTCTTTCAAAGAAATTAAAAAATAAAAATCTAAAGATTGCTCTTGGCTTTAAAAGCGATATATTTCTCGTAGATGAATTTCAAAAGTATGGCGATGTCGTTATTGCGACTGAAGACGGGAACACTGGCATTAAGGGGTATGTTACCGATGTAATGAAAGGTGAAATAAAAGATATTGATATGGTTTATGGATGTGGTCCAATGCAAATGCTTAAATCTGTAAAAGACATGGCTGAAAAGTATGATGTGCCTTGTCAAATCTCTGTTGAAGAACATATGGGTTGTGGAATTGGTGCATGTATGGTATGTGCCTGCAAAACAAAAACCGATTCTGGATTTCAATATAAAAAAGTCTGTAAGGATGGTCCTGTATTTTGGGCAAGGGAGGTAGTATTTTGAATCTGAAAGTCAGTATAGGGGACCTTGAGCTTAAGAATCCAATTCTTGTGGCATCTGGTACGTTTGGCTTTGGAAAAGAGTATTCACAATATATCGATTTAGATAATTTAGGAGGAATAATGGTAAAAGGTCTTACAGTGTATCCAAAAGAAGGAAATCCTCCGCCGCGTATATATGAAACGCCATCAGGAATTTTAAATAGTGTTGGACTGCAAAATCCAGGTGTCGATGCTTTCATAAAAGACGAATTACCATTTTTAAATAGATTTAATACTAAAGTAATCGCAAATATAGCAGGAGAAACAATAGAAGAATTCGTATTATTAGCCCAAAAACTTAACATAGACGGTGTAGACGCTTTAGAGATCAATGTCTCATGCCCAAATGTAAAAGAAGGAGGTATGTCATTTGGAATAGATCCCAACAGTGTACATGAGATAACTAAAAAAGTAAAGGAAGTATCAAATAAAACAGTCATTGTAAAATTGACTCCAAATGTAACTGATATAAAGATTTATGCTAAAGCAGCAGAAGACGGTGGTGCTGATGCAATTTCTCTTATAAATACAGTTACTGGAATGGCCATAGATATAAACACAAGGCGACCTGTTTTTAAGAATGTGTTTGCAGGTTTATCAGGACCAGCTATAAAACCTATAGCCCTTAAAAATGTGTATGAAGCTAAAAGAGCTGTATCAATCCCTGTGATAGGTATGGGGGGAATTTCATCTGCAGAAGATGCTTTAGAATTCATGATAGCAGGGGCTACTGCTGTAGCTATTGGAACTTATAATTTTATCAATCCTACTGGTTCAATAGACATCTTGGAAGGAATAAAAAAATATATGTTAAGAAATAACATATTTGATGTAAACCAATTGATAAATTCTATTAACGTATAATTATTATGGTAAACCAAAGAGAAAGGAAAATTAAAATGGATAGAGAAAAGGTACTTGAAATATTAAGCGAATTAAAAGTATTGAATAAAGGACATTTTTTATTGACTTCTGGTAGGCATAGCGACACATACCTCCAATGTGCTAAGATTTTCCAGTATCCTAATTACAGTGAATTATTTTCAAAAGAAATAGCGAGTAAATTTATTAAAGAAAAAATAGATGTAGTAATTGGGCCTGCCATTGGTGGCATTATATTTGCGTATGAAGTTGCAAGGCAATTGGGTGCAAAAGCCATCTTTGCTGAAAGAGAAGATGGGATGATGAAATTAAGAAGAGGATTTGAGATAAATGAAGGTAATAATGTACTTGCAGTAGAAGATGTTGTCACAACAGGTGGCTCTGTAAAAGAAGTCATTGAACTTGTAAAAAGTTATAATGCAAATATTGTTGGTGTTGCAAGCATTGTCGACAGAAGCAATGGAAATGTCAACTTTGGAGTAAAATTTGAATCTATAATATCAATTGATGCAGTGTCGTATGAAAGTGAAAAATGCCCACTATGCGAAAAGGGACTGCCTATATACAAACCTGGAAGCAGAAAGTTTAAATAAGAAGCAAAGAGCTTCTTATTTAAACTAAAAAACTTGCAGTATCAAACACTTTAGGTATTCAGTTTCACTGGATGACAACAGTATAGGATGATCTTTTGACTGTGTTCTTTTTTCTATTAGTCTTGTATTCTTTCGTGTGTCGTGGGCGGCTTCTTTAATTATGTTTAGAAACGCATCGGGACTTATGTGTTGTGAGCAAGAACAAGTAATGAGGAAACCGCCTCTTTTCAAGATTTTCATTGCTCTTAAATTTATTTCTTTATATCCTCTTATGGCATCTTTTACTGTCTCTTTACTTTTAGTAAAGGCAGGCGGGTCAAGGATTACAACGTCAAATCTTTTGTTTTCTTCATCGTATTTTTTTAACAAATCAAATGCATTTTCACATGTAAAATGACACTTATCCAGGTATCCGTTTAGAGCTACGTTCTTTTTAGCCATATCTAATGCTGTTTCTGATATATCTACGGTTTCAACGCTTTTAGCACCATAATGCAATGCATGTACTGAAAAAGAGCCTGTATGGCTAAAGCAATCTAAAACATCGGCATCTTTTACGTACTTTTTTATTGCGGCTCTATTTTCTTTTTGGTCTAAAAAATAACCAGTTTTTTGACCGTTTTCTATGTCAACCAAAAGCTTAACGCCGTTTTCTTCAAATTGTTGAATTGTATCGAAATTGCCATATAAAAATCCTTTTGTTTCAGGTAATCCTTCCAGCATTCGCACAGACACATCATTTCTTTCATATATACCTTTAGGTCTTAATAATTCAACGAGTATGTTTACTATTAAGCCCTTGTACCTTTCCATACCAAGTGAAAGTGTTTGAATAACTAAATAATCTCCGAATTTGTCCACAATAAGAGCTGGCAAAAAATCAGCTTCTCCAAAAATTACCCTGCATGAATTTAAATTATCCATAACTTTTTTTCTATATTCCCATGCTTTTAGAATTCTCTTTTTAAAAAAATCCTCATTTATGAGCTCATCTTTTTCATGTGTGAGAAGCCTTACAGTTATCATAGATTTAAGATTTATGTATCCTCGCCCGATGAAGTTTTTCTTGTAATCATAGACATCAACAATTCCACCAGGCTCATAATCGCCTTCTATGTGATCTATTTCTGTTTTGTATATCCATGGATGACCGCTTAATACTCTTCTCAAATTTTCGTTTCTGAGAATTACATCTGTCATAATAACACTCCTAATTCAAAAATTCGTTTAAATAATTTATATCATATAGGCAGAGATGATTCAATACGATTGCTTTTTTATTAAAAAAATATATTCAGTAACTCAAACTTCGCACTTATAAAAGTAGCTCTGTACCTTGATAATTCAATATTGTTTGGCTATAAAATAGCATGAGACCTCCATTTTTGGTATAATTGAATTATCAAAAAACAAACAGACTGGAGGCTCATGCTATGAATAGTATAACACAAAATAACCAAATTGATAATAAGGTTTCTACTTCGATTAAAAGTTTCTTTAAAAAATATAGAATTTCGGCTGCTTTAAGGTTATCGAATGCTTACAAAAGCAAGGGCATTCCTGTTATTTCTATTTTCGAGTACTTATTCTGCATGATCTTTACCAATAGATCTATGTATATGAATATGCTAATGGGTACAAATCAGGCTGGTTTTAAGAAAGACACGGTTTACAGATTCTTAAACTCTATTCATATCAATTGGATTCGGTTTACCACTTGGCTTAGTGCACAGATTATAAATGAGACAATTATCGGGTTAACAAGCGACAAACGCGTAAATGTTCTTATTGTGGATGACTCTTTATTCGAACGCTCTAGCTCTAAAAAAGTAGAGCTACTAGCAAAAGTATATGACCATGCTAAGAAAACATACAAGTATGGCTTTCGCCTACTTACACTCGGATGGTCAGATGGAAATACTTTTATCCCAGTCAATGGATGTCTTTTATCTACTGAGAATCAAAAGAATCGTATCAATGAAGCTATACCTGTGGACAAGCGTTCCGCCGGGTATTTAAGAAGAAATTTAGCCCAAACCAAAGCAACAGCCGTAGCTCTGGAATTAATAAAAACCGCTAAAAAAGCAATGATTCCAGTTTGATTGCTATTAAAGAAATGGGCTATGATGTTATGGCAATGGCAAAGAAAACATCAAAGATGCATTACCTATATAATGGAATAATGCAGCCATTAACGGAAATATACAAGCAAAACAGAAAAAGAAGAGGTAGGTCGAGATATCTGTTATCCGTGGAAGTTTCCGTTGAAAAAGACGGAAAATCTATTCCTGCTCGAATTATATTTGTCAGAAACAGGAATAATCGAAAAGACTATCTGGCGCTTATTACCACGGATATGAACCTTAATGAAGATGAAATCATTCGTATATACGGGAAGCGCTGGGATATAGAAGTCTTTTTCAAAGTGTGTAAATCATACTTGAAGCTCAGCAAAGAATGCAATTCATTATCTTACGATGCTATGACAGCACATACAGCAATCGTATTTACCAGATACATGATGCTTGCACTAGAGAACCGTCGATCATCAGATTTACGAACAATGGGAGAGATATTTTACTACATACAGGATGAAATGTCCGATATTATGCTGATTCAGGCTTTTCATCTGCTTATGCAAGTATTCATAGATACAATAGCAGATAAACTATCGTTATCTTCAGAACAGCTGGATAAATTACTTGATGCTTTTATGGCTGCGATTCCCAAAGAACTTAAGGAAAGACTTCCGAAGTGTGCATAATTGCGTAAATTACTATTACTTTTTTCTGGCAAAGTATTAAGTTTTCAAGGAATAGAGTAATTATTTATGTGCGAAGTTTGAGTTCAGTAATAAATGTTAGAAAAAAAGAGCATAATAAAGATATATATGTATAATTGCATGTAAATATACTATATTGATAAATTTCATGTTTGAATAAGAATTTAAAACGTGGTATATTAACATACGTCGCTTCTTTGAGGAGCGAATAAAGACACCACAAAATACCAAATAGAAAGCAGTTGACAGAGAGAAGATAATGTGGTAAGATAGACGATGTCGCGGAAAGCGGCGAGGGAGACGAACCTTGAAAACCGAACAGTGAGATATAAGAGCAAAGGATATAAACATGAGAGTTTGATCCTGGCTCAGGACGAACGCTGGCGGCGTGCCTAACACATGCAAGTCGAGCGAAGGGAGTACTACGGTACGAACTTAGCGGCGGACGGGTGAGTAACGCGTGGACAATCTACCCTGTAGACTGGGATAACACCTCGAAAGGGGTGCTAATACCGGATAATGTCAAATGATGGCATCATCATTTGAAGAAAGGAGAAATCCGCTATAGGATGAGTCCGCGTCCCATTAGCTAGTTGGTGGGGTAAAAGCCCACCAAGGCGACGATGGGTAGCCGGCCTGAGAGGGTGAACGGCCACACTGGAACTGAGACACGGTCCAGACTCCTACGGGAGGCAGCAGTGGGGAATATTGTGCAATGGGGGAAACCCTGACACAGCGACGCCGCGTGAGCGAAGAAGGCCTTCGGGTCGTAAAGCTCAATAGTATGGGAAGATAATGACGGTACCATACGAAAGCCCCGGCTAACTACGTGCCAGCAGCCGCGGTAATACGTAGGGGGCGAGCGTTGTCCGGAATTACTGGGCGTAAAGAGCACGTAGGCGGCTATAAAAGTCAGATGTGAAAAACCTGGGCTCAACCGAGGGTATGCATCTGAAACTAAATAGCTTGAGTCAAGGAGAGGAGAGCGGAATTCCTGGTGTAGCGGTGAAATGCGTAGAGATCAGGAAGAATACCAGTGGCGAAAGCGGCTCTCTGGACTTGAACTGACGCTGAGGTGCGAAAGCGTGGGGAGCAAACAGGATTAGATACCCTGGTAGTCCACGCCGTAAACGATGGATACTAGGTGTGGGTGAGGAATCATCCGTGCCGGAGTTAACGCAATAAGTATCCCGCCTGGGGAGTACGGCCGCAAGGTTGAAACTCAAAGGAATTGACGGGGGCCCGCACAAGCAGCGGAGCATGTGGTTTAATTCGAAGCAACGCGAAGAACCTTACCAGGGCTTGACATCCACAGAATCTGGTAGAAATACCGGAGTGCCTCGCAAGAGGAGCTGTGAGACAGGTGGTGCATGGTTGTCGTCAGCTCGTGTCGTGAGATGTTGGGTTAAGTCCCGCAACGAGCGCAACCCCTGTTGGTAGTTACCAGCGTAAAGACGGGGACTCTACCGAGACTGCCGTGGAAAACACGGAGGAAGGCGGGGATGACGTCAAATCATCATGCCCTTTATGCCCTGGGCTACACACGTGCTACAATGGCCTGAACAGAGGGCAGCGAAGGAGCGATCCGGAGCGAATCCCAGAAAACAGGTCCCAGTTCAGATTGCAGGCTGCAACCCGCCTGCATGAAGACGGAGTTGCTAGTAATCGCGGATCAGCATGCCGCGGTGAATACGTTCCCGGGCCTTGTACACACCGCCCGTCACACCACGAGAGTTTACAACACCCGAAGTCAGTGACCTAACCGAAAGGGAGGAGCTGCCGAAGGTGGGGTAAATGATTGGGGTGAAGTCGTAACAAGGTAGCCGTATCGGAAGGTGCGGCTGGATCACCTCCTTTCTAAGGAGCAATCCTTACATTAAGGAAAAAAAGAGTATTTATTTTAAGAGCGAACGCATAGCGAAGTGTTCGAAATGTGTCCGATGAATGAAGCGAGTGAAGCGTGCGAGCGTGAAGGACCACGCGAGAGGCACTACGACAGGACGTCGTTAAGTGCCGTTAGCGAAACGAGCTGAAAGAATCGAAGACACATAGAACACGGAGCCTGTGTGAGCGATAAAATAAATACGAATATCTCACTGTTCAGTTTTGAGGGTTTAGACCCTCAGGAAAGTGAACCTTGAAAACTGCACAATGCAAATATGGGTAACGAAGAAAAACGAGGAAACAATAGGTCAAGTTAGAAAGGGCGTATGGTGGATGCCCAGGCACTTAGAGCCGAAGAAGGACGCAGCAAGCGGCGAAACGCTCCGGGGAGTCGCAAGCAGACGCAGATCCGGAGATCTCCGAATGGGGAAACCCGCTTAAGGTAATACTTAAGCATCCCATGGTGAACACATAGCCATGAGGAGGGGAAACCGCGTGAACTGAAACATCTAAGTAGCGCGAGGAAAAGAAAGAAAAAGTCGATTTCCTGAGTAGTGGCGAGCGAAAAGGAAGGAGCCCAAACCCGGCACTCAATTAGAATTGTTAAAAAACCAAAAATAGAAAAATAGCAGTTCTAATTGAGTGCCGGGGGTTTAGGACCACAAGAAGGTATGAAAAGCGAAGCCGAACAGACCTGGGAAGGCAGGCCAAAGAAGGTGAAAGCCCTGTAGGCGTAGGCTTTAAATACCGAGTGGGATCCAGAGTACCACAGGATAGGCAACCCGGTGGGAAGACGGGAGGACCATCTCCCAAGGCTAAATACTCCTAAGTGACCGATAGCGCATAGTACCGTGAGGGAAAGGTGAAAAGAACCCCGGGAGGGGAGTGAAAGAGAACCTGAAACCATATGTCCACAAGCAGTGGAAGCGAAAGCGACCACGTACTTTTTGTAGAACGGACCGGCGAGTTATAGATATGCAGCGAGGTTAAGCGAAAGCGGAGCCGAAGCGAAAGCGAGTCTTAAAAGGGCGAGAGTTGCATATCATAGACCCGAAACCGTGCGACCTACCCATGATCAGGGTGAAGCCGGAGTAAGATCTGGTGGAGGCCCGAACCACGTTGACGTTGAAAAGTCATGGGATGAATTGTGGGTAGCGGAGAAATTCCAATCGAGCTCGGAGATAGCTGGTTCTCCCCGAAATAGCTTTAGGGCTAGCCTCAGGGGGTAGAAAATATGGAGGTAGAGCACTGAATGGACTAGGGGCCAAAAAGGTTACCGAACCCTATCAAACTCCGAATGCCATATTGAGAACCCTGGGAGTCAGACTACGAGTGATAAGATCCGTGGTCAAAAGGGAAACAGCCCAGACCGACAGCTAAGGTCCCAAAGAGCATGTTAAGTGGTAAAGGAAGTAGGATTTCCAAGACAACCAGGATGTTGGCTTAGAAGCAGCCATACATTCAAAGAGTGCGTAATAGCTCACTGGTCGAGAAATCCCGCGCCGAAAATAAACGGGGCTAAAACATGCCACCGAAGCTACGGATTCTGAAAAGAATGGTAGGGGAGCGTACTGTACAGGACGAAGGATAAGCGAAAGCGAATCTGGACAGTACAGTAGAGAGAATGCCGGTATAAGTAACGAGAGTAAGGCGAGAAACCTTACCGTCGAAAGCCTAAGGATTCCTGGGGAAGGATAATCCGCCCAGGGTAAGTCGGGACCTAAGCCGAGGCGAAAGCGTAGGCGATGGAGAACCGGTAATAAATCCGGTACCACCGAAATCCGCTAAAAGAGAAGCAAGGACGCAGCGAGATAAGAAAAGCGTGCGGTTGGTAGAGCACGTCCAAGCAGCGACGAAAAGAGCTTTGAGTGAAGTACCAAAGCTCATAAGAGCTGTGATGGGGAGCCGAAAGGCGAAGTTTCGAAGGGGCTGCCAAGAAAAGTTGCTATCGAGGATGAGGTGCCCGTACCACAAACCGACACAGGTAGGCGAGGAGAGAATCCAAAGACGAGCGGGAGAACCCTCATTAAGGAACTCGGCAAAAAGACTCCGTAACTTCGGGAGAAGGAGTGCCGAAAGGCCGCAGAGAAGAGGCCCAAGCGACTGTTTACCAAAAACACAGGTTTCTGCTAAGTCGAAAGACGAAGTATAGGAGCTGACGCCTGCCCGGTGCTGGAAGGTTAAGGGGAAGGGTCAGGAGGAAATCCAAAGCTCTGAACTTAAGCCCCAGTAAACGGCGGCCGTAACTATAACGGTCCTAAGGTAGCGAAATTCCTTGTCGGGTAAGTTCCGACCTGCACGAAAGGCGTAACGACTTGGGCGCTGTCTTGAAGGGGGACCCGGTGAAATTGTAGTACTCGTGAAGATGCGAGTTACCCGCGACAGGACAGAAAGACCCCATGGAGCTTTACTGCAGCTTGTCACTGAATTTTAGTAATATCTGTACAGGATAGGTGGGAGGCGGAGAAATATGGGCGCCAGCCTATATGGAGCCAACGTTGGGATACCACCCTGATATTACCGAAATTCTAACATAGGAGCCGTAAGCCGGCATATGGACACTGACAGGCGGGCAGTTTGACTGGGGCGGTCGCCTCCTAAAAAGTAACGGAGGCGTCCAAAGGTTACCTCAGCGCGGAAGGAAATCGCGCGTAAGAGTGCAAAGGCAGAAGGTAGCCTAACTGCGAGAAAGACAATTCGAGCAGGGACGAAAGTCGGGCTTAGTGATCCGGCGGTAGAGAATGGGATTGCCGTCGCTCAACGGATAAAAGCTACCCTGGGGATAACAGGCTGATCTCCCCCAAGAGTCCACATCGACGGGGAGGTTTGGCACCTCGATGTCGGCTCATCGCATCCTGGGGCTGAAGTAGGTCCCAAGGGTTGGGCTGTTCGCCCATTAAAGCGGTACGCGAGCTGGGTTCAGAACGTCGTGAGACAGTTCGGTCCCTATCCGTCGCGGGCGCAGGAAATTTGAGAGGATCTGCCCTTAGTACGAGAGGACCGGGGTGGACAAACCGATGGTGTACCAGTTGCAAAGCCTTTTGCACAGCTGGGTAGCCAAGTTTGGAAGGGATAAACGCTGAAAGCATCTAAGCGTGAAACCCACCTCAAGATAAGATTTCCCATCTGGCACTCAACTATACTTGCTGAAAGAAGAAAAGATTACAGTAGGTAGAGTTGAGTGCCAGAGTAAGACACCTTGAAGAAGACGAGGTAGATAGGCCGGAGGTGTAAGAGTAGAAATACTTTTAGCTGACCGGTACTAATAAGTCGAGGACTTGACCTTTAGCATTGTGCAGTATTCAAAGTTCATTTAAGAAAGCATAAATAGAGAAAAAATCTATCAAAAGCGAACGATTAATGAAGCTTTCGTGATATATCACGATGAATGTAGCGTAGTTTGGCGTATGAGCGAAAGCCGTCACAACGCATAGACGGCGTTAGCCAAAGTAGCGAAATGAATCGATGATATATAGAAAGCGAAATTTGTGAGCGTTGATAAGATTTTTTCAGAAGAATATGCAAAAGACAAATGAACGAAAGATTTCCGGTGGCAATAGCGGAGGTTAAAAACCCGTTCCCATACCGAACACGGAAGTGAAGCCCTCCAGCGCCGATGATACTGATTTCTCGGGAGAGTAGGTCGCTGCCGGTAAAAATTTATAAAAGAGGTAGTCTGTTTTAAATGGACTATCTCTTTTTTGATTTTTATGGTATAATAAGCGTTAAAATTATAAGAGGGGAAGTGAAAAAATGTTAAAAAGTAAAAATGTTGAACTTGTACCATTTGAGCCTAAATATATTGAGAAATTTGTAGAATTTCGCAATAGTGAAGACAGTAGAGATTTTTTGATGCCTGGTATACCATATCCTGTGACGGAAGGTTCAATTTCAGAGTGGCTTAGTAAAAAGACAAATCACAGTGAATCAGGTGAATTTGCAATTATTTATAATGAAACTAAAGAATATATAGGTAATATTTCATATGGCAGTGTAGATTGGAAAAATAGACATTGTGAAATTGCGGTAATGATAGGTGAGGAAAAGTATAGAAATAAAGGTCTTGGTTCAGAAGCTATAATGACTTTATTAGATTTTATATTTAATGAATTGAATTTGCATCGAGTAGAATTAAAAGTGTATGATTTTAATGAGAGAGCAATAAAATGTTATGAAAAATGTGGTTTTAAAAAAGAAGGATTGCTGCGGGAAGTTGTATATAAACATGGTCGATATATAAACGAATGGATAATGGGGATTATAAAAAGCGAATTTTTAGAGCATAATTTCCAGGGAAATAATAGAAATAATACATAATGGAGGAAATATGAGAGCGTTTTTAGCTATAAAATTAAGTGAAAATATTATAAATGATATTAAGAATTTGCAAGAGCAGTTAAAGAAATATACAATAAAAGGAAGATGGACAAATAAAGATAATTTACATATAACTCTTAAATTTTTTGGCGAGATAAATGAGGAAGAAGTTAGTAAAATCAGAAAGATAATAAATGACATTTTGTTAAATTTTAAGCCATTTTACATTAGATTAAATAAAATTGGTTGTTTTGAAGGAAAAGATAATATAAGAGTACTATGGGTGGATGTTAAAAATGATGATAGACTTAAATTATTACATGATGTTATCGAAACAGAATTATCTAAGGTGGGATTTAAAAAAGACGATAGAAAATTTAAAGCCCATATTACTGTTGCAAGAGAAATTATTTTGGTAAAAAGCATAGAAGAAATAAACAATCTACATAAATTAGATTCTGATTACTTTGCAGTATCTAATATACATCTTATGGAAAGCAAGTTGGAGAATAATAGAAGAGTTTATAAATCTATTTTCGATGTATCCTTAAAATCGAATAAGTAGGTACAATACCTACTTATTATCAGGTGTCACATACAATGTTTTTTGATTTGTATAGATTACAAAACCTGGTTTTGCTCCTGTTGGTTTCTTAACGTACTTTCTTAACGTGTAATCAACTGGTACATTTGAAGAATTTTTTGCTTTGCTGTGCATTGCTGCCAATTTTGCAGCTTCTAAAATAGTACTGTCAGGAATATTAGCGCCTTTGCTTTTGATTATGACATGTGAGCCGGGAATATTCTTCGTATGTAGCCATACATCATTTATATCTGCAAATTTCATTGTAAGGTAATCATTTTGTACATTATTTTTCCCAACATAGATATCAAAATTATCTGAAGATATATAGTGTAGAGGTTTTGATATACTTTTCTTTTGTCTTTTGTCTTTATTTTTCTTTTTTATGTATCCTGTATCTGCTAATTCTTCTCTTATTTCGTCTATTTCTGATGGCAATGTACACTGCTCAACATTTAAAAGTTGTCCTTCTAGATATTCTATTTCTTTTTTTGTTTCTTCTATTTGCTTTGTAAGAAATTCTACTGCATTTTTTAATTTAGCATATTTTTTAAAATACATTTGAGCATTTTCATTTGGCGTATATTTTATATCAAGTGGTATTGTTATTTCTTCACCAGTATAATAATTTATAGTTTTAAATGTATCGGTTTTTTTGTTAAGTTTATACAAATTACTCGTTATAAGCTCCCCATATAGTTTGTATATATCTGCATTCTCAGCATTTTTCAATTCATCTAATTGCTTGCCAAGTTTATTATATAATCTCTCTAAGTGCGTTTGAATAAGCTTTTTTAAATCATGTGAACGGGATTTTAAACTTTCTGCATTTGCTTTTTCTCTATAAAACTTTAATGCGGCTTCGTTGACACTTTTATAGAAAACTAAATTTTCATACTGTGTAAGTTCAATGATAGAAAATTCATAAGGATTATCGTCAATATAAGCAATACATGGTTTAAAATTTGAATTTTCTAAAAGGCTTTTCAATAAATTTAAATTGCAATTCAGTTTCTCCATATCGTCTTCTGAAAGCTCATTTATGTATCTATCATCTACTTTACTCCTATATGCAATTTCCCTTGATAAAACAGGGCTAAATCCTTCAAAAAGCTCTAAAAGGGCTTTATCAACCTTTTTGCCGCTTTTTAATTTTAATTTTCTTGACAAATCATCTTTTGTAAAATCTTGAATTGTAAATTTATCTTGTAGTGGGGGCATCTCATATTTGACATCGGGAACTATTTCCCGTATTTTGCTCATATCCTTGTATACTCTTTTAATGCTATCGACTATAATTCTACTCTCTTTATCTATTAATATAATATTGCTGTATCTTCCCATTATTTCTATTACTAATGTTTTTATGACCTCTTTTTCTAATTCATCACGACTTAAAACATCGATGAATAAAATTCTATCGAATCCCCTTTGGTATATATCTATAATTTTTCCACCTTGCAAATACTTTCGAAGTAACATGCAAAACATAGGGGGAGTAACTGGATTTTCTTTATTTTCATCTGTTAGATATACTCTTGGAAAATTTGCATTTGCTGATAAAAGCAATTTGTAATTTTTGCCGTTATTTCTGATAAAGATTATGATTTCGTCTTTTTCGGGCTGATATATCTTATCTATTTTTCCGTCAAGCAGTGTGCTTTTTAGTTCATTGACTATTCCATATAGTGTTATTCCATCCAAAGCCATGTTGAACATTCCTTTCTAAATGCAATTCTACTTAATAGTATATCACGGCATGAATTTATTACAAATAAATCAGCGATATGATGATTGCAAAAAATTAATTGAGCAAAATTATATAACCAGTTTTTTATAAATTTATGTTATAATATATATGCGTTATTTGTAGTAAGAGGTGAAAAAGTTATGAAATTTACAAAGATGAATGGATTAGGCAATGATTTTATAGTCTTTGAAAATTTAGAAAACAAAGAGTTAGAGTATGACGTTTTAGCGAGAAAATTGTGTGATAGGCATTTTGGCATAGGCGGAGATGGTCTTTTGATAGTGGAGCCATCTGGAATAGCAGATATTAAGATGAGAATTATCAATTCGGATGGCAGTGAAGCAGAAATGTGTGGGAATGGAGCGCGCTGCTTTGCAAAGTATGTCTATGAAAATGGCATAGTTTCAAAAGGGAAAATGTCAGTTGAGACATTGTCTGGCATTGTAATGCCAGAATTAATATTTGAAAATGATAATGTGGACAAAGTAAGAGTTCACATGGGCAATCCTAATTTTAGGCCCGATTTAATTCCAGTAAAAACAGATAAAAATCAATTTATAGAAGAGACGATAAAAATAGATGGAAGAGCTTATACTGTAACATCGTTACTAGTTGGCGTACCGCATACTGTTATTTTTGTTAATTCTATTGATGAAAATATGATTGTGAATGTAGGGCCGTTAATTGAAAAATTACATATATTTCCACGTGGAACAAATGTTGATTTTGTCAAAGTTGAAGATGAAAATAATATTACGGTGAGAACTTGGGAAAGAGGTGCAGGCTTGACTCTTGCCTGCGGCACTGGTGCCTGCGCTTCGGCTGTGGCTTCCGCATTAACAAATAGGACAAAGAGGAATGTTTATGTTCATTTTAAAAAGGGAGATTTGTATATTGAATGGACATCTGATAACAATATTTATTTAACAGGTAAAGCCGAAAAAGTTTTTACTGGTGATATAGATATTGTTTAGAAGGAAATAATGTTGATTATAATATTGATGGGTGATAAGATGATAAAAAGCATGACTGGTTTTGGCAGAGGTGAAGCAATCGAAAATGGCTTTCACGTCTTAACTGAAATAAAAAGTTTAAACCACCGGTTTTTGGATTTGTCGATAAAACTTCCGAAAGTTTTAAGTGGGTTAGAAGATAGGATAAGGCTAAAAATTGGGGAAAGCATTAAAAGAGGTAGAGTAGAGATAAATATTTCTCTTGAGGCTTATGAAAAAAGTCTTGATTCCCTTGAGTTAAATTACGATCTTTTAAACCAATACATAAATATAATTCATGACTTAAAAAAAAGTGTTAATCTTACAGATGACATAAAATTAAGCGATATTCTATCAATACCGGGAATAATAGATGTGAAAAGCGTTAATGTAGACATAGACAATGTTTGGACTATCGTAGATAAAGCATTAGACATGAGCATTAAAAATTTAATTGACATGAGGGTTTTAGAAGGTATAAAATTAAAAGACGATATAATAAATAGATTGGACATGTTAAGTGGTATAATTGATAAGATAGAGGAAAGAGGACCTGCCGTTATAAATGAGTATAAGAAAAAACTTGAAACACGAATAAATGAGCTTATTGGTGGTGAACTTGATCAGAACAGGTTTTTAACTGAAGTGGCAATAATGGCAGATAAGACGAGCATTTCAGAAGAGATAACAAGGCTTAGAAGTCATATAAGCCAATTTAAGTTTTCACTGGATAGTTCTATGCCTATAGGAAAGAAATTAGATTTCTTGACACAGGAGATGAACAGAGAAGCAAATACAATTGGTTCAAAGTCAATGGATCTCGGTATAATAAATGGAGTCATAGAATTAAAAGATCAGATTGAAAAGATAAGGGAGCAAGTACAAAATATAGAGTAGGAGGATAATTATTATGGCCATCAAACTAATAAATATAGGGTTTGGCAATATTATTTCGGCAAACAGATTAGTAGCCATTGTTAGTCCTGAGTCTGCTCCTATAAAAAGAATTATACAAGAGGCGCGGGACAGAGGTATGCTTATTGATGCTACATATGGTAGGAGAACTAGAGCTGTTATAATAACAGATAGTGACCACATAATATTATCAGCAGTTCAACCAGAGACAGTTGCAAATAGACTAAATTCAAAAGACATAATTGATGAGGAAATTATTGAAGAAGAATCTGAAGATTAAGGGGAATGATGTTATTGTACAATAAGGGTTTATTGATTGTAATATCCGGTCCGTCAGGTGCTGGAAAAGGAACGGTTTGCAAAGCACTTTTAAAGAAAGACGAAAATCTCAAATTAAGCATATCAATGACTACTAGAAAACCTCGCAATGGAGAAGTTGACGGTGAAAATTATTTTTTCACTACAGTTGAAAAGTTTAAAACTCTTATAGAAAATAACATGCTTTTGGAATGGGCAAAGGTGTATGATAATTATTATGGTACACCGAAAGAATTTGTACAAAAAAATATAGATGAAGGTCATGATGTAATTTTAGAAATCGACATTCAAGGTGCTTTAAAAGTTAAGGACAAATATCCAGAAGGCGTATTTGTGTTTATTTTGCCACCGTCTATGGAAGAGCTTAAGAATAGAATCAAGAAGAGAGGAACAGAAACTGAAGAAGAGATTTTAAAGAGGTTTAAAAGTGCTTATGAAGAAATAAATTTCGTTTCCAGATATAATTATGTGGTGATAAATGATGATGTTGATTTAGCTGTTGATAAAATCCTTGCGATTATAAAAGCTGAAAAGTGCAGAGTTGATAGAAATAAGGGATTATATCTTGAAATAAAGGAGAGATGCTAAATGATTTTATATCCATCGATAGTAGATTTAATGAATAAAATTGACAGTAAATATACTTTGTGTGCTTTAGTTTCAAAGCGTGCAAGACAGATAATAAGCGGTGAACCAAGTCTTGTTGAGACTGATTCAAAAAAACCCGTGACAATTGCTACTGAGGAAATAAATGAAGGACTTATAACATTTGAAAGGCAAAAATTTGGTTTGAAGTAGAAGGTGTTTTAATGGCTTATACGAAAAATGTGGTCATTGGTGTTACTGGAGGTATTGCTGCATATAAATCAGCAGATTTGGTTTCAAGGCTTGTTAAAAAGAATATAAATGTTGATGTTATAATGACAGAGTCTGCCACAAAATTTATTTCACCACTGACATTTGAATCACTAACACACAATAAAGTGATTGTTGATATGTTTGAAAGTCCTAAGTTTTGGGAAATAGAACATATAGCATTGGCAGAAAAAGCAGACGTGTTTGCTATCGTTCCTGCTACGGCAAATATCATAGGTAAAATAGCCAATGGTATAGCGGATGATATGCTTACAACCACTATAATGGCTACTAATGCGAAAGTTGTTATTGCCCCTGCAATGAATACAAATATGTATCAAAACATATTATTTCAAGAAAATTTAAAGAAGCTTAAGTCTATTGGATATTTTATAATAGAGCCTGAAGATGGAAGATTAGCCTGCGGCACATTTGGCAAAGGCAAACTAGCAAAAATCGAGGATATCGAGAAAAAAATATTGGAATTATTAGGGATAGAAAAAAAAGATTATGATGGTATTACTGTTTTAGTCACTGCAGGACCAACAGTTGAACCAATTGATCCAGTAAGGTATATTACAAATCGTTCTTCTGGAAAAATGGGTTTTGAAATTGCAAAGGCTGCAAAATCTCGAGGAGCTAATGTTATTTTGATTTCAGGTCCTACAAATATAGATGATCCAATCGATATTGAAACTATACACGTAAATACTGCTCTTGAGATGTACAATGAAGTTATGAAATTTAAAGGTAAAGTTGATATTTTTATTGGAGCTGCTGCTGTTGCTGATTATCGGCCGGAGATATATAAAAGTAACAAAATAAAGAAAAATGACGATGATCTTGCATTGAAGTTAGTCAGAAATCCAGATATTTTATATGAGTTTGGAAAAGAAAAAGGTAATACTTTTTTAGTCGGTTTTGCCGCAGAAACTGAAAATCTGATAGAAAGTGCCAAAAATAAGATTATAAGAAAAAATTTAGATTTGATTGTAGCTAATGATGTTTTAAGAGAAGGGGCTGGATTTTCAGGTGATACAAACATAGTTAGCATCATAGACAAGGATATGAACGTAAAAGAGTATCCTTTAATGAGCAAAACCGATGTAGCTCATGTAATACTTGATGAGATAAAAAATCTTTTTATTAGATAGCCTAAAGGCTTTTTTTTATGGGGGTATTTATGTTTGCTGATGTTGTTTTAAGTGAGTATTCACGAAATATCGATAGGATTTTAACTTACATTGTGCCAGATGGCATAAACGACATAAAGATAGGCACTAAAGTTTTAGTGCCTGTAAATAGAAGTACAGTAGAAGGTTACGTTATAAATTTATCAGAAAAAACAGATGTACCAATAGACAAGGTAAAGCCTATAGCTGATGTTGTTGATGATATTGTATTGTTTGATGACAAATTGTTAGACTTAGCTTTTTGGATGAAAGACTACTATAAATGCAATATTTCTGAAAGCTTGCAGTGCATCATTCCATCAGGGACAAAAAGCGGCATAAAAAAGGTAAAGACAGTCAAGCTTAATAATAGTTTTGTTTATGATTGTAAAGTTACTCAGAGGCAACTTGAGATTATAAATTATTTAAAGAAAAACGACTTGGTTGCATTATCAGATCTAGTAAAAGACTTAAATGTAAGTTATTCAACTGTAAACAGTTTGGTTAAAAAAGGGATTTTGTCAGTAGATTATGAGGAGATAAATAGGTTTAAAGCGACAGATTGTAATAGAACGAAAAAGCATATTCCCACTAAAGAACAGGAGCAAGTTATAAATGAAATAAAAAAAATCATTGGAAAAAGTATTTTCGAGAAGTATCTTTTGTTTGGCGTTACTGGAAGTGGAAAGACAGAAGTTTATCTTCAGCTTATTGAGAAATGCATCGAATTAGGAAAAGAAGCGATTGTCCTGGTGCCGGAGATATCTTTAACGCCTCAGACTATCGAAAGATTTGTTTCAAGGTTTGGTAATTTGGTTGCTGTTTTGCATAGCGGATTATCCGATGGAGAAAGATTTGACGAATGGAGAAAAATTGTAAATGGCGATGTGAAAATTGTCGTTGGTGTTAGAAATGCAGTATTTGCACCATTTTCTAATTTAGGGCTAATAATAATAGATGAAGAACATGAAAATACTTATAAACAATCTGATTTTAAGCCAAAGTATAATGTAAAAGAAGTTGCGGAAAAAAGATGTGAGATAGAGAAAGCTGTTTTGCTGCTGGGGTCTGCAACACCTCAGGTTGAAACGTACTATAAAGCTCTCAATAATGAGTATAAACTTTTGAGATTAAAAAATAGAATAGGGATTAGTTTACCTGAAGTCGAAATTGTCAATATGAGTCATGAATTGGCAGATGGCAATAATTCAATATTTAGTAGAAAACTTTATTATGAAATTAAAAAAAATTTGATTAAAGGTGAACAGACTATTTTGTTCCTAAACAGAAGGGGATTTTCTTCATTTGTCGTATGCAGGGATTGTGGTTATGTTCCTGAGTGCCCAAATTGTGATATATCACTTACATATCATGCAGATGATGGAAAGTTAAAGTGCCATTATTGCGGATACAATATCGATACAGTTCGTACGTGTCCTAAATGCGGAAGCAAGCGAATTAGATATTTAGGCATTGGAACAGAGCGTGTAGAAAAGGAAGTTAAGCGATTATTTCCTAAAAGTAGAGTCTTAAGAATGGACATTGATACTACTAAAACAAAAGGAGCTCATGAAAAAATTTTTAATGAATTTAGAAGCGGAAATGCAGACATATTGATAGGCACGCAGATGATTTCAAAAGGCTTTGACATACCAAATGTGACGCTGGTAGGAGTTATTCTGGCGGATATAACGCTGAATATACCTGATTTTAGGTCAGGGGAAAGGACTTTTCAGCTTTTAACACAGGTAGCGGGAAGGGCTGGCAGAGGAGAAAAGCCTGGAAGAGTAATAATTCAAACATATGAAGATGATAACTACAGCATAATAGCTGCAAAAAATCAAGATTATGAAGCTTTTTTCAATGAAGAAATACATTATAGAGAAACATACATGTATCCTCCTTTTACACATTTATTAAATATATTGATATCAGGGCCAGAGAAAAATAACGTAATATCTAGTGCCGCATTGGTACATAATTTGATTATTAAAACTATTAACAAAAATGAAATAAAGAGTTATAATAAAGTATTAGGTCCGTCATCTGCTCCTATCGAAAGGATAAAAAACAATTATAGGTGGCAGATTATTGTAAAATCAGTTGAAAGAAGTGTTTTGGAAGATATATGTGATGCTTTAAATAGCCATAATTTTATGAAAGGCATCAAACTATCGTATGATTTGGACCCGCTTAATTTAATTTAAGGAGGATTTATATGGCATTAAGGTATATTAGAAAAATTGGAGATCCTATACTGTATAAAAAGGCAAAATACGTTGATAAAATAGATGATCATGTTATTATGATTTTGGATGACATGGCTGAAACTATGTATAATGCTGATGGCGTCGGACTTGCTGCAAACCAGATTGGTATCTTGAGAAGACTGGTGGTAGTGGATGTTGGAGATGGTTTGATAGAATTGATAAATCCAGAAATAATATTAGAAGAAGGCGAACAAATAGGAAAAGAAGGATGCCTAAGCGTTCCTAACGTGACAGGAGAAGTCAAACGTCCTAAAAAGGTAAGAGTAAGGTATCAAGACAGAACCGGAGAGTATAAAGAAATCGAAGGAGAAGACTTTTTAGCCAGAGCATTGTCACATGAAATTGATCATTTAAATGGAATATTGTTTGTAAATAAAGCGATAAGAATAATAAATGACGAGGAAGAAAAAATGGAGGCGGAGTGATTTGAACATTGTGTTTATGGGTACGCCTGAATTTGCTGTACCTTCACTCAAAAAATTGGTTGAATTTGGTCACAATGTGATGTTGGCTATTACACAACCAGATAAGCCTAAAGGCAGAGGCAAAAAATTGTCTTTTCCACCCGTAAAAGAATTTGCTATAAAACATGGCATAGAAGTCTATCAGCCTCTTAAATTAAAGAACAATGAAGAAGTATTTGAAAAAATAAGGAGATTGAATCCTGAATTAATAGTTGTGGCTGCATATGGCAAAATTCTTCCAGAAGAAATTTTAAAAATCCCGAAATTTGGATGTATAAATGTTCATGCATCTTTGCTTCCAAAGTACAGAGGAGCTGCACCCATAAATTGGGCTGTAATAAACGGTGAAAAAGAGACAGGAATTACTATAATGTATATGGAAAAGGGATTGGACACTGGTGACATTTTATTGCAAAAGTCAATACCAATATTAGAAGAAGATAATGCTGAGACGATACATGATAAACTGGCAATATTAGGCGGAGACGTTTTAATAGATGCTATAAACATGATGTGCAATGGTACTTTAATGAGTGTAAAACAAGACGATAGCAAAGCGACGTATGCTCCGATGCTTGAAAAATCGATGGGGCTTATAAATTGGGAAAAAGATGCTATTGAAATAAGAAATCTCATTAGAGGATTAAGGCCATGGCCTGGTGCATATACGTACTATAATGGCAGTATGTTAAAAATTTGGTCTGCTGATGTATACCATTATTTTGGTGATGAAAAACCTGGTACAATTATCGAGTCAGATGATACTTTGATAATAAAATGTGGTAAAGAAGCGTTGAAAGTAATAGAAATTCAAGGTGAAGGCACGAGAAAAATGAATGTTGAAGACTATTTAAGGGGACACTTAATAAAAAAGGGCGATCAATTAGAGGGGATAACAATTTGAATGGGAAAAAGCGTGTTTTTTTTGGATTATTGAGTATATTGATATTGTTAATGACGTTAAGTATTTTTTTTCTTTTATATATTGTGAGAAGCAAAAGCTCAGCTTTGTATAATTTTTTAATAGGATCTGCAATATTATTTTTCTCTGCAATTACTATTGTCTTGATTCTTACAGTTTTTGCTTTTTTGTATGTGATTTATAGAGGAAGAAATAATGAAATACTGAATAAAACATTATTATTGCTGATAGATGGGTTATATCCGCTTTTGGAGATATTAGGTGGTATATTTGGTGTTAAGAAGGATAAGATTCAACAGTCATTTACAAATATCAATAACTTTTTAGTAAGTTCAAGAAAAGGCAAGTATTTACCTGAGGAGCTATTGATATTGACGCCTCATTGCATACAGTTTAATGAGTGTAAATTTAAAGTTACCAATGACATTGACAATTGTCAAAGATGTGGGAAATGTCAGGTCAGCGACTTAATAAAGCTAAAAGAGAAGTATGGTGTAAAAATCGCAATTGCAACTGGAGGCACTTTAGCTAGAAAAGCTGTCATGGACACTAAACCAAAAGCCATCATTGCTATTGCATGTGAAAGAGACCTAACAAGTGGAATACTGGATGTGAAAAAAATACCCGTTTATGGTATAATAAATATAAGACCTTATGGCCCTTGCTTCAACACAAAAGTGGATTTAGATGAAGTCGAAAAAGCGATTATCAATTTTACGAATGGAGGATAGGATTTATGTTTTGGTATTACGATCCTACGTATATATTGCTGTTACCTGCAATTTTACTTGCAATGTATGCTCAATTTAAAGTACAAAGCACGTTTAACAGGTATTCAAATGTAAGAAACAGGTATGGATACAGAGCTTATGAAGTGGCGAGGAAATTGCTAAATGATGCGGGGCTATATGATGTTAGCATTGAGATGATACCAGGTAATCTGACAGATCATTATGATCCAAGAAGCAGAGTGCTAAGGCTTTCTCCAACCGTCTATAGCAGTGATTCTATAGCAGCTATAGGCGTTGCGGCACATGAAACAGGGCATGCGATACAGCATGCTAATGGATACATTCCTCTTAAATTGAGAAATGCAATCGTACCTGTTGCAAATATCGGTACGACAATTTCATGGCCGCTTTTGCTGATGGGTTTTTTGTTTGGATATACACAATTGATAGATATAGGCATAATACTCTTTTCAGCAGTTGTTTTGTTTCAAATAATAACATTGCCAGTAGAACTTAATGCAAGCAATAGAGCAATAAGGCTTCTGGAATCTGGTGGGCTTTTCATGAGAGATGAACTTTATCCAGCAAGGCAGGTTCTTAATGCGGCTGCTTTGACGTATGTTGCCGCTGCATTTGCTTCTATTATGAATCTTATTAGGCTGATAATTTTAAGGGATAGGAGAGATTAATTTCTATCCCTTATTTATTAAAATTTTAGAGGTGTTTTAATGAATCAGAGAAATACTGCTTTTAAAATTTTGTACGATATAATTGTAAAAAAAGGATATTCCAATATTGTGTTGAACAAGTATCTTAATAACAATGAGTTGAGAGATATAGACAAAAGTTTCATTAAAGAAATAGTTTTTGGTACAATAGAGAGAAAACAAACTTTAGATCAAATAATTGATCGTTGTTCGTCAAAAGGCATCAAAAAGATAGACAACAAAATATTGATAATACTCGAGATGGGGTTGTATCAAATAATTTATATGGATAAAGTGCCTCAATATGCGGCTATTAGTGAAGCTGTAAATCTTGCTAAGGAGTATGCGGGAATACATGCTTCTAAGTTTGTTAATGCTGTGCTTCGCAATTATGTGCGCAATTCTGCAAAGATTGATATATTAAAATCTGACAAAAATGTTGTTGAATATATGGCATTTAAATATTCATATCCTGAATGGATTGTAAAAAGACTTTTAAATAATTATGATAAAGATACGGCTGAGGATATATTAAAGTCATTAAATGAAAAGCCGCAGATATCCATAAGGCTTAACACTTTAAAAATAGGAAGTAAGGATTTTGAAAAAATATTGATTGACAAAGGATTGAATTTTAAAAAGGGATCGTATGTGGATGATGCTTATTATATTGATTTAAAAAATATTGCAGGTGATGAAATCTACAAAAATGGCTTTGTGCAGATCCAAGATGAAGGTGCTATGATCATATCTAAAGTTTTATCACCTAATCCAGACGATCTTATAATAGACGTATGTAGCGCACCGGGTGGGAAAACTACACATATTTCTCAATTAATGAACAATAAAGGAAAAGTTATTGCGTTTGATATTCATGAGCATAAGATTGATTTAATAAGAATGAATTGCAAAAGATTAGGCGTAAACAATGTGGATGCGTATGTGTTTGATTCAACCAAGATAAATGAAAAATATATAGACAAGGCAGACAAGGTATTGGCTGACGTTCCATGCACCGGAATAGGAATTATAAGGAAAAAGCCGGATATAAAATTAAAGAGCTATACGGATGAAGATATTAAAAAGCTGAATAACATTCAATACAGCATACTTAGCTCCAGCTCTAAATATGTCAAAAAAGGCGGATATATATTGTACAGCACATGTACGATTGGAAGAGAAGAAAATATGAATATTATTGATAGATTTTTGGGTGAAAATAAGAATTTCGAGATTTCCGACATAAGACCTTTTCTTTCTGAAAAATTAGCATCACAAGTAGACGGTAAAGGCTACCTGCAATTGTTGCCAAATATCAATAATACAGACGGCTTTTTTATATGTAAATTGCAGAGAAATAATTAAATTTGTGATATAATATCTGTATGAAATTTTGGAGGCGTTTTAATTGATAGATTTAAAAAACATGACTATTGATGAACTTGAAAAGTTTTTTCTTGACATTGGTGAAACAAAGTACAGAGCAAAGCAGGTTTTTCGTTGGATTTATAGAGGGGTTACCAGTTTTGATGACATGACTGATCTAAAGAAAGATTTAAGGCAAAAGTTGAAAAATATGGCCTTCATTTCTAATTTGCAAATTGCAAAAAAAGTCGTATCAAGTGAAGATGGAACAGCTAAGTATCTTTTTTTGCTGGATGATGAAAATATTGTTGAAGGTGTAGCGATAAAGTATAGCTTTGGTAATACATCTTGTATATCTACTCAAGTGGGATGTAATATGAGATGTTCGTTTTGTGCATCAGGGATTGGCGGTAAAGTCAGAAATTTAAAAGCATCTGAAATGGTAGACGAAGTCCTTATAATGAATAAAGATTATGGTAAGATCTCCAATATAGTGTTGATGGGCAGCGGTGAGCCATTTGATAACTATGATGAAGTTATGAAATTTATAAAAATTGTCAATAATCCATTTGGCATGGGCATAGGTGTTAGACATATTACTATCTCCACATGCGGAATTGTGCCTAAAATTTACGAATTTGCAGATGAAGGGTTAGGAGTTAATTTGTCTATTTCGCTTCATGCACCTACTGATGATTTGCGTTCACAGTTAATGCCCATAAATAAGGTTTATCCTATAAAAGATTTAATTGATGCATGTAGGTACTATATAGACAAAACTCATAGAAGGATAACTTTTGAATACTCGCTTATAAAAGGCGTAAATGATAGCTATGATATGAGCTTAAAACTGTCCAATCTCTTAAAGGGGCTTTTGTGTCATGTAAATTTAATACCAGTGAATTACGTCAACGAGATTGGCTATGAAAAGGCTGATAACGAGAAGATAATGGCTTTTAAGAATGTGCTTGAGAGAAGTGGCATTACATGTACAGTGAGGCGTGAACTTGGCAGTGACATCGATGCAGCTTGTGGTCAATTAAGAAGGAAATATTTAGCTGGAAGGGTGAAATGATTTAGATGTTAGTATATGCACTTACTGATAAGGGTAATGTAAGAGAAAATAATGAAGATTCATATTTTATTTCTACAGATGAAAGAATAAAACTTTTTATTGTAGCTGACGGCATGGGTGGATGTAATGGCGGTGAAGTTGCAAGCAGATACGCAATAGAGGTCATTACAAAGTATTTTTTTAGTAATTATAGTAGTTGTAATAAAAATGATGATTCGATAAAGAAATTTATTGAGGATGCGGTTAGAAGTGCAAACTCTCACGTTTTTAATGAATCTTTTTCGAATATAGACCTTACAGGAATGGGTACAACGCTAACTCTCCTTTTGATAGAGAATGGAAAATTTTTTATTGGTCACATAGGTGATAGCAGAGCATATTTAATAAGAGACGATAAGCTCATGCAGATTACTGAAGATCATTCTTATGTGGAAGAATTAGTGAAATTAGGCAGGATAACCCATGAAGAAGCAAGAAATCATCCACAGAAAAACATTATAACAAGGGCACTTGGCATCGATGAGGAAATAGAAGTAGATATATTTACTGGCGATGTTTTTAAAAATGATGTCTTTTTGCTGTGCACAGATGGATTGACAAATATGCTTACAGACGATTTGATTTTAAAGGAATTTAATAGTTCTGAAAGCATAGATAAGGCTTGCGATAATCTGATTAAAATGGCAAAACAAAATGGTGGCTTTGACAATATTACTATTGTGGCGGTAAAGGAGGTGTGACTATATGGTTGGTAAAATGCTTGGAAATCGATATGAGATACTGGAAAAGATAGGCGAAGGTGGTATGGCAAAGGTATATAAGGCAAAATGCCATCTTTTGAATAGGATTGTTGCCATAAAAGTATTGAGATCGGAATTTGTGTCAGATGAAGAGTTTGTAAGAAGGTTCAAAAGAGAATCACAAGCGGCAGCAAGCCTTTCTCATCCTAATATTGTCAGCATATATGATGTTGGACAAGAAGGAGATATATACTATATTGTAATGGAATATGTCAATGGAAAAACTTTAAAACAATTAATTAAGGAAACGAATGGACCTTTGCCTATACCAAAATCCTTGGATATAGCAAGGCAAGTATGTAGAGCGTTGGAACACGCTCATAAACATCATATTGTTCACAGAGACATTAAGCCACAAAATATATTGGTGACAGATGACAACATTGTAAAGGTAACAGACTTTGGCATTGCAAGAGCAGCTAATGGTTCTACCATAACATATGGTGGAGGAGATGTTCTTGGTACTGCTTACTATTTTTCGCCAGAACAGGCGAAAGGTGCCATGATAGACGAAAAGACCGATATATATTCGCTGGGAATTGTCATGTATGAAATGCTAACTGGCAAAGTTCCTTTTGAAGGTGAGAGCCCAATATCGGTTGCATTAAAGCATATACAGGAAAATATAGTACCACCATCAAAGTTGAATCCTCGAGTACCTTATAAACTTGACAAGATAGTTTTAAAGGCCACCGAAAAAGATATAAATTACAGATATAAAAGTGCGGCTGAACTTTTGAATGATATTGATACGTTTATAAGCGATCCAGATAAATTGATCATAGGTGATTTAACTGACAACAATGTTACGAGGGTCATGAAGGCGGAAGAAATTAACGAGAAGATTAAGGATTCAAAAACACCGAGCAAAAGAAAAGGAAGAAAAATTTTAAGAAATATAGGGATTGCAATATTGATTTTAGCGCTTATGGCATCACTGTCTTACGGTACTATGTATTTTTTAAACAACATGGCTACTGCAGCAGAAGTGAAAGTGCCTGATATAAAAGGTCAAACACTAGACAAAGCAACTACAATATTGGAAAATAACAATTTGAAGTTAAATATTTCAGACAGTCAATACAGCGATGCTCCGACCAACACTATTTTGTCACAAGATCCACCGGCAGGAGAGACTGTAAAGAAGGGTTCTACTGTTAACGTAGTAGTCAGCAAAGGAAAACAGAATTCCGTTGTTCCTAATGTCATAGGCAGTGAATACAGAGATGCTCAGTTGAAATTAAAAAATAGTGGGCTAAATGCAAATTTAATTTGGGACTACAATGATAGCTATCCAAATGGCTACGTGTATGATCAAAATCCAAGGCAAGGTGTGCAAGTTGAATACAATACTGTTGTTGATGTTTATGTAAGCAAAGGACCAGAAATGGTTACAGTTCCTAATGTCCAGAACATGTCGCTTGATGATGCGACAAAAGCTTTGGAAGATGTAGGACTTAAGGTTGGAAATGTAACTACACAACCAAGTGACAGCGTGCCTGATAATTTTGTGATCTCGCAAAGCATACCTCAGGGCACCAGCATTCAAAAGGGCAAATCTATCGATTTGATTGTGAGCCAATCAACACAGACGCAGCAGCAACAGCAACAGACGCAGACTCAATTGCCTCAAGGATATAAGACAAAAGAGATTACAATTAACTTGCCTAATCAAGAAGGCCCTATGAAAGTTGATGTTTATGTTATACAAGATGGCAATAAGACATTGCAGTATTCAAATACGTATACCTATGCAGACAGTCCAATAACAGTACCAGTTAGTGGTAAAGGCAATGTTATTATTGAAGTTGATATAAACGGCAATGTTTACGAAACGATGGGGGCGAAATTTTAGTGGTATTAGTAGGACGAATTATTAAAGGCATTGGAGGTTTTTACTATGTTTCCACCGAGCATGGCACCATAGAATGCCGTGCTCGTGGTAAATTTAGAATTTCCAATATTATACCTATTGTTGGAGACTACGTTGATGTCGAATCACAAAATTTAAAAGATGGATTCATAGTGAATATACATGACAGGAAAAACCAATTAGTAAGGCCACCTGTGTCAAATGTAGATCAAGCAATAATTACTTTTTCGATAGTTAATCCTGATTTAAACAGATTGCAGCTTGATAAAATGATAATATTAACTGAAGTAAACGAGATAAATCCCATCATCTGCATAAATAAGGTTGATTTAGTTAATGAAGATGAATACATGCCAATATACAATACATATAAAAAATTAGGGTACGAAGTGATTACTACTTCCAAATACGATAACATTGGAATCGACAAGTTAAAAACAATTCTAAAAGGTAAAACTTCTTTTTTTACAGGTCCATCTGGCGTAGGAAAATCTTCTTTGATAAATTGTATTCATGGGCATGAAAGGCAAGAGATTGGAGATTTAAGTGAAAAGCTTAATAGAGGAAAGCATACGACAAGAAATGTGGAGTTAATACCTATTGATGGTGGCTATGTATTGGATACGCCTGGCTTTACCTCTCTAAATCTTGATATTGATGAAAAAAATCTCAAAAATTTTTATAAAGATTTTCAAGTCTTTGAAACAGAATGTAGATTTAATTCGTGCTTACATATTAATGAACCTGATTGTGGAGTTAAAAGTGCTGTTGAGAGTGGGATGATTGATAGAACAAGGTACTCAAATTATTTAAGTTTATATAATGAACTAAAAGCGAACAGAAGGAGGAAATATTAATAATGGAAATTTCTCCGTCGATTTTATCGGCTGACTTTGGAAATTTGTTATCTGATATACGAAAAGTTGAAGTAGAGAAACCCGAGTATTTGCATATAGATATTATGGATGGGCATTTTGTCCCTAATATAACGATTGGACCATTGGTATTAAATGCTTTAAAAGGCAAAACCAAGATTCCATTTGACGTTCATTTAATGATAGAAGAGCCTGACAAATACGTAAAAGAATTTGTCGATGCTGGAGCCAAAAATATAACAGTACATCAGGAAGCATGTGTACATCTAGACAGAACTTTGCAATTGATAAAGTCAATGGGTATAAATGCAAGCGTGGCACTAAACCCTGCTACATCTTTAGATACATTAAGATATGTATTGTCATCAGTTGATATGGTGTTGATTATGACTGTAAACCCTGGTTTTGGAGGGCAAGTATTTATAGATGGCATGTATGAAAAAATTCGAGAATTAGCATCAATTAGAAATGAAAAGGGATTGAATTTTAAGATAGAAGTTGATGGAGGTATTAATATTGATAATATAAAGGATGTAGTTTTGGCTGGAGCTGATGTGATTGTGGCTGGTTCGTTTATATTTGCCAATGGAGATCCTGGTGAAAATTTAAAAAAACTTAGAGAGGCAGCACTAAAATGAAGGTTTGTATTATCTCAAATGGAGAATTTAAAGATTCCAACTATTTTAAAAAACCAATCGATGAATGCGACGTGGTAATCTGTGCGGATGGTGGAGCTAATATAGCTTACAAATTAGGCATAATGCCAAATTACATCGTAGGTGATTTGGATTCAGCGGATGATAAAATTATAGATTATTATTTGCAACAAGGTGTAATCATTGAAAAACATCCTACTATGAAAGACGAGACGGATAGTCAACTTGCAACGATAAAGGCTATAGACATAGGAGCTAATGAGATCGTGTATTTAGCGACGATAGGAAGTAGATTTGATCATTCATTAGCAAATTTGTCGCTTTTATTGTACCTTCTTAAGAGAAAAATAAAGGGAAAAATTTTGAGCGAAAAAAATGAAGTTTATCTTATTGATGATTTTATCGAATTGGAAGGCAAATCAGGTGATGTAGTTTCATTGATTCCGTACAGTTTAGACGTTAGAGGGATTTACACTGAAGGGTTGTTTTATCCTTTATCTGGTCAAGATATGTCTTTAGAGATGCCTTATGGGATTAGCAATGTATTTACAGATAGTAAGATTAAGATAAAGATAAATAGTGGTTATTTGCTTGTGATAAAATCTAAAGATTAGCACAAAATCTGCTCCTTTCGAATAAAATATTGAAAGAAAGGAGTGGATTTTTATGTGGAATAAAATTTATAGAAAAATTAGAATATTAAATAAAAAACTGAATTATTCAATTGGATATATTATAATTTCGCTTGGAATATTTATAATTGTATTGTACATACCAAGTTGGCTGTGGATGATACTTTTAGGATTTGCTGTAATAATGATTGGTTATTTTATTAATGCATATTTCAAATAGTAGATAAATAGTTTAGAAGTAAAAGGATAAAGGGGGATGCATATGAGTAAAAAAAAGGAACCTAAAATATACTACATTAGAATTCCTGATTTTATAAAAAAAATTTTGTCGTCATTTGCTAAGAGCAAAAAATAAAAAGCGTGCATATATGCACGTCTTTCTTTATATGGCTCTCTTAACTCTTCCTGATCTTAAGCATTTTGTACAAACATTCAATCTTACAGGTGTACCGTCCACTATGGCTTTAACACGCTTTAAGTTTGGCTGCCATTTTTTGATTGATTTTCTGTGGGAATGGCTGTATTGATATCCCGCCATTGGAGTTTTTCCGCATACTTCACATTTTCTCATCATGTGCACCTCCTCTTTGTCAACACTAACATTTTAGCAAAAAAATTAATAGACTTCAAGAAAAATAATTACACACTCTTTTATTATATCCACACAACAATGATATTTTAACATTATATTTTAATGCTGTAAATACTTTTTAATTAAAATTTGCATTAGCTTAAAATATAACAATTTTTTTCTTTATTGATGATTTAATTTGGATAAGGTAAAATATAATTATAATAGGAGGTTTTAAAAATGGAGCAAACAAAAAATAATTTAGGGAAAATAGATATTTCTGCAGACGTAATTGCATCTATGGCTAGTTATGCCACATCTGAATGTTATGGCATAGTGGGCTTAGGAAAACGTGGACCTGACGGGCTTATAGAGCTTTTCAAAAATGAGCAGTCAGGTAAAGGCATAAAGGTTGTATATGATGAAGACGGTATTGTTATAGATTTGTACATTGTTGTTGAATATGGAGTCAACATTAAGACAGTTGCTGCAAATATCATTGAAAAAGTCAAATACACTATAGAGACATATACAGGTGTTAATGTTAAAAATATCGTTGTAAATGTACAAAGCATAAAAGTTGATTTTTGAGGAGGAAAAACGGTTGGATCGCTTAGATGTTAATACTTTAAAACGCATGTTTAAGGCTGGATCCCAGTACTTAATAAATAAATCAGATGAAGTAAATAAATTAAATGTCTTTCCTGTTCCAGATGGTGATACAGGTTCTAACATGGCTCATACATTAGATTTTGCTGTTAAAGAAATGGAAAAAGCCTCTGATGATATGAATGAAGTTCTAAATAACCTTTCCAGAGGTGCTCTCTTAGGTGCCAAAGGAAATTCAGGGGTGATTTTATCTCAAATAATTAGGGGATTTGCCAAAAGCCTTTTGAACCATGATGAAATCACGACAAAAGATTTTGCTGAAGCTTTAAATGCTGGTTCAGCGATTGCATATAAGGCAGTTATGAAACCTACGGAAGGTACTATTCTGACTGTAGTAAGAGATTGTGCAAATGAGGCTTTGAAACTAACTTCTATTAATGACTTTGGGATTTTTATGGAGAAGATTGTAAAAGCTGCCTCAGAATCAGTGAAAAGAACGCCTGACTTATTGCCGGTGTTAAAGCAAGCTAATGTAGTTGATTCTGGTGGACAAGGCTTTTTATTTATGCTAATAGGAATGTTAGAAGCCATAAAAGGGCATGAGATAGCTGTTCAGCATGTTGTTGAAGACATCCATAAAAAAGAAAGTAATATTGCAGATATAAAGTTTACTTATTGTACGGAGATGCTTATTGATGCAAAATCTAAGAATTCTTCTAAGCTTAAAGCTGAAATTGAATCTTTTGGTGACAGTATAATCGTTGTTGGAGATGAAGATTTAATAAAAGTTCATATACATACTAATTCTCCTGGACTAGTATTGCAGAAAGGCTTAGAGTATGGGGAACTGGTAAAAGTCAAGATTGACAATATGAAACTACAGCATGAAAATGTAATTTTTGAATCAAACAAAGACAGAAATACTCATGCCAAAAAATATGGCTTTCTGGCTGTTTCACCAGGTGAAGGGATAAGCAGTTTGTTTCAAGATTTGGGGTGTGATATCGTAATAGATGGTGGACAAACTATGAATCCCAGCGCTTTGGATATATTAAATGGCTTAAAAGAAATAAATGCAGAAAATATAATTGTCTTTCCGAATAATAAAAATGTAGTTATGACATGTGAACAAGCTAAAAGTTTATCAGACAAAAATGTGCATGTCATAAATACTTACAGCTTTAATCAGGCTATAAGTGCCATGATAAACTTTGATGTCAATGCAAGCGTAGATGATGCGATCAAAAATATAAATGATACTATCGATAAGGTTACAACGGTAGAAATAACTTATTCTATAAGAGATACTGTATTAGATGGAGTGGAAATCAAGACTGGAGAAATTTTAGGATTTGTAAATGGACAATTTGCAGATAAAGGTACTGACTACAATGAAGTAGCAAGACAAATAGTGTCAAATGCTGTTTCTGCTGATACTTCAATAATAACCATTTATTATGGAAAAGAAGTTGAAGAAGAAGATGCAAAAAAATTGTTAAATACCATAGTATTTGATGGCGATGTGGATCTCCAATACGGCGGACAGCTTCTATACTATTATGTGATTTCGATTGAATAGGTGATTTTATGGATCTTTCAAAACCAATACAATATGTAAAAGGTGTTGGTCCAAAGAGAGCATTACTGCTTAAAAAAATTGGTATTGAAACTGTAAAGGATGCATTGGAGTATTATCCCAGAGAATATGAAGACAGAGAGAAAATAATTCCTATAGATATGTTGAAGATTGGTGAAAAGCAAACTTTTAAAGCGTACATCGCAGGGAAAGCGAGAGAATATAGGATCAAGGGACTAATAATCACGAAAGTACCTGTTAAAGATGGAAGTGGGGCTTTAGAACTTGTTTGGTACAACCAGCCGTACGTTAAAAATAATTTCAAATTAGGTGAAGAGTATATAGTAAATGGCAAGGTTTCCTATAAATATGGACAAGTGTACGTGGAAAACCCAACTATGGATAAAAGTGATGTTTTAAATCTAAATGCAGGACGAATTGTGCCGATATATAAGTTGACAGATGGATTAAGTCAAAAGATTTTAAGAAATATAATTTATAGCCTTTTAAAAGAGTATATAAATGAAATAGAGGAAATTTTCGACGAGGATTTTTTGACAGAATATGATTTATTGGGAATAAGCGAAGCCATAAAAAATATCCATTTTCCAGAGTCATCAGAAATGTTAGAGAGAGCTAAATATAGACTTATATTTCAAGAATTTTTTATTTTGCAATTGGGGTTAAATTTGATTAAAAATAGGTATGATATTGATAAATCAGGCATAAAGTTTAAACGTGTAGATTTAAGAGAATTCTTAGACAATTTAAAATTTAAGCTTACTAAAGCACAGGATAAAGCTTTAAACGAAATCTTAAATGATATGTATTCAGGGAAAGTGATGAATAGACTTTTACAAGGTGATGTCGGCTCTGGAAAGACGGTTATAGCAGCGGCAGCAATGTATGTCGCAGTAAAGAATGGATATCAGGCGTCCATATTGGCGCCAACAGAAATACTTGCAAAACAACACTATTTATCATTAAAAGAGTTGTATGATAAGTTAGGTATTAAAACGGAATTGTTGACAGGAAGCATCAGCAATAAAAGAAAAAATTTAATAATAGAGAAAGTAAAAAATGGTGAGATTGATGTATTAGTTGGTACACATTCTTTAATTGAAGATAATGTTCAGTTTAAAAATTTAGGTTTGGCAATAACAGATGAACAACATAGATTTGGAGTTCGCCAAAGAGCTGTGTTTAAAGATAAAGGCAATCAAACTAATGTTCTTGTAATGACAGCAACGCCTATTCCAAGAACTTTAGCATTAATGCTTTATGGAGATTTGGATATGTCTATAATAGACGAATTGCCTCCAGGAAGAAAGAAAGTTGAAACGTATGCAGTAAGTGGAGCTTTAAGAGAAAGGGCTTATAAATTCGTCGTAAATGAAATAAAAAAAGGACACCAAGCTTACATAGTTTGTCCACTTATAGAGGATTCACAAACTATATATGCAAAATCGGCAGAGGTGGTTTATGAAGAAATTTATAAGGGAGTCTTTAAGGATTTTAGAGTTGGCTTAGTTCATGGTGGAATGAATTCAAGCGATAAGGACAAAGTGATGAGTGAATTTGTTGATGGGGAAATTGATATATTAGTCTCTACAACAGTTATTGAAGTTGGTGTAAATGTTCCAAACGCAACAGTAATTGTCATTGAAAACGCAGAGAGATTTGGATTGGCTCAGTTGCATCAATTAAGGGGACGTGTAGGAAGATCGTCATATCAATCTTATTGCATTTTGATAGCTTACTCATATTCCGATGTTGTCAAAAAAAGATTGAAGGTGATGACTGAAACAAATGATGGTTTTAAAATTGCAGAAAAAGATTTGGAGATAAGGGGACCAGGAGAATTTTTTGGAGTAAAGCAACATGGATTGCCTGAACTTAAATTGGCCAATTTATTTGATGATATAGAAACATTAAAACTGGCTCAAAATGCTGTAGAAAGATTTATAAGCGATGATGGTAATTTTGAAAAGCATAGTAAAATGAAAGCAGAATTGATAGAGCGATTTAAGGATAAATTAGAAGGAATCATATTAAATTAATTGCTGGGAGGAAAAGATAATGGGAAAGATAGCCATAGTGACAGATAGTGTATCTGATATTCCAGATGATATTGTAAAACTATATGATATATATGTTGTGCCGCTGACAGTTGATATTGATGGTATATCTTATAAAGACGGAGTAGATATAAAAAAAGATGAATTTTACGATTTGATAAATTCCGGGAAAATGCCTAACACTTCACAAGTATCACCTATTGAATTTATGGATGTTTTTAGTGATTTGTTGAAAAGTTATGATGAAATAATCTGTATTTTAATGTCATCAAAATTGAGTGGTACATATCAGTCAGCATTGTTGGCTAAAGACAATTTAAAAAATCAAAACATAACAGTGATTGATTCTAAAAATTTTTCTTTAGGCGAGGGATTTATTGTCATCGAAGCTGGAAAAATGGCGTGTAATGGCAACACCAGTGATGAGATAATTGCCAGAGTGACAAACATGATACCAAAAATTAGCTATACAATGATCTTTGATTCGTTGGATTATCTTTACAAAGGAGGACGATTAAAAAAGACGCAGGCGATTTTAGGAAGTATTTTAAATATTAAGCCAATACTGGTTAATAATGATGGTGAATTAGAAATAAAGGACAAGGTTAGAGGTCGAAAAAATGCTATAAAGTGGATTATAAATTACATGAGAGAGACTAAAGTCGATTTTACTAAAAAAGAGATTGGACTTTTACATACTGACAGGGAAGAGTTTATGTTAGAAATTGAGAATGCAATTCGCAACGAATTTGGTGCAACTAATTTTATTAGAAATAGGGCCGGTTGTACAGTTGGAGTTCATGCTGGACCGTCTGCTGTTGGAATATTTTTTGAATTTAATTAAATTTTATTTTAAATTAAGTTTTAACGCCATTTTTGTCATCTCGAAACAAAATTGCTAAATAAATTATAGTTTATTGATGTTACTATTGGGCAAATTAATATTGAAATCATTAAATGGAGGTGATAAAAATGGCAGCAGGTTCAGAGACAAAAAATCCTCTTGTAGTAAGAGAAGCTAAGCAAGCTATGAGCAAATGGAAATATGAAATAGCAAGCGAACTTGGAATAAATCCTCCAGCCGATGGTTATTGGGGTACACTTACATCCCGTGATTGCGGCGCTGTAGGTGGCCACATGGTAAAAAAGATGATCCAAATGGCTGAAAGCCAAATCGCTAATAAAGGCACACTTAGATAACAAAAGATACCCGCAAGGGTATCTTTTTAAATAGATTTTCATGAATATATCTCAACAATATATAAGAAAATATTAACATGAATATATAAATTAATATGTGGCAAATTAATATTGAAATCATTAAATGGAGGTGATAAAAATGGCAGCAGGTTCAGAGACAAAAAATCCTCTTGTAGTAAGAGAAGCTAAGCAAGCTATGAGCAAATGGAAATATGAAATAGCAAGCGAACTTGGAATAAATCCTCCAGCCGATGGTTATTGGGGTACACTTACATCCCGTGATTGCGGCGCTGTAGGTGGCCACATGGTAAGAAAGATGATCCAAATGGCTGAAAGCCAAATCGCTAATAATGGAACATTGAAGTAATTAAATTAAAAGGGTAGCCAGTTGCGGTTACCCTTTTTAATTAAAATTTAATCCAGGTAGTAATCTACCTGGATTGGGAGAGGAGAAATTGAAGGAAGAATTTTGGGGAAATTGGTTTCCCAAGTATATTATTTGCCATGTTTTAAAAGTTTTATACATAATTTTGTATCTAATCGTAAAATGTGCTAAAATATTTTAGTATTGGAGGTGTGATTTTGAGGGTTATATCTGGCATAGCTAAAGGCAGAAAATTAAAATGTCCACCTGGGAAGGCAATTAGACCTACGTCTGACATGGTTAAAGAATCGCTTTTCAATATAATAGGTGCTGATATATACGATTCTATATTTTTAGATTTATTTTCTGGTACAGGCAGTATTGGCATTGAAGCATTAAGTAGAGGAGCTAATATTTGCTACTTTGTAGAAAAAGTATATAATAATATTAAATACATAAATGATAATGTTAAATTGCTTGGCTCTATTGATAGTGCAGTGATTTTGCATATGGATGCATTGCATGCTTTAGATTATTTTAGTAAGAATAATATTAAGTTTGATATTATATACATTGATCCGCCGTATTACAATAACTTATATGTTGAACCGCTAAATAAAATAAGTGAATATGAGTTATTGAATACAAATGGTTACGCAATTGTTGAGCATCATAAAAATGATTTTTTAGAAGAAAAGTACGGCAGCTTGCAAAAATTTAGGATGAAAAAATATGGAGAAACGATATTAACATTTTTTAAGGAGGCAACAGATGAATATAGCAGTATATCCGGGTAGTTTTGATCCTGTTACAAATGGGCATTTAGATGTTATAAAAAGAGCAGCAAAAGTTTTCGATAAATTAATTGTAGCGGTGCTTGTTAATCCATCTAAAACTCCTATGTTTTCATTGGAAGAACGGGTGGAAATGTTAAAAGAAGTAACTGCTGACATTGAAAATGTGGAAATTGATAGTTTTTCTGGTTTGCTTATAGAGTATTTAGAAAAAGTAAATTCAAAGATTATTGTAAAAGGACTGCGAATGGTTTCGGATTTTGAATATGAATTTCAGATGGCTTTGATAAACAAAAAGTTAAATCCTGATGTTGAAACTATATTTTTTATGACAAGCAATAAATATGGATATCTAAGCTCCAGCATAGTTAAAGAAGTAGCAAAGTTTGGGGGGTGCTTATCGGATCTCGTTCCAGATTCAGTAATTGAAAAGATATTACGAAAAATTAAAGATTAAGGGGGCATTTCATTGGAAGTGGCTGATAATTTAGAAGTATTAGAACTGTTAGATTCATTGGAGGATTATATCGAGAAAAGTTCCACCATACCTCTGTCGCAAAAAACCTTGATAAATAAGGATGAAATCTTGGAAATTATAAAGCAAATCAGGATTAAGTTGCCAGACGAATTAAAAAAAGCAGAGTGGATTAAACAAGAAAGACAAAAAATATTGATAGAAGCCCAGCAAGATGCTGAAACGATTTTAAAAGAAGCTGAGCAGAGAATTAATCAAATGGTGAATGAAAATGAAATTGTTAAAAAAGCTGAAAAAAAAGCGGCAGAAATAATAGCTCAAGCGCAGACTAATGCAAAGGAAATAAGACTTGGAAGTAAAGATTATGCTGATGAACTGTTAGCTAAATTGGAAAAAAATGTTTCAGAATTATTAAATACGATAAAGAATAATAGGAATGAACTAAGAGGCATTAAATAATCATGCCTCTTTATTTGTTATGGAAGTTATAATGACAAGAAAAATAACAGATAAAATTGAGATCACAAACATAAGTGAGGATATTTCAAATATGCTTATCATATTTTTCGCGCTTCCTTGATAAAAAGCTTCTGAAACTGCTACATTGTCAATGTTTATAAATTTCATAAAGACAAAGGAGAACAATCCAGCAAAAACGCTATGAATAGCTTTTGCAATTAAATACGGCAAGTAGCTTATCTTTGTATTATTAATGACACCTATTACTTGTCCATGCGTTGACAGACCACCCCATGCTAAAATTGAGCTTATTAATATGACTTTTTGGTATAATGGCGCCGTTGCTTGGCTAATCATATTTGAACCTATTGTGATTTCCATTAAGCCGCTTAAATATCCAGCAATCAAATTTTTGTTAAAACCAATTGCTTCAAATATCGGTGTAATAATCTTTTCTATAGCGTCTATTAAACCGTATACCTTTAGAAATTCTATTAAAACTGAAAATGTTATAATATAACCGCCTATCATGATTATTGTGTTCATGGAGTCTTTAACTGCACTTCCTAAGATTTCTCCAAAATTAGCTATTAAATCATCAGGATTGCTTTGACGAATATTATGGTATTCTGAACTTTTTAAATTTTCATTTTCGATATTATAGTTTCTAAAAATTATACCAGTAGTAATTGCTGCTAAATAATTTGATAACATTATTATATAACCAATTGTAGAGCTATTAAACATCCCCATGGCGACTACGCCTAACATAAATAGTGGTCCAGAGTTGTTGCAAAATGTCATTAACCTTTCAGCTTCGGCTGTATTTAAAAGTTTTTCTTCCCACAATCTTTTTATTATTTGCGCACCAACAGGATACCCAGATGTGTATCCAACGGCCATTGCAAAACCACCGTTGCCAGAAACATTGAATATTGGACGCATTATAGGCTCTAAAAATTTACCAAGCATTTTGACAAATCCTAATCGTACCAGCATTTCAGACCCGATGAAAAAGGGAAGTAACGCTGGGAATACTGTAAAAAGCCATAGATTGATTCCTGACTTTGCAGCAGCAAGCGAATTTTTTGGAAATATGATAATTGAAATAACGAGAAATAAGACAAACACAATCGATAAAGCCTTTGTTTTATCTTCTTTCAATATTGTTCCCCCTTTGAAGTTTCCATAGTATATTTTTATTAAAGAGGGGGAAATAAAATGATTATTTTACTATAAACTTTTTAGTAAAATCCAAACTTGAAACTGGTTCATTTGTATATGCAAGCGTATATATGTCTGTTGCTTTTAAATCTATTTCAAACATTTCTGTGTTAGACAGGATTTTGTTGTATTCAGAAACTTTAGTGATAATTGGTATACTTGCTTTGTTTTTAATTTCTTTTAAAAGTTTTAAACCTTTCTTAGTGGCGCCTAATATTCTTATATAATTTGGCCCATCAAATTTTAAATAAATGCTTGAATCAATATCCAATAAGACGTGCATCATTATCCGCCTTATTCTGCTTTCGGTATACCTTTTAGTTTTGATGTAGCCGATTATGTCGCTTAAATTATTGTAAAGAGATGAAGCTTTTTTTATACGGTTTTCTAAGCCTTCTGTAACGTCAAAAACATCTTTTACTGATGCATCATTTCTCAAACGATAAACTACTATTTTAGCAAAATCATTTAAAGTAACGGGACCATGACCTTCTGCAATGCAATTTTTTAAAATTTCAAGAGAATATTGTGGCATATATTTTTCTAATATAGAATAGTTTTTATCATTTATAGCCTTTCTAAGATATGTAGCACTCGCAAAAGATTCTACTGTTTCCAGAGAATTATAGCCTGGCCCAAATCTTTTTAATGTCAAAGGTTTAATATTGCTATTTAACTTGATTAAGCTTTTTATGTATTCAATTCCAAGTATGTTATTTGGATTTCCGATAATGTCAATGATGTTTTCTCCAAAATATTTTAATAACGCTAATTCACGTGCTTTTGCATATGTGATGCCGTTTTTTAAATAATTTTTCAAAAGCGCTTTATAGTCTTCTGGCTCATCTAACAGAAATTTTGATATTTGGTATAATTCGTCAATAAAGCCATGTTCGCTTCCAAACGATATGTAATCAACGATGTGTAATGAATCAAGTAGTTTTATTGCACCGTAAGCAAATTTTTCCGCAGTGGAAACAGCGTATATTGTAGGCAGCTCAATGACTAAATCTATTCCGGATAATAGTGCTGATTCCGTTCTTGACCACTTATCTATTATAGAAGGAATGCCACGCTGCACAAAATTGCCGCTCATTACTGCTACCACAAAGTCTGCTTTTGTCATTTCGATAGATTTTTTTATGTGATATATATGTCCATTGTGAAGTGGATTGTATTCTACAATTAAACCTAATACGCTCATAATATGCGCCTTTCTAAAAAATTATTAATTGTACTTATTATTTTATAAAAAATATGTTAAAATGTAAAATGTGTATACAATATATTTCTTCTTTTTAAAGGAGAAATATATAAAGATAAATATTTTGGAGGAAGGGACGATTTTATGAGTATTATTCAAAGTATCATTGAAAAAGCCAAAAGTGACAAAAAGAAAATTGTTTTGCCGGAAGGTGCGGAACCGAGGACATTAAAGGCTGCTGAGATAGTACTAAAAGAGGGAATCGCAGATTTAGTGCTTCTGGGAAATGAGGACGAGATAAAAAGTGCAGCAAAAGATTTGGACATATCCAAAGCAGAAATCATTGACCCTGTAAAGTCTGAAATGTTTGATAGGTATGCTAATGATTTTTATGAATTAAGAAAGAGCAAGGGAATTACTTTAGAAAAAGCCAGAGAAACAATCAAAGATAATATTTATTTTGGATGTATGATGGTTAAAGAAGGTTATGCTGATGGATTGGTATCTGGCGCTATTCATGCTACTGCAGATTTATTAAGACCAGCATTTCAGATAATTAAAACGGCTCCAGGAGCAAAGATAGTATCAAGCTTTTTTATAATGGAAGTACCTAATTGCGAATATGGCGAAAATGGTGTATTTTTGTTTGCTGATTGTGCAGTTAATCCATCGCCTAATGCAGAAGAACTTGCTTCTATTGCTGTACAATCTGCTAATACTGCGAAGAATTTGTTGGGCTTTGAACCAAAAGTTGCGATGCTTTCATTTTCCACAAAGGGCAGTGCATCACATGAATTAGTAGACAAAGTAAGAAAAGCGACAGAGATAGCAAAGGATTTGATGCCAGATGTTGCTATCGACGGTGAATTGCAATTAGATGCCGCTCTTGTAAAAGAAGTTGCAGAGTTAAAAGCTCCAGGAAGCAAAGTTGCAGGATATGCAAATGTTCTTATATTCCCTGACTTACAAGCTGGCAACATAGGATATAAGCTTGTGCAGAGGTTAGCTAAGGCAAATGCAATCGGACCGATAACACAAGGAATGGGTGCACCAGTTAATGATTTATCAAGAGGATGCAGTTATAGAGACATTGTCGATGTAATAGCAACAACAGCTGTACAGGCTCAATAAAATGTAAAGTATGGAGGATGAAAACTATGAAAATACTGGTTATTAATTGCGGAAGCTCTTCACTGAAATATCAATTGATCGAATCTACTGATGGGAATGTGCTGGCGAAAGGTCTTGCTGAAAGGATCGGCATAAATGATTCTCTATTGACGCATAACGCTAACGGAGAAAAAATCAAGATAAAAAAAGACATGAAAGATCACAAAGACGCAATAAAATTAGTTTTAGATGCTTTGGTAAACAGCGATTATGGTGTTATAAAGGATATGTCTGAGATAGATGCTGTAGGTCATAGAGTTGTTCATGGAGGAGAATCTTTTACATCATCAGTTCTTATAAATGATGAAGTGTTAAAAACAATAACAGATTGCATAGAATTGGCCCCACTGCATAATCCTGCTAACATAGAAGGAATTAAAGCTTGCCAGCAAATTATGCCAAACGTTCCAATGGTGGCAGTATTCGATACAGCTTTTCATCAGACAATGCCTGATTATGCATATCTTTATCCAATACCTTACGAATACTACACAAAGTATAGAATAAGAAGATATGGATTTCATGGTACGTCGCATAAATATGTTTCAAATAGGGCTGCAGAGATTTTAAATAGGCCTATTGAAGATTTAAAAATTATAACATGTCATCTTGGAAATGGTTCCAGTATTGCTGCCGTCAAATATGGTAAATCAATTGACACAAGCATGGGATTTACGCCATTAGAAGGTTTGGCTATGGGTACACGATCTGGAAACATAGATCCATCTATCATTTCTTATCTTATGGAGAAAGAAAATATAAGCGCTGAAGAAGTAGTAAATATATTAAACAAAAAATCAGGTGTTTACGGTATTTCAGGAATAAGCAGCGATTTTAGAGATTTAGAAGATGCTGCATTTAAAAATGGAGATGGAAGAGCTCAACTCGCTTTAAATGTATTTACGTATCGAGTAAAGAAGACGATTGGCGCTTATGCAGCAGCTATGGGAGGTGTTGATGCCATTGTATTTACAGCAGGTGTTGGTGAAAATGGACCGGAGATACGAGAATTTATACTAGATGGATTAGAGTTCTTAGGGTTTAGCTTGGATAAGGAAAAAAATAAGGTGAGAGGTAAAGAAACTATTATATCTACGCCAAATTCAAAAGTTAGCGTGATGGTTGTCCCGACTAATGAAGAATACATGATCGCTAAAGACACTGAAAAGATTGTAAAGAGTATAAAATAGCATTCTTGACAAATGTTTACCCCATTAGTATAATTAATTTTGGCAATTATATTGGGGTGAGAAAATGAAAATTGATTTATCAAAAATTAAGGGACATAGGGGTCGCAGCATTGAAGTCAACTACGTAGAAAATCTGAGTGTTCTTGAGGCAAATAGCAACAGATACGTGGTTATAAAGCCAATTACCGTTACTGGAAGCATAACACACGACAGTGAAGGGATAGTTTTAAAGCTTTTAGCACGTGGGGCTATTAAAGTAACATGCGATAGGTGCCTTGATGAATTTGAGTATGAGTTTGTAATACCGATTGATGAAGTAGTGAACGAGTCTGATGATGAATTTTCTGGTGAAGTGGAAGATGAAAAGCTTGATTTGACGAAGATTGTAATTGAAAATGTAGAACTTTCTCTTCCGATGAAATTCATTTGCTCCAATGATTGCAAGGGTCTATGTCCTACTTGTGGTAAAAATCTTAATCATGAAAAATGCGATTGCCAAATAAAAGAAATTGATCCACGCCTTTCAGTTTTGAATAAATTACTGCAGAAGATGTAGGAGGTGTATAGTATGCCAGTTCCAAAGCGTAGAACATCTAAGGCAAGAAGAGATAAGAGAAGGCATAGCCATAGTTTAGCTGTACCTGCTTATGTTTTGTGCCCACAATGTCACGAACCAAAATTGCCTCACAGAGTTTGCTTAAGCTGTGGTTATTACGATGGTAAAGAGGTATTGAAAGTGGAAGAAAAGTAATGGAGTTTTCTCTATTACTTTTCTTTTTTATTTCTTGACTTTTATATACGGCGTAATTTATAATTATGAGTAAGTCATAAAAACAACTTATATTTGGAGCTGATAATGTGGCCACGAAGCTTAGTAAAAGAGATAGACTAAAAAAATTAAAAATTGAGATTGAAAAATATCCATTTTATACTGATGACGAATTAGCTGATTTGTTTTCGGTTAGCGTTCAGACGATAAGGCTGGATAGAATGGAATTAGGTATTCCAGAGCTTAGAGAAAGAATAAAGAACGTTGCTGAAAAAAATTATAACAAGGTAAAAGCAATAGTAGGCAGCGAAATAGTAGGTGAGCTTATTGATTTAGAGTTAGGAAAAAGCGGAATATCTGTTTTCGAGCCTACGCCTGAAATGGCTTTTTTAAAGACGAAAATTATAAGAGGTCATTACATATATTCACAAGCAGAGTCTTTGGCGATATCTGTTATCGATGCTGAGGCTGCATTGATAGGTGTTGCAAATATAAAGTATAAATATCCAGTCAAGATAGGTGATAGGCTTGTCGCAAAAGCAGAAGTAACCAGAAAAAGAGGGAATAAATATTTTGTATGGGTTATGATTAAAGTGAAAGATAGAGAAGTGTTCAGAGGCAAATTTATATTAGTATCTTTAGAAAGCGATAGCACCGAAAAGGAGGTGCAACAACCTTGAAAATAGCAGTTGATGCTATGGGAGGAGATTATGCTCCATATGAAATAATAAAAGGCGTTGAAAAGGCATTAGATAGTTTTGATATAGAAATAGTTTTGGTTGGAAACAAAGAGCAATTATATAAATATGTAAAAGAAAAAGATGGCTTGACTATTGTACATGCAAAAGATGTAATTACAAACAATGAGCCACCTGTAGCCGCCATAAGGAAAAAGAAAGATTCTTCTATGGCTGTTGGCATTGAAATGCTTAAAAGGGATGAAGTGGATGCTTTTTTATCAGCAGGCAATACGGGTGCTTTAATGGCGGGTTCGCTTTTTAATATTGGAAGGATCAAAGGGATAGATAGGCCAGCGTTGGCACCAATACTGCCAACTTTGAATGGTGCCACGATTTTACTTGATGCAGGTTCAAACACAGATTGCAAACCAATAAATTTGTTTCAGTTTGCTATAATGGGAAGTGTATATGCACAAAAAATGCTTAATGTCGAGAACCCTAAAATTGGATTGTTTAATATTGGCGCTGAAGAAGAAAAAGGAAATGAGCTTACAAAACAAGTTTACGATTTAATAAGAAATTCTCATTTAAATTTCATTGGAAATGTCGAGGGTAGAGACATTGCTTATGGGATTGCAGACGTTGTAACATGTGATGGATTTGTTGGAAACGCCATCTTAAAGTCGATGGAAGGGACTGCATCTGTAATATCATCCTTGTTAAAGCAGGAGCTTCAAAGGAATATATTTACTAAATTAGGTGCTATGTTAATTTACGGTGCTTTAAAGAACATAGTTAAGAAAATGGATTACACTGAATATGGTGGTGCTCCGCTTCTTGGTATAAAGAAACCTGTTATTAAGGCTCATGGAAGTTCGAAAGAAAAAGCAATTTTTAATGCTATAAGACAGGCTAAAACAATTGTGGAAATGGATGTTATATCACACATCCAGAGGGAAATAGAATTGATTGGAGATGATATAAGTGCTGCAAAATAGAGATTTCAAAGCTGGAATTTTGGGAACGGGAAGTTTTGTCCCAGAAAACAAGTTGACAAATCAAGATCTAGAAAAGATGGTGGATACTTCAGATGAATGGATCGTATCGAGGACAGGAATAAAGGAAAGACGCATTGCACCACAATCAATGACTACGTCTTACATGGCAACTGAAGCGGCAAAAAAGGCTATTGAAGATGCTGGAATAGAAGCTTCAGAAATAGATTTAATTATCGTTGCAACTGTCGTTCCGGATATGAATTTCCCTTCTACTGCTTGTCTTGTACAGGCAAATATTAAAGCTACAAAAGCAGCGGCTTTTGACATAGAAGTAGGATGTTCTGGATTTATATATGGCCTTTCTATAGCAAAACAGTTTGTGGAGAGTGGTACATATAAGACTGTCCTTGTGATTGCAGCAGACGTGTTATCAAAAATAACCAATTGGGAGGACAGGAATACTTGTGTATTATTTGGTGATGGAGCAGGGGCTGCTATAGTAGGTCCGGTTAAAGATGGATACGGAATTTTAGACAATGTCATTGGGGCTGATGGAACTGGAGGAATGCATTTATACATGCCAGCTGGTGGTTCGCGAATGCCAGCAAGTGAAGATACTGTAAAAAACAAATTACATACAATCCATATGAATGGGCAGGAAGTTTTTAAATTTGCAGTCAATGTCATGAATACAGCAACTGTAGAGGTTTTAAATAGATGCGGATTGAAACCTGAAGATGTAGATCTTTTTATACCACATCAAGCAAATATTAGAATAATAGATGCAGCAATGAAAAAGTTGAAACTGTCAAAAGAAAAAGTTTTTATCAACTTGGATAAATACGGAAATATGTCTGCAGCTTCTGTCATTGTCGCTTTAGACGAGGCTTTAAAAGCAGGGAGAATAAAAAATGGAGATATAATTTTGATGGTTGCGTTTGGCGCTGGTTTAACGTGGGGTTCTACTGTGATAAAGTGGTTGAGATAGGAGTGAGAACATGATAAAGACACAGATTACTGATTTATTTGGCTTGGAATATCCTATATTTCAAGGTGGAATGGCTTGGGTTGCAACAGCAGAATTGGCTGCTGCAGTTTCAAATGCTGGTGGACTTGGCATTATTGGTGCAGGAAATGCACCTGCCAGTTTTGTCAAAGAACAAATAAGAAAAGCGAGAGAATTGACTGATAGACCTTTTGGCGTTAATGTAATGTTAATGTCGCCATTTGTTGATGAAGTTATGGATGTTGTGATAGAGGAAAAAGTAAGTGTTATCACTACAGGTGCTGGGAATCCAGGCAAATATATAAACAGGTTGAAAGAAAACAATATAAAAGTTGTTCCTGTTGTTCCATCTGTTGCATTGGCTAAAAGAATGGAATCAATTGGGGTCGATGCGGTTGTAGCAGAAGGAACAGAATCAGGTGGACATATAGGTGAGCTTACTACTATGGCTTTAGTGCCTCAAGTTGTCGATGCGGTGAGTATACCTGTCATAGCGGCAGGTGGCATTGGCGATGGAAGAGGTGTTGCTGCAGCTTTTTGCCTTGGAGCTCAAGGTGTTCAGTTGGGTACGCGATTTGTGTGTTGTACGGAGTGTACAGCAAATGAAAAATATAAGGAGTACATAATAAATGCTAAGGACAGAGATGCAGTTGTGACTGGCAGAACTACAGGCCATCCTGTAAGATCTTTAAAAAATCATCTTACAAGAGAGTTTGAAAAAGCAGAGCAAAACGGAGCTTCAAAAGAGGAATTGGAACAGTTAGGTGCAGGAAAGTTAAGAGATGCAGTAGTATATGGAGATGTTTTGAATGGTTCTGTTATGGCTGGTCAAATATCTGGTCTTATAAACGATATTAAGCCTGCTAAAGCAATAATTGAGGATTTGTTTAATGATGCTGAGAAAATTATTGTAAGTTTATATGGGGGCTTTAAAAGATGAAGATTGCATTTATATATCCAGGACAAGGTGCACAATATACAGGAATGGGCAAAGAAATATATGAAAATTTTGCTGAAGCAAGAGAAGTTTTTGAAGAGGCAAATGATGCATTAAAATACGATATTACTAGATTATGTTTTGAAGGTCCTGATGAAGAATTAATGAAGACGGAAAATACACAACCTGCCATATTGACGGTAAGTATTGCATTGACTAAGGTGCTATCAAAAAGAGGGTTGAAAGCAGATGTGACGGCTGGCTTAAGCTTAGGTGAATACAGTTCTCTTGTATATTCAGGTGTATTATCTTTTAAAGATGCAGTGAAGCTTGTGAAGAAAAGGGGAGAATACATGCAAAATGCTGTTCCAATAGGTATAGGAGGAATGGCAGCAATAATAGGGCTTGACAATGAAGTGGTAGAGAATATATGCTATAATGTAAGAGAATTTGGTGTTGTTGAACCAGCTAACTACAATTGTCCAGGGCAATTATCGATTGCAGGTGAAATTAAAGCTTTAGAAAAAGCTGTAGAACTTGCTAAAGAAAAAGGGGCAAAAAAAGCAGTTATGTTGCCTGTTAGTGCACCATTTCACTGCAGTATGCTTAAGGATGCAGGCATTAAACTAGAAGAAGATTTGAAGCAGGTTCCAATATTTGATATGTCAGTTCCAGTCATTACTAATGTTACTGCGGATTACCTTAAAATTGACGAAGTTAAAAAGACCTTAGTGAAACAGGTAAGCAGTCCTGTTTTATGGGAACAATCAGTAAGAAAGATGATTGATGATCAAGTTGAAGTTTTCATTGAAATAGGGCCAGGGAAAACACTTACTGGATTCATGAAAAGAATAGATAAGACGAAAAAAGCTATCAATTTTGAAGATACGAGTTCGCTTGATAAACTTTTATCCAGTTTGGAGGTAAACTGAATGGATAGGGAAATTAAAACGGCATTAGTGACAGGAGGAGGAAAAGGGATAGGGAAAGCTATCGCCTTAAAGTTAGCAGAAGACGGGTATAATGTCGTAATTAATTATTCAAAGAGTTCGAAGGATGCTTTAGAGACTGTTGAAGAAGCTAAAAAGTTTGGCGTTGAATCTTGTGCTTTGAAATGTGATATTTCAAATTATAATGAAGTTGAAAAAATGGTCAATGACATAATCGATATGTTCGGTAATATTGACGTTGTTGTAAATAATGCTGGAATAACAAAAGATAACCTTATACTTAGAATGTCAGAAGATGACTGGGATAATGTTATAGATGTTAATTTAAAGGGAACTTTTAATGTAATAAAATTTGTTTCTAAGTATATGATAAAAAGAAGAAAAGGGAAAATTATAAACATATCTTCAGTAGTAGGTGTGATTGGAAATGCAGGCCAATCCAATTATGCGGCATCTAAAGCTGGAATTATAGGTTTGACAAAATCTTTGGCAAAAGAATTAGCGTCCAGAGGAATAACTGTTAATGCTATTGCGCCTGGTTTTATAGAAACTGATATGACAGATGTATTAAGTGAAACAGTAAAATCGTCAATGTTGAATTCCATACCATTAAAAAGAGCAGGAAAACCACAGGATATAGCAAATGTAGTGTCTTTTCTTGCCAGCAATGCTTCAGATTATATTACAGGACAGGTAATCAATGTTGACGGAGGAATGGTAATGTAATATTATTCTAATATGGGTGCTTTGAGAGGAGGTGAACTTTATGGAGTTTGAAAAGATTAGAGACATAATCGTTGAACAATTGGGAGTAGATCCAGAAGAAGTCACTATGGAATCATCTTTTATAGATGATCTTGGAGCAGATTCACTCGATATAGTTGAATTAATCATGGCGCTTGAGGAAGAATTTGATGTTGAAATTCCTGATGAAGATGCAGAAAAAATTAAGACAGTTGGTGATGTAGTAGAATATTTAAAAAATCTTGAAAAGTAATATTAAGTCCCGCAATTGCGGGACTTAATTAGATAATTATTTGATGGAGGATTATCTATGAACAGGGTTGTAATAACTGGTATAGGAGCCATAACTCCAATAGGTAATAACATTGATGATTTATGGAATTCTCTTATAAATGGAAAGTCGGGAATTGATAGAATTTCCAGATTTGATGTTTCAGCTTATCCAACGAAACTGGCGGCAGAAGTGAAAGATTTCGAACCGACAGATTATATTGATAAAAAAGAAGCCAAGAGGATGGACAGATTCACTCAGTTTGCTTTGGCATCTGCAAAAATGGCTTTAGCAGATTCAGGACTTGACCTTGCCAGTGAAGATTTGGATAGAATAGGCGTTGTGTATGGCTCAGGAATAGGTGGAATAGAAACGTTAGAAAATCAACAGAATATTTTAAGGGAGAAAGGTCCAGGAAGAGTAAGTCCTTTTTTTGTTCCGATGATGATAGCCGATATGGCAGCAGGGCTCATATCGATTACTTTTGGACTTAAAGGACACAATGAAACGATAGTCAACGCATGTGCATCAAGTTCCAATGCCATAGGTGATGCATTTAAAGTAATTGAGCGCGGTGATGCGGATATAATTGTTACTGGTGGCAGTGAAGCTGCAATAACACCTTTGGCAATTGCGGGATTTTGCTCAATGAAGGCGATGTCAACAAATGAAGATCCTAAGACTGCGTGCAGACCTTTTGATGCTAATAGAGATGGATTTATAATGGGAGAAGGGTCGGCTACACTTGTCCTCGAGTCATTGGATCATGCGTTAAAAAGAGGTGCTAAAATATATTGTGAGATTGTGGGTTATGGTGCTACTGCCGATGCTTATCATATAACTGCACCTGCGCCTTTGGGCGAAGGAGCAGCGAGAGCGATGAAACTTGCACTAAAAGATGCTGGTATTGTGCCAGATGATATTGATTATATAAACGCACACGGGACTTCTACAGAGTACAACGATAAATATGAAACTATGGCTATTAAAAATGTATTTGGAGAACATGCTTATAAATTAAAAATCAGTTCCACCAAGTCTATGACAGGACATATGCTTGGAGCATCAGGGGCTGTGGAAGCTGTAGCTACAATACTTGCTATAAAAAATGGAATTGTTCCGCCTACTATCAATTATGAGACTCCAGATCCTGAATGCGATTTGGATTATGTCCCAAATAAAGCTTTAAAGATGGATGTAAATTATGCTTTGTCAAATTCTTTTGGCTTTGGAGGGCACAATGCTTCATTAGTGTTTAAAAAATATTGAAAGAGGCACAATCATGGAGTTAAGCGATAGATATGAAAATTTAGAGAAAAATATCGGTTATACTTTTAATAATAAAAAATTACTTAAAAATGCTTTAACACATAGTTCATGGGCAAATGAAAGCAAAAACTTTCTAAGCAGCAATGAAAGATTGGAGTTTTTAGGCGATTCTGTATTGAGCATTGTAATAAGTGAATATTTATATAAAAATAGGACTGATTTGGAAGAAGGCTATTTGTCAAAGTATAGAGCCGAAATAGTCTGTGAGCCTTCACTTGCGCGATGTGCAAGAGAGATAGAGATTGGCAAGTATTTAAATATAGGTAGAGGTGAAGAGATGACAGGTGGCCGCAATAGGGATTCTATCCTTGCAGATGCGATGGAAGCTTTAATAGCGGCAGTCTACTTGGATTCAGATCTTAAAACAGTAAGTGAAGTTGTATTAAGGCTCTTTGAGAAAATTATAAACGAAGTTTTAAGCGGATTAATATATCGGGATTATAAAACAAAGTTGCAAGAAGTAACACAAAAAATGGGCTCAGAAAGAGTGAATTATAAACTAATAGATGAATATGGGCCTGATCACAATAAGATGTTTGTGATAGAAGTTTTTGTCGGTGAAAATAGACTTGGTAGAGGAAAGGGAAGAAGTAAAAAAGAAGCTGAGCAATATGCAGCCATGGAGGCTTTAAGCAAGATGGGGTTAATATGAAAGATATCTACATTATACCGATTTTTGTTCCACATTTAGGATGTCCTCATAAATGTGTTTTTTGCAATCAAGACGAAATAACTGGTTTGAAATCGGAAGTAAATGAGGAATACGTAGAAAGAACTATCGAAGATTATTTGAAGACTATTCCGAAATATGCTCACGTTGAGGTTTCCTTTTATGGTGGAAGCTTTACCGGAATACCATTAGAGATACAAAAGAATTTTTTGTCGATTGCACAAAAATATTTGGCTTCAGGAAACATAGATGCAATTCGATTGTCTACCAGGCCTGATTATATAGATGAGATTATTCTTGACAATTTAAAAAGGTATGATGTTTCGATCATAGAACTGGGAGTACAAAGCCTGGATAATGAAGTGCTATTAAGGAGCCATAGAGGTCATAGCATTGATGATGTTTATAGAGCATCAAGGCTTATAAAAGAATATGGATTTACATTAGGGCTACAGATTATGGTAGGATTGCCGGGTGATACTAGACAAAAAACATTAAAAACAGCGGATGAGATAATTTCATTGAAACCTGCGTTTGTAAGGATTTATCCTACTCTCGTTTTGAAAGGCACTTATTTAGAAAAAATGTATAAAAATGGAGTGTATATGCCTATTAGTTTGGAAGATGCTGTGGAGATTTCAAAAGAATTGTACATCAAATTTAAGAAAAACCATATAGATGTAATTAGAATAGGACTACAAGCAACAGATGCGATAAACGTAAATAGAGATGTAGTAGCTGGTCCGTTTCATCCAGCGTTTGGAGAGTTAGTAAAGTCGTCTATTTATAAAGATGTTGTTAAACATCTTTTTCAAAATAACGATATTAAAGAATGTACGGTGTTTATTTATGTCAATCCTCGTTCGGTTTCAGCTTTAATTGGAAACAAAAAAAGAAATAAGATTTACTTAGAATCGGAATTTGGCGTAAAAATTAATATAGTTCAGCTTGAAGATGTTAAAGAAGACAGCGTGCTTTTAGAATATGACGGACGTGTATTTAAAAAATCAATAGAAGATTACATAAATGAGTCCACTATATGATCTTAAAAAAATTTTTATAAAAAGAAGGAATTAGTCATTATTTATAGAATATATATTTTGTATTCATTTTCAATTCTACTAAGGAGGTTATTATAGTGGAGGTTCTAAAAGTATCAGCTAAATCTCAACCTAAATCTGTAGCAGGTGCATTGGCGGCTGTATTGAGAGACAAGTCTGTAGCTGAGATACAGGCTGTCGGAGCGGGAGCCGTAAATCAGGCTGTTAAAGCTATAGCAATAGCAAGAGGATTTGTGGCCCCTAATGGTATAGATTTAATTGCTATACCAGCTTTTTCAGAGATAGAAATAGAAGGGGAGACCCGAACAGCAATAAAGTTCATAGTAGAACCAAGATAATTAAAACCTGCTAAAGCAGGTTTTAATTATCTTGTGGAGTGCCTTTTAATTCTAATTTTTGGAGGGTCTTATGTTTTTAAAGAAATTAGAGATAATAGGATTTAAGTCCTTTGCAGATAGAGTTGTATTGAATTTTGAAAAGGGAATTACAGCAATTGTTGGTCCAAACGGAAGTGGAAAAAGCAATATTTCAGATGCTGTAAGGCTTGTTTTAGGAGAACAAAGTATCAAAAGTTTAAGGGGAAATAAATTAGAAGATGTCATTTTTGTAGGCACAGAAAATAGAAAGCCGTTGAGTTTTGCGGAAGTTACGTTGACACTTGATAACAGTGATCACATGCTTCCACTGGATTTTACTGAGGTGGTAATAACCAGAAAAATATTTAGATCAGGTGAAAGCGAATTTTACATAAACAAGACGCAATGCAGATTAAAAGATGTATTTGAGCTGTTTATGGATACAGGAATAGGGCGAGATGGGTACTCTATCATTGGTCAAGGTAAAATCGATGAGATTTTACTGTCACGACCAGAAGATAGAAGGCAAATTTTTGAGGAAGCTTCTGGAATTTCAAAATACAAATATAAAAAGGAAGAGGCACAAAAAAAATTAGTTGTGACGAATGAAAATATAAATAGGATAAACGATATATTGCTGGAGCTTCAAAATCAATTGGAACCTCTGCATGAACAAAAAATAAAAGCAGAAACTTTCCTGAAATTACAGGAAGAAAAAAAACGCATTGATATAACAATTTATTGCCATGATATAGATGAGCTTTTTAAAAAGTTAAATAATTTTAAATCAGATTATACTGTGATTGAAAAGAATGTGTTGAAATTAAAAACAGAAATCGAAAGCAAAAAAAACACTTTAAATGAAGCGGAATCAGAGCTTGAAAGTTTCAAAGAGCAATTAGACAGAAAAAAACAAGATTATTATAATTCTATAAATGAGATAGAGACATTAAATGGAAAGATAGAACTTTTAAATGAAAAAGTAAAAAATAGTGAAGAAAATATAGATAGATTAAAAAAATCTCTTGAAGATAGTAAGAATAAATCATCTCTTACATCAAAAGAAATAGGTGTAATTAATGACAGCATAAAAGAGATTGAGTCAAAGAAACAATATTTTGAATCAGAATTAAGCATCCTTATTTCAAGGTATGAATCTATAAAAGAAGAGTCTAGTTTAAAACAAATGGAAGTTGAATCTGCAAAAGAAGACGTAGTTGACATTTTAAATGAGATTGCAGAGAATAATAACATTCTTTCAAAGACGGAAATAATGAAAAATAATTTATCCGAAAAATTAAATGATTTAGTTAAAACACAAAACAATCTGCTAAACGACATTGAACTTAAAAATCATGAAATAAACGAAATACAAAATAACATTGAAAGCCTTAATAGTGAATTAGTTATATTTAATGATGATAAAAATTTGACTGAAGAAAAATTAAAGTCATTAGAAGATAATATAAAGATTCAAAATGGGAAATATGAAAAAACATTAAATGAATACAACAGCGCGATAGCTAAGTTAAGGCTTCTAAGGGATATGGATAAAGAATATGAGGGATATAATCACAGCATTAAAAATTTGATGAAGTACATTGAGAAGAATGAGTCATTAAGAAAGAATGTATTAGGTGTAGTTGGAGAATTAATTGATGTAAGAAGTGAATATTCTTTAGCTATTGAGATAGCATTAGGTTCAGCAATTCAAGACGTTATAACGGAAACTACCGAAAGTGCTAAGGATCTCATATCTGTGCTTAAAAAGAATAATTTTGGTAGAGCGACATTTTTGCCACTTGACAATATAACGTACAAACCATTTGATAAATCATTTAATAACTGCGATGGAGTAATAGGATTGGCTTCTGATATTATTGATTACGATAAAAAAATTGAAAAAGCGATAAAATTCATTTTAGGAAGGGTAATAGTAACAAAGGATTTAGATACTGCTATTTCGCTAAGTAGAAAATTTAAAAATCAGTTTAAATTAGTGACATTAAAAGGTGAAGTCATTAATCCTGGTGGTTCTATAACTGGAGGAAGCGTCTTAAAGTCTCAAAATATATTGAAGCGGAAAGAAGATATTAAACTTGAAGATATAAAATGCAATAAATTGGCAAAAGAATTAAAAGAATTGGAAAAGCACAAAGATACTTTAACCAAAGAAATGGAAAAAACAAAAGAAAAATTGGATAATATAATAAATAACATTAATATTAAAGCAGGCATTTTAAATGACTTGATGAAAAATAAATCTTCTTTAGAGATGGAGATAGAAAAATTAAGCACGATTATAAAACAAAGTGAATTAGAAGAAAAACAGATAAGAGATATTATAAATAGCTATGACAAGGAAATTAATAAATACAAAGATAACATATCGCAACTTAATCAAAAAAAAGCTTGTTTAGACAAATTGATCAGAGATTATAAAGACAACAAAGATTCTAGTGCTGATGTTCTCAATAAGCTAGAGGTAGAAATAACTAATTTAAAAATTGAATTAGCAAAATATGAGCAAAAGTTGATGAATGATGTTTCGAAATTAAATGAAAAGGAGTTAGAATATAGCAACATTACTGGATCAATTATTGAGATAGAAAAAAGCATTGACAAGTATGAAAATTTAAAAATAATGTATGAAAAAGATATAAATAGAACTAATGAGAAAAGTGAAATTTTAAATGAAAGGCTTAAAAAGATTAACGAAGAAATACATGAAATAGAAAGAAAGATTGAGACGAAATTGAAAAACATAAATATAGATAAAGAAATATTGGATAAATTAGAAAATGAATATTCTAAAGAAATAGAAAAGAAACGATTAAAAGAATTGAATATTCAAAAACTTGAAATGGAAATTGAAAATATCAAAAATAAACTTTGGGAAGATTATGAGATGACTTTCAACAATGCAAAAGCGAATTTAATAAATGAAAATATTTTGACATTGAGGCAGCAGTTATCAAAAATTAATGCATCTATTAAAGAGTTAGGAATAGTCAATCTAAATGCAATAGAGGAATACAAAAATTTAAAAGAACGATACGATTTTCTGAAAATGCAATATGATGATTTGGTGGAAGCAAAGAATTCACTTAATTCAATTATTGATGATGCAAATAAGATTATAAAGGCCAAATTTAAAGATAATTTTAACTTAATCGAAGCACAATTTAAAGAAACATTTAAAAAATTGTTTGGCGGTGGGAGAGCAGAGTTAATTTTGACAAATCCTGATGATTTGCTTAATACGGGGATAGAAATAAATGTACAGCCTCCTGGGAAAAAGCTTCAAAACATTTCTCTCCTATCAGGTGGCGAAAAAGCATTAGTTGCAATATCATTGCTATTTGCTATGATATTAATAAGACCGACACCTTTTTGTATACTCGATGAAATAGATGCTGCGCTAGACGATGCAAATGTGGATAGATTTGCATCTTACTTGAAAGACCTTTCACGTGAATCACAGTTTATAGTTGTGACTCACAGAAAAGGTACCATGTCAGTTGCTGACACATTATATGGAGTAACTATGCAGGAAAAAGGTGTTTCAAAGTTATTATCGTTAAAATTAGAAAGTGCTTAGAAAGGAATGTAATGTATGCTAAACTTCTTCAAAAAAAATAAAAAAGACGATGAAATTGTAGAAAAAGAAGATAAAAAAGGACTTTATCAGAGATTAAAAGATGGTCTTGCAAGGACAAGGGATAATTTTACATCTAAAATAGATGGCATATTATCGTTTGGAAGAAAAGTAGACGATGAATTGTTTGAAGAATTGGAGGAAATTCTAATATTAGCAGATGTTGGTGTTTCTACAACAGAAAAGATTATTGATAATTTAAAAGAGAAAGCTAAAGAGCAGAAAGTTAAAGATGCAGAAAAAATAAAGGAATTGTTGGCAGAAGAAATATACGATATTATGGAGGCTAAAGAGACGTCGTTTAAAATTACGCAACCAACTTTAATTTTAATTGTTGGTGTCAATGGTGTCGGTAAGACGACGACAATAGGCAAACTTGCCAATAAGTTTAAAAGAGATGGAAAAAGAGTATTGCTAGTGGCAGCAGATACATTTAGGGCAGCAGCCATAGATCAGTTAGAGGTATGGGCAGGAAGAAATAATTGTGAAATAATAAGGCATGAGGAGGGGTCAGATCCAGCATCTGTCCTTTTTGACGGTATAAAAGCTGCGAAATCCAGAAACGTAGATGTTATATTGTGCGATACTGCGGGAAGGTTACACAACAAAAAAAATCTTATGGAGGAATTGAAAAAAATATATAGAGTTGCTCAAAGAGAATTTAATGAAGGCAATATAGAGACGTTTTTGGTTTTAGACGCTACAACTGGCCAAAATGCAATACAACAAGCTAAAATTTTTAAAGAAGCTACAGATGTAACTGGTATAATACTGACAAAACTTGATGGAACAGCAAAAGGAGGCATTGTAATATCGATAAAATCTGAGCTTGATATACCAGTAAGGTTTATTGGTGTAGGAGAAGGTATTGATGACCTTCAAGAATTTGATTCAGAAAAATTTGTTAGGGCATTGTTTGAATAAAAACTTGACAAATTAGCTTTTCTCGTATAAAATCTTAATGTAAAGGCAAGTACCTTAACAGGTGGTATATATATGAATTCTGATTTTGTTGAAATGAATGTATTGTATGATTTTTATGGTTCGCTACTTACAGGCAAACAAATGGATATATTTAAAATGTATTATATGGATGATTATTCATTAGGCGAAATATCACAGGAACTTAATATTTCAAGACAAGGTGTATACGACTCTTTAAAAAGGGCTGAAAGTATTTTAAAATACTATGAAGATAAATTAGGACTTGTAAAAAAATACAATGATAACATGGAAAAGCTCTCTAAAATAAAGCAGTCGATAGGTGAGGTTAAAAAGTATATTTCCGATCAAAAAGTCTTAGAGGCTTTGGAAGATATAGAAAAAGAAATTGATGGTTTAGAATTTTAAATAAAAATTTCTAGGAGGTTTTTGAATGGCATTTGAAAGTCTTACTGGAAAGCTTCAAGACATTTTTAAGAAACTTAGGGGTAAAGGCAAGCTAAGCGAAAAAGATGTAAAAGAGGCTATGAAAGAAGTCAAGATAGCGCTTTTAGAGGCTGACGTTAATTTTAAAGTTGTTAAAGAATTTATAAATACTGTTACTGAAAAGTCTTTGGGGCAAGAAGTAATGGAAAGCCTAACGCCTGCACAGCATGTCATAAAAATTGTCAATGACGAATTGACGGCACTGATGGGTTCTAAAGAAAGCAAGATCAATTTTAGCGATAAACCTCCAACAGTTATAATGATGGTAGGATTGCAAGGTTCCGGTAAGACGACTACAAGTGGCAAACTTGCTAATTATTTAAGGTCTAAAGGAAAAAGTCCTGTACTTGTTGCATGTGATATATACAGACCTGCAGCAATTAAACAGCTTCAAGTAGTTGGTTCATCCATAAATGTGCCTGTTTTTTCGATGGGTGATAAGACTTCACCTGTTGATATTGCAAAGGCTTCTATAGATTTTGCAAGAAATAATAATTATAACGTAGTAATAATTGATACGGCTGGAAGACTTCACGTAGATGAAGAACTGATGGATGAATTGAAAAACATAAAAGATGCCGTGAATCCAAATGAGACACTTTTGGTTGTCGATGCTATGACAGGTCAAGATGTTGTCAATGTAGCTGAATCTTTTAATGAAAAACTTGATATAGATGGAGTTATATTGACAAAACTTGATGGTGATACAAGAGGCGGAGCAGCTTTGTCGGTGAAAGCTGTCACGCATAAACCCATTAAATTTATAGCATCAGGCGAAAAATTTACTGACATAGAAGTTTTTCATCCAGATAGAATGGCTTCAAGAATATTGGGAATGGGAGATGTTTTAAGCTTAATTGAAAAAGCTCAGGCACAGATAGATGAAAAAAAGGCATTGGAGCTGCAAAAAAAGATTTTAGAGCAACAGTTTTCGTTTGATGACTTTTTAGATCAATTGCAGGGATTAAAAAACATGGGGCCAATTGATCAGTTGTTTTCCATGATACCTGGTGTAAATATGTCAAAATTAAAAGGAGTAAACATAAGTGATAAGGACATAAAGAGGATAGAGGCAATAATTCAGTCAATGACTAAGGAAGAAAGACAGAATCCTTCTATCATAAATGGCAGCAGAAAAAAAAGAATCGCTGCTGGCAGTGGTACATCGATTCAGCAAGTAAATAGCTTGCTTAAACAGTTTGAGCAAACTAAGAAGATGATGAAGCAGTTTACTGATATGGGCAAAAATATGAAAATAGGCAAAAGAAAAATGCCATTTTTCAGATAAATATTTGGCTTTAAAAGGAGGTGATAAAGTGGCAGTCAGGATTAGATTAAAAAGAATGGGTGCGAAAAAGTCACCATTTTACAGATTCGTTGTGGCCGATTCAAGATCACCACGTGATGGTAAGTTTATAGAGGAGATTGGATATTATAATCCAGTATCTAATCCAAAGGAAATTAAAATTGATTCTGAAAAAGCAATAAAGTGGCTAAAAGTAGGTGCACAACCATCTGACACGGTTAGAGCTCTATTCAAAAAAGAAGGTATATTTGATAAAATTAACAATTAAAATGCTGTTTTAGGAAGGGATAAACATGGGTGAATTAGTTAAGTTCATTGCGAAATCTCTTGTTGACAACCCTGATGCAGTTCAAATTAATGAAATTGAAGGTGAGCAGTCAATTATAATAGAGCTTAAGGTTGCTCCAGAAGATATGGGAAAAGTTATAGGTAAACAAGGTAGGATAGCAAAAGCTATAAGAACTGTTGTTAAGGCTGCTGCGACCAAAGAGAAAAAACGTGTCATCGTAGAAATAATTTAGGTGATTTTATGGATGATTATTTATCCGTAGGCAAAATTACATCTGCATACGGTGTAAACGGCGAAGTCAAGGTATATCCGCTTACAGATCATTTAGATAGATTTTATGATCTTGATTATGTGTATATTTTTGATGATGACAAAAGGGTTCAATATCAAATTGAATCAGTAAGATTTATTAAGAATCTTGTTTTGATAAAATTTTATGAAGTAAATGACAGAAATGAGGCGGAGAAGCTTAAAAACAAATTTATAAAAATAACGATGGATGATGCTGTAGAGTTAGAAGAAGACGAGTATTTTATTAAAGATTTGATAGATATGAAAGTTTACACTGATGACAAAAGAGAGTTGGGTGTATTAAAGGACGTGTTAAAAACTGGTGCTAATGATGTGTATGTAGTAAAAACAGATGAGCGGGATATATTGATACCTGCCATTAAAGATGTGATTAAAGATGTGGATGTAAATGGCAAAAAAATGATAGTCCATCTTTTGGAGGGGCTATAGTGGTTTTTAATGTTTTAACGATTTTTCCTGATATGTTTGAAGGTATACTCAGAAATAGCATTCTAAAAAGGGCAATCGAGAGAGAATTGATAAAAGTAAATTTGGTAAATATCAGGGATTATTCGAAAGACAAACATAAGAAAACCGATGATTATCCATATGGTGGCGGGTATGGCATGGTAATGATGGTTCAGCCAATATACGATGCAATTAATGCAGTCAAGTCATCTAAAGATATGCCAGTTTTTTATATGGGTCCTAAAGGGAAAAGATTCGATCAAAAAAAAGCAATAGAGCTATCAAAATACGACGAAATAATCATTTTATGTGGACATTACGAGGGAATCGACGAAAGAGCGTATTCACTGATAGATGAGGAGATATCAATAGGTGATTTTATCTTGACAGGCGGCGAAATCGCTGCGATGGCAGTCATAGATTCTGTGTCAAGGTTGATACATGGTGTTTTGCCGCAAGATGAAAGTTTTATAGATGAATCTTTTTATTGTGGTTTATTAGAATATCCTCAATATACAAGGCCTGAAATATTTAATGGGATGGAAGTCCCGAAAGTGTTACTGTCTGGAAACCATGCAGAGATTGCTAAGTGGAGAAGGCAGAAATCATTAGAGACTACGCTTAATTTACGCCCAGATCTTTTGGATAGAAAATATCTATCAGAACAAGATATTGAATATCTTAAAGAGTTAGGTTATTCAGATATTTGAAAGGAGGGAAAAAAATGAATCTAGTTGATATTGTAGAAAGAGAACAATTGAGAGAAGTACCTGAATTTAATGTTGGTGATACTGTAAGAGTACATTATAAAGTTATCGAAGGTGACAAAGAAAGAATTCAGGTTTTTGAAGGTGTTGTTATAAAAAGAAGTGGTGGTTCATTAAGAGAAAACTTTACTGTAAGGCGTATTTCTTATGGTGTTGGAGTAGAAAGGACTTTCCCACTTCACTCACCTAGGATTGAAAAGATAGAAGTAGTAAGAAAAGGTAGAGTTAGAAGAGCTAAACTCTATTATGTTAGGAAAAGAGTTGGCAAAGCTGCTAAAATTCAAGAGAAGAAATAAAGGGGACTTGATTGGTCCCTTTTTCAATATTTGGAGGAAATTATGTATCAATGGTATCCTGGACACATGGCAAAAACTAAACGCCTGATTGAAGAAAATTTAAAAATAGTAGATATTGTTTATGAGTTATTAGATGCTCGAATTCCAAAAAGCAGTAGAAATCCATTGATAGATGGCTTAGTCAAAAATAAAAAACGAATTATTTTACTTAATAAATCCGATTTGGCTGATTTAGAAGTCAATAAAATGTGGAACGATTATTTCAACCTTAAAGGTCATGTAAGCCTTAATATAAATTCTTTAGATAGCAAATGCATTCAAAGTATTTACGAATTGACTTTAAAAGAGTGCAGCGATATAATCGATAAAAAAAGACAGAAGGGTATAAAAACCAAATTAAGGGCAATGATAGTCGGTATACCTAACGTTGGAAAATCAACATTGATAAATTCATTAACAAAAACAAAAAATGCTAAGACAGGCAATAAACCAGGTGTGACAAAATCGAAGCAGTGGATTAAAACACCTTATTTTGATTTATTAGATACTCCAGGCATTCTGTGGCCTAAATTTGAAGACGAACATGTTGGAATAATGTTGGCTTTAACTTCTGCAATTAAAGATGAGCTATTAAATCATGAAGAGTTGGCATATTCATTACTTGATATATTGAGAATAAATTATCCAGAGCTTTTAATGAAAAGATACAAGTTAGAAGACATAGGCAAAGATGTGTATAAATTACTCACAGATATAGGTAAAGCAAGAGGTTGTTTGTCTTCTGGAGGAATTGTTGACACAGAGCGTGCTGCAAAAATCATTATTGATGATTTTCGCACAGGGAAAATCGGCAAAATATCTCTTGAAAGACCTAATTAGGGGGATTTTTGATGCTTTCTATAACAAAAAGCATGGCAATCTTAGGCATTGACGGATATGTAGTAGATGTAGAAATTGATATATCAAATGGGCTTCCTGCTTTTGATATAGTCGGATTAGGCGATACAGAGATAAAAGAATCGAGAGATAGAGTAAGAGCTGCTATAAAAAATAGTGGCTACGAATTTCCGGTTAAAAAAATAACAGTAAATTTAGCGCCTGCTAATACTAAAAAAGAAGGCACATCGTTTGATCTGCCGATAGCTGTAGGAATACTTATATGCACTGGACAAGTTAAAACTGTTGATAATGATACAGTTTTGCTGGGGGAGCTATCACTTGATGGTTCTCTACGGCCAATTAAAGGTGCGTTGCCTATGGCTATGGATGCAAGACTCTACGGAATTAAAAGGATAATACTGCCGTATGCAAATGCAAAAGAAGCTGCCATAACAAAAGATGTAGAAGTTATACCTGTCAAATCATTAAAAGACGTTGTTGATTACATAAACGGTATAAAAGTAATCAACAGTATTAAAATCGATATTGATGAGCTTTTCAAAAGAGAAAATTATGATGTAGATTTTTCTGATGTAAAAGGACAGGAAAATGCAAAAAGAGCATTTGAAATTGCTGCTGCCGGTGGCCACAATGTTATGCTTGTAGGTCCTCCTGGTTCAGGCAAAACCATGTTGGCAAGAAGGTTTCCTACCATACTTCCAGAGATGACTTTGGAAGAGGCATTAGAAGTTACAAAAATACATAGCATAGCAGGGACTTTGCCTGAAGATGTATCACTCCTGACAAACAGGGTTTTTCGAGCGCCTCACCATACTATTTCAACAGTTTCTTTAGTTGGCGGTGGCAGGATTCCGCGACCAGGAGAAGTTTCTTTAGCGCATTACGGTGTTTTATTTCTTGATGAGTTTCCTGAATTTCGTAGAGATGCTATTGAAGCGCTTAGGCAACCGTTAGAAGATGAATGTGTGACAATATCACGAGTCAATGCCACTTTTACGTATCCGGCTAAAGTAATTCTCGTTGTCGCATTAAATCCATGTCCTTGCGGCTAGAAATAACCAAATCTGCAGAGTTCTTATAAATCGGTAAAAGAAAGAAGTGTATCTCTACATTCCCCCTATCATATATAATTTTTTCAATTATGTTGTTAAATAGTGTTTTTTTCTCATCAAATGATAAATTGTCAATTATAACATGTAAATCCTTTAAGACGGAATATGCGTAATCCGCACTCATAATATTATTATTAGTTATATTTATATTCTCATTTAATTTTTCTAATTCATTTTGGATCTCTTTTTTTACTTTTGCGTATTCATCATATTTTGCTTTGATTAAATCTTGAGGCAGTGAGGCATTAGCTATTGCTTCGACTAGATTGTTTATTTGCTTGTCAATTTCATAAATTCTTTCTTCTAGATTCTTTTTTTTCTTTAATAGTTCTTTATTATCATTTCTTGATTTGTTACTTATTTCTTTAAAAGCATTTTCAATGAAATTTTTATCTAGAGATATTTTTTTCAGCTCATTTATAACAGCATTTTCTAATTCATCAATACGGACACTATCATTTTCACAATGAAGTCCTTGCCTTATTTTTGAACTGCATCGAAAATATGTATATTTATAATTATTCTCTACTTTTTCATTTCCTCCAACATATACAACCATAGATTTTCCACAACATCCACATTTAACAAGACCCGACAAAAAAGATTTAGTACTGCTGCCACTTCGTGGTGGCTTTTTATAATTTTTGTTTAATTTTTCTTGAACTTCGATGAATATTTTCCCTGGAATTATTCCTTCATGTTCTCCTATAGCTAGTATCCATTCTTCTTTATTTCTTGTTCTTGATGTTTTTTTGTACGGTTTACGTTTATTATAAAGTATAATACCATTTTCGCCATTAAACATTTCTTTGTTGCTTGCTATATATATACCTTTTTCTAAAAAATAGTTGTACACGTCCTCATCAGCTTTTACATATAATGGCGATTCAAGTATTCTTCTCATTTGTGTAGTACCCCAAGCACTGCCAGCTTTAGTCTTTTCGCCAAGACTATTTGCCCTAAACACATTTTTTCTAATGCTTCCATTAGGACTTAAATACCACTCTACGTATTTTTTTATTTTTTCTGCTTCATCTCTATTTATAACCAGCTTTGATGTTTTCTTTTTCTTTCCATCAATTATTAACTCTTTTCTTTCTACATCATATCCAAAAGGGACAGGACCACCATTCCATTTACCTAATTTAGCTCTGTCAATCATGTTATCTCTAACACGTTCAGCTATTTGTTCTCTTTCTAATTGTGCAAAAACAGCAATAATCATCATCATCGCCCGTCCAACAGGCGTTGTTGTATCAAAGTTTTCAGTTAACGATATATAACCAATATCTAACTCATTAAGTTTTTCAATAAAATCCGAAAAGTCTAGAACACTTCTACTAATACGATCTAATTTGTATGAAATGATATATTGAAATTTTTTATTTTCTGCATCTTTCATCATTTTTTCAAAATCAGGTCTGTCAGTATTAGAACCTGAAAAACCTTCATCTTTATCATATATTATGTAATCCCAACCTTTAACTTCACAATATGCGATACCACGTCGAACTTGATTCTCTATTGATTCACCAGTTTCAGTCAATACGCTTTTTCTTGCATATATAGCTGCTGTAGTCATAATATTATACCCCCAAACGTTCTTTTATAACTTTTTCAAAAACAGTATATTTTATTTTAAAAACATCGCAGAAAAAATCACTGCTGCAATATTCTATTATGTCTCTTAAGTCATCATCAGTATATAATAAATTTAGTGCAAATTCATCGGCTTGATTATCGTAGCGTTGCAAACTAAAACATGTACTGCGCTTAAAAAACATATCATTTTCAAAATCATGCAGTACTTTATGTCCTATTTCATGTGCAATTGTGAACTTGATAACTTGGTAATTATGCAGTTTGGAATTAACGCTGACTATCCATGTATTTTTTACCACATTTGATATGCCGTATATATCGTCTGGAAGATAACTTGTGTAGAATATAATACCGTTCATATAATCTACTATTTCAAACGGATTTCTGGTATGGTATGTATTATATACTTCTTCTGCAATTTCTTTTATATTCACATTAGTACCCCCTTTACGTTAAACGAACTAATGTTTGTAAATATTATAAAATATGACAATAAAAAAATCAACTATTCTTTATCGCCATATTTTTTTTCTAGAAATTGCAAAAACGCATACACGCTTCGTAAATCATCTTCTGTCACAGGCTTGCCTTTAAACATGAGCATTTTTTGACCTGCGAGAAATTCTTCAATTTCTGCAATTGAAGGTTCTTTCTGTTCGTCTTTTTCTTCTGGCTTTTGCTCTTCTTTTTTTTCTGTATCTTCTGTTTCTACTTGTTTCATAATATCTTCAACTGTTGTATCTAAAGCTTTTGCTATTTTGGCCAAATTAGACATCTTTATATCATAAATACCTTTTTCAATATAAGATATTGCTGTATTGCTTAACCCTGTTGCAGCACCTAACTCTCGTTGAGACATTTTTTTGTCTTTGCGTAATTTTTTTATTATTTGTCCTATATGTTCTCTTTTTTCCATAAAGGAACCTCCTTAATACTTTAAATAACATCATTTCCAATTATAACAAATATGTTGCATAAATGCAACATATTTGACAAGTAAATTTTATTTTTTAAGTACATTTTATTTTGTATCAATATTTAAAGCACAAATTATAAATCAACTTAACATTTAGATAAATATACTTGACAAGTGCTTTTAAATAATATAAAATTACTTATAGAATGTTAAGTGCACTTTATTACAAGGAGAGGAACAAAATGATTCCATTCTTAAATAATTTAGCATATAAATACAACCTTAAAGAACAAGAACTAGCAAAAAAAATAGGAATAAGCAGAAGTCAATTATATCGCATTAAAAAGACAGGCAAAATTGGTCCTAAAGCTTTAACAGGTTTAAAGAATGCCTTTCCAGAGGTTGATATGAACGAAGTGATAAAATATTTAAAATAACGGAGGGAAAAGGCTTTGGGTAAGATTAAAAATATCAAAAATACTTTTATTAAAGACAACAATACTGATAAACATACAAAAGAAGTTATAAAAATCATATGTGAATCTATACTGGAGCATGAAAATGAACTTAAAAAGAGACGTAAAGCCTCTATATAGGTCGTACTATGCCTAAAAACAGGCTTTTTTTTGTTAGCAAAAATATAACCAAAATAAAACAAAAACGAAAAAATAGGAGGAATAATAATGTGTGATAAAAATAAAGTTTATTATTCTTATTTTATAGAACATAAAAGCGTTTCCGAAATTGCCAAAGAGGAAAATGTTAGTCAACCTGCTATTACAAAAATTTTAAAGCAATTTCCTGAATATAAATTAGAAAAAGAAAGACGTAAAACAGAGAATGAAGAAAAACATAAACGAGAAACCATTGAATACATAAAGGAAAAACGTGCTAAAATCAAGAAAAGTGAAAAAGAAGAAAGAGAAGAAATAATACAAGATTTTCTTGATAACGTACAGGCTATAGATTACATAGATGAATACATCGAAGATTATCTTTGCAAAAAATATAATAAAAACAAACACGAAATCAGATTTTACTTAATAGGAATTCCGTTATATGAAAAAATTATAAAAAGCCGTGAAAGTTCAACTGTTGCAGGCATGGACAGACTGCATCAGATTGAATTGAGAAAAACTTTAAAGCGCAAAAAATTAGGCGAACAGGCACTTTATGAAGCTTGCCAAAGTTCGTATGAATACAATTTTAAAACACAAAAAATGGACTTTACAGGAAAACATGGTGCTAAACCTTATAACTTGAAAAGTTCATACAGCGTGCATACCTTTAAAACAGGATATGTTGAAGAACTTCAAAATAACATTGAAGCTGAAAAACGTACAAGCAGTACAGAGAAAAAAGCGTTAAATCTTTAAGGAGTGAAATCAAATGTTTAATGCGTCGGACTTTATGAAAAAACTAGAATCGACAAAAATCAAAGCTGTAGTACCATTTAAAAGCCTAATAGGCGAAGAAATAACAATAATAGATTACGTTCATATGGGCGGTACTCTCTGCCCTGATGGTGAAAATTTCATAAATTCAATATTTGTAAGGATCTTATTTTATAAAAACAACAACAAAGACGAAATTATGTTAACCAATACCAGTAGCGAATTAGTTGTATCTCGATTATGGAGTTCTCCTTTCTTTAAACTTCCTTTAAAAGTTAAAGTTATAAAAAACAATAGATATTATGACTTAAAACTTTTAGAAGAAAAAAAACTAGAAAAGGAATGAAATAAATGGAGAAATTAAAAAAAATCATCATAGCAATAATTAAATTTCCTAAAATATCCATACAACTAAAAGGTGTCGATTTACAAAATTTACCTTTTGCGCTGAAAAACGAAATAATAGCAAAAACATATATTCGTTTGTTTATATCAGGTATATTAGGAAGTACAATCGCATATCCTCTTTTTACAAATGGTCTTTTTTGTAGCGCAATTTTAATTGCCCTTATATTTGCGGGAATTTACTTCTTGGGTTGGATCTATTTCAGCTTTTAAAAAGGCATCAATGATATGTTTTGTTTTTTTTAAAAAACTTTTATCATAGCTTTCAAGAGTGTTTTCTCTCATAAAATTCACGGTATCTTCTAGCGAATTCTTCATAATGTATCGGTAACATTAAAAATTTTATGAAGAGAGGTATATATATAAAAATAAATATAAGCAAAGAAATAATAGTAAAACCGAAAAAAACATAAAACAATTCATTATGTAATACTGTTATTATATTTTTGTTTTGTATTTCAGATATAATTTCATTTTTATTAAATAAAAAAATATATCCAATTATAATCCACATATAGCTATATGAAAGCAAAATTTTTTCTGCAAGACCGTCAATATATATACTTTCATAATCACAATTACAAGTATATTTTTTATATAGCCTATGTTTTTTGTTCGTTTTTATATAATTTATATAACTTACTAAAATTTTAAATAGAATTAAAAGCATATAAAATACCAATACAATAAATTCTATAGTCCCATATATAAAAAATGTAAGAACTAAAAATTTTAAAAATGGCAAAATAGATGAAGTATATTTTGTAATTTCACTTGAAAAATACGGAATTTCATTATTACAAATATACTTCTCAATAAAAAAAATTATCAACATATTCAATAAAATATAACTTAGTTTATAATAATTACCTGTAATATTACTTATAATCTCTTTAAAAAAAGAAATAATATTCTTCACTTGTTATTCACCACCATAAATAATATCGTACAATATATAAAAAAAATAAAATATCAATAATATAAATCTTTTAAAGGATGTGATAAAATGTTAGGACGTACACATTTGGCAATAGGACTTGCAACAACAGCAACAATAATAACAAATCCGCATGCACTACCTCAAGCACTTATAACAGCAGGTGTAAGTTCATTAATGCCTGATATAGATGAAGAACACAGCTTAATACGCCGTAAAATAGACATTATTCCAGGCTTGCCATTAGGCTTTCCGCTGCTGCTAATAGCAGATTATTTTTTATGGCATTATAGATACTTTTCATTGCTTGCAGCGATCCTATTTGCAGTTTATACAGGTTTTGCATACTTCACAAAACACAGAGGCTTTACTCATTCATTATTAGGCTTTACAACGTTCATACTAATGCTTGTTTTGTCCGATAAAATGCTTCTTATACCTGCCATAATAGGCTATGGTATGCACCTTGTAGCAGACTTAATGACAAATGCAGGCATTGAACTTTTATATCCTTTAAAAAGACGTTTCGGACTTCATCTGTTCAGTACAGGTTCCATAATAGACCAGAGCATAGGACTTATTGCAACATTCATATTCTTTGCTATGCTTTACCAAAATTTTGCAGGTATGCGCATACCTTTCAGGACGTTCACTCGTTTATGAGCGTCTTTTTTTTGCAAGTAAAAACTTAAAAATACAAGGAGGTTAATTGTAATATGGATATATTTTTAGCTCTTGCACCATCAATAATTGCTTTTATAACATTAACATTCAGCGAAATATTAAAATTAAGTATAAATGATATTTTGCTGTTAATATTAACATCGATATGCATTTTTTTCTTAATTATAAAAGTAACAATAAGTGAATTTGATTGGAAAAATTTTATGCATTTTGTTTTACCCAGATCTATCCTTAGCATCATATTTGGTGTACTTGCAACATATGTATATACGACAGATTCTTATATTAATGTTTTTCTTATTGGATATACAATTATGTATATTACGGCGGTACGTTTTTCAGATGTAAAAGATATAAGCAATCTAATTAAATAAATACTAACTTTGGAGCCTTTAAGGCTCTTTTTTTTGAGGTGATGACGGTGAAAACTTACAAAATCGAACTGGAACTGACAGACGAACAATATCAAATGCTTTGCAGGTACATATCACGAATCAAAAATGCGACAAAACATGCAACAGAAAATATTAACTACACAAACAGGTATACAAAAATTCTTGACGACTGGAATGCAATAGCAGAACAATTAGGAATTGATTAAGGAGGAGTCAGATATGGAAGATAAATACAAATGTCCTTACTGCGATGGTAAAGGTAAAGTGCTTGTATCAGGACCTGAATGGAACGATTATTACGAAAATTGCAGTCATTGTCATGGCAGTGGTAAAAAAATGATCGAAGTCAGTCTGGAAGATTATGAAAATGCGCATAAAGATGAAAAACAGAAAGAAAGAGAACAGCTCTATAAAAAAGCCATTGAAAAATGGGGCAAGGAATTACAAATAACGCTGGCAATAGAAGAAATGTCAGAATTACAAAAAGAACTATGTAAATATTTAAGAGGTGACAGAAACAGAAGTGCAATTTTAGAAGAAATAACTGATGTAGAAATCATGATAGAACAAATTAAAATCATATTAAACGTTGATGAGCTAAATATTAATGAATTAAAAGAGTACAAAATAAGCAGGCTTAAAAAACGTATAGAAGGAAGGTAACAGTATGTGGTATGGCTATTTTGATGGTTGTTCCAAAGGCAATCCTGGTGACAGTGGTGTTGGTGGCATACTGATAGACGAAAACGGTGAAATAATAGAAAAAATAAGCAAATATATTGGCGTACATACAAACAACGAAGCAGAATATATGGCATTGTTAGAACTTTTGAATTCGGCATATAGGCACAACGTTAAAGAAATCTTAATACATGGTGACAGCCAGCTTGTCATAGAGCAAATAACAGGCAACTGGAAACTGAAACAAGAAAGCTTAAGAACTTATTATAACCAATGCAAAGACATGTTATTCTATGTGCACGCAAGCTTTAAATGGATTCCACGTGAACAGAACAAGCAAGCCGACAAACTTTCCAATGAAGCTTTAAAACAAACCTCTGATTTTTGTAATTATCATCGTGGTGTTTTTGACATAAACAACCTTGAGAAAATAACAAATGACATATATATTGCACATGGTACAGAAGACTATGCGGTAGACCTGCTTCACAATGTTTGCACCTGTCCTGCCTTCACGTATTATGAAGGCGACTGCAAACATCTTGTCGCTGCAAAAAAACTTAAAGAAACTGAAAAGGACATTAAGGAACTTTTTCCTGCATGATAGGACGTGTAAAAGCGTCCTATTTTTTTTCGTGGAACGATGTAGATTTCCTCCCGATCTCAACTTCGTTCCTACGGGCATATCACACAAAATTCCTCCTTTAAACGTTTGTTCGTTTTTTGGCAGCTTTAAGGCTGCCTTTTTTTCTGTACACTCCTTTAAAAAATTGCAAACGGTCGGCAAAAATGGCAGCCAAACTAAAGGCTGCCATTTTTGTTGTAAACATACGACCGTTTACAACAACTAAAATAAAAAGGAGTGAATAAAATGAACAAAATTGTAGAACAAATAGGAAAAATTAATTTTGAAGGAAACATCATACCTGCAAATTGGTATAAACATATTACTTTTTCATCAGGTAAACCTAACTTAAATGCAATAATAATACTAGCTGAAATTGTTTATTGGTATAGACCAACAATCATAAGAGATCAAGCAACAGGAGAAATAAAAGGATATAAAACAAAATTTAGTGCAGACAAATTGCAAAGATCATATCAAAGTTTTGCAGACCAATTTGGAATTTCAAAACGCCAAGCACAAGATGCAATAAAACTGCTTCGTGATTTAGGATTAATTACACTTGAATTCAGAACTATTACAATGCCTACATCTGGTCTAAAATTAACAAATGTTATGTTTATTGAACCAGTTCCTGAAAGAATTGAAGAAATAACTTATAACAACATTAAAGAGATTGATAATTCAGATGATAATTTAGAACATTATAATACCTCCTACGATGAAACGGAAGAGGTAGGACGTAAAATAGTTGATACTACAACGCAACGTAATACCTCCTACGATAGAACGGAGGAGGTACCTACAACAAACGTAGGAGGTCAAACACCTGAACGTGAGACCAATACAGAGAGTACATCACAGACTACATCAGAGACTATCTTACCTGATAGTGTATCTCTCTCAAGTAGATCTAGTGATAATAAGCTAGTTACTAGATCTAAAAGATCCCTGTGGAATCAATCTGTATTATGTAGTGATACTAAGATAGATAATCTTGGTACGTATAATACCCCTAAAGATACTGTATGTATACTTGATAATAATAAACGTGATATAAGCCTTAATAAAGCACTTGACATAGAGCATATAAAGCCTGAAATAAGCATTAAAGTACCTGTAATAGAGCCTGATATAAGCTTTAAAGAGCTTGATAGAGAAACTGCTATAGAACCTGTAAATAAGCCTGTAGTAAGCACAGTAGTTATGCTTGAAGATGAAACTGGTAAAATCTTGAATAACAACCTGAATAAGCCTATAAACGAATTTGATGTAGAGCCTGAAATGAGCTTTGATGTGCCTGCAAGTGAACTTGATATAAGCACCATAGAGTCCGAAGAAGATGCCTATGCAATCCTCGTGAGAGATGGCTTTATCGATCCTTCTGACCCTGATGACCCTTTCAGAGACGTTTTAAAAAACATGCCACCACATGTTGAGTACACAGACGAGGAACTTGAAGAAATCCTGAAAAAACTGAACGCTAAATCAAGCTTGAATGATACAGGCAGCGAGAAAAAAAGCGATTTTGAAAGGAGTGAAAAAATCTTGAATAACGAACAAAATAAGCCTAAAAAAGACCTGTTTAAGCCTTTTAGCTTTGACAATTTTTTCGGAACCAGTGATAAAGTTGCGCCTGATATAAGCCGAGTTTTAGCCAGCAAAAAGCAAAACGAAAACTCTGAAAGCACAGATGACAAAAATTTGAATAGCAGCCTAAATAAGCCTGAAGAAAACCTGAATAGTGCTATTGACATGCCTGATAATGCTTTGCTCGAACTTGATGACATGGATATTGATGACCTCTTTGAGCTTGATGATGAGCTTTTTAAGAGCGAGGAACATAAAAATGCTATGCCTAATCCTGATGATGCACTCAAAGCAAGCCTTAAAATAAGCCTTGATAAGGAGCCAGACACAAGCCTTAATGCACCTGAAAGAGAACCTGAAAGAAACGTTATCATGCCTGATGCCGACTTGATTGAACTTGAAAATGAGCCTGCTGGCATGGATGCAGCACAAACTTTGCAGAATGACACTGACTTGCAAGAATGTCCTTTTGTAGAGGACACAAACAGTCTCACTTCGGCAGTGGGGAAAATAGACTGCGACACTAACAGGTATGGACTGCACTTACTTGATAAGGCAAGAAAAGCCCAAGAACAACGCAATATAGCACTTGACGCTGATAATGACGCTGACTTAATGCTGCACCACTTTGTCGCTGAAAGTGCAGAACAAGGCTTTGATGTCTTTAAAAATTTCAATGACGACTGGAAAATGCTTGAGGAAGCTGGATTTACGGTCATTGACGAATCTTATGCAAGTGACATGGAGACACAGGCAGATGCGCAAAATGTACTTGAAAAAGAACCTGAAAATGACGCTGAAAATGCGTTTGTGAAGATGCTTAAAGAAGCTGGTTTTACGGTTATTGCCGAACTTGAAGCAAATGGCATAGAGAAACAGTCCAATGTCAAAAATGTGCCTGAAAAACAGCTTGAAGGCAGCTTTGATAGCAGTCAAAATGAGTTTGCAAAAATGCTTGAAAAGGCTGGTTTTACGGTTATTGATGACATTAATGATGCTGAAAGCGATGTTGTCAGTGCCATAAGTAAGCCTGAAAAGCTGTTTGTTGATGGTGCAGAAAATCTACCTGATGTAGAAATCAACAAGCGTGAGAAACTGCATGATATTAGGCTTGTTGATGAACTTGATATATTGCCTATTGAGAAAGTCAACGAAGCTATGATTAGGCTTGATATATTGCCTGAAAACCAAATTTCATGCGAGCCTGAAGATATAGCTGACAACAAAACTGGTAATAGACGTGATGAAATGCCTGTTGCTAAAGTTGGTGAAATTCCTAATAAGCCTGAAAAAATGCTTAAGTATGGCACTAATAAGGCTTTAAGTGAACTTGAAAAATCGCTTAAAGCTAAAACAGTAAGAGCCTTAAGCAGACTTGACAGACCAGCAGGTATAAGTCACAGCAGGCAGAACAGGGTTATTCAGGAATGTCACATAAGCAGCATGTTCACTTCCGCAGTGAAAAAAGAAAAAGCGACAGGAATATCTTGTATAGACTTTGGAGAATTGGAATTGGCGGTCAATGCAGGAATACGAAAGCAGTGGAAAACAGTCAGAGGTTCTCCTCCTGTCAAAGCAAACTGCATAGAGATATTCAAAAACCTGTTTGCAATGAGCAGACAAAAGCACCGGAAAATGACTTTTGCTTGTGAAGGAGGAATCTTGAAATGACAGTGCAAGAAACAACAAAGATTGTCAATGCACTTAAAGTTGCCTATCCACGCTATGCTGAACAAATCCAGGAGAATAAACAAGGCATGATTAGCCTGTTTACAGCAATGTTTAAAGACATGTCTTACGAGGTTGTTAACTGTGCACTTCAAAAGTTTATACTTGAAAGTCCGTATCCGCCAACAGTACATGACCTTTACAAGGAGATTGTTTCTGTTACGAAATTTAATGTTCCTGATGAAGATGAAGCGTGGCATGAGGTTGCACGTGCTATAAGGCTTTATGGTTATTATAGACCTGAAGAAGCTTTTGATAGTATGTCAGAAGTTGTACGTGATGTTGTTAAGGCAATTGGCTGGTTGGAAATATGCCTGTCAGAAAATATAGAGATTGTACGTGACCAATTCATTAGGCTATACAGTATAGCAATACAGCGTAAAGAACAGGAAATGCTTATGCCAAGCACTTTAAAAAGGCGGATAGCAAGGCTTGCGAAAGGCAAAATTGTGAATATTTTTGACGCTGTTAATACAGGAGGTGTGGTAAATGACAAGTAGTGTGCATGATATTGTTAACTCGGCATCTGTTCAAGATTTTGAAAGACTGTCAAAAAAACAAACTGATAACATTAAGAAGTATTATTATAATGCCTTAAAGCATTTGTCAAAAGCTATGAGTAAAAAAGATAAGGTTAATACGGCGATATGGACGCACATTGCGAATGAGTTAAAAAGGCTCGTTAAAATGTGAAGGTTAAATTTAACGGTAACGTTAAATGAAAAAGGTATGCGTATACCTTCATTTGTGGATAAGTCAAAACAGAAAGGATAAAAAATATGAAACGAATAATAATTTTTGTCGGAACTTTGTTTTTGACTTTTTCACTTACGGGATGTCAAAGTCATACTGATAAGAAAGAAACACGTACATGTCAATCCAGTTATAGTTTTGCCACACGCTACAACTGATGATACTGTTCATAGTATTGAAGAACCCAGCGTGCATGTTGAGCCTACAGAGCCTGTTCATGTAGAACCTGCTATAAGATAAATGTTCTAAGGAGTGATTTAAATGAATAAAGGTTTATTGATACAAAACTTAAAGGATTACTTGATAAATTTTTGGAGTTATCCTGACATAAAAAAATTTTCTAGTAAGAAATATGGCAAATATACTTTTTGTGTGTTTAATAGTATACGAAAAGGAATGGCAATAACATATTCTTCAATTCTGTGTTGGTTGATATTTTTAGTTACAAAGAGCTATAAAATTTCAATAATTGTAGCATTAATATTTGGTTGTTTTTATTATTTTTTATGGGAAATAAATATAATTAAGAATTTTTAAATAAGTCTTTAAATATTTCTTCATAATTTAAAGGTAGAACGAGATATCTTAACATGTCAAAAATAAAAGTCAGAAAAGAAAATATGGAAAGAATAAAAAAAAGTAATGTTATATTTGTGGAATTGCAAAATATATTTTTAATTCGTATTAAATCTTTGATTGAATAAGTATATTTAAAAACAAAAAAATAACCTATTGTTATCCACATATAGCTGTAAGAAAGTCTAAATTTTTCAAAGGATCCCATAAGATAAATATCATTATCCCTGTTTGGGAAAATAGAAATTAAACCTAAAAATATAAAAATAATAAATTCCATGTTTCCAAATATAAATAAAAATACTGCAACAAATTTTAAAATAGAGGGTACTGGAGAGAAATAGTGTAAAAGCATTTTTATAAATGTGTTAAATATCGAATTATAAAAATATTTTACAATTAAAAGTACTGTTAGGACAGTTGACAAAAAATAAGCAAATTTGTAAGGATTTTTTGAAAATTTCTCTAAAATTGTTTCCATATTGCTTGAAACCTCCTTATATAGAATATATCGAAGACTTTTTTATAAACTTTATTTTTTTTAAACAAAAAGAAAGGGATGAAAAACATGGGAAAAGAATATTTCATTAAAAGTTACCTTAAGTCAGTAGCAAAAAGGCATAAAGGAATAGTTGTAGACAGTGATATACTTGCAGGTATGCCAACTATAAGTGGCAGGAGAATGCCTGTTTCATTAATATTGTCATGTATGAAAGATAATATGTCAATTGAGGAGATATGCAGTGAATATACGTTGTCTGAAGAAGATATCAAAAATGCCTTAGATTTCGCTGTTGATCTGTTGGACTATCCATATCAGACTGAATATTAAGTTTTAAAAAAGAGGTGAGAAGTTGTGGAAATAGTCATAGATGGCGTAGTAGATACGAGAGACAATCCTATGAGTGGCGATGATTTTCTTGATAAGTTTATCGAGTGGATAGAAGAAAATCATTGGTATTTTGGCGGTACTGTAGGAGAATATAATGAGAACGAAGGAAATTAAAAAAAACAAATTAATGGAAAGAGACTGTAAAAAAACAGTCTTTTTTTGTGCTTAAAAAGCAAAAAACATTCAATTTAAAAGAAAGAGAAAGGATTGAAAAATATGATAACAGAAACGAAAGAGAAGCCAAAATGGTATGCAGTACAGACACTGACAAACCATGAAAATAAAGTAAAGCAAAAAATAGATATGATAATTCAAAATGGCACTTATAAAAATTTAATATTGCGTGCTGAAGTTCCTACGCAAAAAGAGACAGTCAGACAAAATGGAAAAATAAAAGAGATTGAAAAAAAGATATTACCTAGTTATGTACTTGTAAAGATGGTTATGACACGTGACACATGGTACGTAATAAGGAATATTAAAGGCGTTGTGGGCTATGTAGGACCAGACAGGCAGCCTGTTCCTCTTTCAAACGAGGAATTAAGGCGTATTTTTATATATGACATTGATAATTATGGTTTCAACGTGAATGATAATGTGCTTGTGAAAGATGGACCTTTTGCAGGCTGCATAGGAACTGTTAAAGAGCTTAATAAAAATGGTGTAAGTGTTTACTTAACAATGTTTGACAGAGAAACAAAAGTAGACTTCAATTACGAACAGTTAGAAAAAATTAGTTAATAGTAAATCTATATATTGACAAAATATATAAATAGATTTACTATATTGTGTGAAGGTGATTTTGATGGGAGATGTGATTTCTTTACAAAAGTCAGAACGTATAATTGATAATTCTGCCATTCAAGAAACTAGAAAAGATTATTGCGAGTATTGCGGAAAGCCTTGCAAAACACATGTGCACCACATTAAGACACGTGGTGCCGGCGGTGATGACATAAAGGAAAATTTGATTAGCCTTTGTCCTGAATGTCACTCAAAAGTTCATGCAGGTAATATAGACAAATACGAGCTTGTTAATATAGTTTCAATAAGAGAGCAAAAAACGCCTGAAGAAATATGCAGGATAATAAAACTTCCAATACCAAATAAATTTCCTGAACATGAAAATACAAATGAACCTTCTTTGGAGGAACTTATACAAGCATATATAAGTCTAGAAGAACAAGAAATGGACTGTCGCTGGGAAAAAGGACGTATAGCAGACGTACTTTTAAAAAACAATGTTAAGGCGACTTGGATTTCAAGCCAGACAGGTGACAGTCCAGCACAGATAAGAGAGCTTGCTAAAGTATACAGAGCTTTTCCAGACGAGAGCCTAAGAATACCGACATTGTCATGGTTTCATCATAGAATTGCTGCTAATACAGATAATCCGCAGAAATGGATTGAGTATGCAGCAAGTCATGAGTTAAGTACACGAGAGCTTAATAAGGCTATAAAAGAAGCCCAAAAACAGCCTTTGACGGAAGAAGATAAGCTTAAAGAAAAAGCAGAAAAAATTGTTAAGGCATTTGAGGACGTGCAAAAGAAAGATGCAGAGCTTGGAAGGTGGATTTTGGAGGAAATTAAAAAGAGGTGTGACTAACATGGAAGAAAGAGAGATTTTAAAAAAGATATTAGGCTTGGTTAATGCAGGACATACAGTATCTTTTGAGGAAGATTTAGGCGGAAATACAATAACAATATATTTAGATGATATGCATACGCATTGTGGTGTGCCTGATGGCGATTTTGATCTATTAATTAAGAGTTTATATGACCTATTGATCAACAACCGTGGACTTTCATGGGCGTAGAGGTGTGTAATATGAAGAATGATAAGTCAATTTATACTTTGATAGTTCCTTGTAACGGTGAGGAACATCAAATAAGTTTAACAAAAGAAGGAAAGTTGAAAATTTTAAATCACACTGACGATGAGATTGAAACTGAATTGGCGTTAGAAAAGCTTGGTGGAGAATTGCCAGAGTGTCTTAAAATACAAAAAGCTTGGAATAATAACTCTTATTATTTAGAACAACGTGATGATGATCCTGTTTTAGGCAAGATTATTACATATCTTGATATTGCTAATGCTTCTAGAGGTTTGTTTAAGAAAAAAATGTTAGGCTTAATTGAAATTTTTATAGCAAGTTTTGTGATTTCTGTAGTTATATCTTTGATACAACAAAGATTTGATTTATTTTGGATATATATGTGTGCGTCTACAAATGTAGTTTTTGGATTTTATTATGTTTATCTTCTATTGGATATTTCAGATGTAATTGGAGAATTTTCTGTACCTTTTATTGTTGTAGTAGAATTTCTTTCTTATTTTAGTTCACTGTATGATTTTAAGATAGTTAATGCTGTTATGCTTTTAATTTTTCTGTTTTTATATTTTGTTCCTATTATTGGCAATAAAATATTGCTTGGATTGATAAATGAGATTGAGAAGCCATAATTTTTTAAGAAGGTGATATAATGGAGATTGCCAACGCAGTTATTGACAGAATAATTTATGAAGCAGATAACTTCACAGTAGCGTCTGTAAAAACGTCAAATAACAGGTTTATCGCAACACTCAATCAACGCTGCCGTAAAGGACAGAAAATGAACTTGCATGGCGATTGGGTAGTACATAAAAAATATGGCAGACAATTTAAAGTAATACAGACGGATATACCTGAAAATGTTACAAGTTCGGACATAGAGATATTTTTGCAGAATATCAAAGGAATAGGACCTAAAAGAGCAAAGAAAATAGCCGATACGTTTGGCAGAGATTCAATTGAAATAATCGAAAAAGAACCTGCAAGGCTTAAGGAAATAGGTATACCAGAAAGCACTATAGAGCGGATATACAAAGAAATAGTTGATAACAAAGAATTTAATAAAGTCAAATTATCACTTCTTCCATTAGGCTTGTCGCTAAATACTATTAAAAAAGCTTACGACAAGTATAAAGAAAACACATTAAACATGATAAAAGAAAATCCATATAAAGTAGCTGAAGATGTTTCAGGCATAGGCTTTATAAAGGCTGATGAGATTGCCAAAAAAGTTGGAATTAAATCTGATGATGTTTACAGAATCCAGTCAGGTTTAAAATATTGCTTGTATCAGGCAAGTATACAAGGGCATTTATATCTGCCTATAACGACGCTTTGCAATACAGCGTCTAAACTGCTTGGAATAAGCTATATGAAAGTTTTTAAACAGGCGCAATATTTAGATCGTATTAAAGACGTGTATGATGACAACGGCAATGTATATATTGCGTTTAATTATGCTGAAGAAACATTCATAGCTGAAAAAATTTTAAAAATGTTAAATGCAGGTATAAAAGAAGTAAAAAACATTGATAAATTAATTCAAGAGATTGAATTTAAGAACAACATTAAGTATGCGAACAAGCAAATAGAGGCTATAAAGAAGTCTTTAAGCAGCAATATATCAGTTATAACAGGCGGTCCTGGAACGGGCAAAACAACAATAATAAATGCACTCTTATATATCTTAAAAACAAACAAGTATGACGTTGCACTTGCTTCTCCTACAGGCAAAGCTGCAAAAAGGCTTGAAGAAACCACTGGAGAAGAAGCAAAAACAATCCATAGGCTATTAGAGTGTAAATTTGATGAAAAAATGAAACACGTCAGGTTTGACCGCAATGAGCAAAATCCTCTTGATGAAAATGTGGTGATAATTGATGAAACTTCCATGATAGACAACGATCTTATGTATCATCTTTTGAAAGCTTTAAGAGACAATACAAAATTGATTCTTGTCGGAGACGTAGACCAGCTTCCGTCAGTAGGTGCAGGAAACATCTTAAAAGACATAATAGAGTCTGGAAAAGTGCCTGTAACAAAACTTGATGTCATATTCAGGCAGAAAGAAATGTCCTCAATAATAACAAATTCAAAACTTATCAACGAAGGCAAAATGCCTGAATTTAATAATAAAGACTTTGTATTTTACGACTTAGTAAGTCCTCAACAAATCGTAAAAGAGTTTATTAAGGAACTTAAAAACGGTAAAACACTTGATGATGTGCAGATTTTAACGCCTATGAAAAAGACTGATATAGGTACATTAGAATTAAACAGATTAGTGCAGGAAGCAATAAATCCATCACGTCCTGGAAAGGAAGAAATAAAGTACGGAGAAAAATTGTTCAGAGTTGATGACAAAGTCATGCAAACCTCAAACAATCACGAAAAGGGAATTTTTAACGGAGATACAGGCTATATAAGGCGTGCTTATGTAAATGATGACGGTGTCAGGTGTATTGAAGTTGACTTTGATGGACGTAATATAGAGCTTATTGAGGAAGAATTAAAAGACATAATGTTAGCCTATGCAATTACCGTCCATAAAGCACAAGGCAGTGAATATGACACTGTTATAATGCCAGTAACGACCAGTCATTATATTATGCTTAAACGTAATTTGATTTATACAGGTGTTACACGTGCAAAAAAGACAGTTAAGATTTTTGGTGATAAAAAGGCAGTAAACATTGCAGTACGTACAATAGACTCATCAAAGCGTTATACAGGCTTGAAAGAAAGGTTGATAGAAGGTTAGGAGGAATTCTAATATGATTATTTTTGCAGTAGCATTAGCAATTTATCTTGTATGTTTAGTTTTGCATTCTTTATTTCATGGTGAGAAATATAAAGTTGTTGTAGAAATTATATGTGCAATTGCACTTTTAATATCATTTGCAGCAATAGTAATTTCTATGTTTTTATCATTTGTTTTGCCTTATAAGTATGAAACGAAAGTTGTGAGCGTTAAACCTATATATTCGGTGGAAGATGTTAACAGTATTAATGGTAAATTTGTAATAGGTACAGGCAGTGTTGATCAGGACATAGTGTATTATTATTACGTTCAGGAAAAGGAAGGACTTAAATTAGAACATGTTAATAGTAATGATGCGTATATAGTAGAGTCTAATAAAAAGCCTGTGATTGAAACTATTGTTGAAAAACCAGTCTATACTAAACCTTGGATAGAAGAAATTATCGGAATATCGCCTATACAGTCATCTGTGACCTATTATAAGCTTTTCGTTCCTAGAAATACAATTAAAAAAGTATTTGATCTCCAGATAAGAAATTGAGTGAAAAGGGTGAACTTTATCATGCTTAAAAAGAATATTTTTAATAACGAAAGAGGATTTCTTGTTCCTGAACTTTTATTTCTTGTTTCTGTCTTTCTTATAATTTTTTTAGGTATATCATCTTTTTTATCAAATACAGCAAAGTCAGAAGAAACAAAAAGTATTACTGGTAGCTATTCATTGGTAAGTGTAGACAATTATTATGTAGGAAGGCAGATTGTTGATGGTAAAGCTTATTATATTTATCAAATATCAACAGGCGACGGTAAAAGTAAAATAATAAAAAGCAAAATTGACTCAACGTTTATTGTCAAAGATAATCACCCTTATGTCGATATTCACAAAGATACATATGTTGTTCATTTGCCTGATCCTGATAAGATTAAAGATTATGGTTCAATAACAACACAAAAACAAGACAATACAATTTTCATTCCTTGGTTCATCTATTCAGGACATTCAGGATACGAAGATTAATAATTAGTGAAAATTAGAATTTTTGATAATAGTCCTTTTAGGTTTGGTTCTTTTTACTGGTGTTGGAATTATAGCGACATATGTAGGTATACGTTAATGTGAGTAAAGGAGGAATTAAAGTGATGCCTATTCTTATTAAAACTGAAAAGTTTGTATTATATTCTTTGATATTTTTGTTTTTGAGTTTTTGGATTGCAATGATTTGTTGGTTAGCTGTTGATATTAATCATGAACGTAATTCTGATATTACAAAGACTTTAAATTCTTTGCAATGGCAAATAAATAAAGATATTAATTATATACACATCGTCGAAAAAGCACCAGAACAAGATAATCAAAGGTATATTACAATAGCTTTCCAAAATCAAGGTCAACTTCAAATAATTTCAACATATGCTAAAATCAATATAACAAAAGGTAATCAGGCTTATATAAAATATAAATATTTGCCTAAAGATCGTGAATATCTGGGAAAAGGATATTATGATGTCCAAATCTTTGTTCCTAAAAATTATCAATTCCGATAAGGAGGAATTCTTTATGAACCAAAACGATGATGATATAGTTATATATTTTTTAATTGCCTTCTTTTTTGTCGTGTTTTCAATAATATGTTTAGAATCTTTTCCTCCTCTTATAGCAATTATTGTGATATTGATAGGATTGATTTGCTTAATAAATGATATTAGAAATAACAAAAAGAAGTGAATATCTGTGAAAAAGGAGATGATAAAATGCAGGTAGAAATGGAATTTGAAAAAGGACGTAAGGTTAAAGGAGAACTTTTAAAAGAATACGAACATTTCTATTTGATCCAACTTCCTAAATATCGTACAACAGTATCTAAATCAGATATTTTGTGCGGTTTTGCAAAAATTAATTTTCTGCATTAATAGGAGATGATAAATATATGCTTTGGCAGTATAATTCCAATACAAAAGTAGAACTTAATAGGACGTATCCAGTACAGCCTAATAACATGCCTATTAATGATTTAGTACAGGCAATATTAAGCTTTGATAAGGTCGCAATATTCGGTGACTATGACGTAGATGGTATATGTTCGTCTTTAATACTGAAAAAGGCTTTAGACAGGCTTGGTATAAAAAATATAATACGCCTTCCAGAGCGTTCAGAAGGCTACGGATTAAAGCCAGAACATATTCATGAACTTAAACAGAAAGGCTTTGATACCATTATAACAGTAGATAACGGTATAACAGCGTTTGATGCAGCAGAGGAAGCAGAAAAGCTTGGTGTTAAATTGATAGTAACAGATCATCACGAACCTAAAAATGTACTGCCAAAAGCATATAAAATATTTGATCCAAAACTATATCATGATGCATATAAAGACTATGCAGGTGCTGGTGTAGCATTTTTGATTGCACGAGAGTTATTAAAGGTAAAAGATGTACCTGTTACGGTTGATATGATTGAATTGGCAGGACTTGCTACTGTTGCGGATGTAGTACCGCTGGATTCAAACAACTGGTATATTGCACGTAAAGGACTTGAGTACATAAGAAAAAGTCCTGTTAAAGGCATTAAAGAAATTTTAAGGATTGCAGATAGAAAGCCTGAAGAAGTCAATGGATTTGATTTAGGCTGGATAATAGCACCTCGTATTAATGCCTGTGGACGGTTAAAAAGTCCTGTATTAGGCTTAAATTTGCTTTTAAATGGTACTGGTGTTGAAACTGTTGAAAGCCTTAATCAGGAACGATTAAAGCTTGTTAAAGAATATATTGAGCATATTAAGGACAATAATAACAAATTTTTGATGTACATATTTAAGAATTGTCCTAAAGGCATAATAGGGCTTATTGCTGGACGTGTTGCAGAGATGTTTCAAAAACCTGTATTGATAGGTACATTGCAATACGAACAGGTAACAGCGTCGGTAAGAACATATGGAGAATTTGATTTATTGCAGGCATTTGAATATGCGTCAAAACATCTTGATGTAGTGTACGGCGGACATAAGGCTGCCTGCGGAGTTTCTTTCAATATAAGAGATGCTAAAAGGCTTCAGGAAACCTTAAATAGGTACATTGAAGCAAATCCAATAGAGCAGGAAATTAACCTGCTTGATGGTGTACTTCTAAAAAAGCCTGCTTTAGAAGAAATACAGAACTTTGATAATTTTGAGCCTTTTGGATACAAAAACCCTGAACCTGCATTTTTAATTGACGGAACTGTTACGGACATTAAAGAAACTATGAAATGGCGTATGTTAACTGTTAACGATGAGTTTAATGTGTTTGTTAATGAGACTTATAATACAGGCGACAATGTAAAACTTATTGTGAGACCTTATATAAACGGTAATTATATAAGTTTTAAAGTGCTTGATGAAAAGCCTGAAATTGTCTAATAGTGAGACTGATAATGAGACTGCAAAAAGCAGTCTTTTTTTGTCTTAATAAAAGGTAATGATGACTTAAGGAAGGAGTAATGCTTATTGATTAATTATTTAATTTTGATTTTTGCGTTATTGTTCTTCAATAAGAAAACATATGGCATGTATGAGGAATATATTAAACCTTTGATTTTTGGTGTTGTATTAGCTTGTTTTGCTATTAATAAGCCTGTTGTTGTACAGTTGCAGATACTTTCATTAGGCTTCTTTGTATTTTATTTTGTTTTGGATTTTGTGTTTGAATTTGTCTTTAATTTAAAAGCGAAGAAATTCGTTAACAAGGATATAGAAATACCTTGCGATATACATAGATCGGAACGTGTGGCTATTGTTGTTGATGATATGCCGTTTTTTGTTGAAGCGTTGAGTGACCTGAAAGAAGGCGAAACTGCTAAAGTGGTTAAGTATAAAGACTATGTATTATACGTTGATAAGATTGGAGGGCAATGATATGCAAAAAGGTGGTGCGTTAGAAGAATTAATCGAAAATATAGGAACACAGTTAAGGATACTTGGACAAGGTGTTTTGCTAAAACAAAATGTCTTATGGGTAACGTATGGCAATAGGACGTTTCCTAAAAAAGGTGCGCCTGTTGATTTTTTAGGCGTTGTAAAAGGCATACCTGTTGCAATAGAGTGCAAAGAAACAGTATCAGACAGGATACAGTTTTCTGAAACACACTTCTCGAGCAAAGAGAAAGCTTTTCTGTCAGACTTTGAGAAAGCTGGCGGAAAGGCTTTTATAATTTTCGCTTTTTGGAAGTCTAATGGACTGTATATTGTTAAACATGCTGATTTTGAGGAATATAACAAGCAATCAATAACTGAAAAAGTTTGTAAGATGCTTGGTAAAAAGCTTAACATGAACGTCAATGATTTTGTTGAGTTTGTTAAAAGTGCGTGAAAGGAGAATAGATATGGGGAAAATATCAATAGAATTAAAAAACGCAAAAATAATATTAAAAGCAGATATTGCAAAACAAGGTATTTTGGTGCTAACTAATGACGTAGAAAACATGAAGAATGAAATACATAAACAAAATAATGATGCTGAAATAGTTTCGTTTGATGACAATGATTTGTTTGTGAAGTTATATTCAGATGAAACGAGACCTTTATTTGTTGTTTCGACTGCTGATGAATACAAAAAATGGCAAGTCTTAAAGTTTCCTGTAATTATATCTGATATTGAAAATGTTGATGCTGTTTTAGAAATGGATTGGAACGTTACTTATGAATTTGATGGACTTAAAGTTAAATTTAATACAGTTTTTGACAGAAACGATAATAAAGCTCTTATATTAATTTAATTTTTTGTATAAGGAATTTTTGCTTATTTGATAGCCATTTTTTCTCCAAAAAGGTTCCGCTCTTTCATGAATTTAAAGTGGGAGATGAAAAGATATGAAAAGCTATGAATTAAATGAAAAAGAGCAAGAAAAGTTGATGCAACAAGAATTTGCAATCATACTTAACAATCAAAAAATAAGATTAACATTTGATGTGGCACGGTATGGCGTGTTGGTACTGACAAAAGAAGATAAAATTGATAAATTAATGGAAGAAACAAAAGAGCAGATTCAGAATATTCCAGCAGTGATATGCAAAAGAAATTATTTTTATGTTGGCAGCGAAAAAATAAAAATAAAAAATCCTCCTGTGTTATATAATGTGCTGAATACAAAACTGGCAGGACCATTTGTACTGTTGTGGTACAGAGAAAAACAATTTTTTGATTTGAGATCGAGTTCAAGAGTACATCCGTATGCTATTTTTACTTTTGATGTACCTAAAAAGGATTTGATTCAAGATAGATATAAAATAATGTTAGTTGATAAGGAAGTTTTTACTGTTGATTTGTATAAACAATGTTCTGATTTTGATGTTTTGATTAAAGGACGAAATGTCAAAGAGTTTTCTGGTATCAGTTTAGAAAACAATCCTTTTTGTGTAAATTCATTTATTTTGTTTTGACAGGCTTAAAGTCTGTCTTTTTTGTGTGTGTAAAATTCATTGCAGGAGGGAATAAAAAGTATGAGCAAAGTACTGACACGTAAAGAAGAAATTGAGCTTTTCAGAAAACTGCGTAATGGTGATAATACTGCAAAAGACATATTGGTAGAACATAATATAAGACTTGTGCAGAAAGTAGCAAGTAAATTATCAAAGCCTGGATTTGAGTTTGATGATCTTGTTCAGGAAGGCTTGATAGGTTTGCTTATTGCTATAGATAAATTTGATTATACAAGAGGTTATAAGTTTTCTACATATTCAGTGTGGTATATAAGACAAAGAATACAGCGTTATATGAAAAACACATCTAAAAGCGTAAGGCTTCCAATCCACATTCAAGAAAAGATAAATAAAGTGCTTTCAACGTTATATGATCTTGAACAGAAAAATGGCGAAAAGCCTACTGTAAAAGAAATTGCTGATGAAATGAAACTTGATGAAAACACTGTAAGAAAATATTTAAAACTTGCTGAAAGTGTTGTTAGCTTAAATCAGTATGTGGATGATGAAAAATGTGATGCGGAACTTATTGACTTCCTTGTGGATGAAGAAGTTAACATAGAAGATGAAACGATAAATGAGCAGCTTAAACAGGAAATTGATAAAGTGCTTGATGTGTTGCCTGAAAGAGAACGTCTTGTATTAGAAATGCGCTTTGGAATAGGAACTGATCCTATGACTTTAGAGCAGATAGGAGATTTGTTTGGGCTTACAAGAGAGCGTATAAGACAGATAGAAATAAAGGCTTTAAAAAAAATAAGACGTGATAAATCATGCCAAAAGTTAAAAGAGTATTGGCATGAACTATAAAGTACATGATATAAGGACATGTATTAAAAATATGCGGGTTTGTATCCGCTGTGTGAGGACATAGCATTTAGAAGATAGGAAATTGGAAGTTATTACAAGGTATGCGCATACCTTGTCTTGTGGATAAAAAAGGAGTGATGGATTTTGCTGTTAGGTTTTGTGATGGGCTTGTTTGTTGGAAGTTTTCTGGGCGTATTGTTTATGTCTTTATTTTTTATTGCTAAAAATATTTAAGCAGGCTTTAATGCTTGTTTTTTTGTGCCTAAAAAAATTTTTTTAAGGAGGTTTTTATCAATGTTGCATGAAAAATGTGAAGGATGCTTTAAAGCAGAAAAAGGACAATGTACAGTTTTTGTATCGCCTATTTTTCAGTGGAGAGATGGACGGAAATGTTTTGGATATGTTAATGATCCAGCAGTTATGTTAAAAATGTATGAAGATATGTACAAGTACAATTTAGACAGAGGCAATGATGTTTCGCTTATAAAAAGAAACATAGAGCGGTATCAAAAACTTGTAGAACAGGCTTAATGCCTGTTTTTTTATTTGAAGAAGGTGGCATCATGATAAAAATATTAAAATTTATAACAACTTTTATTTTATGTGTATTAATTTCAGTATTAGTAGGTGCATACTGGGCTTATTCACAATTAAATGTACCTGAATTAGATGTAAATAAATTGCCACAGACTACATGATTTATGATTCACATAATAACCTTGTAGCAGAATTGCATGGTGCACAAAATAGAATTATTGTCGAGCAAATAAACAATAAAAATATAAAAAATGCTGTAATATCCATTGAGGATGAACGGTTTTGGCAAAATAAATATGGTTTTGATTTTAAAAGAATAGCAAGTGCTTTTCTAACTAACTTAAAGCAGAGGAAAATTGTAGAGGGCGGTTCGGGAATTCAGCAACAATTAGTTAAGAATTTGTATCTATCACAGGAAAGAACAATCAAAAGGAAAATAATAGAAGCCTTATATACATTAAAGCTCAATCAATATTCTAAAGAGCAGATATTAAATGCTTATCTAGACACAGTATACTTCGGTGAAGGTGCATACGGCGTTGAAGCAGCTGCTAATGTCTATTTTGGTAAACATGTGCAACAATTAACTTTATCAGAAAGTGCAGCACTTGCAGGGATAATAAATAATCCAACTGTATATGATCCTTATAAGAATATGAATAAGTGTATAGAACGTAGAAATATAGTTCTCCAAAAAATGTTTGAGCAAGGCTATATAAGCGGACAACAATATCAGGAAGCAGTCAATGAAAAATTAAATCTTTCAAGACTTGATTTGGTAGACTATCCACATAAATACTATATTGATTTTGTTGTCGATGAATTAATTAAAGAATTTGGCGAAAATAAAGTTTTTGCTGGCGGATTAAGAGTATATACAGCGATGAATCCTGCAATTCAACAGGTAGCAGAAAACCAATTTTTGCAACCATATAATTTCCCTAATTCAAACATACAAGCTGCATGTGTAATAGAAGACTCTAATAATAAAATACTTGCAATAGTAGGTGGTCGAGATTTTCCAAAACAGAACAGATGTCTGAACAGAGCATATCAAGTCAAGAGACAGCCTGGATCAGCAATAAAGCCTCTTACAGTATATGCAGCAGCGTTGGAATCAGGTAAGAATGAATATAACGTAGTTAATGATAGTCCAGTTACATTTGGAAATTATACTCCACATAATTATGAAGGCGATTATTGGGGATGGATAACATACAAAGAAGCATTGACATATTCAAGAAATGTTCCAGCGGTAAAAATTGCGAATGAGATTGGTATAAAGAATTGTATAAAGCAGGGTGAAAAATTTGGATTGACGTTCACAAATACGGATTATTATTTGCCAGCTGTTTCATTAGGCGGATTGACTTATGGTGAAACACCACTTGTGATGTGCAATGCTTACACGACAATATTAAAAAATGGCGTGTATATGAAGCCTACAGCAATAATAGAAGTAACTGATTCTCAAGGAAACATAATTTACAAACCTGATAATAAACCTACGCAGGCTATATCAGAGCGAACAGCAAGTCAGTTAAAAGATATGTTGTTAAATGTTGTAGAAAGTGGTACTGGTACAAATGCCAAGATACCTGGTATGAATGTGTATGGCAAGACAGGTACAACATCATATTCAAAAGATGCTTGGTTCTGCGGTTTCACAGACAAATATGCTTGTGCAGTTTGGATGGGGTATGATGACGGGAAAAGTATGGGCAATATAGTAGGTGGAACATATCCTGCAAGACTATGGAGAAATATAATGAGTTGTGTTTGACAGGCTTAAGTGCCTGCTTTTTTATGACTAAAAATTTTAAAGGAGGTGTAAAAGTATATGCAAAATAATATAAACGTACAAAAATTTTCTAAAGAAATATTTAAAAAATCAAAAGTAAAAAGTGATCCATTCTGGGATAGAGCAGAACAGAACTTGTTAAAAGCACTTGTATTGTACATGGCAACAAAATATTCAGAACGTGAAAGAAATCTGACAAATGTCTATTCATTTTTGGACAGTTTAGATCTAAAACAGATAGATATAATATTTAGAGGTCTTCCTAATGGACATCCTGCAAAGATACCATATAATGTTTATACACAGGCAAGTGATACGATAAAAACAAGTACTTTGATAGGACTTAAAACTAGGTTGCAGATGTCATTATAAAATTTTAGACAATTTTTTATGCAGGCTTAAGTGCCTGTTTTTTTTATGCCTGCAAGGAGGTGAGTTTTTAGGCATTAAATCAGGACTGCTAATGCGAAAGAACAACCTTCCTGAAAAAACTTAAAAAGAAGGTGGTGGCATGACAACAGCAACAGTTACTCCTCAGGAATTTGGCAGTAAAGTAGCACAGGTTATTACACTTCTGGCTCAGACGTTTGGAAATATAATACTTCCATTTGCGTCATTGGCTATGATAGTTTCCATAGTCCTTTTCATCGCTGGCAGTTTGTTTCATTCATCTACAGTGAGGAGGATGGGAATAGCTGGCATAATGTCAGTTGTGTTAGGCGTAATATTGTATTTTTCAATACCTCTGATTTTTGCTTTACTGCGCTCTGTAAGTCAGCCTTTAAATGTTTCTATGCTATAAAAGGAGGTGAAATGCCTTGAATAGATTTATTAAGGGACTTGTGAATGGCTTTAAGTCAACAGCATATACTGCACCTTTAATGGTTTTGCAACCTGTATATGCTGCTGGTGAAACGAGTGTTGATGTATCAAGAAACATTGTTAAAACTGTTGGACAATTCGCAATGCCAATAGGCGCAGCTCTTGTTTTTGTTGGTTTACTATTATCAACAATAAAAATAATTGCAAGTCATGGAAAAGCTCAAAAAAGGTCTGAAGCACTTGAAGGAATAGGATGGCTTGTAGGTGCATCTATAGCATTGGGTTTAATTTCAATGATTTTTGGTGTTATTATATCGCTTTCGGGTATAAGCTCTACAAAGGCAGACGATGCAGCAAGTAGTATTCAATAATTCTAGGGGCTGTGTGTGCAGCCTCCTTTTTTGTTGGAGGTGACAAAGTTGAGAAGTTTTTCTATACCGTTTGAATTTGAACATGAAGAAAAATTGTTTTGGAATATGTCGCAAAGACAGCTTGTATATATGGGTATATTTATTGCAACTTTCTTTCTTTGTATTACTGTGCCTATATTTTCATGGATATTAAGAGCATTAATAGTTTTATTGGTACTTACAGTATGTTCATTATGTGCGTTTTTGAAAGTAGACGGTGTGTACTTTGATAAATTTGTAATGATATATTTTACACACAAATTCCGCAATAAGAAATTTCTGAATGAAAGGAGTTAAGATAGTGTTTGTAGCAATCACAATACTTTTTGGTGTGCTGTCGGTTTTTGTTGTTGTCGGCGGTGTATTTTATATGAGACTTTCTGACAGCCGTTCATCTTTAAGAAGAGCGAGAAAACCAAAACAAAAAACACAAGAATTTGAAATGTCTAAATCTAAAACAGCTAATCTAAAAGACATATGGGAAATTACAGATGTACGTGACGGTGTTATATACATGAAAGGAAACAGATATGCTGCTATTTTAAAGATAGGATCAGTAGATATAAGGCTATTGTCAGATGATGAACAGACAACAATAGAAAATATACTTATAAGGACTGCACTTCCGCTTGCGTCACCTATACAGTTTGTAGTTGCGACTGAAAGAGTAGAAGCAGACAATACAATAAACGATATTATAACTGCCATGAATAATAATGATTATCCTTTAAAAGTAAAAGCATTTGCAAGAGAAACAATAAACTATTTAAACGAACTGATGCAGAACAAAAATATAAACGTGCGGAGCAATTATTTAGTAATAACGTATGAAGGAGAACTTGAAAAAGCATACAGTGAACTTAATAGGCTGTGTCAAATAATGATTAATGAAATGAAGAGCATAAAAATTAAATCGGAAAGACTTTCTTCAAGTGCAATTTTAGATTTGCTGAATTTGTTTATGAATAACAAAACAGTCAAACCATCAGAGATAGTGAATAATGGCGGATTTGAACTGTACGTAGGAGGTGTTTCAGGTGTGGAAGAAGAAACAAGAGAAAATTAAAAATGATGAAATAGAATTAAGCGACAATGTTGCTGATTTGCACGATCTTTTTATTCCAGACGGATTATTGGAAACTAAAGATTATTTATATTTAGGACCTGAAAATTATGTTAGGACATTTGTGGTATCTGTATATCCACGTGAAATATATGTAGGCTGGCTTGACGATCTGTTTTCAATAGAAGGTGTTTCTCTTACGACGTATATTGAGCCTGTGCCTGATGATAAGGTTGCAAAAAATCTTAAGAAGAAACTTGATTCCGTACTTACAGAAATATACTCAAGAGAAAAAAACGGAGATATCACAAATATGCCTGAACTTACAACAATGCGTGATGATCTTTTGTCAGAGCTTACTGCTGTTCAGACTAACCGTGACAAAATGTTTTATATAACAATATTTTTGAGACTTCGTGCAAAAAATGAAGAAGATCTTGAAAATAAGACTTATTTGCTGGAAAGTTTATTGGCACGTAAAGCAACGTATTTAAGAAGCTTGACTTTCAGGCAGATAGAAGGCTTTAAAAGTGTACTTCCTACAGGGAATATATATGTTACTGATTTCAAGAGGAATGTTACTACAGGTGGTGTTGCAGCTATGTTTCCTATTTCAAATCCTGACATGACACATAATGATGGCATTCCTCTCGGAAAAAATCTTTTTACACGTTCACCTGTTTTTATGAATAACTTTGCAGTTCCTGACAGGCTTAACAATCAGCATATTGCAATTTTCGGCATACCTGGTTCTGGCAAGTCGGTGGCACTTAAACATATGTTAGCGCAGTACGTAATACAGGGTAAAAAAGTGGTTGTTGTTGATCCTGAAGGCGAATACAAGAAACTCATAAATGATATGCTTGAAGGTGAATATATAACAATAAAATCAGGAACACCGACAGGAATTAATCTGTTTGATCTGGAAATTGATTTAGACGAATACGGAAGAGAAACAGTTGACCTTATGACAAAAGTTGCAGAAATAAGAGGAATATTAGGTGCAATATCAAGAAACTTCAATGGCAGACCATTAAATGCACTTGAAATTGTTGCTATAGAACAGGCAGTATTGGAACTTTACAATGAACGTGATATAAGAGACGGTGAGCCTGAAAGCTTGTATCAGGAAGGTGGAATACAGGACGGAGATAAGTTTATATTAGGAAAAGTCAAAAAGAGAATGCCGACATTATCAGAATTTCAGGCAAAATTAAGCAAGAAGAAAAACGCACAGGAACTTTCAGAAATACTTATACCTTTCTTAAAAGGCGGTTCAATGGGCTTGTTTGACTGTGAAACATCTATTGATTTAAAATCTCATATAATAGGATTTAATTTTTTTGATATTAAAGACGAATTTACAAAATTTTATGCTACGTATGTGTTACTTTCGTGGATATGGCAGAATTTTGTACAGAGGCAAAGAGACGTTGACAAAATAGTCGCTAACGATGAAACATGGATGTTTGTCAAGTATCCTGAAGCTGCACTTTTTTTGAACGATTTGGCAAGGCGTGGCAGAAAACATCATGCTTCGTTAATTGTTGCAAGCCAATTTATAGACGAATTCCTTTCAAATGAAGAAGGACGTGCAGTTATAAAGTCCTGTGCAACTGTTATGCTTATGCGTCAGCATCCATCAGCAGTGGATCAAGTAACTGAATTCTTCAGCCTGTCAGAAGGAACAAAAAATTTACTTGAAACCTTCAATCCAGGCGAATGTATACTTTCCTTAAACGGCAATGTGACTGCTGTAGCTGTGGAACCTACATCTTATGAATGGCCATACATCACAACATAGTACATCTGAATATTGACAAAATATATAAATAGGTGTACTATTAAGTAAAGTACAACCTATGGAGGTTGATATGTATGGGCGTTATAGCATTGATATTCTTTGTTGAAACTTTCTGGAAACAGATATTGATTGCAATAATATCCGCTGTTGCTATAGAATTTATTTTTCCGTTCTTTTTTAAAGCTCTATTTAGAAGTTTAGGCTTTGTGTTTCTGCCAGTGATAGTTGTACTAGGTAAAGGCACAGACTTGCTTATACAGTGGGGTGTAATATCACCGTCTGTAAACAATGAATTTACTGTAAGATTTATTGTTGTATTAGCCTTGATACTTACGCTTATTTCAACCTTCTTTTTATCTATTGTAAAAGAAGATGAATGGAGTTATGAACTTTCTACAGGTATGTCAATGAACAATGCAATAGGTGTCAATGAAGAAAGGCTTTTACTTCAAGGAAGAATACCTCCTGAACGTCCTGGAGTAACTAAAGAATACATAGAGCAGCTTGCAAACTCTATGGGTTTAACTATAAAAAACAACAAAGTAGAGCCTTTGTCAATGTATGCTCTATCAATACAAGAAAAATTGTTGCCTAGTGGAGAAACTAAACTTAGGAAAACTGGAATAGGATTTGATTATCCTGACAAGACATTTGCTAAATAGCAAGTGTCTTTTTTTATGGAGGTGATTTTTTGAAAAAGGTAATATCAGTACTTCTTGTATTAATGATTTTAATTGTTTATTTAATTCCTTTTACGGCATTTGCATCATCTGAATTTGACAGCATGATAAGCCAGCTTGAAAGCGGAGAAAAAGTTAATATTTCAATAGCGTCTAAAGATGGAAATTATGACAGCATTACAAGTGATGAATACAACAGAATATTAAATGCAGTAAAGAAGTATTCAGTAACAATAAATACGTCAGAATATGATTCCAGCAGCAGCTTGCCTACAATATTAAATTTAGACAATTACATGGTTGAAATAAGCAAAGATCAGGCACAGTCACTTATTAGCGCAACTAAAACAGACAGCACGACTCTTAATCCTAATGATCCTACACCTGAAACAGACACAACACAGACATTGCTTGACAAAATAAATTCTGAAAACGGAAGTGTATTTGAAAAGATTATAGCTGGCGTTATAGCAGATTTTGCAACATCAGTTATGACAGCACTACAAAAGTGGACTGGCATAAAATCACTTAACAGTTTACTTTACAACGACTTTGAAAAACCTAATGATTTGCTGCCTTTAGGAAGCGATCAATGGAATGTTATAAATCAGTGGTTTCCAATTATGACTACATTGTCATATGGACTTGCAATTATACCTTTGTTTACGGCAATATTTAAGACTATGTATGTCTCAATAAATCCTAAAGCAAAAGCAGAAGCAAAAGAAAGTATAATGAGACTCTTTACTTTTGGTATATTTACAGGATTGTCACTGTTATTTATACATGTGCTTTTGTATATTAACAATTCAATTGTATATTTCTTTGCTCAAAATGTTTTACCTACAAAGAGTCCCGACAGCGTTTTAGGAATGAATGGAGTATTGCAGGATGTAAAAACAGGCAGTGCATTAGCAACAGCAATGATAATTGCATTGTTTGTCTATATAAATATAAGGATAAGTATTATGTTTATAATACGTAAATTTATACTTATTACATTTATTATCTTTACACCTATAATGTCTGTACTGTGGGCGATAAATAAAAATATTAATGCTGCCAGTGTGTGGTTTGGCGAGATTGTAACAAATATTTTTATGCAATCTTTTTATGCTTTTGTTTTTCTTGTATTTTTGTCAATAGTTTCTACAGGAAAGTGGTTTGAATGCCTTATATGGGCTTTAACATTGATGCCTTTGGCGGAAGCTTTAAGAAATTCGCTTCAAGGACTTATGACGAGACTTTCAGGTGTTGATGAATATGGTGTAGCTGGTGCAGGCATGACTTTTCTTGGTTTAGGTGCTTTACCTTCGGCAGCAAATACTATTATGAGCCAATTTAAGCCTTCAGCAGCACATCAAGGTGTTGCCAGTGCTATGGCAGCGATGAATAGTAATAGTACAGGCAGTAACAGTGGTGCAGGTATTGTATCAGGAATGGAAGCAGGTACAGCAAGTGCAGCTAATAGTGCAACTGGTACAGTCAATATGAGCAGTACCAGCAGTAATGCAGATACAAACGGAAGTATAAATGTTACAGGTACTTCAGGTCCGTCAGGAGGTGTAATAGGTGAAAGCAAACAAATAGATCCAGTAGCGGCAGGCTATATGTTAGATTCTTTAAATACAGGCAGTAAAACAGGACATTATGCACAGCGTATAGGTTCATTTACAAGAGTTGCAGGTTTGCCAGGCGGAACTGAAGGTATGCGTCAAGTTCAGAATTTAGTAAACAGAGGAAGCCAATTTACAACTTTTACAGCAGGAACTATATCAACAATTGCAAATGCACGTAAATATGCCAAAGAGCAAAATCTTGAAGGCGGTACAAAAGAAGCTTTAATTAAGATGACGGGTGCAAAATCTACAAGAGAAGCAATTTTAAAAACGGCAAGTGTCAATTTTTCAAACGCTTTTTCATCACCTGCAAGAGTACAGCAAAAACTTAATGATTATGGCGTGAATACATCTTTAGACGGAATGAGGTGGAAATAAGGACTTAACAGTCCTTATTTTTTTTAGGTGGTGAGGTTATGTGATTAAAGAAAAAGCAAAAAACTATATTAAAAACAAGGCAAAGAAACATTTATTGAAACTGTTGATGCCTTATTTGGTGCCTGTTATAGTTTTAGGCAGTGTTTTTATAATAATATTTATGCTGACTGGAATAGCTTTTACACAGTTTACAGCAGAAAGGACTGTGGCAGGACTTCATAACAGCGGAGTTGATAAACAATATTACGACATGACAAAAACTATTGTTGATAAAGCAAATGTAGAAGATTTATATTATGCTGAAGATCCTGAAAATCCTAATTGGATAAAAACGGATAAGTTTATGGACGCTTATGGCAGGGATAAACAGCTTGCATTAACTGTAGGTCAGGTACTTTCAGTCGGAATGTATCTAAATGGTGCTGAAGGCAAACAATTAGACAGTAAATTGCTTATATCAATAGCAGAAGCACTCCATCCAACTTTCAGGTACATAGACTATGGAACAACAATAGAATATCAAGTGCCTGTATATGACGATAAGAACAAAACATGGAACATTGAAACTCAAACTGTACACAATCCACTTTATTTGCTGTCTGAAGCAAATACATTACAAGGTGATTTTATATATACCTACGAAAAAACAATTAATACGACTTATCAGTATAATGAACAGGTGAATCAAAAATTAAAGATAACAGAAACAACATGGAAACTTACAGGTATAAAGCTGAATGGAAAACCTTATGAAAGACTGGACGACTATATTAAAAGCAACTTTCATATTTTTAAAGATGAAAGCAATATAAAGTTAGCGAGACAGTCAATTATAGAGTCGGCTCAAGGATATGACAATGAGACAGAAAGAGAACAATGGCTTGCAAATACTGGTTTAGATTATTCAAACTTTGTATCTTCGGCTACAATTCCTCCTGAACTATATAACTTGATAAAACAGTATGCGGATAAATATGGAATACCTGTATGGTTTGTTGCTGCGGTAATAGAGAAGGAGAGCAGTTTTAATTTTATGGCAGTAAACACTTCCAGCGGTGCATTAGGCTTAATGCAGGTTATGCCTGATAACTGGAAATATTATGCGCCTATGCTTGGTTATGATGTGAATGCAGATATGTTTAATCCTGCTGCGCAGCTCGATGTAGGAATTTATTTATTAAAACAGTATTTAGGCAATATAGACTGGAATGGTGACTGGCAGGATGAAACATTGAAAGGTCTTGCAGGTTATGGAGGTTTTGCAGGCAGTGATGCATTAGATAGAGCAAAATCAGAATATGCTTCAATAATATGGTCTTATGCAGAAGGCTTTAAAGAAAGCATGGCAAACGGAGGAATGCTTCCAGTCCAAGGACAGATAACATCTCCGTTCGGATACAGAATTAATCCGATTACAGGACAGCCTGGTGACTTTCATCCTGGCGTAGATATAGCAGTGCCTATAGGAACTCCAGTACAGGCAACTGCAAACGGAAAAATAGTGGTCGCAGGCTGGGTAAGCGGATATGGTAATGTAGTAGTTATACGTGATGCTGTGCATGATTATTTATATGGTCATTTAAGTCAAGTCAATGTGAAGGTTGGTGATATTGTAAAGCAAGGTGACATAATCGGTCTTTCTGGAAATACAGGAAATTCAACTGGACCGCATGTGCATTATGGTGTAAGTATAGGTGACTGGACAGAAGGAAATTGGATTGATCCTTTGTCATTGGTTTCTAATTAGGCACTTAAAAGGTGCCTGTTAAATTTTTTAAAAGTTGGTGATATAGATGTACTGTAAAGACTGCGAGTATTTTGATAACGTAGATTTTGGTAAAGGTTTCTGTCAAAAATATAAAGACAGTATACCGTTTCTTATCGTTAATGCTGATATGAAATGTGTATTGACAAGGACAAAACTTAAATGTAAAAACTGCAAATATTGGAAGCTGGTTAGACAAGGTGATGAGATTGTAGATAGTTTTCATCAAATAGGTATGTGCACATACAAAGGTGCAGCATTTCCTATGTTTGCAGAAGAATTTTGTGGTTTAAATGATATGGAACTAAAGATAGCGGAAAAGGAGAATACAGGCACTTAAAAGGTGCCTGTTTTTTGTATATAAAAACGAAAGGAGAAATGATTTATGGAATATGCAGGTTTTTGGCGTAGGTTTGTAGCTTATTTCATTGATTAAGATTATCCGAAAAGACTCCTACCTACAGAGGTAGGAGATGAATTGGCAAAAGAGAGATCGTGAAATACGGTCTCTCTTTTTTTATGTGCAAAAAGGAGGTGAGAATGATGACACAGATAATAACGATAAAACTGAAATTGTACAAACCTACGCATGAAAAAGAAAAGATGTATCAGTTAATGACTGATAGAGTGACAGCTTTTGCTAATAAGTATATCTCACTGGAGAAAAAGGACAGACCTAAAACATCAAAACAGGCAAAAGCGTACTCTGAACCGCTGCCATCTGCGGTATTAACACAGGCAATAAGAGATATTAATGCGAAGAAAGATCCGAAACATTTCAAAAGATTATGGTGTAACTTCAACAATTGTAATTTTAAGGTAGAGAAGGAGGATGGCAATTGGAAAGTATCATTTCCTACATTGGAGAAAAGAATCGGCGTTCCAATTGAAACAAGCGAAAGACAAAATGAGTATCTTGAGAAACTAATTAATGGTGAAGTGAAGCAAGGCACTGCAATGCTGGTGAAAAGACGTGGCAGATGGTATATACACTTAAGCTTTGAAGTATCCATTGAGGAAGAACCAAAGAAAAAAGAAAAGATAATGGGTATAGACTTAGGACTGATAGACATACTTGTTGCAGAAACTGAAGGACAGACATTGTTTTTCTCTGGAGGCAGACTTGCATATATGCGCAGACACCTTAAGAGCTTACGGAGTAGGCTCATGAAAGCAAGAGCGTATAAGAAACTGAAGGAGTTAGGAGACAAAGAGCATCGGATTGCAACTGACATTAACCATAAGATCAGCAGTGCAGTGATAGACTTTGCAAAGAAACAAGGAGTGACAAAAATTAGAATGGAAGATCTGACAGGTGCGAGATGGGAGATGAAACAAAGAAAGAAACAGAAACAGGACAGTGGCAGAAGTCTCCAAAGCTGGTCTTTCTATCAGTTGCAGGAGTTCATAGAATACAAAGCAACACTTGCAGGAATAGAAGTGGAGTATGTGAATAAAGACAATACGAGTATGATATGCAGTGTATGCGGTTATAAATTCACATCAAGACCGAAAGGCAGAATGTTCAAATGCCCTTCTTGTGGAAGCATAAGACACGTAGATGCTAATGCAGCGAGAAACATAGCGGAAGCAATAAGCGGAATAGCTTCTTGACTGCATGGTAACAGTGCAGTTGCTCTCATGGGTGGGAAACGAACCATGAGAGGCGGGCTGATTGACGCAGCCTAACGTGTGAACAAATGATGAGCAGCAGAAATGTATGCTCTAATGCAGAACACAACCACTCTGGCGTATCTTCTTTGAAGTACGTACAGGGAATCCTCCACTTCTATAAGTGGAGGAGGACGTCAAGGCAGGCTGGACTGCAAAGAAACAGGCATTGCATGACATGATGGCTGGAACGTTGGTGCTGAAAAGAACATAGCAGGTACTTAAAAGGTGCCTGCTTTTCTTTGTATGTGAAAGTTGAGATACAAAAATAATTAGTCTGTTAATATGAAAAAAGAAATTTTAAATGTAAAAGATGGTGGTAAACATGGATGAAAAAGGACTATATAACGCTATTGACATAGCACAGTATGTTATTAATTATTCTATAGAAAAAGGCAAGCCTATTAGAAATTTAAAATTGCAGAAATTAATGTATTATATTCAGGCAGCTTTTTTGGTGGAGAAAAATACTCCTTGTTTCAAAGAAAGTATAATAAATTGGAGACATGGACCAGTAGTTAAGGAGGTTTATGATAAATATAAAGATTATGTTGATGATGTGATTGATGATAAACAATATGGATATTATGATTTGTTTTTAGATAAAGAAAAATTTAAGTTTAAGGCTAATTTCATTGAGTTTCATCCTGAAAAAATTTCAAATGATGATAAAAGAGTGATAAATGAAGTTGTGGACAGCTTTATAGATTTTGATGCTTGGACGTTGGTATACAGAACACTTGACGAAGATCCATGTAAAGCAGACAGTAAAAGAGATGAAATTATTTCTAATGAAAGCATAAAAAGATATTTTGAAGAAAATAAAGACAGGATTTATGCAGGTACGTAATTGTGCTTGTTTTTTTTATGTCCGTCAAAGACTAACAGGCAGGAACATTGATATACTGCCTGTACGGACATATAAAAATATTAAAAGGTTTTGATAATATATGATTAAGGCTTACAAAAAAGGTGATGTAATTTTCATCCAAGGTATAAGAACATGGAAAGAACTTGTCAGTCTTGTTAAACGTGCTGAAAAGGCTGGATATAAGTATGTAGGCTATCACAATATAGAGCCTATTGGAGACGTGGCGGTATTTGAAAAAAAGTAATAATATGTATTTAATAAAAATCGAAAACAGGAGGTAATAAAATGGCTGATAAAAATTTCATAAGGCTTTTAAATAAAATTCATACATTAAAGCCTTCTGACAAAAAAGAAAAACTCCTCATTAAGGCTCTTGTAATATCAGAAATAGGCGAATTAGGCATATCAAAACATCTCATAGATGATATAGTCGAAAACAGAATACAAATAAAAGATCCTACATATAAACGAATAAGTTACTGCTATTTTTGTGACAAAGAAATAGAATATAAAATCAAGTATAAAGAAGTTTCTTTGCAAGTTGATAATAAAACAGTCAGCTATATTGCTAAAATTCCTCAATGCAGTGAATGCGGAAACGAAATGGATATACCTGAAATAGATGATGAGAATATAAAAATAGTTCATAAAAAATTAATCAGTAAATAGCAAAGGAGTGTAAACAATGGTATTGATATATACAGGTTTAGATGATCTTGATAACAAGCTTAAACAAATATTTAATGAAACTAAAATAGATTCACGTATAGTTTTTTATGAAGAATACCCGCTGCAAGAAGAAAAAGCTGATGTAGTTATTATATCGGCTCGGACAAAAATTAAATTGCCTTTAAAGGACTATTTGTTTGCTTTAAGGCAGCGTGATAAACGTGTAATTCTGCTTTTGGATAACGAGAAAAATGAAAATTTAGGATATGCACTTGCATTAGGAATATACGATATTATTTTTGATACAATAACGCCTGATAAAATTATAAATCGTGTAAAAAATCCAGCAAAATTTTCAGACGTGCAAGAACTTTATTTAGGCTTAAAAGGAAAAGTAAGTTTTTCTGGAGAAGAAGTGATAAAAACTGATAAGGAAACTGATGTAAAGATAGAAAACAAAACTGAAACAAAGCCAGAAGTTAAGCTTGAAATTAAACCTGCTGTAGAACCTAAAAAGGAACCTGAAATTGTTAAGAATGTAATTGAAATTGACGTAAATAAGCAGAATATGGCAATAGACCAGATTGAAGGCATGATGAAGCTTTTAGGATACAAGCTAAAAGAAAAAAAGGACGTTAATGGTGCTTTATTAGAACTTGAACAGGTTTTAATTGAGGAAATAGTGTAAAAAGGTTCATAAAAGATATTTCCTGAATTTGTTGAATATAAGATTTAAAATAATTGAATAAAATAAAAATAGTTAAAATTAAACAAAATTAAAAATAAAATAATCTAACAGAGAGCCAATGAGACTAAATAATGATAATTTAAAAAATATAGAGGTTGCATTTATATATAATTGAGATTTATACTTTAGAAAAAAGAAAATAGTTTATTTTTAAATGGTGTTAGAAATGTGAAACGAATTTGGGATTTTTAATGGTGGTTATGCATGAGGAGGTGAATATAAGTTCTATGGTTGAAATAGATGTAAGTCCTAGTGTTCTTTATTGGGCTTTAAATAGAACAAAAGAAGAGATTGTTATTAGGGAGAAATTTCCACAAATTTCTGAATGGTTAAATAAAAAAAGTAATCCTACGTTGCGTCAGTTAGAGAGATTATCTAAAATGACTCATGTGCCACTCGGTTATTTTTTTCTACATGAACCACCTAAAGAAGAATTGCCTGTTCCATATTTTCGTAGTATTGATAAGCAATCTATTTATAAACGACAGTTTAGTTCGGAACTTATTGAAACTGTACAAACTATGAAACTGAGGCAAGATTGGATGCGTGAATATCTTATTGAGCAAGGTCAAGAACCTTTAGATTTTATTAACTCCGCAAAACTTCAAGATGATCCTTATCAAGTTGCTAAAAATATTAGGAACGTATTAGGACTAAAAGAAGGATGGGCAAATAATTTGTCTAGTTGGACTTTAGCATTACGAGAATTGCAAAAAAAAATAGAAGATATAGGAATTATTGTGGTTGTTAATAGTATTGTAGGAAACAATACACATCGCAATCTTGATGTGGAAGAATTTCGAGGCTTTGTGTTGGTAGATGAGTATGCACCTTTAATATTCATAAATGGTGCAGATTTTAAGGCTGCTCAAATGTTTACTCTTGCACATGAATTGGCACATCTATGGGTTGGTATGAGCGCAGTTTTTGATTTGAAAGAACTTGAGCCTGCTAATGATGAAATGGAACAATTTTGTAATTATGTAGCGGCAGAATTTTTAGTACCTAAAGATGAATTTCGTGCAATTTGGTCTAGTATGTCTTATGAATTAAAGTATTTTGAATATTTTCAAGAATTAGCTCGATATTTTAAAGTTAGTGAATTAGTTGTTGCACGTAAAGCTCTTGATATTGGTTATATTACGAAAAAACATTTTAAAGAATTTTATAATAGCTATCAAACTCAAAAAATATTAGATAATCATAATACTAATAGTGGTGGGGATTTTTATATAAATCAGAATTTTCGCCTTGGTCGACGTTTTGCTGAAGCTGTGATAAGTGCTGTTAGAGAAGGTAAAATTTTATATCGTGAAGCTTACCAACTTACAGGACTTTATGGAGATACTTTTGATAAATATGCAAAATCACTTGGATTCGGAGTTTTTGAATGACACGTATTTATGCTTTAGATGCTAATGTATTTATAGAAGCTTCACATCGTTATTATGCCTTCGATATTGCACCAGCTTTTTGGGAAGCCTTGGTTGAAAATGCTAAAAAGGGAAATATAGTTACTATTGATCGTGTAAAGCAAGAAATAGAAAGAGGACATGATTCATTAAGTTTGTGGATGAAAAATAATTTTTGTCATTGGTGTGACTCCACCAATGATGAAGATATTGTTAATATTTATGGTGATATAATGAAATGGGTTGAAAAACAGAAACAGTTTTTTGATAAGGCTAAATATGATTTTGCGTGGGGTGCAGATGGTTGGTTAATTGCTTATGCAAAAGCTAAAAGAGCTGTGGTTGTAACTCATGAAGAATATAATTCAGATATTAAAAAAAGAGTTCCTATACCTAATGTTTGTAAAGAATTTAAAGTTCCATATATAAATACATTCCAAATGCTTCGTGATTTAAATATAAAATTTAAATAATTATTTAATGTGTTTATATTTTTTAGGAAAGTAAGAGTAGGCTTAAATGCCTGCTTTTTTAATGTCTACTTCACCTCCTTTGACGAGCAGGCTTAAGTGCCTGCTTTTTTAATGTGCATAAAAGTTTTTAAAGAAAGGAGTTTTGTTTTATGCCAATTAAGATTAAAGTTGAACTTTTAAAGGTACATCCACGTAACAAAGAGTTTTTTGATGACATGGAAGGTGACAAATGGAAAGACTTTGTCGAAAGCATTAAAACTAGCGGTATTATACAGCCTTTAATAGTGACTGATGATTATGTTGTCATTTCAGGGCATCAAAGACTTAAAGCTGCAAAAGAATTAGGCTTGACAGAAGTACCTTGCGAAGTACATGAGTATAATGACAAAGATGGTATCACTGCGGAAGATTGGAAGCTGAAAGATTTACTTGAATCAAACCTTATGCAACGTGGTATAGGAAATATTAATCCTATGAAGTCAGCAAGATGCATAGGCGAGCTTAAGAGAATTTATGATATTAAGAAAGGTAATAACCAATATTTAGGAGATGGAAGGCTCACCGTGAGCCATCCATTAAAAACTGAAAAAGAACTTGCTGATAATTTAGGGATATCAAAAAGTCATTTAAAAAAATTAAATCAACTTAATAATCTAATACCGCCGTTCCAGAACCTTGTTGAGTTCGGCAGTGGTGAAAATAGCCTGCCATTAAAATTAGCGATATTTCTCGCTTCACGTACCAAAGAAGAACAGGAAGAACTTTATAAAGCATTTGGTAACACAATAGGCAAGTACAAAAAGACAGAAATAGAGCAGTATCAAAAAGATATGGAAGAAATGCGCAGAAAGATGTCTGATATGCAGAACCTAACAAGGTCATTAACACAACAAAAACAAGAGTTAGAAAAACAGAAATTAGAGCTTGAAGAAAGGCTTAAAAATGTAAAACCTGAAGTGATAGAAAAAGAACCTGATGATTACCAGGAACTTAAAGACACTTTAAGAACTATTAAGGAACAATCGAAACGTGTTGAAGAACGTCTAAAAGAACTTGAAAATGAACGTCAGAATCTTGAAAGAGAAAAGCAAGAATATTTAAAGGCACTTGAGGACTTAAAGGCAAGAAATAAGAAGCTTGAAAAAGAAAATCAAGAGTATCTTAATAAGCTAACTGATTATGACCATGTGTATGCAGAACAAAGAATTAATTATAATCTGACAAAAGAAATATCGGACTTTATTGGTTCTGTTAAAGAATATACTGAAAAAATAGACGTGCTTTTAAATAGTAAAGGAGATATGAATGACAAGAATGTTGAAATACTTGTACAAAGGCTTGCAAATACGCTTGATGAAGCTCTACAAAGGATTGATAAATGGAATACAAAAGGAGTGATGGATGTTGAGTACCGAATTATTAGCAATTAATCCTGATTCTTATATATTTAAACAGACTGAAGAAAAAGTTAGAAAAGAACTTAATGTGGCTTTTGAGATATTTATAGCAAGACAATATTCCTGTATCCACTATTCGGATCTGATGGACGATATGCCTGACGAACTGGCTTCAAAAGACAGGCTGATAAAATGGCTTAATGATGCTAAATACAAAGGAAAAATATCGAGAAAAGGCGTAATAACTTTGTATAGAGAGAAAAATCCTCAATACTTTAAAAATGGCATATGGCAGGCAAGTTCATTTTGTAATTTTGTATTATTCATGAAAGAAACCTTGCTGGATAAACAATATACAAAAAAACAGGAAATCGCAGATACTTTTAAGAGATCTTTTCAGAATGACGAGTGGTACAATTCTGCTGTTGCAGTGGCAGGTGCAAAGCTGTTAGAGGATTTGTATGACAGACATGCATTGCTGACTGATACTGCAAGAGCGTATATAAGAGAAGTTAAGCTTTCGAGGCAGATGCTTTCCAGAGTTGGAAAAATAATAGGCAGAGATGGCAAGAACCATGATATAAGCGATCTTAAGGAAGATATGACAGACATAATTGAGCATGTCTTTAAAGAAGCTCTTAAAAATGCCTTTCAGTTGTATGCTGACAAGCCTGAACAGAAATGTTATTTGAAATATGAAAAGGCTATTAGGCAAAATTTAATGGACATACAGAATTCAGAATTGTTGTTATTGACGTAGAAAAGAGGTGATGACAATGCCAAAAAAGGACAATAAGGTTGAGATTATTAAACTAGAAGATGACGAAGGCTATTTGGCGTACGTGTCTAAACCGCCTAACTGCATGGGGTATGGCAAGACGCCTGAAGAAGCCTTAATGAATCTGAATGATACTATCAAATACTTAATTAAGACAGCAAAGGAACTGGAAAAAGTCAAGATAAGTAAGGTGATATAAATGTTTAAGGACAATGCTCGAATTAAGGTTGTTAAAATTAACTTTAAGGATTGTGGAGGTGAACTTTTTTTTGCTAGCTTGATTGACTATCCTCGATATTCAGGCTCTGGCAAAACTTCTGAAGAAGCAATTCGAGATCTGTATCATAAGGTTAAATGTCAAATAGAAGAAGCAAAAGAGCTGGAAAGGCTGCTATAAGTGGTATGCGCATACCTTAAGTTGTGGATAAACATGTGCATAAGCCTGTTGATAAGTTAATAAAAGCTGTGAATAGGCGGGTTTAATACCTGCTTTTTTATGGAGGTGATAAATTGAAAATCAATTTAAAATCAAAATTTAAAAAGGAGGTAATAAAAACATGTTTTGGACTGTGACAACGGTGCTTCTTATACTTTCTTTGATAATTGCAACATATGCAGAAATAAATGTAAGACATACTTTTAAGAAATTTTCTCAAATTGACAACAGCTATGGATATACCGCAGAGGAAATAGCAAGAAAAATATTAGACAGCATGAATCTATATGATGTGGAAATCGAAAAGATAAATGGTAGCTTAACTGATCATTATGATCCAAAGGCAAAAGTATTAAGGCTTTCTGAATCTGTTTATGGAAACAGATCAATGGCAGCAATAGGAGTTGCTGCACATGAGGCAGGACATGCAATACAACATGCAAAAAATTATATGCCTTTAAAAGTAAGAAATGACTTTTTTCCAATTGCTAAACTAGGCAGTAATCTTTCTTATCCATTGATTTTTTTAGGTCTTATTTTGGGAAGCTCTGGAACTGTATTAATTAATCTTGGCATAGTTTTTTTTACAATGGCGGTTTTGTTTCAGATTATTACCTTGCCTGTGGAATTTAATGCAAGCAATAGAGCAATAGCACTTCTTCAGTCAAATGCATTGTTTTCAGAAGAAGATATTAAGCCTGCACGAAAAGTTTTAAAAGCTGCTGCGTTGACTTATGTTGCTGCTGCATTGGTTTCTATTTTGCAATTAATAAGATTAATTCTTATAGGAGAAAAGAAAAAATGATAAAAAATAAGAGAAAAGTAGGTTTGATACCTGCTTTTTTTATGGAGGTGATAATTTGAAAAGTAAAATATTCAAACTAGCGATATTGCCTGCTCTAATAGTTCTAGTAATAACGTTTGTAATAATCAGTACGCAAACATCAACAAGTACAGTAGTAATTGCTAAAACAAATATAAGTTCAGGAACGGTAATAACAAATGATAATGTAAATGAACTATTAACTACAAAAACAGTGTCTACGTCAAGTGTTCCTGAAGGCGTTATTAAAACCACAAAAGATGCGTTAAATAAAAAGATTAATGTAACACGTTTAAAAGGTGATTATATTTTTCAGGACTCTTTTAAAGAAACAAAAACAAAGTTAGAAAACGGTGATGTTTTAATACCTGTTGAAATACCAGCTTCTTTAAAAGATTTTATTGCAGGCAATTCAGTATTGACAATACAAACATTGTCAAATTCTCCTGATGTACCAGCACAAACAATTGAAAGCTTGACAGTAGAAACAGTAATCAACGTGAATGACTCATTAGGCAAACACATATATGCAATATTAAAAACGACTAAGGATAAAGCTGTTGCTTTAGCACCATTTTTAAACAATAAAAGCTATCAAGTGATTGTAGAAAAATAGCAAGGTATAATGCCTTGCTATTTCTTTTGGAGGAGAATTGCTATGCTTTATAAATTTATAAATAAAATAAGAGTGAAAAATATTTATAGACAAATTAAAAAAATAAAGAAATATAACGTCGAAAATATGTCTAATGAAGATTTAAAACAAGCATATAAAGAATCTCAAAATATTATTTGCAAACTTGCTATTGTACAAGAAGCAGTATATAGAATATTAAAAATAAGACCTTATAGAGAACAGTTAATGTGTGCTTATGCTTTATATAAAGGACATATAGCAGAAATGCCTACAGGAGAAGGAAAAACTTTGGTGGCAGCGATAGCAGCACTTTTATTAAATGATACTGTGCATATAGTGACAATTAACGACTATCTTGCTAAAAGAGATTATACATTAATGAAACCTTTATATGATTTCTTTGATATTCACGTTGACTATAATAATAAAGAAAAAAATAAACAAGAATTATATGCTAAACAGGTAGTATATACGTCTAGTAGTGAACTTATATTTGACTATTTAAGGAATGAATTAAAATCTATGTTTCAGTTTCCTTTAAACAATGTGATAATAGATGAAATAGACTTTGTTTTGTTAGATAATGCATTATCAAAATTTTCTATTGCAACAGGTAAATACGAAAACATAAATATAGAAAATTTTAAAATAGCAAAAGAAATAATGCCTATGTTTAAGTGCAAAGAAGTTAGTAAAAGAAATTTTAATAGCTACGTTGAAGAAAAAAACATACATTGTGTTTATTCGGAATATTATGGTACTGCATATTTTACAGAAGAAGGCATGAAACTAATTGAGAAAATTTTTGGTAAAGATATATTTTATAAAAACATTGATTTGTACAGGACACTCCTTGCTACTATTGAGGCGAATCTGCTATTTGAGAATGGCAGAGATTATATAGTCAAAGATGATAAAATAATCTTAATAAACCGTGCTAATGGAAGAAAAATGATGGATAGCAAGCTTGATGCCTATTTGCATACAGCAATAGAGATAAAAGAAAATGTTCCAGTAACACTGAAAAATTCTCTTAATTATAGCATGTCATATCAGGTATTTTTTAGAAAATATAAAAATATGGTCGGAATGAGTGGTACTATATATTCAGCGTATAAAGAAATTGAAGAAATGTATAAGGTGCCAACAATTATAATACCAAGCCATAATAAAAACAAAAGGTTAGATTATAGAGATTTGATCTTCAATACAAAAAAAGAAAAATATGAATATCTGTCTTACTATTTAAAATATAAATGGGACAAAAAACAGCCTGTATTAATAGTTACAGGATGTGATTCAGAGTCTAATAAAGTATATGAAATGCTTAAAAGCAATGGCATTAAAGCTAATCTATTAAATTCATATACTGAAGATTTTGAAGATGAAATAATAAATAGTGCTGGAATACACAGTGTAATTACAGTGTCGACAAACATGGTTGGTCGAGGAACTGACATAAAAATTGATGAAGAAGCAAAAAAGAAGAATGGCTTAAAATTGATATGTTTAAGTAGGTTTTTGGATAAAAGAATAGATGATCAGGTCAGAGGACGTACAGCAAGGCAGGGAAATATCGGTGAATGTGTTTTTTATGTATCTTTAGAAGATGAAATATTCGATTATATGAATAGTCATGAATATAGAAAATTTGTTAAACTTACAAAAACTACAAAACGGGATGTAACAAAAATACTTGACAAAATTCAAGAAGATATAAATATAAGGAATTATAAAATACGTAAAGTGAATTTTGTTTTAGATTTAGTATTAGAACAACAAAAAATGTCTATGGAAATATGGAAAAAATATCTCAAAGGACAAAGTATAAATTTCATATTAGAACATAAAAAAGGTATGCCTACTGAAAAGCTGATTTATGAGAATTATTTAATATTTGGTAAAGAACTTTCAACTAAACTTTATATAAACCTTGTCGATTATATTATTGATGAGCAGTATTTATTTCTTCGAAGTGATATGGAAGATATAAAGCATTATTTGCAGTATTATAATTTATCTGAAAAAGATGCTATTACTGAATATGAAAGAATATGCAATAAACAATTCGATATGTTCAAAGACATCACTTTGGAACTGATTGAAAATCACTTTGCTACTGCTAAAATTGATAAAATTAGATGGGGAGGTTGATATTGATGAAAAGAAGAATAATAATTATTTCACTTCTTATTTTATCAATCATAATTTTTTCATTTGCTTATGCGGAAAGTAATGATCAAAAAATTTCTAATTCTAGTACGACACTTGTTAATACGTCGGATTTACTTCCTAACAAAGTTGCAGGATATCCTGATGTAAAAATTTATAAGGCCAATGTTAAAATATATATTGAAAATAAACTGGTTGATTTTGAAAAGATTTATGGTGCACCTGTTATAAGCATTAATGGAAGAATAATGCTTCCTGCAAGAGCATTTACTTATTATGTTAATGGCATAATGAGCAATTCAGATGGTACGCCACATAATTCAACGTATGTTCAATATTATCCAGATATGCAATTTAAAACCGACATACCTAAAATGGTAAGAACAGATGACATAAAAAATGCAACATGGATCATGTTGCAATATGATATACCAAATTCAAATTATGAATATCATGCTAATATGATGCAAAACTTTCAATGTGCAACGTCTTATTACCAAAAGCATGGCGATCCAATAGAGATTTCACATAAGACTTATAAAATAGATATTCCTCCGCTGGTAACTGATATAAATGGAGGAACATCGTATTTGCCTTTAAGAGTGCAAGCATACTTATTTGGTTTTGGCGTTAAATATGATGCACAAAATAATGCAGTTTATATAAGTAAAGATATAACACAGGAATTTGGAGATGGCATAGAACTGTTGAAAAATGAACCGCAATATCAGGATCAATATATTGGTGAGAATGTGGATATGTATATAAATTATGGTACTTATCTTCAAAATGGACAAATTTATAATATTCCTGTGTGGAACGGAAAATAAATAATTCTTCCATATAAAGAATCACTTTAAAAGTGGTTCTTTTTTTGTGGAGGTGTTTATGATGAATTATAAAGAAAAAATAAAAAAATATTTTGAAGATAATAAAATAAAGGCTAACATAGATGATGAGTTTAAAAAAATAGTAATTGTAACAGATAATCATGATAAATGGTTATATTTTGCAAAACGTGTAAATGAAAATGATAAAATTATAAATGTTAAAGGTACAGATAAAGAACATATCGAAGTAACATTTGATAAGAAGGACGAGAGTGCATATCAACAGTTTTATAATAAACTTTTAAAAAAATATTATCTTGTTGCACCAAAATTAAAATATTTTTCAGTCTTGATAAAACCAACACATAGATGTAATCTTGACTGTAAATATTGTTACGATAAGCCTTACAGAGAGAAAATAAAGAATGACATGTCATTTGCAACATTAGACAGGATATTAAAACTTTTGTCAGAATACACGGAACGATTGCAGCTTATTTGGCATGGCGGAGAGCCTACTATGGTTGGTATACAGTGGTATATAAAAGCTTATGAAGAAGTAATATCAAAATATCCGATGCTTGAAATAGATTCTTATATAATGTCTAATGGTATTAATTATAATGAAAAATGGTTTAACATTTTTAAGCAATATAAGATTTCTCCTGGCATGTCTTACAATGCAATGTATCAAGAAAAATTAAGAGTGTCGAATCAGAAAAATCAAAATTCAAAAGCTGATAAAAAAATAAATCAAAAGTTGGAAGATATATTAAAACTTTCTTCTGAAATTGGTCCTAAAATAGGTACGATAGATGTAATAACAAAAGAAAATTATAAGGATCAAATTCAAATATATGAATACTATAAAAAAATCGGTATTAGTACCAGTATGAATATGGTATTTCATACAAAACAGACAGAAAAAAATGATCTAGAATTATCACCTGAAGAATATGAAAAGGAATTTATAAAGTATTTTAAATACTGGCTGTATGATAAAAATGGTGCTTATGAACGTTCCGCTGCTGAAATGCTTTCAATTGTTATTGGTGATATGAATGGCGCAACTTGCAGAAATCACGATTGTCGTTATCATTGGATAGGTATAAATCCGTTAGGAGAGATTTATCCTTGTGACAGATATTATCCTGAAAAATATAAAATGACTACAGTGTTTGATATAAACAGTATTGATGAAGTATTCATCACTGAAGGCTATAAAACTTATGTAAAAGAAATACAACAGCGTTTTGATACAACTTGCAAAAAGTGCGGTTATTGGTTTGCCTGTCATGGAGGTTGTAATGCTTCTGCTATTGAGTCCACTGGAAGTGCTGCTGGAGTTGAAAAAAACTATTGTGAGTTTTTTAGGCGTGCATATAATGATGTTTATGATGTATTGAGAAATGTGGATATAATACACGATAAAAACCTAAATCCCTATGCAAGAGATATTATGATAAATAAAGGCTTTTATAGTGTTAAGAATATTTATGAGGTATTAAGAGAACTTGGCAGGAATATCTCATTAACATATAATAAAAATGATCTTTTAAATTGCTCTGAATATAAAATTTTTAGGAATATTAATTTTATGACAGACACAGGTACAAAGTATAGTTTTCATGTTGACATTATTAAATCGCAGAAAACTAAAGATATAAAAATTAATGAACAAAAGCGAAAGGAGGACTTGATAAAATATTTGATGGAGGTGGCAAAAGATGCCTATAATGACCGAGTTTCAGAATTTTGCGGTAATGGCAGTGTTTGATACTACTGCCTTTCAAAATTTTATTAAAAGTGTGCAAGACACTCAAAGAAATCAACCGCAGACTGAAATAGTAAATACACATACAGATATTAATCCTCATACAGACAACATGCCTCATGCAGATTCTCTAGGAACATATAATCAATATTCACAACACAGCGATACAGGACATTATCATTATGACAGTACGCCTCATACTAATGGAACTGGAACTCACACCGACAGCATTCCGCATACAGATTCATATACTCAATCTAACAGTCATAGTAATAATAATTCAGAACATTATGATTTGCCTGGAGGTTCACATACTGACACACATTCAGATGCTAATACTCATTATAATAATGGCTCATATGGTGGCGGGCATTTTGATGTCCATGATAACCGTGCTATTCACAGTGATGGTTATGCTCATACTGATAGATACAATCAATGGAATACTCATACAAATACTTACGGAAGTCATACTGACAGCTATTCTCATAATGATTATTATGGCAGCCATAGTGACAGTCCGTCTACTCACGGTGATTCTTATCCTCATACCGATTATACACCGCATACTGATACAACAAGCCATACAGACACAACAAGCCATACGGACACTGGATTTAACCATGATAATTTTGTTCCGTCAGCACCAGCATTTTTTAATGTAGATACAGTGTTAAAAGGAACTGTAACGATTGGACTTTATAGTTATGATAAAAATATTGATGGATATGGAACGCAGGATATAGGAAGTAAAATAGTATATTATGATTTATATATAAGAAAAGTTATGAATTTAGATGGTTCCAGCAGTGTGTCTGCATGGACAACGTTAATTAACAATCAAATTCAGGAATCTGACGGCGGATTAACATATAACCTAAATACAATTGATCCGTTGAATACAGGAAATACAACTGTCGGTGCTTGTGATGGATATTACGAGATTAAGGCTGTTGCAAGAAATTTGCCTATAAATGGAGTTACTTATCAAAGTCAAGAACAAACCGTAACTGTTTTGATAAGACAAGATGCTGCACCTACACTAACAGTGCAAAATGGAAATGAATTTATTAATTTTATTTTTGGATATAACGGTGCTTTATCACCTGACAGTGTGTATAAAAAATATGGCAGCTTGTATCCTGATGCAAATTCATCACAACAGAATGGAATATTTGTGAGATTTACTATGAATGATGCAGATACTGATAACTGGCAAAAAGGTCAGGCATACTTAATAGACAGCAACGGAAATCCAATAGCAGGCACTACAGTAGATATTATCTGGGACAACGGAAGCACAATAACAAGTTCAAACGGACAAAATAAAACGGGTTATGCCTTTATACCAGCAAGCGCATTTACTTCACAAGGTATAAGCTATAAAAATGCAAAAGTTGTATTAAAAGTGCAGGATTTTCTTGACTCTAATTGTACACGGCCAGCAGGTGCAACAATAGTGCAATCAACAGTATCAAGTACAGATCAGACACAATTGCTTGTTAATATTGATGTTGTCAAGCCTAGTGCAACACTCCTTCAAACAAAGAAAAATTCTGATAACAGCTTAACTGCTTACTACTATATTATTGATGATTTTCCTAATAATGTTCAAACAGCCGAATATGCAGTAACTAATTCATCATCAATGCCACAAACATGGCAGACTGCTGCGCCTTATCAAACGATAACCAATACAATTAATCAGGATGGTACTTGGTATATACATTATCATGCAATTGATAAACTTGGTAACGAAACTTATGGATATTTTGGACCTTGTACAGTTGACGTAACAGCACCTACAATAAATGCTTCATATGTTATAAACAGTAATAATATCAGTATAAATGTTAGTGCTAAAGATGACGTAAGTGGAGTTGATAAAATCGTAGTTGAAGGTGTAGGTACTTCTCAAAATGCAAATAATGTAAATCCATATACGGCAACATTTACGGTACCAGCAGTTGAAAAAACTTATATAATTGACGCTTACGATAAGGCGGGCAACAAGGCAACTACTACACTTACCGTAATTCCAATATCATTAACTCCATCAATGCAAACTGTTTATGCAGCAGGGCAGGCAATGATAGTGCAAGTAAATGTCACTGGAAATCCTGATAGTATAACAGCTCAAATGTGGTATAACTCAAATGATTATGTTAACATAGGAACAACAACATTGATAAATGAAGGTAATGGACTGTGGTGCACAAGACATAATCTTTCACAAGGATATGACAAAGTTGTTATAATTCCGAAGAATACACCTGATGGCACGTATAATATAACTGTAACAGCTACTAAAACTGTAAACAGTCAATTATCAACAAAATCAATAACAATACCAATAACAGTAAAAGGAACAATATATGACTATTATCATAGTGAAATTAATGGACAATAGACAGGCTTTGACCTGTCTAATTTATTTTGGAGGTGTAATAAGAAAAAATGATAATATCAATATTTTCACCAAAAGGTGGAGTGGGAAAAACGACGTTAACTCTGGCACTTGCAAATATAATTTCAAAAGAGAAAAAAACATGCGTGGTAGAATATGATTTTTCACCTGGAGATTTTCCTGCCTTATTAAGTGTTTCTGAAACTAAAAATATTTTAAATGCGTTAAATGATTTAGATGGTTCAATACAAAGACCTGAAGGTAGAAATTATGATGTTATAGTAGGTGCATATCCTGATGACTATGAAAAAATTAGTTCAAATGATATTATGCAGCTCGTAAGTGAACTAGAAAAAAGATATGATGTAGTCTTGTTCGATATTCAGCCTGGTTTTATAGAAAGTTGTATAGATGTTATGGGAAAATCTGAAAAAGTTATATTGGTAGTAGAAGATGAATTAAGAGTCGCTGCAAGAGTGAACAGTTTTTTGGATTGGCTTAAAATCAATGAATTAAGTGACTTAAGCAACTATTTTTACATTAAAAACAAAAGCGTGTCTAATCAGTTACAATACATTGATAAGATACGCTATAAACTTCCGATTTTGTATTCTGTGCCTTTTATAAAAAAGTTAAAAGGTATAGATGACAAACATCTTATGAAATACATGATAAAAGCAAAGGAGTTGATTTTGTGAGTCTGACAGAAAGAATACAGGAGATAAAAAAAGGAGTGAATTTTTATAAGGATCAGCTTTTACTTGATTATGTGCGCAATAAAGTTTTGCAGTATGATGTTGCAGGAAACGTAACAGAAACTAGAAAACTTTGTGATAGGTTTGTTGAAGAATACTGTAATGAACACTATACAGATGTACCTGATAAAAATTTATATGATTACGTGTATAATCTATTATTCGGATTAGGACCTATCGAAAAACATTTAAAAAATCCTGATGTAACTGATATATGGGTAATGGGAACAAATATTATTTATATGGAAAATGGCGAGAAAAAAGAAGATACAGAAAGTTTTATGAGTAACGAAGATGTAATAAGAGTAATTGAAAAAATTGCAGGACAAACATATCCTCCGCAAGTAATAAATGCGCAGATTCCTTCGGTGGATGCAGAGCTTTACGATGGTTCACGTGCACTTTTGATAGTTCCTCCTGAATCGTTGGTTCCAGTGATTACAATAAGGAAGCATACAAGCAATGCAAAAAGCTTGGAAGAATTAAGAGGTGGATATATAAACTTAACAGATGACATGATAGAGTATTTTAAAAACATTGTAAAAGAAAGAAAAAATATACTTGCAGTAGGACAGACAGGTTCTGGTAAAACAACGTTTTTAAATGGACTTACATTTTATATTCAGCCTAAACATGTTGTGGCGTTGTTGGAAGATACAAGAGAAATGAGTATACCTTTAAAATACGTGTATAGCTTTAAAATAAGGAAAGGAACTGAAGATACAAAGCCAATTACATGGACAAACATACTCAATGATTGTTTAAGAGCGAATCCTAACAGAATTATAATAGCAGAAATACGTACTCCTGAAGCTGCTTATGAATTTTTGGATACTTTAAATTCAGGACATAAAGGTTCAATGACAACAATACATGCTTCAAGTACGGTGTTAGCACTTCAAAAACTTGAAATGAAGATAAAAGAGTATAAAAACATGGATGATCGTTCTTTAAGGACATTAATATCAAATACAATTGATGTAATAGTATATCTTGATGTTTTAGAAAATGAGGAAGGCGACAATATTGGCAGAGTTATAAAAGAAATAGTTGAGGTAAAAGGACTAAATTCTGATAATACGTATGATTTAGATTATGTTTATAAATACGAAGAAAGCAGGTGATATTTTGATAATAAGTGTGTTTGCTGCTGTATTAGTCTTTTTATTAGGACTTACTTTTCTTGCAATAAACGATTATAAAAAATACCGTATACAGATACGTTTAAATAGACAGTTAATAAAGCCTGAAGAAGTGCATTACAGTATGTTTCAGGGACTCGGAAAGTTTTATGATAAGCTTACTGAAAGCCTTGTCAGTGCTGGCATAAAAATAAAAACTGATGATTTTATACTTTATTTTTTATATGTTTCATTATTGTTATTTGTTGCAGCTATGCTTAAATTTGGCTTTATGTATGCATGTTTGTCAATTGTTATACTTGTTGTTTTGATTAAATTTTTCTTAAATAACCGTAAATCAAGTATTAGATTTAGAACTGAAAAAGAGTTTGGAACGTTTGCGACAGATTTAGCTGTTGTTTTGAGAGTAAATCCTAATTTTATATCAGCCTTAATAGACGTTTCAAAACATACTAGACCAATATTGAGAGAGCATCTTGATCGTGTTATAACAAATATTAATTCTGGAACAACTGTAGAAGAAGCCTTGTTAAAATTTAAAGAAGAAGTTATATATTCAAGTATCATAATATCGTGGATTGATAATGTACTTTATGCAATGATGACTGGTGCAGACTTAATTGATGTTTGTATAAGTTCAGCAGAGAGAATAAATAAAAAACTTCAAAGAGGAATGAAAATAAAATCACTGACTGCAAATACAAAAGGCGTTATAATTGCAGTATTAGGTGTTATTTGTATATTTATACCAATATTAATTTTTAGCTCACCAGATTTTCAGGCTGCATATTCAACTCCATTAGGACATATTATTTTGTCTGTTGTTATAGGTATTTTTGTCGTAACTACTTATGTAATTCTTAAATCAATTGATAACATGGCCAAAATGTAGGAGGTGGATACATTGATTGATAAGTTGACTCGGCTTTTAAAGCCTTTTATTGACAAAAAAGTGTCTGAAGATTTTTTGGCGAATATGGATCGGAATATAAAGACAGTCGCTGGCGTGGACATATCTTTGCCTGATACAAAAGGTTATCTTCCAGTGTTTGTTTTTCGTGTCAGAGATGTTTATGAAATGCTGTCTGTTCTTGCAGTTATGATATTTTTGTCTGTTGTTTTTATTGTATTAGGAATTTTGAGAGGTATGATAGCTAATGGTATAATTATGGCTGTTGCTTTAATACTTTTGACATTGTCACGCTATACAAGCAAAGTTAAAAAATTTAAAGACCAATTTCAGAAAGAACTTCCTGACGTAATTGATGCTATGCTTCAAGGCTTAAAAGTAGGAACACCTGTTGAAAGTGTGTTTGACTATATTGCAAAAAACAAAAGAGGCGTTGTAATACCATTTATAAAAGAAATCAATATTAGATTAGATTCTGGCAAGTCTTTGACAGAAGCTCTTAATAATGTGTCTCCAAAGACACTTTCAGATGACTTTAGAAGAATTGCAAGGATTCTTTCATTGAGATCACAAACAACTACGGATATAGTAAGTTCATTAGAAAGGCTTCAAGAAAATATGGAACTTGAGCTTGAAACAAAAATAATATCTATGGCGGAAAATGCACCTGTGAAATATACGCTTCATATTTTTGTGGGATACGTTATTCCGTTTATATTAGTAATTGTATATCCTCTGATACTGATGATATTTAAGTTTATGGTGCAGGCTGGTTAGGAGGTTATACAAATGCTTAAAGATAAAAAAGGTTCTGGCACGTTATTAATGTCTTTTTATTTGGTAATATTGTTTGGACTTTTGATAATAGGAGTTAGTCTATTTTTGCAGGTTGGAACTGAAAGAGCAAATATAAATACTGCATGTGTACAATCTTCAGAAAAAATCCAGTATTCTATATTAGAGTCTCAAGATGGACAGAGCGGGAATGAGTACGATAATAAGCATATAGTTTCTAATTCATTATACTTTGATAAGCAAAATGCTATAAATATTGTAACTCAAGTATTTAACGAATATGGTTATACTGTTAGTAACGTTGATGTTTCATTAAATGACTATATTCTTACAATAACAGGCAACGTTGCATTAAAAACTAAAAATGTTTTAAACAAAGTTACAAAAAATCAAACTTTATATGTACCTATAGATTATCATAGCAGAATATTTAAAAACTATCAGGAATAAGAGCAGGCTTCGCACCTGCTTTTTTCATGCCTATGTATGTGATATAATGTAGATAAGAAAAAAGAGAAATGGAAGGAAGAAAAATGGCACAGAAATACGATATAACGATGAAAAATATTTTTTCTGATATGGCTGATGATATAATGAGTTATTTTCTTGGACTACAATACACAAAAATTGATGAACTAAATATAGAATTTGCAAGAGTAGAACGCAGAGACAGCGACATGATATTCAAATGCACTACAGACAAAGGAAATGTGGCTGTGCACATAGAATTTCAATCAGAAAATGATGAAAAAATGCCTTACAGAATGCTGAGATATTCCTTGGAGATAATGGAAAAGCACAATCTCCTGCCATATCAGATAGTCGTATATATAGGAAAAGACAATGTGAAAATGGCAAGTAGCTTAAGCTATGACTTTGGAGAACAAAATGCATTAGATTATAAGTACAGAATAATAAACGTCGGTGACATAAAATATACTGATGTTGTAGGAACAGACTATTATGACTTGTATCCGCTTCTTCCACTGATGGATCAAAACAGAAGGAAAGAAGAAGGAGAAAAATATCTGGAAAGATGTGTTGAGGCGATAAAGGATATTCCTTTGGACATAAACAAAAAGAAAGACATAGCATTTAAGGCAGAGATATTATCAGGTATAGTCTTTAAAAAAGAAGTTATTGAGAGAGTTTTTTCGGAGGTGATAAAAATGTTTAGGATTGAAGAATCTGAGACGTACAAGATGATAATAGAAAAAGGTATTAAAGAAGGTATAGAAAAAGGCATTGAAAAAGGTATTGAGAAAGGTATTAAAGAAGGTGAAAAAGAAAAAGCTATAAAAATAGCAAAGAAGCTGTTAAAAGAAGGCATGAACATTGACAGAATAGCAGAAATTACAGAGTTGCCAAAAGAGGAGATAAAAAAGTTGCTAAATTAGAATATATGCAGGCTTAATGCCTGCTTTTTTCATGCTCATCAATTTTTAGTACATCTGGATATTGACAAAACACATAAATAGATGTACACTATATCTTGTAAGGAAAATTGTTGTAAGACGTCAAAGTTGTGGTAAAATATTATCAAGGGAGTGTGATGCCACATATGAAAAAAACATTAAAAGTAGCATTAAGTGCTTTGTTAATAAGTACAATGTTAATACCAGCAGCAAGCTTTGCAGATAACACATCAAATAGCGTAACATCAACGTCTACAACAGTAAATACTACGGCAAGCACAACAACTAATACGTCAGCAGCAAGTTCGCACCATATTGCAGGACTTCCTAATGAGCCTGTATATGAGTCTAATCCGAACATATATATAGAAGGCAAAAAGGTTGACTTTAGAAATACACAGGAAATACAGGAGGTAAATGGAACATATCAGGTTGTGACAGTTAGTAGACCTATATTGATTGTCCGTGGTCGTACAATGTTACCTCTAAGAGCCTTTATATATTACATTACAGACTACGTGAATGTGGTTAAGGGTCAAACTGGTGGTGCTATTGGACCATCAGATGTAGTGTATTGGGATCCTGGATATAAATCAAACAGACCTGACGGCTTTATAATTAATTCTGTAAGGTATGATAATACATTAAGCGGTGATGGCTATAATGTGCCTGCTGATCCGTGGAAACTAGGCTTTTTTATAAGAATGCCATATATAGTTAAAGCTACTTTAAAACCATATCACTATATCTTGTTTAAAACAGATGTACCACCACTGATAATGGACGATGGTGTGACATACTTGCCATTGAGAGCCGAAGCAAATGCTTTTGGATATGGCGTAAAATTCGATCAGGCAACAAATTCAATATATATAAGCAAAAACTTGCCAATAGAATATGGAGATCAGTTCCAGAAAATCACTGATATTGTACCGCCTAATGGCATGATAAGTGGTAATGTAGGCGTTATAAGTTTTAATGGAAATACTGGATCGTTAGAAACAGAAACATCAAAATATGGTGATTATACAACGCAATATGTAGAACCGTGGAAATAAGGCAGGAAATATCCTGTCTTATTTTTTGTGAGCTTAAAGGCTCTTTTTTTTTTATGGAGGTGATTTGTTGTGATGAAAGACCTTCTAATAGTTAAAGAGAGAAAGGAGGTGAAGAAGAAAACGAAAAAGTCAATACCACTAATATTGTCAGGCATACTGATATTCAGCAGTATAGCATATACTCCTGTAAATGCAAAAGCGGATACTCCTGCAATATCAGATAATGGTACGACATATGTGACAGTCCATATCCACAGAGAGCTTACAGCAGACGAATACCAGCAGATAATAGATTCAGGCGGTGATCCATCACACTTTACAGACAATACTTTCTCAATAGACGATTTAATAAAAGCAGGTGCAGTGATACCTACTGGAGAGAGCATAGTATCGGCAGAAGTGACAAATTCAACAAACGGACAGGCAAGAGTGATGTCAACATCAGACAGCGGACTGACAATAGGAACATGGGGCGGAAATGTAGAACCTGATATGAATGATCTGCAATTTTCATGGGCACATATAAAGCACTATTATAATTTTTTGGCAGATTCGTCTACTTTAATAGGTCAAGATGATTATCAAATGAAGCCACGTACGTTAGGATATAACCAACTGATAATGCAAATATCAAATCCGCCTGGAATAAACAGTATCTTGAAAAATCCTAATGAAGATGTAACAATAGACGGAACAACTGATAATAAAGGCTGGCAGGTAGCGACGTTTGATGCAGCCAGTATCGATCAGGCAAAAACAAGTATAACATATAAAAAAGACGGAATGCCTGCAATACTTTTAAATCCAGATAAAGATTATACATCGCCTCAAGGTTATGTAAGTGATCAAGGCAAATATTTTGTCAATGATGCACCGCCTACGTGGAGTAATACGGAAGGCAGCGATAATGTAAATTATAAATCGTGGATACAAAAAACTTCTGATGGTGACTATCAATTTGGTAATGGCAAGCAAATATCGAATATGGAAGTTTATCCGCAATTTGACTTTTATCTTATGACAGAAGGTGAAACAGCAGCGTCACGATACGATACTAATTATGCTGCATTATATTTTCCACTTCACAAAGAAAGTGACGGTGAATATCTCTATTTAGGCGATCCGAATTCAAATAATGTTCCAATAGAATTAATAGGACATGACTATAATAATTGGATACCGACAACACTGGCAGGTCAGATAAGTCCTTTTGGTAGTGAGTACGATTTGAGACGTGATCCAAACGCAGGAATGTACTATCAGGTTCAGCCTGATGGACAATGGGGGTCTAATGGCTGGTACTTTTTAAGATATGTATATGACGAAACAACAGGACAGTATATAGACTTAAATAGTATAAAACGTCCTGATGGGAGTTCTCCACAAATTATATATGGACCTGATGGAAAACCTAATGCTCAAATAATAGGTGCATCATATATTCTTTTGCCACCGCAATATAAAGGACATAAAATAAAAGCCTTTGTATACAATACAGACGTAGGCTTTGATTTTGGTATTGATGTACGTGTAATGAAGCCTAATAAGTACATTTTTGATACTGATGTAACAATTAAAATAACATACTCAAATGGCAATGGAATAGTAATAACAAAGACAGTAGACAGACCTTTTATAAATACTGGAGAGAGTGACTACTATGAGGTAACAGTTAAAAACACATCTGATAAACCTGTAGACAATGTTGTTGTAACTGACCAAATGCCACAAGGACTTAAATATGTAAGCATTGATCCTTCAATTGGCTATTATAGCGGATATATGTGGTATATAGGCACATTAGAGCCTAACCAGACTGCTATATTAAGAGCGAATGTAATTGCAGTAAGCAATGGTGAATATGTAAATAGTGCAGTTGTGAATGATAAAGCAGCTTCAGCAACCATATTTGTCGGTGATTATCAGGCGACAGGAAACTTGACAGTGTCAGAAATTCATACATTTGATCAAAACAACCATGACACAGCAATTATAAGTACGCCTCAAGACGTGCATATAGCAGTTGATACAAAATCACTTTATCAGTTTCATGGAACGGCAACTGCAAGACTATATATAAATCATAATTTAGTAAGTACTCAAACAGTAAACTATGATCCGTTTGATGAAAAACCAGTCGATTTCGGTTCATATTATTTAACAGGTACAGAACTGATAACAGCAACAATCGACTATAACAATCCAGTATATCAAGGCGATAATGATGGTTCTAAAGCAGGCGAAATGTTCCATGACACAGACAATGACAGACTTTTAAAAGAAACGCAGTATAAAGACAATATTCTTAACAAGCAGCTTGAAGGCGGACAGCAAGAAGTTTCTGGAGGCACGTTAGATGTAAAATTTGATTTTACAGGAACTACGAAAAATCCTTATAACAACATGGACGAAGCTATGGTAGGTGACAGCATAGGTACTGTAAATTATACAGAGGACTCGAATTGGGTTTATGACAGGTACATTGTTGAAAGCCTTAATCACTACGTTGCAAATAGCAGTCCGTGGGGTACACATCAGGAAAATCCAACAAGCCATAAGGTACTTGTAGATCCAGAAGTTGCGTCTTATACAGATAACTTTAATTGGTACTTGCCTACAAGCCCGTATCCAGGCGGACCATTGAATCAGCCTACTGTAAGCTTCACTGCACTTCCAATAACACAAGGATCAGGCGGTTCAAGTACAAATTACTGGACTGATTATTACCAATGGAACGTAATAACAGGTTCATATATAAATTCATGGTGGGAAGATCATGGATATTGGGAAACTGAATATTATTCGTGGACTGACAGTGATGGCAATACTCACTATGGTTCTTATGAAGTTTGGCATCCTGTACCTGTAAAAGTATCATCTAGTCCTATAACATATCAGGATTTAGGCAATCCTGAATATACGTCAACTGGAGTAATAAATTATCCTGTTTCATGGGGTCAGATCAATCTGCTGCCTGTATCTGGTAAAAGGTATGATGATGACCATTATAACATAGAAAGTTATTCATATGACATGTGGGTAACATTGACAGACTGGGATTACTATAAAAATCAGATGTACTGGGCAGGTATACCGCAACATTTTGGAATGGACAAAAAACCGTTGAGAGTATATTACAATAATGCGCCTGTAGCGTATTTTTCAATTGTAGGTGATGTAAACGGCGTTAATAAAAACAACAAGATAATGCTGCAAGACTTGTCTTATGATCCTGATTTTGATCCTATCGTGGCATGGAAGTGGGATATAGACGGAAATATATTTACAGACAAAACAGCAGCAGAAAATTATTTGAATACCGTTGTTGTAAATCAGCCAGGCTATCATTTAATAAAGCTATCAGTTGAGGACAATCCAACAGGCAGGTATTCGAGATTGAAGGCAAGATGGTCTGATGTATACATGAAAACACTTCAGATATATCCTGAAAACAACTCTCCAGTATCATATAAAGCACAAATAACGTTTGACAGAGATGTGGTATATACATTATGGCATCCGTCAGTACCTTCAATAGCAATAGACAGTGAACGGCACTCATTCTTAAAGGTGCATGTAAAAGTAACTGATATAGGCTATTGGACGTATGAATACGGAGTAAATGGAGAGAAAATATTGAGATTTGTACCGCTTGACTTGACTAAAGTAGATGAACCTGAAACACTTGTGGTACGTTATAAAGACGCAGGCAGACAAACAATAACGCCTAAATATATTAAAAACCTGAAACAGGACAAAAATAGCTTTGAATATGACGCATATTTTGAATATCCAAAAGCTGGACAGATTGACTTAAACGACATTTACTATGCTAATCAAGGTATAAGTCCATACACAAAAGATACAAAAATGATATTTCCATTTGAAGTAGAAAAGTATGGAAAAGTAGACACGCTTGTAAAAGACAATGTTGCAATAAACGCTTTTGATCCTACGTTTGCCAATCCTCCTGGACCTGATGTAACGTACTTTGAGCGTATACATGGACTTGGAATATCACGTGTGGATCATTACTTGTTAAAGGACAATAAATTGTACCTTACGATGCAGCCTGATCCTTTAATGCAGCCTGTGCCTTTTATTGGACGGAAAGACACGCAGATAGACAATAAACTTGAATATGATGTAGACCATCAGGTTTATCCTTATTAGCAGGGGTACTTAACGTATTTCTGCTATTTTTTTGTCCAAATGAGTTGGTACCATATTTTTTCACTGATTTTAGGTAATTTTTTTCTTTCGTGTAATAATAGTTTTCGTATATGTGCTGTTGATAATGCAATTAAAGAATAATATATAATCGAAATAAACTTTTGTTTAAAAGCTGATTTTTCAGGCTCATAAGAAAACTTAAATTCAACAATTGTATGTATATGCGTTTTGACAACAATCTTATCTCCTGATTTAATGTTTTGCATTAATTTTTTTACTGCAATATTCAAGTTTTCAGAAAGAATAGACAGAATATCATCTTTAGGATAAGTACATAAAAGCCAAAAAGATAAAAAAGTATTTTTGTAGAGGTGGTAATCATGTTTTTCAAATCTTTTTCTAACAAAATATTTACTTACTTTAATATAAAAAATATTATAAAGGATGATGACTGCAATAAACACAAGAATAAATTGAGTAAATCTGTAAATAGGCATATAGATGATGATTATAGCAATACTCAAAGCAGAAGAAATAAAAAGAATATCGTTCAAAATAAATCACTTCCTTCATCAAATTTAAACGTAGCCTTTATAGGACTTGCGCTTTATGCAGGTATCATTATTTCTGAAATTTTTCTCCGCCATATAAGTTTTCATAATTTGATTTTGCTTATGTTTTATCCTATAAAATTAAGCATGCCTGTAGCTGGAAATGATATGTTGGCAGTTGAGTTTTCATGGTTTGCGACTTTATCTATTTGTGTCGGCATTTATGATAAATTTTTAAATAAAATAACTTATTATTTTGCGTCAATATTTGTATGGTATCAGCCATTAGTATGGTTAATAAGATACATTGTAGATACACCGAATAGCTGGTTTTTTTGGATTGTTCCTTTCTTTGGATTTTTGTTCTTTTGGTTTCAGGGAATGGCACCAGATGAGTTTGATATGACGTGTAAATAATTTTTTAGGCACTCTTTTGAGTGCCTTTTTTTGTGCATGTAAAAATGCCACAAAAAAATTTAAGGAGGTAGTTTTATGAGTTTAACAGGTTTACTTAAAAAATCAAAGAAAGGTTCTGCGGAGATAGTTGCTTTTGCAATACTCCTAATCTTCATTGTAGTAGCAGCAGGACCGCAGATTAAACAGCTTGGTCAAACAGTGGTATCAGGTGTAACAAACACTAACACACAGGTACAACAGACTCTTGGCACAAACTAATAACTTCACATAAAGTTTAGGAGGTGTTGCTATGAGTTTAACAGGTTTGCTCAAAAGATCAAAGAAAGGCTCTGCTGAAATAGTTGCCTTCGCAATACTCTTAATCTTTATAGTGGTAGCAGCAGGACCTCAGATTAAGGCATTAGGACAGACAGTTGTAAACGGTGTTTCAAATACCAACACACAAGTACAACAAACTCTTGGCACAAATTAATTTTTAAATGCACTCCTTTGTGAGTGCATTTTTTTGAAAAAATTTTTAAGGAGGTATTAAAATTGTTAACAAACATAAAAAACAGAGTTGTAAAATTTGCTTCAGACAAAAAGGGTGCTGATGTGGTAACAGTAGTCGCTATAATAGCATTTGCAGTTGCAATAATACTTTTTGCACTTCCTTCAACAAGAGACGCAATAGTAAACTTTATTTCAAATGTAATGTCAAAGTTAACAAATACAGCAGTAGGAAATTAAGGCACATAAAAGTGCCTTAATTTTTTTTAGGAGGTGTAAATGTTGTTTAAAAAATTTTTAAAAGACAAACGTGGTTCGGAATTTATAAACTTTGTGGTATGGGTGCCTATGTTGCTTATATTGATTGTTGCTATTTCACAGATAGTTATAATAGGCTATGATCAGGTTATCGTACAAGAAACATCTCTTGTCGCTGCAAGAAGTGCTGCACAAAATCCTGATACAATAGAAGCTTCAGCGCAGCAGGCAGCAGATGATTTTGCAGGCAAATTTCTTCCAGATTGGAGTGATAAATCAACAATAGATGTCAGTTATCCTAACACTGATCCAGGCAGTGAGGTCACAGTAACAATACATTATATATTTCCTAAATACGTATTTTACACAAATATTTTAAAACGTCCAAGTACTGATTATGTCAGAGGACAAAGTATGCAGATTATAGAGGAAAAGCCGTGAGGTGAGGTGATGATTTATTATTTAGGCGGTATTTTTTATATGCTTGTAAAGTCAATATATGTTTTTGATCTTTTGTTTGACCTCTTGACAGCATTTGTTGAAATGTTTTTTAAAAGGCTTACTCCTGTTTTTGTTTTGACTTTTGGAGAAATTAAACAGGCTATGAGTTTGAAACATTTATATAAAACTTACAGACGTTATGATTATTTTAAGAATAAAGATGTGATACGCAAAAACATCATAAACGATTATATAGGCTCTTTTAAGGCTATAGCTGAAAAAAATAAAGGCAAAACTTATAAGTTTGTTACTAATATGTTTGTATATAAAAATGTACTTTTAAAGCTTGAACAAGAACATATCCTTACGTTTCAAAGGCTTGATGATACTTTAATGTTTATTCCTCAACCGTCAGAAAAACTTGTATTGATGAGTTCAAGGACTGTATTAAAAAATTTGTTTAATCCTGATTTTTATAAACAGGTGTTTAAGCGTGAATATGTATATGTTTATGAGTTGACTTTTTAGGAGGTGTAAATTTGAAAAAGATAATAATTGCTTTACTTGCTATTATTGCTTTTGCAGGCAGTTATCTGGCGTATTATTTTTTAATGCCTGTTGCAAATGTGAATGGAGAAAAAATAACTGTTTATGAGTTTAAAAAAGCATTAAGTGATACAGAGAAAAAGATTCAAGGCGTTAAAAACCAAAAGATTAACGGAAAGACGTTTGAAGAAATATATAAGGAACAATTATTAAACAACATGATAAATGAAAAATTGATGCTTAATAAGGCACTTAAAGAAGGAATTAAAGGCAGAAATGATGCTGATATAATAAATAAATTGATTGCAAAGGAAACAAGCTATGTAGGCGTATCTGCTGATGAAATTGAAAAGTATTATGAACAGCACAAAAATGAGTATATATATGCTGACATTTACAGAATAGATTTAAAAAATGAAAAAGATGCTGATAATGTTTTAAACATGTTAAATAAAGGCAGTAACTTTTCTGATTTGGCTAAAAAATATTCAATAGATACTGCAACAAAAGATAATGGCGGTTTTGTTGGAAATTTTTCATTAAATCAATATTCTGCAACAATAAATTATAATTTAAAGGATAATGGTGTAACAGAAGTAAAACTTATGTCAGGCATATATGAGATAGTAAAGGTTGATAATGTAGGAACAAAGTCGCTTGATGATGTCAAAGATTCCATAAAAGAAACACTTCTTGATGTAAAAAAACAAAATGCACTTAAAGATTTTACTGACAGCTTAAGAAAAAACGCAAAGATTTCAATTAATAATTCTTTATTAAGCGATATAAAGTGAGGTGTTGAAACTTGAAAAAAATAGTGTATTGGAGTGCAGCAGAGCTGACTTCAAAAACAGAACTTGCAATAAAAAGAGCTGAAAAGGAAAAAGGCAGAACGGTGTTAATTGACTTTAAAGAGTTTATACCTGACATATACAGATATTACGGACTTGAATATAAGCCCAAAACAGAACTTATTGCAATGTATGAAGGAGGACAAAGTGACATACTTCAATTTCTTAATAAAAAAAGTTCAATGTATGTTTTTACAGGTTTTGATAAATATGAGTATATGAAATTCACTTCTGAACATTTGGCATATATAATAAGCGTTCTTGATTTTGATACGGCTGTGTTTGATGTAAATGCAGGTATATATTTTACTGATACTTATGTTGCTTTGAAATATGCTGATGAAATAAACGTGGTAATGGAACCTAACAATTTGTCTTATTACATTAATGCTGAAATGATAAAGTTTGTATGCGACAACTGGAAAATAGACAAAGCTAAAATGACAGGACTTATAGCAGGAAAACATGCAGACGTTGATAGCGCAAAAGAGATAACAGGCATAAAAGTTAAAAAAGTGTAAAGAGGGTGTTAATGTGTTAATAAATCCTTATGAAGTAGATTTAGATAAAGCTCAAGATGTTGATATAAAGGAAATAGCTGACAAATTCACTTATGAAAAATCAAAAGTTATAAATGACTATTCCAGCAATAAAATCAGTGAAGATGCATTGGATAAAGAAATTATTGCGTTTTTGGCAGAAAAGAAAATATCAAGCGAAAAACTAAAAGATGTTAAGGATATGCTTTTTGGATATGGTATATTGCAACCTTATATTGATGATCCAGATATTACTGATACATTAGTTAATGATCCTGAAACCATATTTATAAAAAAGTATGGAGATAAAATGAAGGTAAATAAGAGCTTTAAGAGTGAACAGGAATTGTTGAAATACTGTCAAAAAATAGTTGCGATGAACGGAGGTACAATAAATCAAAATCAAGCACAGGCAGTTGTAACAGACAGATTGAGAAATTTGAGGATTGTAGTAAGTTTGCCTCCTATCGCTGCGAAATCACCTACAATTTGCATAAGAAAACCTTCTGCATCACAGAGCTTATTAAATCTGGAGAAGTCAGGAATGTTTGATGAAAACACAAGAGAACGCTTAAAACAAATGGTAAAAAACTATAAGACAATAATTATAGCTGGTAAAGGCGGTTCAGGAAAAACTACTTTGATGGGTGCATTAATTAATGAAATTCCTTTAAATGATAGAGCGTTATTGATACAGGAAACAATGGAAATTGTGCCAAAGCATCCAGATATAATAACGCAGTTAGTCAGAATATCAGATAATCCAGAAGTTAAAAACTATACATTGTTTGATTTGACACGTGCAGCATTGTTGCAGAGCCTTGACAGGATTTTTATAGGCGAAATGAAAGATAAAGAAGCTTTTGACTTTTTTAATGCCGTTTATACAGGCCATAAAGGTTCAATGGCGACTATACATGCTAATTCAGCAGATGAAGTGATAAACAGGCTTCTTTATTTGATGAGCAGAGCCGATTCAGATATGAAAGAAGATACGTTAAGAGAAATGCTTGAAAATTCGCTTGACGTGGTAATATTCCTTGAGAAATACAAAATTAAGGAAATTAAGGAGTTGAGATGATGATAATAATTGCTCTGATTCCTTTTGCAGCGATTGCTTTTTATTTTTTCTTAAGTAATCTTGAAATAAAAGAAAACAGTATAACGCATAAATTAGATGCTGTAATAAATGCCTTTGGATTGAATAAATACAAATTAAACGGTAAGACAGTTTTTACAATATTGACGGTTTTACTAACTGTAATTGTTTTTAAAATGCTTTTTGCTCACTTTTATATGGGCATATTAGTTTTAGGCGTTGCTATGTACGCCTTAAATTATGTACTTAATGTGGTTATAGAAAACAAAACAAAGAAAATAGACAAAATTTATTTAAACTTTTTAAACGTGTATACGAATTTTTTCAATACTTATAATAACTGTCCTGATGCCTTAAGAGAAACAGGAAAATATGTCGGTGAACCTTTAAAAAGCATTATAAAGCGTAATATGCTTTTGTATGATACATCATCAAAAACATTTTTGGAAACATTAGATGCTATTAATAACAGCGTTTTAAATGCTGAATTTAGGAAGTTTGTGAGCTTTACGAAAATATATGAGAAATATGGCGGAAATTATAATGAAATATTAACTCATTTAAGAGAACAGGCTTTGAAAAACATGCAAATAAGAACCGAAAGAGAGTCAAACGCAACTACTGCAACTTTTGTAATAGGCGGAACAATAGCTTTAAGTTTACTGTCACTTATAGGTTTAAATCAGATGGATATAGATGTGCTGACACATACAATACAAGGCTGGGGAGTTATCGGATTTAATATATTTGCTTATATTGCTGGCATATATGTAATAAAAAATATTGCGCAAAGCTGAGGTGATATGTTTTGTTTATAGTTTTGGTACTGCCTTTAACGATCCTTATATATGTGTTTTTAAGTTCATACAATGTTTTTGCCAATAAGAAGAAGTACGGTGATAAAGAAGATTTAAAGTTTAAGTACATGAAAGAAGATACCCGCTTAAAAATCAATAAAAGGCTTGAAAGACTTGATTATCCTTTTGGCATGAATGCTGATAAATATGTACTTTATAAATTTATTTTCACAGTTTTTGGTCTGTGGTATGCATATATGAATAAAGTGCAAGGATTTCAGGCGGTTGTTTTTATAGTTGGCATGTTCTTTTTGATTGATATTTATTTGTACTTAAAAGAGTATGATATAAAAAATATTGTTAAAAAAGAGCTGCCTACAATAGTAGATATATTTGAAATTGGTTCTACAACAAACATGGATTATGGTGATGTTCTTTTGATATGTGCAAATTCAGTAAAATCGGACTGGTTAAAGAGAAGGCTTAATAAAATAAGTGCTGAATATTTTGTTAGCAAAGATAAAGATAAAATGATAAAATCACTAAAAAACCTTGCAGATATATATGAAATAGATGTATTTGTAAGCGCACTTGAACAGAAAGATGTCACTGGCAGGTCAAAGGAAATGCTTCAGGCTTTATCACAATTAATGTTTAGTTCAGTAATAGCACATGCGCAAAAAGAAAATAAAGCATCAGATTATAAGGTTATGGCTGCTGTATTTTTAATAGCTGTTGGTATTTTTGCGATATACATGACTTCATATATGCCTGAACTTATGAGTGGACTTAAAACAATATTTTAAGCACGTTTAGAACGTGCTTTTTTTTATTGTAAAAATTTAAAAAACTGGAGGAGATATTTTATGAACCAAAAAACTAAATGGTATGTATTGATGGGTCTTGTTGCTTTTATAGGTGCGTATGCTTATGTTGCACCACATGTGTCAGTTACAATATCAAGAATTGTTGTTGCTTTATGGGCATTAGGAGTGCTTGCTGTTGCTTTGATTAAACGGAAAGAATAAGTGTTAAGGACAGGTGTTGAGCCTGTCCTTTTTTGTTAGGAGGTGAGAATTGTGAAGATTATAAGTACATTAAAAGAAAAGAAAAAATATTTTATAGTATCTTTAATTATTTTATTATTTGTTATAATTTTGATTTTTGCTTATGCAAGTAGTAGCCTTACATTAACTGCAACGCCTAATTCACAAGGAAATTATATTCATTTGCAGTGGAATGTACCTGATAGTACACAACCATATACCTATATGTTGTATATGAAAAAACCTGGAGATTCAGGATTTCAAACAATACCTGCAAAAAGTCAAGTTAAAGTTTTGAACGTATATCCACCTTCTGCTTATACAATATCATTTTCAGGAAATTGGACAAGAGAAAGTGGATATGGGTATAACAGTCAATATGGATACGAAAGTACTAATCATACAAATAATTCAACTTCTTCAACATCATTAACAGTAAACATGCCATCATCAGGAACAATATCTTTTTGGTATATGGTTAGTAGTGAAACTAATTATGATTTTATTCACTTCTATATTGACGGGCAGGAAAAACTTAAAAACAGTGGTAATTTGGGTTGGCAACAAGTATCATATTCGGTATCAGCAGGACAACATACATTTACATGGTCGTATACAAAAGACATATCGGTAAGTCTCTATAATGATACTGCTTATATTGACAATGTCAGTATAACAGGTATAGGTACTTTTACATTTGAAAGTTCAGACTCATTGCAAATAGGTGCACAGCAAATACCTAATATCACATTTACGAACTGGCAAGGACAAACATACACGTTGCCAAAGTCAGCAAGCTTAAAAATGTGGATGGAACAGCCAAATAGTGATGATCCTAAAGGATATGGCAAAGGCTTAATAAGTGTTGATGCAGTGTCTATAACGGATTTTAATAGTAATCCTTCTGCATATCTTAAAAATTCTGATGGCTCTTGGAAATATGATGTTGTATATTTTGGTGCCTGGGATAATAATAATGGTTTTGATTTAAGTGCTTCTGCTGAAAATATGGTAGAAACATTTATACAGAATGGCAGAGGCATATTATTAGGACATGATACCATTGCTCATGCTGTTAGTTTACCATATAATGCAACTCCATTTGAACAGAATTTCCAAAAATTAGCACAATACTTAAACATTCAGGAAGTACCGTCACAATATAACGGTATGGCACCACCGCAACTACCTAATACTTATCAAACATGGGGTAGTACAAAAGTAACTATCAGCAAAAAAGGTTTGCTTACCAATTATCCGTGGCAAATTGGCGATGTTGGAACTATTTTAAGTGTACCATATACACATACAGGTTTTGAAATTGCTAATGGCGATATATGGTTAAGATTTGCTGATATAGAACCTTTTATTGCTTATGATATTAATGGAAGTCCATATTATCCTAATATAGGTTGGACAGATTCTATTATAAATGCATGGCAGCAAAATCCTGCACTGAATATGAATTGGTATCTTACAACATGGAACAATACAGCAATGATAGAAACAGGTCATAGCAAAGGTGCAGCAACGCCTGATGAACAAAAAATACTTGCAAATACTTTATTTTACCTTGCACAAGTAACAGACCAAACAAGTTGGGATGATCACATGGGACAAGATGTAACATCACCAGATAAACCTAAAATAACGAATATCCAAAAGAATGGTAATAATATTAATATTACTCTTTCTGATAATGATGAAGGCACAACATATAGTTATTATGTAGAAGCAACTGGAATGAACAATGGTATAAAAATAGATTCTAATACGGTAACAACCACAATAACATCAGGTATAAAAGGTTATTCAGTCGTAATAGATAATAATCCTAATACTGTTCCTGATAATACTATTGATACAACAAGTTCCAACTTTTCAACCACATATTCAGGAAGTAATTTTTATGTACACGTAAAAGCTATTGATAATGCAGGTAATGTATCTGATGTATATACGTATTGTTATTCAAAACCATTTATTACAGCAATTCCAGTGCCTTCTCAAAACGCTATACAGCTCAATTGGGGCATAAATGATACTTCGCAGACGTATTCGTACATGGTATATAAGAAAGATATTAATGATTCTGATTTTCAAACTATACCTGTTAAAGATCACTTAAAAGTTTTAAATGTATATCCTTATATACCTATATTGCAAGATTGGATGAATAATTACGGACAAGGTAAAATATCAGTTGATAGTGTGTCGATTGATACTTTCAATAGCAATCCTTCGATTATATGGAATTATGATGTTGCTGTTTTTGGATTTGCTGATTCTAATAATGGAAAGGATATAAATATTCAAGCAAAAAATGAATTGACAAATTATATTGAAAGTGGGAGAGGTGTCCTATTTGGGCATGATACGATTAGAGTTTTTGCATTGCCTAATTTTACTTCATTAGATACATTTATTAATATGCAATCTTTTGATAGTTCAAGTGGGATACCTTGGTTTAACGGATATATGAATGATGGTGTTGCTGGAAATAATTGGTCAGGACATTCGCTGGTTAGAATCACAAAAAAAGGACTTTTAACCAATTATCCTTGGCAAATTGGAGATGTTGGAACTGATCTTGTGGTACCTTATACACATGATGTATATCAAGTAGCTAATGGTGATATATGGATGAAGTTTGTAGATCCAAATGATCCTAATATGACGAACAATGCTAATTTTTATCTAACAACGTGGAACAATACAGCTATGATACAGACGGGACATAGTATTTATCCAGGTGTACCTTCATCACAATATGCTACTGAAGATGAACAAAAACTAATAGCAAATACTATATTTTATCTTGGGCAAGTAACAACAGATACAAGTTGGTTAGACCATTCAGCTCAAGACTTGACACCTCCTGACACAGTTAGTGGCATAACAACATCACAAAAAGACAATCAGATTAATATTAGTTGGAATGTTCCGAAAGATAATGGAAACACATATGAGTATTATGTGCAGGCGACAGGTAATTCTGATAATTTGAAAAGAATATCCGACACAGTAAGTGCAACAATTACAACAGGTATAAAAGGTTATTCTTATGTAATAGATCAAAATCCTAACACAGAGCCTGACAATACTGTAAATACAACATCAAATAATATAACAGTATCTATCAATAAAGAAGGAACATATTATATTCATATAAAAGCAATAGATAATGCTGGCAATGCTTCTCAAACAGCAACATACCAGTTTTTTGTACAATCACCAATAACAATATCAACTAATATGCAAACAACTTATGCAGCAGGTCAGGCAATAAAAGTTAATATAACGACAACAGGACCAGTGTATAGAGTAACAGCACAAATGTGGTATTCATCAAATGAATATTCTTCTACTGGTATAACTGATCTTGTAGGTGGTAATGGAAGTTGGCATACAAGACAAAGCAGTTCTGAAGGGTATGACACAGTAGTAATAATACCGAAAAATACGCCTGATGGAACATACAATATAACCATTACAGCATATGCAAGATATCCTGACGGTACAGAAGATACGAAATCAATAATAATACCAATAACAGTGAAAGGAACAATATATGACTACTATCATAGCGAAATTAACAATTAAGCAGGCTTAATGCCTGCCTTTTTTTATGCACATAAAAGTGCCAATAAAAAAATTTTAGGAGGTAGTTTTATGAGTTTAACAGGTTTACTCAAAAAATCAAAGAAAGGTTCTGCTGAAATAGTTGCTTTTGCAGTGCTCTTAATCTTCATTGTGGTAGCAGCAGGACCGCAGATTAAAGCTTTAGGTGCTACAGTTGTTAATGGCGTAACAAATACTAATACTCAAGTACAGCAGACTTTAGGTACTAATTGACTATTGCACTCCTTTTTGGAGTGCTTTTTTCTTGGAGGTGATCAAGATTGTGAAAAACAAAAAAGGAAGTGCTGAAATAATTGCTTTTCTTCTGATTTTGCCATTTTTGCTCTTGCCATTATTTAATTCACTGCAAAACTATATAGCATTAAATAGGAGTGATGCTTTGAAACAAGTTACAAGACTTGCAATATTAAGGGCAGAAACGGACGGCGGTTTAACGCCAGATGATGTCACTGAAATTATGAATACACTTCAAATGAAAGGCTTTGATACAAGTAAAGTACACATAGATTATACGCCAGCACCAGTGAATTATGGAGGTGAGGTATCAGTGAGAATACAATACAGCACACAAATAACAAGCTTTACTATCGGGTTAGGAGGTCTTATGAAAAATGTTCAAAATATTACAATGGCATACGGACCAATCACATCCATCAGCAAGCATTATCAAAGATAAAAAAGGTTCTGCTGTGCTAATATTTGCACTTTTAATAACAATAATTCTTTTACTTGCTAATATAGCTTATGTAAATTACAGAGTATTGTTAGTAAAAAGAGATATGGTCGATGATGCAATTACAACATCGGCGTTAGCAACATTAGCATACGCAGATCCAATACAAATGGCATACGGGAATATAGTGTTTAACGGTGATCCTAACACATTTTATAATTTTTTAAGCAAACAGCCTATGAGCCAATATATAACCATTAATAAGGTTGACTTTTCATATAATAATGCTTCACCTTCTAATCCAATGACAGCACCTAATGGTGTAGTTGTAACAAAACCGTCTATTTATATTGACGCAACCGCTAATGTAACAAATGTTTTAGGCAAACCTGTATCTTTCAGGATACAAAAAATAGTGGATGTTGATTATGAATTAAATACAAATATCAATTAAAGGAGTTGGTAATGTGAAAAAAACATACATGATGTTCATTTCAGCAGTTTTAGCAATCTTGATAGTAGGAGGTGAATATTTGTATCTTACAGGTCAACAGAAAACTGTTAATATCGTCATAGCAACACAAGACATAATGCCTAATGAACCTCTGCAAGGTAAAACTGCTGTTGTTAAAGCATACAGTACAGCAGGAAATGTACTTAATAGTCCAAAAGGTTATGCAGCAGTTGAAATTAAAAAAGGTTCATTAATAACTGATGAAATGGTAAAAGAGCAGTCTTATAACAATGATTTGAAAAAGGTTGCTGTAAAGGTTGATTTAACAAGTGCAGTAACAGGTTATGTCAAGCAAGGTTCGTATGTTGATATAGGTTTTGAGCCTAAACAAGATAATGGACAACCTTCATCATTGTCATCAGGAATTATATTAAAGCATGTACAAGTTCTTATGCTTCTTGATAATAACGGACAAGAGATAGGACACAGTACAAATGCTTATGCCAATTCTACTCCTGCAAGCGCAGTTCTTTTAATGTCAGATGATGATGCTGTCAAACTTAAAAATTATGAAAGTCAGGGTTCAATATATTTTATAGCATATTAAAGGAGTGATAAATTTGTTAATATCAATATTTTCACCAAAAGGTGGAGTGGGAAAAACAACCTTAACATTGTCACTGGCAGAATGTATATCAAAAGAGAAAAAAACATGTGCAGTAGAATTTGATTTTTCTCCTGGAGATTTTCCTGCAACATTAGATGTGGATAAAAACAAAAATATATTAAAAGCAATCAATTTCGGCATAAATGAAACAATTCAAAGACCTTATAAGCAAAATTTTGATGTAATTGCAGGCGGTTATCCAGATACACATGAAAAAATAGATTCATACAAACTTAATAAACTTATAGATGAACTTATTAATGCATATGAAGTTGTTATATTTGATATACAGCCAGGATTGATAAAGAATAGTATAGATATTTTAAAACGCTCAGATAAAATTTTAATAATCATGGAAGATAATGTGCCTGTATCAGTTAGAACTGCACGGATACTTAATTGGGGTATGCAAAACAATGTAATAGACATAAATAAGGTTAATATAGTCGTAAATATGGCAAAGGGAAATTTGAAAAATATTCCTAATGATGTTGTGAAATATGTCGTTCCTTATCTTGGTAATAAGATTACATTTCAGTCTAACACATTGTTAAAGCAAACATCAGGACTTGTGGATGTAATTTTAGAGCGTGACAAAAAAGGTTTATTCAAAAAATCACGTAAAATCATTGATATTAAAGACATAGAAAAATTCGTACAGGAAAAAACACAGGAAATTATTGAAAATGACAATTTCGAAGAATTAAATATCACCATTAATAATAATGATAATGTATTTTCTTCTGTTACTTACAATGAAAAAACAAAAAAGGAGGCATGTAATTTGGTATATATCAAAACAAATATTGAATCGCTTAATAATGTACTAAAAAATGAAATATCAAATAATGAAAATATAGGAGGTATAACTGATGACTTTGATAAATGCAGTGTTGCAATAGTATCAGCAAATTCAAAAGAAGAAATTGATAAACTCGTTGATAGCAGAAAAAGTCTTGTACTTTTCTTGTCACCAAATATGAATGATTTGAGAGAATATGCACTTAAAAAAGGTGTTAAGCATGTGTATGCTGGTGAGTGCTCTATTTCTGATATTGTTTATGTTACAGAAAGTATGCTTGAGAAATCATCTAGCGAAGACTCTTTTAATAGCTCATTGAATAATGTAAATGAAATGAAATCAGAAGTACAGCAAGAGGAAAAACAAGAAATGAAACAAGTGCAGCAAGAAGAAGTAAAACAAGATACACGATTAGAAATAAATCCAGAAATAAAGCAGCCAGATGCTATGACATTGGAAGAAATAACTGTATTAGTGGGTAGCTACGTAGAAAAAAGAATTAATGAAGAAAAAAGCAAAATGGCTACTGAAATAAATAATTTGCGTCAGGAAAATGAACAATTAAAAGAAAGTTTGGAACTAAAGAACAAAGAAATTGAAACACTAAAGAGCGATTTAGAAAGAAAGAAAAAAGCAGTGGAACAGTTCAAAGAACTATTATCAAGCTTTTAGAAAGGGGGATAAGGCATACCGTAAAAGGTATGCCTTTAAAAAATATGAAACTTTTAGTATCAACTAATGTTGAAAATATAAAAAAACTTAAAGAAAAGAATATTGATGTTGCTGTGTCAAAAACATCTGCACAATTAAAGCTTGATACTTGGAAGTATGATACTGTAATTAAAGACAACATTGATATTAGAGAATTAAATTTTGATAATGTTATAGACATTAAAGATTATATAAAGGATTTTAAAACTGATATTAAGCCTTTTAAGCAAGAAGTAATTTCTTTATATTCTCAAAAAGGCGGTTTAGGAAAAACAACTTTGGTAAAGAAGTTTTCAGAAAGTTTTCAAAAGACATTAAAGGTCTTGATAATAGACTTAAATTTTTCTGATGGCGGTTCTGATTTAAGTTATATGCTTAATCTTCCTGTTATACCTCATATAGGCACGTACTTAAAAGAAAGAAATAAAAGGGGATTTGAAGAAAATATCGTTCATTACAAAGACAACATATATGTTATGCAATCTCCGCCTAAAATCAATTTGATAAATGATATGACAGATAAAGACATTATAGACATTATAACTTATGCAAGAAGTGAATTTGACATAATACTGTTGGATTTGCCTAACAGTAAAAATTCTTTTGTTATGACGGCTTTGGAACAATCTACGAAAATTGTGGTTCTTTCATCAGGCTATCCTTCCGAACTGAAACGTATTAAAGAAAATTTGAATGGATTAAATTATATTGTCGTGTTTAAAAAACCTGTGCAGGGATATAGGGAAATTGCAGATACGTTAAACATGCCTTATATAAAGGTTAATGATCTTGACGTATCTTCTATTTTACCAAAAATATTGAAAGGGTGATTTTGTGAGTGTATTTTTGAGCATACCAGTGGTGCTTCTGACGGCTTATGCAGCTTATACTGATATTAAAAGAAGAGAGATTGATGATTGGGTGTCAATAGTTATTGTTGTTTATGGTTTTGTTGTTAATTCAATTTTGGATCGTTCAAAATTAATTGAAAGCTTATTTTATGCTTTTATAATATTCGTATCACTATACCTTGTATATTTGATTACTAACGGCAGCATTGGCGGTGGTGATGTTAAACTTCTTACGGCTTTAGCTTTTTATTTTTCTGATAAGATTGTTGTATTGCTGTTTTTGTCAAGTGTTATTGCTTTTTTATATGGAATTGTGAAAGGCATTAAAGAAAAGACATATTTGAAAACTGAAACAGTTTTTGCACCTGCTATTTTCGCTGCAACAGTGCTTACCATACCGTTGATGAAGGTGATAATGTGAGCAATAAGACAATTAATCTGGGACATGCCGATAAGCCTGTATGTCCAAAATGTGGTAAACGTGATTATAACATTATAGACTATGGCGTGTCTGACAAACAGGAACTTGGTATGTACTGGTTTAAGGTCAGGTGCAAAAACTGCAAACAGAAATTCAAGTATTATAAAGACTTGGAATAAGGTATGCGCATACCTAAAATTGTGGATAAGACAGGTGTAATATCTGTCTTTTTTTTTATGGAGATGATGGAATGAGTAAAAATATAAGAAAAATTGTAGTTTTTATTTTGTTTTTTCTGACGATCTTTTCAGAAGCTTTTGCATACCAATTGACATTTGTAGATCAATCTCTAGAAAATTGCACTACAGTTGCAAGTAATTATATCGATGTTTTGCAAACAATTAAACAAGGAAATTCGTATATTATAAAAAATTTGGAAAACGGAACTCAACTAACAGTAATTAATAGTAATAAACAGGAATATTTAGGAACTTTTTTGTTTTTAAAACAAGGTATAAAAAAATATATTTTGCCATTTGATTATGAGTATATCTATAAAGAATATCAAGAAGCAGGTTTTACAAGTATTCCAGATATAACTGTACTTAATACTCGTACTTATGATTGGTACGTGGATCAAGGCTTTACAGGAAAATACAGCGATTCTAATTGTGGTCCTGCAACAACCCTAATGGCATTAAGATGGGTCTATCCAAATACAAAAATAACGGTAGAACAAGAAAGAGAAGAAATACATCCAGATGGATCGTGGTGGTGGACGTATGATATATACAATTATTTAAAGAAAAATAAGGTAGATGCAGCTTATAAACATATAAATGATGCTAAAGATCTACAAAATATTATAGATGATGGAAATATTGCAATATTAGATATAAATCCAATCAAAATATCAAAAGGGTATAATAGAATTGGAGATATTTATCCGACTGATACAGGACATTTCATAGTATTAATGGGATATGCAAAAGCTGGCAATAATACTTATTTTGAAGTATTTGATCCTGCAAGCTATGGGCAAAAGTCTGACAATATTCCTATAAGGCAAGGTAGATATTATATATTAAATGAATTATTAAATGCAATAAATGCTAGATGGTCATATGCAATAGTAGTAAAAGGGAACGAATCATAATAATCCGATTCCTTTTTATATCCTGTGATTAACAGTAACAGTAATTAGACAGGTTTAACGCCTGTCTTTTTTTATGTGTGCAGATTAATGCACAAAAATATAAAAATATATGAAAGGGTGGTTTTATGGGTAGTAGTACTATGAGCTACAAATTAAGAATAAGGAGGTGGTGGAATAAGAAATTTATTGCTAAAGCGTTGTCAGTAATGCTTGTATCAACGTCTTTGTTAGCTCCACTGCAAGGGTTAGCTGATGAAAACTTAAACAGTAACCTTGCTAGTACAGTTCCTTCTAATGGTCAGACAGTTGTTAGACCTGATACTTCAATAGAAATTACTCTTAAGGCAACTGATGAGTTAATGAAGGAATTAAATCTAAATAATCAAGATAAAGACAAGGACAAAAAACAAGAAAAAGACAATAATAATAAACAAGACATGGATAAGGATAAAAAAGACTCTGTTGGTGTCCTTGTATCTGACGGACAAAATGATTTTTTAGCAACGGAAAATAATGGAAATTTGACAGCTAGTTATGATGTTAACAGTAATACAATAAAATTAGATGTAGCACACTCAACATTATCAAGATATACAAACTACAATGTATACCTTCTCGAAAAAGATGCTTTAAATAAATATGAAGCGTCAATAAATAGCGATAAACATAGTCAATCATTTGCAAAGATGCTTGAGAAAGATAGTGATAAACACTTTGCAAATTATTCATTTAAAACAGGTTCAGCAATAGGAGAACCAAGAAATTGGAATTTCAATGCAGATAAAACTGGTAAGGTATTAACAACAGATGGAGTGACAATAACAGCAAATGCAAAAGACGACTATGGTGATAATGCAACTTCGGGTAATCTATCTTTTGTAAATGCAGTTGATGAAAACGGAAATATGTTAAGTGATGTAACAGCACAACCTTCAGAAGTTTCATTAAATAATGGTACAGCACAAATAAAAGTAACAGCAAATAATACAGAAAAAGCAACATTAAATTTCACAACAAGCGGTCAATATCCTGAAGATACAACATCATACAAAACTGATATACACTTTGTAAAGCCAGTAGAGTCTGGCAGTGTTATAAAAACAAATATAACAAAAAATTCAGATGGAACATTTACAGTAACAGGCAATGTAACATTAAATGGAAGTTCAGAAGCAAATGTAGGAGTGCCATTAGAGATTAAAAACGGAACATTATCAGATAATTTACCAGTGACAGATAGTAACGGAACATTTACTACAACAGTAACAAAAGATAATAATAATGCAGCAATATTAAGTTTAGATAGTTCAAAAGTATCAGGAGTAATAATGCCAGTTTTAGGTATAGATCCAACAGTTCATGGTAATCAAGCATGGACAGATACAGGAATAAACATAACCTCACCAAATACGCTTATTCAAGTACAATCAACAGGTACGTGGGCATCTAATTTATATGCAAAAGTAGGAAATGGTACACCTGTTTTAATAGGTGCAAATGGCGGTTATGTAACAGGTGTAACAGGGGAACTTTATTTAGGACCTAACAATACAACTTATTCTGATAATGTGGATAGCATTATTACTATAAATGATCCAAAAAGCATTGGAATATATCCAACATTAAATTTAGTAGCGAATCCGACACAAATAAATGCAGATGGTAAATCGACATCAACAGTTAGCGGCAAAGTTTTATACGGTCAATATCCATTAGTAGATGGAACAGTTGATTTATCAACGACGTTAGGAACGTTAAGTACGTTAACGCCGACAACGAATTCAACAGGTAATTATTCAACTACATTAACAGCAGGTACAATAGCAGGAACGGCAATAATCACAGGAACTTTTGATAATCTAACACAAACAGCAACAGTTATAATACAGCAACAAAGCAATATTTTCACTAATGTTACCGAAGATGATAGCGGTCATATGTACGCTTTAAAAAACGATGGAACATTGATAGGGTATAATTTGTACTATAATATATTTACTCAAGAAACAGACAAATTTTCTATAACAAATGTTAAAAAAGTAGTTGGCAAAGCATATAATGCAATTATTTTAAAGAACGATGGAACAGTTTGGGTAGTTGGTAAAAATAATTTTGGACAGCTAGGTATAGGTACTATTGATAATAATATATACAATATACCGATACAAGTACCTAGTTTGAGTAATATAATAGATATTTTTAGTTCTGGTAATAGTATGTTTGCATTAAAGTCAGACGGTACTTTACGGGCTTGGGGTTTAAATACGTCAGGTCAATTAGGAATTGGAAATACAAATAATGTGACAATACCAACATTAGTAAATATATCTAATATAACTAAAGTAGTTCCATCTTACGATTATACATTGGCATTAAAATCTGATGGAACCGTGTGGTCTTGGGGATATAATGGTTATGGTCAATTAGGTGATGGTACTACAACAACTAGATTAACGCCTGTACAAGTGAAAAACATAAGTAACGTGAGCAATATATATGCTAATGGGTCTAGAAGTTTTGCGCTGAAAAATGATGGAACTGTATGGGCATGGGGACATAATAACGGTGTATTGGGTGACGGAACAACATCAAATAGATCGTTGCCTATGCAACTATCAATAAGTAATGTAAAAACCATCTTGCCTTCAGTTAATAATACATTAGCTATAGATAATAACAATAATTTATATTATTGGGGATCTCTTCCGTCAGGAACCACAGGAAACATTGGTGCATTAAAACCTACTTATTTAACGTCAAATGTTTTGCAGTGTCTTTCACCAGCAGTTGCTGGTTTAACGTTTCTAAAAACAGATGGCACAATATATGATGTAATAAAGGCAAATCCATTAACTACACAAAGAATAGCAGATAATATAGCATATGTTTATGTAAATCCAATGGGATATTATGAAGTAGCAATAGACAACAATGGAAACTTGTGGAGATGGAAGTATCAAGATCCTTCTTCAATCGTTAATTTATCAAATTTAATACAGTAATTAGACAGGTTTGAAGCCTGTCTTTTTTTATGTACAAAAAAATTATAAAAATTCATAGAAAGGATGATATGTATGCAAATCACAAAAACAGAATTCAGAAAATACGATAAAGGAGGCAATCTTAAAGGCTTTTGCAGGGTCGTTTTTGACGACTGTTTTGCAATCGAAACACGCCTAATTCAAGGCAAAAATGGAGTTTTTGTATCATTACCTGTTTACACTAATAAAGAAGGAAAACATAGGAATACAGCATATCCTCTAACAAAGGAGATGAGAAATGCAATAATAGAAGCCGTATTAAAAGCATATAAAGAAGCATAATATAGGCGGACAATGTTCCGCCTTGTTTTTTGAGGTGATGAAATGACAATAGAACAAGAACTGAAAAAACACCATATACGGACAGCAAAGCTTTGTGAGGAAATTGCAAAGGAACTCAATATGCCATATAACGATCTGATTAATCTTCTTCTTGCTGCACAGTTGCATGATATAGGCAAACTTAAAGTACCTGAAAAAATACTTTTAAAGCCTGGTAAGTTAACTGAAAAAGAAATGGAAATCATGAAAAAGCACACTGTATGGGGCTATGAGAAAATCAAAGAAATGAAAATGGACGATACGGTTGCTAATGCTGTTTTGTGCCATCATGAACGTTATGACGGAAAAGGCTATCCACAAGGCTTAAAAGGAAATGATATACCGTATTTTGCACGTATTATAACTATTGCAGACGCCTATGATGTTATGATTAATGAGCGTGTCTATAAAAAAGCATTAAGCGTAGAAGAAGCTTTAAAGGAACTCAAAAACAATGCAGGAACACAGTTTGATCGTGAAATAGTAAGCCTGTTTATAGACAAAATAAATAAATAGGTATACAATGATGTAGAGAAAAAAACATAACAAGGAGAGAGTTAAATGGCAGAACGCAGATGTCCTGTATGTGGCGGTGAATTAATAACTGTATACAAAACTTTTGAGGTAGACGGTAAAGACAAGGTTGAAAATGTTCCTGTAATAATGTGCCCAAAATGCAATATTTCATTGGTTAATACAGACCTTTTAATAAATATAACAGAAAGGTCTAAACTGAAAAATAAAAATGAAATTTTAGAAGAACTGAAAGAAGCTAAAACTGACGAAGAAATAAGAAATGTTTTAGAACAATACAAAGCACAAAATCACATAAGAGAAATTTTAAATGAGAAAAAACTGTCTTATCACTGGCTTGCTTATGTATTAAATATATCAAGCAGTTATATTCGTGATATTGTAATAAATAACAGAGCGATTAAAATAAAGACGGTATTAAAAATCGCTTATGCACTTGGAGTTAATACAAACGAATTATATACACTTGAAAAAGAAAATAAAGATACAAGCAAGTCGTTAGTATATATTTGCAAGCTCAATGAACGTGATAAAAAGTTAAAAGAAGAATTAAAAAAGCTTAATGCAAAATGTTATATTGAAGATGTTTTGAAAGAAAAAGGCATACAGGAAATTCAGCTTGCAAGGAGAATAGGCGTATCAAAGCAAAGTATGCATAAAATGATTAGTGTTACAAAAGAAAATATGACAGTAGAAACTGCTTTAAAAATAGCCTATGCACTTAATGTTGATATAAACAGAATATTCACTTTAGAATAGCAGGTTTTTGATGCCTGCTATTTTTATTAGTACATCTAATTATTGATTTTGAGCATAAATAGATGTACAATAAAAGTTAGAAAGGAAGTTGATATTGTGTTAAACAAAGTAATATTGATAGGACGTTTAACAAAAGACCCGACAGAACACAACACGCAAAGCGGTCATAAGGCAGTACGCTTCACATTAGCCGTTGACAGAAATGGAAAAGATGCTAACGGAAACAAACAGGCTGACTTTATAAGTGTAGTTGCGTGGGACAAACTTGCTGACTTGATAAGCAAATACTGCAAGAAAGGCAAAGAAATAGCAATAGTTGGGCGATTGCAGACAGGCAGTTATACAGGACAGGACGGACAGAAAAGATACACGACTGACGTAGTGGTGGAAGATATGCAACTGTTATCCGATCCTAAAAACAGCAGCAACAGTAAAAATAGCAACAATAATGATGACGATTTTAACTTTGAAGGCTTTGAAGAAATTAATACCGATGGTTTGCCATTCTAATCGCTGGAGAAGGTGTATCCTTCTCCTTTATAAATCAACTTAATAGGAGGTTTTATGTATGAACATAGGTCTTGATTTAGGTTATGGCTACGTGAAGGGCGTAAATGACAAAGGCAAAAGAATACTTTTTCCTTCAATTGTCAGTATAGGCTTTGACAGGCTTCTTTCAGGCATATTTAATTCCAACGAAAATATTGTTGATAATATGTATGTTAAAATAGCCGATGACGGCGGAGAAAAAAGCTATTATATAGGTGAATTGGCAAAGCGGGAAGGTTTTTCGGATGCGTTTACTCTAAATATAGACAAACACAATCAAGAAGAAACAAAAGCTCTACTTGCAGCAGCGACTGCACTCTTGATGTCAGAAGATAATAACATAATTAATATAGCAACAGGATTGCCTTTAGAACAGTATCAAACATACAAAAAACAATTTCAGGAAGAGATTGAAGGATATAAGGCAATAGTATCATTTCCAGAATACAACCTAACAAGAATCGTTAAGTTCGATAAGGTTATAATATTTCCTCAGGCAGCGGGTGCAGTATATCATGCACTCATGGATAATATTAACAAGTACATGATTAAAAATTCATATATAGTTTTAGTGGATATAGGTTTTAAAACAACTGACTACGTAACATTCTTAATAGATAATCGCCTTCGCTTTTTGCCAGACTTTTCAGGTACAATAGATACAGGCATATCAAAAATATTTACAGCTCTTGGTAAACTCTATACACAAAAAACAGGCGCAAATGCAAATACAGAAAGTCTTATGGAAATTCTTAAAGACAACAGTATTTATTTTAGAGGACAGTATATAAGTTTTGAAAAAGAACTTCATATTCTAAAAAATGAATTGGCAAGGCTTGTTAAAAAAGGTATTTTAGATAAGCTTAAAGATGAGTACGAAAAAATTAGTACAATGTTTATAGCAGGCGGTGGAGGTAAAGATCTGTACCCGTTTTTTAAAGACGCACATGCAAATGTTGAGCTTGTAAAAGATGCGCAGTTTGCCAATGCTTTTGGTTTCTTGAAGGTATGCCAGATGCAATAAAATATTGCATGATAACATCAATTAAGCTTATTATCTTATATGATATATATAAATAAAGATAGCTTTTGTTTAACGCATATTGATAACAGTTATAAAAGCGTATATAATAAGCTTATAATAAATCATTGGTTAAAAGTTAATAACAATTTTTAAATTTAACATAGAGATTAGTTATTATTTTAGAAGAATATTTCTGCTTTGAATTTATAATATCAGGAAAAGGCGGTGTTATCAGTGCAATATGGTTTTAGGACAAGAGTAGTAGATGAGGAAATTGATAAAGTCCTTTTATCGCTGCAAGGAAAAGAAAGGTCAGGATTCATTAGAGAAGCTTTAACTTTTTATATTAAGTATAAGGATATATTGGATAACATAAATAGTAACATCTTGGATATTAAAGAAACATTAAGCGATCTTAAAAAGAGTGGTATAAGTATAAAAGAGAATGTAAAGGAACCTGAAAGAGAACCTAAAGAAAATAATGAGGATATTTTAAAGGAAATGGTAAATGGTTTTTTAAATCTATAAGGCTTTATGCCTTATTTTTTTATGTATTGCAAAATGTGTTTATTGTGCTTGAGTTGTACATTTAGAGGAAAGGGGTGTGTATGATATGGAACAAAAAAGAAGGCTTAATGTCCGTGTAGATGTTGATTCACCTATCTGGCATGAAAGGAACATGAGCGAAACTACACGGAAGGCTTTGGACTTCTATTATACTTTTTGGCATACTACAAACAGTGTTTTGGACAAAATAGAATATATCTTAAAAGAGATTGAAAGGAAGGAACGAGATGAGTCAGGAAATAAAAATTGATTTAAAATACTTGTTAAATACTTATAATAATATCGAAAATGCAAGAAAAAATCTGTATTTAGCTGTTAATAAGTGTTTGCGAAGTGGTGAAGAACCTGATATTGTTCTTCCATGTGATGATGTTAAGGCTGAAATGATTGATGATGTTGTTAAAATTACTGTACCTGATTTTCCTGCTGAATTAGGACCAGTTAAAGGCGTAGAAAAAAATAGATGGATAGATAATATTATGTATGCTTTAGAAAAACTTGATAAAAATATATATTTTGATCATGCCTTTGTTTTTATTAAGTTTTTTACACCAGTAAAAAATTGTGATATAGACAATTGGAATATTAAGCCTATTATTGATGCTATTAAAAAATCGTTAATAATTTATGATGATGATTATGAGCATTTGTCATTTGGCTTTAATGCAAGCTTTAGTGAAGAACCAAAAACAGAAATTTACATTTTTAACTATAATGAACTGGAAAAATTTCTGCCTAAAATCCTATAAAAAAACTAAAGATAACCTGTCTTTTTCAGAAATGAAAAATAGGCATTTACAAGACTTAAAAAAGCGTCTAAAAACACACAAAAAATGACAGGGTAGCAAAAAGATAGGTTAAAAATCACTTTTAAAGTATTGAAAAATAAACAAATTGTCTTGATTAAAAAGTGCAAAAAATTATCGAGGTACTGCGAAAGGCTTGCTAAAAAATCAAGACCTAAAAAACACGCTTAAAAATGCAGTGATAAAAAAGAAATAAAGGCTGGAAAAATGATGATGTTTTATGCAAAAAAATTGCCTTAAAAGATTGCAGAGGGAAAAAATAAAATAACGTCAGAAAACATGCTGTTAGTGCACGCAAGATATAAGGTTAGAGAAAGGCAGAGGAAAAAAGTTGATGCAGGCAGAAAAAAGCAGCCAGTGCACGCAAAACATAAACCGAAAAGAAGGCAGAGAGAAGAACGAATAAACGCCGAACTAAAAGCTGGTGATGCACGCAATAATAAAATTCAAAAAAGGTAGCAGATAAAGAACGCATTAAAAGCCGATTGCAGGCATGGTGCAGACATGGCACGAAATCAGGCATTATAAAAGGCAGAGGTAATGCTAAAATAAGGTACGAGGTAAGGCTTTCAATGTACGCAAGATATAAAGGTTAAAGCAGGAAGTGCCATGTTGAGGCTGGAGTAAAAACAAAATAAGATCGAAATAATGCTTTAAAAATGCAGTGAAATAGATTTTAATACAGGCACTTAAAAAGCAGTGATAAAAACCTTAAAATGGAACAAGAAAAAGTTTTTATAAAGTCCTATAAATGCCAGAATAAAGCTTTAATACAAAACTTGATAAAGTTGCTGATAAGACTATAAAAAACTTAAAATAAAATACTTGATAAGCCTGAAATAAAGCTTAAATAAAAAGATAATAAGTTTTTGTTAAAAATAAAACAAACTTAAATATGTTTTAAAAAGGCTTAAAATAAAGCTAATCTGATAAGCTGTAAAAATGTAATTTGATAAAAATACAATAAAAGTATAAGTAAATGTTAAAAATTTAACATAGAAAGGAGAAATGATAATGGACAAAAATATAGAATTGACAGAACGTGATATAAGACTTTTGAAGGAACTTGCAGAATTAAGCATGATAAAAGTAGAAAATGTAAATAAAATATACGAATCAAGTGCGTACTATTTGAAAAGATTGGCAGACCTGAAAAAGGCACATTATGTAAGACGCTTGAAAGGCTACGTGATGCTAGGAGTAAACGGAATAAGGTACGCAAAAGGGCATGGATTGGAAGTAAAACATGCGCCTTCAGCGTATGGGCAAAAGGAAAGAATACAAAAGATAAGCGACCTGTATTATGACTTTAAAGGAAGCAATTGGACGTTTATAGACAGCCGAAAAATAAAAGAGCAAAGAAAGTCGTTGGATAGAGGAAGCAACTTTTTAGGACTTTTAGTAGGACGTACAGAATACGCCGTGTATAATATAGGGAAAAAACCTAATGAAAAAAAGATAACGCTCATAAAAAAGGAACAGGAAAAGCTGCATAGAATAGGCATATACAGGACGATAGTGTTTTACGAAGATCCGCAGGCACGTGAAATGTACGGAACAGAAGGAATTGGACTGAAAGAGCAGTTATTATTGCCTTACCCGTACGGAATAGAGCTTGTAAAAAGGCATGGAGAACATGATTTGGTAGAAGAAGCAGCTATAAAGGTATATGGAGACAGCCTAAAAGAGCCTGACTGGAAGGAAGCAGATTACACTGTAGATAATAAACAGGTAATGGTGCTTGTAATGAACGATGTGGAAAAGATTGCAAAAATAAAGAATTACTTTGAACTGGCTCAATACAGGTACACGAGAACGGAGGAAATCGAAATACTGTGCCTAGAAGAGCAGGAGGAAATGTTCAGAGAAATGTTTCCTGAATGCAGCATAAGGACGGTGGAGGAAGTATGAACAAAAAGGCATGTTGAAGTCGGTTATATTTCCGAAAGACTGGAGAGAAAAGAATCAAGAGACCTATAAAAATTATCATGTAGCAAATATAATAAAGAATGAGGTGAGAAAATGTATTTCATCACAGTTATAGAGGAACTTGATGAAAATTATGGCATAAAAGGATGCAGCCGATGTGTAGGCTATTATAACACGTTTGAGAAGGCTAATAAAGCAGTGCGAGAAAACAAATGCGATCTATGGGAAACATGCTATAATTATGCAGTAATAGAGAAAATAGAAGAAGGACTTTATCAAACTTCTTATGAAAAACGTTGGTTTTATAAATTTGATTGTGATAAAGGCATATATGAGCCTATAGAAGAACCTGAAGAAGTCAAACATTGGTGCAATTTTGCCATTGGATAAGAAAAAATTGCAGAAAGTTAATACAATGTAGTATAATGTTCGATGAGAGGACTTAGTTGACTGTTCCTCCCGCCAAAACAAACAGGTATGCGCATAAAACGCATACCTAATTTTCTATTATGCTATCATCAGAGGAAGATTTAATTTTGTCAAAGGCTAGATTATAGTTTTCTCTTATTTTCTTTTCAATTTCGTCAGCAAGTTCTTTGTGCTCTTTTAAATATTGTTTGGCATTTTCACGTCCTTGTCCAAGCCTAAGGTCGCCATAAGAGTACCATGAACCGCTTTTCTCAATTATATTTATGTTCGTTCCAATGTCCAAAAGGCTTCCCTCTCTCGATATACCTTCACCGTACATAATGTCCACTTCAGCCTGCTTAAAAGGCGGTGCAACCTTGTTTTTTACAACCTTGATACGTGTACGGTTTCCTACAATGTCATTACCTTGCTTTATGGCATCAACTTTCCTGACGTCCAGTCTAATAGTTGCATAAAACTTGAGTGCACGTCCGCCAGGCGTTGTTTCAGGATTTCCAAAAGAAACGCCGACCTTTTCTCTCAATTGATTAATAAATATGACAGTAGACCTTGTCCTGCTTATAGCACCAGCAAGCTTTCTTAAAGCCTGTGACATAAGCCTTGCCTGAAGTCCTACATGAGCATCGCCCATTTCGCCATCTATTTCAGCTTTAGGAACGAGAGCAGCGACAGAGTCAATAACAATAAGATCGACTGCACTGCTGTGTATAAGAGCATCAACAATTTCAAGAGCCTGTTCGCCAGTATCAGGCTGTGAAACTAATAAATTAACAAGATCAACGCCTAATTTTTGAGCATAAGTAGGGTCTAAGGCGTGTTCAGCATCAATAAAAGCACTGGTACCGCCTAGTTTCTGCGCTTCAGCAATCATGTGCAAGGCTAAAGTAGTTTTGCCAGAAGACTCAGGACCGAAAATTTCAATTATGCGTCCTCTAGGAATTCCTCCAACACCTAAAGCAATGTCAAGTTCAAGGCAGCCTGTAGGGATAACTTCTATGTTAGCTTTGGGAGTATCTCCAAGACGCATAATAGAACCTTTGCCAAATTGCTTCTCTATCTGCATTATAGCCTTTTCTAATGCCTTTTGCTTTTCTTCTTCCATCAATATATTCCTCCCTTGCAGTGGTTATATATTAATTATAGCAGGAATTAATGAATAAATAAGAACTTTTTGCCGAATTAATTAACAAATATTACAAGGTATGCGCATACCGAAAATATGCAGTAAATGTATAAAAAGTTTATTATTTAAGAAAATCTATATAAAAGCGTTTATATCTACTATATAAATTAATATAAATCTGGTAATTCATTAAAAATATATATTGTTATATTTAATTTATGATATAATTATTGTTATATACAAAAATAATAGAGTAGAGAGGAGAAAAACTGAATATGAATTTTTTACATACTCGTAAAAAATATTTTTTATATTCAAATTTTATTTTTCTTTTTATTATACAATTCACATTTTTTTATTTTTTCCTAAAGTATATTCCTGATAATATGAAAAAATATTTTGTTGGATTTTTTGCTGTCTTAGTCATATTAAGTTTTTTATATGATAGTCTTAAAAGTTTCACATTTTTAATAGCAGGGGTATTTACATTAGCATTTTATTTAGTATTGATTAATTGGATAAAAATTCCGAATATTCAGGTGCAGATAAACTCTATTGTTTATCAAATCATAGTTGTATTTTTTTCTGTTTTAATATGGATAGAGTCAATCTTTTTAAAAAGAATTGTAGATAAGAATTTAGAAATGGATCAACGAGTCAAGGAGCTAGAAAAGTATAATGAAATTGGTGTATTAACATTTACCGAGTTTTTAAATAAAGCTGAACTCATATTTACTTCTATGAAAAGAAGAAATGAAAATGGCCAATTATTGATATTTAAGATAAATAAATTAGATATAAACAGCAAGATGAGAACATCGCGGACAGCTATAAAAATATTGGGTGAAACAATTTTAAATTCTATTAGAAAACAGTTTGATATTGTAGGTTACTTGAATGAAAGTACACTGTTAGTATTATTGCAAAATACTAATTCGGAAGGTTGTAAAATAGTTATAGATAGAGTAAAAAAACATTTATCTGATGCACCAAACCACAATCATGATAATTTTATAAACAATATTGAAATAGACGTGATGAAATTCACTGATTTTCACGATTTTAAGGACTTTATTGAAAATATTGATATAGGAAGTGAACATTATGTTATTTCCTAAATTAGTCATAATAGTTGCAGTAATGTTTTGGGTACTAATTATATACTATTCTGTCTTAACTATATTTGGACTTTTACATAAAACATCGAGAAATGATAAAAGAATAAATTTAGATGTTTATCCATCTGTAGATATATTAATACCAGCGCATAACGAAGGAAAAGTTCTTTTTGATACATTAGATGCTATGGCAAATTTATATTATCCCGGCAAGTTAAACATATATTTACTTAATGACAATTCTACAGATGAGACATCCGAAATAGCGGAATATTATTCTAATTTATTTAACAACTTACATCATATAAAAGTTCCAGAAGGTACACCTAAAGGCAAAGCAAGAGTTTTGAATTATGGTCTTTCAATTTCGAAAGGTGAACTTGTTGTCGTTTATGATGCAGATAATCAACCTGATAGATATGCACTTATAAAACTCGTTGAAAAAGCTATGGAAAATGATATGTATGCTGGAGCTGTAGGATATGTAAAGACGATAAATATGTATAAAAACAGCTTAACAAGGATGATAGGATTAGAATTCATGGTATTTCAATTGATAATGCAATCAGGCAGGTGGAAACTATTTAAGCTAGGAACTCTTACTGGAACGAATATGCTTGTTAGAAGGAAGGTTTTGGAAAAAATTAATGGTTGGGATCCGTATGCATTAGCAGAAGATGCAGAATTATCTATGAGGATTTACGCTAATAATTATTTATTGCCTATAGTGACAGATTCAGTTACTTGGGAGCAAGAACCTGAAAATTTAAAAATATGGATAAGGCAGAGAACAAGATGGATGCAGGGCAATCTATATTTAATCTCTAAAATATTTAAAGATAAAGCGATACGTAAAGGGAAAAATAAATTTAATATTTTTCAAATGGTGTCAATTTACTATCTTTTTGTAAGTCTTGTATTAGTTTCAGATTTATGGTTTATATTAGGTATATTTCATAGAATGAATGTAGCTTACAACGTACCATTATTGATTTTATGGTTTGAAACGCTGTTAATTTATTCAGTACAAATAATTACTGCCTCAGTTGTAGAAAATGAGATAAATTATATGAATGTAATTCATTCTGTTTTAATGTATTTTACTTATGCTCAATTTTGGATATATTTAGTACTTAAAGGTTATTTTTTACAAATAAAAAATATTTTCAAAAAAGCTGAACCTGAATGGGATAAAACAGTTAGATTTTGATTTTTACAAGAGAAAAGGCAAAACGGAATTAGCGAGAGCGTAATAAGGTATGCGCATACCGAAAATATGCAGTAAGTGCATAAAAAGTACGCAATATAAGGACATGTCTAGAAAAATACAAGGTTTATATCCACTATACAAGGACATTATCAAAATATACAAAAAGTGAATTAAAAAAACTAAAACGGACTTAAATAAGTTCGTTTTTTTTTATTTACAAAAAATAAAAAAAGGAGAGATAAAGATGTCTAAAATATTCATATTGCCATATAAAGGTGAAATAATAAGTGAAATACGTCCAGCTTATTTTTTAAAGGCTTTCGGAAAGGAACCGTTACCAATGCGAATATTTTCTTTTGGCAAATGTAATTTTAGCTGCGAGTATTGCAAAAGAGGAGGGCAATGGAAAAATGAAGATGGCAGCATTTTATATGCTGTACAAGTAGAAGAAAATATCCTATATAAAAAAATAGACGAAACAATAAGTTCACGACAAGTTATAAGATTGTCAGGAGGAGATCCGTGTATGTACAAAAGATTATCATTAGAAATGCTCAAATATGCAAAACAAAAAGGTGGAATAACAAGCATAGCACATAATGGATCATCTGTAGAACTAGCAAAAATAATATATCCTTATCTTGATTTTGCATCAATAGACGTAAAAGCATCTAATGCAGCAAAATTTGCAGAGCTTACGGGTCTAACCAAAAGCAAATCAGAAAAAATGCTAAATAATTCATATAAGGTCCAAAAAATACTATCAGAAAATGGAGTATTGGTAGATATAAGAACATGCGTATTCGCTGATACAACAATAGAAGATTTATTGATAATAGGAAAGAGAATACAAGAAAGTGGAAATATTGCAAATAAGTTTTGGACTATAAGGTTATATGATGAGATTAAAGGGTCAAATAAGAAAACATTAAAAGAAGAAAATACATTAAAAATGTTAGAAATAGTTAAAAAAGAAATACCAAATTTAAAAATTGGGATAAGAGCAAAATGGGAACCTGAAGGTTTCATATACCTATAAAAAGTTTATCAAATCAATCAAAAAAACAAAACGTACCTTGCATGTATACAAAAACACTTGCAAAAGGCTTTAAATCAGGCTATAATAAGGCAAAACCAAAAATTTTAAGGAGGTATTTTTATGAACAAAACCGAATTAGGATCGAACGGCGGGAATCCTCTCCAATTCATTGGAGAGATGAAAGCCAGTTTTTAATAAAACATTACTATATGTATAATGAATTATACTAAGTAATATTTGAAATCAATATAAATTTGTGCTATACTATATGTATGGGAAAAGATAACATAATTCATGCAAGAACATGTGTATATAACGTCAATTATCATATCGTGTGGTCAACAAAATATAGAAAGGAAGTGTTAACAGAAAATATTCAATCATATTTAAAATCTTTGTTTGATGAAATAGCACACGATAAAGACTTTAAAATCGCTGCAATGGAAATAATGCCAGATCATGTACATGTTTTTGTTTCTGCACATCCGAAAATATCTCCTTCATATATTGCAAAAATGTTGAAAGGAATAAGTGCGAGAAAAACACTGATGCAATATCCAGAATTGGCAAAACAGTTGTGGAAGGGACATTTATGGAATTCATCTTTCTATATTGAAACAATTGGTTCGATATCGGAAGATGTCATAAAGAAATATATTGAAAATCAGAAAACGAGAGGGTAATGCCTATGAGTGATAACACAAAAAGTGTATTTTTATATGGCAAGCCTACAAAAGTCAAGATTAACGAACTGTCTGTCATGCAAAAACAATATTCACAATTAATCAATTCTTATATTGAATGCCTTTTGAACAATCCCAATATATATCTTTATATTTTTCAAAACAATAAAAAAGATTCTAATGTAAGAAGGTTTGAAAAAGAGATAAGACATGAAAAGCTAAATTATCTTGGATCGGCATTGGGGCAAAATGCTTTTGACCATGCATTCACAGAATTGTACAACCATTTTACACGGATTAAAAATTATATGTATGGTCTATATATTGATAGCGGTGATATTCAGCATTTTGTTTCATCTGTTTGTCTGCTCAATGCGTCCATATTAAATCTTGATCCATTTATAGAATTGAAAAAGCTTATAGATGCAAATAAAAATAAAATGCTGACAATAGAAAAAACTAATGTAAAGAAAAATTATGAAAACAACATAAAATATTATAATGATTTGCTTAATATGCTGCAAAAACATACTCATGAAGAAATATCCGAAATAATGTCAATGGTACGCACAACATTTTTTGAAGAACTGGAATCGAGGAAAGTGCCATTTGTTAAAGACTCACCTATACAGTTAGATTCAAGAGTATGCGAAATACAGGAAGCTAATCATATTGATGCTGATTATGTAATACGTGTCAAAACATTGCAAAGAGGCAAATGGATGGATATACCGTTGAAAGTATCAAGACACGGAAAATGGAGACTTGACAATTATAAAAAATGCTCGCCAACAATACAAATATTAAAAAATAGGTTAATAAAGGTAAGCATTCCTGTAGAAAAGAAAACTGATGATTATGAATATACCGAAATAATTGGTGTTGATATTGGTGAGACAGAGTTGATTCATACATCAGATGATATATCATATGGCAGTTTCAAGGAAATGACAGCATTATATGATAATATAGTACTGCCCAAACTGGGCAATAGAAGCAAGTTAAAAGCATTGATGCGGAAATACAGAAAAGAATTAAAGAAAACAACATCGGAAGAGAGAAAACATAAATTAAGAAAAAAGATTGGAAATATAAACAAAATGCTGCAAGGCAGGAAATCTTTGAACCGTGTTCTAAGAAAGTATAGCCATGCAGTAGAAAGTGAAATCTCCTGCGCTGTTAAATCCTTTGTCAACGACATAAAAGATAGAAATGTTCTAGTGTCTATAGAAAACTTAAATATATTACAATTTGACAGGGGAAGAAAAAATAACAGACGTGATTCAAATTGGGCAAGAGGACAATTACTTGAAAAAATAAAAGAAAAACTAACATGGATAGGTAAAAAAATAGTTGAAGTGGAACCGGCATATTCATCACAAGAATGCCCAGTATGCCACTATACTGACAGAAAAAACCGTAACGGTAAGCACTTCAAATGCCAATATTGCGGATATGAAGATGATGCAGATCACGTTGGCGCAATAAATGTAAAAAACAGAGCAGAAGATGAAGAAATAAAAGAAATAGTTAAAAAGTACCAATATAATAAAGAAAAAAGACATAGTCATCTAAAGAAGTTATTAAATGCAAGACATAAAGCATATTTGGATAGCGCAGTTGCAGGCGCAACTATATGAACCTCTTATACATTCATTTGTGGATAAAGTATCGAGTCTATATGCTCATTTGCATATAGCCGATATAGCTGTGCCGCAGTTGGCACACTGATAGGTTGCTGTTTGTATCGAGGTAGTGTATCTATGGTATGTATCATAGACCGAAGACGATACAGAAGGCACTGTATCAGAAGCTCTCCACTTCAGTGGAGATGAGGTTCACTCAGTAAAATAGCCGAAAAATCAGGCTTAACCAAAAAAGATTCTGAAAAGGCATTGGATGCTTTTATAAAAAGCGTTACGGAAGCGTTGCAAAAAGGCGATAAAGTGCAATTAGTAGGCTTTGGAACGTTTGATGTACATGACAGGGCAGAGAGAAAAGGCAGGAATCCGCAAACAGGAGAAGAGATAACAATACCAGCAACGAAGGCACCTGCGTTTAAGGCAGGAGCAGAACTAAAAAAGGCGGTATCAGGACAGGCATAATACCTGTCCATAATTTTTTTGTGAAAAGTATATTGACAAAAACAGAAAATGTGCTAAAATAAAATTAAGTTTTTTAGTCTACCTAGTAAGGGATTGAAACATTTTTACAAAAGTTTCAAAAATTATTTTTTAGTCTACCTTTAAGGTTGTATTAAAAATTTTTAGTCTACCTATGAGGGTGAAATAAGCCTTGCATATCCAAAAAGGGTATTGCAAGGCTTATTTCTTTTTTTTGTAAATATGTTAATTATACCTGCTGATAGATTTTTGCCAATAAAAAAGACTTACATTCCCTTGTTGGATTTGTAAGCCTTTTTTATTGGAGGTGATAACCTTGAATGATTTTTTCACCTATGCCACGTTAGGCACATTAGCAGGTACAATAACAGCAACGACGCTAATAGTACAATATATTAAAGATTTAAAACCATTTAAGCAAATTCCAACAAGACTTTTGGTCTTAATTGTGTCATTTATAATCATTTTAATAACATCATTAATAACAAAACAATTTTCTATAAAAGACATTCCTTTGTACCTCATAAATTCGTTATTAGCAGCAACATCAGCAATAGGAAGCTGGCATAGTATAACTGACATAAAAAATGGAAAACAGGTTTAGAGACCTTTTCCAGAAAGTACAAAAAGGCGATAAAGATGCCTTGTTGATGTTGATAGAACAATTTATGCCACTTATAAACAAATATAAAAGAAAACTAGACTGTGATGGATCTGAAACGGATCTGTTAATTAAATTTATTGAAATTGCAAAAAGCGAGAAAACGGTAAACATAATAACTGATGAGCAATTAATTGAGTATATAAAAATATGTATAAAAAACGAGTATATAAGACTGTCAAAAAATCAAAACAAAGTGCAAAAAAGCGAATTGTTAATATTAGATAATGATATGCCAGATAAAGCAAATATATATGATGAAATAGACATGAAAACAGTAGTTAGACAGGCACTAAATCAATTAACGTCGTTGCAGAAAGAAATAATAATACGAACGGTTATTAACAACGAAAAAGAGAAAGACATTGCAAAGGATTTAAACATTTCTCAACAGGCAGTGAATAAAGCAAAAAACAAAGCTTTAGAAAAAATGAAAAATTTTTTTGATAGGAGGTTGTAAAATTGATATAAAAACACTCTTTAATATATAGAGGGATAAATCGGCCGATAAATTCCTTCTAAAAAAACTAATGAAAGAAAGTGAGGTGAAAATGATGAGTTTACCATTTAGTGTAAAATTAATAGACCAAAGTGGAAATGGTTTTGATTGTGTAGCAACTTTAACTCAGGCTCAATTTACAACACTTAAAAACGCTGGATACTCTCATGCTTTGAGAGATTGTATAGGACAAACAGATGCTGCTTGGATATCAGATGTGACTGCTGCATTAAATGCTGGTTTGTCAGTAGCGATATATCAAGGCAGTTATTCTGGTATGTGGTCTGATTTGTCATTAGCATCAAGTAGAGCGCAACAAGCAATATCACGAGCAAAATTAGTTGATTATCCACAATATGGAACTATATGGCTAAATGTAGAAGATATTGGTTCTAACAGTCATCAACAAATTATTAATTGGATAAATACCTGGTCAAAAGCAATTAGAGATGCAGGATATGGTGCTGGCGTGTACTGTGGCTGCAATACTTTAACAGGTGATGAATATTATTATGATTTAGCGTATGTAACACATTATTGGGAAAACTGTAGTTCTGCTTGTCAGCAAGTATTACCAGTAAGAGGATATGAGATAAAACAAACAGCATGTAACAAGTCTATTTCAGGAATTATAGTAGATACTGATTATCTAACGGTTGATAATCTTGGTCAATATCCTGAAGGTATGATTAAAGCATAAAGTATAAAAAAGTGGGGTATAGTGAAATACCTCACTTTTTATTTTACTGAATTCGTAGACCAAGTGTTTCCTCCGTCATTTGTCACATAAGTTACAGTATGACCCTCAGATTTGCCATTATCCGTTCTATATAAATTAATATCTAATGTTCCGTTTTTATAGTCTTTAAACACGGGTACTGAAGCCGACACAATACAATACTTTCCATAGCCTTGTGGTGTAGGAACCGAAACTTTACTCCACGTATTACCTCCATCGCTCGTTTTATACAAGATCACATCCGCTGATATCGGATTTGAAACGCCTATCCATCCATTATTTGCACCATAAAATATCATATCAGTTGACGTTCCTACAAGTGGTAAACCTGAATAAGAATCTGATGAAGTAACATTAATTTTTTTCCACGTCTTACCTCCATCATTTGTTTCAAACAAATATTTAATTTGCTGTTCCGCTGCGCCATCAGACACTGCTAAGAGCCATCCTGTATTTGGTGTTACAAATTGGATTTTCGAGATGCTTTGAGCTAACTGCGGAAGATTATAACTTAATTTGTTCCAAGTTTTGCCTCCGTCAGTTGTTTTAAGCATATATAATTTCTCATTATTATAATTTATCCACGAAATCCAACCATTATCAGAGTCTAAAAAATATGGTTCCACATTTTCTACATAGGCGTCACTATATGCATCTTTTGGAAAAGTGTTTATAGGTAAAGTTATCTCAGTCCATGAATTACCTTTATCTGTTGACTTGAAAATCTGTAAATTCTCTAACGTTTTATGATTGTTTTTAAAAGACCATTTCCATTGTATATTAGTAATGGCAACATTAGAAGTTTTATTTTTGGCAGAATTTGTAGCTGAATTTTGATTTGTTTTTAAGTTTTTATTAGTTGTAACATTTTCGCTAACTAACTTGTTACTTTTATTTGAACTTATATTATTACTTTTAATAGTATCGCTTCCGCATCCACTTAAAAATAATGTCAAAACTAATAAACCTACAAATAATCTTTTCATGTAATCATCAACCTCCAACAAAAAACTTTTAACGATATTATACAAAAAAGGCAAAGGAAAAGTAAACAAAATTAAGAAAAATTTATAAAAATTTTAAGTTTATATAGAAAAATTAATAATTTTTTTTAAGTTCTTCTAACGCATTGTTCCATGTCTTAAAATGCTTGATAATAGTCTTGTATGAAGGCTTGAAATGTCCGCTATTGTACTCATTAATGCTCGGCAAATGTCCAAAGTATTGATAAGCCTCATTAAGTCCGTTAATACAATCATTTTTCGTATATTTGGTTCGGTCATTATAAGGTATATTTAAGGCTTTTTTAAATTTTGTAATACCGCCATGATACTCCACTTGAGACTTTGTAACCCCATGTTCAACCATCAGTTTCACATTTAATGTTCCATAAGCTTCATAAATTTTTTTTGCAATGTCTAAAATTTCTTCATCAGAAAGACCTTTATGTACTTCTAAATTAGGCTTGAAACCAGCTTTTTTCAAGGCATTATTCCAAGAACCAAAAACTTTTTTATAAATACGTGTCGAAAAATAAATGCTGTTTTTTGCTAAACGATCTAAGTCAACTGAAGAAGGAACGTGACCTAATAATTTGGCAACTTCTTTGAGTTCGTCAATAAGCTGTTCTTTTGATATCTTTCTTCTTATGGAATGTACAGAAATATAGCCATGTTCTTTTAAAAGATATGCAGGTGTCATACCAAAATGTTTGGTATATGTGTGAAAAGTTGGAAGTCCATACTTTGTAAATTCAAGCCTTTTTGGCACACGTCCTAATATCTTGCAAACTTCAATCAACCTGTCTAACATTTCATCATCAGATAAGGACTTAAAAGAAGCTCTGACAGGTACTTGAGCAGTCTTAAGAGTATTTGCCCAGGTGCCCCAGCGGTTTCTGAAAAGTTTTGGATCTCCAAATTGTTTAATAAAATCAGACACATACGGAGAACGTCCATTGGTTTCATAAAAATCCTTAATCCATCCTAACAAGTCATCATTAGAATAAAAATGTCGCCTTATAGGCAAGCCAGCTTTAATTAAAGCATTATTCCAGCTTCCAAAATGCTTTTTATAGGCGTCATAGCTGTACTTTTTCAAATCTCTTTTTACAGGCGTCCTGCCAAGTTCTGTATAAAGTTCTTTCAGATACTCAATAAGTTCCTCGTCAGAATATTTCATAGCCTACACATGCCTTTTACTAATTACCTTCCAAATACACGTTTCATTCCATCACGTGTAACAAGCCAGGTAGAGCCTGATTTACGGCATTCATAAGGCATGAAACGACCTGAAATACAGGCTTTTCTGATAGTAGACACACCTATGCCATAAAGTTCCGCTGCTTCAGCAACAGTTAACACACTATATAAAGCTTTTCTACCTTCATCAGCAATAATTCCGCCTTCTTCATCATAAAATATGCCTACAAAAGAAGCAAACGGAGAATTGCTCTTGTTTAACTTAAAGGCGTTGCAAATAGCCTCGTCGTCATAACGTCCTTCCCACTCAAGTGCATCTTCATCATCAGAAAAAACAATTTCCTCACCTTCCAGTTGTGCATCATGTACTTCATCAGGCTTATCAAAAAACCAAAATTCAGGATCGTCTAATAAATAATCTTCTATAATGTCATTTTCCTCAAAAAAACATTGCCCGTCATTAAAATATACAATATCAACAGGATCACCATACAAAAAAGCATGTACAATTGCATACATAGGCATATTGCCAAACGCTTTGGCGTTTTTATATTCTTCATATTCAGATTTTGACAATACACCTATTTCATTTTCAATTAAGTAATCAGCTAAATTAAGATCAGGCTTTTTAAGTTTTATCATAAATACCATCTCCTTAATTCGTTCTTCTTTAAATCTATTGTATCACGATTTCGTGAATAGGACAATATAAAAATAAACTTTTTGCGGGCTAAATGCCTGCTTTTTTTATGCAAAAAAAAATAAAGGAGTTGGTAAAATTGATGTTTAAAAACAAAATCACATTAGGCTTAATAGGTACTGTAACGTACCTTATAGCAAGCGTGTGGCTTTTAATGCCAATAGTCAAGTTATTTCAAATATTTGCAACTTTAAAGCTAGACCAAAATACAATAGACCTGTCAATAGTAAAACAAATGTATTTAAATCCATTATTAGACTTTAAATCACTGGCAGATGTAAACATGTTGAGGGGCTATTTCATTGCATTAATATTGCTTACCGCAGTGATAATATTTCTAATAGTTGCAGCAAAGAACAGTGCAATGAATAACGAAGGCGTAAAATACCTCAAAGATAATGGTACACATGGTACAGCAAACTGGATGACAGAAAAAGAAGCAAAAAAAGTTCTAGGTATAGGCACAAATGAAGGCTTAATATTAGGCAAAGTTAATGGTAAGACAGTAACACTTCCAAAAAAGACGTACTTTAATAGAAACGTAGCAGTATTCGGTGCCTCAGGTTCAATGAAATCAAGGTCATACGTAAGAACAAATATATTGCAGCTTGCGAAAGAAGGACAAAGCATAATAGTAACAGATCCAAAAGGCGAACTGTTCAATGATATGGCACAGTTTTTGAGAGATATGGGATATAACGTAAAAATATTCAATTTAGTGAGCATGACGCACTCCGACAGGTGGAATCCAGTAGATGTAATACAAGATGACATAGATGCACAGACATTTGCCGAAGTAGTTATATCAAACACAAAGATAGCAGGTTCAAAATCGGGTGATCCATTCTGGGACAGAGCAGAGCAGAATCTTTTAAAGGCACTTGTCTTGTACGTAGCAACAGAATATTCAGGACGTGAAAGAAACCTTGCAAGCGTCTATTCACTTCTGGCAAGTTCAGATCCAAAGCAAATAGACATGATCTTTAAAGGACTTCCTAACGGACATCCAGCCAAAATGCCGTATAACATCTATGCACAGGCAAACGATACAGTCCGTACAGGTGTTGTAATAGGACTTGGAACAAGGCTTCAGGTGTTTCAGAACAGGCTTGTACAAAGGCTTACCGAAGAAAGTGACATAGACCTTGAACTGCCTGGAAAAGATAAGTGCGCATATTTCTGCGTATCCAGTGACATGGACTCAACATTTGACTTTTTGGCAGGACTTTTCTTCTCGTTTTTGTTTATAAAGCTTATAAGGTACGCTGACATGAACGGAGGACACTGTGATCCTAACGTTTATTTCTTGCTTGATGAATTTCCTAACATAGGCGCAATACCAGACTTTACAAAAAAGATAAGTACAATGAGATCAAGAGGCATACACTCAAGCGTAATATTCCAGAACATAGCACAGCTAAAAAACAGATATCCGAATGACGCATGGCAGGAGATTATAGGCAACTGTGACACGAGACTGTTTTTAGGCTGTACAGATACGGCAACAGCAGAATTTGTGTCAGCATTATTAGGACAGGCAACAGTACAGTCACAGTCAATAAGGAAAAAAGCAGGCTTTGAAGGCATGTTTGACTTCGGAGACGTATCAATAAGCACACAAAAACGTGCTTTACTAAATCCTGATGAAATCTTGAGACTTGAACCTATGAGTGCACTTTTAATACTGCGTGGACAAAAACCGTTTAAGGTTGAGAAAATGGACTATACAAAGCACCCGTTATCAAAACAGATGAAGCCTATTCCAATAAGTGAATATAATCCTGAATGGGTACAGCAAGAAGGCGGAGACTACAGTCCTGTATGGGACATTAGAGTTAGAGAAAGGCTTTTAAAGAGCAAAGAAAAGCCTGATATTGAATCTGAAAATAAATCTAATACAAAACCTAAAAAAGAGACTAATACAGAACATGAGCAACTGACATTTTATGTTAATGATAAGCCTATTGCAAAAGAAGTGAAAGAGCCTGACGAGATCGTAAAAGAGACAAATATAGAGTCTGAAATGGAGTTTAAAACAGAAACTGACAATGAACCTAAACAAAAGCCTAAAAAGAAAAAGAAAAACGTATGGTAGGTATGCGCATACCTTTTTCTGTGCATAAGCGGGCGTTAATGCCTGCTTTTTTTATGTCTAAAAATTTTTAGAAAGGAGTTTTAATATGGAAAGTGGTTATGTTTTTTTGAATTAATGGAGATAAAAATAAAGCAGTTACGTTTTTGTAAACAACTGCTTTATTTTATACATAATATGTATCGGTTTTATTTTTAGCTTGATATAAAAGCATATCTAAATTTCAATACGTCATACGTATAGGTTGATTTGTATAATACAAAATAACATAAAAAATTATAAAATGCAATATATATTTGTTTGGAATGCTTAACCATCTAATATAAAAATTTTTTAAAGTATTTTATAAAAAGACACATGAAGAACAAATGGATTGTTATAATTAATAATAATCAGAAAAATTTTTATAAAAACACTTTACAAATTATCTATATAGTGGTAATATGTGATTAACAAATATAAAAGCATATCTAATGAAAAGAGGTGAATATTGCTATGGAGTATTATGAACTGGTTGTTTCATTTGTATTGGACCAAGAGCTTCCTTTTTTAAAAAGTTATGAGTTTATGTCCAACATTATTTCGCGATCATTTCTATATGACGAAAGATTAAAAAAAATGCATAAAGAAAATGCCTATAAATTCTATACTTTTTGCGGTTTGTATCCAATAGAGAATGACAAAATATATAAAAAAGAAAAAACATATAAAGTCAATATTCGCTCACTGTCACAGGAATTTATTTTAGTGTTGCCGGAATTGCTAAAAAAATCAAATAATAGCATAAAAATATTATCTACAGAAGTTAAACAATATAGTTATAAACCTATATCTCGTTTAATAACAGTTTCACCTGCGGTTGCTACAATTGCTAAAAATAGATATTGGACAAAGGAAGATGGCTTGTTATTTTTGCGAGAGCGAATATATGTGAATGCTATAAAAAAATATAAATCTTATTTTAAAGAAATGGAAGAACCTGATGATAATTTTATAGAATTTATACAACAAACTAATTTTAAACCAATAAAAGTTGCTTATAAAAATACAAGCCTGTTAGGAAATAAAATGATTATAGGAGTTAAATCTGATGAAATAAGTCAAAAACTCGCTTTTACAATACTAGGAGCTGGGTTGCTAGAAAAAAACTCTATAGGAATGGGGTATTGTATTGCTAAATAGAAAAGAGGTGGATCGCAATGTTTTATGATTTACTTGATATTTATTCTAAAAATAATTCAACTGGTAATATGGCAATTGATAATTATCGATTGGATGATGGACTATATATAAAAATAAATAAAAATGCTAAAAATGTTGATAGTTTATTAGTAGATAAAAATATATCAAGAGATAGTGAACTTTATAATTGGTTTAAAGAAGCAGATTATTACAGTAAATTGATAGAAATGAATAAACCAGTAGACCCTAAAAAGCAGATACATAGCAATAATATGTATTCATTATTTATAAAGCATAATAAACTTGTTATACCTGTTAAAATTTTCAGAAAAGAAAAAATAAAAAAATATAATATAATAAAATCAAAAAGAAAGTTTTACTCAAATAAAAGTATTTCAATATCTGATATTAAATTTGATGATATTTCGATTTCTCCAACTTTTAGAAGAAATGTAGATAGATATTTTGATTCATTAAAAAATATGGACGAAAGAAATTATAAGTTTATTAAATCTTTTGGTTTAAATAAAATAGATACTACTAAAGCTGATGAAAGTAAAAAGATTATATTAGATAATAGATGTCTAATTTTAAAAACAATAAAAAAACACAATATTAAAAAAGATATTTATATAAAAATTTTCATAGAAGGCGATATTAATAACTATAAAATAGAGAGTATAAGATATATAGCACCAAAAATTTTTAATACAAATGAGTATAATATTGATTTTAATAATGAAATATATGGTCTTTCGAATGTTTACATGGGGCTAAATCAAAAAAAGCCATTTTTAGAGCATAAAACAACCAGTTTTGCTGTCCCATTCAGAATAAAATTAAATGAAGCCTTAGAGTCCAGAGATATGGAGATATGGATTGAAAATCAATACAGAGATGATGGAAAGGCAATTACATCAGGGTATATTTCAGTAAAAGAAGAACAATTTGGATTTAACAGTGATATTAATGATCGTATGAGCTGTACTTTTATAAAATTTGAAAAAGGAGCTGATACTCAAATTATTGATTACGACTTTTTACCTGGTGCAAATAATAAAATTAAACCTTTTAAACTTGAAAATTACCTAGAACTAGATTTAGAATATTTTAATGCTGAATCAATTTCAGATAGAAAAAAGCTGGAAATGTTAATAGATGACTGGCTATATAACAAAAATCTCATTAAAAATTACTACAATGAAAAGCCAAAGGCTAATAATTTTTTTTCAGCACGTCAAGTAGATCTATTAATAATATCCAGAGATGCAATGCATAATTTTTTCAGGAAATCAGATGACAATGCTTTAAAATCTTGTATAGATAATGTATCTTTAAGGCTCATAAAGGAAGCTGTTTTGCGAAACCAATATAAAATTATTGAGAAAACTAATATAGCTAAAGCCATAAATTTAAGGCTGGCACTTTTAAAATATTTTAAAGTGGAGGGTAAAGAAGATATGGGAGATAAAATATTGTATTCCTTAAATACAATAAAATCAAAAATTTTGAATGATTCAAAAGAGCAGATTGTAACATGTGACTCAGATGAAGAATTTTATTTTGGATTAGGGCAATTAGTCAGATATTTAACATCACAAAGTCAGGCTGAAAAAATAAATTACAATATAATAGATCCAATTTTAAATGCGAGAGATTATACTAAAATCAAAGAAGAAACCATCAACTTAATAAAGAAATATAGTCATGCGTTAAATGTTAAATCATTAAGACTTAATAATTTAATTTCCATGTTAATGGGATATGAGCCTGAGAATAGAGATGTAATTATAGATGCTTTTTTAGCAGGATTTGCATCAAAAAATATAATATATTCAAAAGGAGAGGATCACAATGGAAATGAAAAATAGAGTTTATGGAGTAGTTGGAATTAAAAGTATAATGTCAAATTGGAATGCTGATTTTACAGGGAGACCAAAAACTACGTCAAGTGGAGATATTTTTGGAAGTGATAAAGCATTTAAATATCCTATCAAGAGGATGTGGCAGGCTCAGGGTGAAAAAGTTCTTTATATTAAATCATATAAAATTGAAAGTAAAGGGAAAACTGAAGGGTCAGAAAAACTACAGCCAAGGGACTTAAACGAGCGGTATGAATATATTTTTAATGCAAAACTAGATAATAAAACACCTTCAAAGGAGGTATTAAAGAATTTATTTTCTGCTATTGATGTTATGAATTTTGGTGCAACTTTTGCTGAAAAAAATCAAAATATAAGCATAACCGGGGCAGTACAAATTGGACAAGGATTTAATAAGTATAAGGACACTAATATAGAAACACAAGATATACTATCTCCTTTTAGAAATTCATCAGATGAAAAAGAAGAAGCACTTGCATCATCGCTTGGTAATAAGATTGTAGTAGATGAAGCGTATTATCTTTATTCATTTTCAGTAAATCCGAGAAATTATGATGATTTTAAAGAATTAGGAATTGAAGGATTTGAAGGTTACACACGTGAAGCATATGAAAAATTCAAAAAAGGTTGTTTGGTGGCAGCGACTGCTTTTAATACAAATAGTAAAATTGGCTGTGAAAATAATTTTGCACTTTTTATTGAATGCACGGAAAATAGTGAGTTGTACTTATCAAATATTGATCAATATATAGACTTTAATAAAGAAGAAAACAAATATAAAATAAGTTTGGACAGGCTTAATAAGATTTTAAAAAATAAATTAAATGAAATTGATAAAATAGAAATTTATTATAATGATATTGATACTTATATAGACATTGCGGATTTGCCTTGTAATATACACAGCATATTTGACTAAACCATCATGTCAGGCTTGGAAGAATTTGTTACTAATGTCTAAACTAGCAGATTAATGTTTACACAGGACAACATATAAAAAGATTCGAGGTGATATAAGTGTCAATTAATACTTTAAAATTTGATTTAAAAGGAGATATGGCCTTCTTTAAAAAACCTGATATAAATATTAGAACGTATTTAACATATAATAATATACATAAAGTCGCAATATTAGGAATTCTTGGTGCTATAATAGGACTTAAAGGATATAGAAATGAGAAATTATTTGGTAAAGATAAAAGAGTATATCCTGAATTTTATGAAAAATTAAACGGATTGAAAGTTTCGATTATACCTAATTCCGATAAAGGATACTTTCGTAAAAAAATACAATATTTTAATAACAGTGTAGGTTATGCCTCTAAAGAAGAAGGCGGTAACCTGATGGTTTATGAACAGTGGATTGAATATCCTAATTGGACTATATATTTATGGAATGACGGATCAGTTGAAACAAGTATTTGGGAAAAGCTTGAAGATTATATGCTAAAAGGGAAGAGTGTTTATATACCTTATTTAGGGAAAAATGATTTTCCTGCAAATATAGACAAAGTAGAAAAAGTAAAAATGGACAAGTGCGGAGGAAATTTTATTAATTCAGTTTTTATTGGTGAATTAGATTATTTAGATGATGAAGAAACGTTAGATGATGAACCTGCCTATATATTTACTGAATATGCGCCTATTGGTATGGTAGAAAATTATAATTTTTATGATTTAAAACGTACAATTTATACTAATTGTATGGTTATTAAGCCTTTAAAAGATGTTTATACAGATGGTAAAAAAGTGATCAGTTTCTTTTAGAAGAGACAGGTATAACCGAAACATATGATGTATTGAAATTATACAACAATATGACAGATGGAGACGATGCAAAGCGTGTAACCGAAACATATGATGTATTGAAATGCTTCTTTTAGAAAGGACAGTGAATTAGATTGTACAAGCTTCTTAATGTTGAACATTTGATAAATGATAAAAATATATGGGCACATACCAGTGAAGTAAAAAGAAGCGAAACTCTTGAAGAACATAGCAAATTATGCTTAAAATATTACAATAAATATTGTGAAATAAAGGGTATAGAAAATATTGTCTTAAACACAATAAAAGCTTGTGGATGCGATGATTTGGAAATATATAGTATATATAATATGTTTGTTAATGCAATTTACCTTCATGATATTGGTAAAATCAATCCGTATTTTCAGAATAAAAGATTAAAAAATCCTAACTATAGAGATGTTCATAATTTAAAAAATGCTAATACGAATCATTCTCTTCCATCTGCATATATTTATATGTGTGAAACAATGCCGTTTATTGAGCAGCTAGATAAAAATAGTAAGAAAAAATTTACAATTTTTATGTTTTCTTTTGCATATAATATATCAAAACATCATGGATATTTAAAAGATGCTGTTAATTTTAAAGATGATATAATGAATTGCTCAATAGAAGACTATTATAATAAAAAACTTAATTTAGATAAAAACAGTATTCTAACAATAAATGATGGATACAAAAGATTGAAAAAATATATTTCAGATGAAATTGCATTTTATATTTTAAGCAAATTACATTTTTCTTTACTAGTTTCATGCGATTATTGTGCTACTTCAGAGTATATTAATGGACGAGAAATTGAAATAGAAACTATAAAAAATATTGACGATTTTTCATGTAAGTATTATAATTCAGAAATTTACAAAAACATAGAAAAATACAAATTAAACAAGGGGTATTTTGCAGATAATCCAATAAATGCATTAAGAAGTGATTTATTTATTGAAGCACAAAAAAGCCTTGAGGAAAATCCCGATGGGAATATATATTACTTAGAAGCACCAACTGGTTCGGGGAAAACTAATAATTCAATTAATTTAGCTATTAATATAATTAAAAGAAATCCATCTATAAATAATATTTTTTATATTTTTCCATTTAATACGCTTGTTGAACAAACTGCGGAAGTTTTTGAAAGGTACTTTAAAAAAGACAAAGATTTTGCAATAGTAAACTCAATTACGCCAATTGTGATAAAAAGTAATGAAGAGACAGATGAACCAGACTATGAATATTCTTATTTGGACCGTATTTTTAATAACTACCCTGTTGTAGTTACTTCACACGTAAATTTTTTTAATATGCTTTTTGGGATTGGAAGAGATCAAGTTTTTCCTCTTACGAAATTATGTAACAGCGTGGTTGTAATTGACGAAATACAAAGTTATAAAAATGACATCTGGAGACATATTATTATATTTTTAAGCAAGTATGCACAATTATTAAATATAAAGATTATTATAATGTCAGCTACGTTGCCTAAATTAGGTATGATGTTAGAAGACGAAAATATCCGATTTGTTAGTTTAATTAAAAACAGCGAAAAGTATTTTAAAGACCCTCTTTTTAAAAATAGAGTGGAACTTGATTTTTCACTATTGCAGTTTGGTAAGATAAGTCTTGAATATTTAGCTGATAAGGTTAGCGAATATAAAGACAAAAAAGTTTTAGTTGAATTTATACGTAAGGAAACTGCTCATGATTTTTATAAAATTATTAAAAATATTAATAATTTAAATGTTGTTGAACTTACAGGTGATGATAATGCGATTTATAGAAAAGAAGTTATTAAGAAAATAAACAATGAAAATACAAAGAGTATAATTGTTATAGCAACACAAGTCATTGAAGCCGGAATTGACATTGATATGGATATCGGATTTAAAGATATAGCTATTCCAGATTCAGAAGAACAATTTATAGGAAGAATAAATCGGTCATGCAAAAAAAAGAAATGTAAAGCGTTCTTTTTTGATTATGATAATCCTGCTATGATTTATAAAGACGATATACGTGTAAATTTTCCTATAACAAATATAGATATAATGGCAAAATTTCAAGATAAAAATTTTGAAAGTATTTATGAATTAATATTTAAGGTTTTGAAAGTCAAAAGTGATAGATTAAATAGAGATAACATAAAATATTTATTTGAAGATTGTATGTTAATGAATTATAGAAAAATATCAAAAATTATGACTTTGATTGAAGGAAATGTTCAAGTATTTTTAGCACATAGAATTAAAACGGAAAATGACATAATTGATGGTAAGGATGTGTGGAACGAATACAAGCAATTGTTAAAAAATAGTGATATGCATTATGCTGAAAAAGCTGTAAATATATCACGATTAAAAGAAAAAATGTCATATTTTACGTATAATGTTTGTGGAAATATTGAAATAAAGTGCGATGAAGAGTTTGGAGGTTATTACTATATAAATGATGGTGATAGATTTATTGATGATGGAAAATTTGACAGAAAGAAATTTTCGAGTACTATGGGAGGTATGTTTTTATAATGATAACTGGAACGTATAACCAAAACATATGATGTATTGAAACAAAGGAGATTTATCGCAAAAAGATTTTTCAATAAAAGTATAACCGAAACATATGATGTATTGAAATGTATACCTACCCTTTTATTAGTGGTATCTACATCTAGTATAACCGAAACATATGATGTATTGAAATATCGCTATGGATAAAGCAATCATTACAAGAGAAAAAGTATAACCGAAACATATGATGTATTGAAATGAAACCCAAAAGCCTGTCTTGCTGTCAGGCAGATTTGTATAACCGAAACATATGATGTATTGAAATAATTATTATTATTTTATTTTATACCTGTACTACCAGTATAACCGAAACATATGATGTATTGAAATAAGGGAACATACAATTTTAAAAAGATGACAGCCGAAGGTATAACCGAAACATATGATGTATTGAAATAAGCCATTTGTGAAACCTTCTATCCAAGCTTCTGCGTATAACCGAAACATATGATGTATTAAAATAAATAATTTTTTAAACAGGCTTAATGCCTGCTTTTTTTTATGCATGAAAAAATTTTAAGAAAGGAGTTTTTGATATGGAAAATGAACTTAACAGAGTGACTGAAATGTTGGACGTTAATTTGCTTAAACCGCACCCTTTAAATAAAGTCTATTTTGATGACATAGAAGGACAGGCATGGCTGGACTTTCTTGAAAGCGTGGAAACAAGCGGAATAATAGAACCTTTAATCGTAACAAAGGACTATAAACTTGAATTTCTTGATAACGAATTTGAAAAGGAAACGAGTAAGAACATTACAGAAAAAACAAAAGAAGAATATTCTGATTTAGAAAATTATTATATAGTCGTTTCTGGACACCAAAGACTTCGTGCAGCGAAAGAATTAGGTTTTAAAAAAATATCATGTGTAATTAGAGAATATGAAGAGAAATATGGAATAACAACAAATGATTGGATAACTAAAGAACTAATTGAAACAAATTTAAGACAACGTGGTAAAGGTAATCTCAACGATATGAAATTAGCGAAATGTTTAGCAAAATTATATGAAATTTACGGAATTAGGAAAGGAAGACCTAAAGAAAATAATAATAGTCTAACAGAAAAATCGGAAATAATTTCCGAAAAAAAATACCAAAAATATTTAGCAGATATGCTTGGAATTTCAGAACGACAATTAAGAAACTTATATAGACTTAATAACCTGATTCCAGAACTCCAACAGCTTGTAGAAGAAAAAAAGCTAACAACAACAGAAGCAATGCAGCTTGCATTGCTCGATGAGGAAGTACAAAGCAAACTCTATCACGTTTTAGGTGATGACATAAACAAAATGACAGCAGAACAAATAAGAGAAATAAAAGAAGAAGCTGAAAGAGACCAGCAGTCACTTCTATCAAAAATAAACGAACTTGAAAAAGCATATAAGGCAAAAGAACTTGAATTAAAAAACAAGGAAAATGAAATAAGCCAAAAAGAAAATATAATTAAACAGTATGAATCTGCAATAGAGCTTAATAAAAAACGCTTAAAAGAGCTTGAAAATAGGACTGTTGAAAGAATAGAAGTAATACCTGACAGCGTAAAACAGGAACTTGAAAAACTTAAAAAAGCACAGATTGAGTCTGAAGAAAGATTTAAAGAAACATACAATGAACTTTTAAGTTTAAGACGTGAATATGAAAAACTTAAAAACAGCAAGATTGAAATAAAAGATAACAAAAAAATAAAAGACGCTATAAAGCTTCTTAATGAAGTGCATTTAAAGCTTATGGAAATCAATCCTGAGGACATAAAAGAGTGTGATCCTAAAACTTTAGAGGACTTTAAAGATACTCTTTCAAACGTCAGTGAAACTATGGAAAATATTTTGATGTATGAAATGAGGTGAACTTGTGGAAGTACTGCAAAAAATACTTGGCGCAGGAGGAAAACTGTATCAGGTTGGCGGTTGTGTTCGTGACAGCCTGATGGGAATAAAACCGCATGATATAGACTATTGCATAACAGGACTGACAGTAGAAAAAGTCTTAGAATTATTTCCTGATGCAGAAATAACAGGCAAAGACTTTCCTGTGTTTAGAATTAATGGAGACGAATATGCTTTGGCACGTTCTGAAAAGAAAAACGGTGTTGGATATAAAGGTTTTGAGATATATACTTCTCCAGATATAACAATAGAACAAGACCTTGCAAGACGTGATCTAACTATAAATGCAATGGCAAGAGATATGGAAACAGGCAAAATAATAGACCCGTATGGAGGACAAAGAGACCTGAAAAAAGGCATAATAAGAGCAACAACACCAGCCTTTGCTGAAGATCCGTTGAGAGTATATCGTGCTGCAAGATTTTCGGCGAAATACAACTTTCACATAGAGTCAGATACGCTGAAAATGATGCATACGCTTAAAGACGAACTAAAAACACTTCCTGCTGAAAGAGTCTTTGAGGAAACAAGAAAAGCACTTAATACAGACACACCATCAAGATATTTCAGAGCATTAGCACAGGCGGATGTCTTGGACGTGCATTTTAAAGAACTTAACGACTTGCGTGGCATACCGCAGCCTGAAAAATACCACCCTGAAGGAGACGCTTTTGAGCATACAATGCTTGTGTTAGACAGAATGGCAAAAGAAACAAAAAGTGAAGAATTGAGATTTTCGGCATTGGTTCATGATTTTGGAAAAGCAACAACTCCAAAAGAAATCCTTCCTCATCATTTTGGTCATGACAAGCGTGGTCCCGAACTTGTGAAAAGTTTTTGTGATCGTATAAAAGCACCAAAGACATGGGGAAAATGTGGTATCGCTGCTGCGGAATATCACATGCAGGGACAACGCTTCATGGAAATGCGTCCAGGCAAAAAAGTAACTTTTTTGGAAAACATAGACAAGACACCTCTTAAGGCAGATGGCATTGCAAAAATAATAGACGTAGATACGTCACATAAAGCAAAAACAAAATATATCAAAAAATATTCAGAAAAAATGTTTTCTGAAATAAACGGAAAAACAGTAAGAATCAATGCAAAAGGACCAGCATTTGCTGAAAAGCTGCATGAAATGCGAGTACAATGGATGGCAAAAATGGTACAGTCAGAAACAGTACTGCAATGCTACAAAAACAACTAAGGTATGCGCATACCTTTTTCTGTGGATAAGACAGGTTTAACGCCTGTCTTTTTTTTATGTCCAAAAAAAATTTTGTAAAGGAGAGATGAACATGATAGACGAAAGATGGCAAGACATTTATGCATCAAGACAGACAAACAAAATCTTGACAGGTGAATTAAGCGCAATTGAAAGAGTAAAGATAGGAGGTGACGAAGCAAAGGAATGCGCAGTGGTTTTTTATAATGGCGCAAAGGTACTGATTCCATTTGAAGAAATGGGATTGCCAAGAGAAAACATTACAATAGTACGTTCAATGATAGGTGCAGAAATTGACTTTGTTGTACGTGGCATTGACACTGACAGAGAAATAGCAGTAGGCTCAAGGAAATTTGCAATGGCATTAAGAAGAAAACTTGAACTGCCAAAACATAACGTAGGTGACATTATACAGATTAGGATTGACGCAGTTGGTAAAAACAGTGTAATAGCTGAAGCTTATGGCATAGAAACAAGGATACCAAAAGAAGAAATAGACTATGGCTATATAGATCGCATTAATGATCTTTTACAGGTCGGTGATAAAGTACAAGCAAAAATAACAGAATTAGATCCTGAACAAGGCATAGTGAAAGTTTCAATAAAAGAAACAAAACCTAATCCATTCTTAACAGTAGGCACAAAATACGTAAAAGGAGGTGAATATTTAGGTACAGTAAAAGGCGTAAAAAGATATGGCTATTTTGTAAATCTTGAACAAGGTATAGACGTTTTATGCCCCAACACGTATTGGAAAGATGTGCCTAAACGTGGTGACAAAGTGACAGTACGCATAACGTACATTAACAAAAATAAACAGTATGTAAGCGGAATATTAAAAAGAATCATTAGAAAAGCTTAATTGCAGGCGTAAAGCCTGCTTTTTTTTGTAAAACGTATTGAGAACAATTATCAGTTATTTTTTAAAAAAACTATTGATTTTTTTAAATTTTGTGATTATACTAAATTAGAAAATCTAATGTTGAGATCAGCATAAAAACGTAGGTATCTTTCCAACAAAGGTTGCCTATACTGTACCGTTCATTTACAGTAATAGGCGTAAAAGAAAGACCTAAGAACGGTTGCTGATTAGACATTAGCGGTGGCTCAATCGCACCGATAAGACGGAGCTTTAGGTGCAGTGCAGATTAATAGGGCTCGTTTTCACGGGCGTCTGTACCTAATATAAAGGTGGAATGGCACTTCACCGTGCATGTTTGTTGGTAGCTTGCACAGCCCAACGTTTCAACTACACGAGAAACGTGGCAGGAAAACCAACTGGGTAGAAAGGTGGATTTTGCGGGTCTGGACGGAACCACGTACCGAGAAATCACTCCAGACAAATCTCTGGACAGTGCCAGTATGTGAAGGGGCATCCAGAGGACTTTTTCGGGACAAGGCTTACCGAAAAAGGGAAAGGCTCCCATGTGAGGAAGGCAGGCTTCATCACCTGTTAGCGGACAGCCTAAAGGTCAAAATGGTACACGTGCCGCTCTGCACGTTAAAGTACCTACCTAATGAGTGTTTAGCAGTACCAGTGAGTACTGCATGGGCATGTCAACAGCGTGATGCACTGTTGGCGGAAAGGCTTTTGCAAGGTATGAAAAACTTTGTAAAAGCCTTTTTTATATTTTAAGGCGGGTTCGTTCATTGGTTAGGATAACAGGCTTTCAACCTGTCGAAACGGGTTCGATTCCCGTACCCGCTGCCAAATTGAATGTTTAAGGACTTACAAATTTTTTGTAGGTCCTTTTTTTATTTTTAAAATTTTAAAGGAGGAAATAAGAAATGATATTTTTTAGGTTGTTATCTAACCCTTCATGGCTTAATGGAGGGTTTGATGTGAATTTTTGGGAAAAGATCTCGGCTATAAAGCCGGGACAAAAAATTGAAGGAGTATTTGCCACTCCTCATTTATCTGCCATCAAAGCTATGGCAGACGAAGCTGATCAGTGTGCATTTGAACAAAGTGGCGGTATGGCATTCATATATGTTGTTGTCATAGACGCCAAAAGATGGGATACAGAGACAAAAAAGTATCCCAACAAGTATAATCACTATCCCGCCACAGACGATGGCGAAGTGATTGTACTTGACGGTACTGTAAAAGAAGTTTTGGAATACAGTACCGATAGGTGGCGTCCTCATTCTTTGACATTTATAGAAAAGTACGGGCTTGATATAGCCCAAGAACCAAACGCCATTAAATGCGTAAAAAATTTAGTGGCGTTTGGAAGTAAGTAAAAAAGGAGGAGTAAAAATGATGGATCTAAAAAAGCTTGCAGAAGAAAAAAACTTCAGTGTCGTCGAGATCGGCGCTGAGGTTTTGAGACAACTTGGATATACAGTAAAAATATCTGGCATTGGGTACAATTCATTGTATATCCAAGTTTTTTCTTCTAATGGCGAACTCATATATGAGGAAGTCATTGGAGCATAAGCCGTAGCCGATACGGCTTAATTAATTTTTTAAAGGAGGAATTTATATGACTAAACAACAGAAGAAGGCAGTATGGGAACTAACGTACTGTGTAGAGTACACTGGAAGTATACCCAGTGTACCATTCCACAAAAACTGGGCTAAAACTGTTTTCGAAGTACTGCCAAACGTATCTTTTGCAGGATGAGGCGACAGGTATGATGGTGGTACAATTACCTACAGGAACAAGAAAGGCTTTCTTGGTCCAAAAGAAATCAGGAAGGCGTTGTGGCTTGTCTATAAGCTGCAACGTCCGCTCTCTAAAAAAGAAATATATAATTTGTCTACACAAGAACTTTCAGGCTGTGCAGGACGTTGTGCGCAGCTTGGAATAATATAATAAGGCACATTAGTTGTGCCTTATTCAATTTTTTAAAGGAGGGAATAAAATGAGCAAAATTTTAATTATTAAAAACGACAAGTATTTCTTGTCGCAGGATAATTTCGACCCCAATCCATTTAAGGAGATTGTGTCTCCTTTTGGGTACGATTTTGATAAATTTTCTATTAACACACATGCTTTTCTATTCTATTTAGAAAGGTATGCAAAAGACGAGTGGAAGCCTTTTATGGAATATACAGATGAATTTAAAAATTTTAAAGGAGAACACTTCTGTGGCGTTTTCTGTCAAGGAAAAATTCCTGAACTGAAATATATTTCAGTTCAGGAAGTGAAAACGGAATCTGGACAAATTGAAAGGTACGTTCAGATTGACAAAAATATTGATGAAAGTGACATTTATAATGTCACATCATATCCGTTTTTGTTCATTAGATGCAGTCAGGTGTTTGTTCCTGACCGCATAAATTTTTCAAGAGTATTAAAAAGCGGTGGAAGGGACTATGCATTCATTTCATGGGATGCACTTCCTCTTACGCCACTAGAAACTGATAAAAAATTTTAAAAAAAAATAAAGGAGGAATTTTTATGAGAACAATTTTAGGAAACGCTTTTTCTTTGCAGATGTTAGATCTGCAAAGACCATCTAACGTCGAGGTGGAGCCTTTGACGTTAGATGAGGTTAAAAGCCTTCTAAAGGAGGGCTTTGTTAGTGCAGTCGGACATCAAGACACAGCAGCAGTCCTTTCGGACATGCTTGGTCTTGATGTTCCGTGTGATCGCATAAACGTACGTCTGACACCAGATGACGTGCTTGTGGTCGCACAGATAACAGGCGGAAGGTTGCCAGAAGGCACAACAAGCCTGCCTCTTGGTTTTGCTTTAAAATTCGTAAAGGTCAGAGTTCTATAAGGCACATCGGCTGTGCCTTAATTAAAAAAATAAAAAAATCAAAAGAAAGGTATGTACATGTACTTACAGAATTTTCAAGGTATGCGCATACCTTTTTATATAAGGCATATTCAAAGGCGAAACAGGTTTTTGAATATGCCTTTTTTATTTTTATAAAAAGGAGAGTGTAAAAAAATGAGAAAAGAAACTGTAAAGTCTAGCAAAAGCATGCTCGATGTTTATAAATCAATTCGTGGAGACTGGGGTGAATTAAATCCAGTCACACGAGTTGTAGACTCAAAAAAAATGTACAACAGACATAAAGAAAAGGAAAAGGTACGCAAACAGATGCAGGCGTACCTTTATTAATTTAAAAAAGGAGGAATTATCGTGTACAGAATTATCAAGTCAAAACAGGACGCAAAAGAATTTCTTTCCGAACTTCAAAAAAGTCCTGATAAGAAATTCTTATTTAACGATAAAGAGGTGACAAGAAACGTAGGTCATAAAGCTCTAACACGTATAGAAGATGCAGGACACGACCAATTCAGTATATATTCATACTGGATTGGCGGTTCTGATATAGAGATTGGCGGTTCTGATATAGAGCCTGAAATTATGTCTTTTCAAGAAGCTGCAAAATACGTTTGGCAACATCGAAAAGACATAAATGACAGCATAAGAAAGAACGGTGATGTATCGTGTTAGAACGAAAACTGTCAAACGAAGAAAAAACACAAAACAGGCAGAAACATCTCACATGTCCTGACTGCGGTGCATTATTAGTGCCAGAATCGGGCTGTATGTACTGCCCGTTTTGTGGCTGGTCTCAATGTAAATAAAAGGCGGACTTAATTAGGTTTAAAAAACATGAAAGGAGAAATTGAAATGGATATTGATGAAAAAGTTCTTAATGATTTTTTAGAAGGCAAAATTGACGAAGAATTTATGGATTATGTTAAACTTACACTAAGTTTTGTAGGCATGACAAACCGTCTGAACAATGCTTTCACAGTTGCGGAAGATATGACTTTTAAAAATCCTAAAATTATAAACAAAAAAGTCATAAAAAGCGAATATGATAGCGCATTAATTTTACTTTTACTGTTTGAATTCCTTGATTATAAAAGTTTCAAGAGACAAATTATTGATGAACTTTAAGGCGGACTTAATTAGGTTCGTCTTTTTTTTATTTTTAAAAACATGAAAGGAGAAATTGACATGATTTTCATCAAAATGCCTTTATGGCTTGTGATTAGTCTTGCTTGCCTTGTTATTTATTACGTAGGACATTTAGATGTCCAAAAAGAAAAGGAGGATGTTAAATAATGGAAGATTTTATTGAACTTGAAAAGGAATTTTTGGAGGATACTGAAAGACAATTTGTAGACGACAAAGGTATTCACGATGACAGTTACGCAGACTGGACGATAAATAAAATCAAAACTTTGCAGGCAGAATTGGAAAGAAAGAAAATGTTCGTCGAGAACAAAAAGGCAATGCTCGACGAATGGTACGAAAAAGAAAAGAAAGCAATAGACAACAATATTGCCTTCTACACATCACGCCTTCAACAGTACTTTGACAGTCTCGATCCAAAGCTTTTAAGCAAAGGCAAAACACAACTATCTTACAGCCTGCCTTCAGGCAAGCTTGTTAAGAAATTTGAGAAGCCTGAATTTAGGCGTAATGACGAAGCTTTATTGCCGTGGATAGAGAAAAATGCACCTGAATACATCAAAATCAAAAAAGACGTAGATTGGGCAGAATTGAAGAAAAAATTGACAGTTGATAAAGGCAAAATTATTTTAAGTGATACTGGCGAAATTGTTGAAGGCATAACAATAGAAAATAAGCCTGCTGAATTTGAAGTAAAGTGAAGGAGGAATAACTATGGATAAAGAAGTAGACGAAATTCTTGCTGCGATGAACAACGCAATCGCAGAAAATAACTTCAAAGACTCACTTGAAAGGTTTGAACAAGCAGCATATATGTTGCTGTCAGACTGGGATTCACTGCCAGAAAACAGTGACATAAATGCTATAATATCAGAAAAATACCCATTCAAAAAAAGTTTTTCAGAAGTTTGTGATGATATTTCTGAATGGGTAGAACACACAATTAGTCAAATTAAAGAAAAACAGGTTTAAAAAGCCTGTTTTTCTTTTTAATAAAAAAATTTAAAAATCATAAAGGAGAGATGTAAAAATGATAAAAGGCTTAACAGATAGGATCAAGCTTGCAAGATTAGGCAAAATACATTTAGGAGAGAAAAAGACATCAGAAAAGAGCGGAAATTTGTATCCAAGTGCAACAGACTATTTTGTTGTACATGAGGATGCAAACACGCCTAAAGAAATTGCAGAAAAGTTTCATGAAATTTATGGAAATCGTCCAAAAGAACTAAATATTATGTTCCCACTGGACGATCCAGAAAAATTTTTCCCGCAGTGGCTTAAGAGATATGCAAATGGAACATTAGTCTGCAAAGGTGATGGAGAAACAGCTATAGAAACAGATCCAAAGACAGGAGAAAGAAAAGAGATTACATGTCCATACAAAAATTGTCCATACTACAAAAAGAAACAATGCAGGGAAATCGGAAACCTTCAATTTTATGTTTCTGAAATACCTGGTGGAGTATTCCAGATCGACACATCATCATATAATTCAATTCTGGAAGTCAACACTGCTATAAAACTCATCAAAGAACAAAATAACGGGCACATTGCAAATATCCCATTAAAACTAACATTACGTCCTTCGCAGGTTACTGTAAATGGCTATCCAAAAACCATTTATATTTTAAACTTGTATAAACCTTTAGAAAAGGTCGATATAAAACCTGAAAAAGAACCTATAAAGGAAACGGAAAAGGATATTGCAGAACCTGAATTACCTTACAGTGATGATGTACCTGAAGATTTGTTTCCGCCTGATGTAGATAATGAATTTGAAGATATGGAAGATCTGCCAGACTTTGAGCCTGTAGACAGTATTGACGATCCGTTTGCAGAAATTACAACAGGTGCAAAGTATGGGCAATTAGAAGTTAAGGCTGTTAAAACTTTGAAAAAAAATAATACAGGTGAGATATTCCATTTCTTAACCTGTATTGATGACAAAGGTGAAAAACACAACATAATGTCAAGCGATGATACTGTTAAGCAGTTAGAAAACAAAACTTTGATTAGATACGAACTTGAACCAGCTGACAACCATTTTGAAAAACTAGTGTCATATAAAGTTTTAGAAAACGTGCAGGAAGTCTAATTCCTGCACTTTGCTTGTCAACTACCCCCGCTTATAGAAGCGGAGGCTTGAAAAAAGCCTTAGTTGACTAGCCTCAGCCACCAGCAGTATGCTGATGGGGCTACGTTAGCCAGGTTATGACACCTTGGAATGATGCTCAAGTTCCAAGCTCTGTCGTACATGACCTAAACAGTTCTGATGGGTAGGAACAGTGGCTTGTACGTGTAAGCCTGTCTAACATTGGCGATGGGCAAATAACTCCTAAAGGAGGAATACTTTATGTTAGTATTCGTTGTAAATAAACATGGCAGACCTCTTATGCCTTGCAAACCTTCAAAAGCAAGGAAACTGCTTAGGCAAGGCAAAGCAAAAATAGTAAAGTATGAACCATTCACGATTCAACTGTTATACGGTAGCAGTGGTTATAAACAGTCTTGCACTGCTGGCATTGATGCTGGCAGTAAAAATATTGGTATAGCAGTAACAACAGATGATGGCAGAGTAATTTATAAAGCACAAATAGAATTAAGACAGGACATCAAAGAAAACATTGAAGCAAAACGTAGACTTAGAAGAAGCAGAAGAAACAGAAAAACACGTTACAGGAAACCAAGATTTCTTAACCGCAAAAGAAAAGAAAATTGGCTTCCGCCATCTATAACAGCAAGAATTGATGCACATTACAATATTATAAAAAAGTTATCTAAAATTATACCTATCACAAATATTGTTGTAGAAGTAGGACAATTTGATACGCAAGCATTAATAAATTCAAATATACAAGGTGAAGAATATCAAAATGGAGATATGAAAGGTTTTGACAGTGTTAAGGAATACGTAAAAATAAGAGACAAATATCAATGCCATTATGCTAAATTAAGACCTGATATACCGTGTTCAGGTAAAATGACAGTAGATCATATTATACCTAGAAGCAAAGGCGGAACAAATAATCCAACTAATCTTGTCTGTTGCTGCGAAGAACACAACAGACAGAAAGACAATTTATCATATAAAGAATTTACTGGCAAGAATCCTCCATCAATTAGGAACTTTCAGGCAACTGCATTTATGAATGTCTTAAGAGATTATCTTGTTCCTAAATTACAAAAAATAGTACCAACAAAATATACTTTTGGACTATATACTCGCAGAAAACGCAAAGAATGGAATTTAGAAAAGTCACACATAAATGATGCTATTGCTATTGCAGGGATAAAACCAAGATGGCAAATATCGACTTATTATTATATTAAGCAAGTTCGCAAAAAGAAACGTAGTTTACATGAAGAAATTCCACGTAAAGGAAGAAATAAACCTAATAGAGATGCCAAACGAAATAATAAAAATATAAAGAAAATCCTAACTGATAATAATTGTTGGTGCCTATGGGATAAAGTATATATACCTGCAATAGATAAAATAGGTTATATATCAGGATTTACAGGAAAATGGGTATATGCACAGGACATAGAAGGTAATTACTTGCAAATATCAGAAAAATATAAACAAATCAATCCGAAAGAATTGCAACTAATTTGTAGAAATAACAATTACATTAGTCAGCAATTCATCTCCACCTTGTAGAAGATGGAGACTTTTTGCTAAATTTTGTTAAAAAAAATAAATTTTAAGGAGGAATTTTTTTATGTATATAGTCAGAACTTATCTTTCTGAAACTCTTCCAAAACAATATTCAAAAATAGAAGAAATTGCACAAGACTTCCAATTTTTAGAGAAGCCTACTAAAGAAGGCTTTTATCGTGACATTTTCACCAATGATTTGATTGAAGTCAAAAAAGATAAACAAATAAAAATAATACACCATATGTTTATAACTAAAATAAATTGCAGTAGTTTAAAAGCTGTTTATCAAGCTTTTCAATTACGAGAAAAGCCTAACAAGGAAGGTTTTTACAGAGACCTTGAAGGCAACCTTATTGAAATTATAAAGGAGGAAATGCAGGAAACCTAACTCCTGCACTTTTTTTAAAAAAAATAAATTTAAAGGAGGAATTTTTTTATGAGTACAAAACCGAAAGTCAATTACGATGCAATATGCCCTGCATGTGGCAGTATGCACGCTTGCAAGGATTTTGCTTATATTGGCGGTAAAGGTCGTGTACGTGCCATTTACTGCCATGATTGTGATTCTATCACAACTCTAGACGAACTTAAAGAAAGGTATAAAAAAAGTAAAATACGCAGCTATTTAGAAATAGCAGCGTATCAAATGCTTGAAGATCGTTTAACATTGCAAGAATTTAAAAACATCATTATGAGAAATAAAAAAGCAGTATAAAGGAGGAAATGCAACAAATGAATAATTTAGAAAAAATTCAGAATAGGCTTGCATATGCCTACTCATTGCCTTATCAAAACATTATTCAATACAAAAACAGAATCAGGCAGTTAGAAAAGCAGGAATTGCTGCTTTTTATACCTAAATGGAACGATGATAAAGCCTTTGAGTACCTGTCAATGTACCTACAAAGGCTATCAAAAAAATATCAAGGTCAGAATGTCCGTGCTATTGCATGGACTTCTGACAATAATAAAGAGCTTTCAAATTTACATGATAAAGCAATGATGAAAGTTGATCAAGCCTTTCACGAACATAATCGTGGAATGCTTTATGAAGGCTTAATTGAGTTTGATAATATTATTGAAAAAATTATCGAAGCCTACAATCAGTCTCAAAAAGCTTCATAATAAAATAATAAAAAAATGAGAAAAGGCACGTAAAAGTCTTTACCAAGGCTTAATGCGTGCCTTTACATATTTGATAAAGAAGGAGAAAAGAAAAATGTATATAAAAGAATATGTTGTTACAGTATGTGGATTCGATTATTCTGTTACCTTTTCACCTCATGCTTTTATAAGAAGCCGTGGCAGAAAAGTTAATAAGAATAATGTTATAGAGATATTAAAAGAAGCAAATGAAGTAATGGGAGATGTTTGTAAAGATAATAGAAAGTTTATCATAAAAGATGTAAGAAACAAAATCGAAATAGTTGCAGTTTTTCATTTTAAAGCAGAATGGATTGACATTGTAACTGTTTGGAATGGACTGGATATGCGTATTGGTGAGAATCAATTGGTTATAGAGATAAGCGAAAACGACATTAAATATTATTATTTCAGTATTGACAAGAAACAAAAAAGTTAATATAATGTTAGTAGATTAAAATATTGATGTAAATCCTTTCGGATAGAGGGTATAATACTTCGGATAGAGGTATTATACCCTCTTTTAACATGTCCGAAGTTTAGAAAGGAAGCTGATATTATGAGAAAAGTTATCATTAACTTCAGATTTGAAGATATGAAAGATGAATTTTTAAAAGAAGGATTCAGTATTCATGACATTAAAGAACATTTAAACAAGTTAATTCCTCAAAACTTTATATCAAGATATGAACAAGAAGCATTTAAGAATTCCTTTAAGTATATTTTTACGTGGGATATTGTTAAAAACACGAAAGATATTCTTTATGTCGTTTTAGTATGCCTTGATAAATTGGAGTTTAAAGATGGTATATGGAGTGTTGTTGATGACGGTATTCCAATTAAAGTATTATCTGAACAGAGAAGAAAGTTAATTTAAAAAAATCTTTTATAAAAGACAGAGACTGCAAGAACTCTTTGCAGTCTCTAATATAAAATATTAGCGAAATGAGGTGATATTATGAGCAAACCAAAAGCAGTCAAAGAAGTCTTTAATAAAGATTGCTTCTTATTCCAAGAAATGCGTAAAATCCTCAACAAGCATGATATAATGCAGATTGCATATATTGACGACGAGTATGATCCAGAAATAATAGACATAATCAATCGCTGTGAATGCATAAGAAGCGAAGTAGAAGTACGTAATTGCATTGCCAATATATTTTTATATTGGTTTGGTGGAAATTATTGTGAAATGTATGATAAATGCAAAGAACTTTCCAAAGACGTTTATCATCTATTCCGAACCGTTGAGTGAAACTATCTCAAAAAAAGAAGGCTGTTGATCCAGCCTGCAAAAAAGGCACACATTACTTTATAATCTGTCCATTTCATACAATTATATTATAACACAAAAATTTTTCCTTGACATTTAAAATTTTTTGAGCATATAATAAGTTAGAATTTCAAGTCAACCTATCGAAAAAAGCACGATCCTCCATGTTTATTCCGTTCCACTCTCACTGCGGAGGAGGAAATCGAATGAGTGGTTGATAGCGAACTTGACGGTATGTACCCCTCTGCCGTAATAATTAGGGTATAATATAATTGAGGAAGGCATAAATGTGTACCTGCCTGACCTAATGTTTCGGTACACAGTGATAAAAGGTGGATATTTCTCGAAAGAAAGGTATGTGCATGTATTACCAGAATTTTCAAGGTATGCGCATACCTTTTTCTGCGTTATAATGGACACAAAAAAAGCAGGACAACCTGCTTAAAAAATGAAAAAAGGCGGAAAGGCACGTAAACAAAGCGTGCCATTTTTTATTAAAAAAAATAAAAGGAGGATGATAGCCTATGAAAGTGATTGTAACATAGGAGGTTTTTAAAAGTTGAAAAAGCGTATTGTGACGCCTGAACAGGTGCCACAAACGTTCAAAGAGCTTCATAAATATTGTACCGCAACGCTCATTGATATGATCTTTGAGTTGTTTGGGTACAATGCCAATACAATAACGCTAGTATACTGGATTATACTAGCGTTATTGCTTGGAATGAAGCTCTTATACTTAAAATAAAAAGGTAGAAATCAAGCAGGCAATGTCCTGCTACGTCCATTATAACGCAGTGATTTTCAAAAATCAATGAAAAATGAAAGGAGAATTTTTATGCATAGTTTAATTTATCAGTTAAGTGATGAAATTATTGAAAGTGACGATTTCTTGAATGAAGAGGAATTGTATGACAATTTTGTAGGTTCGATTGCCGATTATGTTAATGGTGACATTGACAGAAATGCAGCAATTAACGAACTTGTCATTTCGTTAACACCTTATGGCATAATTTACGACCCTACAGAACAATCAATTACTTTTAGACAAGGCTTTAAAGAAGCATTTTTCAAAGAGCGTTATACAAATTTAAAAAAGTACGTTTCAAAACTTACTTTAGAAGAATTTTCAGGCAGTACAGATACATTTCCTCTATATTGCATCAAAAAAACTATAGAGGACAAATATGGCACGTATATCTATTTTGATAATGTCTATATAACGCTGGATGAGTTTGTACGAAACATGGAAGAAGAAAAAAAGTACTACTTTGGTTCAGCAATAGATTATCATTTTTAAAGCAAAGAGAGAACTTTTCTCTTTGCTTTTTACTTAAAACAAAAGTATAATTAAAGGAGGATAAAAATATGGTGGTGATGAGATTATAAAATTTATGAAACGTCTAAAGAATAAAAACAAAAGAGAAATGCTTAAAGAGGATAAAGCATGGTTAAATGCAAATTTGGCAGACTTTCCTGAATTTGATTGGGGTTCCAAAGAGCCGCCTAAAGGAAAACCTGTCAAATATATTAAAGGTGTTGGAATTGTTGTAAAAAATAATAATAGCAGTCGTAATTAAGGCACGTATCTAAAATGAGAAAAGTTTTAGGTACGTGCTTTTTTTATTTTTAAAAAATCAAAGGAGGAATTTGAGTATGAACAAAGTATACCAGTACGTAACAGAAAGAATAATACAAAAAATGGAACAAGGCATTATACCTTGGGAAAAAGGCTGGAACAGTATTCCAGCCTTAAATTATGTGACAAGGAAACCGTACAAAGGCATAAACAAATTGCTTTTGGACGGCGGAGAGTATCTTACGTTCAATCAGGTGCAACAGTTAGGCGGTAAAGTGAAAAAAGGCGCAAAAGCGGAAATGGTCGTCTTTTATACGTCCTATACAAAAACCGAAAAATTTATAAACACAGAAACAGGTATAGAAGAAGAAAAAGAAATTTCTCTACCTGTTTTAAAATACTATCACGTCTTTAATTTAAAAGACACGGAAGGCATACCATCAAAACTCAAAAAGATCGAACATGAACCTATAAAGGAAGCCGAACAGGTTATATCAGGCTATAAAACATGCCCTGAAATAGTCCATGAAAATCCTGATAAAGCCTGCTATTATCCAGTTAAAGACATTATAAATGTGCCTGAAAAGGGCTTTTTCAGAGATATTAATGAGTATTATTCAACGCTTTTTCACGAAATGGTACATTCAACAGGACATGAAACAAGACTTAAAAGGTTCGGCAATAGTCCTGATGAGCATATGTTCGGCAGTGACAGCTATTCTAAAGAGGAACTTGTTGCAGAGCTTGGTGCTGCCATGTTATGTGAACATGCTGGTATTCTTAATAGGACTATTGAAAATTCTGCTGCGTATCTGCAAAGCTGGATTAAGGTTTTAAAAGATGACATGACGTTAATCGTGCACGCATCAGGCAAGGCACAGAAGGCTGTTGACTATATATTAGGCGTGAAGGAGGAAGAATGATGGAAGAAAAAACGTACGAGTATTGTCCGTGGTGTGGAACAGAATCAGAAATCTCTGCAAACGAGCCTACACCTTGTCCTAATTGCGGTCACATTCTAAATCCTTGTTCAACTTGCTATGATCATCTAGATGGTTATAAGGAATGTGATTGGACGGAGAAGAAAGGTTGCTGGAGATTTCCAAAAAAATAATTAAAAAAAGGAGGAACTTAATTATGGCAAAAATTAATTTTGATAAAGAAATCTGGGAAGGCTGGACGGTGCGTGATTTTATCAAGGATCTGGAACCACAATTGGACCTTATACAATCAGGCAGAAGCTTTATAAAACCTATAAAGACAAAAGCAGAACTTAAAAAATGGTGCAAAGACAATCAGCCGTACTACAAAAAATACGTACCTGATGTCGTTAATTACTTTGCGCAAAAATACAACATAAAATAATAATCAAAAGGTGCAGTTAAAGCCTAATTAAGGTTTTGATTGCACCTTTATTTTTTGTAAAGGAGGACACATAAAATGTATTATTTCCAATATTGCAACGAAAAAATTCATAAAATCGGAATAAAAAACGGACAGCTTATTTTTTTAGATCATAAAAAGGAGGAATTGGAAACAGAAGCAGCTTTAGGGATACTTAATGACGGACAGTTTCAGTGCAAGTGTGCGGAAATATATACATTGTGGCAAAAAGGACAAATAAAAAAGCTGCCAAAGTTTCTACAAAAAATGTTAAAGGAGGAAGTTAAATGAGAATTGAGGGCAAATATAAAATGGGTTATTATCCTACACCGAGCACTATAGTAGAACGTATCAAGTCCTTTTTAGACTTTCCAAAGCAATATAACATCCTTGATCCGTGCTGCGGTGAAGGTGATGCAATAAGTAATTTAATAGACAATAACGGACGCACTTATGGCGTGGAACTGGACTATCAAAGATATAGCAAAGCCTGTGAAAAACTCACACGTACTTTATATGGCGGTTATGAAAATATGATAACACAAAACAATGCTTTTTCTGTATTGTTTCTGAATCCGCCATACGACACAGACGAAAATGGCGAAAGAAAGGAAATAATTTTCCTAAAAAAGACAATAAAATACCTGACGATAGGCGGTATATTAGTTTATATAATTCCACAGCATATTATATCTGACATAGCAAAGCTTTTAAGTTATGCTTTTGCTGACATAAAAGTATACCGCTTTACTGACGAAGAATATAAGGCATATAAACAGGTTGTTATTTTCGGCATCAAAAAAAGAGACAGAAAAGTGATTGCAAGTGATGTCGAAAAATTATTAAAGGCTGAAAAAGCAAGCACATATTTAGAAGAAATACCGCTTTTATCCGAACCTGTCTATAAAGTTCCTGTAACGCTTCCGCCAAAGTACTTCAATAACGGCTATGTTGATAGAGAATATCTAGAAAAGAAGCTGTCAGAATCAAAGCTTATTGACGAGGTCAAAAAACAATTTAAAACACTACAGGAACAGGAAGAAAAACGTCCGCCATTGCCACTGCACATGGCACACATAGGACTTCTGTTAGCAACTGGCAGCCTTAATGGTGAAATGGACGGACATGTTGTAAAAGGCATTGTTAATAAAACTGAAAGAAAAAGCCTGGAGGAGGATGAAGAAACAGGCGAACAGACAGTCAAAAAAACAGAAGAATTAAGTGTCAGCATAAAGATACTGACAAAAAATGGAGAAATAAAAGAATTAATTTAAGGAGGAATTCAGAAATGTACAATATAGAAGTTTATGACAGCGAGAAAAAGGCGTATGTTTATGCATACGCCGATTTTTATTCATATGATCCAAAAACATGGCAGCTTAACTTTGTCAGCTTTGCAGGTTTTGACAGTGCCGTACAAAGTATTAAAGCTGCAATATGGAAACGCAAAACAATTAATCTTGATCATGGCTATTATTATCCAAAAGGAGGATACAAGACTTTTTCTGAAAAAATCGATGAATACACACACACAATAATGATTTCTGAAGATGCCTTTAATGTGCAAGTAGAAAGACCACTTATTATTGTATGGAATAAAAATAAAGAACAGGCTATTATGAAGGTTTTACAGGAAAAATTCACAGTACCATTGTTAGACAGGTGGGCAGACTGGCTTATAAAGCAACTTATAAATCAAAATTATCTGTTATATCAAAATGTATATGGTATCAATATAGACGTATACAGGCTTGATATAACAGAAGATGACCTGACAAAAATAGTTTTAGATGGACTTAAGTATGGAACTATAACAATTAACGGTGAACTTAACTTTAATTTAGATAACATAACAATGGCAGACTACCTGAAAAAATACTCTAACGTGTTTTCACAGAAAATAGAAGAAACCTACAAGCCTTTATACGACCCTCTTAAGCCTAAAAATAACAAACTTATAAAGACTTTAAAAATAAAACCTTTTAAGGCTCAAGAGGACGTTATAATGGCGTCTGTCGAAACACTAAAAAGAAAGAAAAACATTGTTGTTGTAGGTGAAATGGGAACTGGCAAGACAGCATTGATAGGACCGCCAATACCGTATATTCATGCTGATGGCAAGCCTTATAATGCACTTGTCATGTGTCCAGGTCATCTGATTAACAAATGGAAACGTCAAATAGAAGCTACAATACCTGATGCTGAAGCAGTGATAATGGAAAACTGGAAAGACGTATTAAAAATTCCAAAATCAAAGAACAAAATAAAATACTATATCATATCAAAAGATAAAGCAAAGCTCGGATACGCTGAAAAAGTCGCTGTAATAAAACATCTAAACGGACATATATCATGTCCTGTCTGCGGAAAAACCTTTAAGGATAAAGATGATATTCCGCTGACAGAAGATGATTTTAGATCGCATACGACAAAAAACGATAAATGTCCGTACTGCAAAACAAAACTATGGCAGGCAGACAAAGACAGTTTCCGCAGGTATCCTGTAGCAGAATATATAAAACGGCATATGAAGGGATTCTTTGACTATTTCATCGCTGATGAAGTACACGAATTAAAAGGCGGAGACACAGCACAAGGAAACAGCTTTGGTACTTTGTCAAGCTCATGCAAAAAAACAATAGCCTTGACTGGAACATTGCTTGGAGGCTATCCGACAGATGTGTTTTATCTTTTATACAGACTTAATCCAAAGGCAATGTTAAATGATGGAATAGGCTATAAAGACATAACGCTTTTTGTAGAGCGTTATGGTGCCATAGAAACAACAATCAAAGAGAAAGACAGCGAATATAACAAAACATCAAAAGGCAGACAAAAAAGTACCAAAAAGCGCATGCTTCCTGTCATTTCGCCATTGATTTTCTCAAAATTCCTGCTGGATCAATGTGTGTTTCTCCAGTTGTCAGACTTGCAGCAAAGCTTGCCGAAATACACAGAAGAAGTCCAGATTATAGAACCTGATAACGAACTTAAAGAAGCCTATGACGATCTGGCAGATGAACTTAAAAATGCAATCTTTAATGCTGACAAAAACATGCTGTCAACGTACCTGATGACGCTTTTAAGGTATCCTGACAGTCCTTTTAACAATGAATCTATACCTGTAACAGACTATTATCAAATTGTTCCAAAAGACCTGCCTGAAGATTTTATTTATAACAAAGAGCAGCATTTGCTAAATTATGTATTAGACGAAACTAACAAAGGCAGAAACGTGTTTATATATGCACAATTCACAGGACAAAAAGACGTCACAAAACGTCTAGAAAACCTGCTAAATGGTATAGGCATAAAGACATGTACGCTAAAAACTACAGTAAAGCAGGAAAAGCGTGAAGAATGGCTTGATGAGAAAGTCAAGGACGGATATAAGTGCATTATTTCCAACTTTGAGCTTGTCAAAACAGGACTTGACCTTCTGGACTTTCCTACAATCATCTTTTATGAAACAGGCTACAATACGTTCACGTTAAGACAGGCAAGCAAAAGATCATGGAGAATCGGACAGACAAAACCTGTCAAAGTCGTATTTATGGTCTACAAAGATACATTGCAGTACAATGCACTTGCCTTGATGGGCAGTAAACTTGAAGCTGCAATGAACATTGAAGGAAAGTTTTCAGAAGAAGGCTTGCGAGCTTTATCCAATACAAGCAACATCATGGTTGAGCTTGCAAAAAGTCTTGTAAATGGACTTGACGAGAACATCAGCATAGAAAAGATTTGGCAGTCTCAAAGCGATAATGTCATTGACCTATCAACATTCTTCAAAAGTGTCAAAGTCAATTATTCTAAAAAGAAAAAATCTCAAATGGTCGAGCAGCTTTGTTTTGATTTTGACGCTTTACAGCAGGCATAATAAGCCTGCTTTTTTATTTTTTCCTTGACATTTAAAGATTTTTGAGCTTATAATGAATTAGAATTTCAAGGCAACCTAGCATAAAAAGTACGATCCTCCATATTATCCGTACCACTCTCACTGCGGAGGAGGAAATCGAAAGAGTGGTTGCTAGCGAACTTGACGGTATGATACCCACTGCCGTAATAATTAGGTATCTGTGTATGTTTTAAAGACATGCTATATTTTGGAGGAAGGCATAAATGTGTACCACTGCCTGACCTGATGTTTTGGTACACAGTGATTTAAAAGGTGGATATTGTTCAGAAAGAAAGGTATGCGTGTATACTTCCAGAATTTTCAAGGTATGCGCATACCTTTTTTATATTTTTAAAAAAGAAAGGAGAATTTTTATGTTAACAAAAGCTTATGTGAGTGGTAAAATAAAAGGAGAAATTGAGATGGAGGCGATTGGATTGAAAAAGAAGAAAAAAGCTTCCAAGAAAAAAGTTAATAAAATTTTTAAATTCAAAGATAAGCCAACTCCTATAATTCAATATTCAGAATTAGGATTTCCTGTCATATGTGGTGGCGGAAAATCGATGAGAGAAATGTACGAAGAGGAGAGAATTGGCTTATGAAGGAAATTGTATATCCTTTTGATAATACAGTATTCTCTTCAAAAACAAGCGTATTTATTGACGCTTGTTTTTTATTAGCTTTATTGGACAAAAAGGACAGAAAATTTCAAGAATGTATAGACGTCTCTAAAATACTTTTAGATAATAAATGTCAATTATATATAAGTCCTATTGTGTTAGCAGAAGTAATCAATAAACTGATTTATCAATTGTTTTTGCAGGATATATTACATCAAACATACAACTCAAAACCTATCAATAGCTTAAAAAATATCAAAATTATCATAAGGAAATTTTCAAAGGCGGATCAAAATAATATTTCAAAATCTATCATCAAGGAAATTAATAAAATTAATTTCAAAAAATATTTTGATAGAATATGCAAAAGTAATAATTACAAATTGTTAGAGGTCTACTTTCAAAAAGCTACAGAATTAGAAAAAGTTTTAGAAAGTAAACTCCACATCAAATATGTATCTATCAATAAGCAAACTGTCATAGATGCACGTAATTATATATCTCAAGATCTAATGGGAGTTAATGATGCTTTCCATCTTTCAATAACCATCCAAAATAACATAGATTATCTGTTAACACTTGATAAAGATTTCAAACGAATTCAATCCAGTAACAATGTAACCATTTTAAAAATCTAAAAGGCGAAATCCACGTCAATCAAGGCATATTCAAAACTAAAATAAGTTTTTGAATATGCCTTTTTTAATTTTTAAAAAATAAAGGAGGATTTTTATGAAAACAGTAACAGTTAATATTTATAAGATTGACGAACTTTCAAGAAAGGCACAAAGGAGAGCTTATGAGCATTGGCTGGAAAAAGCAGAATATCCGTGGCATGACGACAATGTAAAGACGTTAAGAAAATTTGAAGAGATATTTCCAGTAAAAATTCATGAATTTGAGTATGGCGGAGGACGTAATTACATCCATTTCACATTTATGGAAGATAAAGATATAGGAAATCTTTCAGGCATACGACTGCTGAAATATATATACAATAATTATTTTGACTATATTTCAAGTAAAGAAATTTTTTATGGAAAGTCAAAAATAAGAAAATCGAAAATTATTTATGTTCCTGATTATTCATTAACTGGATATTGCATGGACGAAGAAATTCTTGGACCAATATATAAATTTCTTAAAAAGCCTGAAAATATAACTTTCTATGTCTTGTTAAAACGTTGTTTAGATGCATGGCTTGATGCTTGCGAAAGAGATTATGAGAGCTATTTTAGTTTTGAAAACTTTTTAGATGTTGCAAGCATTAATAAATATGAATATTTAGAGAACGGAGATGAGGCTAATGTGGCCATATTCTAAAAGTCAGGAGGAAAAATTTGCGAAAGTTTTTGAGGACGTAAGGCAGGAACCATATTCCTGCTTTTTCAACACTTTGTATAGGCATGGATATATTCACGTAGGCAGAGATCATCTACAAAAATACGTAAACATACTTAAGAAACATGCCATGCCTTTTAATGTTGAGCAGGAGGACAGTTTTTGGTACGTTCTCAAAATTGTAAAGGAGTGATAATTATGTTACTTGAGAAGTATGCAAGGCAGTACGAGAAACAGTATAGAAAGTTATTGCGGTACATTAATTGTACCGCAGTTTCTTTCGATCTTGGAAATGGACTTCGTTGCATTGTTTCGCCTTGTGCAAAACAGCCAGGACGTTATCAATGCACATTTTTTGACGAGCATGGTCCGTTAAGCGACATTATACGAGACCGCAAGGAGGACATTTTTAGAGAGCTTGTTTTGTATTCTCAAGTTAAACTTATAGAAAAAATTTGAAGGAGGAGTTTAAAATGAGAGAGATAAAATTCAGAGTGTGGAATAAAAAAGAAAAAAAGATGTATTACGGCGACAGACAACATGAACCTAATATGATTGGATTTGACGGAAAAATATTTGTAACAGGTTCAACGGGTCCTATGTGTGACTATGGCTGTAGTGCAGATTATATAAATTGGTGCAATCCAGAAGATTATGAAATAATGGAATACACAGGCTTTAAAGACAAATATAGAAAGAAAATTTTTGAAGGAGATATATTGCGTTGCAAAATATGGAATCCTATGTCATGCCGACGTGATTGTGTATTAGAAGTGATAGTTATATGGAATCAATCTTCTGGCAGTTGGAAATTTCAAGATATAAGACATAATTTTGCCGTTCTCTCATGGATTTTTATAGATGACGTTAAAATAATTGGTAATATTTATGAAAATCCTGAATTTTTAAAGGAGGAATTGAAGTGAAGAAATATAGAGTAACTTATTTTTTAGGTAACAAAGAATGGACGGAAACAATGTCGGAAGGGCAGCTTAAAAACTTTGAAAAACGGCTTGAAAATGGTGCTGAGGAAAAGATTATATCAGTCGAAGAAATTCACGAACTACCTTCAGACTTGCTTCAAGCATTTCAGGACTTCAAAAAGGCTTCATATAAGCTTGCTGAAATGCTTGAAAAGTACGACTCAAATGACGATCTCCATGACTTATTTGTTACTAAATATCCATTTATCAAGTCCTTTTCTGACGTTGCAAATGTTATTGATGACTGGTATACGGCAGTCATTAATCAAGAAACTGCAACGACAGAAGCCTTTAAGGAACTTCAAGGAGAGATATTAAATGCCTGTCCAAATTATCCAGCGACTATTAGATTAGACAATGGTAAAGTCCTGACTACAAGTCCTGTCAGGTACATTTATAGTGTTTATGACAACGGACAGGCAACGGTACTATACACAAAAAATTCGATATATAAAATCAGAAAAGGAGGAGGTAATCGTGCTGAAGATTAACAAATATGAATATTTGATTACTTTATGGGGCGAAAGCTTAAAAATAAGTTTTTCGCCTCATTCTATTTTAAGGTGCAAACAAAGGCAAAAAAATCCAAAAAGCATTATACAGTCCATTATGTCCTGTCAGGAACGCATTAAGGACTTAAGGTATTCGCACCAAAGGTTCACAATGATTGATTATGCTTTTAATAATGCTTGCCTATTAGCTTTCGATAATCCGCATAAATTAAGCGTTGTGACAGTTTTTGATGGTGCTGATGCGTGGACTGAAGGTGCTTTGGACTTGATAACTAAAACAAAGAGAGAGGTGCACAGGTACGTGTGCGCTGACTGAAAAGGCGAGAATGTCAAGAGTTCTTGTCCTTTTTTTATTTTTAAAAAGTAAAGGAGAGATAAAAAATGATAACGGAGTATCAAAAACAATTAATTAGAGACTTATATATTGCATTAGTCAATATTAATGACGAGTGCAATAGAGAATATCAAGAAAACGACAGTTCACAATTTGACAATAAGGCAGGAAAACTTTTCACATACATGGCAGAGTGCATACTAAATGGTGATAATGCATTCTTGCCTGACTTGATAAAGATGAAATCCAAAGAATTGTTCAAAATTGAGTTTTAAAAAGTAGGGAAATTTTTATCCCTACTTTTTTTGATTAAAGATGAAAGGAGAATGATGAAATTATGATAAATATAATGTATTTTAGTGGAAAAGTCAAGGATTTAAGAAAGTTTACAAACATTTTAACCAACGTAAAAGGCAAGTTAATTTGCTGTGATATTGACAACACACTTGCTGACGTCAATACACAACTCAAAAAAGCAGGATATGACATTTCAAAATATCCTAATCCTGTACTTGATCAAGACTTTTGGACGTCTTATGAAGCGTTACAAATGTTTATTAAGGCTCAAAAAATAAAAAATACATGCAAAATTTTAGACGTCCTTGAAGAGCTTGGTGCGGATATATTTTTTGCAACCAGCAGGGATATAAAATTAAAACAACTGACAAGAAAGTGGATCGATAAGCAAGGAATATGGAACTTTCACGAAATATACTTTACAGTCTCAAAACACATTCTTGAAGCTGATGTTTATGTCGAGGATGATCCTGAACAAATATCAAAACTCCTTTCACTTGGCAAGCCTGTACTGATACCATCATGGCAGTATAATCAAGGCTTTGAAAGCGAAAATGCTATTTATTTCAACATATAGAAAGGAGTTCGATATCATGTCAAACTATAACGATCCACGTCTATCAATTTTAAATGTAGCTCAAAAATCTGGCATAATAATTTTAAAACAAACATCAAACGAGGAATTTATGGCAAGATGTCCGTTTTGCGGAGATTCAGAAAATCCAAAACACGGACATCTAATGCTTAACATTGTAAAAGATGCCTATCATTGCACTCGCTGCGGTGAAAAAGGATTTGCAATAGGCTTATATGCACGATTGCGTGGAATGAGCAACAGTCAGGCGTTTAAAGAATTAATGGATATGTCACCTGAAACGCCTAAACTCCAGATTAAAACTGTTCCGCAAAGTCCTATTGCAAGCATTAATGAACGTGATAAAGTATACAGAGCCTTTTTAAACAAACTAACTCTTAAAGGCGAACATTTACAAAACCTTATCCGCAGAGGACTGTCATGGGAAGAAATCGGTAGAAACATGTACAAGTCTGTGCCAACAGCACCTCAAGAACGCTTAAGAATATGTCAAGAACTAATGCAAGAAGGATTGAACCTCAAAGGCATACCAGGCTTTTTTCAAGTTCAGCAAAAAGACCAAACGTACTGGGATTTTTACTCTGACAACGGTTTTTTCATACCTGTACGTGACATTCAAGGACGTATTCAAGGCATGCAGATACGTCTTGATGATGACCATGAACGGAAATATGTGTGGTTTTCTTCACGGGGGAAATTGAGTGGAACTAGTGCACACGCATGGATAGGCGTACATGGAGTACCTGCAAAGACTGTATTGGTTACTGAAGGACCGTTAAAAGCCGATATTGCACATTTTTTAAGCAGATATACTTTTGTGTCAGTTGCAGGAGTAAACGCAATAAAAGGCATTGAGCAAGTTTTAAAAGAACTTGATGCCAAACGTATCTTTATAGCCTACGACATGGACTTAAAAAACAACAAAAATGTGCAGAAAGCTAAAGAAAGACTTGAAAAGAAGCTTGTACAGGCAGGCTTTGAGGTGCATGATAAGACATGGGATGAGCGTTTAGGAAAAGGTATTGACGATTATTTAGTTTGGAAAAAACGTCAAAAAGTGGTATAGGACTTTGTTCCTATACCTTTTTCCATAATAAAAAGAAATTAAAGGAGGAATTTTACTATGTTATATGATTGGCAAAAAGAAGCAATAGAAAAAATACAAGGAGAAAATGCATTGTTATCAGCACCTACAGGTTCAGGTAAGACGAAAGTTGCATATTTATGGTCTGGATTAATTGATAAAGACGAAAAAATTTTATCACCACAAAACAAAATAATATTTACAGCACCGATTAAAGCTTTAAGCAACGAACGATATATGGAACTAAAAGGTATGGGTATTAATGTCGGAATAGAAACAGGCGATTTTAAAAGAAACGTAGAAGCACCTGTGATATGCTGTACTCAAGAAATATATACGAACAAATATGCTCAATGCCCGAATCTTAATGTTGTTATTGATGAATTTCATTATGTATCTACTGATCCTGAAAGAGCAAGAGCATATATAGACGGAATTGCAAACAGCAATCCGACATCAAAGATACTAGTTATGTCGGCAACTTTTGGACATCCTGAAACTGTCAAAAAATATCTTGAAAGACTGTCTAACAGACAGTTTTCACTGTATGCTACAAACGAAAGAGCAACGTCATTAATATTTGATAAAAAACCTGTTATATTAGATAAACTGCAAAATGCACTTGTGTTTGTTTTTTCAAGGCGTGGTGTCGAATCTATTGCCTACGATATAGCACAAAGCAGAAACAGAATTGCAAGCGAAAAAATCTGTACATTAGAAAAACTTGCAGAAATTTTCTCGGTTTCTGATATTCCTGATATTTGTTATAAAGGTGTTGGTATGTATGTAGGTTCATTATTGCCGAAAGAAAAGCTATTTATGGAGACTGCCTTCAGAAATGGCATTTTGGACATTATGGTTGGCACTGATGCGCTTGCATTAGGTGTGAATCTTCCTGCCGAGACGGTAGTATTTGCACAACTTGCAAAGTACTATGACGGACCTATAACAAAAAACGAATTTGTGCAAATGGCAGGACGTGCAGGAAGGAAGGGATTTTATAATACTGGTTATGTGTCATATTATCCAAGCGAATATGAATCGTTCGATTATGACACAAACGAACTATATCAATATTTGCTAAAAGCCCCGCAAGAGTCAATGAAAATAACTATAGATATTTCTATACCTGAGCTCTTAAAAGGAAAATCTATAAAGGAAGAAGCTGAGTATGTGGCGAAAAATTCAATTCCTATGTTATCAGTTTCAGATGTTCAGAAAAGAATTGAATATATAATGGAACAAATAGACGAATTTGCCAATGAATTAGATATACAAAACTTTAAAGAAATTTTATCAGAAATATATTTTCCTGAATATTCACTTTGGACAAACTTGAACGTTGCACAGGCTTTTGCTGAAAATGAAAATATCAATATGGATGACTTAAAGGAACTTATTTTCGGTTGCGAAGAAAGTAGAAACTTTTTTTATTCTTTATTGCAATTAAAAAAATACATTAAAACATTGCCAAAACAATATAAACGCAGAATAAAAAACCAAAATCTATTAGACAAATTAATTAACGAAATTGATCCGACTGTTAATGACTTTGAAACGAGAATGAAAAATGCAAGAGAAATATTATAAGACTTGTTTTTGCATCTAAATTTGTTTTTAAAATGCGTTCATAGGCATGATGGCAAAAGCTGTTGTGCTTTTTTTGTGCTTGATATAAAAAAGACTAATTAATTTGCTATAATGTTAAAAAAATTAGAAAAAAGTTATTTATTATGGCAAGCAAAAATGATACTATATGAATATAAGACAAAAAAGAAGGGGTGGGTTTATAAATGTTTTTAAAGTGGCAAATAAAAAAAGCTAAAAATAAAAAAATTGGATATAAATTAATTTCTGCAGGTTTTTTGTTGATGTTTATTATAATGTTTTTTAGCAGATATATTATAATTGGAGATTCTGTAAGAGGATTTTTTGAAGGTGTGTCTACTGGTTTAGAAATTTTAGGAGTTTTAATACTAATAAAATTTACCAACCAACAAAAGTGAACTTAAAAAGGTGCGTTTACAGGCATGATGGCAAAAGCTATCGTGCCTTTTTTATTTGCTTATATATATACAAGGGTTTTAAACTCAGGTTTTTCTATATCCTTTATTCTTATTTTTCTTAAAACTAACTTTCTATATCTATTTCAATATATTTTAATTCTTCTAACATTTTTAAAGTTTTTATTCTTAGATTTTCAATTTTTTTATATTTTTCAACTATTTCATTCTGTTTATCAATATCAAATTCTCCATTTTCTTTTATAGGTATTTCTACAGTTACATATTCTTTTATATTTGCCAAAGAAGCACGAAAAGTTCTATTAAAACCATAATCGTCTTTGTTACTCCTTAATGCATATAAAAGATATTCTGGGTTTATATTACTGTTTTTAACCTTTAAGACACCACAATGATCTGTTGGATAAAAAGGTTGATTTTTAGGGATATAATTCCAATCAAAGATTCCATCTATTCCCCATATTAATGAAGGAGTAGAAAAATCATCAATAAATGTATTATTAGTATAACCAAAAGGTTTAAATACATTTGCACTGTAGATAGGAACTAATAGTTTTTTATTATTATTTTTTATTAAATCTTGCTTTAATATTCTTTTTCCTATAAACAAAGAAAAAAGAGTTACATCGGATAAATTAATTGTAATCATTTTGCAATTGTTTAAGATTTTTACAGAAATATTTTTTAATTTTTCACTATATTCCTCTATTTTTTTCTTTATTTTTTGAAATTTTTTATACTTATTAGCTATTTCATTTTGCTTTTCTAAATCTATAAAAATCTCAATTTCAAGTTCTTTTAGTTTTTCTTTACTTGCAGTTTTGCTCCATGACAACCCTAAATTTAATAATTCTTTTTCAATAACAATTCTAATGTATTCAAGGTTTATAGCATCTCTATATTCTTCTTTTAAAATCATTGGTCTATGATGATCATTTGTTGTAAATTTATGTTTGTGGTAAAATACATAACCTACAGAGCCTTCTCTATTCCAAGCTAAACAGTTTTCAAAATATTTAACTTGAGGTAAATTATCTCTTACATAACCAATAGGTGTTTCTGTTTTTTTTCCACCATAAACAGGTATGTTGCCAGGATTATTTAATATAAAATCTTCTGTAATTCCTTTTATAGCAGGAAAATCAAATAATTCATCTAAAAGGAATATTTCTTTGTGACTCATATTTTATAATACACCACCTTTCAATTCATTATTTAAAAAATCTCTAATGCTTGCTAATAAACTATAAAAATCTTCTTCTGAAACTTCATTTTTTTCTTCTTCTATTCCAAGTTGTTCTCTTTCTTCTGTTGTCCAATATTTATCTATCATCCAATGTTTCAATTTATCAAATTCTTCAAAATTCATAATTTTACATCTTAAATTATTTGTTATTTCTAAACCTACTTTAAAACTATTAAACAGTTTTACTGCCTCTATTAAATTATTTTCTTGAATAGGAAATCTTTTGGCATCACGAGTTTCCCCTATTTCACTAACAAGATATAGAAAAACAGGCTCTGTTTGAACATTATTATCATGTTTCTTTTCAAGTATTAATATATAAGTTTTTTTAGGTGTTGCATAAAATGTTCTTACAGGAAGGGATATTATTCCTTTAATAACACAATGCTTTTTTATATAATCAATCATATTTGCTTGATTTAACAATCCATCTGGAACTATAACTAATGCTTCGCCACCTTTTTTTAAACTTTTTATTATCCATTCAATTGCTAATGATTCTGTTCCTCTGCCATTTGCAGTATAATAGTCACTTAAACCTTCTTTTTGAATTATTTCTTTTAAACTACTACTGCCATTTGTAACATATGGAGGATTTGTTAATATCAAATCGTATTCTTCTTCATGCTTTAATCCAAACGTTCCTAAATTAGTTCTTAACAACTTAAAAACTTTATTAAATGCATTATTTGCAAATTCCATTAAATGTTCTTTTGAATGATACTTCGATAATAAATCAGAAAAATATATTAACATATTTGCTTTTGCAAGTATTATAGTTCTTTCATCATCTTTTTCATCAGTTCCTTTATCATAACCTACTAAAGTAATTTTAGGTTGAATCTTTTGATTTTTAGGTTCAAATTCTTTCCAAATATTTTTGTTTAACATAATTGTTTCTAATATAAAGCCACCAACACCACAAAAAGGATCGCATATTTTAGAGCCTTCTTTAAGTAAATAAGCATTTGACATTTTAACCATAGCTTGAACAACATTTCTTGGAGTAAAATATTGTCCCAAGCTTTTAACTCCAGCACTTTGTCTTAAAAATGTTTCATATAATCTTGTTTTAAATTCTCTACTTACATATTTAAATGAACCATTTTTTTCTTCAAATTTTTTAAAACTTTCTAATACTTGTCCAAATAAAGTAGCTTGGGATATATTGGGTTCACCATTTTCATTAACAAATATAGTCCCATTAATAATTGTTGTTCCATCTTCTCCTTTTGGAAACATTTCTTTTATATCTTTTCTACAACTATTCGCATAATGTTTTAATGCTTCAACATCAGAAAGTTGTTCTTTTATTTGATAAACACTATCAAAATTATTATAATTTTTTAAAACACCTATATCGCTTAAAAACTTAAATACAAAAATTTCAACTACATTATATAAACATTTTTCAGGCTCTTTTCCTGTATTAATCCATATTTTTTGCCACACTTCTTTTGCCAAAGGTGTAGGATCAATTATCTCAGGTTCTTTTAAAACATTGCTATTTTCCGTTAATGAATAGTCTATTTTATCAATAAGATTTTCTAAATCAATTATTTCTTCTGCTATTAACATTCCTGAAAAAATCTTTTGTCCATTAAAAATAATAGATATTTTATTACCTTTTTCATTAATGATTTCTTGTCCATTTAAAGCATTTATCCAAAATGTTTTTGAACCATCTGTTACAATTAATAATTTACATAATTCTTTGGCTACTTCTAATTCTTGTTGAATTGCATCTTGTATTTTTTTGACACTTGACAGTTCTTCTGGAGTTTTATATTCAACAACTGCTTTGACTATTCCTCCAGGAAGAACTATTAAACCATCGGGTTTTTTATCTTTGATTTTCTTATTAATTTTATTAATTATTTTTGCTTTTTTTAGTTGACTTAAAGTAGTTTGCCCTAATTTATAATAATTATATCTACCTAAGTTTATTGGACTTATTTGTATAAGCTCCTCACTCATTTGTATCACCTCTTTACAGACTTGTGCATATCATAAAAGCCTTGATTTAAGCTATTTTTAAGATATGCTTTTTTCTTATCACTTAAAAATTTTTTACCTGATATGTAGGATTTCCTGTCTTTTATATCGAATTATTTTATTATTAAGATCATTAAACATTAAAGGAGAAAACCCTACTTTTACCAGCTTCAACAAGTTTTGAATAATATCAATCTTTTTACTTTTCAGCCTAAAATGATTTTTATATTTCTTTATTTAATAATCTTAATTTGTTTTCTATTTCTGGATTCCCGCCTTCTAATTTAGTTCAACTCGGATATAATTTTCGATGAAACTTTTTAATCTTTGAACGATTTTTTAATTATACTCATATCTAATAAATTTTTTCTTATATAACAATATATATTATATCGCATTGATTGAACTAAAAAAATCAAACAATTGTATATATTTATATCTTTTTTCTTATTTTCCTCAAAGTATTATACCTATAATGATACCATAAAACTAGACAGACAAAAAGCAGAAACAAGTTAGAATATAGTTATGAATAAGAGAAGAAATTTTATAGCAGAACAAAAGGTAAACATTGTATTAGAAACATTGCGAAAACAACTTGCATCCGTAAACTATCAAAAGATATAATAAAAAGATATTAAAAAGTACCTATTGTGATATCAAATACTGCCTGCAAGACGCAGGTATTTTTTATTTCAAACAAAAAAATTTCTTAAAAATTTTATCTAAATAAGAAGGATTTTAAGGCAATATGACGAATTAAGTATTAATATTAACAGTTCCATTAAAATATTATGGAATCAGATATCTTGTATCGGAAGGTATAGAAAATTGACAGTACTGGGGAGGGGAACTAAAATGTCAATTATTGATAATGCTTTATATATAATGCTAAATGGCAAAAGAACAATAATAAAACCTATTTTTATTAAGGACTTTGACGCAGACAATAAGCAATTAAATGATCTAATGGAAATATCGAAAAATGTTTCACCAGAAAAGAGAAAGTTTATAGAAAAGGACATAAAATTATTAAAACAAGGATTGGATGGCGAAAAAAATGTTTATTATGAACTCAAAAATTCATTTTTGCCTATGCTTTGTCTTTATGACATAAGACTTGAATATGATGATTATATTGCTCAATATGACTTCATCATAATTACAAGAAAATTCATATATGTTTTAGAAACTAAAAAATTAAACGGAGATATAGAAATAACTGAAGATGGTGATTTTATTCGCATTATAAAATCTGATAACGGTAAAATAATTAAAAGAGAAGGCATGTATAGTCCAATTTCGCAGAATGAAAGGCATGTAAAAATATTAAAAGAAATATTAACGAAAGAAAAACTGATTAAAAACTTTCCAATAAAATCGGCAGTTGTCATAGCTAATCCTAAAACTATCGTTGACAAATCAAAATGTACTAAAAGTATTCAAAACAATATATATAAATATGACCAAATTGTCAATCTAATTAAAAAAGAATTGGAAGATAAATCAAATGAAAATGACGTACTTGAAAAATTTCTGTATAACATAGCAGATTATTTAATAAAAAGTAATAAACCAATAACGTATAATTACGCTGCAAAATATTCTCTTGACAATGAAGATCTTAAAATCTTAGAAGAACCTAAAGAAAAGCAAGAAAACAGTAATTCGGATTCTGATAAAAACAATGATAATGCACAAATATATGAAGCGTTAAAAAAATATAGGTTAGAAACAGCTAAAAAAGAAAATATAAAGGCATATTGGGTGTTTACGAACGAAGAATTAAATTCTTTAATAGAAAAAATGCCAAAAACTAAAGAAGAATTATTGCAAATAAAAGGATTTGGTCAAAAGAAAGTAGAAAAATATGGGGATGAAATTTTATCAATTTTAAATAAAAGGGGATAAAGTTATGGCTCAAAGCTATGGAAAGGCTGGAAAGTATGTCAAAAATATAGGCAGAAGAAAAATTTATATAAAGTACATATTTATTTTAGTTTCAATTATAGTAGCATACATATTTTATAAAATTTACATAATAGTTCCTTCAACTAATTTTTATTTAAAAGCTGTCAAAATTTTTTTTGGTGCTTTTTCTGTCGGATCATTGTTATCAATGTTCATACCATTATTTGATGACAAATTAGATATAAAAATTAGAAACGCTTTTAATGGTGCAAAAGGAGAACAAGAAGTAGCAGAATTATTAGAAACTTTGCCTGATGAATATGTTATTTTTAATAATATCTTTTATGATAACAGGAAAATAGATCATATTGTAATTGGACCTACAGGAGTTTATTTAATTGAAACTACAAGTAGTCGTGGAAAAGTGGAGTTAAAAAATGATAATATTTTGATTAATGGATACCAGTATAAATCACTTAATAAGATGTTTTTAAGTGTATTTTGGTTGAAAGATTTCTTGGGAGTGGATTTTGTTAAAGGTATCATTGTATTTACTAATGCTTTCGTCCCACTGGATTCGGAAATTAAAAATATAGCGATAGTCAATAAAAAATATTTGATTGGCAAAATAATAAATGAAAAACAATATATGGATAGAGAAACAATAGAGTTTTTAAAAAATAAGATTTTGTTGCTATTAAAGGAAGAGAAAATGGATGTCCTTTTAAAAAAGTACACACCATGATCAAATAACATGCTATAATATTATTATATAAAATATGGTAATGGAGGTGTATAATGTATATTTAAGTATATACCAGGTTTTAAATCAAGTACTAAATGGGGAAAAGGTTATGAGTTTCTTTTCATCTATTACATATACCGCATGGCGAATCCAAAAGTATTAATATCTTGATACACATGAAGGTGATGTAATAGATATAAGTTATAAATAAAAAAGAAACTAAAAATAGGGCAGATAAAATAAACAGAACAATGGGAAATTTATGGGGAGATTAATACAATACTGAATGGCATTTATTTTTATATCCATTTTAAATATAGACAATATAATATACCACAAAACGATATGTCATATTGCTACTAGTTGTAACACCTTAATAACTAATAAAATATAGTATTAATACATATAATTAATTACTTAATCAACCAAAAATGGATTATACATAAAATTACGTATGGCTTAAATATTTTTGTAGTATTTTTTAAAGAAAAGTTGTTTAAGGAGGCAAAATAATGTCATTAAAAGATAATTCTGAAGAAAAGTGGGAAATGACAGATCATTGCAAAGTTAAACATATACTTCTCGAAAAATATTTGCATGCTTGGATACCTATATTAGGAAGATACGAAGATAAAATAGCATATATTGATGGTTTTGCAGGTAGAGGGAAATATAATGATGGAAGTTATGGTTCTCCCATATTAGCTATAAAGGCATTTCAAGATGTAGCTAATTATAGTTCTGTAAAAGGAATTATTTTTATATGCTATTTTATAGAACAAAATAAAGATAACCATGATAATTTATTAAAAGTTCTAGAAGAAGATATAGGTGAGGATGTCAATGATAATATAAAATGTTGTGTAATAAATGGTACTTTTGATACTATTATAAATCAGATATTGGATGAAGCTGATGATAAAATAATACCTACTTTCTTTTTCATAGATCCATTTGGTTTTACAGGTGTACCATTTACGACAATTAAAAGAATTCTAAGTATACCAAAAACAGAAATATTTTTTAATTTTATGGTTCGTGATGTCAATAGATTTCTCTCTATACCAAATCAAGAAAGTAATATGAATTCTTTGTTTGGATGTGATGATTGGAAAAAGTATATAAATTTAACAGGTCAAAAAAGACAAAATGCTCTAAGAGATTTATACATAAGACAATTAATGGATAATAAGTTAGCTAAATATGTATGGCCTTTTAAAATATGTGAGGATACTAGATGTGCAACATTATATTATCTATTATATGCAACAAATAGTTTCAAAGGTTTAGATGTAATGAAAACAATTATGTTTAATCAAAGTGAATATTTCGCATATTTAGGTCCAGATGAATTTTCGTATCAAGATTCTCGCTATAATCAGCTTAGAATATTTGACTTTAATATAGATACATTAAAAGAATTTTTACTGAAGTTTTTCGAAAAAAATAAAAAATATACTTATGAAGAAATAAAAGAAAAATCATATCTACTAACACCTTCTGTTGATAAGCATTATAGAAAGGCAATAAAAGAATTAGAAAAAGAGCATAGAGTAATTATAAATAGGATATCCTCAAAAAAAAGTGGTATTAAAGGTAATGATGAAATAACGTTTTTATAATTTACAAACATTCGTTTATATGATATAATTCATACGAAATCTAATTGCTAAGTGAAGTGATTTTATGAAATATACAAAGAGGAAAAGTCTTTTATACAAGACAAATGTTGAATATGGAGATTATACAATAAACCATGTTATCGGATGTTCGCATGGATGTAATTTTCCGTGTTATGCTTTTATGCTGTCTAAACGGTTTGGTAGAGTAAAATCCTATGAACAATGGCTCAAGCCTAAAATTGTTTCTAATTCTTTGGAAATTTTAGATAAAGAGATACCAAAATTAAAAGATAAGATTAGTTTTGTTCACTTAAGTTTTATGACTGATCCATTTATGATGGGATACCCTGAGGTTGTTAAGTTATCTTTAGATATAATAGAGAAGTTAAACAAGAATGGGATAAAGGTAACTACATTAACTAAAGGTTTATATCCTGACGATTTGTTAGACAAAACAAATTATGATATAGACAATGAATATGGAATTACACTTGTATCGTTGGATGAGAATTTTAAAAAGATTTATGAGCCTTATTCCTCAAATTATAAAGATAGAATAGAAAGCTTGAAGAAATTACACAATGCAGGATTTAAAACTTGGGTTAGTATTGAGCCATATCCTACACCAAATATTGTTAATCAAGATTTAAAAGATATTCTAAATGAAGTATCTTTTGTTGATAAGATTGTTTTTGGAAGGCTTAATTATAACAAAAAGGTTAGTGAATATTTATGGTACAAGGAATTTTATAATTATTGCAGTGATATAGTAATAAAATTTTGTGAACAACATAATATAGTATACCATATAAAAGATGGTACAATTACAGAAGATGCTCCATATGTAGTTGATGGATGTAAAAAAGATACACATGAGCTGTTTTTTACCGTTAAAAAAGCGGCTTCAATAAAATATTAGTTATTTAGTTTTAGATTTTTGACAGAATTATATCCCATTTTATTTTTTTATTATCTTTTAATGAGGGATGTTTTTGAAAAGAATAAATGTTCAATGATGCGAATGTCAATACAAAAGTGAACCATGTGATGAAATATTTTTGAGCCGCTGTGTTATAACAAAAGCAATCCTCTTTATTCTCACTATTCTCAGTTCTGATATACTTGGTATTGGTTTACATTAATCATTTCCTTTCTACCCTCCTGTATCATAGTTTTTATTCTCATTGCTATAATATAAGATTTTTGATTAATGTGGATCACTTTTTGTCATCACTGGTACTTTATTTGGGTAAACCATATTTTTGGCATTTATAACCTGTAAAAAAGCAGGTGTTTTTCTTTATTTAAGGACATAATAAGACCATATAATATGCTATAATATAGTTATGTAAAATTTGGTAGGGGAGGTCATACAATGGGGAATCTTTTTCAGTATGTGCCAGGTTTTAGATCAAACACTAAATGGAAAAAGATTATAGCTTCTGTCTATTACATATTTGGATTACTGATGCTTTTTTCAAGTTGGAGTGCGAGCTTAGTTTTTCTTTCATGTCCGTTCTTTATATTCTCAATAATAGACCTTATAACGCATAAAAAAAGTGCGAAACCGTTGATTAAAGTTTTGCTACCACTTGTAATGTCCTTAGTAGTAATGGTAATAGGCTTTGCAAATACTCCACAAACACCGTCAAATAATACAATCAATACAAAAACCGAAACAGCAATTCAAGTCAATCAACAAACTGATAATTCAGCAAAAACTAATGATGAAAAATCTGCGACTAATGCTCAAAACACAGTAGCCAACACCACTAAAACTGACAATACTGAGCCATCTAAACAAAATAATACGTCTATATCAGGCACTTTAAAAGTACACTTTATAAACGTGGGTCAAGGAGATAGCGAATTTATACAGACACCATCAGGCAAAACTATGCTTATAGATGCTGGTACAAATGAAGCAGGCAATTCTGTTGTATCGTATTTGAAAAATCTTGGAATAAGCAAAATAGACATACTTGTTGGAACACATCCGCATGAAGATCATATAGGTGGCATGGATAATGTAATAAACAACTTTGATATAGGACAATTTTATATGCCAAAAGTAACGACTACAACAAAAACTTTTGAAGATGTTTTAACAGCAGCAAAATCAAAAGGTCTTTCAATTATCACTGCAAAAGCAGGAATAACTCTTGATCTTGGTTCTGATATAAAAGCAGAAATGTTAGCACCTAATAGTACAAAATATGACGATTTAAATAATTATAGTGCAGTGATTAAACTTACATACGGAAACACATCATTCCTATTTACAGGTGATGCGAGTGCACAATCAGAAGAAGAAATGCTCAATAAGGGATACGATCTAAAAGCTAATGTATTAAAAGTAGGACATCATGGCAGTTCATCTGCAACAACATTACCGTTCCTTCAAGCTGTTAATCCAAAGTATGCAGTAATATCATGCGGTAAAAACAACGACTATGGCCACCCACATAAAGAAACAATGGATAAACTAAAAAATGCAGGTGTTATTGTATATAGAACAGACGAATGTGGTACAATTGTTGCTACAAGTGACGGAAACAATATAAGTTTTAATGTAAAACCTGGAGATTATAATTATGGCAGTTCAGGGAAAACAAGTAACAATACATATAATTCTTCAAGCACATCTGTTTCAGGAAACACTGAGAAAGTGTATGTTGATGCAAACGGGCATGGACTCATAAAAGGAAATATAAACAGCAAAGGAGAGAAGATATACCACTTGCCTGGAGACCCCTGGTATGACAGAACTAAGGCAGAAGCATGGTTTAAGACGGAAGCTGAAGCACAGGCAGCAGGATATCGCCCAGTAAAATGACAGAAGAACAAAGGAATATAAGATCTAAATTAATCTTTTTGTATGTATTAAATATAGCTGCAAGTGGATTTTTTATTTTTATAGTAACAAAATTTTTGCTAAATAGTAGTACGTTAATAAGTACAGTAGACATTGTATTATTTATCGCTGCAATTGTGCTTGATGTTGCTATAGTAAATCTTTTGAGACAAACGAGGAAAGTAAAAGAGCCATTAGATGTTATACCTAAAAATATTTATATATGGCATAGTATAGTATTTCTCATAGGACTTGCTATTTTATTGTATGTTTATTATTCGTAAAATATTTAAAAAAGGGGAATCAAAATGTTTGCCAGTTTTGTAGAACAAGATAAAGAAATCAAAAAAGTTTTTTATCAAAAAATCAAAGAAAAGGAAGAAAAAGAAAAGCAAAAGCATCTTGATAAAATTAATGAAGGCTTTTTTGGATGGTTTTTAGAACCGTTTGCTGATATTGCTTATACATGGAGACGTGCTTCTGAAAAAGAACAAGGAGATTCAGGCGAAAATTCAGTAGGCTGGGCGTTGCATTTATGGCTTCCAAGCAATGCAGTAATAGTAAATGATCTTGTTTTAGAGCCTATGCCTGATGAATTTATACAGATAGATCATTTGGTACTTAACTCGAACGGAATATTTGTGTTAGAGACGAAATCATGGGATGGTGCATTTTTAGGCATAAAAAATAAATGGCGTATGAAACAAGGCAATAAATGGATAGAAGTAAAAAGCCCTACAATGCAAAATGAGAGACATGTTAGATTATTTAAGGTATGGATAGAGGACAATTTGCCTGAAATCTTTGAGAAAGTGAAAGAAAATATATATCCTATTGTAGTATTTAAACGAGCAAAATGGGTTAAAGCAGAAAATTGCAATATGCCTGTTGTTATAGGTGGTATGGATGCAGTTACTGAAATAAAAAAAATTAAAGGCGATAATATTTCAGAAAAAGAAATTGATCTGATTATTGAAGCCATTAAAAAGGCAAAACCGCTGGATCATGAAGAATGGAAGAAAAAACATTCTAAAGAAAAAAATAATTATAAAGTATTTCAAGGTAAAAGTACAAGTGGTAAAATGTATGTAAGAGTTAAAGGCACAAAAGAAGATGCTCAAAAAATTGCTGAAGAATATAAAAATCAAGATTATACGATAAGTGATATAAGACAAGACAAAAAAGAAAGTGATGTATGGTTTTTTTATTTAGAAATGAGGTAGGTATATAATGGAAGAATATGAGAAAAATTATAATGATGACTGTATAAGAAATTTAGAATTTTTATATAAAGTTATAACCGAACGTGTAAATGCAGAATATCAGGCGCAAGATATTAAAGATAATAAAGCTAGTTTACTTTTAGGTTTTTCTAGTACGCTGCTAAGTATAATTTTTTCATTTTCCAATGTAAATAAATATTCATTATTAGGGATAATTAGCATTTACATATCTATAATATTTGCTTATTTAGCATATAGAGTAAAATCATGGAGAAGAGATCCAGATCCTGAAGCTTTATGGCGCAAATATCGTGAATGCAATTATACCAATACTTTAGAAACAATTATATTTAATATAGTGGATTCTTATAAAAATAATAAAGAAAGAGATAATAAATCTATTTATATAAACATAGGTTATATTTTTTTGATCATAGGATTAGGGATACTTATATTTAGCAAATTATAAATATTTAATCAAATAAAAAAAGAAAAGGTGGTGAAAAAATGGATAAAGACAAAATTTCTTCGATTAAACAAAACGTAAATACTACAAATCAAAATCAAAATAGACCTCAAGGTCCTGATCCGGAAATACAAAGTACTTTACAAAAAAGTTTAAATCCAGACAAAATAGAAAAAAAGTAGGACATCTTTTTATGATGTCCTCTTAAAATGAAAAAATCATTATACAAAGCCTTTATTTATATAATGACGATTTGAAAATACAGTAACAATTTATTAAAAACTTTTTAGGTTTTTTAATAAATTGTCCAAATAGTAAACTCAACTAATGTTGAAAAAGATATATTATATAATGAAACATATAATGAAGTTTCTACTAGAAGATATGGATGTTGTTGATTTAAATGGGGGTGTAATTTAGGTGCAAGTAAAAGTATTTTGGATATTGATAATTATTATAATCATATTAGCTGGTATTTATTTACTATATAAATTAATAGACAAGGAAGCAAATAGAAAATTTTTAATGTGGAAAGAAGAAGATAAAAATAATTTAGAAAAAACAATAAGGGCTGAGTATGAAACTAAACTTGAGAAATGGAAACTAGATTCAGAAGAAAAAATTAGAAAAAATGCTGTACAAACTAGTAGAAATACAATAACAGGTCAAGTTGCTGAACAATTAGCACCATACCTGCCTGAATTTCCTTACAACCCAAAAGATATTAAATTTATTGGTAATCCAATAGATTATGTAGTATTTGATGGATTATCAGAAGGTAATGTAAAGCAAATAATATTATTAGAAGTAAAAAGTGGTCATTCAGACTTAAATAAAAATGAACGAATGATTAGAAATGTTTTAAATGAGAAAAATGTTAAATTTGAAATTTATAGAATTGAAGATATAAAAGAATAATGATTATCGAGTTATATTTCAAGTGCAATAAATAATTATAAAGAAATCAATAATAAATTAATAGATGCAATATGTTGTTATAATGTCAATTTCGTCCAGAAATATAATCTAAAGGTATATGAAGATTTGCCTACAAAAAAGTCAAACTTATAAATTTCACCTAAATATATGTTTAAGGAGAAGAAATTATGAAAGATAGAAAAACTTTTTTGATAATATTATTGCTTTTAGCTATTATTTTAGCTGTTACTAATCCAACAAAACAGGATTATATTGATTGGGCTAAGCAAACAGTTGTAAATAATTCTAATAGCAATTTTGAGAAGGCATTTGTTGATTTAATTGGAGGCAGCATTTTAAATGATGTTACTACCACAAAAAATTTTGTTATTTTTTCATTATTTGAGACGTATATAGACGGAACACAGAAGTATATAACTGTAGGTATATTAAAAAACTTTATTTTATTGAATAATGATTTAGGGTTATTAATAATTATCTTATTAATAAATTTAATTATAACAATTATATTTTTAATGTTATTTTTTAAATTTGTTCCAGATAATGTAAATAATAATGAGAAATAATATTAAAAAAACTAAACAAAAAAACAAAATCAGAAAGGCTGTAGTAAAAAATGACAAAAACCTATTAAGACCTTATAAAAACCGTACATGACTATATAGAACCTTTAAAGCCCTGTACATGTGACGAAAATGTGCTTGTAACGCTTGCAGTAGAGCCTGTTAAAGCAGACTACTTTAAAGATAACAGCGTACAACATTGTATAGTCAAATGCAAAAGGTGCGGTAAAATGTATATATCTGAGTATTAATATGCCTTTTATATGTACTTAAATGGAGGTTTTAAAGTTGTACAAATACTTATTAGCTTTTATTGGCACAATGACAATAATTTTTATTGCAGACTTTATCTTTAAATTAATTTTTCATAAGGATACTCGAGTTATAAGCAAAAACTGGAAATATCTTTTGTATTATTCTTTAATTTTATGTGTTTTGTTTTTTATAGCTTATTGGACGTTTCCTAATGTTTTCTTTAGATAAATTTTAACAAAGGCTTGAAAGAATATAAAGGCACCAGAAAATTAAACAGACAAAAAAGCAAAAATAAGTTAGAATAGTGATAAAAAATAGAAAAAAATCTATCAAGACCTAATAAAAACCGCATACAATTATATAAAACCTTTAATAAAAAGCGAGGTCTATTGATATGCAAATATTAAAATTTAATCAAGGTCTAGCATTTTGTTGTTATCTTTCAAGAACTATGTTTGAAGCATTAAATAATTTTCCTAATGTAAAACTATCTTATAATGATTCTTTGAAAATAAAACATATACTTAAAAATAATTCTTGTACAATGAATACAATTAATAGTATATTCAATGAGAATAATTTAAAGATGGAAACTGTAACAGTAACATCAAATTATGATGGTATAGTTGCTTCAAGAAGCGGTATTGATATAATTTTAAATGATATTAACATTCAAATACTAAATGATCTGTATAAAATACTATAGATGAGAAAATCCACTTACATAAACTACCATAATAAACTTACATGAAAAAATTTAATAAAAAATAGAGACAAATGCTCACTTTTATGGTATTAATATATTGCTGTACCAAAACAATATTAACCATAGGAGTGGAGCAAATGTCTTATAATAATAGAATAACAGAAAATCCATCAATAATCCAGTACTTAATGAAATTAAATTTTGCATTATATTTTACTAAATCTGTTATTCGTCATATTTTAGAATTTATAATTGCTGCCACTCAAAAGGGTTATAGTGGTACTGTTACTCACATAATTAATTTAAGCCTTGCTAATTGCCATAGAACCACCTTTGGTAAATTCTTAAGCCAAGGTGTTTGGAATATAGAGTATGCATGGAGAGCTTTAAGGCAAGAAGTTATTCGCATTATATTTGAATTATCTCAGACTAGCAACAAACCAATATTTGTGATTTTTGATGATACTATTGCTGAGAAGACAAAGCCTTCGTCACAGGCTAAGCATTCTATTCAGGCAACAGGATTCCATCAATCGCATTTAAAAGGGAAACAAGTTTGGGGACATCAGCTTCTTACCATGATGCTATCCTGCGGCAAAGTAGTATTACCTTACTGTATTGAACGCTATGAAAAAGGTGGTAAAAGCAAAATCGAAAGAATATGCGAAATGGTATCCATGCTTCCAACTATCTAAAGGAGCAGTATATGGTTTATCTGATTCATGGTACATAAACAAAAAAGTAATAGAAGCACATTTTGAAAGAGGATACCATCTCATAGGAGCACTAAAAACTAACAGAATTATCTATCCATAAGGCATCAGAATACAGATAAAAGACTTTGCCCAATATATTGAAAAGAACGAAGTTTGCCTCGTTACAGTAAACGGTTCTAGATACTGGGCATATCGTTATGAAGGAGCCTTAAATGGTATAGATAATGCTGTAGTAGTATTGTGCTGGCCTGAGAAAGCTTTTAAAAATGAAAATGCTCTACATGCATTTATCTGTACTGATACTGAATTAGATACCGAGACTATTCTAAATTATTACAGTCAGAGATGACCTATAGAAATATTCTTTAGGCAGACAAAGAATAATCTCGGACTAAATACATATCAAGTACGTTCAACAAAATCAATAGATAGATTATTATGGCTTATATCATTGACATACCTGTATTGTGCGACTTCGGGCGATGAATATTGCAAATTGGGGCAAGAAATAAAAATGGTTCGCAAAGATGTACAAAGGCAGCGTATTCAATGGATATATGATCAAGCTAATAACAATGTATCTATTAAGGAAATTTTAGAACAACTACGATTAGCATAGGTGTAGTGCATCTATTTAATGGTAATATCTGTTATTAATTTTTCCCATCTATAGTAATATTTTTAAAAAATATGTATTTTATATTACATAACATAATTATTGTTAACTAAAATTAATATTTCCCAGAAAATAACATTATAATTCTATTGTAACTATACTTTTAATGTAAAAAGAGAAGTACACTATTTTGCTAATACAAAAAAGTACTTCTCTTTTTAGAAATTAAATATATTTACTCAGAACTTCAATCCACTTTCCGGTTGGAGTATGTCGTCCAAGTTCCCAATCAGATACGGTACTTGCATAGGTACCAAGAAGTTTTGCAAATTCTCTTTGAGATAGCCCCATGCTCATTCTAGCAATTCTAATTTTTTCTCCTATATTATTTGCTTGAGGTTTAATAATATCATTAATATTAATATTTAAAGCATCACATAATTTTTTTAGTATCTTTGGTGTCGGCTTTTTATTTCCACGTTCAATAGCAGAAATTTCAGAATGACAGACCCCACTTAGTCTTGATAGATCTTTTATTAATAACCCCTTTATTAATCTGTTATATTTTAATATAGAACTAATATCATTGTTTTCTGATTTGACAACTTCAGAAATATTGATATTTAAAACATCACATAATTTTTTTAACGTATTTGGATTTGGACTGCTTGTACCTTTTTCAAATGAAATTATCGTTTCCTCACTTATACCGCTAATATTAGATAATTCTTTAATTGTTAAACCTTGTTTCAATCTATGTAATTTTAAAATATTGCAATTTGTAGGACAATCTTCTATAATATTACTTAGTTTTGATATTTCCTGCTGACTTTTGTTCATAATATTTGTTTTTGATTGAAAAAATAAATATTGAGATTGAGGTGTACTTTGGTATTTTGTGAACGCATCCATGTCCTTGCGGCTATTTGGGCGACGATACTCATGAATGTAGATGTACTCCTAATGAAATAAGGCGTTATCAAAATAAGATTTCTGGTCCTTTATTGGATAGGATCGATTTGCATGTGGAAGTAAATCGCGTCGACAAGCAAAAATATTTTGATGATGATACAAATGTCGAAACATCAGAGATGATACGCAATAGAGTAAAAAAGGCAAGAGAGATTCAATTAAAAAGGTATAAAGGCAGTGGTATATTTTTTAATTCTCAGCTAAATAATAATATGATAAAAAAATACATAAAACTTGATGAAAAAACTACAGATATGATAAAAGAATACTTTGACACATTAGGACTTAGTGCCAGAGCTTATAATAAAATAGTGAAAGTAGCAAGGACGATTGCTGATCTAGAAGGAAGTCATGATGTTAAATATGAACATGTTGTAGAAGCATTTCAGTATAGAAATTTAAACAATAAATACATAAGCAACTGAAAGAGGTGTGAAAGATGCAGAGAGTTTTTTCAGGTGTGCAACCAACAGGGGATATTCATATTGGCAATTACTTAGGAGCAATGAGACAATTTGTAAAACTTCAAGATGATTATAGCTGTTTGTTTTGTATTGTGGATTTGCATGCATTGACGGTTCCGCAAGATCCAGAAACTTTGCGCAAAAAATCCATCGAACTGGCTGGACTTTATCTTGCCATAGGCCTTGATCCAAAAAAAGTGATTATTTTTGTTCAATCACATGTTAAAGAGCATTCAGAACTTGCTTGGTTGCTACAGTGCATGACATATTTTGGCGAGTTAAATAGGATGACTCAATTTAAAGAGAAAAGCAAAGGTAAAGAGTCTGTTTCTGTAGGTTTGTTCACGTATCCTGATCTGATGGCGGCAGATATCCTGCTATACGATACGAATTTTGTTCCTGTAGGCAATGATCAAAAACAACATTTAGAGCTTACAAGAGATATAGCTATAAGATTTAACAATAGATTTGGCGATACTTTTGTAATACCTGAACCGATGATTTTGAAGACTGGTTCGAGAATAATGAGCTTGACTGAACCTGATAAAAAAATGAGCAAAAGCAGCGAAAATCAATACAGCAAAATAAATTTATTAGATGAACCTTCTCTGGTAAAGAAAAAAATCATGAAGGCAGTCACAGATTCAGAGAACATGATAAGATATGATCCTGAGAATAAACCAGGTTTAAGCAATTTGCTTACGCTATACAGCGCATTTACCGACATAAGCATAGAAGACGTGGAAGCAAGGTTTAAGGGGCAAGGGTATGGAACCTTAAAGAAAGAACTGGTTGATGTCATAGTAGAAAGACTTCAGGAAATACAATCTAATTACAGAAACTTAGATTTAAATTTTATAAATGAAGTATTAAAAGACGGTGCTGAAAAAGCTAGTGAAATTGCAAAGGCAACTGTAAATAAAGTTAAGGATAAGATGGGACTTTTACCTAAAGCGTAAATGCGTCTTTTATGTGATTTATATTGTTAAGCTTAAATGTTTTTGGATCTACTAATATCTCAATTACATCAAATCTAAAAATATGATTTGTATATTTTTCGTTAAATGCCAAAAAAGTTTCCGCGACTTTAATGATTTTGCTTTTTTTATGGTACGTTACCGCTTCCTTGGGATAGCCGAATTTAGTTGAAGTCCTTGTTTTAACTTCAACAAAAATCAGGCTATCTTTATTTAACGCTATTATATCTATTTCTCCGATAGAGCATCTAAAATTTTTGCAGACAATATTATAACCGGATTTTTTTAAATAATTTTCTGCAATTGTTTCTCCCAAATTACCTAATATTTTATTATTCATGTAATCAATCACCTAATATACTTTTTAAAAAGGTTTTTCTATGTATTGGGCATGGCCCGTATTTCTTTATAGCTTCTATGTGTTCTTTTGTGCCATAACCTTTGTTTTTGCAAAACCCATACTGTGGATACATTTCATCGTATTTTCTCATTATGTTATCCCTTGTAACTTTAGCTACTATAGATGCGGCTGCGATAGAGATGCTTTTTGCGTCACCTTTTATTATAGGCATTTGTGCAATATCAATGTCTGGTATTGATATTGCGTCTACCAGCAAAAAATCAGCTTTAATATTAAGATTAGAAATCGCCACTTTCATGGCTTCATAAGTGGAGTTTAGTATGTTTATTCTGTCAATGTGTTCATTATCTATTATGCCAATGCCATATGCAATAGCTTTTTTTTTAATTATTTCAGACAATAGTTCTCTTTTTGACTCGCTTAATTTTTTTGAATCATCAATATCTGGAATAAATGATTGCTTTGGAAGTATGACACATCCTGCAACGACAGGACCTGCTAAAGGTCCTCGCCCTACTTCGTCAATTCCTCCAATCAACTTATAATCTAAATTGTAAAGTTCATTTTCGTATTTCATTAAGTTATTTAATCTATTTTTTTCTTTTTCAAGCCATCTTAAAGCATTACTGCTTATCTTGCATCCTTCTATTTCGAATCCATAGTTGTATATGTGCTCTTTTAAACTTTTTATCGTAAAAAATTGTTTCACCATTTTATCACCCAACTTATACTTATTCGACAAAAATATATAAAATACCTGCTTTTATTTTTTATTTTTTATTATTATAATGATAATGTTTAAATATATATTTGAGGTGCAATAATGGATAGGAATAAAGTATTTTCTGTTTGGCTTAGTTCAATTAATGGCGTAGGTTCAAAGACTTTTAAAAAACTTGTGGATTACTTTGGAAATGCAGAAAATGTATATAAGTCAAGCTTGGAAGATATAAAACAAGTGGTTAGTAATGGAAGGATTTTAAACAGTATAATAGAAGCGAAAAAAATTGAACCGTACAAATACGCAGAAAGGCTACATAAAGAAAAAGTAAAAGTTCTATTGATAGATGATGATGAATACCCAAAGCTACTTCGAGAAATATACGATGCGCCTCCAGTTTTATATGTAAAAGGTAATATTACTGAATCTGATGATATGTCAATTGCCATAGTTGGTTCAAGAAATGCTACATCGTACGGCAAATCGATGTCTGAAAAATTTTCATACGAATTATCGAAGCATGGGTTTACTATAATAAGTGGAATGGCTAGAGGAATCGACAGTCAAGCTCATAAAGGCGCTATAAAAGCTGGAGGAAGGACAATTGCAGTACTTGGGTGCGGGGTAAATATAGCATATCCTGAAGAAAATAAAAAATTGATGGAAGAAATAATTTCTAAAGGTGCTGTTGTATCTGAATATCCGCTTGATTATCTTCCTGTAGCTGGCAATTTTCCTGCTAGAAACAGGATAATAAGCGGCTTGTCACTAGGCGTATTAGTTGTCGAGGCGGGTGTTAAAAGCGGTTCTTTGATTACTGCTAAATTTGCATTGGAACAGGGAAGAGATGTTTTTGCTGTTCCAGGTATTATTACAAGTGCTTACAGCCAAGGCACAAACGGACTAATAAAGCAAGGTGCAAAGTTAGTCGCAAGTGTCAGCGATATACTTGATGAGTATAATTTTAGAGAAGATATAAAAACAAGAATAAATGAGCGATTCGTAAATACACTAAGCAGTGAAGAACAAAAACTGTACGCTATAATATCAGAATGCCCGAGAGATATAGAAGAAATTGTGGAGATAACTAAATTTCCTATATCTAAAGTCAATTATCTTTTATCATCACTGACGATTAAAGGGCTTATTGTCAGGTTACCTGGAAATAAATATGAAAAGAGTTTTAATTAATAAGACAATTTGATATAATTAATAATTGTTTTGGAGGTATCAAAATGGAAAAATCTTTGGTAATAGTAGAATCGCCTTCTAAGGCTAAAACAATACATAAATATTTAGGCAAAAATTATAAGGTCGAAGCATCTATGGGGCATATAAGGGATTTGCCTAAAAGTCAGCTTGGGATAGATATTGAAAAAAATTTTGAACCAAAATACATAACGATTCGTGGGAAAGGACCGATAATCGAGAAGTTAAAAAAAGAGGCAAAAAATGCATCGAAAATTTACCTTGCAACGGACCCGGATAGGGAAGGGGAAGCTATATCATGGCATTTGGCAAGTTTATTGAATATTGATATTAATGAAAAATGCAGGATAGAGTTCCATGAGATAACAAAAAATGCCATCCAGAATGCCATTAAAAATCCAAGGAAGATAGATATGAATTTGGTTGACGCACAGCAGGCTAGGCGAATTTTAGATAGACTTGTAGGTTATAATATAAGTCCTTTGCTCTGGAAAAAAATAAAGAGAGGCTTGAGTGCAGGTAGAGTTCAATCAGTAGCAACAAGATTGATTTGTGATAGAGAAAAGGAAATTGAGGATTTTAAACCGGAGGAGTACTGGAGCATATCGGCGTATTTGTATAAAGAAAAAAAGACACAGTCTTTTGAAGCAAAATTTTATGGTACAAAAGATGGAAAAGTAGAGTTAAAAAATGAGAATGATGTAAATAAAATAGTAGAAGATTTGACAGACGATTATGTAGTAGAAAATGTTAAAATAGGTACGAAAAAGAGAAATCCTTCGCCTCCTTTCATAACAAGCACAATGCAACAAGAAGCCTCAAAAACATTGGGTTTTACTGCGAAAAAGACCATGATGATTGCACAGCAACTTTATGAAGGTGTAGAAATAAAAGGTGAAGGCAGCCTCGGATTAATAACTTACATGAGAACAGACTCGACAAGAGTTTCAGATGAAGCTAAAAAAGCAGCCTATGAGTATATATTGCGGAAATACGGAAAGGAATATGCAAATCCAAATGCTACATATTCAAAAAAGGGAGGGAATGTTCAAGATGCTCATGAAGCTATAAGACCTACATATATAGATTTAGACCCTGAAAAAATTAAGGATTCCTTAAAGCCAGATCAATATAAATTGTATAAATTGATTTGGAGCAGATTTTTGGCAAGTCAAATGTCACCGGCCTTATATGATACGATGAATGTTGATATTATTAATAAAAATTATGTGTTTAAGGCAAGTGGCTCTAAAATTAAGTTTGCTGGTTTTATGGCGGTTTACACAGATGATGAGGAAAATGAAGATAAGATGCTTCCAATGCTTAATAGCGGAGATTTTTTGAAATTAAAAGAACTAAAGCCAGAGCAGCATTTTACGCAGCCACCTGCAAGATATACTGAAGCTACACTGATAAAAGAGCTTGAAGAAAAAGGTATAGGAAGGCCAAGCACTTACGCTCCTATAATATCTACATTGTTAGAGCGAGGATATGTGATAAAAGAAAAGAAAAATCTTAAACCTACGGAATTGGGATTCATTGTAACAGATGTAATGAAAGAGTTCTTTCCAGACATAGTAGATGTAAAATTTACAGCTCAAATGGAGGAGCAACTGGACAGAATAGAAGAAGGAATTGAAAAGTGGTGTGATGTCATCGATGAATTTTACAATGGTTTTAATGATTCACTAAAGATAGCAGAAGAACAAATGAAAGATATTGAAATAAAAGATGAAGAAACTGATATTAAATGCGAATTCTGCGGCAGAAATATGGTTATAAAATACGGCCGTTATGGTAAATTTTTAGCTTGTCCGGGATTTCCGGAGTGTAAAAATACTAAACCATTGTACGAAGAAATTGGTGTTACATGTCCTAAATGTGGAGGCAAAATAATCATTAAGAAAAGCAAAAAAGGTAAGATTTATTACGCATGTGAAAATTCCTCCAATTGTGGCACTATGTTTTGGGATAGACCTATATCAGAAACATGTCCCAAATGTGGGGCCTTGCTTGTTGAGAAGTATTCAAAAGGGCGAAAGATTATCAAATGCAGTAATTGTGATTATGTAAAGTAATTTAAATATATAAAAAATTTTGAAATATTATTGAAATGTTATAAATTTTGTGTTAATATTATATTGTTTTTTGGGGGGTGAAAGTTTGTTTAAAGGTACTACTATAGTTGCCGTAAGACGCGGCAATAAAGTTTCAATGGCTGGTGATGGGCAAGTAACATTTGGTGAAAATACAATTTTAAAACACGGAGCTAAGAAGATCAGAAGGTTGTACAATGATGAAGTGTTGATTGGTTTCGCTGGATCAGTAGCTGATGCATTTACTTTATCTGAAATGTTTGAAGAAAAGTTAGAGCAATATGGTGGAAATTTAAAAAGAGCTGCTGTTGAGCTTGCACAGGAATGGAGAAAAGACAAAATTCTAAAAAAGTTAGAGGCACTTTTAATTGCAGCAGATAAAAATGTCACCTTAGTCATTTCTGGCAATGGCGAAGTGATTGAGCCAGATAACGATGTAATTGCGATTGGTTCCGGTGGAAATTTTGCAATGTCGGCAGCACTTGCCCTAAGGTACAATACAGATTTGCCGGTAGATGAAATCGCGAGAAAGTCCCTTGAGATTGCATCTCAAATTTGCGTATATACAAACGATCATATAACAGTAGAAAGCTTGTAAGGAGGGACTTAGCATGAAGAATTATACTCCAAAAGAAATTGTCGACGCACTTGATAAATATATAGTTGGTCAAGATTTAGCAAAAAGATCTGTGGCTGTAGCACTTAGGAATAGATATCGCAGAAATTTGCTACCAGATGAAATAAAGGATGAAATAACGCCTAAAAATATTTTGATGATTGGACCTACAGGCGTAGGAAAAACGGAAATAGCACGAAGAATTGCAAAACTTATCGAAGCTCCTTTTGTTAAAGTTGAGGCTACTAAGTTTACAGAAGTCGGTTATGTTGGACGAGATGTAGAGTCGATGATACGAGATCTGCTTGAGTCGGCCATTCGGATGGTTAAGCAGGAGAAGATGCAAAATGTCATGTTAAGGGCAAAAGAGCTTGCAGAAGAGAGAATATTAGATTACTTGATAAATGGCAGAAAAAGCAAAAGACAGAAAAATCCGTTTGAGTTTTTGTTTAATGCACAAGGCGATGAGGATACTCACGATGATGATGGGCAAGAAATAAGAATGCAAAAAGAGCAATTAAGAGAAAAAATTAGAAGCGGAGAATTAAACGATAGGATAATTGAGATTGAGATAACAGATTCTTCCTCACCTATCTTAGAAATGTATTCAAACATAGGTGCAGAAGAAATGAATATCAATTTGCAGGATATGTTTGCTGATATTTTACCTAAAAAAAAGAAGTATAAAAAAGTTCCTATAGGTGAAGCAAAGAAAATTTTAGAATCTGAAGAAGCCCAAAATTTGATTGATATGGATGAAGTTATCGATGAGGCCATCAGGAGAACAGAACAAGATGGAATAATCTTTATAGATGAAATTGACAAAATTGCTGGAAGCGGATACACTAATGGTCCAGATGTATCTAGAGAAGGAGTTCAAAGGGATATATTGCCTATAGTGGAAGGCAGCACGGTTATGACAAAATACGGTCCTGTTAAAACGGATTACATTCTTTTTATAGCTGCAGGTGCATTTAATGTGTCTAAGGTAAGTGACTTAATTCCTGAGCTACAAGGAAGATTTCCTGTAAGAGTGGAGCTTAAACCTCTAACTAAAGAAGATTTCATAAGGATTTTGAAGGAGCCTAAAAATGCACTGACAAAACAGTATGCGGCATTACTGAGCACTGAAGGGGTAGAAGTTGAATACACAGATGATGGAATAGATAGGATTGCAGAAATTGCTTATATAATAAATCAACAATCTGAAGATATAGGTGCAAGACGGTTACACACGGTAATGGAGAAGCTTTTTGAAAAGCTATCGTTTGAAGCTCCTGACATAACTGGTGGCAAAGTGATTATCGATAAGAATTATATCAATGAACAGCTAAAAGATAATTTAAGCAAATTTGATGTTAACAAATACATACTTTAAGAGGAGGATAATAATGGGGATACTATTAGAGAAAATTAGAAAGGTAAATAAGGTACTTCAAAAGACAGGTGTTCAGCCAGTTGATTTTAATGAATTGTCTGAGATACTGAAGGATGTTATCAACTGCGATGTCTTTATAGTAAGCAGGAGAGGCAAGCTCTTAGGGAAAAATATAGAAAAATTTGTGGGAGATATAGATGAATCGATAGTCAAAGGGATGCAGCTTTCAGAAGATTTTAATGATGAGCTTTTAAAGATAGCAGAAACGTCTGTAAATTTGACTAAAGAAAGCAAAGCCATGCTTATAAAAAAAGGCGATGTTTTTGAAACTATAGTTCCTGTTTTTGGTGGAGGAAATAGACTGGGCACCTTAATGCTTTTAAGAGTAGGAGATAAATTTACTGATGATGATATTATTTTAGCTGAATACGGGGCTACAGTCATAGGATTAGAAATACTGAGATCTAAGAATTATGAAATGGAGGAAGATGAAAGGAAACGCACAGTAGTACAGATGGCTTTGGCAACATTATCTTATTCAGAATTAGAAGCTGTGATTCACATATTTGAAGAGTTGGATGGAAACGAAGGTTTGCTTGTAGCCAGCAAGATTGCCGATAAAGTCGGGATAACAAGGTCTGTGATTGTTAATGCTTTGAGAAAATTTGAAAGTGCTGGTGTTATTGAATCCAGATCGTTAGGAATGAAAGGAACCCACATAAAAATTTTGAATGATAAACTTATAGATGAGCTTAAAAAATTAAAAAGATAATGCGAAAAAAGTCCTAAGTAAATTTAGGACTTTTTTCTTATGGTCTTTAAAATCATCCAGTGATATAATATATTTTGACAAAATTTGATAAATACTGACATATATTTCTTTCATTATTTATAACATAGCTTTTATGTCAAAATAATCTACTTTTTTGAATATTTTTTGAAGGAAAATGCAATTTTGTGTCGAATAATAGTATTATTGAAATGGAGGAATATAAATGCTGGGAATCAACTTTAATACAGTAGATCTTATGAGTAAAGCCTTAGATGCTTCAGAGCTTAGAAATGAAGTCATATCGAATAATATAGCCAATGTGGATACCCCAGGTTTTAAAAGATCTGATGTGAATTTTGAAAGCATTTTAAATGATGCTATAAATTCTAATAAATTAGCCGGTTTTGTTACGGATAAAAATCATATACCTATTAATTCGACATCCATAGACAATATTGAACCGCAAATTGTTCAGGATAATAGTACATCTATGAGGTTAGATGGCAATAATGTTGATATTGATGTAGAAATGTCGAATCTTGCAAAAAATCAGCTTTATTATGATGCGTTGGCTCAAAGAGTCAGTGGTGAATTGAATTCTCTACTTACAGCGATAAAAGATGGAGGTAATTAACGGTGGGATTTTTAAATTCTATTGATATAAGCGCTACAGGCCTTACGGCTGAGAGGCTTAGAATGGATGTCATTTCTCAAAACATCGCGAATGTAGATACAACGAGGACGTCTAATGGCGGTCCTTATAGAAGGAAGCTTGTGGTTTTAAAAGAAATTGACAATCAAAATAGCTTTAGCGATATGTTAAATGCTGCAAGAGGTTCATCAACAGTTGGAAATGGTGTTGAAGTCGTATCTATTGAGGAGGACAACAAGACGCCTTTTAACCGCGTGTATGATCCGGGTAATCCTGATGCAGATAGCACTGGATACGTTAATTATCCTAATGTAAACATCGTTTCTGAAATGGTTGATATGATCTCTGCTACAAGGGCATATGAAGCCAATGTGACTGCAGTTAATTCAACCAAATCCATGATAGAAAAAGCATTAGAAATTGGAAAGGCTTAGGTGATTGATTATGATAAATCCTATTTCCCAGATAAGTGCTGTTGGTAGTGTTGGTACTTCAAGCGCAACAAGTAACGCTTCTTCTTTTGGAGATATTTTAAAAACAGCTATTTCAGATGTGAATAATTTGCAACTTAAAGCGCAGCAGGATGATCAAATGTTAGTAACAGGTGACATCAATAATATACACAATGTGATGATTGATGCTACCAAAGCCGATATAGCATTGGAGCTTACTATTCAGATTAAAAATAAGATACTTGATGCCTACCAGGAGATAATGAGAATGCCAGTTTAAAATGCTTTGAGATGAGGTGAATTAATGCCCGTTTTTATAAATAACATACGTGAGCAGATAGACAATTTTTGGAATAAGTTTGATAAAAAGCAAAAAATTCAAATAGGTATTATCGCATTATTATTAATAGGAAGCATTGCACTGCTTCTGTACATTTTAAATAGGCCTAATTACGAAGTTTTGTATTCTGGTTTAAGTACAAAAGATGCAGGTACTGTAGTCGACAAATTGAAAAACGAATTGAAAATACCCTATAAAATTGAAGGAGATGGTAGCACAATATTAGTGCCTGCCCAGTACAAAGATGAGGCGAGAATGCAACTTGCAACAGAAGGGATACCACAAGATGGTTTTAGCTTTAGCGATGCAATGAATAATTCATTAGCTACTACGGATCAAGAGAGAAGAGAGAAGTACATATATTTTGTCCAAAATGAAATACAAAATACATTGAAGACAATAGATGGTGTACAGGACGCGAAAGTGAATATAGTCGTACCAGATCAGAGTAATTTTGTGCTGTCTAATAGCGACAATTCTTCGACAGCAGCAGTTATGCTGCAATTAAAACCCGGCGTCACATTGACAAATCAGCAGATAAACGGAATAACAAACTTTGTATCTAAAAGCGTTCAAGGATTAAGTCCTGACAAAGTTACGATTATTGATGGAAATGGGAGAGTGTTGGTAGCTCAAAATGACAGTTCACTTGATGGGGCAAGTTCGCAGTATGCCCTTCAAATGAAAGTACAAAATGATTTACAAAATAATATTCAGTCCCTTTTAGAACAAGTTTTTGGGCCAGGAAATGTCATAGTTAGAGCCAGTGTAAACTTGAATTTTGATAAACAGGTGCAAGACAAAGTAGAATGGCAGCCAGTGATTGACAACAATGGGATTATAAGAAGCACACAGACAATAAAAGAGATAGCCAATGGTTCCAGCAATGGAGCACCAGCCGGTACTGCGACAAACAATCCACCAGGCAGCACTACATATACCACTCAAAATAATGGAAATTCAAGTTATAGCAAGACAGATACGACCATAAATTATGAGATAAATCAGATAAAGACGACGTTAACTTCAGCACAAGGTAAAATACAAAACATATCTTTAAGCGTAGTAGTAAACAACAGTAATTTGACTCCAGCTATGAAACAGCAGCTTACAGATCTTGTTTCAAATGCCGCTGGAGGTAAGAACGTATCTGTCTCGGTTATGGGAATAAAATTTAACAACGATTTATTGAATCAAATGAAAAATAATGGGAAACAGTCATTCCCATATGTATGGCTTATCGTATTAGGTGCATTGGCTTTAGCTGGAGGTGTCTTCTATGCTATGAAAAAGAGAAGCAAACTTGCTGTGCCTTCTGCAAAATTAGAAGAAGCCATATCTATGGTTGAGCCTTTAGAGGATATAGAAGTACATGACGAGAGAGATGAAAAGAAAAAGCAAATTGAGAAGTTTATTAAGCAAAAACCAGACATAGTAGCTCAATTGATTAGAACATGGCTAAATGAAGAATAGAATGGATGGTGATGTCTACATTGGCGAAAAGTACATTATCAGGCAAACAAAAGAGTGCAATGCTTTTGATAGCTTTAGGACCTTCGACAGCAGCACAAATTTACAAGCATTTAAAGGAAGAAGAAATAGAGCAATTGACATTGGAGATAGCTAATATAAGAAATATATCTCCCGAGGAGAAAGACAAAATACTGGATGATTTTTATAATATGTGTATTGCACAAGAATACATAATTGAAGGTGGCATCGATTATGCAAAAGAGATTTTGGAGAAAGCTCTCGGCTCTCAGCAAGCTTTAGAGATAATAAACAAGCTTACGTCAACACTTAAAGTAAGACCTTTTGACTTTGTAAGGCGGGCAGATCCATCTCAAATATTGAGCTTTATTCAAAATGAACATCCTCAAACAATAGCGATGATATTGTCGTATTTAAAGCCACAACAAGCAGGTGTTATATTGTCATCGTTGCCTGAAGAGATACAGTCGGATGTTGCAATGAGAATTGCAAAAATGGAAGCTACATCGCCAGAGATTGTGAAAGAGGTTGAACGCATACTGGAAAAGAAACTATCTTCTTTGGTGACTCAAGATTACACGTCTACAGGAGGCATACAGACGATTGTAGATATTTTAAATGCAGTTGATAGATCTACAGAGAAGAATATCATTGATACACTGGAGACAAAAGATATAGAGCTTGTAGAAGAAATAAAGAAACGCATGTTTGTATTTGAAGATATTATAACATTGGATAACCGCTCTATACAAAGGGTTTTAAGAGAAGTAGACAATCACGATATTGCCCTTGCGCTTAAGGGTTCTAATGAGGAAGTGCAAAGAGTTATTTACAGCAACATGTCCAAGAGGTTGGCAGATATGATTAAAGAAGACATTCAATACATGGGTCCTGTAAGATTAAAAGATGTTGAAGAAGCACAACAAAAAGTTGTCAATATTATAAGAAGGTTAGAGGAAGCAGGCGAGATAGTCATATCCAGAGGTGGAGGTGATGAAATAATTGTATAGAATACTTAAAAATGAGGATTGTGTAAATTCATCTCCTGTGATTATTGATAAGCCTCATGTGGGAAAAGTGAAAGAGCTTTCTGATGATAAACTTAATATAGATGAGTCTTTTAAATATCTGGAATTTAAAAAGCGACTTGAGAAGATAAGTATTATCCAAAATGAAATTATTAAAACTGCTAAAGATGAGGCAGAAAATCTTATAAAGAAAGCAAAAGAAATAGCTGAAGAGATAAAGGAAAATGCTAAGAGAGATGGGTACAAAGAAGGATATGAAAGAGGCTATGATGATGGCTTGAATAAAGGGCTTGAAGATGGTAAATGCCAAACTTACGGATTATTAGCTGAGGCAAGAGAGATTAAAGAAATGATTGCAGACGAAAAGCGAAATCTTCATAAGGAGATTGAAAGCGATATTGTTTCAACTGTAATTTACTGCGTAAAGAAAATAATTGATCTTAATATCGAAGAAAATAAAGATTTAGTGATTAATCTTGTTAAGAAAGGTTTAGAAAACTATGAAGCATCTAATGTGGTAACTATTAGAGTTAGTGACGAAGATTATGAATTTCTATCCAAAAACAAGGATAAGTTATTGAAAAGTTTGAAATTTATTGATGACGTAAACATTGTAAGGGATATTTCCCTCGACAAGTACGATTGCATTGTACAGACGCCGTCAGGGATGATTGATTCTGGATTAAAAACCCAAATAGAAAGCATTAGAGAAGCATTAAAAGGTGTTTTAAATGAGCAATAGTAATTTTGTTGATAGGTGCAAAGCTATATTGCAAGACAAAAATTTTATCAAGTATTATGGCAAGGTAAGCCAAGTTGTTGGCTTAACAATTGAAAGTGTAGGCCCTATATCTAATATTGGAGATGTCTGTGAAATAAGATCAATAAATGGTGCTACTGTCTATGCAGAAGTAATGGGGTTTAAAGATGATAAAGTCTATTTGATGCCTTTAGGAGATATGGATGGCATAGGTCCAGGTAATAGCGTTGTATCTACAGGGCAAAAATTAAAAATTGGAGTAGGAGAAGAATTGTTGGGGAGAGTTATTGATGCCTTAGGCAATCCGATTGATGGAAAAGGTGCAATAAAATGCAAAAAGTTAGTCAGTGCCAACAATACACCTCCGAATCCGATTGAAAGAAAGAGAATAAGTGAAGTGATGACTTTAGGCATAAAAGCCATAGATGGTTTACTTACTTGTGGTAAAGGTCAGAGAATAGGAATCTTTGCAGGCAGTGGTGTTGGGAAAAGCACTTTACTTGGAATGATAGCCAGAAATGCGAAATCTGATATTAACGTTATCGCACTAATAGGTGAAAGAGGAAGGGAAGTTAATGAATTTATTGAGAAGGACTTAGGAGAGGACGGACTAAAAAGATCTATATTGGTAGTGTCTACGTCTGATACTCCTGCATTGATGAGAGTCAAAGGGGCTATGGTGGCTACGTCTATTGCAGAGTATTTCAGAGATCAGGGCTTAGATGTATTGCTTATGATGGATTCTGTAACAAGGTTTGCTATGGCTCAGAGAGAGATTGGATTATCAATAGGCGAAGCACCTGTTTCAAGAGGTTATACTCCGTCAGTTTTTTCGGTTCTTCCAAAGCTATTAGAAAGAGCTGGTTCTTCAAAACATGGTTCAATAACGGCTTTGTACACAGTTTTAGTAGATGGCGACGATTTAAATGAGCCAATAACAGATGCAGTAAGAGGTATATTGGATGGGCATATCGTTTTATCGCGAAAGCTGGCAAATAAAGGTCAATATCCAGCTATAGATGTTTTATCAAGCATCAGCAGGGTTATGAATGACATTGTCTCTGATGAACATAAAAATTTATCGTTGCGGTTTAAAAACATATTGTCTGTTTATGAAGAATCTGAAGATTTAATAAATATTGGCGCTTATGCAAGAGGCAGCAATCCTAAAATAGATGAGGCTATACTACTTCATGATGACATGATAAATTACATAAAGCAATCGACAGATGAAAAATATGACTTTGACGACGAAATAAACATGCTAAAAAATATATTGAACAGGTGATAATGTGAAAAAATTCAGGTACACTTTGGAGACAGTTTTAAATATAAAAGAGCAAAGGCAAAAGATGGAAAAGGAAAAAATGGCAATTTTGATTTCAAAATACGAAGTTCAAAAAAATAAATTAATTGAAATTATAAATATAATAGAAAAAACAACGAAAGAAAGTGAAGAAAATAAGGCGTTAGGCACTTCAGCAATGAATTTAAGACAATTTAATTTGTACATAGAATCTCTTTACGAAAAATACAATCAGCAAAAAGCCATTCTAAAAGAGATAGAAGAAGAAATCGAAAAAGAGAGGCATAATCTGATGGAAGTTAGCAAGGAAAAAGAAGCCTTGGAAAGCCTGAAAGAAAAGAAATATGAAGAGTACAAGTATCAAACGGTGATAGAACAAAATTTGATGATCGATGAACAGATATCGTACAAAACAGCCAGGTCTACTTTAGGAGGTTAATCGATGGAAAAAGAAGAATCCATAAACGGAAGAAGCCCATTGCGACTATTTATAGTTGTATTTATTGTATTATTTGTAGTTTTATTAGTCGGTTTGTTGTTTTATTTTAATATTGGTGGAATCAGCAATCATACATTAAAAATTTTAAGCAATGTGCCTGTGTTAAAAGGCCTAATTCAGGTCAAACCTGCGACTAATTACGCAGATGAAATAAAAAAATTAAATGAAGAGCTTAGCATAAAGCAAAAAGAATTGCAAAGCGTTCAATCTGCCTTAAGCGATAAAGAAAAAACTATTGAAGATTTGCAGTCGCAACTTCAAAAACAGCAAGATGAGATAAATGGCTTAAAAGCGCAGTCAAACACAAAAAAAACGGATTTAAAGACATTAGCTACGTATTATGAAAGCATGGATCCTGATAATGCTGCTAACATATTGAATCAAATAACGGACAACAATGTTTTAATAGGCATTTTAAGCAATATGAATAAAGATAACGCATCTAAGATACTTGAACAGTTGGATCCTAAAAAGGCGGCTGATATAACGAAGATACTTTATGCAAATGCTTCCAGTTCCCCATAGAGAGGAGATGATAGAGTGATGCAGGTAATGAACATCTTAAATAGTTCTGTACAGCTAAAAAATAATGGTAAAATGCTAAACAAAAAAGTTTCAGATTTCAAAGACATTATCAAAAATATCAAAAATAGCGCAATCAAAAGCGACGGAAAAAATGTCGATGGAAGTGCACCTTTAGATGACAAACAAATATCAGATATGATAGCAATGATTTTAAATTTGATAAATAATAGTTTCAATTTAAATTTATCAGCAAATCAAGATAATTTGGAATCTCTGAAAGAAAGCATATTAAATCAGTTAAATAATATGATTACAAGTCAAAATGGGGCTAAAATAAACTTAAGCAAATTGGCAGAAATTATTACAAAAACTTTGAATGATAAATATAACTTAAACATTGACGCTAATGAAGTTTTAAAAGCGTTAAAAAATGTTGATTTATCTAAAATGAAATCTGATGTTATTACGTTGGATGTTAACAATACAGCTAAAGATGATGTAATAAATAAATCAAATCAGAGTTCAGGTGATGTTGATATACAAAAACAGTTGACAACCATTAATGACAATGGAAATGCAAAATCCAGTACAAATGCATATGATTCTAAAATGGTTGTCGATACAAAAGTAGAAGTTAAAAATGGCAATTTATCACAAAATGAAAATCAAAGTCAAAATGATAATTTAAATGGAACTCAAAAGGATGCTAATTTAGAAATAAGTAACAAAGCATTGTCTAAAAAATTAGATAATACATCTCAGCAAATAAATGACAGTAAATTGATGGAAGCAAAGAGTGACAATTTGATCGCTTTTAATACTGTTCAAAACAAACAGGCAGCAGCTTTAGAGGGTAATATAGATTCTAAAAACAGCGTGCAAATAAATGATATAATCGATCAAATTGTTAAAAACGTCAATATAACTAAAACAGAAACAGAGTCAAATATAAAAATTCAGCTTAAGCCGGATTTTTTAGGAAATTTAGAAATCAACATAAAATCTGTAGATGGTAGTTTGACGGCTAACATTTTAACTGATAATGAAAAAGTGAAACACCAGATTGAGGCAAATTTAAACATATTAAATAATCAGCTTGAATCAAAGGGCATAAAAATAGATAGTTTCAATGTTTTGATAGACAGAAATATGCAATTTGCATCTCAGTACAGTGGACAAGAGGATAGCAGTCAAAAATATAAAAGTCCTAACAATAGCAAGATGCGCATTAATTATGAAGATTACGATGACGCGGATTTTCAAACGCAAACTTATTCAACATTAAATAGCATATCTAACGATCATGTAGATGTTGTTGTTTGAAGGAGGTGATATCATGGCAATAAATACAAATTATGATAATAGTTATATTAATACATATACTGATGGAACTAAAGTTACTAATCCAAATTCCGAATTAGGCAAAGATCAATTTTTGCAGTTGCTTGTTACTCAATTGGAGAACCAAGATCCTTTAAATCCGATGGATGACAAAGAGTTTATAGCTCAAATGGCACAATTTTCAGCATTAGAGCAAATGCAAAATCTAAATGAAAGTTTTAGTGCTGTTAAAGCTTATAGTTTATTAGGGAAGACGGTTACGGCAAGTGTGGATTCAAATGGTTCCAGTTCTACCGTCACAGGGAAAGTTGATTCAGTGAAATTTGATGGCAGCAACTTGTATTTAGAAATCAATGGAACTGATGTGTCATTGGATTCTGTAACTTCTGTATCCGACTAATTAAAATAATTTTAAGGAGGAAAGATCATGTTAAGGTCGATGTATTCAGCAGTTTCAGGACTTAAAGCGAACCAAGCCGAGATGGATGTAATAGGCAACAACATTGCTAATGTAAATACCGTAGGGTTTAAAGCCAGCAGAATGACATTTAAAGAGATATTTAACCAAACGATAAAAGGTGCTTCTGCGCCGCAAGATAATGGAGGAGGTACAAACCCTCAGCAAATCGGGCTAGGTGTCGCTATAGCATCTATTGATACGCTGTTTACAAATGGTGGTTCTCAGAGAACTGACAACCCGACAGATTTGTCTATAGATGGCAATGGCTTTTTTATAGTGAACAATGGTGGTGCAAATTTATATACGAGAGCTGGAAATTTCTCATTTGATTCAAATGGGGATCTTGTAACGCCTGATGGATATAAAGTAATGGGGTGGATATCCCAAGATGGGAAAACGGTAAACACAGATACTGGAAATTTGTCGCCCATAAGCATTAAAAATTGGTCAAGTACATCACCAGCTTCTACTAAAACGATCCAGTTAGGTGGCAATCTTGATGCAGGTACAAGTGTCGGAAGCTCAGTTAGCTATAATGTTACAATCTATGATTCACAAGGTGGAAGCCATGTTGCAACAATTCAGTTTACTAAGCAAGACAATGCTGGAAATTGGAATGCCACAATAACAAATTTTGATGGCACTAACTTGTCCACACCTGTCACAATAGGGACAATTACATTCGATTCAAGTGGTGTAATACAGCAGCCGGCTCCACCAGCTTCTCCTGTAGGGATATTTACAGTAGGCGTATCATCACTTCCAATAACAAATACAAATGCTACATTGGGAGATGGAACAAATATTACTGTAGATCTTTCTAAGCTTACTATGTATTCTAATCCGACAGATATAAGAGAATTAAGCAAAGATGGCAATTCTGCAGGTTCGATTGAAAGCATAAATATCGATCAATATGGTGTTGTAAGTGGTATATATTCAAATGGCAGAACCCAAGTGATCGGGCAAATAGCGTTGGCTGATTTCCAAAACACGCAGGGATTGGAGAAAGTAGGAAATACAATGTTTATAAATACAGTTAACTCCGGTGATCCAATGATAGGTGCTGCAAATACAGGGACAAGAGGTACCATAAATCCAGGAACACTTGAAATGTCAAACGTGGATCTTGCAAATGAATTTGCTAACATGATTACGACTCAAAGAGGTTTTGAAGCAAATGCAAAGGTAATAACTACATCTGATGAAATATTGCAAGATTTGGTAAACTTAAAAAGGTAGTTTGATTTATTTTTAATGTGTTAAGAGGGATTGATAAGTGATAAGCGTTACAAAACTAAATGGAGATGAATTCGTCGTCAATGCCGATATGATAGAATTTATTGAGGAGACGCCGGACACCGTTATAAGTTTGATTAGCGGGAAAAAAGTTGTCGTGAAAGAAAAAAAAGATGATATTATAAGAAAAGTCATAGAGTATAAACGCAAAATCATGTCTAGTTAAATTTTTGCATTTAGGAAAGGCTTAAGATCATTTTTTAAATATAGCAGAGGTGTTGTCATGAAAAATAACATCATAATAATAATTTTATTAGTAGTTATCATAGCTTTTGGAAGTGCATTTTTCTTTTTTAATTACAACTCAAAACCAGCTAAAATTGTTTATTATAACTATTCTCCTGGCAGCGAGTTTATTACAAACTTAAAGGGAGACGATAAATTTATCAAGGCTGGTATTGAATTAGAGGTTACCGATAAAAATGTATTAAAAGAATTAAGCGATCAAAATCCGAAAATAAGGGATGCAATAATTCAAATTTTGAGAAATGAAACTGCTCAAGATTTAGAAGGTTCTGAAGGACAAGCTAAGCTGCAGAATCAAATAAAGAGTCAAATCAATAAAATATTAGGAGCCGACAAGATAACGAACGTTTATTTTGATGATTTCATAGTTCAATAAGGGAGGAGAGTTCTATGGCTGACATACTGTCACAAAGCGAAATCGATGAATTATTAAAAGCAATGAATTCAGGAGAATTTGATGTAAAAGAGATAGAAGAAAGTCAGCAAGAAGCAAAAGTTAAACCTTATGACTTTCGTAGACCTAATAAATTTTCAAAGGAACAATTAAGAACTCTCCAAATGATATTTGAAAATATGTCGAGAAGTTTTACGACGTTTTTATCTGGTTATTTAAGGACATTAGTTCAAGTATCAATAGTGTCTGTGGAACAGATAACATATTATGAGTTTAGCAATTCATTGACAAATCCAGTATTCATAGCCGTTATTGATGCAAAGCCGCTGGAAGGACCAATAATACTTGAGTACAACAATAATACAACATTTACAATAATAGATAAAATATTAGGTGGTATTGGTGCATCTGAAATTGTGCAAAGAGATTATACTGAAATTGAGATGGGACTTTTAACGAGAATAACAACGCAATTGTTGCCACTGATAAAAGATGCGTGGAGCAATGTTACAGAGCTCAACCCAGAGATAACGAGAATAGAAACCAATTCTCAATTTACGCAAGTAATTTCTCCTAATGAAACTGTAGCATTGTGTACAATGTCTTTAAAAATAAATGATAATGAAGGGCTGATAAATTTTTGCCTGCCACATATAACGATTGTTCCTATACTGCCGTTGCTTACTACAAAGACATGGTTCTCTAATGCAGAAAAGCAGACGTGTGATATAGGAATAATTAAAGATAAAATATCTAATACATATGTTCCTTTAAAAGTTGTCATAGGTACATCAAAGATAACGGTTAGAGATTTGTTAAGCTTTGATAAAGGCGATGTAATTGAGATAAATAAACGGTATAAAGATCCTATTGAAGTAAAGATAAACGATGAAACGAAGTTTTTAGGTGTTCCAGGGATTAGAAACAAGAAATACTGCGTTCAAATAACTGAGATTTGCAGCGAAGGAGATGATGCGGATGAGTGATATTTTATCACAAGATGAAATTAATGCATTATTAAGTGGTATGGCTGGTGTAGAAAATAGCAAAAGTGATGTAATTCTAACTGAAGAAGAACAAGATGTTTTAGGTGAGATAGGAAATATTAGCTTTGGAACGTCTGCAACAACTTTGTTTACGCTTCTCAGAAACAAAGTAACCATAACAACGCCTAAAGTCAGCATTGTTAACTGGGAGAGCTTAAAGAAAGAGTTCAATATACCATACGTTGCTGTTGAAGTGGAGTATACAGAAGGCATTAAAGGCAACAATCTTTTAATTTTAAAGGAGCAAGATGTACTTCGCATCACTGATTTAATGATGGGTGGTGATGGGAATGTCACTGAAGGCGAGATAACAGAACTTCATTTGAGTGCTATTGGAGAAGCAATGAATCAGATGATTGGTTCTGCATCGACTTCGCTGTCTACACTCATTGGCGAAAGCATAAATATTTCGCCGCCAAAAGCTTTTATCGTGGATTTTAACAAAGGATTGCCAGGAGACATCTCATTTCCTGAAGAAGATATAGTCAAGGTTGCGTTTAAGATGGTGGTTGGAGATATAATTGACAGTGAAATCATGCAATTGATTCCTATTTCATTTGCTAAAAAGCTTGTCGAGCAGGTGATGTCAAAAAATGTAGAAAATTCTCCAAAAGGTTCTTTTCAAGATGTTAATGATGATGATATAATAAATACTGGTACTGAAGGAATAAAGAATGATTTCAATGAAGAAATTAGACATGAAGAGCAAATAAGCCAGCCAAAAAGTAGAAAGGTCGATGTGAAGCCAGTCGTCTTTAAAGAGCTTGACGCTGATGAACAGACAGTTTCAGAAAAAGAAAATATAAACCTTATTATGGATATTCCACTAACTGTTACTGTTGAGTTGGGACGTACGAGAAAATTAATAAAAGATATACTAGAACTTAATGAAGGCTCTATAATTGAGCTTGACAAATTAGCTGGCGAACCTGTAGATATATTAGTTAATGGGAAATTTATTGCGAAAGGTGAAGTAGTAGTAATAGATGAGAACTTCGGCGTCAGAATACTTGATATAGTAAAACAAAGCAAAAGAATAAATTCATTATAATACGAGGAGGATTTGGTCATGAGCAAAATAATGATTGTAGATGATGCAGCTTTTATGAGGATGATGATAAAAGATATAATAACTAAAAACAATCTTGGCACTGTAATTGAAGCAGAAGATGGATCTGTAGCCGTAGAAAAGTACAGTCAAGAGAAACCTGATTTAGTGCTTATGGATATTACAATGCCAGAAATGGATGGCATCCAAGCTGTAAGGCAAATAGTTAAAAAGGATCCGAATGCAAAAGTAGTCATGTGTTCAGCTATGGGACAGCAAGCAATGGTTATAGAAGCAATACAAGCAGGTGCAAAAGATTTTATAGTAAAGCCGTTTCAACCAGATAGAGTCATAGAAGCCGTCAAGAAAATGTTGAAATGAGGAATTTGGATGTCCAGCGATAACCTGTTTATTGAAGCCGTAGCATTTCTTTTGATATTTATTTTAGTCGTGTTTTTAGCTTATTATGTAACTTTGTTTTTAAATAAAAAAGCGTTTAATATGTACAAAGGAGAAAATTTTGACATTGTCGATCATCTGGCTTTAGGCAAGGATAAAAACTTATATATAATTAAAGTTTGCAATGAATACATGCTTTTTAGTGCTACAGGTGATTCTATTGTTTACATAAAAACTTTAAACGGAAAAGACTTAAAAATAAAAGATAAAAGTTTTAACTTTGGGCAAAGTTTAAATATTTCATTAAACAATTTAAGGAGATTGTCAATTAAAAATCTAGGTGGTAATGAACATGATAAAGATAAAAAAATTTAGTTGGTTGGTGCTTGTATTGCCAATTTTATTGACACAAAATGCATATGCAGCTCCAAATAACGCTTCATCTTTAATAACGATCAATGCTCCATCGACTTCTAATGAAGTTGCATCAAGCATCCAAATAGTTCTTCTTTTGACTGTATTGACATTAGCGCCATCAATACTTATAATGATGACTTCTTTTACAAGGATAATTGTGGTTTTATCATTTTTAAGAAACGCCTTAGGTCTGCAGCAAATGCCTCCAAATCAGGTTTTGATTGGTCTGGCTTTGTTTTTGACGTTTTTTATAATGGCACCAGTTGGTGCACAAATAAATAAAGATTCTATTCAGCCATATATGCAAGGAAAAATAACACCACAAGAAGCTTATGTTAAAGCAAGAGAACCGTTGAAAAGCTTTATGCTTAAGCAGACCAGGAAAAATGACTTAAATTTGTTTATCAGTTTGTCAAAGTTGAAAGTAAAAAGTGTAAATGATGTTCCTTTGCGAGTAGTCATACCATCATTCATAATAAGTGAGTTGAAAACAGCATTTGAAATTGGATTTATCATATACATACCATTCTTAATCATAGACATGGTTGTTGCCAGTGTATTGATGTCGATGGGGATGTTCATGTTGCCACCTGTACTTATATCCTTGCCATTTAAACTTTTGCTTTTCATACTGGTGGATGGATGGAATATTTTGGCCAAGTCTTTAGTAATTGGTTTTAGATAAGGGGGTTAATAGATGGATCCGGGATTAGTACTTGATATAGGCAGAGAGGCATTAATGGTGACCATGATGGTTTCTGCGCCACTTCTAATTATATCATTGCTTGTAGGATTAATAATAAGTATTTTTCAGGCCACAACTCAAATTCAAGAACAGACGTTGACATTTGTGCCGAAAATTTTAGCAATATTTGCATCTATTACATTGTTTGGTCCATGGATGCTTACGGTACTTATTAATTACACTCAAAAATTAATATTAAATATTAATAGTTTCATCAGGTAGATAATATGGAGTTAAGTTATTATATTTTAAACAATGTACAGTACTTTTTAATAGTATTTGTTAGAATGCTGGGAATCTTTATATTGACACCGCTTTTTGGGACAAAAACATTGCCTTCCACGTTTAAGATAGGGCTTGCTTTTTTTACATCAATAATGATTTTTGAATTAGTAAATGTGAAAATTGATGCAAATAATTTATATCAATACGTTGAAATTGTTTTTAATGAGTTTCTGATTGGCTTATTGATTGGTTTGTCTTCTATGATTTCATTTAGCGCTATATATTTAGCTGGACAAATAATAGATTACCAATTAGGCTTTAGCATTGTCAATGTTTTGGCGGCTGGTGAAGAAACGCAGGTGCCCTTAATTGGAAATTTTGTATATATACTTACATTACTATTGTTTTTACTTATAGACGGCCATCATAAGCTTTTTCAGTTGCTTTTTCAAAGCTATAGTATGATACCTGTAGGTACGCCGTTTTTACATTTAGAAAGCATTAATACAGTCATTACAAAAATTGTATCGGATATGTTTGTCTTAGGATTTAGAATAAGCGCACCCATTGTCGTGTCAACTTTGCTTACAGATATAACTTTAAGCATAATATCAAGGACAATACCGCAATTAAATGTATTTATGATAGGTATGCCTATAAAAATATTCGTTGGTATTTTTACGTTGTTTATTATGCTGCCGATGTATTTAGCAATTATTGACGTCTTGTTTAATGGAATGTACTCAGATATATTTGCACTTTTTAAATCAATTGTCAAAGGATGACATGAATTGAAGCTACAAATTTTTGCAGGTGAAAAAACAGAACCGGCAACACCCAAAAGAAGGCAAGACGCAAGGAAAAAAGGACAAGTATTTCAAAGTAGAGAAGTTACTTCGGCACTTGTAACAATAGCAGGTTTTCTTGTTATATATTTTACAGTGCAAAATAGCATTGCTGAAATCATGAATTTAATCAAATTTCTTTTTTTAAATTATGGTGGTGCCAGTGATAATGTATTTACGATTAATGGAATATACAAGCTGTTTGAGATGGTGTTTTCTGTTTTTATAAAGCTGATTTTGCCAACCATTGCAACGGTATTTATAATAGCCCTTATATCAACTTATGCGCAAGTTGGATTTGTGTTTACTTTAGAGACTTTGAATTTTAAATTAGAAAGATTAAATCCTCTTGATGGTTTAAAAAGGATGTTTTCTAAAAGGAGTTTATTAGAACTTGTAAAATCAATCATTAAAATTAGCATATTGGCATACGTAATGTATTCATTTTTGATAGGTCAGTATAAGGGCATACCACAGCTTTTAGATATGTCTGTGCAAGATCTTATTAAATACAATATGAACATATTTGCCGGCATATTGTTGAGGATCTCCTTAGTATTGGTAGTTTTAGGGGCAATAGATTACGTATATCAGTGGAGAGAATATGAATCAAACCTTAGAATGAGTAAAGAAGACATCAAAGAGGAATTTAAGGAAACTGAAGGGAACCCTCAGATAAAATCAGAAATTAGAAAGAAACAAAGACAAATTTCCATGAGGAGGATGATGCAAAACATAAAAAAAGCCGATGTCGTCATAACAAACCCTACTCACATTGCAGTAGCTTTAATGTATGATAGCGAAATTAATGATGCACCTGTTGTCGTAGCAAAAGGACAAGATTATATAGCTCAGAAAATAAAAGAAGAAGCAATTAAGTATTCGATTGCGATTGTTGAGAATAAACCATTGGCTCAATCTTTGTATAAAACAACGGAAATCGGTGATAGCATACCACCTGAATTGTATAAAGCAGTTGCAGAAGTTTTGGCTTATGTATATAGTTTGAGGGGAGAATAGGAGGGATATATTGAAATTTTCAGATTTAATTGCAGCAATATTTGTCGTAGGAATTGTTTTAATAATAATCATTCCTGTTCCATCTATATTATTGGATTTTTTGCTTATTTTAAATATATCACTGTCAATTATAATACTGCTTACGACAATGTATGTTAAGGATGCTATGGATTTTTCTGTTTTTCCATCAATATTGCTTATAACGACTTTGATGAGATTATCCCTTAATATTTCTTCTACCCGATTGATTTTGACGTCTGGATTTGCAGGCAATGTGATTCATGCATTTGGAAGCTTTGTCATAGGCAACAATCCCATAGTAGGATTTATAGTGTTTATTATAATTGCAATTGTACAATTCATTGTCATAACAAAGGGCGCTGAAAGAGTGTCCGAAGTTTCCGCAAGATTCACTCTTGACGCAATGCCAGGCAAACAAATGTCAATTGATGCAGATTTGAATGCTGGAATAATAAACGACAAAGAAGCAAAAGAAAGAAGGAAGAAAATTCAGGAAGAAGCAAAGTTTTTTGGCTCAATGGATGGTGCAAGTAAATTTGTAAAGGGAGATGCTATCGTTGGAATCATAATCATGATAATAAATATAATTGCTGGATTAATCATTGGGATGACTATTAAAGGCATGGATATAAATCAAGCCATAAATACTTATACGATTTTGACTGTTGGTGATGGATTGGTAAGTCAGATTCCAGCTCTTTTAATATCAACAGCTACTGGCATCATAGTCACAAGGACTGCATCAGAGTCCAATATGGGAAACGATGTTATAATGCAGCTTATAAAAGAGCCGAGGGTTTTACAAATGACTGGTATCTTACTCATGCTGATGGCATTCGTTCCTATGCTCCCTGCCATTCCATTGCTTATAATAGGTTCGCTATTTACATATTTGGGATTTTCAAATAGAAAGAAAAATTTAGCAAATGATGAAGTTAAAAAAGACGACTTGAAAGAATTGGAAGAAATTAGAGATCCTAAAAGAGCTTATGACTTATTGCAAGTGGACCCAATTGAACTGGAATTTGGATATGAGTTGATTCCAATTGCCAGCAGTGAATTATTAGACAGAATTGTGATGATTAGAAGGCAAATTGCTTTGGATTTAGGCTTAGTGGTGCCTATGGTAAGGTTGAGAGATAATATTCAGCTTAAACCAAACGAGTACATAATCAAAATAAGAGGCAACGAAGTAGGGAAAGGCGATGTGTATGTAAATAAATATTTGTGTATGCAAGTCGGCGAAATAAACAGCGATATAAAGGGTATAAGCACGAGAGAACCGGCTTTTGGATTGCCTGCATTATGGATTGACGATAGTGAAAAACAAAAAGCTGAAATGTTGGGATGTACAGTAGTCGATGTTCCATCTGTCATTTCTACACATCTTACAAATATCATAAAGAGGCATTCAGATGAACTTTTAGGAAGGCAGGAGGTTAAAGAGCTTTTAGATAATATAAAGCTGTCAAATCCAGCTTTGGTTGAAGAAATTGTGCCGAAATTATTAAGCATAGGTGATATTGAGAAGGTTTTGTGTAACTTGCTAAGAGAGGAAATTTCGATTAGAGATATGGTAACTATTTTGGAAACTTTAGCTGATTATGCGCCAACTACAAAAGACACCGATGTTTTAACAGAGTATGTAAGACAATCATTAAAAAGAGCTATAACAAACAAGTATGCAAAAGACGGTAAACTCCAGGTGATAACATTAGATCCGGAAGTTGAAAGGTCAATACAAAACGCTATAAATCAGACCGAGCATGGATCGTATTTAGCGCTTCCGCCTGATTCAATGCAAAAAATATTGAAGGCTGTACACAACATCATAAAAAAGATTACGATTAAGGGCGAACAGCCAATTATACTTACAGCACCAATTATACGATTTTATTTGCGTAAATTAATCGAGCAAATTTCGAAAGATATAGTCGTTTTATCGTACAATGAACTTTTGCCTAATGTAGAGGTATTTTCTGTAGGGACGGTGAAACTAAGTGAAAGTTAAGCGATATATTGCAGATAATTATCAAGATGCTTTAAAACTGATTAAAGCTGAAATGGGCAGCGATGCGGTAATATTGCAACAGAGCAGTTACAGAGAAAGAGGATTGAGAGGTTTATTTAAAAAGAAGAAAGTTGAAGTTGTAGCTGCAGTAGAAGAAAATAAAATCGATGAAAGAGATCTGTTTATTAAAGATTTGTATGAAATCAAGTCGCTTTTAAGAGAATTTAAACATAATGAAATAAAGGATGAAAGTAGAAAAGATCTAGTCTATGAACTTGTTTCAAGAGGCGTTGATGATAAATTGTCGAAAATTCTGACTGATGGCATAAATGAGATTTCGGATGATAATTTAGAGACATTGCAAAAAAGAATTGTAAATTTTATTGGGCCTCCAAAGAAAATAACCGGCTTGAACGAGAAAAAACGTGCTGTTTTTATTGGACCTACAGGTGTCGGTAAAACGACGACGATTGCAAAAATTGCTTCTAATTTAATTTTAAGGGAAAAGAAAAAAGTACTGCTAATAACTGCGGATATATTTAGAATTGCTGGTGCAGAACAATTAAAGATTTACGGTGAGATTTTAGGTGTGCCTGTAATGGTAGTTAACAATATTTTTGATTTAAATCGATTGGAAGGTGAAATAAGCAAATACGATGTGGTTTTGATTGATACTGCTGGAAGAAGCCATACTGATTCTAAGAAAATGCAGGAATTAAAAACCTTTTTGCAATATGGTACCTATGACGAAGTTTATCTTTGCCTAAGCGCAGCTACAAAAAACAGTGATATTAAAAAAATTATAAAATCGTACGACTTTATAAATGAGTACAATCTTCTTTTTACTAAGTTAGATGAAACAGATAATTATAGTGTTATTTTAAATTCAATATACTACTCAAAAAAATCTGTATCATACGTGACAAATGGTCAGATGGTACCTGATGATATTAGTTTAGCTGATAGCAAAATGATTGCACAAAATATTTTAAAGGGGAATTAACATGGATCAGGCGGAGAGGCTTAGGTATCTATTTCAACAAAACAATGGAAAAAGATGTAGAGTCATAACCGTTACAGGTGGAAAAGGGGGAACTGGTAAAACATGCATTTCAGTTAATCTATCTATAGCGCTAAAAAAGATTGGGTATAAAGTTTTAATAGTTGATGCTGATATAGGGTTTTCCAATGCAGAGATAGAGTTAGGAGTCGTATCTAATTACACATTGTACGATGTGCTGTATGGAAATAAAAAGATTATTGACGTTATAAACGATGGACCTGTCGGGGTAAAATTCATTTCAACAGGAGGAAATTTTGATCTTGTAAATGACGATATAGATTTAAATGTATTTTTTAACAATATTAAAATATTAGATAATTATTTTGATTATATTATTGTTGATACTGGAGCTGGAGTTAACAAGACTGTAAAGAGTTTTATAGATATGTCAGATGATGTGATAATCGTAACCACACCAGAGCCAACTGCCATAATGGATGCTTACATACTTATTAAGACAATTAACGACTTAAGCGATAAAAATTTGTATTTAATAGTTAATAAAGTCGCTAACCAGAACGAATATGTTTCTGTTTATGAAAGGCTTAACAATGCACTTATTAACTTTTTGGGTGCTTCAATAATTGATCTTGGCTTTATACATGAAGATGCTAAAATAAGCGAATGTATAAAAATGCAAATTCCTGTTGTACTAAAATATCAGCATAGTAAGCCTTCAAAAGATATCGCGAGAATTGCCGAAGTCCTTACAAATTATAAGACGGATAAAAAGAAAGAAGGTCTTCTTGGAATATTTAAAAAAATGTTTTTGAATGGTGGAGGCATTAATAATGGTTAACATAAAGCCTGGGCAAAAGATCGAAATAAGTATTGGCAAAAGTAACAACAAATATGTGTCAAAAGTTGACGATGTATCTGCGGATGGTACACTGCTTGTGGAAACACCGATACATAATGGACACTTTGTTCCAATAAGAATTGGCGCAAAAGTTAATGTGATTTTTTTTAACAAGGATGGATTATTTACTTTTGATGGGATAGTAATAAATAGATTTTTCGACAATTTGTCGTTTATACAATTAAAAAGGGTAACTGATATAGAGAAACTGCAAAGAAGACAATTTTTTAGATTAGAAAAAATAATGGAATTTAAGTATAAGCTGCATGAAGATGATGAGTCTTTCGAAAAAGGTGTAATAAAAGATATAAGTGGCGGTGGATTTAGGGCAAAGGTTAAGAAAAAAGTAGACGTAGGGGCAGATATAATTTGTTATGTTAAGTTAAGCGATGAAACTGATGAATTGGTCCAAAAATGTAAAGTGGTAAGGTGTAACTATTTTGATGATGGATATGAAATAGCCGCTCAATATGTCGATATACAAGATAGAATAAGAGAGAAGATAATATCATTTATTTTTAAAGAGCAAAGACGATTAAAAAGACAGCAGATAAACTTTTGATTGTAAAAAGGAGGAAAATAGAATGGATACAAATCAATACTTAGAGATATTTTTGGAGGAATCTGAAGAACACATTGAGAGCTTAAATGAAAATCTTCTTCAGCTTGAAAAAAATCCTGAAGATTCACATATTGTAGATGAAATATTTAGATCTGCCCATACTCTAAAAGGAATGGCTGCCACAATGGGCTTTGAAAACATGACAAAATTGACTCATAAGATGGAAGATGTTTTTCAAGAAATTAGAAATAATTCTTTGAAAGTTTCCAGTAATTTAATGGATGTATTGTTTAAATGTATGGATGCTTTAAGTTCTATGATTGGGAAAATATCTGAAAGTGGTAATGATGCATATGACATTGAAAATTTGATTAAATTGTTGGAGAATGGCAATTCAAATGAGGAAATTGCTGTAACCAATAAAAGTGAAGAATCCAAAGCTTATGCCAGCAATGAAGTGAATTTGTACGAGAAAGATATAATTGAAAAAGCAGCGTCTCAGGGCTATAAAACGTATAGTATTGAAGTAGTTATTGATAAAAATTGCGTGATGAAGTCTGCAAGAGCTTTTATAGTATTTAATACATTGGACAATTTGGGCGATGTTATAGATTCTAAGCCTTCAGTAGAAGATATAGAAGATGAAAAATTTGACGATAGATTTACCGTTCATTTGATTAGCAAACACGATAAAGACTTTGTAAAGTCAAAATTAACCGCAATATCAGAGATAAAGGAAATAAATATCGAAGAAATATTGTATTCCAAAGAAATAAAAGATAATAAGAACTTCGAAAAGACGGCCAATACAAATAACGACGATCAAATAAAGCATAATAAGACAAATAAAAGCGTTAGAGTAGATATTGAAAGATTAGACAATTTGATGAATTTAGTAAGCGAATTGATAATAATAAAAACGCGGTTAGAAGGATTGGAATCAAACGAAAAAAATCCTGACACTATTGCAACGATTGAGTATCTCGAGAGAATAACTACAAATCTTCATGATGCTGTGATGAAGGTAAGAATGGTGCCAGTGGAAAGAGTTTTCAACCGTTTTCCAAGAATGGTAAGGGATTTATCTCGAGAGCTGAATAAAAAAATCACATTAAACATGTTTGGACAGGATACTGAAGTTGATAGGACTGTAATAGACGAAATAGGTGATCCATTAGTACATTTAATAAGAAATTCTATAGATCATGGTATAGAAACACCAGAATTGAGAATAAAGAAAGGTAAGGTGGAGACTGGAACTATAAATCTGAAGGCATACCATGAAGGAAATAATGTAATAATTGAAGTAAGTGACGATGGTTCTGGTATTAATTTTGAAAAGGTGAAAAAGAAAGCTTATGAAAAAGGTATGCTTTCTGATGAGGAAGCTAATGAATTGTCAAACGAAAAATTAGTAAAATTGTTATTTGAACCTGGATTCAGCACTTCTGACAAGATATCTGATATATCAGGTAGAGGAGTAGGACTTGATGTAGTTAAAAATAAGATAGAATCTTTGAACGGTTCCATAGAAGTCAAAACGGAAAAAGATAAGGGGACAAAATTTATAATAAAATTGCCATTGACTTTGGCTATAATTCAGGCATTGTTAGTGATGGTTGGAAACGAAAAGTACGCTTTTCCACTTAATTCAATATCGGAAATTGTAAACAAAAATAAAAGCGAAGTACATTTGGTACAGGGCAAGGAAGTCGTCATGTATAGAGGCAAAGTAATTCCACTTATAAGGCTGCATAATGTTTTAGATGTTGAGTCTAATGAAGACAATGATGAGTTTATATGTGTGATTATAAAAAAAGGCGACAATTTGGCTGCATGTAGTGTTGATGAACTTATAGGGCAGCAGGAAATAGTAATAAAACCATTAGGTAAATATTTAAGCAATGTAAAAGTAATTGCTGGCGCGACAATATTGGGGGACGGGCAAGTGGCTTTAATCATAGATTCTAATAATTTATTTTAAGAGAAGAAGGAGGCGTTACATATGAGCATGTTTGTCGTGACTAAATTAGGCGGTGAAGAATACGGAATAGAAATTGATAAAGTACAATCCATTGAAAAAATTACTAAGATAACAAGAGTTCCAAAAGCGCCTTCATTTGTAAAAGGTGTTATAAATTTGAGGGGTGAGATAATTCCTGTCATTTCAATTAGAATGTTGTTAAAATTAGAAGAAGTTGATTTTAACGATGATACAAGGATCGTCATAATAAAAAATAACGACATTGTAATTGGAGTTATTGTAGATAATGCTAATGAAGTTGTAGAAATAAATGATGAAAACATAGACTCAATAGATGTTAACAGCAATTTATACAAAAAGGAAAGTTTTATTGGGCGAATAGGAAAGGTAGGAAGCAGGCTATTGATGCTTTTTGATATAGACAAATTGACTACTCAGCAGGAAGTGAAGATATGAATATAAATAAGATAAATGAGACATACATCGATGTGCTTAAAGAGCTTGGGAATATAGGCTCAGGAAACGCTATAACAGCTTTAGCATCTTTGATAGGAAAGAAAATAGATATGAAAATCCCTACCGTACGGCTGATGGAATTAAACGAAGTACAGGATATATTCGGACTTGCCGACACTATTATTGTGGGAATATATTTTGATCTTGAAGGAAGTGTGAATGGCAATATTTTATTTTCTTTAGATGTTGAAAGTGCTTCTTATTTGATTCAATATTTGATGGGAGTCAATGTTGGCGATGAATTTACAGAAATCGAAAAATCAGCATTAGAAGAAATAGGCAATATTATGGCAGGAAGTTATGTGTCTTCACTGTCTACATTGACAAATTTGGACATGAAAATATCACCTCCCGCAATCAGCATTGATATGGCAGGTGCTATATTAAGCGTTCCTGCAATTAAATTTAGCGAATTGTCAGATAAAATTTTGTTTATTGAGACGGAGTTTTTTGAAGGCAATAGATTAATAAAAGGCGATTTCTTTCTTATACCTGATATAGAATCATTTGATAAAATACTTAGCGCACTTGGAGTTGAATTAGATGGATAATTTTACATTTAGAGTAGGAATGGCCGATGCAAGAGTTGCAAAGTGTCCAAGCAAATTGGTTACAGTCGGTCTTGGGTCATGTGTGGGTATCGTCCTATATGACAAAGTAAGTAAAATATCTGGACTTGTCCACATTATGTTGCCATATAGCAATCAAAGTAAAAACAACTCAAATAAACTTAAATTTGCTGATACAGGTATCACAGCATTGATAGATATGATGTTAGAGTTAGGTGCTGACAGAAAGTACATAATAAGTAAAATAGCAGGTGGCGCTCAAATGTTTGCAACAAAGGCAAACTTGGATATTATGAATATAGGTGCCCGCAATGTAATTGCTACTAAAGAAGTTTTATCGTCTTTAAACATACCATTGGTTTCAGAGGATACAGGTGGTAATTATGGTCGTACAATTGAATTTGACTGCGAAAGTGGTAAGCTATTAATTAAAACAATTGGGCATGGTGTAAAATTTATTTAGGGTAGGAAAGGAATGTTTAAAAATGTCTCTACTCGAACAAGACTTATGGGATAAATATGAGAAACAAAAAGACGGAAGTTCCAAGGAAGACATAATCATCAAGTATATGCCACTTGTTAAGCATATAGTCAAGAGAATTTGCTTGTCAGAATTAAGCAAAGAAGATACTGATGATCTTATAAGCCAAGGAATGATTGGGTTAATCGATGCAGTTAATAAATATGATGTATCAAAAGGTGTAAAGTTTGAAACATATGCGTCGATAAGAATAAAGGGAGAGATAATTGATTATTTGAGAAAAAAAGACTGGATTCCGAGAAGTCTAAAAAAACGATATAAAAGCATCGAAAAAACAATTGAACAATTGGAACAGGAATATAAAAGAGAACCTACTATAGAAGAAATTATGGAGGCAACAAAGTTATCAAAAAATGACGTTTTAAAGACTTTAAGCTACATGAATGCAGGATACATAAGTTCTTTAGATGAAGTGATTGAGAATAATTTAAAAATCACTTCAATCACAGACAACGAAGTTACAAATCCTGAAAGCGAAGTAATGATGTTTGACTTGAAGCAGAATATTTCTAAGGCTATTGATACGCTACAAGAGAAAGAAAGATTGATTATTTCATTGTATTACTATGAGGATTTGAACTATAAGGAAATTAGTAAAATAATGGGACTGACGGAATCTAGAATATCACAAATTCATTCAAAGGCCATAAAAAAGTTAAAGGAAAAGCTAAGTGACTTGCTGTAACTAATAAAAATTTGGGGGCATTTATATGTGTGATTTAAAATATTCTTGCAAATTGGAAATATCATCGGACAAAATGTCAGCATTTTTAATAGTTGAAAATATTTCAAACGATGGTATCACTTTAAATAAAGACAATATTTACGATTTATTAAGTTCACACAACGTAGTTTTTGGGATAATTGAAAATGTCATCGATAAAATTTGCAAGTCCCCCAATATTAACGAACGTTATTTGATTGCACAAGGTAAAAAGCCTATAAATGGGAAAGATGGGCGTGTTGAGTATTTAATCGATTTTGAAAGCAATGCTGAACCGAAAGTGCTTGAAGATGGAAGAGTGGATTATAAAGAGTTGCAAATATTTAAAAGTGTGAAAAAGGATGAAATCATAGCCCGAAAGGTAGATCCTGAAGACGGTATAGACGGTATGAACGTAAAAGGAGAAATAGTCAAAGCAGATAAAGGCAAAGAGGCCAAATTGCCATTAGGCAAAAATACATATATTAATGATGGATGTCTTTATTCCTCTATTGATGGACATATTTTTAAAAAAGATCAAAAAATCAATGTAAATCCTATAATTGAGTTAAAAGATGTCAATGCTTCCACAGGAAATGTCAGAACTTTTGCAAGCATTAAAATCTACAACAACATAAGTTCTGGATATAAGATAGAAAGCGATGGAGATGTGGAAATATATGGTGTTGTAGAAGGCTCTACCATATCGGCAAAGGGTAATATAATAATTCATAAAGGCATTCAAGGTAATGGTAAGGCAAAAATTATCTCAGGTGGGAAAGTCGTATCGAAGTATTTGCAAAATTGTGAAGTAATAGCTGAAGATGATGTCGTAAGTGAGGCCATAATGTACAGCACAGTGAAGACAAACAATTGTGTTAAATTAATTGGAAACAAAGGTGTAATCGTTGGAAGTGTAGTTATAGCAACGCGAGAAATAGAAGCAATAAACGTTGGTTCTAAAATGTTTGTACATACAGAGTTAATAGTCGGAGAACCACCTGAAAAGAGAAAGAGAAAAGAAGAAATATCTAAAAAAATATCTGAAAATGAGAAATCCATAGACGGATTAAATAAAATCGTTTCATATTTAACGAAATTAGGTGTACCCGAAGATAAAAGAGCCATTTATGAAAAAACTCTTAAATCTTTGTTGCAGTTGGAAGCTGAGAATAAATCCTTGTTAGATGAATATAGAGAATTAAATTCAAATAATGATGAATCATTTGGTATAATTAAAGTATATGATACGGTTTATCCGGGAACAAAAATAACCATAGATGATGTATCTAGAAACATAAAGGATCCTGTAAAATATGTTACTTTTGTGAGAAATGGTGCAGATATAGACATATTGCCAATAGGGTAAGGGGGAATATATATGTCAGTAAATCCGATAGATTTACAGGTAGCAATTCCTAAAATGGTGGACGTAAGCAATATAAAACAGATTGAAATTCAAAGGCCAGATGTATTTGTTGGTCAATTCATGGAGATGATAAATAATGAAAATGAGATAAAAAAAAGCAGAACAAACAAAATCAACGAATCAAATAAATTGTCAACTAAGAAAGATAAAAATAGAATGGAAGGGAAATCATCTCAAAAAGAAAGAAAAAAGTTTTTATTAGGGCATGTGGACATAAAAATTTAAAATTGTATTGACAAAAATATCATAATATAATATATTAATCAGTGGATAACGCACGTTCAAAGATCATAAGACTGGTGCCACAATGGTTGTTTTGTGAGATGATTTGAACGGAGGAATAACCAGGAGGTGAGAATATGTCAGTTATATCAATGAAACAATTATTAGAAGCAGGTGTACATTTCGGTCATCAAACAAGAAGATGGAATCCTAAGATGGCTCCTTATATTTTTACCGAGAGGAATGGAATATATATTATAGATCTTCAAAAAACGGTAAAAAAGATAGAGGAAGCATACGATTTTATAAAAGATGTTGTTTCAAATGATGGTACTGTCTTATTTGTAGGTACAAAGAAACAAGCCCAGGATTCTGTTAAAGAAGAAGCAGAAAGATGCGGAATGTACTATGTCAATCAAAGATGGCTTGGTGGAATGTTGACAAATTACAAGACAATTAGGAGCAGGATTGAAAGACTTAAAGAGTTAAAGAAGATGGAAGAGGATGGCACATTTGAAGTTTTACCTAAAAAAGAGGTTATAAAGCTTAGAAAAGAAAAGGAAAAACTTCAAAAGTATTTAGGTGGAATAGAAAACATGAATAGCCTTCCATCGGTACTTTTTGTGGTTGATCCTAAGAAAGAAGCAATTGCCATCGCTGAAGCTAAAAATCTCGATATTCCTATCGTTGCAATTGTTGATACAAATTGCGATCCTGAAGAAGTAGATTATCCTATACCGGGCAACGATGATGCGATTCGTGCTGTAAAATTAATAGCTTCAAAGATAGCTGATGCTGTAATTGAGGCTAAACAGGGTGAACAATTAACTGCGGTTGAAGAGTAATTTTAGAATGGTAAGGAATTTTCATCCTTACCATAAATTATATTAGGATGGAGGTAAGATTATATGATTTCTGCACAACAAGTTAAAGAACTTAGAGAGCGTACTGGGGCAGGTATGATGGATTGCAAAAGAGCGCTTACTGATTCTAATGGCGATATTGAAAAAGCGATTGATATATTAAGAGAAAGAGGATTGGCAGCAGCTGCTAAAAAGGCTGGCAGAGTTGCAAATGAAGGATTAGTAGAATCGTACATTCATGGTGGCGGCAGAATTGGTGTTCTTGTTGAAGTAAATTGTGAAACAGATTTTGTCGCCAATACAGATGATTTTAAATCTTTTGTAAAAGAAATATGCATGCAAATCGCTGCAGCCAATCCGCAGTACATAAAAAGAGAAGATGTACCGCAAGAAGTTATTGAAAAAGAAAGGGAAATTTTAAAGGCACAATCATTAAATGAAGGCAAACCAGCTCAAGTGATTGACAGAATAATTGAAGGAAGACTCGAAAAATTCTATAAGGAAAATTGCTTATTAGAACAATTGTATATAAGAGATGATAGCAAGACGATAAAAGACCTATTAAATGAATTGATTGCAAAGCTTGGTGAAAATATAATAATAAGAAGATTTGTGAGATTCGAAAGAGGAGAAGGTATTGAAAATTCTCAAGAAGAAGAATAAAATTAAATAGGCAACCAAAATAGGACACGGTTGTGTCCTATTTTTAATAGATTTTTATGAAGGATTTTTAATATTTTTATAGAATAATAAAATGAGGTGTTTTAATGTCTGTGAAATACAAACGAATAATATTAAAAATTTCAGGAGAAGCTTTGTCTGGCAGCACAGGATACGGTATCGATTTTGAAACTGTAAATTTAATTGCTGATCAAATAAAAGAAGTAAAAGAAATGGGCGTTCAAATAGGTGTTGTAATTGGAGGTGGTAATATCTGGAGGGGTAGAGAAGGAGTAGGAATGGATAGGACTACCGCTGATCATATGGGAATGCTTGCTACAGTTATTAATTCTCTTGCTTTGCAAGATGCTTTAGAGCGGAGAGGTGTAGAAACGAGGGTTCAAACTGCCATTGAGATGAGGCAGATTGCTGAACCGTATATTCGAAGGAGGGCAATAAGGCATCTTGAAAAAGGAAGAGTTGTGATTTTTGCGGCTGGTACTGGTAATCCTTTCTTCTCTACCGATACGACAGCATCTTTAAGAGCTGCTGAGATAGATGCGGAAGTGATTCTTCTTGCTAAGAAAGTAGATGGAGTCTATGATAAGGACCCTGTTAAACATAAAGATGCTATTAAATTTGATAAGTTGACATATCTTGATGTGCTTAACAGAGGACTTGGAGTGATGGACTCTACAGCAACTTCTCTATGTATGGACAATAATATTCCAATTATCGTGTTTAATTTGACTGTACCAGGAAACATTAAGAACGTAATAATGGGCCAAAAAATAGGAACAATTGTCAAGGAGGGATAGTGATGGATGATTTGTTAAAAAACACTGAAGAAAAAATGAAAAAGTCAATAGCAGTTTTAAAAAATGAATTGATGTCTATAAGGGCTGGCAGGGCTAATCCTGCACTTTTAGACAGAATATCAATCGACTACTATGGTACCATGACTCCAATAAATAAGTTAGCGACAATTACGGCACCAGAACCAAAAGTTATAATCATTCAGCCGTGGGACACATCCAAAATATCTGAAATTGAAAAAGCAATTCAAAAATCAGATTTAAACATTAATCCTACTTCTGATGGCAAAATAATCAGATTAGTTTTTCCGGATTTGACAGAAGAGAGAAGGAAAGAGCTTGTTAAATTAGTTCATAAAAAAGGTGAAGAAGCTAGGGTCGCAGTAAGGCAGATTAGAAGAGATGCCAATGATGCTATTAAAAAGATGGATAAAAATGGCGAGATTTCGGAAGATGAGAAATTAAAAAGTGAAGAAAATGTACAAAAACTTACGGATAAGTATATTAAAGAGATAGACAAAATTTTGGAGCAGAAGGAAAAGGAGATAATGGAGATTTGATCGATATTATTGGGTACGATATTGAAGCGGCTAAGAAGATTTTAGAAAAAAATAATGTTCAATACAATATAATATTTACTAAGCCTACCAAAAAATATAGAGGATATCAGAGACGCGTCTTAAAAACGATGTTTGAAGATGGTATATTATCAGTTATAGTAGCTGAATTTTAACCCCCTCACATGAGGGGGTATTGCCCATATTATAAGGAGGAAATTTAATGGGGTTTATCAAAAAACGACAAAAAGATTTTGATGAGGATATAGAGAAAAAACTTGATGAAAACAATATTCCAAAGCATGTGGCAATAATAATGGATGGAAATGGTAGATGGGCGAAAAAGAGAGGTTTCATAAGAACACTTGGACATAGAGCTGGTATGGAAGCTGTAAGGCGAATTGTTAAAGCATCATCTGAAATTGGAATCAAGTATTTGACTTTATACGCATTTTCGACAGAAAATTGGAAAAGGCCTGCAGATGAAGTTAATGGATTGATGGACTTACTTATAGAGTATTTAGGTCGTGAAGTAAATGAATTGAATGAAAACAATGTGAAATTAAACTTTATTGGCGATTTATCAATGATACCTGAAAAATGTAGAATCAAGATAAAAGAGTCCGAGGAAATAACCAAAAACAATACTGGCCTTACTTTAAATATCGCCTTAAATTATGGTGGCAGAAGTGAAATAGTTAGAGCATTTAAAAGGATAGGCAGCTCTTTATTGAACGGCGAAATTGATTTAAATGATATTGATGAAAATGTTATTGCCGATAATTTATATACATCAGGACAACCAGATCCTGATTTGATTATAAGACCAAGCGGAGAATTGCGAATTAGCAATTTTATGCTTTGGCAGTCTGCATACTCTGAGCTATGGTTTTCTGATGTCTTATGGCCAGATTTTGAAAAAAGGCACCTTTTGCAGGCTATATTTGATTACCAAAAGCGAAATAGACGTTTTGGCGGCATATGAATTAAGGAGTTGAATCTATGTTAAAAAAAAGGATACTTAGTGCAGTAATAGGGCTTCCTTTAGTTTTTGCGGCATTAATCATGGGGGGCTGGTATCTTAGACTTTTTTTAGTAGCTATCAGTCTTATTGGATTGTACGAGTTTTACGCGGTGTTTAAAAATACAGAAATAAGGCCTATAAATTTTATAGGCTATGGTGCTGTTTTATTTTTTTATATTTTTAGTTATACCTATGATTCTATAGATCTTTTTGTGATTTTGTCTGTAGTAATATTTTCTATTCCGGTTGTACTTCATAAGTATAATTTGAAAGATACTTCCATAACGATTATGGGAATCATATATGTCATTTTTTTCTCGTACATAGGGAAAATAAGGGATATTAAAGGCGGTTACTTGCTTGTATGGCTTATATTTATCATTTCTTGGCTGACAGATACTTTTGCATATTTCATAGGTAAACGCATCGGTAAAAATAAATTATGTCCATCAATTAGTCCTAACAAGACTTTTGAAGGTTCAGTTGGTGGAATAATAGGTTCGTTGGTAGGATGCCTTTTGTTTACATATTTATTTAGAGGAAAATTAGAACTAAATTATTATTATATCATTTTTTTAAGCATTATAGGCAGTATAGTGGCTCAAATAGGTGATCTTTTTGCGTCGTTTATAAAACGAAATTGCAACACGAAAGATTTTAGCAAAATTATTCCTGGGCATGGCGGGATATTGGATAGATTTGATAGTATTCTTTTTGTATCTCCTTGTATTTACATATTTTTCACATATTTATACAGATGAAAGGAGCTAAGCATGAAAAATATTGTCGTTTTAGGTTCTACAGGTTCGATTGGGACTCAAACACTTGATGTGGTAAGAAAATCAAATGAATTTCGTGTTATAGGACTTACATGTTATAATAATATTGATCTTATAAAGCAACAAATTGATGAATTTAAGCCGCAATTTGTAGCTGTTAAAGATGAATTGTCTGCAAAAAAGTTAAAAGAAATGGTGGACACTAATACAGTGATTCTCTCTGGTGATGGTGGAATAAACGAAGTAGCTTCTCTTTCAAATGTTCAGACTGTTGTTGTAGCAATTGAAGGCATAGCAGCGCTTATTCCTACTATAAAAGCGATTGAAGCAGGGCATGATATTGCACTTGCCAATAAGGAATGCTTAGTTACAGGCGGACATATAATTAAGAAACTGGCAATTGAGAAAAACATAAATATACTACCTGTTGACAGTGAACACAATGCGATTTACCAATGCATTCAATCTGGAAAAAAAGAATTTGTAAATAAATTGATTATAACTGCATCTGGAGGACCATTTAGAGGGAAAACATTAAGCGATTTAAAATCAGTGACAGTTGAAGAAGCTTTAAATCACCCTAATTGGAAGATGGGTAAAAAAATAACAATTGATTCTGCTACACTCATGAATAAGGGGTTTGAGGTAATAGAAGCTAAATGGCTTTTTGATGTGCCATTGGAAAAAATAGAAGTTGTTGTGCATAAAGAAAGCATAATCCATTCAATGGTAGAGTTTATTGATGGAAGCATTATTGCAGAAATGGCGACTGCTGATATGAGGATACCGATACAGTATGCTTTAAATTTTCCAAACAGGGTATATGTAGAAGGCATACGATATTTGGATGTTGCGAAGATTGGAAGTTTATCATTTGAAAAACCAGATGTTAATACTTTTAGATGCCTTCAACTGGCATATGATGCTTTAGAAGAAGGTGGAACAATGACAACAGTTTTAAATACAGCAGATGAAGTAGCAGTTCAATTGTTTTTAGAAAAAGCAATTTCGTTTAATGATATTCCTTATATAATAGAAAAATATATGAATAATCATAAAAACATCATTAATCCTGAATTAAATGATATAATAGAAGTAGATAAAGAAATAAGGGAAAAAATTAAGCGTGAATATATGAGGTGATAGGTAAGTGGTATTTTTTTATGTTGTTGTAAGTGTAATTGTATTGGGCATTTTAGTCACGATTCATGAGTTTGGACATTTTATAGTAGCAAAATTGTCTGGCACAAAAGTTAATGAATTTGCTATTGGTTTTGGACCGAAGATATTTTCAAAAAAACATGGTGAAACAGAATATTCGTTTAGATTAATGCTTTTTGGCGGTTTTTGTGCTTTAGCAGGTGAAGATGAAATGTCTAATGATAAAAGAGCTGTGACTAATAAACCTTGGTACACAAGGCTTGGCATTTTTGCGGCTGGTCCTTTGATGAATATATTATTAACTTTTATAATTTTAATTATGGTTTTCTATTTTGTTGGAAGTCCAGTTCCGATTGTCAGTTCAACTATAAGTGGTTATCCTGCAGAAAAGGCCGGTATAAAGCCGGGAGATGAAATAGTAATGGTAAACAATACTAAAATAAATGATTGGACTACATTGCAAAACATTATAAATTCAAACAATGGAGTAAAATTAAATTTTACAATTAAAAGAGGAAATGCTACTTTAAAAAAGTCTGTTATACCGATAGTTGACAAAAGCACTGCAAAGCCAATGATAGGTATAGTGCCACAGTATCGCAGGTCTTTGGTATTAGCTGTCGATAGTGGTGTAAAACAAACTATTTATTTTTCAAAAATGATAATTTTATCTCTCTACATGTTAATAACTGGCAAAGTTTCAACGAATGATTTGATGGGGCCAGTTGGCATAGTTCAAGCTATTGGCACAGAGGCGAAATCTGGCATACTGAATTTAATGGCATTTACTGCGCTTATAAGCGTAAATTTAGGGTTATTTAATTTACTGCCGTTTCCAGCATTGGATGGCGGTAGGATTCTATTCGTGCTGATAGAAAAAATTAGAGGAAAACCTGTCGATCCCGAAAAAGAAGGATTTGTCCATTATATAGGTTTTATGTTGCTTATTGCGCTTATACTTTTTGCTACATATAAAGATTTGGTTAGGATAAATATTTTAAAATAATAGGTGATAAACTTTATGAGGAAAAGAACAAAAGAAATAAAAATAGGAAGCGTACGCATAGGTGGAGAAAACCCGATTGCAATACAGTCCATGACTAATACTGACACAAAAGATGTAAAAAAAACCGTGCAGCAAATTAAAGAGCTTGAAAGTGTGGGTTGTGATATTGTGCGTGTAGCTGTCCTTGATGTAGATGCTGCAAAAGCCATTGAAGAAATAAAAAAAGAAATTGATATCCCTATTGTTGCCGACATACATTTTGATTACAGATTAGCTTTAGAAGCTATCAAGTGTGGAGCAGATAAGATCAGGATAAATCCAGGCAATATTGGTGGAGATGATAAGCTTAAAGCAGTAGTAGCTGCTGCTAAAGAAGCAGGAATCCCCATAAGAGTAGGTGTAAATTCTGGTTCATTGGAAAGGGACATTTTAAATAAATATGGTGGTGTAACAGCGGATGGAATTGTTGAAAGTGCACTTAAAAGTGTATCTCTGTTAGAAAAATGCGGCTTTTACGATATAGTGGTATCTTTGAAAACTACTAATGTACCATTGACAATTGAGTCTTATAAGATTATTTCTGAAAAGATAGATTATCCACTTCATGTTGGCATTACAGAGGCTGGAACAATTTTTTCAGGAACTATAAAATCTGCTGTTGGGATTGGCACACTGCTATATATGGGTATTGGAGATACAATAAGAGTATCTTTGACAGGGAATCCTGTCGAAGAAGTAAGAGTTGGAAAACAAATATTAAAATCTTTAGAATTGGCAAAAGGAGGCGTAGAAATAATTTCTTGCCCAACATGTGGAAGAACTAAAATTGATCTGATAGAATTGGCTCAAAAAGTTGAAAAAGCAACAGCAAATATAAATCAAGACATAAAAGTTGCTGTAATGGGATGTGCAGTCAATGGCCCCGGCGAGGCAAGAGAAGCAGATATAGGAATAGCCGGTGGAATTGGAGAAGGTCTTATCTTTAAAAAAGGAAAGATTATTAAAAAAGTACCAGAAGATAAGCTTTTTGATGAATTTATTAAGGAACTTAACGATATACTGAAGGAGAAATCATGATGATATCTGTCATTATTCCTGCGTATAATGAGGGAAAAAATATAAAAGATGTTTTAAAAGTATTAGAAAAAATCAATATCATTGATGAAACAATAGTTGTAAATGATGGTTCAACAGATGATACTGAAAAAGTCGTTTCTCTTTTTAACGTAAAGCTTATAAATCTAAAGACAAATTTAGGGAAGGGTGCCGCTTTAAAAAGGGGCATTCAAGCTGCTAATGGAGATGTATTAGTTTTGCTTGATGCAGATCTTATAGGTTTTACTCCAGAGCATTTTAATAAATTAGTAAAACCTGTTTTAGATAATAAGTGTGATATGGCAGTTGGCATATTTTCATCTGGAAGGAAAAGAACTGATTTAGCACAAAAAATAGCTCCTTTTTTGTCAGGGCAGCGTGCTTTAAAAAGAGATGTTCTTATAGATTTTATAAATAAAAGCGATGTAGACATTTTGAAATATGGAATAGAAGTAGCGCTTACGAAATATGCCAAAGAAAAACATTTAAGAGTGCAACATGTACAGTTAGAAAATATGACGCATGTAATGAAAGAAGAAAAATTGGGTTTTATTAAAGGTTTTAAAGCTAGATTGATGATGTATAAAGACATTTTAAAGGTATGGATGTAAGGAGTGCGTTTTGATGCTACCTTCTTTTCTTAAAGAGGAATTAGGTATAAGCGATATAAAAATAAATAAGATAAGTTTATGTCTAAAGGAAAGAAAGCTTATACTGTTTTTGCCTTTCAATTTTAAAAAAGATGTTTCAAAATTAGAATCTTTAAAATCTACTATCAAATCAAAAATCCCTCTACTTTCTAATATAGAATTTGAATTTATAGGCACAAATAACATTGATGTGTATTCCATTTTAAATGATTATTGGGACGATATTATAAAAAAAGCCAGTGAAAAATATCCTGGCACTTTAAGCTTTATAAAATCATGTCATGTATCGATTAAAGATGAGGAACATGTAATAATAAAGGCATCAAATGAAGTATCTTTTAATTTTCTTAAGAAAAACAAAATCGATGCGTACATTGGCGAATTGATAAAAGAATATTATGATCTAGACGTAAATTTTGCTTTAGATTTTGATGAAGCAATATATGACAAACTTCATGAAGAAATCAAAAAGGACGAAGAAATCTTGGCAAATAACATCATCACAAGTCCTACAGAAAGTAGCCAAAAAATTGAAAGTGACGTGGATGATAATGACAGCAAAGTATTGCTTGGAAAAGAAATAAATACAGAAGTTGTAAAGATCTGCGATGTATTTCAAGAAGGCGATGATGTTGCAATAAAAGGTGAAATTTTTTCAATAGATTTTCGCGAAATAAAATCTAAATATCTGATGACTTTTGATATTACTGATACTACATCTTCATTTACAGTTAAAGCATTTTTAAATGGTGAAAAATACAATTTAATCAAAGACAGATTGACAATAGGAAGCAATGTAAAAGTGCGTGGTACTGTTATTTACGATAAATATGAAAGAGATCTAATATTGAATGCTAAAGACGTAGAACTGTGCGAGAAATCTGTCAGAGTAGATTCTCATCCACAAAAAAGGGTAGAGCTGCATGTACATACACAAATGAGCAGCATGGATGGAGTAAGCTCTGCAGAGTCTTTAATCAGAAGGGCATCAGAGTGGGGGCACAAAGCGATTGCAATAACAGATCATGCTGTATTGCAGGCTTATCCTGAAGCTCAAAGTGCTGCGAAAAAATATGGTGTTAAAGTCATCTACGGTGTAGAGGGTTATCTTGTCAACGATGGTGTTCCAATCGTCAGCGGAAGCACATCTATGACTATTGATGGCAGCTTTGTTGTATTTGACATTGAAACTACCGGTCTTTCAAGCATTAATGACAATATTATTGAAATTGGGGCTGTTAAGATAAAAAATTGTCAAATAGTAGATACATTCGAAACTTTTGTGAATCCACAAGTTCACATATCTAAATTTATAACAAAATTGACTGGCATAACAGACGACATGGTTAAAGAGTACCCATCTATTGAAGAAATTTTGCCTAAATTTTTGGACTTTATAAAGGATTCTATTCTTGTAGCGCATAATGCAAACTTTGATGTGACTTTTATAAAGACAAAGGCCAGAAATCTTGGTATGGAAGTGGACAATCCCGTTTTAGACACTTTAGAGTTAAGTAGGCACATGTATGAAAATCTAAAAAATTACAAACTGGATACTGTAGCGCAGCATCTTGGTGTGTCACTTGAAAATCATCATAGAGCCGTAGACGATGCTAAAGCAACTGCTGAAATTTTTATTAAAAGCATCAATAAGCTGAAAGAAAGCGGAATAGAAAAAGTAAATGAAATAAATGATTATTTAAAGAATAAGGTTGACATAAAAAAGATGCCTACATATCATGTGATTATACTTGTCAAGAATCAAAAGGGGTTGAGAAATCTCTATGAATTGGTATCAAGGTCAAATTTAGAGTATTTTCATAGAAATCCGAGAATTCCTAAAAGTCTTTTGTCGCAAATGAGAGAAGGATTGTTAATTGGTTCTGCTTGTGAACAAGGCGAAGTCTTTAGAGGACTTATATCAAATCTTGACGACGATAAATTACGTGAAATCGTCAGTTATTATGATTATTTAGAAGTGCAACCCTTAGGAAATAACGAATTTTTAGTTGATAAGGGTGAGGTAAAAAACAAAGAAGAATTGATTAAAATAAATAAAAGAATTTATGATTTAGGCAAACAACTCAAAAAGCCGGTTGTTGCAACGTGTGATGTTCATTTTTTAGACCCTTGGGATAATGTGTATAGAAAAATACTCATGTATGGAAAGGGGTTTAAAGATGCTGATAGACAACCGCCACTTTATTTCAGAACAACTGATGAAATGCTGCGAGAATTTGATTATTTTGATAGAGAGATTGCAAAGGAGATTGTCATAGACAATCCTAATCAAATAGCAGATTCTATAGAAGATGTTAAACCAATACCAGATGGTACATTTCCTCCGTCAATAGAGGGTGCAGAAGAAGAGCTTAGGAAATTGACATTAAACAAAGCTCATGAAATATACGGTGAAAAATTGCCAGAAATAGTTGAAAAAAGGCTGGACAAAGAGTTAAATTCTATCATAAATAATGGCTATGCTGTTATGTACATCATAGCTCAAAAGTTAGTTACAAAATCACTGAGTGATGGTTATTTAGTTGGTTCAAGGGGTTCAGTCGGTTCATCATTTGTGGCAACCATGAGTGGAATAACCGAGGTTAATCCATTGCCACCTCATTATATCTGCCCTCATTGCAAGCACTCGGAGTTTATATTAGATGGAAGTTACGGTTCTGGTGTGGATATGCCTGATAAAAATTGTCCACAATGCGGAACAAAAATGAGAAAAGATGGGCATGATATTCCGTTTGAAGTTTTTCTTGGATTTGAAGGGGACAAAGAGCCAGATATAGATTTAAACTTTTCAGGAGATTATCAGCCGATAGCGCATAAATACACAGAAGAAATATTTGGTACAGGTCACGTCTTTAGAGCTGGAACTATTGGTACATTGGCTGATAAAACAGCATACGGCTTTGTGAAAAAGTATTTCGAAGAAAAAAATTTAACGGTTCATAATGCAGAAATCAAGAGGTTAGTCATGGGTTGTACTGGTGCCAAAAGGACTACAGGGCAACATCCAGGTGGCGTTATGGTTGTTCCTAAAGACAAAGATATTTACGATTTTACACCAATACAGCATCCTGCAGATGCACAAGATTCAGACATAATAACAACACACTTTGATTATCACTCTATAAGCGGAAGATTGCTTAAGCTTGATATACTTGGCCATGATGATCCTACAGTAATCAGAATGCTGGAAGATTTAACAGGAATCAATGCCAGAGAAATACCATTAGATGATAAAAAGACGATGAGCCTTTTTACAAGTGTAGAAGCACTTAACATAGATCCAGAAGATATAAATTGCACAGTAGGCACTTTAGGATTGCCTGAATTTGGAACGAAATTTGTAAGACAGATGCTGGTTGATACAAAGCCGACAACTTTTGCAGAGCTTGTAAGAATAAGCGGACTTTCACACGGTACAGATGTTTGGCTTAATAATGCACAGGACATAATAAAAGAAGGCAAAGCCACACTTAAAGAGGTAATCTCCACACGAGATGATATAATGTTATTTCTTATCAGCAAAGGGCTTGACAAGAAGTTGTCTTTTAAGATAATGGAAAGCGTTAGAAAAGGAAAGGGCATAAAAGACGAAGAAATAGATGAAATGAAAAACCATAATGTGCCTGATTGGTTTATTCAGTCATGTCAAAAAATCAAGTACATGTTTCCTAAAGCCCATGCAGTTGCTTATGTCATAATGGCTTTTAGGATAGCTTATTTTAAAGTGCACCACCCTGAGGCTTTTTATGCTACGTATTTTACTGTTAGAGCTGATGAATTTAATTTGGATATGATGGATTCGTTAGAAAAAATCAAAGAAAATATAAGGCTAATCGAATCAAAGGGCAATAATGCTACAGCAAAGGAGAAAGGCTTATTGACAATATTAGAGGTTGGTCTTGAAATGTACCTTAGAGGTCTAAGATTCACAAATATTGATTTGTATAAATCTGATGCGGTGAAATTTTTAATTACAAAAGATGGCATTTTACCTCCGTTGAACTCATTGGAAGGTATAGGTAAGCAAGCAGCGAAGATAATAGCTGAAGAGAGAGAAAAAGGCAAATTTTTATCAATAGAAGATTTGAGAAATAGAACGAGAATCAGTAAAACTGTTATTGACATTTTAAAGCAGCATGGTTGCTTACAGGATATTCCTGAATCAAATCAATTAAGTTTATTTTAATGTTGCATTGGTTATTTGTGTATGTTATAATTGATATGGCAAAATAGAGATGGAACTTAAGAGTGGGGTTTCCCACTCTTTCGTATTATATATATAAAATAATGAGCTACAAGGAGGTTATCAAATTGTCAAAGATTGAAGAGTTGACAAGACAGCTTGTTACTCCCGCCATAGAAAAAAACAATTTTGAATTGGTTGATGTTGAATACAAAAAAGAAGGCAACAATTGGTATCTAAGAGTTTATATAGACAAAGATGGAGGAGTTAGCTTAGACGATTGTCAAATTATAAGTGAATATTTAAGTGAAAAGCTGGATGAAGTAGATCCAATAGAGAATAGCTATATACTTGAAGTTTCTTCACCTGGAATAGATAGACCATTAAAAACAAAACGTGATTTTGAAAAATTCAAAGGCAGTTTAGTTGAAGTTTCATTATATCAACCGATAGATAAAAAGAAAAAGTATGAAGGGGAGCTTTTAGGCCTTGAAGATGATAAAGTAATCATTGTTGACGATGGCGGGAAAAGAGAATTTGATATAAAAAATGTTAGTTTGGTTAAACCTGTTATAAAATTTTAGATTAAAGGAGGGAAAATAATGAACAGCGAATTTATTGAAGCACTTGAACAAATTTGCAAAGATAAAGGCATTCCGAAAGAGACGATGTTTGAAGCAATAGAAGCTGCATTGGTTTCGGCGTACAAAAAAAACTATGGAACAGCTCAGAATGTCAAAGTAAAGATGGACAGAGAAACTGGCGATGTTAAAGTCTATGCTCAAAAAACAGTTGTCGAAAATGTGTACAATGATTTGCTTGAAATAAGTTTGGAAGAAGCTCAAAAATTAAGCAAGAAATACCTTGTTGGTGATACTGTTGATATTGAAGTTACGCCAAAATCTTTTGGAAGAATAGCAGCACAAAATGCTAAACAGGTTGTTGTTCAAAGAATAAGAGAAGCAGAACGAGGCATTGTGTATGAAGACTTTTTAAGCAAGGAATCAGAAATAGTCACTGGAATTGTAGAAAGAATAGAAAAAAAGAATGTTTTAGTTGATTTAGGCAAAACTGAAGCTACTTTGACGCCAAATGAGCAGATTCCAAACGAAACCTACAAACATGGAGATAGAATAAAAGTCTATATAGTAGAAGTTAAAAAGACTACAAAAGGTCCGCAAATACTGATATCGCGTTCACACCCAGGATTAGTAAAAAGGCTTTTTGAGATGGAAGTACCAGAATTACAACAAGGTATCGTTGAAATTAGAAGCATCTCAAGAGAACCTGGTTCAAGGACGAAGATGGCTGTGTACGCAAAAGACGAAAATGTTGATCCCGTAGGTTCATGTGTAGGTTACAAAGGCGCAAGGGTACAAGCTGTTGTAAATGAGCTAAAGGGTGAAAAGATAGATATCGTAAAATGGAGCTCAAAGCCACAGGAATTTGTAACTAACGCTTTAAGTCCGGCCAAAGTTTTAAGTATTGATATTGATGAAAAAGAAAAAATAGCAAGAGTCGTCGTACCTGATTATCAGCTTTCTCTTGCAATTGGCAAAGAAGGACAAAATGTAAGATTAGCTGCTAAGCTAACAGGATGGAAGATAGACATAACAAGTGAATCTACTGCTAAATCTTAAAGGTTGGGGTTGATAACGTGAAGTCCAAAAAAGTTCCAATGAGAATGTGTCTTGGTTGCCAAGAAATGAAGCCAAAGAGAGAGTTACTTCGAATCGTCAAAAAAGCGCATAGCAATGAAGTCCAAGTTGATTTGACAGGTAAGTTGTCTGGGAGAGGTTGCTATGTCTGCAAAAACATTGATTGTGTAGAAAAAGCCTTAAAATCAAAAAAAATAGAAAGGGCATTGGAAACTTCATTAACTGAAGATATTATTGAACAAATCAGAAAAGAGGTTTCAAATGAATAAATTTTATTCTATGCTGGGGTTGTGCAGGAGAGCAGGAAAATTATTGCCGGGAAGGTTGCCAGTTGAAAAAGGAATTGCTAAATCAAGTGTTCGTCTTGTTATTATAGCGGAAGACGCTTCTGAAAATACAAAGAAAAAGTTTATATCTTTATGTAATTCTAAAAACATTTTATATATAATCGCTGGTAATATGTCTTATATCGGCAAAAGCATAGGGAGAGACGACACAGCGGTTATTGGCATTACAGATGAAAACCTATCTAACAAACTATTAGCTGAAGCAAAGGAGGTTCTAACTAATGGAGGTGAATAAAATGTCAAAGACAAGAGTTTATGAGTTGGCAAAAGAACTAAAAATTACGAGCAAGGAATTGATTTCAAAGTTAAATGATTTAGATATTAATGTAAAAAATCATATGAGCACGTTAGAAGACGATGAAGTAAGTTTAATAATAGATTTATTGACCGAAAAAGAGGAAAAAGAGACCGATGAATTAGTAGAAGAATATGACGAAATTGATGAAAAGCCTAAAAAGTCTAACAAAAAGCAAAAAAAGTCAGATGCCAAAAAAGCAAAGGACGATAACAATAAACCACAAGATGATTCTGTTAAAATAATATCGATACCTGCGTTTATAACTGTTAAAGAGCTATCTGAAAAAATGAAAATAAATCCTTCAGATATCATAAAGAAATTGATATCCAAAGGAATAATGGTGACAATAAATCAACAAATAGACTATGAAAATGCCTCGCAAATCGCTGAAGAGTATGGCTTTTTATTAGAAAAAAAAGAGGAAAATGAAGATAATCTTGAAATCATAGACAAAGAAGATGACGAAAAAGATCTTCTGCCCAGACCACCTGTAATAACTGTGATGGGTCATGTAGATCATGGAAAAACATCCTTGCTGGATGCAATCAGAAAGACAAACGTTACTCAACGTGAAGCTGGAGGAATTACGCAACACATTGGTGCATCTGTTGTAGAAATAAATGGCAAAAAAGTCGTGTTTTTGGATACACCAGGACATGAAGCATTTACGGCTATGAGAGCGAGAGGTGCCAGCGTGACTGATATTGCTGTATTAGTTGTAGCAGCGGATGATGGTGTTATGCCTCAAACAATAGAAGCAATAAACCATGCTAAAGCTGCAAATGTTCCGATAATTGTAGCCATAAATAAAATTGATAAACCTAATGCGAACCCAGATAGAGTTAAGCAAGAATTGGTGGAATATGGTTTGGTGCCAGAGGATTGGGGCGGAAGTACAATATGTGTCAATGTTTCAGCGCAAAAAAATATTGGGCTTGATGATTTGCTTGAAATGATATTGTTGGAAGCGGAAATGTTAGAATTAAAGGCAAATCCAAATAGGCCAGCCAGAGGTACAATCATTGAAGCACAACTTGACAAAAACAGAGGTCCTGTTGCAACAGTTTTAGTACAAAAGGGAACACTAAAAACAGGTGATGTAATAATTGCTGGCACAGCTTATGGAAAAGTGAGAGCAATGTTTGACGATAAAGGTAGGAAGGTTAAAAAAGCATCACCATCAATACCTGTTGAAGTTTTGGGACTATCTGATGTTCCAAAGGCAGGAGACATACTTGTTGTATTGGATGATGAGAAAAAAGCTCGTTCAATTGCCGAAAAACGCAAGGAAAAGTTTAGAGAAGAAGAAATGATGCAAAAGCAAAAGATATCTCTTGATGAACTATTTAATCAAATAAAAGAAGGCAATGTAAAAGAGTTAAATATAATATTAAAAGCTGACGTGCAGGGTTCTGTGGAAGCATTAAAAAGCTCAATTGAGCAATTGAGTAATGATGATGTTAGACTTAGAGTTATCCATGGAGCGGTTGGTGCTATTACTGAAACTGATGTTATGTTTGCTTCCGCGTCTAATGCTATAATAATCGGTTTTAATGTAAGACCTGATAGCAAGGCTAAGTCTTTAGCAGAAAAAGAGAAAGTCGATATAAGGTTATATAGAGTAATCTATGATGCAATTGATGATTTAAAAGCAGCTATGAAGGGTATGTTGGAACCAGAGTATAGAGAAAAAGAATTAGGTAAAGCAGAAGTAAGAGCAGTATTTAGAGTTCCTAATGTAGGGAATGTGGCTGGATGCTATGTTGTAGAAGGTAAAATTTCCAGAAATGCAAACATAAGATTAGTAAGAGATGGCGTAGTGATTTTTGAAGGGAAAATATCTTCGTTAAAGAGATTTAAAGATGATGTAAAAGAAGTACAATCTGGTTTTGAATGTGGAATCGGTATAGAAAGATTTAATGACATAAAAGAAGGTGATGTGCTGGAAGCATATCAGATGGAGGAAATACCTCGTTGAAAGGATGAATTAATGTGCAGTACAGAATTGGACGTTTATCAGAAGAAATAAAAAAAGAAGTAAGCCAAATGATATTCGAAGAGATAAAGGATCCAAGGATAAGCAGTATGACTAGCATAACAGATATCGAGGTTTCAAAAGATTTGCGTTATGCAAAAATTTATATTAGCGTTTATGGAAATGATGACGAGAAGAAAAACACTATAGAAGGTTTAAAAAGTGCAACTGGTTTTATAAGACATGAATTAGGAAAAAGGATTAAGTTAAGATATACTCCTGAATTGATTTTCGAACTTGATAATTCGATAGAATATGGTGCTCATATTTCTAAGATTTTAAGAGATTTAGATAGTCAAGAGAGTGAAGACAAATGATTTTAAATGATATGTTGGATTCAATAAGAGAAGCTGAAAAAATAGCTATTGTAACGCATGTATCACCTGATGGTGATGGAATAGGATGTGTTACTGCATTATACAAGGCCATGAATAAATTGAGAAAAGATGTATCTATATTTATTGATGATGATATACCTGAAATCTATAGATTTATGCCATACACAGATAAAATCACAAAACCATTTGACATATCAGCAGATTTGCTTATAGCTGTAGATTGCGCTGATTCAGATAGAATGGGAAAGGCAAAAGAATTGCTTAGAAAGGTCCCTAAGTCAATAAATATAGATCATCATATTTCAAATACTTTGTATGCTACTATGAATTACGTAGATACCAATGCAGCTTCGTCATCTGAGATAGTATATCAATTGATAAAAATATTAGGTATTGATTTGGACCAAGAAATCGCAGAATGTCTGTATGTTGGAGTCGTTACAGACACAGGACATTTTATGTACGGCTCAACTACATCATTTACTCATGAAGTTGCTGGTGATTTAATAAATAACGGTGCTTCTGTGGATAAAATATCCAATATTGTTTTTCATAATATTAAATATGAGAAGCTTAAGTTAATAGGCAGAGTTATAAACAATATGGAACTTTATTTTGATGGAAAAGTTGCGTATATGGAGATATCAAATGAAGATTTTCTTAGCACAAATACAAAATTAGAAGATGTAGAGAATATCATAAATTATGGAAGAGATATAGACAGTGTGGAAATCGCTGTTATGCTGGTTGAAAAAGGTGATTTTGTAAAAGGAAGTTTACGCTCTAAAAAGTATGTGGATGTAAATAAACTGGCTAAAGAATTTGGCGGTGGTGGTCATGTAAGAGCATCAGGATTCTTAACAGAAGGCAGTATAAATGATGTAAAAGAAAAAATTTTAGATTTAATAAAATTTGAAATCGATGAGTGATTGAAAATGGATGGTTTTTTAAATATTTTGAAACCGCCGGGCATGACATCTCATGATGTAGTATCCTTTTTAAGGAGAAATTTTAATATAAAAAAAATAGGCCATTTGGGAACTCTTGATCCGGGGGCAGCAGGTGTATTACCTATATGTATAGGTAAAGCAACGAAATTGGCTCAGTATGTAGTATCGCAGACAAAGACGTATAGAGGGGAAATAACTTTTGGTTTCTCTACAGATAGTATTGATAAATTTGGAAATATTACAAGTGTAACGCCTGTTAAAGTTTTGGAACAGTATAAAATATCAGAAATTGAAAGTGTATTTAAAGGCGATATTTTACAGATTCCACCTATTTACTCTGCTAAAAAAGTTGACGGAAAAAAACTTTATCAATATGCACGAGAAGGCAAAACTATTGATATCAAGCCTTCTCCTGTGACTATATATGACATTAATGTGATATCTTACGAGGCACCATACAAAATTATATTTGATGTAAAATGCTCAAAAGGAACATATGTAAGAGCTCTTGTTCGTGATATTTGTGATTATTTGAATATTTCAGGATATATGTCAATGCTTATTAGAACAAGCGTTGGATCATTTACTTTAGAAAATTCTTTTACATTAGAAGAAGTTGTAAGTGGAAAGTACAAAATAATGAAAATGGATGATATTATAACATTTCCTGATGTTTGTCTTAGCAATGATGATTATCATAAGATTGTGCATGGCAATCCTGTGAAAAATAAATACACAAATGTAGATGCTGAATTTATAAAATTGTACAGTCCAGAACATTTCTTTGTTGGCGTTGGCAAAGTTATAGGTGATAGAATCTATGTCGAACGATTGTTATTTGGAGCTGATGGCTAAGTGATAATAATAGATGAGTATAATACAGAAAAATACAATGATAAAAAAGTAATCGCTCTTGGAAACTTTGATGGTATCCATCTTGGACATCAAGAACTAATTAAAAAATCAGTAGAATTGTCAAAAACAAATAAAATGACGAGCTCTGTATTTACATTTAAACAACATACGACAAAGACAATATACAAAAACGATTATCAGAAGCTATTGACAACCAACAGAAAAAAAATAGAGGAATTTTCTAAATTTAATTTAGATTACGCTATAATTTATGACTTTAATAAGGATTTTTCATTGTTATCTCCAAAGGCTTTTATTGAGAACATTTTAATTAACAAGTTAAATATGAAAATTGCAGTTGTAGGGGATAATTATAGATTTGGATACAATGCTAATGGTGATGTTTCACTTTTAAAAAATTTTTCGAAGATTTATAATTATGAAGTATATATTGTTGAACCTATAAAATTGAACGATATTCCAATAAGTAGTAGCTTTATACGTTCTTTGATCCAGGAAGGAAATGTAGAAGAAGCAAGCAAATATCTTGGGAGATATTTTAGCTTAGAAGGGTATGTCATTAGTGGTAGAAAAATCGGAAGAAAGTTAGGATTCCCAACAGCTAATATTAGGATAGACAGGGATTGTATCTTACCATTAAATGGCGTGTATATAACGAAAGTAAAAATAGGCAATAGACGCTTTCTCGGTATAACAAATATTGGAATAAATCCGACTTTTAATGTCAATAATTTATCTGTTGAAACATATATTTTAGATTTTAATGAAAATATTTATGGGCTGTTTATAGAAATTGAATTTATTAAGCGTGTTCGAAATGAAATAAAATTCAATAGCGAAAAAGAACTTATAGAACAGATGAAAAATGATTATGCTTTAGCAAAATCTTATAAATATATTTTACATAATTGATTTTTTGTGATAAAATTATATCCGTGATTACCATAGCTTTGATATTCGTTCACCGGCGATGTCAATGCTATTTGGCGAATTTATGAGTGGAGGTGAAATCATGCTAAACAAAGAGAGAAAAAATGAAATAATCGCTGAGAATAGGATTCATGAGAAAGACACTGGTTCTCCAGAAGTTCAGATTGCTTTACTCACTGAGAGGATTAACTCTTTAAATGAACATTTAAAAGTTCATAAAAAAGATCATCATTCAAGACGCGGCTTGCTTAAGATGGTTGGTCAGAGAAGAGGATTATTAAATTATCTAATGAAGAAAGATATGGATAGGTACCGTGCCATCGTTGAAAAGTTAGATTTAAGAAAATAGAGCGGGTAACCTCGCTCTTTTTTCTGTATTAATGCTCAAATATTTGAAAAAATATATTAAAAGGATGAAAGGAGGATAATATGGAAAGGATTTTTGAACTCGATCTTGCAGGGAGAAAATTAATCGTTCAAACTGGAAAACTTGCACAACTAGCTAATGGTAGCGCTCTTGTTAGATATGGTGATACAGTTGTGCTGGTTACTGCTTGCGCTTCTAAAGAACCAAGAGAAGGAGTTGACTTTTTCCCTTTAAGTGTTGATTATGAAGAGAGGCTTTATTCCGTAGGTAAAATACCTGGTGGTTTTATTAAACGGGAAGGTAAACCTACTGAGAAAGCAATATTGACGTCCAGATTAATAGATAGACCAATAAGACCATTATTTCCACATGGATATAGGAATGATGTGCAAGTTATTGCTACTGTTTTATCTGTAGACCCTGATGTTCAGCCGGAGATAGTGGCAATGATAGGTTCTTCAGTTGCTTTATCCATATCTGATATTCCTTTTAACGGGCCTACAGGTTCTGTATCAGTAGCGCTTGTAGATGGGAATTTCATAATAAATCCTGACTTAAAAGCGAGAGAAAAAAGTGATCTGCATTTGACTGTTTCAGGCACAAAAGATGCCATAATGATGGTTGAGGCTGGTGCCAATGAAGTTACAGAAGAAGTAATGTTAGATGCAATAATGTACGCTCATGAATACATAAAACAGATAGTAGAATTTATAGAAGGCATTGTAAAAGAAGTAGGACTTCCAAAAGCGGAAGTAATAGTACATGAAATAGATGCTAACTTAGAACAACAGGTTAGGGAATTTGCAACTGAAAAAATATATAATGCTTTGAGAACAGAAGAGAAGAAGGAAAGAAACGATAATATAGATAAAGTTGAGGAAGAAGTTTTAGAACATTTTAAAGATGAATATCCAGACAACCTTGCAGATATTGATGAAGTTTTATATACAATTACAAAAGAACAGATGCGAAAAATGATCACTGAAGAAAAAATAAGAGTAGATGGTAGAGGTTTAGATGATATAAGGCCAATAACATGCGATGTCGGCGTTTTGCCTCGTACACATGGTTCAGCTATATTTACTCGTGGTCAAACGCAAGTTATGACAGTGGCAACATTAGGTCCTCTTGGCGATATACAGATTCTCGATGGTTTAGGTGACGAAGAATCTAAGAGATATATGCATCATTATAATTTCCCTCCTTTTAGCGTAGGTGAAACGAGGCCATTAAGAGGTCCAGGAAGGAGAGAAATAGGGCATGGTGCACTGGCTGAGAGGGCATTAGAGCCTATGATACCTTCAGAGGAGGAATTTCCTTACACAATCAGATTGGTTTCTGAAGTGTTAAGCTCAAATGGTTCAACTTCACAAGCAAGTGTATGCGGAAGTACATTGGCCCTTATGGATGCTGGTGTTCCAATTAAAGCACCAGTTGCAGGCGTTGCAATGGGTCTTATTAAAGAGGGCGATATAGTATCTATACTGACAGATATACAGGGAATAGAAGACTTTCTTGGTGACATGGATTTCAAAGTTGCTGGTACTGAAAAAGGGATAACGGCAATACAAATGGATATAAAAATAGCTGGCATCGATCGCGATATCCTTTCGTTAGCTTTAGAAAAGGCTCGAAAAGGTAGGTTATTCATATTGAATAAGATGTTAGAAACTATAAAAGAGCCAAGAAAGGAATTATCTCCTTATGCTCCAAGGATTATAAGTTTAAACGTTGATCCTGAAAAAATAAGGGATATAATTGGAGCAGGTGGCAAGACAATAAACAAAATAATAGCAGATACAGGTGTTAAAATAGATATAGAAGACGATGGTAGAGTATTTATATCATCAACCGATTTAAAAGCTGGCGAGAAAGCTAAAATGATCATTGAAGCAATAACAAAAGATGTAGAAGTAGGTTCAATTTATTTAGGAAAAGTGACAAGACTGGCTTCATTTGGCGCTTTTGTAGAAATTGCTCCTGGTAAAGAAGGATTGGTTCACATATCTAAGTTAGATAAAAAACATGTGAATAAAGTTGAAGATGTGGTAAATATTGGTGATGAAATTTTGGTAAAAGTGACAGAAATTGATAAACAAGGACGGATTAATTTATCGAGGAAAGATGCTTTGCCAGAAGAAACTAAAAGTGACAAAGAAGTGTAAATGCATAAACCGCTTATGGTTTATGTTTTTTATTTATTAATATTCAATAAAAAAGTAATATCTGATAACATCACCTAATAAAATTTATTAAGAAAATAGATTAGGTGGTGTTAGTGTTGAAGATATATTATATAAAATATCCTAAAAAAACTACCATAATATTGATTTTAATATTAATTATTGCGATAATTTTGTTGGGGATGTTAGTTAATCATTCTATTTCTACGTTTAAAACAAATGACCCTATTTATAAAGGCGATGCAAATAGTAAAAAGATAGCTTTTGCTTGCAACGTAGCGTGGGGAAATGAGTATATTCCAAAGATGTTAGAAACATTTAAATCAAACAACAAAAAAATAACATTCTTTTTTGAGGGGCAATGGGCTGAGAAAAATCCAGAGATAGTCAGACAAATTGCAACCGATGGACATGAGATAGCAAGTCATGGGTATACACACGTTAAGTATACGCAGTGGAGCAGGGAAAAATATGCAGCGGATATATCAAAAGCAGGTGATGTGCTTTTTAAAATAACTGGAAAAAAACCTAATCTTTTTGCTCCACCATACGGTGATTTTAATGATGATGTGGTAAAAACTGCTGAAGATCTTGGCTATAAAGTAATCTTATGGAGTTTAGATACTATAGATTGGAGCAACCCAGGTGTTAATAATATTATCGATAGAGTTGTAAAAAAAGCTCATAATGGCGCTATCGTTTTGATGCATCCGACAAAAGGCACTGTAGAAGCGCTGCCTACTATGATCAAAGAATTGGAAAGCAAAGGTTATGAAATAACTAGCGTTTCAAATGTTCTAAAATAAATGAGGAGGTAGTAAATGTACATACAAAAGAAAATTAACGATGTTAATGTGGTAGCTTATAAGATGCCATATGTTAATTCAGTGTATATAGGAATATGGATTAAAGTTGGTTCTCGTTATGAAAATAAAGAGAATAATGGAATATCACATTTTATTGAACACATGGTATTTAAAGGTTCAAAAAATAGAAGCGCAAAAGATATAGCGGAAGAAATTGATAATATCGGTGGACAGTTAAATGGATTCACAGGGAAAGAAAGCACTTGCTTTTATGTTAAAGTGTATAATTCATACACAGAAAAAGCAGTTGATGTACTTTTCGATATGGTGTTTAATCCACTTTTTAAAAGTGAAGATATAGAGAAAGAAAAAAATGTAGTGTTGGAAGAAATAAACATGAATAATGATTCTCCAGAGGATGTCGCTTATGATATGTTGGCAAACCTTACCTGGAAAGGTAACCCATTATCATATCCTGTTCTTGGCTATGAAGATACTGTAAAATCTTTTGATAGAGACATGATCGTCAAATTTTATAGAGATAATTACATTAAAGACAATATTGTGATTTCAATTGCAGGGAATTTTGATGACTCTATATTTGATATTATATCAAGAAAGACTTTATATATAAATTCTTGTAATAATGCCATTTCATTAGACAAACCTGACTGGAATAAAGGTATAGTATTAAAAAGCAAAGAATATGAGCAAGTAAACATATGTATAAGTATGCCTGGCATAAATTATTCATTTGACAGCATATATACTTTATCTATTGTTAGCAATGCATTCGGAGGAGGAATGAGTTCCAGACTGTTTCAAAAAATTCGCGAAGAAGAAGGGTTAGTATATTCGATCTACTCTTATCCGTCTACATATATTGACACAGGTGCTTTTACCATTTTTGCAAGTACTGCAACTGAAAATTTAAAATCGGTTTATGAACTGATCATAAAGGAAATTTTAAAAGTAAAAAATGATGGCTTTTCGGAATTTGAGGTAAACAAATTTAAAGAGCAGCTAAAAATTAGCATTTTAATGGATATGGATAGTATTAGCAGCAGAATGTCATCGATAGGCAAATCTCTGCTTTTTTTAAAAAAAGTTTATACTGTCAATGATATTGTAGATAAAATCGATTCAATTACATATGATGATGTTAACAATCTTGCGAAAAAGATATTTAATATTGAGCAATTGGGGATTTCAGTTGTCGGTGATATAAACGAAAATCAGATAGGATGGATGAAAATTGAATAATAAATTGCTTTTGAAAATAAAAAAAACAGATGATGCGAAAGATTTGCCTTTGCCAAAATATATGAGCAATGGAGCCGCAGGTATCGACTTATATGCAAAAGTAGATGAAGACGTGGTTATTAAACCTGGTGAGATAAAATTGATAGGAACAGGTATTATGATACAGTTGCCTGAAGGTTATGAAGCACAAATTCGTCCACGGAGTGGACTTGCGTTAAATAACGGTATAACCATGTTGAATTCTCCAGGTACTATAGACTCTGATTATAGAGGAGAAATTAAATTGATATTGATAAACTTTGGAAAAATTGATTTTATAGTTAAGAGAGGACTTAGAATCGCGCAAATGATAATAAATAAAGTAGAAATACCGGAAATTGTTGAAGTGGATGAATTGGACGAAACTTTAAGAGGAGAGAATGGCTTCGGACATACAGGATTATAGATGAGAAAGGAGGATACGATGAGGCTAAGTGAATTTGGCAACAAAGAAATTGTAAACTTAAATGATGGCAAAAGGCTTGGTTTAATTGAAGATTCAGATCTTATAATCGATGAAAATACTGGAAAGATTAATTCAATTGTTGTCTATGAAACAAAAGGATCTATTTTTAGAAGCAGGCCTAATTACATAGAGATTCCTTGGGAGTATATAAAAAAGATAGGAAATGATATGATAATTGTGGAAGTAGAGCTTGATAAAATGAGAAAATTTTTATGATCGCTAATAAAGGAAAGGAAAATATCCTTTCCTTTATTAGCATAATAAAGTATAATAATATTAAATTTATTTTATTTTGCATGATGTATATGAAAGGGTGGTTATTACGAATATTATTGTTCAGAAATTTGGTGGCACATCTGTCTCAACGTCTGAAAGAAGAAATATGGCGGTATCAAAAGTAGTAGATGCTATTGAACAAGGATTCATGCCAGTGGTAGTAGTATCTGCAATAGGAAGAAGTGGAGATCCGTATGCAACTGATACTTTAATAAATTTTGCCAAGTCAATATATAAGGATACTCCTAAAAGAGAACTTGATATTTTAATGTCATGTGGTGAAATTATTTCAAGTGTCATATTTTCAAATGTCTTGATGAGCAAAGGCTATAAATCAAAAGTTTTTACTGGAGGACAAGCGGGAATAATTACGGATGATAATTTTGGAGATGCAGAAATAATAAGAGTAGAGCCACAATATCTTATTGACGCATTAAATCAAAATATAATTCCTGTAGTGGCTGGATTTCAAGGTATTACAGTTGATGGTGATATAACGACTTTAGGCAGAGGTGGCAGTGATACGACTGCTGCATTATTAGGTGAAGCATTGAAAGCATATGCCGTAGAAATTTATACAGATGTAGATGGAATCATGACAGCAGATCCCAGAATCGTCTCAAATGCTCATATATTGAAGCGAATAAGCTATAATGAAGTTTTTCAATTGGCGGAACAAGGTGCAAAAGTGATACATCCTCGAGCTGTAGAAATTGCGATGCGAGGCAATATACCTTTAGTAATAAAAAATACAATGAGCGATAGTCCGGGAACTATTATTACTCAATACAACAATGTTTACAATAACATTTATGACTCTGATAACCTTGTTACAGGTATAGCTAATATGAACAATAGAGTTCAAGTTATTATTGAATTAAATAGAGATGATAAAGATATTTTTGGGAAGATTGCAGAAGCTAAAATCAGTATTGACCTTATAAATGTCTTTCCTGATAAGAAAATATTCACCATATCGGAAGCTGATTTATCAAAATTAGAAACACTGTTAAAAGAAAATGATGTTAAATACGCGATAAGGAAAAATTGCAGCAAAGTTTCGATAATTGGTAATAGAATACGTGGTGTTCCAGGTGTTATGGCCAGAATAATAAAAGCATTATCTGATAATAATATAGAGATTTTTCAAACGGCAGATTCTCACAATACTATTTCATGTCTTGTAAGTCAAGATAAGGCAGATATAGCTGTGAAGGTTTTGCACGATGAATTTAAGCTTGAAAGCTATAATTAGTGCATAATATGCACTAATTTTTTTATACTAATTTTATAGGAGAGTGATAAAATGGGTATATTAAAAAATGAAGATTTACCTGTGCAAACTGGTACGGCAGTACAGCAGAATATACAGAGCTTTGGACAGACGAATTTGCCAAATTTCGAAAGTAGTATTCATTGTCTGACAATAATAGGACAAATAGAAGGACACATGATATTACCGCCACAGAATAAGACTACGAAATATGAACATATAATACCGCAATTAGTAGCAATTGAAGAAAATCCTCAGATAAAGGGTCTTTTAATCTTGTTAAACACAGTTGGCGGAGATGTAGAAGCCGGTTTGGCTATCGCCGAAATGATTTCCAGTTTGTCAAAGCCTACAGTTTCAATCGTATTAGGTGGTGGACACAGCATAGGTGTACCCCTTGCAGTTTCGTCAAATTACTCTTTCATTGTTCCCAGCGCAACAATGACTATACATCCAATAAGAATGACAGGTTTAGTTATAGGCGTGCCTCAGACATTCGATTATTTTAATAAAATGCAGGATAGAATAGTTGAATTTGTAATAAGAAATTCAAGAATTAAAAGAGATGCTTTTATGAATCTTATGCTAAAGATAGGAGAGCTGGCAAATGATGTTGGAACTATCCTGGTTGGAAAAGAAGCAGTAGACTATGGATTGATCGATGAAGTTGGAGGTGTTTCAGAAGCAATTGAAAAACTTCAACAATTAATTAAAGAGAAAGAAAATAGGTGATTTTATGCTATACACTATAATTCCTTACGAACTCGTCTTTCAAAAATGTGATGAAATAAAAGATAATTATATTGAAATATATATGGAAGGAAAAACATTCATTTTAGAAAAAGAAGAGGATAAATATAAAATAATAAGAATGTACTCTACAAATCCAAACGATTATCTAAAAACTAAATACGCACCTGGAACTACAATTGATTTCAAAAAAAATCAAATTGTGCTATAATAGATGTGTTTAACACATCTATTTTTTTGATAAAAAGGATTTTTATATAAAATGTAGAATTAATTATTGGGTGATAATTATGAAATCAAAGACTAAAGAAAAATACAACAATGAAATAGTTGGAATAATTTTGCTTACTTTTTCGATTATTTCTATGATAAGCCTTTATTCTGACAAGACAGGAATAGTAGGGAAAGAATTGGTAATTTTATTAAAAAGCCTTTTCGGCGTAGGCGCGTATGCAATATCGCTATTAATTTTAGTGTATTCATTATTTCTTTTATTTAAAAATAAGAATTTTTTAGACTATAAAAGAATCATATGTTTATTAATAACATTTCTGTGTTTTATAAATATGGTTCAGATATATTTTTATTATAACATTGGCTATTTTAAAAATTATGTTTTAGATAGCATTAAGCATGGACTAAATGGGTCAGGCGGAGGAATTGTTTCTGCCATAACTGTCTTTGTACTTGTTAAGTTTTTGGGAGTTATAGGAAGCTGGTTATTTCTGATTTCTACATTAGTCATCAGCATCATACTTCTTACAGATATATCACTTATTGAAAGCATAAAATCAGTATATAGACAGATGTCTAAGCTTATAGAAAAATATAAAAACAAAAAAAAGACATTAGAATTTAATCATGAAAATATGCTACCTGAAATTGTAGAAAAACCAGATGAAAAAAAATTATCCAGAAAAAAAGTTGCAAATAGCGAAGAACAACAATTAAAGATAATACAACCGTACTTAGAAGAAGAAATAGATGAGAAAAAAGACCATAGCGAAGATGAATCCAAAATCTCAAAGATAGAAAATAAAGGAAAAACTTACGAGAATTATATTTATCCACCCATAGAATTGCTTAAAGAAGGTATACCACACCAAAAAGTTAACAATAATTTAATCATAGAAAATGCTAAGAAATTGGAAGAAACGCTTAAAAATTTCGCCATTGATGCTAAAGTAGTGCAAGTCAGCAGAGGGCCAGCTATTACAAGATTTGAATTACAACCAAGCCCTGGAGTCAAAGTCAGCAGAATAGTTAGTTTAACAGACGACATTGCATTAAGTCTTGCAACGCCTTCCGTTAGAATAGAAGCTCCAATCCCAGGAAAATCTGCAATTGGGATTGAAGTCCCAAATGAAAAAATATCTGTTGTGACACTTAGAGAAGTTATAGACACTAAAAAATTTAGGGAAAGCAAGTCTGATCTAACAATAGGATTAGGAAAAGACATTGCTGGAAACATAGTTATAGCTGATTTATCAAAAATGCCTCACTTATTAATTGCTGGTGCTACGGGTTCAGGCAAAAGTGTTTGTATTAATACTTTAATTGTAAGTTTATTGTACAAAGCTTCCCCTGATAAAGTCAAAATGATTTTAATAGATCCTAAAGTTGTTGAATTGAATATTTACAATGGCATACCACACTTACTAACGCCTGTTGTTACAGATCCTAAAAAAGCCGCTGGTGTCCTTAATTGGGCAGTAAACGAAATGACAGAAAGATATAAAGCATTTGCAGAAAACAATGTAAGGGACATTGATGGGTATAATAAAATTCATGGCATTGACACAATGCCTAAGATAGTCGTTATTGTAGATGAATTATCAGATCTTATGATGGTTTCACCAGCAGAAGTGGAAGAATACATATGTAGATTGGCCCAAATGGCAAGAGCTGCAGGTATATATTTAGTAATTGCTACACAGAGGCCATCAGTAGATGTTATAACTGGTGTCATAAAAGCAAATATACCGTCTAGGATCTCTTTTGCTGTTTCATCACAAATAGATTCGAGAACTATTTTAGACATGTCTGGTGCTGAGAAATTGTTAGGAAAGGGAGACATGCTTTATTACCCGATTGGCGAATCCAAACCAATTCGTGTGCAAGGTGCATTTATTTCGGATAAAGAAGTTGAAGAAATTGTAAATTTCTTAAAGTCAAATGCTAATGAGCCAAAATATGAAGAAATAATCGTCGAGTCAAAAAGTACATTAAACAAAGAAATAGAAGAAGATGAATTGATGAATGATGCAATTAAAATAATTGTAGAAACTGGACAAGCTTCCATATCTATGCTGCAAAGAAGGCTTAGGATAGGCTATGCAAGAGCTGCAAGAATAATAGATCAGATGGAGCAAAAGGGAATAATAAGTGGATACGACGGCTCTAAACCAAGGCAAATATTGCTATCAGAAGAAGAAATAAAAAGAATAATAAACGGTTAATATTTCTTTACAATGTGGTTTATATGGTATATACTTTTCTTTGTAAATACAAAAAGGTTAAGGAAGGAGCTTCAAATGGTAAATGTCGGAATAATATCTCTTGGATGTGCGAAAAATATCGTTGACTCAGAGAAAATGTTAGGGATAATAAAGGAAAAAGGATTTAATATAGTAAATAATGAAAATGATGCTGACGTTTTGATTATAAATACATGTGGATTCATCGAAAGTGCAAAAAGAGAATCTATCGATTATATACTAGAAATGGGCAAATTGAAGAAAAAGAGATTAAAATCTTTAATTGCATCTGGATGCTTATCAGAAAGATATAAAGATGAACTTTTAAAAAGTCTTCCTGAATTGGATGCTGTAATAGGAACTGGCGATTTTTTGAAAATTGCAGATGTAATTGAAGATACATTGAAGGGGAAGCGAATCTTAGAATATGGGCATGCAAACGAATTGGACGATAAAGACTCACCAAGAATATTAAGCACGCCAAAACATTACGCGTATTTGAAGATCTCAGAAGGATGCAATAATAAGTGTTCATTCTGCATCATACCAAAATTGAGAGGGCGCTACAGAAGCGTCAAAATGGAAGATTTGCTCAATGAAGCAAAGATGTTAGCTGAAAATGGTGTCAAAGAATTAATATTAATTGCCCAAGACACAACAAAGTATGGCATTGATATCTACAATAAATACATGTTGCCGACTTTAATGAGGAAGTTGGCAAATATAAATGGAATAAAATGGATTAGAATACTGTATGCATATCCAGACAGCATTACAGATGAACTCATTGATGAGATAAATACAAATGAAAAAGTGTTAAAATATATAGATATACCGTTGCAACATTCAAATGATGAAGTTTTAAGACGAATGAAAAGAAATACAACGAGAAAAAAGATTGAAGATACAATTGAAAAGCTTAAGTCTATTCCTGGAATGATAATTAGAACAACGTTTATTGTTGGTTTTCCAGGGGAGACAGAGGATGAATTCTCCGATTTAAAAAATTTTATTGTAGAGAAAAAGTTTAATAAATTAGGTGTATTCAAATATTCTAGGGAGGAAGATACTGAAGCTTATGATATGCAAAATCAAATTTCAGAACAAATTAAGCAAAAAAGATATAATGAGATAATGCTTTTGCAAAAGAATATATCGCTTGAATATAACAAGAGATTAATTGGCAGTGAATTTGAAGTAGTGGTGGAAGGACAAAAAGATGGACTTTATTATGGAAGAAGCTATATTGATGCTCCAGATATTGATGGAATGACGTTTTTTAAGTCGTATAGGAAGTTAAACATTGGCGATTTTGCTAGGGTCAAGATCACAAAAGCTTTTGACTATGATCTAATGGGGGAGTTGTTGTGAACGCAGCAAATAAGATTACAATTGCAAGATTGATTTTAGTTCCTTTTTTTATAATAGTAATGTTGTCAGGAATTAAATACTCAAATATAATTGCAGCTTCTTTATTTTTAGTTGCATCATTGACTGACAAGTTAGATGGATATATTGCAAGAAAATACAATCAAATTACGAATTTAGGCAAGTTTATGGATCCTCTTGTAGATAAAATTATGGTTTCATCTGCTTTAATCGTCTTAATACAACTAAATCGCATACAAAGTTGGATCGTCATAGTTATTCTTTGCAGGGAATTTATAATAACTGGATTAAGAGCAGTTGGAGCAGATAAAGGTGTCGTAATTGCAGCCAGCAATCTTGGCAAATATAAGACGACATTTCAAATCATAGCTATAATATCGCTGATGCTAAATAATTATCCATTTGAATATGTGTTTTTCCCATTTTCAACTATAGCTGTGTACTTAGCGCTATTCTTTACAGTTTATTCTGGAATTGATTATGTTGTAAAATGCAGAAACATAATTTTAGGATGAGAAGGGTGCATTTTATGAAATGTGAGATAATATCTGTTGGCACAGAGCTTCTTTTAGGGCAAATTGCTAACACAAATTCAAAATTTATATCTGAGATGCTGACTACACTTGGAATAGATGTTTATTTTCAAACAAATGTAGGTGACAATAAAAGTAGACTTTTAGAGTGCCTTAAAATTGCTTCAGAACGTTCTGATTTGATAATTTTAACAGGTGGTTTAGGACCGACAATTGACGATTTAACAAAAGAAACTGTTGCTGAATTTTTCGCCTTAAAACTTGTTGAAGATATTGACACAAAGCTCAAAATCCAATCATATTTTAAAAAGTCAAAAAGAAATTTAACTCAAAACAATTACAAACAAGCTTTATTCCCAGAAGGGGCTAAAATTTTACCAAATGACAATGGTACAGCTCCTGGGTGTATTATTGAAAAAAATAATAAGGTTGTTGTTGTGCTGCCTGGTCCTCCGTCAGAATTAATACCTATGTTTAAAAACCATGTATATCCATATCTAAAATTGTTAAGCAACAAGATAATTGTTTCTAAAGTTATAAAGATATTTGGCATAGGTGAATCACAAGTTGATGAGATGGCAAACAAATTACTTGTATCACAAAATCCTACTGTTGCTCCACTTATTGGGAATGGATTTGTCACATTGAGAATAACTGCCAAATCAGATGATCCCCAAAAAGCGAAAGAAATGATTGATGAGTATGAAAAAAGTATAAGAGATCTTTTAGATGAATACATTTTTGGAGTAGATGACGATACATTGGAATCTGTAGTTTTAAACTTATTAAAGACAAAAAATCTCACACTTTCTACTGCTGAATCATGTACGGGTGGATTGTTATCTAAAAAAATCACTGATATACCAGGTGCGTCTGAAATATTTAAATTTGGAGCTATAACGTACAGTAATGAGTCAAAAGAAGAGATTTTAGGTGTATCTAAAAACACCATAGAAAAATATGGAGCAGTTAGTGAAGAGACTGCGAGGGAAATGGCTGTCAATGTGAAAGATATTGCAAAAACAGATTACGGTTTATCTATTACAGGTATAGCCGGTCCCAGCGGTGGTACGCCAAATAAACCTGTTGGCTTAGTCTATATAGGTTTAGCATATAAAGATGCGGTATACATAAAAAAAATAATTTCAAATGGAAATAGAGACAAAATAAGATTAAATTCTGCCATGAATGCTTTAGATATGCTTAGAAGACATTTAAGCGGTCTAAAAATTGACTATTGAATGTTACTAATATATAATTGAATTATGAATATTGCCGAATTTTGGCGGGAGGAGAAATTATGATAGAAAAGCAAAAAGCCCTAGATATGGCCATAAGCCAAATTGAAAGACAGTTTGGGAAAGGCTCCATAATGAGACTTGGCGATAATAGCAAGCTTAATATCGATGTGATTTCTACTGGCTCTATAGATTTAGACATAGCTTTAGGAGTTGGGGGAGTTCCAAGGGGAAGAATAATAGAAATATTTGGTCCAGAGTCTTCAGGCAAGACGACAATTGCATTACATATATTAGCTGAGGCTCAGAAATTGGGAGGCACAGGTGCTTTTATAGATGCTGAACACGCTTTAGATCCTGTGTATGCTAAAAATGTAGGTGTCAATATAGATAATTTGCTGGTTTCTCAACCGGACACTGGTGAACAGGCTCTTGAAATTGTCGAAGCTTTAGTTCGAAGTGGCGCTGTAGATGTGATTGTTATTGACTCTGTAGCTGCTCTCGTACCGAAAGCAGAGATAGATGGAGACATGGGCGATGCACATGTTGGACTTCAAGCAAGGCTTATGTCGCAAGCTTTAAGAAAGTTATCTGGTGTCATAAGCAAAACAAAATCTGTAGCTGTATTTATAAATCAGTTGAGAGAAAAAGTTGGCGTAATGTTTGGAAATCCCGAAACAACACCTGGTGGAAGGGCATTAAAATTTTATTCTACGATTCGTCTAGATGTAAGAAAAGTGGATGGCATAAAACAAGGTAATGATATTGTAGGAAACAGAACTCGGGTAAAGGTCGTAAAAAATAAGGTTGCGCCACCATTTAAACAAGCAGAATTCGACATTATGTATGGAGAAGGCATATCGAGAGAAGGAAGCATTTTAGATTTGGCTTCAAGTATCGATATAATTGATAAAAGTGGTGCATGGTATTCATATGGTGACATAAGGCTTGGACAAGGCAGAGAAAATGCAAAACAATATTTGAAGGAAAACAAAGCAATTGCTGATGAGATAGAAAACAAAATCAGAGAAAATTTCAACCTTTTGGTGACAACAAAAAAATCTGTCATCGATGATGAAGTTGAACAAGATTAGTAACCCTGTAGAGGGTTATTTTTCTATAAAAGGTGATTGAATGAAGATAACAAATATAGAAAAACAAAAAAAAGATAATATGCGATTCAACGTTTATATAGATGATAAATACGCTTTTTCAGTTTCTTATGAAGAAAAAGAAATGTTTAATTTAGAGAGCGGCGTTGAAATTGATAATGAACAATATAATTATTATGTAAACTACTTGACGTTTAAAAATGCATATAACGATGCTATTAGAATTTTATCTTATGCTATGAAAACAAAAAAAGAGCTATGTGAGAAACTTCGCTTAAAAGGATATAGCGATTCTGTAATTAGTGATGTCGTAAATAAGCTTATAGATTTGCATTATTTGGATGATGAATATTACGCAGAGGTATACGTAAAAGAAAAGAAAGATCGCCTTTTTAGCAAGTATAGGATTTACAATGAACTTATAAGAAAGGGAGTAGAACCTTCTTTAGTTGAGCTTAAACTTTTTGAACTATATGATAATGAAGTAGAAGTAATTCAAAAATTAATTAGAAAAAAAAGTATTTCCACAAATGATAAGTTAAAAATCAAAAATTATCTATACAGAAAGGGATTTAAAATCGAAGACATAAATAAAGTCCTCTCAGATGAGGAGGTTTATTAGATTGTTAAATAGTTCTAAGTTGATTCCTTTGCTTAATGCATTAATAAGCAGCGAAAAAAATATGCTTAATAATATATCAAATGATTTAAAGAATGCAATCAATGAATTTGATAAAGCTAAAGGTGTTGAGGATGAACTTATAAAAAAGATAAAATCCAGCAAAACATCTTGGTTAACTGCAATTCCTCTTGAAAGTTTAAATAGCACAAATCTTGTCAGCGATATTATAAAAGACTACAGTGTACTTGCAGTGGATGGCTCACAAATTATGCCTGATAGACATGAAATCAGATTGTGCTATTTAATAAATATTGGTTATGTAATATTTACCTATGGCGAAGATTCAGGTGCAGAATTAAAATCTGAACCGTATCTGTATTTTAAGGAAGAAGATTTATTTAAGGAATATGCAGGTGTTAAAGCTTTAGTTACTCCTAAGGATATAACATTTAAGAGAACAGTAATGGAGTATAAAAAAATTTCCGAATGTATCTCTAAAATGAAGAGCAAAAATAAGATGGCATTTGTTGATGGGACACTGATAGAATGGATGGTACAGGGGGAACCTGATGAACAGAATATAATCGATAGTGTTCTTGCGACTTTTGATTATGCACAAAAATCTGATACACCTATTGTCGGTTATATAAGTTCTCCAAAAAGCAATGATTTTATAAATATGTTGCGTATATCGCTGTGTCCACAAGATCCAGTAAATTGTAGTAATTGTCCATATTTGAAAAATGATAAAGAATTGCCTTGTAGCACTATAAGCAAGTTAAACGATGCTGATCTTTTTTTGAAAATACTTAATGAAGGAGAAAGATCTCCGTTGTTCCTAAGCACATCCCATATTTTAGAAAACTATGGTCAGCACAAAATTGTATTTTTTTATTTAAATACAGGAAATGAAATTGCACGAATAGAGATTCCATACTGGGTTGCAACTGATAGAAAAAATTTAGATTTAGTTCATTTTATATGTTATGATCAAGCCAAAAAAGGAAATGGGTATCCAATATCATTGTCAGAAGCACATGAACAAGCTGTTGTTACTGGCGCAGATAGGGAACAATTCTATAATATTCTTTCGAACTTATATGTAAGAAGCGGCTTGAAAGTATCTCGATCGTATAAATCGCAAAGGAAAAGGAGTAGTATTCTATGAATCAGAATCATATAGGTGAAGTCATAGAAACCAGTACGCAGAAATTTTTGTGTCAATCGATAAAATTAAATGATGGTCCTGACTTTGGAAGTTTTGTAAAAACAACATCAAACGATATAACTATATATGGAATTGTATATAATGTCTCTACAATGAGCGATGACCAAAGTAGAAAACCAGTAGCTTTTGGATTGTCTGAAGAAGAGTTGAAAATGCAGCAACCACAAATTTTTGAATTAATGCACACGTATTTTGAAGTGCAAATAATTGGATATAAAAAAGACAGGTATATTGGATTAATTCCACCTAAACCAGCTAAAATACATGCTTTTACATATCCCTGCGATGAAAGTGATTTAAAATGTATAAGGGAAAATCTCAATTACATAAAGTATATATTAAATAGCAAAACAGGGATTGAAGATGAATTAATAGCAGCAGCCATAAGGAATTTATATTCTCACGATTCTGATGAAAAAACATATTTGATTGAAGTTGGCAAAGAGTTGATAAGATTGTTAAAGAATGATTTTGACAGGTATGTGACCATAAAAAGGATGTGTAATATATGAAAGGAAAAATTTTTAGAGGATCTATTTCATCTGGTTTAGATGTTAAACTTATAGGTGACAGCATTATAGAAGATGTTAAGGTTGGCAATTTTATAGTAGTAACCGGCAAGAAAAACAAATATTTATGCATGGTAACTGATATAAAGTATGAGGCTGTTAATCCTCAAATAATGATCAGTGGAACAGATTTTGACAGCGAAATAGACGAAAAAATAATAGAAGGTACAGGAGTATACGGTGTTGTAACATTGTCGCCTATGATACAAATAGATGAAAGCAAAAATCCTTTAACAGTAAAATCGATACCTTCTTATGGTTCTTATGCATTAGATGCAGATAAAGAAGATATATATGCTGTTTTTGGAGAACCATCAGAAGAAAATTTTTACATCGGTACACCGCCTGAAATGAATATACCAATTTGTATTAATTTAAAAAGGTTAGTAGAAAGAAGCACAGGTATTTTTGGCCGAGCTGGAACTGGAAAAACGTATTTGACGCGGTTATTGTTGTCTGGTTTAGTAAAATCAAATTTAGCAGTTAGTCTTATTTTTGATGCTCATAATGAATATGGTTATGGTGCCAAAAGCGAAAATAGCGGGTATGTAAAAGGGCTAAAGCAATTATTCGGAAGTAAAGTTGCAATATTTACTTTAGATAGAGAATCTTCTTTGAGGAGACAGGTACCTATTGATGGCGTTTTAAACATTGCCTATAATCAGATAACTCCGGATGATATTTTGTTGCTTAATTCCATGTTGAATCTAAATACTACAGCAATTGAAAGTATTTATCAAATAATGAAGAGGGAAGGTAACAATTGGCTGTATAATTTCCTTAATATAGATGCTTCAGAAATTGATGAATATGCATTAGATATAGGTGCTAATGCCAGCTCTCTTCAAGCTTTAAGAAGAAAGTTGGAGAGATTTACGAAGCTTCCTTTTTTGATGGAGGTTGTCCCTAACGATTGTATAAAACAAATAATGGATTATTTGCAAAATGGTATAAATGTCGTTGTTGAATTTGGAAATGTGTCAACATTAGGTTATATGCTTGTGGCGAATATCATAACAAGACATATACATGATATGTATGTAAAAAAATCCGAGGAAGCTATAGCTAATAATGGAAAAGGTCCCATACCTTTAATCATCACAATAGAAGAAGCTCACAGATTTTTAGATCCTTCAATTTCTAAAGAGACTACTATGGGAGAAATAGCAAGGGAAATGAGGAAATACAATGTGACTTTATTGATTGTAGACCAGAGGACATCCCAAATTGATTCAGAGGTCATGTCTCAAATTGGGACAAAGATTACTTGTCGATTAGAGGATGATAACGACATTAATTCGTTTTTATCTGGTGTAAATAATGCATCGAAATTGAGAAATGTATTAGCAAGTCTTGACCAAAAGCAACAGGCTTTAATATTGGGACATGCTGTACCTATGCCTGTTGTGATTAAAACGAGAAACTACGATCAAGAATTTTATAAAGATATTTCGACTTATGACGATTCGGATTTTATAGATAAGCCATTTTTAGAATTGATGGAAAAAGAAAAAATCGATGAGCTATTTCCAGACTGATTAGAAGAAGGTGAAACAAATGATAAATATTGCACATACAGCAGATATTCATATTGGAATAGAGAATTACGGTGTTATAAATAAAAAAACAGGATTAAATACTAGATTAGAAGATTTTCTAAATGCGTTTGATCGGTTTGTAGATTATTCTATAGAGAATTGTGACATAGCAGTTATTTCAGGTGATATGTACAAATCAAGAGAACCTAATCCTACTCAGCAAAGAGAACTGGCAAAAAGAATAAAGCGTCTTTCACAACATATTCCTGTTGTCATAAACAACGGAAATCATGACCAACCAAATTCTGATTCGAAAGCAAGGGCTTTTGATATATATAAAATTTTAGATGTAAAGAACGTATATGTAGCCAACAGACCTGATATTTTTCTTATTAAAACTAAAAACGGTCCATTGCAAGTTGCGTGTCTTCCGTATTTTCCTAAAAGTTTTCTTTTGAAACTTGAAGAAAGCAAAAATTTAAGTATAAATGAGATAAACAAAAAAATGATTGAAAAAATAAATACTATTATTGATATTCTTACGGCAAAACTTGATCCTTCTATACCCTCAATTTTATCAGCTCATGTATCCGTAACAGGAGCTATCACCAGCAGTGAAAAAAGCATCATGATTGGAGATGAGGTTGTTGTACCAATAAGCGTAATTGCTAGACCGCAATACAAATACATTGCATTAGGGCACATACATAAATATCAAATAGTATGGGATATGCCACTTGCCGTATACAGTGGCAGCATAGAGAAAATAGATTTTGGGGAAGAAAGAGACGAAAAAGGATTCTGCCATGTGATTATCGATGGACAAAATGTTACACATAAATTTATCACTACGAATTCCAGGCAGTTTAAAACTATCAATATCGAAATAAAAGATGATTCTTCTCCTACTGAAGAAATATTAAAAGCAGCTAAAAAATACGATTTAAAAGAGTCAATTGTCAGACTAAACTTAAAAATCACAAAGGATATCGATAAACACATCAGGTACAGAGAAATAAGCAAATATTTTAATGAAAATTCTTATTATTTTGTTGGCATAAAAAAAGAATTTGATGCTGATAAAGGTGCTTTAAGAAATCCTGAAATAAATGAACAGCTTAATCCAATTGATGCTCTATCGAAATATTTTTTGTCTGTTGATTTAGATGTAGATAAAGATGAACTTCTAAAAAGAGCTTCCCTCTTATACAAAGAATTAATAGAAGAGGTGAACAAATAAATGGTTCCAATAAGGCTTACGTTAAAGAATTTTATGTCATATTCTGAAAACGAAGTAATGGATTTTACAAGGTTTCATATTGCTGCAATTACAGGTAAAAATGGGAATGGCAAATCATCACTTTGGGATGCTATAACATGGTGTATTTGGGGAAGAGCTAGAGGTTTAGACGGTGCTGGCAGAGGCAGTGATGATCTCATAAGAATTGGTGCTGATGAGATGGAAGTAGAATTCATATTCAAAATAAATAATACTAAATATCGAATTCTAAGAAAGAAAAAAAGAAATTCAAGTTCTATCCTTGAGTTTCATATAATAGGTGATGATGGAACATTAAAATCATTGACTCAAGAAAGGTTAGAAGATACAAGGGACAAAATTGAAAGCACTATCATGTTAGATTATGATACTTTTGTCGCTTCATCTTTCATGCCACAAAACAAGTATGGCTTTTTTTCTGAGGCTGATTCGACAAAAAGAAAGGAGATATTTTCTGAGGTCCTGGGCTTAGATATATACGATAGATTACAGGAAAAAGCCAAAATAAAGCGCAATGAATATGAGAAAAAGGTAAATATTATAGATGAACAATTGAAACTGTATATGAATGAAGTAAAAGATAAAAATGAGTTAGTTAACAAAAGAGATGAACTTTTAAAAAAATGCAGTGAAAAAAAATGTGAAATTGACAGGTTAAGCATTGATTTAAACGAATTAGATGAAAAAAAGCGTCACATGGATGATAACATAATAAAATACAATGAATATAACGAGAGAATAAAGTTTAACGAAAAAGTAATCTCAGAATACAAAATTATGATGGAGGATATGAAAAATAAAATAAACGAAGTAAATAATCTTTTGAAGGATGAAAGTGCAATCATTGAAGGATACAATACATTTAAATTTGTAAAAGAACAGCTAAAAGAACTTGAAAAAAAATATACTAATTTTAATCAGCTTGAAAGAGAAAAAATCCAAATTGAAACTACCATAAATATATTGAGAAAAGAAACTCAGTTGGAACTAAAGAATTTGCAATTTAAATACAATGATACTTTACTAAGGTACAATGAAATAGAAAATAATGTTTCAAAATTACTTGAATTGGAAAAAGGCTTACAGGAAATTGGTAATTTACAAGAAAAAATAAAATTAAACGATGAAGAAATTCAAAAATCTAATCAAAAAATAGCTGAATATAAAGTTCAACTGGACAATTTTAATAAAAAGACGGAAGAACTTAAAGAAAACTACAAACTAATATTGCAAACTGATGCGAAATGTCCATTGTGTAGTTCGCCACTTGATGAAAATAAAAAAAGTAGTTTGCTGAATGATATCAAAAAAGAAATAAAAGATATAGCAAATAAGATATATGCAATAAATGATGAAATTTTAAAAGAGCAAAACAATATAAGATTTTTAAAAAAAGAGCGTGATAATCTGTTGATGCTTCAAAATAAACGGGAAAAGTTAATAGCTAACATTGATTCACTTAAAAATACTATTGCTGAAAAAGAAAGCTTATTAAATCTACTAAATGAATTAAAGGAAAAAATGAGCGATGTTAATAATTGTTTGGCTAATGAATCTTTTGCTTCTGCTGAGAAAGATAGATTGTCAGATGTTGAAACTAAATTAAAAAATTTAAACTTTTCAATTGAGCTTTATGAAAATATAAAGAATAAATATGAATTATATAGAGACTTTGAAAAAAAATATGAAAGACTTTGCATTTCAAAGCAAAGCTTATCTGATTATCAGGATACATATCAAAGTTATAAAAAGACGATAGAAGTTTATTCAGAGTATTTAAACAAAGACAAAGAAATGTTGGAGTTTTTTAAGTCACAGTTTGCCGGTTATGATAATTTGATAGATGACATAAAAAAATTAAGGCAAAAAATAGATATTATAAACAATGAATATCTAGAACTAAACGCCAATTTAACATCTATTGTTGACCAACTGAATAGGCTAGAAATTTTAGAGAAGAAAATTGTCGATTTAAATAAAGAGAAAGATGTTTATCTATCTGAAATACATTATTACGAAATATTGGAGAAAAGTTTTAGCAAAAAAGGTATACAAGCATTAATTATAGAAAATGCATTGCCGGAATTTGAAGATACTGCCAACAATTTTTTGTCTAAATTATCAGATGGAAGGATGTATGTAAGTCTAGTCACTCAAAAAATTAACAAAAATGGCTCTGTACAAGAAACACTTGATATAGAAATTTCAGATGAATTGGGAAAAAGAAAATACGAACTTTTTAGCGGTGGAGAAGCCTTTAGGATCAATTTTGCGTTGAGAATTGCTTTATCGAAGTTTCTATCAAGAAGAGCAGGTGTTAATTTACAAACCTTAATAATAGACGAAGGCTTTGGATCTCAAGATGTACTTGGGCGTCAAAATATTATTGACGTATTGAATATGATAAAAGATGAATTTGAATTAGTCTTAGTAATAACGCATATTGATGAACTTAAAGAAAGCTTTCCATACTCAATAGAAATCACAAAAGATGAAAATGGGTCACATATAGTATATCCTTAAGCACTAAGTCAGTAATATAGCAAGGATGCTAACTTGACATAATTTTGAAATAGGAATAAAATATAAAATGAGTATCAACAAAGGAGGTGTAGGCATATTAACAATATTAGTCCACTATTTATAGCAGTAATTGCATTAATCGCCATAGCAATTGGTCTTTTTGCAGGATATTTCATACGAAAATTTATTGCAGAATCCAAAATAAAAAGCGCTGAAGAATTAGCTAAAACTATTTTGGAAAATGCAAAAAAAGACGGTGAAAATAAAAAAAGAGAGTTGCTTTTGGAAGCAAAAGAAGAAATTCATAGACAACGAACTGATCTCGAAAAGGAAGTCAGGGATCGTAGAGGCGAACTTCAAAGAATGGAAAGGCGTTTAATCCAAAAAGAAGAGTCTCTTGACAGAAGAGCTGAAACATTAGAACAAAAGGATGCAATGATTGAAAGGAAACAAAAAGAAATAAGCGATTTGGAAGAAGAAATTAAAATAATGCATCAAAAAGAAGTTGAAGAATTAGAAAGAATATCCGAATTAACCAGAGAAGAAGCCAGAAATATATTATTAAACGATGTTAAAAACGAAATATCACATGAAGCTGCTTTGATGATAAAGGAAATTGAAGCTAAAGCAAAAGAAGAAGCAGAAAGCAAAGCGAGGGAAATAGTTGTTACTTCAATTCAACGATGTGCTGTTGATCATGCAGCCGAAACAACTGTTTCGGTAGTAGCATTGCCTAACGATGAAATGAAAGGAAGAATCATAGGTCGTGAAGGCAGGAATATTAGAACCTTAGAGACATTGACAGGTATTGATTTGATAATTGATGATACACCAGAAGCAGTAGTTATATCAGGATTCGATCCAATACGGCGTGAAATCGCCCGTATAGCTTTAGAAAAATTAATTGAAGATGGAAGAATACATCCAGCCAGAATTGAAGAAATGGTGGAGAAAGCTAGAAAAGAAGTCGATAATGTCATTATTAAAGCTGGAGAAGAAGCAACTTTTGAAGTTGGCGTTCACGGAATTCACCCTGAATTGATAAAATTACTTGGAAGATTAAAGTTTAGGACAAGTTACGGGCAGAATGTTTTGAAACATTCCATAGAAGTTGCTCATTTAGCGGGGCTTATGGCGTACGAACTTGGTGCTGATGCAAATATAGCCAAAAGGGCCGGATTATTGCATGATATAGGAAAGGCAGTAGACCATGAAGTTGAAGGTCCACATGTAATGATAGGGGCAGATCTTGCAAAGAGATATCATGAATCAAATGAAGTCATTCATGCTATAATGGCACATCACAATGATGTTGAGCCTCAGACAGTTGAAGCAGTTTTAGTTCAGTCAGCAGACGCCATATCTGCAGCAAGACCTGGTGCAAGACGCGAGACACTTGAAGCGTATTTAAAAAGATTAAATAAATTAGAGGAAATTGCTAATTCATTTGATGGTGTTGAAAAATCGTATGCTATACAGGCTGGCAGAGAAATAAGAATAATGGTAAAACCAGAAATCATAAACGATGAAACTACGATCATGTTAGCAAGAGAAATTACTAAAAAAATCGAGGAAGAATTGGAATATCCTGGTCAAATTAAGGTTATAGTAGTTAGAGAAACTGTTGCAGTTGATTATGCTAAATAAATTTGAAATAAAGCGTGCATATGCACGCTTTTCGATTTATAATTATCGATTATAGTAGTATAATAATATTATGTTGTAAATGAACGGAGGTTTATATGAATACGCTTATAATAGGTGATATTGTTGGAAGAATCGGAAGAAATATACTAAAAGATAAATTGCGACAATTAATTGAAGAAAATGATATTAATTTAGTCATTGCAAATGCTGAAAATGCTGCGGGTGGAAATGGCATAACACGAAAAGTTGCCGATGAACTTTTTGAAATGGGAATATCGGCTTTAACTATGGGTAACCACGTTTGGGATCAAAAAGAAATTTTTAATTTTATCGATGAAGAAAGAAGAATTGTAAGACCTGCAAATTATCTTCCTAACACCCCTGGAAGAGGTTCTTCTCTGCTTAACATAAACAATGTAAAAATTGGAATTATCAATTTACAAGGTACAGTGTTTATGCCGTGTAATAACAATCCTTTTTTTGTTGCTGATGAAGAAATAAAAATGTTAAAAGAACATACAAATATAATAATTGTCGACTTCCATGCTGAAGCTACATCAGAAAAAATAGCTTTAGGTTATTACTTAGATGGGAAAGTATCATGTGTGTATGGAACACATACACATGTTCAAACGGCAGATGAAAAAATATTGCCAGGTGGCACCGGATATATAACTGATGTGGGAATGACAGGCCCGTATGATTCTGTTTTGGGAATGGACAAAGATAAGATAATAAAAAAATTTACATCTTCTTTGCCTGTTAAATTTGATATTGCAAAAGGCCCAGCTCAAATAAATGGATTGGTAATAAAAATAGACGAATCTACAGGAAAATGTATTGATATTTACAGAATAAACAAAAATTATATATAAGTTTTAATTTAGAAGGATTTTTAATTTTTTTGTAGAATATAGATAATGTATTCGATATATTAAAAGGGGGATATACGATGGAGGTTTTAAAGGTCTCAGCAAAGTCTAATCCAAATTCAGTAGCAGGTGCACTAGCTGGTGTACTCAGAGAACGCGGTGGGGCAGAGGTACAAGCAATTGGAGCAGGTGCATTAAATCAAGCAATAAAAGCAGTAGCTATAGCAAGAGGTTTTGTTGCACCTGGTGGTATCGATTTGATTTGCATACCAGCCTTTACAGACATTGAAATCGATGGAGAGGAACGAACAGCCATTAAGTTGATCGTAGAACCAAGATAAACAACCTGCAAAACAGGTTGTTTTTAGTTTAACATTAGGAGTGGAAATAAATGTTTGCTGACTTGCATATACACACTACTAAATCAGATGGAACACATAAACCAAAAGAAGTAGTATACTTGGCAAAAAAAGCCGGTTTAAGTATTATTGCCATTACAGATCATGATACATTGGAAGGCATTGATGAAGCAATATATGCCTCAAAAATTTTCGACGTAGAAATAATACCTGGGATCGAGCTTAACTCATATGATGGAAAACAAGATGTACACATACTTGGATATTTTATCAATCATAATAATAAAGACTTTTTAGGAAGATTGGCAGAGATTAGAGATTCCAGAATCTCTCGCGCAAAACTTATGATTCAAAAGCTTAATGGAATTGGCGTTAACATAAATTATGATGATGTACTAAAATACGCTAAAGAATCTTACATAGGACGACCTCATATTGCAAGAGCTATAGTTGAGGCAGGTTATTCAAAAAGCGTAAAAGAAGTTTTCGACAGATATATTGGTGAAGGACAACCAGCTTACGTTGAGAGATATAGGCTTCATCCATTTGAATCAATTAAAATGATAAAAGATATTGGTGGCATACCTGTATTGGCGCATCCAGGTCTTCTTAAAGATAAAAAAATTATAAGTCATCTTATCGAAAATGGTTTAAAAGGCATCGAAGTATATCATTCGAAACACAGCAAGGATGATACAGCGTTTTTTAAAAATTTTGCCATAGAAAATAATTTGTTGATAACCGGCGGTTCAGATTTTCATGGAATTGATGTAGATGGAAAATATCTGTTGGGCACAGTAAAGCTTGATTACGAATATGTAGTAAAACTTAAAGAAAGTATTAAATAGTAGAAATAATATCAAAAATAAGTTAAAATAATAGATATACTGTAGGAGGTGGAAATATGAGATTATCGGACAAGGCTCTTAGCATTAGTCCTTCACTGACATTAGATATTACCGCCAAAGCAAATAGAATGAGAAAATCAGGAATAAATGTGATTGGTTTTGGAGCAGGAGAACCTGATTTTGATACACCTGATTATATAAAAGAAGCAGCAATTAGTGCTATAAGAGAAGGTTACACAAAATATACACCTACTTCAGGTATTTTGGAGCTAAAAGAAGCAATAGTACAAAAGTTAAAAAGAGACAATAATTTATCTTATGATGTTTCTCAAATAGTAGTTTCAAATGGTGCTAAACAGGCAATCTTTAATACATTATGTGCCATATTAAATCAAGGTGACGAAGTCATAATTCCTTCTCCTTATTGGCTTAGCTATCCTGAAATGGTTAAGTTAGCTGGCGGTGTTCCAGTTTTTATTGATACTGCAGAAAGCAATAATTTTAAAATTACTGCAACGCAATTAGAAGAAGCAATAAGCGATAAGACAAAAGCAATTATTATAAATAGCCCAAATAATCCTACTGGGGCAGTTTATAATGAAGATGAATTGAAAAATATAGCATCTTTAGCTGTAAAACATAACATTTATGTGATTTCTGATGAAATTTATGAAAAGTTAATTTACAATGGGAAACATGTCAGCATTGCTTCTTTTAATGAAGGAATAAAAAATTTGACAATTATAATAAATGGCATGTCAAAAGCTTATTCAATGACAGGATGGAGGATTGGATATTCTGCATCAAATCCCGAGATTGCTAAATTAATTAACAATATTCAAAGTCATACTACATCAAATCCTAATACAATAGCTCAATATGCCAGTGTTGTAGCACTGAATCAAGGCGATGATACGATCAAAGCTATGGTTGTTGAATTTAAGAGAAGACGGGATTACATGCTTCAAAGAATAAATAAAATAGATGGTTTAAAAGCTATCGCACCAGATGGCGCATTTTATATAATTATCAACATCAGTAATTTTATTGGGACTGAAATAGATGGAAGAAAAATAAATGGTTCCATTGATTTTGCTAATTTTCTTTTAGAAAAAGCTAAAGTTGCTGTAATACCATGTCTTCCATTTGGCAATGATAATTATATTAGAGTTTCGTATGCAACATCGATGAATAATATTGAAGAAGGCTTTAATAGAATAGAAAACTTATTAACAAATTTTTAGAAATCGGAGGTAATTATGTCAAATCTATATGAAAATCCATTGATAACACGTTATGCAAGCAAAGAAATGTCTCAAATATTCTCAGATGATGAAAAATTTAAAACTTGGAGAAAGCTATGGATCGCTTTAGCAAAAAGCGAAAAAGAATTAGGGCTTAATATTACCGATGAACAAATAGAAGAGATGGAGAAACATGTTGAAGATATAAATTACGAAGATGCTAAGAGATTGGAAAAAGAACTTCGGCACGATGTCATGGCACATATTAGAGCATATGGCCTGCAGTGTCCAAAGGCAAAGCCGATTATACACTTAGGAGCAACATCTGCTTTTGTGGATGATAATACAGATATTATACTTATGTATAAAGGATTCCAGATAATCAGAAAAAAATTGCTTAAGCTAATTGAGATACTTTCAGATTTTGCATTAAAATATAAAGATGTACCTACATTGGGTTTTACTCACTTTCAACCAGCTCAGTTGACAACTGTCGGGAAAAGAGCTACTCTGTGGATTCAAGATTTGATATTTGATTACGAAGATCTTGAATATAGGCTTAAAAATATAAAACTAAGAGGCGTAAAAGGAACAACAGGAACACAGGCAAGTTTCATGGAGCTGTTTAATGGTGACGAAGAAAAAGTAAAACTGCTTGATAGGCTTGTAGTAGAAAAGATGGGCTTTGACAAATCGTTTGACGTAACTGGCCAAACTTACACAAGGAAGTATGACTTTTTGCTTCTTTCTGTTTTAAGTGAAATAGCTCAAAGTGCACACAAATTCAGCAATGATATAAGATTGTTGCAGCATTTAAAGGAAATAGAAGAACCATTTGAAGAAAAACAAGTAGGCTCATCAGCAATGGCATATAAAAGAAATCCAATGAGATGCGAAAGGATAGCATCACTTTCCAGGTACGTTATTACGGCACTGCTTAATTCATCAATTACATCATCTTCACAATGGTTTGAAAGAACACTTGATGATTCTGCCAATAGAAGAATTATAATACCAGAGATGTTTCTCGCAACTGATGCTATTTTAAATTTATATTTAAATGTCGCATCTGGATTACAGGTGAATACCAAAATAATTAACAAGCATGTCATGAATGAACTGCCATTTATGGCTACTGAAGCAATTTTAATGGAATGTGTTGTAAAAGGCGGAGATAGACAAGAATTGCATGAAGTCATACGTGAAAATTCGCTAAAGGCCCAGGAAATTATTAAAAACGGTGGAGAAAATCAGCTATTAGATATGTTAAAAAAAGATGAAAGAATAATTTTGTCAGACACAGAGATTGATGATATTATAAATCCTATCAAATTTACTGGAAGAGCTATAAATCAGACGGTAGAATACATAGAGAATGTGGTTAAACCGTTGCTTAATGCAAATCGCATTGAAGACGTAGAAGTCAGTATAGAAGTATAAAAATAATTATGTTATAATTTACGTGATAGGAGGCGTAAATATGAATCTGATAAAAATAAAAGAAATGAAAGATCATGTGGGGGAAGAAGTTACAATTAATGGATGGCTATACAATAAAAGATCCAGCGGGAAAATTAAATTTTTAATAATACGAGATGGATCTGGATTTGTTCAGGGCATAGTTGTAAAAAATGAAGTAGACGAAAATGTCTTTGAACTTTGCGACAAATTAACACAGGAATCTTCTATATCAGTTTCTGGCATTGTGAGAAAAGATGAAAGATCTCCTTTCGGTTTCGAACTTACAGTTAAAAATGTAGATTTAATACAGATGGCTTTTAATGATTATCCTATTTCATTAAAAGAACATGGAGTAGATTTTTTATTAGACAATAGACACCTTTGGATCAGAACACCGAGACAGCAGGCAATTTTGTCTATTCGCCATGAAGTTATAAAGGCAATACAAGAGTTTTTAAATAATAATGATTTTGTAAGAATTGACTCCCCAATCATAACACCATCTACTTGTGAAGGAACTTCAGACCTTTTTCAAATAGATTATTTTGGTGAAAATGCTTATCTTTCACAAACTGGTCAGTTGTATCAAGAAGCTGCTGCCATGGCATTTGGTAAGGTGTACAGCTTTGGTCCAACATTTAGAGCTGAAAAATCAAAAACGAGAAGACACTTAAATGAGTTTTGGATGGTTGAGCCTGAAATGGCTTTTGTCGATCATTACGGCAATATGGAAGTTCAAGAAAAGTTGGTAGAATACATAGTTCAATCTGTATTAGAAAACTGTTCAAGGGAATTAAAAGAACTTGGAAGAGATCTAAGTAAGCTGGAAAAAATCAAAACTCCTTTTCCTCGATTGACATACGATGAAGCAATTGAGCTTTTGAATAAAAATGGATATGAGATTCAATGGGGGAATGATTTGGGCTCGCCAGATGAGACATTCTTGTCAAATCAATTTGATAAACCTGTCTTCATAACTGAATACCCTGCCAAATGCAAAGCCTTTTACATGCAGCCGAAAGAAGATAGACCTGAAGTAGTGCTATGTGCAGATTTGCTTGCACCTGAAGGCTATGGGGAGATTATTGGAGGCAGTCAGCGTATTCACGATTATGATTTGTTAGTAAAAAGGCTGAAAGAGGAAAATTTGCCTATTGATATGTACGATTGGTATCTTGATTTAAGAAAATATGGCACTGTACCACATTCCGGCTTTGGACTTGGTATAGAGAGAACAGTCGCATGGATAACTAATACAGAACATGTGAGAGAATGCATACCATTTCCAAGAACACTGTCCAGAATTCGCCCATAATAAACAGTATGAACATTTCACATCCCAATATCATAAAATAGTATTAGCGAAAAATGTATTGGGATGTGATTGTCATGAGTATATGGTCTGTAAACTTTGAAAATTATAAGATTGAAAAAAAATCAAAATCTGATGACAATAAAAATATAGAAAAAGATAAAAACCTCGAGATAGAAGCATTAAAAGAATTAAACTCTTTAATTGGCCTTAACAAAGTAAAACAAATAATAAACGAGTTATATGCTTTAGAGCAAGTTCAAATTAAGAGGAAAAATGCAGGATTAGTGACAGATCCAATAGTTTTACATATGGTGTTTAAGGGGAATCCTGGTACTGGAAAGACAACCGTTGCAAGAATATTGGGTAAGCTTTTAAAGGGCATTGGAGTCCTTAACAAAGGACATGTGGTAGAAGTGGAAAGAGCCGACTTAGTTGGCGAATACATAGGACATACGGCTCATAGAGTACAAGAAAATGTAAAAAAAGCATTAGGCGGAATATTATTTGTAGATGAAGCTTATTCCTTGGCAAGGGGTGGAGAAAAGGACTTTGGTAAAGAGGCGATTGATACTTTAGTCAAAGCAATGGAAGATTACAAAGATCAATTTGTCTTGATTTTGGCAGGTTATAGAGATGAAATGGAATATTTTCTAAACACAAACCCAGGTTTAAGATCTAGATTCCCTATACAAATTGATTTTCCTGACTACACTATAGATGAATTGTTACGGATTGCAGAATTAATGACAAAGAATAGGCAATACGTACTAACAGATAGCGCAAAAAGAAAAATAATGAAAGTTTTAATTAATGACAATACTACAAGAGAAATAGGCAATGCGAGATTGGTTAGAAACATAATTGAAAGAGCTATAAGAAAACAAGCTGTAAGAGTAATAAATAAAAAAACAATAACAAAAGACGATTTGATGATAATTGATTCTATTGATATTAGAGAGGATTGAGAATATGTCGGAAAACATACTTGAAGAAAAATTTAACATCTCTAAAGATGTTATTTTTTTGCTTGAAAAGGCAGAAAATGATGTTGAAGAGGAGTTTAAAAAAATTGATAAGATCGTAGAAAAAAATCAATACAAAGTATTGTACGCAATGCAAAAGAATCATTTGAGCGATATACATTTTAATGGAACAACAGGATATGGTTATGGCGACATAGGAAGAGATACAATAGAAAAAATATATTCTGACATATTTAACACACAAGACGCCTTAGTAAGGCCTCAAATAGTTTCTGGAACACATGCCATATCTTTATGCCTTTATGGTGTATTAAGACCAAATGATGAGCTAATATCGGCTTGTGGAACACCGTATGATACTCTTACTGATATAATAGGGAAGGGAAGCAATAGCAACAATGGTTCTCTTACAGATTTAGGAATTATATATAAAGAAGTTCCTCTTTTGAAAAATGGCAAAGTTGATGTAGAAAGACTTATAGATCAAGTTTCAAGTAAAACTAAAATGGTTATGATACAGAGATCAAAAGGATATGACTTTAGGTATTCGCTTTCTATTGATGATATTGAATTTGTTATTAAAAAGTTGAAAGACAAAAATAAAGATATAATTGTATTTGTAGACAATTGTTATGGCGAATTTACAGAAGATTTAGAACCTACAGACGTTGGAGCAGATCTGATTGCAGGCTCTTTGATAAAAAATCCTGGAGGTGGTATATCTCCTACAGGTGGTTATGTTGCAGGAAAGAAAGAGCTTGTTGAAAAAGCAGCATACAGATTATTTGCACCTGGGATAGGGAAGAAGGTTGGCCCTACACTGAATACAAATCGTTTAACATTAGAAGGATTATTTTTTTCACCTTTGATTGTTGGCAATGCATTGAAAGGAGCTATAATTTTAGCTAAAATAATGGAAACGCTGGGATATGAAGTTTTGCCAAGATTCAATGATTTGAGAACAGATATTGTACAAGCAATTAGATTTAAAACAAAAGAAGAATTAATTACTTTCATTCAAAGCATCCAGAAAGGTTCTCCTGTTGATTCACATGTGGTTCCTGAACCATGGGATATGCCAGGATATGACGATCAAGTTATTATGGCTGCAGGGGGATTTATTCAAGGTTCATCTATTGAATTAAGTGCTGATGCTCCTATTAGGAAACCATATACAGCTTATGTACAGGGTGGTTTATCATATTATCAAGTAAAGCTTAGCCTTATGATTGCAATAAGCAATATGATAGAGAAAGGATTCATCAAAATCTAAATTTAAGAAAGCTCAAACGAATCATCATTTGAGCTTTCTTATTACACCAACTACTTTTCCTAAAATCATCACATCATCTACAATTATAGGGTTCATTGAAGGATTTTCAGGTTGCAACCTTATATGATTGCTTTCCTTATAAAATCTTTTCACAGTTGCTTCATCTTCCATTAAAGCTACTACAATGTCACCGTTGTCTGCGTATGACTGCTTTCTAATTATGATGTAATCACCGTCTAATATACCCGCATTTATCATGCTTTCCCCGCGAACTTTTAAAATAAAACTTTCACTTTCATAACCTGTAATAAGATCTCTCGGTACAGAATAATACTCTTCAATATTTTGAACAGCTAATATAGGAGTTCCAGCAGTGACCTTACCAATGACAGGCAACTTTACAACGTCGCTAATATACTTTTCATCATTGCTTAAAACCTCAATAGCTCTTGGTTTTGTTGGATCTCTTCTAATATAGCCTTTTTTCTCAAGGCGCGACAAGTGTCCATGAACTGTTGATGTAGAACGCAAGCCCACAGCTTTCCCAATTTCTCTAACCGATGGTGGATATCCTTTGCGTTTAATTTCACTCTTTATAAAATCAATTATCTCTTGTTGCTTAATGCTTATTTTAGATACATCTTTCACGATTAGACCCCTCCAAATTTTTCTTTATTATAACACAAAGGCACAATTTAATCAAACATTAGTTCTTATTATCAATATTCAATTCAGAGAGGGGATTCTTACTTACAGCGTCTCTCAGTTGACTGTCATCAACGTGTGTATATATCTGTGTAGTTGATACGTTAGAATGTCCTAATAACCTTTGTAATGTTCTGATATCAACCTTTCCATATCTGTACATAAGCGTCGCTGCCGTATGCCTAAGTTTATGAGTAGAATACTTTTTGCCATCAAGATTAGCGTCTTTTAAATGTTTTTTAACGATGTATTGTATAGTCTTAATGCTTATCCTTTGCAATCTTTTGCTTAAAAACAATGCCTTTTTGTCTTTAACGCCGTCATGTGGCCTAACTTTTAAATAATCGTTTATGGCATTTATACACGCATCATTAAGGTAAACAGTCCTCTGTTTGTTTCCTTTTCCAATAACAGTAAGTTTATCATCTTTAATATCGCTAATATTTATATTTGCTAATTCTGACAGTCTAAGTCCACAATTTAAGAACAAGGTGATTATGGCGTAATCCCGCTCTTTAAATTCTCCATCAATAGAGTTTAATAATTTTACACTTTCATCTAATGTCAAATATACAGGCTGTCTAATGCCAAGCTTAGGTGACTCTAATTCCAAAGCAGGGTTTTTTGTTATTATTTTTCTTTTTGCGTATAGGTAATTATAAAAAGATCTTAAACTTGCAACTTTGCGAGCGCGGGCTGGAGGAGTATTAGATCTTTCATGTGTGACAAAAGATAAAAAAGCATACAAATCATTTAAATCGATCGACTCAATGAGAGAGATATCAACATCGCTAATATCGATGTTATCAAAATCCGAATCAGAGCATAGATTTTTTCTAACCTTTATAAATCTGAAAAACAAAATTAAATCGTATAAATAGGCTTTAACAGTATTAGGTGATCTAGCTTTTATAGTAGAAAAATAGTTTAAGAATTCTTCAAGAATAGGAGGTAATTCTAAATTATCTTTAGTTGAGATAAACATATCAAAAATTCACCTCTATGAACTTTATGTACACCCAATTATACGAAATAGTTATTTCGTATAATTGGGTGTTGATTTAAAAAATTATTTTATAACTCCAATTTGATGTTTTTTTATCTCATCAGTGGCCAGTTTATCACATCTATTATTGTATTCATTATCAGCATGTCCTTTGACTTTAATCCATTTAATATTATGTATCGATGATAAATCTAATAATTTAAGCCACAGGTCTTTGTTTTCCACAGGAGCCTTATCAGACTTAATCCAGCCTCTTTTCAGCCAATTGTCTATCCATTTTTGATTAAATGCATTTATTAAGTAACTACTATCGCTATATAAATTTACATTACAAGGCCTTTTTAGCATTTTTAAAGCTTCTATAGCGGCTGTCAATTCCATTCTGTTATTAGTGGTATTTTCTTCGTAGCCTGATATTTCTTTTATTATGTCTTTATAAATCAAAATTGCTCCCCAGCCACCTGGACCAGGATTACCACTACAAGCGCCATCAGTATATATAGTAACATCAGACATATTTATCATTGTTTGTTTCCCTTTACTTTTTCAAAAGATGAAATTACAGCTTCAAAAACAGCACTTCTTAATCCGTACCTTTCCAAAGTCCTGACACCTTGTATTGTAGTTCCAGATGGTGATGTAACCATATCTTTTAAATAGCCAGGATGAAAACCTGTTTTTAAAACCATACTACCAGAACCCGAAACAGCTTTTGAAGACAATTTGTAGGCTACATCTCTCGGTAAACCTAACGATACACCAGCGTCAGATAAAGCTTCAATAAACATGTACACGTAAGCTGGGCTACAACTTGATATTGCCATTGCGGCATCTATTAGATTTTCTTTTATCTCAACTATTTCTCCACATGATTTGAATATTTTCTCAACTATTTCTTTATCATTAGAAGATATATCTTCAGGATACGATATAGCTGTAATACCTTCTCCAATCAAAGCCGGTGTATTGGGAATTGTACGCACTATCTTCCCTTTATTTAAAATGCTCTTTACGTGATCAATACTAATTCCAGGGGCAATTATAATAATAATTTTATTTTCATCTACATCGTTTTTTATTTCTTCCAAGACGCTATCATATAAATTTGGCTTTATTGCTAAAATAACAACATCACACTCATTTATCACATCGACATTGCTTTTAGATATGTTTATGCTTAATTCATCCTTTAATTTTAAAAGTTTGTCATACGAAATATCATAGGCATATATATCATTTGCAGTGGCAAACTCAGAATTTATTAAGCCGTTGATTAAAGCTGTCCCCATATTACCGGTTCCTATAAATCCAATTTTCATAAACATATACCTCCAATATTTAAAAACAGTATTAGCTATTCTAATACTGTTTTTGCGTTTTCTTACATTATTGCTGCTTTTCATCCTTCTCAGTCGTTGTAAAAATTACCGGCTTTAAAGGCGTTATTGTAGAAACAGCGTGTTTGTATATAAGCTGCTGTTGTTTATTATCTGTTTCCAAAACAACCGTAAAATTGTCAAAACCTTTAACCATGCCTTTTAATTGGAAGCCATTAATCAGATAAACTGTTACAGCAATATGTTCTTTTCTTACCTGATTTAAAAAAATATCCTGTAAATTGATAGCTGTTTTTTGATTCATATAGCCATCCCCCTTCTATTGTTGTTAATAATTATTTATATTCTACTTAAATTTTAATTTTCCTGCTAAAAAAGAAATAATATTTTTTTCAAGATCTTCAAAGCTACTATAATCATCAACATAAAACCAATTTATGGTTTCATAACTTTTAAACCATGTTATCTGCCTTTTTGCATACCTCCTTGTCTTCGTTTTTAAATCAGCAATTGCTTCTTCTAATGAAACTTTTCCCTCCAGATATTCTACAATTTCTTTATATCCTAAAGCCTGCATAGATGTACCATACTTATTATACCCTATTTTTAGCAAATTTACCACTTCATCTATTAAATTATTTTTTATCATCGCATCTACTCTATCATCAATTTTTTTATACAAAGTTTCTCTATTTCTGTAATTTAAACCTATCATTATAGCATTATAGTCTGGATTGACGCGCTTATTGCTTAATTCCTGATAAACAGAAATTGGTATCCCGGTAAATTGGTAAACCTCTAAAGCTCTAATGACTCTTCTTAAGTCATTTGGATGAAGTTTAGAATAAGTTTTAGGGTCGATCATTTTTAACCTTTCAAATAAATATTCATTGCCTAAAACAGACGCTATATTTTTTAGGGCAGATCTAAAATCATCATTGCCAATATACTCTGAAAAATTCATTATGTAAATCAACGAATCCACATATAAGCCTGTACCGCCAACAACAATTGGTAATTTCCCTCTTTTAAAAATATCATCTATCAATGGTTTAGCCATTTTCTCGTATTCAGCGACACTAAATTTAACGTTTGGTTCAACTATATCTATCATATAATGTGGTATACCTTGTCTTTCTTCATCTGTTACTTTAGCAGTTCCAATATTCATATATTTATATATCTGCATCGAATCAGCAGATATTATTTCACCATTATAAAATTTAGCAATTTCTATAGATAATCTTGACTTTCCTGAAGCAGTTGGTCCTACGATTATTAATAATGGTATTGCCATTGAAACACCTCTTACATGATCCTTTTAAACATTTTTTCTAATTCATATTTTTTTATCGATACTATTACCGGCCGCCCATGTGGACACGTATAGGGATTTTCAGTAACTTTTAAATCATTAAATAAGGAGGTAATCTCCTCTTTTGATAAACTGTCCATTGCTTTAACTGCCTTTTTGCAAGCCATCATTATTATTGTTTCCTCTTTTAAATTAATGTCTTTGTTAAAATCATCTCTTTTCAATTTATCAATTATGTCAATGAATAGTTGTCTTGATTCTGGCTGACCTAATACAACCGGCACTTCTCTTAATATAATTGAATTATTTCCAAAACTTTCAAATTTATAACCCAATTTATTAAATAATTCTATGTTCTCATTAATTATAACATCATCACCAGGTTCAATATTTATCAGAATGGGGATAGTTGTCTGTTTTCCCTGAACATTATTATACATGTTCATAAACTTTTCATACAATATCCTTTCATGCGCAGCATGTTGATCTACTAAGTATATCACGTCGTCTTTTTCTACAATTATATAAGTTGAAAAAATCACACCAACGATTTTATAATCATCACGTTTATCAGGCAATGTATTAAAATTTTCTATGTGCGTATTTTCGATTTCTTTGTTGAAAGCATTGACATCATTGTAATCAAAATAAGCCTTTTCGCTGCTTTCCTTTACGTTGGATGCTAAACTTTTGTTATTTGGATAGACTTCTAATATTTTATTAGTTGACTCTTCTTCTATCATATTAAGCTGTTTCGGATTAGATTTTTCTTCTACTTTATTTTCTGTGATATCTGGATATGTAAACATATCATGTCTAATAGTTGGAATAAGATTTGATCTATTTAAAGCATTTTTTATACTTTTGTATATAGAGTCAAAAATTTCCTTTTCGTCTGAAAATTTAACTTCTAATTTTGTTGGATGAACATTTACGTCTATATTTTTAGGATCAATATTTAAATACGTAATCACAACAGGATATCTATTTACTGGAATCAATGTTTTATATGCTTCTTCAACAGCAGTTGTATAGATTTTGTTTTTTACAAACCTTCCATTGACAAATAAAATTTGCATGTTTCGATTTCCTCTTGTATATGAAGGCTTACATAAAAATATTTTTATATTCATATATTCATCATTGTATTCAGTCTCTATCAAATTTGAATACAATTCGTCACCATAAAGCCTTAAAATGACCTCATTGACAGAATTATTTCCAGACGTCATAAATTCCATTCTTTTATCTTTTATGTATTTAAATGATATGTCCGGCCTTGAAAGGGCAATTTTAGCTACCATATCTGTTATATACATTGCCTCTGTAGATGGTCGCTTCAAAAACTTTCTCCTTGCTGGTGTATTGTAAAACACATCTTTTACTTCAACGCTACAGCCCTTCTCGCATCCGCACTTAACTTTTTTTAAAATTTTTCCACCTTCAACATTAATCAAAGTTCCATACAAGGAATTTTCTTCCTTAGTCTTTAACAAAACTTTTGATATAGCCGCAATACTTGCTAATGCTTCACCGCGAAACCCTAATGTCCCTATGTTAAAAAGATCATCTGTTGATTTTATCTTGCTTGTAGCATGACGCCCAAAAGCTAAAACAGCATCAATTTCATTCATACCGCAACCATCATCTAAAACCTTTATGTAAGGTATTCCACCATCTATTATTTCAATTGTAATGTTCTTACTATCTGCGTCTATTGAATTTTCTACAAGTTCTTTAACTATAGACATTGGTCTTTCAACAACTTCACCAGCAGAAATTTTATTTATCAACTCATCATCTAAAAGGTTGATTTTATTCATTGAGATCACATCCTTAATGAAAGGGCTTTTTTCTTTAAATCGTATAAATAATTTAAAGCTTGTATAGGTGTAATATTTTCTATATCTAAGTCAACTATTTCTTCTATCAACGTTTCTTTTTCTAAGCTGAATATATCAATCTGAGTAGGCGTAAATGTAGTGGCCACTTCTAAGTCGCTATTCTCTAAATTATTCAATATTTTTTTCGCATTTTGAATAAGTTCATCCGGCAGTCCAGCTAATTTTGCAACCTGAATGCCATAGCTTTTATCTGCCGCACCAGGTATTATCTTTCGCAAAAAAATTATTTCATCATCTGTTTCTTCAACAGAGATATTATAATTTTTAATTCCATCTAGCTTGTCTTCTAAATTAGTTAATTCATGATAATGTGTTGCAAACATGGTTTTTGCCTTTATTTTATCATGAATGTATTCAAGAATAGCAAATGCTATGCTCATGCCGTCATAAGTGCTTGTACCACGTCCAACTTCATCAAGTATAATTAAACTGTTTTTTGTGGCAGAATTTAATATTATTGATACCTCATTCATTTCCACCATAAAAGTACTTTGCCCGGAAAACAAATCATCAGAAGCACCTACTCTTGTAAAAATCCTATCGACAACACCTATTTCAGCATAAGATGCAGGAACAAAGCTGCCAATTTGAGCCATCAAAACAATCAATGCAACTTGCCTCATGTAAGTAGATTTTCCGGCCATATTTGGCCCTGTTATAATCATGATAGGTTTTTTGCCATCAATTTCGATATCATTTGATATAAAAGAGTCATCCATAATCGTTTCAATGACTGGGTGTCTTCCATCTTTTATTACAATCCTGTCACTGCTATTTACCACAGGCTTAACATAATTATTTGTTTCTGCCACTGTCGCCAGAGAAACGAGAACATCTAAAATAGCTATATATCTGGACGTCATCTGTATTCGATATATCTCATTTTTTATCTGCTCTCTTATACGGTCAAATATTTCATACTCCATCTCTACAAGCTTAGTTTCTGCACCAAGAATTTTTTCTTCTATTTCTTTAAGTTCTGGAGTAATATACCTCTCAGCATTAGCAAGTGTCTGCTTTCTAATATAATTTTCGGGAACAGATGAAATATATGATTTTGATACTTCAATATAGTAACCAAATACTTTATTATAACCAATTTTTAATGTTTTTATGCCGGTTTTTTCTTTCTCATATGCTTCAAGGTTTGCTATCCATGATTTACCGTCTATCGATGCTCTTCTTAATTCATCAATATTTTTATCAAAACCATCTTTTATGATATTTCCTTCCTTAACATTAGAAGATGGATCATCTTTAATTGATTTATCGATTAAATCATGTATATCTTGCAATGTATCTAACTTACTAAATATCTCTTTTAAATAATTAGAATTGTACTTATCAAGCAATTGTTTTAACTTAGGAAGCCTTTCAATTGAGATCTTTATAGATAAAAGATCTTTTGCATTTATATTTTGATAAACTAATTTGCTGGAAAGCCTTTCTAAATCATAAATCCCCTTTAAAATATCTCTAATATCCAATCGCCCTTTATAATCATTGTATAATTCCGAAACAGAATCCAATCGATAATTGATTTTTTCTACATCTATTAAGGGTTCTTCTAACCATCTTTTAAGTAATCTTCCCCCCATAGGTGTAACAGTTTGATCTAATACACTGAGTAAAGTTCCACTTTTAGAATGATCTCTATTTATTGAATATATGATTTCTAAGTTTCTTATTGTGTTATTATCAAGCAACATGAAAGAATTGTCTTCATAATAAGTTAAATTGTTTAATTGGTTTAATTCAACCTTCTGCATTTCTTTTAAGTACAAAAGAACAGATGCTAAAGATTTTATTGCATATTTTTTCCTCTCTAATTTTAAATCTTTCAGTGACTTGTTAAATTGAGTTATTATTACATCTTCTGCATTATTTAATACTTTATCATATTTGTTTATAAAAACTTTACTTGAATTTAAAATTTTCACTAATCTTTTTAATTCAAAAAAATCATTATTGGCTATTATTTCAGAAGGACTGTATCTCATTATTTCGTCGTATATTTTTCTTATATCGTTACACTTTGTAATTTGTGTCACAAATAATTCTCCTGTCAACACATCAACAAAAGACAATCCATAGCCGTCTCCTTCTTTAAATATAGATAAAAGGTAATTATTGCTTTTCTCCTCTAATGAATTTGTGTTTATTACAGTACCTGGAGTAAAAACTCGTATGACATCTCTTTCTACCAATCCTTTGGCATAAGCAGGATCCTCCAACTGTTCACAAATTGCTACTTTATATCCTTTTTTGACTAGTTTATCTATATAAAAATCTGCGGCATGAAACGGCACTCCAGCCATTGGTGCTCTTTCTTCTTGTCCACAATCTTTACCTGTCAAAACTATTTCCAATTCTTTTGATGCAATTACTGCATCATCAAAAAACATTTCATAAAAATCACCGATCCGAAAAAATAAAATCGAATCTTTGTACTTCTCTTTTATTTTTAAATATTGTTCCATCATAGGAGTATACGGCATTAAAACTACCTCCAATTTTATGGATAAGTCAAAACTCAATTTGCACAATGCCTATGACAATTCCCACAAGAATCTTTATCACACTTATGGTCTATACCATTTATATAAAAATTCAATATACTGTTTATCTCAGTCATTAACTCTTTAGAAGCTTTCTGTGCATTTATCAGTCTCTTATAACTATCTAATTCAAATAATTCTTCTTTAAGATAGTTCAACTCGACGCCTTGTTTCCCATTTTTTTCATACTTTTTCAACTTTGAAAGAAGTAATTGTGCTTCTTTATCATTTAAAAATGCAATCTCTGCATCCCTTAATTCGCTGATAACGTCAGAATCCGCCAAACTTTTTCCTAATTCTATTGCTTTTTCAATGATAATATTTTTATTATATTTATTCACTTATTAACTCACCTTGCATAGTCCAAGCCTTTGTTTCAATTATTTTAACATCGACAAATTTACCTATTAAGTTAGGTTCTCCTTTGAAATGGACAATCTTATTTGTCCTCGTTCTCCCAGTAAGCTTATCACTGTCTCGTTTGCTGGTTCCCTCAACTAACACTTCTACAATCTTTCCATTCATCTCATTGTTTTTTTCTATACTTATTGAGTTTTGCAGTTTTATCAGTTCTTCAAGTCTCTTATGCTTAATATCTTCATCTACTTGATCAGGCATCTTTTCTGCTACTGTACCCTTTCGCTTTGAGTAAATAAATGTATACGCAGAATCATATTTGACTTTTTTTACAAGATCTAATGTATCTTGAAAGTCTTCATCTGTTTCTCCCGGGAAGCCTACTATAATATCTGTTGTTATTGCAATATCCGGTATATTATTTCTTAGTTTCTCTATTATTTCTAAATACCTTTCTCTCGTATACTTTCTATTCATTTTCTCAAGAATTCTATTGCTTCCAGACTGTACAGGCAAATGCAAATGCTCGCATACTTTGTCCAAATCCCTCATGGCAAAAATTAATTTGTCAGAAATATCTTTGGGATGTGAAGTCATAAACCTGATTCTCTCAATGCCATTTATGTTGTTTATCATATACAAAAGATCGGCAAAATCCACCTTTTGCGATAAATCATTGCCATAAGAATTTACATTTTGGCCAAGCAATGTTATTTCTTTAAATCCATCATCGGCTAAAGACTTTATTTCATCTATTATATCTTTCGGTTCTCTGCTTCTTTCTCTTCCACGCACATACGGCACAATACAATACGTGCAGAAATTATTGCATCCATATATGATATTTACCCATGCCTTTAAACCTTCTGCGCGCCTTATAGGAATATCTTCTACAATATTGCTATTATCATCCCAAATATCTATAACTGTTGTATCGGAATTTAGTGCTTCCTGTAAAAGTTCTGGGAACTTAAACAAATTATGCGTCCCAAAAACCATATCAATATATGGATAATCCTTTCTAATTGCCTCTACAACTTCTTTTTCCTGCATCATACATCCGCAAATGCCTAAAATAATGTTTGGTTTTCTTTGTTTAAGCTCTTTAAGCTGAGATACTCTTCCAAAAATTCTTATTTCCGCATGTTGTCTGACACAGCAAGTATTAAAAAGTATGACATCAGCATCCTCTAAATTATCAGTATGTTGGTATCCCATTTCTGTTAACATGCCGGCTAATTTTTCTGAATCATGGACGTTCATCTGACATCCATATGTTTCTATGTGAAATTTCAAATATTTATCTTTATTTAAAATAGCCATTTGATTTATTATATCTTTTTGTTTTTTTATGTCTTCTTCTGCAACTATAATCTCTTTTCTTTCACTCATCAGATGCATACCTCCGCAAAATAAAATCTATTGTAAATGCTTATATTTGTATTTATCTATAAAGACTTACACTAATTCAAATAATATTATACTATAAGAACAATGCAAAATTAAGCTCGATTTCACTTAGAAATTTTTTTGTAAAAAAAAGTTTTTATTGGAGCAAAATTATATTTGTAAGGAAAAATGATTTGTTCTGTGCTTCCCACAAAGAGGATTCCATCTGAACTCAAGCTAGAATAAAATTTTTTATAAATTTCTTCTTTAGCCTTATCATTAAAATATATTAATACATTTCTACATACAATCAAATCTACGCTATCTGGATATTTATCAAGTAACAAATTGTGCTTTTTAAACACAATATTTTTTCTCAACTCTTCAGAAATAACAAAATTATTTTCATCTAATTTAGTAAAATATTTCATATATTCTTCTGGAATTTTTTCAATACTTTTATTGTTATAAATCCCCTTTTTTGCTTTCTCAAGCACTACATCATCAATATCAGTAGCAATGATGTTGATTTCTCTTAAATCTATAAAATCTGATAGCAACATAGCAAGGCTATATGCTTCTTCACCTGTAGAACAAGCAGCACTCCAAATCTTCATGTTCTTTTTGATAATTTTAGGTAATATTTCGTTTTTTAAAATCATCCATTGTTCTAAATTTCTAAAAAACTCTGTCACATTTATCGTAATATATTTCAAAAACTCTCTGTAAATTTTTGTATCCTTAGTTAGTATCTCATAAAAAACATCGTAATTTTTACAATTGTTATTTGCAATAAACGAATCGACTCTTCTCTTCATTTGTTTTTCTTTATAAAGAGATAAATCTATACCGGTTAAATTAAATATTTTCTGCAAAAACTCGTCATAATTCAAATCAAGTACACCTCCAAGTGTCTAACCATGATAAAAAAAGTGGCTAAACTTAGCCACTCAAATGATGTAAAGGGGGTCTCAATGTATTTTGTGAGGTTCATTAATATTATTAACACATAAATTGTCAAATATACATAAAATAATTTTTTTGCAAATTACAAATTTACAACTTTGACAGGTTGTTCAAAAACCCCTCTTTTTACTTCAGTAGCAGTCATATTCTTCGCCTTCAACATCTTGGTTAAATAATTACATGCATTCCACGGATTTACATTATCTCCACACGTAAACACATCAACAGCTGCATACCCTAATTCCGGCCAAGTATGAATTGTTATATGTGATTCAGAAATAACAACGACTCCACTAACGCCCTGGGGGCTAAATTTATGGAAAGCAACTTCACGGACTTCGGCACCTGCTTCTATAGCTGCTTTTACCATTATGTCTTCTATTAATTCACAATCATCAAGAACATTTTCATCGCAACCATAAATCTCTGCCAGTATGTGGCGACCCAAAGCATTCATTCTTTTATCTTGCCTCCTCGCATTTTAAAAGTATAGATATTCAATAAGATAAATTTTATCAGATTTTTGTCTTTTGTCAAGGTATTTTACATAACACCTATGAATAATTATTTATGTTTTGTATTCTATCCTTTATTGTTACATTTAATTCTTCTCTTTCTAAGTCATAAGATTCACTGTTTTTTTCAACTTCCTTCAAGCTTAACTTTTTCTTTTCTGAGTCAAAGCTAATTATTTCGACTGTAATTTCGTCCCCTATTTTATACTCTTTGACATTTTTTATTAAATCATTTTTGTGCGCTAACCCCTCTAACCCTTCGGAAATCTCTACAAAAGCACCAAATGTAGTCACATTTGTTATAATACCCAATATAATATCTCCAACTTTAAACTTCTCATTAATATTCACCCACGGATCTGGAAAAAGCTTTTTCAAACTTAGCGTTATTTTTTCTTGATCTATTTTATCAACATAAACATCTACTCTATCGCCAATATGCAATACATCATTTATATTCACATTTTTACTCCAAGAAATTTCTCTTAATGGAATCAAACCATCAATACCACCTAAATCAACAAAGACACCAAATTTTGCAATTGATCTTACTACGCCGTTGATAACTTGCCCTTCTCGTATGTTCTTTAGCAAAGTTTCTTTCTTTTTGCTTTTTTCTTCTTCTAAAACGATTCTCCTTGATGCAACTAATTTTTTGCTTGGAATATAATCAATGATTTTTACTTCAATTTTTTCTCCTAAATATGAGTTTAAATCATCCACATAATGCATATCAAGTTGTGATGCTGGTATAAATGCTTTAACTCCTAATACTTCGGCAACAACACCCCCTTTTACTACTTCAATTATTTTTCCATTTAATATATCTCCATTTTTAAATGATGTATTTAATCTTTCTTCAGCTAATTCGGTGTCTGCTTTTACCTTTGAAGCTAAAACATCACCATTTTCATCTTCTCTTTTTATTATATATAGATCGATTTCATCTCCTACATTAAAATCATCGCTTATTTTTATGTTTGGATTAAGTGACAATTGCGATTTAGGAACAAATGCATCAGATTTATATCCGATATCCGCTATAATTCCATCGTTAAGTATTTTAATGATTTTACCTTTTACTATATCACCGGCATGGATCTCATTAAAAGTGTATTCATTCATAAAATCATCCATTTTTATTCTTCCTTTCTTCCACTAGTAATCTTATCAATGACTTCCTGTATTAAATAATCTGGAGTAGATGCACCAGCAGTAATGCCGACTGTTTTAACGTCTTTTAGAGTAATCAAATCAATTTCATCAGCACTCTCAACTTGTACAGTTTTATCACAATTCTTTTCACATATTTTTTTTAATTTTTGCGTATTAGAGCTATTCTTTCCACCTATGACGATCATCATATCTACTTCTTTAGATATTTTTTCAGCAGATGATTGCCTTTTATTGGTAGCGTCGCATATTGTATTATATGATATTAATTCTTTGACTTTAAGATGCAACAAAGCCAAGATATCTTCCCACATTTTTTGTGTTATAGTTGTCTGCGCAACAACACAGGCTTTATCTAAAAAAGGCAATGAATTTACATCATCAGTTGATTGGATAACATAAGCTGAATTATTACACCATCCATTTACACCTATAACTTCCGGATGATTTCTATCCCCTATTATAACAATAGAATATCCTTTCTTATAGTATCCATTGACTATTTTTTGGACTCTTTTTACAAAAGGACAAGTCATATCGATTATTTCTACTTTTTTCTTTTTTAATTCATCATAAATTTTTTCAGGTATACCATGTGTCCTAATAAGTATCTTGCTATTTTCATCTAATTCATCGATGTGTTCTATAGTCTTAATTCCTTTGTCTTCAAGGTCTTTTACAACTTGCGGGTTATGAATAAGCTCTCCATATGAATAGGTCTTAGAATCATCACTATTATTCACTTGATCATAGGCCATCTTGACTGCCCTTTTTACCCCAAAACAAAATCCCGCGTTGTCAGCTATCAATATTTTCATTGTTTCCTCCTAAATTAACTTTGAAATTTCCAGCATAATCTTTTCACCAATATTTGCCATATCTTGAGATGTTAAATGTACATTTTGATACTCTTCAAAATAAATAGGTTTACCGATCTTTATTGTCACTTTTGAAAAAAGTTTATAATTTGACTTTATCCCGACCGGTAAGACAGGTGCTTTCCCTTTTACCGATAAAAGCGATACACCAGGCTCGGCTTTTTGCAATTGGCCAGTTTTGCTTCTGGTTCCTTCTGGGAAAATACCAATAGCATGTCCTTTTTTTAAATGATTTAAAGCAATTTTTATAGCGGTTAAATCTGATGTGCCTCTTTTCACCGGAAAAGCGCCTAATCCTTTGCTTAATATGAATCTAAATAAAGGATTTTTGAAAAGCTCGGCCTTTGCCATAAAAAAAATTCTTCTGGTAAAAATGGCGCCAACAATTGGTGGATCTAAAAAGCTTATATGATTAGGGCATATAATCACAGGACCATTAGCAGGAATATTTTCGTAGCCATCTACCTCTATTCTAAAAATTATATTTATAATAAAAAGAACGATGTATTTGGCTATATAATAAAACATGAGATACCCCCTTTACCCATTAGCTATAATATTGTACATTTTGTTTACTACTTCATCAATACTCATGTTTGTAGTGTCAATAACAATAGAATCATCAGCCTTTTTTAATGGTGCAACATCTCTTTCAGTATCATTCTTATCTCTTTTTTGTATATCATTTAATATATCATCATACTTAACAGGTATTTTCTTGCTTGTCAATTCATTGTATCTACGCATTGCCCTAATTTCAGGACTGGCAGTCAAAAAGAATTTAAATTGTGCATCCGGCATTACAACTGTCGCTATATCTCTGCCGTCCATTACGACGCTACCCTTATCTGATAGCCTTTTTTGCAGCTTTACCATTACTTCTCTTACCTCTGGTATCATTGAAATATATGATACTTTTTCAGAAATAGATGGTGTCCTAATTTCGCTTGTAACATCCATACCATCTAACAATACCTTATCGTTTTTCAACTCAATATCAATATTGGAAGCCAATTCTACTATTTTATTTTTATCTTCTATGTTGATATTTTCAATTACCGCTTTATACGTCAAAGCTCTATACATAGCCCCTGTATCGATGTAAGTAAAGTTTAGTTTTTTTGCCAGTTCCTTAGCAACTGTACTTTTTCCTGCACCAGCCGGGCCGTCAATTGCAACCTTAATATTTAATAAGTCCAATCGCAACAATTTAGCATTTTTCATGTATATGTGCTTAACTTCTTTATCATCTTCACAATTAATAAACACTACGACTCTGATACATTTCTCAAGACTTTTCTTTACGTTCATTTCTTGAAAACACATCATTGGAATATTCGAAATTCCATTATGTCTTAATGCTTCTGCAGGATAAGCCGCATCAATGTCCTTTGTAGCAGTAAAAAATATAGATATAACATCACTGGTTTTTATTTTATTGATGCGGAAAATTTCGTCAATTAAAGAAATTGTGTCATGAAAAATTGCTTCTTTAGTATTTTCAGTTGTTATTGCTCCTCTAATGGCTTTTATAAGACATCAATCTCCTTTCCGTTTTTCTTTCTTTATAAATTATATAGTAAAAATCGTGTTATAACAATATCATCTCAATCTCACTCCGCCAATGACTTCTATATCGCCATTGACTTTTATGACTGCTGTCTTCTGTGGTTCTATTACATTGTCGCTTGAATCAATTACTTTAACATATAGTGCTTGATTGTAGTTTGTCCCATCCATTTCAATGAGATCGCCTTGTTTTATGTTGATTTTTAATTTTTTCTCCTTAAAGCTGTACTTTGGATCTCCATTTATCAATATAAAAGCCTTTGGTGCCTTATCCAAATTAATTAATTCCAATTCCAATGTTCCATCATTTGATAGATATGTGTTTATGTTTATACCTTCTATCTTTTCTGTAGAATTTAAAAAAACCCTAATGTTATCATTTAACATTAATACTTGGGTCACTACCATAGTTAAAAAGCCCAATATGACAAAAAAGGCTATCATATTGTCAAAGCTCAAATAATATACGCGCGCTGATTTTTTGACTCTTTTTCCCATAATAATCCTCCTTATGCATTCTTATATATTTTATGCAAAATATATAAGAAAATGCAAAGAAGGTTTATTTTCAGGAATTTATTCCTGCTAAATAACCAGTAGAAAAAGAAATTTGTAGGTTGAAACCGCCAGTCAATGCATCTACATCAATTATTTCACCGGCAAAAAAAAGTCCTTTAATAAGCCGCGATTCCATCGTCTTAGGATTTATTTCTTTAGTGCTTACTCCTCCAGAAGTAATTATGGCCTCATTTATAGATCGCTTAGATTTTATGCGAAATGCGAGATCCTTTATAACATTTACTAAAGCACCTCGTTCCGCTTTTGATAATTCTGAAACTCTTTTATCAGGATTTAAAGAGCTTACCCTTATCACATAAGGTATCAATGAACGTGGAAGCAAATCATTCAAAGAATTCTTCAACTCTTTTTTAGAATATTTTTTAAAATCTCTTTGAAGCCTTTCATCCAGCTTCTCATGATTTAAAGCAGGCTTTAAATCAATTTTTATTACAACATCTCCATCTTCAACAGTTTTAAAAAAGCTGCTTAGTGTCAATATTACAGGACCTGATAATCCAAAATGTGTAAACAGCATTTCACCAAATTCTTCTCTAACTAATTTGCCATTTATACACAATTTGGCATTAATATTTTTAAGTGTTAATCCCATCATTTCACTGACATCTTCGAAGGTTACAAGAGGGACTAATGCTGGATGTGGCTCTACTATTTTGTGGCCCAATTTTTTTGCCATATCATACCCATCTCCAGTTGAGCCTGTAGAAGGATAAGATTTTCCGCCAGATGCCAGTATTAAACTGTCGCAAAATTCTTTTTTGCCATTAACAATTATTCCTTTGACGCATTTACCATCAATCAGTATATCAGTAACTTTGCTATTGAATCTAATTTCAATATGATTTTCTTTAATGAGCCTTAAAAGGACATCCAGTACATCAATTGCTTTATCTGAAACAGGAAATACTCTTCCTCCTCTTTCAACTTTAGTCATTAAACCATTCTTGTTAAAAAAATCAATTAAATCAGCATTAGAAAAGCCATTTAAAGCACTATAAAGGAATTTGCCATTTGTTGGCGTATTTTCAATAATTTCTTTTATTGAAGCTGAATTTGTTATATTACATCTGCCTTTTCCTGTTATCATGAGTTTCTTCCCTGGTCTATCATTTTTTTCAAAAATTACAACTTCATTGCCTTTTAGAGAACTCATTATGGCAGCCATCATTCCTGAAGGGCCACAGCCAATTACAAAGACTTTTTTCAATTATTATCGCTCCCTTAAATGACATGTATCGTTCAGCAGAACTAAAACGCAATTTCCATCATCTTTTACATCTATTATATTTAATGCTGTATTGTCTTGTCTTATTTTAGGATAAAAACTTAAATCCAAATTTAGCATACCTAAAATTAAAGCTTTGATTGTTGTTCCATGTGACACGATTAGTATATTTTTATTTTTATATTGTTCTATGATTTTATTCGTGGCATTCAATATCCTATCTTGCACAGCTTTTAACGTCTCAGCGCCTTCAATTTTAGCTTCTGGCGGATTAGTTTTCCACGTATGATACAATTCCTTATATGATTTTTCTATCTCATCTACCGTAAGCCCTTCCCAAACACCGAACGATATCTCTCTAAGCTCTGGCAATTTTATAACATCTAAGTTAAAGTTTTTTGCAATAAAAGTTGCTGTTTTATATGCTCTGTCTAAATCACTGGAAAAAATCACATCTATTATTTCATTTTTTAATCTTTGAGACAACAAGTAAGCTTGCTTCATTCCTTCATCAGAAAGTTGAGTATCACTTGCACCTTGAATTTTTTTTTGCCTATTCCATAACGTTTCACCATGCCGTACGATAAACAATCTAGTAGACATCAATAAACCTCCTGCAAATCAATTAAGGCCTTATTAGACTCTTATAGAATTAAATATTCTTCGACAAATATATTCCGTATTCATTCCAAATATTTTCTAATTTTTCAAATGTATCTGTTATCTTATCTTTCTCTCTAATACCGACAGAAACGATCAGTGCATTTATAAGACTCAATGGAGCAACTAATGAATCAACAAAAGACGCCATATTACTTTTGGCCAAAAGTATTTCATCGGCAATTTCAGTAAGCGGTGATATAAGACTGTCTGTAATGGCAACTATTTTTGCATTTTGAGATTTAGCATATTTCATAACTTCCAATGTCCTTTTTGAATACCTTGGAAATCCTATACCAATTACTAAGTCCTCTGAATTTACTCTAAGCATTTGTTCAAAAACATCAGATATGCCGGGTTTTACTAATATTACATTCTCAAGTATCAAATTCAGATAAAAACCTAAATACTCGGCAATGGCAGTAGAACTTCTAAAACCGATTATGTATATTCTCTTTGCCTTAAAGATATTATCAACCACTTCCTTGAATGAATTTTTATCTATTTCTTCTTTTGTGGCTTTGATATTTTCTATATCAGATTTTAACACATTGTTCAAAATAGAAACTTCATCTGTTTCATCTGTCATTTCAAGCCTTTGAACAGTAGTAAGTTTGTTTTTTATTAATTCTTGTAAAGCACTTTGAAGCTCAGGATAGCCATCATAACCTAAAGTATTTGCAAATCTAACTACAGTAGATTCACTTATATTTATGCTATTGCCCAATTTTGCTGCAGTCATAAAGGCAGCTTTATCATAATGGTTTATTATATATTCTGCTATAATTTTTTGGCTTTTGCTTAACTGTGCATAATTATCTTGAATCCTTTTAATTATATCAGCATTTTTATCCATAGTTTATACCCTTTCTATGTTTGATTTTAAATTAGTACCACATATAAAGTATTCTATACGTAAACAAAAAATCCTGCAATCGATGAATAAAAAATGCCAATAAATTTAATGATAAATTTCTTGCTTCAAAAAATTCAGATAGACATATCCCAATTTTTTAAATTACCAATGAAGCTATACATAGTTAAGTCGAGTTGTATTGGAGTTATAGAGATAAAACCGTTTTTAACAGCGATTATATCACTATCTTCGTCATTGGCATTTTCTAAAACTTTTCCTGCCAGCCAATAATAATCCATACCTCGTGGATCGATTCTTTTTGTAAAATTCTCAGTATAATTTCGATGACCTAATTTTGTAATTTTTATACCCTTAAATTCACCACTTACATTCGGTATGTTTACATTTAATAAACAGTTCTTTGGCAGTCCATTTTGTACAACATTATCTATAAGCTTCCTTATATACTGCATCGCTTTGTCTGATAATTTTGTCCCGGCTTCCAGCGATATGGCAATCGAAGGATAACCATTAATTGCGCCTTCCATTGCAGCCGAAACTGTCCCAGAATACAAAACATCTGTACCCAAATTGAAACCATTATTAATACCAGAAATTATAATATCTGGCTTTTTGTCCATAACCACATCTATTCCCAGTTTCACACAGTCTGACGGAGTTCCATTTGCATAAAAAATTTTAAGGTTATCATCATCTTTAATTTTATTAATCCTCAAAGGTTTATGCATTGTTATGGCATGTCCCACAGCACTTCTTTCTCTATCAGGTGCAACGACAACAACATTATAATAATCTTTTAAAAAAACAGCCAATTGGTTTATACCATCAGAAAAAACGCCATCATCGTTTGTCAGCAAAACATTCATACGCATCCTCCTACTATATTATTACATTCATGTACTGAATAATTAATATGATTTTAATATAAAATTAATATATAAGCAAGGAGTGATAATGTGATACAGATTGATGACGCTGGAAGTGGAAGCTTAATCGGTGGGACATGTATTGGTGTTATGAGAGTCGAAACTAATGAATACCATTATGATATAATACCTCTTACATACTATACGGAGGATAACTTTAGCAAAAAATTGTATTTGCATAAAGCCGCTGAAATTTCAATCGGTTTTTTAGACCAAATGAAAGTAGACAAAAATGAGGAAATACATGTCTGCAGAGGTTATATGTTTGACTATTTGAGAGAATATCTAAAAACTAATGGTTATAATTACAAAAGCACAAAAATATTGAATCCACTTCAGGATCGAATAGAGAATACTTTTGAAAACTATGCACTATCTCTTGGTCTTTCAAAGAGATTTCTCAGTTATACAAAATATCCTTTTCATTTTCACAGATTATTAAAGTGGGTTTATGCTGACTATGATAATAGGCGTAAATTGTGTAAAACTGGCTGGAAAAGCTTTATAAAGTATGGATCATTACGGTTTGACGAATCATACTCAGAAATAACTAAAAATAAAAATATTTTTTGTCTTAAATGTGGTGAAAAAATTGATAATGGTCCAGTAAAGATAATCAAATTTAAAAGCAATTTTTTAAACGTTATTTATGTACATGTAAAATGTTGAGATACCATACTTTGGTACCTCAACATTTTTATATTTTACCAGCAGTGATGTGGTATACAAATTTGTTGACCTGGATATATTAAGTTTGGATTTGGTATCTGTGGATTAGCTCTTATTAAACAGTCTAATGGAATACCATACATATTAGCTATAGTCCACATTGAATCTCCAGGCCTTACTATATACATTTCTCTGCAATGTCTCTCTGGCGGGCAATATGCTGGTATACAAATTTGTTGTCCCGGATATATTAAATTTGGATTCGGTATCTGTGGATTAGCTCTTATTAAGCAGTCTAATGGTATGCCAAACATATTCGCTATGGTCCACATTGAATCTCCAGGCCTTACTGTATATGTCGTTCTACAATGTCCAGGGTAATATTGTGGATCAGACATTGTTAAAACCCCCTTTCATTTTTCTATTACATGTTATGTTTATTTTTAAATTGTGTTACACAACTATTTTTAAGATAAAAAAAACTATAGGCTTTATACCTATAGTTTTTTTGTTTATATTGGGTGAACCCTCTCTTCGATATTCAATAATGTTGAATCAATTTTGTATTTTTTAGCTTGCCTATACTCAAAAAACCTTCTTGCTACTTGAGGAAATAATGCATATGATAAAACATCTTCATCTTGCTCTATAAATTCCTTTATCTCATTTTTAAATTCATCCAATTGAGGACTTAGTAAATCTGCTGGCCTATTTGAGATTATTTCTTCATCGCCAATTATTTTCTCTCGTATAGAATCTGAAATTGGAGCTGGTGGCATCCCGTATAAACCTTTGACATAATCTTTAATTTCTTTAGGAACTATTTTATATCTTTCTCCTGTAATAACATTTAAAACAGCCTGAGTTCCAACCATTTGACTCATTGGAGTAACAAGAGGAGGGTATCCTAAATCTTCTCGTACCCTTGGAACTTCTTTCAGGACATCCTGATATTTGTTTAATGCATTCTGCTGCTTTAGCTGTGAAACCAGGTTTGATAACATTCCCCCTGGTATTTGACTCTCTAATGCTTTAACATCAACAAACATAAGCAAAGACATATCGCTGTCATTTTTGTGATTTTGCTTAATCACATTAAAATACTGAGCTATCTCAGCAAGCAATTTTAAATCTAACCCTGTATCATATTCTGTACCTTTCAATGCGGCCACAATTGATTCTGTAGCTGGCTGTGATGTTCCTAAAGCAAGAGAAGAAATAGCTGTATCAACTCCGTCTACACCAGCTTCTATGGCTTTTAAATAGGTCATTGAAGCAAGTCCTGCTGTATAATGGCTATGCAGTTGAATCGGCGTGTAAAGTGCTCTTTTTAGAGATTTAATCAGATCGTATGCAGCATAAGGTGATAATATTCCAGACATATCCTTAATGCATATAGAATCCACACCCATATCTTGAAGAGACTTTGCCACTTTCAAATAATGATCTGTATTATGTACAGGACTAACTGTATATACTATAGCTGCCTGCACATGAGCACCTGCGCTTTTTGCAGATTTTATTGGCACTTCTAAATTTCTCACATCATTTAATGCATCAAAAACTCTTATTATATCTATACCATTTTCAACAGATTTTATTATAAATTCATTTACAACATCATCAGGATAGTGTTTATATCCAAGTAAATTTTGACCTCTTAACAACATTTGAAGAGGCGTCTTCTTAATCGCCTTCTTTAAAAGTCTTAATCTTTCCCATGGGTCTTCGTTCAAAAATCTCATACATGCATCAAATGTAGCACCGCCCCATGCTTCCAATGAGAAAAAGCCGACTTCATCTAATTTCTCTGCTATGGGAAGCATTTCATCAGTTGTCATCCTAGTTGCCAGCAACGATTGATGTGCATCTCTTAAAACAGTCTCCGTTATTTTTATCTTAGACATTAAAACTCCTCCTTTACTCAATATTATACTCTTGTTAAGTTAATATTTCTATAAAAAAATAAGACCAACTATTAAAAACTGGTCTTATTTTAAAATAAACTTATCATAAGAATGATAGAATAGACTCCCTTATCAATTTCGCAGCCAAAATCGACGTTATACCCGAATGGTCGTAATCAGGCGATACTTCAACCAAATCCATACCTACAACATTTAGATCCTTTAACATGTGTATTGCACTTAGCGCTTCTTTTGAGGTTATACCACCGGGTTCAGGAGTACCTGTACCAGGTGCAAAAGCGGGATCTAAAACGTCTATGTCCCATGTGATGTATATAGGCTTTGATTTTATATTATCAAGTATTGATTTCAAGGGTTCAACAACATCATATAAGAACATATTGGTATTTTTGAATGCAAAAACAAATTCCTCTTTAACACCTGAGCGTATGCCAAAATGATACATATTTTTTTTGTTTACAAATTCAGAGGCAATTCTTAAAACTGTAGCATGGGAATCTCTTTCTCCAAAAAATTCAGTTCTCAGATCTGTATGTGCGTCAAAGTGAAGCACAACTAACTCATTTCCGTATTTTTTAAAAACTTTTTCTAAGATTGGAGCACTTATTAAATGTTCACCACCCAAAAATATCGGCTTTTTCCCAGCATCTATAATATCTTTAGCAGCATCACCAATTATATTTAAACATTTTTCTACATTTCCATAAGGTAATATCAAATCACCATAATCATAATACTTTTTGTCTTTTAAACTTCTATCTAAATATACACTGTACTCTTCTAATCCTAAAGATGCCATCCTTATTGCCTGTGGTCCAAAGCGTGTTCCGGGTTTAAAGCTTACAGTATAATCCATAGGAGCACCTACAATCACAATTTCAGATTTATAATAATCATCGCTGCTCCCCAAAAATTTTCCACCGTTTGATAAATTGTCTTTTATTATCAAAAACTATGCCTCCTCAAAAATTTCTTTTACAAATTTCGGCAACACAAAGCTGGCTTTATGTAACTGTGGCGTATAATATTTTGTGTCAATATTAGGAATATTATTCACATCTACAGCTTCAGGATCATACTTCTTAGAACCCATTGTAAAAGTCCACAAATGCCCCGGATATGTCGGTATAGTACATATATATGGCTTTACTATTGGGTAAATATTTTTAAACATCTTACTTAATTTATTTATTAAGCTACCATAAATAAAAGGTGACTCTGTCTGTGCTACTATAATTCCGTCTTCCTTTAAGCACTCATACACAGATCTATAAAAATCTTCTGTGAATAACCCTACCGCAGGGCCTATAGGATCTGTCGAATCTACAATTACAACATCAAATTCATTCTTGTGCTCACTCACATATTTTATTCCATCGCCAATCATAATCTCTACTTTTTCATCATATAATCCACAGCTAATTGTAGGTAGATATTTTTTCGAATTTTCCACAACACGATCATCGATCTCTGCGAGAACAACTCTTTCCACTGAATCGTGCTTTAAAATTTCTTTTACGGCACCACCATCGCCACCACCTACTATTAAAACACTTTTAGGATTTTTGTGAGTAAAAAGTGGAACATGCACTATCATCTCGTGATATACAAACTCATCTTTCTCTGTCGTTTGCAAAATTCCATCAAGAATCAATACCCTACCATAAAATTCAGACTCTATTACGTCTAACTTTTGATATTGGGTATTTTCAGAATTCAATGTTCTATTTACTTTTAATGAATAACCTATAGAATCGTTGTGATGCTCAGTAAACCATAATTCCATTTTTCATTCCTCCCAAATCATTTTTTAAATAATTCTTCTATATCGACATATAGAATGCCTTCTAATCTTTCAAAATGATTTTTAATATAAAAATCATCAAATTTAGAATGTTTTATGCACGCTTTTTTGATTCCAAAATCATATACATTGTTTAAAGCAACCTTTAAAAGCATTGTTCCATAGCCTTTCATCTGATATTCAGGCAAAACAGCATGTCCTATTATATAAGCCATATCATCATACACTTTTATTGTTATAAAGCCAAAAGGCTTTTCATCTGTTGCTATCATATTAATACATTTGCTTAGATCTACTGAAAAAGGCAATTTAAAATAATCAGCAATTTCTTTTATATATTTTAAATCTTCTTCTGATGCAAACTTAATTTTAAACATAAACCATCTCTTCCTATAATTTTTTTAAATATTCTACTTCATCTTTAGATAGATAACGCCATTGTCCAGTTTTTAAATTTCCAATATCCAAATTGCCTATTTTTACTCTTTTTAACTTTAAGACAGGATGTCCAATTAGCTCACACATCTTTCTGATTTGCCTGTTTCGTCCCTCATGGATGACTATTCTTACGGTAGAATTACCATTTGTGACTTTTAATATATCTATCTCAGCTTTGGCAGTTTTATAATTATCAATGTAAAGTCCATTTCTAAACATATCCAACTTCATTTTGTTTGGCACACCTTTTATTTGCGCAATATATACCTTATTAATTTTATGCCTCGGGTGCATGAGTTTATTTGCCAAATCACCGTCATTCGTAAGCAAAAGCAGTCCTGAAGTGTCATAGTCCAATCGACCAATTGGATATATCCTATCATCAATATTAACTAAGTCTATAACTGAAGGTCTGTCAAATTGATCTTTAACCGTCGTAATATATCCTACAGGTTTATTTAGCATGATGTATATATTTTTATTGACTTTTGTGACTACTTTACCATTGTATTCAACAACGTCCTTATTTGGGTCAACTTTGACACCAAGCTCCCTAATAGTTTTACCATTAACTTTAACTTTTCCATCTAAAATCAACTGCTCACACTTTCTCCTGGACGCAATTCCGCACTCAGCCAGGTATTTTTGCAATCTTTCCATAACGTTTCACACCCACATTTATTATACACCCAACACAACGCATATAATATAACATTTTTTGATACAAAAGACAATACTTTAGGCAAGCTTTAGACTTGCCTAAACCAATTTTTCATTATATATTCCCATAAGATTATCTCTTTCTACCTTTTCTCTAATCGCATCAGTATTTGTAGTATACAATCCTAATGATTTCATCCTATCAAAATATATTCCACCTGCAAACGTATAGCGATTCTTCAATCCTTCTTTTGTTTCTATACATTCATTTTCATATGCAATAAGATCCCCAGATGCCAAATTTCTCGGCAATTCTAAAAGCGGCATTCCTAATGACAGCCTAACACTATTGTGCCCTGCCAAACATCCGGTAGTCATAGCTTCGGTATGTCCAGTAAAAAGCCCTGATTTTTCTCCCGCACAAAGCAAATTATCAAGACCTTTTACTTTCATTCCGTTATTCCTTGGAGCAATAGAGAGATATCTAATTGAATTAGCCTTTCCTCCAGAATATGGATCTTCAAACCTGGCTCTTTCAAACCCTGGAATTCTTCTTAATTTTTCTAAAGGATAAAATGGGGTCATCAGCTTGGCATGGCCAGTATCAAGTAAAATGACATTCTTTGCGTATTCTGGAAGAGCATATTGTTGGCATACTTTTATATTCAGTTTATCCATGTTTACATCTTCTTCAGGAACTGGCAACACGACAACACCTTCTTTATCAAGTTTCTCTCTGATTTCATCGCTTAATGAATCCTTATTCAACTTACAAGACCCACTAAAGGCACCATAAACTTCATCAGATCTCATTCCTAAAATATCTTCAACACCTGCTCGGTAACTTATGCTAATCCTTGGTCCAAAAGATGGACATCTTAGTATACACATTGAACAACCATTGCCGTATCTTAAACAATTTCCCATAGGCCCTGTTGAGCCGGTAGTCTCTATAAATACATCGCCATATTCAACTGATTCATCATCTAAAACAATACCTTTGATTTTTGTCTTGTTTTCCATTATTACATCTGCCGCTCTAGATATAAATTTAATTTTAATCCCTTTATTTAATAGCATTTTTCTTATTTCAGGCTCAACCTTAGTTATATCGTACAGATTTGCGTGTTTATGCCCTGGAAATTCAATATTTCTATGTCTTGCACACATATCCGTTATCTCAATCAATTCATATCCACCTAAATATTTTATTTCTTCTGCAGCAGTAAACCTGCCATTATTTCGCATTATTCCTCCCACTAAACCACAACCTAACAACATATCTGTTTTTTCAAGCAATACGACTTCAGCACCTGCTTTTTTTGCCGTAAGAGCTGCTGCACATCCTGCCCAACCGCCGCCAATAACAACAACCTTAACCATGTAATACTCTCCTTTCAATTGTCTTTCTAACATCTAATTGAACTTTACACGACCTTATTTTTTGCCCATCAATTTGGACTTCACAACTGCCGCAAATACCTTCTCCACAGCATATTGTATTATTGTTTGATACAGCAAAATAAGCTTTGCTATCAAGTAAATCTAAATAATTTAAAATATTTAGATGTTGTTCATCAGAACCTCCACTGTAAATTAATTTAATATCCTTGTCTGCAATTGCATTTTTTAAAATATCTTGCCCATCGTTGCTTAAAAGATCTGTCGTAATTATCTTTAAATTAAAGTTATTAATATACTGCCAAATAAAAAACTCTTCAACTTTACCCTTATCAATTATCACAGTTATTTCATTGTTGTTATTGTATAACTTGTTTATGATTATTGCTCCAGGTGCTTGTGCTATACCCCTTAATATTACAAGGCATTTTGAATTTCTAGTACCTTTTATATATTTGTGTCCAAACAATCCATTCCAATATGGGCCTCTCAAAAATACATGTTTACCGCATGAATTGATTAAATTTGTCTTAGGGCCGTTAATTTGTACAGCAATTTTTATAATCCCATTTATCTCATCAGCGTACATTACAGACATTGGTGCGTCGAAAAAAGAAGGACTTGACTCATCTCTTAAGAACACATACGATCCAGGTTCATTTAAGTCTCTTGCCATTTTGTTAGATACAGATAGCGCCAATATTATTAAATTTTTATTTATATTTTGTTTATCAATTATATCTGCCACAATAGTTTCCCTTTTTGCTTTTGCTTTTCTTTTTGACCAAATAAAATCTTGATATACACATACGCCATTCCAATTGCAATCGCAAAATTCTTTCCCTTGCAATTGAGAACAAACAATACATTCGTTTAATTCTGCTAAATAGCAAGGACAGTAATCACTACCAATGTCAATACATTCAAGCCTGTGATTGATCATTTAACCATCTCCTAAAGAAATTTTACATATTTATGTTATTCTCAAATAAAAAAAAGGTTACAAAAAACTCCTGGTACATACCAGGAGTTTAATATTGAAATATGTCAATCCAATTCTTTATGATGGTTTTAAAATTAAAGTTATAATCTCTTTCATCAATGTTTTTGCCTGAAACAACATCGATAGTCGCAACCTGATTATCATTCAATTTCACAATAGCAATTCCGATTTTTTCTCCAATTCCTATTGGTGCTTTTACAGATTTAGGTATGTTATAATCAATTTTAACGTTTATCTCCTCATCTTTTGAAATTGGCAAGATGAAATCACTATTATACATAAGCGGCAGATATTTTTCCTTGCCATTAACAACACTTATGGTCTTTACCATCTGACCTTTCGAAATGATCTTAATTGGAGTATAATTTGAAAAAGAGTAATCTAAAATTTTTTGTGTGTCTTCCCACATTGGACCGCTGTTTAATACTACAGATATTAGCCTTTGACCATTTCTTGTTGCAGAAGCTACTAAGCATCTGCCAGCCTTATTAGTAAATCCTGTTTTTACTCCATCTGCTCCTTCATATTGCCAAAGCATCTTATTTTTATTTCGCAGATACCTGTCGTATTCTTTTCCGTCCCAAGGAATTGTCTTTTCTTTTGTTGATACTATTTCAGCGAATTTATTGTAATTGTTAAAAGCGTATCTTGTAATTAAAGCTAAATCATAAGCAGTTGTATAATGGTTGTCAATCCCGATATCAAGACCTGAAGGTGTAACAAAATTTGTATTATATGCTCCAATTTCTTTAGCTTTTTTATTCATAAGCTCCACAAACTTATCAACACTGCCACTTATATGTTCTGCAATTGCGGTTGCAGCATCATTCCCTGAGTTTAACATTAAACCGTACAATAAATTTATCATTGAAATTTTTTCTCCAGGCGAAAGCCATATTGAAGATCCACCTACACTTGCAGCTTTTTTGCTGACGGTTACAATATCATTTAAATTGCCGTATTCTAAAGCCAACAACAATGTCATGATTTTGGTTGTACTTGCCATAGGAAGTTTTTCACTTATATTTTTTTCAAAAAGAATTCTGCCAGATTTCTGATCCATTACAATTGCAGCTTTTGCAGCAATCTGAGGAGGTTTTAAATTCTCAGCTTCTATGTTTGTAGGGGTCATAAGGAAAGTAAAAATAAGCACTAATAAAAGTATTTTCTTCATTACTGTCCTCCTTGAAAGTTAATACCTCACATTATGACCCGCTTGTTACCTAATAAATCAATCTATGTTATTTGTTACAGTTATTGGAGTTGATTTTTTATAAGTCTTGTTTTTATTAAAAACATTTTGAAGCTCCTCCATTAACTTAGGTGCCAAATCAATTATTCTTTCAACCATCGCATTTTGATTTACTGGCAAAAGTCTTATCTGTCCTTGCCCTACAACCATAAATGCAACTGGCTGTAAAGAAACGCCCGCACCACTGCCACCGCCAAATGGCATATTTGATTGTCCATTATTTTGATTTTGTTCTTTGTCTTTATTTTGCGTCATCTGAAACTCTCCACCACCAGCAGCAAAACCAAACGTTACCCTTGAAATTGGAATGATCACTGTTCCGTCTGGAGCTTCTACTGCATCCCCAACGATTGTATTTACATCTATCATTTCCTTAAGACTCTCCATAGTCGTCTTCATTAATCCTTCAATAGGATGATCGCTCATCCAAAATCACCTCCGTTTAAAATTTTTTAAGAATTTAATACCATTAACTATAATATTACCATATCTAAAATCTAATATGCAATCAAAGTCGCTTTTTAAAATATTTTCTCCAAAATGAGGGTTTATAGATATAGAAGGCTTAGTTAAAAATTTTATACTGCAATAGACAGGAACAATTAGCGTATAAATTACAAAATTAATAATTCCATATACAATTGATGTAAAAGCAGCATCAGTAAATCCCTCATCTACATTTAATCTTAATTTCCTAATTACTATAGACCTTTTAATGCTTTTGCTCATTTCATAAATCATAAACTTATTTGAATTAAATAAATCTATTATTCTATGTACATCATGTAAACTTAGCATTTTTCTCTTTTCTGATTTTTTGGGGAATTTTAAAAAAAATGCTTTATGAACTTCATACTTTATTACCGGCCTATTGTCTTTTAGAGTAAAATTGACAATATCAACGACTACATTCATCAATCTAATTCCTAATATTTTTAATGACAATTCTGCTCTATCATTTTCTTCAATTCTTTTATAATTAACGTTTAGGCTGGCAATCTTAGCAAATCGAACAATATATATGTATATATTTAAAATAAAATTTACACCATAATTGTCATAGTGCACTTTAAAAGTCATAGGGTAAATAAAAATAAATATTGCTACAAGCAAAATTAATAATATACAAAGAGAAAACATCAATTCACCTTCTCAAATATATTGTTTTCAATAATAAAAATAAAATACTAAGTAATATCGTCTAATGGAGGCAAGTCTTTTAAAGAAGGCAAATTAAAATACTTCAGAAAATCATCAGTTGTAGAATAAAGTATTGCACGGCCTGGGGCATTTATTCTTCCATCTTCTTTAATTAAATTAAATTCTAATAAGGTATTAATTGCTTTCTCGCACTTTACACCCCTTATTTTTTCTATGTCAATTCTTGTAATAGGCTGATTATAAGCGATTATAGACAAAACTTCTAATGCAGCTTGAGATAATCCTTGCTTTATATCAAGTCCTAATGCCTTTTTTATATAGTCTGAATATGCTTCATTTGAAGACATCACTATTGAATCATTTATCATCGAAACTTTTACCCCTCTGTTTTCTCTATCATAACTGTTTTTTAATCTATTAAAAGATTCAATGACATCCTTTGTGGAAATATTTAAGACATCACTTAAAGTTTTTATCTTAACAGGTCTGCCAGCGGCAAATAGTATAGACTCTATTATGCAATCTATATCCATTATTTCACCTCTTTAGACTTTTTATAATTATGTCTCCAAATGTCTTTTTTTGTTCAGCCGCAACTTTATTTAACTTAATCAATTCCAAAAGTGCTACAAACGAAACAATTTTTTCTATCTTTCGTAAATTCTTTAAGAAATCGCCAAATTTAATCACAGGAGTAACTATTAGTTTCTTTAATATCTCCTTTATTTTGTCATCAATTGTAATTTGATCTTTTGCATATCTAATCGGCATAACATTGTTGCTGGACTTTTGAAGAATCTTCATATAAGCTTTTTTTAAGTCGATAGTTGAATAATTGAGGCAAAGCGATTTATCAACATATTTTATTTCAGGCTCGTCTCTAAAAAATTTAGTGCCTAATGTATTTAACTTTTTCAGTCTATTTGCGACACTTTTATATTTTTTATACTCAATCAACTTTTCCACCAATTCTTCTCTAGGGTCTGCATCAGCCATTACCATTTGCTGTCCTTCGAAATTTTGCTTTGGTAAAAGCATACTTGACTTTATTTCCAGCAATGTAGCAGCCATTAAAATAAACTCTGTTGCAATATCCAAGTCCATTTCTTGCATAGCTTTTAAATATTCCATGTATTGGTCAAAAACAGATGCAATCGGTATGTCTTTTATATCTATTTCGTTTTTTTCTATAAGATGAAACAAAAGGTCAAAAGGTCCTTCAAAAGATTCTATTTTAATGTTGTACATTATCCCACTCCAAACGGAAACAAAATTATTTTAGAAATCAGTTTATCTAACCCCATCATTAGCGGAGTCATAAATAAATTAATTATTCCTGTAAATAGAAGCAACAGCAAAGCAATTTGTCCATATTGTTCATATTGCGAATAAATATATGCTTCTTTCTGAGGAAGAATGCTCCACAAAACCTTTGAACCATCTAATGGTGGAATAGGAATTATATTAAACACAGCAAAAACCAAATTGTATTGATAGAGTATAGTCAAAAAAAGTCCTAATACAGGGATATTTCCAAAATAAAACATCAGAATTCGCGTTATTATGGCCAAAAAAACGTTAGAAAGGGGGCCAGCCAACGCCACATATAAAACGCCTTTTTTTCTGTCTTTAAAATAATACGGATTTATCGGTACTGGCTTAGCCCACCCAAAGTATATAATAAACAGCATAATTAACCCTAAAGGATCTATGTGGGCCAGTGGATTTAATGTAAGTCTTCCGCTTTGCCTAGGCGTAGGATCGCCTAATTTATCTGCTACATAACCATGGCTAAACTCATGAAAACTCATTGCGATTATCAATGCCGGAATTCTGATTAAATAGCTTAATAATGCACTCAAATCTTTTCACCTCTTTTAACTTCTTCTACATAATGTAATAGACTCCTAATCTCATCTTCTCGATCTTTTATCTTGCCTGAAATTTTGTCCAGCAATATTTTATCTAAAATTTGTTTGTAAATTGGTGACGGTTGAAGTCCTAATTTTTTTATGTCGTCGCCATTTATTCCCAGTCTCTTTAATTTTACCATGTCATAATACTTTTCGATGGCTTGTTTTATATTTAAGTCTTCCATAGCATGTACTGCAGATATTGCTTCTATTCTCTTATCTTTTAATGTATTGAAAATAGATACATTTTCATTTAAGTTAGACATATTCATCTTTATATTGAGAATATCAGATAATCCACTCAAATATTCACGTTTTAAATTGTATTTTCTAATTAAACAATCAGCATCTTCTTTTGTAGCATTATAGAAAAACAACAAAAATCTATACAATAATGTATTGCCATCTTTAGGGCTTGTATTCAAATTTGTTGTATTAATCTTTATGCCACAAAATAATTCCTTATCAAGCTGGTAATGTTTCATTAACTTTACTATAGGTTCAGGTTTCTTCTCTTTCAATATCAAATAAATTTCATTCATAATTCTATCGGCAGATACATTAAAAATATCACCGTCAGATATAGACTTCCTTAACAACCATTCAGTATGTTGCTCTATTTTAAAACCTAATCTTCCACTGTATCTTATTGCCCTAAAAATCCTCGTTGGATCGTCAACAAAACTTTTATCATGTACGACTCTAATTAATTTATTTTTTATGTCATCTGCACCGTTATATATATCAATGATTTGATTTGTTTTTACATCTAATGCCAGCATATTTATCGTGAAATCTCTTCTTTTAATATCATCAGCAAGACTTGCTCGTTGGACGACTGGCAACATTCCAGGACGTTCATAATATTCTTTTCTTGCAGACACAATATCTAACTCAAAATCTTTTATTTTTATTTTGGCAGTTTCAAATTTGTCATGTACCTCTATATCACCATTTAAAATTTCATTGAGCATAAAAGCAAATTTTATTCCATCGCCTTCTACCGTAATATCAATGTCATCGCTTTCTAAATTTAACAATTTGTCTCTTACGTATCCACCTACAATATAAGCATTTACCCCAATTTTCTCCGACATATCTTTTAAAATTAAAAGTATATCTCTGTCTATAAAAACTCCCTCTTTCTCGCTAATATGCTTTAATTATTATATCATATTTGTACAAAAAAATAAGCATAATCCCATGAATTATGCTTTTCTATAAATATCATTTTTTTGTACGAGGATTAAATATTATAGAAAACAAATAGCCAAAAAAGATTGCTGCAGCGATACCACCTGCCGTTGCCGTCAGTCCACCTGTAAAAGCACCAGTGATACCATCTTTTTTTACTGCTTTGATTGCACCTTGCGCTAAAGAATTGCCAAAGCCAAGAAGCGGAACAGTTGCACCAGCACCTCCGAAATCTATTATTTTCTTGTATATTCCTATACCACCTAATATAGCTCCTACTGTAACATACAAAACTAAAATTCTTGCAGGTGTAAGCTTTGTTTTATCCATTAATATTTGAGCAATCACACAAATTATTCCGCCTACAAGAAAAGCACGTAAATAATCCAATTGTATCAACCTCCTCTACACGTAATTTGAAATTGTAACTGCATGAGCTATACCTGGTATTGACTCACCTTGTTGTGTGCTTGTCGGCGATAGCAAGGCACCTGTAGCGATAAATAAAACCCTATTGTAAATTCCGCTTTTTATCTGCTGAAGCAGCCAACCATTTAAAACTACTGCAGAACATCCTGCTCCACTTCCACCGGAATGTACATCTTGCGATTCATCATATATTTCTATTCCACAATCTTTGTATTTATTTTCAATATTCATGCCTTCTTTACTAAGCAACTCCATCAGGATGCTTTTCCCAACTCTTGCCATGTCTCCAGTTATTATTAAATCATAATCGTTTATTGTAAAACCCGTATCATTAAAATGTGTCAAAATTGTATCTGCTGCAGCAGGGGCCATAGCAGCACCCATATTGTTTGCATCTTTCATTCCTAAATCAACAACTTTTCCTGTTGTAACGTGCGTTATATATGGACCTGTGCCATTGGATGACAACAATGATGAACCTGATCCTGTAACCGTCCACTGGGATGTGAATGGCCTTTGGACACCTTGCTCTAATGGAAATCTGTATTGTCTTTCAGCAGTAGAAAAATGACTGGATGTTGTAACAATAATATAATCTGCAAATCCTCCATCTATTAACATAGAAGCTATAGACAATCCTTCAGCCATTGTGGAACAAGCTCCATATAATCCAAACGTAGGTACATTAAATTGTCTAGCAGCAAAACTAGAAGTAATTATTTGATTTAAAAGATCTCCACCTATCAAATAATCAATGTCTGAAATATTTAAACTTGCTTTTTTAAGGGCTAAATTTACAGAGTCTTGAAACATCTTGCATTCAGCTTTTTCCCAGCTTTTTTCACCGTAAGTATCATCAGTCAAAATCATATCAAAATAATCTTTTAAAGGTCCTTGTCCTTCTTTTGGTCCAACTATTGTGCCAGACGATATAATAGAAGGTGGATTTGCAAATTTAACGGTTTGCGATCCCATTTTTTTTATTGCCATAGTAATCACCCTTTTAGAAAATAGTATATAAGCCCTACGATAATAGAGGTACCAACTCCGTAAACTATAACCGGACCCGCTATGTTAAACATTCTGGAAGCCACCCCAAAAACAAATCCTTCTCTTTTAAATTCCATAGCTGGTGAAACAATAGAATTAGCAAAACCAGTTATCGGCACAACAGAACCAGCTCCTGCAAATCGTCCAATGTCATCGTAAATGCCAATTCCAGTTAAAAATGAGCCTAAAAAAACCATTATGATTGCAACTGGTGTTCCGGCTTGTTCGGCAGTCATTCCTCGATTAATAAACAAATTTAAAAAAAATTGGCCAACATCACATATTAATCCACCTACCACAAAAGCCCATAAAACATTTTTTAAAAGAGTAGGCTTTGGCTCATATTTCTGTGCAATATCCTTGTATTCTTGCTGTTTCTTTATATCCTTTTCCATTTTAATGCCTCCATAAAATCGATATATAGTGGGCACCTATTATGGTTGCCCACTTTTTATCTGTCTACTCTAAATGCTATTTGAATATTTGCTTTGTATTCGACAATTTTACCGTCTTTTACGTTAGCAGTTTGATTTAATACTTCTATTCCCGATATATTGTTTACAGTTTTTGCTGCTTCTGCTACCGCATTTTGTATAGCATCGTCCCAACTTTTAGTAGAATCTCCTACGACATTTAAAATTTTAACTACAGCCATTTTAACTCCTCCTTTAAATAAACAAGTACAGCACTATCAGGTATTTTTTTAGTGCTATATTTTAAAAAGTAAATAACAGATAAAGTAAATATAATTATTGAGAAAAATATAATAAGCTTTCTCATTTGTAACACCTCGGTACAGTAATATTATGTGACAATATGTTTTTTTCATACAAAAAGAAGTGCAAATAACTTTACACTTCTTGTAATTGCTCTTTTAGTTTTTTTAAAACTTTCTTTTCAATTCTTGATACTTGTACTTGAGATATGCCTAGGATTTTAGATACTTCTGTCTGCGTCATATCTTTAAAATACCGCAAAACGATTATCTGTCTTTCACGAGAATTTAAATTTTTTAAAACCATTCTTAAAGCCAACTTATCTTCAATTTCATATTCTTGTTCATCGATTCCTATTTTTTCTATCAAAAGCAAATTATCATCTTCATTGTGTTGAGAATTATCATATAAATATTCAGCAGTGGCAGTAGATTCAAACGCCATCGCAACTTCTTCTGCTGAAACATTAAGCTTTGAAGCAATTTCTTGGATTGTTGGTTCTCTATTTAATTCCTTTTCCAATTTGTCTTTCATAAAATAGGCTTTATTTGACAATTCTTTTAATGATCGGCTAACTTTAATAAGTCCATCATCTCTCAAAAACCTTTTTATCTCACCTATTATGATTGGTACTGCATACGTGGATAATTTCACATTATAAGATTCATCAAACTTATTAATGGCTTTTACAAATCCTATACATCCAATCTGATAAAGATCTTCTGCCTCATATCCTCTGTAAGAAAATTTCTTCACTATACTCCAAATAAGGCCGCTATTTTCTTTCAGCAACTTCTCCATTGAAGACTTGTCATTATTTTTAGATTTTCTTATAAGTTCATTTACATCTTCATTCCTTTCATTATCTTTATCAATCATAGCAGCACCTCATTTACCTGAATTGATGTATTTGGTCATTCTAACCTTAGTACCTTTTCCTTTTTCAGATTCAACAACCAATTCATCCATAAAAGTCTGCATAACAGTAAAGCCCATTCCTGATCTATCTTCATCAGGTTTTGTAGTATATAAAGGTTCCATCGCTTTTTCAATGTCCTCTATTCCAACACCATTGTCAATAACTTCGACTGTTAACTTGTTCCCTTCTATCTCTGCTTTTAACATTATATAGTCAATTTTACCTTCATAACCGTGAATTATAGAATTTGTAACAGCTTCAGATACTGCTGTCTTGATATCTGCTATTTCCTCTACAGTTGGATCTAATTGAGCTGCAAAAGCAGCAATAACGGTCCGTGCAAAAGACTCATTCTGAGACTTGCTTAAAAATTTCAATTCCATTTTATTTGAATAACTCATTTATATCCCCCTTTGCATGTTTTTAATAGCTTCTTCTATTGTATCATAGCAATTTATTATCCTTAAAATTCCTGATAACTCGATGACTTTTAAAAGTTGAGAATTAGCACCTACAATTGCCAATTTACCATCATTATCTTTAGCCATTTTATACCTTCCAAGAATCATTCCAATACCGGAACTATCCATAAAATTCAATTTTTCAAAATCCAATATGATATTTTTAAATCCTTTCTGGTATTCAGTATTTATAGCATCTTTAAAAATATCCGATGTATGATGATCCAATTCCCCTTTTATCTTTACTATTAAGGTGTCATTTTTTTCTACAAATTTTATTCCCATATTCATCCCTCCATAATATATTATTCTACATCATAGCTCAATTTCCTCCTTATTTGTAATTTTTTTCTATGAAAATTTTTAAAAAAATACTAAAAGCTTATAAGCTTTTAGTATTTTTTACCCACGATTTATAGATTTTTTCAAAAGTATTTATTAAATTTGTTCTTTTAACACTTTTATCAGCTATTAACGATACTGTCTTTATAAGATTATTACCGTCGTATATTTTCACTGTTCCTATTTCTGAACCTGCTTTCACAGGTGCATCAACATATTTATTTAAGCTTACTATTTGCTTTATATTTTTTGATTCACCTTTTTTCAATAAAATATATTCATCATTTTGGGAAATAGCATTTACGTAATCTTGTTGGCCTTTTAAAACTTTTATATTACCATATACCTTGCCTGCTTCAACAACTTTTTTTGTTTCAAAATTAGCAAAACCATAATCTAACAATTTTGAAGCTTCTTTGAAGCGAGTAGCGGAATCTGGTGCTCCAAATACCACTGCTATAAATCTTGTATCACCTCTTTTGGCAGTTGCAGATAAACAATACAATGCTTCTGAAGTAGAGCCTGTCTTTATTCCATCTGCGCCTTGATAATTCCAAAGGAGCTTATTAGTATTAGCTAAACTAAACTTACCATTTCTAACAGAATCAATTTTATCAGTTAAATATTTAAATACATTTTTATGTTTAACAAGCTCTCTGGATATTAGCGCCATATCATAAACAGAAGTATAGTGTCCATCTTCAGGTAAGCCAGATGCATTCTTAAAATTTGTATTTTTTGCACCCAACTCTTTAGCTCTTTTGTTCATTTCTTCCACAAATTTTTCCTCACTACCTGAAATATATTCAGCCAATGCGACTGAGGCATCATTTGCAGAATTCATCGCGACAGATTTCAACAGATCATCTACCGTCATTTCTTCGCCAACCTCTAAATAAATTTGTGTACCACCCATATCATAAGCATGTTCACTTGTCACAACTTTGTCAGTAGTCTTAATCTTACCAGAATCCAATGCTTCCATAACTAAAAGCATAGTCATTACTTTCGTAACACTGGCAGGAGGTAGCTCTTCATGGCTATTTTTTTCATATAGAACTTTACCTGTATTAGCGTCCATAAGAATTGCAGATTTTGACTTGAGATTGAAATTATCAGCATATGCAAAATTTTCTAACAACATTGAACATACAAACACAAATATCAATGTAAATAATAATGTTTTTTTCAACATTTTATCCCTCCTCTTAAAATTATTTTTTCTAATGGAGGGATTATTATTCCTAAATTTTTAAGCTCTTGGATGAGATCTTTTGTACACTTCTTTTATTTTCGATTTTGAAATTAATGAAATCAAATCACCTTGGTTAAAAGATTTGTATCCAAGAATTTCCTGTACGCTTCTTATGTCAGCTCCATTTTCCAACATGTGCTTTGCAAAAGATTTTCTCAATATACTTGGTGTTATGTCAAATCCTGGATTTACTATGTTGGTATATTCTTTAATGATTTTCCAGCATCCCTGGCGAGTTAACGGTTCACCTCTCAAATTTAAAAACAGGAATTCATCCTGATCTATTTTTCTCCTTACAGAGATGTAGCTTTGAAGCGCATTTGAAGCTGAATCTCCAATTGGTATAAATCTTTCTTTTGAACTTTTGCAATAAATATAACCATAATTAAGATTCACATCTTTTACACGCAGAGATATCAGCTCTGATACTTTTAGACCGGTTGCATACAAGACCTCTAATATCGCTTTATCTCTCAATCCTTTTTCACTATTCTCAAATTCGTGAGATAAAAGCTTGTCAACCTGTTCCACTGACAATGTTAGAGGAATCTTTTTCTCTATTTTCGGTGCATCTAAAGTATACGCTGGTTCTTTATCAATAAACTTATTCATAAATAAGTACTGGTAAAAAGATTTTATGGATGATAAATGACGAGAAATAGTGGATTGTGACATATTTTTATGTTTTAAAAAATTTAAATAGCTAATAATTGTTATTTTATTAACATCATAATATTCGATATTGTTTTCTTTTAAGTACCCCATAAACTGCGTTATATCTCTTTTATAAGATTCAATCGTATTATCGCTTAGCTTTTTGTCATTTTTCAAAAAGTCAATAAAAGCTTGTACAATGCTTCCCATCTACATTACCCCTATTATTTTAGTTATATTTTTATATTCAACATATTTTTTATTTTTCCTTCTTGCTTATTGTATAATATTTTTTAAAAAATAAAGTATTTTAGGTGTAATATATGCTTCAAACACCCCGCTAACTATCATCAGCGAAAATGCAAAATAAACCAATAAAGTATATGTTACAAATTGAGAAAATAAATCATTAATATTGAATCTTCGGTTTTTTAATATATACATCGAAAAATTGATAGCCGTTGCTGAAATAAAAAATAATGAAATTAAAACAAGAATATTCTGAGGCAATATAGCAACCAACGTAAAGAGAATTCCTTTGTATTTCAATTGGTTTATCAGAAAACCAACTGAAAAACCTAATAAAAATCCCCTTATGCCAATAACAATAAATATAAATGGAATTCCAATAATTGTTGCTCCAAGAAGCCACAATACAAACGTCGTTTCAAAATTATTTAAAACAGATTGTTTAAATATTTCAATTGGAACTATCTTCATCTGGCTAATTATTACGTAAAAATTTTTAATGTATTTCATCATATTTTCTTTTTGTACATCATTTAACGTATTTATTGTAAAAGAACCAGATGCTATACCAATCATAAATGACATTAAAATTATGATATATAATATCGAATTGTCTCGAATATGTTTAGATGTCTTTTCTTTTAAATATTTCAAGGCAACGTCCTCCTCCTGCCTCAAATTATATTTTAATTTATGCCATGGAGAAGGACATTATGACTACCTCAAATTATTTTCCCGTAGATACCGCCGCCTCCTGTTTCAATTTTTAGATTGCCATATCTTGCATCTAAGATATTTTTCGCTATTTTTTCGCCAACTGAATTTTTTAATTGTTCAAAAGGCGCTTCATGTGTGACGTATATTTCGCTTCCAACTTCTCTCGTAAGCTTCTTAATTGTTTTTGGGCCGATGCCAGGCAAAAATTCCAATGGAATCTGATATACATATTCAGCTCTAAAGGGCGGGTGTAGCATCTCTTGATCTTTTATCTCATATATTCTGTCTAAAACCCCAAATACTATGTTCTTGCTATTGCAATAAGCACACTTATACGCTGGCGGATCTACATTAGCAACTTTATTGCAATCAAGACAAAATGTTCTATGATATTTGCCTAATGCAGGATTTAGTCCATAATTTCTTATGACTCCTTTCATGGACTTTAATGCAGCTTTTAAGCTTGTAAAATCAGGTTTAGGCAAATCAAATACGTTAAATTCTCTGCCAATTTTTTGTAGCGAATGAGCATCGGAATTGCTTAAAAAAGTTTTACCTCTTAATTCACTTATCATATCTGCCAAAAAAGTATCAGAGCTTAATCCAAGTTCTACCGCATTGACATTTTCAAAATATTCATTAAATATATAATTTAATCTATCTGTCGTATTTCCATAATAACTTTTATATGGCGTAAATATGTGAGCAGGTACAACAAATCCATCTAAGTCTTCTACAATCTTCAATATTTCCACGCTATTTAAACTGCATCTTTGTGTACTTAAATTTACATTATTAATATGTTTAGATAAGGCTTTAGAAAACTTCCTCATCGATTTTATATCTTTCAAAAAACACAATAAATGCGGTGAACCACGCAATTCACCACCTACCTCTATTTCACTTACTAACAGCAATAATACCTTTTGCTTAAATAAAATTCCTCCACCTTCAAGTTCTTCATACAATCCATATTCAGTTTTAAGCAGTTGCTCTATTTCATCTAAAATTTCTGGAGCAGCACAATCAACAATTCCTACAATATCTATGCCTTTCTCAATACATTTATTTAATATATTTTCGACTGTTAGATTTGGTGAAGCGGTGATCTTAACAGGCCTGCCATTTCTAGTCCTTCCTATGTGAACGTGTAAATCTGCATTATAGTACATCTTAAACCCCTTTTCACCTTATATAATACAATAACGCAATAAGTGTTTTTGCATCTTCAATCAAGCCTTTTTGCATCATATTCCTAATCTCATCGACTGTATACTCATGAACATTCAAAAATTCATCTGGATCTGTATTTGATGTGCCTTTTTCTAAATCATCTGCCAAAAATAGATGCAAAATTTCTGTGGAAAAACCAGGAGATGGATAAAATGAAAACAAGTGTTTAAGCTCTTTCGCTATATACCCTGTTTCCTCCATTAGCTCTCTTTTTGCACACTCTATAGGCTCCTCTCCCACATTTAATTTTCCTGCAGGTATCTCCAACAGCATCTTCTCTGCGGGTTTTCTGTACTGTTCAACCATGACTATTTTTCCGATTTTGTTTATCGCTAATATTGAAACACCACCATTATGTTCAACAATTTCTCTTGTTGTTATCTTTCCGTTTGGCAAAACAACATCATCTACTCTCAAGTTTATTATCTTGCCCGAAAATATGACATTTGAACTCTTTGTTACTTCGGTTAGCTCCATTTTATACAATCCTTTCTGATTAGTATATTTTTTACTTAGCTTGCATAAGATAACATCAAAGGAGATGAATGTAATGATTATATGCGAAAACAAAATTTATTTTAAGGGTAAATTTTATGAACTCTTAAAGCTTTTAAATGAACTTTCTTCTAAGTACAAAACGTTTTATGAGTTAATCAACCATTAATAGATCCGAACAATAAACTGCTGCAGCAATACAAGCATCGAAAAACTCGCTTTCTTCATCAAGTCCTCTTCCCATAGTAGTGAATTTAATATCTTTTACATTGTGCAATAGCTTTCTATATTTTTCAACATCAACAAAGTATTTATTCATCTTATCAAATGCGTTATTTTCCAATTGCTTTTTGAGAAGAATCTCTTTTTCATGTTTCAGTTTTGGGACTGCAATAGTGCATGTGCTATTCACAAGTTCTGCTACTGTAACAGTATGATGGCTTATACCGTTGTGTCTTTCTCTTGCGTCATTAAAACTAATTCTAGGTATCAATATAGGATTACCCTTTATTTTGTTTATTGCATCTATAATTGAAGCTTGATCGATGCCTGAAAATCCATATTTTGTTCCTGTCCCGACTATGCCTGGCCCCATAGCTACAATTGCAACGTCGCTTTTGGCTACTTCCTTTGCACATATCAATGCCGAATAAATATTAACAGCCTCAAAATCCCCTCCAAAGGCATGGCCAATAGTAATTGTGGTATCGATAAAATTATTTTTTTTTAAATAATGGACAGTATTGCTGAAAGATATAGGAAGACAAGCAGAATCAGTCATTATATATGAAATTTTAACCGATGGTTTTAATTTCTTTAATATTATTGCAGTAGGAGCCAACATGCTGTGAAGTTCAGCTACTATCGCAGGCATGCCATTCAACCCTTTAAAATTATTAAAAATATCATGGTACGGACTATCTTGTTCTTCTACCGAAAGCACATTAATTTGCATAGGAGAATAGCGCATTTTCATTATATGCCCTATGTTTTTATATTCAAATGAATCGTATCTTGTATTCAATATGACAAAGTCATATCCACCCGTACCCAATTGCAAGTTTCTAGCCGTTTGATTTACATAAACTACATCATCCACGTTTATTGTACCTGTAATCTTATTATAATTTACTGCCTTTGAAACAATTCCTTCTACGTCAATTTCTACAAAGCATATATCAGCCTTTTCTGATATAATGTTTTTTACAATTCCTTTTTTAATTGAAATCACAACTAATCACGTCCTCTGCCAATCATGTCTAAATAATTCAAAAACTTATTTTTTTCTATTATTTTAGACAATGAATATTTTTCAGTAATAATATGAATTAAAATCAAAAATCCCAAGATAATTAGTCGTATATTGAAATTAAACAATAAAACACTTGATATTCCTAACGTAAGTCCAAGAATATTAGAACCAGTATCACCTAACATAATTTTTGCTTTTAGATCCTGTGGTATAAAGGCAATTACAGCTCCCAAAACAATTAGTAAGATTAAAAAGTTTCCAGTGCCTGCTAATAAGAAAATTATGGCTATAAAAAAGAACGCTTTGCAAGCTCTTCCTGGTCTTAAATCAAGCAAATTCAAAAAATTAGTAAATAAAGATATCAATATTGTGTTAACTATTATATCAACTAATCTATTGCTAATATTTATGCTTATATAAAACGATACTATAACGCCTATTACCGCTTTTAAACCTCCTGTTGTCAATTTCATGTTCAGAAGTGATTTAATATGCCCTTTTAATCCTCTGACACTTCTATCACCTAATAAATCGTCGATTAAACCTACATAAGACATCAATACAATGGAAACCAAAAAAATCGACGTCATTTCATCAGAAATCCCAAGAAACTTTGAGATAATCGCTGCAATAAAAATAGTTGGAACAAAAGCTATTCCACCACATACTGGAATCAAAACATTTTTATAATTAGGCTTTAGGCACACATCTTTGTCTAATATCTGAATTATAAATTTTTGAATCACTATCATCAACAAAAAAGATATGATAAAAATCATTAATAATGACACTTTATCACCGGTCCTTAAATATCGCTTTTATTAATAAAACTTTAAGTATATCGAAAAACTGTCTACCTCTATGAATAAAACCTTTGATATCTCTTAATGTAACAGAGTGAGTCATATCAACATCTACTTCTTTAATCTTATATCCTAAATTAAATATGTCGATTGTCATACCAACTTCTATACCATAACCACCATAAATTTTTTTTATTTTGTCAAGCACTTCTTTTTTAAAAACCCTTTGACCAGAGAGTGTAGAATCAAAATCATGACCAGTAAGCATTTTTACGCCGTATTTTGCTAATTTCTTTACAAACCCAAAACCTGATTTAACATTGACTTTAGGAAATCTGGCTACAGTAACATCGGCATCATTATTTAAAACAGGTTTTATTAATTTGATTACCTCTCGAGAAGTCAAACCTACATCTGCGTCAATAAAAGCGATAACATCATTTTTAACGTATTTCAAGCCTTCTTTTAAGGCTCTTCCTTTACCAGAATTATTTTTTAGGTTCACCAATTTTGCTCCTGCTTTTTTAGCTTTATCTGCTGTGTCATCTGTAGAGCCATCATTTATAACAATGATCTCATCAATTTCCTCTATATTCTCCATTCCCTTTATTGTATCAACGATTCTCTTGCCTTCATTGTATGCCGGTATCAAAACACTTACAGCCATCATTTCACCTCGTTTGAATCTGTCTTATTTTGATTTTGATTCTGTTGATATTCTATAAAGGAATCGGGCATAATCGCTGTATCTCCAGCTTTTATTCCATAATTGCCATCTTTGCCTTGCATCACCATTACCAATGAAGTTTGTCCTATAATCGTATCTATGTTATCAACGGTTGACAAGTGTTGTTTTCTATACGCATCCATATAAGAATACTTCACATCGCTTTGTTCAACTCCGACAATCGGCACATTTAAAATTTTCGATTGCCTTATTATTGGGATATCTACTATATTTAAATTGTTATTTTTAAGATTGCTGCCACCTGCTAAAACGATAAAGTCTGTATTTCCAGGTGTACCAGTAAAATCAATGTACCCCTTATCTTTTAAATAAGTTATCAATTCTCCATCTTGCCCAGTAACAAGAACTTCAGTCAGTTTCTCAGATAAAGATTCGATGAGATGGTTGCTGTCAATATTGCCGTATTTAGACAAATTAGTTATTAAATCATCTTTCTCTGACTGATCTAAATTATTTAAATCATCTTTAAATATTGTAACAGATGATATTGTTGCACCTGCTTTCATCAAAGCATTTCTTAAACCTGGATAGATAAAATCATTGTTTGTTTCAATTATTGCGACTTTTACACCATTTAGGCGTCCTTTTACAAGCTCAGGGAAAACAATTTTCCCGTATTGGTTCATATAGTCAAGTTGCTTATTTAAACTTTGTACATTGTCCTTTAAATTAGAATTTTCAGTTTGGATATCTTTAAATTTTTGCTCTAGCTGATTTATGATCGTTTCTTGCTGTTCAGAAAAAACTTTTTGTCCATCCAACATGAATCCTATAAATATTCCGATGCCCAATGCCATAAAAATTGCTGCTATCGTCAATACATAATATCTAATATTTACGTTCATAGATCTCCTCCTAAAATCCTATTAAAAGCCTTATCCTTAGCTGCAAAAGTTTTAAAAGCTGTTGCATAGGTGGTGAAAAATAAGCTATTACACTAAGTGGAACCATTGCAGCAAATATAATACTAAAAACATATGAAAGCCTAAAATTTTCTCTGTATAGTTTGTTAACCCCTTTAGCATCAATAAGCTTAGATCCAATCTTTAATCTTACTAGAAATGTGCTAGACATTCCCTTCCTTCCTTTTTCCAAAAAATCGATCATACTAGAATGAGTGCCAACAGCCACTATTAAATCTGCACCCTTTTCATATGCTAAAAGCATAGCAATGTCTTCACTTGTTCCTGGCGCTTTAAATATATGTGCATCAAGTCCTAATGATTTAACTCTATCTAACCCAGGCGACTTGCCATTTGGATAGGCATGAACTACTATCTCCTTTGCTTTTTTCAAAGCCTTATCGCTTACGCTATCCATGTCTCCAATTATAATATCAGGTGTTAAGCCAAATTCAAGTATTGCATCTGCACCACCATCTACTCCTATCAATATAGGCTTTACATCTGTTATATACTGCCTAATAGTATATAAATCTTCCTTATAGTCTTTTCCTCTTACAACAACCAATGCTTGTCTATCTTTAAACTTTGTCTTCACATCAGGTATTTCAATATCACCCAAAATAAATGACTTTTCTTTTTTAGCATATTCAAGTGTATTCTCAATGAATTTATCCAACTCTACTTCCAAATTTTCCTTACATTCTTCCATTTTGTAATTAATGACATCGTGTGTAAGCAATTTTCCTCTTTTTATCAATTTGCCATCTTTATATATTTCATTATCGATTATAGTAATCTTATCATTCTCTTTAAGCAAATCAAATATATCTTCGCCAACTTCATCTATAATAGGGATACCAGCTTTATCAATAATAGATGGGCCTAAGTTAGGATACCTACCGCTTATCGATTTATTAGCATTTATCACAGCCAAAATCTTCTTTTCAATCAAAGATTCGGCACCAATCTCATCGATATCAACATGATCTATCACAGCGATTTCTCCGGGGCCTATGCGCTTTGCAAGATTTTTCGTCCTTTTGTCCATTTTAACTGTACCAGTAATTTGCATGGTAAAACCTCCATACATCTTTTCTTTGTTTATTATAGCACAATTTTCTACAAGGTAAAACAAAAAATACGGTGAGCTATTCACCGCATTTTTTAATTCGCCTTTAAACTCAATCTTAACTTGTCAGCAATAAGCGCGATAAATTCAGAATTGGTAGGTTTCCCCTTTTCATCGTTAATTGTATAGCCAAATAGATCGTTTAAAACATCGACTTTACCTCTGCTCCACGCAACTTCAATCGCATGTCTTATAGCCCTTTCCACTCTACTGGGAGTAGTCTCATATTTCTCAGCTATCTTTGGATACAAAAGCTTCGTTACAGAATTCAAGTATTCAATATTGCTTATTACTAATGTTATAGCATCTCTTAAATACAAATATCCTTTTATATGCGCAGGTATTCCTACATCATGAATAACCTGTGTTATAAGAGTTTCTAAGTCGACAGATTTTTTGTCTCCGATTATAGGCATGACAGCCTTTGACACCACATCAGGCTGATACTCCATTATCTCTGTTATTCTCTTAGAAAGCAACTCCAAATCAAATGGTTTTAGAATGTAATAATCTGCACCAAGGTTTATTGCTCTTTGTGTAATTTTTTCCTGACCTACTGCCGATAAAATGATTATTTTAGGTCTCTTTTTCTTTAGTTCATTGACTTTTTCTAAGACTCCAATGCCATCCAAATACGGCATTATGATATCCAAGATTAAAAGATCTAAATCATTATCTTGAATAAGTTTTACTGCTTGATTGCCATCATTTGCAACACCTACAATTTCGATATTTTCTTTTGATGACAGGTAGTCAACCATTATACCGACAAATTCCTTATTATCATCACAAATTCCTAATTTAATTTTCTTTAACAACAAACGCCCCTCCTTATGCCATTTTATAAAAAACAAATCTACTTTATAATATTCTACATAAAATTAGAATTTCCTTCTTTTAACAATAAAAAAATTAGGGAAAAATGTAATCCCTAATTCTTAAACACATTTTCGTCATGGTGTAAATTTTCCATTTCATTTATCATCCATTCAGCATATACTGCATATCCTTTAGTTGGGTCATTAACAAAAACATGTGTCACAGCGCCTATAAGCTTTCCATTTTGTATAATTGGACTTCCACTCATTCCTTGGACAATACCACCTGTTTTATCTAGCAATTCTTTATCAACAATTTTTATTATCATCCCTTTTTGATTTGGATTCTTTTGTTCTACTTTTTTTAGTATCTGAATGTCAAATTCCTTTACTCCCGTATTATCTATTGTCGTAAGGATTTTTGCTGGTCCTTCAACAACTTGTGATTGATAACCTATCGGTATTGGTTTTAAACTTATACCACTTGGATTGATTATATTCCCATATATGCCATACTCTGTATTTTTTTCAATATCACCTATTGTGTCAATTTCCTCTAAAAAAATACCTCTCAGCTCTCCTGGACTGCTTCTTTTCCCTTTACTTACAGATGTTATTTTGGACTTCATTATTTGTCCGTTGTTAACCGACAGAATATCTCCTGTGTCTATATCGGTAATAGCATGTCCTAAAGCAGCATAATATTTTTTATCTTCAGTGTAAAACGTCAACGTTCCAATACCCGCCGTATGATCTCTTACCCACAATCCCAGCTTATACTTTTGATCATCTTTAGCCAAAACCGGATGTAATTTTGAATAAACAATATTGCCTTTTCTACTTATTTTAAGTGTTACCATTGTATCTTTTTGCTTATTTATAATGTCTGTTATATCATCAGCAGAGTTAATCTTTATATTATTAACTTCAAGAATTATATCACCTATTTGTATTTTCCCCTCTCTGTATGGACTGTAAATTTTATCATCTGTTCCTATTATATCAGAATATCCAACTACAAGGGCTCCTTTTGTGTTAAGCTTAACTCCAATTGAATCGCCACCAGGAATTACCTTTATTGTTGGTATCACATCAACATAAATACTTTTTATTGGAAATATCCCAAATAACCTGAAATTTATATTCACTTTACCACGGTTTAGCGTTTCAACAGAAAATGGTTTATCAAGATTTAAAATATTATTGCCGCCTTCATCATTATCTATTTTAACAATGCCTTGTCTATCTGTATAAAAGCCTACTTTAAGTGGTAAATTAAAATTAAATTTTACTTTTTCTCCTTCAAAAAATTTATAATAGTTGGGAGTCTGGTAAACACTCTTAATTGCAGGTGTATAATTTATATATATTATTAAAGCGGATAAAAAAGCAAAAATTAAATATTTAATTTTATTGCGATTCAATTTAATCACTCCCTCAAATAAATTTGCTATGATTAAATTAACCTTTTAGAATGATTTATATACTGTCAATAAAAAGTTAGATTTCTAAGTCAATTAATGACTTTTTTTCTAATGGCAAAATAAAAAAAATACGGCTTTAAACCGCATCTTTAAATTAAACTTTTTTTGTAGTTTTCTGCCAAATCAATTAGCTCCTTTGAATGACTGTAAGTAGTGTTTGTAACAACAGAACCACTGATTATTCTCGATAATTCTTTTATTTTTCCTTCATAATCTAATTTTTCAATTTTTATGTAAGTTTTGTCTTTGTCAAATTCCTTTGAAATTTTAAAATGTGAATCAGCCATAGATGTTATTTGAGGGAGATGTGTCACACATATAACCTGGCGATTTCTTGAAATCAAAGCTATTTTCTGTGCCACAGATTGGGCTGCTTTGCCGCTTATTCCTGTATCTACTTCATCAAATATCAATGTAGATATGCCATCAAAGTCGGCCAAAATTGTCTTTAAAGCCAACATAATTCTCGATAGCTCACCGCCAGACGCTATTTTATCAAGCGGCTTTAAAGGTTCACCGATATTAGTTGATATCAAAAACTCCACTTCATCCATACCATTCTCATTTGGTACATCTCTTTTTCTAATATCGACTTTGAAAATTGTATTTGGCATATTTAATTCGCTTAAGACATCACTTATTTTCTTTTCAAGAAAATCTGCTACATTTTTTCTCCTTTTATGTATTTCATCAGAAATCGCTTTAATTTTCTGCATAATTTCTTCTTTTTCTTTGTTTATCTTATATATTTCTTCTTCCGCATTTAATAGCTTTGTAAGTTCATTATTTTTTTCTTCTTTATATCTAATTATTTCTTCAATCGTCCTTCCGTATTTTCTCTTTAAATTCCCCAGTATGTCCAACCTTTTTTCAATTTCATTTAATTCGTCTGCATCAAAATTAATATTCTCAACATAATCTCTGATTTGAATAGAACAATCATCTAATGTATATAAAGCAGTTTGAATCATCTCTTTCAATTTTTCAAGCCTTTTGTCTATTTTATACGATGCATCCAGATTTTTTAATACAGTGCTGAGGTTATCTAAAATCGATGTATTATCATTAACACCTTTATAAAGCAAATTGTAGCATTCATTCATAGAATTAAATAATTTCTCTGAATTGATTAATATGTTTCGCCTTTCAAGTAAATTTTCTTCTTCTCCCTTTTTTATCTTTGCAGATTCTATTTCATTTATCTGATACTTAAGAAGATCTATTTTTGACATCTTTTCTTTGTCATCTGAATAAAATTCCTTTAGCCTTTTATTGAGAATGTTGTATTCAGTTAATAAATCCCTTAACGTGCCTTTTAAATCAAAAAAATTCTTATCTTGAAAATTATCTAAAATTGACAGATGCTTACTGCTATCTAACAGAAATTGATGCTCGTGTTGGCCTAATATGTCAACCAAATACGTTCCCAATTTGCTTAAAAAAGATAAAGGAACTATTCTACCATTAACCCTGCAGTAGTTTCTTCCGTTTTCTGTTATATCTCTGCTAATAACCAGTGTGTCATCATCCTCGTATTCAATGCCTGCTTCATCTAAAATCTTATTTATAACATCAGTGTTTGAATCTACCAAAAAAACACCTTCAACTGTAGCCTTTTGAGCACCATTCCGGATAATATCTTTGTTTGCTCTCCCACCCAGCAAAAGCATCATTGAATCTATAACTATAGATTTACCGGCACCTGTTTCACCAGTAAGAATATTTAAGCCATCGTCAAAATCAATTTCAGCTTCATCGATTAAAGCTATATTTTTTATGTTCAATGCAAGGATCATCGTAATCCCCCTTAAAAAACATTCATTTAATCAATTCATTAATTCTGTCTATAATTTCTTTGACGGCATCTTCTGATCTCACAAGCATAAATATAGTATTATCTCCTGCAAGAGTTCCTACTACCTCATTCCAATTTAATGTATCCAAAGCTTCTGCAGCAGCAGGTGCAGTTCCAGAAAGTGTTTTAATTACTATAGTATTTCCAGCATAATCTATTCCTACTATTCCAGACAGAAGTGCAACCAATTTATCAGTTACTTTGGTATCTTGATTTTTCATTGGCGCATATTTGTACTTTTTGCCGTCTGCACTCAATACTTTTATGAGCCTTAACTCTTTTATATCCCTGGATACTGTAGCTTGTGTGACTTTTATGCCTTCTTTTTGAAGGGCGTCTGCCAATTCTTCTTGTGTTTCAATTTCATTTTTACTTATTATTTCAAGAATCTTTGCATGTCTTGCTAACTTCATCATCAACAACACTCCTCATTAAATGTTGAAATTCCTCTCTGATAATTTACTGCGCAGAAGTTCGAAAAAGTTCATGCTTTTTAAGCGTATCAAATTAGTGTATCTATTGCTTTTTTTTACATAAATTGTATCACCACTGTTTAGTTTGTAGCCTTGTTGTCCATCTGTTGTTACCATTACATCTTGATTTTCACCTACTATAACAAGCTTCACTTTATCTTTTTCCGATACTATAATAGACCTTGAATGTAGTGTATGAGGACATATAGGCGTTATTACAAACAATTCCAGATTGGGATACACTATCGGTCCACCTGCTGACAAAGAATATGCTGTTGAACCTGTAGGGCTAGATATAATTATCCCATCAGCAAGGTATGTATTAACGTACTGTTCATTCACAAATACTTTTAATTTAACCATTCTGGAAAAAGAGCCCCTTGTTACCACAATGTCATTTAAAGCTATAAGATTAACTGCCTCCATATTCTCTTTGATTATACTTGCTTCCAACATCATCCTTTTGTCTATGAAAAATTCATTGTTGACAATTTTTTCTACTGCTTCAACTACATTTTCAGCATCAACTTCCGCTAAAAAACCTAAGTGTCCCAAATTTACGCCAAGGATAGGTGTAGAAAAAGATGCACATTGTCTGGCAACGTTTAAAATTGTCCCATCTCCCCCTAATGCCACAATAAAATCACTTTTTTCAAAAATCTCTGTTCCACTTTTGCCATATTCGGAAAAGCCGATTTTCTGTGCGACAATCTCGTTTAATATTGGTTTATATCCATGTTGGATAATCCACTCCACTAAACTTCTCGTAGTCCTTAAATTTTTGTCCTTATGAATATTCGGCATAACACAAATGTTTTTCATTTAATCACCACATAATCAGTATCATAAATTCATAATTCTACAAAACTTTTTATTTTCCTTCTTTATTCTGCTTTTTATTTTCATTAAGAGTATTGTGAGACAGTTCTACTAATCCTTCTACATCAAGATCAGAGTCCACATCTTTTTCATTTTTTGCATAAATCAGATACTCTATATTACCTTCTGGTCCTTTTATAGGCGAAAAAGTAATACCTTTTACGCTAAATGATAGATCTTTTAAAACATCTATTATTTTATTTATGACTTCTACATGGACACTTTTATCTCTTACAACCCCATTTTTCCCAACTTTCTCTCTTCCAGCCTCAAATTGTGGTTTTATAAGCGATACTAATTCTCCACCATTTTTTAGAAATTTTTTTACAGATGGTATAACTATCCCAAGCGATATAAATGACACATCTATTGTAATTATATCGATAATATCCGGTAAATTATCAAGATAACGAATATTTGTTCTTTCCATATTTATGACTCTTTCATCGTTTCTTAAGCTCCAATCAAGCTGACCATACCCTACATCTATAGCATAAACTTTTTTTGCCCCATTTTTTAGAAGGCAATCTGTAAATCCGCCAGTCGATGCGCCCACATCCATTGCTATTTTGTCTTTCACATCAATATTAAAGTATTTGATTGCCTTTTCCAGTTTCAAACCGCCTCGACTTACGTAAGGGTTGCTTTTCCCTTTTATTTCTAAACTCGAATAAATGCTTATAATATCCCCAGCTTTATTTATCTTTTTCCCATCTGCAAAAACCTCTCCTGCCATTATAGAAGCTTTAGCTTTTTCTCTTGATGTGAAAAAGCCTTTTTGTACCAATAATAAATCTGCTCTTTCTTTATCTTTCATGACATCACCAATTCTATTATTTTTTCTGCCACAGAATCGCTGTCTAATCCATATTTTTTAAATAAACTTTCTACATCGCCATGTTCTATGAATTTGTCAGGAAATCCAAATCTGTAGAAATTCTTGCGTATATTATTTTCATTTAATAACTCCAATATTGCGCTTCCAACACCACCTATAAGCACATTGTCTTCCAATGTAAATATGTAATCAACTTTTTTCGAAATTGTTATAATCGTGTTTATATCTAAAGGCTTAGCAAATCTTAAATTCACTATATAAGGGTTTATGGAATTATTTTTAAGCCTTAAAGACGCACTTAATGCAATTTTAACCATCCTGCCGAGAGCAAAAATCGCTACGTTAGAGCCAACATTAACGACTTCAGCTTCTCCCAATGTAAAATTAGGTTCTTTATTGATATCATAATTTTCAACTCTTCCCTTTGGGTATCTTATTGCGCAAGGTCCTTTTATCAAGCTGGATAATTTCGTCATCTCAACCAATTCATCTGCATCTTTAGGAGCCATAACTGTCATGTTTGGTATCATTCTCAAGTACGAAATATCAAAAACACCTTGGTGTGTTTCACCATCTTCTCCCACAAGGCCAGCTCTATCTACCGCTAAAACAACTGGAAGATTTTGAATACATATATCGTGTATTACTTGGTCAAATGCTCTTTGCAAAAAAGTCGAATACACCGCAAAATAAGGCTTATATCCATTTACTGCCATACCAGCAGCAAAAGTCGCAGCATGTTGCTCTGCAATGCCTACATCATAAAATCTATTTGGGAACTTTTCAGCAAAGTAATTTAATCCTGTCCCATCCGGCATTGCAGCAGTTATTGCAACTATCTTTTTATTATTTTCAGCCAAATGAGTCAATGTTTTACCAAACACATCCGAATACGTGTCGGCGTTTTTCTTAAACTCTCCTGTTCCTATATCAAAAATTCCAGCGGAATGAAATTTATCAGGACTATCTTCTGCAAATACATATCCCTTTCCCTTTTTCGTTATCACATGAATTAAAATAGGTCCATTCATTTTTTTTGCTCTTTTTAATACATCAATTAAGGAATCCAGATCATGGCCGTCAATTGGTCCTAAATATGTAAAGCCCATTTCCTCAAAAAACATCCCAGGCACAACCAGTTGTTTGATGGAATCCTTTATTTTTTCGATTGACTTATGGATGCTTTTCCCAATAGGTGGTATTATGTTTAAGATATTCTCTAAATCTTTTTTTAACCTAAAATAACTTGGATCTGTTCTTAACCTACTTAAATAAAGTGAAAGGCTCCCCACGTTTTTTGATATAGACATCTCGTTGTGATTTAATATTACTATGAGATTTGTCTTAGATCTGCCTGCATCATTTAAAGCTTCAAAAGCCATTCCTCCAGTAAGCGCCCCATCACCTATCACAGAAATTACTGAATATTTCTCATTATTTAGATCTCTCGCTTTTGCAATCCCTAAGGCAGCAGATATGGATGTACTGCTATGCCCCGTTTCGAAGATGTCGTGCACGCTTTCATTTCTCTTGGGAAATCCCGACAATCCACCAAATTTTCTCAATGTATCAAAGAGATCTCGTCTTCCTGTTAATATCTTGTGCACATAGCTTTGATGTCCTACGTCCCAAATAATCTTGTCCTTAGGTGATTCAAAAACATAGTGAAGTGCAATAGTCAATTCAACTACTCCAAGATTTGACGCTAAATGCCCACCTGTCTTAGAAATATGGTTTATTAAAAAACTACGTATCTCACTTGAAAGCTCTTCTAACTCAATTAAACTGCATTTTTTTATATCATTAGGCGTAGAAATTTTTTCGAGCACAGTGCTCACTCACTTTCTATTTTCTAGTTTTCTTAGAATTGGATGGGAAAAATTCTATACCTGTGTTTTTTTCAAGCCAAGCCAAAAGTATGCCAACGGCAAAAATGATCGATTGACTTTTATACATTCCTAAATTTTTCCCTAAAGATTTACCACCAATTGTAACTGCTGATAGTATCCCTCCAAAAACTGTCGCATAAATAGTGCTTTTAGTGCTGGAAATTGACAACTTAGCAATTATACTGCTTAATGCAGCACCAGATACTATTCCACTTATATCACCAATTATATCGTTGCAAATATTCGTAACGATATTCGCATTTCGTATCAATTTAATCGATTGCTTAGCTCCAAAAACCTTATTTGATGCCATGGAGTGAAAAGGTTCTTCGGTTCCTGTTGCAACAGCTATGCCAATTATGTCAGATAGAACTCCTATCAATACTATAACCAACAATACAAAAAAAGCAATTATTATATTGCTTTTCTTTAACAAAACATCCGATGAAAAATTCAATATCACAGCAAAAATAAAGCTAAAAATGAAGGCGTTTATAGTCCACTTGTAATTTATGTTAAACTTCTTAGATTTCATTAATAAAATCCTCCTATGTACTTGAAGTGGTAGCATATTGAGTAAATTTTGTGGCTTAGGTCCAGCAGGGTTTCCCCTTCAGGCACCAACTGTCGCCATTTGGCGGTTTCCCTTTAAGCCTGAATCTACTTTGTCGCCAAAAGTATGACTGGATTACCACTTAGTCCACACTGTAATCCTCAATATGCCTCCTTCGAGCAGCCTAGGAGCTTTCCTCGACGGTTTGTTAATTCCTATCCTCTTTTGCAACTAAGGTTTCATCAGCAATAGCTTTAACTTAAGAGCTCATTAAGTTAAAGTTCAGTCTGATAGCCACCTTAATCACTCAAGGCAGGCTACACTACCCACAGCTTTATTACCGCATGGTAGGTTCACCCTATGCCGTAGCACATTATGCCACGGGAATAGGTCTCCACGAAAAGGGGGTCAATGCCCACATGCCATTGCAGGTTGCCCCTCTTTTCTTAACTCCCAGCACAAGCCCTCGATTGGGCATCAAAAGCCAGCACCAGGAACTTCATCGATATGCCTTTAACGGATTTTTAGGCCCGTCTTCGGAATTAACAATACCGACTAGGATACTGCACCACTTCATGTCGATATTGATTATAGCATTTTTATGTATTTGTATCAAATATAATAATTGTTCAAGTTTTGTTGCTAAGGGCTAAATGTATTGCATAATAACATGCTGCACATGTTAATTTAATCTATGCTGTCTTATGCTCTAACTATCTCTCTCTGCCATGTATTTGGTAAGACTTTTTAGAAATTCGCCTTTTTCTCCAAAGCCGTCTAATATATTAATTGCTTTTTCAGTCAACTCATTTACAAGATCTACAGAACGTTGTAATCCCAGTACGCTTACAAACGTGGATTTTCCATTCACCATATCACTGCCAATATCTTTCCCGAGTTTAGCTTCATCTCCTTGAACATCTAAAATATCATCTTTTACCTGAAATGCAAATCCTAAATATTCTGCGTAACTGCTTAATTTTTTTAAAGTATCATCATCTGCACCACCCATTATCGCTCCCGCCAAAATCGAGGCTTTTATTAAAGCACCTGTTTTATGGTCATGCATGAATTTCAACTCATCTACGCCTATTTCTTTATTTTCTGACAATAAATCTACAACTTGCCCTGCTATCATTCCACGGCATCCTGCCGCACGAGCGATTTCGTCGGCAGCCTTCAAAATGTTTTGACTTTTACTTGAATTCAGTGCTTGTTGAATCAGCACTTCAAATCCATAATTTAGTAAAGCATCACCGGCAAGAATCGCAACCGCTTCACCATAAACTTTGTGATTTGTAGGTTTTCCACGCCTTAAATCATCATTGTCCATTGCAGGCAAATCATCGTGAATTAGCGAATATGTATGTATAAATTCTATTGCACACGCAACTGCCAGTGCATCTTCTTTATTCCCGCCAACTAATTCACAAGCAGATATGCAAAGTACAGGTCGAAGCCTTTTGCCACCAGCAAAGACACTGTACCTCATAGCTTCAAACAAGACTTCTGGCCTATCAGTTAATGATAAAAATTCATTTAACCCTTTATTAATATATTCTATCTTTTCTCTAAGAATGTCATCAAACATCTTTGTCCTCCTCAAAATTAAATGGTATTTCTTCATTTTCGTTAATGAGCATTGTTATTTTACCTTCAATATCGTTTAGCGCTTTATTCAATTTTTGGGATAATTCAAGGCCTTCTTTGAATAGTTTAAAAGATTCTTCTAAAGGCAGATTGCCATCCTCTAATTTTTTTACAATATCATCTAACTTGTCCATACTTTCTTCAAAGTCCATATTTTCGCTCATATCTCATCACCTCATTAACAGTACAAAGTGCTTCGCCATCTTCAAACAAAAGGTGTATTTTATCATCTGATGAAATATCATTAGCCTTTGTAACTAAATTGATTTTGTCTTTATCCATCGTCATCGTATATCCGCGCTTTAAAACATTTAGTGGGCTTAAAGCATTTAATTTCTCTACAAGATTTATATACTTATGCTTTTTGTCTTTCAGTATTTTGTAGATACTATCCTCCATAATTATATTTAGAGTATTTAAACGTTCTTTCATCTGCCTATTTTTGATAATCGGGTTTTTTCCTATTAAAAGCTTTTTCAGATTATCAAGACGATGCCTCTTTTTATCAATTATTGACAACATATAGCGATATAAACTTTTCCTATAGTTTTTAATTTTTTCGTTGTAAAAATTAACATCAGTCACCGCCAATTCTGCTGCTGCAGATGGCGTTGGCGCTCTTAAATCTGCAACAAAGTCAGCTATCGTAAAGTCAGTCTCATGTCCTACAGCAGATATTATGGGTATCTTGGAGTTATAAATGGCTCTTGCTACTATTTCCTCATTAAATGGGTAGAGATCTTCAAATGACCCGCCGCCTCTACCTAAAATAATCAAATCGACATCACTTCTTTTATTGACTTTTATAATGGCATCTACGATTTCTGACGAAGCTTTATTCCCCTGAACTAATATCGGAACAACCATAATATCTATCGACGGTTTCCTTCTTCTTAAAATATTTATAATATCGTGAACAGCCGCACCTGAAGGGGATGTAATCACTGCAATTTTTTTAGGATTTTGGGGAAGATTCTTTTTCCTATCTAAATCAAATAAACCTTCACTTTTAAGCTTTTGCTTTAATCTCTCAAAAGATAAAAAAAGAGAACCTAATCCCTCAACTTCAATATTAAAAACATGCAATTGAAACGAACTGCTTTTCTCATAAACGTAGACTTTACCTGTTACAATTACAGACATTCCATTTTTTATTTCTACATTTATGTCATCAATATAATCTTCAAAAACAACGCATTTTAAAGAGGAATATTCATCAACTAATGTAAAATACAGTGCTTGTCCTCTAAAATACAAATTTGATATTTCGCCTTTTACCATTACATGTTTTAATATTATGTCACCTGTAACTATGTTTTTTAAATAATCATTAACTTGTTTTACCGTTAGAGTTTTTAATAACATTTTTGTATGCCTCCAATGTATTTGACAAAACTATAGATGTCGTTACAGGGCCAACTCCACCAGGAACCGGTGTTATATAGCTGCATGAACCCTCTACACTTTGAAAATCACAGTCGCCATAAATTTTCCCATTGTATTCATTTATCCCAGCATCAATTAATACAACGCCATTTTTTATCATATCCCCATTTACAAGATTTCTCTTCCCTACTGCTAATACTAACACATCTGCTGTTTTAGTATACTCCTCTAAATTCAATGTTTTTGAATGGCATTGAGTAACCGTCATGTCAAGATCCAGCATCAATTTAGCAACCGGTTTTCCCAATATATTGCTTCTTCCAACGACAACAGCATGTTTTCCGGTGTACTCAATATCCAAACTTTTCAAAATCGTCAGGATAGCATAAGGTGTGCATGGCAAATAAAGAGGATTACCCGAAAATAAGCGTCCCATGTTGTATGTCGATATGCAATCTACATCTTTTATAGGATTAATGAGATCATAAATTCTTTGTGCATCATACGATTTTGGAAGAGGCATTTCTATCATTATACCATGAATGCTATCATCTGTATTTAATTCATCTAATTTCTTTAAAAATTTATCTTCTTCATCATTGGTAAAGAAATACGTATAAGCATCAATACCTACATTTGCACAAGCTTTAATTTTAGTATTCGCGTATATCAATGAAGCTTCATCATTTCCAGCAACGAGAATCGCAAGTTTTGGATGGTAATTTTTTTCAAATATCTCAGACTTTACTTTTTCTCTTATTGATTTCGCAATATTTCTGCCATCAATCACCATTTGCATCACCGCTAATAATATCCCTTACTAAATTTCCCAAAATTCCGTTTATAAAAGCCGGCGATTTCTCAGTGCTGTACTTCTTAGCGATTTCCACTGCTTCATTAATAGAAACACTGCTTGGTATATCAGTAGAATACAGTATTTCATAGAAACTGCACCGCATTATTGCTAAATCAATTTTTGCTATTCTATTAATATCCCAATTTTTAAGATATTTTTTAATTTTTTCATCAATATTATCAACATTTTTAATTACTCCAAAAAACGTATTTTCTATATAGTCTTTCTCATCCTCTGGATCATTGTCTTCAAGGAATTTATCGAAAATTTTTTGTGGCTCCAACTTCGATATATCGTATTGATATAATAGTTTTACTAACCATTCTCGAGCTTGCGTTCTGTTCACATTTTTCAACTCCTCTAATAGTAATTTTACCCATTAAAATTAACCCTCTGCATTAAGAGGGTTTAAATATCATTTATTTTCTTTTGGAGGCTCTTTGGATTTTTGTTCTTTTTCCATGTTTACTCCTTGAATATGTATGTTTACTTCTACAACTTTAAGTCCTGTCATTGTTTCTATTGCCTTCTTAACATTTTCTTGAACATTCCAAGCTATTTCAGGTATTCTAACACCATAGTCAACTACAATGTACAAATCAATGGCCGCTTCTTTTTCACCAACTTGTACCTTCACACCTTTTGACAAATTCTTCCGTCCTAACATTTCAGTTATTCCATTGACAACTCCACCGCTCATTCCTGCAACACCAGGAACTTCTGTAGCAGCTAACCCAGCTATAACAGCAACAACATCATCTGATATTTTAATCGTTCCAAATTCAAGTTCTTGGCTTATATTTTCCTCCATAATAACACTTCCTTTCAATAGATATTATATCAGACAATCAAATATTTTACAATTATGACTAATTCATTCTATTCATTATTTTTATGTTGTCAAGAGGAAAACCTGTTTGTTGAGATACAACATCTTGTATTTTTGCAACTTCCTGTGCCGATAATTTATCAGCTTGCACTATCACATTTGCAGTATTGTTGTCAATCAAAACTATGGCGTCTTGAAATCCCTTTGCTTTGATCAAATTCTCTAATATCAATTCCTTCTGATTCGTCTCTGTCAACTTGATAATCTGTTTTTGAGCTTCATCCCGCGTTTCCTGGCTTGTATTCTTGTTATTTACTATCTCTTGTAAAGCTTCTAAACTACGGCTTCTGTTAATATCCCTGTCCTGTCTATATGAAGCAAATAAACCACTGGACAATGCTGTTGTCGCTTCGGATTGCTCATTAGCTGATGAAGAACTAGAAACCTTGCTATTGTCTATCAATTGTGAATTTAGGCTATTTTTGCTTGAAGTATTTTTATTAATTCCGTTTTGATAATTATAATTGATTACAAAAGCTATCGCTATAAGCAAGACCAATGATGCTATTGCTATAGATTTTTTCTTTAAATACATCATAATAGACCCTCCTAAATTTTATTTTGAAGATACGACTTTAACTTTATATGCGGGAATGCCCAATGCTGTCTCAACAGCCGTCATAAGTTCATATTGAACATTTGGATCTTTTGCGCCATCAGCGACGACGACAACACCCCTTACCTCAGGCATTACTTTTTTTAATATCATAGGTTGATTTTCTCCACTGGTATTTTGTGAAGTAACAATTTTGTTATCCGTCTCACTTTGAATGGTTGTCCTCGTGCCTCCATTGCTGTCCTTTTCGTTGGTGGTAGTTTCTGATTGTACTGTATCCATAGCTGCTACTATTTCTTCATCAGAGTCCAAAGTGACAAGCACATCTACATTGCCAGCTCCATGAATTCTGGATAGTATTTCCTTTAATTCAGATTCCAATTTACTTGCATAATCATCACTTGTGATTTGCGTTTCAACCATTTGTTTATCTGAACTTTTATTTGTTGGTTTAGGCTTAAAAAAGATGCTGGCCCCAATCAAAATAATCAAACCAATAATGAAAATTACAGTCAAATCTTGTATAGTCTTATTATCAGCTTTTAAAATTTTTTGCTTTAGTTTATTAAAATCCACAATTTTATCCCCCTTTCATTTTATCTTTCCTCTATAGTTATATTCTTTAATGGTACATTATAGAATTTACTTAAATCGTTTTTGATGTTATCAATCTTACTCGTCTTTTCATTTGCTTTACTCACTTCAATTGAAATATTTCCACTGCCGTTTGATGTTTCATTTTTGTCATTAAAAATTGTTATCTTGATTTCTTTTACTATTCCAAATCTCTTATCATTTAAATCGTCAATTATTGATGATTCCACCTCTACATCAGAGGCACTTACCATAGATAATATTCTCTCTTTTATCTGATCATTTAGCCTTTTTTTATACTCATCGACTATAAGCTTATTTCTTTCCACCTCCGCTTGCTTAGTCATTCCACTTATGTCTACATTGTTATAGTTATACTCTTTTTCTAAAGCACTATTTATGTTGATACCGCTTTTAATAAATCCTAATACTGGATTTATGATTGCGATCATGATTGTCAGACCTATTACTACCTTTACGTATTTTTTCATGCTTGACGATGGTATTAAAAGTTCAAATATTATAGCCAATATTGAAATATACGTTATTTGAATTATCCATCTTTTTACTTCATCCAAGAAATTCATCCCCTTTGTAACCTATCTCATCATGACGCTGATACTTGATGCGTTAATTACGGCTGTTATGGCTAAAAACATCATTACGGTTACAGATACTAATGCAGCAAACACATATGCAACAGATGTTGAAATATCAGACAAAAAATCAACTATTTTTTTGTCAGCAATGGGCTCTACGACTGCGGCAGAAAGTTTGTATATAATCATTACTGAAAATATCTTTATGATTGGTACTATAGCCATTAAAATTATAGCTATCAATCCAAAAGTGCTTATTGCACCCTTTATTAGAAGCGATGCACTCATAATTGTATCTATGCTATCAGATAATATGCTACCTACAACTGGCAGAAATGTTCCTACTGCGTATTTAGTTGTTCGCGAAATTACCCCATCCGCTAATGATGATGTAATGCCTTGAATAGTTAAAACACCTATAAAAATGCTTAGTAATATTGAAATTGACGCTGTACAAATTGTTTTAAATAAATCTGCAAGTTTGTTTAAAGTAAATTTATCAGAAATTCGGCTTATTATCCTAATTGCCGTCATAAATAAAATTGCAGGAAGAATAAAATCTCTTATTTCTTTGGCTGTAAATTCGACAACCATTACCAATGCTGGCTGAAAAAAGGAAGCAGATACAAAAGCACCAACCGAAGCCAACATGGTAATCAAAACCGGCAATATTGCTTGCATAAAATTGACCATACTATCTATCGCATCTTTTCCGATATTTAAAACGCTCATAAAGCTTTTAATCGCAACTATAACTAAGACAATGTAGACAGCTATATGGGCTACTTGGCTTATGCCTCCATTTTCAAACGAATTTTCTAAATTAGTTAGTACAGCACCGATAATTGATAATAGGATAAGCTGTACTAAAATTTCAACGGATGCTTTGACTTCATTGAAAAAAATATTTAGTACACCATTGACAATGTTTTTAACGCTAAATGTCTCCTTTCCATTTAAAAGATTGTACAAATATGTTTTAACGTCTGTTATTTGAAACGCATTGCCATTCTTCTCATTTATTCCCTTGATCAATGAGTCAATTTGACTTGTATCTGCATTGCTTATTTGGCTGTATAAATCGTCTTTTGTGTCAGCGTAAATCTTTATTGGAAACATTGATATTGTCATTAATATGAAAATTAAACATAAAGCTTTTCTCATGTTTATCACCTCACGGCAGTATGGAGACAATAGTGTCCACCAATGCTATAATAATTGGAAGAGACAAAAAAATGATTATTATTTTCCCTGCTAATTCGATCTTTGTAGCTATATTTTTTTCATCTGCATCATTTGAAATCTGTACTCCTAATTCTGCAATATATGCGACTCCTATTATTTTAAGAATTGTTTTTACGTAAATGCTGTTTATGCCGCTTTTGTCTGCAATTGTATTTAAAACCGTTATTATATTGCTGATTTTTGGGACTATGATAAAAAATATAAGTATGCTGGCTGATAAACTTATTATGATCGCCACATCTTCAAAATTCTCTCTAAACAGTGAAAGGATTATTACACATATGATACCAATTGCTACAATCTGAATGATTTCCATAAAAGATTTCCTTTCGTTTGTTAATATATTCAATACAACTGAAATATTGTTTTTACGGCAGTAAATAGATTGTTGATCATTGTAATTACCATCATCAACACAACTACTACTCCTGCTAATGTAACCATCATGGCTTGTTCCTCTCTCCCAGACCTTATAAGAATTTGATTAAGAACGGTAACTAAGATTCCGATTGCAGCAATTTTAAAAATTATATCTATGCTCAAAATCACTACCTCCCTCTATAGAAATATGATAACTACAGCAATTCCTATCAATATGCCAAGGTTCTTATACAATCTTTCATTTTTTCTGCTTGACTCCTCAGCGTCAATAAGCTGTTTTTTTAATAACTCAGAAGCCAATTTAAAATTCTTTTCTTGATTATATATATCTGAATTCCCGAGGCCATTGCCGAACGATTTTAGTATTTTTATGTCATCTTGACTTAAATTTATGTTTTCAACTTTATTAAGGGCAATTTCCCACGCTTCACCAGCCGTATACCCTTCATTAGAATTTAAAATTTGAGATACTAATAAAAAAAATCTTCCTACGCCTGATTCTGATGTCTCAGATAACTTGGCAAATGCTTCAGACAATGTTATTTGGCTGTAGGTTATTTCAGTTATAAGTAAGTTTAGGCTGGATAAAAAAGATCTTAATGTTTGTCGTCTTAATGTATATTTAAGTGATTTCATATAACCTATCATGGCAGATGAAATTAAAACTAAAACCATTCCAACGATCTTCAGCATATTGTCTTACATTCCTTTCTATAAGGGCCTTTAAAAATCGTATTAAAATCTCTGTCAAGAATGGCTTCTATAGTGCCTGCTCCTAATTTACGGCTTAAAATCACATACCTATCAAATTCTCTATTATTTAACATTTCATCAATGTACTTTTTCCTCGCTACATCTTCTACGTCATTTCCATGGACTGTCGTAATTATACTTACTCCTGCATTAAGTGCTTCGTGAATAGATGCTATATCTTCAACTTTACCTATTTCGTCAGTTATTATGACTTTTGGTGACATAGATCTTATCATCATTAAAATGCCAATATGCTTTGGACATAAATCCAATACATCCGTTCGGTATCCTACATCGTTTTGCGGAATGCCTTTAAAACATGCAGCTATTTCTGATCTTTCATCTACAATTGATACTTTCTCTCCATGAAAATTCAATTCAGGCATTCCATTGCTAATATTGCGAGCTATATCTCTTATAAGTGTTGTTTTGCCGCATTGTGGAGGCGAAATTATCAACGTATTATTCACTACGTCTGGATATTTTACAATGTACCTCATTATTTCATCTGAAGAACCAATACATTGACGCATTATTCTGTAATTGAGGCCAGATATATTTACAATTGTCTTTACAGATTCACCATCAAGGACACATTTACCACATATTCCTACTCTATATCCACCTTTTATAGTAATGTATCCATTTCTCAGCTCATTCTCAAAAGCATATATGGATGATTTGGAGATAAGCTGCAATGCTTTTTCACAATCTTCATTTGTAACTATATACGCTAAATTTGGGGAATTAACTACATTTCCATCCGCAGATAAAAACCTTTCTTGATTATTCGCATAAACCGTCAACGGTCTATCAATTCTAAGCCTTATTTCCTCCAATCCTTCTTTCAAATGATCGCTTAACTTGATAATTATGCTTCTGATATTCAACGGTAGAGAATACAATAGATCATCGTAATTTTTGCTTTTGTTTATCATTACATGTCCTCCTCTCTACAAAAATTATATTTAGGAGTACAAATATTTATGAATAAAAAAATGCCCACTAAATAATTTAGTGAGCATTTTTGCGCTATTTGATTTTAACAGCTATTCTTTGTCATCATCTTCATATATTATTACATCTTTTACGTTAACTGTCTCATTGCAATGAGGGCAGACAATTTCCGCGTCTTCATCGTCTAAAAGCTCATCTTCTACACTCATCAGCATGTGACAGTTTGGACATTCAACTTCAACATAATCGTACTCATCATCAGATTCATCATCGTATATTTCATCTTCTACTTCTGACAAATCTTCATCAATGGCACCTACATAATCATCAAGTTCTGATTGTGAGGCCTCAAGATCATTAATAGCATCTGCAAAGTCCTCCAGCGCATCAATGATGGCAATTAACACTTTGCCTTCCTTTGATTTTTCATCAATTTCCAACCCATCTACTAAGCCTCTTAAATACGATATGCGCTCATACAAGTACTCCATCTTACATACCTCCTCCTTTACTATTATTTTTTAAAAGGTGCAAAACTATACTCTTTCCAGATACTCTGATGTCCTCGTATCAATCTTTATAACATCACCTTGATTTACAAACAGCGGAACTTGAATAATAGCTCCTGTTTCAACTTTAGCAGGTTTTGAACCACCTGTCGCAGTATCGCCTTTAAATCCAGGTTCCGTTTCAACAACTTCTAATTCTACAAAAGTAGGAGGTTCTACTGAAAAGGCCTCACCTTTATAGAATTTTATTGTTGCTATCATATTCTCTTTTAAAAATTTCATGGCATCTTCGACTTTTTCGTAATTCAAAGGAATTTGTTCATATGTCTCAGTATCCATGAAGTAGTATAGATTGCCGTCATTGTAAAGATACTGCATATCTTTTCTTTCTATGACTGCCTCGTCAACTTTTTCAGTGGGGTTAAAAGTTCTCTCTACAACAGCACCTGTTATGACGTTTTTCAGCCTTGTTCTGACAAAGGCAGCTCCTTTTCCCGGTTTTACGTGTTGAAAGTCCACAACCGTAAAAACTTGACCATCAATGTCAATAGTCATTCCTTTTCTGAATTCTCCTGCTGATACCAATTAAAATCCCTCCATCATTAGTTAAACTTCAATTAATTCCTTTGGCGAATTTGTCAAATCTATAACGCCATCCTCTTTTAATAATACCATATCTTCTATTCTAACGCCAGAGAAATTAGGAATATATATCCCTGGTTCAACTGTAACAACCATTCCAGCTTTTAATAAATTCGTCTTTTTAGGGCCCATAAAAGGATTTTCATGTATCTCCAATCCTACGCCATGGCCTAATGAATGACCAAAATAATCACCATAGCCTTTATCTATGATTACCTTTCTTGCAAGATAGTCACCATCTTTTTCTATCATACCAGCTTTTAAATTATTGATCGCATTTATCTGCGCTTCTAAAACTACATTGTAGATTTCTCGCTGCTTGTCATTCGCTTTTCCGATGACCACAGTTCTTGTCATGTCAGAACAATATCCATTTACCTTGCACCCATAATCAAATGTCACAAAATCGCCATATTCGATGATTTTATCAGAAGCTTTTCCATGCGGCATCGAAGACCTTTTGCCAGATGCAACTATAAAGTCAAACGATTTTTCTTCTGCTCCAAGCTTTTTCATGTAATATTCCATTTCTAAAGCCACATCTTTTTCTCTCATCCCAGGCTTTATAAAACTCAGAAAGTATTTAAAAGTTTCATCTGTAATATACTGTGCCTTTTTGATATTTTCTATTTCTGTCTCATCCTTTATCTCTCTTAAAGATTCCACAAAACCATTTTCAGGTTTTAGCTCTACTTGTAAAATGTCTTTCAATTTATTGTACTGTTCAAAAGTTATGTAGTTTCCCTCAAATCCAAGTTTGTCAATACCCATATTTGATATGCAATCTCTTATTGCTTCAAAAATATCCGATTTGTGTTCAACTATTTTAAAGCCTTTAACTTCATATGAAGCCTGCTCAGTATACCTTGAGTCTGTAATAAAATAAGACTCATTGAGACCTACAATAGCAACGCTATCGTCACCTGTAAATCCAGTCAAATATGTGACATTTACAGGTTTAAAAATCAAAAAGCCATCTAATCCCTTTTCAACTAACAAATTTTTCGCTTCATTTAATCTGTTTTTCAAAATATCACTCCTTTAAATTATCTTCTAATAATTTAACTGCATTTAAAGCTAAGACATAGCTAAAAGGTCCAAAACCTGATATCTGCCCAAGACATTTAGTAGCAGTCACAGAAACGTGCCGAAAATCTTCTCTCTTTTGTATGTTGGAAAGATGCACCTCTATTACTGGTATATCTATAGCACCTATTGCATCCATTATTGCATAGCTATAATGTGAGTAAGCACCAGGATTTATTATTATAGCATCAAAATTATTCTTTGCAGAATGAATAAAATCTATGATCTCACCTTCGCTATTAGACTGCTGTATTTTAACAGCCAAATCAAGTTTTGAAGCTTCTCTTTTAATTATATTGTTTATTTCATCAAAACTTACCTCTCCGTAAATGCTTATCTCTCTGCTACCCGTAAGATTCAAATTCGGCCCATGTATAATAAGAACTCTCTTCATATTAAAAACCTCACTTTAAAATTTATTCTCTTATTTGACCATTCCCTAAAATTACATATTTATATGTGGTCAATTCTTTAAGCCCCATCGGCCCTCTCGCATGCATTTTTTGTGTGCTAATGCCTATTTCAGCGCCAAATCCAAACTCTCCTCCATCAGTAAATCTTGTAGATGCATTTACATATACCGCTGCTGAATCAACTGATTTCAAAAATTTCATTGCATTTGTATAGTTTTCTGTAATAATGCTTTCAGAATGACCCGAAGAATATTTAGCTATATGGTCAATAGCTTCATCAATGCTTTCCACGACTTTAACAGCTAGTATCAGATCTAAATACTCTGTTTTCCAATCGTCTTCAGTCGCTTCTTTTACATCAGGACAGATGGATTTTGTCATGCTACAACCTCGTATTTCTACACCTAAAGATGTAAGTTTATTCACCATAGCAGGCAAAAAGTTTTCCGCCAAATCTTTATGGACAAGAACTGTCTCAATAGCATTACATACACCGGGTCTTTGAGTTTTAGCATTTACAATGATATTGATGGCTTTTTCAAAATCAGCATCTGAATCAACAAACACGTGACAATTTCCTACTCCAGTTTCAATAACAGGTACCGTTGAATTTTGTATAACATTTTGTATTAGATTCGCACCACCCCTTGGTATAATTAAATCTATCTTACCATTTAATTTCATCATGCGATTTACTTCTTCTCTATCTGTATTTTCAATAAGTTGAATGGCTCCTTTTGGAATGCCACATTCTTCTGCTGCGCTTGAAATAACCTTAACAATGGCTATATTGGAGTTTATTGCATCACTGCCACCTTTTAATATAACTGCATTTCCAGATTTTAAACACAATCCTGCAGCATCGGCTGTTACATTTGGCCTAGATTCGTAAATTATGCCTATGACTCCAATTGGACAGCGCATTTTCCCGATTTGAAGACCATTAGGCCTTTTCCACATTTCTTCTATGTTTCCAACAGGATCTGGTAACATGGCTATCTCTCTAAGTCCATTTGCCATACCTTCTATCCGCTTTTCGTCTAACTTAAGCCTATCAATTAATGATTCTTTCACTCCCTTAGTTTTTGCAATCGAAACGTCTTTTTCGTTTGCTTCTAATATTTCGCGCTTATTTTCCACAAGCTTCAAAGCCATATTTTTAAGCGCTTCATTTTTAATGTTTTCATCAAGAATTGCAAGTATTCTTGATGCCTTCTTGGCAGCATCTGCCTTTAAATCGACTTCCATATTTCTAATCCTCCTTACACAACACTTTATTATACACTATTAAGTCAAACTATGACAACTAAATTGTCTCTGTGGACGACTTCATCGTAATTTTTATATCCTAAAACTTTGTCTATATCGGTCGATTTTAAACCTTTTATTTTGTTAACCTCATCAGATGTATAATTAATCAAACCTCTTGCAATCTCTTTTCCATCTTTATCATATATTGATACACAATCCCCTACAGAATATTCTCCATCAGTTGATATAATACCACTTGGCAATAGACTCTTTCCATTTTCAAGTATGGCCTGTCTTGCCCCGCCATCAATAATTAGCTTACCTGACAATTGTGCATTAAATGCTATCCATACTTTTCTATTGCTGATAGGATTTTTAGCAGGCATAAAAACTGTCCCTATTTTTTCACCTGCTGCAATTTTGTTTAAAACATTATCAAGCTTGCCATTGGCAATCACCATTTTGACACCAGAGTTGTAACAAATTTTTGCCGCTTGAATCTTCGTATACATACCACCTGTGCCAAAATTTGTGCCAGAGCCTCCAGCAATTTCAAAAAGCACATCAGAAAAATCATGAACTACATCTATCAGCTTAGCTCCATCTACTTTAGGGTCTCTATCATATAGCCCATCTATATCAGTCAATATAATTAAAAGATCCGCTTCTATGATGCTTGCTACAAGCGCTGATAACGTATCATTATCTCCTATTTTTATTTCATCTACAGTAACAGTATCATTTTCATTTATGATTGGGACTACATTGTACCTTAATAAATTTGATAATGTATAGCTTATGTTTAAATACCTTTCTCTTATAGAAAAATCATCCTTTGTAAGCAATAGCTGAGCTGTAGTCTTCCCGTATTCATTAAAAAATTTTTCATACAGTCCGATTAGCAATCCTTGTCCAATTGCCGCCAATGATTGTTTTTCCGGCAATGTTTTAGGTCTTTTCAAAATATTTAGTTTGCCCATTCCAGCTCCAATGGCACCAGATGTCACAAGAACAACTTTATCACCTTTATTTTGCAAATTAGATATTTGCCGTACAATTTTTTCCATCATCTCTAAATTCAACTTTCCATTCTCATAAGTCAATGTACTTGTTCCGATTTTTACGACAATTTTCATATTCCTCTGCCCTCAACTTTTTATCTTGTTTTTAATTTCGAATATACATCTATTACTGTCAAAGCTACATCATTTATAGACATATCTGAAACATCTATAGTATAATCTGCAAACTCATAATAGTGCTGTCTTTCTGCTAAAAGAGCTTTTATCTTTTCATACACATCACCGTTAGCAAGTATAGGCCTTCTATCATTTTCACCAATATTTCTCAAAATTACCTCTGGATTCGCCTTTAAGCATATAACTACTCCATGTTTCCTCAATTGTACTATATTAGAAGGATTTAATACAACACCACCACCTGTTGATATAACATGATTTTTTAATCTGGAAGACCTTGCAACAGCAATTTTTTCAATTCCCCTAAAATATTTTTCACCGTATTTATCGAATATTTCCGGAATCTTCATGCCAGAAATTTTCTCAATCAAATCATCAGTATCAATAAAGCCGAAACTTAAAATATCAGCAACTCTTTTGCCAACAACTGTCTTTCCTGTAGCCATAAATCCGGTTAATGCGATGTTCTTCATTAAAATTTTATCCTCCAATACGCATAACTTTCTTACTGCTTATTTGTTGGTGTAGGTGGTGCAATTTTAGAAACATTGTTTATTGCACTGTTTATACTATCTGAAATAATTTTGTTTATATCAATTCCTTGCAAAGAATTCTGATTGTTTGAATTGGCGTTTGTATTTTGATTTCCCTTATTCACTTCAACTAATGATTTAAATGGATCACTTTTCCCACTTGTTTCAAGTGGATTCAAATTACTTCCGCCTTTTTTGCTCATAGAATATATCACAATATCTATATTAAGCAGCAAATTATTAGATTCATTGTCTTTACTTATCTCAAATGATTTTATATTGTTAAGCCTTTGCATTGATTGTACTTCTTCAATAAAATTCGATATTTTTGAATAGTCGCCTGCAACTTTTATATTGACAGGGATTTCTACATATTTTATCTTGCTGATTTTGTTATTATTTGTTTGATTTTCAGGACTCTGTAATTGATTATCAGTTGAATTAAAATTCAACTCTTCAAAATTTACGCCAGTCTTAGCAATTGCATCATCAAGCAAAACTACAAAATCTTCAATATTTTCATAATCAGGAAGTTCCTCATTGCATATTTCAATTTGACTATCAATCTCTGATAAGCGGTTTTTCATTTTATCTACACTTAATGTATTGTAATCATTCACCTCTGTCTGCAAACTCATAACATCACGCCTTAATTTATCTATAACCACCAGTTGTTTTGTCAAAACAAACTGATAATATAAACCAAAGAAGGCGACAATAAACAATACACCTATTAGCATTTTTTCTCTCGTTGTCAATTTCATATTATTATACCACCTTAAGCTTAATTTGCAAAGTATATTGAATCAAACCACTATCAGATTTCTTTGTGTCTAAGAGATTAACATCATCTACATATTTTAATTTTCTCAAATTCAACATAAAATCCGATAAATATTTGTTCATATAAGAATCGCCTGTTATTTCCAACACACTTCCATTAAACTTCATATCCTTAATTGAAACATTCTCTGGAATATTAGACGAGATGTCATTTAAAATTTCCGTCATATTCAATCTTTTATCAGATAAATCTTTTATTATTTTTTCTTTTTGTAAATAATAATTTTCTTTGCTTTTAATAGTTGAATACATGTCTTTCTTTGCTTTTAAACTATTTAATTGGTTGTTTAAGGTAAACTTTTGCTTTTCTAAATTATTGATATACATATTTGGCAAAAGCAAAATAAAAATAAGCACAAAAGCCACAATCAAAAAGCCTATCATGGCAAAGGTACTTCTTTTCCTTTTTTCTTCAAGTAATTTTATCTCATCTGGTATAAGATTAATGTCTTTCAAATTATTCCCCCCTAATCAAAGAACCAAACACAGGCATAAAATATGTATATAAATCGCCATCATAGCTTAAAACAGGTATCTTAAAATAATCTTCTATATGTCTTTTAAGTCCAGTAAGTCTCGAAGTTCCACCAATTATGAAAATTTCGTTTATGCCTTTATGATAAGATGATTCAAAAAAATCAAACACTCTTGATATTTCACTTAGTTTACTGTTTACGTATTTTTCTGTGTTTTCTCTAAGACTATCATAATCTTCATTATCTATAAAAAAAGGTTTTTCCCTTTTATATTCTTCAGCAGTTTTAAAATCTGTATCATACGTATTGGCAATTATCTCGTTTATATCATTTCCTCCGAATTTTACTACCCTACTAAATGCATATTTACCTTCATTTATTATCGTAATATCTGTATACTCTGCGCCAATATTGATTACAGACGTACTTCCCGTTGGTTTACATAATTTTTTTATCGACTTATAAATACAATTACTATATATATCTATGACTTCCAAATGCAATTTCAATGTTTTAGCTAATTTCAAATACCCGAAAATCATTTCTTTAGGCGCTGCCACAATAATTGTTTTTAACTTTTTACCATCTTCATCATGCTCAATCTGCTTATAGTCAACAATATAATCGTCTGAATTAGGTATGTATTGATCAATTTCATATTTTAAAGCGTTTTTTAATTCATCATCTTTCATAAATGGCATTATTATTTCTCTAATTATTATATCTGTGCTTGAAATGCAAAAGGATAACTTCTTTTCCTTTGCAAATTTCTTTTTCAATATTTCATTTAGAAAGTCGGATAATACATTTATGTCGCTTAAATATCCATTTCTAATGCAATTTTGAGGCGTTTTTTCAATTGCCATATTATTCAATTTATCACTTTTTCTATCGAAACTGCCAATCTTTGTGTAAAAGCTGCCTATATCAACTCCTATCATCTAAGATCCTCTCCATGGCGCCTATGTTGATTAACATAAAAAGCTGCTTTTGTAATCTGACTAATGATATCTACCTCAAATTGCCTTTTCAATTCATTGACTTTTGTGTATACCTCACCTTTCTCTGTGTCATAATATTTCGGAGGCAAATTATTTAACGTTAATGCCATTATATCAAGTTTACATTTGTCGCATTTACATACATCTAAATCTTTTAATACATTGTCGATAACATCTTTAACTGCTTCTTCCATAAAATTCTTTAGCTCCATTTATCATCTCTCCTTAATTTGATGGTGGTGTATTATCGATAACCCAACTGCTTATTGAAATTGGGTTGCCAGATTTATTTAGATCAAGAACAATCAATGCATGTCCGTATCTTTTTAAATTCTTAAAAGTTCCTATAGTTTCTATTCTTATTGTATATTTAGGCAAAATATTTGTCCCGTCAAAAGGCTGTAGATCAGTTATTTTAATATATAAAATAGTTACAGCAATCGTATTTTTATCATCTAAATAAAATTGATAATTTTGATACACATTAAAAACATTGTTTTCAAGGTATTGCCTTACTGCTTGATATATCGCTTCATACATAACCTCTCTTGGAACTGTTTGAGGCGGTATCAAAGAATTATATTCATTTATTAATGCATTAGCTGTATTATTTATTAAACTATTTAGATTGTCAAATAAACTTTTATTAAATACGCCTTTTGCCGTATCTAATCCAGCTTCCGCAGCATTATTCACTACTATTGAATTTCCATATGCATAAGAAGCCTTATATTCAAATAAAGAAATATCTAAAATAGACAATGCAAGCACAGACATTATAAGTATTATAATCAACGTGAATACTAAGGCAGAACCTTTATCATCCATTAAAAATATTTCACTTCCTTAAATATATATCTGACTCCAATGTAATCTTACCTGTACCATCGCTTTTTTGACCAACTATTTGAACATTAATAATAGTTCCATCAGAAGAAAGAGTAACAGAAAAATCATATATATTTGTAGCTATTTCGTTTCCATTGTTTAAATAATCAAACAGCTTATGTAATTGACTATTGTAAAGAATAATGTTTTTATCATCGATTTTTATTCCTGTATATCCATTGATGCTATAAGGAGTAATTTTACTTTTGTCAGAACATTGATTAACCTTATTCATAATGTACGTCATAGCATATCTAACATTCTGTTCCACATCAGAATTGTTAACTACGTTTGAGTATGTTTTATATCCAGAATAATACAGTGAAGCATATATCGACACTATCAAACCTATTAAGGATAATACAACCAAAAGTTCAATTAATGTAAAACCTTTATTTCCATTTCGTAGGATCAAACAACCATCTCCAGTCGAAATTTGGATCCCACCACTGCAATGCTGGCGGAAAGTTTATATTACCAATTTTAGCAGATATCTCATCTGCAATTGTCTTTAAAGTATAGCCATCTTTCAATATGTATGGAAATTGAAAGATTTTCCACAAATCAATTGCATCAACAATAGTTCCAAATACTATGCTAAATGCGCTAATTAAATTTAATTTAACAATAGGATATAAGAATAATATTGCAGCTAATGCCCCCCAAGCAAAAACAGTAAATATATTAGATATATCCCTATAATTAATAGTACTTCCACTTGGGATATTAACAGTCGATGGTATGTATGCAGTAACATTAGATGCAGGTGCAACTACATAAAGCGTATAGACTAAATTTGTTTTGTACTGATAATTGACTTGAAACTTGTATTTCATAAGTCCATTTCCAACAGATTGCGGATTTTCAGGCACAGATAAATAATATCCCTCTTGAATTTCTGGAAATATTTTTTTTTGCAAATCATTGTTATTCTTTATATTTCCCGCTTTTATGTCTTCCGCAATACTTTGTGCAATAGTAGCTTCTTTTGTTCTTATTTTTGAATCCGCATTTGTAATTACTGATTCATGGAACACACCTAATAGAGGTATAGCTGCAATTGAAAATAAAGCTATTGCTACAAGGACTTCAATAAGCGTCATGCCAAAAGCATTTTTTAAATATTTCAATTTACTTCACCTCAATAATTCCCCTTTATCATCACTCTTCCTGTAGCAGGCAAAACAGTTATGTCTAACCTTTTATTTGAATTTAATAAGCTTATAGTGCAGCCACCAGGTATTGGAGCACCTTGATTTGAAAAGGATATTTGTGCTGAATTATCGCTGTACATGGTTATACCTTCAGGAAATTTCTTCGTCTTTATTCTTTTTACCATTGTACCCGGTTTATTTATGTAATACCCTTTGTGGTCAGTCTGTATAGTTAAATACAAACTTTCATTTTCATAGATATTTTTATACTGAACATACCTTATATCGCTTATAAGCTCGTATGCCAACATTTTTAGGCGCATTTCCGAAGTTTTAGCATTAAAGAAATCTGTCTTTGGAACTGCTATCAAGACAATAATAGAAAATATCGACACTACCGTTATTAATTCTATCAGAGTCAGTCCACTCTCATTTGCTTTCATGTATCGCATTGTTTCAACCTCTTATAAGTTTTATATACATATTTAGCAAATCGTATCCATATAAAATAGAAATCAAACAGGCAATGCTTATATAAGGTCCAAAAGGTATGTAATCTTTTCTTGTCTTAATTTTAAACAAAATCATGGCGATGCCGCCAATAGCACCTAATACAACTGCCAGAAAAAGCGTTGATATAGTAAGCTTCCATCCTATAAAAAGCCCGATCATAGCCATAAGTTTTATATCTCCACCGCCCATTCCTCCTCCTGACAATAAAGATATTAAAAGAAGCACTCCACCACCTACTAAAAATCCTACAATGTAGTCCCATACGCCGTAATTAATCATAATCAACCTAAATGCTAATCCAGCTATCAATCCTATCAAAATTACTTTATTTGGTATTACCTTATGTTCCATATCTATAAATGATATGACTATCAATAATGAAGTTAAAAACGCATACGACAGCGCCTTTACGGATATATCAAAATATATAAATAAAATAAGATATATAAGTCCTGCTAAAAGTTCAACAATAGGATATCTTATGGATATTCTATTCCCGCAATATCTGCATCTGCCTCTTAAAACAATATAACTTGCTATAGGAATCAAATCATAAGGCTTTAGCTCATGCTGACAATTTGCACAATGTGATGGAGGATACACGATTGACTCATTCCTGGGAAGCCTGTATATGACTACATTTAAAAAACTACCAATTATCGTGCCAAATACAAAAACAAGTACGTATAGAATAAACATTTCTGCCTCCTCATATAGGTATATGTGGGCACCATTGGTGCCCTACATATATTTTTCTAACATTTAATAAATTACTGACATATTGAATCTAAAATTAAATTTTAAGGAGCAGGATATAATTGGTTGCCTTTAGAATCTGTAACTGTAACTTTGCCATTAGAATCAAAATTAATTACAAATTTTCCACCATACTGATCAACAGGAGCCTTATTCAAATACCCAGCTTGTTGTAAAGCCGAGGGATCCATTGACGTGCTATTTAAATTCGCTGAATTATTAGTTGTTTGATCAATATAGTATGTTTCAGCGGCGTGTCCAATTACAGCAGCATTAGATATATCTGCCTTAGATTTAGAATTATTGAATATTTTTGTGACATTTGGTACTGCGATTGCTGCGAGTATTCCAAGTATTGCTATTACTACAATCAATTCAATCAATGTAAAACCTTTTTCATCTTTATTTAATGCCTTTACGAACCATGCCATTCTTTTCACCCCCTTCCCATAATATCTCATTGCCCTATAAAGTTGTACATCTGGAACATAGGCATCACTATAGACACTACTATAAAGCCGACTATTGACGCCAAGAAAACTATTATTAACGGTTCAATCAATGTAGTCATCTGAGATACGGCTGTGTCAACTTCACTGTCGTAAAAATCCGCTGTTTTCCTTAATATGCTGTCCAATGATCCCGAATCTTCTCCAACCTTTATCATTTGAATAACCATCGGCGGAAATATATCGATTTTCTTTAAAGGCAATGCAAGCCCATTTCCCCTTTTTATCTCTTCTTCAGCCTTTTTTAAGCCATTTGCCAAAACAGTATTGCCTACCACTTTTTCTACGACAGACAATGATTCCATCAGTGGAATCCCTGAACCTATAAGTGTTGACAGCGTCCGCGTAAACCTGGATGTAATGATCTTCACATTTAGTGGACCAAATATTGGCATCTTTAACAACAAAAAATCAAATAATTCTTTTCCTCTATCTGTCTTCATAATCCTCAAAAGTAAAAATATTAAAAATACGATATTCCCCAAATAGACATACCAATAATGCGCTATAGAATCACTTAAGCCTAAAAGTATCAATGTCGGCGTCGGCAATTGCGCTCCTGCATTTTTAAACATGCCTACAAATGTAGGAAGTACATTTGTAACAAGAAATACAACTACCAATACTGCAACGATTGATACAATTGCAGGATATGCTAAAGCTGATTTTATCTTTTGATTTAAATTATTTTCTTTCTCAAAATGTTCAGCCATTTCATTTAATACTTTGTCTAAAGTACCGCTTACTTCTCCTGCTTCTATCATGTTAAATAAAAGCATTGGAAATACATCTGGATGCTTTCTCATCGACTCAGAAAGAGTTTTTCCTTTCTGCACATCCTCGTATACATCATTCAAAGCCCTCTTAAGTCTTTTATTTTCAACTTGCTCAGACAAAGTAGCAAGCGATGCAACAATAGAAATACCTGCATTTATGAGCACCGAAAACTGCCTGCAAAACACAGCTATATCCTTTACCTTCACTTTACGAGAAGAATTGATGCTTTCAAAAATATCCTTCTTCTCCACCTTCTCCTTAACATCTAATATATAATAGTTTTTCTGCTTTAAGCTATCTACACAAGACGATAATGTATCAAGCTCCATAGTACCTGTTATAAGATTTCCATCCATATCCCTTGCCTTATATGTATAAGTTGGCATCTAGGCCACCCTTTCTCGTATCATCTTATACTACTAATCGAGAAAAGTTTTCTCTATCAACACAATATGTAAGTGCATCGTCCATAGAAATCAAGTTTCTCTTTAATAGCTGCGATATCCACATGTCCATTGTCACCATTCCAAATTTATTTCCTGTTTGCACCATCGATTGTATTTGAAATGACTTACCTTCTCTTATTAGATTTCTTATTGCAGGTGTAGCTATCATCACCTCTACAGCGACGACTCGCCCTGAATTATCTATTTTAGGTAGCAATTGCTGAGATACAATCCCTTCTAACACATTTGAAAGCTGTACTTTTATCTGCTGTTGCTGATGTGGTGGGAAAACATCTATAATCCTGTCGATAGTCTTTGCTGAACCTATAGTATGTAATGTAGACAACACAAGATGCCCTGTCTCAGCCGCTGTTATAGCTATCTGTATCGTCTCAAGATCCCTCATTTCTCCAACCAGTATCACATCAGGGTCTTCTCTTAATGCTGCCCTTAATGCACTGGCGTATGACAGAGCATCATGCCCGATTTCTCTTTGATTTACTATACTTTTTTTGTGCTTATGCAAATATTCAATAGGATCTTCCAGGGTCAATATATGACAATTACGTTCTTCGTTTATTAAATCGATCATAGACGCCAATGTCGTAGATTTTCCACTGCCTGTAGGCCCTGTAACAATTATGAGGCCACGGGTTTTAAGCGCAAGTTCTTTAATCACTTCAGGAAGTCCTAATTCATCAATTGTCGGAATTCTCAAAGCTACAGATCTTATAGCAAGGCTATATGTTCCTCTTTGTTTATAGGCATTTATCCTAAACCTTCCAAGCCCTTTTACTGAATACGACAGATCAATGTCACCCGCATCTTCAAGTTTTTTTAGCTCATCGCTTGAAAGCAAATCTTTTGTTATATCTTCAGTATCTTGAGGCGTTAATTGAGGTAAATCAAGTTTTATAAGTTGACCATTAATCCTAAGTACTGGAGGAACGCCAACTGTTATATGCAAATCAGATGCGCCTTTTTCTACAACCATAGCCAGAAGTTCACTTGTTTTCATCGTATCACCTTTAGCAATTATTTAATGTTAATAAGCATCATCATATGTAAGACGTAACATTTCATCTACAGTAGTTACACCTAATAAGACAAGCTTCTTTGCACTTTCTTTAAGCGTATTCATACCATTTGATACAGCCTCATTTAAAATCACATCTGCCGGAGCCTTCTCATTTGTAAGCTCTCTTATCTTAGGAGTCATCATCATTATCTCGTATATAGGAACTCTACCGCGATAACCAGTCTTATTGCAAACGGCACATCCTTTTGATTTGTACAATTTAAGTGGTTCATCGGTATCGACCCCTAAAATAATCTTTTCTCTCTTGCTGGCATCATATTCTGTTTTACAGTTATCGCATATTTTTCTCGCCAACCTTTGAGCAATGACACCGACAACAGACGAAGAAATAAGGTATGGCTCAATCCCCATGTCAATAAGCCTTGTTATCGCGCCTGCAGAATCATTCGTATGTAATGTAGATAATACAAGATGACCTGTTATGGAAGACCTTATGGCTATTTCTGCAGTCTCTCGGTCTCTTATTTCACCAATCATTATTATGTCTGGATCCTGCCTTAGTATGGATCTTAAAGCAGAAGCAAATGTAAGGCCAGCTTTTTCGTTGACTTGAACTTGATTTAGCCCTTCAAGAGTATATTCAACAGGGTCTTCAACAGTTATTATATTTTTGTCAGGTTTATTAAGCTCATTTAACATAGCATAAAGTGTCGTGGTTTTACCACTTCCTGTAGGTCCAGTAAGAAGGATTATGCCATTTGGGTGTCTAAGTAAATTATCAAATAATTTTAAGTCATCGCTATTTAACCCCAATTTATCTTTTGTTATAATATAACCGCTTTTATCCAATATCCTAAGCACGAGCTTTTCGCCGTAGATTGTAGGCAAAGAAGAAACTCTTATATCTATATTTTTGCCGCTCGCATTCATTTCGATTTTACCATCCTGCGGTATCCTTCTTTCGGCAATATTCATATTGGCCATGATTTTTATTCTGGTGATAACCGGCCCTTGGGTGCTTTTAAATACCCTCATTGCCTCATGCAATTCACCATCGATTCTAAACCTTACTCTTAAGTCATTTTCAGTAGGTTCTATGTGAACATCAGATGCGCGGTTTTTCACCGCTTGCTCGATAATAGAATTTACCAATCTTACTGCAGGTGCATTGTTAATCTCATCTTCTGAAATATCTTTTAATAAATTGCTGTCCTCTTCAGCGTTATCATGGCTTAGTTCCTTTTTAAAGTCTTGAACAGCCCTTTCAGCTTCTTCTTTTCCAAAAACTCTGTCAATAGCCTTCAATATACCATCTTCAGAAGCAATCAATGGCTTTACATCAAGTTTCGTGACAAGTTTAATATCATCAATAGCAAAGATATTAAGAGGATCTGCCATTGCCACAAATATGCTGTCGTTTTCTTTCTTTATAGGTATGGCAACGTGCCTTTTAGCCATTGACTCAGGTATAAGCTTTGCCACATTAGCATCTATAAATACCTTTTTCATGTCTATATGAGGTATGCCCAATTGAAACTCCAAAGCCTCAATGATCTGCTCCTCTGTTAGGTATCCTTCTTTTACAAGAATTTTACCCAACTTTTCACCAGTCTTTTTTTGTATCTTTATCGCATTATTGAGCTGATTCTCGTCTAAAAGACCAACTTCCACAAGAAGATCTCCCAATTTCTTTTTTATCATCAAGGCCCCTCCAAAATAAATAAACCCGACAATGATGCCGGTTGCGCCACTATATCAATGAGTCATAAAGCGCCCAAATATAGACTCACATCATCTATCTCAATCAAATCTATGAAAATTAAAATCACACACTAATTTATATTCTACATTATTTAACAAAATCCTTCTTTTTAAGAAAATTTAAAATAATTTTTTTATCGAAATTTGCTCCAGTCCAAATTTTAAATGAATCAATTGCCTGATTTATAAGCATATCAAGTCCATTAATGTATTTTATGCGGTATTTCTCCGCATAGCTTAGAAATAACGTCTTTTCAGGATTATATATAATATCATAGACAAATTTCGCTTTTGCAACTACATCTTCTCCAATTGGCGACACATCTACATTAGGATACATACCGACACTGGTAGCGTTTATCAATATATCAATCTCATCTAACATATTTAGATCGTTATACGATATTCCTAAACTTTTAATGTTAAAATTATTTCCCATGTGAATGCTAAGTTCCTTTGCTTTATCTATTGATCTATTGCATACATATATTGACTTAACTCCTAAAAGTGCTAATCCTACGGCCACAGCTTTGGCAGCACCACCAGCACCTAAAATAACTGCATTTTTGCCTACAACATCCACGTTGTGTTCTTTTAGAGATTCCATAAAACCTGTTACATCGGTATTGTATCCTTCCAATGAACCACTATTATTTTTTATTGTGTTCACTGCTCCAATAAGTTTTGCTTCATCTGAAATACGATCAAGATACTTTATCACACTTTCCTTATGTGGAACAGTAACATTAAGGCCTTTTATACCTAATGCTTTTATACCCATAATTGCATCTTTTAAATCTTCTTCATTTACATCAAAAGAAACGTAAACCGAATTAAAATCGAGATTTTCAAAGGCATAGTTATGTATCAAAGGCGATAAACTATGTCCTATTGGATACCCAATTATACCATAAATGCTTGTTTTAGAATTAATATTCATTTTTTCACACCTTTTTCAGAACCTTTTTTTCTAATTTTCTCATGATTTTAGTCCATCCAAACTCTTCGCTTGACAAAGGTCTTACAAGTATCGTAAAAAGTCCGACTCTATGCCCCCCAAATATGTCAGTAAAAATTTGATCGCCAATAATAGCAGTTTCATCAGGCGTAGAGTCAAGCATTTCCAAAGCCTTATAAAAAGCAGACTTTCTCGGCTTTATAGCCCATGAAATGCCTTTTACACCTGTATCTTTAGTAAAATTATTAACTCTTTTCGTTGTATTGTTTGATATAAGGCAAACTTTAAAGCCTTTTGACTTCAAAAATTTAAATAAGTTAATTACTTTTCGATCAGGATTTAAAACCTTTTGCGGTACAAGCGTATTGTCAATATCAAAAATCAATGATGTTATTCCTCTTTTTTTTAAGTTTTCAAAGTCTATATCGTATATTGAATTAGCATACATATCTGGTATCAATTTTTTATACAATAAATTCACCCCAAACTTACTTTAATTATACTTTACAAAAAAATAAACTGTCAATATAGACAGCATTTGGATTAAAAACTTTGGATCACATTTACATCGTCATTTCTTTAAATAACTTGTTTAATGCCTTTTTTTCTATTCTCGATACGTAAGATCTTGAAATTCCTAACATTTTCGCTATTTCCCTCTGAGTTTTTGCACCACCATTTATGAGACCATACCTTAATTCAATTATTAACTTTTCCCTGTTTTTAAGAACACTATTTAACTTATGGTACAGTTTTTTGACTTGCATCCTCAATTCTACTTGGTCACTTACCTCGTCTGTCTCAGTTCCTAAAATATCTATAAGCGAAATCTCATTGCCTTCTTTATCAACACCTATAGGATCATGTAAAGATATTTCAGATTTTATTTTCTTTTCAGCTCGCAATGACATCAATATTTCGTTTTCAATGCATCGAGCCGCATATGTGGCCAAATGAGTTCCTTTTGAAGAATCATAAGTTAAAATCGCCTTAATAAGACCTATTGTACCTATAGATATTAAATCATCAACATCTTTACCTGTATTGCTGTATTTTTTTACGACATGCGCCACAAGCCTCAAATTTCTTTCTATCAAAATATTCTTCGCTTCTTCATCACCGTTTTTAAAGGCTTCAAAATACTTTTTTTCTTCTTCTGCTGTAAGAGGTTGGGGAAATGAATTAGCATTTGTTAAATAGCCAAAGTTGATTATGTCTTTCACGATTGATGTTACAAGCGCTATAAGCGATGCCCACATAAAGGCCACCTCCACATTTTAGGTCACATATTAAATATATGCAACTTAAAATGTTTGGTGCAAGTCTCATTTATAGTATTTCATTATTTCTTCAGCTATTTGTTTAAATATCGGAGCCGCTTTAATTCCTCCTATATCGCCATTTTTAACAAAGACTGATATTGCATAAACAGGCTCATCATAAGGAACAAAACCAGTAAACCATGCATGATAGATGTTTTTCTCTCTGTTTACCTCAGCCGAACCAGTTTTTCCTGCCGACTTATACTCGGTTTCTGCGTTTTTCCCAGTTCCATTTACCACAACATCTCTCATCATTTCTTTTACACTTTCTGCTGTGCTTTCGCTTACCACTCTATACGAATTTACCTTGTGTAGATTTTCTACAACATTGCCATTTTCATCAACAATAGCTTTTAAGAGATTAGGAACATTTCTTATGCCGTCATTGGCGATGGTCGCTGCAACATCAGCAGCTTGCAGTGGAGTCATTGTAACATCTCCCTGTCCAATTGAAAGATTTCCTATGCCAGCACCTAATGTATTTTCCAAGGATGGCAATGTGCCAATTTGCTCCTCTATCGGCAGATTATCATCTTTTGTTATTCCAAATTTTTTTGCCATTTCTATTATATCGCTGCCGCCTGTCTTTTGCCCAATTTTTATAAATGTCGTATTTGATGAGACTTCAAATGCTTTGATCATGTTAATCAACCCATTTGACTCATCCATAAAGTTATGGTAAACCACACCATCGATGTTTATATACGGTTCGTCAATAAAGTTATCATATATGTTGACTTTTTTATTTTCTAATGCAGCAGATGCCACTATTATTTTAAAAATGGACCCCGGGGGATAATCCATCACTGCTTTATTCAGCAATTCTTCGTTTTTGCTGTTTAGGTAATCGCTAACTTTATTTTGATCGTAGTTAGGCCTTGAAGCCATTGCCAAAATATCTCCATTTTTTACACTTAAAACAACCGCAGCTCCATTAATATTGTTTTTATCCAAAATATTTTCTACCGCTTTTTGAATATGATAATCGAGTGTTGTTTGAAGCGAGTATACATTTTTATCAGTGCTTCTTATTCTTACACCCAATCCTTTTAAATAGTCATTATTGTTGTCTTTAAATACAGCTATAGAATCATATCCATTAGTGCTTAAAATTTTGTTGAATGTGTCTTCCAATCCATAATTAGCGCTACCACTGTATCCTATTATGTGTCTTGCCAATGAATTAGAATCATATCTTTGAGGAATATTCAGTATAAAGATTCCGACAGGCAAATTTCCGTCGTATGTATATCTAACTTTATAACTAAGAATATCTTTGCCTTCATTTAAGTTTCCATATATTTCACTTTCTGAAATACCAGTTAGTTTATTTATTATTTCTGATGCATTTTTTTTATTGATGATCAATCCAGGGATTGCATACACGTACTTTGTTGAAGTTCTATCTGTAAAAGGAATTAAATTTCTATCGTATATTTCTCCACGTTTTTTGTCTAAATTCAAACTTTGAATTTTTTGATCTACAGCAATTTTAGCGTATGTTTCTCCTTTTACGTATTGTATATAAAAAAGCCTTATCAATAATGATAAGATAAGAAATGTAGTTATGACATTTAAAACAATAAATCTAAGGTTTTTCCTATTCATAAAAAAACTCCTTTCCGGGTTTATTATTTCCCTTAAAGGAGTTTAACATTCACTAAGCTATGCTTTTTTTCTAAGAATGTAATATTTTTCTACCTTCCTCTTTAATGGAATCTTTACAATCATCTGTGGATGCGGTGCAACTCCGATTTCATTGCCTTCTATATCATACATTTTATCAATAGTCTCCACAAACATGTCTTTAGGACCTATGATCTCTATTACATCACCTGAAAAAAATCTGTTTCTTTGCTCTATTACAGCCATTCCACTTTTATCATCGTAATCAATCACCATTCCAACAATATTGTAATTCCTGATGTATGAGGAAGAATCATAATTGTGTGATTCAGAACCAGGTTTCCCAAAATAAAAACCAGTCGTAAAGTCTCTATTGCTGACTTTCCCCAATTCTTCTAAAAGGCCTTCATCAAAAACATATCTATCGCCAAATTCCAGATAATCATCAATTGCTTTTCTATAAGCTTTTGTTACAACAGCAACATAATAGGAGCTTTTGTTTCTGCCTTCTATCTTTAGGCTGGTTGCGCCAGCTTTGATAATATCTGGAATGTATTTTATCATGCATAGATCCTTTGAATTCATTATATATGTCCCTCTGTCATCTTCCTCTATTCTCATATACTGTCCAGGCCTTTTTTCTTCAACAAGATAATACTTCCACCTGCATGGATGCGTACATTCGCCTTTGTTTGCATCTCTTCCTGTTAAATAATTGCTTAGAAGGCATCTTCCGGAATATGAAATGCACATTGCACCGTGAACAAAAACCTCCAATTCTAAATCGTTTGGAGTTTTTTGTCTTATCTGCTTTATCTCTTTCAAAGACAATTCTCTAGCCAAAACAATGCGCTTTGCCCCTAATTCATGCCAAAAAATTGCGCTTCTATAATTAACGTTGTTAGCTTGTGTGCTTATATGAATCTCAAGTTTTGGTGCAACTTCCTTGATTATCGAAAATACACCTGGATCAGAAGCTATCACTGCGTCTATTCCAGTTTTACTAACTTCATATATATATTCTGGCAATCCTATGAGATCATCATTGTGAGGAAATATGTTTACAGTTAAATAAGCTTTTTTACCATGATTTTTAACATATTCAACTGCATATTTGATCTCATCCATGCTAAAGCCGACTGTAGCTCTAAGTCCATAATTGTTTCCACCGAAATAAACGGCATCTGCTCCATAATTTATCGCAACTTTTACCCTCTCTAAATCACCGGCCGGTGATAATAACTCAACCATTTTTTCACTCCTTTACGCTTATAGACAAACCATCACCAATAGGAATAATCGACGTAGATATTCCTGTCTTGTTTAAAACATATAAAATAAAATCTCTCATCCTATAAACTATCGTTCTCCGCTTATGTTTTACATGCTTTTCAGCAGCAACATAACCTTTATACAAAATATTATCGCAAATCAAAATACCTCTATCGCTTAATAGCCTTAAAGATTCGTCAAAAAATTCCTTGTAATGGCCTTTTGCTGCATCAATAAATATTAAGTCATACTTTTTATTAAGACAAGGCAAAACGTCCAAAGCATCACCTTTTATAAGTTCAACCCTATCTAATAGAGATGCTTTAAAAAAATTCTCTTTTGCCATCTCAGCCATCTCCATGTCTTTCTCGATGGTAAGAATTTTACAATTTTCATAAGCTAATAGCATCACGATAGAAGAATAGCCAATGGCTGTGCCTATTTCTAAAATATTTTCTGGTTGCTTGATTTTTATAATTGTCTCCAAAAATTTCGCAACTTCAGGTTTTACGATTGGAATAAAATTATCACTTGCATAACTTTCGATTTCTTTAAGCAGCCCTTGACTTACATCAAACAATTGCCTTATAAATTTTATGTCGCTATCTATCATAAACGGCACCTCTAAATCAATTAACCTTTTTTTCCGCATTCAACTGATCTATATAAGTCCTGCTAAAAATATGAGAACCGTCATTTTGAGCCACATAATAGTAATAATCATGTTTTGCAGGGTTTATAGCTGCTTCTATGGATTTTAAACCCGGATTGCTAATTGGCCCTATTGGCAATCCATAGTGCAAATAAGTATTATATGGTGAATTAACTTTTAAGTCATCAAGAGATAATTTGTCTTTGTGCTCTCCTAAAGCATATTCCACAGTAGCGTCAATCTGCAATTTCATGTTTTTATTTAGCCTGTTGTATATTACACCAGCAATAAGTGGTCTATCTTTGTCTATTTTAGCTTCTTTCTCAATCATTGATGCTATTATCACAATTTTGTCTGTAGTCATGCCAACATTCGTCTCTTTCCCTTTTATATAAGATTTATATATTTCATCAAACCTTGACAGCATGAGATTTATAATATCATGAGCACTGGTTCCTTTCTTTATAATATATGTGTCAGGAAAAAGATATCCTTCTAAACGGTCTGGTCTATCTTTAGGAATATCCTTTAAAAACTCATAATTAAACACGCCATTTTGAGCTTCATTCATAAAATCGCTTTTCTTTACTATCCCCATCTGTTGCAAGCGGTCTGCAATCTCACTTACAGTAAATCCTTCAGGTATAGTAAATTTAACAGTGTCTAATACAACCTTTCCTTCTTTCAACTTCTCAATTATCTCATCCGTAGTCATATTTGAACTTAAAAGATATTTCCCCGCTTTCATTTGGACGCCATCATCGTAAAACTTTGAACGAAAAATAAAAAACCACTCACTTTTTATTAAGTCTTTATTTCGCAATATCTTAGCTATTTCTAAAGTCGACGCACCTTGTGGTATGATAACTTCTTTTTCAGTCGAATTATTATCAACAGGCTTAAATAGACTCTCATAATATATAGCCGCTGATATGATAAAAAAAACTACAATAACAATAGCAACAAGAGATCTTTTCTTTACTTTCCCCTTTACATTTATCATCATGAGCTCTCCTCAAATCAAAAATCGACACTTTATACAAAGATTATATAATTATATACAAATAAAAACAAGTAAGGTTTTTAGCCTACTTGTTTTTATTTGTTATTTTAAATTAACAACATCCATTATAATCTTTGTAATGTCATCCATTATCATAGAAAAACTGTATTCTGCAGAAAGATAAGCATTTAATTCGGGATTTAAGCTCAGTATATCATAAAGCTTTTTCAGCATTTCTTCATCTTCTTTTGTTATTTCTTTTCCTGTCAGTTCTTTCGCCTGAATTTCTAATTGTTTTTTTCTAAAATCTTCTAACATTTTTTTATTTTGCTCATTTGACTCAATTTTTTTGAATGCATCTTTAAACGCTTTATATTCAGGCAGCTCTTCTATTGCTCTTTTTAATTCATACGCTTTATCGTATACGTTCATATCTTAATCCTCCTATATTTCCATTATTATAGGTAATATCATTGGATTTCTCTTCGTTTTTTCATATAAAAAGCTGCTTAAACATTCTTTAATCATAGTCTTTATAGATGACCATTCCGTTATATCATCCTTTTCACACTGTGAAAGAGTTTCTTTAACAAGATTTTTGGCTTCCTCCATCAAATCTTCTGATTCTCTCACATATACGAAACCTCTCGATATTATATCAGGTCCAGCGATTACAGAACCTTTTTCTTTAGATATAGTAACAACTACCACCAATAAACCATCTTGAGAAAGATGCTTTCTATCTCTTAAGACTATATTTCCTACATCGCCAACGCCTAAGCCATCAACCAATACTTTGCCTGCAGTTACTGTACCGGCAATCCGACCTGAATTCTTTGTAAATTCAATCACTGTACCGTTATCAGCAATAAATATGTTTTTAGGATCCATGCCAAGATCTTCGGCTAACTTTGCATGTTGCTTCAAATGCCTATATTCTCCATGTACGGGAATAAAAAATTGTGGTCTTATTAGTGTGTGGAGCAATTTGATTTCTTCTTGGCATGCATGTCCAGATACATGTACATCAGCCAATGCATCGTATATTACTTCTGCGCCTTTTTTGAACAGTTGATTTATCACCCTTGATATTAATTTTTCGTTACCAGGTATGGCAGAAGCAGATATTACAACTGTATCACCCGGCACTATCTCAACCTTTTTGTGTTCTGAAGATGCCATTCTTGTCAACGCTGACATGGGCTCTCCTTGGCTGCCAGTGGTAATAATGACCACTTCACTATATGGAAGTTTATTGGCTTCATCGATGTCTATAAGTGTACCTTCTGGTATGCTTAAATACCCTAATTCGTTGGCAACATTAATGACATTTATCATACTTCGCCCTGAAATTGAAACTTTTCTTCCATACTTATAAGCAGAATCAATTATCTGTTGGACGCGATGAATGTTTGATGCAAATGTAGCTACGATTATCCTCTGTTCAGCTTTTCTAAATATATTGTCAAATGTGTCTCCAACAGTTCTCTCAGACATCGTATAACCTGGTCTCTCGATATTTGTGCTATCACACATCATGACAAGAACACCTTGTTCTCCTAATTCGGCAAATCTGTGAAAATCAGCCACTTCTCCACCAATTGGAGTAAAATCTATCTTAAAATCACCAGAGTGAAATACAACTCCAACAGGTGTATGAATAGCCAGTGCTGCCGAATCAGCAATGCTGTGAGACGTTCTTATAAACTCTACTCTAAGTTGACCAAACGTCACTGTCTCTCGAGGTTTTACCGTTATCAATTTGCTATCTCTTAAAAGCCCATTTTCTTTTAATTTGTACTCAACTAAGCCAAGCGTCAAACGCGTCCCATACACAGGAACATTTAATTGCCTTAAAACATATGGCAAAGCTCCAATGTGGTCTTCATGCCCATGCGTTAAAACGATAGCTTTAACTTTTTCTTTGTTTTTTAATAAATACGAAATATCCGGGATGACAAGGTCTATCCCCAACATCTCGTCATCAGGAAAAGCAAGACCGCAGTCAATGACAATAATGTCGTTTCCGTACTCAATTACAGTCATATTTTTCCCGATCTCATTTAACCCGCCCAAAGGTATGATTTTTAATTTTGTCTTATTTGTCAAATACATGTCTCCCTTCTTCGTTAATATCGCTAATAATATTTTAACCAACAACAATAAAACATTACCCGTACAACACACTAATTAATTGTATTATACTTTATTTAGTGCTCATCTTCAAGTGGATATAAAAAATTAAGCCCGTCAATCTGACAGGCCTAATTTTTATTTTGTTTGCACTTGCTACAATACCCAAAAAATTTTACATTGTGATCGATTATTTGAAAGTTTTTCGTATTTTCTATCGCTTCTTCTAAGTTTTCTAACAAATCCCCTTCCATCTCTATCACACTACCACATTTTAAACAAATCAAATGGTGGTGCTGATGATCTTCATTGTGATAAAGCTCATATCTGCTGCGTCCATCATCAAAGTTTAATTTGTATATTATGCCCATTTCATCAAAAAGCTGTAAAGTCCTGTAGACAGTAGCAAGACCTATCTCTGGATATTTTTCCTTTACGAGATCATATATTTCCTCTGAAGACAGATGCTTTTCGCGATTTTCTATTATAACGTCAAGTATTGCCCTTCTCTGTGTGGTCAACTTAAATCCCTTTTGCTTCAAATTCTCCTTTATATCATCTATTTCGTTCACTTTTTCACCACCTTACATTTTACCTGTTTATAAAAGTTTATGCATTACATTCTCAATTGTCAACTATTTTTGCAAAAATAAAATTAGATGTATCATTAATATAACCTTATATTAACACAAAAAAAGATGTATTTTCAATTGAAATTAAAAATATTTTTATAAATCCTTTATTTGCACATAAATCATCAATTTTTTAAGATAAATAACGTATTTTTTGAAAACGACAGTAAAAAGAAAAGTTTTGATGGTGTTATTTCCCAGGTAATATTTGTTATATAGGAGAGTTTTGCTTAATAAAAATAGATATACCTTCAAGGTATATCTATTCGTCATCATGATGGTGGTGGCAGTCACAATCATCATCACATTCATATTCTTCCAATAATTCGTTGTAAGCTTCTACTACATCATTAAACTCATCTTCGTCATCTATTCCGACAAATATGTCTTCACCATTTTCATCTTGCTCAACTCTCAAAATATACGCATCATCGCTGTCACTGTCTATAGGTGCAACAACAGCATACCTTGTGTCATCAAGTTCAAAAGATGAAATTAGTTCAAAATCTACTTCATTGCCATTTTCGTCGATAAGCTCAATAATGTCATTATTAAATTCGTTATCCAACAAAATCACCTCATTTCTTATACCGATAATCCCATTGTAGTATACAAAAAATTTCCTGTCAAGTTAAATTGATTTCCTTTTATAATCAAGATACCCTTGTAGAATTATCGTGGCTGCCAGTTTATCTATGACTTTCTTTCTCTTGTCCCTTCTCATGTCAGCATTTTCCACAAGCATCCTATTAGCCTCGACTGTCGTCAACCTTTCATCCCACAACATTATAGGTAAATCAATTTCTTTTTTTAAATACTCCACAAAATTGATCACTTTCTGCCCTTGAGCTCCTATTGTACCATTCATATTTTTAGGAAAACCAACGACAATTTCCTCTACTTTAAACGCATCTATAATCTTCTTTATCTCAAATACATCGTTATCTAAACTTTCTCTTCTTATGGTTTTAATTCCTTGTGCTATAAGCCCTGATGGGTCACTAACAGCAATACCTATGGTTTTATCACCAACGTCTAAACCTATTGTGCGCAATTCTACTCTCTCCATTCACGCATACAATACGCCTCACACTTATAAGACGTGTGAGGCTAAACTCTATTTCTCTAAATAATTTTTAACTAATTCCTCAACTAATTCATCTCTCTCAATCTTTCTTATAAGATTTCGAGCATTTTTATGGCTTGTTATATATGTAGGATCACCTGACAAAATATAACCAACTATCTGATTTATAGGATTATATCCTTTCTCCAACAAAGCATCATATACAGAATTCAGTATGTCTTTTGCTTTACCGTCTTCATTTTCAAAATGAAATCTTACGGTTTCATCATTGCGGTCAGCCATTTTTATCACCTCTATGGGATTTTCATTTAATATATTATACGACTATAATATATTAAACTATGAATAGTAGTCAAGTTAAATTTTTATTTAAGTTTTTCAATGAACAAAGATCTTGAAGTTTCTAAAGCTATATTTATCTTTTCTAAATTATTGCCGACACCTTGAGCCATATCAGCTCGTCCACCGCCTTTGCCATCTGCAACTTGGCATATTTCCCTTATGATATTGCCAACGTTAATTCCCCGCTCAACCGCATCTTTCGTCGCCATTCCTACAAAATTAATTTTTTCATCTCTAATTGTAGCAAGTATTATAACAGTGCTTTTTAATCTGTCCTTAAGTATATCTCCCATCATCTTAAGCTCATCTACATCCAAATCATTTAATGTAGCACTAACAAATTTTATTCCATTTATGTCCTCTGCAGAATTAATTAACTTATCTGACATTGATAACACTACTTTTGATTTTAGCTGTTCCAATTGTCTTTCTAAGTCCTTTATAGTTTGACTTAAATCAGCGATCCTATCCACAATGTCTTTTTCATTAACCTTTAGTATCTGTTCTATATTAGAAATTAATTCTCCTTTTTTGTTCAAAAATTCTAAAGCGCCTAACCCTGTCACAGCTTCAATTCTCCTGACACCTGCGGCGACACCACTTTCCGCAATGATTTTAAAAGCTCCTATCTGAATAGTATTAGTGACATGAGTTCCTCCACAAAGCTCTTTACTGTAATCAGAAATATTTACGACCCTTACCACATCACCATATTTCTCTTGAAAGAGTGCCATTGCACCTTTCTTGATAGCTTCATCCTGTGACATAATGTCAATCGATACATCGATGCTCTCGTAGATTTTCTCATTAACCTCATCTTCTATCATCTTAATTTCGTCAGCAGTAAGCGCTTGATAATGAGTAAAGTCAAATCTAAGTCTATCTGGCGTAACCAAAGATCCTGCTTGATGTACATGGTCGCCTATAAACTTTCTCAAGGCACTATGCAGTAAATGTGTCGCAGTATGATTTCTTGCTGTGCTCATTCTATTCTTCTCATCTATTACAGCCTCTACTGTATCACCTACATTTAAAATACCTCTTTCAATAGTGCCGATATGGACAAATTTATTCCCACCAGCTTTTTTGCAATCTTTTATGTTAATATAGACATCTTCACTTTTTATTATGCCGCTGTCTCCAACTTGGCCACCGCTTTCTGCATAAAACGGCGTCGTATCTAAAATAATATTTACTTCTTCTCCCGCTTCAGCAGAATTAACAAGCTCGTTATCCTTTATAATAGCCAAAACTTTCGCATCAGATTTAAATACCTCATAACCGACAAACTTTGTCTCAATATCTTTCATGTTCGAATAAATATCCTTTTCCCAAAGGGCATTATCTTCTTTTCTGCTGCTTCTGGCTCTTAATCTCTGGTTCTCTAATTCCTTTTGGTATCCATCTTCATCTACCGACATACCAGATTCGCTCAATATTTCTTTAGTAAGCTCAATGGGAAAACCATATGTGTCATACAGTTTAAATGCTTTACTGCCCTCCAATACATTTTCTCCTGAAGCCTTCAAATCATTGATATATCCATCAAGTATATCTAATCCTTGATCAATCGTCTCTTTAAATCGTTCTTCTTCTTTTTTTATTACACTTTTTATGTATTCTTTTCTTTCTTGTATTTCAGGGTACGCACCTTTATAATGTTCAACAACAACATCCACTACATCATATAGAAATGGCCTATCAAGTCCTAATAGCTTGCCATATCTTGCTGCTCTTCTTAATAATCTCCTTAAGACATATCCTCTACCTTCATTTGATGGCAATATTCCATCAGATATCATGAAAGTAACCCCTCTAATATGATCCGTAATAACTCTTAAAGATACATCGCTTTTCTTATCAGCACCATATTTTACACCAGCCATTTTACCAACATAATCAGTAATACCACGAATTACATCAACATCAAATATGCTGTCAACCTCTTGCATTATGGTCGCTATTCTTTCAAGCCCCATACCTGTATCTATATTAGGCTTGGGCAGTGGATTGTAGTTTCCTTCTGCATCTTTGTCAAATTGCGTAAACACAAGGTTCCAAAACTCAATAAATCTGTCGCAATCACAACCAACACCGCAAGTAGGTTTCCCACAGCCCTTGTCCTCCCCTCTGTCAAAATATATTTCTGAACACGGTCCACATGGTCCTGTTCCAATCTCCCAAAAATTATCTTCTTTACCCATTCTGACAATTCTCTCTGGTGGAAGTCCAACAACTTTATTCCATATTTCAAAAGCCTCATCATCGTTTTCATAAATAGTCACCCATAATCTATCTTCTGGCAATTCTAAGACTTTCGTCACAAACTCCCATGCCCATGGTATTGCTTCTTTCTTAAAATAATCACCAAAAGAAAAATTGCCCAGCATTTCAAAAAAAGTCCCATGCCTTGCCGTCTTTCCAACTCTATCTATATCAGGAGTCCTAATGCATTTCTGACATGTAGTAACTCTTTTGCTTGGTGGAATTTCCTTACCGGTAAAATACGGTTTCAAAGGAGCCATTCCAGCATTGATAAGCAGCAAACTTTTGTCATTTTTGGGTACAAGTGAAAAACTTGGCAATCTCAAATGTCCTTTGCTTTCAAAAAAACTAAGATATTTCTCCCTTATCTCATTCATTCCGAGTTTTTCCATAAATATCCTCCTTATGTTTACAAAAAAACGCCCTACAAGGGACGGCAGAAACCTTCTCTTTTTATGTATATTTTACAAGAAAGCCTAATTAAAGTCAACAATTGCAATTATACCTCCATAAAAATATCCTTAAATATCGCTTTTGCCACAGCTACGACAGGAACTGACAAAAGCATACCTAATATTCCGAAAAACTGCTCTCCTACCAAAAGAGCAATTATGACTGTTATAGGGTGCAAATCCACATTGTCGCTCATTATTTTTGGAGCTATTATGGCACTTTCGATTTGTTGTACTAAAAAAAACACAACAAATGACCATACGCCTTTATAAAATGAATCCATAAGCCCCATGACAACTGCTGGAATCGAACCTAATATAGGTCCGAAATATGGTATTATATTTAATATACCAGCTAATATTCCTATCAGCAATGAATACTTTACTCTTAATATCATCAGTCCTATTGACGTCAAAACTGTCACTATTAATGAAATATATATTTGGCTTCTAATATAATTACTTAAGACATAGTCAATATCTTTTAAAATCTTCAAAAAAGTTCCTCTCATTTTTTGTGGTATAAACTCGTTAATGCCATTTTTTAAAACTTCTTTGTCTTTTAGTAAGTAAAAAGTAATAATAGGTGATAATATCAAATTTACAAGATGACTTGTCATTGAAATAACACTTTGCATTGCTCTGTCAACTATCAATTCCATTTGCTTATCAAACATATTTGCTCGCTTAATGAATATTTTATTAAATTCTTTTGGCAAGTACGATAAATAATCATTTTTAATATTATTAACTTTGTCATTCAATAGGCTAATATAATCCGGTATCATTTTAAAAAGATTCGATATTTCATTCACAATTACTGGAAATATAAAAATAGCAAAAAGTGATAATACAATCATCAGCAAAAAATAAACAATTATTATAGATTGTACTCTTTTTATACCTTTTCTTTCAATGTATATCACAATTGGATTTATGAGATATGCAAGTATAATAGAAACCAACAATGGTAACAAAATTTCTTTTATTTTATTTACATTCCTATAAAAAAAATACAAAACAATAAATGCTATAATTATCCATATAATGTATTTAATATATCTTTTGCATATTCTCATATAAAACACCTTTAAATAAAAGGGCTAAAAGCCCTTTTACATTTTATTCGCCCTACGCGCAATTTTGGTTAAACCTATCTGAATTAATTGTCTAACTTTTTTTGAATTAATTCTCGGTAAAATAAATGCTGCTGCCGCTGCACCAGTTAAGAAGCCTTTTAAATATTTTCCTTTGTCATCCATGATAACCCTCCTATCTTAAATTTCAATCAAGCGTAAATCTGCAAGTGCAAGAACTTTTATTTCAACATATCGATGATTTTAGTATACCACTTTTTTAAATTAGTAAACCTATCATTTTATTATTTCCAATATAAAGATGACGATATAGAATAACCGGATAATATTACCAAAAGTCCTATTACATTCGATGATATTATATTCCTATTTAAAATTCCATTAAACGATAAAATATAAATCATAGCAGACGGCAACATAAGAGGAATGAAGTTCCATATATCAAATTTTAATTTGCTGCCATTAATAGGTTTATATAACAGCTTTGAAAAGCCTATCAAGATCCCAAAAACAAAATAAATTAATGACATGCTCAAAAATTCATTGCGTGCATTTAGCGTCTGTGAAAACATTAAATCTACTCTTTTGATTATTAAATTACCGACTAACAAATAAAAATACACTGAAATAATATAAAGTTTTTTAATCATGTAACATATTAACTCCTTAAATTTTATTATATTTTTTATTAGATGAATGCCTTTTTCTTATTGGTCTTTAACTACATTGTTTCTGTTTTTATCAAAATTAGGGAACCACTGCCAAATTGATTATTACCTCATTCTCAATCTCTAAATCAAAATCAATATCAATATATTGTACATTTTCATGAGATACTAATATAATTATTTTATTTTCTTTTATCTCTTCTATGTATTTGCATAAATTCCTTTTTGACTCTTCATCTAAAAATGTCATTGCTTCATCAAGTATTATTATTTGAGGATCATGTATTAATCCTCTTAATATAGTTATTTTTCTCCTTTGACCACCTGATAAATTTTCTCCATTATTTGTAAGCATAAGGTTCATATTTACTTTTTCACCATTAACAATATCATTAAATCCTAATTTATTTGCCAACGAAATTATTTCATTATCGTCTATATCTCTTCCCAATTTTATATTGTTCTTAATTGTATCATTAAAAAGATATGTTTCCTGAGGTATTATACCAATCAATTTTTTTATTGATGTACTCTTAATGTTATCAATATTTAAATCATCATATAAAACCATTCCATCTTTTGGTTTCAAAAGTCCGCAAATTATATCAATTAATGTAGTTTTTCCCCTTCCGTTAGCACCATTTATTCTTATTACCCGTCCTTTATGAAATTCACATGATAAATTACTTATTATGTCATTTTTCTCATTGTACCCAAAGGTTATATTTTTTATTTTTATCTCATTCACTTTTCTTTTCTCTATACGCGAAATATCATCTATTTCGGTATTTATATCAGCAATCTCCCTATATCTTCTAAAAGCAGCTAAAGATTTCTGTAAATCTATGTTTATATTTGCCAATGATTGTATTGGCTGAAAAAGTTGATTTAAATATGATGATAAGGCTACAATACTGCCTATTGTTAATTTCCCTTGTATTACTAACATACCACCATATAATAGCAATACCATCGATGGTATAAAAAACAAAAATGAAAGAATCGAGTTGCTTATACTTTGTATATATAAATTCCCATACGTTTTATCTATATATTGATGCATCACAACTGAAAATCTTCTTTTGGAATACTTATATATTTTTGTATATTTCAATAATTTTATGTTGGAAATATTTTCTTGTAATACATTATTAATTTTAGCATATATCTGCATGAAGTCCATATTGATTTTCCTAAATATAGGGTTATAATATCTAAACAATATAAAAATAAACGGTGTTACTATCATTGAAATTAATGTTATTTGTCTATTTAAAATATACATAATAGAAAATGTTACTATCAATGTAGCAACCTGAGTGATAATATTTATAAGCGTAGCTGAAAATAAGTTTACTACGTTTGGCAGTTCATTTAATATTCTAGACATTATTTCACCTGTCTGTTTTTCGTTAAAAAATGTGATTCTTTGATTTATCACTATTTCATACAATTTCATCCTCAAATTATACAATAGCTTCTGCCCAATAAATGTAAAAATATAATTTTGAATTACACCTAATAATGTTACTAAAATAAATATTGCAAAAAATATTAGATTAAATATAATCAAATTCTGCACATTCTTTTGTGCTATAGAATTATCAATGATTAATTTTATTACAAACGGTTTAGCCAAAGATAAAACAGTCGACATTATAATCACTAAAAAGCCAACAATCTCTTTAGCTTTAAATGGCTTTATGATTTTAAATATGTACTTAAAATCACCTTTCTTCATAATAACGTGTCTTTCCTTTCTTACAATATAACAAATAAACTTTTAAAAAGTCAAAAAACGATTATTTTGAATTGAAATTTTCTATTCCGTAGATTTTTTTATTGTAAAAATACTCACAAATGCTGTATATTTCAATTATTATAACAGAAATAACCATCATGTCGTCTATAAAATATACATAAATAGGCAATCTGTTATAAGGATATAGTTTAATGATTTTGGCATCTCCTATGAAATGCATGGCAGATGCAATATATATATTCCCTGTTCGCAAATACAAATAACTTGCAATAATACCTGAAATAAATACATTTAAAAAGTATGTTATGTTCATATTTCCATGATGTACCAAATACGTTATAGAAAAATGTGCCATCGAAAACATTGCATTCGTCAGAAGTATAGCAATTATTACTTTTAAAGTTTTATTCTTCACAATAATTGTTTCTAAAATTTTGTAATAAAGAACCACCCTAAATAAATATTCTTCTTCTAATGCTACAAAAACAAAATAAAAATTTTGAAATAGTATCGTCACGAAGTTTCCAGTATTCCACACAAAATAATATCCAATATGAAATGCCTTTGATAATACTATTATAAGAATTATAAGCAACATTGTATAGGCAACTAATTCAAAAAAAGATTTTAAGGAAAACTTTATATATTTTATATAGTTAAATTTATTTAACAAATATAATGCAAGAACTAGCATCAAAAATTGTATTCCATAATTCGTCATAATTGTTAAATATAAATTATTGTATTTTAAGATGAAAATTTTCATTATGTATATAACTGAAAATATTATTGCAATAAAAGCACAAACTGTTAAAATTATTTTTGTTAATTCTTTTCCTTTTATCATATCAAATCCTCCATATCTTTATAAAAATAATATAGTCTAACTTTGTTCGTATTTGCTATATAGTCTTAGATAATAGCGTTTAACCATATAATAACTTTCTATTAACATAATTGAAATCACTAAAAGAATAATTTCCTCGTAATGGTAATATCCGATGTCAATCGTTGTTAAAATCGGAAAGTCAAAATAAAAATGCATCATACAAGCTAAGTATATATTTCTACTTCGTAAAAAAAGATAACTGAAATAGATACCTGTTATAAATATTTCAAAAAGTTTAGAAATATTATAATGACGTATAGGATAATGGGCAATTGAGAATAAAATATTTGTTAATATCACGCTAAATACTATTTTTAAGACGTTGCTTTTTAAATTTAATATTTCAGATATTTTAAAATAAAGAGTAATTCTATATAAATATTCTTCTGTTAACGCAACTAAAATAAATAAAATCATTTGTGATATTGCAACAATATAGTCTACCTTGTTCCAGTTTGCAATAATATTCTTAAAATCGGTAAACAAAAAAATATTATATATCTTAAATATATCCAGTATATACTTAGTAAATGTCAGCGATAATGGCATAAATACAAATGCTTTGATTATAGATTTAAAAGACGTCTTAATATATTTTGTATAATTAAATTTTTTTAGTAGAAATATAGCTAAAACTAACAACAAAATTTCCGTAATAAAATTGTAAACTAAATTACTACTTGTCATAACTAATGGATCATTATTTCTTATATTAAAAAAATGATATATACCTTCAAACAAATACATCATCATAAATTGATAAAAATATAAAGCCATGACAAAAATAAAAAATATTAAAATTAAAATATTAAATCTTTTTATCATATATTTCACCTCATTATTCAGTCTAATTTAAAAAAAATACGGAATTTATTCGAGTACACTGAAAAATAGTTAATCTTTGAGTTACTACACAACATTTGATATGATTTTGGATATTATTATCTACGCATTGTATAGCAAAACTACGATTTAACACTTTTTCAGGACTCTTTCATTCCGCTTTATTCATAAAAAATAATAAAAATTGAGTCTTCTCATTTATCCTTTGTACGTAGTACACCAAGAACCACAAAAAGTACAAGGTCCACTCCCAGTACCTCCATACATCCAATCAAATGGGCAAGCATATACTGAGCACCCACAACATTCTGGTGGCGCAACAGCATCTGGTCTAACGATATTATTTGGTTTCATAATATACTCCATAATTTCACCTCCTCCCACTAATATCTTTAAATTGATGATAATCTTTAAATAATTTTAATAAATTTATTATATTATACTTTATAGTACTGCATTCATTATTATAAAATGTGTTATATGGACAACTGCTTTGACATATTGGCATAATTTCACATTTCAAGCATCTGTCTGGTAACTCCCAATTTGCCCATTCCAAAAATTCTTTTTGCTTAAATTTAATTCCATCCTTCAAATTGCCTATAGAAAATGATTTGTTGCATACTACATTCCAGCATTTATATAAATATCCCTCTGGATCTATTACAAATGAATTACTTGAAATCGAACTACATACAATGGGTTTATATAATGGATAAAAATGATCTATATTAGCTTTTTTATCAATTAAATATTTTATGAATTCTATTTCAATGTCTGCGAAATCGCTTTTGTTAAGACACATGTATTGAACTTTTTTACTTTCAGTATTTTCTACACTCGAAACTGGAGCTATATAAATATGAATCTTATCTAAAATACCTTCATCGTTCAGTATATCTAATAATTGAAATAATTGCTGATAATTGTCTTTCGAAATATTAATTCTAATGGATACATTTAAAATTTCTATTATATTTCTTAAATTTTGAAAGATAACATCAAATGTGCCTTGACCATTTTCTAACGGTCTATTAATATCATGAATCTCTCTTATTCCATCTAATGTTATCTGCACACTGCTAATTTTACATTCATCTTTTAATATCTGAGCTACACTTTTTGTCAATAAATAACCATTTGAAATTATTCCTGACTCATATATAACATTATTCTCTTCTGCAATTTTTATTAATCTTTTGGATAAATCCCTTACAATAGATAGAGTTAATAATGGCTCACCACCATACCAAGAGACTGAAATATTTTTATACCTACTTATATTTTTACTAACAAATTCAATCAATAATTTTTGTACATCATCAGACATAAATGAATTTTCGTGTATTTCATAACAATATTTACACCTGAAATTGCATTGCAATGTAGGGGCTATAGTCAAGCCTAATGAACTACTTCCATATCTCATAACTTTTTCAAAAAAATTCATATATCCAATTTCATCTTCATTATCATTAATGACAAATCCACCATTATATAAGTCTATCGACATTTTTTCGTCATAATCAGTATCATTATTCTTAATTTTTAAATATGTTTCATAATGGTCTTCATCAATTTTCGCATAAGCATTACTTAGTGAATTGTATAAATATTTGCTTCCATCAATATCAAGTTCAATTGTAAATCTTGATAGTTTCATAAATATAACCTCATTTCCTCTCTATTTAACCAGATTTCAATTTACCCTAACGCTTTTTTCAACAAGTATTCCCGGTCCTGCTTCATCGGCTACAATGTATTTTTGTGGAATTTGCTTAAATGCCATATTTTTATGAGGAATTATGAAAGTATTTGTTAATAAAATCGCTATTGTCAGGATAATTAGAATCAATTTTCTCACTTTATTCACCCCACTGAATTGATAAAATCTTTATCTTTGTTTCTATTTATGCCGTTAAACCAATCGAATTATCTTTCTGGATTTTATTATAGTATCTTTATCTTTTTTTGTAAAAGTAGTATAATATTTAAAAATAATTGTAACATTTCACCAATGTAATATACTTCTCTAATTTGCGTTTTTTCTTATACTTTTATATGTCATCAATTAAAAATTACAAAATTGTAACTAATTGTTACAAGGTGGTGTTATTGTTGGATCTCTACATAGGAAGTAAAATAAGGGCTTTGAGGCTCCAAAAGAAAATTTCTCAAAGCCAATTGTGCGATAATTTTATGAACAGGGTTGTTTTAAGCAGGATTGAGAATAATAAAGCTTTGCCTTCTTTAGAACAACTTATTCACATATCTGAAAGGCTTGAAGTACCTTTAAGTTATTTTGTTAATGATATTACATATGATGAATTAATAGAAAATGATAATATATCATCCTCTATCATCAGCGATTTATTTAATAATCAGAATTATTATGAAATAGTAAAATTAATCGAGTACAATCACGATGAATTTTTAAAAATACAAGATTTTAACAAATATTATTATGCTGGCGCGTCTTTTTTTAATATAAAACTATATAATGATGCTTTGAAATATCTAAAAAGATATGTTAATTTATTTCTTAAATCAAAGGAAGATACTCAAAAGCAGAATATAGACAATTTTTGTCAGGCTTTAAATATACTATTTAAAATAATGCTTAAAAATCATGATTATGAAAAAGGAATATGCTATTTAGAACTGGCTAAAAAATATTTATGCGAATTTGATTCTTTGAACCATTCTATCTGCTTTATTATACATAATAATCTTGCTTATCTATATCTTAATACTAACCAATTTCAAAAGGTTATAAATTTGCTGGAAAATTTTATTAATACGCATGACAATTTTATATATGTAAGAGCAATGCCTCATATTTATATGTCTTTAAACATAGCTTGCTATAATGTAGGTAATTATGATAAGTCCATTAAATACATCGAAAAGGCGATATTGTTGTTTAAGTTTTTTGAAGACGAATATGATGCTGGAAGATGTCATCTAAACTATATAAATTCTCTTCGATATAGCGGTAATTTTAATAAGGCTTTTGAAGTGGTCAATAGATGTAAAGATGAATATAAAAAATATAATAAGCTATACTTAAGCTTTTTCATTCAAGAAATGATATTATATTTTAACATCGGCAATTATGACAAAGTAATGGAGATTTCAAGTAATATAGAAGTCCACCAACTCTCTGAAATGAGTAAACACAATTATGAATTTATGATAGGCCATATAAAATATTTACAAAAATCATTTGATGATGCCTATAATTTACTTAAAAAATGTGAGAAGTATTTTTTAGCACAATACTATTATCGCGATTTATTGCTGCTTTATGATGATTTATATAACATTACAAAAGACATTTTTTATAAAGCAAAGCAAAATGAAATCATGAATAAAAATGGGAGAAAAAACATTGTGATGGTTCAGCAATGAATCCATCACACGTAATTAAACAAGTTTTTTCTCCTCTTTAACCCTTTCAAAAAGTGGCGACATCTGCCTCAATCTATCTACGATTTTAGGCAGCTTATTTATTACCGTATCGATTTCTTCTTCCGTATTTTCTTCTCCTATGGTAAGTCTCAATGAACCATGGGCTATTTCTTCTGGCAGTCCAATCGCTAATAGTACGTGTGATGGATCAATGCTTCCGGCGGTACATGCAGAACCGCTGGATACGCAGATTCCTTCCATGTCAAGGCTTAGTATAAGTGATTCGCCATCAACAAATTCGAAAGAAACATTGACATTTCCAGGAAGTCTTTTTATTGGATGTCCATTTAGGCGGGTATATGGTATTTTTAGTATCCCATCAATAAGCTTATCTCTAAGTCTTGTCAACTTCTTTATGTGCTCATCGATGTTTTTAGTGATAAGTTCTATCGCCGTTCCAAATCCCACAATTCCAGCCACGTTTTCTGTCCCTGCTCTCCTGTTTCTCTCCTGCGCACCACCTTGTAAAAGTGTATCAATTCTTAAGCCCTTTCTAATGTAAAGTGCTCCAACTCCTTTAGGCCCATATATTTTATGGGCTGACATTGACAACATATCCACATCCAATTTTTTTACATCGATAGGCACATTCCCAACAGCTTGTACTGCATCTGTATGAAACAATACACCTTTCTCATGAGACACATTTGCAAGCTCTTGGATTGGCTCTATAGTACCTATCTCATTGTTTGCATACATTATCGATGCAAGTATTGTATTGTCTTTTATGACTTTTTTCAATTCATTTGGATCTACTAATCCATACTCATCTACAGGCAAATAAGTTATTTCAAATCCTTGGCTCTCAAGGTATTGGCATGTATGCAGTATTGCATGGTGTTCTACGCTGGATGTTATTATGTGGTTACCTTTGTCTTTTAAGGCATACGCAGCACCTTTTAAAGCCCAGTTGTCTGACTCTGTACCTCCGCTTGTAAAAAAAATCTCATCTGAATTAGCGTAAATTGCATTGGCCACTTTGTCTCTGGCTTCTTCAATTGCCTTTTTAGCTTCTTGTCCATAAGAGTAAAGCGAAGAAGGATTACCAAAGCTATTGCTTAAATAAGGCATCATTGCATCTAAAACTTCTTTTTTAAGTGGAGTAGTCGCCGCATTGTCGAGATAAATCCTATTCATAAAAGCCTCCTATATATAATACATGTAAGAATTTTTCTGTATCATTTTTTTATAATCATCAACCATATCCTGTAATGTGATCGAATCAATCACTTTGTTTATAGCATCTCTAATTTTTTCTAATACAACTTTTGTCGGACATCCACCTGATCTACTGCATTCAAATGGTATATCCTCTACAACACAATCTGAAGGAGCAAGTGACCCTTCCAAAGTTCTAATGACATCCCCTACAGTAATCTTATCAGGCGGAGCAGACAACATATACCCGCCTTGCGCTCCACGTATGCTTTTTACTAAATCAGCCTTTCTTAAAACAGCAATAAGCTGTTCTAAATAATGTTCTGATAGTCCTTCATTTTCAGCTATAACCTTTAAGGATATCGGTCCCTCACCATAATACAATGCAAGCTCAAACATGGCTTGAACTCCATATCTTCCCTTTGTCGATAATCTCATATAGACCCTCCTTAATACCGACTATTCTGCTCGGATTTCTACTAAATAAAATAACATTATAAATTTATTTTGTCAATAATTTATACGAATGTAAAACTAAATTTTATTATATCCTTATAGCAAATAATTATCCTTAACCATTACCGCCATCTTTCAAAAACTTAAGCCAATCTGATATTTTCTTTTCATACCCCATTGCAGATGGACAATAATATTTTTTCCCTATTAATTCGTCTGGGAGGTATTGTTGTTTTACATAATGATTTTTAAAATCATGTGCATACTTATACCCAACACCTCGATTTAAATTTTTTGCATCTTTATAATGGGCATCTTGAAGGTGCTTTGGAACAGCACCAGTTTTTAGATTTTTAATGTCATCAAGTGCACTATCTATGCCCATTATAGCTGAATTGCTTTTAGGCGCACAGGCAACATAAATTGCAGCCTGTGCAAGTATTATTCTTCCTTCAGGCATACCGATCTGATTTACTGCTTGCATAGCAGATACGGCTATATTAAGCGCATTAGGATCTGCATTTCCAACATCCTCTGCTGCACAAATAACTATTCTCCTTGCGATAAACATGGGATCTTCTCCAGCGTATATCATCTTTGCAAGCCAATATAAAGCAGCATCAGGATCAGACCCCCTCATGCTTTTGATAAAAGCAGAAATAGTGTCATAATGATTGTCACCATTTTTGTCATACTTTAGCACTTTTCTTTGGATACACTCTTGAGCTACTTCAATGTCTATGTTAATTACTCCATTTTCATCTCTCTCTGTAGTTAAAAATGCTAATTCTATCGCGTTAAGTGCCGTCCTTGCATCACCATCAGAATATGCAATTATATGATTTAACGCATCATCTGTAATCTTGATCTTTTCATTTCCAAGTCCACGCTTTTCATCGTTTAAAGCTCGTAAAACTATTTCTCTTATATCATCATCACTAAGAGGGTATAGTTCAAATATCATAGACCTTGATACTAAAGGACGGATAACCTCAAAATAAGGATTTTCAGTTGTAGCACCAATCAAAATTATCGTCCCATCTTCAACATACGGAAGCAGTGCATCCTGCTGCGATTTATTAAATCTATGTATTTCATCAACAAATAATATGGTTCTTTTTCCATACATAGATAATCTATCTTTTGACTCATTTACTATTTTCTTTATATCTGTAACTCCTGATGTTACAGCATTTAATTTTTCAAAGCTTGATTTCGTCGTATTAGCTATTATATTTGCAAGCGTTGTCTTGCCTGTACCAGGAGGTCCGTAAAATATAAGCGATCTGACTTTATCCGCTTTTATAGCTCTATATAAAAGCTTATCATGCCCCAATATATGCTTTTGACCAACAAACTCATCAAGCGTAGTTGGCCTCATGCGATCTGCCAACGGCGCATTGTTTTTTCTAAAATTGTTTTGTGCAAATTGAAACATATCCATGATTTTCACCTTTTACAAACTTTATTCATACATCAGCATTATTATACTATACATATGTATGTATATAAAAGTGAGGAAAATAAAGTTTATGTCAATTAGTTTTAGGTAAATTTTTTTAAACTATAAATTAGAAAATTCACTTGCATAAATTGCCATAATAAACTCACATGAAAAATTTTTAATAAAAAATGTAAACAAATGTTCCTTTCGACATTGATTTTATTATTTATTTAAAAAACCTTCAAGAGAAGAACAATTATATAACCTCTTGAAGGTTTTCTTTTTACTTTCTGTTTATTTTTTAAAATGATTTGTATAAGAACATCATGGACAAATCTATGCCATTTTATATTGTGTAAATACAAGTCAATATATATTGAGTTTTTTTCTACTATGTTGACATAAATCCAGCTTACAATTCTTTCATTCTAAGAAATAATCCATCTTCTTCAAAATCCTCGAAGTAAATCTAAAACACAAAAAATAAATAGGATCAGTGATTACGTTTTTAGTAAAATCATCTCTATTATTTGGTATGTATAACCAAAAAAGATAGCACCGACTGCAATAATACCCAAGTAAAGTAAAAAGACACGCTTCGAGACAATTCCATATACAGCGGACATGGCAGGAAGTGTGGTAGTTGCCCCAGAAATCAAGAAGGCCAGAGCAGCTCCTCCACTCATATTCTTTGCAAGTAGTCCTCCAATCAAACCCAGCGCTGTAAGATTTGTGGTATAGAGAGGAACACCAAGAATTGTAGCATATAGTACAGAAAAAGGATTGCGAACTCCCAACAGGTTCTGGATCCATTCCTTAGGTACATAAAATGAAATAACCGCCTCCAAAAAATAAGCAATAAAGAGATATTTCCCAACCATCCATAGAACATCCATAAGTTCTTTCCAAAAGGCTTCCCAGGTAAATTTTTTGTTGTTCTTTTCTGAAAGAATATTGTTGCAACAAGATGATTCTGCTTCTTGTACTTTTGAGAATGAGCAACAATTAGTTTCTTGCTTTTGTACTGAAGTCAAATTTGTAATAGCAGGCAACATATTGATTTCGGAACAGCATGATGTTTTTGCTTTTTCTTGCTGTGAAAAATCTTTCTGTGGTTTTGCTGTAAAATTAATCTCAAGAAGATTCATTTCTTCATTTACAACACCTATGTTAGGTATAGCTTCTTCACAGCAGGAATTTTTGCTATTGGAGATTTGTTGTTTCTTTGCATTGGATAATTTATACGAAATTGTTTTTATCTTCCTTTTTAGATTTCGCAAAGAAAAGATGGTATGTTGTGGCTCCCTGTTGAGCTTTAGATAGTCTTTACCTATCCATCCTTTCGAAACAAAAAAGTGTGTGATTAATCCTCCACCAAGACTTAATAAGAAAGTAGCAACCAATCTTGCAATAGCAAGTGGCCAACCAAGAGATGCAACACTAAGAAAAAAGATTTCTGGATCCATTGAGGGCGAAGCAATCCAAAAAGACATTACAGCAGCAAGAGGAACACCTGCTATTAAAAAAGAAGTAATTACAGGTATAACACTACATGAACAAAATGGGCTAAATGCTCCAATAACAGTAGCAAAAAATATTGACAAAAAAACATTGTAATTTGTTAGTTTTCTTACATACTTTCCAGTGTCACTAATATTCACCCATACCGCCAAAGGAATGGTAATTAAAAGTAGCCACCAGATGTGCATAAAAGAATCCCAAATAAACTTCCCTATTCTGAGTAGTTCATAAAAAATAGTAGCTACACTCATGTTTTTTCTCCCCCTTCTTAAACATTAACTTAAAAAATCAGCAACAAATCCCTTAATACATTCTTCATTTAAATGCTTTTTATTAGAATAACCAACCACTCAATATTTTATTTTTTCATTTAACGCTGCACAACAGCGTATTTATAAGTAACATTCTCTTCAACATCTTTATTAAGAAGTATTCTGGTGGCTCTATTCCCCATTATTGACAACAACATGAACTTTTGTTCGTTTCTTCGTTATTTCCTGGATTTGTGGAAGTTCCTGTTGTCAAAAGCTGTACAATTTTTCGACCTTTCAATGCAATTACCATTGCTTCAATTTGTGCAATCTCTTCGTTAGTCAATCCTTCTTGCTTTGCTTTCATAAGACCCTCTTTTACAAGTTCTGGATTTTCTTCTGAAAGAGCAAATGTCAAAAGCACTATCGCTTTACTTTTGTTGCAAAGAGTTTGGTTCTGATAAGCTTCAGTAATAAATTCAGCAAAACTTTTTTCCAGTTGATAGATAAAATTTAACATATACATCCTCCTTTTGCTTTTGGATTTATAATAATTTGTATTTGCTCAGCCAATGCATTAACAAGCTGATCTGCCATCTCCACATCTGGGTCATAACAAATAATATGGCCTAAACGTGAAAAATTATCGACTGTTTTTGTAACATAGTCACCAGGACTAACATAAAACTCCAACTCCAAAACATGGCTATTATCTTTTATATTGTCAGGATAAAACTTCATAACTTCACCATCCATCTCACTGGCAAAAAAACGAATCGCTGCTGATCTTGCCACAATTGAATCACGAGGCATTTCCTCAAGACTGTACCCTAAAGCCAAGTAAAGTGCAATCTGACGAATATCGTAACCTGTAGTAAGATGTACAAGTCGTGGTATTTCATCACCTCCCGGACGAGCATTGACTTCTACAATCCTGGGCCCATTAGGCGTAAATTTGACTTCCGTATGTGTTACACATCTTCTAAGACCTATAGCATCTATAGCCTGCCTAACCAGATCCTCAATTTGTTGCTTTATAAGAGGCTCTAATCTAGCAGGGCTTAGATGACCAATCTCTGCAGCATAAGGGAGAGGAGTTGTCATTTTAGCAGTAATCGAATATATAACCGTTTTTTCATCATCAGTTCCAGCTTCCACACTAAATTCCGGACCTTCTAAAAACTCTTCTACTATAATGTCTGAATCAAGCTTTTCATTTACATGATTTACTTTAGTATTGGCAATAATATTAAATGCCTCTATTAGTTCAGCCTCATTTCGGCAACAAAATACGTTGCGACTTCCAGAATCATTAGAAGGCTTTACAACGACGGGATAACCAATTTCCGACGCAAACTTTTTTGCACTACAACTACAAGTCACAACTTGATACCTAACAGGTGAAATTCTTTTATCTGCTAACTTTTCCCTTGTAAGTTTCTTATTGCGGCATTTCAAGACTGCATCAAGATCGGCAGGATGTGCCAAACCAAGCAACACAGCAATCTCTTTTGTTAGAGGAACACGGTACTCATTTGTTGTAAACACAGCGCAAATATTGAACTTGTTTCGCAGTTCTTTGACTTTTTGCATCACTAATTCCTTATCATTTAATTCAATTTCTACAGGAACATCTACCATTATCAATGCATCTATATCTATTTTTCTGCTTAAAAGAATAACTTTATGCCCTAACCGATGAGCAAGGTTGACATAATAATCCAAATATTTACTAATGGAAACAAACAATACATAATTATCAGCTTGCATACTTAACCTCCTTAACCATGTTAACAACAGCTACTCTCATTAATATCCTCTTTAGTTATATTTTTTTCCTCAAAAAGTGGTTTCAACCCCTTTGTCACTTTGGGATCTCTTTTTTCAGAAATATCGCAGTCAAAAAGTCGAACATCTCCATCTGAAACTTCATTGTAAGGTGGAATACCAATAATTTGTCCCTTATAAATACAACTTGTGAGATTTTTATATGTTTTCTCACACACAGCCATACGTTGCCCACGATATAATTTATGCCCATCATCATCTACCACTTCTTTCCAAGGGCCAATATAAAAAACTGCATGCCCCTTTTCAAGACAAGGTCCTTGTTCTCCTTTGTAAGCCTCTATTAGAAAAGGTCTTATCTCAATAGTATTATGGATAAATTGAGGAATTTCTGCACGCCATTTATAACGCATTCCTATATATCCATGTAATATCAAAACCTCTTCTATCTCGTTTTCCAAGGGAATATAATGCATTTTTATATTGTTACGCATATTTAAGTCAGCACTTTTTAGTGGTTCATCGCTCAAATAAACCTTAATCAGAAGTATTCCCTTTCTTTTAAGTATTCGAAATGCTTCACTAAGCAACAAATTGACATATTCTTTCGTATAACGATTTAGCAAATCAATATACACAATATCTACACTCTCATTGTTCAAGAAAGGCTCAGCTTCTTTTTGATTTTCTATCTTTTTTTGTAAATTTATATAATCGTTAAAAGTACGCACAGGAAACATTGATAATTCTTTTACAATATATTCAGGGTTCACCCGCAGATCATATGAACTTACTAAAACAAGTTCAGAATTACAAAAACCAATTTCCTTTTGAACTGCTTCTAAATCCTCTTCTACTCTTACCTTTTCATCCTGATTTTCTGTCACAATGATAACTTTACCCGCCTTTCCTACCGTTAAAACAATATCTTTCACAAATTTAATACCACTGCATCCCATTAACAAAACTTTTTCTTTACCTTGAAAGCTTTCTAAAGGAAAATAATAAAAACGTTCTTCACTTCCTAACACTTTTGCCAAATCTAAATTACTGTTATGTTTTAGCGCACTTTTGATCATCTTCTGTAACATTTCTCCAACATTCTCCATTTTCACACCTCCCATTTTTACTTAAGTGGTTTTTCCAAAAAAGACATTTTTCCTTTTTGCAATTCGGTTGCACTCTACTTGCCCAGCAATTTTTTATTTCTATTCTTCGCGCAGGAAAATCAATCCCGAGCGCATCCTTTACATACTTTACTCCAACTTCCAAAACCACACGCACAGAACATATACAGCACCTTGGTCCACCTTGTAATGCCACCATTTTCAATCCTTCAGCAGTAGCTTCATTTGCCATACTACGTGACTTATCTGTCATAGGTGTAGCTTTTGTTAATATACTAACAGCAACACCCAATCCGACTGCAGCTCCACATGTACCGTAATACCCACACCACCCACCTGGAATTTGAGAAGCCCGCATCATTCCTTCAAAAACATCTTCAAACGTCACCAAATTCAAATTCTTTAAAGCCAACAAAAAAGCTACTGCAACGACAACATGCGGAGAATTACCAGCATAGCCACATTCAATTAAAAGTTTTTCTCCAATATCACAGGGATTTTGGCAATCAATCTCGGGTACCTTTTGAAAAATTTTAGCCATCACAGTTTCGGTTGCACAAGCATTACAAAGATAATGCTCTTTTTCACAAACAATACACGCCCTCTCTTTTTTCCACATTTAGCGCACTTGACAATTATGCTTTCGTCACGATGTTCAAGGTTAGCACCACACACGAGGCATTTTCCAGTAATCATTGAGTTTTTCCTCCTAATTACTTTTTCTTTGTTAATTTATTCCATTTTCCTGAAAGAAAATCCCCAAGCATGATAAAAATTGTTTGTCTTATTAGCGCAACAAAACAGTAGTTCCATATTCCTATTCCTTAAGGCTATTGATAATTGATGTTTTTAAAGATTCGGATGTGTACTTCAATAAAGTGTTTAACGCTATGATACCTTTTCTAAATTAACTTGCCGTAAATCGTATTACTGTATTTTATAGCAACTAAGTACTTATTTGATAATATTTTAACTTTTTTCTTTTTCCTGTCAAGTAGCTGTTGGTAATTTTTTCTTAAAATTGTATTTGTATTACAAAAATTATACTTTTAGCAAAAATAAAAAATGCCACCTTTAATGATGACATTTATCCACCAAGTGTAATATCTTGTTTTGAATACCATTCAAGGGCATCGTAAAAATGTTGAGGCTTAAAATCCGGCCAATAATCATCAATTACATAAAAATCAGAATATATCGACTGGACAGGCAAAAATCCGCTTAACCTCCTTCTGCCACCCCACCTTATGATTAAATCTATTCGCGATACTTCTTTTGATGAAATTAGATCTAATATATCGCTTTTTTCTCCACTGCTTAAAGCCTTCAATGCATTATTCAAGTCCCACTGCCATCCATAATTAACAAGAAAATTAACCTTCATTTTTCCACTACCAATCTTCTTTCGTTTACAATATGGCAGCAATTCTTGCGGAAACATGGGAGAATTATAGTTTCCTATGACCAAAAGATCTGCATCTTCTTTTTCAAGCATTTTAACAGCATCAATACACGCTTTTTTAAATGCTTCTGTTTGAACAGATGGTCGCTTTGTGTTATCCTGCGTAAATCCATAGAAAGTTAATTCTTTAACGCCAATCTCTCTGCACATCTTATACAATGTTATTCCCGGTTCTAAACCGAATGAATATCCAGCTTCTTTAGGCATATTTCTATTTTGTGCCCAACGCCTATTTCCATCAGGAATAATACCAATATGATTAGGAATTCGATACATTTTGTCCTCCTTTCTTTGCTTTGATATATACAGTTTTTCCAATTTAATATCTATTATACTCTAAGGAATAAATGTTTTTAATTAAAAAAAAACTGTTATGCTATAAAAGCGATAACAGTTTTTCCCCTTTTATATTATAAATTTCTGTTTATAAAATCTTCAAAATCAGATTTTGGCCTTGCTCCTATGATTTTATCCACCATTTTGCCACCTTTGAAAAGTCCTATAGTAGGTATGCTCATGATCCTAAATTGCATAGCAAGCTCGTTTTCTTCATCAACATTGATTTTGCCAACTTTCACTTTCCCTTCATAATCTTCAGCTAACTCTTCTATTATAGGCGATACCATTCTGCAAGGTCCACACCATTCTGCCCAAAAATCTACCAAAACAGGTATATTCGAATTAACTACCTCTTCCTGAAAATTGTCCTTTGTTATTGTAACTTCAGCCATTTTTCTACCTCCTAATTATATTTTAAAAATTCTTTAATTATTAGCTTTTTCTTTTAGATTTATTTTATCCAATAAATAAACCTAAAAATCTTTAAGTCATTTCATAAATTTCATAAATGTCTCAACAAGCTCGTCAATCATGTCATCCTGCTTTTCAGTATTTATAGCATCCTTCACGCACCCAAGAGTATGACTTTTAAGCAATATTTTACCTACACTATTTATTGCAGATCTTACAGCAGCAACCTGTATAAGGACATCCACACAGTATATGTCTTTTTCTATCATTTTCTGTATTCCCTTTATTTGTCCCTCTATTTTTTTTAGCCTTCTTAGCAAATCGTCTTTTTCATCTTGATATGAATTCATAATTACCTCCCATACCCCTATTAGGTACAAATTTAGTATAATCTTTCCGCGAAAATTTGTCAACATATTTTTCACTTGTACCCAAGTATATCCTTTATGACTTCACCAGCCAATATAAATCCTGCTACAGGTGGTACAAAAGATACACTACCTGGTATCTGCCTTCTTTTGACACAAGTTCTTTCTTTATTTGTGCATATACACTGTTCTTTACAAGTTTCCACATTCAAAAGAGGTTTTATGGGCTTTTCTTTAGAATAAACAACTTTTAGCGATCTTATACCGCGTTTTCTAAGCTCATACCTCATAACTTTTGCAAGAGGACATATACTCGTATCGTATATATCAGCCACCTCAAATTTTGTAGGATCTAGTTTATTTGCTGCACCCATGCAGCTTATAATCGGTATGCCCATCTCATTGCATTTTACTACAAGATCTATCTTTGACGATACTGTATCAATAGCGTCTACTACATAATCGTAATCCCGAGACAATAAGGTACTACTATTCTCACTGCTATAAAAGGTTTGATGTGATATAACTTCAAGTTTAGGATTTATCTCTAAAAGTCTTTCTTTCATTACTTCAACTTTTGGTTTGCCAACTGTTTTTCTTGTAGCATGTATTTGTCTATTTATGTTAGTTAAGCAGACTGTGTCATCGTCTACTATTACCAACTTTCCAATGCCACTTCGTGCTAAAGCTTCTGCTGTGTACGATCCTACACCGCCCATCCCAAAAACAGCGACAGTAGATCTTTTTAATTTATCTAAATTATCTTTTCCTATTAATAGTTCCGTTCTCGAAAAAGCGTGTAACAATGCTGATTCCTCCAATAAAAAATCCCCATAGTGCCGTTAAGTCGGTGGTTTTGAACCTGCTCTCGCAGGTGGGTGCCCTCCTGATAACTTCATATGTCCATTCGAAGATGGCTTATATTCCATTACCAGAGCCCAGGCTCCCTTTTTATAGGTGTTGGCTCAAAACATTACCGCATTTCACGCACACCATAGGGTTTCTAAAAATATATTAGCACATTTTTAAGGATTTTTCAAGGTTAAACGTTTATAGATCAACCTTTATGTGCAATTCATCTAACTGTTCTTTCGAAACTTCAGATGGCGCATCTGACATAAGATCGCATGCATTCTGGGTCTTTGGAAATGCGATAACATCTCTTATATTATCTGTACCCGTAAGTATCATTGTCAATCTGTCAAGCCCATATGCAATGCCACCATGTGGCGGTGCTCCATATTTAAAAGCATTCAGCAAAAACCCAAATCGCGCCTCTGCATCTTCATCGGTAAAACCAAGCACTTTAAACATCTTCTTCTGCAATTCCGTATCATGTATCCTAATACTGCCACCACCTATTTCCATACCATTTAGAACTATGTCATACGCTTTTGCTCTTACCTGTCCCGGATTCTTGTCAAGCATTTCTATATCTTCATCTTTTGGAGCAGTAAACGGGTGGTGCATCGCAACATATCTTTTTTCTTCTTCGCTGTATTCCAACAATGGAAAATCGACAACCCACAAAAATTCGTATTTGTTCTCGTCAATGAGATTGTATCTTCTCCCCATTTCCAATCTCAAATGACCTAAAGCATCATAAACTATCATATTGTTTCTGTCAGCTACTATTAATATCAAATCGCCTTTTTCTGCTTCCATCACATTTAAGACCTGTGCCAACTCATCCTCTTTTAAAAATTTCAAGATTTGGGATTTTGGACCATCATCTGACATCTGTATCCATACAAGTCCTTTAGCTTTATATGTTTTTACATATTCTACAAGCTCATCTAATTGTCTTCTAGGAATAGATGCTGCACCTTTCACATTTATTGCCCTTACAGAACCACCATTTTCTATTGCATCTCTAAAAACTTTAAATTCAGAGTCTGCAAATATTGATGAAAGATTTTTCAACTCCATTCCAAATCTTAAATCAGGCTTGTCAGAGCCAAACCTGTCCATTGCTTCCTGCCAAGAAATTCTCCTAAAAGGAACTTCCAAGTCGATATTCAAAATTTCCTTAAATATTTTAGCTATCATACGCTCATTTATGGATATGACATCATCTTCATCGACAAACGACATCTCTATATCGATCTGCGTAAACTCAGGCTGCCTATCTGCCCTTAAATCCTCATCTCTTAAGCATTTCGCAATCTGATAGTACCTATCAAAGCCTGATATCATTAAAAGCTGTTTAAATATCTGTGGCGATTGGGGCAAGGCATAAAATTTGCCAGGTTGTACCCTACTTGGAACAAGATAATCTCTAGCTCCTTCTGGAGTGCTTTTTATGAGAAGCGGCGTTTCTATGTCTATAAAGCCGTTTTTATCCAAAAAGTCTCTCACAATTCTCGTTATCTTGTATCTTGTAAGCAAAATCTTCTGCATTGATGGTCTTCTTAAATCCAAATATCTGTACTTTAATCTAATCGCCTCAGACACATTATTTCTATCCTCCACCATGAATGGTGGTGTCTCAGCTTTGCTTAAAATTTTAAATTCGCTTACGTAAATCTCTATGTTTCCTGTCTCAAGATTTGGATTCACATTTTCTTCAGTTCTCTTTACAACTTTACCTGATGCAGCCAAAACATACTCATTTCTCACATGCTGAGCTTTATCAAATGCTTCCTTTGAAAGCTGCTCACTAAAAACAATCTGTATAAGCCCGGTCCTATCCCGCAATTCTAAAAATATGAGTCCTCCAAGATCTCTTCTTCTCTGAACCCATCCCATCACAACGACATTTTTCCCAACATCGTTAATTGTAAGTTCTCCGCACATATGTGTTCTTTTCATGCCTGCCAATTGCTCTCCCATCAATATACCTCCATCTATTCTGATATTTCATCATAAATTTTATCAAGCTCAATTGCGCTTTCTTCTCCAGTGTCCATGTTTTTCAGTTTCACCTTATTGTTCTTAAGTTCGTCTTCACCTAAAATTATCGTATACCTTACATTTAGTTTATTAGCGTATTTCATCTGTGCTTTAAGACTTCTTCCCATATTGTCAATCTCAACTGAAATTCCCAAACTCCTAAGTTTTGTAGCCATAGAAAACGCATATTTCTTTGCTTCATTTCCGATTGTGCATATGAAAAGATCTGGACGCTTTGGAGCGGGTATTTCAATGCCGCTGTTTTCAAGCGTCAGCAACAAACGTTCAAGTCCCAATCCAAACCCTACACCAGGTACAGAAGGACCTCCACATTCTTCTACTAAACCATCGTATCTTCCTCCACCACAAACAGTACCTTGTGCACCTATGTCGTTTGATATTATTTCAAAAGCTGTCTTAGTATAATAGTCAAGTCCTCTAACTATCTTAGGATTAATGACAAAGTTAAATCCCGCTTCTTTTAAATAAGATTGAAGACTTTCAAAGTGGTCTTTGCAATCATCACAAAGATAATTAAGCATTAACGGCGCATCTTTCAATATTCTTTTACAACTCTCAACTTTGCAATCAAGAACTCTCATGGGATTTATCTTATATCTTTCTTTGCAATCATCGCATAAATTTTCGATATTCTCTCCTAAAAATTCTTTCAATGCTTTGTTATATTCCCTTCTGCAGTTAGGACATCCAATACTGTTGATATTTAGCTCCAAATTTTTAAGTCCCAATTTATTGAGTAAAGTCATAGCAACACTGATTACTTCAGCATCAGCCAATGCATCATGTGAACCAAACATTTCTATGCCAAATTGATGGTGTTCCCTAAGCCTACCTGATTGAGGTCTTTCATATCTATATACGGGTGTTATGTAGTAAATCTTAACTGGCATCGTTTCTGCGTATAAATTGTGTTCAACAAATGCTCTTACAGCAGGTGACGTCCCCTCAGGCTTTAAGGTAATACTTCTACCACTCTTGTCATTAAAAGTGTACATTTCCTTTCTGACAATATCAGTTGACTCGCCAACACCTCTTAAAAATAGTTCAGTATGCTCAAACCCAGGCGTCCTGATTTCTTTGAATCCAAAATCTGCACATATTTCTCTTATCATATTTTCTAAATACTGCCATTTATATGCTTCTGATGGAAGTACATCTTTTGTCCCTCTAGGCGCTTTTGTAAGCATAAAATCAACTCCTCTTTATACTTAAGTATTATATAATATAAAATTCTCTCAATCCCGCAAATAAATTGCAGGGACGAGAGAATTTCCCGTGGTGCCACCCTGATTACAACTCTTTCCTTTAACGCAGGTTTACGTATTTGGCCTACATATCGACCAATATGCTAATAGGCGTCTTTCACAAAAGCAGTGATATAAAGATACTCTCAGTCACGGTATCTTCTCCCTTGTATATGTACTTTTGCTACTCTCCTACTCATCGCATTATACTATATCAAGCTATTTATTTGATATTATAACTTTAATATATTGACGTGTCAAGCCAGAAAAGAACTACTGCTTTTCTTTTAATACTTTCATTAACTTTTCAAAATATTCAGGAACCGGCGCCTCAAATTCCATATAAACTTTCTTAGACGGATGCACTAAGCCTAAAAGCTTTGAATGTAGTGCCTGACCTGAAAGATTAAATCTCTGTTTTTTATATCCGTAAACTTCATCACCTACAATTGGATGCCCAATATATGCCATATGAACTCTAATCTGATGAGTGCGACCGGTTTTTATTACCGCTTCTACAAGAGAATTATTTTTATACCTTTCGAGAACTCTGTATAATGTTAAAGCATAACGTCCATCTTTTACAACAGCCATCTTTTTTCTCTCAATATGATCTCTTCCTATTGGAGCCTCTACAGCTCCTTCATCGCTTTTAATTACTCCCTCAACGATCGCTAAATATTTCTTTAAAATAGTCCTGTTTTTTATTTGATTTGAAAGCTCAAGATGAGCTTTGTCATTTTTAGCAACAACCATTACGCCAGAAGTATCTTTATCAAGCCTATGGACAATCCCCGGCCTCAATTCTCCATTTATGCCTGACAAATTAGTGCAATGGTATAAAAGCGCATTGACAAGTGTACCACTTAAATTACCAGGAGCAGGGTGAACCACCATACCTTGAGGCTTATTCACAACAATTATATCATCATCTTCGTAAATAATATCAAGAGGAATGTTTTCTGGTTTTAAGTCTATTTCTTCTGCCTCAGGTATATTTATGTCTATCACATCGCCTTCTTTTACCTTGTAATTAGGCTTTACTGATTTACCATTAACTTTAACAAGTTCATCTAATATCAACTTCTTTAAATATGATCTTGTAAAATCTACTTCTGAAGCTAAAAAAGAGTCTATTCTTTTATCTACATCGTCTTTTTCAGCAATTATATTAACAATATTAGCTATGTTCATGAATTACAACCCTTCCAGGCATATAACCTACTATTATTGACTTTCTTTTTTAAATATTAAAGTATAGCACAACAATATAGCGCCTACTACTATCATGGAATCAGCTAAATTAAAGACTGCTGGAAAAAATCTAAAATCAATGAAATCTACAACATATCCTAATCTGACTCTATCGATTAAATTTCCGATGGCTCCACCGAGAATCATAGATAAAGTAAACTTATAAAATGTACTGCTGGGTACATTTACAATTGAATACACCAATATTGTCCCAACAATAACAGTTATTATTATAAAAAATACTGTCTTATTTTGCAATATTCCAAAAGCAGCACCTTTATTTTCAACGTACGTAAAGTTAAATACATTGTCTATTATAGGAAAAGTCCCAATGGGTTTTAAATACCTCACTACAAAGTATTTTGAAATTTGGTCAATTACAATAGCTAATATGACAGTAATTAGTTCCAATTCTATCCTCCTAAAAAAGCTTTAATTAGGGCTTTTACAAGCCCTAATTAATTACTTTATATATTGTGACAACAATTCTTCTATTTCATCTTCGTTTATAGATGGTCTTTTTACATTGTCATATAATAACCATTCTTCTGTATGGATTGTGGAATCGCCAGGTTCTAATTTTACCATAGGACCTAAAGACTCCATTTCCATCATCCAATCTGTCGTATATGTTTCGTAAGAAGCGTTGTAATCCGGATAAACCGCATTTTCATCATGTTTAAATTTCTTTATAAAAAGATGTCCATGATTAAAGTACGCTGCCCATCCTTTTTCATTTTGAATTCCAAATTTAAATGGTTCTTTTTTATTAGGGTCTTGCTCAAAAATTATATATTTGTCTCCAAAGTGTATTCTGTGATCTTTCATGTGGGAGTAAGGCCACAATACTAAAGCTCTATTTGGCAAAAGTCCAGTGTCTTTCATAGGTTGCTCAACGATTTGAAGCCCCCCTGTCGCCATGACAGATATAGCCCATGGTGAAAGCTCCACCACCCAAGCACCTTTATTTGTAAGCGTATGCTTAACATTTACAACAGGTTTATCTGGTTCTAAAGTTACTTCAATTTCCTTTTTTATGTAGGCATAATCATTAGGCTCTTGAATAAGCTTAATGCCATTTTCTATTTCTTCGTACTTTATTGGAAAATTATCAAGTGTATAAGTTCTTGGCATGGCTTCAGGGCTGTGCCACAATCTGTGACCACCATAACTTCTCCAAATGTCTTCACCTTTTTTACCTGCATCTTCTGCATTAATGCTGAATTCATTTTCTTGTCCTACAAATCCAAATCTCATTATCCTTGGACCTATTTCCGTTGTGGCTATAAAATCAACCACCCCATTAGAAACTTCAATGCAATTATTCCAACCCGAAAATGAAACCTTCTTAATCGTAACACTCATGATATCATTCCTTTCTTAATAAAACATACTTGTATGATTCCTAAAAATTTTTGAATAAGAGTGCGATAAAGCACTCTTATTCATCATTTTAATAGCTCTAATGCCTTGTTGACGACATTTTCAACAGTGAATCCAAATTCTCTAAAGAGTATATCACCAGGCGCAGATGCTCCAAAATGATCAAGACCAATTACACAGCCGTCAAGGCCAACGTATTTATACCAGCTCATAGTACTTGCAGCCTCTACTGCAATTCTGGCTCTCACATCATCAGGAAGCACCGTTTTTTTGTATTCATCTGGTTGCATATCAAATATCTCCATCGAAGGCATGCTTACTACCCTCGCCTTAATCCCCTTCTCTTTAAGCACTTTGTATGCCTCATAAATCAAACTAACCTCTGAACCACTGGCCAATAAAATCACATCTGGATTTCCATCTTCTGCATCACACAATACATATCCACCTTTTAAAGCATCTTTTGATGTCTCATCGTAAACAGGAAGATTTTGCCTTGTCAATATCAATGCTGTTGGACCGTCTTTTTTGTTAAGAGCGTAGCACCATGCAGCAGAAACTTCTTTTGAATCTGCAGGCCTTATAACAGTCAAGTTTGGAATGCTTCTTAACATCGGTAAATGTTCTATCGGTTCGTGTGTTGGGCCATCCTCACCAACACCAATGCTATCATGAGTAAACACATAAATTACAGGAAGCTTCATCAACGCAGATAACCTTACAGCGCCTTTCATATAATCGCTGAATACGAGAAATGTAGATACATAAGGTATAATGCCGCCATAAGCAGCCATTCCATTCGCAATCGCTGCCATTGCATGTTCTCTAACGCCAAAGTGGAAATTAGAACCACCTCTGTTTTCGCTGCTATAGTCGCCTCTATCTTTTGTGTAAGTCTTTGTAGATGGCGCGAGATCAGCAGAACCACCAATCAGATTTGGGACAAGCTTAACCAAATAATTCAAAACGTCTCCAGATGAAGACCTTGTAGCTGTCTTTACTTTAAAATTCCAAAGACCTTCATCAGCGACTAAATCAACCGGCAATTTCTCACTATGCCATTTATCCCATTCTTCTGCTAATTCTGGATATTCTTTTCTGTAATTTTCAAACATTCTATTCCATTTTTCTTCTTCTTTATTTAATTCTTCTATGATATTTTCAAAATGCTTACGCACTTCATCTGGAACATAAAATTCCTCGTCGTACCCCCATCCCAAAAACTTTTTAGTTGCCTCTACGTTTTTATCTCCCAGTGGTTCTCCATGTGCTGAAGCTTTTCCTTGTTTCTCTGGGCAGCCGTATCCAATCACAGTCTTTACTATGATAAGTGACGGCCTTTCTTTGTCTGCCTTTGCTTCTTCAATAGCTTTTCCTATCTTTTCTACGTCATTACCATCATCTACTTTTATAACTTGCCAACCATAAGCCTCAAATCTTTTACCAACATCTTCTGTAAATGCAATATCAGTGCCACCTTCTATGGAAATATTATTTGAATCATACAATGCTATCAGTTTACCAAGTTTTAGTGTTCCAGCTAAAGAACATGCTTCAGAAGAAATGCCCTCCATGAGGCATCCATCGCCAACGATAGCGTATGTATAATTATCCACTATGTCATACCCTGGACGGTTAAATTTGCTTGCCATGTAAGTCTCAGCAATTGCCATACCAACAGCGTTTGAAATACCTTGTCCCAATGGGCCTGTAGTGATTTCAACACCTGGTGTATGTCCGTATTCTGGATGCCCTGGAGTCAAACTTTGCCATTGCCTAAAATTCTTAAGATCTTCTATTGTAAGTCCATAGCCAAAAAGATGCAGCAACGAATATAAAAGTGCAGAACCATGTCCAGCAGATAGTATAAATCTATCTCTCCCAGCCCATTTAGGATTCTTTGGACTGTGCTTTAAATATTTGGCCCACAATGTATACGCCATTGGAGCAGAACCCATTGGCATACCTGGATGTCCGGAGTTAGCCTTTTGCACCTGTTCGATTGAAAGTATACGTATAGTATTAATTGCTAATTCATCAATCCTGTTCATACTTAACTCTCCTTTGCTTTTTAATTACCATTAATATTATAACATTGGATAAATCGTAATAAAAGAATTTAACTTAAAATTCGAGCAAGTTACGAATTATTTTTATATTTTGCACACTTTTTTTGTTGAGTTTTATGACAGAATAACAACGAAATAAATGCACTTAGTTATTGACTAGATAAATATACTATGATATAATAAATTTCGTCGCAGGGGAGTAGCTCAATTGGTAGAGCGGCGGTCTCCAAAACCGTAGGTTGCGAGTTCGATTCTTGTCTCCCCTGCCATTTTTATGCCTAAAATCAAGCATTTTTAGGCTGGATATAAATAACAATATTAGCTTATATGCAAAGTTGGGAACATTTTGGGGACAAAATTGAGCAAAAAAACAATTATAAACCTCGAAAAATCAAATTCTCACAAAAAAATACTTAATTTTGGTCTATACAAAAAAATTATTATAAAAAATAAAGCACCCATTTTAGAGTGCTTATTGCTTATATTCTTTATGCTTGAAAGTATTTAGCATAGACCTGCTTATAATTTATCTTATGTGGATAATACTGCTCATATATAATATCACCTAAATTATTTTGTTTTATAATAAATATGGTATTTTCTATATTCTTATTAAACTTACATAATTCATCTATTTTCCTACTCAACTCGCATGAATTTCTTACAGTAATCTGAATTTTAGTCCATATGATTCCATAATGTTTTTCATAAATTCTTTTATGATTTGGAGGAACCAATATTACATAATGCTTACCATTGATTGTTATTAAAGCTCTACCTTCTTTGTACGCTAATCCTAAAACTTCTTCATCTTTTAAACCAAATAATCTTAGTGTTATTATCGTCTTAACATCATGCCCATATTCCTGCAAGAACTCTCCAACTTTAGGAGTAATATTTTCATCCAATAGGAATTTCATTTTCGTCCTCCTGATATGGATAATCTAACAGATCCACAACAAAGTCCAAAGCGCTTTGAACATCTTCCTCGTTTAATAAATACTCATTACATATTTCTTGAATTGACATATTATCTTTGAAGCACGATAATATTAATGAAACAGGTATCCTCCTGCCATTTATAGAAGGCATGCCAGCTAATATATCATCATCTACAACTATCCTATTATGCCTTTTCGCCGTTACTTTAAGATAGGATTTAATGTTCATATTATACACCTTGGGAATGCTTAAATTAATACCATGCTTATATCTTGGTATAAAATCATCTTCCCTATTGCAATTATACTCACTTTTTTCTACATTTATTCCTTCGTAATAATATATATCAAAATTACTGTAGTATTCCAATCTTTTGTTTGCGTTTTTTGTTTCATATATCATTTTTAAACATCCTTTTCCTCAATCTTTTTTAAAATTTGTAATTTTTCTAATGCTTCTTGTAAAACCTTTATCATGTTTTCTACGTCAGTTTCAGCTAATTCAAATAATATTTTATGATTTCCCTTATTTTTAGAATCATCATTAAATAATTCAAGATTAATAAGAATTGAATAAGTCAAAATTTCATTTATATCATTCTTATTTCTTTTAGTTAAAATTTCATAGTCAAAGTTGTCTAACAAATTTTGCTTACTGGTACATTTTACTTTTATATCATCGATTAATTGAGGGCAACGTTGCAAAATTTCTTTAATAATTATTATTTTTTCACTATCATAATCATAAGTATTATCATTTTTAAGTACAATACGCCTTGCCTCATTTAATATATAAAAAACCTGCCCTATAAAATCATCTAAAATAATTTTATCATCAATTGTTTCTAATTCCTTTTTTAAATTATAATCATGAGCCTCAATTCTAACACCTTCACTAAACCATTTAACTATTATAATATTTTTTATATATAAATCTATAAATATTTCAGCATATCTTTTAAATGTCTCAATATTTACTTCCTTATTCTTTTCCACAAAAAACACACCTCCTATTTGTATTCTATTACAACAAAACTATTCCACCCTATAAAGAATGTGAAATTTCTTTTAGTCCTTTATTAAAATATATTTAAATATACTAATATATAATAATATTATATTAAATTGAATAAGATTCCATTTTGGTACCATTATAGATATTGTTATAAAAAATGTCAAGTACAACATATAGTTGTAAAATTAATCAAAACCACAAAATACATTCTTATACTATATATTGTGCCATAAAAAAATAGGCCCCGAAGGGCCTTTATGCTTTCATATACTTTTCATAGATTCTCTGCAGCAACACAGCTACATATCCACCATCACATTGCTTGCCTTCCACTGCATTCTGTTTCCAGTATTCTGGACTTGTAATTATACCAGCTTTTACAAAGGCATCTATAACAGTGTCCAATGGATTATATTTCGTTTTTTGTTTCAACCCAAATGCCTGAACGATTCCGTTGCATATCGACTGAGCTATTGCCTGTCTATTATTTTCTTCTCTTAGAAAGTTAGCGTCCTTTACTGAGTCTATAAACAAATTTTCGACTAAGATTGCAGGCATTTTTGTTTCCCTGAGCACTGCCAAATTTTTTGTTTTTTCACCACGGTCAATGAAGTTATTTGACTCATATAAATTTGCAATTGTTCTATGAATGATAGCTTGTATAGAAGCCGTTTTATCGCTTGCTGCAGGATGGCGATAACTCTCAAAACCAGAACCACCTCCAGCATTAATATGTATGGAAATAAAAAAGTCCACATTTGCTGAATTAGCCATATTGGCACGCTGTAAAAGTCCTACATCTATGTCTTTATCTCTCGTTAGTATTATATCTACTTCATAGTTTTTCAACAAGTTATTTAACCTCAATGAAATATCAAGTGTTAAATCTTTCTCTCGTAATCCATTTGAACATCCTCCCGGATCTATTCCACCATGGCCCGGGTCAATACATACTATCATTGTTTCACTTCTCCCTTCCCCTTTAATATTGCTACAGCCTTCTGTATCGCATCAGGTACAGGTAATCCAATACGGCCGGTATTTTCTATGATGCTTAAAAGCTCATTCGCAAGGTAGAAAAATATTGTGGCATCTCTAAATACATTTGAATCACCTAATGCCATATCTACAAGATGCGCCATAGCAACCAATACGAATATCATCACTTTTCTTGATATACCTTTCCAGCCTATTGACGAATTGAGTTTTCCTTCTATCCCTGCAGCAATGACACCCGTAATGTAATCAAATATAACAAATGCAAGCAAAATTCCGAGCAATGCGCTCCACCCCCCAAAAAGATAGGAGGCAAGAGCGCCTCCAAATGCTGTTATTGTCTTAAATATATTTTCATACTTCATTTTCACACTTCCTCTCTATTCTTGAAATACAAAATCATATTGAATTTTCATAGTATTAGTTGATGTTTTGGTGACCGGTGACGCAAGCAGCGTCCGTGCACCGTAGTTTACATTATATATAGTTGATATAGGAACACTATTAATATAAGGAGAATCATAAACGCTTATAAATTTTTCGCCATCCCACGTTAATGCAGAACAAGAGAGAACAGCATAGTACTTATTCTTGACTTTTCCAGTTGCTGGGTCAATCTTGTAAAAAGTAGAGCTATCATAGATATATAAATTTTGTTTGTCATGAGCTACAGGAATTGAATAATTCGTTGTCGGTCCAGTAAAACTACTCAAAATAGTTCCGCTATTGGGGTCTACTTTATAAATTTTATTATCAGTTGTTGTCGTTACCCATAAGTAAGTCCCATCCCAGGCTATACCATATGGTTTAGAAAAAGAGAAGCTGCCTATTACTGTTCCATCACTTGGACTTATCTTATAAATTTTATTACTACTTATATCACCAATCCAAATATTCGTACCATCCCATGCAAGTCCCCTAGGATATGTACCGGGTGTACTAAAACTACTTATTACTGTAAATGTATTTGGATCGAGCTTATAAATTTTATTGTTTTGATATCCTAAAACATAAAGGACTTGTGTGTTTCCTGCAACTCCCGCTAAATGCGCATCAAATGTAACAGAAATTGTCGTTATTTTCATTGACAGTAGATTGCGAGATCCCCAAATAATAGTTTGAAACGTTCCATTTGCAGCATTAGTCGGCCAATCAAACACATAATGTACTCTTGATAAATCATCATAATTCATTTTTGATTCTGCAGTATTTACAGTTCCTCTAAGTGAGTCCGAACCTGAATATGTTGTTTGATCTGACCAGCCAACTAAGTCACCAAGTGAAGGAAATTTTTCTTCTATTTCTGGTTCATTTCCTGAATATAATTGTATCTGTGAAAATACATTTTCAAAGCTCGGTTTTGAACCGGTATACGTTAAACCTAGTGCAGAAGTTATTAATTGATTTCTTAAATAATTATATCCTATGCTTGTGATGAGATTTTCTGTCTTTGCCTCAAGAACTTTCTTTTTTGTCGCTGCGTCAAACAATTCAACAGTTACAAGCCCTCGAATTTTTGAAACTTTTTCTTTAAAAGATACAACTTCAATGTTTTTCCTATAATCTTTCACATAACTTTTAGATAGCAATTTAGCACCTCCTAACTAAGTGTAACAATTGCACTTGTTGCAATTTGTTCTAGTTTTATGACTTCCTCATTGCCTATTGTAATAGGTAATTGTGTTTCAGCCGAAGCTACCATATTAAGCTGTAATACTTTAACATCAATGTTTTCCTCCCAATTGACTCTTGGAGCTTCAGAGCCAACTCCACCAAGCAAGTTTGTAGCATAAACATAAAATTGCAAATGTTGTGCTGCTATTGTAAATGTACCAGTGCTTGTATACATCTGCACATCCAACATAGCAGATCCTTGTTGTATTTGTGCTAAAACAAATGGTACTCCTATAGTGTTATATCCCGCTTGACACTGTTGCTGTATCGTAGGCCCTATTTGAGCGCCTGCATGAAAAAATTTGACCGTCAGAACCAATGCTGCACTTGCTTGCCCTACTATCATCAACCCTATTTGTGCATTTGTTGATGAAAAGTTCGTGATCGAAAGCGAAACCGGATATTGCTGCGTCGTCGTAATAGTCAATTGCTGATTGTTTGTCCCAAAAAGCATACTTGGTTGTGCTGCAGCAATATCTGATGATATAGATTGTTCTTCAGTATCCTGTAACCCTGGAATAATATAGCTTAATTCTACTTCATTTTTCCAAGGCTCTTGAGGATACCGCTTTAATCGCAATATTCGTGTCATAACATCAATTTTAAGCTCGCTGTCATAAACTCTAACTGTATCACCGATATAGAATTTATCCTCAAAAAGCCCTGTAATTGTTGATAAATCAAGGACACTGCATTCATAACTTATAATTGGCTGTGAAAGTTCCGCAAGTTTTTTTCTTGCTGCATCCAACAAATTTTGAGTGAGCATGAACCTATCATCTTGCCAGATATATTCCTTCCTAAACTTTGCTTTTGCCTCTGTAAGTGTAAGACCTTGCGATGTATACCAGCTATAATCTTCTAAATATTCTTTTCCATCATTAAAATCCGCAATGCTAAGACCATTCTTTCCATACGCATATAACACCGTTGCTTCAGGTGGCTTTACAGTTCGCTTTATTGATTTTAGATTCTTCTTATATCGAAATCCAGCGCCTCTATTGCTACCTATCTGCTGCAGCATGTTTACTTTTCTATTTATACTATCCCACTGTATCTCTAATCCTACTATTTTTGCCCATTGTCGGACCAACCAAAGTACTGTTTTATCCACTTCTTTCAAGCTATATATGCCATCAGTATCTGCTTCGATTGTTCCGACTGTCCATCTTGTACCAGTTAGCAACTGCTTTAATCCATCTATAGCACTCTTTCTATCAATAAGAAACTCGCCTTGTTTCGTGCTGTTTAGAAGCTCGATATAGGCGAGTTCACATGACACATATATGATTTCTTTGCCGCTGTCATCTCTACCGTCTATAATTTGTGTTATTATGTAGCGTTTGTTGTCATAAATAATTTCCTCGTCATGTTTAATATATTGCGATTTTGAGTCATTAAATGGTATCGAAAATTCCAATGTTTCAGCATTATTTAATTTTTCTTCAACAACTATATCATATGCATTCTCTAATATTGCTACCAGATTACCATGCAGATCATAAAGCCTTATAAATTCTTTCTCCCGTTTTAAAGATGACTGAACTTCATACCATGCGCTAAAATTAATACTATTTACAATAGGCGATATCGAATTATCTAATGTTTGCAGCAATACTTTTATATAAAAATCTCTTTTTTGACTATTGATAAGCCAATCTATACTTGTATTGTTACTAATAAACTGCCAATTTATATTATCTTCGCTAATATAAAATTCGATATTTGTATTATTTGGTTGGTAAACATCAAAGAATAACCTATCCCCTGTTATTTGAGGAATATTTTCTATCTGGATATGATATATAGCGCTACCTTCAGGGACATAAAAATAAGATATTCCCTCTAAACCACTAATAACCAAATCGTCAATATATACGCTATCTTCATTTTGGGATGCACTACTATCTTTTGTATATTTCCACATAAGAGTATGCTGCCCAGCTGCCAAAGAATAAGTTACTTGTGTCCAATCTATTATGCCAGATTTACCACCAAGTTTTTCTACTCCGTCTATATAGAACCAAAATTTATCATATCCTGACTCACTGCTAACTCTATACCAAAAAGAAACCGTGCCATCCTGAATAAGATTAACTGTCAATTGAGTTTGTGATGATTGGTTATCTCCTATGTCCTTATTTCTATAACAATACTGCCCATTATGAGGCGATGTAGTTACTCTAACCCAATCACCAACGAAATCAAACTGCAGTGTATCATCCTCGAAATCTTCTGTTTTTTGTACTATCCCTTGCTGTTCCATCTTTATAAGTTCAATATGGTCGTCTGAAACAATAACATTATTAAGAGTACCATTATTAAATTCTTGCCCAGTTATAATTTTGTTAAATTCTTGAAGTATCAATCACCTCACCGCCTTTAGGACTTCAGGACCGCTCCTAATGAAAATGTAAAAGAAGGTGTATCTCCAGCAATCGTATAGAATGCTGCTATTTGAGAACCAAGCAGGCCTGACACAGCCTTCATTTCCGAAGTAACGCCTGTTACCTGTGTAAATGTAACTAAGTCAAACCACTTACCTGAGACTGGATCTTTTGTTCTAATCTTTGCACCCAATGTTGATGTTGTGCCGGATACTGCTGTTACATCCAAGAAGAATACTGCTTCTTTGAACTTTTTAACATCCACAGGTGTTGCGCTTGTATCGCCGGATGCAGTTCTCGCCGCAGATGCAAGCATAGTGACTTCCTGAGCAGTTTGCACAAGTTGGACTTGCACTACACCATTTGAATCTGTAAGTATACGCCTTGCATTCGTTCCATCGCTTCCAGCTATCAATATTGCCTTAGCCGGATGTGCACTTCCCGGAGTAGCATCTGCAGGTGTCGATACTATGTCTACATCGCCAATATTGTTATTGCCAGCTGGTATTGATGGTAGCTGAGCTACATTTATAGAACCTATATTATTTGTGCCAGCAGGCAGAGACTCAGAAATTGCAGTTTTTAAATTACCATTGCTGCTTAAAGTCGATGGCAATCCGCCACCAAATAAGGTCCTTATTCTTTTTATTATGCCTATAAGTGTGCCGTTTCCTGTGGCTTCGGCATCTGTCGTTGTACCTAATGTTGCTATGGCTCCATCTTTTGCCTTAGTTTGCATATACCAGTCTGTACCATCATAGTAGCTGCTGGTCAACTTATTATCAAGATCTGTATTGAGCCTTGCATTTTGCTGCGCCATTATATCCACCTCTCTTTAAACTGTATTTTTATATCTGCATTTACTCCATTATCACAATTGAATATGAGACTATTGGGTCCCGGTTGCAATGTTGGAAATTCACCATCAATCAATGCCAATATTGAATCCTCTGCTGGATCATATCCACCGGTTGTATTTATGTCTCGGTCCATCCCTTTGTAACAAGTAAAAGTTTCACTATTTATGTCTATTTGACTATTGTTTGTTATGGTACCATTATACAAAAAGATAACATCGTTCAATGTTATCTTTGGATTCTTTACATCACCCCAAGCAGCTATTATTGATATGACAGGGTTTGTTTCTGCAGTGCCATTATTATATATGCCTTGCGTTGCGCCAGGTTGAGCCGTAAATTGTTGTATGTTATCGTCAAGAGAATATGCAAATGGCTCACATGTGAATTGAATTGAAAATTGTCCTAAATATAGCGTCTGGTCTATGTCAACCTTATTAGATACCTTAGCCATATAATATTTGTCGGTTTCCTTGCTAAGTATAAGCTGTGCCTTCTTGTTTGTACTTAACCATGCCGATATTTTCCGTGCATCTTGCAATATCGTATCAGCCGTTTGTGATACAAAAGCACATTCAATTTCAATTATTCTATCGCCGAAAGGCTGCGTAAATAAATAGCTGCCTATTTTTCCTGGAACTGTTTCGTATTGGTCACGTATATCAGGTAAAATAGAGCGTTTCGTATTCAATACCTTTATCCCTATTGACGATGCAGATATGCCATTGAATATAAAATCCATCATCTCACCCCTTTTGCCCGCTGAGATGACTGAATAAGATTATTTAATTCTCTACTTATTCTATAAATATCATCATCATTTCTTACTGTCATATTTTGTACCACAACCAGCGGTCCATTATTTGTAGACCCTATTATATTTTTTAGCTCTGAAATTGGTATAACTGCCTCAGGCCCAGCTTCGCCTACACCGATAATAGACGGCGAATTAAATATACCACCTTCAGCATACCAATTTACGTTCAAACGAGGTACACTCGGAGGGTTTAAGCTAAAACTACCCGATATGCTAAAATGCGGTAATGGAATATGAGGAATTTGAAAGTGAAACATATCTGTAAGGCTCTGCTTTATGCTAGAACCAATATTTCTTATTTTACTCCAGATATCATTTAACTTGCCTCCAGTTATGTTGTTTAAGTTATTCCAAGCATTTTGCCATACATTTTGATATTCTTGCCCAAAAGTTGTAAGTAATCCTTTTATACCACCACCATTTTGTTCAATTCTACTTCTTATAGCCGACATTTTACCACCTGTTAAATTATCCATAAAGCTAAATGCCGTATTCCAAGTTTGCTTATAGAAATCTGTATATGTCAGAATTATACCCTTAATACCTCCACCATTTTCGTCAATTTTTTGTTTTATTATTCCCCATGCTTCGGATGTTTTTTGTTTTATATTATCCCAAGCATTGCTTATACCGCCTCGTATGTTTTCATATGCGCTTTGCACATCGCTCTTGATATTGTCCCACGTTTGAGAAGTAGAATTTATCACGTTATTCCACGTCTGCTTAATATGATTACCTATATTTATAAATGTCTCCTTCAATCCATTCCATAAATTATTTGCGTACTGCTTTATCGTATCCCAGTTTTTATAAAGCAATACTCCAACAGTAATAGCTGCTGTTATGGCTGCTATAGCAATCCCTACAGGGCCTGTCAATAACTCAAATGCAGCCCCTAATATACTTACACCACCCGCTGCCGCACCAGCTGCACTGCTTGCTGCTGTAGCACCAATTCCAAATGCAGCTAGCCCAGCTTTTATCGCAACAATCGATTCCATAAATTTACCAACTATCAATATTATAGGGCCAATTGTTGCTGCTATTCTTGCAAGTGCTATAATAACTTTCTGCGTTGTTGGCGAAAGCTCACCAAAAGCATTGATTAAATCAGTAACCTTCTGGACCATTGGAGTAATAATTGGCAACAGCTTTTCTCCTATTGTAATAGCGAGTGTTTCAACCGCCGATTTAAACGCCTCCAATGCGCCGTTAAATCCTTGCATTTTAGAACTGGCTACTTCCTGTGCTCCACCTGCTTTGCTGACAGCTTCGCTCATACTGTTCCAAGCATCTGTACCAGACATAAGGACGATATTTGCCGCACGCACTGCATCAGATCCAAAAATTGTAGCCAAAGCAGCATTCCTTTGTTCTTGAGAAAGTCCTCCAAGCTTTGTTGAAAATTCCTTCACCAGTGCAGGAAGGGGTTTCATCTTGCCATTTGCATCATAAACACTAATACCGTATTTTTGCATGGTTTCTGCCGCTTTGTCTGTTGGGCTTATAAGCGACATAAGCATTGATTTTAAACTTGTACCTGCGTCTGAACCTGCTATGCCTGCATTTGCCATGAGCGATATAGCTGTCACGGTGTCTTGTATACTCTGACCTGACATATTGGCAACAGCACCAGCAGCCTGCAAAGCATATGCCATATCGGTTATTTCACCAGCGCTGGCATTTGCACTGTTCGCCAGAAGGTCTGCAACGGTTGCAGCTTTGTCGCCAGACAGCCCAAAAGCGTTCAGAGCCTGCCCTACGATTGTCGCTGCTTCTGCATTGTCTATTTGTGCTGCAGCCGACAACTGCAATGTTGCCTTCACGGCTTTGAATGTATCATCTATGCTCAAGCCAGCTTTGACAAGCTCGGTCATAGCTGCTGCTGCGTCTGTCGCAGACGTGCCCGGGAGGGTGATATCATTACCCAGTTGCTTTGCAAGTTCGCTCATTTGCGCCATTTGTTCAGAAGTAGCTCCTGACACGGCATGGAAAGTATTGCCCATGCTTTCAAAATCTCCGGCTGCCTTCAAAGAAGCACCCGCAGCTGCGGCAAGTGGCAATGTCACACCAACCGTCAAGCTCTTTCCTACGCTAGACAACTTGTCACCAACGGCCTTCATGCCTGAAAATCTGCTTTCTATATTTTTGATATTTTGTTCTACAATTCGCATGTTTTTCTCAAAATCATCAATACTTGCACCTATGCGTACAAAAATATTGCCTGTTTCTGCCATGTGATATCACCTCCTGAACTTCTTCATCAATTCGTTCCATGCTTGTCTTTTGTCCTTCACTGGCTTTGTTTTCTGTTCTTTTTTCTTTCCAAGCAGTTTTGACGGCGATACAGGACGTTTCAGTTTACCTGTATAGCTTATAATATGTGCTACAGCCCATGCCATCAGATGTAGTTGCTCTTCTTTTTGAAATTTTTTCGCTTCTGCAATAAGTGTGATTTCATGTGGTGTCAAATTCCAGAATTCATCAATGGATATTCCTAGCTTCAAACATTGAAGGAGGTAGTCTTCCCAATCCCAGCTACCTCCTTCATTCTCTAGTTTTTTTGTTGTACTTCTCCTTTTTGTGGGGCAAAAGCAAGCTCAAATGCTTTTGCTATAGCCTCACTGGCTTTTTGCAATCCTATCTCATCTATGATCTCATCGGTTTGTTCAATAGTCAAATTTGGTATCTGGTGAAGTAGCCCTATCCTGAATATCTCTGTTAGATCATTTATGCCTGCCTCACCTTGCATCTTTTCTCCAAGTGTTCTTATTGATGCATTGAACGACTTTTCTAACATTCTCAATGCTTTGTTATTATACTTCAGTGAATATATCTTATCTCCAACTTTGATATCATATTGTGCTATCATTTATTGGCCTCCTTATACACCGGTGGTTTTTGTCAATGGACCTGTACCCTGCAATGTGCCTGAATATGTCGCTGCATCATCATAAGGCGCATCAATAGGGAAATCTGTTAAATATGCTTTACCTGTATATTTATTTCCTGCTGGAGTTAGCAGCTGCACTTGTAAGATTTTATCATTCAAATATGCATCTTCCAAAGCCTGATAACCTGCATCATCTTCTACGAGCAACCCATCAAAATCAATGCTCCAATTTTTGATGGTAGGTAATCCTTCATACCACCCGCCAGAGTCCTTTGACGTTATATCTGCCTCATCAGCCTTGCGATTAAGCGTTGCATTTTGCTGACCTGCAACAGTTGTCCATGTTGGAGCTGTATCTGTTCCAGTATTAACCTGGATCAAAAAATCTACACCAGTTACCGCTGGCATTTATAACAACCTCCTTATTGTTCTTGAATTTTATATCTAAACCTAACTACCCCATGGCGACACTTGCTAGGATCTCGCATGGTTTCTACCATGTCCAATCTTGCTGTTACAACAAAAAAGCCTTCGACCTGCAATGGTGTCAAGGTCAAGGCCTGAATAATTGTATTAATTAATTGCTTTGTTTCCATCATGCCGTTATAATCGCTCCAGATATGCAATGTATGTGTTACTTCTTGCCCTGCCTCCAATTTCGTACTCCAATCAACTGCAGTATCTTCGCCAATCGTAACGTATGGCATAGCTGCACCATCAGGATCTTTGTCATATACTGGGCATGAAAGATTATTTTTTAACCGTTCATATATGGCTTTTTGAAGTGGAAATATTGGAGACTTCATTCAGATGCCTCCTTAATTGCTTTTATTATACCTTCTTCTAGTTTTGGCCGCTCTTCCTCAAAAGCAGGAAATAAATAAGGCTGAGCGGCCATTTTTCTTGTGCCGAATTCAACATATTTGTCATACGGCATGTGTGGTCCTATTTGTGCCGACATTTTGCCATAGAAGTCCACCGTGATAGAATTTCTAAGAGCACCAGTTCTTACAGGACACCTCTTTTTGGCCCCCATTTGAATATTGAGTGCTGACTCTGCAATTTGCTGTTCTACGGCTTTTCTCGCTTTTGCATTCAGTGTGCTAAGTTTTGCTATGGTCTCTTCAACACCTTTTACTTCAATTTTGATTTTCACTGTACCACCTCTGAACAAAGCAGCTCTAACCATTGATGAAGTTCTTTTATATCTATAGCTGACACTATATCAAATATCCTGCCTTTGTATGTCAATCTCATCTGTGGCTTGATACCTTCCCGATATCGTATTGTGACTTTGTGTGTCAATGTTGATTGCACTTGCTGTGCAGTATATCTTTCATTTCCTCTCAAAGGCTCAATGGCAGCCCAAACAGTTACTATGTCTTGCCATGTTTCAATTGTGCCGCCTGCGCCATCATCTGTGTCTACAAGCTGCTGTATTGTTGTTCTGTGTCTCAGTCTTCCTGCATTCATAGCATCATCACCCGATATGGTCGCAAAAGCGCCTTTACGGTCGGTGGCATCTCAATTGCATCATCTCCGCGATGCTCATATAGATGTGCTACTAACATCAATATGGCCTGTCGTATTGCCTGCGGTGCATCGGTGGCATTGTTGCCATAGCCCGAAATATAGCGGATCACCAAACCGTCAGGATTGACAGCTCGAAGAGGAATTTTAGAATAGAAAGCATTTTGACCTATCAAAACATAGTTTTCAGTCGAAACTATTTCTCCATCCAATGTAACTTCATTGATCGTTTGTATTGGAGGCTTTGGTATATATACTTTCCTATTAGCCGAGTCCAATGCAAGCTCCCATGTTTGTGTGATAAATGCCCTTCTAGTATACTCTTCTGATTTTTGCCTTGCTGCCGTGATAAGCACTGATATAAGACTATCTTCCTCGTTTCCGTCTATTCGCAGATGTAGCTTTGCTTCCTCCAGTGTTACTGGTTCCGTTACTGGAGGTGTCACTAGTCGTTGATACATTTCCTTTCACCTCCGACGGCCCTTTCAGGCTTTTGTCCTGTTCGGCTACTCTAGCCTGAATCCAAGCCCTAGCCGTCATCTCATCTACCTCTACCACAGAGCCGGGCACAAAGGCCCGGTCTCTTGTGACAAGGCTACGGAGTATTCGTATTTTCATGAAACATCATCCCTAGGCCGCAGGTACGTTCAATATTCTCAATGCGTTTGGCCTGATCACATCGCCACCGACTCTATAGTGAATCTTGAAGCCTACAAGACCAGACTCAGCATAGAGTTCTACCAATCTCTGTACGGTCATGCCCAGACGATCAATTATACGATAGCCGCTCCTAATGTCGCCAAAAATAGCTACATTAGCAGCAGTACCAGCAGCTGGAATATTCGGGATATCCTCTTGATTGTATACAGGATATCCAGCAAAGCTATTGGGTCTACCAGTCTGAAGCGAAGGCTGCCAGAGATACTGTCCGTTGCTGTCCTTCAATAGGCGCATGGCAAGCTCGGTTTTGGAATTCACAATCAACACACCGTTTTGCCTATACTGTGCAGGTACTTCATATATGAGCTTCAGTACGTCATCAGCAGTAATAGCTCCTACCTGTCCAGCATTCACCCTGGACACCACAGTACCATTAAGAATACCTTCGGGCTGCTGATTAGCGTGTCCAGTACCAACAACAAAAGCCTTGTCCTCAGTCTCAGCAATAGCCCGAGAGAAGGAATCTGTCACTATGCTTTCAAGTGCCACGTCGGTATCCATCAGCTCATCTTCACCTATTTTGGTCAAGCCATAGAGGTCTTCTACGTACTGGAATTCCTCGCCCGGTGTCATTGTGCTTTCAGTCACAGTTGTTCCAGTCTCAAGTTTGCCCCATCCGACAGTTACCTCGGTCAAGCTACGTCTACGAATTCTGTCGCTTCTAGTCTGTCGTACGGTTGCCAAGCTACGAATGATTGTCAGCTTCGGCAGTTCACGGTATATCTCAGACTCCAATTCCTCAGGAATGAGTATTTGGCCAGTTGCGTCAGATACTAGAGCTTTTTGCTCCTCTGGCATCAGTGCGGTTTTGCCTTCTCTCATGAATTTGAAGAATGCTGATTTTTTCTCGCTAGGTTGCCCCTCATCCTTGCTATCATTTGGCACAGGTGGCCTATTAACGACAGTTTCTATTTGAGCTATGCGCTCATTGATTTTCTTCTGAAATTCCTCAAATTCTGCTTTTGTGTAGAGGCCCTTTTCCTTAGCCTCAAATTTTTCCCTCAGTTCCTTGATGAGATTTTGCAGTTCTAAAACCTTGTCATCCATATTCATGATACCTCCTTCAAAATTTTTCTAAGTTCTTGAATAGTTTCATCCAGCAAGTGGTCATCCGACTTGCTTTCGCTAGACGGCTCCTTGCTTTTCTGAGTGTCGTCTGACGGCTCAGATGCTGCAAGAAGTGCCTGCAATGCTTGTATAGCCTGTTCAACCAATGTCCGGTTGGAAGCAGATAAAACACGTCCAGCTTTGATTTCGCTAGACGCACCAATGATAGCATACAAAAGCATATTCAAGTCAGCGTGTTTTTCTGCCCATGGTGGTTCCCTGTCAAGTTTTTTGTAGTACCTTTCAAGATGTCGTTTGATTGCTGGTATATCGCTGTCTGGTATATTGACACCACCACGTGCACCTTGTATAGCAGCCGCAGCAGCATATATAGCCTTAGGTACTGCCATGAGCTGTCCATCTATAACATCTGCAATTGGCAATTTGTATGCTCCGAAATTGTCTGCATTTTCTTCGTCATACCATAGAAAGGCCTTGCGGTATTTGCTCCAGTCGATGTTTTCTTTGTCTGGTCCTCCTGCCCAATTTGCTACCCTCGCCCTTGCAGCGTCAGCGTCCCAAGACCTACCTTCATCAGCAAGCGGCAAATCCTGATATGGTACAACTGCTTTGACAGCCTCAACCTGTGCTAATGGGTTCATAGGAAAAGTTACTAATGACCATTCCCACAACCGGATTTCCTTTAGTCTGCGAACTGCGCCCTCCCACAGTTCTTTTATGGCATCGTAGCCAATGGAAAGACCTTTTAGAGCTCCCTGCTTCAACAGGGCATAGGCTTCTCTGCCTTTTGTAGTTTCTAGATTGAGTTGCCCTTTTACTTTTAAGCCTCTTTCATCTTCATAGGCTTCGAGTGTTACTCCAATTGGTTCCCTAGGGTCATGCTGCCACAAAATCGGCATTCTTGGATTTTCCTGCAATGTCTTTGAAAAAGCGCCAGGCTCTATCACATCACCGCCTAGGTCCTCGTTATTGAATACAGCAGCGTACCCTTCGAAAATACCTTGTTCATCAAGCGATTTTACGTCAAATTTGAAACCTCTTTGTTCCATACACTATATTCACCTCCGTCTACACAATATCTATCCCCCATACCCCATCCTCGGTGATATACGGGTTTGTTTTTGCTACGAATTCACTCTTTCCAACTTCATCTGCAACAGGTTCTCCCGTAGATTCAAACAATCTAAATCTATCTCCTGCTCTTATTTTTTCAAACTCGATACTAGTCCACTTATCACCCATCAAGACCTCCGCTCTCCGTAAATCGCTCACTCTCGTCCGTCACCTCCTTTCTAAAACCTGATATCCTATCGTGCATCTACATAGTGGATGAGCTGGCGGCGCCAATATATTGGGAAGTTTTCCCGTTGCTCCTGGGAACGTTTCTTCTAGCCCTATTGTTTGTCCATCTAGTGGGCCGCAAAAATCGCATGTTCTTTCATCTTCTGCTGTCATCCAAACTTTCACCACCTCACCGCCAAAATAGCCCTGTTCTTGCGCCTGCCTGATAGCCTCAAACTGCCCGAAATTATAGGCAAATGATAACTCAGTTCTTGCTATTCTCAGCGCCCTAAACCGATGTAAATAACCCGCATAATTCAGTACCTGATGCTCTACTTTTTTGAGTGGTAGGCCTTCAGCTATAAGATTTTCTCTGAATCGCCTTACTGCTTCTGCTTGTTTTGGCGTCAAACCAACTACAGGACGAAGTATTCGGCCTAATTCATCTGGAGATACTGGATTATCCACGGTGTAGTATCGTAAAATAGCTCTCATTGCCTGATGTTGACTATCAGATAAAGCAACAGCCAATTCTCCACCTCTGGTTTGTATCCATTCTTCAATTCTACGTCCTGTCGGTGTGAATCCGAAGGGTCTTCCTGCATAAGCTTCTATATTTTCTCCCATCTTTGTACCTGCACTTTGGATTGCCTTTCTCCACTCTGGCTCAAGTACCTCTACCACAAAGCGGGAATAGTCCTGTTGCCATTGTAAAATCCATTCTAATGGCATTTCGTGATCTCGAACAGCATTTCTCAATTCCTGATATTTGATGGCCTCTCTTTCTGCGTTCCAAGTTGAATACAGCCATCTTGCTATTTTGGGTTCATTGGCATTCAAATATCCTCTCAGCACTTCCTGAGTATTCCTAATATTGATCGGTATTGGTTTCAACCATGGTGGTATTCCAGGTGGATTGTATCCAGGAACTATTTCACCAGGTGAAACTACATCAGGTCTTGGAATAGCACTTGGTATGTCTCTTCCATATGGATCTGTTTTTCTCATCATTCCTCAGTCACATCCTCACCACTGATAGTTGCTAGCGGCATCATGTTTCCTGGTACCATCAGCGTATTTGCACCTTCTACTTCTTCATAGCCTATCAACAATCTTGCTTCGTTAGGTGTCAATATACCTGTCTTCACAGCTTCTATGGCTCTGTTCCATACAGCTTCTCTATCCTCTTGCAGGGCCTCTATTTCGTCACGATCATAGTCAACGTATATCTTCTCATCACCGAATTTTGGCACTAGCCAGTTATTCAATTCATCTCTAATCCAATCCATAAGCGGCAGGACTGTTTCAGTATAGAATGCCTGCCTAGCTTCTTTGTAGTTGCTATATGTCTTGTTGGCTGTATCGCCAATCAATTCAGGTGGCACACCAAATGCAATGGCGATCTCTCTTGCTGACAGTTTCAATCCTTCAATCCAATGCATGTCTGCTGGCGAAAGGCCCATCTCCTTCCAATCAAGACCACCTTCAAGAAGGAGGGGTCTGCCAGCATTCTGTGCACCTGAATACTGCTCCTTTATCTGTTCCTTTAGACGATTGTATTGTTCTTCTTGTAGCTCATTCTCTGTTACCAACGCACCTGGTGGCCTTGCACTATTCTGAAGCAGGGCCACATTCCACGCTCTGCTTTCGTTGTTCTGGTCTATACTTCTTGCTGCTGCTTCGATGGGGCTCATTCCATACCAATCATCAAGCGGATTAAACATTTTCAAGTGCAATATCTCTTCTGGTTTGAATGTTACCGTCACACCACCAACCGTATATTGATACCCAGCAATAGGTTGCTGTGAATTGCCGGGAACAATTTTCATTCTGTCTGGTCGCAATGTGTATAATTCCTTCGGTGCTCCTCGTTCTGGTCCAACAGCTTCAATATAACTATTACCAGCAAGCATCAAAAAAGCAGTCAGGTTCTCAAAAAACCGACTGCCCCCTTGCCATGGATTTGGCTGTTTCAATATATCAATCAATGGATGTTCATCCAACTCCTGCACTTTTCCGCCTCTACCTTTTTTGTACACCAACCATGGTATACCTGCTACAGCCATAGTTATTTGTCGCACGCACGCATAAACATATACGTTGTTTTGATAGCCTTCTTTAGCAAAATTTGCATAATTTTTGGGTGTCCACACGGGCTGGCCTAGCATCATGGCCACTATCGCTTTTGTGGTCTGGCTTTGTTTTTGAAACCATGTCCTCAATCTTTCAAACATAGTGTCACCACCTTTTTATAATGCCCTGAGTCTTGGTTCTTTTCTGTCCATATCATCTTCAAGACCATAGCGGACGCAATCAATGGAATGGTTGTCCTTGTCCGGAAACTCGCTTTTTACAATCCCGTTGCGGTCCGTTTCAAGTGAGTAATTGATAAACTCCTTTGCAGCTAACGGGCATCGCTCCGGGTCGATAATAATCTGTTCCAGATCTTGAAGAAACTTTATTCCGAACTCCACAGATCCGGGTCCTTTCTTTGCGCCTTTGATTTTCATGCCAAAAGATTTTAATTCATCAATGCTTTTCGGTTCTGCACTATCGGCAATAGTCACAACATCATTATATTGCTTTACTTTATCCCAGAACTGCCGGTTAAATAAGTTAAGGCCGCTAATTTCAGCAAAAAGATAAAGCCTCCGATGTGTTCGGTCAAAGTGCATCCTTTCAAAGCAAAGAGGATCCACCGCATAACCGAAGTCCAAACCCTGCCTGATGCGGTCAAAAGTTGCAATTTCATCCTGGGTAATAACCCGCAGTTCAATATTTGTGAATACCTCCAAGCCAGTACCGACTTCTTCGCCTAGATATTCATGCCGATACGCTGTTTCATTTGTTCTTTTTAAATGCTCTGCATCGGCTATAAATCGCTCGCCAAGCCACTCTTTTGGTACGTCTAAATATGTAGAATGATGTACTCTCCGGCCGGGTTTTGGTATCTTTGCCTCTTGATTCACCCAACTACGTCCAGACTTCGGTGGGTTATATGAAAAAAACGAAATCCGCTTTTTATTCTCGCCTCTAAAAAGGGATTGCAAGATATTACGAATTTCGTCCATACTGGCAAACTGGTCAAGCTCTTCAAACCAGGCATATTTGATATAGCCTTTACCTAAATTGATAGATTTCATCTTTCTTGGGTTATCTGCCGCTTTAAAAACTATCTTTTGACCTGTGGGAAGATAAATGATCTGCATTGGACTTACCTGAAACTTAAAAAGATGAGCTATACCCATCTTTGCAGCAGACCATTCAAATTGTCCAAATACTGTATCTCGGAGCTCGTTTTGATACCGTCTAAACACAACAGCATTGGCATCTGGATCCCTTATCAACCCCAATAATATTTCAATGCTGATAAAGGTTGACTTGGTGGATCCTCTTCCACCTTTAAGCCAGTATTCGTCATAAAGTTCCGCCTTGAGCTCTCTGTGTAGCTCATAAAATGGCGGTGCAATAAGTTTTGATAGGTTAATCTTTGTCATCTATATCATCTACTATCTTGACGGTCATTTCTGTGTTCACATTCAGTTTGTCATTGAACATGCCTAAATGTTTCCCGAGAAGCTCTAATGCTTTTATCTTATCGTAGGTCTTGACTTCCCGTTCTACAATGTCTCCAGATTCCGTAGGAATAGTTTTAACTTTTACACTAGCAATGGCAGCAGTGTCTTCCCTGTTGGCATCACCTCGGATTGTAGCATCGTCCATGTTAATAACATCTGTTGCATTAACGAATGCAACTTTGGCCAACTCACGCAATACCCGGTCCTGGCTTATTCCAGTTCGCCTTGAGCGTTCGGCCATGGCCTGTTTTATAGCTGCTGCTACCCTAGTTTTACCTAGCAACTGTGAACCAATCTTATCTGCATTTTTTGCACTATACCCTGCTCTAATAGCGGCTTGCGTTGCGTTCAGATCAATTAAATATTCTTCAATAAACCGTTTCTGTTTTAATGTTAATGCCACATCACCTCACCTGCCCTAGTCGATTCGTTTGTTTTCTTGCATGAAAAAAGCACCCTTATAAAGAGTGCTTGAAATATTTTATTGTGGTATTAAAGTTATTCCGTTTGAACCACTTATATTAATAATATCACCTTTGTTTAAATCTATTGTCACTTGTTTTACACCTATATCACTTGAGTTAGAAATTATTTCGTTGACCTTTGGTATGCCTGAACTGTCATATACAATAAAATTTGAGGAACTACTTACATTATTTCCTGCTATGTATCTACCAGGTGCAATATCTAAGCCTACTAACCAGTATCCACTATATAAAGTAATTTGCTGTTTATTTGGAACAGAATTACTTACTACAGGTTCAAAATGAACTTTATTTAAATTAGATATTTTAATCTGCCAACCATCTGACAATACTACTCTTACTTTATTTACACCTACACCATTACTATTTCCTAAAATCTCATTTGTTATTAAAGCACCATCGCTGCTATTTATAATAAAATTACCTTGCCCTGCTGGCGCTGTGGCGTCATATGTGCCTACCTTAATATCTCTGCCAGCAATAAAAGTACCAGCACCTAAATCCGTTGCCGTACCTATAACTGTTCTCTTTAAATTGTTATCTTTATTGTCTATTGTTGTATCAGGTTTAGTTGTTTTTTCGGTATTTGTAACTATATTATTTGTTTTTGTAGTTGCTTCGTTTGCTGTCGTGGTTGTAGTCTTCGCTGTCTCTGTTGGAGCTTTGCTCGGTTTTGTTATAGATGCCCCTATTATCAATACCACCAGTGCTGCAACAAAGGTTACTATCGCTTTTTTCTCTTTATATTTTATCATGTCCATTAGTCCAAATACCGCAAACGGCAATGCTAAGAATATTAGAAATGTGCCAAAGCTACTTACTAGCGCCGATAAACTTAGAAGATAATAAATAGATGCTATTATCATCTTCCATTTCGTTTTAGACCTAAATCCAGGAATAAAATTCACTATTAACCTCCCCTTTTCTCTCATAATTTACAATATAATAATATATTCTATATTTATCTGATTTTTCCTGCAAAAATATATTATCTTAATTCAAAAGTTTTATATAAAAAGAGCCCTGGTTAGAGCTCTTTTCATTTAAGCAATAGAAATTTTTTGCCGCAGTCTTTGCACGTATAAAGTATTTTTGTTGGTCCTTTTGAACTTTCTGTTCCTTCTTCAAAGGCACAACCCATATCTTCTATATTTATGCTATCGCAATATGGGCATTCCCTTTCTGACGTCGTTTTTAATTCTTCATCTATATTTTTAATGTTAAGTTGTTTTATACTTTGTTCTATAAAATCTTGAATGTTATTTTTTATACTCTCATATATACTATCAGGTAAATCTTTTTGCATATGTCTAATAGAATCTAAAAAACCTCGATATAAACAATCTATTGCAAAAGCATTAAATGTATAATCTTTAATGCGATTATCATGCAGCGAATATAAATATTGTACTATTTCTAATAGTCGCATAACATAAAATTTATTATTACCCTTCTCAGCAATATATTGTAATTGCTTGAAATAATCCTCAGGGAAAGTATCATATGCCTCTTTTCTCATTTTAAGATACTCATCATCATTATCTTGTTTATAAATTTTACTTATCATTATTTCAATCCCCTTTCATTTATTTATATTTTATTTATATATTATATACATCTTCGAACAATTTTTAAATAACTTAAGCTCAGGAAGGGGACACCTGAGCTTTTTTCTTTTGTTTATCAAATATTCATCTATTGTTCTATTATGTATTATAGCATAGATTTTTTTATAAAGTACGCAAAAAATGCGACAAAAATGCGACAATTTCTTCAATCTCGTTAGGATATTCATTTGCAATTTTCTCTATTGCATAAGATGCAATTCTTTGGCAATTTCTAATGCTATAGTTGTTCTTCTTGCTTATATATCGCCATTTATGTTTTTCAATATATCTCATAGTTAAAATATTTTTCTCTATATTAGATAACGATGACAATATGCTATCAATAGTAAGAATGATAAAAACTAATATAAGCGATTTATTTTCCGTTTCTATATCTTCAATTGCTATATTTTCTGTAATACTATTAAATTTATATGTTTTTCCAGATTTTATACCTGCATTAATAGCAGGTAGCTCAGATATTTCATTGTATTTCATGTTATAATATTCCAATTTTACTTTAATGACATTGTATTTTTTTAAGACATTTTCAACATCTTTTTGAATTTCTCTAGGTGTTTTCAAAATCATCATCCCACCCATCAAATTTTAACCCCTTTATTGTTCTCCATAAGCCATTTATAAAACTCATATCCCTTTGGGTATTTTTGATTCCAAAGTTCCTTTGTTATGTCTTTATATCTTTTCTTCTTCTTTTTCTTCTTCGCCAACTTTTCCCCTCCTAAATGCGTATAGGGATAGCTTTAGCTACCCCTCTTTAATCTCCACTGTAACCTTTAAAACTTTATTTTTACATGTTACAAGCTTTACGGCTTCTGATAAAAATGTTTCAGGAATGTCAAACTGTACCCTTGCGCCGTCGCCACCAAATTTAAGGCCTGATTGAATTGGCGGTATTGATGCTAAAAATTCAATTTTATTCATCTCCATCCGCCTCTCTTTTCGCTATTTTTTCTAAAGCATTTTTAATATTTCTTGCACAGTCTCGGCAAAATTCTAACCGTTCTTCTAAATATGTTGTTTCAATTCCATCCCAAAAAGTGTTTGTTGGCAAATATAAACGATATATATCTTTTGCTTCTTCAAGCATTTTCCCGCAACCATCGCAAATATGAACCTGCTTTATGCTCATCATGATACCTCCTCTATTTCAATCTCCACACGTTCTTGCTCTTTATTGCTTATGTAATATATTCCTGTTCCTTCACCATAGCGAATTATCTTTTTGTCGTTAGGAATAACTCCTGCATATTGCAAGCCATCCTCCACTATCTTAATATAATTGCTTAAATCACCGTGTCTTTTGCCTTGTATGTAAATCCTTGTTGTTAGTAATATAAATTTCTTCAAAACCGGTATACACTCTTTTTTTGCATACCACGCAATAGTTCTCTCATAATTCAAACTTCTTTTGGCCCTTTCTGATACCCACTTAGTTTTTTGGGTCATTCTTGCTGCTGGCACTGGTCGGCCGGGAATGACTATTTTGTACATATCAATTTCCTCCCTCATTAAGCTCTCTAAAAGTCAATTCCTGCCATTCTTCAAAGCTTATATCCCCTTCTGGCCATTCACCTTTTGCCATTTGGCCGCGCTTTAATATCTCGAAAATCTCTACTGCATAAGGCTCATCTATGTTGATGATGAAGTATTTGCGTCCCGGTTTCATTTCTTTAAGCATGTCTTATTCCTCCTAACTAATATATTTCTCGCATATCTCAATTGCTTTTTTGATGTATATCTGAGCGTGCTTAGTGTTATTATCAGTAATCAATGAATCTTTTGCTTTATCTAGTAGATTAACAACATCGGCTAAATCTTCTTTCATCTTTCTTGATATCTTATATCCGCCCCACATTTTTATATCCCTTCCTCATTGGCAATTTATATATCAATACTCGGAATCTCATTCCATGTTTTACCATCCAAGACACGTCCAGCAGTCTTTTTACCAACTTTAACAAAATCATATTTACACTCAGGATATTCTTGTAATGTATGAAGTCCATCCCCAGTAGAGCGGAAAGGCAAAGGTTTGTATTCGCCCCACGATTTAAAGAAAAACGGTATTCTCGCCTTCTGGCATTGATCTCTTAAGTCTCGCGCCCAATCCGGGTGCATTGGCCGCGCTCCCAGACCGCTTTCTCCGCCGCATATTACCCAATCAATACCGGGGCAAACCAAGATTGGCTTATTACCCTGCTCAGGAAAAGCAGCTTGCCAATATTTATATGTAGGTCGGTAGTCATATTCGGGAAAGTAATGATCAATCTTAACTGGCCCTAGCATCGGCTCTACACTTACAAAGTGTACTGCTGCCGGTATTTGTAATAAAATTGGTATACGTTCATCTGCTCTTTGCTGGTTTTCGGCAGTAACCCCGAGCCATATGTTGTCCGGTAAAGTCGGCGGATAACCTGCCCACCCTTCCCCTTTTCCTGTAATTGAAAAGTATGGGCCAGGAATGGTATTCCCCGGACGCAACCGCTTATAAACTTCAAGCATTCGTTCTGGCCTTTTAGTAAGCACCAAAAAGGTGTGATGTTTAGCCTTTGCCATCACATTAAATATTCGCATGATGTCATATGGGTGGACATCCTCATGGAATAAATCCCCCATACTGCACACAAATATTCGCTGAGGTTTCCTCCATTGTAAAGGTTCATTCAGTCGCTCTGGATGCAACGTTACCTTGAACGGTTCATCTGCCGGATATCCACATCTACCTTTAAGTCTATTTGCTATGCGGTTTGCATAACAGTTTTGGCATCCTTCGCTGATAGGTGTGCAGCCGGTAACCGGATTCCATACAGTATCCGTCCACTCTATTTTTGTTTTATTCATCCCTCACGCCTCCTTTAAAAACCTTAATTTAGCATTTCCGCATATTATGTCGCATTTATTTATGCATATCCTGTATCCCTTTTTCTGCACTAAGTAAAAATGTTCGTATTCTTTCAACAGTTCACCTTTTCCCCGCACTATTTCCCTTTTTCTTTTCTTATCAGAGCCATCTCCGTTTTTCAGATTCATCTCAAATTCAACCTTCATGGTTTGTTGCCTCCCTCGATTTTGCTATCCATTGCTGAAAATTGTTCTGGGCCAACTCGTATTTGTCTAATACTTCATCAATGGTAGCAATTCTATATTCGCTTTTATGACCTTTACATTCTCGCCCTTCGTAAATGTATCTATTTCCCTCAGGGCAAGTGCACCTCGCTGCATATTCAGCCTCATAACCAAATGATGTTATTCTTTTGTACAATATAATTCCTGTATCCATGCAAATGAAGCACTTCGGCTGTTTTTTATCTTTTTCATTTTTCTTATTCTTTTGCAATTCCTCAACTCTTTCAGCTATTCCTTGCATTTTTAAGCCTCCAATCAGGGCCATCCATAATAACTGGATCACACATTTCGGTTAAACGTGATACTATTGCATCTCCACGTTCACCCAATTGTTTTGCTAGCTCTTTCCCTCTGTAATTTGTAGTTATGACTACTGGTTTTTGATCTTCATATAGCCTGTTGATTATTTGATACAAAATCATACTTGTATTTTGGGTTGGATTCTCTTTTCCAATGTCATCAATAATTAATAAATCAACATTTGTAAGCATTTCAATAATGTCATTTTCAGATATTGCAGAATCATTGTTATACGTTTTTTTAATTAAGCTAACGATGTCAGTAATATTGCCGAATGCGACAGTGTATAAATTTTTAACCAACTCATTCGCAATGGCAGCAGCAATGTGAGTTTTGCCAACACCTACAGGCCCCGTAAATAGTAGTCCTTGAGAATGTATGTTAAAATTTTCAACGAATTTTCTGGCTTCAATAAGAGCGTGTTTGTTATATTCATTTACCTGAAATGTTTCAAAAGTTCTATGCCTAAATCTATAGCCAATGCCGCTTTTATCTAAAAGCTCATTGACCTTTTCTTGCTGTCTTTCAGCTCTTTTTCTAGCAGCTTCTTCTTCGTTTTTTTGAATATTTTGCTTAATAAACTCAGCGATTTCCTTATCGCTTATCTTTATATTACCATCCATAATCTTTACCCCCCGCTTCTACTTTTGCTTCTGGCTTCTTGTATTGCTTAGGACGCCGGCCATAAGCACCCTTAAGAATAACTTCCGCTATGTATTTAAAGTCTGGTGGTGGTTGCTGCTTTTGCAAATGCAACTGTACTTGAGATGTTATCCCCGACTTAATCTGGCTAGGCGTACTAAAAGATAATGTTTTTTTTAAAAGCAAGAAATCTTCTTCAAGAAATTTATATTGCGTGGCTATCTCATAAGCGGAGACAATTTCTAATTCCCATTTATTCAACTTGCTCTTATCTATTGGGCAGCTATTAGCGCCCTCTTCTTTAGAAGATATATTATTTTGTTTAGTATAGTTTAGTTTATTTAATGTGCTCCACTTGTGTCCGATTTGTGTCTCCACTTGTGTAACAGGTTGTGTCTCTGGTTGTGTCTCCACTTGTGTAACAGGTTGTGTAACATTATTAGGCATAAATGATATTATTTTATAAATACCAGCTTGACGACCTTCTCTTTTTTTATACTCAATTCGTCCAGTCTGAATTAAGACATTTCTCATTCTGTCTAATTGCTGTCTGGAGAATCCGAGTATTGATAAAAGCGTAGTATTGGCAACCGTGAATTCATCCAGCCATGCACATTTGTTATTGATATGCATTAATGCAAACCAAAGAGCTTGTGCATCAGCCGGTATTGGATTCGTAACTAGCCAATCGTAAAACGCATTTATCTCTTGAATGTAGTTCATAAAATCACATCCTGAAGTATAAAATATTTTGGTAATGTAAATGCTAAACTGGGTATATATGAATATTTTTCCGCTTAAAATGTTTTTTAGAGAGGCCATATTTCAGGCCTCAAAATGGCATTTCTTCATATATCTTATGTATTTCATTTAGCTTTTGTATAAATCTCATCAACTCGTTAGTCTCTCTGTTGTCTAACACTATCAAAGTGTCTTCTTCAGAACTTTCTATATATCTAATGACTATTCTTCCATCGCTGTTGTATGAAATTTGAACCCTACTATTTTCGCCTATTGTTTCCTTTTCTGATTTAAAACCTTCATGTCTTTTTATTACCTCTGCGCTCATATTCTCTTTCTCCTTTCTTTTAGAGAGGCGGTTTATTCCGCCTCGTTATTATCTTGCAAAAATTCAGGAAGATCCGCATGATCTATATCTATTACATCTTCTGTATCTTCCTCAATTGCATAATCATCAATATGATGTTCGTCTTCGCTGTCAATGATTTCTCCAGTTTCAACATCAATTACATTACTATCATCTTTGCTCTCATGATCCTCTGGATTGTCAACATATTCATAGTCAACGCCTTTTTTGGATTCATGTATAACTGCTTGGTCTGCTTTCAATACCGTCTGCATCTCTATGCTTAAAATACCGTATTTACTTAGCATATTCTTTATTACTGTTTTCTTTGCCATCTCATCAAAGTCAGTTTTCCAAGGGCCATTATTAAAGCTCTTGCTATATCTTTTTGCATGTTCTAGCACCCTCTCAATTGGCCAATACACCATTTTTTCAAAACCATTTATTAAGCGAAAATATGCCGCATAGCCGATTACTTTGTTTGATTTTTTCGCTCCAAAATCCAAGATAATATCCTCTGTCAACGGGTTAAATTCTACTAATTCACCTTCGTAAACTGAGATAACGTTTATTTTTTTATATTGTCCTGTGCGAAGTGCCAGTTGTATTATGCCTTTGTAGCCGATTTGAAATTGGGCCTTCCAGCCCTGCTTTGTGTTATAAGGGATAATCCAGCTAAATCCCAAATTAGGATCCACGGGCAAATCCAAAGTCGCTGCTACCATAGCTGATGATAATATTGAATTGGCATCACATTCCCTAAGCTTGGGATTGCTATTCATCATGTTTGTGATAGATGTTATAAACCCGTTGGCCTTCTTCCCGAGTACCTCATAGAACTTCTTTTTTACGTCCACATTGTTTAACAGAAATTTTATCCTTTGATAATTGTCTATTGCTTTTGTATTTGTCGCCATATTAATCAACCTCCACTATAAATTCAGGATTTCTCTCTTGTACTTCAACTCCGTCAATGACTTCTCCAGTCTGCACATCTATTACTTTGTTGTTTTCTATCTTAGTCAGCTCTTTAAGTCCTGCCCAATCTACACTTTCTTTGACTTTTACAAATCTCGGCTTATTCTGTTTAACCCATGTTAGCAGTTTTTCATCATCTCTGACTATTTCAGGGCCTTTGTATTTAAGTTTTAATGTTCCACTTGAAAGTTTATATTGCTCTGTTGTTTTTGTTTTCTTTAAAGCTTCTTTTGGAAGGCTGTTGAAATAAGAACACAATCTATCTTCAAAAAACATTATGCTTTGGTCTGCTCCCTCTTTTTGCTTTTGTAGCCAATCCTGTATTTGTTTTATTTTGTTTTGCGCTATCATCTCTTTACGCTTGTATTCTTGCTTTATAGCTTTTATCTTTTCAATTGCCCAATCCGCAGCAACGTCATTGTCTATTTTCCAGCCTTCACTTTCTTGTCCTGCTATTTCGTCTATCATTTCAAGCTCAACATTTTCTAATTCATTTAACATTTTCATTCACTCCCTTTATCTCGTTTATATATCCTTCAAGCTTTTTAATCTTTTCGTCTATCACTCTAATTGCCATCAAGTGCTTTAATCTCTGTAGCCTGTACACTTTAATGTCGTTCTTGTATCTTTGTATATACCACTCATCCGAAAACTCTTTTACAGCATCCATCTCTTTAACCCCTCCTGAATTTTTCTATTGAGTACAGCACGTTTTTGTGCTATACTCAGTATGGAAGTTTATTTATGTGCCTTTTTTAAAGGCCTTTTTTTATTTAAAGAATTCAATGCCATGCTTAACTTGTCCGTCTTTTACCGTAGTTGTTATGCCAAAAAGCTTATATAGAAGCATTGCAAACCTTAAACTCATCATCGTTTCCCCCCTTTCATCTCGCAAATATGACAGCAAGTGCTGCGCCTGCCATTTCGTCTATTTCCTTTGTTGCTAAAGCCCATTTATCCTTTTCAGTATCATCTATGATGCCGTCACAGCCAATTTCAATCAGATCATTGTTTATATTTTCTACATCTTTTATTTCCTTCTGAAGTTTTAGGATTGACCTTGCTAAATCAGATATATTAAGATCCGGAAGAAATCTTCTTCCTACCTCTGTACTTTGTTTTAAGTGCTGGTATCCAAGCCAAGGCGCATGATATATTTCAATCATTCTGCATACTGTTTCATCAGATGGTATTGTTCTGCCTGTCTCATAATCAGTCAATGCCCTACTGCTTATAAATAGAAGTCCTGCTGCTTCTTCTTGTGTCATACCAGCATTTTTTCTAGCAGTTTTATAGATGTTCTCGCATCTTTTGTTCATTCACTTTCTCCCCTTTCTGCTTTATAATCTGTTTAGAAAATAAATTTGAAATCATTTCTTATGACATTTTCGAGATCTCACATCTGACTGTAGTAAAGTCTTAATTTCTCACGATATTCCTCATTATAATCTGCAATTTCATCTCTCAATTTTTTTATTATCATGTCAGCTTTCTCTGCCTGTCTCTTTAATTCTTGCAATTCCTTTATGCGTCTATATCTAAACTCTATTTGCATTTCAAGTGTCGCTAATTCTCTATCAATTTCATCAATTAACATTCTTAGCCCTCCTTTAATCCGTGTTCTTTAGCTTTCTTTATAATTGCGCATATATTGCAAACTGTTTCGATTTCCCAGCCTGATATCCAGCGCAATGTTCTTATTTCATCTTTTGTTAAATTAAGATCTTTAACTGCATCTAAAATCATTAATTCCTTTTCTGTCAAAAAGCCGTCCAACATAAGTTTCACCTCCCTTCTTTAATAAATTTTCCTTATTCCTCGTTGTATAGGCTTTTCTAATGCTTTCTTCTCTTGTTCTTCCATCCATCTATCAAGAGCCTCTTTCCTAAAGAGTTTTCTACTACCACACGCAATGTATGGAACTTCATGCCTTTTAGCCATTTCTAAAAGAAGCCAATAACTAACACCAAGATATTGAGCTGCTTCCTTTGCTGTCATTGTAACCTGTATTACTTCTTGCTGTTCTAAATCCATCTAAATTACCTCCTTACAATCATTGAACATTTTCTTTATTGATTTCTTACATGCTTTTAAATTTATTAATGAAGTATATCAGTCCTTTTAGATACTTCTTTTAAATGAACATCCAATAGCTCTTTCTTTGCTTAACTTCCTCCATCCTTCTCACCTCCTATACTTGCAATTCATTTTTAATCAGTTCGTAGCCTTTTTTTGTAACTCTAACCCAGTTTTGATTATCACGATAACTAGAGCAGTCAATATATAGACCTTTTTTTCTTAAGTCTTTTAATATTTCAAACATTTCATCTCCATTAGCAAATTCAAAATCAACGTCTTCTCCTAAAACTTCCTTCCATGGTTTTAAACCTTTGCTAATTGCGGTTTTTGCTACTGCCTTTAAAAATCCCTTTTCTCTTTCGTCAATAAACATCCTTCTCACCTCCTCCTATGCGGTTTCTGATTGGTCGGATTTGTTGCAATTTGACACATGATTAATTAAAAAAATATCATCAACTTTCTTTCCAAACAAATTCGCTATTTTTATAGCTATTTCTAAAGATGGATCTCTTTTGCCAAGTTCTATGTTGGCATATGAAGCCCTGTCTATTCCTATTTTTTTTGCTATTTCTTTCTGAGTTAATCCAGCATTTTTTCTTATTTCACGTAGTTTTTTTCTTACCATTGTTTCACTTCCTTTCAATCTGTGTCCTTTTGACACTTATATTATATCGTGTCTTTTTGACACTGTCAAGAGGATTTTAATAATTTTTTTAAAAAATTTTTCTTTATACGTGTCTTATTGTCACATTTGTTGCATATACACACAAATATGATATTCTTAACTTAAGGAGGTGTTTCCTATGGACACATTTAAAGATAGATTAAAACAACTGCGCAATGAAAAAAATTTGACACAAGAAGAATTAGCTAAATATATTGGAACAACAAGGGCTACTTTGGCATCTTGGGAAACAGGTAGACGTGAACCTGATATGGAAACTCTCCGTAAATTATCCGATTATTTTAACGTTACTCTTGATTGGCTTATGGGTAACACCGACATCCGTAACCAGGCCGACGAAATAACACAAGCCGTGGAAGATGACCCAGAGCTGGCGGAGTTCTGGAACGATCTTAAGCAAAGAGAGGACTTAAAACTTTTATTTAAACAGACTAGAAACCTTTCACCTAAAGCAATAAAGCAGGTAATGCGCATAATAAAAGCTATTGAAGATGAAGAAAGTGAAGAATAAAGTTATCCAAAAAAGGGGGCTTTATTTTGGCTATCGACTTTTTAGACAAGCCTCTTGTAAAGGCTCTTTTAAATCAAGAAATCCCATTCTATGAGCTTATGACAGCGTATGATATACAAGTATCTATTGCTAATTTAGATACTTGTATATATGGCTTTACATATGTCAGTCGTCATGGCAATTATTATTTAATACTCAATGGTAACATCAGTTATGAAACCCAATGTAAAGTATTCATACATGAAATAAAACACATCTTAGAAGATTGTCCAAAACAAAGTTATTACATAGGTTTAGACATGCAATATGAGTACATAGAAATTGAAGCTGATAAGGTTGCAGAGGATATTGTGAAGTATTGTGGGTAGATAAGTTTTACTCAAATGATAATGTTTGATACATCTAAAGTAGTTAGGAGGATAAAATTGGATAATTGGTGGGTTAGGCCTACATCCATTGACAAATGGCCAACTGGTATTGATTATACAATGTTTATAGATGAGAATAATGACTCAAATTTAAAAAGCATTATAAATAAAATCAATAGCAATGAAGAAATATCAAATATTGAACGCTATTTTACTATAACCGGTTGTGTTATTGATAAAAACAATTTTATTGTTGCAAAAGAAAATATTACTCAATTAAAAAATAAGTATTGGCATGATGGAAAATTCACCTATTCATCTAAAATGAAAAGAGTAGTTTTTCACTCAAAAGAAATTAGAAATAAGACAAAAGCTTTTGATCCCACCATAATTGATTATGATAATTTTTTATATGACTTGACAGATTTCATTTCATCGACACAAATGTATATTATATCATCTACAATTGATAAATATACTCATTGCATAAAATATATTACACCATTCCATCCTTACAATCTTTGTTTAGATTTTATATTAGAGCGTTTTGTAACCTTGATTTTAAATAAAGAAAACAAAAAAGGCGTTATTATTTTAGAAGCAAGAGGGAAAAAAGAAGATAAATTTATTTTAGAACATATAAAAAATATACTTAATAATGGAACTGATTATGTTTCTGCTGAAAAATTTCAAAATATAAGTGGCGTATATTTTAATCCAAAATGGTGTAAGCAATCTAATGAACAAATGTCTTATTTTGGATTAGAAATAGCAGATCTCGTTTCTTATCCCATTCACAAATATATTAGAGATGAACATAAAGATTTTGCTTTTAAAATTTTTGAAGATAAATTTTTAGGTTATCCTTCATATGAAGGAATTGGATTAAAAGTTTTTCCATATAAACCAATTAAAATAAAAAACCGCCCTTAGGCGGCCGCCCGTGATAACGAGCCCCAGAGAGAATTTATCTCTCAAATATATTATATGCATAACTTCGTTTTTTAGTCAATAAGTTTATTATTTTTTTATAATTTTTTATTATAATTTATAGCATTTTATAATATTTTATAATATAATGAGAGGAGAAGGAAATAATAATGAATGACATGGCTGAACAATGGATAAGAAAATGTGTAAAAAATGGTTTGCTCGATTATTCATCCCATGCGATATGCAGGATGCTAGAAAGACAAATAGAAGATAAAAAGATTATTGAATGTATATTATATGGTAAAGTAGTTGAATTACAACCTCAATTTAAAGATATTCATGTAATATTTCAAGAAGCAACAGACAAAGACCCAGAAATATATACAGTTGTTGCTGCTGCATATCCTTATCCATTAGTTGTAACTGTATGCAGAACTATGGATGAAGTTTGGGAGGCTTATAATGGTATTTTAAAAAGAAGGAGGGAAAATAAATGATAAGAGAAAAATGCTATATTTGTGGAACAGATATGGAAGAAAGAACTATATCAACAACAGCCGGCTGGGGAAAATATAAATTAACAATAGATGGTGTAAAAGCTTATGTATGTCCTAACTGCGGAGAGATAGTTTTTTCTGCTGAAGAAGTTCATATGCTTCAAGAGCTGGGTAAAAGTCTATCTAATTTAAGTGAAAATGAAAGACCAGATGTATTAAATGTTTCTGAAGTAGCTGACTTATTAAGAGTAAGCAATCAAACAGTATACAATATGATAAAAGATGGCCGTTTAAAAGCTTCAAAAATAGGCCGTGAATGGAAATTTATGCGTAAAGACGTAGAAAGTGTTTTAAATCCGGATAAAGGTCGAATCGCTGCACGTAATAATAACGGTCAATTATCCGAACATGATTATGAGATAATAAAAAAACACATATCAAATATGTGAGGTGAAATTTATGTCTATTAATAAAATCCCTGGTGCTTATGCCAGGGAACTTTTAAATAACTTATCGTTAAAGCCACCAATTGATGTTATCTCTATCTGTAATAATTTTAATATAGTAATAGAAAACGATAATATTAAAGACTCTGAAGCATTATTTATTCTGCATAATGGTATTAAAAAAATTATACTTAATCAAAATATCGACTATGAACGACGTAAGAACTTTACAATTGCTCACGAAATAGGACATTATTATTTACCATGGCATACTAATGAAATATATAACTGCAAATCTTCTGATATTCAGTCTTTTCAGTCTAATATATCGCAAGAAACTGAAGCTAATCAATTTGCAGCAGAATTATTAATCCCTACTGAATTTTTAACTAATGATATAAATAATAAAGAAATAAATCTTTCATTGATAAAAACTCTATCTGATAATTATGGTGTTTCAATAACGTCAATGGGAATAAAAATCATTGAAAATACATACGAACCTGTAGCAATAGTAGTTACTGAAAATGGTAAGATAAAATGGTCTTCAAAATCAAAATATTTTTATAAAAAAATTTTATCAAATGGGCTATCTGTTAAAAAACAATCTCTGGCTTTCGATTTCTACAAATATAGTGATGTATCTGAACAGTCAGACTCAGTTTACTCTTTTGCTTGGCTCGAAGATGGCTCAATGGAAGAATACATTAAAGAAGAATCCCTACCAATGCCAAATTTAAATATGGTGTTTACATTATTAACTTTGATGATAGATGAAGATAAATTTATTGAAGAAAAATATGATTAATTTATTTTTTATTTTACGAAGGTGATATTATGCCAGGTTCAATTGAAAAACGTGGAGAAAATTCGTACAGGCTTATTGTATCGGGCGGTTATGGCCCTGATGGAAAACGAAAGAGATATACAAAAACAATAAAAGTTGAAGGTAAAACAGAAACAGCTAAGCTAAAAGAAGCTGAAAAAGAACTCGCCAAATTTATAGCAGAAATAGAAGGCAATACTTTTATTGAGCCTTCAAAACTAACCTTCAAAGCTTTTGTTGAGAAATGGCTTGAAGAATATGCTAAAGATAATCTGGCTCCCAAAACTTTATACCGATACAAAGAAATGTTAGACAAGCGTATTTTACCTGCATTAGGACATCTAAAATTAAATAAAATAAAACCCATTCATATACTTGAATTTCTGAATATGTTAAAAGAAGACGGCACACGATTAGATGGTAAGAAAGGTGGCTTGTCATCTCAAACAATTAAGCATCATTACAGACTTATTCATGCTATGCTAGAAGATGCAGTTAAATGGCAGCTTATACCTTCTAATCCTGCTTCTAATATAGATCCCCCAAAAGTAAATAAACATGAAGCAGAATATTACAACGAAGAAGAAGTAAAAGAACTTGTCAAAGCACTTGATGGCGAAAAATTAAAATATCAAGTTGCAATAATGCTAACTTTAGCGGCTGGCGAACGTCTTGGCGAATTAATGGGTCTTAAATGGGAGCATATCGACTTTGACAATAACACAATAGAAATAGTACAAGCCAATCAGTATTTACCAGGTCAAGGCCTATTTACTAAAACTCCAAAGAATGAAACATCCAAAAGACTTATTGCCGTACCGCAACAAATAATGGATCTTTTGAGAGAATATAAAAAAGAGCAAAATCTGGAGAGGCTAAAGAAAGGGAACAAATGGATAGACACCGGTTTTGTTTTTACTCAATGGAATGGACAGCCTATGTATTATGATACAATTTCAAAATGGTTCTCTAAGTTTTTACAAAAGAAAGGATTAAGACATATTACATTTCATCAACTCAGACATACATCGGCAACCCTACTTATAAATGCTGGCGAAAATATTAAGGCCGTATCAAAAAGACTTGGCCATAGTAATACCAGTACAACAATGAACATATATGCCCATGCACTTAAATCTGCCGACAAAGATGCTGCCGATAAAATTGCAAATTTTCTTTTCGAAAACAAAAACCAGGCGTAATTGCCTGGCATTTTATTGGGGACAAATTGGGGACACAATAGGCAAATGGGGACACAAAATAACCTAATATTATCCAAGTAATTATTTAACAAACCCACTTATTTCAATACTTTCATCAATGTACTTAAATCAAAAAAACGTCCTGATACGCACTCCAAAACCGTAGGTTGCGAGTTCGATTCTTGTCTCCCCTGCCATTTTTATGCCTAAAATACTTTTTAAGCACAAGGTTGATTTTTATTCTAATGTTTTTTTGTAATCCTCGTTGCTTATTTTATCTACTTCTTCCACATATCCTGAATTATAATCATCGTAATCGTCATCATAATTATCAAGTCCTGCTTTAGTTTTATTATACCTTGCTACTGCTTGATACGAATCCTCAGCATCAAATTGATTTTCGTCTTTAGAATCCATGTATCCCCAACCAAAGGGATATTTGATAGTTCTTTCTTCGTTGGGACGTGAAAATCTAAGATCGCTTAATTTTAAATCATTTTCTTTTGCGCATTTTGCGCATAAAGGTGTATACGGCAATGCTTCTAATCTTTCCATTTCAATTTCTTTATGACAATGATTGCATATACCATACTTACCGTTAACCATCCGTGAAAGAGCATCATCGATTTGTCTTAAAACGTGTTGCTCGTTATCTTTTAATGCATAATTTTTCTCTAATTCGTATACTTCCGAAGCAATATCTGCTGGATGATTGTCAGCCAATGACAGTTCCTGATAATACTCTCTTTCACCAATTCTTCCAGTACCATTATTATCATCCATCTCGTTTAAAGTATGCAAAATTCTATTTCTTTCATCAATAAGTCTTTTTCTAAAATACTCTAATTTTTTGTCATCCACAATACCACATGCCTTTCTATCACAAATTTTGTTGAACTATTTTTATTATATGAGCAATAATATTGCCTATAATGGGCAAATTCAATAAAACCGCTCTTTGCAATATGTATATTACAATTGCTCCAAGCAATGTAAATCCTATAGCCATTCCAAAACCACGTGCAAGCCCACCGACAAAGTTAAGCCATAGGAGTCTATAAGGGCTTTGCATCAACTCCACATAGTCAGCTATCTTCATTTTTTCCATCATTTCAGACATCTTTTCAATCTGCTTTTTTATTTCATTTAATAATTTATTATCCAAGCCCCATTCCTCCTATAAACTATTTTCTCTTTTTGGGTAAAGTTTATTAATAATTTATTGTTTTTTAGAATTAAATATGCTTAAATTAGTAATAAGAAGCTATACAGATTAATAAAATTGTTTTAGTAAAATTTGATGAGGCGAATAAAATGAAAAAGAAGGAAAGCAAAGATTTTTTAAACCCTTTTTACAACAGAAAATGGCATAAATATGTGGCATTGACTATTGTCATTGTGATGATAGTTGCATTAATAGCTGCTTTCAGTCTACCGATCTTAAATTATTAAAAGTGCGCATAAAGCGCACTTAATCTTTAATCAATTTCTTCAAGCACTTTCAATATCTCATCTACGTGTCCGTCAACTTTCACTTTCCTAAAAATTTTCTTTACTATGCCCTTTCTATCTATTACAAAAGTTGATCTTTCTATGCCCATTTTTTTCTTTCCATACATATTTTTTTCTTTATAAACACCGTATTCTGTTGATACTTTAGCATCATTATCGCTTAATAGCACAAATGGCAAATTAAATTTTTCAATGAATTTTTTATGAGACTCTAAATCATCTAAACTTACACCTATTACAACTGCATCATTATCTTCAATAGAATTTATGTTGTCTCTAAACTGGCAAGCTTCCTTTGTGCATCCAGGCGTGTTATCCTTGGGATAAAAATAAAGGATAACTTTCTTACCTCTATAATCTTTTAAAGAGACATTCTTTCCATCACTGGACATAAGGGTAAAATCAGGGGCTTCTTTTTCTAATTCAACCATCAACTTCTCCTCCTTTGATAATTATTCTCCTTTAATACTTCTTATCTTAATTATATCAATTTTAAAATAATAATCAATGATTAAATTTAAAAAGAGGCAAATAGCCTCCTTTTAAATTACCTCCTTGATTGATGATATGAAATTTGTTACACTGTCAAATATTTCATCATTATTCCTTGAATCATTTATCATTTTAACTATTGCACTGCCAATTATTATTCCATCACAGTACGGAGCAAACTTTTTTGCCATATCAGGTCCAGATATGCCAAATCCAATCGCCTTTGGCAAATCAGTGTATTTTGACACTAAATCCATGTACTTTTCAATATCAGTTTCAATTGTATTCCTCACACCTGTGACGCCTTTTGTAGAAACGCAATACACAAATCCTTTTCCGTTTTCGCAAATCTTCTTTATCCTGTCATTTGAAGTAGGTGCAACTAACGGTATCAAATAAATATCATTTTTTTCAGATAATTCTTTTATGTCATTTCTTTCCTCCAGTGGCAAATCGGGTATGATTAGTCCATCTACGCCTGAATCTTTTGCATTCTTTAAAAATTTCTCCATTCCATATTTATAGATGGAATTGTAATAGACAAGGTATATAAACGGTACATCTGTATTTTGTCTTATTATTTTAACAGCATTCATTATATCATCTATTTTAGTGCCTTTTTTTAACGCTCTGGCAGATGAAGCTTGTATTATAGGTCCATCTGCCAGCGGGTCTGAATAAGGAATTCCGATCTCTATAATATCAGCACCGCCTTCAACCATTTTATACACTAAATTGATAGTTACATCTATATCGGGATCTCCAGCAGTTACAAATGTAATCAGTGCTTTACGCCTTTTTTTCTTTAACTCATTGAATTTTTTATCAATCCTGTTTTCTCTTGCATTGTTAACTTCTATATTTGACACCATCATAGCTCAACCTCCAAAACATTTGCTACTGTATTTACGTCTTTATCTCCTCTGCCTGACAAATTTACAACTATGATATCATCTTTGCTAAGGCTTGGAGCAAGTTTCATTGCATACGCAACAGCATGGGCACTTTCCAATGCAGGTATGATTCCTTCAATTTGAGATAAATCCATAAAAGCTGACAAAGCTTCTTCATCAGTGGCATACACGTATTGTGCCCTGCCGCTATCCCTTAAATAGGCGTGTTCAGGCCCTACCCCAGGATAATCAAGCCCTGCTGATATTGAGTAAACAGGCATTATCTGTCCTTCATCATCTTGAAGCAGATACGTCATCATGCCATGAAGAACGCCAATACTTCCTTTTGCCATTGTAGCAGCATGTTTATCTGTATCTATTCCAAAACCTGCAGCTTCTACACCTACAAGTTTAACTGATAAATCGTTTATAAAGGGATAAAATATCCCCATAGAATTGCTGCCACCGCCCACACATGCAACAATATAATCTGGCAATCTCTTTTCTTTGCTTAAAATTTGTTCTTTCGTCTCGTCACCGATCACCCTCTGAAAATCCCTAACCATCATCGGATATGGATGCGGTCCTACAACAGAACCCATCACGTAAAATGTATCATCGATATTCGTGACCCAATGGCGTATCGCTTCGTTAACAGCATCTTTCAATGTGCCAGTTCCTGTCTTTACAGGGGTAACTTTTGCGCCCAACAACTTCATTCTAAATACGTTCAATGATTGTCTTCTTATGTCTTCTTCACCCATAAATATCTCACATTCCATGTCAAACATCGCAGCACCTGTTGCAGTCGCTACACCGTGTTGCCCTGCACCTGTTTCAGCGATTACTTTCCTTTTTCCCATTCTTTTAGCCAGCAATATTTGTCCTATGACGTTGTTTATTTTATGAGCACCAGTGTGGTTTAAATCTTCTCTTTTTAAATATATTTTTGCGCCACCCAATCTCTCAGTTAAGTTTCTTGCAAAATACAACGGTGTGGGCCTTCCAGAATATTCTCTTAAATAATATTTGTATTCATCAATAAAATTTTCATCGTTTATCGCCTTGTAAAATTCACCTTCAAGTTCTATCAATGCATTCATAATCGTTTCCGGCACATACTGACCGCCAAATTTACCAAATCTTCCTACCATTTTACACTCCTCACTTTACATATTAAATCTTTCATCAATTGATAATTTTTAAAGCCACCGACTTCAACGCCACTGGACACATCTATTACATCTGGTCTAGCTGCTTCTATAGCTTTCAAAACATTGTCAGCATTAATACCACCTGCTAAAATAAACTTGCACTTTAAGTTGTCTTTTACATCCTTAACTAAATTCCAATCAAATTTCACACCTGAACCACCGTAAAAGCCATTTATTTTGCTGTCAAGGAGAATACCATCAACATGATAGTCTCGTAATCTAAAAACATCGCTATTTTCGCTAATCCGAATTGCCTTCCATACAGTATAATCATCAAAATTGTCTATATAATCTTGTGGCTCATCACCATGAAATTGTAAAATATCTAAATTTAAGTAAACAGCTACATCCTTTACTACCGAAACTTCTTCATTTACAAAAACACCGACTTTTTTTATTTGTCTGTCGAGATTTTTAATAAGGCTATATGCCGTATTTACATCTACTTTCCGCTTGCTTTCAGCAAAGACAAACCCAGCATAATCAGGCTTTAAATCATTAAGGTATTCCACATCTTCTATCCGCTTTATTCCACATATTTTAACCAATGTCATTTTAAACACCCTTTGATTGAATTACGAAATCATCAATTTTACCACCATTTTTGATTATATTCATAAATGTTTCACCAATTAGGACAGCATTTACACCTAATGATTTTAAAAATTTTACGTCATCAGGGGTCTTTATGCCACTTTCAGATACCAACAGAACACCACTTGGCACGTATCTAATAAGCCTTTCTGTCGTCTTTAAATCAATGCGAAAATCCTTTAAATCCCTGTTGTTTATGCCTAAAATATCTACATTTGCATTTAATGCTATTTCAAGTTCACGTTCGTCATGAACCTCAACAATGGCATCTAATCCAATCTTTTTAGCAGTATCGTAAAACTTCTTTAAATCATCTCCAAGTACAGCCACTATGAGCAAGACAGCATCTGCACCAATTAATTTGCTTTCGTATATTTGGTATTCGTCAAATATGAAGTCTTTTCTTAGAATAGGTTTTGATGTTATTTTTTTTACATCGTTTATATATGCATCATCTCCTTTAAAATAATTTTTTTCTGTAAGAACAGATATGGCTTCAACATTAATATCTTCATACAATTTGGCAATTTTTATATGATCAAAATCATCTAAAATTATCCCTTTCGACGGAGAAGCTTTTTTTATCTCAGCTATTATCGACATATCATCGCCCATCAACGCTTCTTTAAAATTTCTCACATTTTTCTCATTTTTAATTTCTTTTAATATATCATCCAGCGGTTTTTCGATTTTTTTCATTTCCACCTGTTTTTTCTTCTTAACGATAATATCATCGAGTATCATTGCAAATACACCTTCTGAAAATTTAATATATCATTCAGCTTGCCTAATGCCTTGCCTGAATCAATAAGGTGTTCCGCAAGCTTGACACCTTCCTTAATGCTATCAACTGCTTTACCAACATACAAAGCTGCAGCGCTATTTAAAACTACAATGTCTCTCTTAGGGCTTTTTTCACCATTTAATATATCCAAAATGATTTTTGCATTTTCCTTTGCATCGCCGCCACCAATATCCGAATCTTTCGACAGTCTAATACCGTAATCATTAGGGTCAATAGTGTAATCAATAACCTTACCATCCCTCACTTCTGAAACAGCTGTAGTAGTGGTAGTAGTTATTTCGTCAAGCCCATCATTTCCGTGAACGACTAAAGCTCTTTCACACCCCAATTTTAGCAAAACTTCTGCCAATATATGCGTCAGGTTTTTATCATAAACGCCTAAAACTTGGCCTTTAACAGAAGCCGGATTTGTCAATGGTCCTAATATATTAAAAACCGTTCTTAAACCCAGTTCTTTTCTTATGGGGGCTACGTTCTTCATGGCTGAATGATACAAAGGTGCGAAAAGGAATCCAAATCCCACTTCATCGATGAATTTCTTTGTCATCTCTGGTTCTGCGTCAATTTTTACACCTAATTCATTTAATACATCGGCACTGCCGCTTTTACTGGAAACAGCTTTGTTTCCATGTTTGGCTATTTTGATTCCGGCAGACGAAGAAATTATTGCAACTGCAGTAGAAATATTAAATGTCTTTCCGCCGTCACCTCCTGTTCCACAGGTATCTATGACATATGGAGAATCGAGTTTTAATTTTTTTGCATTTTCTATCATCGACTTTGCAGAACCGGTTATCTCATCGATTGATTCGCCTTTCATCCTAAGGCCTATAAGATAACCACCAATTAATGGCGGGCTTGATTCCCCTTTCATTATTACATCCATGGCGCTTTTTGCCTCTGTCTCGGTCAAATTCTCCCCTTTAATGATCTTTTCAATGGCTTCCTTTAACATTGCAGATCCCCTCCACAAAATTTTTTAATATATTTTTGCCATCATCTGTTAAAATAGATTCGGGATGAAATTGAAGTCCATATACATGATGGCGCTTATGCTTAATTGCCATAATAGTTCCATCATCTGTTTCTGCAGTTATTTCTAATGATTCTGGCAATGAACTTTTGTCAATTACAAGCGAATGATATCTCATGGCTTTCATTGGACTTTTTATGCCTTCAAACAATCCTTTGCCAACATGATTGACAGATGAAGTCTTTCCATGCATTATAGTGTTTGCTCTGATTATTTTTGCGCCATAAGCATATCCAATAGCTTGATGTCCAAGGCAAATCCCTAATATAGGTATTTTGCCTTCAAACTCATCGACTATGTTTACTGAAATCCCTGCATTTTCTGGCCTTCCTGGCCCAGGCGATATAATTATTCCTTTTGGATTCATTAAAGCTATGTCATTTAATCCTATTTTATCGTTGCGGACAACTAATATATCGCTGTAAATTTCGCCTATAAATTGATATAGGTTATAGGTAAATGAATCGTAATTATCTACGAGGAGAAGCATCAAAGCACCTCCTTTAAGACCATCGCCTTATTTAAAGTTTCATAGTATTCAGCTTCTGGCTGAGAATCATATACAATTCCACACCCAGCTTGAATAAATGCCGTACCTCTTTTTAATAGCAGCGTTCTTATTGCTATGCACATATCCATATCTCCATTGTAAGAAAAATAGCCGACTGCTCCAGCGTAAAATGATCTTTTCACATTCTCCAGCTCATCAATTATCTCCATGGCCCTTATTTTCGGTGCACCTGAAACCGTCCCAGCAGGAAGACATGCAATTAGTGCATCAAACGCTGTAAGACTATTTCTCAAAATGCCTGAAACTTTTGATACAATGTGCATTACATGCGAATAAAAATCGACTTCCATGAATCTATCCAATCTTACAGTGCCAAATTCGCTTACTTTTCCTATATCATTTCTTCCAAGGTCAACTAACATTACATGTTCCGCCTTTTCCTTCTCATCGTTTAAAAGCTCATTTTTCAATATTAAATCTTCTTCGGCACTTTTTCCTCTTTTTCTGGTTCCTGCAATCGGATTTGTAGTGACTTTACTTCCAAATACGGATACGAGGCTTTCTGGCGACGAACCTATCAGTTGAAAATCGCCAAAATCGATGTAAAACATGTATGGTGATGGATTTGCATTCCTCAGTCTCCTATACACATCAAAAGGCGCGGAATCGGTTTTGATTTTAAGTCTTTGGGAAGGTACTACTTGAAATATGTCACCATTTTTTATATATTCCTTTGCTTTAATTACAATATTGCAAAATTCTTCTTTGGTAAGATTATAATCAATATCAGAAATGAGTTGCTTTGGCTTTATGTCGTGAATTTTAACATTGCTCTTTATGTTTAAAATTATTCTTTCCAATTTTTCTTTTATAAAGCCATACTTTTCATTTTCATCAGGAAATACGTTGTAAATAACAGATACATTATGTTTATAGTGATCATAGCAGATTATAATCTTGTAGAACATAAAATACGCGTCAGGTATTCCTATTTCATCAATATTTTTTGATGGAATATATTCATACTGTCTTATAATGTCATATCCAGCATAGCCTATTGCTCCGCCAGTAAATGGAAATTCAAGTCCACAACTATCATAATCGCACATCATATTTTCCTTTATATAGTCAAGAATTCTGCCGTATCTTATTTCCTTTTTATCACCATCAATCTGGATTAAATCATCATTACATTTGATCTTCAAATACGGATTCGAACCGATAAACGAATATCTGCCCCACATTTTACTACTTTCAGCACTTTCCAAAAGGAATTTATTTTCACCATCTAGATTGTAAAAAATATTGATTGGCGTCAATTCATCACCGTTTATCTCCTCGTAAACAGGAAAGACAATTTTCTTCTTTACAAGTCTTTCATATTCTTTTTCAGTTATATTCAACCAATACACCTCCTTAATATGCAAAAAAGTCACTTCATCCAATGGGACGAAGTGACTTCGTGGTGCCACCCAAATTGTTTTATACTTGTGTGGTTTAAAAAAAGCATCTCATCCACTAAGGACGAAATGCTTTCATTTCGCTTTGCCACCTAAGTACAAAACCTCTCATTGCAGGTACAGATTTCTCGATACCCTGTCATTTTAACGGTAGACTACCGGGCAATGCTACTTTCATTTCACACGCCATCTCGCAGGCCCATTCAATAACGCCGTCAGTACCTGGCTTCCACCATCCCAGGCTCGCTTTAACCTAATGCGATATTTACTATTCCTGCTCATCGATTTTTTTATTTCGATTGATTTAATTATATAACGTGTTAAAATATATGTCAATAGTTTTAATCTTGTCTAAAATATAAATTATCTCACATCAGCAACAATCTCTATATTTGCCTATTTTCTCCTCAATCGTCACACCATCAGGTTTAAAGTCTATCTTAACGATCGAAATTACCCTCTTGGCACCTTCATCTGCGCATATATTTTGGGCCTTTTTCACAATATCCAGGAGAACATCGATATCTCCTTCCATAGTCGTTTCCATAGGGCTTACAAAATACTTAACACCTGTTGATTTTATGTAATCAATAACTTTATCTACGACTGGATAGATTTTTTCTTCTTCAACTATAGGCAATACTTGTAAGCTTACATTAACAACACTCATATCTAATTCTCCTTGATTAGATTTATCATCTCTTTAACTATGTTACTGGATACTATTGCTGTTTCCTTGACAAATTGACTAAAATCTTTTGTCGCATTTCCATCGGCATTATCTGAAATGCTTCTTATTATGACAAATGGTATATTGTTAAGATATGAAGTATGTGCAATTGCTGCTCCTTCCATCTCGACTGCTAGTGCATTAAAAAGCTTCCCCAATTTTAAAGCCTCATCTTTTGATGAGATAAATTTATCACCTGAAACGATCCTGCCAATATACGCTTTCCCATCAATATTATCATTAGCAGCCTTATACGCCACATCTATGAGATATCCGTCAGCTTTAAATACGCTTGTCTTCATGCGAGGGATTACTCCTAATTCGTCTCCAAACGCTGTAGTATCAAAATCATGTTCTATCGCATCCGAAGAAATAACTATATCGCCAACATTTATGCCTTTTTTTAATCCTCCAGCAACACCTGTATTTATTATGCAATCAACTTTAAATTCGGATATCAATATCTGTGTTGCAATCGCTGCATTTACTTTTCCTATACCTGATTTTACAACAACTGCGTCTACTCCATTAAGTATACCGCTAAAAAAATCCATATCTGCCCTATTTATCGTAAACTCATTAACGATAGCTTCCTTAAGTAGCTCTACTTCTTCCTCCATAGCGCCAATAAATCCTATCTTTTTCACGCTTATACTCCTTTCATCTTTAATTAAAAAAGGGAGAAATCTCCCTTTAAATATGTGCAGCACACCTACTGCAAATTGTTGGGTGCTCTTTATTTTCGCCAACAGTTTCGCTGTACATCCAGCATCTTTCGCATTTTTCACCAGGTGCATGACTTACTTTTATAGCAATGTCATAATCTTCGCTTCTGTACGCATCATCAGGTATAACCTCATCATTTTCGTGCAGAACAGTTTTTGATACGATAAAGACTGTATTAAAATCTTCTTCAAACTGATTCAAAAATTCGTACAGCTCTTTCGACGCATAAATATCGACTTGAGCTTCCAAAGAATGGCCTATTTCCTTGTTTGATCTGGATATCTCCAATGCCTTAGATACATCTTTTCTTATGTCAAAAAGTTTATTCCAGTTTTCAATTATCTGCTTATTGTCGTAGATATCATTAGGCTCTGGCCAATCAGCCAACTGAACGCTCTCGAAATCATTTTTTGCATCGTGCTGCATATAGCTCCATATTTCGTCTGCTGTAAATGTCAGCACCGGTGCTATGATTCTTACAAAACCATTCAATATAATATATAGAGTAGTTTGAGCTGCTTTCCTTTCTTTTGATGTGGCTGGGAAAGTATATAGCCTGTCTTTCAATATGTCAAGGTACAGATTGCTCATATCTACAATGCAGAAGGTATGAACAAGATGCAAGAACTCATAAAATTTATATTTGTCAAAAGCTTCGGTTACATCCTTCACAAGCTCATTGTATTTGTACAAAGCCCATTTATCTATATCTAACAATTCATCATATGGCAACAAATCTTTATCAGCATCAAAATCGTAAAGGTTGCTTAATAAAAACTTTGCTGTGTTTCTGATTTTTCTGTATGACTCAGTCATCTGCTTTAAAATTTCTTTTGATATCCTCATGTCTGAAGTGAAATCTGCAGAAACAGCCCACAACCTCAATATGTCAGCACCATACTCTTTTACAACATCGGCTGGATCGATTCCATTTCCAAGGGATTTAGACATTTTTCGCCCTTCACCATCTACAACAAAACCATGTGTCAATACATTTTTATACGGAGCGATACCTTTTGTAGCGACAGATGTAAGAAGCGATGACTGGAACCATCCCCTGTGTTGGTCAGAACCTTCCAAGTACAAGTCTGCTGGCCATCTAAGTCCCTCAGTTGTCTCTAAAACCGCTACATGACTAGAACCAGAATCAAACCATACATCCATAATATCCGTTTCTTTTCTAAACTCTGTAGAACCACATTCACACCTTGTGCCTTGTGGCAGTATTTCTTCGGCCGATAGTTCATACCAAGCGTCAGAACCCTTTTCGGCAAACAACTTCTTTACCGCATTTATCGTATCATCGTTTATCAATTCTTTCCCACAATGTTTGCAGTAAAAAATAGGAATTGGAACACCCCATATCCTTTGCCTGGATATGCACCAATCGTGCCTATCTCTAACCATGTTTGTAATCCTATCTTCGCCCCACTCAGGAATCCAATTTACTTCTTTTATCGCATCAAGCGCTTCATTTCTAAAGCCATCTACAGATGCAAACCACTGTTCTGTGGCGCGGAATATAACAGGATTTTTGCATCTCCAGCAATGAGGATACGAGTGCGTGAAAGTCTTTGAAGCCAATAGCGCATTAGCTTTCTCAAGATCCTCTTTTATGACCTTATTTGCATCAGAGTAAAATAGTCCATTGTATTTTCCTGCTTTTTCAGTAAATCGACCTTTATCATCAACAGGATTCAAAACATCAAGTCCATATTTTTGACCAACTACAAAGTCCTCCTCACCATGTCCAGGTGCTGTGTGCACACATCCTGTACCTGCCTCTTGCGTTACATGATCGCCTAATATTATAAGCGATGTCCTGTCAAAAAGAGGATGCTTAGCCTTCATTCCTTCCAGTTCTGAGCCTTTAAAAGTAGCAATTATTTCACGGTTTGAAAGTCCTGTCTCTTTTTCAATGCTGTCAAGCATATCTTTTGCCATTATGTAAATTTCATTTCCGTACTTTGCTAAAGCATAATCAAAATCTGGATTCAAGCAAATTGCAAGATTAGCAGGGATTGTCCAAGTTGTTGTAGTCCATATTACAAAGTACAAATTGCTTAAATCATCAACAATGCCTTTAAATTTACCAAGGTCATCTACAACTCTGAATTTAACGTAGATCGAATCAGATTTTTCATCAGAATACTCTATTTCTGCTTCTGCCAATGCAGTCTCACAATCTGTACACCAATATACAGGCTTAAGTCCTTTATATATATATCCCTTCTTTGCCATCTCTCCAAATACTTCTATCTGCTTTGCCTCGTATTCTGGTTTCAGCGTCAAATATGGATTTTGCCAATCTCCTCTTACACCTAATCTAATAAATTGCGCTTTTTGCTTTTCGATTTGCGAAAAAGCAAAATCACGGCACACCCTTCTAAATTCTACTGGACCTACATCATTTCTCTTTATCCCTAACGTCTTAATCGCCTGCTGTTCTATTGGCAAGCCATGAGTATCCCAACCTGGCACATATGGTGATTCATATCCCCTCATGGTCTTATATTTAACCACCATGTCCTTCAAAACTTTGTTCATGGCAGTGCCAAGGTGTATATTGCCATTTGCGTATGGAGGACCATCATGAAGAATGAACTTTTCTTTGCCCTTGTTTTTATCTAATGATTTGTGGTATATGTCCATGTTCTCCCATTTCTTTAATATTTCTGGCTCTCTCATCGGCAAATTCGCCTTCATTGGAAAATCAGTCTTTGGCAGATTTAATGTTTTGTTGTAATCCATAAACATACCTCCTATTTCAAATTGCGTAATGCAGAAAAAATAAAAACCTCTCATCCAAAGGGACGAGAAGTCGCGGTACCACCCTAATTATTAAGGCTCAATGCCTTAATCACTCATGAGATAACGGGGTTTTCCCGGCTTAGCTTACTAAATTTCAGCCAGCAGCTTCGAGGTGATATATGACAAACTAACTTATTGGCTTTCACCCACCGCCAACTCTCTTAAAAGTTTTGTTTGCATAAATTGTCCTCTTCATCGCTTTTTTTCGCATTTTAAATAATTATACAATATGTAAAAAAAGACGTCAACATCTTACGTTGTAATGGCAGACCTTACTTTTACACCTTCAATGCTGCCAAGCTTGCCAGTTAAAGCACCGATGTCATCCGTCGTACCGTCGACAATCAGCGATATTATTGACACATTTCTTTCCTTATATGGAATACCCATTCTGCCCACTATGATATCGGCATACTCGCTTAAAATGTGATTAACTTTTTCAGACGCCAACTCTCTATTTTGGACTAAGATCCCGATTACAGCAAGTCTATTCCTCATCATTTCTCACATCGTTCTCATCATCAAAAAATTCTCTATCGTCTATAGACAATATAGCTTCAAGCTCTCCTTCAAGGAGTGTTTTGAATTTAGCCTTAAATACATTCAATTTTTTCCTTTGATTTTCAAGCTCTGCTCTAATTCTTACTACTTCTTGATTGGCTTTCTGCATTATTTTTTCTGCTTCTTGCTGTGCTTGCTGTATTATTAAATCAGCTTCTTTCTTGGCATTTAACTTTAAATCTTCAGCCGACTTTTGAGCGACCACCAGCGTATTATTTAGCGTTTTTTCTATATCAGTATAATTCTGCAACTTATCATTTAATATATTTACTCTGTCCTTTAGATCGGAGTTTTCTTTGTACAATAGTTCATAGTCTTCCATAACTTTGTCTAAAAACTCATCAACTTCATTTTCATTGTAGCCTCTAAATGAACGCTTAAACTCCTTATTGTGTATGTCCATAGGTGTTAACATGCCAATCCACTCCTTGTCATCTTATTGTTATTTGTATTTTAAAATATGAACATATACCCTGCCTTTTCTCGATGTACCTAAAATTTCTTGGAGCTTGATCCTTCCATAACCTCTTAAAGACATGATATCACCTTCTTTTACTTCAAATGAAGGCGATATATTTGTCTCCCAATTCACTTCAGTAAGTCCAGCTTTTATCAATTCCGAAGCCTTTGTCCTGGATATTTTAAATCCCGACGCGATTATACTATCAAGCCTTACAGATGCAACAGTTGTTTTAATGTCCTCGTACTCTATTACAGGCTCTATAACCTCATCTAAGTCAATTGAACTAACAATAACCTTCTCTCGACCTATCTTTTTCAAATTCATCAAAACATAATCAGCTATGTCACTATGCACTATTACATCGCAGATTTCTTGTCTTTTAATTATATCACCAATTTTTTCTCTTTTTATACCTAGACCTAACAGTGAACCTAATACATCTCTATGTGACAACTTTGTCAAGTCACCATCTATCCTTATCCCCTTTATTACATCAAAATGTTCACCATCGGAAATCGTAAGATACAACGGATATATACAGGCTATTTTTCTCTCAGCCTCTTTAAATCCACCATCAAATCTACAATCTATATCGTCATATTTGTCAATCAACTTTAGCAGTATCTTCTGATCTCTCATGCTTAGAAAATCTGTAAATCTATCATGCCTATTTTTCTGTACCCAATTTATCATATCATTAAGTCTTGCAATGCTGTATTCCATTCCTTCACCCTTTTATATTAATGAAATTAAGCTTATTAATATTGGTCTTATCACATATTGGATAGCCAACATAGCAAGGATAGGCGAAAAATCTATCATCATATTTCTTCCAATAGATGACTTAAATTGCAACCTCCTAAAAGGATCCAAAATAGGCTCCGTAACGATGATGACAAATCGCGATATGGGGTTTCCCATATTCTCCATTCTCAAAAGAGATAATACCACCCTTATTACAATAAGCCAATTTACAATCTCAAAAAAGTAGTTTAATGTTAAGATCAAAGCATAGTTTGTCGTCAAATCATACCCTCCTCATTACTTTAAATTGAACATTGAATCGACTTCATCTTGTATATCACCAGCAATATCAAAATTGTCCGGCACAATTAAAAATATGCTATTAGCAATTTTCTTAATTTCTCCATTTAACGCAAAAACAGCACCACTTAAAAAGTCTATAAGCCTCTGAGCATCATTTCTTTCCATATTTTGAAGATCAATAATTATAGGCTTTTTATTTTTTATGTTTTCAAGTATTGTCTGCGCCTGTTCAAAACTATCTGGCTTTAAAATAATAACTTTTATCTGCGATTGTGTATGTATATTCACTATTTTTGGCTTTTGGCTAAATGGCAATTCGTTTTCAACTTTTTCAGTGTTCCCTTCGTCTTCCTGCTCATCAAATCCAAAAAAATTCATAAGCTTTTCAATCACTTTTACAGCCATTTATTTTACCTCCATATCATATAATCTTTTCCCAAAAATTCCTGTACCTATACGTATGATGTTGGCACCTTCTTCAATGGCAACAGTGTAGTCATTCGTCATACCCATAGACAAATACTTAAAGTCTAAATTTTTTTGATTTAAAGATTTAGCATTATCAAATAACTGTTTCATTTTTCTAAAATAAGGCCTTACATCTTCAGCATCTACATACGGCGCCACCGTCATCAGACCTTTTATTTTCAAGTTGCTAAAACCTTCAAGCTCCTTTATGAATTCCAACAAGCTTGACGGTTCAATTCCATACTTTGATTCTTCTGAACCTACATTTACCTCAATCAAACAGTCCATAATCCTATTGCATTTTTTGGCTCTTTTATCTATTTCTTCTGCAAGGCGCACACTGTCAAGCGAATGAATCATCTTCACTTTATCTATTATGTATTTTACCTTATTTGTCTGAAGATGACCTATAAAGTGGAACTGAACCTTATCCATCAATGTCGGATATTTGTCCACTAACTCTTGTACTTTATTTTCTCCAATATCCGTAATACCGTATTTTATTGCTTCTTCTATTCTTGAGACATCGACGGTTTTAGTCACTGCCACAATTAATATATCGTCAGGATTTCTATTAACTTTTAATGCATGCTTCTTGACATTTTCTTTTACTTTATCAATATTATAACATATATCCATAATAATCCCTCTTACTTCTTTAAATAGTCTTTACCATATACTAATATTTCGTCATACATTTTTAAATTTCCATCTGGACTTTCTACAACGGCACTTTCTGAATTTTGCACTTTTACGTCGACTTCTTCAAAGACAGGAATACCGTTATTTAATTTATAAACACCATATTTTCCATCAACTTTTACGATAGCCGTATTTGGCACAATAAAACCTTCATAGTTATTTACTGTTATATCGACTTTAACTTTCCTTCTTTTAAAAAAATCATTATAAACATCATTCATCTTTATCACTGCACCAAATAAATTGTCGGATATCGAATATATTTTCATTATGTGTCCGTCTAAAAACTGACTATCGTTGTTATCTATTTCTACTTTTACATTGTTTCCTTCTTTTAATTTTTGGCTCTGACTTTTGTCCAATACAGACAATACATACCAATCGTAATTGTCCATTAATTTTAATATCGGTTCACCTTGCTTTACTTCACCTTTTACCTCTGCTGGCTCTTTTTGTACTGCATTTATATCATTTAATGTGATGTTAAACAATTTGTTTACATTAAACACATCTTCATACCCATCAAAATAATCGCTTACGACTCCAGCTTCAGGCGAATATACCTTGTACAAGCCATTAGAAACAATGCTTTCTAATTGTTTTTTTTGACTATAAAGATCATCTAAATTTCTAATCGACGAAGGACCATTTTTGATTATCTGCTCTTTTTTGCTGGTCAAATCATCTATTTTTTTGCTTAAACTGCTTAAAACGCTCTTGTCTTTTGCCTGCTGATATTCTTTATTTAATTCATCTATCTGAGCGTTTATGTTTTCTATGTCTTTAGCATAGATACCCAAACTTTTATCATCCTTAATGCTCTGAATCTTTTCATCTATAGAATTTAGTTCATTCAATTTCGACTTATCAAAGTTTGGCGATACGACTTCAGCTATTTCCTTGCCTTTTGGCACTCTTGTCCCATTTTTTACTAAAATGTTAACTTCTCCATTAATCGGAGAATTTATGACCATTGCATCAACCACTATGTAACCGTAAGTATCTATTGATTCAGATAAGTTGCCTTGTTTAAGTGGTATTGTCTTATCTTTTCCACTTATAGTATTTACTGCAACTTTTCCTATGTAAAGTATGACTACAATCGCTATGATGATATTCAATATTCTCTTCATAAAACCACCTAAGATAATATTCTATAAAAAATCAATTTTTCCTCCTTTAAATTCACTCTTTTGCACTTATTTTATAAACTTTTTTATTTTATCTCTTTCACAATATCTTCAACTAATTGATGCGTCTTTAAAGAAAGCTTTATTTCATCATCATTTATTTCTTTAGAATTTATAGAACATAAAAAATTATTTACTGCACTTTCAAAACCTCTTATGTATGATACGCTGTCCCAAGAATGATGGCTATAAATAGATGCGGTTTCCCCATCAAACGTCTGCAATTTTTCGAGATTTTCAACTATTGCACTTTTTCCATAACCATGCAACTCCAGCACTTCTTCATCTATGCCGCTATTTCTATACATTACACCAATTGCAACTTTATCACACGAAGTAATTTCAATATCTATATATTTTAAGCTATTATTTTCCTTTATGGCTTTTACACGCGAAATATTTAGGCTTTCAACATCGCCAATTTGATGACACAGTGTATCAACCACATGTATAAAGTCATCGTAAAGGGTGAATTTGATATCACCCCCAACACCGCCGTTTCTATTTTTCTTCATTATGTACAACTCAGGTTTTCCATTTCCAAAATGCTCTGATGCCTTAATATAAAATGGTGCATATCTTCTATTAAAGCCAACAGTTAAAACAAGTGAATTGTTAAGTGCAATATTATAAAGTTTTTCAGTCTTTTTATAATCATCTGTCAAGGGTTTGTCTACATAAACATGGATATTATTTACAAGAAGTTTTTTCACAATCTCATAATGGCTATCAGTAGAAGTATGTACAAAAGCACAATCAGGCTTTAAAGCAATTGCTTCATCTATCGAAGTATATGTGCTAACTTTATAATTCTCCTTATACTTTAAAAGCTTTTTTTCATCTCTACCCACAATGCCAACTATTTCGAGCATATCTAAGTTAAATATGAATGGCAAATATGCCTTTTTGAATATATTGCCCGGTCCTACGATTATAGCTTTCAAATTCTTCATAACCTCACCTCTATAATTCATTTGCTTATTTTAGAAAATTTGTAAACATCGACATCTTTATGCATATTATATAACAAGTCAGGCATATAACCAAGAAAAGTACATGACTTTTAAAAAATGAAGGGCTTGCATTTGGATGAAATTTGTGATAATATTTAATTAATTATTTGTGAGAAAAATTAATAGTTAAAAATGAGACAAGGGCGTTTCATTAATATAGTTTGTGTGTATTAATGGCGTCCTTGTTTTGTTTATATTTTCCATTATTACCAAAAAAATAAATGAAAGGGGATTTTTTATGTCAGAAAATTCTTTGAAAAATATTTTTGGCGCCAATGTATTTAATGACGCAGTGATGAGAGAGCGTCTGCCAAAGCAAACATACAATGCTTTAAGAAAGACAATCGACGAAGGTTTGCCGCTTGACCCAAAAGTTGCCGACGTAGTAGCAAACGCGATGAAAGACTGGGCTATCGAAAAAGGAGCGACGCATTTTACACATTGGTTTCAACCATTGACAGGTATTACTGCAGAAAAACACGAATCTTTTATTTCTCCTACACCAGACGGTAAAGTCATCACAGAATTTTCAGGCAAAGAACTTATAAAAGGTGAGCCTGATGCATCGTCATTCCCTTCAGGTGGATTAAGGGCTACATTCGAAGCAAGAGGCTACACTGCATGGGATTGTACATCTCCTGCATTTGTCAAAGACAATGTCCTATACATCCCAACCGCATTTTGCTCATACACTGGCGAAGCACTAGACTTAAAGACACCTTTATTGCGCTCTATGGAAGCATTATCAAAAGAAGCATTAAGAGTTCTTAAGTTATTTGGAAATAACACTTCAAAAAGAGTCATAACAACTGTTGGTCCAGAGCAAGAGTATTTTTTGATAGACAAAAAATTGTATGAAAAACGCAAAGACTTAATATTAACAGGCAGAACATTATTTGGCGCAAAACCACCAAAAGGCCAAGAAATGGAAGACCATTATTTCGGCACCATCAGGGAAAGAGTTTTCGAATTTATGAAAGAACTTGATGAAGAGCTTTGGAAGTTAGGCATATCAGCTAAAACCGAGCACAACGAAGTCGCACCTGCTCAACATGAATTAGCGCCAATCTTCAATACGACAAACATAGCAACGGATCACAATCAGTTAACAATGGATATAATGAAAAAAGTGGCTTTGAGAAATGATTTAGTATGTTTATTGCACGAAAAACCATTCGCCGGTGTCAACGGATCTGGAAAGCACAACAACTGGTCTATGAGCACAGATGACGGTTTAAATTTATTAGATCCTGGAAAAACTCCACATGAAAATGCACAATTTTTGGTTTTCCTGTGTGCAGTTATCAAGGCAATCGATGAATACGCTGATTTATTAAGAGTATCATGTGCAACACCTGGAAATGACCACAGGCTTGGTGCAAATGAAGCTCCACCGGCAATAATCTCGATTTTCTTAGGCGATCAATTAACAGATATTTTAGAACAAATAGGCGAAACTGGTGGTGCTACAAACTCAAAGCAAGGTGGAGAATTAAAAATCGGCGTGACGACGCTTCCTACGCTTCACAAAGATTCCACCGACAGAAACAGAACATCCCCATTCGCATTTACCGGAAACAAATTCGAGTTTAGAATGGTAGGTTCTTCATCATCAGTAGCAACTGCAAACTACATCTTAAATACGATTGTAGCAGAAGTTTTATCAGAAATTGCAGATAGACTTGAAAAAGCTGATAATTTTGATGAAGAAGTTCAAAAAATATTAAAAGAGATCGTAATAAATCATAAAAGAGTAATCTTCAACGGAAATGGCTATTCAGAAGAATGGGTAAAAGAAGCTGAAAAGAGAGGACTTCCAAATATAGCTTCAACAGTCGATGCTATTCCTGCCCTTTTGAAAGATAAAAATGTGAAGGTCATGGAAAAACATGGCGTATTAAGCAAGGTAGAAATGGAATCTCGCTATGAAATAATGCTTGAAAACTACTCAAAGACTATAAACATAGAAGCGTTGACAATGCTTGATATGGCTAAAAAGCAGATTCTTCCGGCAGTCTTAAAATTCATTAAAAATGTTGCAGACTCTATAAACGCAGTCAAAGAAACTGGTTTAGACGCTTCAGTTGACGCACAAGCCGATTTATTGAAGGAAGTTTCTTCATTGACAGCCGAATTTAAGAAGAGAATCGATAATCTCGAAAGCGCCGTAAATAATGCATCAAATATTGAAGGAGATTCTTTTGCTGTAGCTAAATATTACAGAGATGAAGTATTCGCAAAAATGGGAGAGCTTAGAGAAATAGGCGACAAACTAGAAACATTAGTTGATGCTGATATTTGGCCACTTCCAACATACGCCGATATGCTTTTCTACGTATAATCATATATAAAAAACTATTGGGGGTAACCTCAATAGTTTTTTTAATGTTATCCATATTTAAATTACAGATCAATTAATATAATAAAAAGCCTCGGTTCTCAAGGCTTTTTTTAATGGAGATAAGGGGATTCGAACCCCTGGCCTCTACAATGCCATTGTAGCGCTCTCCCAACTGAGCTATATCCCCGAATATGTATGGTGGAGGTGCGGGGAGTCGAACCCCGGTCCGAAGGTGTCACAGTAAAAGCTTCTCCGAGCGCAGTCACTGTTTTGACATTCCCTCTGCAGCTCTCCCAGTGACAGGATAACTGCTTTGGTAGCTTCATAAAATCCGATTTATCTCAAAGCTTTGATAAATCAGTTCCCCACTAAATCGACGCCCAATCCTTTGATGTGGGAATCAAAGGTTGAACGGCTGCTTGTAATTAAGCAGCGTAAGCTAAATTATCGTTTGCGTTTATATTTAAGTCCACCGTTTTACGAGCAGATGGAACCTCGGCTCGCTACTTTTACCTCAACTACCCCCGTCGAAACCAGTACACCCCCGTATATCATATATGCTGACTTTCTTTAAAATGCCTTTCTATCTCCCTCTTAGCATCTCTTCTCGCCATATCTTCTCTTTTATCGTACAATTTTTTGCCTCTGGCAACTGCTAATTCCACCTTTACAAGCCCATGTTTAAGATAAACCCTTAAAGGAACCAATGTATAGCCTTTTTGAGTGACATAACCAGTCAATTTATTAATCTCTCTTCTATTAAGAAGCAATTTCCTCGTTCTAAGCGGATCTTTGTTAAAAATATTGCCTTTTTCATATGGGCTTATATGCATATTGTATAAGAAAACCTCATTGTTTTCTATACGAGCAAAACTGTCCTTCAAATTTACTTTACCCATGCGTACAGATTTGACTTCTGTACCAAAAAGCACAATCCCTGCTTCATAAACTTCATCTATAAAGTAGTCGTGACTGGCTTTTTTGTTTTGTGCAAGCACCTTTATATTTTCACTACTCATAAGAAAAACACCTTTTCTGTAAAATACATTGTTCCCTCACAGCACATGGGTCTGCGCTTAATTATTATAGCACATTAAATTCACATGTCAAGCACCTTCAACATCGCGGATTTCATCTGATGTAGCCAAGACAAAATCTATTTCCCTCCTGTCCACGTTAGCACCTACTACCTTTACGTACACAACATCACCTATAGAAAACTTTCTATTCGTTCTTTCGCCTATTAACGTATATGTTTCATCATCATAATGGTAATAGTCATCATCAAGAGTGTCAATATCGACTAATCCTTCTACTGTGTTATCTAACTCTACAAAGAAGCCATAATTTGTCACGTTGGCGATTATAGCTTTATATATATTCCCAATTCTTTCTTTCATGTATTCTACTTTCTTCAAATCTTCAATCTCTTTTTCCGCCGAATCAGCCGCTCTTTCCCTCTCTGAAGCTTTTAATGAAATGTCATTTAATATTTTGTTATAATGTTCCTGACGCTTCTCATTCAATTTACCATGAATATTCTCTTTGATAATCCTATGGATTATAAGATCAGGATATCTCCTTATAGGCGATGTAAAGTGTGTATAATACTGCGTCGCCAATGCATAATGGCCTAATTCCTCTGGACTATATCTAGCCCTCTTTAAAGACCTTAGTAGAAGCGTCTCAACGACTCTTTGTTCATTTTTGCCCCTCACTTGTTTTATAAGCTCTTGCAATGCTTTTGGATGTATTTCATCTCCTCCAATGCCCTTTATGTGATAACCTAAATTATGTATGAATTTATTAAATGCCATCAGCTTCTCCATGTCCGGATGCTCATGAACCCTGTACACAAAAGGCACGTTGATCCAATGCATGTGCTCAGCAACTGTCTCATTTGCAACAAGCATAAATTCCTCAATAATCCTATGAGCTATATTTCTTTCGACTTTTACAATATCAATTGGTTTTCCCTTTTCATCTACAATTATTTTTGCTTCTTCAAAATCAAAGTCTACACTACCGCGCCTTTTCCTTCTTTCTAACAAAATCTTTGCCAAATCTCTCATATTATTAAAATCTTCTATTAAATCTTTATATCGCTCTTTTAATTTTTCATCATTTTCTTCTAAGATTTTGTACACATTTGTATAAGTCATTCTTTCTTTGCTTCGTATTATGCTTTCAAATATATCGTGATCTACAACATTACCATTTTTGTCTATCTTCATCTTTACCGTAAGTGTCAATCTGTCCTCAGATGGATTGAGACTGCATATACCGTTTGACAATCTGTGTGGCAACATTGGTATGACTCTATCTATAAAGTACACGCTGCAACCTCTATTTAAAGCTTCCTTATCAAGCTCAGAACCTTCTTTGACGTAATGACTGACGTCTGCAATGCTGACATAAAGTACATAATCACCGCTCTCAAGTTTTTCTACTGCCACAGCATCATCAAGGTCTTTTGCATCTTCACCATCTATCGTTACAATATTTAAGTGACGCAAATCTATCCTTCCTGTTATTTCTTCACTTGATATTTTCTCTTGTATGTTTTCTGCTTCTTTTATGACTTTCTTTGGAAATTCTTCAGGTATGTTGTATGAACGAATCACTGACAATACATCTACTCCAGGATCGTTTTTCCTACCTAAAATTTCAATTATTTTTCCTTCAGGACTTCTCCGCTTTTCCGGCCACTTAGTTATTTTAACTACCACCTTCATGCCATCTTCGGCATTCATGGTGTCAGCCTTTGAAATAAATACATCTTGCGTAATGCTTCTATCATCGGGAACTACAAAACCAAAATTGCGGCTTTTCTCAAAAGTGCCTACAATGGTAGAATTAGCCCTCTTGAGTATTTTTACAACTTCTCCTTCCCACTTCTTCCCTTCAACTTTCTTTGTAACCCGAACAAGAACTGTATCATTCTGCATTGCACTGTTTAAATTATCTTTCGAAATAAATATATCCTTAATGCTTTCATTTTCAGGTATCAAAAAAGCAAACCCTCTTGATGTGGCATCTATTTTGCCTTTTATTATATCAAGTCTTTCTGACAAAGCGTACTTTTCATTTTTTGTCTTATATATTGTCCCATCTTTTTCTAAATCCTTTAATAGCTCCTCAACAATGCCCTTTTGACTGTAATCCACGTCAAGCATTTTTAAAATATTTTCAATCCTTGAAGGTTTGTAATTTTCGTCATTAAAAAGCTCTAACAATTTATCTTTAAAATTCATACCGATTCCTCTCAATCTATTAAATTAAGTCTAACATAATTAATAATAACCAAATTCTTTACATAGTTAATTTTCCATTTATCTATTATAATTATAACATCTACCATGAGAAATATTGAAGAAAGTTGCAAAAAAATTATGGTACTAAAATTCTATATATGTAAAAGGCTGCTGATATTATGCCAGCAGCCTAAAATATTTTATAATATATATTTCTTTATTTTTCATCCTTTATTGCAGCTTGTGCAGCAGCAAGTCTTGCGATTGGAACCCTGAATGGTGAGCATGATACATAGTCAAGTCCTACTTTATGGCAGAACTCAATTGACGATGGATCTCCACCATGCTCGCCACATATTCCTACATTTAACTCAGGTCTTGTCTGTCTGCCAAGCTTTGTACCCATTTCAACAAGCTTGCCTACGCCTGTTTGATCAAGTTTTGCAAATGGGTCAAAGTCGTAAATCTTCTTATCATAGTACGATTCTAAGAACTTACCAGCATCATCTCTTGAGAATGCAAATGTAAGCTGTGTCAAGTCATTTGTACCAAATGAGAAGAATTCTGCTTCTTTTGCAATCTCATCTGCTGTAAGGGCAGCTCTTGGAACCTCAATCATTGTTCCAACTAAATACTTAATGTTGGAATTCTTTTCTTTTAATACCTCTTCAGCCGTTTTTACGATTATGTCTTTTACATACTTCATTTCTTTTACATCGCCTATAAGAGGTATCATTATTTGTGGTTCAATATTAATACCCAGCTTATTTGATACATTTATTGCTGCTTCTATTATAGCCCTTGTCTGCATTTCAGCTATTTCAGGATACTTGACAGCAAGCCTGCATCCTCTAAATCCAAGCATTGGGTTAAATTCTTTAAGGCTTTCTACAGTTGCTTTAAGATCATCAAATGTCATTCCCATTTCATCAGCCAATGCTTTTATATCATCATCTTCATGTGGTAAGAATTCATGCAATGGTGGATCGAGAAGACGTATTGTAACAGGATGCTCGCCCATTGTCTCAAACAGTCCTTCAAAATCTGACCTTTGCATAGGCAGAAGTTTGTTTAGTGCATTTCTTCTTTGCTCTTCTGTCTTTGATACTATCATTTCCCTCATAGCAGGTATTCTGTCTTCAGCGAAGAACATATGCTCTGTTCTGCAAAGGCCTATTCCTTCAGCGCCAAAATCTACAGCAACTTTTGCATCCCTTGGTATATCAGCATTTGCCTTGACTTTTAGCTTTCTGTATTTGTCTGCCCAGCTCATCAATGTGGCAAAATTGCCTGTAAGAGAAGGTGGAACAGTCTTTATTTCTCCCAAATATACATTACCAGTGCTTCCATCAATTGATATGTAGTCACCTTCTTTAACTACGATATCACCAATCTTCATTATTTTCTGATTTTCATCGATCAATGCAGCACTGCAGCCAGCAACACAGCATGTACCCATTCCTCTTGCGACAACGGCAGCATGTGATGTCATACCACCACGACCTGTCAAAATACCTTGCGCAACAACCATGCCCTCTATGTCTTCAGGGGATGTTTCCATTCTCACAAGTACCACTTTTTCGCCTCTTGCCTTCACTGCTTCAACAGCATCATCTGCAGTAAAGTAGACTTTTCCTGCTGCTGCACCTGGTGATGCCGGTAAACCTTTTGCAATAGGCTTTGCTGCTTTTAAGGCATCAGCGTCAAACATTGGGTGCAATAATTGGTCAAGCTGTTTTGGATCAACCCTTAGCACTGCTTCTTTTTCATCTATTAAGCCTTCATTTACTAAGTCTATTGCGACTTTCAATGCTGCTTGAGCAGTTCTCTTTCCATTTCTCGTCTGAAGCATGTAAAGCTTTGATCTTTCTATAGTAAACTCGATATCTTGCATGTCTCTGTAGTGATTCTCCAGTTTATTTGCAATTTCTGTAAACTGGTTGTACACTTCAGGCATTATGTCTTTTAATGTTGATATTGGCTGTGGTGTCCTTATTCCGGCAACGACATCTTCACCTTGAGCATTCATCAAGAATTCGCCAAATAAAGCTTTTTCACCTGTTGCAGGATTTCTCGTAAACGCCACACCTGTACCAGAATCATTGCCCATGTTGCCAAATACCATTGTCTGAACATTTACAGCAGTACCCCAATCGCTTGGTATGTCATTTAACCTTCTGTAAACAATAGCTCTTGGATTGTCCCATGATCTAAATACGGCTTTAACAGCTTCTAAAAGCTGAATCTTTGGATCTTGTGGGAAATCAACGCCCATCTCTTTCTTGTACAGCTCTTTGTATCTCTTTACGACTTCTTTTAAGTTTTCTGCAGTCAAATCTGTATCGTATTTTGCACCATTTTCTTCTTTGACAGCGTCCAATATTGCTTCAAATTTATTCTTTTCAATTCCCATAACGACATCTGAGAACATCTGAATAAATCTTCTGTAGCTGTCGTATGCAAATCTCTCATTGTTAGTAGCTTCAGCAAGTCCTACAACGGTATCATCGTTTAACCCAAGATTTAAAATTGTATCCATCATTCCAGGCATTGAAACTCTTGCACCTGAACGTACTGAAACCAATAACGGATTTTTCTTATCGCCAAATTTTTTGTTGTTTATTTCCTCTAAAATAGCCATATTTTTGTAGATTTCTTCTACTATTTCATCAGATATTTTTTTACCATCTTCATAATATTTTGTGCAAGCTTCTGTTGTAACAGTAAAGCCTTGCGGAACAGGTAAGCCCAGATTTGTCATCTCAGCAAGGTTTGCCCCTTTTCCACCCAGTAAATTTCTCATGGACGCATTTCCTTCGCTAAACAAGTACACATATTTTTTAGCCATTTATAGTCCTCCTTTATTGATTTTATTTAATATTATGCTTGCTGTTTCCTCCACAGCTTTATTCGTTACATCAATCACTGTACAATCTAACCGCTCCATCACCTCCTTAGCGTAGTTAAGCTCTTTTATGATTCTATCTTTAGCAGCATAAACTGCCTTAGAATCCAACCCCAATGATTTTAGCCTTTCTTTTCGTATTTCTACTAAATTATCAATATTTATCATGAGACCAAATATTTTGTTGTGATCTATTTCAAACAGCTCTTTTGGCGGATCCACTTCAGGTACCAGCGGAAAATTTGCAGCTTTAATGTATTTATGCGCAAGGTACATACATAATGGCGTCTTTGATGTCCTTGAAACACCTAATATCACTACATCGGCCAACAATAGGCCGTTTACATCTTTTCCATCATCATGTTTTACTGCAAACTCAATCGCATCCATCTTTCTAAAGTAGTCTTCATCAAGTTTGCGCTTATGAAAAAACAATTCTGAAGGCGCAATACCTGTAGTACCTTCTATAGCATCCATAATAGGCCCCATCACATCGACGATGCGCAAATCATATTGCCTCGCTTTATTCAGAAGGTATCGTTTTAATTCATCGACTACCATTGTATGTATGATAAGGCTATTCTTATTATTAGAAGCATCTATTACTATTTCATCTATCTGGTTTTTATCACCAACATAAGGAAACTTTTTGATTTGACTTATATTGGTGCCAAATCTGGACGCGGCTATGGCTGCTACATGTTCCGCCGTATCAATGCTTGAGTCTGATACAAGATAAATGGCAACATTCTCATCCACAATAATTTTAGCCTCCTAAATAATAGCTGATACTAAAACAGTCATGCGGGACAATTTTACTCCCATTATGACAACACATTTTAGATTAACGTTTTCTGACTATACATAACAACATTTTATCAATTAAGTCAATTACAATAATGTCCAATTAATATTATAGCATAAAATATAAAAAAAACCAGGCACTCGCCTGATTTTTTTTATATTTTTAATTTAGATTCCAAATACGGCTTTACTTCATTTATCTTAATCCTTATTTGCTGCATCGTATCTCTATCCCTTACCGTCACCGATTCATCATTTAATGAATCAAAGTCGTACGTTATGCAGTATGGTGTCCCTATTTCATCCTGTCTTCTATATCTCTTGCCAATGCTTCCTGTCTCATCGTAATCAACCACAAAATCTTTTCTTAGTTCATCATACAATTTATAAGCATTTTCGCCTAACTTTTTAGACAATGGAAGAACTGCTGCCTTTATCGGTGACAATGCAGGATGCAATTTTAAAACGACTCTTGTGTCATTTTCTTCCACTACTTCTTCATTGTAAGCATCTATCAAAAATGCCAAAGCCACTCTGTCAGCCCCTACAGATGGTTCAATGCAGTATGGTATGTACTTTTCATTTGTGACAGGGTCAAAATACGTTAAATCTGCTCCTGAATGTTCCATATGACGCCTAAGATCGAAATCAGTTCTGTCAGCTATACCCCACAACTCACCCCATCCAAATGGAAATTTGTATTCTATGTCTGTAGTAGCATTGCTGTAATGTGAAAGCTCTTCCTTGCTGTGATCTCTAAATCTCAAGTTTTCTTTTTTCAAGCCTAAATTCAAAAGCCAATTCATGCAGAACTCTTTCCAATAATTAAACCATTCTAAATCTTCACCAGGTTTGCAGAAAAACTCCAATTCCATCTGTTCAAATTCTCTCGTTCTAAAAGTAAAGTTTCCAGGCGTAATCTCATTTCTGAATGATTTGCCAATTTGTCCTATCCCAAACGGTATCTTTTTTCTTGATGTCCTAAGCACATTTTTAAAGTTGACAAATATTCCTTGTGCAGTTTCGGGCCTTAAGTATATTTCTGATTTAGAATCCTCAGTAACGCCTTGAAACGTCTTAAACATCAGATTGAATTTCCTGATATCCGTAAAATTATGAGCACCGCAAACTGGACAAGGCACGTTGTTTTCATCTATAAATTGTTTTAATCTTTCATTCGTCCAGCCGTCTACATTTTTTTCTTCTCCATGCTCTTTTAAATAATCTTCCACAAGCTTATCAGCGCGAAATCTAGATTTACACTCTTTACAGTCCATCAGAGGATCGCTAAACCCTCCAACATGTCCAGATGCTACCCATGTTTCAGGATTCATCAGTATCGCACAGTCTATACCTACGTTATACTGACTTTCCTGTATAAACTTCCTCCACCAAGCTTTTTTTACATTGTTTTTAAATTCAACACCAAGCGGACCGTAGTCCCATGTGTTTGCTAAACCTCCATAAATCTCAGATCCGGGAAATATAAAGCCGCGATTCTTTGCAAGAGATACTATCTTATCCATGGTTACATCAAAAGCCATCAACAAACACTCCTTTTTATGTATAAACAAAACCCTTTTTCCTCCTCGGTAAAAAGGGCTAAATTCAATTTATTTTAGAATATCAAATAGTTTTAAATATGTCAATATCGCTTAATGAAAGCATTGGGCTTCATTCTTTTTCTTCTTTTAATACAGTTATCTCTTTATTTGGTCTTTCTATCTCAACAGTACAGTTTGTAAAAAATGCCAATGCAGCGCCTATGACAGTAAGCTGTGGAACTATGATGGCTGATATGGCTCCGGCAGTGACAGGTACCTCAAGTATCACATTGTCGTCTTTTTTTATTCTTATCTTTGTAACATTACCTTTTTTAACAATTTCTTTTATCTTGTCGATTACTTCAGAACCTGCAACCGATATGCTCTCTGTCCAATTCTTTTTGTTTTCTTCAATGTATATAAGAGCATCCACCACATCACCATTGCACTTTTCTAATGCTTCCTTTGCTTCTTTGTAGCTTACACCTGTTCTGGCCACAATCTGATCGATCTTTTCAAGCTCATTATCCATTTACATCACCTCCTAAATATTTTTTAACTTGTCTAAAAAATATTTTGACTGAAAATTTTTGTCGAAATGAACACTCATGTAATCAGTAACTATTTTATCTAACTCAGCTAATTTATTCTTTTGTATCCTAAGTTTTGCAATATTGCCAAAATCATTGCTAAGCAAATACCTTAACATATTTAGTGTTTCTCTTTTTATGTAGAATATGTCGTCACTGCTTGCTTTACAATCTCTGCACAATACACCACCTTTTAATGGCGAAAAATACATAATGTTATCATTTCGGCCACACGATAAACAGTGGTGTACTTCAGGCATATATCCCATAAATGTAACAAACTTCAGACAAAAAGTGATTGAAAGCAAATCGCTATCGACAAAACCTCTTTCCAGCAAAAACATTGAATACTTTAATAGATTGTATATGTTTGTATTCTTCTCATTTTCTTCCATCAGTTTATAAACGATATCTGCAAAATACGATGCGTAAGAAAGCTTCAAAATGTCATCGTCTATTTTTAAGAAAGAATGGATTAACTCCCACTGATCGATATAATAGTAATTTTGCCCTTCAAATAAAACATAATATCCTATTGAAAAAGGATGTGAGGAACCCAAAAATCTGCTTTTTGAGTTCCTTGCACCTTTTGCTATTGCGTCTATCTTGCCATTTGACTTTGTAAAAAGTGTGACAACTTTGTCTGATTCGCCTATTAGCCTGCTTTTTAAGACAATGGACTCTGTTTTTATAAATTTCATGATTGTTTACCTTTGTTGGTTTTACCACCCTTTTACAATTTGAATGCCAGAGCTTGTACCAATTCTATTAGCACCTGCTTTTACGATTTCTTTAGCAAAATCTGCAGTTCTTACACCGCCTGATGCTTTAACGCCAAAATTTTCGCCAACAGTTTTCCTCATCAATTCAACATCGTGCACAGTTGCGCCACCACTGCCAAAACCAGTTGATGTTTTTACAAAATCTGCTCCTGCATCAACAGTAATCTCGCAGGCTTTTACTTTTTCATCATCAGTAAGATAACATGTCTCCAAGATGACTTTAACTACGATTTCTCCAAATGATTTAGCTGCCTTTGTCACCGCTTCTATATCCTTTTTCACATAATCGTAGTCACCAGATTTTAGTTTGCCTATGTTTAAGACCATGTCTATTTCATTTGCTCCATTTGATATGGCTTCTTTTGTTTCAAATATCTTAGTTTCAGTCGTATTAGCGCCAAGAGGAAAACCGATAACTGTACATACCTTTACATCACTGCCTTTTAAGGCATCAGCTACAAGTTTTACATGGCATGGGTTTACGCACACAGACGCAAAACCATATTCCTTAGCTTCATCAGCCAATTTTTTAATATCAGAATCCGTTGCATCCGGTTTTAATAAAGTATGATCTATCATCTTTGCAATTTCCACAATATCTCCACCTTTCATAACTATACTTTAACACTACCAATCAATTTTTGTCAATCACATAACCAAAATTCCTTAAAATGCTGACATTATCTCTCCAACCTTTTCTCACCTTTACCCACAGATCTAAATATATTTTTTGCCCAAATAAACTTTCCAACTCTATTCTGGCACTGCTTCCTATCCTTCTTAGCATTTGTCCGTTTTTCCCTATGATTATAGCCTTATGGGACTCTTTCTCGCAGTATATAAATGCTTCTATGTCCAATATGTCTTTGTCTTCTCTTGTTTTCATTGAGTCAACTTCCACGTATACGCCGTGTGGCACCTCATCCTCAAGGTAATTCAAGATTTTTTCCCTTATTATTTCGGATACGAGAAACTTCTCAGGCCTATCTGTTATATAATCGCTTGGAAAGTATTGCGGCCCTTCTGGCATATACGATACTATTGTGTGTTTTAAAAGATCTATGTTCATATTTTTTAAAGCAGATATCGGCAGTACATCCTTAAAATTATATAGCTGCTTAAACATCTGTATGGACATATCTACAGTTTCATGGGAAACTGCGTCTATCTTATTTATGACTAAAATTACTGGTGTATCAATATTTATAAGGTGATCGATTATATATTTATCACCCGGTCCTACTTCAACATCTGGCTCCACCATGTAGATTACTAAATCTACTTCTGCCAAAGTTTTTTTTACGGATTCAATCATGAATTCACTTAATTTGTGTTTTGGCTTGTGTATACCTGGTGTATCAATAAAAATCACTTGATAGTCTTCACCTGTCAAAATACCTTGGATAGTATTTCTGGTTGTTTGCGGTTTGTCTGAAGTTATAGCCACTTTTTCGTTTAACAACGCGTTTAATAGAGTAGATTTACCGACATTAGTTCTTCCAATCAATGCAGCAAAACCTGACTTAAATGCCATATCATCACCTCAAAAGTTTTATTTAAAAATTTGAAAGAACAATACTGTTATAAGTATTCCAATAATAGCGCCTACTACTACCTGAAAAGCAGAATGTATTTTGCCTTCAACTCTGCTTTGTGCCACTAAAAAAGCCATAATGAAACTTATGGTTGATAGCAGTATATTTTTAGATATAAATGTTGATGCTGTCGCAAGACAAAAAGCAATTGCACTGTGCCCACTTGGCAGTCCACCTCTTAGTGGTGTTCCTTTGCCAAAATAAGCTTTTAAGATTATAGTCAATATCATTACAACTATGAGCGCAATGAATGTAACATGGGCTGGAGAGCTTTTTATCTTTGTAAGCAAAATATTAACCCAAGGATTAAGTCTATGAAAAAATAATAAGTATGCCACAAATACAGCATTTAATGCAGATATCAACACAGCACCAGCAGCCACATCTTTAGCTATTTTAGCTAAAGCATGATATTCATCAGTTATTAAATCGACTATAGTTTCTATAGCCGTATTTATCATTTCAGCGATTAAGACAAGAGATATTGTGACTATTATAGCTATCATCTCAAGTTTGCTGAAATTGTAAAACAGACTTAAAACTAACACAAAAAGTGCCGCCACAAAGTGTATTTTCATGTTTTTTTCTGTTTTAAATGCGTATATGATTCCTTCTATGGCATAATTAAAACTATCTATCAATTTTTTTATCTTCAAAAATGTATCACCTTTCTATTTTTAGACGTCTCATAACTTCTTCTTCTTTTTCCCTCATTATCTTTTTTTCGTCTTCTGTTTCATGATCGTATCCCATTAAATGAAACATGCTGTGGGCTGTAAGGTATGCGACTTCCCTTATAAAAGAATGTCCGTATTCTTCAGCTTGCTGCTTCGCCTTCTCCAAAGAAATTACTATGTCGCCTATAGGTTGTACTTCATCTAAATCATCATCTTCTTCATCTATATCTGTGTAAATTTCTTCAAACTCCACCAGTGGAAAAGACAATACATCAGTTTCTCTATCGACATTTCTGTAATACTTATTTAACTTGTGGATCTCCTCATTGTCAACAAAAGATACGCTTACCTCCACATCATCGACAACGCCCTCAACTTCCAACGCTGTCCGCACCACATCTTCCACTATCTTATCCAATCCTTTTGCATCAACTTTATCCTGCCTATTATCAATTAAAATATTCATTGTAACACCTCTGCCTTATTATTTTCTATTTCAGGATACTCTATCCTGCGGTGAAATATTCCGTTTAAAGACGTCAAAAATGATTTTGACAAATCCTTTATGTCCTTTAAAGTCAAATTGCTTTCATTAAGCTGGCCATCTTTCAATCTGTCGTCGATTATTTTGTTGACCATAGTTTCAATCTCATCGTCTGTAGGATCGTGAAGGGACCTTACAGCAGCTTCAATGGAATCTGCCAACATTAAAATAGCAGATTCCTTAGTCTGAGGTTTTGGACCTGGATACCTAAACGAATCCTCTTCACATAAATCATCTGTCTTTAATGCTTTACTGTAAAAATATTTTACGAGAGATGTGCCATGGTGTTCTCGTATTAAATTTATTATATCTTCAGGTAACTTATATTTTTTAGCAAGCTCAACGCCGTCTTTAACGTGAGACGTAATAACCAGTGAACTTAAATCTGGCGATATTTTGTCATGCAAATTTTCATCCGTAAATTGATTTTCTTTGAAAAAATACGGTCTTTTTACTTTGCCTATATCATGGTAATATGCCCCAACTCGTGTCAATAGGCTGTTGGCACCAATTGCATCAGAACCTGCTTCAGCCAAATTAGCAACTATTATGCTGTGATGATATGTGCCAGGGGCATCCATCATCAGCTTCTTCAGCAAAGGATTATTTGGATTTGAAAGCTCCAGCAATTTTAAAGGCGTTATGATGTCAAAACCAGATTCCCAAAATGGAAGCAATCCAATGGCTAATATGACACTAAAAGCACCGCTAATTATTCCCCAAAGGCTATTTTCTAAAACAGATAAAATATTATTGCTATTAATAAGCCCCACTCCTAATATGGACAATGTATTGGCAGCACTTATATATATGCCAGCTTTGACAAAATCGATTCTCTGCCTTGAATTAGCCATCTTTATTGCTCCAATTGTCCCCCCAAATATGGACATTACAAAGAAAGCCTGATTAAAATTTAGCATCATGCCACTTATAATAGAAAAGAATGTATTAAGCGTTACGGCAATAAAAGGATCTAATATAGCCGAAACAGACAGGGCGATAAGCTCTGATGGAATAAGCAACGGATTTATGTTTTTCAATGCTATAACTATGAAATAATATATTATACCCAAAAGGTAAAGTATTTGGATATACGCGTACTTCTCCCTCACTTTTTTATTAAGCTTAATTATATAATATCCAGCAATAAATAAAGATACGCCCAATAAGACGATGATGCCAGACAGCATAGCAAAATCTACTCTACTGTTATTTTTAAGAAGTCCCAATGCTTTTAAGACTTGAATTTGATCGTTTGTCACTACTTCACCGCTTACGATGATATTCTGCCCTTTCTTATAGACGACAGGCTCTACCTTTGAAGCAGCTTCTTTTCTTGCCATCTCAGTCTCAGTTGCATTGTATATCATATTAGGAGATATGACAGAAGATAGTATTTTATATACTATCGGCTTTAGATCTTGGCTCAGATCTGAACTATCTACAACACTTTTTACGCTGCTTAATGCACCAGATAAAGCATCATCTGTAATCTGACGTGACATAGTAGCTTTCTCAGTTGAAATAGCTAAAGATTCCACAGCAATTATCGTATTGTCTTCAGCAGAAAGCAAAACTTTAAGAGATTGGTCGTCAAGTTTAATTGGCAATGTTTCTCTTAATGTGCTAAGTTTTTCGTCAATCTGTCCACTGGACTTTCTAACGCTCCTAAGTTTATTAAAAAAATCAGTAAGCTTAATGTAAGATTCTTGTGCAACATTTTCATCGTAATCGTATTTAGGATTTACACTGTTCACGGCTTCTTGAATCTTTTTTTGTGTTGCCAAATTGTCAACAATGTCCTTAGGTGCTTTAATATCTATCTGAGCAACGTCTCCAGCTTTTATATCGATTTTAGGCGGCGTTATGGCTGTGTAAAACAAAAATATCGATACAATGATGTATATAGTTGTAATATATATCAAATATGCCTTTTGACTTAAAAATATTTTTCTAATCGGCATGTCCTTTATATGCATCTAAATTAATCCTCCCAAGAAGAATTTTCTTCTTCCGCATCATCAGTTTTTTTAGACTTTTCAAATACTTCATAAGCTTTTACTATCTTAGCAACGAGGGGATGTCTTATAACATCCTGCTCTTTTAGTAAAACAAATTCTATGCCTTCTATACCATTTAAAATTTCAATGACATCTTTAAGTCCAGATCTTTTTCCTTTAGGCAAATCAACCTGTGTAACGTCGCCCGTTATAACCGCCTTAGAACCAAATCCAATCCTTGTTAAAAACATCTTCATTTGCTCTGGAGTAGTATTTTGAGCTTCATCAAGTATTATAAATGAATCGTCCAAAGTTCTGCCCCTCATATACGCCAACGGAGCAACTTCAATAAGCCCCTTTTCCATGTATTTCTGAAATGTTTCAGCTCCAAGAATGTCGTATAACGCATCGTACAGCGGTCTTAAATACGGATCAACCTTCTCTTGCAAATCGCCCGGCAAAAAGCCCAGCCGCTCTCCTGCTTCAACTGCAGGCCTCGTCAAAATAATTCTCCCAACTTCTTTATTTTTCAAAGATGTTACAGCCATTGCCATAGCAAGATACGTCTTTCCTGTACCTGCAGGTCCAATCCCAAAGACAATTTCATTACTTCTTATGGCATTTACATAGCGTTTCTGACCATAAGTTTTACATCTTATCTGCTTTCCTCTTGATGTAATGCATACAATGTCAGATAAGATGGATTTTAGCTTCTCTTCCTCTCCCATATTGACTAATCTCATGGCGTATAAGACGTTTTGAGCTGTTATAATCTCACCGCTATTGATTATATCTATAAGCTCACTAAACACCTTTTCTGCCCCATCCACATTGGCTTCTTCACCACTGATCTTAATCATATCATCTCTGACGACAATCTTTACATCCATTCCTTCTTCAATCAATTTTATATTTTCATCAAACTTGCCAAATAAATTTGCAGCTTGTTCAATATTATTGATATCAATTGTTACTTCTTTCAATTTTTACCTCCGTATTATAATTGATGTTCTCTTGCGTTCCAATATCCTCTATCACTTCCACTATGACGTCAGCCCGCAGCACGTTTGCGTTTATCATCGTCATCTTTTCCTGTCTATTGACTATTTTAGCATCTTTTCCAAAAGCGGGTGAGATATTTTTAAGAGCATTTTCCACAGCTAATTTTTCTGCTTCATCTCTTGTAAGCTTTACTTCAATCGGGACAGTCTCGTAATATGTCTCATTCACGATTCTTATTGGAGAAGCTGCGGAAGTTAAATTTCTCACTTCTCTATCATAATTCTTAAAATCGATTTTTCTTGATGAGAGAGTTAAAGTACTGCTGCCCATTGAAATTTTCGTCATCGTGATCTTTCTGCCAGTCCTCTTGTACTTTTGCTGCACTAAATTAACATCCGCGTAACCTTCATACCAGACCCTTGCCAGTATTGTGCCCATTGAATGCACAAACCGCGTGTTTGTGTTAGGCCTTTCTATTACCCCAGATACTAAGACGTCTCCCGTCTTTACTGTATCTCCAACCTTTTTTAAAGCATCGCCTTCTAATACTGTCATTTTATATATTATACCATCTTTTTTAGCTATTATATTACATGGCACATTTTCATCTATTACAGCAGGTGGCACAGTTTTCTTCACAACCTTAACTATTGCTTTTGTGCCTTTTATGTCAATTCCAATCCATGCTACATCTTTTTCATCCATCAAAAATTCTTGTTGAATCTTATGAATATCTATCGACGGCTTTAATACACCAGCTTTAAGCCCCAATTTGTCAAGTTCTGAAATTATAGAAGCTTCACTTATATTCTGTCCACCATCTATCTCAATAGACCATATAAACATCGAAAAAAGATATGCCAGCACCACACACGCTACTGCACCTAAAACCAACATTTTTCTCCTCTTTAAATAAAAGACAATAAACGGCAACCCTCTTTTTTCGACGATGTAAACCCTGCAATTCGTCATTTTCGTATATGGCAGGAGAAGCTTGAACCCTTTTAAGCTGATCTTTGCTACTATTGTGGTGTGGTTCGTCCTTTCTACATCCCATACATATATGTTTTTGGATATAACAATGTTTAAAAATCTCTCTATCGACAAGCCTTCTATTCTTATAATAGCATACCCGTATAAAAAATTCCACAATTTTATAGCCAGCAAGCAAATACCCCCTTTTGCCTTTTTGCAACTAATTACAAGGCAAAGAAAATTTTATACAATTATTTCTATATTTAATATTTTCCCGGTAATGACTAATATCTCTGTCATTACTGAATTTATAATCATATTTTTACCTGTTATTCTAATCATTCCTATCGTAGAATTAATCCTTATTCTTTCAGGAATATATTCTATTATACCTCTATGATTTTCTACGGTAATTTGCGTGTTGCCTATTACTGTTATCTTAGGGAGATTCAATAAAACATCTTTAGGAAAATCCACTAAATTTAGAATTCCCTCTTTTATGGTATTTGACTTCATGATAAAGCCTCCTCCCGTTAAATCTTATGAATCTTTGAGTAAAAACATTCTTTTAAGGAATTTTAAAATAAAAAAATGCATGGACCTATGTTCCATGCAATAAAAGTAAAAAACTTGATACATCTAAGTACCAAGTTTTTTTATCATTGTAAGTGCTGCGAAACTATCGTCCTAACTTTATTGCCATCAGCCTTGCCTTTTACAAGAGGCATCACCTTGCTCATAACCATCCCTATATCATTTTTGTTTGTAGCACCAGTCTCATCGATAATACCTCTTACGATTTCATCTATCTCATCATCAGTCAACTGCTGTGGCATATACTCCAGCATAATTTCTATTTCACGGTTCGCTTTATCTACCAAATCTTGCCTGCTACCTTTTTCGTATTCAGGCAAAACCTCTTTTCTTTGTTTTATCTCTCTGGAAATTACATTAATGACCCCTTCATCATCAAGGACTTTTCCTGTATCCTTCTCTACTTGCAATATTGAAGATCTAACCATGCTTAGAATATTTTTTCTGAATACATCTTTTGATTTCATAGCATCAACCATATCTTTGTACAATCGATCCTTAAGGGTCATAACCACACTTCCTTATTTTCCAAATTTGTACTTTCTTTTTCTTGCTGCTTCTGATTTCTTTTTGCGTTTTACGCTTGGGCTTTCATAATGTTCCCTTTTCCTTAATTCAGAAAGAACGCCACTTCTTGAGCATTGGCGCTTAAATCTTCTCAATGCATTATCAAGGGACTCATTTTCTCCAACTCGAACTTCTGACACTGTAATCTCCCTCCCTCCGGATAAACTGCCAAATGTAAGCTGCATTTATTGCTGCAAATATTATTGGGATATCTTAATATATTATAATCTAAAAACCAATTTGTGTCAATGTTTACCCTGGAGGCCATGTCATAAATCTTCCGCCTAAAAGATGAAAATGTATATGGTGAACAGTTTGTCCACCGTCGTCGCCACAATTGGATACTATCCTATATCCTTTGCTATCAATCCCATACTGCTTAGCCAGCTTTTTTGCAATTACATAGACATGTCCTACAAGCTCTTTGTTCTTGTCATCAATGTCCAGTGGAGAATCAATATGAGCTTTTGGGACTATAAGCAAGTGAACTGGCGCTTGTGGATTGATGTCAGGAAAGGCAACTACATAATCATCTTCGTAAATTATTTTTGATTCAATCTCCCTATTTATGATCTTGCAAAAAATGCAATCACTCAATCATCTCACCTCCTTCAACTATATTGCCAATAGCAAAATCTTTTCTTAAGTCTACTAACTTTACAGGTAGTATTTTATTCTTAATGTTTAAATCCGACTTTACTGCCACTCTTATATAGTTGTCAGTAAGTCCTTCTACATATCCCTGCAGTTCTTTAACTTTCTGTTCAAATAGCACATTTAGCGTGCTGCCTAAAAACCTTTTGTAAAATTCTGATTCGCATTCTTCTGAAAGCTTAATTAATATCTTACTTCTCTCTTCCTTAACAGAATTTTTAATTTGGTCGGGATAATTTGCCGCTTTTGTTCCCGCTCGCCTTGAATACTTAAAGACATGCATCTTACTGAATTGTATGTCTTTTACAAAATTAAAAGTTTCGTTAAACTCGCTCTCAGTTTCTCCAGGAAACCCTACCATTATATCAGTTGTTATTGCCACATCTTTGATGTACTTTCTAACTCTCTCTATAATCTTTTTGTATTCACTGGTGGTGTATTTTCTACCCATTCTTTTAAGTACACTGTCCGAACCACTTTGCAATGATATATGGTAGTGTCTGCAAAATTTCGGCAAAATAGAAACTTCTCTTACGAAATCTTCGGTTAAAAATGTAGGCTCAATTGAACTTAGGCGTATCCTTTCGATGCCCTCGATTTCGTGTATCATCTTTATTATATCAAGCAAATCCACATTTTCCAAGTCTTTGCCATATGATGCAACGTGTATGCCTGTCAACACTACTTCTTTATAGCCATTATCTTTAAGCCTTTTAACCTCATCCAATATGTCATTAGGCTTTCTGCTCCTTATAGGACCTCTGGCATACGGTATAATACAGTAAGTACAGTATTGATTGCACCCATCTTGTATCTTTAAATATGCCCGCGTATGACCTTCTTGAGCTGATATCTTAAGTTCCTCGAATTTTCTATCTTTAAATATATCTTCAACGGCATTTACCTTATTGGCATTCGCCGCTTTCTCTACTAATTTGACTATTTCTCCCTTGTTTTTAGTACCTAAAACAACATTTACTTCAGGTATATTCAAAACTTCATTTGAGGCCACTTGCGAATAACAGCCAACCACAGCAATCACAGAATCCGGATTGATTTTTTTAGCCTTTCTTATTTCCTGCCTTGATTTCATATCGCCTCGACCAGTCACAGTGCATGTGTTTATGACATACACATCGGCATATTCATCAAACCCTACAACATCATATCCTGAACTCTTGAAAATCTCAGCCATGGCTTCCGTCTCATATTGATTTACTTTACAACCTAATGTAAAAAATGACACAGTTTTTTTGCGACCATATACATCATAAAATTCGTCAGCGTCTAAAGCTATGTTTGCCTTTGCCACTTCGTAATATTCCTCCTATATCGTTTGTTATAAAGTTCAAAATTTATTATAACATTTAACGAAATATAAAAAAATAAGCCTCGAAACATTTAAGAGGCAAAAATAAAAACCGTCTATCCTAAATCTCCTAATTCGTACAAAATTATAGAACCAGCCACAATACCTGCTGTTTCTGTCCTTAAAATCCTTGGACCCAATGTGACAATCACAGCACCATTTTTAGTTGCCATGGTTACTTCACTGGATGAGAAGCCACCTTCAGGCCCGATAAAAATACAAATATTTTTTGCACCATTATTTTCCCTTAAAACATCTTTTAACCTTACATTGGTCTCTCTTTCGTAAGGCATCACGCATAAATCAAACTCATGGATGTAATTCAAAGCAATATTAAAACTTATCGGTTCCAGCACTTCCGGCACTATCAATCTTCCAGATTGCTTTGATGCTTCTTGAGAAATTTTATTCCACCTGTTTATTTTGTTGACTATGCTTTTTTCTTTAACCTTTATAACCGAAAACTCGGTTTCAACAGGTACAATCTTCTTTATTCCGATCTCTGTGCATTTTTGAACAATCAAATCCATTTTATCAGACTTTGGCAGTCCTTGAAATAAAGTCACATTTATAGAACTTTCTACGACTTGATGCAACTCACCAACTATCTTTAATAAGACAGAAGTGCTTTTGATAGAAAGAATAGAAGCATTGTACTGTTTCACTCCATTAGAAACCACCAAATCAGTTCCAATCTTTAACCTTAATACATCCTTTATATGATGAGCATCATCACCATGTATCCTGACTATGCCATCTTTTATATCCTCATCTTTTATAAAAAGTCTTCTCACAGCACTCACTTTTTCCTTGATAATATTGCAACCCATTCCCCATCTTCTTTGACATCAATAACGTCAAAATATTCGGAAATAGCATTTAAAACATCATCTTTACGATCTTTAATTATTCCACTTGATATAAACAAGCCGTTTTCTTTAAGTTTTTCATGTATATCAAAAGTAGCTTTTATTATTATATCAGCTATAATATTTGCAACTATTAAATCCGCTTCACCACTTAGCTCTTTTAGAAGATCACTTTTCAAAACCTCAACATTGTCCAGTTTGTTTAATTTTACATTTAAAGAAGCCACTTTTAATGCAACTTCGTCCACATCGACTGCAAAGACTTTTTTTGCACCTAACTTAGAGCTGACAATTGACAATATACCTGTACCGCACCCAACATCAAAGACGGTATCACCACTTTTAACATTATCTTCTAAAAATTCTATACACATTTTTGTTGTCTCATGGCTGCCTGTGCCAAAAGCCATACCTGGATCTAACTCAACAACTATTTCATTTTCTTCTGGGTTATAATCTTCCCACGATGGTTTTATGACGACACGTTTGCCAATCTTAAAAGTCTTGTAGTACTTTTTCCAACTGTTTGCCCAATCTTCATCATCGACTTCAGTCGTTTCAAACGTAAAATCTCCGATGTCCAAATTATATTCTTTAAGCCCTATTATTCTATCCTTGATTATGCTTAATTTGTCAATTGTACTGGGAGTAAGAGGGAAATAAGCAGATATTACAACTTTATCGCTATCTACAATCATATCAGGATCTACGTAGTCCCATTCATTGCTGTCATTTAACATCTTTAAATCATTTGGATCTTCTATGACAACACCGCCTGCACCAACTTCATGCATTATATTTGTTATAGCTTCCTCAGCTTCCACTGAAGTCGTAATTTTAACTTCAAGCCATTTCAATCATATCACCCTTTTTTTATGCTCCAAAAGCATCTTTTACTTTTTGAAAAAATGATTTACCGCCGCTATCATTGCTCAGCTTGTCAAACTCCCTCAATAGCTCTTTTTGCTTTTCCGTCAATTTCTTAGGAACATCGATATATACTTCCACAAATTCGTCACCACGTCCTCTTCCATTAATATGAGGTATTCCTTTGTTCCTAAGTCTAAACACCGTTCCGGTCTGAGTTCCAGGTGGAATATTGTATATAGCTTTGCCGTCAAGGGTAGGAACTTCTATCTCTGCACCAAGTGCAGCATCTACAAAGCTAATAGGCATTTTAAGCAATACATTGAATCCATCACGCTTGAATATCTTATGAGGTTTTATGCTTATTACAATAAAAAGATCTCCATTAGCTCCTCCTCTTTCTCCTGGTTCACCTTCACCTCTTAATGATACCATTTGTCCTTCATCAATTCCAGCAGGAATATTTACTTTTAATTTTCTCGCTCTTCTTATTTTCCCAGTTCCATGGCATTTTGAGCATGGATCTTTTACTATCCTGCCATCTCCATGGCATCTAGGACATGTTCTCACATTGACTATCCTGCCAAACGGCGTATTTTGCGTTATCCTGACCTCTCCTGTTCCATGACATTCAGGGCATACATCTACTTTCGTTCCTGGGTTTGCACCGGTACCATTGCACCTATCGCATTTTTCATATCTTTCAACTTCAATCTCTTTCTCGACACCAAATGCAGCTTCTTCAAAGGACAAAGTCAGATTAATCCTTATATCATTTCCTTTTTGAGGACCAGTTTTTCTTCTGGTGCTGCCTCCAAACATATCGCCAAATATATCGCCAAAAATGTCGCCAAAGCCGCCAAAATCAAATCCACCTTGACCAAAACCGCCAAAGCCACCAAAATCTCCTTGGTTGAAACCACCTTGATTAAATGCTGCATCGCCAAATTGATCATATTGAGCTTTTTTCTGAGGATCAGACAAAATCTGATATGCTTCATTTATCTCTTTAAACTTTTGTTCTGCTTCTTTATTGCCAGGATTTAAGTCGGGATGATACTTCTTTGCAAGAGTCCTATAAGCCTTCTTTATATCTTCATCACTGGCATTTTTATCAAGACCCAATATTGCATAATAATCTTTTGCCATACACATCACCTGCCTTTCTTAACATGAATGAGAACCAGGATTGCCCTGGTTCTTATTTATTGTCTTTGTTGTCATCTTCCATCCTATAGTCTGCTTCATATACATTATCTTTATTAGATGTTCCATCGCTGCCGCTATAGCCATTTGCCTGACCCGCACCGCCTGCTTGCTGATATATGCGTGAAGATACATTGTAAAATGCTTGTGACAATTTTTCTGAAGCACTTTTTATAGCGTTAATGTCGCTGCCTTCAAGAGCTTTTCTTACATTTTCTATCTCTTTATTTATATCATCTTTTTCTTGTTGTGTCATCTTGTCTGCTAAATCTTTCATAGTCTTTTCAGCTTGATATATCAATGAATCTGCGTTGTTTCTTACTTCTATCTCTTCTTTTCTCCTTCTGTCTTCTTCTTCGTGCTGTTTCGCTTCATTCATCATTCTGTTTATCTCTTCTTCGCTTAAATTAGAAGAAGAAGTGATTGTTATATTCTGAGATTTTCCTGTACCTAAATCTTTTGCAGAAACATGGACAATGCCATTAGCATCAATGTCAAATGTAACCTCTATCTGAGGCACTCCTCTTGGAGCAGGTGGAATTCCAGTTAGGGTAAATCTTCCAAGTGTCTTATTGTCACGAGCCATTGGTCTTTCACCTTGCAGAACGTGTATCTCAACAGATGTCTGCCCATCCGCAGCAGTGGAGAATATTTGGCTCTTCTTTGTAGGAATAGTAGTATTCCTTTCTATTAATTTTGTAAACACACCACCAAGTGTTTCAATGCCAAGAGAAAGCGGTGTAACATCCAATAGTAAGACGTCTTTAACTTCGCCTCCTAATACACCACCTTGAATTGCAGCTCCAATTGCAACACATTCATCTGGGTTTATGCCTTTGTGCGGTTCTTTGCCCATTATCCTTTTTACTGTCTCTTGAACGAATGGTATTCTCGTCGAACCGCCGACTAATATCACTTTATCAATATCTGCAGGACTAAGTTTTGCATCGCTTAATGCACGATTTACTGGTTCAACAGTAGACTGCACTAAATCATTGATAAGCTCCTCAAATTTTGCTCTTGTAAGATTTACATCTATGTGCTTAGGACCTGTAGCATCAGCAGTTATAAAAGGCAAGTTTATGTTAGCTGTCATAGCAGAAGAAAGTTCTATCTTCGCCTTTTCTGCTGCATCTTTAAGCCTCTGCATTGCCATCTTGTCGTTTCTCAGATCAATTCCATACTCTTTTTTGAAGTTGTCTGCCAGCCAATCCATAATCCTCTGGTCAAAATCATCACCACCTAAGTGGTTATTACCACTTGTAGCCAATACTTCAAATACTCCATCGCCTATCTCAAGTATAGATACATCGAATGTACCACCGCCTAAATCGTACACCATTATCTTCTGATTGCCTTGCTTATCAAGCCCATAGGCCAATGAAGCCGCAGTAGGCTCGTTTATAATCCTCTTTACATCAAGTCCTGCTATCCTACCTGCATCTTTGGTTGCCTGTCTTTGGCTATCATTGAAATACGCAGGAACTGTTATTACAGCCTCTGTAACCTTCTCTCCTAAGTACGCTTCAGCATCAGCTTTTAACTTCTGCAGTATCATTGCTGAAATCTCTTGCGGTGTATAACTTTTTCCATCAATAGTTACTTTGTAGTCAGAACCCATATGTCTTTTTATAGACATAACTGTCCTTTCAGGGTTTGTAATAGCCTGTCTTTTTGCGACTTGGCCTACTAATCTTTCACCTTCTTTTGTAAACGCCACAACAGATGGAGTTGTCCTGGCCCCCTCTGAGTTTGGTATGACTACCGGCTGTCCTCCTTCCATAACAGCTACGCACGAAAAAGTTGTGCCAAGATCAATTCCTATAATTTTTCCCATAATCTACTCCTCCTATTCCTATACTTTATTTTGCTACTTTGACCATACTCGGTCTTATTACTTTATTATTAAACATATATCCCTTTTGAAAAACTTCAATTATCTCATTTTCCTTCTTATCTTCTACCTCTTCCTGCATAACAGCATGATGCTTATATGGATCAAATATTTGGCCTAAAGCCTCTATCTCTTTAACCCCTATCTTTTCTAAAATACCTTTAAATTGCCTGTATATTAAATTGACACCTTCTTTAAAGGAAGCTATTTCCTCATTATCACCGTGAGATGCTTCAAGAGCTCTCTCAAAATTATCTATAACTGGCAGTATGTCTAAGATTACCTGTTCTTTACCATATTCAACCAGATCTGCTTTTTCCTTTTCTGTCCTTTTCCTGTAATTCTCAAATTCTGCTTTCAACCTCTGGGCCATTTCTAAGTATTCATTTGCTTCGTCTTCTTTCTGCCTAAGCTTATTTTTCAATTCTTCAATTTCTCCTTCGTAATTTTTTTCTTCACCCTGATCAGAATTTTCTGTACCTATGCTGCCTTCACTGTCATCTTGAGGTCGGTTAGCATCAGATACATTGTCTTTTAAATCTTCGTCTAAATTGTTTTTGCTTTCCATTGTATCTTTTTCTCTATCCAATTGATTCACCTCTTATTTTCTTGGTATATATATGACAAAACTTTTGACAATTCATTTGACATCGTGTTTATTTCATTTATAAGCCTCTTGTAATTCATCCTTGTAGGCCCAATAATGCCAAAAGTCCCAACAACCTCACCATTTATCTTATACGTAGATTTGATTATGCTTAAATCCCACATCTCTTCAAACTTGCTTTCACTTCCAATAGTAACATCGATGGAATCGTCTAAAGGCTCTAATACTGAATTCATAATGTCTTTATTGTCAATCAGATCAAAAAACATTTTAGCTTTTAAGAGATCCTTGTACTCAGGGAAGTTGAGAATATTTGAAATGCCCTCCGAATACAAGTCTGTTTCATCCATCTGCTTTAAACCATTTATAATCGTATCTGTAATCTTGTCTATGATTCCGATAGCACTGCCAGACTCTTTTTTTATCTCATCTCTCAATGTCTGGTCCATTTCTCTTTTTCTTTTCCCTATCATTTTATTGTTGATCAGGTTGTTTAAAAACTCAAACAAATTATTATCAATATTATCCTTTAAGCTTATTAAATAGTTTTTCATGATGCCTGATTCTGTCATTACAAGAAGTATCAATTTATTTGCATCAACAGGCAATATCTGTATTCTCTTAATCGTGTTTTCATCAATTCGAGGCATCTTAACCACTATAGTGTGATTAGTAATGGTAGATAATAACCTGGCATATTTCTTCACTATATCGTCTATCTCAGCAAAAACCTCATCAATTGCCTCTACTTCATCGTCACGACTTTCATTCAAATAGTGCTCTAATATATTATTAACATAAAATCTGTATCCTTTATCAGATGGTATTCTACCTGCAGATGTATGAGGCTGTTCAAGATACCCCATCTCCTCAAGGTCAGCCATTTCATTTCTAATTGTGGCCGAGCTTACACCAAGATTATATCGCTTTGCAATTGTCCGAGATCCAATTGGTTCTGCCGTCAAAATATAGTCATTAATCACAGCTTCTAAAATCTTCTTTTTCCTATCATCTAACGGCATATTCACCACCCCAAATTCTATTATTAGCACTCTTAGCTTGAGAGTGCTAATCACGATTTAAAAATACCACTATTGTGGATATTTGTCAATACTTTAAAATAAAAAATCCTCAAACACATTATTGGACACATCTACGCCTTTGGGCGTCAATTTAAGATTTTCACCTTCTTTTCTTAAAAGCCCCAACTCTATATTTTTATAAATGGCATTTTTAAATACAAAGAACATGCTTTCGCCAAATCTCTCTTTAAAGTCTTTGTCATTTACTCCATCCATCATTCTAAGACCTAAAAACATAAACTCAGACATTTGATCCTCTAAAGACAATTCATCAACATCGTCAACAGCATGTCCATCATTATTAATCATGCCTATGTACTTTTTAACATCTTTTATATTGCCAAATCGCTTATTTCCTACAAACGAATATGCACCTGGTCCAAAGCCTAAATAGTGTAAATCCATCCAATACAGCTTGTTATGTCGGCATTCATACCCAGGCAATGCGTAATTTGATATTTCATAATGTCTGTATCCACTATTCTCTAAAAGCTCTGCACCATAGTGAAACATCATCAATTCATATTCATCATCAGCAAGCTTAACTTCATTTCTTTCATACATATCGTAAAGAGGTGTTCCTTTTTCTAATATAAGTCCATAACAAGAAATGTGTGATGGCTTTAATGCGATTACGTTTGTCAATGTTTCTTTAAAATTCTCAAAAGTCTGATTTGGCAGTGCATACATTATATCTATGTTTATGTTGTCAAAATATTTAGATGCTATACTATAATTTTCAATAAAATCGCTCACTGTATGTATTCTGCCGATAGCTTTTAATAAATCGTTTTGCCAGGACTGCAAACCTATGCTTATTCTATTTACACCTGCTTTTTTATATGACTTAAGCTTTTCTTCATCTATTAAGCCAGGATTCAATTCGATCGTGATCTCCGCATCTTTGCTTAAACTGTAGTTTTCGCAGATTTCACCCAATATTTCTTCGATGTATATAGGAGGCAAGACATTTGGCGTACCTCCTCCTATATACACAGAAGTGTATATATCTTTAAGCTCCTCTTTTCTCGTTTTAATTTCCTTTATAATTGCCTTTTTAAACGAAAAAAAGCTATCTTCCATATTTGCATAGGAATTAAAATCGCAATAATAGCATTTTCTCTTGCAAAAAGGAATATGAACGTATATACCAGATCTAATCATTGTCATCATCAAGCTTTAAGATTGACATGAAGGCCTCTTGTGGAATTTCCACTTTCCCTATTTGTCTCATTCTCTTTTTGCCTTCTTTTTGCTTTTCTAATAATTTTTTCTTTCGCGTAACATCTCCGCCATAGCACTTTGCCAAAACATTTTTCCTCAATGCTTTGACAGTCTCCCTTGCTATTATCTTTGAACCTATAGCAGCTTGGATAGGAATTTCAAAAAGATGGCGAGGTATATTTTCTTTTAACCTTTCTGTCATCTTTCTGGCTCTTTCATAAGCCTTATCTTTATGGACTATCATAGACAAAGCGTCCACTATCTCGCCATTTATAAGTATATCCAATTTCACAAGATCTGATGTCTTGTAGCCTTTTAACTCATAATCTAATGAAGCATATCCTTTTGTTCGCGATTTTAAAGCGTCAAAAAAGTCATATATTATTTCATTCAATGGAATATCATACTTAATAAGCACTCTGGTAGGCTCAAGGTAATCCATCCCTTGATAAACGCCCCTTCTGTCTTGACAAAGCTCCATGATAGGTCCAACGTACTCTGTAGGAGACATTATTGTGGCAGTTATTATAGGTTCTTCTATATGATCGATCAACGTCGGCTCCGGTAAATTTGTCGGATTATCAAGTTCGATTACTTCTCCGTTTGTCTTGTAGACTTTATAGATAACGCCCGGTGCCGTAGTCACCAGATTCAGATTATATTCCCTCTCAAGCCTCTCCTGTATTATGTCCATATGTAAAAGGCCTAAAAAGCCACATCTAAAGCCAAACCCAAGAGCTGCAGATGTATCCGGCTCAAACGTCAATGACGCATCGTTTAATTGCAGTTTCATAAGAGCATCTTTTAGATTTTCATAATCTTCGCCTTCCGCTGGATATATGCCGCAGAAAACCATGGGAGTCACTTTTTTATACCCTGGCAAAGGTTCAGATGCTGGAAATTCTGCATTTGTTATGGTATCTCCCACACGAGTATCGCTGACATTTTTTATGCTGGCAGCAACATATCCAACATCACCGGCTGTGAGAAAATCTACTGGACTTAGATTAGGCCTAAATATACCTACTTCCGTCACTTCAAATTCTTTCCCGGTCGACATCATCTTTATCTTATCGCCTTGCTTTAATGTGCCGTCAAAAACCCTTATGAAACTTATAGCACCTTTATAGTTATCGTAAAACGAATCAAATATCAATGCTTTAAGCGGTTTTTCTTGGTCACCTGATGGTGGCGGTATTCTCTTTACTATTGCTTCCAAAACATCTTCAATGCCTATGCCTTCTTTCGCAGATATGAGCAAAGAATCTTCAGCATCGATGCCTATAACGTCCTCGATCTCCTTTTTTACAAAATCAGGATCCGCAGATGGAAGATCTATCTTGTTTATGACAGGCACAATCTCAAGATCGTGCTCTAATGCCAGATACAAGTTTGCCAGCGTTTGAGCTTCTATTCCTTGCGTTGCATCAACAACCAGCAAAGCACCTTCACATGCCGCAATACTCCTCGAAACTTCATACGTAAAGTCAACATGTCCAGGAGTATCTATAAGATTCAATTCATACTCTTCTCCATCGTTTGCTTTGTATATGAGGCGAACTGGCTGAAGCTTTATGGTTATGCCTCTTTCCCTCTCCAAGTCCATGCTGTCTAAAACTTGCTCTTCCATTTCCCTTTCCGTCAATACTCCAGTCTTCTCAATCAATCTATCTGCCAGAGTAGATTTACCATGGTCTATATGGGCTATAATGCAAAAATTCCTCTTGTTTTCCTTTCTAACTTTAGACATTTCAAACCTCCTTCACATATATTAATATTATAGCATAAAAAATCACTTGTACAGAGATTTGAAAAGACCATTAACGCCTTTTAATGGCACATGGCTATGCTGTCCCAAAAAAGTTATGTTGAGAAAATCTTTGCTTATAGCAACCTTAAATATGCTTTGACTTGCAATGCCTGTTGTTAAATCATTAAACGTGTAATCTACTTGAAATATGCATAACGTGATAAAAATTATGTAAATCGATATGAATAAGTATAACATTCTCAGTTTTCTAAGCCTTTCTTTTTTCTCTTTTACCCTGCTCAAACTTTCATTTCCTCCTAAGTTCATCGTACAAAAGCTCCAATTCATTTATCATTTTTTCTCTTGAAAAATTGCTTAAAATATATTCTTTGCCTTTTTTTGAAAATTTATTTCTCAAATCTTCATTTAACGCAAGAATTTCAATGGCATTGGCCAAATCATTAGGGGCTTCCGAGTTTACAATGATTCCATTTTCATCATTTCTAACTATTTCAGGTATCCCTCCAACATCTGTAGCAATGACAGGTACACCTAACGCCATAGCCTCAGCAACCGATATGCCAAAGCCTTCGCTGTGAGACGGCAATACAAAGATATCTATACTGCTTAAAAAATTGAATATATCTTCTATAAACCCCAAAAATTCCACATTATCAAGTTTTAAATCTCGAACCATATCTTTAAGATGTTCCTTATAAGGTCCATCACCTGCTATAAAGACAAATGCTTTAACTTTTCCTTTGAGTATGTTCAATGCTTCAATTAGATCTTGAACACCTTTTGACGGTATAAGCCTCGCAACACAACCAATTATAAGTGTATCTGAAGCTATGCCGTATTTTTCTCTCAATTTCAAAGGCTCTTTAATGATTTGTGGCACATCAATGCAGTTGTACACTACACGCACTTTATCAGGCGGCATGTTTTCTTCGTCTGCAACAGCTTTTTTAAGGGCGTAAGACACTGCAATTACTGCATCTGTCTTTTTATTTAAGCGTTTATTGATAGTCAGATAAAAATACTTTTTTACCTTGTTCATGTTATTGTAATTAGGAAAATTGTGCACTGTCACAACGATCTTTAAATTGTATCCAAGTGAAGCCAGCCTTCCAACTAAGGACGCTTTTGCACCATGAAAATGGATGATATGTGGTTTGAAATCATCTATAATGGCTCTAAGCTCCTTTAACGCAGCAAAATCCTTTTTAAAATTTATTCCATCACAAATATTAACACTGTAAACAGATACACCATCTTTTATCAAGTCATCCATTGTTTTTTTATCAAAAGAGCAGCCAACGGCTAATTGATACTTGTCTTTATCAAGTCCATTAAGAAGCGACAACAGATGCTTCTTCATACCGCCTTCTGCTTCCCTTACAACATGCAAAACCCTTGTTTTTTCCAATCTATTTCACTCCTTTATAATTTTATTTTCATCAATGATAATGTCAATAAGCATCGGCGCAGCATAAACCATTGTCGTAGCCGCCGCAACAACACCTGAATCGTTAAAAGCTAAAGCAAAAATACTTCCTATTATGGTGGATAAAAAGCTTATGTATACAAATTTTCGCTCATTAAAAATCCTCTTTAAAGCGCCAACTGGTTTATAAAAAAGTATGAAAAGCACAAACACCAACGTAACTAAAACCCTGCTCCAAACGGAATACTTAAAAAGCTTCAAATTCATGCTAATCTTTCTTGCAAATATCTGAATAAGCGGGTAAAGCCCATCATTTTTCACTAAATTAAAGGTCTGCCCTATATGTGTTTGCTCTGACACAGGTCTTAAAGAGTCAACATAAAACAGCAAAAATAATAATGCAACTATGCTTCCACCTACAAACAAAATATTTTTAATGTTAAGTTTTTTGCCAAATAAGTAAATAGACGCAACTGAAAATGCTGCAAACGCGGCTATACCACCGCCTACATTCGTCCCTAAAGCCGGCGATGCTATAAAGTATAAGACGATAATGTAAATCAGTATATTTGCAAATATTAGATACTTTTTGTCAATATCCCCAAATGTCTCAAACGATAAAAGTGCAAAGCACAGTACGGCTCCTATGAAAATCCCCATGTATTCATTCCCGATTCCATAGAATCTGGCACCTGCGATTACATCGTAACTTAAAAATGAATTTTTCAAAAGATTATATCCTGTAAGCATGTCCAGCATCAATATGGCAGCAGTGAAGGCTGCAATTAAAAAGTATCTAAAACTACTTTTTTTAACTAATTTGTATGCAGCTAATGTAAAAACTGTTGAAACAGCAACAATGCCTAAAACGCTGTTTACGATATTTGCATAATCAAATAGAGGCAAAAGCAAGAAACTTATAGGCATAATCGGTATCAAAAGCAAAAAAGGCTTCACCAAAGTAGAGTATTTTTTAAAAAACAGCAGTATAACCAAAGATAAAATCAGTATAAATATCTGCAGTATCACGTAAGTTTTTAAAAAATACGGCCTATACGTATAGTTAAATGTAAGCTGCTTTTCTAAATTTTCAAGCTTCATTAAATCTCCATTGACATCTGATGAATACAAATTGTGTCCAGTTACAAAGGCAGGCACATCTAAGCCAAAATACGTCAATATTGTTGGAAGCAAGTCTGTGTTTGTTACAATACCTGTCCTTTTCGTCGTATCCGATGTTATAAGCTTACCTTTTGCAATGCCATTTCCATACATTACAACAGGCGTCAAAAAATCATTTTGGCCCATTTTTTGAGAAGGCGGCAAAGGAGTGACAATCATAAAAAGAGTATTACCACTATCAGTACGTAAAACTTTTCCAATGAATTCATCAGCATTCTTTAGTGCTTTTTCTTTGTTCTCTCTATTTATTTTATCTAACCCGCTGTTTTGGTAATCATTTGCTCTTGCAGTATCGCCTAAATCAAATATTACCAGAGCCACATTATCTTTAACACTCAGATACTCTTTGTACATTGTATCATAATCTGTCGATATGCCGTAAGGCATCAAAGGATCCTTTTTATTCGTCATATCACTGACATCTCCATAATGCACAATACCGCTGTAATTCATGCCTATTAAAGGAGCATATCTTTTGTAATCAACATCTGTATCTTCATTGCCAAAAACAGCTACATTAAGCCCACTATCCTTAAATTTATCCCCTAATAAGCCAGGCCTTATAATATGATTTCTTTTTGAGTTGTTTCTGATTATCTGAGCAATATCCAAATTTAAAACTTGACCTTCTGAAGGAATTTTCCCCGTATTCCTCTCATAAATTGTAGACGCCAATTCATGGTTATATGTTTCCCATGTGTTGAAATTCAAAGAAGCACCATTAGAGCCAACAGCACGAGTACCTGTACCAAGCGTCATAAAAACACTTTCCAAAGATCTGCCACCATCAGCATTGACAGTCATAAGGCCATAAGTACCATTGTCTATCATATTGTTAATATTTTTCAAATCACTATTTAAAAAATCATCTATAGAAACTCTATTTAATATAAATATTACAGCCCTTTTCCCATCCTCTGCAGTTTGTGCATAAGAAAAAGAAAATGTCCTTAAGAAGAAAAGCAAAACTAAAAAAAATAAAACAAATTTATTTTTCATCGTTACCTCCTAAATAACAGTTTCATACATAAATTATAATTATATACAGTATAATAAGCCTCTTTTTATCTAAACATAAAACTAGATTGGGGGCATCAAAATTGAATAAATCATTTAAATTCATTTGTATATATTGTACCATATCTTTGGTACTATTATCCACAATTTTACCGTTGATATTAAGAGCTAATACGGCATTTTCAGCACCGGACAATCCATTGAAAGGCAAAATCATACTGATCGATCCTGGTCATGGAGGAATTGACGGTGGCACAAGCTCTGGAAATATACTTGAAAAAAGCATCAATTTAGAAGCATCATTAATCTTAAAAACAGAGTTGATAAATCGCGGAGCGAAAGTAATTATGACAAGAGATAAAGATACTTCCTTAGAAAATCTATGTAAAGATAATGACTACAGACATAGGCGAGATTTAAAAGCGAGAGTAAATATGATAAACAGCAATTATATAGATGCGTATATCAGCATACACGTCAATGCTGTAAACAACGCGCCATATGTAAAAGGTCCAATGGTTTTTTACTCAAATACCGATATAAACAGTAAAACATTAGCATCATATGTGCAAGATTCTTTAAATGCCATTGCTGGAACAAGCAGAAGTCCAAATGTGGCAGATTACTTTTTGCTGACAAATGCAAAAAAGACAGGAATTTTAGTCGAACTTGGCTTTATCACAAACAATGATGACAAAAATCTACTTGTTAACAAAGACTATTTAAAAAAACTATCAACTGGTATTGTCACTGGATTAGAAAAATACTTTAAAAACAAATAATGAGGCAAAACCTCATTATTTGGCAAGTCCATCATCTTTCAGCACTAAATAAATTGCTTTAGCTAGGTATGGAGTGGAATTTAAAGCCTCCTCCAAAGTATTGTAATTGCTGCCTAGTTCAATCAAAATTCCTTTTTCTGAAAAGTGTTGGTTGTATTCAGCGTATTGATGAATCTCTATTCCTAACGATATACCTGGATATAATTCATTCAGTTTATCGCTAATCTGTTTCGCAAACTCGTAATTCTTTTTCCAGTCTTCATTCATATCTGCAGTCCTTCGAGAGCCAATTATGAACATTATTTTTGCAACTGTCTGTCCGTTTATTTCCATCGTATATTTTTTTCTGTAATCTTGATTTGGTAAGCTGCTTAAAACAGGTATTGTATCAACCCCTGGCTGCATTACACTTCCATATCCATCACGGTGCAAATCAATAGTCACCTTGATAGAAGGATATTCCTCCAAATATTTTTTTACTGATAAAGAAGAATTGTAGTATGACTGATCGTAATTGTAATCATGTATCGTTCGATCATGCAAAACGCTAACACCATAATCTTTAGTCAAATATTCTGCTAAGCTGTCTCCTACTCTTACCATATTGTAATTTGGATTATTTGTTCTATCATATCCATATGCAGCTACATATTTGTTTTTTAAAGTCGCAACGTACGATTCCATCGTATGTGTATGGTAAAGCAATATAAGTGGTTTGCCAGTATCAACGTTACTGACATTTGTCACACTTATATTCGTCTCACTTTCTTTTGATGCTTCACTTGCAACTTCGTTATTTTTATTTTGATTAGCATTGCGATTCTCTGCAATTTGCGTATTAGACGTATTATTTTTTTCTCCTTTGTCTATTTGAGCAATAATGGGAATTTGATACTTTAATATTTTAAGAGGATCTCTTTGATTTAGATTAAACATTGAAGCCATAGTCAAATCTCTATCGTAAAATCCTTCAGCTTTATAGCCAACATCAACAGTTGGCATCGTATAATTTAAAGCAGTTATAAACATGCCATTAATGCTATTGTACTCTTCGGCAAAAGTCTCTGTTTCAAAATTTATATTGGCAGCTTCTATGTCATTTGTCATAAGCCATCTATAAAATAAAATATTAAAAAGCAATAAAATCACAAAAGACACCTTTTTAAGGCGATAATACCTTAACGAACTTCTGTACAATGAAAGCACCTCTCTTTGGTTTTATACTATAAATTATTCACAAGAGAAGTGCTTTATTACTAATTTAATGTACAAGTTGGTTCATCTCATCTACTGTCAAATTTGGTTGTAAAGCTAAATTAATTCCTCTTGACAAAATAGATGAAATATTTTTAATAAGAAGATCAATCTCCTTTGGCGTAACTATGAGGTTTTCTTCTGGACTTAATACCTCTTTTATTAAAGCGTATTTATCTTCATCATTCATGTTTTTCAATACATCGTATAAAGGGCTACCGCTTTCAACATTGTTTTTTAACGCACTTTCAAGATGTTCTATAGCATCATTAGCAATTGTAGCTGCATCTACTACGGTTGGAACACCTATTGCAATAACAGGAACACCTAAGCTTTCCATGTTGATAGCAGATCTTTTATTACCTATTCCCGATCCAGGGCTAATGCCTGTATTTGAAATCTGTATTGTTGTAGCAAGCCTTTCAACTCTCCTCGATGCAAGAGCATCTATTGTGATGACTAAATCAGGTTTTATCTTATCAACAACGCTTTTAACGATTTCTGCCGTCTCAATGCCTGTTATACCTAATACACCGGGAGCCATGGCGCTTACAGCACATATATTTTCGCCAAACTGCAGAGGTGCTAATTCTTTCAAATGGCGAGTCACAACAATATTTTCAATTGCTTTTGGTCCAAGTGCATCTGGCGTCACATTCCAATTGCCTAAACCTATTACAAGGACTTTCATATTGACATTAACATTAGAGATTTTCTTTATTACATCGGCAAGTTTTTGTGCTACTTTGCCTTCAAGTTCAATATCCCTGTACCTTAAATCAGGAGCTTCTATAGTTATATAATCTCCTATAGGTTTTCCCATCGTTTTAGCACCGTCATCGTCCAAAATGGTTACTTTAACTATTTTTATGTTGTCATCTTGGCTTTCATCTACTAAAACGCCTGGGATCTCTCCCGCATGTCCACCTTTATACATTTCACGGGCCTCAACAGCAAGATCTGTCCTTATATTGAACATAATCTCACCTCAATTCTGTGGGTATAAAAGCATCAACAAGCCCGATTACAAAAGCAGCTATTATTGAACCCAATATAGTAGCATGTATTGTTGGAACTATAAATTGAGATACGTATATTACTATTGCTGCAACTATGAAGCCAACAACACCTCTACTTCTCGGAGAAATATTTTGACCAAGCATTGCCTCAACTATATATCCCAGCAATGCAATCACAATTGCTGATATCAAAGCACCCCAAAATCCAGCCACACTAAATCCTGGGACAAGATAACCTACGATCATTAAAACAATCGCTGAAACTACAAATCTAATTATCGCTTTTAACATAAAATCACCTCCTAAAAATATAATTGACATTTTAAAAAATATTATTCGCACAAGGTTGTACTAAACTGCTTTCCTGAATTGTATTGCAAAAAATGCTTTTTCGTGGTAAAATTACTTTTGATTGATTTGAGGAGGTGAATGGTTTGGCAAACATAAAATCAGCTAAAAAAAGAATACTTGTAACAAAAAGAAGGACATTGGAGAATAAAATAGTAAAATCAAAAGTTAGAACAGCTATTTCTAAATTCGAAAAGAGTTTAGCAGAAGGTAACATAGATAATACAAAAGCAGCTTTAATTAATGCCATAAGAGAACTTGATAAAGCATATTCAAAGGGCACATTGCACAAAAATACAGTTGCAAGAAAGAAATCAAGATTATATGCAAAATTTAACGCATTAAATGCTTAAAAAGCGTACGTCGTACGCTTTTTTAATTGCAAAGCTTTCTTATCAATGATTCCAAAGCTAAATTGCCATCATAGCTTAATTTCAATTCCCTATCGCATTTTACACACAGTTTATACGCATTTAAAAGATCTTTTTCTTTAAAACACTTTGATTGCTGTATAATACCATCAACTAAAAAATAAGGTATCCCTAAGTCTTGCTGCAACTTTTTTTTGTCAATTTTTTTCATCAATAAATGCTTAGCCTTTATGAGAATCCGAAACTGCCGTGCAATCATGGATAATATTCCAATAGGATTTTCTTCATTTAAAATCATCTTGTTCAATATGTATATAGCTGCTTTTTCCTGTCTTAAACCTATTGCGTTTACCAATTTGAATACATTCTCATCAGTTGATGCTGATACAACGTCTTTTACATCATCTATAAGCACTTCTTTGCCATCGCTGTAAGACACAATTTTTTTGATTTCATTTAAAATGGTATATAAATCCACCCCTACGCTTTTAACAATATATTCTGCAACAGGTTTTTTTATGACTTTTCCATAGGTTCTGACAAAAAAACCTGCATAATTGACTGCTTCATCAAATTTTAAATGTTCAAAATTTACAATAGCACCATGTTTACTTATTGCCTTGAATATTCTTTTTCTCGTGTCAATTTTGTCCTTAAATACAAATGCAATACAACTGTCTGTATTTCCGCTTTCAATCCGCTTTATTATAGCATCAACGGTGTCATCATTTATCTTTTTTAAAACATCATCATCTTTTATTAAAACAAACCTATGTTCCGACATAAATGGAAGAGTTTCTAAACTGTCTATTATATTTTTATCATTAGCATCTTCAATTATGGTGTAATTCATGATTTCAGTGCCTTCAGCTATTAGTTTGTTTTTTAATTTTTTAATAGCTTCATCGATCAAAAATCTTTCTTCGCCGTAAAAAACATAAGCAGGCAAAAAGCCTTTGTTTGTAATCTCAAGAAATTCTTTGTAATTCACTGCCATCAATCCTCGATCATTTTTTTGATATGTATAAATGTGCCATTCGTTTCAACGATGATAGCACCATCTTTATCTGTCCTGAAAAGTCGCGATCTGCTTTTTAAATATTTTACTACTTCTACATCTGGCTGTCCATAATTATTTTTACCTACCATTATCACGCTGATTTTAGGATTTACCTTGTCCACAAAATCTTTTTGCGATGACGTATTAGATCCATGATGTGGAACTTTCAATATATCTGATGATATATTATCATCTAATAGCGCATTTTCCGCTTCTTTCTCTATATCTCCAGTGAATAAGATGCTTACATTTTTATATATCATTTTAAAAACCAGCGCATTATTATTTATGGGATTCTCAGCAATCACGTAAGAATCGGGGCTTAAAATATCATATTTTATTCCAGATATCTCAACCCAATCGCCTTTCGACAATTGAAAAACTGGTATTTGCTTTTTGCTGGCAATAGCCATTAATTTTTTAAAATTTTCGCTATCCGCCACTTGTCTGCCAATAAATATCCTTTTCACATCTACATCGTTTAAAATCGACAATATGCCACCTACATGATCATAATCTGTATGAGATATAAACACCGCATCTAACGATGTAGCATTCTTATAAAGCAAAAATGGCATCAATATATCTTGTCCAACATCAAAGGAAGAATTGCCGTATTCAGGTCTTCCCCCGCCATCTATCAGTATGCTTTTGCCATCCGGAGTCATTAAAAAGGTGCTATCACCTTGTCCAACATCGAGAAAAATTATTTCAAGGTTTTTAGGTGTAAATGAATTTATGGCAAACACTGCCATCAAGAGAAACAGCATCGTTGAAACAACACTGATTTTAATTTTTCTGCTGAGATTGCTGGTCAATAAAATCAGTACAGCATAATAGCATAACATCATGTAAACTGGCGGTTGAGATACGCTTATAGATGCATGCGGTATCTGGGAGAAAATCCTTGTAAGATGCAAGACAATCTCTACTACCGGTATATTTATAAGATTTAAAGGAATAGAAAGGGGCATATATATAAGACCTAAAATTGCAGACAAAAACCCCAACACTACAGCAACGCTTACAATCGGCACAATCAATATATTTGGCAATAGTGAAATAATCGAAATATTATGAAAAAAGTATATAATAATAGGGATTGTGCCAATTTGTGCAGCTAAAGTGACGGAAAGCGCTTCTTTCATTTTTTCACTTTTTATATTTATTATACCTTTTATTGGCTTATACAAAAGCAAAATAGACAATGTCGCTATAAATGATAGTTGAAAACCAATGTCAAACAACATCAAAGGATTGAAAAAGAGTATCATAGTTGCTGCAAAAGATATGGCATTAATTGGATTATTCTCTCTTCCGATTGACGCAGCAATCAAAGCCATGCAAGCCATTATAACAGCTCTTACGGCTGATGGTGGTGCGCCTGTAATAAAGGTATATATTAAAAGCAGTGGAATTATTACAAAAGGAGAATATCTCCTAATGTGTAAAATATTCAAGACAAACATCATAAATAAAGTCAATATTCCAAAGTTAAATCCTGACACCGCAATTATATGTGTAAGACCTGTAACCCTAAAAGAACTAAGTACATCTTCTTCAATATTGTATTGACCCAGTATGACAGATGAGATAAAATCAGCATCGTTTTTTGGCATCGAATTAAAAAAAATCTGCGTTATTCTCTCCCTTGTCATTCTAACGACTTTATCCGCATAGTTGTCTGCATTGCTTTTTATGATTCTCACAGAATAGCCATTTACATTCATCAAAACTGTAATACCGTTTTTTTTAAGATAAAGCCTATAATCAAATCCACCAGGGTTTCTCTTGCCTTGAGGCAGCTCTATTATTCCTCTTACCTCGGTTAAATCGCCTTCTTTAGGATAAGTACCACCATACTGCGTTACTAAAATCTTATCTTTGTTTTTAGGACTTAAAACGTATTTTGCAAATCCATCTTTCAAAATGACATTTGAAACAACTCCATCAAATGAAACCAATCTGTTGCTTAAATCATCGTACACACCTTTTGAATATAGTGCATTTTCTCCTAAAGTCAATCCTAAAACAAATACTGCCAGAAGCAACAAGTAAATAGCATTTTTTTTGGACAGATATATGTATATGCCGGCAAAAAGGACAACTAAAAATGTTAAAAACAAAAACACAACATTTATCTCAAGAAACCTGCTTATTATGATGCCTACAGATAATAATACTGCTATGTACAAAAATGGCTTATCCATATCAATTATACGCAATATACTTCAAAAGGCTTGGCTATACTTGCATCATTTATCACTTCTGACACTTCTTTTTCATATTCTTCTATAGAGTGTTGTGGCCAAAGGTGTGTAACGACAAGCTTTTTGCAATGAGCAGCCTTTGAAATCTCTGCTGCCTGTTTTGCAGTAAGGTGTGGGCCTTTCTCGCCATTTAGTAAATTGCCATCGCACAAGAATAAGTCGGCATTATTTGCAAAAGAAACAAGCTTATCATTGTAAATCGTATCACTGCTAAAGACAAAGGTTTTATCTCCATTATTGAATTTTACGGCAAATGTCTTAACAGGATGAACCATTTCTTTAAATATTATAGTAAAATTTTCAATATCAAGTTTCAATGTCTCATCTATGTGTTTGATTTTAAACACATCATTAAATCCTAATTCTTCAATAACTTTTGAAGGTTCATCTGGACAATACACGTTTACAGGTTCATTTATATAACCTTTTTTCATCATTATATCCAACGCATATCTTAAAACCAGCATATCTGCCATGTGGTCTGAATGCAAATGGGTTAATATTATGTATTTTAGATCTTTTAAATCATGATACTTTTGGTATCTGCTGATAATACCGCTACCACAATCTACAAGCACATTTACACCATTATCTTCCACCAAATAACCTGAACAAGCTCCATCTGCACCCGGATAAGGTCCATGCGAGCCAAGAATTGTCAATTTCACTTTAATCATCTCCTATCTAATAGCAGGCAATCTTTTAATATACTCATACAAGTCTTTATAATTTCCATGTTCAAATGCTGAAATGTCTTTTGATGTTCTATTAATCAAAAACTCATCCAATAGATATGTCTTAAAGCCAATAGTCCCAGCTATTACATCTTCATCAACATCATTGCCAATCATGATGCAATGTTGAGGCTTTTTCTCGAGTCTTTCTACGATTTCCTTGTAATATTGTATGTAAGGCTTGCAAAAGTGCATGTGCTCATAAGATGTGATAAAGCTAAAGTACTTATGGTCAATTCCGGCCCATCTCAATCTCTCTTTTATGGCTATACCTGGAAAAATCGGATTTGTTGCGAGCACAACATCATATCCTTTATCAACCAGCAGTTCTACACAGGCCTTAGCGTACTCGTTTTTACATACATTAGCTCCAAGGTTCTTATAGTCATTTTCATAGAAATCGTTAAAAATCTCCATGATTTTATCTTTTGGGTATTCCACTAACTTCAAAAACGAATCAAAAAAGGCTTCTTCATTTGTCTTATCAGGATCCAAATTGTTTATCATGTCCATGCTGGCTGAATAAAGAGCTTTTTGGAAGTAATACTTATCGAAATAATCTGAGATTTTATTTGAAATAGCTTCAAAATACTCCATGATCATTTTGTCCGTGTCAACAGGAAGTAAAGTGCCATCAAGGTCAAACATCACTGTATCAATCATATTTCTTTCACCTCAATGCAATTCTCATATAAAATAATACATTTTTAAAAAGAAAAAAGCAAGGATATCTAACCTCGCTTTATATCTTTAAAGTATTTAACTTTTGACAACGAACCTACAAGCACAGAACCAATGATTACGCTTCCTATCCCTTGAAGTATATTTCCTGGAACATCAGCAAGAGCAGCTTTTGAACCGTACATAAAAGCACCACCAATATAATACCCAAGCACCATCCACAATGCAGCTAATGCAAAAACAGCTACTTGCACAATAAAACTAAAACTTTTATCTTCTTTTTTCAATAAAACAGCCACAATAAACCCTTCCAATCCTTTTATGACCAATGTCCATGGGGCCCATAAAGCATATCCTGAAAGAAGATCAGCTAATGCCGAACCAATGCCTCCAGATACGAAACCTGCAAGAGGTCCCAAAATAGTAGCAGAAAGAAAAATAAAAGAATCGCCTATATTTATATATCCTTTCGTATATGGCGTAGGAATTTGTATTACCATAGTACCAACAGCAATAAGAGCCGTCATAAGCGCGATGTAAACAAGTCTTTTTAAGCTATTTTCTTTCACACTCGATACCTCCCATATTTTTTAAAATTATTATAACATACAATTGTTATAATTCAATAAATACAATATACAAACAATTTATAATTTCTTATAACATGAAACTTTTGACATTAGGCGCAATATGTAATATAATAATATTACGGTTTACGAAATATTAGGGAGGCTGATATAATGGATGCCGAAATAAACTTATTAGAATATTTACTTCGGGAAATCAATCACAGAATGAATCTTGTGACTAGAAATTACTTAAACAATAAAGAAATTACCATGTCTCGGTTTTGGGTCTTAAACAAATTAAGCCAAGATGAAGCAATAACTATGAAACAACTACAGTCGCAACTTTTACTGTCTTCCAGCACACTGACAGGGCTAATCGACAATCTCGTTGCTGATGATTTGGTATACAGGTGGAGAGATGATAAGGATAGACGCCTTGTGTTTTTAAAGCTTACAGAAAAAGGTGCTGTGCTTCTAAACGAAATTTTAGAATACCGCACAAAGATGCTAAAAAAAATAGTCGATATGTGTGATGACAGTATAGACATTGGTACATTGAACAAAAATCTCAAAACCCTATTAAGCGCATCAGGTGATGCTGCAATATTTTAAAAAATTTCAAGAAGGTGATTTTATGGACTTTGCAATCGAAATAAAAAATTTAAAGAAAAGATTTAAAGATTTTGAAGCAGTAGGTGGAATCACGTTTGACGTCAGAAAAGGAGAAATATTTGGCTTATTAGGTCCCAACGGTGCAGGAAAAACTACTACCATAAGAATGATAACAACATTGATGCCACCTACTTCTGGCAAAATACTTGTTGCCGGTTTCGATGCAAAAAAATACAGTGCAACAATAAGAAGATACATTGGATATGTGCCACAAGCTCTCTCTGCAGACTCCACCTTAACTGGATATGAAAATATGCTATTTGTGGCTAAGCTTTTAAGGCTTAACAAAAAAGAAAGAGAAGAAAGAATTGATTACATTCTTGACATTTTAAATTTGAATGATGCCAGAAACCGCTTAGTTAAACAGTATTCAGGTGGAATGATAAGAAGACTGGAAATAGGCCAAGCAATAATACACAAACCTGAAGTCTTAATACTTGATGAACCGACAGTGGGACTTGATCCTGTAGCAAGGCAAAATGTTTGGAACGTAATAGATACTTTACGAAAAGAAACCGGTCTTACAATTTTAATTACTACCCATTACATGGAAGAAGCAGAAGCTATATGTGGAAGAATAGCAATAATGAACAGTGGCAAAATTGCTGCCTTAGGAACTCCTGATGAATTAAAATCAAAAACCGGAAATCCAAACGCAACATTGGACGATGTATTTACATTTTTCACAGGAAATCAATTAGAGTCTGGAGGGAATTATCGTGAAACAAGTCAATTACGCAAAAGAATCCAAAGATTCAGTTAAGATGAGTTCTCCTATAAAAACAATTTTAGACTATATTTTGAATTCTTTTACAATCGCAGAAATAGAGATACGAAAACTGAAACATGATCCAACCGAATTACTTACAAGAGCAGTCCAACCAGTTTTATGGCTTCTTATCTTTGGTCAGGCATTTTCCAGAATACGAGCCATACCTACAGGAAATGTCAACTATCAGACATTTATGGCTCCAGGCATTTTAGCTCAATCAATGATGTTCATATCCATATTTTATGGTTTAAGCATAATTTGGGATAAAGATCAAGGAATACTTCAAAAGCTTATAGCAATGCCTGTTCCTCGAGCAGCTTTTGTCACAGGAAAAGCCTTTGGAGCAGGAGTCAGAGCAATAAGTCAAGTAATAATAATATTGTTTTTGGCGTTTTTGCTAAGACTTGACATAAAGTGGAGCATTTTAAACATAGTTATGAGCATATTGACAATTGTTTTGGGTGCCGCATTTTTTTCTTCTTTGTCAATGGCTTTAGCAGCCATAGTAAAAAGCAGGGAAAGATTTATGGGAATAGGGCAGGTTATAACAATGCCATTATTTTTTGCCAGCAATGCAATCTATCCAATACAAATAATGCCACATTGGCTTCAAATAGTAGCGAGAATCAATCCTTTAAGTTACGTTGTTGAACTTTTGCGAGGATATCTAATAAATGGCAGTGTATCACAAGCAGGCATTTCATGGATGATACTTATAGCTGCCACTGTCATAATTCAGATAATATCAGCAATTTTATACCCTCACATAGTAACATAAAACCGCTTTACACTTGATATGCCATGGTAGAGTAGCAAATGCTACTCCATCATGCAGCATGTCGTGCAAAGCGGTTTAAATTTACCTATTTTTGAAAAATGTCGCTTTTGCTATTTCCATAATTGCTAAAGGCAAAAGTGATAGTGCAATTACTACATCCCAATCGTATATGTTTATATTTTTTATATCGAAAATTGTATTCAATGGAGTCAGTATGACTACAAGCTGAAGGAATATGGAAACTAATAGTGCAAGCACCATGTATTTATTTTTAAATAAGCCGATCTTAAACACTGATTTGATGGATCTTGCGTTCAGCGCTTGTGAAAGCTGTGAAAAAGTCAAAACGGCAAATGCCATAGTTCTTGCATTAGTCAGATTTTCCCTAAGCCCAATCAGAAATGCTATAAAAGATACTAAGCCTATCATGATGCCTTCGATTGGTATTCTGTACATAAGGCCATCTGAAAAGATATTTTCATCTTTTGGTCTTGGTTTCTTAGACATTATATCTTTTTCAGCAGGTTCCAAACCTAAAGCAAGAGCAGGTAGGCTATCTGTTACTAAATTCACCCACAATATATGGATCGGCTTAAGAGGCATTGGCATACCAGCTAATGTTGCAACCAAGAGGACAAGTATTTCGCCAATATTGCATGATAAAAGGTAATGTATAGATTTTTTTATGTTTTCATAAATGGTTCTTCCTTCTTCTACAGCAGCCACAATAGTTGCAAAATTATCATCTGTAAGCACCATATCAGCAGAATCTTTTGCCACATCTGTGCCTGTAATACCCATTGCAGCACCTATATCAGCCTGCTTTAGCGCTGGTGCATCATTTACACCGTCGCCAGTCATAGCCACCACCGCATTGTTTTTCTGCCAAGCTTTTACTATCCTCATCTTATGCTCTGGAGAAACTCTTGCATACACTGATATGTTTTTTACCTTTTCGTAAAGTTCATCATCTGTCATTGTTTCCAACTCTCTGCCATCCACAGACATATCATCTTCATCCAAAATGCCTAAATCTCTTGCAATAGCTACAGCAGTAATCTTATGGTCACCTGTTATCATGACAGGTTTTATGCCGGCATTTTTGCATATCCTGACAGAATCTCTTACTTCATCTCTCGGCGGATCTATCATTCCTAAAAGCCCAACAAATACAAGATCTTTCTCCACCTCAAGGCTTTCTAACCTTTCTGGCACACTATCAGTATCTTTAAAAGATATAGCCAAAACTCTTAAAGCATCTTTTCCCATATTCTCATTTTCAATCTTAATTTTTGCCTTATCGTCATCGCTCAATTCTACTATTTTACCATCTTTTAATATGTATCTACACCTTTCGATGACACTATCAAATGCTCCTTTTGTTATGACCTTATAATTTTTATCATTTGATTTGTGGATGGTAGTCATCATTTTTCGATCAGAATCAAATGGGATTTCGGCAACTCGCGGAAATTCTTTTTCTAACTCCGATTTTTTAGATACATATTTTTCACACGCTGATACTATGGCGACTTCAGTCGGATCTCCAAAGCTTTTACCTGACTCATCAATAAACGCATCTGTGCAAAGTACACCCTGCTCCAAAATAAACCCTGCCTTGCTGTCATATCCTTCAGTCAAGTCTATCTCTTTAAAATCGACAAAAACTTTCACTACCGTCATCTTGTTTTGAGTCAAAGTGCCTGTTTTATCAGAACATATCACATTTGCACTGCCTAATGTCTCCACTGCTGGAAGCCTTCTTAATATAGCATTTCTCTTTATCATCTTCTGTACGCCTAATGCTAAAGTGATAGTGACTATTGCTGGCAGTCCTTCAGGAATCGCAGCAACAGCAAGGCTTACAGATGTCATAAACATGTCAAATACCGGCCTTTTTTCCATAACACCTATTCCAAATATTATGCCACAAATGATAAGTGCTCCTGTGCCAAGATACTTCCCAAGTTGCTCTAACTTTATCTGGAGAGGCGTCATCGTCATCTCATCATCGTCTAACATCTTCGCTATTTTCCCCATCTCTGTGCTCATACCTGTCTCAGTCACTACAAACAATCCTCTCCCATAAGTTACAACTGTGCCCATGTACGCCATGTTATGTCTATCGCCGATATTGAGATTTTTGTCTTTTAACTTGCCAGAAGTCTTTTCTGACGGAACAGATTCACCTGTGAGAGCCGACTCATCTATCTTCAAATTTGCAGACTCTATTATCCTTCCATCAGCAGGCACAAAATTTCCTGCTTCTAAAAACACTACATCACCAGGAACGATATGTTGTGACTCTATCTCCACAACTTTTCCATCTCTTAGTACGCGCGACACCGGCGCAGACAATTTTTTAAGCGCTTCAAGAGACTTCTCAGCATTATTTTCTTGTATCATCCCTAAAAAAGCATTTAACAAGATTATGAATAAAATTATTACTGCATCTGTAATTTCACCCAGAAAAAACGAAACAATAGATGCAATTATCAAGATAATCACCATGTAGTCTTTAAATTGATCCAAAAACATAGACAACATGGTTCGCTTTTTCTTTTCACTTAAAATGTTGGCGCCATACTTTTCTAACCTCTCTTTAGCATCTTTTGATGAAAGCCCCTCCTTAGCATCCACATTTAAATCATTTAAAACTTCTTCTACATCATAAATCCAGCTTTCCTTCATCTTATTCCTCCTTGTTTCTTAATTTATGGTATAAATAAAGACCTTTATTTTGTATTATTCCACAAAATAAAGGTCTCACTCGCAAATTTGCTTAACCAGCCGGGTGTTTCTCACCGTACTGACGACTGATTAACGAAGAGTTACTCCCCTTTAGACTATTATAGCATATTTATTGGACAATATCACCATTTGTGCGATATTTTTTCGATTTCGTCGTACAATATAGCACGATTAGATCGTCGAGTTTGCGGCTTAAATCAAGAATCATCTCATATTTTACTTCTTCTTGCTTTATCAAATCATCAAGTTCATCTCGTAAATTGCTAATCTGTTCTTCCAATACAGATATCTTATTGTACATCATTAGTTCCCCTTTTCTAAAAATCGCATATACAATTTTATCATTAGGAACCAAAAAATTCAATAGGATAATGTAGAAATTTCATCTAATTTTTTCCACTAAATTTGACAATTTCTTATATATATCTACTATATCTCGTCCACATTCTATCTCCCAATCTTCACATCCCTCGCCAACTGTCAAAATTTCGCCGTCATTAATGCACCTTAATATGTCATCATTCGAAATTTTTTGCTTGATTTTTTCCAACAAGTCTTTTAACGATGACATTTCAATGTTTTCCATTTTAGCTCAACTCCTATAGAATATTCTAACTATAGTTATATATTCTATAAATGTTATTATTTTCCTGCATACCTCTTAAATTTTTTTTAACTTTTTGATATTAAGTTAATTGCTTTGTCTATCGCCAATCCCACTTTTTCCGCTTTGCCACTTCCTTGGCATGTTTTTTGATTGCCTCCACCGTTTCCTTCTATAACGTCCAAAACCTCTTTAAAAAACGAATTAATATCTATATCAACATCATCCGATCTTGATATGACTATATTGCCACAATCCACAGTGCTACCTAAAATGCAAATAGTCCCTTTCTCTTTCGTGATTATCTGCGATAAAGCTCTCAATTCTTTCATATCTTTATCATCAAATGTTTTTGCCACCATCTTAAATTTTTTTAAATTTATTGACTCTGCGATTAATTTTTCAGCCTCATATTGAAGTATATTATCTCTCATTCTATTTAATTCCCTTTTTAGTTCTTTATTTTCATCCAATATCTTATCGATCTTTTCTAAGACTTCTTCTTCCTTTGCAGATAACAGCGCTATTAGCCTGTTTATGTAATTATTTTTCTTAAAATAATCATCAATTGCCCTAAATCCACAGACAAATTCAATCCTTAAGCCTTTTTTTGTTCTTTCAAATTTTTTTATCTTTACAATTCCTATTTCACCTAAATTCTTCACGTGAGTACCACCGCATGGTGAATAGTCAAAGTCTTTAATCTCCACTATTCTTATATTTTCGTCAACTTTAGGCTTTTTTCTTAAGGGTAATTTCCCTAAATCATCGTTTTTTACAAAGTATGAAACAACAGGTAAATTTAAATATATAAGCCTATTTGTTTCAATCTCGACTTCTTTAAGGTTATCTTCGCTTAAATCGCTATTGGTCAATGTAATATGTGAGCTATCATCTCCAATGCTAAAACTATCTGTTTCTGCATTAAATAGCTTATAAAATACTGCCGACAAAAGATGCTGACCACTGTGCTGTTGCATGTTGTCAAATCTCTTTTTCCAATCTATCTCACAACTTACCAAATCATTTTTAGGAGGCATCTTCAAAACATGGATGACTTTATCATCTTTTAAAAAGACATTTTCAACCTTTATGCCGTCGATAAATCCTCTATCTGCTGGTTGTCCACCGCTTTCAGGATAAAAATACGTCTTATCAAGCATAACTTCGCAGTATTCATCAGTAACATTAATATCGATGACTTTCGCAGTAAAGGAGCTTTTATAGCTGTCATAATAGTACAATTTATCCATTTCATATCCTCCTTAAAGTCTAAAACGCATGGACTAGCCATGCGTTTTTTTAATATACCTTTGTTCCATACAAGGTTCTCACATTTTTAAATTCTTCAATGATCTTTTTAGTAATCTCGCCAGGCTTACCGTCACCGATGACTCTCTTGTCAACTTCAGTTACAGGAATTGCTTCTGCAGCAGTACCTGTCAAAAAGCATTCATCTGCAGTGTACACATTGAAAAGTGAAAAATATTTTTCAACAACTGGTATTCCAAGTTTATTTGCTATATCTATGACAGTAGCTCTCGTAATGCCACCTAAAGCTCCAGCAGCAGATGGCGGTGTATATAAAGTACCGTCAGATACAATAAAAACATTGTCACCTGTACATTCTGCCACATATCCTTCTAAATTTAATAAAAGAGCTTCTGGATATCCCGCTTTCACAGCCTCAATCTTTGCCAATATATTGTTAAGATAATTTAGAGATTTAATCTGTGGGTCTAAGGTTTGAATGGAGTTGCGCCTAAACGTAGATGTGATAATTTTTAATCCATTTTGGTACATCTCATCAGGATACAATGTAATCTTATCTGCAATGATAACTACTGTAGGCTTTGAACATTTGTAGGGATCGAGCCCTAAATCGCCTTTCCCTCTTGAAACAACTAATCTTATGTATGCATCTTTTAAGTTGTTTCTCCTCACAGTTTCCAAGACTTTATCGGCCATTTCTTCTTTAGAGTATGGTATATCTAAAAGAAGTGCCTTAGCCATATTGTAAAGTCTCTTTAAGTGATCATCTAATTTAAAAACAACACCATCATACGCCCTTATCCCCTCAAAAACACCGTCACCATAAAGAAATCCATGGTCAAAAACCGAAACAGCCGCTTTTTCACTGTCTACAAACTCACCATTAAGAAAAACTATAGGCATTATGACTCCTCCTAATCTATCTAAAATATATTATTGTAGATTATACCACTTTGAAATTTTTAAGTCAATTAAACAAAAAGCCCCTGAAAGGGACTTTTCGTTAATCTTATTCAGCCTTAATAGCTCCTGTTGGGCATACTGGTTCACATGCACCACAATCTATACATGTATCAGCATCCACTTCGTATTTTCCTGTGCCTTCGTGAATAGCATCTACAGGGCATTCTGCAGCGCAAGCACCACAGCTTATGCATTCGTCTGTAATAATATGTGCCATTGTCATATCCCCCCTTTTATGTATACAGTATATAACTTCAAAGGATATTATATAGCATTTAACTTAATATGTAAACACTCAAAACAAGTTGGTTTTTTATAAAAATTTTTTAACACCCCCTTGTCAAAAATAAAAACCCATGCTATAATAAGTTCTGTCAGTTGATGCCGAATGGTGTAACGGTAGCACCGGTGACTCTGGATCATCTAGTCTAGGTTCGAATCCTAGTTCGGCAGCCAATATTTGGCCTTATCGTCTAGTGGCCTAGGACATCGCCCTCTCACGGCGAAGACAGGGGTTCGACTCCCCTTAAGGCTACTTCTAAAAGCAACGCTTTTAAAAGCGTTGCTTTTTTGCGTTTAAAGTTAATCAAATTTTAAAGACAAAAACACCATTTATTGCATTTGACCATATACAACGCAATTAAATGGTGTTTTACAGTTAAAAATCACTTTTCGCTTAAATATTTGTGTATAGAAGCTGCAGCTTTTTTACCAGCTCCCATTGCAAGTATTACTGTTGCTGCGCCTGTCACAGCATCACCGCCCGCAAAAACTCCTCTGCGGCTTGTCTCCAATGTTTCTTCGTTGACTATTATTCCACCCCATCTTTGCTTTTCCAAACCTTCTGTCGTGGATGTTATAAGCGGATTTGGACTTTGTCCTATTGCTATAATAACTGTATCTACATCTATTACATGCTCTGAACCTTTTTCTTCTACAGGTCTTCTTCTACCTGATTCGTCTACATCGCCTAAAACCATGTTAACACATTCGATTCCTTTTACATTGCCACTTTCATCACCAATGATTCTTACAGGGTTCGTCAATAACTTAAATATGATTCCTTCTTCTTTTGCGTGGTGTATTTCCTCAAGCCTTGCAGGCATTTCTTCCTCTGACCTTCTATATACGATGTACACTTCCTCTGCCCCCATGCGCTTTGCAGATCTTGCTGCATCCATCGCCACGTTTCCACCACCAACAACGACAACTTTCTTACCTACTTTTACAGGAGTGGGACTGTTAGGGAAATCATAAGCTTTCATCAAGTTAATCCTCGTCAAAAATTCATTTGCTGAGTAAACTCCATTTAAGTTTTCTCCAGGTATATTCATGAATTTAGGCAATCCTGCGCCTGTCCCTATGAACACTGCTTCATACCCCATATCGAATAAATCATCGATTGTAAGTATCTTGCCTATGACCATGTTGGTTTCTATTTTTACTCCCAATTTTTTCAACGAATCAATTTCTTTTTGCACTATTTCTTTTGGAAGTCTAAACTCTGGGATACCGTACATTAAAACACCGCCTGGAGTATGAAATGCTTCAAAGATGGTTGTGTCATATCCCATTTTTGCAAGATCACCTGCACATGATAGTCCTGCAGGCCCAGATCCTATAACAGCAACTTTTCTGCCATTTGTCTCTGGTTTTTCTATTTTATCTTCATTATTTTTCATATGCCAATCTGCTGTAAATCTCTCCAGCCTGCCGATGGCTACAGGTTCTCCTTTTTTGCCTCTTGTGCATACTGATTCACACTGGCTTTCCTGTGGACATACTCTTCCGCATATTGCAGGTAGATTATTCGTTTCTTTTATCTTTTGATATGCTCCTTCAAAATCTCTATTTGCTATCAGTTTGATGAACTCAGGTATTTTTACGTGAACAGGGCAACCTTCTACACATGGCCGATTCTTGCATTGAATACATCTTTCGGCTTCTTCAACAGCCATGTTTTCTTCATACCCTAATGCAACTTCTTTGAAATTTTTGTTTCGCTGATTTGGTTCCTGTTCAGGCATTGGTACTTTTTTTAAAGACATGTTAGCCATTTAAGATGCCTCCTAACTTGCATTCGTGCTCATAATTTTCTAATACTTTCCTCTCCATATCTTTATACATATTCTGCCTTCTCATTGCTTCATCGAAGTCTACTTTAAGACCGTCAAATGCTGGACCATCGACACATGCAAATTTTGTCTCTCCTCCAACTGTGACTCTGCATCCTCCGCACATTCCAGTTCCATCTATCATTATCGGGTTCATGCTGACCATAGTTGGTATGTTGTATTCTTTTGTTATATTGCATACCATCTTCATCATTATCAGTGGCCCAATTGCAATTACTTCATCGTATTTGTTGCCTTTTTCTATCAATTCTTTTAATACATCTGTTACAAAGCCTTTACGGCCTTTTGTGCCGTCATCCGTCGTTATATAAAGGTTTTCGCTAACTTTTTTCATTTCATCTTCTAATATGACGTACTCTGCACTTCTGCCGCCTATTATGCTATCCACTGATACTTTCATCTCATTTAGCATTTTTACTTTTGGATAAAGCGGCGCAACTCCAACACCTCCGCCGATTGCTAAAACTCGTTTCGTATCTTTTGAAAATTCAACAGGTTTTCCTAAAGGTCCTACGAAGTCATGCAATCTATCACCTACGTTTAACGTCCCTAACTTCTTGGTGCTCATGCCGACTTCTTGAAATATTATAGTAATCGTGCCTTTGTCCCTATCGTAATCTGCTATTGTCAAGGGAATGCGTTCACCCTTTTCATCTACTCTCACTATGACAAACTGTCCAGGTTCCGCCTTTTTCGCCATCAGTGGAGCGTTTATAACCATCATTTTGACAGTGGGATTCAATTGCTTCTTCTCTAAAATCTCGTTCATTGCTTTCACACCTCCAAGATTTCGTAATAAATTATGTCTGGCTTTATACCAGACATAATTTTTCACTTAATGATATATTATATATTTATATGACTAATGTCAAATATTTTTACATTAAAAACAACGAATTGTCTAATCATTTAACAAAATCGTAATAAATTTAACAAAACAAGACATTTTTTTATCAAAGTTAAAGAGATTCTAAATAAATCTTTTCAATGACAGATTCAGTAGCTTCAACAGGTGCAATAGATAACAATCCATCCAGGGAAGGAGTTGTTTTAGCAAGTTTCACAAGATTAGGAATATCATCTTTCGTAAACCCAAAATCAGATAACTTTTGAGTGCACCCCACATTAAAAAGCCATTCCTGAACTTTTTCTGCAACATGCTCCGCCTCAGCAGGCAGTCCTTTTAAACCAGGAACTATAGGACTATATACATCAGCCAATACTTCTGCTGTAGCTGGATAAATAGCTTTTACAACTGCTGGCAATATTGCTCCAAGTCCTAACCCATGAGCTATTTCAGGTTTTACAGCACTTAAAGGATGTTCTAAAGCGTGAGTAAGATGTAAAAGGCCATTGTCAAAAGATATGCCAGCTAATGCAGAAGCATACAGAAGGTAATATCTTGCCACTATATTTAAAGGATCATTTACAGCAGCAGGAAGATAACGAACAATCAATCTTACTGTTTCCTTAGCCGTAAGAATGCTATATGGAGATGCAACAAGTGTTGTAGCGGCTTCCGTAATGTGATTTAAAGCATCAACGGTAACTGCTATCGTCTGCTTTTTGTCAAGCTTTGTCATAAGCGAAGGATCGTCTATAGCATACATGGGGTATAAGCAATCATAAGCTATAGCTGGCTTATAATTTTTCTCAGGTATAGTAGCTACTGCAAATCTATCTACCTCTGTTCCTGTACCATGTGTAAGATTTATAGCTATGATGGGAACAGCCTTGTCAGGAATAAATTTTTGCTCATAAAGTTCTCTTGCATTTTTATCAGTATATTTTAAAAGCACAGCCACGCTTTTTGCAGTATCTATCGGACTACCACCGCCAATTCCAATTACGGCTTTCGCTCCAGATTCACGTCCAATTTTGGCTGCTTCGTCTATCATGTCAACAGTAGGATTTGGGCCAACTTTATCGTAAAGTGAATATTTTAAATCAAGATCATCTAATACAGGTTTTACGACATCCCAAGCTCCGCTAGTCTTATATGAGCCTTTTCCTGTTATAAAAATAACATTATTAATGCCATTAATTTTTAAATTTTCTAATATATCCTTTATCTTATGTATACTGCCAACGCCAAAATAAGTCGTATTTTTACAGCGAAGTTCAAAAACTTTGTTAGGATTCACCTTTGTTTCCCACATTTTTATAACCTCCTATTAGTTAAATTTATAACAAATTTCATATTATATTATAGTACCTTTCCATCGAATAGTCAAATTCAAATCAAAAATATCAAAAATTCTTTATCAAAAAAAACATAGCTATTAATGCTATGTTTTTTTGATAAAATTCTATATTCTGCTTATTTTAATGTTTTGTTGTAATTTTCAAGTGCACTATTGACACTCTTTTCGGCAGCATCGAGAGCTTGTTTTGGTGTAGCCTGATTATTTAAAACTTTTTCTATATTCTGCTCTATTATTTGCCTTGCCTCAGGGAAAACTCCTATTAATGCTCCTTGTGTTGCTCTATTTATAGGTGTCGAATGAAGCTGTTCGATTGCTGTTTTAAATTGCGGATACTTTTCCAAATGTGCACTCATTTCATGTAAATCATAAGCTTCCTTTGTCACTGGAAAATATCCTGTGTTTTCATTCCAAAACACTTGTTCTCCTGGAGAAACCATAAATTTTACAAATTCCCACGCTGCTTTTTGGTATTCTTTCGGCTTATTGTTAAGTATCCACAGCGATGCACCACCAATTATTACTCCGCCATCTTTACTATCATTTAATGCTGGTAAATACGCTGTTCCAACTTCAAATTTATTTCCTACACCGTCCAATATTGATTTCAATGAAGCTGTTGATTCTATAATCATAGCAGTTCGACCTGCAATAAATGCATTTTTAGTATCGTCTGTTTTTCTTCCAAAATTACCCGCAACGCCTTCATCAACAAGCCTCTTCCACCAGTTAATAATATTTAAGCCTGCATCATTGTTAAATGCTACTGCTGTCGCTACCCTATCTCTGCCATTGCCATTATTGGCATACAATGCACCTTGTTTTGCCATGAACTGTTCAAAAAACCAACCATATATCGCCATTGAATATCCGTATTGTGTAACTTTGCCAGATGCGTCTTTTTTCACAAGTTTCTTACCGTATTTTTCTATCTCATTAAAATTATTGGGAGGACTATTAGGATCAAGACCAGCTTCTTTAAATGCACTTTTATTGTAATACAATATTGGTGTTGACGAATTGAATGGCATAGAATACAACTTGCTATTGACTGTATAATAACTTAAAAGATTTGGTTCGAGTTTAGATGTATCAAATTTGTCTTCATCGATAAATTCTTGTACAGGCGTTGTCCAACCACTGTCAATCATGAATTTAGTTCCTATATCATACACTTGCATAATATCTGGTCCTGATTTTGACTGTTCTGATGTTTTCAATTTGTTTAACGCATCATCGTAGGTTCCCTGATATTGAGCAGTAACTTTGATATTAGGATGTGTTTTATTAAAGTCGTCTACCATCTTGTTTATTGCTTCTCCCCCTTTTCCACCCATTGAGTGCCAGAATGTTATCTCTATAACTTTGTCTTTATTTTGTTGGATATTGGATGATGTCAATGGTTTTGTGCCATTGGAACATGATGTGACTGAAAATAATACACTTCCAATTAATGCGATAGATAAAATTTTCTTTAGTCGTTTCATTTTTAAAATCATTCCTTTCTTTTAATGATTTATTTAGCCTTTCAATGCACCGGCGTTTAAGCCATCTACAAGCTGCTTTTGTCCAAAAATAAATATCATGATAGAAGGAATCAAAATCATGATTACGCCAGCCATGATAAGCCCAAACGATTGTGAGTCTGACCATTGTAACATGCTTATGCCTATTTGTACTGTCCTCATATCATCAGTATTAGTTATCAAAAGCGGCCACATGTACTGATTCCACGTAATCAAAAAAGAATATACAGCCAAAGAACCAATTGCCGGCCTTGAAAGAGGCATCACCACTTTTATTAAAAATCCAAATCTCGTACAACCATCCAGCTGAGCAGCTTCATAATAATCTTTTGGAATAGTTAAATAAAACTGTCTCAATAAAAATATTCCTAATGCTGAGCTTAAATATGGTAAGATGAGCCCTGCATAAGTATTTAATAGTCCCAACTGCCGTATAGTAAGATAATTTGCTATTATTATAGCTTCCGCCGGTATCATCATAGTCGATAGAAATATGGCAAAAATTATATTTTCCCCTTTAAACTCGTAAAATGTAAATGCATATGCAGCTAAACTTGATGTCAATATTTGGCCTATAGTGATGATTATCGAAACAATAAAGCTATTTGATATAAACCGCAGTATTGGAACTGATTTAAGTGCCTCAATATAATTGCCTAAATAAAATGAATCTGGTATTAATCTTGGTGGATATTGAAAAGCTTCACTATCAGGCATAAAGCTTACAGATATGGCATAAATAATAGGAAATACCACAACAAATATTAGAATAATGTTAACTAAATATAGCAAAACTCTCTTAATTAACCACCTCACATAGTCTGTCATTTATAAAACACCTTCTTTTCACTTGAAGCAAATTGTAATAATGTGAATATTAAAAGCAGTATAAAAAGGATTATCGATTCCGCCGCTCCATTTCCATATCTGAAATTAAAAAACGCATCTCTATATATCGAATAAACCATGACGTTAGTAGAATTGACTGGTCCGCCTTGTGTCATAATATTTATTACTCCAAATTCTTGAAAGGCGTTTATAAAGTCAACAGTAATTAGGAAAAACAATGTAGGAGAAAGCATTGGTATAGTTATCTTAATATGCTGTACAAAAATGTTGGCTCCGTCAATCTGAGCACTTTCATAAAGGTCTTTCGATATACTTTTCAATCCTGCAAGCATAAAAATGAAATTTATCCCTACATTAAGCCATACATTTACTATTGATACTGAAATCATTCCGTATTTTACATCGGTTAGCCATCCTATACCGTGTATCCCAAAAAAACTGAGTATGTAGTTGATAAATCCTATACTGGGATTAAATAATAGCATCCATATTACTGCGGCTGATGCCGACGATATAGCAATAGGCAATGTGTATATTGTCCTAATAACTTCAATACCTTTAAGTCTTAGATTAGCAAAAACAGACAAAATGAATGCAACAATCATTTCTAAAGGAACAGTCATAATTACAAATTTTAATGTTAAATAAATGCTATTTAAATAATCAGCAGATTTAAAAATGTTTATATAATTTTGTAATCCAATAAATTTGCCTAAGTTCCCTTGTGGATCTGTTAAAAACAAACTTATGTAAACAGTCTTTATAAATGGATAAAAAACAAATGTCGCAAAAACTATAGCAGATGGTAAAAGGTATAAATACGGTTCAATGTTGTTTTTAAATTTTATTACATCATCTTTTAGGTCACTATTATCCTCTATTGCATTACTAAAGTTTGCAATTGATTCCGTTCTCTCCACTTCGACACCTCCTCATACATTTTTGATACATCTACATTCCATAATCTTGGAGTGCCTGTTGAAACAGCAATCGCGCCATTTAACAAAGCGTTTATCATTTGTTCACTTGTTTTAATTAGCCCTCCACTTATGACAGGCTCATTTGTATTTTCAGTAAATTCTCGAATTACATTCGGCATTAAAGCTGGCATAAGTTCAACAAAATCAGGTTGTGTTTCTTTCGAAATCTCTATCGCTTTTTTCAATGCATCTGTATCTATCATAAAACATCTTTGAATTGTCAACATATTAAGTTTTTTTGCAATCTTTATAAGACTGTTTTTTGTGGTAATTATCCCATCTGGCTTTACATAATTAGCTACAAATTCAAGCCCCTCTTTATCGAAACTTATACCTCCAATTTTCTCTATGTGAACAAATGTAAACATATCATTTGATTTAAAAAAGTCTACATACTTTTTTATTACAGCAATATTTCCTGTAAGTAAGAAAACACCACTTAAGTTTTTATTAACTGCTCTTTCAATATGTCTTTCTTCTTTGACGGCAGCGATCATTTTTTTGCTGTCAAGCCTTCTCAAGAACTCATCTTTCTTCAATACTTCACCTCCTCACATCTAAATATCAGTAAATATCAAAAAGAGAAACCATTATAGATTAACAATTAATCTATAAAATTGTTAATCACATTAACGGTTTCTCTTCATCTCCAACCTAAAAATTTATATCTACTTGTCAACATCTATATTACAAGAAAATTGTTATGTCCATATTAAATACATGTAACGTTTATGTTAATTTCTTAAAATATTCTCTATAAGTTCAACGTCAAAACCCGCATCTATGTAACCTTGCTTTATTACATTGTAATACCTTTTGCTAGGTTTTCCTACATCATTTCCCGGATTCATTATATATGTCATGGCTTTTATTGATTTGCCTTCGCAAATTGCTTCTACAATCTCTTTCCTATAAAGATACGGATAATCTTCATATTTATCCAAAGCATCCTCGTCTTTCTTTCCTATTTCCCACAAAAGAGACGGTACAAAACTGCCATTTGATGGTTCAATTGTGGCATAAGCAAAACCATTTTTGCCTCTAAATACAAGTTTCCAATTTTCGATTATGGCAGGCCCTATCAGTTGTGCATTTGGACATCTTTTCATCATTTCCGTAAAATTCATATTACTGCCATAAGCCAAATAAAGCTTTCCCATAGGTTCATCTCCTAATTAAGTTTACCGTAAAAGTTATATTTAAACAAAAGTAAGAGAACAGAATATCCTCTTACTTTTGTTTAATGCTTTCAATATACTTTATCGCTTTTTCTATCCTTTCAACAGTCTTCTCTTTGCCCAATAGCTCCATTATATCAAATAAACCTGGTCCAAACGTTCTGCCAGATATAGCAAGCCTTGTTGGATGAAACAAATCACCGCTTTTTATGTTCAATCTTTCTATCAAATCACGGTACGCATTTTCAGTTTCAATTAAATTAAAATCATCTACTGTCTTAAGTGCTTCAACGGCTTCTCTAAGTATGTTTTCGACTCCATCCTTTTCAAAATACTTTTTAACGCCCTTTTCATCGTAGGAAAAATCATCTTTGAAGTAGTATGACATAGCATCTGCTATTTCACTTAAAGTCTTTTCTCTTTCTCTTACAGCACTTACAATCTTTTTTATATAATCATAATCGTATTCATCGCCTATTAATCCTTTGCTAATCAAAAATGGTATGACTTCTTTTGTCAATCTATCTACATCGCAATCCCTTATGTAAATGCCATTTAACCAAGTAAGCTTTTTTGTATCATATATAGCCGGATTTTTAGATACTCTATCTAAAGTAAATTCTCTTACACTTTTTTCTGTAGTAAACACTTCTTCGCCATCTGACGGCACCCATCCTAAAAGTGTGATATAGTTTATGATTGCCTCAGGCAAGTATCCTAAATCTCTAAACTCTTGTACAGACGTAGCTCCATGTCTTTTGCTGAGTTTACTTCTATCAGGCGCCAATATCATCGAAACGTGTGCAAATTCTGGTTTTTCAAACCCTAATGCTTCGTATATAAGGATCTGCTTTGGAGTGTTTGATAAATGCTCCTCTCCTCTTATTACATGGCTTATCTTCATTTCATAATCATCTATTACCGTTGCGAAATTGTATGTAGGCATATTATCTGACTTCATTATGATAAAATCATCAAACGTTGAATTGTCAAACTCAACATCACCTCTGATTATATCGTGCACTACCGTTTTTCCTTCCTTTGGCACTTTCAATCGTACGACGTATTTTTTGCCTTCATCTATGTACTTTTTTACTTCGTCAGGCGATAAATTCCTACATTTACCTGTATACATAGGGGGTTTTCCGGCCTTTTGCGCTTCGCTTCTCATTACATCAAGCTCTTCTTTCGTGCAAAAACAATAATAAGCTTTGCCTTGTCGTACCAGCTCATCAGCATACTTTTTATACATCTCAAGTCTTTTTGACTGATATACAGGCCCTTCATCCCAATCGATGCCAAGCCACTTAAGCCCGTCTAATATGGCTTTCATTGAATCTCCAGTTGAACGCTCTAAATCTGTATCATCAACTCTTAAAATTAACTTTCCATTGTTGTGCCTTGCAAAAAGCCAATTAAATAGCGCTGTTCTGGCACCGCCAATATGTAAATTGCCTGTTGGGCTTGGTGCAAATCTAACTCTTACCTCGTTCATATAAACATCCCTTTCCAGCTGTCTATTGGATTTAAAACTAATTTAGATTATACTTTAATATATAATATTTTTCAACAATTGCACATAATATATGGTTACACGACATTAATATTTTAAGGAGGCGCAAAATGAAGGATATAATCGTAAATTTGTTAAAAGAACGTGGAGTAGATATTGAAGACATGGCTAAACTTGTATTAGAGCTTCAAAAAAAGTATTACGATCTAACTATGGATGAAGCGATAGAAAGCTTAAATGCAGTTTTAGACAAGAGAGAAGTTCAAAATGCTGTATTAACAGGCATAACCCTTGACAAACTTGCAGAGAAAAACATGCTTGAAGAACCACTTCTATCAATTCTTAAAAGAGATGAACCACTGTATGGCATTGATGAAATCTTAGCTTTAAGCATCACCAACATCTACGGATCAATTGGACTTACTAACTATGGCTATTTAGATAAAGTAAAACTCGGCATAATAGGAACATTAAATGAACATAAAGACGAAAGGTGCAATACATTTATAGATGATTTAGTAGCTGCAATAGTTGCTGCAGCATGTTCCAGAATAGCTCACTCCATCAAAAGCGGAAAATAGATTAAAAAGGGGCTTACTAAAAATGCCCCTTCGTTTTACCTATTTTCAAAAAGTTCTCTTGGTATATGGCAATAACCATTTGGATTTTTCTTAAGGTACTTCTGGTGATATTCCTCAGCGTCGTAAAAATTTTTAAGCGGTTCAATTTCAGTAACTATCGGCTTTTCATACTTTTTCTGCTCTTCTTCCTTAGACCTTAATATCACATTAAGATCGCCGTCATCTATGTAGTAAATCCCCGTACGGTACTGCGTACCTATATCATTGCCTTGCCTATTCTTAAGTGTAGGATCTACGATCTTCCAATAGCTTCTCAGTAAATCTTCTAACGATATAATACTTTCATCGTATTTTATGTAACAGGCCTCAGCAAAACCTGTCGTATTTGTGCAGACTTCTTCGTATGTTGGGTTTTCCTTGTTTCCATTTGCATATCCAACTTTCGTCTCAATTACCCCTCCTATGGTGTCAAAATAGGCTTGGACACCCCAAAAACATCCACCTGCTAAAACTATTTCTTTCATAGCTATTCCTCCTCATAAGAATCTAATATAAGTCTAACATACTAAACAGCCAAAAAAAATATTTTTATTTTATCCTTGACAATGTGAACTTCACTTCACCAGTAGTTGTCTCGACACTTACTAATTTATATTGCTTTAATGGACTTTCAAAATCCAAAACAGTATTGTAATTTTTTATAAGATTGTTTAAGTCTTCCCCTGTTATCTCCACACCTTTTACATTGATTGAGGTTACATTGAAATCAATTTTTCCATCATTCACCTCAAAATTTCCATATAAAGTGTAATTATCCCCATCAGATAAAGTAAATCCGCTATCATCGAATGTGATCTTTACATTTTTCAATACATCATTATAATTGTCTATCATATTGCTTATTGATTCATCGCTAAATGATGCCGATACCGAATCAACCTGGATATCGAAGTTATCAGGCTGAAGGCTGTTCCAAGGCAATTTTGAAATATTATTTAGCAAAAAGTCAAGAGATGGTAAGCCGCTTTCCACCGATGCGCTTATGTCTAATATTCTTTGATAATCACTAATTTGCTTTTTGATATTGTCAAGCATTGCACTCTTTTCGCTTTCTAATTTATTTAAAGTCAAAATCGCATTTCTTTGTTCTTCTATTTTTTTCCTCAATTCATCTCTCTGATGGGTTAATGCCTCTTCTTCAGTTTTTTTATTTTTTAAGAGGTAATTTATGTGATCTAATTTGTTGTAAAAGTAATTAGTAATTATATCTATGTATATCAATCTGTGCAAAAGCTCTGATGCGTTGTTTGACATCAGTAAAAGAGATAATATGGTGTTTGTACCATTCATGTACAAAAACCTAAACCAACTTTTTATATTATTTCTCTCATTCACGATTTCTCTGCTTATGCCTGATATCTCTTTTTCCATTGAGTCGATTTGTTTTGTGGTATCTGCGATTTCAGAATTGAGTTTTTCCAATAAATTTGATGCTCTTACTTTTTCCATGTCTAAATTAAATAGCTCAATTATGATTTTTTGTTCCTCATCCTGAGCATTTTTTAAATCTGATGCAGGGTCAGAATAAATCGTTTTAATATTTGAAAACAGCAATAGAAATATCAAAAGTATTGACACGTATTTCTTCATAATTTCTCCCCATTATGTTCTATATGGAACAAATTTACATTTCAATCAACTGTTATCTTATCTTTTATTTGTTCAAAAAGCTTTGGCCCAATCCTTGAAACATTCATAATATCCTCTATTCTTTGAAAATTGCCATGTTGCTCTCTAAAATCTATTATGCGCTGTGCAGTGACTTCGCCAATTCCCGGCAGCGTATCAAGCTCTTCTTTTGTAGCAGTATTAATATTTATCTTTCCATTTGTTGCATTGGAACTGCTGGATTTATCGTTAGAAGCATAATTTTCTCCTATTTTCGGCACTTTTATCATCTGCTCATCTTTTAACTTTTCGGCTAAATTTATATCTGAAAGATCTGCACCATCCAAAGCTCCTCCTGCCATTTTTATAGCATCATCGATTCTATCGCCTTCTCTCATAGTGTATACTCCAGGCGATTTGACAAAGCCAGTGACATATACTTTTATTTCTTTGGCTTTTTCATTTTCTGATGTTTTACCTATATTGGAATTGTTTATTAAATTCTCATCGCTTTTAATACTGACAATATCATCCCTTTGAGGTTTGCTTTTTTCATAAATAAAATACCCAGTCAATAATGAAGCTACTATCAATAAAACGATGATTCCATATTGTTGACTTTTCGTTAATTTAATCATATTTCACCTCTTTCGATTTTGCTATATAAATATTTCTACATTTTTATATAAATTCCTTTTTAAATTTCATATTTTTTTGATATACTAAAATTATAAGCGTATATGGAGGCAAAAGCATGAAAAAAATAGTTTCTATTATTACGGTTATTATATTTTTGATTAATTTTATACCAAAAGTATATGGAATGGAAAATCCACCGCAAATCGTAGGGCCTACAGCGGTACTGATGGATTTCACTACTGGTCAAGTCCTTTACGACAAAAATATGAATCAAAGAATGTATCCTGCCAGCACAACAAAAATTTTAACGGCGATTATCGCCATTGAAAAAGGAAAATTAAATAATGTAGTAACTGTAAATGATGATGTTAAAAATGTCGATGGAAATTCTATCTACCTTGTACCAGGAGAAAAGCTTACATTAGAGCAATTACTTTATGCTATGCTTTTAGAGTCTGCTAATGATGCTGCAATTGCAGTAGCTGACCATATCGGCGGCAGCATACAGGGTTTTGCAAATTTGATGAATGAGAAGGCAAAAGAAATTGGTGCTAAAGACAGCCATTTTGTCAATCCAAATGGATTGCCAAATACTGATCATTATTCAACACCATATGATATGGCATTAATAGCAAGGTATGCGATGAAAAATGCTACATTTAGAAAAATTGTAAGCACTATACATTACCAGATACCGCCAACAAACAAATTTGACAAACCGAGAGATCTCTGGATAAGCAATAGATTGATAAAACCCACAAGCTTTCATTACGACGGGGCAGATGGTGTAAAAACCGGTTACACTATTGCCGCTAATCAAGTTTTTGTAGGATCTGCCACAAGAAATGGCCACAGATTGATATCTGTAATCATGGGTGATGAAGGTACAAACATATGGACAGATACGATAAAATTGCTAAACTATGGTTTTAATAATTTTGACCTTGTAAATCCTTTAGAGAAAAATTCAATCGTAACATACGCAGACATCGGAAAGGTAAAGTTTAAGTTACCTCTTATTGCGAAAGACTCATTCTACTATGTGGTTCCAAAAGGACAAGAAAGCAGTATTAAGTCATCTATTTCGGTCGATAAAAATATAAATGCACCTGTAAAAAAAGGGACTACATTAGGCATGATTAATTTTACACTAAATGGAAAATCCATCGGAAGCGTACAGCTTATAGCGGATGAGTCGGTTTATAAAAATTACTTAGGAACATACTACAATGGAACTAAAACTACTGTAATTAAAGATTACAGTACAATCAGATCTTACGCTGAACTTTTAATTGGGTTAGCAATAGTGATGATATCAATTCTGCTATGGCTTAAAAAGAGGGCGAGAAATAAATTTATCTTTATAAAATAAAAAAGGGTGAACAACCCTTTTTTATCTATAAAACAATTTTGCAATTGATGGCTTTTTTATGCTTACTGCTTTATGAGGACACAGCTCTTGACAGCAAAAACACCTAATACATGTTTTAAGATCTACAACTGGTTTATTTCCAACCATTTTTAGCGCTTTAGGAGGGCAATTTGACACACATATTCCACAACTTTTGCATATATCATGATGAAAAATCGGATACGGCTTTACATGTCTATCTAAATATCGCGATAAAAATGGTGGAATTTTTTCAGTCACGCTAAATCCTCTTAATGTCGGTATATCAAAATCATCTACTTTTATGTCTTCCATGTTTATACCTGCGATTATTATATCTTCCATACGACCCAAACCACGCCTTTGCGCCATAAAAACTGTCGGCACATCTTGATGTTTTAAACCGATGATTGATGTAGCTACTGTATCAAGGGCAAAAACATCATCCGATGAAATAATTAATCCGACTTTTTTTGGACGTCCAGCAGACGGGCCATTTCCTTCCATAGCAACTACAGCATCCATTATCGCCAATACTGGCTTTAAAATTGTATTTATGTCGATCAACATGTCTGAAAAATCTTTTACATCCGGCATTGAAAGGTGATAACCAGCTTTTACAAGCCCTGGTATGGCACCAAACTGGTTCTTCACAGCTCCCGTGTAAACCGTCAAACCATGTGTCTTCAATTTTGGCATCGATATAATTGCATCACATTCCATAAGTGCTTTCATAAAAGTAGCTTGTTTGATAATCTTTCCTGATGGTATTTTTACTTCTACTTCTTCTGTGTCATAATTTAATTCAGCACCAGTTCTTGCTGCAACATCTGCCATGCCTGTCGATTCATAAATCGACTTTAAAGCTCTATAAGAAAAAGGCCCTGCTGGACTATCGCCTATGACAGGTATAGCTCCAATTGCTTTAATAGCATTTGCAACTGCTTCAACTATTGAAGGATGTGTCGTTACAGCATCATCCGGTCTGTTTTTCTTTAGAAGGTTTGCTTTAAGAAAGACTCTCTGTCCTTTTTTTATGTACTTTTCAATCCCACCTAAGTTTTTAAATGAATTTTCCAATGCAACCTTTACATCACTTTGAGAATAAGAAGGACAATTTTCAATAGACACAGTATACAAGATATGCGCCACCTTTAAAAATATATTTTAGGCCAAAATATTAAGGAATGCAACTTATGCACATTCCCATAATCAATTTTAATATTTGCTAAGGTCATCCCCTACTCTTATCTCATCGAGGTAATTGTATATGGTATATCTGGAGACACACAGTATTTTTGCAACATAGTCTATCGCACCTCTTATTAAGAAAGTGCCTTTGGCATCTAGCATCTTAACCATATTGACTTTTTCCTCTTTAGACATAAAGTTGACAGGTTTCCCGTAATTCTCTATCGTAGTGTTTACAATGTTCTCCAACACTTCGTTTACGCTTCCTCCATAAGGCTCAACCGGAGCTTCTTCCCCATCGCTTATCTCACAGAGATCTTCTAACGTATTCTTAACCATTATATATTCTGAAATGTCGATATTTATGCACAAACATCCTATCGGTTTTCCAGCATCATCTTTAATGTATAAAATGGTAGACTTTAGTATCTTTCCATCTCTTCCCTTAGTTTTGAAATTGACTTCGTTGTCAGTTTTATTTGCCTTAAGCGATTTTAGAATAGCTTCTGGTATAGGGTTTCCAATCTCTCTGCCTGTAATATGTCCATTTCCAACAGCAATTGCAGAACTTTGCAAATTTGAAAAATCGTAAAGAACGACTTCACAATTCTTGCCAAACGTTTTGGCGATGCCATCTACAACTGGTATAAAATTTTTTAATAGTGGATGTACTCTTGTAGGCACTTATATCCCCCCTAAAACTTCAAATATAAATTAAACTAATTTAAAGATTAAATAATTTATTGAATACAAGATTACAAAAAAACCTCCCTGCCTTCTCTGCAGGCCACGGAGGTTTATATTAAATTCATTATACTAATCTGATAAAGCATTGTCAAGAGCTATTTCTTTGGCATCACCCCAAAGCCTTTCCAATGAGTAAAAGTTTCTTTCATCTTTAGTAAAAATATGAACTACAATGCTACCGTAATCCATCAGTATCCACGTAGCCGAATTGTAACCTTCTATGTGATTTACATATACACCATCTTCAGCAAGTTTTTCTGAAATTTCATCACATAAAGATTTTACATGAGTTGTAGATGTACCACTGGCAATCACAAAATAATCGGCAACTGTAGTAAGCTCTCCCACATATAGTCCTTTAATATCAAGTGCTTTTTTATCATCCAGTATTTTTAAAATTTTTAATGTTAGCTCAGTGCTTTTCTTATCCAATGTAATACCTCCGAACATAAAATTTTATCAAATATACTTTGTCTTTATTATCATATCATTGCGAGCAATTACTGTTTTCTGGTATAAAAGCTGTCCTTTCTCGATCACATATTTTATTGTTTCGTCTAATGCCATAATCACTGCTTCATCAAGGTTTTTATATGCCATCTCTCTCAAGTTTTCTACTCCATCAAAATTCCTGTTTGGCTCTATATAATCAGCTAAAAATATTATCTTATCCAAAAGCGTCATATCTCTATCTCCGGTAGTATGCAGCATTATGGCGCGTTTTATTTCATCGTCATGTATGCCAAAGTAGTCTTCTATCATATATCCTCCTACAGGTCCGTGAAGCAATGTTGGCGATTTTTCTAAGACGTCATCTATTTGAATTCCGTACTTGTTTGCTAAGGCAACAAGCTCATCTTCTCTTAAATTTTTTGCGCAGTCATGAAGTAATCCTGCAATTTTTGCCTTTTCCACATCTATGCCGTATCTTACAGCCAATTTTTCAGACGTCTCCATAACACCTAATGAATGATTAAATCGCTCATCACTTAATAATTTTTTCAATTTATCAGCAAAAAATTCAAAATCCACACTATCAACCTTTCTTATAAAGTCCAGCTTTTTCAATGTACCTTTCTACAGACTCTGGCAACAAATACTTGATCGGTCTGCCTTCAGATACCCTATTGCGTATGTCTGTGGATGATATGGCTAATGACGGTACAGTTACCTGAAATATATCTTTATCGTATATTCTCTTGATGTAATCAATCTTTTCGCTTATGCTATCGCCAGCATAACCCGGCCTTGTGGCAGCGACAAAATTGCACATCTTTAAAAGCTCTTCAGCGTTTTTCCATGTCAAAATTTCTAGTATGGCATCAGCACCTGTTATGAAAAATATCTGTGTTTCTTCTCCGTATATTTTTTTAAATTCTTTCAGAGTATCAATAGTATACGTGTACCCTTCCCTCTCTATTTCAATAGCAGATACTTCAAAATACGGATTTGTAACGGTAGCAAGGATAGTCATCAAATACCTTATTCTCTTATCAGTAATGTTTCTTTTGACTTTATGTGGCGGATTTCCTGACGGGACAAATATAACTTTGTCCAAATTAAATTGATCTCTGACAGCCTCCGCTGTGACAAGGTGGCCAAAATGTATTGGATCAAAAGTACCACCCATAATGCCAATCCTTTGTAAGTTGTTAGTCATCTAAATATCCTCCACTTGAAATTCAAAAACAATTTTCATACGTAAATTATACAATAATAAACTTTTAGAGACAATATTAGATAAACAGCATATCTTTTATTCATAATACTCGAATTCAAAATCCCTCACATTTATTGCATCTCCATCTTTAAATCCTTTCTCTTTAAGCATATCTATCACACCGGACTTTTTTAATATCATTTCAAAATATCTAAGTGAATTTTCATCTTGAAGGTTTACTCTTTTCAACAATCTATCTATTTTCGTTCCACTTAAATAGTAAACACCATTTTTTACTTCGATTTCAACAGTTTCTTCTTCCTTTGGCATATTGTAGATAATGACGTCTTCTGTATTTTCCTCAACATCTACCTTAAACTTGTCAAGCATCTCTATCGTCTTATCAAGAAGTCCGTCAATACCATCACCTGTCATAGCAGATATTTTAAAGACATCATATCCAAGATTTTTCATCTTTGCAATGATATCATTTAAATTAATCGATGACGGATCAACTGCATCTATTTTATTTAAAACAGCAATTTGCGGAATTTCTTTTAATCTGTCGCTGTACAAATACATTTCATCATTTATTTTCTTAAAATCGTCTATAGGATCCGACATCGGATCTGATACATCCACAATGTGCAATATCAACTTTGTCCTCTCAATATGCTTTAAAAAGTCATATCCAAGACCTTCTCCTTTATGGGCGCCTTCAATAAGTCCTGGTATATCAGCCATGACAAAGGACTTTCCTTTATGGTATACGACACCTAAATTGGGATATAAGGTCGTAAATGGGTAATTTGCTATTTTAGGCCTTGCATTTGTACATGAAGCAAGCAATGTGGACTTTCCAGCATTAGGAAACCCTACAAGACCTACATCTGCTAATAACTTTAGCTCCAATCTCACATAAAGCTCTTTGCCTTCCTCACCGCTTTCTGCAAATCTTGGAGTTTTTAAAGTTGCTGAAGCAAATTTTGCATTCCCTCTTCCGCCTCTGCCACCTCTCAATACTATCGCTTTTTGCCCAGGTTTTGCAAGATCTGCTATCAACTCATTGGTGTCATCCCTTATTATTTGAGTTCCAACAGGAACTTTAATATATAGATCATCACCATCTTTGCCATATTTGTTATTTCCGCTGCCATTCTCACCACTTTCTGCAACGTATTTCCTTTTGTATTTAAAGTCCATCAAAGTAGAAATATTAGGATCGGTAATAAATATCACATCACCGCCTTTTCCTCCATCACCACCGTCAGGACCACCATACGCTACGTATTTTTCTCTTCTAAATGATATAACACCATTTCCACCATTTCCCGACTTTATATAAATTTTCGCACTGTCTATAAACACATCATCACCCACTTTAAATTTATTTCTCTTCTATCTTATTTTTAATAAAATTCATGATACTATCCATATCGCTATTAAATACATTGCGCTCATTGTTGCACTCATCAATGATTTTTTGAATGTAGTCATAAATCTTATCAGACTTACCAAGCTGTGCATATCCTAGCAAAACTTGAAGGTCATTTATGTACTCATGCCTTTTTAAATTTATGTATTTTATCAAAAATTCATCTTCCCGTTTAGACATCTGCATCAGCTCCTTAAGCTAAATTTCAATTTACCTATATTATACCATACATTCCACCACAAAAAAGAAAATCCCGGCTTATGCCAGGACTTCTTTCCTTTTCTCATATACGCTTACCTGTTTTTTGTCTTTGCCTTTTCTCTCAAATGTTACATATCCGTCAATTAATGCAAACAGAGTGTCATCTTTTCCTCTGCCCACATTAGCACCTGGATGAATCTTTGTACCTCTCTGCCTTACAAGAATATTTCCTGCTAAGACAAACTGTCCATCAGCTCTTTTTACACCAAGCCTTTTTGCCTCGCTATCACGTCCATTACGGGTACTTCCCATACCTTTTTTATGAGCAAATAACTGCAGCTTCATCCATCACACCTCCTATCAAAGACCTTTACGTACGCTGGATAGTCTCTTTCAATGTCTTTAAGCCCCAGCACCATCGCATCTACAATGGCACAAGACTTTATAACATCTTCACCAGCACCGTAATCTTCTATTTCAACATACATATATCCATCTTTTACTTTCTTCTTTAAAGATACTGTGTCAATTGATTCCAATCCAAGGACAGCCGTCTGTGCCACTGCCGTAACACCGGCACATACTATATCTCTGTCATAGACATCATAACCTGCATGTCCCTTTATTTCAAACTTCTTTACCTTATCATCATTTCTATATATACTGACTTTAATCATTTTTACATGATCTTCTCAATCTGAACTTTTGTATATGGCTGACGATGACCATGTTTCTTTCTTTCATTCTTCTTTGGCTTGTACTTAAAAACGATTATCTTCTCACCTTTACCATGTTCAAGAACTTTTGCTTCCACTTTAGCATCTTTAACATATGGCTTCCCGAAATCAACGGTTCCATCGTCCTTTGCCACAGCCAAAACCTTATCGAAAGAATATACGCTGCCAGCTTCACAATCAAGCTTCTCAATATTGAGTATATCGCCTTCTTGAACCCTGTACTGTTTGCCACCAGTCTCTATAATTGCGTACATTAGGGCACCTCCTCTTTACCAGTCTCGCCGGAAACCAAGGTACTTCAATCGAAGTATTTAAACCCGTTCCGAGCGGCTACAAAGTGTATTCTAACACAACAACATGAAAATGTCAATTACAACTGATAATCTACGTAAAATTCATCAGTATCAAGCTTGCTGTTGCAGATGGTGCTTATTTCCACACCGTATTTTCCCATGTACTTTTCTATTATATTGCTTTTCTCGATTATACTTTGTACTCTGCGATTTGAAGTTATAGTTATTTTTTTAGCATTTGTATTCCTTAAGATTCTCTCTATAGAGCGATTTATTCTAAGTTGCATCATATCGCTTGATACGATACACCCTGTGCCTTTGCAGCAATCGCACTTCTCTTGCAAATATTCGCTTACGTTTGACCTGACTCTCTTTCTCGTCATCTCTACTAACCCTAAATGTGTAAAGCCAAGTACGCTGCACTTTGATCTATCGCTTTTTAAAGATTCTTCAAAAACCTTTAAAAGTTTCTGACGGTCATTGTCGCTATCCATGTCGATAAAGTCTACAACGATGATGCCACCAATATCCCTTAGTCTTAATTGCAATGCAATTTCCTTCGCAGCCTCTATGTTAGTTTTTAAAATTGTCTCCTGCAGTGAAGACTTGCCTGTGTATTTGCCTGTATTAACATCTATTACAGTCAATGCTTCTGTCTCATCAATTATTATGAAGCCACCGCTTTTAAGCCAAACCTTTTTGCTTAAAAGTCTTTCTACTTGTTTCTCAATCCCATATAGGCCTACTAAATCTCCATCCTCATATTTTACTGAAATTTTTAAACCTTCCTGTTTTATATAATCAAAAATCCTTTTGTATTCTTCAGCATCATTTACAATTATTTCATCCACCATTAATGATGACAAATCCCTTATGTACTTTGTGATGAAACTTTCTTCTTCGTAAATTAATTCAGGTGAACCGGCAACTTTAGATTTATTCAATATATCTTCATACAATTTGCACAAATCAGCTATGTCCCTTTCAAACTCCTCTTCTCCAACATGTTGCGCTGCCGTTCTGATTATTATGCCTACATTATCCGGCTTGACTCTTTTTGCAATATTTATCAGTTCCATTCGCTTTTTCTCATCTTCTATCCTGTGAGAAATGCCAACATGATCAGAATCAGGCATAAGCACTACATACTTTCCTGGCAGCGATATATTTGTCGTAACTCTCGGATTCTTAAGTCCTATAGAATCTTTTAAAACTTGAACAATTATATCTTGTCCAGGTTTCACATATTTAGTTATTGAAGAATTTGATTTTAGAATTCCTTTAACATCATTCACAAATAGGTACGCATTTTTATCTATTCCTATATCAATGAAAGCACTTTGCATGCCTTTTATAGTATTTTTTACTTTTCCTTTGTAAATATTTCCTACTATGCTTTTTTTATCAGAATTCTCAACATGATATTCAATTAACAAGCCATCTTCCAAATATGCCACTTGATAAAATTTATCGCTTATATCAAACAAAATTCTCTTCAAGCAAAACACCTCAATTTAAAATAAGGTTTCTTCTGTCTACTAAGACTCTCTCCACATCAAAAACATGCCCTAAAAAATCATCAAGAGCTTTTATAACATATATAGGTCCTGGAGAACCTTCAGAAATCTTTAGCTTAACGTATAGAGTGATTTTGCTGCCTTTTGCATCAAGCATTTTAAGATCCAAAATGTAATTTTTTAAGTCAATGACCTTACTGCCACTTTTTGACTCCTTTTCTATAAATATCTCACTTCTGCCTAAAAATCTTGTAATTTCAAAAGCAAGGTTAGTCACACGACTCATCAAATATACATCTACAGTGTACTCGGCTTCTTTCACCTTATTTGACAGCAAATCCTTATCATCGACAATATAGCAATCGATGATCTCTAAACCATCAGGCAATGTTCTATTTAAATCATCTTTAAATTTTTTAGGGTCAATTTCGCCTTCTACCACTACATCGAAATAATCCCCGTGAGTTGTGGCGCCCATACTAAGCGCTGGCCCAAAAGATATCAATGGATGTGGATTGAATCCTTTTGACAGTGAAAATTTTATTTGCGCCCTTCTCATAGCCCTTTCTATAGTCCTCATAAGGTCTAAATGAGAAATGTACTTTAAATCCCCATCTTTTTTAAATTTAGCTCTAAGCTTCAAAGCATACAACTCCTTCATCAAGATCTTTTATACCACATCCTGTGCAATGCAATCTGCAATCGCCTGTAAGTTTTCCTTCAATGGCTTTTTTGTATTCCCTTTTAAGATAATCTTTCCTTACGCCTACGTCCACAATATCCCAAGGAAACACTTCATCAAAATCCCTATTTTTATAAGCGTAAAATTTAGGATCCACTCCGACGCTCTCAAATGCTTCCAGCCATTTATCAAATTTAAACTGCTCATCCCAACCATCAAACTTACATCCACTTTCCCATGCTTTAATAATTGCTTGTCCTACTTTTCTATCTCCTTTAGAAATTACAGCTTCTAAAAAGCTCATATTTGGTTCATGCCAGTTGTAACTGAATATTTTTCCTCTAAGAAGCTCTTTTAAATAATTTTGTTTATTTATTATAGAGTCCATATCGTCTTGAGGATACCATTGAAATGGTGTAAATGGCTTTGGCACGAAAGTTGAAGTGCTTATAGTTATCTTAAGACCCTTTGTGCTGCCATTCACATCTTTGTATACATCAGCTACTAAATGAGCGAGATCTGATATGCCTTTTACATCTTCCATCGTCTCAGTTGGAAGACCTAACATAAAGTACAACTTTACGCTTTTCCACCCTGCATTAAATGCTTCTTTAGTAGAATTTACCAAATCTTCTTCAGTTACGCCCTTATTAATGACATCTCTAAGTCTTTGTGTTCCAGCTTCAGGTGCAAGTGTAAGACCAGTCTTTCTGACTTTTTGAATCTCATTTAAGAGATTGACAGAAAAAGCATCTATCCTGGTAGATGGCAACGCTACACCAGTTCCCATATCTTTGTACTTCTCTATAAGATCATATACTAAACTTTCTATCTGCGAATAATCGCATGTACTCAAAGAAGTCAATGAAATTTCTTCATATCCAGTTGATTTTATCAATTTATCAGCTAACTTCAACAATGTTTCTTTTGACCTTTCCCTTACAGGCCTGTAAATCATACCTGCTTGGCAGAACCTGCAGCCTCTTGTACAGCCTCTAAAAACCTCCAGAACGATTCTGTCGTGGACAATATTTATAAACGGTACAATCTGTTTGTCTGGATGGTATGTCTTATCTAAGTCTTTCACAATTCTCCTCTTTATTACCGCAGGTACGCCTTCTTCAATAGGCTTTATGCTTTTGATAGTATTATCATCATTGTACGTTTCTACGTATAATGATGGGACGTAAACACCTTGAATTTTAGATGCTCGCCTTAAAAAATCTTCTTTCGGTACATTGTCCTTTTTACAAGATGCTACCAAATCTAAGATTTCATTTATGATTTCCTCTCCGTCACCTATGACAAACAAATCAACAACATCAGACAATGGTGCAGGATTAACTGCACAAGGTCCACCTGCTATAATCAGAGGATATCCTTTCCTATCCTTGCTTCTTATTGGAATTTTAGATAAATCAAGCATGTTCAATATGTTTGTGTAGCTTAATTCATACTGCAAAGTAAACCCTATTACATCAAACATATTAAGCGGCGTTTTTGTCTCAAGTGAAAAAAGGGGTACGTCCTTTTCTCTCATTAGGTTTTCCATGTCCACCCATGGTGCAAATACCCTTTCACAATATGTGTCATCTCGTTCATTCATCAAACTATAAAGTATTTTAAGTCCAAGGTGGGACATGCCAACTTCATACACATCGGGAAAAGCAAATGCAAACCTTATTTTAACTTTATTTACATCTTTAATCACAGAATTTATTTCACCACCAGTGTATCTGGCAGGTTTGTTCACTTTCATCAGCAAATCATCTATCTTGTTTTTTAAATCTGACATTGTTACCTCCTATTTTACCTTGCTTAAGATTTCGCCAATGGGTAAGTAAAGTCCATTTTCAATGGCAAAATCAAAAAGCTCTGTCTCTGTAAGTCTTTTTTTCTCTTTCAAATTTTTATCCAACACAACTATTATATGATATTTTAAGGGCAAAAAACAATTGATTATTTTGATTAATTTTTGATCATCCATTACTGCAATCGTCCTGACATTCATAATTCCTCTTTTAAATAATTCTTCTTTTTTGTATATTAAATCTCTCAAGTTAAAATACTGAGATAGTTTTCGTTCATTTCTGGCAGATATTATGAGAAATACAGCCATAGTAATCAATACATAATTTTTATTCCCATTTACAAACATAAGTATACTGCCGTACATGAGCAATAAAGATAACACGTATGAAATCTTGACTGCTACGTTATTAGCTCTGGTTAAACCTATGAAGTTGGACAAAACAGACTTTAAAGCTCTTCCTCCATCTAAAGGCACACCAGGCAAAAGATTAAATGCACACATCAGAACATTTATCCTTATAAGGTAGTCCAATTGAGTACCTATGATTTGGCTTACTATTATAAGCATCATGATAAAAACGGCATTTGACAAAGGTCCCGCTAATGCGATGATGATTTCCAGATCAGGCCTTATAAAAATCTCACTATCGAAAACAGCCGCTCCGCCAAAAGGGAATATTTCTATCTGAATCATATTTATGTTCAACTTTTTCGCCACCCAATAGTGGCTTGCTTCATGTATGGCTACAGTCAAGATTATATCAACAAGTTCAATGTAAAGACCGGACAGTACAAGAAGCAATATAAAAACCCACGTAAATGGGTTTATCTTTACTTTAACATCGTCAATTTTCATTTTTGACATCACTTATTGCTGAATTAAAATCTATTTTTGATTGTGGATCTATCGGCTTTCCGTTTTCCCATATTTCAAAATGCATTGGAGTACCTTTGTTGCTGCTAACGTCAACTTTTCCAATTGTCTGACCTTTAAGCACTTTATCTCCAACTTTCACGTCTACTTCAGAAAGGTATGCGTAAACAGAACGGACGTCCCCATCGTGCTTTATTACAACCACCTTACCCCAATCAGGGTTAGAATTATCCGCTATCATGACTTCTCCATCCAATACAGCAACTACTGGCTCATCGCTGGATACGCTTATGTCAATTCCATCGTTTTTCACTTCTTTTGAAGTAGAAGAATCTACTTTTGTGCCAAATGTGGATACCACAACTCCATCAACAGGTCTTACCATTCCACTACTTACAACTTGAGCTGTAGTATTTTTTGAATCATCCGTTTTGTTTGAAAACACTTTTACAACGTCGTCTTTTAGCGAAGGTATACTGCTCATTACCAGTTTAAGCCCTTTTTTAGTATTTTCATAGTTAGAATTATAATTAAGGACTGATTTCACTTCGTCTACAGTTTTATTTGTAGCTGGAACATTTATGGCCTTAAAAAGCATGACTACTCCCAAAATCAAAAGACAAACTATCAATTGGTTTTCCAGAAGGCCAAAATACTTTTTAAAATTGCTGATGCGATTTTTTGAATAGCTAACAGATTGCCATTTGTTAGGTTTCATAAGATAAACCTCCTTTGCTATATTTATATTACATAGAAAGGAGGTTTATGATTGTTTTATTTAACCGCATCTCTCCATTCCAAAAATCCTGCATCTAAACCTTTTATCAACACTTCCGCGGTAGCCAAATTTGTCGCAAGAGGTATGGAGTGAACGTCGCAAACCCTTAAAAGAGCCAGTATATCAGGCTCATGGGGCTGTGCAGTTAATGGATCTCTTAAGAATATGACTAAGTCCATATTGTTTTCTGCAATCATTGCGCCAATCTGCTGATCACCACCCATAGGGCCTGGCAAAAATTTATTGACTTTGATGCCAGTAGCTTCCTCTACCAGTTGACCTGTAGCACCTGTAGCGTATATGTTGCATTTTTTTAATATTTCTTTGTAGGCAATGGCAAAATCTACCATTATAGATTTTTTCATGTCGTGTGCAATAAGAGCTATATTCAATTAAATCATCCTTTCATTTAAAAATTAATCTTTCGCCTTCGCATTCCAATATTTAGCAATAGTCCAATAGCAATCATATTTGCAACCAGTGAACTACCACCATAGCTCATAAAGGGAAGCGGAATTCCTGTAATTGGCATAATTCCTACAGTCATACCAATGTTTTCAAATATGTGAAATGTAAACATGGAAATTATTCCTACAGCTATCAAGTAACCGTACTTGTCCTTTGCCATAACCGCAATTCTAAAGCATCTATAAAGCATATAAGCGTACAACAGTATCAAAGCTGTAGCACCAATGAAGCCTAATTCTTCTCCTACAACCGAAAAAATGAAATCAGTCCAAGCTTCTGGTAGATAGTAAAGCTGCGTCTGACTACCGTTGTAAAGGCCTTTCCCCCAAAACATACCGGAGCCTATTGCTATCTTAGATTGTATTACATGGTATCCTGACCCCATCGGATCAAGATTTGGGTTTATAAACGATAAAAGTCTGTTTCTCTGATAAGGCTTTAAAATCTTGTACGCTACAGGCATCATAGCCATACCCATCGCAATAAGCCCAGCAAACACCTTTGGTTTTACACCAGAAATAAAAAGCATCCCTATAAAAATAGCTAAGAAAACCAGCGCAGTACCGAGATCCGGCTGTAGCATTACAATTACAAAAGGAATGAGAACGTGAATAAGTGGATTCACCAGATCTTTGAAAGTCTTGATTTCACCCATCTCATTAAATAAGTTTGCTAATGTCAACACCAGCGCTATTTTCGAAAACTCTGACGGCTGAATATCAATTGGCCCTATGTGAATCCAGCTCTGAGCACCGTTACTTACTTTACCGATAAAAAGAACGGAAATAAGGACTAATATATTTAATACGTAGATTACCTTTGAGAGTCTGGCAATCTGATTGTAATCAAAAAGCGTTATGGCAAATAAGAATGCCAATCCAAATAAAACAGCTACAATCTGAACAATCACATTTTTGTATGAACCAGTCTCAACCGCATGTGAGGCACTAGAAATGACTACAGCGCTAAATGCGCATATCAATAAAACAGTAATCAGCAAAGCAAGATCAAAATTCTTCCACAACTTCTTGTTAAACATCAACTTCTATTTCCCTTCTATAGTGAGTATTCATTACTACAATAGTATTATATCATACAACATATCATTTAACTATACATTTGATTATGGATATAATTTCACCAAATTTAAAATAACCGGCTTTTCACCGGTTATCTTAAATTTTTCTTCATCTTTTTTATGGGAATATTTGCATGCAATGCTGGAACAAACGTATCATCTGTCTTTCTTTCTTTTGTTATTTCAACATTCAAGCCATCCTCATCTATCTCAACATAATTTGATATTACATTCATTATCTCGCCTTTTACCATCTCTAAAAATTTTGGAGAGACATCGGCTCTGTCATGAACAAGCAATAACTGCAATCTTTCCTTTGCTACGTTTTTACTGTTGCTTTTTCCTCCAAACGATTTGAATAAGTCCATCCATTACACCTCCTGAAACTACCTATTGGATGAAATTTTAAATAAACTTTTCAATCTGTCGATTAAACCATAATTTGTGTCTAAGTTTATTATCGGAACATCTTCTCCAACCAATCTTTGCGTCAGATTTCTGTAAGCCTGTCCAGCCAACGATTTTTCATCTACAACTATTGGCTCTCCCTTGTTTGTAGATATGACTATATTTTCATCATCAGGAATAACGCCTAATAGATCTATTGCCAATATATCCATGATGTCATCAATGTTCATCATGTCGCCTCTTTTTACCATGTCCATCTTTATCCTGTTTATGATAAGCATGTGATCTCTTACATCAGAGGCTTCCAAAAGGCCTATGATTCTATCAGCATCTCTTACCGCTGATACTTCTGGCGTTGTAACAACTAATGCCCTGTCAGCACCAGCTATAGCATTTTTAAAGCCTTGCTCAATACCTGCAGGACAATCAATTAAAATGTAGTCGAAATCTTGCCTCAGCTCATCCGTAATTGCGCGCATCTGCTCTGGATTTACGGCTGTTTTATCTCTTGTCTGCGCCGCTGGCAATAAGTAAAGCCCATCAAACCTTTTGTCTTTTATAAGCGCTTGTTTTAAGCGGCATTGGCCTTCTACTACATCAACTAAGTCGTACACTATCCTATTTTCCAATCCCATAACTACATCAAGATTTCTAAGACCTATATCTGTATCTACTAATGCTGTTTTAAATCCTTTCATCGATAGATATGTACCAATATTAGCTGTTGTTGTAGTTTTTCCAACTCCGCCTTTCCCAGACGTTATTACTATGACTTCGCTCATTTCCTTCACTCCATTTCTCATTTCTTCTAATTGTTTATTTTACTATATTTTTCCATACAAGTAAAGTGGTTTAACTATTATCTTATTTTTTTTAACTAAAGCAATTTCTGGATACAATGCCTCAATATCATTATCGGGTGAACGTGAAATAATGTTAGATATTCGAAGCTGCATCGCGTTTATCTTAGACGCCGCAATTATTGAATCAAGATTTCCAGACATACCTGCATGTGCGATTCCTCTCAAAGTCCCCATAATTATTATGTTGCCTGACGCTTGTACAATTCCACCAGGGTTCACATCACCTAATATAACTAAATTTCCGTAATACTTAACAACTTGACCTGATCTTACAGTGCCATTGTAAAATTTCGTCATACCTTCTTCCAAACCATCAAATATATCATTTTCACTTGTAACATTTTTTAGATGCCTTTCCTGAATCTTTTTAAACCTTACATTTACACCGTAATTTTCTAAAACAAAGTCCTTTAACTCATCTAAACTTTTTTCATCTACGCTCAAATTTCGAAATTTTACCGTAAGCTGTGCACCTTTAAAAAATGTCAGTGACCGCTCTATGCGATTTATTATCTTTTCTTTTAAGGCATCTATATCAGAAACATCTGTTGCTATTATCACAAGTCCATCTTTTGAACCATGGATCTTTACATAATCATTTAACATTGTTTGCCCTCCCAATACAGTCTTAATTATAATATTCTCCACAACTTAAGTTTTTCCTTCTTAAAAAAACAAAAGAGGACAAAAAATCCTCTTTAATGATTAATGATTGCTGGCATTTGTATTTGACGCTGTATTATTATTTGAATTTGTAAAGCCAAAATAAGCATCCATTATGTCTCTACCTACCTGAGCTGTATATGCGCCAGAACCCCCCTGGTATATAAGTGCTGTTACCAAAATCTGCGGCTTGTCGTATGGCGCAAAGCCAACAAACCATGCATAGTTCTGCATGACTTTCGTACCATGTGAACCTACTTCAGCAGTACCAGTCTTGCCACCAACAGGTATTGGAAAATTAGCAAATGCTGCACTGGCAGTACCGCCTTCTTCTGTGGCACCTTTCATTCCCAATTTTATAGCATCCAAGTATTTCTGAGGTATGTTTATCTTGTCTAATACCTCAGGCTTTTCCTTTTCGATTACCTTCCCATCAGGGGAGACAATTTTGTCGACCAAATGCAATCTGTATCTTGTTCCTCCGTTTAACAATGTTGATAAATAACTTGCAATCTCTATAGGCGTAAATTGATTGCTACCTTGACCTATGGATGCGTTGGTAGTATCTACCAAAGTCCACTTAGTCGCATCCATCAACTGCCATATGGTCATCTGCAATTTAGGATCTGTTATTCCCATCTTCTTAAGCTGTAAAAATGTGGAGTAATCGCTAAAATTGCCTTTGTCAATTAAGCTTACTATCTTATCGTACTGTTCCTGTGTTATCTTGCCATTTGGATTTGAGTCAGATTTAACCATCGATTTTAAAATCGATAAATTGTAATCTCTTTTAAATTTCTTACTGGAAATTATTCCAGTCGTTTCATAGAGTTCTATGCCCGTCTTTTGATCTAAGCCCAGCATGTGAGCATACTCATCAATTTTGTCTATACCCATTCTGCGGCCCATCTCGTAAAAATACGTGTCTGTAGAATACTTTATTGCGTCTGATACATTTACTGCACCTTGCGTCCTTCCGTATTCGCCGTACAGCCAGTTTTCTTGGCCTGTAGGAGCATATATACCTGTATCAACATACTTTTCATTTACAGTCGTTACACCAGATTCCAAGGCTGCCAACGCTGTTACCATTTTAAATGTTGAACCAGGAGGTGCTGCACCTTGTGTGGCGTAATTAAATATAGGACTTGGGTCAATAGTGGCATTCCTCGGCTTGAACAGTTCATTTACAATGCTGCTGGGCGGATTGCCTGAAGCAAATATATTTGGATCATAACCTGGCACACTGGCAAGAGCTAAAATTTCACCTGTATTTATATCTGTAACGACTACTGCACCGATATTTGCCGGTAGGTATTCACCATGTGGACCTCTTTTAGTTTGCCTTATGCTTTCCATGGTCCTCTGCAATGATTCTTCGGCAACCTGCTGCAACTTTTCATCTATCGTAAGGTACACAGTATCTCCAGGTTTAGGACTGATCTCATCTAATTTTTTTATCAATCTGCCATAATTGTCTACTTCCACTTGCTGTTTACCGTCAGTTCCCCTTAGGTATTTCTCCAAATAGCTTTCAAGTCCATAATGCCCAACAAGATCTGTTATTTGATAGCCTTCTTGGCTGTATTTTTTCCATTCCTCAGCAGTCATGCGGCCTATATATCCTAATGTCTGCGACAGCAGCGTCTTAAATGGGTATAACCTTATTGGCTTAACTTCTATTATGACTCCAGGCAAATCCAAATGATTTTCCTCAATCTCTGCCACCGTCTGTTGGTTGGCATCGGTGGCTATCTCTACAGGCTTGTACTGTGTATACCCTTGTTCTAACATCAGCTCTTGAACAGCCATTATGCCTCGAATATCCTGTGGAGACAGCGATTTTGATATTTTGAATTTATTTATCAACATCTGCCATGCTTCACTGGCTGTAGCATTTGAAGGAATGTTGTTATTTTTTTTCCACTGCAATTCTCTTTGTCTTAAAACCGATTGTGATACATTGCTTTCATCAGGATTTTGAAAATTGAAATAAGGATTGTTGTTGCTGTCTAAAAATATAGGCAAATCGTCTTTATACTTTACACCATTTTTATTGAGAATGTTTAGCAATTTTAAAATGACATCATTTAGATTAACTCCTTTAGCATCGCTTCTTAAAAGCTCTACAGAATAGCTAGGCCTGTTTGTAGCAAGCTTTACGCCGTTTCTATCTACTATATCTCCTCGAGGCGCTGTGATGATTATGGATCTTATGGCATTGCCTAATGACTGCTCTTTGTAGTAATCACCTTTTATAAGCTGCAGATAAACCAATCTTCCTATAAGGGTAACAAGCATCAAAGCTATTACCCATCCTAATACATTGAACCGTTTTTTCAAACCTTCATTCAATTTGACCACCTAAACTTTAAAAAAAAATTTTTTCGATTTAACAAAATTATTAAACCGCACTATATACCTGTATATGAAAATAGTTATTATGGAATTGTAAACCGACTGAATTATTACTACATTTAACAAATACGATGGATTTAACTCATATTTCATGAGGAGCATGGAAAAAATCATGATAAGATTGTAAAGGATCGTTCCTAAAAATACAAATACAAAAGCTACAAATGTACTTTCTCTAAAGACATTTTTGCTAAGTATACCTGTCAAATACGCCACAATAAGAAGCGAAATTGTCACAAAGCCAATAGCGTTGTTAAAAAGCACATCTACTAAAATTCCACCAAAAAGGCTTAAAGTGATGCTTTCACCAGTGCCATTTAAAAGAGAAAAAGCAATAACTAAAATTAATAAGGCGTCAGGTTTAACGCCTAATATAGCAATGTACTTCATCAACGTAGCTTGAAGAATTATTGCAAGTATAATTAAAAGGTATTTATAAATGCTCCTCATTTTAACCTCCGTAAACCTTCCAAATGTCCTAATCAGTTTCCAGTCGTCTTCATGTTTGTCACAACCTGCACAAATTCCAATCTTTCAAAATCGGCCTCTGGCTTTATAACTGCCTGTTTCAAAAGAGAACCTTCGTCCTTTTCTACTTTTTCCACCTTGCCTATTATAAGCCCTCTCGGAAACATGCTCATATCGGATGTTGTTATAACATCGCCTTTTTCTATTTTAGAATCTATTGGTATATATATCATGTTTAGATTTCCATTAGAATCTCCCCTGACGATGCCGTTGTCCCTTGTCCTTACGTCTAAAGCACTTACCGAACTATCCACATCAATTATAGATAAAACTTTCGACCAATTATTGCCGACATCTGTGACTATGCCAACCAAATTGCCTTTCTCATCCAAAACTGCCATTTTAGGCTTTATTCCATTGTCTGAGCCGACATCAATATTAAATGTATTAAACCAGTTTCCAGGATTTTTGCTTATTATATTGGCAGGCTTTGTCGTTATATTCGTATTATTATCTTTAAAATTAAGCATGTCTCTCAATCTATTGTTTTCGTTTATATACTCCTGAAGCATGATGTCATTTTTGCTCAACTTAATTACTTCTTTTTCTAATTCAGCATTTTTTGCTCTAAGTGTTCCAATCTCTTTTATTGAAGTGAAAAAGTTGGAAATACTGTTACCTATTGAATTAAAGGCCTTTTCTACAGGAGATAAAATACCGCCTATAGCTGATTCAATAGGTGTCACATTGCGTCCACCGCCATAAGTATATGCCATGGCGGATATAAGTGCCACGGCTATAACTATAACAAATATAAATTGTTTATTTTTGAGAAATCGTGGCACTTTACCACTCCTCTCAGTTTAACTTGCTGGTAGGCGTTAAAACCCTTTTAAACAGAGAACTTTCTTCTAAAATCTTCCCTGTTCCTAATGCAACACAATCCAATGGCTGATCGGCAATTTGAATCGGCATACCTGTCTCTTGCCTTATAAGCCTGTCTATGCCGCTTAATAAAGCGCCACCGCCTGTAAGCATTATACCTCTATCCATAATATCTGCAGCCAACTCTGGCGGAGTTTTTTCAAGTGTCAATTTGATAGCATCTAATATGCTGGAAACAGGATCTTTTAATGCTTCTAAGATTTCTGTCGATGTAATTTTTAATGTCTTTGGAAGCCCTGATACCAAATCTCTTCCTCTTATATCCATTGATTCTTCTTTAGCCTTTGGAAAAGCTGATCCTATTTGAATCTTCACTTCTTCTGCCGTTCTCTCACCTATCATCAAGTTGTACTCTCTCTTAATGTAGTTTATTATTGCCTCATCCATCTCATCTCCGCCGACCCGCAGTGACTTGCTGGTGACTATTCCACCTAAAGATATGATAGCTACATCAGTAGTACCACCACCTATATCTACAACCATGCTTCCTGTAGGTTCTTCTACAGGCAAACCAGCACCAATAGCTGCTGCCATCGGTTCTTCCACTGTATGAGCTTCTTTTGCACCTGCCTGCAGAGATGCTTCTATTACGGCCCTCTTTTCAACTTCTGTAACACCGGATGGAATTCCAACTATTACTCTCGGTCTAAATAAGCCCTTCCTCGGATTTACTTTGCCAATAAAATGATCCAGCATCATCTTTGTTATGTCAAAATCTGCGATTACGCCATCTCTCATGGGCCTTATGGCTACGATATTCCCCGGTGTTCTTCCAACCATTTTTTTAGCTTCTTCACCTACAGCCAAAACTGTATGCGTGTCATTTTTTATAGCTACCACAGACGGCTCTCTTAATACAATTCCCTTTCCTTGAACATAAACAAGTGTTGTTGCAGTTCCAAGATCAATACCTATATCCCTAGAAAATCCTTTCATCCTTTTTATAACTCCTTCCTTATTTATCAAAATCATAATAGCCTTTTTCTTTTAAACTTATACCTATTCCATCACCAATAATAATGTGATCTAATACTTTTATTCCTATTAAATTGCCACCTTTATAAATCCTATCTGATACTTCTACATCTTCTCTACTGGGAGTGGGATCACCGCTTGGATGATTGTGAACCATTATTATAGAAGACGCTGACCTTTCGATAGCAGCTTTAAATACCTCTCGCGGATGAACTATAGAAGTATTTAAACTCCCTATTGAAACAGTGTCAACAGCAATTACCTTATTTTTTACATTAAGCAAAACAACTTTAAAGTGCTCTTTATTTAAGTATCTCATTTCATCCATAAGCAAACTTATCACGTCGTCAGGTTTCTTTATGATATAACCGTCACTGTAGCCTGCAAGGGCTATCCTTCGCCCCAGCTCAATAGCAGCCTTAATTTTTGCGGCTTTTGCCAATCCTATGCCTTTTATCTCTGAAAGCCTTTCGACACCTGTGTCTAACAGATATTTAAGCCCGTGGCCTTCGCTTAAAAGCCTTTGTGACAGCATTATAGCACTTTCATCTTTATTTCCCGTCCCTATAATTATAGCCATTAGTTCGGCGTTTGACAATACAGATGGCCCGTACTTTATAAGTCTTTCTCGTGGTCTATCATCTTCTGGCAAATCTTTAATCGTTACGCGAGATTCCTCTCCCATACATTACCCCCCCCTAAAGCAAATGCACGTTAAATTCTCTCGATAAAATATCATGTAACTTCGATATAGGAAGCCCTACTACATTGTAGTAGTCACCATTTATCTTATCAACAATAAGCGAGCCATAACCTTGTATGGCATATGAACCTGCTTTATCAATGTACTCACCTTTTTCTATATAACTAAAGATCATTTCATCGCTTAAACTTTTGATGTAAACATCTGTCTTTTCATATTCTGTAACTATTTTATTCTGTTTCAATGATATGACTGTAACACCAGTATAGACTTGATGCCATCGCCCTGACAACACCTTTAGCATATTAAATGCATCACTTTTATCTTTAGGTTTACCAAGGACAATTCCATCAGCAAAAACTACTGTATCAGCTCCTATAATTAAAAAATCACCACTTAATTTTTCTGCGACGAATGATGCTTTTTTTCTGGATAAATCCATGACAATCTTCCCTGGTTCTTTTTCATCTGTCACTTCTTCTACGTCACTTATCATTACAGAAAAATCCACACCAATATTTGATAGTATTTCTTTTCTCCTGGGTGAACCAGATGCAAGTACAATTTCCATATCTGCATACTCCACTTTTGGTTTTATCTGTTATCTTATCTTGTAATACGAAAATATAGCAATTATAAGTCCTATTACAGTTCCCAAGTTGAACCTAAAAGCCAACAGGAACGATACTTTTATAAAATTTAGGTCGATATTTATTGGACTGTTCATTCCTATCATCTGTTGGTACGAAAAAGCATGAACGTACTTAGCAAGAAAGTCTCCAACAAATCCACCAAAAAGAAGACCTACTAAAAGCAAAAAGCACAACGTACCAATTCCCTTGCTTCTCTTCATCTTCCCACTCCTTCTGTTTATTTTATCCCAAATCACTTGTTTTAAAACTTTTCCTTTTAATTATAACATAAATATCTTGTATTTCGACATAATCTAATCTTTTTTTAATATGTTATTTATGGCAAAAAAAATCTCCCTAAAGGGAGATTTTTAATCATTCATGGGATAAAGATCTTTCTTGCTATAGGTTGTATGAAGCAAATGATGCGATTTTTCCCCCAATGGGCTTATTAAGAATTCTTCGTACAACTTTGTTATCATTGGATTTTTGTGAGACTTTCTAATCGGCAAGTCTTTATCTGCTTCATATATAGCTTTTAATCTACTTTTCCTTACCAAATCTTTTTCATTTGGATTGTGTATAGGCTGTCCACCGCCCATTATGCAGCCGCCAGGACATCCCATGACTTCTATGAAATGATACTCTGCTTCGCCACTCTTTATCTTATCTAAGAGTTTCTTAGCATTTCCTGTACCATTTGCTACAGCTATTTTTATTTCTTTTCCGCCTATATCAATCTTTGCTTCTTTTATTCCTTCCAATCCTCTTACTTCTTCGTACTCAAAATTCTCAATATCCTTGCCTTCAACTATATCTGCAACAGTTCTTAAAGCCGCTTCCATAACACCGCCTGTAGCGCCAAATATGACACCAGCACCAGATGATTCGCCAAGCGGATTGTCGTATTCGCTGTCAGGCAAGTTGACAAAGTCTATACCCGACTGTTTTATCATGCGAGCAAGCTCTCTCGTCGTCAAAACAGCATCCACATCTTTCATGCCGTCTACTATCATTTGAGGTCTGTCTATCTCATACTTCTTGGCAGTGCACGGCATAATTGATACGACGAAGATATCCTTTGGATCTATACCTTCTTTTTCTGCAAAATAGCTCTTTATTATTGCACCCATCATCATGTGAGGCGATTTGCAAGTGGAAAGATTGTCTATAAATTCTGGATAATACCTCTCACAATAGTTTATCCATCCAGGGCTACAGGATGTTATCATAGGAAGTTTGCCACCTTCGTTAAGCCTTTTTAAAAGCTCATTTCCCTCTTCTATTATGGTTAAATCTGCAGCAAAGTCTGTGTCAAATACTTTGTCAAACCCAAGCCTTTTTAAAGCTGATACCATTTTCCCTGTCACTATCGAACCATAAGGCATTCCAAACTCTTCGCCAAGTGCAACTCTCACAGCAGGTGCTGTCTGAACTACAACGTATTTCTTTTCATCCAAAAGCGCATCGTAAACCATCTTTGTATGGTCTTTTTCGTAAATCGCTCCGACAGGACATGCCTCTATACACTGTCCACAGCTAATACATGGTGATTCATTTAGACCTCTGCCAAATGAAGGTGCAACAATAGTCTTAAATCCTCTGTTGACCATGCCTATGGCGAAAACATTCTGCACATTGTTGCATGTAGCAACACACCTTCTGCACAATACGCATTTATTTGGATCTCTTACGATAGAAGGTGACGATTCATCTTTTTGATATTTTATATTTTCGCCCATAAACCTTATTTCGTCTATGCCAAACTTTCTGCTTAAGTCTTGCAATTCGCAGTTTCCGCTTCTTACGCATGTAAGGCAGCTTCTGTCGTGTGCAGATAGTATAAGCTCTAAGTTAGATCTTCTTGCTTCTCTTACGCGAGGCGTGTTTGTGTATATTTCCATTCCGTCGCTTACAGGATAAACACAAGATGCCTGTAAATTTCTAACGCCTTTTATCTCAACAACACATAGCCTGCAAGCACCTATTTCGTTTATCTCTTCAAGGTAGCATAATGTCGGAATCTCGATGTTTGCGTATTTTGCAGCTTGCAATACTGTATAGTTAGCAGGTACTTCTGCAGGAATTCCATCAATAGTTATTCGAACTTTATCCATGTTTTGCACTCCTTTCATTACTATTTCTTGTATATAGCATCAAACGGACATTTATCCATACATGTTCCACATTTTATACATTTATCTTGATCTATCACATGAGGTTGTTTTATTTTTCCAGATATAGCGTTTGTAGGACAATTCTTAGCGCATATACCGCACCCTTTACATTTATCTGGATCGATTCTAAATTTCAAAAGCGCTTGGCAAACACCTGCAGGACATCTCTTCTCCTTTATGTGTGCCTCGTATTCATCTCTAAAATATCTTATAGTAGAAAGAACAGGGTTAGGAGCTGTTTGGCCTAATCCACACAAAGAAGACGCCTTAATGGAATTAGCAAGAGTTTCAAGTTTCTCAATATCTCCTTCTTCGCCTTTTCCTGATGTTATCTTATTAAGCAGTTCCAACATTCTTCTCGTACCTATGCGGCATGGTGAGCATTTGCCACATGACTCATCAACAGTAAATTCCAAGAAGAATTTTGCGATATCAACCATACAGTTGTCTTCGTCCATTACGATAAGTCCACCTGAACCCATCATGGAACCGATATTAAGAAGTGAATCATAGTCAATAGGTGTATCTAAATGCTCTGCAGGAATACATCCACCAGATGGTCCACCCGTCTGGGCTGCCTTAAATTTCTTGCCATTTGGTATTCCTCCACCTATTTCAAATATAATCTCTCTTAGCGTTGTACCCATCGGTATTTCTACCAGACCAGTATTGTTGATCTTTCCACCAAGAGCAAATACCTTTGTGCCTTTAGACTTTTCAGTGCCTATACTTGCAAACCATTCAGCACCATTTAATATGATTGCAGGAATATTTGCATAAGTTTCAACGTTATTTATAATAGTCGGTTTTTCCCACACGCCTTTTACAGCAGGGAATGGAGGTCTTGGCCTTGGCTCACCGCGTTTTCCCATGACAGAATTTAAAAGTGCAGTCTCTTCACCGCAGACAAAAGCACCTGCTCCAAGCCTTATCTCTATATCAAAGTCAAACCCAGTATTGAAAATATTTTTACCTAAAAGTCCGTACTCTCTTGCTTGATCTATAGCAATTTGAAGCCTCTTTACTGCAAGAGGATATTCAGCCCTTACATAAATATAACCATGGTTAGCACCAATTGCATATCCTGCTATAGCCATAGCTTCCAAAACGCTGTGAGGATCTCCCTCTAATACGCTTCTATCCATGAAGGCACCAGGATCACCTTCGTCAGCATTGCAAACGACGTACTTAGGCGTCTCTTTTTGGTTGTAAGCAAATTCCCACTTTATACCTGTAGGGAAGCCACCGCCACCTCTACCTCTTAATCCTGACTTTTTAATTTCCGCTATAACTTGCTCTGGAGTCATCTCAGTCAATACCTTCGCCAATGCTTTATAACCATCAAATGCAATTGCTTCTTTTATATCCTCTGGGTTTATAAGTCCACAGTTTCTTAAAGCAACTCTCTGCTGTTTCTTGAAAAATGCTGTTTCCTCTAAAGGCTTAATTCCTTCCTCTGTGACGCTTTCTCCGTAAAGATACTTTTTAACAACTCTTCCTTTTAAAAGGTGTTCTTCCACGATTTCTGGAACATATTCTTCTTTGACGCGGCTGTAAAACACGCCTTCTGGATACACGACAACAACCGGGCCCAATTCGCACAGTCCAAAGCATCCAGTTCTTACAACCTGAACCTCTTTGTCTAAACCTTTATTTGCAATTTCTTCTTCAAAGCATTTTGCTATTCTATCTGAATTTGACGATGTACATCCAGTACCACCGCACACCATAACATGTGATCTATATAACATCTACAGCCCTCCTTTATTCAACACTACTAATAGTCCATTCTTTAATCGGATGTCCATTAACTACATGTTCCGCAACTATCTGCCTTGCCTTGTTTTCATCAACTTTTATATACGTAACTTTTTCTTGTCCCGGAACATAAACATCTACCATAGGTTCATATTTGCACATGCCAATACAACCAGTCTCAGCAACAACCACATCCGTAATATTTCTTTTGCCAAGCTCATCCAATATAGCCATCATAACAGGCCTTGCACCAGCGGCTATGCCGCATGTAGCCATGCCGACAGTGATCCTTATGCCATTCCGATCTTTACGAAGATTTACCTTTTCCAATGTCTCTTTTCTTATCTTTTCTAATTCCTCTATAGATTTCATATTTACACCTCCATGACACAATTTATGTTTTCTTCAAGATACTCAATTAACCACTGCAATACAGAAGGCTCTGTAATCTTTACGCCGTTTAGCAATTTTTTAATATCCAAAGTATTAAATGAAAATTTTCTACCATCTGATATAATTTCAAACAAAACGTCAACATCACTATCAGAGACTATAAGCGAAATTAAAGTAGAAGGTATATCGCCAATTGGAATCAAATCGATACTTGAAAGTTTAAAAGTCCCTTCCACATAAGTGCCAACGCCCTTTTGAGACTTTATTTTTGCATCTCCGCCGCATTGAAGGGCTAATTCTTTAAAAAATGGCAAACCTAATCCGACTTTTCGCTCTTTCCTCGTTGTTGTAAATGGATCAAAAGCTTTCTCTAAAAGTTCTTCGTCCATTCCACATCCGTCGTCTTCAATACTTAAACGCATAAAATCCTTTTTATGATCAATTTCTAACTTGATCGATATATTTTTTGCACCGGCTTTTATGCTATTTTGAGCAATATCTAAAATGTAAAGCGACAACTCTTTCATATCTAGTCAAATTTCTTCAATATATCTTCAACATCGTCAGGTGTCAATCTGCCAAAAACTTCTCCGTTTATCATCATTACAGGTGCAAGACCGCAAGCGCCTAAACAACGAGTGGCTTCAAGAGAAAACTTGCCATCACCTGTCACATCACCTACGCTTATGCCAAGCTTCTCTTTTAATTTGTCAAGAACCATCGCGGAACCTTTTACGTAACAAGCAGTACCAAGGCAAACACCGATTTTGTACTTCCCGGACGGTTTTAATGTGAAGCGGGAGTAAAAAGTCGCAATGCCAAATATCTCTGTCAACGGTACATTCATTTCTTCTGAAATAAATTGCTGAACCTCTATAGGCAAATAGCCAAATATTTCTTGAGCTTCATTCATGACAGCAATTAAAGAACCGTCTGTATCTTTCAACTGGTCTATAACTTTTTTTAACTTGTTTATATTTTCTTCACTGAATTTTTCGTAGATTGCCTGCATCTAATACCCTCCTTTTAAAAAAATCTTTAAAATTGCAAAATAGGACATAATTATTATACCATATGTTAATTATTTTTTTAACATGTAAAAATAAAAATTTTTTTATTTTCTGATAAATCCCGACTAATTTGATATGTTTTCTTTACTTGCACATCCAGTCAACTACCATATCCAAGTCATCTAAATCAAAGCAATTTACCCTTTCGCTTATATGTCCTAAATGATGAGCATCAGAAGAAGTGAGCACTTTATACTTTTTTATACATTCATCTACAATGCGATTGTCAATCGATGTCGAAGACACTTCGACAGTTTTAAGATTTGGTATATCTGGTATAAAACCGAGATTTGAAATGATGCTGTAAGAAGTGCGATTTATGTGAGCAGGCACAACAGCACCAATGCCATCCATCATTCTAAAGATTTCATCAACAGAAAAGCTGCTGGAAGATAGAAGCAGCTTTTCTGCTTCATCCACAATATTGTCGTCTTTATCCATAATCAATTGATTTCCAAAAAGATATTTGTTATTTTTTACGCAGTCTAAGCTATTATAAATCATTTCGCCAAAATTCAAACAGTCAAGAATATCAAAAAAATAACATAACACATGAACTTCTTCCTTTGTCTGAACTTCTATGCCTGGTATAAACTTTATTCCCTTTTGCCGGCATAATTCATGGACGGCTTCTACATTTTTAGTTGAATTGTGATCTGTCAAAGATATTACATCAAGCCCTTTTATTAAAGCCATATTGACGATATTATTAGGCGTCATATCATCGTCGGCACATGGCGATAATGATGAATGAATATGCAAGTCATAGTAAAACTTCATTTAATCATCTCGCTCAATTTAATCGCTGCTTCATATGAACTGCCATTAAACGCTATAACAGGTATGTTCTCATCATCAGCCTTTTCTTTAGCATTTTCATCAAGTTTTTCGCCTTCACAGATGATGATGCAGCTTATCTCTGTCATAACAGCAACCGCAATCACATTCACATGCGTCTGAATCGTCACCCATGCACTTCCACTTTTCACATGTGACATAACAAAGCTTAATAAATCACACACATAGACATTGCTTACTTCCTTTTCTATGCCTCCCTCACCCGCTACCAAGGTAAATTCTTGGCTTAATATATCCTTTACTTTCAAGGTTTTACCTCCTTATCACTGCCTATTACAGGCGGAATTTTAATAGAAAGCTTGTTTATTTCTTCTGCCAGTATTTTTATCCTGTCTTTTAGTTTAAAGATACAATCATATTCGCTGGCAAATCCTTTTACTATATCTTCTGCAAGAGCTCTACACCCAGGAGAACCACAAGAACCGCAATCAAGTCCTGGCAAACTTTTGTAGATTTCATCAATTGAGTTCATCATGTCAATAGCTTTGTCTATGTCTTCATCTAAATTTAAGACATCGCTTTTTTTAAGTTTGACATTTAGCATAAACTCATTAAAATCAACTTCTATATATTTTTTTGTAGCTTCATCCTTGTTTAATTTTTCTTTCAATTTCATTATCCTGTTTCTAGCAACAAAATTATTTGCGACAGTCAAAGGTCCTCCTACACATCCACCAACACAAGCAAGACCTTCAAAAAAATCAATGTCGTCTAATTTTCCTAATTCAATATCCTCCAATACACCTATGACATTTTGAATTCCATCTACAAAAAGACAATTTTCCAATGATGTACCGTACGATTCACCGCCAGCATTTGCCCATCCGACGCCTATCATCGATGAAGTATGATCGATTCTCTTCTCAACAAATTTTCTTTTGTCTAATATCATGCTGTAGACATCCCTCATAGAGAAAACACCATTTATATACGACTTTTCAATGCCTATAGGATTTTTTACGCTAGTGACTTTTGCAGCACACGGCGATACGAAAAACACCCCTATTTCTTCATCTTTTAACCCTGTTTTCTTTTTAGCTTCATCTCTGGCAATCTTCCCAGCCACCTCAACAGGCGGCATTATGTCTAAAATGTTATCCATCAGCGAAGGAAATCTCTGTTGAATAAGCCGGACAATAGCAGGACATGCGGATGATATAATAGGTCTTTTGTAATCTTTCGTCTTTACTATATTCCTCGTTATATACGATACGATGTCAGCAGCATAAGCAACCTCAAAAACTTCGTCAAACCCGCATGACTGCAAAGATGTCAGTATGTCACCTATTGTCATGTCTTTAAATTGTCCGTAAAGAGAAGGCGCAGGAAGAGCGATTTTATACTTGTAATTTTCCATCATGCCTATATCATCTGTCACCACGACTTTAGCATGATAAGGACACACCCTTACGCACTCTCCACAGTCAATGCATTTCTCTTTTATTATCTTTGCCTTTCCGTCTCTTACACGTATCGCCTCAGTAGGACATCTTTTTATACAATTGGTACAACCTTTGCATCTATCTCTATCAAGAGTCACAGAATGAAAATACATTGAAAACAACCACCTTAGAATTTAAAAATTAATCGTCATTACGATCTTCGTTCCGCTTTCATCGTGATTAACTATTTCCATAGTGTCGGCATTTCGCTTCATGTTTGGAAGACCCATTCCTGCGCCAAATCCCATCTCAATCACCTCTTTTGGCGCTGTGGAATATCCTTCTTTCATAGCCAGCTCTAAATCTTTTATGCCAGGGCCTGTATCCTCAGCAATTATCACAATCTTGTCAGAATATATTTCAAAATGCATCTTGCCTCCGTAAGAATGAATGACTATATTCATCTCGGCTTCATAAGCTGCAATTGATGCCCTTCTAACTATGTCAGATGGTATTGAAAGCATAAGCAGCGTCTTTCGGAACTTGCTTGACGATTCTCCTGCGGATGAAAAATCTCTTGCTTTGACATCAAAATCCATTGTATACGGCTTCACAATTAAAATTCACTCCCACAATTAAGTCCATTTTTATATAAAAGACCACAAGCGATAAAAAGCGGATAATCTGTCTTCATAATTACTATCGATGCGGAATCTGCCATTTTTAAGATCTCAGGTCCAGGCTTTTTACCTCTCACAAAGACGATGCACACTATATCGCCTAAGACCTCCGCTGTCCTAACAACTTGAACATTTGTAAGTCCTGTTAAAAGCAGAGATTTTTCATCTTTTGAAGCCAAAACATCGCTCATCAAGTCTGCACCACATGCCGTGTTTACTTCTTCAGATAATCTATCATGGCCGCAAAGCACTTCCGCATTTAATATTTCTTTCACTTCCTCAAGTTTCATGCTACACTCCCCTATTTTAAAGAACTCATGCTGTCATAATACTGTTTTATGGAATCCATAAGAAGCTTCTGAGTTAACCTGTAAGCATTTCCGTCATTTAATTCAAACGATGTCTTTATATCGCTAAAATTGTTTAAAATTTGACTATTAATCGCCTTTGTATCATCTAAAATCTTTTTTAAATTTTCATCTATATTTATATTATAAGTCATATTGCTATACTTTTTAAAGTACTTTTCTGTATCATCAATATCTTTTTCGCTGACAGTTCCAAAAGCTATTTTATACGAAAGCTGTGATAAATGTGACAAACTGTTTAAAAAAACATTTAACCTATCAATTACTTCCTTTACATTCTTTTCTGAATTTTTTTCATAATATACCTGATAAACAGGTCCATAGTACAAAGCCACAGATGAATTAATGCCACTTTTATTAAGCTTTAAGCTGAAATCATCGGCATCTTTTTTGTCCATAAATTGTCCCAAACACAAAATATAATTTTCACCATCTTTAAGGATTTCTCCGTAGATCCCTTTCATGGTAAGCAAATTCAAATTATATGAAGCATCTTTTTCATCGCTGTACTGGCCTATTTTTACAACGTAATAATTAAGCTGTGGCACTTTCACAGAATAAGAATAAACAGTTTTTTCAGACAGCTTAGCCAGATATGGCTTTATAGCATACTGAGAAATTGCAAATCCTATTCCGATAGATGCTACTATTGATAAAGCCAATAGCAATATAACCCTTTTAAAACCTAATCTTGCATTTTTCTTGTTTTCTTCATTTGTATACACATAAATCACCTAATTATATATTCTACACCGATCACTAAAATCCTTTTTACAAATCATTCATTATTTGAGACTATATTCTCATTTTTTAAAACGAAAAAGGATTTTTAAATTTTATGTCGAATTATAAAAAATATGAGGAGGTTTTTGAAAATGGACTATGTAGATTCGATCATCGAAAGCAGATTTAGCGATATACAATCGCGATTGCCTGTAAAAATAAACCTCGTGGATAAAAGCAATTCATTTCAGAACATCTTAAATGAATTGATAAGCGAAAGCACCACTTCAACTGAAGATATAAAATCAGAAACAATTGATTTTAATAATAAAACGCCAGATATGACTGGCGTATCAAAAGACAAAATAGAAAGCTATATAGATGAGGCTTCAAAAAAATACGGCGTCAGCAAGGATTTGATAGATGCTGTCATAAAAGCCGAATCAGACTACAATCCTTATGCTGTATCAAGCGCAGGTGCAATGGGCCTAATGCAGTTAATGCCGTCAACAGCTCAGTATTTAGGTGTGACAAATCCTTTTAACCCAGAAGAAAATATCGATGGTGGGACAAAACTGCTGAGCCAATTGCTTAATAAATACAACAATACTGCATTGGCTTTAGCAGCATACAACGCAGGAGAAGAATCCGTAAATAAATACAACGGCATACCACCCTATGAAGAAACCGTAAACTACATAAGCAAAATACTGAATGATACATCCGATGGTTCAAAATAAGTATGACCACCCGTAAAACGGGTGGTTTGCTCTGGTGTCGTTACTTTTTTGCTTTTTCGTTCTACTACAAAAATTTTTCTTTTAGCCATTATAACTATTATATTCTCATATATTCTAATCTGTTTTTTATTTTTGTCTGTTTGTTTTTAATATCTATATTATAAGAAAGTTATACGTCAAAAATTATAAAATTTACGCAATTCCGATTTGATAAGTTCTTTAATGTCCTCATTTACATCTACTAAAGGCAATCTTACTTTGCCACCTAAATTTAGACCTAATATATCCAATGCCGCTTTGATTGGTGCAGGATTAGGGGCTTTAAACATGCTCTTTTGAAGTGTATATATATCAAATTGAATCTCTCTTGCCCCTATTATGTCTCCAGCTTTATATTTATTTATCATTTCTTTTATTTTTTTGCCAGCAACATGTCCTGTCGCAGCAACCGCACCATTACCTCCAAGACATAGATTAATAAAGATATTAGTATCTTCGCCTGTCAAAATAGAAAATTCTTTTTTTAATTTACTTCGACATACCCTTATCATCTCAGAAGTATTTGTAATATCGTTAAAACAATCTTTTATACCAATTACATTGTCAATATTTGCTACCTTAATAATTGTATCAATACTCATATTAACTGCTGTCCTAAATGGTATATTATAAATCATAATTGGTAAATTTGTGTGTTTAGCTACAGCCTTAAAAAATTGATAAATACCATCCTGATCTGGTCTAATATAATATGGAACAACTATTAACAGACCATCGGCTCCAATATTTTCAGCATATTTAGTCAAACTTATTGTTTCATCTAAGTTTGCACCCCCAGCACCGACAAAAATAGGTACTCTTTTATCAGCTTGTTTTACTGCTCTTTCTATAACTAATTCCTTTTCAAGATGTGATAATGATGTCGATTCCCCAGTTGTTCCAATTGGAATTATAGCATCTGCACATTGTTCTTCTATTAAGTAATCAACGAGTTTGTCAAATTTTTTAAAGTCGACTTTACTCAGATCATCAGTAAATGGTGTAATACATGGAATAACCAATCCTTCCAACTTATGAATATTACTCAATTACCACACACTCCTTGTTAAACTTTATTAAACTTGTGCATACCTCAAGAGCTTTAATTCAAGCCGTTTTATGATATACTTTTTTTCATATCACAATAAAAATTTTTTATTTGATGTGTAGTCTGTCTACCTTATTAAACATTAAATGAAAAAATCCTACGTATATAACTTTAACAAGTTTTAATATTATTGACCTTCTTATCTTTTAGACTATTATTCTCATCATGATAGTTATAAATCATAAACGCTGAAAAATTTAGAAAAATTTCCGTCCTCATTGATTATCTTAATATATTCTTAATAGTCCTCTTAATGTATATGCAGAAATTTCTAGTAAACAATTATATGATTGGCTAAATTCACTTTGAGTACAGACAAAAAAATCTGTCAGGATTTTTAAAGAAAAATTAAGATATCAGATTAAACCACTCTTATTCATGTAAAGTGTCACAATTAAAAGCAAAAAAACACTTTGGAATTTGCAATTATTGATTGCACATCAAAAGTATTACGATTACAAAAAACAATTATAGCGACACTAAGAATATCCTTTAAAACATTACTCAATACATTAAAAAATACGTTATGTCGAATCGTTTTAACTATCAACGTTTCTATAATAGAGATTACATCATTTAGAATAAATTGTCAATCATTTTTTGAATCAAATTTTAAATTAAAATTAAAACCACAAATTGTAATTATTAAAAGAATTAATAAGCAAAAACGCCCACAAAGCTGAATATATAAATGTAAAATCGCAAACATAATAAAAAGGGGTCATACCCCTTTTATTGTTTATATTTAGCATTTTTATACCTTTGTTGCGAGCTTAATATCTTTTTTCTAAGTCTTATACTTTTAGGCGTAACTTCCACAAGCTCATCATTAGCGATGAATTCCAAAGCCTCTTCAAGAGACATCTCTCTTATAGGTGAAAGTCTTAATGCCTCATCTGCAGTAGCAGAGCGCAAATTAGTAACATGCTTTTTCTTACATACATTGACATCTATATCGTCACTTCTGGAGTTTTCACCAACTATCATGCCTTCGTACACTTCGACGCCTGGACCTACAAAAAGAGTTCCTCTTTCTTGTGCATTGTAAAGTCCATAAGTCGTTGTAGTGCCAGCTTCAAAAGCCACTAAAGACCCTCTCGATCTTGTAGGTATATCCCCTTTGTACGGTTCATAGTCATAGATTATAGATGTCATTATCCCATTTCCCTTGGTATCAGTAAGAAATTCAGAGCGATATCCTATGAGGCCTCTTGTCGGTATCTTAAATTTCAGCCTTAATGTACCAGGTTTTAAAGTGTGCATATCCATAAGCTCTCCTTTTCTTGAGCCCATCTTTTCCATGACTACACCCATGTAATCTTCTGGTATGTCAATAGTAACAAGCTCAATAGGTTCGTGCTTGACACCATTTATCTCCTTTATAATCACAGATGGCTTAGATACCTGAAGCTCATATCCTTCACGCCTCATAGTCTCTATCAAAATGGATAAATGCAGCTCGCCACGTCCAGACACCTTAAATGCTTCTGTCGTTTCTGTCTCCTCAACCCTTAATGCTACATTCGTTTCAAGCTCTTTAAAAAGCCTTTCTCTTAAATGCCTTGATGTTACGTATTTGCCTTCTCTACCTGCAAACGGACTCGTATTTACGCCAAATGTCATGGAAATGGTTGGCTCTTCTATTTCAACAAAATCTACAGCCTCTGGCTTTTCTGGGTCGGCTATCGTCTCTCCAATCTCAATGTCGCTTATACCTGATACAGCTACTATATCACCTAATTTAGCATCATCAACCTGCACCCTTTTCAAACCTTCATATTGATACAGATTGCTTAATTTAACATTTTGCAAAGACCCATCTCTCTTGCATATTGCCACATTTTCACCTGATACGATTTTACCTCTAACCACTTTTCCAATGGCGATTCTTCCAATGTAATCATCATAGTCAAGTGTGGTAACAATAAGCTGCAGTGGATCATCTATATTACCTTCTGGCGCCGGAATCTCTTTTAAGATAGTATCAAAAAGAGGACGCAAATCTACTGATTCATCCTTTAAACTTAACTTAGCAATGCCTTCTCTGGCAGAAGCATATACTACAGGAAAATCAATCTGATCATCATCAGCACCCAATTCAATAAAAAGATCAAGGACTTCATCGATGACTTCCTCTGGCCTTGCATCAGGTCTATCGATTTTGTTCACAACTACTATAGGTTTTAAATTAAGCTCTAAAGCCTTGCTTAATACAAATCTGGTCTGAGGCATTGGTCCTTCGAAAGCATCTACAAGCAATAATACACCATCAACCATTTTTAGTACCCGTTCTACCTCGCCGCCAAAATCAGCATGTCCAGGCGTATCGACTATGTTTATCTTTACACCATTGTACCTTATGGCAGTATTCTTCGAAAGAATAGTTATTCCTCTTTCTCTTTCCAATTCATTTGAATCCATTACTCTTTCTTCGACTTTCTCATTCTGTCTAAAAATGCCACTTTGCTTAAGCATTCCATCTACTAAAGTTGTTTTCCCATGATCAACATGCGCTATTATAGCTACATTCCTTATATCGTCCCTTACAAACCCCATTTAGGTTAACTCCTTCCATACAAATGCAAATTTTATACAATATATAATGATATATTAATATGCTTAAATAGTCAACAAACTATAAATATCACCTAAAAATGCATCAAAAAAAGACACATGAAAGTGCCTTTTTGTCTTTATGCATATTTACTGTATAACTCTTCTGGCTGTAGCATAATGAGCGCTGTAGTAGTCTTCATACAAAGAGCTTATCATGACTTTTCCAGCACCAGATGAAGCGTGCATAAACTGTCCATTTCCTATGTATATCCCAGCATGGTTTATTATGCTGCTCCCTAATGTCTTAAAAAACACCAAATCTCCAGGCTGCAAATTAGCTTTGTCAACGTACGTACCTACTGTAGCTTGATCATCAGCTACCCTCGGCAAAGTAATTCCGACGCTTTTAAAGACGTATTGAGTAAAACCGGAACAATCAAAACCCGATGGAGATTCACCACCGTAAACATACCTCGTTCCTAAAAACTCTTTTCCAAAGTCAATAAGCCTCGAGGCAATGCTTCTATCAACATCACCCCTTGACACCGTACTTGAAGACCTTAATGAAAGGTACTTGCCGTATATCCAGCCTACAGTTCCATCTGAAAGCTTTATGTTGTACCAGCCATTATCCTGTCCAATCACTGTAACCACATCGCTATAGTTTAACTGTGTAATAACCTTTGACGACAAGCTTCCGCCATTTCTGACATTTACACCGTTTCCAATGACAACGCCACTTCCCAGATCTGCTGCATAAATATGTGTAAGCATCGAAGAACCCACCATCGTCATACCGAAAACGGATACACCAAAAATAAATTTACCTAATTTGCTATTCATAGCTAATCTCCTTCCTTTTGCCTCCGGAGTTAGTTGACGGGTGCGGGATAGAAGGTACCCCTACTGCATATGGCAGATTAACCCCAAACATGAAAAATCCTCCGTACCTAAATAGGATTCGGCAAGATTGCTAATATGTACAAGTTTCTTTTATTTTATCAAAAACGATTAATAAAGTCAATGTTTTCATAATAATTTTTTAAGATTTTTTTAATAAACTCTTAATATATTTTATAAAAAATTTATAAATTTGTTACAATCTCTATAAACAAGCGGCTTATTGTAGTATAATTTTACTTGATGTACGAAAAGGAGGATATAAATGAGCCAAATAGTCATACTTCAAAAAATCGCAATAAGCATCATCATAATATTTTTTGGTTACGCAGTAAAGAAAATGAAATTTTTACCTGCGGAAACAGGAAAAGTCCTGAATAGTTTTATAATCTACATAACATTGCCTGCCAGCATCGCAAAAGTTTTCTTGACTACAAAAGTAAATACAAACTTATTCGTTTTGACATTATCAGGCTTTGCTTTTGGTTTCATCACTTTTATTATAGGCTTTTTAGCCTTTAGAAACGCAAATTTAAAAAGAGAAACAAAAGGTACTTTGATCATATCTCTCTGCGGATACAACATAGGTCTTTTTGCTTTCCCGTTTGTCCAACAAATCTATGGCAACAATGGTCTTTTGCACATCGCAATGTTTGACATGGGAAATTCATTTAATGTCTTTGGAATCGCATATATCGCTGCATACGCATTTTCTCAGAGTGATAAATTAGATCTGAAAAAAGTATTTAAAAAGATCTTGTACTTTGTACCTTTTGACACTTATATAATAGCCTTCCTTTTGAATGTCATGGGTGTTAAATTCCCAAGTTTAATCGTCAACCTGGCAGAGCAAATTTCGATGCCGAATACAACATTAGCTTTGTTTGTAATAGGGTATTTTCTTGATTTTAATTTAGAAAAGGATGAAATTTTATCACTAGTTAAAGGACTTGCCATAAAATATGCGCCAGGCATAGCACTGTTTTTTGTCTTGCCTATGTTTTTCAATACTGCATCGATGACAATTAAAGCTATAATGTTAGGGACCATCATGCCGACAGCGCTTGTAGCAGTCATATATTCTGATGAGAGAAATCTAAACACCAAACTGGCATCGATCTTTATAACGACAACGACGATTGTTGCGATTGTATTCATGTCAATTATAATGGTAAAATGGCATTAAAAAAAGCCTTTTGAAAGGCTTTTTTATGTAAAATATTTATTTTCATTTTGGTGCGGAGGGCGGGACTTGAACCCGCACGGAAAACTCCATACGCCCCTCAAACGTACGCGTCTGCCTATTCCGCCACCCCCGCGTCACAATATCGTCAGCACATTAGTCATTATATAATGTTTTTTTGTTTGTGTCAATACCTTTTTGCATAAATTGCGATTCAGTAAGTATTATATAGACAAATATGAATTCATGCCTGTCTATATTATCCTTTTTAATTTTGCATTCTCTATCCTTCCAGGAATTCGGCCTCTTTTTGCAATAGGTTCTCCTTCTACTTCTTTAATATCCATCGTCATGTCTATAGGAGATGCATCTGATATATAGCTGCCAACGCCAAATGCATCTGCACCGCTTAATGCAAGCTCTTTTATCCTTTCTGGTGTAAGCCCACCAGACACAATGATCTTGACATTGTCAAATCCTTTTTGATTAAGCCTCTGCCTAAGCTCATACACAAGACTTGCCGTTACGCCTCCTCTCTCAGACGGCGTATCCAATCTTATGCCATACAACCTATCTCCTAAAAATTCAGCCACCCTCAATGATTCTTCAATTTCATCTTTAAATGTATCTACTAAAATAGTTATTTTCTCATCTTTAGGCGTTATCTCACTGTAAGCTTTAGCTATAGTAAGAGTGTCGCCAGCTATCAGAAAAGCCGCATGTGGTACTGTCCCCTTTGGCTCGCGTCCTAAAAGCTTCGCGCCTAATATGCAACTGGCATCATCAGCGCCACCTATTAGTGCTGCCCTTTCCATGACAGGAGCCACTGCAGGATGCACATGTCTTGCACCAAAACAAAGTAAAGGCTTGTCTGGAATAACTTCTTTAAGCTCTCTTGCTGCAGTAGCCCATCCGCATGAACTTGCCAACATACCCAATATCACAGTTTCATACGTACCAAACTCGCTGTACGGTCCAATGATTCTCATAACAGTCTCTTTTGGTTCAAAAGTCTCTCCTTCATCTATAGACCACACTTCAATGTTTTTATCTTTTAAGACATTTTTTACTTCAGGCAACCCTGCAAAAACACCACTTTTTCTTGCAAATATCTCTGCCGTAACGACTTTCCCGTCTATTCCTAAATGCTTTAAAATATCTTGCGTCCTTAGAAAATAAACGTCTGTAGTCGCGCCATTTTTTATTTCGTCATGTGTGGCAGAAAAAAATTCCCTATCGCTACTCACCTTAACTTCCCTTAAGTCTTCAAGATGCTTTATAATTTTCATATGTATTCTTCTCCCTCTCTATAATCTAAATATCCTAAGTAAGATTGTCGTAATGCCAAGGGCTATCATTGGTCCAACCGGTGCTCCCTTAAAGAAGCTTACACCAATCACAGTACCCAGCAAAACACCTACAACACCATTTGTATCTACTTTCATGGCATTAAGGCCTATAGATGCCAATACAGCTACAATTATCCCAGCAATAACTGTAATAACCCCTTCCATGCTTTTTGCAGCATTTAAAAAATCATCAACTGATACTTTGCTCATTGCAAGAGGTGACAAGGCTCCCATAGTCAATACTATTATACCAAGATTCATGCCATTTTTCGATACAAATTGATTAATTATTTCCAAGTTCATAAGTTTAATAAAAAGAAGCATTAGAATAGCAGCCGCAACATTGTTGTTTTTTCCTATAATGCTGAAAAACAACATGATGGATAGAATCAAAACCCCAAAATCCATTTATGATCCCTCGCAACATAATGTTGTGCAATGTTTCAAACTATCTGTATAAATTTGTGTAAATCTTATAATACTTAAGCACCTTTTTAATGTACTTATCCGTCTCTGAAAAAGGCACTTTCTTGAGATTGCTGCCATTTTCCGAGTACCTCTTGTCCTTTAACCAATTTGAAACATTGCCACTTCCTCCATTATATGCGGCTACTGCCAAAGTGACATCATTATTAAATTGTTTTAAAAGGTATTTTAGATACCATGTTCCTATATTTATATTGTAATCTGGATTAAAAAGCATATTAACGCTAAAATTTTTAATGCCTATGTAATTAGCAACCCAAGTTCCTGTCTCAGGTATCACTTGCATAAGGCCTATAGCCCCTTTGCTTGAAACGCTGTCAGGATTAAAATTGCTTTCTGCCTTTATCATGGCAAAAATCAAATTAGGATCTACTCCATACTGATTTGAATAGAAGTACACCTGTTGACTGTATTTTTTAGGATATAATTGCTTTAGAAACCAATTTGTCTTAACTCCATATACCGTCAAGACAGTAATCGCTGCTACTATCACCAATATGACTTTTTTAAACTTCAATATAATACCTCCAGATGTTCTATTTTGAAAAGCGCCCCCACAACAGCTCAACTTGTCTTTTTATGGCATTAAAATCCTTGCAGTTATTAATTATAAAATCTGCGTACTTCATTTTGTCCTCTATAGACATCTGGCTTTTAATACGGTTCAGTGCGTCTTTATAGCTTAAATTGTCTCTTTTCATAAGCCTTCTAATCTGTGTCTTTTTATCAACAACCACAAGCCATACTTCATCTACCATATTAAAAAGCTTCATCTCAATTAACAATGCTGCATCAAGCACGATGGCTTTCTCTTTGCCTTTTTTTCTCTCTTCCTCTATTATATCTTTTATCCTTTTTATTATTTCCGGATGCGTAATTTCATTTAATTTATTCAATTTTTCTTTATCAGCAAAAACAAGGTTACCCAGTTTTCTCCGGTCTATCTCGCCATCTTTTCGCAAAATTTCTCTTCCAAACACACTTACTAATATATTATATGTGTCAGTACCCTTTATCATAATCTCTCTTGAAACTACATCCGCATCAATTATTACTGCTCCAAGGCTTTTTAATATGGATGAAACGGTGCTTTTCCCTGACGCTATTCCGCCTGTCAATCCGATTACCCTCACCATCGCACCTCCAATCTATATAATTTAAAAGTGTCCAAAAGACACTTTTATTTTGCATCATACCAATTTTTCCCTTGCCCTATATCTACGACCAAAGGAACTCTTAACTTTATGACATTTTCCATTATCGATTTTAAAAGCTCCTTGACTATTTCAACTTCATCAGGATGTGTGTCAATTATAAGCTCATCGTGCACCTGAAGAATGAGTCGCGATTTCAATCCTCTTTCCTTTAATTCATTGTACACTTTAACCATCGACATCTTTATTATATCCGCAGCACTGCCTTGAATAGGTGTATTCATCGCCATTCTCTCACCAAAAGACCTTTGGTTAAAATTTTTTGAATTGATTTCCGGTATGTATCTTCTCCTATTTAAGATTGTCGTAACATACCCATTTTCCTTTGCAAATTTGACTATTGAGTCGATGTAATTTTTGACGCCCTTGTACCTATCAAAATAATTATCTATGTATTCTTTCGCTTCTTTTCGCGATATCTTTAAGTCTTTAGACAAGCCGTAATCGCTTATACCATATACAATACCAAAATTGACAGCTTTTGCTCGCCTTCTCATTTCATTTGTCACTTCTTCTTTTGAAACCTTAAAAACTTCCGATGCCGTCCTCAAATGTATATCCTCATTGTTCAAAAATGACTCAATAAGTTTTTCGTCCTCAGAAAGGTGTGCAAGAACCCTAAGCTCAATTTGAGAATAATCAGCAGATATTATAAGCCCATCTTCATGACTTGATACAAATGCCTTTCTTATTCTTCTGCCAAACTCTTCTCTTACAGGTATGTTCTGCAAATTAGGCTCTGTCGAACTAATTCTCCCTGTCGCAGCAACAGTTTGTTTGAACGTAGAATGAACCCTGTTATTTTGATCCATGATAGGAATGAAGCCATCTATGTACGTAGATTTAAGCTTCATAAGCTGTCTATATTCTATTATTTCTCCTACTATTTCGCTATATGGTATAAGCTCCGCAAGAACTTCCATATCAGTTGAATACCCTGTTTTAGTCTTTTTTATTGCTGGCAAATTTAATTTGTCAAACAAAAATTCTGACAACTGCTTTGTAGAATTAATATTAAATTCGTATCCAGCAACATCGTAAATATCTTTTACAATTTTATCTGTCTTTTCATCTATTTCTTTAGAAATACTTCTAAGTACATCCTTATCTAAAGTAAAGCCGTATACCTCCATAGATTTTAACACTTCAATAAGCGGTATTTCAACATTATTTAAAAGATCTTCCATATCCATCTCTCTTATAAACAACATGAGCTTATCTTTCAACTTGGATAAGTTTGTTGCAATTGAACACATATAATCGATTAAAAGCCTTTTGTCAATATCGTCATAGTTCTTTTTATTTCTGCCCTTACCCACTATGTCATCTATGCTTTGCAAATCCTCTTTCAAGTATTTTTTCAATACCCGACTTATGTCATAATTTGACTCAGACGGATTTAAAAGATATGTCATTATGGCCGTATCGTAAATCTTGCAATTAATTTCAATGCCGCAGTATGAAATGTTCACCAAAAAATCTTTTAGATCGTGTCCTATCAAAGTAAGTTTCTCGTTATTAAGCAATTTAAAATTGTCATAATCATCAATCTCTACAAAAAATGATTCATCACCACAAGCAAACGATACTGCTTTTATCTTTCCCTCATATATGAACGGATACAGTGACAAAACATCAAACTTTTCCAAAACATTTTTAACGTATGTAAAATCTCTTACAGGCCATTCTCTAATATCCTTTGCATCACGACTATCGTCCTTTAAATCTGCAATGAGACTTGAAAATTCCAACTTTTCAAATAACTCTTTAAGCTTATTAACATCGTAATTTTTTACCACATATTCATTCAAATCAATATCAATAGGAACATTTCTCTCAATCGTAGCAAGCCGTTTGCTTAAAACAGCTAATTCTGCATTATTTTCTATATTTTCCTTTACTTTCCCCTTTAACTTATCTGTATTCATTAGTAAATTTTCAATTGATCCAAATTCCTTAATAAGCTTTATGGCCGTCTTTTCCCCTATATTTGGTACACCGGGAATATTGTCTGATTTATCTCCCATAAGCCCTTTTAGATCTATGAATTGAAGTGGCGTTACTTCGTACTTTTCAAAAACTGCCTTCTCATCATACTCGTCCATCTGTGTTATGCCTTTTTTGCATATTTTTACTTTTACGTTTGTCGATACAAGCTGAAGCGCATCTCTATCGCCTGTGACGATAAGCACATCCATCCCACTCTCCGATGCAATGTTTGATACTGTCCCGATGATGTCGTCCGCTTCAAATCCCTCTATCTCGATGGTTTTTATATTAAACGCACTTATCACATCTTTCAGAGTATCCACCTGCTCTACAAGCTCCTCTGGCATCGACTGACGAGTTCCTTTATAAGCACTGTACTCCTTGTGCCTAAATGTAGGGGCCTTTTTATCAAAAGCTATTGCTATGTAGTCCGGCTTCTCCTCATTCAGCAATTTAAGAAGCATCATTGAAAAACCGTATATTGCATTTGTATGCATTCCTTCACTATTCATCAAATCAGGCAGAGCAAAATATGCCCTGTACATCAAGCTATTACCATCTATGATCAAAAATTTCGACATACACTCACTCCTATTTAACTTCTTGTAATCTAATATACCGCAAAAAAAAGAGGATGTAAATTGTCCATGATTATTTTTTGAACAATCTATATCCTTTATATGCAAGATATATAAGCATTGCAAATGGCAATAGGTATATAATAATCACAATTACATACTTTATAAATTCGAAAAATACATTGAGGCTTTTTGCTCCTGCATTTAAAACATCTTTAAAAAAACTTTCATCAAAGATTTTACCTATCGCAGATTGAGGGACAACTGACAGGAAAGTTAAATTAATAGTGCTCATGTTTGTCATGCTATCCCACAGCTTTATCTGACTTTTGTACGAATCAATCTGGGTCTGCACATCATTTAATTTGTCTTCAATCTGCAGTATGTCTGAAATATTTGAAGCTTTTTTCATCAAGCTTTGTAGGCTTTCCTCTTGTATCTCTAAATTTTTTATTCGTGCTTGAACATCGTAATATTGCTCTGTAATATCGCTGCTGTTTATCCTTATTGTCTTGACATGGCCTAAAGACTTAATGTTTGATATGGCATACTCAAAATCATCAGCAGGAATCTTTAGCACGATGTTGATTGTCTTTTGTCCATTTTCTGAAGTATTTTCACTTGTACTTTCAATATACCCGTTGTACTGTTTGCTTATGTTTAAAATCTTGTCATAACCTTCATCTACTGAATTCGTCTCAATGGATATCACAGCATCTTTTGTTATTTTTCTCTCGTAGCCTGAGTCTAAGCCCCTATTTATCTGATTTAAACCATTGTAAACATCATTTTTCAGATTTGGCGCAGCTTCCTTTCCGCCTGTAGACGCCTCCGTTGAATAATTTGCAGCACTTTTCGTGTTTAAAGATGTCTCAGATGATCCTTTAAAAGCTCTATCATTTATATTATTCATCAAAAAATTAAATCCAAATGACAATACAAATATTGAAGTGATAACGGCAGCAGCAATTGCAAAAATCCCTTTCGGAGACCTTCGACGGTTATGCATGATATCCAATTTTTTCTTTTCTTCAACCAATTTACTATGCAATGTTTCGCCAAAATTATCTGGCAACTCTAAAGGAGGCATATTTTCCAAAAGCCTTTTTGTATATAGAAGCTCGTTGTACTCCAATCTGCATTCTTCGCATGAATCTAAATGTACCTGTATACTATTCATCGACTTTTCCTTTAGTTCTTCATCTATATATAGATTTAATAGCTTTTTGACTGTATAGCATTGCATCACACTTGCCTCCTTTCCTCAAAAACATTTATAAAGCCCGGAATCTTTTTGAGATTTTCTTTCAGGGCGCTTCTGGCTCTTGATATCCTGGACTTTACCGTGCCAATGTTTGAATTTGTTATCTTTGCTATTTCGTTATATGTAAGCCCTTCTATATCTCTAAGTATTATTGCGATCTTGTGATCATTTTTAAGCTTATTCAATTCATTCATGATTATTTCTCTGGTCATCTTGTCATCGAAAATATCTTCAGGCGTTTTAAAATCACCTATGTCATCCAATTGCTCTTCAACACTCTTTCTCTTCCTAATAAAATCAAGAGAAGTATTTACAGCGATCCTGTATAGCCACGTCTTAAACTCGCTTTTTCCTTTAAACTTTTTTATGTTTACAAACGCTTTGATAAACGTCTCCTGGGTTAAATCTAACGCATCTTCCTTGCTTCCAACGATCCTGTATATGACATTGTAAATGTAATTCTGATAAGATACTATAACATTTTCAAATGATTCAATATCTCCTTCCTGTGCTTTAAAAAGGAGCTGTCTTTCATCCAACAATAAAACCTCCCCTCGATATGATTTGACGAAAAAAGCAGTGATAAGTTCCAAACGATCTGTCATTTTTATTCTAACAGATTTATTAATAAGCACAAAAAAAGCGCTAATCGCGCTTAATGTATATTTTATTTGATGATGAATCTATAATGATATTTAACCCATATAAACTTTTCAAATCTTTTTGGTTTATGTACGATTTGCTTTCGTATATTTTGTATTTAATACTTTTGCCATCTACAATAACTCCCTTTTGCGAATCCCATTCCACTGTATGTCCTGCTGCAGTAAAAAATTCTTTGATTGGAATGTAAATATCTCTATTTTGATAATCTACATAATTAGTAGTGGACAAAAACTTGCCATCATAGTAAATCACATTGCCAATCATTTTAATCGTATTTGTATCATTGTCTACAACGAACTTTAAACCCGTCAAGTTTGCTATATCATCAATGTTTACATAGCTTACATTGTCTACTAAAACAGATTTTAAATCCTTAATTTTCTCGTCATCAATGTTTAAATAACCTTTTAGATCACCCACATCCATATAGAACTGGCCATCCTGGGATCTGTACACATCGCTACTGACAAGCTCGTTGCTTTTGACAACTTTATATCCTTCCGAAAACACCAATGGGTCTTTCACATTTATGTATTTGTACAATTTTCTAAATGTATCATCGCTTACTTTTATGCCGTAATTTTGCAACTCAATTTCAATGTGCTGCCTTGTATTCAAGCCTTTTTTGTAGAAATCCGGATATACGAATAATGCCATGCCGCCAGTCGGAGAAGTCTTTGGAAAAATCGTTTGGTATACCACATTCACAATGTCACCGTAACTTACCATATCAAAAAGTTCTTCAACATCCGCTTCGTACATCCTTATGCATCCTGACGACGCCAAAGTACCTATGGATGATGGCATGTTATTCCCATGTATTCCATAATCGCTGTAAAACCCCATCCATCTATATCCCAAAGGATTATCAGGTCCTGATGGTACAACTTCACCATTCCATGGCGATACCCATTTAGGATTTACTTGCTTATTTATGATCCTGTATGTTCCCAACGGGGATGTAGAAACGATCTTGCCAACCGCTATCGGATAAAGTTTTGACATGTTTTGCGAGACAAAATATATTGTCCTTGACGGTATATTGACTGTTATGGTATTTGTAAAACCGTAAGACGGTGTCACATTAAATGCTAAAATAATAAAAATCGCAAATACCACGATAAATCTGTTTTTTGCTTGCAACGCTTGCACCTCTTTTCACAAATTTTATCGACTTAAAGCGCAGGCCTTTAAAGACGCGCTTAATACTTTATCTATGATAAAATTTGTGAAAATATGAATCACATTTTTTTGTTTATTTCTTCTTTTAATACTTTCAAATTTGGTGCTGAAAAGACAATATCATTTGCATACCTGTCAAATAGCAAAAAGTAATAAATTTTAATTGGTGATTTTAATTGTACTTCTAATAAACTTTTTTTCGAAATGATCAAACTGCACACATCGTTTTTTAAGTTAATGCCTCTTTTATAATTAATTTTTTTCTCTATTTCATTTATTTCAGCGATGTTGTCGTATCTTATTCTGGCAAAGCCCATGATGCCCAATGATACGACAAAATAATCTTCAAGCAAAATGACTTGTGAAATGCCTATAGAAAATAATGCAACTGTCAAAGCCATAGACAAGATTATATAAAGTATCCACCACAATACAGACAGCTCCACATTGATACCTTTCATATTGACATCTACGAAGACAAACACAAACAATACAGCTACACTTAATAAAATGATAAATGTAACAAAATACAAAAACAGTCTTTCAATTCTATCTAACATGTAATACTTCATGGCTTTCCTCCACAATAATTTTTGATAAATGAAATTTTACATCATGTATAACCAAAATTCAAGTTAATAAAACACATAATAATTACAAATAATAAAAAGTAAGTCATTGAATGAATTGTATAATGGAGGTATTGCTTTGGAAAAAGGAAATCTATCTGTTAACGAACTGGTATTGGTAGGTGTAGGTGGAATACTTGGAGCCGGATTCTTCTTAGCAAGCGGCATAGCGATCCATACAGCGGGACCAATAGTCCTATTAGATTACCTTATCTCAGCATTTATAATGTCTGAAGTCTTTTGCGCCCTTTCTGAAATGATCGTTGCAAATCCTGTTGACGGCTCTTTCAGGGTATACGCTGAAGAAGCCTTAGGTGACATAGGCGGGTTTTTAAGCGGATGGGTATACTGGACAGCAGGTGTATTCATCATGTCCAGCGAAGTGACGGCATCAGCAATCTTTACTAAGTTTTGGTTCCCTAAAGTCCCACTTTGGATATTCGCACTGATTTATTCCATCATGGTAATCTGTGTGAACGCATTAGGCACAAAAAATTTTGGCACCGTAGAAGCTTGGTTTTCAACAATAAAAGTATCCGCTTTATTTATAATAACTGTCATCGGCATATTTGCACTTTTCGGGGCATTTGGCAATAAAGGCAATATAGGATTTAAAAACTACTACATTCATGGAGGCATTTTGCCAAATGGCATTAAAGGATTTTTAGGAGCAATGCTTATGTCTTTAATACCGTTTGGTGGTATAGAAGTCACAGCCATGACAGCATCAAAAACAAAAAAACCAAAAAAATATGTACCTATAGCGAGAAGGTACATCGTACTATTTCTGTCCATATTGTACTTATCGTCTATTGCCGTACTTTTAGGAGTAATTCCATGGTACGAAGTATCCACAAAAGAAAGTCCATTCATTAAGCTGCTTTCATTTACAAACATACCGTATATCGATTCAATAATGAATTTTATCATACTTACAGCAGCACTGACTACTATGAATGGAGCCATGTACGGAGTAACGCAGGTCATGTATTCTTTAGGAAAAGGAAGATTCGCACCGACTTTTTTAAGCAAGCTAAGTAAAAGAGATGTGCCTATATACGCTCTGTTGATAAGCAGTTTCGGACTTCTTGTTGCCGTCGTGCTTTCATACATCCTTCCTAAAGATGTTTACGAATATATAACGAGTGCTACAGGATTCATACAATTTTTTAACTGGATCATCATCTTGTACACTTTCATCAAATACAGACCTATGCTTAAGAAGAAAAACCCGGATTACTTTGAATGTCAAAGGCGCGGGTTTCCTTTAAGACCATGGCTTACCATAATTTTATTGACAGCCGTCCTATTATCGACGCTAATCGTTCCAAAACAGGCAATAGGTTTTTTGGGCGGACTAATACTGCTTATTGCCATATTTGCCTTTTACCTAATAGCAAAAAAGCTGAATTTGTTTGATAAATGGTAAAATGCCGGAAAATCCGATACTTTTACCATTATTTTTTAAATATAAATAAAAGTCCAAATGCTATAAGAAGCACCGGCCAAAAAATCCTTAAATCAAACCATGGCATGAATATCCTGACGAGAAGAAATAAGCCTAAAGCAATCAAAATCCATCCAAATACCTCGCTGCTTTTTCTGTTTGAAGAAATTTTTGGCCTTTCATGCTCTTTGTCAACATTAGCATTTTCACCATTATAATCATCATTTTTTAATTGATATGGATTTTCCGGAACAACGATCCAAGCAATTATATAAAGTAAAACGCCAGAACCTCCCACCAAGGCGATCAAAGCCCAAATAAGCCTCACTATAGTCACATCTATATCAAAATACTCTGCTATGCCACCGCAAACGCCTCCCAAGATAACTTGGTTTCTCGAGCGGTACAATCTCTTGTCCATGTTAAGACCTCCTTTAAATCTTAAATCGATTTGCTTTTTAGACGATAATTAAAAACTTAACACCACCCCATTTCTTAAATTAAACACTTACTATAAATTATACTCAATACAAGGTATTTTTGGAAGCAAAATTTTGCGGAGCGTCGTAAATCACAAAGGATATATAATGGCGTATTATAAAATATAATATTTTAGGAGGTATCGTCATGGATAACAAATGGTATTTTGATATAGCACCAGGTGCTATAGATGATCTAAGAGAACACATCTCTCAAATAACAACGCTCATACCTTTCTGGTACGGCGTTAAGCCAGACGGCACGCTGGCGGATATGTCGTCGCAAGACGTCAAAAGCATAGCATCTCAGAATAATTTGCCTATCTTTCCTATTGTACACAATTATTCTGATCCGAAAAAATCACAGCTTATACATGATTTAATATCCAATACATCTTTAAGAAGCATATTAGTAAACAGCATAGTAAACATGGCATTATCAAATAACTATCCAGGAATAAATATCGATTTTGAGTTTGTGCCACCAGAAGACAGAAGCAATCTTAACGCATTTATGGAAGAACTTTATTATTCGCTAAAAAGCGCTAATAAGATTGTCACGATTTCATTGCCGGCAGAAACAGAAGACAACCCAAGGCATCCTTTCTCAGGCGCATTTCAATACACTGTTTTAAGCCAATTTGCAGATCAAGCATACGTATTAGCATACGACGAACATTTCTCGAAGCCAGGTCCCATTGCATCAATTGGATTTGTTCGCAGTGTATTAGATTACGCCGCAAAGTCTGTTGAGCCGAAAAAAATTTGGCTTGGCATGGCAGTTTACGGCTATGACTGGGCAGAAGGCTCAAACTATCCAAGGACATTATCTTACTTTCAAGCCATAGAGACAGCTAAAAATCTCGGCGTCAAAATCGAATACGACGAGACCGCACAAGAATCCACGTACACCTATACAGTCGACTCCGTAAAACACACCGTATGGTTTGAAGATGTCAGAAGTTTTCAAGCAAAACTGCCATTAGTATCTCAATACGGTATATCAGGCATAGCTGTTTGGAGGCTGGGTCAAGAAGATCCTGACATTTGGAACATTTTAAGTAGAATTTGATACATTTTATGGAACTTTTTTCGCACATCAATCGTCTAATGAATTGATGTAAAATACTAAAATAAAGAGGAGGTTTTTAGATGAAAAGGCTCTTGGCTATTTTAATAACTGTCATGTTTATCTTAGTAGCAGCTATTCCTTCTGCCGTGTTTGCCCAGACAAACAGCAAAATTGAGCTTAAGCAAGCTATTGAGATTGCGAAAGAAAAGTTAAATCTTCCGACAGATGGATACAGCTTTAGTTCCAACTACTATGAAGGCGGTGGCAATAAGACATGGTATTTGACATGGACATCCAGCACAAACGGCAGTATCACAGTATACGTAAATGCTGATACGGGCGAGATAACAGGCTACAGCTTTTATAAACCTGACAATGGTTCAAATAGCGTCATACCTAAATACTCAAGAGATGACGCCAAAAAAGTAGCAGTCGACTTTTTAAACAAGGTCATCCCAGAAAAATTTAAAGAAACGAAAGAGCAGGAAAGCGACGATTACCTGGGTCTAAGCCCAAAAATCGCGTATAGCAACGCATACTCTTTCAATTTTGCACAAGTGGTAAATGGAATCACATTTGAAGGAAATCACATAACTATAGAAGTAAACAAAAACACTTTAGATGTTCAGTCATACTACTTGACGTGGAATGACAATTACAACTTCCCCGACCCCAAATTAGCCATTTCAAAAGATAAAGCCATAGAAATATACAAAAACAACAACAGCCTTAGATTGCAGTACAATGTGGTTTACAAAGATGTTTACGGAAACAATGACCCAAAACCGCAGGCAATATTAGTTTACACACTTGTAAACAATCAGCCTATTGATGCCATAAGCGGTACAGTCTTGCCTCAAAACTATTACGGACCCATGATTGGTGGCACTGGCGGAATGTCTACAAAATCGGCTGATTCGCAATCAGTCTTGTCCCCTGAAGAACAAAAAGCCGTAGACGACATCTCAAAATACATCTCTAAAGACAAGGCTATTCAAATGGCAAAAGAAAAACTTCCATTTACAATAGGATCTCAGTACAACCTTACATCTTCCAATCTTTTCAAAAATAGTTCAAATTCCGATAGTGCAATTTGGGATTTTGGTTGGTCCTACTCCGACGGAAGCAGCTACAATTATATAACGGCTTCGGTTGACGCTACAACAGGTGAATTAATGACATTTACAAGAAACGACAGCAGTGAAAATAATGTTCAGGGAAAAACACCGAAGTACACGAAAGATCAGTTAAAAGGCATAGCCGAAGAATACTTAACCAAGATACAGCCTGATAAATTCAAACAAATGGAATATCAAGACGTTCCAACATCTCCTTATGATAATTCGCCGTATATGTCATTTAACTACGTGTATATGGCAAATGGCATACAGTGTCCTTTTGATTCCATATATATAGGCGTCAATAAGTACACTGGAGACATAGTATCATACAATTATAGCTGGATAAATCTAAATTTGCCAGACAGTAAAAATCTAATAAGCCTTGACAATGCATACAATACTTTGTTTAAAAATAGCGACTTACAGCTTACTTACATCATCTACTACGCACCAGACAAAGTATATGATACGCCTCCACAAGATGTAAAACTCGTGTATCAACTTAACAACTTCAATGGATTAATAGACGCAAAGACAGGAGATTATGTCGACTTCTCAGGAAATCCAATTGAAAAGGATAAAAGCAACCAATTTACAGATATAGCTGGAAATTGGGCAGAGAAAGACATACTACTTCTATTACAGTATGGCATAGTAGATGGAAAAGATGGCAAGTACATGCCAAATGACTATATACTGCAAAAAGATTTTATAAAAATGCTGGTAAAATCCTCTCAGCCAAACAGCATAATAATACCTCTTAGCTCCAACGATGATGAAAACTACGATAATTACTACAACGTAGCAATTAACAATAAAATCATCACAGAGAATGAGAAAAATCCCGACTCTAAAGTGACTCGGCAAGAAGCAGCAAAATTCATCGTAAGAAGTCTTGGCTTAAAATATGTTGCCGACATAAATGACATCTACACATTAGATTTCTTAAAAGATGCCAATAGCGTAGACAATTCTTTAAAAGGATACGTGGCAATTGCCTATGGATTGGATTTGATGAAGGGCAATAATGGATATTTTAATCCAAACGGCTATCTTACTCGAGCTGAAGCAGCGTCAATATTAGTCAGATATTTGAAAATAGAAAAATAGCAATAAAGGGCGCTCACTTAAAGCGCCCTTCATACTTCATTAGTCTCATGGCATTTAGCGTAACTACAAATACACTTGCTTCATGTACAAACATCCCAGATGCCAGAAATACTTCACCATAAATTACGCCCAATAAAAGTACAAAGACTACAAATACTGAAAAGTATATATTTTGTTTCATATTTTTTAAGGTAGTTCTACTTAAATCCACAGCAAAAGCTAATTTTTCAAGGTTGTCATCTGTAAGCGTAATATTTGAAACATCATTTGCCACATCGGTTCCACTTAATCCCATGGATACGCCTATATCAGCATATGCCAACGATGGCGCGTCATTTACACCATCCCCTACCATCGCAACAATTCCTTCTTTTTTCAAGGATTTTAATATTTTTAACTTTTCATCAGGCAAAAGCTCAGAAAAATACTCGTCCAAATCAAACTGTTGCTTCACTTGCTTTGCAGTCTTTTCGTTGTCTCCTGTAAGCATGACAGTCTTTTTAATCCCCAATTTTTTAAGCTCTTTTATAGCATCAATGGAAGAACCTTTCACTTTATCAGAAATAGAAATGAGACCGATAGCACTGTAATTTTTAGCCACAACTACAGGTGTTCTGCCTAATTCCTCTTCTTTTTCCATGTAATCTCTGATACAGTCAATATTTATTCCGTTATTTGCCATCAATTTGCGATTTCCAGCATAATACGTATCACCATTTATCTTGCCTTTGACTCCTTCGCCAATAACTACGGCAAAATCATCTACATCAAAAATTTCTTCATCTATGCTGTATGAAGTGATAGCTTTTGCTATCGGATGTTCTGACTTTACCTCTAAACTTTTAGCAATCTTTAAAAGCTCATCTCTATTTGCTCCAGCCGATATGACATTTACAACGAAAGGCTTTCCTTCCGTCAATGTGCCTGTCTTATCAAAAGCTATTATGTTTACTTTTCCAAGGTTTTCAAGATATTCTCCACCTTTAATTATGACACCGTGTTTAGCTGCATTTCCTATAGCAGATACTACAGATATAGGCGTCGATATGACCAAAGCGCCAGGGCAAGCTATTACAAGAAATGTAAGAGCCATCATCAAATCTCTTTTTATCAGAAATGCAATGATCGATGCTATTATAACTGATGGAGTATAATATTTTGAAAATCTTTCGATGAATTTTTGAGTAGGCGCTTTTTCTCCTTGCGCTTCTTCAACGAGATATAAAATTTTAGAAAAGGTAGTGTCCTCACCTGAATTGACCGTCTCTACTTCAATATAACCATTTTCATTTATAGCACCACTGTACACAAAACTTCCAACGCTTACATCTACAGGCATAGATTCACCTGTTATAGCTGACTGATTTACCGATGCATTACCTTTTACAACAAATCCATCTACAGGTATTTTTTCGCCGGACTTTACAGCCACTATATCTTTAACTTTTACATCATCTGCAGGCACATCTTTCACAGTGCCATTTTTCACAACGTGAGCTATTTTTGGTGCCATGTCGATCAAATATTTAAGGGCATTCCTCGTCTTTTGAAGGGTATATGATTCTAAAAAGCCTCCAAGCGAAAACAGAAATGTCACTGCTGCAGCTTCCCAATTTTCACCAATTATTATTGCCCCTATTGCTGCAATCGATACAAGCAAATTTATGCTTATGATCTTGTACTTTAAAGATAATAAAGCACTTTTCAAGATATTATATCCAGAAACAACCGCTGAAGCTAACATTAACATATTTGCCACAACTTTATAATCAAAAAATCTAAATGACCAGCTTAAAATTATGAAAATTGCAGCTAACAAAAGTGAAAATAGTTTTTTATCCTTCATATACGTCATTTTGCACCTCCTTTTTTTAAAAATAAGTCGAGCAAAAGCCCGACATCATAGTTAAATCTTAGACGCTGTATCCAAAATCTTTTATAACCCTCTTTATATCGTCAAGTGTTATGACTTCATCGTCAAACTTTACCTTAACAGAGCCAGTTGTAAAAATCACTTTGGCTTCTTTTACACCTTTTTGCGCAGCTAAAGCCTGTTCGATTTTTTTGCTGCAATCCGGGCAGCTAAGCCCTTCAACGGTAAATTTTACTTCTTTCATCATTAAAATCATCTCCTTTTAATTTTTATTACACATTAATAATAAAACTTTTCCTCAAAAATTTATGTGATCCTGATCAAATTTCATTGAAATCATCAATATCTTTAATTAGTATTTCCCTATTTGATAAAAACTCTATTATCCCTTCATGTTCTAATTCTCTTAATTTTCTGCTAACGGTCTCCCTGGTGGTACCGGCTAAATTCGCCAGATCTTCTCTGCTTAAATAAAGTCTTAGTTTAATACCGTTTATATCTTTCATTCCGTCTTTTTTGGCAAGCCTATAAATGATTGACATAAGGCGCTTTTTAACATCTTCTGTGGTCAGATCTTTAAGAAGCAGCTCAAGGCTTTTAATTCTTTCATTCAAATAATTCATGATTTTAAAGGCGATAGCCGGATTCTTTGATATTATCTTCACGAAGTCATTTTTTGACAAAATGCACATACTTACATTTTCCATGGCTTCAGCGTAAAATGTGGACTTTTGCTCTTTAAATATACTATTTTCTCCAAAAGTATCACCATCTTTTAAAATATACAATATCTGTTCTTTGCCATCTGAATTTATCTTGTAAATTTTTATCTTTCCACTGTGAATTATGTATATTTGTTCTAAGATGTCACCTTCATTCAGTATGATGTCTCCCTTTTTATAAAAACATTCCTTTGTCAGATCGGATATGACTTTTAATTCTTCGTCATTTAGTTCATTAAAAATATGTACAACCTGAGCACAATATTTACATTCCATACCACCACCTCCACATTTAGTATAACAAAATCAAGATAAAATTCTGTGATTATAATCAATTTTTATAAAAAAATCGCTCTTAAATTCCAGAGCGACTTGATAAATTATTGCTTTTTATATATTGCACGTTCTCCACCGATTAATTTAGGCCGCGTCTTAGCAGCCACTATCGTAGCATCGCCTATTTTGCTGTGCTTTAACCTAACTGGAACAACCACAGGCCTTAAGTGCATGCCAATTAATACAAGTCCTATGTCAAGCCCCGCATGTCCTAATCCTTTCAAGCTCTCCACCATAACTGGTTTTTCAAATACACTGTAAGAATAAGTCTGCAATGAACCTCCTGCATGTACTTGAGGGATCACAGATACTTCCTCAAGATTGTATTTTATCATAGCATCTTCTTCTACAAGAAGTGCCCTGTTTAAATGTTCGCATCCCTGTACAGCCAAATACAAATTTCTCTTCTTTAAAGAATCTAAAATCGGATCAACAATCGCTTTTGCTATATCAAGGCTTCCAGACGTTCCAACTTTTCGGCCTATGACCTCACTCGTGCTACCACCTAATACAAAAAGGCCACCGCTTTTTACATCGGCTATATCTAAAAGCTCTTCAATGACTTCCTTCGTCTCAATCTTTATTTCATTTATGTCCAAGCAAAACACCTCCAACTCATATCATGTTTTAATTTATTGTATCACAGTATACATCAAAATCATATAATATTTCAGAAAAAGTCTGATGGGAGATTATAGAGGGAGGTAAAATAATTGAAAAGGTTGATACCTAAAAAGTATAACTTAGTGTTAAACGGCATATCGCAAAAGACGTTGCAAGAGCATTATAAATTGTATGAAGGATATGTTAACAAGACAAATGAAATTTGGGAGAAATTAACCACGTCTGATAGGGAAAATGCAAATGCCACATACAGCCAATACAGAGAACTTAAACTGGAAGAAACGTATGCATTGGATGGCGTAAAACTGCACGAACTTTACTTTGAAAACCTTGGCGGAACAGGCGGCCTTGCAACAGGAATAATCGCTTCTATGATAACATACGATTTCGGCTCTTATGAAAACTGGCTTAACGACTTTAAAGCATGTGCAATATCGTCAAGGGGTTGGACAGTTCTTTGCTTTGACCCAATTGACTTAAAGCTTCACAATTATCTGCAAGATCTTCACAATCATGGCATCATTTCAAGGTCGATTCCCCTTTTAATAATCGATACTTACGAACATGCATATTTCATAGACTACGGAACAGATAAAAAAGGATATATTGATGCTTTCATGAACAATGTCAAATGGGATGAAGTAAACAGACGTGTACACAATTGGATCGATATGAAGAAAATTTAGCAGGATCCAAAATTTTTTCCTGCTAAATTTTCTTCTGGCAGTATTATCGTAAAAGTGCTGCCCTGCCCAACCTTACTCGCGACTTCTATTCTACCACCATGCCTTTCAATAATACCTATATTACCGTTTAAAAATTGAATTTTAGAAAATTCTTTTTATATAAGGAACCGATCTGATAAGATAGGCAATGCCAAAGCAAAGGGGAACTCCTATTACTGCTGTTAATCCGAATTTTAACAGTTGATTTGTATTGACACTGTGTAGCACCAACATTAGATATATTATGATCGGCGCGTGGATAACGTAAACTACAAAAGAATTCTGCGATAGTAACTGGCCAAATTTCTTTCCGCTGTTTAGGAAACGTCGAAAGAAAGTAATAAGTGCAAGACTCATTCCCACTGCAAAGATCGAATCCCACAATGCAAATACAGCCGACTGCCAACTACCATAGCCTATGAACAAACCGTTCAGTCCCATAAGTGCTACAGGAAGCAATATAAATGTAGATAACATCGCTAGAACAAAGCCAATCTGTCCAAAAGAACCAGGAATTGCCTGCAACCAATTTCTTTTGTATAAAAATACCCCAATTATGAAAAAGCCAAGATATTGTGGAAAATAGGCAAGCGAAGGGAACTCTATGAAAGACACTCCATATGGAATAATGATTCTAAGTAGATAACTTGCGGTCGCTAATATAAACGTAAAGAAGGCAATCTTATAAAACGTAAGTTTCGGTAGAAAACTTTCCACCTTATGTTCTTTTCTGTTTTTTTCAATCATCTGCCATCCTAAGTAGCCAATATCAAAAGCAATCAACATTACTGCAAACCACATAGGGCCTAAGGCAAAACGACTTTTTACAACACTTCCTTTAGATGAATGCATCATTTGATATCCCCATGATGCAATTGGACTGAGTATAAGAATATAAACAAGTGTAGGAATACCTAATTTCATCAGTCTGTCTTTCAGAAATTTCAAGGCACCTTTTCGCTCGAAAGAGCCCGGTGTGAAATACCCTGAAAGCAGAAATAAAAGACCCATAAAGTACGCTTGGTTCAACATCATAAACAAGTATAACATATTGTAAAGTTCAGCTAAATGTTGTAGCACTACTAGTATAACCATAAATGTACGTAAATTATCAACAAAGTAAAGACGCTTTTCTGATTTTTCTGTAGAAAGGCTTACTGCTATATTTTTTTCGGTAAGAGCACAAGACAGAAGACATGAAAGAGCCAAAAGCATAAGCCCCAAGATAAACATGACAGTCCCTATCATAATAAAATGTGATACTATATAATTTGCTAACGTACCAGGCTGACTGAGAATGTTCGTCTTTCTAGTGAAAGCAAAAGTTATTATAAAAACCAAATAAAATGGTAAATTTGAAAATATATATACTTTTGAAAATGAAAATCTAAAATATAATGGAAATATCACTGCAACCATCAGGCACACATAAAGAAAACCTGCAGTCAAATATATCAAGAATTCAGGAATATTCATTGCTCTATTTGTTAAAAGCGAAATTACATATGCCAATACAGCTGCAATAGCTCCATTTATGATGACAATCCACATAGCATACAGGTATCTACCTAAAACGACTTCGGATTTTTTTAGAGGTAACATTCCATATAATTTTTCAAGATTGTTCTTTTCATATATTGAAAAATACTGACCGGTAAGTGGCGCCGAAATAATCATAACAACTAAAGCACCAAAAATGGGTATTTTTGAAATAATCGCCAAGAATATTCCTATCACGTAACCGATCACGAACATTGGATAGCGACTCTTCATGATATTGTGATCGAGTTTTATAGACTTGAAAATGTTACTCATACTCATGATATCTTTCTCCTTTGCTTATAAATACTAATATCTCGTCAATGGAAGGTTTATCAACTATGATTTTTGGAGGTAAATATTTTATTTCAGAAGTAGGTATCAAACCTGCAAATCCTACGATATTTGTAGTAATTCCTAATATTTTTTCTTTTAGAGAATCCGGTAGGTCTTTCATATCTCCTTTAACAATACAAAAGCTATCAAGTAAATCATCTTTTGTTCCCGAATAAAAAATACTCCCATGATCGATAATTGTAATATAGTCAGCAATTTTTTCAAGATCTGAAGTAATATGGGTAGAAAAAAGAATGCTTTTCTGTCCATCTGAAATATATCTTGCCAATATTTCAAGCAGCTCATCACGTGCAACAGGATCAAGACCACTCGTCGGTTCATCAAGTATTAAAAGCTTAGCCTCATGTGACATTGCAACAGCCAACATTAACTTCATTTTCATACCGCGTGATAATTCTCTAATTTTTTTATCCATAGGTAAATTAAAATCATTTGTATATTGATTGAATAAGCTACTACTCCAATTACTATAAAATCCTTTTATTGCTTTTTCTACTTCCCATACTTTCCAACTGTCAACAAAATATATGTCATCAAAAACTACTCCAATATCCTGTTTGATTTTTTGCTCGTCTTGTAAATTATCCAAGCCAAATATTTTTATTTTGCCACCATCTTTACTAATCATATTAAGAATTAAGCGGATTGTAGTTGTCTTCCCGGCACCATTTTGTCCCACAAATCCCATGATATATCCTGTCGGCAAATTAAAAGAGATATTATTCAATGAAAAGTCTTTATATCTTTTATAAAGCCCTTGTACTTCAATAGCATTATTCATATGGATTTCCCTCCAACATAGATTTAAGTATCTCAAGCAATTCATTCTGTGACAATTTTGCCATTTTTGCAGCATTTATAGCGGCCGCAAAATTATCTTCAATATTACGAAGCAATTGTTCACGCACAATTTCATTGTTTTTAGGAGTAACAAAGCATCCTTTTCCTTGTACATTTACAATAAAACCTTCCTGCTCTAAATCAGAATATGCTCTTGTCGTTGTAACAACACTTACTTTTAATTCACTAGCAAGCTGCCTAATAGATGGAAGCACGTCTCCTTCTTTTAATTCATCACTAAGTATTGCTTCTTTAATTTGCTCCTTAATTTGTTCATAAATTGGTTTTCCAGGTATATTTCTAATTATAATCCGCAATGCAATATCACCTTCATTACGCTAATAAGTATTTAAATCCATTGTTTTTAGTGTCTATAGTGTATTTACTGTACTTATAGCAGTATAACACTTTCTTAATTTCATGTCAATGCTCTGAAAAAAACAAAAACTTGGTCCAATCATTAAGACCAAGTACTAGTAAATCGCCGTAACATAATCAAAGTTTAAGAAACTCTAAAATAATATAACATACTAAGTCAACTTTTCTAAAGCGGCTCTTATTCTTTCAAGACCATTTTTTATATTTTCGGCTGAAGTCGCATAAGATAATCTAATATAATTGTCATTTCCAAAAGCTATTCCAGGTATTATTGCAACGTTAGCTTCATCTATCAAGTATTTAGCCATGTCCAATGAATTGCTTATAATGCCATTTTTATATGACTTACCAATATAATAATCTATATTAACATATACATAGAAAGCACCCTGGGGAGTTATATATTTGAGTCCTGTAATATTATCTATTAATGACAAAATTAAATTTTTTCTTTTCTCAAACTCTATCCTTATTTTCTCTATAAAATCATTACCTTCGTTTAAAGCGACAATACTAGCATATTGTGCTATAGTATTTGGATTAGATGTAGTATGACTTTGTATATTGTTAATTACATTAGCTATTTCAGAGTTTGATGCACTGTAACCAATTCTCCATCCAGTCATCGAATATGTTTTAGACATTCCATTTATCACTACAGTCAAATTTTTAACTTTTTCATCTATAGATGCTATACTAACATGTTTTTGTTCATATATTAGCTTTTCATATATTTCATCAGAAATTATAAATATATTATTTTCAACTGCCATTTTTGCAATTTCTGATAATTCTTCTTTTGAATAAATTGCTCCTGTAGGATTGTTAGGAGTATTTATAATTATTAATTTCGTTCTCTCTGTAATTGATCTTCTAAATTCATCCGCAGAAATTTTAAAATTATTCTCTGGCTTTGTCTTTATGATGACAGGTTTGCAATTCATTAACTTAACCATCTCAGGATAACTCACCCAATATGGTGATGGAATTATAACTTCATCTCCGGGATCTAATATAGCAAGCATAGCATTGAAAATAGAATGCTTAGCTCCATTAGACACAACAATTTGATCTGCTGTGTAATTTAATCCATTATCAAGTAGTAATTTTTTGCATATAGCTTCTCTTAATTCTTTAATACCTGAAGATGCAGTATATTTTGTATAATTTTTATTTAATGCTTCCATAGCAGCATCTTTTATGAATTGAGGAGTAGCAAAATCAGGTTCTCCAGCTCCAAAGCTAATGACATCTATTCCTTGTGCTTTTAATTTATTCGCTCTATCTGTTATCTCAAGTGTTGCAGAAGGTGTTATTTTTACAGCATTTTTTGACAACATCATGTTATATACCCCCATACAATTAAACATTATAAATTGATTTAAATATCATTAAGCAGAAAGCAATACATTTCTAACAAGATTGTAGCCTGCTTCAAGAGCAATCTTATTTAATTTTTCTGTGTCTTTCGGGACTTTTTGAATAATAGCCTTCATAAGCGATTCTTGTGACACGATATTAGTCAGCTCAGCAACAACCCCAAGCAAAACTATATTTGCCGTAAAAAGACTTCCCACTTTGTTTTTTGCAGTTTCTATTATAGGCAGTGAAAAAACTTTATTCATTGTATTATCATCTACATTAATCGAACTATCGGTTATTATAATCCCATCGTTTTTTAAATCATTTTTGTACATATTGTACGCTTTTTGAGACAACACCGCCAATATATCTGGTTTTTGTACTTTTGGATAATCTATAATATCATTACTGATTATTACTTCAGACTTGCTTGCACCGCCTCTTGCTTCAGGACCATACGATTGCGTTTCTACACAATTCTTTCCATCTAACAATACGGCTTCTGCCAATATTATGCCAGCCAAAATTATGCCTTGTCCTCCTGCACCTGCAAATCTCATCTCAAATTTATTTATCATCACTATTCACCTTCAATGACTTAATCATTTTATCATATTTCTCAGTAAATTCCGGCTCATCTACGTTTAAAAATTCTCCTATAAAGAATTTATCTGAAAGCTCTTCTTCAGAAATCTTTTTCATGCTGTCGATTGAAACAGCGTGTTCCTTTTGCCACTTTAGCATCTCTTTGGCATCGCCTTTCTTGTTTTTTCTCCCATAATACGTAGGGCACATGCTAATTGCTTCTATAAACGAAAAACCTTTATGCATAATCCCGTTTTCAATCAATTTGATTAACTGCTGTACGTGGTACGACGTGCCTCTGGCGACATATGTAGCTCCTGCTGCCATTGCAAGTTTACACATATCGAAATCTCTATCTATGTTTCCATACGGCGTAGTTGTAGATTTATCCATAGATGGTGTAGATGGAGAATACTGTCCACCTGTCATGCCATAAATGCTATTATTGAACATTATGGTAGTCAAATCTATATTTCGTCTGCATGCGTGGATAAAGTGATTGCCACCTATTGCAGCACAATCCCCATCGCCAGTAATTACTATAACTGTGAGAGATGGATTAGCCACTTTTATACCGGTGGCAAATGCCAATGCTCTGCCATGTGTTGTGTGAAGCGTATTAAAATTAAGATATCCTGAAGCTCTTGATGAACATCCTATGCCTGATACAATACAGACCTTATCACGATCTAAGTTTAATTTATCAATGGCTCTTACAATTGCTGATGTTATTATTCCATTGCCACAGCCTGGGCACCATATAGTAGGCAATGTATCAGTCCTAAAGTATTTTTCTATAAGTTCAAACGCCATCATAACACCTTCTTTACATTTTCAAATATATATTGTGGTGTCAGATATTCCCCATTAAATTTATTTATTTTAATCACCTTCCCAAAGCCTTTGACTAAACGGTCGATTTCCAAATAGAGTTGTCCATTGTTCATTTCAACCACAAAAATGTATTTGAATTTTTTACTTATTTCTTTGAAATGTGCTTCAGGAAAAGGCCAAATCGTTATTGGTTTAAAAAAAGATGCATTAATCCCTGCTTCGCCAAGCATTTTTATAGACTCTTTGCACGCTCTTGCAGAAGAACCGTAAGATACAATAAGCACATCACTATCTTTTCTTATTTCCTCATCGTAAACGCAGATATCATCCCTGTTATTTTCAATCTTGCCTAAAAGCCTCCTCATTAATTTTTCGTTTACATCAGTACTATTTGTAGGATATCCTTTTTCATCATGGGCAAGCCCTGTAACATGATATTTATACCCTAAGCCGAATGGTATAAACTGTGTAGCACCATCTAATACATTTTTATAAGGCATGTATTCATCTTTGTCTGGAAAATCAAATCGATCATTTGTAATATTTAGATCATCCTCAATTTCTATTCTTTCTCTCACATGACCTATAACTTCATCTAACAGTAAAATCACAGGTGTCCTGTATTTGTAGGCAAAATTGAATGCTTTAATCGTTATTTCGTACACCTCTTTTACTGATGATGGTGACATTACTATTATTGGATGATCTCCATGTGTTCCCCATCTTGACTGCATTACATCACCTTGTGATGGCATTGTCGGCATGCCTGTGCTGGGCCCACATCTTTGCACATCAACAATAACGCATGGAATCTCTGCTATTGACGCAAATCCAATATTTTCCTGTTTTAGCGAAAATCCAGGACCTGACGTTGCCGTCATGGCTTTTGCTCCTGCTAATGATGCACCGATAACAGCAGCCATACTGCTTAATTCATCTTCCATTTGTACAAACTTGCCACCGATTAATGGAAGCTTTTCTGAGCAAAGTTCTGCGATTTCTGTAGAAGGAGTGATCGGATAACCTGCAAAAAAATTCAAACCTGCTTTTATAGCTGCATCTACAACTGCTTCATTTCCTTGCATTAATTTTACCGTCATCGTCTATCACCTCTAAATAAATTGCATAATCTGGGCATCTTAGTTCACATAAACCGCATGATATGCACTTTTCTTGGCTTATTAAAAAAACTTTATTATCTTTCATGGTCAAAGCATTTACAGGACAAAATTCTACACAAATCCCGCATCCTTTGCACCAGTTTTCGTTTATACATATTTTTTTGTTCCTCACAATATCACCTTCGAAAATCGAATAAATTTATCCTTGCCAAACTTATCGAAGTACAATCTACTGTCAGTATGAATAAAATTTAATGAACTCCTAAAATGGTCAACATCATTCCACCCGCTATGGCAGTGCCAAAAACACCTGCTAAGTTTGGACCCATGGCAAACATGATTAAAAAATTATATGGATTTTCTTTAATAGCAACGTAGTGTGAAACACGGGCCGCTATAGGAACAGAAGCAATACCTGCCGATCCTATTAGAGGATTTATCTTTCCTCCAGATAATTTATTCAAAAGTTTTGCACCTAAAATGCCTCCAGCCGTTCCTGTCATAAAAGCAACAAGCCCTAAAACTATTATTTCTAAAGTCTTAATCGTAAGAAAGGTGTCAGCTTTCATTGTTGAACCGATAGATATACCTAATAATATTGTGATGACATTCATCAATTCTCCACTGGCAGTCTTAGCCAATCTATCGACGACGCCTGATTCTTTTAATAAGTTTCCAAGCATCATCATTGTAATAAGCGGTGCTATTGGCGGTAATAGCATATCTATCAATACGGTAATAACAATAGGAAAAACAATCTTTTCTGTTTTTGAAACTTCTCTCGGTTGCTTCATAATGATTTTTCTTTCTTCTTTTGTAGTTAAAAGCTTCATAATAGGCGGTTGAATAAGCGGCATCAATGCCATGTATGAATAAGCTGCAACAGATATTTGTGCCATCAGATTAGGGGCAAGTTTTTGCGTAACGTAAATTGCCATAGGCCCATCTGCCCCGCCTATTATTCCTATGGCCGCCGATTGATATATGGAAAACCCTAAAATTTTCGCCCCTATTAATGCGATAAATATACCTATATGAGCAAATGCACCCAGGATCACAAGGCTGGGATTTGCAATCATTGGTCCAAAATCAGTCATAGCTCCAACACCTAAAAATATAAGTGGAGGATATACGATCTTTTTAACGCCAAGATAAAATATTCCAATAAGCCCATTTGGCAAAAGCAAATTAGTGGATGGTATATTTGCCACTATGCATCCAAACCCTATCGGCAACAAAAGATATGGCTCGTACTTTTTAGCAATAGAAAGAGAAATAAAAGCTATTCCTAAAGCTATCAATATTGCATTTCCTAACGTCAAATGAACTAAACCAGTTGATTTAAACATTTCCTTTATAATGTCTAAAATAATCATGTTTTATCTCCTACTTTTTTAAGTATTTAGATATTTTATTTAAAAAAGGAAATAGCCTTAATATGCCATCAATCAAAAAGAGAAATATTATCAGCAAAATCATATCAAGCAGAGATAAGTAAATTGCACCTATTACTGTATTTCCTACCAATTAACTATCCCCCTTAGCTTACAAATTTAAGTCATGTCATTTCTGACATAGCTCTAATAGCACCCCGTTAGTGCTTTTGGGATGTACGAATGCTATCTTTGAGCCTTCCGCACCAAGCTTAGGTATTTCATCAATTAGTCTGATTCCTTTAGATTTTAATTTTTCTAATGATGCTTCAATATCATCGACTTTAAATGCTATGTGATGGATTCCTTCTCCTTTTTTCTCAATAAATTTTGCTACAGGGCTATCAGGTGATGTAGCCTCTAATAGTTCTATCTCAACATCTCCAATTTTGACAAAAGCTGTTTTTAGATTTTCAGAACTTAAGGTTTCAATTCCAACAACTTTTTGTCCTAAAACGTCCTCATAAAACTTAGATGCCTCTTCTATGCTTTTTACTGCTATACCTATATGATCAATTTTTTTTATCATTTGAAGTCCTCCTTGAGATTTTTATATATATCTTCCGCAATCATATATGGATTTGCCAATCCAGCATATTCTGCCTTAATCAATTCTGTGATGTTTTCCTGACTTATTTTCTCGTTTAAAACTTTCATAAAATTGTCAATTACTATATCTAAAATTTCCCATCTTAAATTTTTAAGCCGCCTTTCTTTAAGACCACCTGTTTTTTCAAGATAATATCGATGCTCTTTTATTTTAGAAAGAAGCGTACTACAGCCTTTGCCATACAATGCAGAAACCTCTAATACCGGCGGTCTCCAATCTGATTTATCATTTAAATCAAGCATAAAATTAATTTCTGCCGCCGTTTTATCAGCTCCTTCTCTATCTGATTTATTGACTACAAATATATCACCAATCTCCATTATCCCAGATTTAATAGCTTGTATATCATCACCCATACCTGGAGATAAAACCATCACATTTGTATCAGAAGCCTTCACAATGTCAATTTCCGATTGACCCACTCCAGATGTCTCCACAATGATATAGTCCATACCGACAATATCCAATATGTGAATTGCTGCTCTTGTTGTTTTCGCCAATCCACCAAGCTTGCCTCTTGTTCCCATGCTCCTCATATATACATTTTTATTAAGCGCTATATCGCTCATTCTAACCCTATCCCCAAGTATAGCTCCACCAGAGAAAAAGCTGGTAGGGTCTACTGCAAGAATTCCAACTGAATAATTATCTTTTAGAAGAAATTTTGCTATTTCATTTGTAAGAGTGCTTTTCCCTACACCTGGAGGTCCGGTTATACCGATTACATAAGCTTTTCCGGCCTTGTTGTATAGATTTTTGATTATCTCATAAACTTTTTCATCACCATTTTCTGCCATAGTTATAGCTTTAGCTATGGCTTTTTTGTCTTTCTTTAATAGCAAGTTTTCTAAATCTATATCTCTCATTTTTAAGCCTCTTTTCATCAAGCTTAAATTATTGGACTTTTACATTTTTCATAATATATTCTACAGCCTTTGATGTAGGCGTACCTGGTGTAAATATTTCTTTTATACCTACAGATTTTAGAAATGGTATATCCTCATCAGGAATTATGCCGCCAGCAATTACCATAATTTCCTCTGCTGCCCTATCCTTTAGCAAATTCATTATTTTAGGAAACAATGTGTTGTGAGCACCAGATAAAATGCTTAATGCGATGACATCAACATCTTCTTGGATTGCTGCTTCTACAATCTGTTCGGGTGTCTGCCTCAATCCTGTATATATGACTTCCATCCCAGCATCTTTAAATGCCCTTGCAATCACTTTTGCACCTCTGTCATGTCCATCAAGACCTGGCTTAGCCACAAGAACTCTAATTGGCCTTTTCATTTTCTCACCCCTTATAAGACTATGTTCTCTCTGTATTCTCCAAACACAGATCGTAGCACATCGCATATCTCGCCAAGTGTTGCATACGCTCTAACTGCATCTATTATTTGAGGCATAATGTTTTCTTGACTACAAGCAGCCTCTTTAAGGTCTGATAATCTTCTCTTTACTTCTTCATTATCTCTTTCAGCCCTAAGTTTTTTTAGCTTTTCTTTTTGCATCTCTCCAACTTGAGGATCAACTTTAAGCAAGTTGCCGTAGTATTTTTCTTCAGTTTTAAACTTGTTCAAGCCTACTATAATCCTCTCACCTTTTTCAATCTCCTTTTGATACCTGTACGCGCTATCTTGTATTTCCTTTTGAATAAATCCACTCTTTATTGCACAGGCAGCACCGCCAAGCTCATCAATTTTTTTTATGTATTGTAAAGCTTTCTCCTCTATTTGATTCGTTAAATACTCTACGTAGTAACTGCCTGCCAGCGGATCAGGTGTATCACATACGCCGCTTTCGTATGCTATTATCTGCTGAGTCCTTAATGCAATCTTCACCGAATCTTCTGATGGCAGCGCCAATGCTTCATCGCGGCTATTCGTGTGAAGTGATTGAGTTCCTCCTAACACTGCAGCCAATGCCTGCAGCGCAACTCTTACAATATTATTATCAGGTTGCTGAGCAGTTAACGTAGAACCGCCAGTCTGTGTATGAAATCTAAGCATCATTGATTTTGGATTTTTAGCATTGAATCTTTCTTTCATTATCCTTGCCCACATCCTTCTGGCAGCTCTGAATTTCGCCACCTCTTCTAATAAATCATTGTGAGCGCTAAAGAAAAATGAAAGCCTCGGTGCAAAGTCATCAACATCAAGTCCCGCTTTTAATGCGGCATTTACGTATTCTATCCCGTTTGCCAATGTAAAAGCTACCTCTTGCACAGCTGTAGCTCCAGCTTCCCTTATGTGATAACCACTTATGCTTATCGTGTTCCACTTTGGAATGTATTTGGAACAATATTTGAATATGTCTGTTGTAATCCTTAATGAAGGTTCAATTGGAAAAATGTATGTTCCACGAGCAATGTATTCTTTCAATATGTCGTTTTGAATAGTTCCTTCCAATTTGTCTAAAGAAACTCCTTGCTTTTCTGCGACAGCGATGTACATTGCTAAAAGAACTGCTGCAGGGGCATTTATCGTCATGGATGTACTGACTCTATCGAGAGGTATCCCATCAAACAAAATTTCCATATCTAAAAGAGAATCTACAGCAACACCAACTTTCCCTACTTCACCTTCAGCCATCGGATGATTCGAATCATATCCTATCTGTGTTGGTAAATCGAATGCTATGCTTAACCCTGTCTGTCCCTGCGAAAGTAAGTATTTATACCTTGCATTTGATTCCTCAGCAGTACCAAATCCAGCATACTGCCTCATAGTCCAGAACCTTCCTCGGTACATGGTTGGCTGTACGCCCCTTGTAAATGGATATTGTCCTGGAAAACCAATATCGTTTAAATAGTCCAAGTCAGCTATATTGTCAGGGGTATATATGTTTTTTATTTCTACACCTGATGAAGTCATAAATTTTTCTTTTCGTTCTGGATATTTTTCTTTAACTTTGTCCAAACAATCTTTCATCCATTTTTGTTTATTATTTTTTATATTGTTTATACTTTCATTTTGATTCATTGTAATCCCCTCTAAATTATTGATGAATCCCATTTTTTATATAATCTAATCTCGCTTTAAATGCAGATAATAAATTATTAGCAGTTATGGCTTCCTCTATCAAATCTGAAACAGGTAAATTGTAAAGAATACTGCCAGAATTTTTAAATACATCATCTAAATCTATCATAAGCAATTCTCCTCTCGAACTTCCAAAAGTATTTAAGGTTTCTTTGCCGTCAATATTTAGATTGAAACATTTCTTTGATTTTTTCATAATCATTTGTATAGCCTAAGCAAGCCATCAATTTTATTCTCGCTTTTGGACCAGTAAGATTTTCTCCAAAAATTACTCCTATAGATGCTAATTCTTTGCCTCCACCTTTATACCCATAAATATCAAGCACACGACCAGACATACAACGAGAGACAATAACGATAATAACGTTATTAGCAAGTGCATATTTGATACCGTCAACCATCTTTGGTGTTACATTGCCTCTTCCTGTACCTTCAATTACAATCCCCTTATCTCCAGAGTCAACGCAAAACTTTATTAACTTATCATCCATCCCAATTACAGTTTTTAAAAGACTTACTTTTTCTTCCATTGAATCAGTTAAAATTTTCTTTTGTTTTATTGTATTTCTGTAAAATATGACTTTATCAGTATCAACGATTCCAACTGGGCCCAGCATTGGACTGCAAAAAGCATCTAAACTGCTGGTACTGATTTTGACGACTTCACTGGCAGCAAATATCTTACTATTAAATACAACCAAGACACCTTTATTGATAGATTTTTCGTCTATAGCAACTTTAATTGATGCTTTCACATTGTTTATACCATCATACCCATCTTCAGAAGCATTTCTAATGGCTCCCGTTAAAATAACTGGCTTAGAAGAATCTATTGTCAAATCTAAGAAATAGGCTGATTCTTCTAAAGTATCTGTACCATGTGTTATTACAACCCCACATATATCATTACTACTCAACAGATTCAGAATAACATTCCTTAATTTTTTTAATAAATCAATTGTTAGATGAGGACTTGGATAATTTCCAAACTCAACTATTTCTATTTCTACACCTTCGAAATTGGCATTAAATAATCCCATAATCTCATGGCCTGTCAATGTCGGTACGACAGATTTTGTATCTTTATTCATTGCCATAGCAATTGTTCCGCCAGTATATATAATTGCAACTTTTTTGCTCAAGACTTCCACCTTGCTTTTTTTAAATTTATCATACCCATCCGCGCATTTTCATGGCTTCATAAATTCTTTTTAACGATGTAATATATGCTGCTGTCCGCATATCAACTTTAAAATCTCTTGATGTTTCATAAACTTTTTCAAAAGCTTTTATCATTATTTGCTTTTGCCTTTTTTCTACTTCTTCTAAAGCCCAATAATAATTGTCCAGATTTTGAACCCATTCAAAATATGAAACTGTTACACCTCCTGCATTAGCCAATATATCTGGAACCACAAACACTTTCCTTTCGTACAAAATTTTATCTGCCTCCGGTGTTGTCGGTCCATTTGCTCCTTCGCATATTATTTTTGTCTTTATTGATCTTGCAACATCTGAAGTAATCTGATTTTCTAAAGCTGCTGGCACAAATATGTCTGTCTCAAGTTCAAATAATTTATCGTTAGCTATCTGTTCCGCACCATCAAATCCTACTACGCTTCCATTTTCCTTTACATATTCAATTAATTTGTTGATATCTATTCCTTCTTTATTGTATATGCCACCTTTTACATCACTTATAGCTATAATCTTAGCCCCAAGTCTCTGCAAATTTAATGCAGAATATTTACCTACATTGCCGAAACCTTGAATGCATACCGTACAATTTTTTATATCTAAATTTAAATACTTTGTAGCTTCATGAGCCATCAAGGCCACACCATAGCCTGTTGCCTCTGTTCTTCCAAGAGATCCACCAGATATTATTGGTTTTCCTGTTATAATTGCTGGACTATTTTTCCCTGTTAATTTACTGTATTCATCCATCATCCATGCCATAATTTGCTCATTTGTATTTACATCAGGTGCTGGTATATCTTTGTCAGGTCCAATAATGCTGAAAATCTCTCTAATATAACCTCTACTCAATCTTTCTAATTCACTTTTTGACAGTGTATCAGGATCTACAATTACACCACCCTTAGCTCCTCCAAATGGCACACCCACTACACTGCATTTAAAACTCATCCAAATTGAAAGTGCCTTTACTTCATCAATATTTACATTTGGGTGAAATCTTATTCCACCTTTTGTTGGACCTACTGCATCATTGTGCTGTGCTCTATAACCTTTAAATATCACTATTGATCCGTTATCCATCCTCACAGGTATGGACACTTCTAAAAATCTTATTGGTTCTTTTAATATTTGATAAACCGAATCACTTACTTTTAATAACTTACATGCATTTTTTATTTCCTGTTGTGCATTTGTTAATGGGTTTAAACATTCTTTGTTCACGATTTATCTCCTCTCAAATCAAATATTTTCTACTTTTTGTAGTATAACTTGCATACTATTATAAATTGTTGAAATTTTTGCATCATATTGATGTATAAAATATTTTATCAATATCAAATTTCAATTAACTCTTTGGGTGAATCTGTAAGGTTTATAACACCATTTTCCTCTATTACCACCATATCTTCAATTCTAACACCACCAAAATTTGGAATATATATTCCCGGTTCAACAGTTACCACCATGTTGATTTTTAAAGTGCCGTTTTTATTTTTAGCCATATATGGTGATTCATGTATTTCTAACCCAACACCATGGCCTAATGAATGTCCAAAATATTCACCATAGCCCTCATTTTCTATAACGCTTCGTGCTAAATTGTCTCCTTCGTATTCTTTAATGTTAGCTTTTAAATTTTCTAACGCATGTTTTTGTGCATTTAAAACAATATTATATATCTTTTTTTGTTCTTCTGTTGCTTTACCTACCACTATTGTTCTGGTCATATCAGAACAATAGCCATTATATTTACATCCATAATCAAATACAACAAACTCTCCATTTTCTATAGTTTTTTCTGATGCTTTACCATGCGGTAGTGCAGATCTAAATCCTGATGCAACGATGGTATCAAATGATGTACCTTCAGCACCTTCTTTTCTCATATAATATTCCATTTCAGCAGCAATATCTTTTTCTTTCATTCCTACTTTTATAATACCTAAGATATGTTCAAATGCTTTTTCTGCTATCTTCTGAGCATGCTTAATATTTTCAATTTCCTTTTCATCTTTTATAGAACGCAGTGGCTCTATTATGTTATTTAACGGTTCCAGATGAATTCTGTAAGTTTCTTTTAGTATTGCATAGGTTTCGTATGTCATATATCCGCCTTCAAAACCCAATTTCTTTATTCCTGATAAATTTACACATTCGCTTACCGCTTTAAGCATATCGCGATTATTGTCTATTATAAGAAAACCATCTGTCTCAATTTTTGCCTGTTCAATATATCTTGAATCGGTAATGAAAAAAGCTTTATCTCTTGTAACAATTGCAACACTTTCATCTCCTGTAAAACCAGTTATGTAAGTTACATTTGCTGGCTTTGATATATAATATCCATCAAAATCATTTTGAGATAATAAGTCTTGCAATTTCATCAAACGCCTATTCATACTAAAATCTCCTTTACAATTTTATAATGAATAAATATATTGTGAACTTTAAAGGGATAGGAATTTTCTACCCCTTTAAAGTTGTTTACTAATGGTAATAATGCAACCTTTTACAAATTCTTATATCGCATTCTCCATTATGTCTAATACTTCTCATTTAAGCCAATTTTAAAATTAATTCTCTAACTTCTCTTTTGTTTCAACTCCATAATTTCTTTTTTCATATCTTCTGAACATTAGCAGAGCTACAACAGTAAAGAACAACGGACCAGCAATCATCCACAACGTGGATGCTATATCTTTTGAAAATGCCGGTTCAATTATAGTAAAAATATTTGCAAATCCTACTGTAACAGATGTTAATACAGTGGCAATTATCACAGATGTTTTACTTTTAAAAATTTCAAACGGTTTATTAATCTTCTTATTATTTTTAAATGCTGGATAGACTAAGCATAAAAACACATATGGCAATGTCATCGCAACATTAGTCATGAGCACAATACGAGCAAAGAAAACTTTGGCAATATCTCCTCCGAATGATATAAGAAACAGCATAACTGCAACTAACAAGCATTGTATCCACATAGCATACTTAGGCACACCTTTTTCGTCAATTTCCGCAGTTTTTCCAGGCCATAACTCAGCAGGTGTACCTTCTATCAATTGCCTTAATGGCGCATAACTTAGCGTGAAGAAAGCACCCATCAGTGATAAAAATACTGATAATGCCACTATCCTGGCTGTCCAATTGCCTATGATTATTGCCGTGCTTTTGCTTGCACCTAAGCTTAATCCGATTTGATATCCAAAATTATTCATGATCACATATTGGGCATTTGCCATATTGACATTATTAGATGCTAAAACACTATTCCATTTTGTAAAAATCCCAACCAAGAATATTCCCAAAGAATATCCGATTGCAATTATGATAGCTGAAAACAATACTCCTTTAGGAAATGTCTTCTCTGCATTTTCCGTTTGGTCTACAACGCCACCAACTACCTCTGTTCCCCCATACGCAAATATAGCAAATACGATAAATGACAAAACAGCAATAGGAGATAAGTATGATGGATTAGGCGAAACCATAAAAGATTTTAAAGATGTAATTGGTTCGGCTAATTTCCCTCCATTGGCTATCAATACAACAATAGAGCCAAGTAAGAATACAACGTTTATCGTCAGCACAGATGTACCACCGATTGAAGCAATTTTCGAAACCCAATTTAAACCTTTACTTGCCACGTAAGTAATCAATATGATAAGCAATATTCCTAATAATCCAATAACTTGAGTCGAATTTAGTCCAAACAATTTAAGAGAAGAAGTTCTATCAGTGCCAAAAATTATATTTGAAATATTGATAAAAATTGTGGAGCAAATGCTAACCATCCATACCACGTATGACGCATACCACATGAAAGTACCGACAAAAGCGTATTTAGGTCCTGCCGATTTTTCCATCCATGTGTATATTCCACCACTTTCTTCTTTAAACGCCGCTCCAAATTCAGCCATCATAAACGCGTAAGGCAAGAAAAATGTTATGCCCGATAAAATGTACCATGGTATTGCACTGTAGCCCATAAGGTAAAAAGCTCTCGGCATATTATTGAAGCCAAAAACAGAAGTGAAGATCATCAAGATCAAAGGCACTAACGTCAATTTTTTCTTTGAATTATCATTCATATCGCTACTCCTCCTCGTTATTTAAACTTTTACTTTATATATTAAAATTTTTTAATCTATATAAATTATAATGCAATTATATCAAAATTTCAATATAATTCGTAATTGAATTATTAATTTTAATTTATGCAATTTTCTGTATATATTGTTTAACCTTAATGGAAATTTTGTGATATGAAAAATATCTTATTTTATTGCTTGAATAAGTTACAATGGAAAGTTTCAATTAATACGATTTCTAAATTTATCGATGTTTTAGCACAGCGTCTTTCTTGTAGCTAATTTTGATTGATAAAAAAGATAATCACAATAATATCAATTTAAGCTTTAATGCAACTGTTTGGAAAGGATATATGATCTTCGGCATATATCCTTTCCATTTGTAACTTCATCTTTTCTATTGCATTATATAAGATGACTTTTTATTCTGACAAAGCTTCTATTGGATCTACATATTCAAATCCATGAGCTTCTGCTACCGCTTTGTAAGTGACATGGCCATTTATGACATTAAGTCCTCTCATAAGCGATTTATTCTCTAATAAGGCTTTCTTATAACCTTTATCTGCAATCTGCAATGCGTATGGCAAAGTAACATTTGTCAATGCAAATGTAGATGTCCTCGGAACTACACCGGGTATATTTGGAACAGAATAATGCACCACATCGTATTTTATAAAGTATGGATTGTCATGAGATGTTATTCTGTCCATCGTTTCGACAGAACCACCTTGGTCTATAGCTACATCGACGATTACAGATCCTTTTCTCATGTTCTTTACCATTTCTTCTGTTATTATTTTTGGTGTCTTAGCCCCCGGAATAAGCACTGCTCCTATTACTAAATCAGCTTCTTCAGTACATTTAGCTATATTATAACTGTTTGACATAAGAGTCGTTACTTTTCCTCCAAAAACGTCATCTAAGTATGCAAGCCTTGAAGCATTTACATCAAGTATTGTAACATTAGCTCCCATTCCAACTGCAATCTTTGCTGCATTTAGTCCTACCGTTCCACCACCGACTATGACAACATTCGCCTTTTCAACACCTGGAACACCGCTTAGTAGAACTCCTCTGCCATTATTTTTGCTAAGCAACAAATAAGCACCTATCGTAACTGATAGTCTGCCTGCCACTTCACTCATAGGACTTAATAGCGGTAGCATTCCATCATCTGTCTGAACTGTTTCATATGCTATACCTACTACTTTTTTCTTTAAAAGCGCTTCTGTTTGCTGTCTATCTGGAGCTAAATGTAAATAGGTAAACAAAATCTGTCCTTCTTTAAAATAATCATACTCGGAAGGTTGTGGTTCCTTGACCTTTAATATCATATCAGATTCATTAAAAACGTCTTCAGCCCTGTTAATGATTTCAGCTCCAGCCTTTTTATATTCTTCGTTAGTTATCCCACTGATTAAACCAGCATTATTTTCAATTAATACTCTATGTCCTTTACTGCAAAATGCATGAACACCGGCAGGTGTAATAGCAACTCTTCCTTCTTCTTCTTTTATTTCTTTTGGTACTCCGATTATCATTGTGATCGCTCCTTTGTAATATATTTTATTAAAATCATTCTAATCCGACAGCTTTTAAACCATCGGATTAGAATGATTTTTTACCCATTCACAGCTAATTAGTCTTTTTGCTATCTCTCACTGTATATCCGTATAGGTAAATTCCTAACAAGACAAACATCAAAAGTGAAATCCATGAAGCAAATTCTCCGCTATTTGTAAACCAATTAGCACCAAAACCTATATTTATTTTAAGGCCTGCAAATATGGCTATTACTAATCCCATCAAAGCATCTCCAGCGACTAATCCTGAAGAAATCAATATACCTTTTTCAGTCTTTTCTTTATACATCTTTTCATCATTCTTGTATTTCCTGTCAATTATCCATCTGATGATTCCTCCAACCATAACAGCCGCACTTAACTCAAATGGCAAATAAAGTCCAAGTGCAAATGGCAATACCGGAATATGCATCATCTCTATCATTATTCCCATAAAGACACCAGCAATGATTAATATCCATGGAAGGTGTCCTGTCATTATTCCTTTTACAACCATTGACATTATAGTTGCTTGTGGCGCAGCAACATATTTTGAACCAATTCCATAAGAATTATTAAGCATAATAAGCACTAATCCCGCGAAAATTGATGATGCAACTATTCCTGTGTAAAGGTATGACTCTACCTTTTTAGGCGATCCACCTATAATGTAGCACGTTTTTAAAGACTGTGCATTGCAGCCTGCCGTTGCTGCTGCAATACAAACTATGCCTCCAATCGTAATTGCCAATATCATACCACTGTCTCCGACAATGCCTGTAAGCTTTAAAATAGACGTAACAACAAGCAATGTAGCTATTGTCATACCTGACACTGGGTTATTGGATTCACCAACAATTCCTGTCATTCTCGCTGAGACAACAGCGAAGAAGAAAGAAAATAATATCGTTAAAAGACTTCCTATAAATGTCATCTTAAACATAGGCAGAAGCCATGTTAAAAGGAATAGAAAAATCGAACCAATAATCACTATATTTATCGATATATCGCTGTCAGTTCTTTTTTGACCTTTGGCACTCGTTCCAAACCCAGATAATGAGTCTTTAAACGCCTTTATAAGTGTAGGGAATGTCTTGAATAAAGTAATAAATCCTCCTGCCAATACTCCACCAGCACCTATATACCTTATATAGCTGCCCCATATTTGAGAAGCTGACATATCTTTTATAAGGGTTGTGGCTGGATATATTGGACTTGTAAGACCATCTCCAAAAAATTTTATCAATGGTATAAGACCAAGCCATGCCAATATACCACCTGCCAGCATGTATGAAGAAATCTCTATTCCAACTATGAAGCCAACTCCTAATAACGATGCTAACACATTTATTCCAACTTGAGTCCCTTTAAACCAATTTAGATTCCATGCAGGCTCTTCTGACCATATAGAAAAACCGCCTGATAGAAGTTTGTATATGCCACCTGTAAGCATACCGGACAAAACCGTCATAAATCCCGAACCGCCTTGATTGCTTGTTACAAGGACTTCAGAAGCTGCCATTCCTTCTGGATACAGAAGTTTCCCGTGTTCTTCAACCGTTAAATACCTTCTTAAAGGTACGACGAATAATACGCCAAACAATCCACCGATTAATACCGCAAATATTATTCTTTCAAGCGTAAACTCATTTTTAAAGCCCCAAATAGCTATAGCTGGAAAAGAAAACAAAAGTCCAGCAGCAACACTTTCACCCGTTGCAGCTATTGCTGTAGCCATATTAGCTTCTAATATGCTATTTCTTCTAAAAATCGTCTTTAATATACCAGTAGACAAAACAGCAGCAGGAATCGCTGCACTTATAGTCATTCCAGTTTTAAGACCTAAATAAGTATTAGCTGCCGCGAAAACAATCGCAAATATCACACCTATAACTAAACTTAAAAACGTAGATTCTGGAAGAACCTCTTCCGCTGGAACAAATGGCACATACTTGTCGCCACTTATACCGCCATAAGCGCCATCTGATAACTTTCTTCCATGTTCAGCTTTTCCACTTGCCATATCTCTTCTCCTTTCGTCCTATAGTTTAAATGACATTTAATTTAAGCTTTTTATCGCTTTAATCACCTCCTCCAACATTTTAACTAATATTAAAATATTTTAATAGTATAAAGTAATAAAATGTTTTGGCATTGTTTTAAACTCTTTGTAAAACGATACATCGTTTTCCACTTTTATTATATTCGACGCACATTTCAAAAATCCTTCAAAAATGCAAAATATGCTTCATGAATATTTTCACTGCATTTCTTTCATTCATAATATAGTGTTTATTTCTTACTGAAAGCATCTATAAGTTCTGCTCCTTTTTCTAAGGCTTTTTCATTTATTGACACAAGATGCTCTTTACTTGGTCCTAAAACTTCTACAAGTGCCTTTAATGTAGATTCAATTTTTGTAATATTCGTTGCTTTTATTAGAGCTCCTAAAATCACCATATTCGCAATTTTTAAATTTCCTATTTCATTTGCAATGTCATTTGCCGCGATTTCGTAAACTTCTATATCATTTCTTTTCGCTTTCTCTTTAATCAGCGATGTATTTATAAAAAGCTTTCCACCAGGCACAACATATTTTTCATACTTCTCTAAAGAAGGCCTATTCATAGCAACAACTACAGTTGCCTCGTTTATTATGGGTGAACCTACTGGTTCATCAGATATGGTAACATGGCAGTTGGCTGTGCCTCCTCTCATCTCTGGTCCATACGACGGCAGCCACGATACGTTTTTTCCATCCATCATTCCTGCGTATGACATTATAAGCCCCATCGACATGATGCCCTGTCCGCCAAATCCTGCAAATATTATCTTTTCATTCATTTTATTTTTCCTCCTCTAAGGTGTTTTTGTATACACCTAATGGATAGTATTGCTCCATCTTGTCTTTTATCCATTTTAATGCTTCGTTTGGTGACATGCCCCAATTTGTTGGACAGCTTGACAGGACTTCTATCATTGAAAATCCTTTTTTGTCTATTTGGGCTTTAAATGCGTTTTTGATTGCTTTTTTGGCGTTTAATACGTGTTTTACGTCGTACACTGATACTCTTTCGATGTATGCTGATCCTTCTAATGTTGACAGCATTTCACACATTTTTATTGGGTATCCGTTTGTTTCTGGTTTTCTTCCGTATGGGGTTGTGAGGGTTTCTTGCCCTATCAGTGATGTTGGTGCCATTTGGCCTCCTGTCATGCCGTATATGGCGTTGTTTATGAATATTACTGTTATGTTTTCTCCTCTTGCTGCTGCATGTACTGTTTCTGCTGTTCCTATTGCTGCTAAGTCTCCATCTCCTTGGTATGTGAATACTATTTTGTCGGGGTGTACTCTTTTTATGCCTGTTGCTACTGCTGGTGCTCTTCCATGGGCTGCTTCTTGCATGTCGCAGTTGAAGTATTCGTAAGCGAATACGGCGCATCCTACTGGTGCTACGCCTATTGCTTTGTCTAATACTCCTAATTCTTCCATTGCTTCTGCTACAAGTCTATGGACTATGCCGTGTGTACAGCCTGGACAGTAGTGAAATGGCGCGTCTGTTAGTCCTTTTGTTTTTTGAAATACTACTGCCATTATTTTTTCCCCCTTATTTTCTTGATTTCTTCTAATATGGCCATGGGTTCTGGTACCATTCCTCCTGCTCTTCCGTAGAAGTGGACTTCTTTTTGCCCGTTGACTGCTAATTTTACGTCTTCTACCATCTGTCCCATGCTCATTTCTATGGTTAGGTAGGCTTTTACGTGATCTTTCGTTTTTTTGAATGGTTCTTCTGGAAATGGCCATAGTGATATGGGCCTTATTAAGCCTACTTTGATGTTTTCTCTTTTTGCTAATTCGATTACGTTTTTGGCTACTCTTGCTATTGTGCCGTATGCTACAAGTATTATTTCTGCTTCTTCACAGTTTGTCATTTCGTATCGTACTTCTTCTTTTGCTGCTTTTTCGTATTTTTTGAATATTTCTATGTTGTGTTTTTCTAATACTTGTGGGTCTAATTCTAATGAGTTTATGATGTTTCTTTTGTTTCTTGTTCCCATGCCTGTTGTGGCCCATGGTTTTTCTTCTATTTTGTTTTCTTCTTTTTTTAGGATGTCAAAGTCTACTGGTTCCATCATTTGGCCTAACATGCCGTCTCCTAATATCATTACAGGGTTTCTGTATTTGTCAGCTATGTGGAATGCTTGTTGTACTAGTTCTGCCATTTCTTGTATTGTTGATGGTGCCAAGACTATCAGCTTGTAGTCTCCATGGCCTCCTCCTTTTGTGGCTTGAAAGTAGTCTGATTGGGATGGCTGTATTCCTCCTAAGCCTGGTCCGCCTCTCATTATGTTGGCTATTACGCATGGTACTTCTGCTCCTGCTATATATGATATTCCTTCTTGCATCAGGCTTATCCCTGGGCTTGATGATGTGATAAGGACTCTTGCTCCTGCTCCTCCTGCTCCGTATACCATGTTTATTGCTGATACTTCGCTTTCTGCTTGTAAGAATACTCCTCCTACTTCTGGCATTCTTTTTGCCATGTACGCTGTTACTTCGTTTTGTGGTGTTATTGGATATCCGAAATAATGCCTGCAACCGGCTTGTATTGCAGCTTCAGCCAGCGCTTCATTTCCTTTCATGAGTACTTTTGCCATCTATATCCCCCTCTTATTTTATAACTGTTATGACTGTGTCTGGGCACATTATTGCGCAGAATCCGCAGCTTATGCATTTTTCCATGTTTTCTTCTTTTATCATGGCTGGATGGTATCCTTTTGCGTTTAATTTGTCTTTGTCCATTTCTATTATGTGTTTTGGACATGCTTCAACGCATAGTTCACAGCTTTTGCACAAGTTTTCGTTAAATATGACTTGCTTCAATTTCATCATCTCCATCATATTTTATTACCTCATTCATAAACTTTTGCTTCTTCTTCGCCGCTTAAGACGCGGTATGCTCCTTCAGCAAGTGCTTGCATCTCATCTTCCCCTGGATACACGTACACAGGAGCGATAAATTCGACTCTAATCGAAATGCGCTTTACAAAATCTTCATTGTATACTATGCCACCTGTTATACCTATAGCATCCACTTCGCCATTTAAAGCTACAGCCATCGCTCCAATCTCTTTTGCTGTCTTATACGCCATTGCATCAAGTATTAATTCAGCACTCTTATTGCCATTTTCTATCATTCTGTATACTTCTTTTACGTCATTTGTATTAAGATGTGCCACTAAACCACCGCCACCCAATATCTTCTTTTTCATCTCTTCAAAAGTATATTTGCCACTGTAGCACAATCTCGCAAGTTCTAATGATGGAAGTCCTCCTGCTCTCTCAGGCGAAAATGGCCCTTCTCCATTTAAAGCATCATTTACATCTATCACATAACCATGTCTATGAGCTCCAACCGAAATTCCTCCGCCTAAATGTGCAATTATAAGGTTGGCATCCTCGTATTTCTTCTTTAAATCAGAAGCTAAGCGCTTTCCAATAGCTTTTTGATTTAATGCATGAAATATGCTGGATTTTTGGATTTCAGGCATTCCTGTAATTCTGGCAACATCGTCTAACTCATCTACAACAACTGGATCAACTATAAATGCAGGTATACCATGATTTTTAGCTAATTCGTATGCAATAATGCCTCCAAGATTTGATGCATGTTCACCTCTTTTGGCTTCTTTTAAGTCTAATACCATCCTTTCATTTACAATGTAAGTGCCACTTTTTATCGGTTTTAACAGGCCACCTCTTCCTACAATCGCATTCAATTTTTCCATCGAAAAGTTCTTTCTGTGGAGCATCTCTAAAATGGCGTTTTTCCTAAATTCCAACTGTTCAGACACAGTTTTATATTGGCTAAGCTCAGAAACGCTATGTCGCAATATTTCTGTAAACAAAACTTTTTTATCTTCAAAAACTGAAATCTTTGTTGATGTAGAACCAGGATTTATTGCAAGGATTAGAAACAAAAGAATTCCCTCCATGAACTTAAACTTTTTTTATGAAATTATCTCTTACTCCCGCTATAGTTTTAATTCTATCTTCAGCTACCATATCAGCAGCAATACAAGTTGGAATATTTTCTTCCTTTGATTTCTGTAAGACTTTCTTTACATTGTCATATACCATAGAAACCTTTCTCATTGCCCGTTCTTTATTATAACCAGATGGATGTAATTCTTCAGCTACATTTATGACACCACCTGCGTTGATAATAAAGTCAGGTACATAGAGTATTCCTTTTTCTTGTAAAATTTCTCCATGTCTTTCTTCCTTCAATTGGTTATTTGAAGACCCTGCGACAATTTTACATTTTAGGTGCGGTATTGTCTCATCATTTATTACAGCGCCAAGTGCACACGGAGCAAATATATCGCAATCAACACCGTATATATCATCAGGTTTTACATACTCAGCATTAAATTCACTGACGACTCTTTTTACATTGTCTTCAAAAATATCTGTGATTATTAATCTTGCTCCTGCTTCATGTAAATATTTTGCTAAATTGTATCCAACATTTCCAACACCTTGAATAGCAACTGTTTTACCTTTTAATTCAGTTGTCCCAAATACTTCTTCACAAGCCGCTTGAATGCCTCTAAATACCCCGTATGCTGTAAAAGGAGATGGATCACCACTTTTCTCAGCAAGTCCCGCAACATAATTTGTTTCCATACTTATATAATCCATATCTTTCATATTTGTCCCAACATCTTCAGCGGTTATATACCTTCCATTAAGCCCTTCTATAAATCTGCCTAAACTCCTAAATAATGCTTCACTTTTATCCTTTCTTGGATTTCCAATTACAACAGTTTTGGCACCACCAAGATTTAGGCCAGCGGCCGCATTCTTGTAGGTCATGCCTCTTGCAAGCCTTAGGGCATCATTTATCGCGTCTTCTTCTGTGTCATACGTCCACATCCTGCATCCACCTAATGCAGGACCCAGTGTTGTATCATGTATTGCTATCACAGCTTTTAAACCAGATGTCTTATCATGACACAATATAACGTTTTCATAATCAAACTCTTCCAATGTTTTAAATAATTCCATGTAAATCACTCCTCTTAATTGATATTTTAAGCAATTATATGTTTTTATCTGATGCCACAATTGAAGCAAGCAATATTGAATTAAATTTAGACTCTTTAGAGTCAGACCTTGATGTTAAAATAACCGGCTTTTTTGCTCCAACGATTATTCCAGCTATTTTTTTATCTGCAATAAATGTGATAGCCTTGTAAAGCATATTGCCAGCTTCTATATCAGGTGCAATGAGAATATCTGCATTACCTGCAACAGCGCTATTTATACCTTTGTGATAAGCCGACTCAATAGAAAGTGCATTATCTAATGCCAGCGGACCATCTACTGTCATGCCTTTAAACTGACCTCTATCGCTCATCTTTGCTAAAATTGCAGCATCAATTGTCGCCTGCATAGCTGGATTTACCATCTCTACAGCAGCAAGTACAGCTACCTTTGGATCGCTTATACCTATCTTTTTCGCCACGTAAGCCGCATTGTATATTATATCAATCTTTGCTTTTAAATCAGGTGATATATTCATCGCTGCATCACTTAAAAGCATTAATTTATTAAACGGAGATTCAAAAACAGCTACATGACTTAGTAGCCTATCTGACTTTAAATCAAATTCCTTGTCTAAAACAGCTTTTAATATTACAGATGTTGGCACTAATCCCTTCATAATCATATCTGCTTGCCCATCACTTACAAGTTTTACTGCCGTTCTACACGCTTTCTCATCATCTTTTACATCTATAATCTCATGATCCTTTAAAGGCATCGATATAGAAAGTGCAAGTCTCTCTATCTCTGACTTATCCCCTACCAATATAGATTTTATTATTCCTTTCTCGTAAGCATCTTTCACAGCTAAAAGCACATCAACATCAGCCGCTTGTGCAACAGCCACGATTTTAGGATTGAAATCTTTAACCAATTCATACATTTCTTTAAAACTTTTCACCGAAAGCACCTTCCATATTTTCTTATCTTATATTTTGAAATAGTGAGAAAAATTATTATTTTATAAATGTTTATTGCTTAAAATTTTTTAATGCTTACAATTTATATTTAATATATTCTCCATTTATTTTAAAATTCCTTCTTAGCTTTATAAAATTTTTTAACCTTTATAATGCAGAATTGGGACATAATCTCATGGTACGTCACCACCATTTAACGTATCAATGTCATCATTTAAAGTAATGTATCTCACACCGTGGAAAAACTTTTTCCAAATACCTTCTATTTCAATATAATCTCTCTAAAGACAAGAAAGGTCTTTAGTGCCTATGCATAATTTGCTTTAATAAATCATTTAAGCTTTTCCCTTTTTCATTAAAAATCCTTTAAACAACAAAATTATCATCATACATCTTATCTGATTTTTTTCTTTCTATCCAATTGAACTGCTTTCTTTAAATTTATCTTATACGATATATTAATCAATAATTTTTTAATTTCGGAAAGAGCTTCCGTAATTCTGTCTCTTTCATAATGTTGAAAAAAATCGTCAATCGTGTTATCATAATAAGCGGTATATACCCACCCGGGTATATAGGGTTTATTAGCAATAAGGAGGATACGTCATGAAAAGCAAAGATAAAATAGCAATAATGCCATGTGCAGGTATCGGGCAAATTTTTGGGCAAATAACAAGGGAAGTTGGATACAATCTTGTTGATGATTTATACCCTGAAAACACAGTTTTAGTGTGTCCACCAGCTTTAGCAGTAGATATTCAGGAAGATATAGATTTTATAAACGAATATCCTGTATTGGTTTTAAATGGATGTAAAGATCGATGCGCGACAAAATTGATTTTGCAAAAAGGCGGCCAAGTCGAAGCAGAAGTTTATCTTCCTGACATACTGAAGAAAGAAAAGATCTCGCTGAAAGATGAGAAAAGAGGAAGATTAGGTGAAAAATCTAAATTGGCCATTCAAAAAATGACTGAAGATGCCAGTAAGTTGGTAAAAAATCTTTTAATTAGGTAGATAAATAGGCATAGCAAACTAAGTTTATTCATTAGTTTCTATGCTTATTTTTTTATTTTCAAATTTTAAATACATTGAATGTTACATAGAATTATTTATTTTATTTGCACATATTATTTACTATAAATGATAGGCAGGGAGGGATATTTTTTGCTATTTAAAGGGTATCATAAAATAGCAATTCCTATTTTGTTGTTAATAGCCACAAGCATCTGGGGAATATTGTTTTTCAATAAAACATTATCTACTGTAGCAGACAACAAAGAAGAAATAAAGCCCTTTTTAGATGCTTTCTTTGAGTCAAGAGGAAGCGTACTTTTAAGCGGAAATATTAAAGACATAGAAAAATATTACGATGTTGCTAACACAAATGGCAAATGGGCTCTTGAACATGAAAAAAGAAGAATTGATTACGTAAAAGGATGGTCTGAAAAAAGAAATCTTAAATTCGTAGAAGCACAATCAATTTACAGAATCAAAAGTTTGAAAGTTGGTGAACAGTCTATATGGCTCTATTTGGTAGAGACGATGAAGATGGGCTACGAGTACAATGTAAAGCCTGGCTTGATAAATTACATGGGGCTGGGGATTCGGCATTCCATTCAGTTGGTTAAAATCAACGGCAACTGGGTGATACGCCGCGATTGGTACTACGATCCATTAGATGAAGATTCAGCATTTATAGATATTAGCCCTGCTGACGGAATAGCCACAGAAATATCGCCAACCAATACCACTCCTGCAGGTGATAGTCAAAATCAGAAAAAAGGAAATTACGATAGAGAAGGCGCTGTAAGGTATGCTGATACATACGCTGGTGCTGCATGGGGTAGCGGAAATAACTATGAATACAACAAAAAATACAGAGATTATAATGGCGTTGGTGGCGACTGCACAAATTTCGCTTCACAAGTCTTGCATGAAGGTGGTGGACTAAAGATGGACTACATCTGGAACTTTAATGGCCGTGACTCTAGTACAGCATGGGCACAAGCTCCTGCACTCTTTAACTACCTTATATACAATGGAAAAGGAAGGCTTATTGCGCAAGGTACATACATAGACATGGTAAAACCATCGGATTCACACCCTGCAGGAGCGATACGGGAACTAAAAAAAGGTGATCTCATTTGCTATGAAGAAAAAGGCACAATTGTTCATTTTGGCGTTGTAACAGGTTTTGATTCTTACGGAATTCCTGTTGTAAACACACATACATCTGACAGATACCATGTTCCATTTGATTTAGGATGGGATAAAAAGGTTATTTATAGATTCATTCACATAAATGATTAAAGAGAGGCGAAATCCTCTCTTTAATCATTTATGTCTGATCAAGGCTCGTAAGAACATCATCAAAAACGTCTATCCTGCATTTTTGATTTTTTACATCCCAATGTGTACATATTTCGCAGCTTCTTGATGATGAGTTTGCCATGGATATCATTGAAGCCTTGCCTAAAGAATCATCATAGCTAAAATCAGGACACGCTTCACCCACCGCTTTTAACTGATCTTTATTAGCCATCTGTATCACCGCCTGTACTTCTTTTTATTGCACTTTCTATGTCTTCTGGTGTCATCCCAGTTGCATCAATTATTGGCGATTTTGTATACGTATTTTCAAATCCAACCATGTCTTTGTGCTGTCCTGTTATTACTATTGCATCATAATCATTGACGTTAATACCGCTTAAATTGCTATCTTGCTCAAGATTTACTACATCATATCCTTTACCAGTAAGGTATCTTTTTACATTTGAAAGCTCTCTTTCAACGGCTATCTTTTTCCCCATTAAAAACACCTCCAATAGCGAATACATAATTATTATTAGTTTAATGTACCTTTTTATTCGCATAGGAGGACTATTAAAAGCGATAAAAACATTAAAAATGCTGATGCCATCAATAGCACTTTTCCCCATTGTGTCATATAAATAAAATCATATCTTTTTTCAGGAAGTTCAAGGTTTCTAAATATTCTACTTATAGTCCTCATATCGTTAAACCAATATGATATATACAAAAAACCTCCAATAAGCCCCACAACACATCCGACAATAAAAAAATAATTGCTGTAACTTACATACGTAGAATGTATTCCATTTAAGGCAATATTTATAACAACAGTAATAAAAGATAAAATTATACCAAGTAAAATACCTTTCAAGCTAACAACTCCTAAATATCTTAGTATCTACCTTTTTCTCTTTTGAATAATTATATCATATTTTTCTCGAAGATTATTACCTCATTTAATCTTTAACAAATGTATAAGTCAAATCGAATTTATTTATATACCAAATAATATCTTATGATTCTATCAGCGTATTCTGCTCTTTTATCCCATGAATTTTCTCGCGCTATTTCCATAAGCTTTTCCTTTTTCACGACGCTAATATTTTCGATGGCTTTTTTTATCAAATATGCAAATTCTTCCTTATCATTGGCAGCATAAATGCCATCGCATTTTATGATAGATGGCAATTTGGAAGAAACAATTTGTTTTCCAGCGCTTAAGTATTCATACATTTTTATTGGATCGGCTCCTTCCGTCATAGAAGTTATTTTAAAAGGAATTATAGCAACATCAAAATACTGTAAATATTCTGGAAGAATGTCATATTTTTTCTCTCCTAAATAAAAAATATTTTCTCTAACCGGCACTTTGCTTGTATTCAGATTAGGACCAATGTACACAAACTTGTACTCGGGACATTTTAAAGCAATATAATCCACTAAATCCCAATCTATCCATGTTGCTAATGCTCCTATATATCCAACTATAGGTTTACCTTCAGGCAAATCAAGAGGTCTTTCTGAAAAAATTTTGCTTGCTTTTTTAAAATGATCAAAATCCGCACCATTTGGCAACAAAAAAGTTCTTTTATTGGCTTTAATATTTATATTAAATAGTTTTTCAGATGAAGCAAATACTATATTGGCAGCTTTTTGCACTTCTTCAAAATTAAGCTTCCATTCTGTAAATTCTTCTGAAGGATAATCTATAGAATCAAATATCACATATTTTTTCTTGAACATTTTTAGAAAATTGTAATTTGGAGGATATGATATCCATACTATAGGAATTTCTCTAAATTTTACACTACCAATATCTACACCATTTACAATGTATAAATTTTTCCTTACCTCTATTATTCCTCTATTATAACTATCATCAAAAGATTTATTAACATAGTAAACCGTATAATTTCTTTCAGACATACGGCTTAATATCTGCTGGGGTCTCTGATAAAGCCAATTAAAATTAATAGTAGGTGGATATATAATCGTCGCCATACAATTACCTCCTGCTAAATTTTCTAACTTTGTACCCATAATATTCAGAAAATCTCCATTTCGCTAATTCTAAAATCCACAAATATTGTTAATTTATTATCAAAGCAGGAATTTTAAACTTAATGTAGAATATAATTAATTGGCTATTTTATGAAGGAGGTGTTACTGGATTAAATGCACATAAAAAAGAAAGACGAGTACATAAATATAATGGTTGTGCCAAACTCTAAAAAGGACATAAAAAGCTTTAAAATAAAGAGATCTGCTTTAAAAGCTTATATATGTGCAGCAACAGTACTTTTGATAGGCTTGTTTTCAACCTTTTTTTATTTTGCAGGAAAATACACATATCTTTCCGCTGCAGTTTATGAAAAAGACAAGATAATTGCAGAAAAAAATCAAAAAATAGCAGAAATGCAAGATATAAATCAATCTCAAGACAAAAAAATCGCCATGCTTAATGATAATGCCAAGAAAATAAGTGACAAAATGAAAAGCCTTGACGAGTTAGAGCAAAAAGTCAGGCGAATGGTAGGGTTAAGTTCACCAGAAACAAGTCGTGGCGGCATAACACGTGATTCAAGGAATCTAACTCTGGATGAAAAAACTACAAATGAACTTTCAAGCGAAATAGATAATAAAACGTACGAATACAAAGCACTGATAGATGACATAAGTAAAAGATTGGATTATCTTGCATCGCTGCCATCATCCTATCCCGTCGTAGGACCTATAACATCACCATTTGGAAGTCGCACATCCCCTTATGGCGAAAGCTCGGAGTTTCACCCTGGAATAGACATTGCCGTTGGATATGGCACACCTGTTAAAGCAGCAGGCAAAGGCATTGTAACCTATGCAGGATGGCTTTCCGGATATGGAAATGTGGTCATGATAAATCATGGTTATGGAATCACTTCTGTTTATGGCCATAATTCTCAACTGTTAGTAAAAGTAGGACAAACTGTAAATAGGGGTGATGTCATAGCAAAATCTGGCAGCACAGGTCGCAGTACAGGGCCACACGTGCATTTTGAAATAAGGTTAAATGGCAATCCAGTTGATCCTATGAAGTATCTTAGCAAATGACGTATGATAGTTGCCAAACCCAAAAGGAGGTGTACTATGTTTCAAAGAAAAGATGCTAATACATTTGATGCAAATACTGATAAAATCGATACAATAATTGGCAAGAACACGAAAATAGAAGGAAACATTGTTTCTCAGGGCACTATGAGAATCGATGGAATCGTTACTGGAAAAGTCGAAGTAGAAGGTAATTTGATAGTCGGAGAAAATTCAAAAATAGAAGCTGATGTAAAAGCTGATAATATTTCAGTTTCTGGAGAGATAGTCGGAAATCTTACAATAAAAAATCAGGTTCAGATAACATCCACAGGAAAAGTGTATGGTGACATAGAAGTACAAAATCTCATCATTGACGAAGGTGCAATCTTTGATGGAAAATGTAAAATGAACAAAAAATCAGAAAAGAATGTGGATACTCAACAAAAGAAAAAAGATGTAAAATAAGGAGCTAAAGCTCCTTATTTTTGTATAAGTCTATGAAGTATCGCTGTAGTTTCTGCCCGCGTCGCAAAACTTTTCGGCATAAAGTGATATGTATCATATCCAGATATAATTCCTCTATTTGACAAAGCGACAATATCATCTTTAGCAAAGCTATTGTTTATGTCGATAAATGAACTATTAGAATATGGCTTATAACCATAAGCTTTTGCGATTATAGCAGCAATTTCTTCTCTTGTTATGTAATTATTGGGCCTAAAACTGCCATCACTATATCCACTTACTATCCCAAGTTTTTTAGCTGTGGCTATGGCATCTTTTGCAAAACTCTGCTGCGTATCCCAAAATCCTTCACCAGGAACTTCGTCAATTCCCATTACTCTTAAAAGCAATGTGACAAATTCTGCTCTTGTTATGTAATTATTAGGTCTATATGTACCATCACCATATCCGGAGACATATTTAAGCATCGCCATATCGTTGATATCATCCCTTGCCCAACTTGCAAATATGTCTCCGAAATAATCAACTGTATTTCCTTCAATAGCTTCCCAAAAATCCTGACTTTCGTAACCAAGCCTCCAAAAAGATATACTGTTTATCCCTACTGATGAAAGATAATCTAATTTCAACTTAAAGCTATAGGAATTTTCAAACCATACAGTATGCTTTACTCCATTTTTATAGTAAATATAGTAAGGTTCCTTATACACATTATCCCATAAGGCGTTGCCACCGTACATTCCAATCAAACTTTTTACATCGTCTTCTGTAACAGAAGTCGTTCCAGTTGAAGACCAATCGTATCCATAAGCCGGAAGCCCCATAACTATTTTATCCTTATCAATCGTCGATAAAGCATAGTTAGTGACATTTTGAAGCCAATCAAACGAGCAAATTGGGCCGCTGCTTCCGCCTGACCAATGCTGATCGTAAGCCATTATGATAATTTTATCAGCTATCTTAGATATTGATGCGTAATCAAAGCCTCCAGCCCAAAGGCTTGATGGGCTGTCTGAAGTCATAGCAGGTATAGCAACAGTAAGCATTAAATTGTTAACTTCCAATTTTGATTTTAGATCCGATAAAAACTGGTTGTAGTTTTGTCTGTCGTTATATCCAATATTCTCAAAGTCAATGTTAACTCCTTTGTACCCACCGCTTTTTACTGCACCTACAATGTTATCAATCAAATTATTTCTTGCAGATGTATTATTTAATACGGAATGTATCAAACTATTGTCGAATGTCCCTCCCCGCATATTGTGAATAAGCAAAAGAGGTATCACGTTGTCTTTTATGGCTTCATCTTTTATCTCATCATTTTCAGTACCGTTTAAATTGCCGTTTTCATCAATGCCGTAAGTAAACGTTATTACGTAATTGATGTTTGATTCATTTTGCATAAAAGAATCGTAAGAACTGTTGTCCGAATCGTAATCATGTGTCGCATAAGCATACACAACCCTCGCCGATGCACTGGTTTTAGCGAAATTAAACAAAAACAAAGATAGAACTATAAAAGCTGCTATCAGCATAAAAAAAGCTTTTTTTATACGCATGCCAAAATCCCCCTTGTGCATTTTCAATATATATGATAACATTGGCAAGCATATATATTCAACCGTATAAATTTTCATAAAAAGGAAATGAGGCCCATAAAGGCCTCATCTATCCTTGAAACATATTTCTAGTATTATCGATATCCTGCTGGTTTGCATTGCTTACAGGATACCATCCTTTCTGTTTCATCAAATTGAATATCTCATAGTGGACATCGTGTTCTTCATTTAGTATATTCTTAATGTTAGAATATACATTTTGATTTGCGCTTTCTATACAAGCACTGTTATAAGATTGTAGTAAAAGTATTTCTGATTTTAAACAATCTGCAGTTATATCTTTATCCGTAAGAGTTGATGTTTGAGATGTGCTTGCTGTATAAGTTTGATTCTTACCGCTTGCACTGTTTAGATTCTGCATCGTGGTATTGTCAATCGCCCTGCTTATGCTACCTGCCGGCGAATAGTCATTAGGCATACCTGTAGCATTTATGCTGCCAGTTGCAGTAGCATTTGTCGACACATTTTTTAAATTGGAATTTGTATATGAATCTATCTGTTTGCTAATACTGCCACCTGACATATCCGGCATAGCTGCTGAATTCATGGCAGTAGTATTTACCTTTGCACTTTTTCTACCCATCTATATCACTCCTATTTCAATAAATTTAATAAAGAGTTGTAATGATTTTGATGCACGTTTATATTTTTTTGAAACACATTTTTAAGCTGTGGATCTGTCACTTGATTCACAGCCGTCTGATACTTCTTTATTATCAATTGCTCTGATGCAAGTTCATCCGAAATATATCCAAGTTCTTTTTGAGTTAATGCCATATTTTTACCTCCTCCTCAGTTATTTTTGCATATTTATTATTTGTAGTTGCTTTTTTTTTAATTCAAAAAAAAGCGCATTAAAGCGTTTTTAAACGATTGGAATATATTCACTATTTCCCGCCTCATCAATATCTTTAATGACTTCTTCAATAGTTAGTATGCCTTTTCTTATTTTATCTACTTCACACGACGCGTAGCTTAATCTTATATGCGAATCGTCTATTTTATTGGAAAAAAATATACTCCCTGGAACAATAGAAACGTTTCTCTCAATACATTTTAAATATATCAATTTAGCAGAAATATTTTCTTTCAATTTTATCCAAAAATAAAACCCTCCATCTGGAATATTAATCTCAAAATAACTATTGTCAGCCAAAAGGCGTTTCATCTCATCAAACCTATTCTTCATGGTATTTTTAAATACTTCTACATGTTTTTCCCACATTCCTTCTTTCAAATAGATCTCAAATGCTCTTTGCATCAAACCGGAAGTTGATAAATCTGTAACATATTTTGCTTCAGCAAAAGAATTTATAAGATTTTTAGGAGATAATATAAACCCTAATCTCAATCCCGGCATATATATCTTAGAAAAACTTTTTATATATATTACCCTATCGTATTTGTCATAGGCTTTTAATGGCAAATGCTTATTATTGCTGAAATTTAACTCATTTGAAAAATCGTCTTCCACAATATAAGTATCATACTTGTATGCAATCTCGATGAGTTTTTTCATCTTTTCCACGCTGTACGAAATTCCAGTTGGATTTTGAAAAACAGGCATTGTGTAAATCAATTTTGGTTTGAAAATCTTCAGTTTCTCCCCCAACATATCTACATTAATTCCATCCTTCTCAAGTTCTATATCTACAATTTCGGCTCCTCTTGATTTAAAAGATGCTATAGCCCATGAATACGTAGGTGACTCAACAAAAACACAATCACCAAAATTTATCAACGCTTTTGATACAACGTCTATCCCCTGTTGTCCGCCTGAGATAATTTGTACATCTTCGTAATCGATGATTACCTCATCTTTCTTTATGAACTCTGCAATGACTTTTCTAAGTGGCATGTATCCCTTTGTATCTTGATATTCAAATGCGTATCCACCATCTCTCTCCAAAACTTTGTTTATAATTACTTTAAAATCTTCAACCGGAAACAGCTCAGGGTTTGGAGACGATGAAGAAAAATTTATCATGTTTTTATTTACAAGTATCTGTCCATGTTCCAAAGCTTTTATATCTTCGATAGGCATTTCTGATTGTCTAACAGTCTCAGATACATACGTTCCACTACCGACTCTTTTTTCTATATACCCATTTGCCTCAAGTAGCCTATATGCATTTATGACAGTAACATTGTTTACACCCAACTCTTTAGCTAATGAACGTATGGTTGGCAATTTGTAACCTGGTGAGATACTGCCATTTTCAATGTATTTTTTAAATTGATTAAAAATCTGTATATAAAGTGGAGTAGACTTATTTTTATCTACTGAAAAATTCACCATCTTCAACACCTCTCAATTTGTTTCGATACAATTTAATGATAACATAAATAATAACGATTTTGTACAAACTAATTTGCAAGAAAAAAACTGTAAAGAAGGTGAAAAAAATGTTCTTATTATTAAAAGGTGCAGAAGTTTATGCACCAAAATACACCGGCAAAATGGACTTACTTACATGTAACGAAAGGATTGTCAAAATAGCGAAAGACATCGATATAAGAGATCTTCCCGAACTTTCAACCATCGACTTAAGCGGGCATATAATTGTGCCTGGTTTTATTGATCAACATGTGCATATTGCAGGCGGCGGTGGCGAAGGAGGTCCTGTAACAAGAACCCCTGAGATAAAGCTAACAGAACTCACAAAAGCTGGAATCACAACAGTTGTGGGGCTTTTAGGTGCAGATGGCATAACAAGAGGCATGACAGAATTGCTGGCAAAAGCAAGGGCATTGGAGGAAGAAGGCCTTACCACGTATATATACACAGGTGCTTATGAGCTTCCTACGAGAACACTTACTAATAGCGTCAGATCTGACGTAGCGATAATCGATAAAGTATTAGGCACTGGCGAAATTGCCATATCTGATCACAGATCAGCTCAGCCAACAGTAGAAGATCTAACAAAACTTGCAGCAGAAGCCAGAGTTGGCGGGCTCTTAGGAAATAAACCAGGAATTGTACATTTGCACGTTGGCGATGGCATAAGAGGTCTTACACCTATTATAGACATCGTCAAAAATACTGAAATACCAATCACACAGTTTATTCCAACTCATGTAAATAGAAATGGTCATCTTTTTTCACAAGCAATGGAATTTTTAGAGATGGGAGGCCGTATCGACTTAACATCAGATATAAAACCTGATGAAAACTCCAAAACTGCACTTAAGCCAATAGATGCAGTAAGAAAGATTGTAGAAAACAATCTACCGTTAGATAACGTGACCATGAGCTCTGACAGCAATGGAAGCATACCTGTATTTGATGAAAACAAAAAACTTATTAAAGTAATGGTTGGCAGTACAATGACACTTTACAGAGATTTAAAAGAAATAATTGCAAATGGTGTCTTGCCACTTGAAGCTGCCATAAAAATAATAACCGAAAATGTGGCCAAAGTGCTTCTTTTATACCCTAAAAAGGGCTGCATAAAAGAAAATTCTGATGCCGATTTTGTAGTTCTGGACAGAAATTTAAACATTTCATCAGTCATAGCAAAAGGCAAATTTATGATTAAATTCAATGAAATCGTAAAAAAAGGTACATTCGAGTAAAAGGACATTTTTTTGAAAATGTCCTTTTATCATGCTTATCAAAAATCAATGATTCCTCTTCAATACATCATCAGCAATATCCATCATTAAGCTTTTCTGTTCACAATCTGGTATCACTTCCAAATACTTGATAGCTTTTTTTACATATTTGAGAGCAAGTTCTTTTGCATAGTCTATGCCACCACTCAACTTTACTTCTTTTATTATGCGGTTTACATCTCTTCTACTTAAATCTCTCTTCCTCAAAATCCCCTCAATTACCTTCTTGCGATCCGTTTTAAGCGCATAGATAAGAGGCAACGTGTATATTCCGTTTAATAGATCACTGCCTAAAGGCTTTCCTACAACTCTTTCTACACCTTCGTAATCAAGAATATCATCGACAATCTGAAATGCCGTACCTATTTCTAAACCAAAATGCCTCATGGCTCTTATCATTTCTTTTGGAAGTCCTGCCTGCGATGCACCAGATTCACAGCTAATTGCAAATAATAAAGCAGTTTTTCTATAAATTCTTTTTAGATATTTTTTAATGCTCAAATCCAGATTATATCTATTATCAAATTGTTCAATCTCTCCCTCACAAATAGCCTTAACGCCCTTCGCAATTAATTTTAAATTTTCTTTTGAAATAATATCAGCTATCAAATTAAATGCTTGGCTAAATAAAAAATCGCCAGTAAAAACCGCTGTTTCTTTACCATATTTGCTTTGAACCGATTTTTGTCCACGCCTCATCTTTGAATCATCAATGATATCGTCATGTATAAGCGTGGCCATGTGCATTATCTCTATAGAAGCTGCTATTGGAATGATTTTCTCCTCACTGTATTCGCCCATTCTGGCAATAGCGATTACAAGAAGTGGCCTTATCCTTTTGCCCCCAGACAAAACCAAATCGTCAATCGCTTTTTTTATAGTTGGAGAGTTAGTCTTGACATTTGCCAAAATAAATTCATCTATCTTTTTCATATCTTCTTTTATAAACTCATATTTGTCAAACAAAACAAACACCTACCACTTAGAATCGTATTTAAAATTTTTGATGTATTTTTTAAAATAATTAGCCACAAGTCCTGTAAAGACGCCCATTATGATTCCAGCAATCATAAGCACAGGTAAATAGGAGAATATAAGAAAATTGTTTATAATTAATGCCGCAACAAATAGCTGACCTACATTGTGGGCAACAGAACCAAAAACACTTACACCAACTAAGCTAAAGTATTTACTGTATCTCTTGTAAACAAAAAACATAATACATGCACTCAAAATACCACCGGATACACTGTACAAAAATGACGTTAAATTTCCAACAAGCAATTGTGCCAACAATGTCCTCAGAATGACCACAATAAGGGATTCTTTAAATCCAAACATCAATATTGTTACTAAAGTAACTATATTAGCAAGCCCGATCTTTATCCCTGGAACAGGGATAGGAACGGGAATAAAGCTTTCAACTATATTCAGCACCAATGCCTGTGAAATCAATATAGAAACATATACAATTTTCTTAGCAGACAGTTTTATGCCCTCCAATCCTATAAAACACATCATAATTATTATATTTGTTTTTTAACATTTAATCAACTGATATCATTTACTAACAGAGATTTTGCATTAAAATTCCAGTAAAAAAATTGTTTTTACAATAATTTTTATTTTTTACATCTAGTTGAATATATGGCAATAACAAATTCATTTGGATGCTAAAAATAGTTGCACCTCCCCCTTACCCCACAAATCTTAATAATGAATTTCCAGTTTTGTTTCAAATTATGTCTTCACAAACAGTGGATTACTCCATCCAGTTTCTATGATAAATATCTCATCTTTTATATCTTCAATAATATCTATCTGAAGCATATGCTTTTCCCTAAAATTTCTTATACATCTGAAAAAATATAATTGCATTAAATTAAATGCTATTATTATAAACATTAACACGGTTTCTACACCTTCAGGACTGTGCAGAAAACAGTGATTTAAATGCCATTCTGTTTTTAATTGATGAAAAGCATTGTTTTCAATTTCCCATCTTTTATGTATTATTTTCCATAGAGTTTCTACTGAAGTAACTTTAGAGGTAGTTATTATCCATGATTCTTTTATTTCTACTTTGCCTGAGCTATGTATCTCTTCTATAAATTTTATAAACCTTACTTCTATGTCGGAATTAGGCATTTGAAAATTGTCTTCGTCCCAGGCTTTAATTTTAATATAATTGTTACTTTTTTTCTTAACACTCCATTCTTTATCTGCTTTTCGACACTTGAATAAACCAAGAGCATCTTTAACTATATTTAATCTTTCGTCTTTAACTCTTACTACTGCATCCATCCCTATTGATAAAACTTCTTTAATCCAAGTAGATTTACAATATAATGCATCAGCTACTATGATGTCTGCAAAATGATGAAATTCTTTATGCAATTTCTTAATTAAACGCTTGCCTGCTGTAATTTCTCCTTCGTCTTTATCTGAAGCATCTCTTTTAGGTTCAAGCATTTCCTGACCTATGATAAGATGTGGATCAGAACCTACAGTTGCACATATTACTGACCTATGAAAGTAATGAGTAATCCCGTCCTTTTGGACTCGTGTAAGACAATTATCACAGCACTTATTAGTGCTTTCAAATAACTCTACACCATCTATTGCAACAACTTTTAGTCCATCTATAGTTCCTTTTCTAAAAACCTTATTTTTTGTACTTGTCTTGATTATACTATTATTAAGTTCATTTAAGCCATCTAAATCAAAATTACTTAAAACACGCCTAATAGTGTCAATACGAGGAATTTTAGTCTTTTTAGGTAATACTTTTTTAAATTTACCTTTTTTAAGCCAATGTTCCAACCTATTAAAACTCCTTATTTGAAGCATAAATCCAAATAATACTACAAAGGTAATTGTTGAAATTTTTACTGAAGATTTTGCTCTTTTATCTTTTAGGGTATTGATTTTTTCTCCAAGATGGTATATCTTAGAGAAGTAGATAAGCATTTGTTTAAAACAACTTTTGTTCATTTTATCAGCATCCTTTCTATTTGGTTTGTGACAAAACATATTATAGAAAGGATGCTTTTATTTTGCAATTTTTTTCTTTCAATTTCCAGTAAAAAACGGAAAATATCATATTTCTAGTTACACTTCGTTAAACTATATAAATCAGTTGATTTATGGTTCTAAAAATTATTAGATGCGAAATCTCTGATTTACTAAAAATTTTTGTTTGTTAAATAATTATGCTATAATCAAGATGGAGATAAATTATAACAGGAGGTTTTTATATGGGTACTAAAGTAATAGTGTTAGGCGGAGGATTCGGAGGAGCTACTGCTGCACAAAAACTTGATAAATATTTGCTTAACAACGATGTGGAAATAATGCTTATCGAAAAAAATGATAGTCAAACATACCTTACAGAGCTACATGAAGTAGCTGGAAATAGGATAAAACCTGAAGGTGTAAAAGTTTCATTAAAAGAGGCGTTGGAGTACACACGCGTTAAGATTGTACAAGATGAAATAACCAAAGTTGACATAGAAAACAAGAAGTTGTACTCAGAAACATCTGAATACGATTATGATTACCTTATAATAGCTTGTGGAAGTGAACCAGCCTATTTTGGAATTCCTGGCATGAAAGAGCACGCTTTCACGTTGTGGTCTTTAAAAGACGCTGAAAAAATAAACAAGCACATTCGCGAAATGTTTAAAAAGGCACAATATGAAACTGACAAGCAAAAGAGAGCAAAAATGCTTACATTCATAGTCGGTGGCGGCGGTTTTACCGGAGTTGAAATGATAGGTGAACTCATGGAATGGGTAGATAGGCTGTGTAAAGAATACAAAATCCCAAGAAATGAAGTTAAACTATCTCTTGTGGAAGCATTGCCTAAAATATTACCTACAGTCAGCAGAGAAAATCTAGTTCAAAAAGTAGTAAATTTCCTCAACAAAAACGGAGTAGAAGTCAAGACAAATTCCATGATCACCAGCGTTACACCAGATGGCATCACATTAAAAACAGGAGAGGAAATTCCTACAAAAACGCTAATTTGGACAGGCGGCATTCAAGGAAATAGCTTCGTTGCAAATATTGGGCTTAATACAGATAAAAAAGGAAGAATCGTAGTAAATAAATACATGGAATCATCTAATCCGTACGTATATGCCATCGGCGACAGCGCCTCATATGTAGGAGAAGATGGAAAACCTATGCCTGCCTTGGTGGAATCTGCTTTGCAGTCTGCAGATGCCGCCGCATACAATATTGCCGCTTCCATTAAAAATACGCCAAAGAAAGAACTTAAACTAAATCTTCACGGAAATATGGTATCCGTAGGAAGAAGGTTTGCGATTGCCGAACTATCTGGCATAGGTGGACTCTCCGGATACCCAGCTACATTTATGAAGCACATTGTAAATATGCATTACCTATTTGGCTTAAGTGGTCTCGGCATGTGTGCTCAATATATAAGAGATCAGTTTATAGATGTGCCTGATAAAGGCAAATTAAGCATAATTGAAAACCATGTAGCTGTTACTACAAACATGTTTTGGCTATCACTTATGAGGGTTTTCTTAGGTTTAATGTGGATCATCAGTGGTATCCAACATATACAAGAAGGATGGCTGTCATCAGTTAAATTATCTGCTGGTGCGTCTTCAGCTCCGATGCAAAATGTACCTGCCTGGTATGGCTGGTTTATGGAAAAATTCATATTTCCTCATGCTATATTCTTCCAGTCGCTAATAACATTGTCTGAAATAGGCATTGGTCTTTTGCTTGTTGCAGGACTATTTACGTTTATTGCTGCACTTGGAACCATATTCCTTCATATTAATTTCTACCTATCAGGTATGGCGACATTCAACAACTGGTGGTACGTCATAACTGCCATAGCCATAATGGGCGGCGCTGGAAGAGCATTTGGTCTCGACTACTATGTAATGCCTTGGCTTTCAAAAGTATTAAAGCACTGGGTTAGAAGGAAAAAACTAAAACTTAATGTATTTTAATAAAGGCTGTAGAAATTCTCCTATAGCCTTTTTGCTAATTGCATCCTTATGTTAATTTCCACAAAGAAAGCTTACGATAAACTATAAATATCAATAAATTGAGTATTGCTGCACTAAGAAATAAATATTTTGTGTTTATAATACTTACAATCCATCCAGATCCAAACATAGATAATGGCACTCCAATCATAAATATTGCACCTGTAATTCCACTGATACGTCCAATAAGATGTGATGGAGTTGTTTCTTGGCGATAAGTATATATACATATAGCAAAAATCGAATTAAATATGCCTTCTAGAAACAAAGAAAATGCTATTAAAAAAACATTACTTGCAAAATACATGATTAGGTAAGCAAAGCCAATAGAAAATATGGTTATCCCTATTAGTTTACCAAACTTTAGCTTTTTAGAAATATAATCTGTAGATATACTTCCTATCAAACCACCTAATCCAGCAATCGAAAATACCAATCCAAGTTGAAAACTGCTTAAATGAAATGAGTCTTCTGCAAAAAAGATTACCATTGAATCAAACAAACCACTAGTAGCATTGGTGAAAACAACTATTAATGTTAACAACCAAAGCGAATGATTTCTCCTAAGCTCAATCCAACCTTCCTTAATATCTTCCAAAATTGACTGATTTTCCTTTTTTGCTTCTACTTGTTTTTTATGACTCTTTAAAAAGGAAAATACAATAAACCCTCCCAACAAAGCAAACATAGTAATTAGCAACCCGTCTTCAAGATTAGAAAGTACTAAAATAAAGCCTGAAATCGCAGGTCCGATGATCCCTATAAATGTTGAAATAAAAGAAAACTTTGAATTAGCTGAAGTAAGTAAATTATAAGGAATAACATCTTTAACTATACTTGTCATAGCATTATCATAGCAGTAAAATAATGCCATAAAGAAAAAACCTATTACATAAAAGAGCGAAATATATTTATGTCCACTTTTTATTGAAATGTACAGTGTGCTTAATAATATTATTTGTATAAATAGCGTATATATTAAAAATCTTTTTCTATCTGTTCTATCAACTAACACACCTATAAATACTGCTAATAAAAGATTTGGCAAAAATTCAACTGCCTTCATAGTTCCCATAACAATCGATGATTTAGTTAATTTATAAATTAATAAAGGTAATACTAATTCATAAACTTTACTGCCAAAACTGATTAATAAATCTCCTAACAATAGAATTAAAAATTTTTTTTGTTTCCACAATAGTTTTGTTTCATCCAGGTTAAAATCTGACAAGTCTTCTTTTATGTCATCATTGTTCAAATATATCACCACCTTGATAACATATAAATTAACTCATTAAGCTCGAGAATTATTGCTTAATGAGTTAATTTTTTAACATAATGTATAAAGACATAATCGCATATTAATTTTTCGTAAGTTCAGCAAAATAATTTAATACATCTTTAATCCTTCGTAACACTTCATCTTCATCCTTACCGGCTATTAGAACCTGACCTGTTCGCTGAGTAGTATCTATCTTAGTGTCAGGCATTTCCTTACTAGGATTCCAACTGTATTCCACCTCTAAGACTCCTGGCATATCCATTAATAATGAACTATCTGGTAACGACTTTATAGTAGGTGAAACAGAGGGAAGAAAAGTCCAACCTACGCATTGCGAAGTTTTAGCTGGTGTAGATAAAACTTTCTCGCCAAGGGCTAATCGAACAAGGACTTCATATAAATTAATATCATATAAATATTGAAATGCCTTATAAATAAACCCTCCTCCAACACGAGCTGCGCATTCGCTAAATACAAGTTCGTCATTTTCATCATTTTTAAATAATTCCATATGAAATACACTATTTTTTAATCCAAGCTTTTGTAAAGCCTTCTCAACAAATTGATGAAATTTATTATAAAGTTCTTTATTTGTTTCGGGATGTAAAGTCACACTTCCTACTATTCCTCCATTTCTTATTCCAATTAAAGGAAAGTTGTACTTTGATGCTGTAAAGCTTTGAAGTTTACCTTCTAAAACCCATCCATCTATATGCCATTCATCACCATATACAAAGCGTTCTATTACCATACTTCTTGGAATTTCAGCAGGATTTTTAACTAATTTTTGCTTGTGAAGTTCTATGCATTTTTCTAACTCTTCTTGGTTAGCAGCAATATAAGTATAAGAAGTAGCAGCACCTGCAACTGGTTTAAGTACTACAGGATATGGATATTTCTCGTCAATAAGAAAATTTTCGATATCATCAATCATCCAAGAATCAGTCACTGATACAACCCCACGTAATAACTTCTTTTGATAAAATTTGTCTCTAAATGCTACCGCAACATGTGGTTCAATATATGGCTTTGAAACAATACAGCTTAAAATTGAAGCATTTACCATAAAATATTCCTCAGTTGTTATAACAACATCAAAATTGGTTTCATTTGATCGCATTAATGAAAAAAGTGTAGTTTCATCTTTAGAAAGATTCTCTACAAATATCCTTTTTTCATTATCACCACAAGCCGGAAGTTCACTTATATCTTCCCACGGATCAATAAGAATTGTACTATGTACACCAAGCTTATTGCAAGCATCTACTAAACCTTTGCGATAACCTAACATGAGAACACGATAATTTTTAGTCATAAGTAAAACCTCTTTTCATAATGAAAATAGCGTCATCTCCAATTGAGATGCATAACTAGACAAGAAAGGCAAGCACCTGATTTTTCGAATTCTGACATTGGTACAAATACAGGTTCAAGTTCTACAAGCTTGGCAATTCTCTCCACGGAACGCAGCTTTATCAATTCTCTTTCATACCTCGAATCAGATTTAGTCAAATATTCAATAACGGAATCATTAAATAATTTTTTGCCAAGAACTACGCTATTTAAAACACCACTTCTTGCATCTTGATGCGAAACAGGTATAATTTCAGTAAACTTTTCAATTTCTTTAACTGTTTCTTTATCCACAATATCTATACATACTGCCACTTTATCTTCTGTTAAAGGAAGAACACATCCGTCCAAATGATAACAATAAGGATCATTTATTTTGAATGGAATAACTTTAGCATCAAAATTATGTTCAAACCATTCTAAAAATTGATATGAAGTTCGCATACCATGAGCACCTATATAAACATTATTATTTAGATGTTTTAGATCAGCTTCTCCTTCAAAATAATACGGTGCTCTGACTACATGATATCCAAGCTGTGAAAGAAAATTCAAACCTAAAATATCTTCACCACGTCTTGGAATAGATCTAAAATTTGAAATTATTGCGACATCTGGCATATGTGGAGGCACTATTCCCATATTAGCAACATACACTAAATCTTGCAATCCTGGATATGGCGGAAGTAAAAATACCAACGCGTATTTGCTTAATAGATTAAAAAAATTATGAAATTCATTTATCGCTTTTGATAAATTAACTACTCTATCTTCTTTCTTCATATTTTCCATCCAAATGTTATTTGCTACTTCACTGGAAAGTCCAAAGGGTGGAGACATTAATAATAACGGTTGACGTATTTCTTTTATTGAAAGCCATGGTACTATCCCCTCTCCATCGATTATACCTTTTGCCGGAAATTCTCCACTATTATTATGTGTGAAAACGCTCGTGATCAATCAAACCACTCCCACTACAATATTTATAATTAGTTGAGAAAATCGCACCATTAAACTTTAATTTTTTGAACTAAAAATGTAATAGCAAAACCTCTATAAATAAATTTTGTTGTATATTTTATAAACCACATCATTAAGCTAAATAACCTTCTGATCTACCATCATTTTACCATGGGAATTTTTTATTTTCTACTACATTTTTCTGTAGTCTTTATTGTTTTCCAATTAAACCTTAAATAAATCAGTCTATTTCCACCAGATGCATTTGAATTGCTTTGACTATTGCTTCTCTAGTACTTAAAACACCCAATTTCTTAAATATGTTTCTTTTATGATAATTTACAGTATTAATGCTTATTTTAAGTTCTGATGCAATTGCTGAGTCCTTGTATCCTTTAGTAATCAGCTTTAAAATTTTTAATTGTTCTTTGCTAAATTTGATTATATTGGTTCTATCTTTATTTCTAACTATTTTTTTATACTCATTTTCAATCTGGTATACCAATAATTCTGTTAATGCAACCATTTCTTCTGCCATATCATGTTCTATTGTCGATACATCAAGATACCCTATTGTTTTTTCATCTATAATAAGCGGTGATGCAATGCAATACCACCTTTTCAATATGTCGCAGTAATGGTCTTGTGGTGTTAAAAATACACACCTTTTTACATTTATCGCCACTGAGATCGCATTTGTTCCTAAACTACTTTCCGTAAAATATGTACCAATTTTAAATCCAAATTTATCTATGTTCCTATATATCTTATTATTACATAGTAAACTTAAAAGACATCCATCCTGATCAGTCAATAAAAACATGTATTTTTCTTTTACAGCATTTATAATATTATCAATACAATTTCGAAACACATTAATAAGTTCTATATTTTTATCCATTTTGACTTTTAAATCTTCTTTATTTAAAGTTACAAGTGGAAAATTTATTGAATTTTTAAGACCAATACTTGCACATCTTCTCTTTGAAAAAAGTATTTCTCTGTACAACTCTTTGCTATTCATAAAACTCACCAACTAACATTTTACAAACTTCTTAAATAATTTATTATTTCTACAAAATTGTTAAAATTCCTCCTTAATTTGTGAAATTAATCTCAGCTTAATGTTATCTTAATCTCAAATAAAAAAACTTAAGCACAAATATGTTTTTATGTGCTTAAGCTTATTTTACGAGTATTTAGTTAATATCCTCTCTGCTATGACTTCCATAGGAAGAGTTGAGTCCATGCTCATCTTCCTCATCAGTGTGTAAGCTTCATCTTCATCTAATTTTTTTACTTTCATTAAAAGACCTTTAGCTTTCTCTATTTTCTTGCGGGCTTCTATTTGCTTTTTTAAGCTTTCTATCTCATTTTTTAAAGATAAATATTTTTTGTGATTTTCTATAACAAATTCAGTCAAACTTAATAACACTGCTTTATCGATTGGTTTTAGCAAATAAGCAAATACCGAATAGTTTTTTACTTCCTCGATAAAGCCCCTTTGAATGGTCTGCGTCATCAATATGACAGGTGCCACATTGTCGCTATCTATAATATGCGCTACTTCATAAGCATTCATTCCCACAATACCCATATCTACCAAAACAAGATCAGGCATCAAGGAGCGAGACAGCCTAATTGCGCTTCCACCATCTCTCGCTTCATAGACTAGATGTCCACTGGACAAAAGCATTCCTTTAAGTGTGCTTCTGCTGTAGTCATTGCTATCAGCTATTATGATGCGCCACTGACTCATGAAAACACCTACCTTAAAACTTAGTAAGGTATTGGTCTATCTCCCACCTTGTGACGTAAGTCCTGTAGGAATCCCACTCAGACCATTTTGCCTCAACATATTTATTGTATATATGCTCACCCAATGCATTTTTTATAACCTCATCTTCTTCTAAGATGACTAAGGCTTCTTCTAAAGATTCAGGTAATTTTTCTATATTCAATTCGCTTAATTCACTTTCACTCATTTCGTAAATATTTTTATCAACTGGCAACGGCGGCATTATCTTATTTTTTATGCCATCAAGTCCTGCAGCTAACGAACAAGCTAATGCTAAGTACGGATTATTGGAAGGATCAGGTGATCTAAGCTCTATCCTTGTTGAATTTCCTCTTTTAGCAGGTATCCGTATGAGGGGACTTCTATTTCTTCCAGACCACGCAATGTATACAGGAGCTTCAAAGCCTGATACAAGCCTTTTGTATGAATTTACTGTAGGATTTGTTATGGACGTTAGCGCTTTTGCATGTTTCAAAAGGCCTCCAATGTAGTAATAGCAATCTTTGCTAAGGCCCATCTGGTCGCTTGGATCGTAAAATGCATTTTCACCGTTTTTCATGAGTGACTGATTCAAATGCATACCAGAACCTGCAATGCCGTACACAGGTTTAGGCATGAACGTCGCATGAAGTCCATGCTTTTGCGCTATTATCCTTACTACCATTTTAAATGTCATGACATTATCTGCCGTTGCAAGCGCATCATCATATTTAAAATCTATTTCATGCTGCCCCGGTCCTACTTCATGGTGTGATGCCTCTATTGCAAATCCCATTTCTTTTAGTGTAGAAACCATTTCCTTTCGAGCGCTTTCTCCTAAATCAACTGGTGCCATATCAAAATATCCTGCTGCATCCTGAGTGATTGTAGTAGGATTTCCTTTTTCATCTGTCAAAAACAGATAAAATTCACATTCTGGTCCCACATTCATAGTGTAGCCTAATTTTTTTGCTTCTTCTAAATTTTTCTTAAGAATATACCTTGGATCACCTTCAAAAGGCGTACCATCAGGATTGTATATATCACAAATAAGCCTTGCCTCCACACCACTTGTTGTCCTCCATGGAAATATTACAAATGTATCGGTATCTGGCCTTAAATACATATCAGATTCTTCGATTCTGACGAATCCGTCTATTGATGATCCGTCAAACATTATTTCGTTATTTAAAGCCTTATCAAGCTCTTCAATAGGAATCGAGACATTTTTCATGACGCCAAAGATGTCGCTAAACTGCAAATGAATGAACTCAACACCACGTTCTTTAGAAATCCTCAATACGTCTTCTGCACTGTATTTGTTTCCCATAGCAATCCTCCTTAAATTAAAAATAGGTGTACTCAATTAAGGACTCTATCTTCCTTCATTGAGGACACCATTGCCCATCTAAAAGTATGACTTTACAAAATTATAACACATGAAATTCAACATAACAATATCATTCGTCCTTTTTTTCAAGCTCAATATCTATTCCATCTATAACACCAGATATGAGATTGAAAATCCATGTCCCAAAAGCGCTAATTAGCGCCAGCATCACTCCATAAATTATGCCAAATATGAGTCCTCCAAATATACCTAAACCAAAGAATCTAGCATCTCCTATGCTCCCGAATAACCCCCCAATTAAACCTAAAACAGCTCCAATTATAACACCGTACAGCAACGTGAACTTAAAGACAGAAAAAACAGACACTTTTTTGATTTTATAATTCCACATACACACTCTCCTTTCATGTAGCCTTTAGCTACTACGTTATAATTATATTATACCATAATTTTCTTATGCAAGTACAAAAATTTATAACCTTACAAATTTTAAAAAAATTATCTGTTCATTAAATTAAAACATCCTGGCAATACTATCTATTGAGGTGATTCTATGAAAAAATATCGTAAAATTGTCTGTCTATTATTGATATTTATTTCAGTATTTCAGCTTTCTGCTTGCAAGAATAAGCAAAAAAAGCCCATTCCGCAGAAAAAACCCAGCACGACTCAAAAAATGTCTACACCGAAAGAGCTTGCCAAAATCGAAAGCGACATCGACACAATAATAAAAGAAGCTAAAAAACTTAAAGAATCCCAAAGTGGCAAAAGCGCTCAACAATCAACCACAACATTAGCACCTCAGGATAAAAAGCAAAGTTCATCAAAAAGCCAAGGAGGCGGAAAATCTAATGAAAAAGGTGCTAATAAAAAACAGCAAAAACAGTCACCAGAAGAAAAATCGTGGAGCACAATAGATAAAACTGTAAAAGATATACATACAAATTGGAATGTTTTAAGCCCTATTGCTACAAAAGCTGGAGCCAGTACCGATTTGCTGAACAATGTAAGCACAGCGATAAATATTCTAACGACAAAGTCTTCCAGTAAATCATTAGATGATACAATGATCGCTGCAAATAATGTCTACAAATTTGTGCCTGAAATCGAAAATTACTTTAAGACAACATCACCACCAGATATTAAAAAGCTCAGATTTTACAGCAGAGACATTGAGTTTAATTCAACTTTAGGCAAGTGGGATATTGCACTAAAAGATATAGATGAGATAAAATCGATTTGGAAAAACATAAGGATAAAACTACCTAAAGACGCTAAAAACGCATCAGATAAATTTGATGCAGGTCTTAGTGAATTAGAAAAAGCTGTACAATCAAAAGACAGCACTATCACCAAAATCAAAACAAGCGTTTTAGAGACAGATATTAAATCGCTTGAAAAAGCATCAAAGTCACAAAAATAACCTCTTTTAGGGGTTATTTTTGTATAACCTTATTTTATTGACTTCATATAATAATAATGATATATTTTAAATAACAAAATTACTTTATTGCATTATATCATTGAATTTTTATTTTTAAGGAGGATAATAATGGGAGTCAATGTAGCAATCGTAGGTGCAACAGGCCTCGTAGGAAGAACGTTCATTAAAGTTTTAGAAGAGAGAAATTTCCCGGTGGACAATTTATATTTGTTTGCCTCAAAAAGAACTGCTGGCCAAAAGCTTACATTTAAAGGAAATGAATACACTGTAGAAGAATTGACAGAAAAAAGCTTTGATAGAGATATAAAGATAGCATTATTTTCAGCAGGCGCTACAGTAAGTAAAATGTACGCTCCTATAGCAGCAGAAAAAGGAGTAACAGTCGTTGACAACTCCAGCGCATGGCGAATGGATGATAATGTACCACTGGTAGTTCCTGAAGTAAATCCACAAGATATTAAATGGAATAAAGGCATAATAGCAAATCCTAATTGTTCAACGATTCAAATGGTGGTCCCGCTAAAGCCCCTTCATGACAGATACAAAATCAAGAGAATTGTCGTCTCAACATATCAAGCAGTATCTGGTGCAGGCAAAAAAGGCGTTGATGACCTTGAAAGAACATTAAATGGCGAAAAAAATCAATGTTTCCCTTACCCTATAGCAAATAACTGTATTCCTCATATAGATGTATTTTTACCTGATGGATATACAAAAGAGGAGCTTAAAATGATCAATGAGACAAAAAAGATAATGGGTGACAATTCTATAAAGGTATCACCTACGACGGTTAGAGTGCCCGTTAAGAATTCCCACAGTGAAAGCGTCAATATTGAATTTGAAAAACCTTATCAAATGGAAGACTTAAAGAACATTTTAAAAAATGCTCCTGGAGTAGTTTTAATGGATGATCCAGAAAACAACATATACCCAGTTGCGACAATCGCAACAGGTCACGATGAAGTATTTGTGGGTAGATTAAGACGTGATGAAACAGTATACAGCGGATTAAATATGTGGATTGTTGCAGATAATATCAGAAAAGGCGCCGCATCTAATGCTGTGCAAATTGCTGAGCTTTTGATTAAATGATGTCTTTATGATCTGAGAAAGGATGGTTAATAATGCCAGTATTTAAGGGTTCAGGTGTTGCCCTCGTTACCCCATTCACTGAAGATGGAGTTAATTTTAATAAGTTAGAGGAACTTTTAGAATGGCATATAAAAGAAGGTACAGATGCCATAATAATATGTGGCACAACTGGTGAATCGTCAACGATGATAGATAAAGAAAGAATGGATACAATTAAATTTGCAGTTGATAAAGTAAATGGTCGCATCCCGGTTATAGCTGGGACTGGCAGCAATGATACGCGTCACAGCATTGAACTAAGTAAATATGCTTCATCTGTCGGTGCTGATGCTCTGCTTGTCATAACACCATACTACAATAAGACTACTCAAGCAGGACTTGTCAAACATTTTACGGAAATCGCCAAAAATGTCGATAAGCCAATAATAATATACAATGTTCCAAGTAGAACAGGAATGAACGTGAAACCAGAAACATACTTAGAAATATGCAAATACGTTGACAATGTTGTTGGTGTAAAAGAGGCCAGTAGCGATATAGTTCAGATAGCTGAGATAGCCAGGATAATGGGCGATAAATTTGAAATATATTCAGGAAACGACGATCAAGTCGTGCCGATACTTTCATTAGGAGGCATAGGTGTAATTTCTGTCACCGCAAATATCGTGCCTCAAAAAATACACGAAATGGTAATGCTATTTTTGAATGGAGATATAGAAGCCGCAAGAAAGTTGCAATTGGAATTAAATCCTTTAAATAGCGTCATGTTCATAGAAACTAATCCAATTCCAGTCAAGACGGCAATGAATTTAATGGGTTTCAATGTCGGACCATTGAGGCTTCCTTTAGTCGATATGTCCGAAAAGAATTTAAATGCACTGAAGACTACGTTAAAAGAATTTGGACTGATATGAGGAGGCTGTATTAATGATAAGAGTGATAATAAATGGTTGCTGTGGAAAAATGGGCAAAGTAATCGCAAGCATGGCTTCACAGAATCAAGACTTTGAAGTTGTTGCTGGAATCGATCAAAATCAGTGTCAATGCGGATTTCCTGTGTACAAAAGCCTTGATGAAGTAGATGTGGATGCCGATGTAGTGATAGATTTTTCATATCACACTGCTGTGCCGCAATTGTTAAAAGCCGCTGTAAGCAAAAATTTACCTGTTGTCGTTGCAACAACAGGGCTTGATGAAGAAGAAATTAACTCTTTAAAAGAAGCATCTAACCATATTCCTGTGTTTAGGTCTGCTAACATGTCATTAGGCATCAATGTACTTATAAGTTTAGTCAAAGAAGCCGCAAGAGTTTTAAGTGATAATTTTGACATAGAAATACTTGAAATGCACCACAATATGAAAAAAGATTCGCCAAGCGGAACAGCTTTGCTTATTGCGGATGCCATCAACAGCGTTTTAGGTGATAGAATGGAATATGTGTATGGAAGACACTCAAATGTAGATAAGCGAGATAAAAATGAAATAGGAATCCATGCTTTAAGGGGTGGCACCGTAGTAGGCGAACATGAAGTGATTTTTGCTGGTCACGACGAAATCATTAAAATCAGCCATTCTGCAAGATCAAGAGAAATATTTGGGAATGGCGCGCTTTTAGCAGCTAAGTTTTTAATAAATCAAAAACCTGGACTTTACGACATGGAATCACTTGTCAAGAAAGGATGATGACTTTTGAATTCAAAAGATGAATTGACAAATCCTTATGAAATAGCAAAATTCATAAAGGAATCTAAAAAATCAACACCAGTAAAAGCCTATATAAACGGAAACATAGATGTAGACGAAAAGATATTTAAAGTTTTTGGCACTGACAATTTTAAAATAATTTTTGGAGAATTAGAAGATGTTAAAAAACTTTTAGATGAAAACAAAGACAAGATTAAGGATTATCACCTTGAATACGATAGGCGAAATTCAGCGATACCATTACTAGATATAAAAGACTTAAATGCCCGTATCGAACCAGGCGCTATCATAAGAGATAGAGTAAAAATAGGAAAAAATGCAGTAATCATGATGGGTGCTATCATAAATATAGGTGCTGAAATTGGTGAAAATACAATGATAGACATGAATGCCGTTATCGGTGCACGAGGAATAATCGGGAAAAATGTCCATGTTGGCGCTGGTGCAGTCATAGCAGGCGTGCTGGAGCCACCAAGCAGTATACCTGTTATAGTTGAAGATAATGTGCTTATAGGAGCTAATGCCGTCCTTCTAGAAGGTGTCAGAGTTGGTCACGATGCTGTTGTGGCAGCAGGGTCTGTCGTCACAGAAGACGTACCGCCAAACACTGTCGTAGCTGGCGTCCCTGCTAAAATTGTCAAAATCAAAGACGAAAAGACCAGAGAAAAAACTAAACTATTGGACGATTTAAGAGGTTAAAAAAACCCGGCTTAGCCGGGTTTTAAAATTCTATTCCATATCTAGCGGAAATACCTTTTTCAAAAGGATGTTTAACTAACTTCATCTCTGTCACAAGATCTGCATTATCAATAAGCTCTTTAGGAGCATTTCTGCCTGTTAAAATCATCTCCATTGTATCTGGCTTTTCCTTCATGAGTTTAAGCACATCTTCCACAGAAAAAATATTGTTCTGTATTACCCCCATTATTTCATCTAATATAAGCATATCGCACTCTTCATTTTTAATGACATTTTCTATAAAATTATAAGCCTCATGCATCTCATCTCTAAGTACATTTTTTTCGTTCTCATCCATCTGAAAGAAGAATTTTTCACTTGACTGAAATCTAAAAACCTTGAAATTATCTATGTTTTTTAAAACATAAAGCTCTCCCGTATCTCTCCCTTTTAAAAATTGAACCATATATACCTTAAAGTCTCTGCCTAAAGCTCTTATGCCAAGGCCTATAGCAGCAGTCGTCTTGCCTTTTCCATCGCCTGTGTATATTTGGATCAAACCGTTTTTCAACGACAATCTCTCCTTTTGTATGTAAAATATCTATTGCTGTGTCAAAATCAAATCCTCTTTATTGACTTTTTCCATTTTTGTTATGGATACTTCATAGGCTGTTCTCGTTATAATCTCGTTATTATCTCCTTTTTTTTGATATTCTCTGCTTTGTACCCTTCCCCACAATTTTATGCGATCGCCTACTTTCAGCTTTTCGCAAAATCTGGCATTTCTCCCCCATGCGATTACTGGAATATAGTCTGACTTGCTGTATGGTCTATTGACAGCCACAAGCAAATCTGATATTTCTCTCCCAAATGGTGTTGTTCTATAAACAGGCTCTTTACATATAAATCCGTCCAAAAAAATCTCATTAGGATTTTTAATGCTTTCATCATCACTTACGACTATAATATCCCTTGCAAAAATAGTCAATATCAGCCTATTTTTACCACCATTTGGCGATTGCCTATTATAAGATCTAAGCTGTCCTTCTATTTTCACTTTAGTGCCTGGAGTTAAGTTTATGCCTTCAAATAGTCTATTTGAAATAGTAATCGGAAGCATATCTTTTGCGTCACTTAGTCTTGGCACTTCAAGCGTAAAATTATAAAACTGCTCCCCATAAAGCTCGTGACTAAACTCCAATTCGCTTACAATTTTACCAGATACATTAACCATATTATTCCCCAATATATTACCTGCCATCTGTTTACTCTCCCTTCCATCATGTGTATCTTCTTAAAATATAGATATTAACAAAGAAGAGCATTTATGACAGGTTTATTAAAATATTTAATCGTTTTACATAAATAAACTTCATTGAACCACCCAACCTCAATACGAAGTATTGCAAAAAATTTGATATTATTTTTCTCAACATTATCAAAATAATATCATTAATTTTATTTTTTTGCAATTATTATTGCATAACTTAATAAAATTTTATTGTTCTTTATGTTGCCTGCCCTCATGATCAATATAGTAATTTTCTTTATATATCAACTGACTTATAGGAACTATTTGATATCCATTTTCTTTCAGTTTATCAATGATGTACGGTATCGCCTCAGGTGTAAATTGACCATTATTGTGAAATAGAATAATGGAACCTTTTTTAACGTTCGGCAATACCCTGTTTATTATCGCTTCCGTATCAAGGCCTCTCCAGTCAAGCGAATCTACATCCCATTGTATAGTATAATATCCTAAACTCTTTGCTGTCTCAATGACTCTATCGTTGTAGTCACCGTATGGAGGTCTAAATAAATAAGGCTTTTGTCCAGTGATCTTTACAAGTTTCTCCTCACAAGCTTTTATCTCATTTGCCATTTCCGAATCGCTTAACTGCGTCATGTGTGGATGTGTATTGCTATGGTTTTCCACATCATGACCTTCTTCATAAATTTTTTTTACAAGTTCAGGATATTTATCAATCCAAAGCCCCGTCAAAAAAAATGTGGCCTTTACATTTTTATCTTTTAATATCTGCAGAAGTCTTTCTGTCTTATCGCTGCCCCATGATGCGTCAAACGATATGGCAACCCTTTTATCAGTAATATCAACACTGTAAATCGGAAGCTGTCTGTTTATATTAAATAGCGTACTTATAACAGGTGGAACACCGTAATTTGTGTATAAAATAGATATAAATGCTAGTACGAAAACCGCTAACAAGTTTATGATGACGCTTTTTTTGATATAATATATCTTCACAAAAAATAACCTCCCAACTACGAATCTATAATAAATTTATTCCTTTGGGAGGTTATTATTACTATTTTATAGTAAGTTTAATATTGGCAATGGATCGCTTAAGTCCTTTAAGACAATATCTGCCCCTTTCACTGTTTCATAATTGCCAACTCCAATAGACACCATTCCTGCTCTATTTATGGCTTCAATACCAGCTTTAGAATCCTCTATTCCTATACATAATTTAGGTTCAACGTCAATTCCTGCGGCAGCGTTTAAGAAAATTTCCGGATCTGGTTTGCCATTTTTTATTTTTTCTGCATCCACAATGTAGTCAAATGTCTCAATGAGGCCAAGGTTTGAAAGAACGGTTTTTGCATTCTTGCTTACAGAAGCCACAGCTATTTTTATTCCTCTATCTTTTAATTCTCTTATTAAGTCTACTACACCAGGAAGTAAATCCTTAGATGTCATTCTCTTTATCATCTCTTTGTAGTATTCATTTTTTTTATCTGCCAGATAATACTTTTCTTCTTCACTAAAGAATTTATCGCTTTTCTTCAAAATTATCTCCAATGACTCAATTCTGCTAATACCTTTCAAATTTTCATTTATTTCTCTGTCAAAATATACATTTAATTCATCAGCCAACTTTTTCCATGCCAAATAGTGGTATTCAGCAGTATCCGTAATCACACCATCTAAATCAAATATCACGCCTTTATGTTTAACACTTTTGTTTATCAACTTTTTTCACCTCTTTTTCAACTTTATCGCCATTCAAAAGCGTTATTTCTTCATCGTAAACATGAATTTTCAACATCTCACCTTCAAGCAATAAAAATGACACTTTTTCTTGGGTAATGCTCACATGTATTTTACAATTTTTATATCTAATGTTGTACGATAAAGACTTCCAACTTTTAGGTATATTAGGCATAAAATGAAGTCCATCAGGATATGTCATCATTCCACCAAATCCACTTATGATTGCGCTCCAAGCACCAGCCATGCAAGCAGTGTGTATCCCATCTTTCACATTCCCATTGTAATCATCAAGATCCATTCTTGCCGTCATCATAAAATATTCGTAGGCTTTATCATAATATCCGATCTCATTTGCAAGAATACTGAATATGGCTGGTGAAAGCGATGAATCATGAGTCGTTATTGGCTCATAGTAATCGTAATTTCGTTTAATTTCATCAATGCTAAATAATTCTCTTCTTAGGTACATAAGCAATAAGACATCAGGTTGTTTGCATATCTGATATCTGTATATATTTAGATAATGTCTGTGAAGCAACAAGGGTTTTTCGCTTTCTAAATCTTTGGCATTTAATCTCTCTTTATAAAGAAAGCTATCGTCCTGTGGAATAATTCCAAAATCATCTGAATAAGGCAAATACATGTTCTGTGCTGCGTAATTCCATTCATTTAGCTCTTCATCAGCAAGTCCAATCTTTTCTTTAATGTTAGCATAATATTCCGGAGCTTTTTTAGCCATTTCCTTGGCAACAAAGTATGCATACTCTAAGTTCATTTGTGCCATATAGTTTGTATACGCATTGTTGTCAACCAATGCCGTATATTCATCAGGTCCTGTTACGCAATTCAAGCAAAATTTATTATTTTTCAAAGGAATATATGCACCTATGCTTATCCATAGCCTTGCAGTTTCAAAAACAATCTCCGCACCGTACTTGTACAAAAATTCGTAATCTAAAGTTGCTTCAACGTATTTTTTTATAGCCAAAACTATATCAGAGTTTATGTGATATTGAGCTGTTCCAGCTGGAAAATAAGATGAACATTCCGGTCCATCTATCGTCCTCCAGGGATAAAGGGCACCTTTATATCCCAATTCCTTCGCCCTTTTTCTGGCCGCATCTAACAATTTGTATCGAAACATTACAAAGTTTTTGGCGATCTCTGGTTTTGTGTAGAGAAAAAATGGCATGATATAGACATCAGAGTCCCAAAAATAGTGTCCTTCATATCCTTCACCAGTAAGACCTTTGGCACATATATTCGCGATATCATTTTTGGCTACAGACTGCAACAATTGAAATTCATTGTACCTTATGCCTTGTTGCATAGAAATATCGCCGTCTATTTCCACATCTGCATCCGTCCAAAATTCATTTAAATAATCAAACTGCTCCTTAAAGATGATATTTACTCCATCCGATTTGGCATTTATGACCTCATGTACCGAACTATCAATAAGCTTATCCTCTAAACATTCTCTTGATGTGTAGTACGAAATAAACTTATCAAGCTGAAAAATTTTATCTTTTTCAGCATCAATAGAGAATTCAAAACCTATTTTATCATCTGAGTTGTAATTTTTAAGTTCATAATGGCAATCAGTTTTTACATCATGGTTTACAGAACAAATGTATTTTAGCTTACTTCTTTTTGTAGTTTGCATTAACCATCCCATATATCCGTCAATGTGACTGTCAATGGTATTTACGACTTTTCCTCTCATGTTATTTCCTACGCGCATGTCATCTGTCTCATTCCCGTAATATACATTTCCATCAATTTCGGAAATCAATTTTATCTTCCCACTAAAATTTAACGGTCTAAAGCTAAAAACTATAACACCTAAATGTTGCCTTTTAAAAGAGATCAATCTTTTTACAGTTATATCCAGCTTTTTCCCTTTTTCAGTCTCCCAAACAATCTTTCGCTCTGTAAAACCTTCCTTCATATTCAGTGTTCTTTCGTATTGAATTAGATTGCCTTTCAACAAGTCAAATGGCTCATCATCTACTAACAATTTTACAATTTTGCTATCAGCAACATTTACCATCGCTTCACCGTAAGTTGGAAAACCATATCCGCCTTCTGCATAATTGATATCATAGATTTCATAAAATCCGTTAATGTATGTTGCATTAAATGATGTACCATTAGGACCTGAATAACCTTCTTCAAATGTGCCCCTCATGCCAAAATACCCATTTCCCAAAGAAAAAATAGTTTCATTGCGGTAATTCGTTTCTATATCGAATTTGCTTTCTCTTATCTTCCATGCATCATAAGGATATATTGATTTTTTCATCTGAACCTCCACGCTTTCTAAATAAAGTCGACAAACCTATTTTATTGCACCAGCCATGACACCTTTAATGATGTATTTTTGTGAGAACAGGTAAAATATAATTACCGGTATTATCGTCAGCACTAAACCTGCTAATGCCAAATTCCACTCTATAGTAAATTCTCCAAAGAAGAAAAACGTCGACAGCGGAATAGTCCTAAGGTTAGGACTGCGCAATACCAACGACGGAAGCAAGTAGTCGTTCCAAAGTGATATAACATTCAATATAGCCACAGTCACAATAATAGGCTTAAGATTAGGAAAAACTATTCTCCAAAACAATTGAAACTTATTGCATCCATCAATCGTAGCAGCTTCCTCCATTTCAAGCGGAACATTTTTAATAAATCCATGAAACAAAAATGTAGACATACCTATGCCAAAGCCTATATTCATAAAAATAAGCCCATATCTCGTATCAATCAGCGAAAAATTCGTCCCCGGAATCTGCCATTTACTTAAATACTGCACTAATGGTATCATGACAGATTGAAATGGTATCAGCATTGTTGCAACAAATGTATAAAATATAATATTGGAAATAGTCGTTTTATTCCTTTCGAGAACCCATGCCGCCATCGATGACAGCACGATTATAAACACAACACTTGTAACTGTTATAAACAAAGAATTGCCCAAAGCAGTCAAAAAGTCCATCTTTTGTATTGCTTGAACATAATATGTGAAATTTAAGGCCTTAGGTAGACTTAATTCACTTGTAAATATTTCTTTTCTATCTTTAAAAGAATTAATAATCATAATATAAACAGGAAATATAACAAATAGTGTCAATACCCAACCAAATATTTCTAAAATAGTCATATTCTTTTTGGCTTTTTCCATCACATCTCAACCTCTCTTTTCTTTGTTAAATACACCTGAACAAGTGTAATAGCCATGATTACGACAAAAAATACAACAGCTTTTGATTGAGCTATGGCATATTGATTGTGCTTATATGCCGTTTGCACAATATTCATCGTCAATAATTCTGTCGTACCATAAGGTCCGCCGTTTGTAAGCGATAAATTTGTATCATATTGCTTAAATGAATTTGACAAAGTTATAAAAAGGCTTATGGTAAAAGAAGGAACAGTAAGTGGTAGTATGATGTTAAATAGCCTTCTCACAGGTCCTGCACCATCAATAAGAGATGCTTCGATTATGTCTGGATTAATGCTTTCCAATCCTGCAATATATATGATCATTACGTATCCTGACAGTTGCCATGCTGATACAATCACAATGCTCCAAAAGGCCATATTAGGATCATTTATCCAATTAAAGAATATATTTGAGGCGTGTAACACAGTCCCCAACTGAACAAACAGTTTTGTAAATATAAATTGCCATATAAATCCTAATATCAAGCCACCTATTAAATTAGGCATAAAGAAAATCGATCTTAAAATATTTCTAGTCTTCATTTTTCTTGTCACAAGAAGCGCTAAAGAGAAACCAATTATATTAGAAACTATTACCATAATAATCGCATATTTAAAAGTCAATAAAAATGCACTTAAAAAATTCTGATCTCTAAACACCTTTAAATAGTTGCTAAATGCTACAAATTTTGAACCAAAAAACGAAAAACCATCCCAATCTGTAAAAGAATAAATTATACCTAATATAAAAGGAATTATTACTACATTTATAAAGATAAATAGTGATGGTATTAAAAATAGCCAAAACGTCAATGTATTGCTATTTTTTTTCATATTTTCACTCCTATCGTATACACATTGATTTAAATTAGGACATACTTCTCGACCATGTGCAAAAGAAGTATGTCCTATAAGCTAATTACTTGCCAGCATCTTGAACCCAAACATTTGTCAATTCTGATAAGAATTGATCATCATTTTTTATAAGTCCAGCATAATACTTTTGAATGACATTAGAACCATCAACATCTATTCCATTAGGGAAATAATTGTTGTACACCCATGGAATGATTTGACCTTTATCAACATACTGAGCAACTTCCGCTGCCAGTGGAGCCTTTGGAGCCTTTACTCCTTTGTATGCTGGAATAAACTTCAAAGTATCTGCAGAATATTCTTGTCCTTTATCGCTTGTAATCAACCAATCCAAAAATTCAATTGCAGCTTTTTGTTGTTCTGGCGTTGCATATTTATTTACACGCCATGCAGTAGCAGTACCAACAGCTAATTTTGTATTTCCACCTGTCGGGAATGGAATAATTCCATATTCAAAATTTGGTTTATCTTGATCCAAGACTGATTGTACCCAGTCACCTTGGTGTATCATAGCATATTTGCCACTTGCAAATCCCGCCACTTGATCATCGTATGAATCAAGTGCATTGTTTGTATATGGTTTTATCTTATCCATATCTTTTATCCATTGCACTACACTCGGTATGTCTTTCATAGTAATTTGCCCTTTGTCAAGTTTCTCTATATCTGTCTTGTAATTTGGATCAACTGCAAAAGCCCAGTTAAAAGGATGTATAAATGAGAAATATGTCTCTTTCGCAAAAGCAATAGGTTTAACAACTCCATTTAATTTTGACAATTTTTCACACGCATTAACTAATGCATCGATGCTTGTTATTGATGCTGGATCTATGTTTGCTTCTTTAAACAAATTTTTATTGTAAATCAAACCATAGCCTTCAACTGCTGAAGGAAGACCATATAACTTGCCATCAACAGTAACATCGTCTTTTACTCCATCTGCCAACATTTCAGCCGCTTTTGAATTTTTTATTTCAGCCATATATGGTTGAAATTTAGGAGTATCTGGTCCTGCAATAGTAAATATCGTAGGTGCTTTTTCTGGTGATGCAGAAAACTGCGATTGTAATACAGTAGCAAAATTATCTCCTGAAGTACCTAAAAGTTTCACTTCTACTTTATCCTGTGATTTGTTGTAGTCATCAATTATAGTTTGGAGATCAGACTGTATCTCGGTTTTGCTTTGCATCACTGTTATGGTTATCTTGCTATTTTGGCTGGAAGCTGTTCCATTTTGACTAGTTTTGCTATTATTGCTTGATGAACATCCTGTCACTAAGGCAATTATTAAGATCGTCGAAATTAATAAACTTAATATTTTTTTCATACAAACGCTCCTCCTATTTTTTAATTTTTATGATGATTGTAAAATCACAATTGAAGTTTTTTTAGCACCTCCTTTTAGTTTTTCCAAGATGAGCAATATCGACTTATTATACATAAAGTAAAAATTTGACTTAAATTCAGCAAGCATTGATACAACAAATATTCTATTAAAAATATATTTAACAATTTTAATGTTTTACTTGATTGCTTGCCAAATTTAAGCTTAATAAAGCATAACTGTAACCGCTTACAGTTTCTTGACAAATAAAAGCTACAGTTTTTATATCATCCAATCTAAAATAGACTGTCAATAAACACAATCTGTAACCGCTTACAGTTATATTGTAACATCTTTTTTAAAAATAATCAATAGTTTTTAAATTATTTTTTTAATTTTTTTGTGCATTTCTTTAAATGCAGGACTGGCGAATAATCAATCTGTGCTTTAAAATAACTCTCTTTTCAGATATTTTTTTATTGTCTATTATCTTTATCAACATGCGAGCTGCAACAGCGCCAATATCGTACATAGGCTGCGCAACAGTAGTTAAAGCTGGCCTCGTCACCTCTGCCAAGTCGAGATTATCAAATCCTATTATAGAAACATCGTCCGGACATCTTAGACCAGCATCATAAATGGCATTAATAGCACCCATAGCCATTACATCACTGAAGGCAAAGATAGCATCTGGTTTAACACTGCCTTTTAGCATTTCTTTTGCAGCTATATAGCCACCTTTTGCTTTAAAATTACTTTCTTTTATCAACTCATCATATACTTTAAGACCAGCTTCTTTCATAGCATCGAGAAATCCGTAAAGCCTATCAACACTATCAACAGTTTCTTTCATACCGTTCAAATCGCCATGGATGACACCTATTTTTTTGTGACCTTGCGATATCAAATATTTTGTAGCGTCATAAGCAGCTTTTTTATTGTCTATTACTACATACGGCACATCATAATTCGTCGCTCTTCCAGCTAATACTAACGGTATTTTTCTGTCTTTGAAAATATTATATATTTCATCCGAAAAATAATCGCTATGGAATATTATGCCATCCACCCATCTGCTTTTCAACATATCAATGTACTGTATTTCTTTATCTCTGGAGTTATCGGCATTGCAAAGAATTATATTGTACTTATATATATTGCATACATCTTCTATTCCGCGAACAACTTCACTATAATACGGGTTAGATATGTCAGGAACTATTAAACCTATAGTGTTTGTCTTCTTCATAGCCAAACTGCGAGCCAATATGCTTGGCTCATAGCCAAGCTCTTTTGCCGCTTTCAATACACTTTCCCTTGCCTTTTCGCTGACGTATGGACTATTATTAAAAACTCTTGAAACAGTTGCTGTTGAAACGTTCGCCAGTTTTGCTACATCATCTATATTTGCCATACAGACCACACATTCCCTTCGCAATTAACTTAGAGTCATAATGCATATAAAATAGTAACCGCTTACAATTATATCACATTCATTTTAATACATCAACACAAATCATTTAAGACCTGTTGTAGAAATCCCTTTGACAAATTGTTTTTGGAATACGAGAAATATAAGTATCATCGGCAACGTTAAAAGTATAGCGCCTGCCATTACTTGATTCCAAAATTGATAATACTGTCCGTAGAATGAATTTAATCCAACTGGCAGTGTGTACATATTATCGCTGGACGTCAAAAGACTTGGCCACAAAAAACTATTCCAATTGCCTGTAAACATGAATATAAACTGTGTTGTAAGAGCAGGCTTCGACAATGGTAAAACTATTTGCAGAAAAATCCTAAATCTAGACAATCCATCTATCGTTGCAGCTTCTTCCATCTCTTTCGGAATAGATAAAAAGAACTGTCTCATTAAAAATATGCCAAAGCTGCTGGTTAAAAACGGTATAGTAAGCCCCCAATAAGTATTCACCCATCCTAATTTGCTTAATAAAATATACGTTGGCACCATTACAACCTGTCCAGGCACCATCATAAGCGCCAACACAATAATGAATAGGAAATTACGTCCTGCAAAATTAATTCTGGCAAGAGCGTATCCAGCCATTGAATTAAACAATAAATTTCCAAATGTAACTGCGATAGCAACAATCAAACTATTAAAGAACCACTTCAGAAATGGAAACTGACTTATAATCATGTTATAGTTACCAAACGTTAAATTCCTCAAATTAACGCTTAAACTATCTATTTCGCTTGTAGGTTTAAGCGAAGTTATTATAGACCAAATGAAAGGCCCTAATGTGATTGCAGCATAGACTATGGCTATCAAATAGAGAATAAATCTGAATGCTTTAGACATAATATATTTACCTCCTAATACATTTCTTCTTTAAATAATATTCTTTGCAATAGTGTTAAAAGCAAAATAATTAGAAATAGTACAAAAGCCATAGCTGATGCGTAACCCATGTTAAAATCTTTAAACCCTGTTTTATATATGTCAAGAACCACCGTCATCGTCGCATCAAGAGGTCCTCCACTTCCTCCTGACACAACGTACGCCTGATCAAAAATTTGAAAAGTGCCTATCAATGAGACTACAAGGTTAAAGAATACAACGTGTCTCAACAATGGAAGAGTTATATTTACAAATCTTTGAAATTTATTTGCGCCATCTACTTCTGCCGCCTCATACAATTCTGCAGGAATGTCTTGAAGCCCTGCTAAAAATATTACCATATAGTTTCCAACTGATGACCAAATAGCCATCATCATGATTGACGGCAAAGCAAAATTAACATTGTTAAACCATGCTTGACCATGTATACCGATTTTTGACAAGATTATATTGACCAATCCATCTGCTTTAAATAAATACAAAAAAATAACTGACACAGCAACTGTCGATGTCACAGTAGGTATATAATACGCAACTCTAAAAAAGGTTTTTCCTTTAATGTCTGAATCAACGACTAATGCAAGGATTAATGCTATAAATAATTGCGTAGGTACCACAAACAATGAATATATCGTTGTATTAAGCAAAGCCCTTTTAAATGTTTGATCATTTAACAATCCTATATAATTTTTAAACCCTACCCAGTGGCTTGATAAAGGATTTAAGTATGAAAAATCTTTAAAGCTTATTATAAATGCATAAATTAATGGTCCAATAATAAATACAGAAATAGAAATAACAAAAGGCATCATAAAGGCATATCCCGAAATAGCTTCGTTTATATATCTTTTCTTTGAAATTGAATGAGCTTTCATACTGAGACTCTTCCTTTCAATCCATTAATTGAAAACATCAAAATCTTTATGCAGCACCATTAAGGTGCTGCATAGCATCATTGTCCAAGCTGCTTCTGTGCATTATCAAGTGCATCTTGAGCATTATTTGCCTGCTTCATTATAAGCGAATCTGAAGCTTTATTTGCTGCATCAGATACTTTTGTACCAAGAAGTCCAAACTGCCATGGGTATGAATAAGCTGCGCCATCGATAAATGCCACTCTATCTGGATATTTTGCTCTAAATCCTTCTTCCATAGACTTCCTTGATGGAAGGGCAAGACCTGAATCAACCACAAATTGTTGCCCTTCTTTTCCAGTTAAAAACTCCAATAATTTAAATGCATCATCTTTATTTTTGCTGTTTTTATTCATTACATAAGCAACAGTAAAAGCTAATGTTGCCTTTTGTTTGCCTCCAGGAAGCTCAGCTATTCCGTAATTGAGGTTTGGATCTTTATCTTTTAAAAATGGTATCATCCATCCTCCTTCAATGGCCATTGCAGCTTTTTTAGCAGCAAATACATCGCCATTCCACCCTCCACCTAAATTCTGTGGTGTATCCGCCACTTTATCTTTAGTAATAAGCCCTGTGTAAAAGTCAAGTGCTTGAGCATTTTCTGGAAGATTTAAAGTTACCTTTCCATCTTTATATACTGAGCCACCATTTTGAAGCATAAAAGCTTCGAACCTTGCAAGATCTGACGACAAAACCAAGCCTTTTACCCCATTCTTGGTCAATTTTTGAGCATCTGCTTTTAATTCATCCCATGTCTTTGGAGGTTCACTTATACCTGCAGCATTAAACATGTCTTTATTATAGAAAAGCGCTAATGTGTTATAATCCTTTGGAAGACCATATGTTTTTCCTTCCCACTGAAATGCTGAAAGCAACGATGGTTCGAAATCATTTACATCTACGTTGTACTTTTTGATATAATCATCTAATGGTTCTAAAACACCTGACGACATAAGCTGCGGCGCCGGCATGCTATCAAGATAGAAAATGTCCGGAGCTACATTCGCAGCAATTTCTGTTTGCAATTTTTGCATGTAATCGCCTACTATTGTTTCAATTTGCACATTAATATTAGGATATTTTTGCTTAAACGCAGCTAACTGATCATTTACAATTTTTGTTTCAGCAGGTGAAGAAGACCACATGCCAAGTTTTAAAGTTACAGGTTTTGCAGTGTCTTGTTTTTGAACAGAGCTAGTTTCATTATTGTTGCTATTGGAAGCAGTGTTTTGTTTTGCCGAGCATCCGGAAAGCAATGCGGCTATCAAAAGTATTGTAACGACAAAAATGCTTATAAATTTTTTACCCATATTATTTTCTCCTCTCTTGATAAATTATGATTTTAAGCAAACTAAATATTCACCAATTTAAAGTAATCCTGAATCCCCCCTTATTCACAGTTATTTATCTTTATAGGCAAAGCAGCAATTTCTGCTTATGCCTATTGCACATCTAATTAACTTCAATATCTTTTCCTTTTATTTTTACTTTTACCTTTCTTCCGTTGCCTTCAAGAAGTTTTACATCTACATTATCTTTATAAATATTGATTTGAAGCAGATTGCCTTTCCAATAGACTTGATATGATAATTTATTCCATTTTTCTGGCAACCATGGATTGATATTCAAAACGCCCTCTTTATCAATGTTCAAACCGCCAAATCCAAATACAGCAACCTGCCATGTGCCTCCGGCAGAAGCGGCATGGAGACCCTCTTTTGTGTTGCCTTGATTATCTACAAGGTCCACATTAGCACTCCTTATAAATGAATAATACGCGTTCTTATAATCACCAACTTTTAAACCCATGATAGAATACATACTTGGACCTAACGAAGATTTATGCATCGTCCTCTTTTGATAGTATTCATAGTTTATCTTTTTCGTCTCATAGTCAAATTCTTCACCTAATAAGAGCATAAGCATCACTACATCAGCCTGTTTTACAAGTTGCGTGTCATTTAATTTTGTGACATCTACGTCATCAGGCCATATCGGCATATTATTCTCATCAAACTTATCTATTACGTAATCTTTTCTCTTGAAATAGCCTTCAAACTGCTCTAAGATATTTTTTTCTCTATCAAACGGTATATAAATTTTAGGAATAATACCTTTCCAGTTTTTCAGTTCATCTTCTGTTAAACAAATCTTAGATGACAACATTTCATATGTTGATGGATAGTCCTTTTTCAAAATCTCAACGAATTCAATTGCTTTTTGAATATTCCACCTCGCAAGATAATTAGTATATGAATTATTATTTACATGCTCGTGAAACTCATCAGGACCAATCACATCATTTATTTCATACCTATCTAACGAATCATTGTACTCGCATCTTGATACCCAAAACCTGGCAGTTTCTAATATCATTTCTATCCCGTATTCAAGCATAAAATCTATATCATCTGTGGCTCTGTAGTACTCAAAAACAGCGAAAGCAATATCGGCAGTTATGTGGTATTCTATATCTCCAGTCCATATCCTTACAGGATTGCCTTTATAATCAACACCCCATTGTGGTGTCTCTTCATTTCCTGTGTCAGCAGATTCCCATGGATATTGAGCCCCTTTATATCCATTTCGTATGGCATTTTGTCTTGCCGCATCCAAAAGATTGTATCTATACATAAGAAGTGTTTTAGCTGCCTTTGGATATACGTATATAAAAAATGGAAGCATAAATATTTCTGTATCCCAAAAAACATGGCCTTTGTATCCTTCCCCGTGGAGAGCTTTTGCTGCAATGCTTACCCTATGGTCACTTTCGTTAACAGAGCTCATCAGATGAAATACATTGAACCTCAAAGCCTTATCTGCCTCATTATCACCATCTATCTTAATGTCCGCAACATTCCAAAGCTTTTCGTATATTTCAATGTGCTTTAGAAGTTCATTATCTATACCCTCTGAAGCAAAATTGTAAACATCTTTCTCAACTTCACTTTTAATCTTTTCCTTTGATATATCCCTTGATGTGTAAATTGAAACAAATTTGTCTACTTCGACAGTTTTATTTTCAGCCACATCAAACTCATAGTATTCTGAAGATATTTCACCTAACGGAGCAAATCTTTTATGCTTTACAATATTATCTCCATCATCGCTGCGATAAATTTTTACATAGAAGCCTGTTCCAATTCTTGCATCATCATCTCTTGTGGCTGTTTCAAGATAACAACCACCATTGACAAAGTCAGTATTTTCAACAACACGTAAATGTTTTGTTTTATGTGCTGGATTTTCTTTTGAATTTAACACAGATCCATCAATTATGCTTTCTACAGCAATGGTGCCATTATAATTCACAGGTGTTATAAATAGCTTTATAGCAGCACGATGAACGTTATGTTTGCTTAAAAATCTGTACCCTTCTATATGGGTAATCATTCCAGAATCATCTTTTAATGTAATGCCTCTAAACAGGATTCCATGTTTCATATCTAAAATTCTGATAAAATCTAAGATTTCACATTTATCAGGATTTAAATTTTTTCCATTAACATATATCTTTATGCCAACCCAATTTTGTACATTGACCAATTCCCTTACTTGAGCTTCTGACTTATCAAAAATTCCAGCAATAAAGTTACCTGGGCACTCATCATCAGCGCCTTCTTCAAAACTTCCTCTTACTCCCATATATCCATTTGCAAGAGTAAAATTTGTTTCATACCTTTGATTTAATTTTTTGTCATATCGGTCCTGCGAAATAAGCCATTTATCATCGCTTAACAACTTATTTATATCGTCAACAAATGTGTATCTAGTCACACGTATACCTCCTGCCAAATAATGTATCCGAAACGTTTTGGTGACTTCCTAAAAAAATTATATTTTTTTTGCAGATTGCCGAATAACAAGCCTATGGGGTACTACGATATGTTTTGGTTTTTCACCTTTTATTATCGATACAAGATGTCTGGCCGCCATATAACCTATTTTATAATTTTCCTGCCTTATTGTTGTCAAACTTGGAGTTATCAGTGATGATAATTCAATGTCGTCAAAACCAACTATAGATATATCGTCAGGAACACGCATGCCAAGATCTTGTGCAGCCTTTAATGAACCTATAGCCATCAAATCTGAAGCGTGAAAAACTGCAGTGATTTCTGGATTTTCAAAAATCATCTTTCTGAAACAATTATATCCTCCATCTTGAGTAAAATCATCAAAAACAACATATTCGTCTTTATAAGGAATATTGTTTTTGTAAAGCGCTTTTTTATATCCTTCCAATCTTTCAAAACTCACTGCAGCATCATTATGCCCGTTTATAAAACCGATATTCTTATGCCCCAATTTTACTAAATAGCTTGTTGCCTCAAAAGCAGCTTGCACATTATCTGAACTGACATAGCCTACTTTATCATTTAATATAGGAATATCTATCAACACAGTTGGAATATCTGTGTTTTTTATCTCCTCTATATACGGATCGCTTAATTTTAAACCCTCCACAATAGCGCCATCAACTTTCCTGTCATAGCATAATTTTTCATAAGGCGTCACATCTTGTGAAGCCGGATCAACCGTATACAATATAAGGTCGTATTTATCTTTTCTTAAACCCGCCTTTATACCTGCCAATATCTCCAGAAAAAACGGATGGTACGCACCTGGTTTAATAAGTTCTGAAACAACCAGACCTACTGTGTGAGTCTTATTGGTCACTAATCCTCTTGCAATAGAATTAGGAGAGTAGTTTAACTCCTTAGCTATTTTCTTGATTTTTTCTCTTGTTTCTTCACTTACATCCGGATATCCGTTTAAAGCTCTGGAAACCGTAGTTACAGAAACACCTGCGTATTTTGCAATATCTTTTATAGTAACTGCCATTACATATCCACCTTTTCCAAAACGTTTTGGTTTAATTTTATTGTATACCATTTCTTTTTATATGTCAAGTGAACGTGACTTAAATTTTTTAATAAAATTCCAATTGTCAAAAGCAATTATTTACCTTTCGACAATTGGAATACTTATTTTTTCAATTCTCCTTCATCGATACTGCCATCTGCAATGCGTCAACAGGTTTAAAATTGTAATTTATATAGTATACACTTGATTCCTTTGTCCAGTAAATGTTAGTTGTAGTTTTATTTTTAGATACATTTACAACAATCAAGCCTTTGTTTAGCGGAACAGGCAAATTGTAATTTTGTAAATATTTTACCATCTGCTTTGCCAAATCGATCTGAGGCTTGTCAGATGAATTAACTTCAACAGTCCATCTGCCCTCTCTCCATTGTACGCTGTACTTACCTTTCCCTTGATAAACCTCTCCCCATATAAAATCTTTATAATCAAGCTTTTGACTCTGTTTATCGACTATAAAACCATTATTCTGCCGAATCGCATTTACATAATTTTCCGCATCAATATCTGAGGCGAAAAGAAAACCTCCAAAATCGCCCAAAATATCGTTAGCATCAATATTGGCCGAATCTATCTTAGTATTTTTTAAATCATATGTTTTATCAGATATAATCAAATCAACATTGTAGCTATCGTTAAACTTCCCCATTTCAGGCACAGCAGTTACATACATATTTTTTTTATCCTCTGGCAAAGGCACAACCGTAGGAGCATAAATCTTAATTATTGCATTACTTTCAATGTCTTTTAAAGCATCTATGATAATCGGATTTACATATTCAATATTTTTTTGATTATTGTCCTTTCTTATAGGATACTGCTGCTGCCACGTTTGCCCCCCATCAAGTGTGTTTAATATTAGTCCATTGCCATTTTTCGTCGATGCAATCCAACCATTGTAAGTATCTACGAACGTCATCGGAATAGGCCCTTCAATTATGCTTTCTAAGTCAAATTGCGGAACAGGATAACTGCTCCACGTATTTCCGCCATCGGTAGTTCTCGATATCAAAATCTTGTCACTGTCATTTTTCGGATTTAGCCCAATGGCAAAAGCAGTTTCTTTATCAACAATATCTATCGAGCTTAAATATGAACCTAAAAAATTATTGGTTTTATGACTACCGTAAAAACTACTAAAATTTTTTTCTTCAGCCAAAGCAGTCCAATTTTTCCCACCATCTGAAGTTTTTAAGACTAAATATGGCTGTTCCTCTGCCGATGTCCATTTTCCTCTATAAACGGCCCATATATTGTTTACATCTAATGCATAGATCTCTACGGTCCATTGTCCTTGCAAATATGGATTGTAAACAAAATTCCACGAAATTCCACCATCTCTTGTATAATATATACTATTATTGTACGATGCAAATCCATGGTATTGATCGACAAAATCATAGGAATCAATTTTTATTTTAGTGTTTATACTTTCCCACGTCTGTCCTCCGTCGTTAGTAATATAAAGTTTACCTTCGTGGGTACCATAGCCTCTATCCACCGTTACAAACTTTATGTTTTCAATATTCACATTCATTTTAGGCAATTCAATCCACGTCTTACCACCATCTGTAGTCTTCAAAATAGATCTGTCAGATGATATGGCCCAACCATAAATAGAATTGGCAAAATCAAATCCTATTATATTAAAAGAACCTGTATGTTCAACGGTCCAGTTTTTACCTCCATCATTTGTAGACAAAATAATTCCTTGTCCACCAGCCCATCCATCTTTTCCATTTATAAAGTAAATCGCCTGAAGACCAAATTTGGGCGCATTGTTTAGATTATAGCTAAATTCAACATTTCTATTGATTTTATACGTAGTATCGTTAATGCCATTTTCCTGATTTTTGTTTATGCCACAGCCAGTCAAGAAAAATATTAATATTACAAATAGCACTGCAAATCTATACGATAATCGCCACATAGTCGTGACTCCCCTTTTTATCTTTCTAAATAAATTTTAGCAGACATTTAAAAGGATTTTATAAAAAAATTATTAAATTTTGATGCCGTACGGGCATACCCTGATACATATTCCGCAAACAGACCCTCGTCCTATGTGTTTAAAATTTTTGTTCATGTACTCACTGCATGCATGTGCATCAACAATTTCCTTTCTATCCATTCCAACTTTCCACAATCTGCCGTGCAGTGCCATTGCTGGACAACTTGTTACGCACAAATTGCAATCACCGCATCTGCTTTCAGTAACAGGAATACCTGGATTTAAATTAAAATCAGTCAATACCGTGCCTAACCTTACTCTTGGCCCATATTTTTCAGTGACCAAAAGTCCATTTTTCCCGATCCATCCCAATCCAGCCATTGTTGCAGCAGTTTTATGCTGAAATAACCCTCTGTACTCTCCAAGTTCTTTGATGGACTGAGATGCAGGCACAGCCAATGCATTGTAGCCCCATTCCTCCAGCAAAAGCACAGTTTTTAATGTGATTTGGTCTATCAACGTATTCACAGAACGGTAGTGATGAAAATACGTATAAGTTGGTTTATCATCAATTTCATTAATTATCCTATTCGACAATTTTATCAAAACAGTTATACCATATTTTAAATCTTGCAAACTTTCAGGAAGCACATCGCCAAGATAAGAGAATCCAACATCCGATGCACCCCAATCTTTAATTTTTTCTAAAATAATCATTTGTTTGTCCATTCACATCACCTTTTTAGTTTTATTCCAAAATAATTTTAACATATTGTTGTTAAGTAAAAAAAGAATAAATCATATATTTTTACGCAAAATTAGATATGGGAATAATTTTGAGGAGGTAAAAACATGGCAAGAGGAAGTTGGAATGATAAACCAAAAGTAGTGCCTGAAGCACATCAAGCACTGGATAATTTAAAATACGAAGTAGCAAAAGAATTAGGTTTGCCCGTAAAACAAGGATCTGAAGATTATTGGGGCACACTTACATCTCGCGATTGCGGTGCTGTCGGAGGACATATGCTAAAAAGAATGGTACACTACGCTGAATCCGCCATGTCAAATGGTGTTAGCATAAGCGGCGAAAAGACGACAAAAATTGGAAATGGTGCAGCAGGCAGTGAAGCAGAATACATGAACAAATGATGCTTTGGAGAGTATTTAAAATACTCTCTTTTTTTAATATATATTTTGTGGTAGAATATAAATAGCATACAACATGTTGTGAGAGGTGTGAAAGTTGAGTTATGAGATTCAAGAATTAGCAGAAAACAAATTGATAATTTTGTACATTTTAAATAGAATAGATATGCCTATTACAGGTGAACAGATAAACAGAATAATTTCTGATAACAACCTTATGAATTATTTCTATCTTCAGCAATACCTAAACGAATTAGAAGAAAGCAATTTTGTAGATCTTAGGGAAAATAAATACGTATTAACTGAGTTTGGTTTAAATGCATTAAAGTTATTCTTTAAGCACATTCAGGAAGAAACAAGAAAAAAAATAGATGAATACATAGTTATAAATAAGGAAAAATTCAGACAAGAATCACAGTATGTAGCCACATACTATAAGAAGTCTGACAGAGAATACATCGCAAATTTACAAGTTGTAGAAAACGACATTGTCCTTATAGAGATAAATCTAAATTTAGTCAATGCACAACAAGCAAAGATCGTTTGTGATAACTGGAAGCAAAAATCAAATGACGTATATAATTATATTGTAAAAGCCCTTACGCCTCAAAAATGAGACCATCGGGCTCTTTTCCAACTTCTATCCTTCTTTCAATTTTGAGATTTTCTATATCCACTAAAATCAACTTATTTTCACCAGAAACTGTTATTAATGCATGATTCTTAAACACCCTTACATAAACCGGCATATAACCACAAAAAAGTTCTGTACGTTTTTTTGTGTACAAATCAATTTTCATCAAGGTATTAGAGCATGAATTTACAACAAGTATATACTTTTTGAAAAATGCAACAGATATTGGTAATTTCCCACATTTAATATCATCGGCAAATGTATCATTAATTATGTCATATACGGATATTGAACCATCAAGTCCCGTCTCTAAATATGAGTTTGCCACGAATAAAAATTTTTCATCGTCTGATAAGCACATTCCAAATGGCTTTGACTTAACAGACAATGTTTTTTCTACATGTAGATCAATTGGATCTATCAATGAAATTGAATCAGAATTTGTATTTGATACAAAAATTTTATTATGCTTTTCGCTATATACTATAGATTGTGGCTGAAATCCCACATTAACCTGCTCTACTATCTTACCTGCCATTATGTCAAATACGCTCAGGCAATCTGCATCACCATTTAAAACATATATACGATTATTTAAAATCATACCATCGTTGGGAGAAGGTCCAATATATACAGTATCATGCAATCGAAAGTCATCAATGCCAATAATACTCATCGAATCATCAAACACATTTAGAGAATAAAGTTCTTTTCTTCTGCTATCAATAAGCAATCTATGGGGTCCTTTTTGCGGTATGTGGAATTTATCACTCTTATAAATAAAATCATCATTAATCAATTTAAGAAATGACTTTGTGTGATTGTCGCTTATATAGCTTATGGTGTCATCGCCTTTGTTGGCAACTAATATTTTCAATGTTCATCCCCCCATGCATATGCTAATTTATAATATGCACAGAAGGCATTAATGTCACAAAAATGGTCGGGGCAACAGGATTTGAACCTGCGACCTCACGGTCCCGAACCGCGCGCGCTACCTCTGCGCCATGCCCCGACGCATCTACAATTTTATCATAAACAAATTATTATATCAAGTACAATTTAAGAATTTGAATTCTCATCTTATCAAATATCTATGATCTTTTTATATAAGTCCTTTATATCGTACTTTATATGTTCGTCTCTGGCAATTCTCAAAAGTCTTAAGTATTCTTCCCTTGCAAAATCATATTTTAATTGTGCAAGCTTTGTTTTAAGGTAGTTGTCTTTCTCCACCCTTTCAAGGTATAATTCGCTTTCTTTAAGCCTCTTTAGTGCATTGTCTATCTCCTGTAAAAGATCTGCACTGTTATATTCCATACAACCACCTTCTAGAGACTGTAGTTTTTTATATTATATTATAGTCTTTATTATTTTATTACCTTTTTTAAATATGTTCTGACATGCCCTATCATATAAAGTGAACCGCAAAAAAGTATCAAATCTTTTTCACCGGCTTTTTTCAATGCTTCATTAATAGCATCATCTATGCTTTCAAAATATAATGGATTCACGTCTTTGATTTTTTCAGCTAATTCTTCTGCCGTATAAGCTCTGTCGCTTACAGGTTTTGTCGTTATCACAATATCTGCCAGAGGCACTATTAACTTAAGCATTCTGTCTGTGTCTTTGTCCTTCAACATGCCAATGACAAGCACCAATCTTTCATAAGAAAACAGATTTAAAGCTTCTTTTAATACCGACATTCCTTGAGGATTGTGGGCACCGTCTATCACAATAAATGGGCATCTGCTTAATACTTCGATTCTGCCAGGCCATCTTGTATCAGCAAGCCCTACTCTTATAGCATTTTCACTTATAGTTATACCTTGAGATCTAAGTTTTTCTACAGCCATTAAAGCCAATGAAGCATTGTAAATCTGGTGTTTGCCAATTATACATATCTTAAGATTTTTATAATCTCTGTAATTAAAAATCTGATATTCGCTGTTGGACTCTATTATTTCGACATCATTGATATCTAAAATATCCAAAGACGCTTTTTTAAGGTTTGCCACTCTTTTAATCACTTGCAACGCTTCATTTTTTTGGTAAAAGCTTACTACAATTCCATTTTCTTTTATTATTCCAGCTTTCTCATAGGCTATCTTTTCTAAAGTATCTCCTAATTTGTCCATATGGTCATAATCTATTGTCGAAATCACAGAAACCAAAGAATTGTCAATGACATTAGTCGCATCAAAGCGTCCACCTAATCCTACTTCCAGCACCACAAAATCGACATTTTCATCGCGAAAATACTTAAATGCAATTGCAGTAATCAATTCAAATTCTGTCGGATGATGATACCCGTCAGCCAACAGCCTGTCAACAACATCTTTTACATATTCAACGTAATCTGTCAATTTATCCTTTGGAATATTTTCATTGTTTATCCTCATTCTTTCTTCAAATTCTTCCAAATATGGAGAGGTGTAAAGTCCTACTTTATATCCAGCATTGATTAAGATGCTATTTATAAAGGCACATGTAGAACCCTTTCCATTTGTACCTGCTACATGAATAAATTTAAGATTTTTTTGAGGATTTCCCATGTATTCAAGAAGACGCCTTATGTTATCAAGCCCTAATTTTATGCCAAATTTATTAGTGTTGTGAATGTATTCTATTGCATCACTGTATTTCACATTATCATCCTCCGAAATTCAAAACCCCAGACAAGACATCAATTGTCTGGGGATGTTTTATAAAAATAATCCCATCATTATTTCATCTACGTATTCATTCCCGATTTTAAATTGTTTCTTTCTGCGTCCTTCTTCTTCAAAGCCGTATTTCTGATATAGATGGATGGCATTGGCATTAGAGCTAAATACACTTAAACACAGCTTTGAATAACTTCTCTTTTTGGCCCAATCAATAGCGTATTCAAATAGCTTCGAACCAATGCCTATATTCCTGTATTTAGCATCTACGCTTATGCCAATCTCACCTACGTGTTGAACTTTAGAAGATCTGCCGCCATAATATCTAAAAAGCGTAAGGCAACCAACTATTTGTCCACCATAATCAGCGACCAAAATCAAGTCTTTCCCACGATCAAGCCGCTTTATCATCTGTCTTTCCTCTTCTTCCGTCCATCCCGGCTCTTCTGAGACCATGTATATCTTCTCTTTTCCAACACTCTCGATTAGTTTCACTATTCCTTTGGCATCTTTGATATTTGCTTCTCGTATTGTTAAAGTCGGACTTTTTTCTATCCTTTTGAATAGTGTAAACACCATATTACCTCCTTTAGAGGCATCAAAATCATTTCATCAAATACTCAATACGCTCATCAAGATTTTTAAGCATTTCACTGTATTTTTCGTACTTTTCTCTTTCAGCGTCTACAACATGCTTTGGTGCCTTACCTATAAACTTTTCATTTTTAAGCATACCTTCAGCTCTCTTTATCTCGCTTAAAACCCTCTCTCTTTCAGATCTAAGCCTTTCTATCTCGTCTTTTATATCGATTAAATCTTCAAGAGGCATTACGACTAATGCACCTTCAATTGACCCTGACATGGCTTTTTGAGGCAACATATCTTTATCTTTAATATACATCACTTCGCTGGCACCAGCAAGTTTAGTAATATAATTCTCTCCATCTTTAAATATTTTTATAACATCCTCTTTGTCTGTATTGATTATAACCCTCGCCTTTTTTGACGGTGTTACAGAAGCCTCTGCCCTTAGATTTCTTATTGTCTTTATTGCGTCCATTATTAATATAACATCTTTTGCCTCTTTTTCAAAGATCAAATCTTCTCTGTATTCAGGCCATTTGCTAAGCATAATCGTATCGCCTTCATGTGGTATATTTTTAAATATCTCTTCTGTTATAAACGGCATAAAAGGATGCAACAATCTCAATGTATTATCAAGCACATATCTTAATACAGACTTCGTTATCTTCTTTGCTTCCAAATCATCGCCATAAAGGACAGGTTTGCTAAGCTCTATATACCAATCACAGAACTCACTCCAGAGAAAATCGTACAATTTTCCGGCAGCTATCCCTAATTCATACTTCTCCAAGTTTTCTGTTACTTCTTTTATTACATCATTCAGCCTTGTTAAAATCCATTTGTCAGCAATGTTGAGATTTTCCAAGTAAAGCGTCGTATCGTCACTTGTAAGGTTAAGCATCACATACCTTGATGCATTCCAAAGCTTGTTGGCAAAATTTCTACTGGCTTCCACTTTATCATCGCTAAATCTCATATCGTTTCCTGGAGCATTGCCAGTTATAAGCGTAAATCTCAACGTATCAGCACCGTACTTGTCTATTATTTCCAGAGGATCAATGCCATTACCTAAAGATTTGCTCATTTTCCTTCCTTGCGAATCCCTTACAAGGCCGTGTATCAAAACTCGTCTGAAAGGCACCTCTTTCATGAATTCTAAGCTCATGAAAATCATCCTGGCCACCCAGAAGAATATTATGTCATATCCAGTCACCAGCACATCGGTTGGGAAGAAGTATTTTAAGTCTTCAGTATAATCAGGCCAACCCATAGTTGAGAAAGGCCATAATGCTGAACTAAACCATGTATCAAGCACGTCTTCATCTTGATGTATGTTTTTGCTACCGCATTTTTCGCAACATACAGGATCGTTTTTAGAAACATTCACATGCCCACAATCATCGCAATACCATGCAGGTATCCTATGACCCCACCATAACTGCCTTGATATGCACCAATCTTTGATGTTTTCCAGCCAATTAAAATATATCTTTTCAAATCTTTCAGGTATGAATTCTATTTTACCTGTCCTTACAGCTTCAAGTGCTGGCTTTGCAAGTGGTTCCATCTTGACAAACCACTGCTTCGATAAAAATGGCTCAACCGTTGTGTGGCATCTATAACAATGGCCTACGCTATGATTTAGATCTTCTATCTTTACCAAAAGTCCCATATCTTTTAGCTTTTCGACTATCTTCTTTCGCGCCTCATATCTATCCAGTCCAGAGTATTCTCCACCATTTTCATTTATTGATGCGTCTTCATTCATTATATTTATGAAATCAAGGCCATGTCTCATTCCTATTTCAAAATCATTTGGATCATGCGCAGGAGTAACTTTTACAGCTCCTGTTCCAAATGTAGGATCTACGTAATCATCCCCTACGACCGGAATTTCCCTCTCGACAATTGGCAGTATAAGAACTTTGCCTATAAACTGTTTGTACCTTTCATCATTCGGATTGACAGCTACCGCCACATCTCCTAACATTGTCTCAGGCCTTGTAGTAGCTATTGTTATGTATCCCTCTTCACCTTTTACAGGATACTTTATGTACCAAAGATGTCCTGACTCATCTTCATGCTCTACTTCCGCATCTGACAATGCAGTTTTGCAACTGGGGCACCAGTTTATTATTCTGTCGCCACGATAAATAAGACCTTTCTCGTAAAGGGAAACAAAGACTTCTCTTACGGCTTTCGACAGCGCTTCATCCATTGTAAACCTCTTTCTCGTCCAATCGCATGAAGAGCCTAATTTTTTAAGCTGATCTAAAATCCTGTTTTCATACTTTTCCTTCCATTGCCATGCTCTCTCTAAAAATTTTTCTCTCCCTATATCTCTTTTGGTAAGCCCTGTTTCTTCTCTGATTTGGTCGAGAACTTTAACTTCTGTAGCGATGCTGGCATGGTCTGAGCCTGGTATCCATAAAGTGACAAAGCCCTGCATTCTTTTCCACCTGATTATTATGTCCTGCATCGTATTGTCTAAAGCGTGACCCATGTGCAATTGCCCTGTGATATTTGGAGGTGGTATTACAATAGTAAATGGCTTCTTGTTTAAATCAATCTTTGGCGTAAAATAACCTTTTTCCATCCATTCTTTGTATATTCTATCCTCAAATTCTTTAGGATTGTACGTCTTAGAAATTTCCATCTTTATCTCCTTTCGATTTTATGTTTTGATAAAATAAAAAAACCTTTCCCAAAAGGGCGAAGGTTTTCCGCGGTACCACCTTATTTTATAACTTAAGCTGTATCGGGCATACCCGTTTAAGCCTACTTATGTTTCAGCCTACTTGCTCCAGTGCTACCTTCAATGTACTCAACAATAAGGAAACCTTTCAGCCTTGGGAATCCATCTCTTTTATCTGGTACACTTACTCCTCACTATCATAGCAAAATATTTTATTAATATTAATATATACATTAACTTACAAATTGTCAATATCACTTATTTGTCAACCATATCGAAATATTTAGTTGACAAATAAGTGCCGTATTTTGTATAATACAGATAAATTACGTTGGAGGTGAATCTTTTGAACTACCATTTAAAAAAATTGACATTATCATCTATGTTTGCATCAATCACTGTAGTACTAAGCTTCATAAGCATACCACTTCCTTTTTCGCCTGTGCCAATAACAGGTCAAACACTGGCATTAATGTTGTCTGGAAGCCTTTTGGACCCAATAACAGCTTTTTTAAGCATGGCTATCTATCTTGCACTCGGTGCAATAGGAATACCTGTTTTTGCAGGATTTCACGGTGGTATAGGAATACTCTTAGGTCCGACAGGTGGATATTTATTGGCTATGCCAATCGCATCATTTGTCACATCTACAATATTAAAAACTGAAAAGATAAGCTTTTTAAAGCTGATTATTTCTAATATAATCGGTGGCATAGTGATAGTCTATCTTTTGGGAGTTCTGCAATTAAGCATTGTAGCACAATTAAATTTAAAAAAAGCAGTTCTATTAGGTGCACTGCCTTACATACCAGGTGATTTCATAAAAGTTTTACTATCTTCATACTTGGCGTTAAAATTGATGCCAATATTAAAAAAAACACATAAAAGCTGAAAGGTAGCACTTTCAGTTTTTATGTGCCATCATATTGACGCAAAACATTTAAAACAGCCTGCACAGAAAGGCCTGTTTTTTCAGCTATTTTTTTTACGTCATCTGACTCGATATGAGATTTTAAAAATTTGCCATTCAGATAACCCATTTTGACTCTTACATCTCCAAATGGAGTCCTAATGACTTTAAAATCTCTATCAAGAGCATATCTATCAACTTTATACTGCCTTAAGCCAAATGTAGATGTTTCTTCGAAAATTACTTTTCTTAAGTTCTCTAAATTTTCTTCCTTGCAAAGCACAGAAAGCATATTAGCAGGTCTTTGTTTTTTCATAAATATTGGAGTAATGTAGACATCCAACGCTCCGTTTTTTAGAAGCCTATCAAATATGTACTGATAATACTCCGGACTCATGTCATCGATATTTGTCTCAAGGATATAAATGTTTTCTACTTTTTTTTTAGTTCTACAGTACCTACAATCGTCCTTAATACGTTTGGCACTTCAAAATCTTTATGTCCTGCGCCGTATCCTATAGATTCAAATTCACATTCCGGTATCGCTCCAAACTCATGAGCCAATGTTTTAGCTATTGCCGCACCTGTAGGCGTCACAAGCTCACCACATACTCCGTTGTCGTAGACAGGTATGCCTTTTAACAATTCTGCCGTAGCTGGTGCCGGAACAGGTATCAAGCCATGCTGGCTTTTCACAAACCCAGACCCTAAAGGCAGCTTCGAAAAGATGATTTTATCAGGTCTTATCATGTCTACAAGCACAGATGTCCCAACTATATCAATGATGGAATCTACTGCTCCTACTTCATGAAAGTGAACTTCATGAGGCGGCAAGCCATGGATTTTTCCCTCAGCATCTGCTAAATTGCGAAATATTTTAAGGCTCATCCCTTTTACATCATCATTTAGCAAACTGCCATTTATTATGTCTTCAATGTCCTTCATAGTCCTGTGATGGTGATGTCCTTCATCAAAGTCCACTTTAAAGGTATTTGCAGTTATCCCATTCTTCGTAGTTGTTCCAATTTTTAAGCTGTATCCGCTTAATGAAAGCTTATTAAGCTCCTCTTTAAATTTATCTACATCTATGCCATGTCCTAAAAGAGAGGAAATTGTCATATCGCCTGAAATTCCCGCAAAACAATCAAAGTACAAAAGCTTCATAATAGCTACTCTCCTATCTTATTTATTAGACTTGCAGAATACGCTGCGCCAAACCCATTGTCAATGTTGACTACGCTGACACCACTGGAACATGAGTTAAGCATAGCGAGAAGCGCCGAAAGCCCGTGAAAATTAGCGCCATATCCAACACTTGTCGGCACTGCAATGATTGGACATGCAACAAGTCCGCCTACAACTGTAGGCAAAGCACCTTCCATACCTGCAATACATATTATGACTCTAAAGCTCCTTAGTTCATCAATTTTGCTTATCAATCTGTGTATTCCAGCCACACCTACATCATATATACGTTTTACGGAATTACCCATAAGTTCAGCAGTTACAGCCGCTTCTTCCGCCACAGGAAGATCTGATGTGCCTGCTGCAACAACTCCTATTACACCCTTTGTCTTTTTTACCTCATCTGTTCTAATTGATATTATCCTTGCTACATCGTAATAAACAGCTTTATCACATACTTCCTTTACTGCCTCAAAATGATCTAAAGATGCTCTTGTACCTAATACATTGCTGCCTTTTTCATACATTCTTACTGCTATTTCTCTCACTTGTTCAGGAGTTTTTCCTTCACAGTATATAACTTCAGGGTATCCACGCCTTACTTCTCTATTGTAATCTATCTTTGCAAAACCCAAATCCTCGTAAGGAAGTTTTTTTAATGCCTCAACGGCATCTTCCAGCTTAATCAAACCATTATCATATTTCTCAAGTACATCTTTTATGTAATTATCGTACATCATTTATCAGCTCCGCCACAGCTTCATTCATGCTTCCAGTTCTATATCCTTCAAGATCCAGTGCTACATATTTAAAGCCTATCTCTTTCAATTTTGAAACTACATTTTTTCTCACAGACTCATCCAACATCATGTCAATCTGTCTTGGATCAAGCTCTATTCTGGCAATATCCCCATGATGTCTTACTCTAAAACCAACAAAGCCTAATTTTAAAAGATATTCTTCTGCTTTATCCACCATTGACAATTTTTCATCTGTTATTTCTTCTCCATAAGGAAAACGAGATGAAAGGCATGCATAAGCAGGTTTGTTCCATGTTGGAAGCCCTAAAATTTTAGACATCTCTCTTATATCGTTTTTTGTAAATCCACACTCTAATAAAGGGCTTTTCACGCCTAATTCCCTTGCAGCTCGTCTTCCTGGCCTGAAATCTCCTGTGTCATCATAATTTGTACCATCCAAAACATGCTCAATGCCTTCTTCTTCTGCCACATTCTTTAACTTTGAAAATAGTTCACTTTTACAATAATAGCACCTGTCTATAGGATTTTTTGAAAATCCCTCTATCTCCAGCTCCTCAGACCTTATGACTCTATGCCTTATACCAATTTCTTTTGCCAATTCCTGCGCTTCTTTAAATTCTCTTTGCGGATATGTAGAAGATGTAGCAGTAACAGCTACACATCTATCATTAAGCACATCATAACAGACTTTTGCAAGAAAAGTGCTATCAACTCCCCCTGAAAAAGCTACGACAGCACTTCCAAGTTTCTCTATGTACTTCTTTAAATTTTCGTATTTTTCTTCCAGTTTCATAGCCATACCCCCTCAGAAAAATATAACACAAAAAACTCGAAAAACAAAACTTTCGAGTTAGATTTGTCTCATTGCTTTTTATTGTAAAGCCTAAATTCTATTGAATAAATAAAAAAGGCTACAAGTGCCAATAGCAAGGCTATTATCATAAGTGTAAGACCATAAGGCCAATCAAATATTGAAAAAATTATAGCTACATAAAAAAGAAGTGTTGCAGTTTTTCCAAATCTATTAGCAGGTATTGTAATATCTTTTCTTTTGTACAAAATAAATGCACCTATTATCATTGTCACTTCTTTTATAATTACAATCAAAATAATGAAGAATGGTATTATTCCCTTGATCCAAAGGCTAAACAGAACAGTTATAATCATCAACTTATCCGCCAATGGATCCATCAATATACCTACTTTCGTTATCTGGTTGTAATGGCGAGCAATATACCCATCAAGCACATCAGTAAGTCCAGATATCAAGAATACTGCTGCGGCATAAACATTTCCATTGTATATGTAAAAAAAACTGTAAACAAAAACAGGTATAAGTACAAATCTAATCAACGTCAATGTATTCGGTATGTTCATAAAAGCACCTCTTAAATAAATATCGCTTGTATTGTATTATATTATTTATTTGACAAAAAGTAAATAAAGGCCTTCAAGGCCTTCACACAATTTTACCGTTTAATCCTATTTCAAAAACAAACTCATTATCGCACTTTTTACCATCGTTCATTTTTTCTATATATTTTTTCAAGATATCAGCTTTAGCGTGAACTTCTAATATCCTGAATTTCTTCAAAAGAGCTATGCTTTTTACTATAGAATTCATAGCATCGCTAATAACATCATCGCTTACATTTTCACAATCGTCGATGTAAACATACATGCTGCATCTTTTAAGCTGCCAGTTGATATTGTAAAGTCCACAAAAACCTATATTTTCTCCTTCATTTGTTTGCAGTATAAATATTTTTCTGTTTTTCCCGAAGGGAATATTCAATACATTTTCACTTTTTCTTGACACCTTAAACATGTCTATCAAAAATTTCACTACATCAACATCTTTAAGCCATATAGAAAATGACTTTTTGTCCCTCTTTTCCACATCTCTCAAAAATATCTTTTCAGCTTTCACTTTAACACCACCTATATATTATTATTCTTTATAAATTTTAAAAATCCTTCTTTCTAAAAGAAAATAATTTTCGACAAAGATGATTTTAAAAAATTTTATAAACTACTCACTTGATGTTGAAGGAAGATTTACAAACTTGTAGAATATATATATCGAGGTGATAAAATGCAAGCAGCCATAATAAAGGATATTCAGCTTATATCAAATCCAATTTTAGATTATTTTTTTATATGTATAACAATGATGGGAAGCTCATTATTTTATTTTTTAGCACTGCCTTTATTTTATTGGTGCATTGATAAAAGATTTGGGCTTAAATTAGGGTTAGTGCTTTTGTCATCTATATACGTCAATACAGTAATAAAAAACGTAACAATGGTTCAAAGGCCAATTGGATACCCTGGTATCAGATCGATTTTCACACAATCCGCTGGCGGATATTCATTTCCCAGTGGCCATGCACAAGGTACAACTACGTTTTGGGGCACAATGATGTTTAAATACAATAAGAAAATCACAAAAATTTTAGGCGTAGCTGCAATAATATTAGTCTCCATATCGCGGTTGTACCTTGGCGTTCACTGGCCTGTCGATATAGTTGGTGGAATTTTAATCGCTTTGTTAGTGATAATAGTCGCGGAACTTGTAGACAGTATAATAATCGAAGGCAAGTATGATATAAAGCTTATATATAAGATAATTCTTTCGCTAATTGTGCCTTTAGGATTGATAATTTTGTTTCCATACAATGAAAACTTCGAATACATGGCATTATCATCTGGTACAATGATAGGATATTTTATTGACCAACATTACTTTAAATTCACCGTAAATAATACGATTAAAGGTCAAATAGCAAAATTGATAATTGGTTTGTCAATTTTTGCTGTGATATTAAGCACTTTAAAATATTTGCTGCCTTATACAGAAATTTTCAATGCATTTAGATATTTCATTGGAGGGTTATGGATTTCAATTGGAGCACCACTTCTATTCAATAAACTCAAGCTTAACAAAAAAACCTTATAATACTTGGATTTCCAAGTATTATATTTTTTCTAATATCTCCTTGGCATCTTTTGATGAAATTAAAAATTCTTTTAAATCAAGCCCAGAATCAATAGCTTTCTTTACTTTTGTAGAATAGCTTATATCGCCTATGAGAATTGCTCCTATTAATTTATTTTCTTTTGCAAACAATTTATAATAAGTATTTCCATCTTTATATCTGTAGGATACAGCAGCTTCATCAAAAATATCTCCCGATGAAAAAACATCCACACCAGTTACCTTCAAAGTGCTTGACGGAGGTACTTCTTTGTATACCGTCTTAATACCAACAGCGTTTAAGCCTGCCGTCCTTCCTTGAGCCAAAGCGACAGTCCAGAGGCCATATATTTTGCCGTTGTGCTCAGCGACATCACCTGCTGCATATACATCGTCAACATTTGTCTTCATAAAATCATCAACTACAATTCCTTTATTGATTTTAATGCCTGAATCCTTAATTGCATCCAAGTTTGGCCTTACGCCTGCTGAAAATATCACAAAATCGGCATCAATTTTAATTCCATTTTTAAGCATAACACCGTCAACTGGATCACCAATTATCTCCTCTACTTCTGCACCTAATACAAGATTTATACCGCTATTCTCAATGATCTTTTCAATAATCCTCGATCCTTCTTCGTCAGACTGTTTAGGTAGCAGCCTTGGAAAAAATTCTATAACTGTCATGTCGTAACCAGTTTGCCTTAATGACCAGGCCGCTTCAAGTCCTAACAATCCACCTCCCACTACTACACCTCGTTTTTTGCCATTTATATACTCGTTTAATTTTTCCACATCGTCAAGGCTTCTCACTGCGTAAACACCTTTTTTATCGTTTCCTTTAACTGGTGGAACAAAACTATGACTTCCAGATGCGACTATGAGAACATCATATGTTAAAATGCTGCCGTCATCCAACTTCACAATTTTTTTATCTGTATCTACCGATAGCACATTTCTCTTAAGCAAAACGTCTATATTGTTATCTTCATACCATTGATCAGGCTTTACATATAATTTTCCCAAATCAAATTGTTGGCCAAGTAAATGTGACAATTTCACCCTGTAATACGTGTTGTATTTTTCCCTTGAGATCATCGTAATCTTTGATTCACCATCGTTCTTTCTGATATTTTCAGCAGCTTGAAGTGCAGCAATTCCGTTTCCAATGATTACGAACTTCATCATCATCAGTCCTTTCTATGTAAAAAGTTTAGCTCCGTGTTATATGCGTGATGCATATAACACTTTTATGTTATACAAGCGATGAAGCAAATATTCTTCCAAAATCTCTGCACCTTTCAATATCGTCATCGCTTGGAATAAAATTAACTTTAAGACCCGGTTCAACCAAATTAAGTTTAAGACCTTTTAGCCTTTCTTCCATCAATGGTATTGCCTCGCCACTCCATCCATAAGAACCGAAAACTGCAGCAGGCTTATTTTTATTCTTTATTGGATTTATTCTATCTATGACATTCCATATAGGTTCAACAGCATCACCAGTAATTGTAGGAGAACCAAACAAAAGTCCATCTGCTTTTTCAAGCTTATCTCTAACATCATCTAAATCAACAGCTTTTGCGTTGTATATTTCAACATCTATGACACCAGAATCTTTTATGCCATTGCCAATCTCCTCAGCCATTTTTCTCGTGTTTCCGTATGCAGAAACATAGTATATAAGCACTTTCTTTTTTTGAGCTACATCTTCTTTGCTCCACTTCTCATAATCCTGCAAATACTTATCGATATTTTCCCTCAGCACAGGTCCATGTCCTACTGCTATTACATCAAGAGGAATATCCTTAATTTTTTCCAATGCCTCCAAAACCTTTGGCTTAAATGGGCTTATGATGGAATCAAAATAAAGCTTGTAAGCTTCTTTAAAATCATCTTCAAGATCGTTAAAAAGATGTTTAGGTGTATAATGGCAGCCAAAAGCATCGCATGTAAATAAAATTCTTTCTTCCTCCAGATAAGTAAACATTGTGTCAGGCCAATGAAGAAACGGTGCCATGATGAATTTTAATGTCTTACCGCCTAATTCAATAGAGTCACCATCATTTACTATTCTAAACTTAAAATCGCGGTTTATCTGTCCTTTCAAAAAAGTTATAGCCGTCCTGCTGCCAATGACTTCCGCGTTTACCGCCTCTTTGAGAAGTTTCGGCAATGCACCAGAATGATCAGGTTCTGTATGGTCTACAATGATATAATCAATGTCTTTTAAATTTACAAGGCTTTTTATCTTATCGACGTACTCATCGTAAAATGGCTCTTTTACCGTTTCAATCAATGCGATTTTTTCTTTTCCTTTTACAAGATATGAATTGTAAGATGTTCCCCATGGTGTTCTCCATACTATATCAAAATACTCAAGATCAGGATCTAAAACTCCCACCCAGTAAACATCATTTTTTATTTTAACGACTTTATCCATAATATCACCCCGTAAATAATAATTATTATCAATTAATATTTTATTTCCTTAACTTAATTATACCACTTGCTGCCAATATTGCAATAGTTAAAAAAATAATTTTTCAAAATTTAACATGTAATGCACCGCAAAAAAATAAAAACCTCAAAAGAGGTTTTCATTGAACGTGATTTACATTGACTTTGTATGTTTATCAGCTACTTTGCTTGCTCCGTATGAATCAGGTTTTACCTGTGCATCAAAGCCACAGCCTGTAACCATACCAACTACTTCTTTTATAATGTCTTTTGTCATGCCGTTCTCGCCAACATCAAGATGTATCTCTATATTAAAATCTTTCTTACCCATTTTTTCAAATTTTGATGACAATATATTTGCAAGCTCTATGCTGTAATTAGCCTCCATAAAAATCCTTTGCCTTAGAGATGGAATTTTTTTATGTTGAAACTTCCTGTAGTAATATCTGGCACCTTTTCCTTCGCGATATATGATTACCGCAGAAACAAAGCATATGACTTTGCCAGGTTGTGAATCAGTCCCTATCATAAGCTTGTACTTGGAATTTTTATCGCTTTTTATAAACTCCACAATATCATTAAACATCTTATCAATATCCAAAACGCCTTTTGTCGGATTTACAAAATTCAAGGCTATCCATCTCCTTTGATTCGCATAAGAATCCTTTTTATATATTATACACTATTTTTGTTTCTTCTGTGTTAAATTTTCATTAAACAATTAATTTTGTGACAAAGAGAATCAAATGAGATGCCGGTACAAAGACTATTTGCGCCAATAGCGTACCTATTATTTTTCCGAATACTAATAATATCACCATTGTATTTACATCTTGCTGTGTCCTTTTCCCAGCCAGTGCTTGATCTGTAATAAGTGCTGCAACAGGATCGACAATGACTGTCAAAAGGATTGTAGCAAAGCCATTGACTATTCCCGAAAGCAGACTTGCTGTAGTTCTAAATTCTGGCAGCAATGCACCTGCATACAATGACGATATAATGCCTGTTGTGTATATAGAAGTTATTATCACATTGTAAACCAGAAAGCTCTTAGGTATTTTCGTCTCTTTAATGCCTTTTAACATGCTAAACTTAGGTAAAACTATCTTAGTCCTTATTTTCTTTATGCTGCTCCACTTTAAAGACATGAGTACAAGTTTCGGCACAGATCCAGCTTTCTCCATGCCGTTTATGGCAGACGAAAACACTGAAACAAACGTAGGCATTAACGGTGCGCCTATGACAGCGCCTAATGTAGCCGACAACAATACAAATCTCATATCGATGCTTAAAGCTGAAACCAGCTTGTACTTTATGGATATATCAACAAGACTTCCTAAAAATGGTCCTTGAATCATGTTTGACAATCTTGAAATTACAGCCATTATATTGAACAATGATAATGAAACTGCCAGCTTTCTGGTCCTTACACCTGATGGCCTTATAGAATACGATAATGTATCGATCAAATTTATTATCATTGTGAAAAAGCAAACGATTAATAGTCTCTTTACATCTACCATCTGCACACATCCTAAGCTAAAATATACAAGTTAAATTATAGACATATTTGACAAAAAAAGCAATACATGACCATGATTCTGAAAGTCACACTTCATTTCGTTTTTGTGTAAAAACTGTGTTATAATTTTTTATGTCAAAACCACTATAAAAACCGCAAGAAAGGAAAGGCACATATGGAAAAACTTCGCACTAATAAATGGATAATCTTATCTGCTGTGCTTATAGGTACCGTAATGGGACCTATAGACGGCAGTGTAACAAACATAGCAATGCCACAACTGGCAAAAATATTTCACACAGATATTACCACAACCAGTTGGATTTCCATGACATACTTATTAATGCTTTCAAGTTTAATGTTGACATTTGGCAGGCTTGGAGACATGGTAGGTTATAAAAAGCTGTATCAGTACGGTTTAATAACTTTTTCCGTCACTTCCGCCATATTAAGTATGTCAAACAATATTTACATGCTTATCATTGTAAGAGCTTTTCAAGCTGTAGGTGCTGGTATGCTTATGTCAATGGCTCCAGCTATAATAACTGCTACATTCCCTCCCAGCGAAAGAGGAAAAGCATTAGGCTTTAATGCAATGGCCGTATCTATAGGGCTTTCGATAGGACCCACATTAGGCGGTTTCTTGCTTACATACTTAGGCTGGAGATCAATATTTTATATAAACATACCAATAGGCATAATCGGCTTTATATGGGCTCAAATAGTAGTTCCAGATAATAAAGGAGTGCCAGAGAAATTTGACCCATTTGGCGCATTATCGGCATTTATCTTTCTTACCGCACTTCTCCTATTTATATCTGAAGGCGGCACTTGGGGCTGGACGTCTATTCTAAGCATTATATCTCTATTAACATTTATAACATTTTTTATAGCATTTATAATAATAGAATACAAAGTAGAGTTTCCAATGTTGGACTTAAGCCTATTTAAAATAAGGTTATTTACATTTGGAAACTTAAGTACACTAATAAATTTTATGGCGCAAAACACCATGACATTCTTGACACCTTTTCTCTTGCAGAAAATCGGATATTCTACAGACTTATCCGGTATCATAATGACGTCTTTTCCTCTTATAATGCTTGTTGTCGCACCATTAAGTGGCATTTTATCTGATAGATATGGAGCACAAATTTTATCTACTATTGGCGCTTTGATTACAGCCGTTGCACTTTTCTCTATGTCAACGCTGACATTACATTCATCGATGGCATCAATAATGTTAAGATTAGGTATTTTCGGCGTTGGCAACGGAATCTTCCAAACGCCTAACAACAGCTCTATAATGGGCAGTGTATCAAGAAATAGACTCGGCATCGCATCTGCCTTCTTAGCCACAATGAGAAATGCAGGAATGGTTCTCGGTATAGCAATGGGAAGTGCAATATTTACCAACAGGCAGATGTTTTATGAATCAATAAAAATAAACAATAGCAGTGCGTTTTTATTTGGATTGAGAGACGCATATATAGTAGCAGGAATATTTTCCATAATCTGTGCATTAACATCCCTTGTTAGGGATAAAATTAATAAAAAGAATAATTTAGAAAAGGATGGAATGTAAATGGAAAAGACATTTGCTATGGTAAAGCCAGACGGTGTAAAGCGCGGGCTCATAGGCGAGATATTAAAAAGGTACGAAAGCAAAGGACTTAATCTTGTGGCTGCAAAAGTTATATGGCCTTCTTTGGAACTCCTTCAAAAGCATTATGAGGAGCACAAAGACAAACCATTTTATGCTGACTTAATTCAATATATGATGTCTGGACCTGTCTTCGCCATGGTCTTAGAAGGTGATAATGCTGTTAAAATAGTAAGGCTCTTAAACGGTCCTACAAAAATTGAAGATGCTCAACCAGGTACAATACGAGGGGATTTTTGCACAAACACGACATTCAATATAGTGCACGGCTCTGACAGCTTAGAAAGTGCAAAAAGAGAAATACTTTTATGGTTTCCAGAATACGCGAATAAAATTTAGGACAAGTAAATAAACTCTAATAGAAGAAAAATTCTATTGGAGGAGTATTCAATGATCAAAGTATACAGCAAAACCAACAAGTATGGAATCATATATGGAAAGATAGACGACTACAATTGGTATGCTTTAGTGCAAGCTGATGTCGTCGATTACGGAATAAATCCGGAGACATTGTCAAAAGGTGCTGGAAGGGTTTCAAGGCTTTTTATATACAAAGACATTGAAAGAGATGAATTAAATCAAAGCACAATATCAAAATCCATCATTGCAGACTACAGGCATAAATGGAATTTCATAAATGACGATAAGAAAGACGTAGTAAAAAAACTTGTAAACTACTTAGAACTTAGATATTCTTTGAAAGTTTTAAAAGAGGCGAAGTAACTTACTTCGCCTCTTTTTTAGGAAGTACAAAGGCAGTATACAGATTATTAAAGACAAATTCTATAGATGAAAAAAATACTACTACCAACCAATCAAACCAAGTCAAAGGTACAGTCCTAAAAACAGCGCTTAAAAATGGTATGTATATAGTTGAGAGAAAAAGCAAGAATGATGCAGTAACTGCAACTACTAAATATTTGTTAGTAAATAAGCCTAACTCAAATATCAAATGCCTCTCTGATCTACATTCAAACGAATGTATAAGCTCTACCATGACTAAAGTCGAAAACGCAATCGTTCTTGCTCTGTCCAATGTGCCGTAAGTCAATGCAAATATGTACGATGACAAGGTGCAAACAGCCATTAAAGTTCCAACGATGCCTATTCTTATTCCAAGGCCGTTTGCAAAGATGCTTTCATCTGCCTTTCTCGGTTTTAAATTCATTATGTCTTTATCAGCAGGATCAAGCCCCAACGCTAATGCGGGTAGCCCGTCTGTCACAAGATTTACCATCAAAATTTGTATAGGAACAAGCGGAAGCTCTAAAGATGACAAAGCAGCTAAAAACATCGTTATTACTTCTCCAATGTTGCATGATAATAAATATCTTATAAATTTTCTTATGTTGTCGTATATAATCCTCCCTTCTTCAATTGCCGCTACAATGGTAGCAAAATTGTCATCAGTCAAAATCATAGAAGACGCCTCTTTCGCTACATCTGTACCGCTTTTCCCCATAGAAATGCCAATATCAGCCTCTTTAATGGCAGGTGCATCATTTACACCATCGCCAGTCATGGCTACAACATATCCCCTGCTTTTTAAAGCTCTTACAATCCTCAATTTATGTTTTGGAGAAACTCTCGCGTAAACCGTCGTATTCTCTACCGCTTCATTAAGTTTCTTATCATCTAATCTATCTATCTCCTCTCCTGTCATGATGTTATCAGTTTTAGAGTGTATATTTAATTCATCTGCAATAGCTGCAGCAGTTAACTTATGATCCCCTGTTATCATTATAGGTTTAATGCCTGCCAATTTACATTTTAATACAGCATCGTATGCTTCTTTTCTTGGTGGATCTATCATTCCTTCTAATCCGACAAAGACCAAATCCCTCTCAATAACTGATAGATCACTGTATCTAACTCCTTTAGGAAGCCTCCTATAGGCAAATGCCAACACCCTAAGAGCATCCCTACTGAACTTTTCATTCGTCTCAAGTATTTTCTTTTTTTCAAAAGAGCTGAGTGGAACCTCCCTTCCATCCCTTAAAACCTTAGTGCATAGTTCGACTACAACATCTGGGGCACCCTTCGTAAATGCATACATCAAGCCATTTTCCTCAACTACGACGCTCATCCTTTTTCTGTCTGAATCAAATGGAATTTCTTCAATTCGTTTCATCTTTTTTTCTACGTATTCTTTAGATACGCCTCCTAAAACTGAAGCATACATGATGGCAGCTTCTGTAGGATCACCAACGTATTTAACATCTTCTACAACTTCATTTCTTACTTTGATCTTTTCTATTTTTACATCTGCATTATTACACATATATCCTATTTCTAGTAGCCTTTTTAATGCGGGATCGTAAATAGGCTCTACTTTTATACTATTTATTGTAAATTTAACGTTGTTTGACTTTCCTTCAATTTCTACAACACCATCATTTACAAAAATCTTTTTAACTGTCATTTTGTTTTCCGTCAAAGTGCCTGTTTTATCAGTGCAGATGACATTTGTACATCCAAGGGTCTCTACAGCCGGCAGTTTCCTGACAATCGCATTTCGCTTTAACATTCTTTGAACTCCTATTGCAAGGGACACTGTAACAACAGCAGGAAGACCTTCAGGTATGGCAGCTACTGCAAGACTGACTCCAGACAAAAACATGTAATAGATAGACTCGCCTCTAATGATTCCCATAACTACCACAAGAGCACAAATTAATAAAGAACCTGTTACAAGGATCTTCCCTAATTTATCAAGCCTTCTTTGAAGTGGCGTCATACTGTCGTCAATATCCTTAATCATCCCTGCAATTTTTCCCATTTCAGTCCTCATACCTACATCAACAACTAAAGCTTTGCAGCGTCCGCTTGTGACTACAGTACCCATGTATATAAAGCTATTTTTTGGCGCCACCTTCCTGTTTCCTATTTCGACAGGTTCTTTTGTTACAGGAATAGACTCACCTGTTAAAATAGATTCATCAAGCCTTAAGTTATAAGCTTCAAATACGATAGCATCTGCTGGAACTTTGTCGCCTGCTTCAAGCAATATTACATCATCGACTGTTATCTCTTCTGAAGGTATTTCTTTTACAGCACCATCCCTTAAAACCTTTGAAGATGGTGCAGAAAGTTTTTTCAGAGCATCCAGCGACTGTTCGGTCCTGTATTCTTGCACAAAACCAAGAATTGCGTTAAGGATTATAATAACCGTAATCGTCACAGCATCGGCTATTTCTCCCATTAGAGCAGAAATCAACGTTGCAACTAACAAAACCATCACAATAAAATCTTTAAATTGATCTAAAAAAATATCGAAAGCAGTCAATTTTCTACCTTCATCAAGAACATTAGGACCGTATTTCAATAATCTCTTACGTGCTTCTTGTTCGCTTAACCCATTTTTGATAAATTCATTATTAAAGAAGTAAATTGTACTATTTTCTGGTTTTTTTGTCTGAAACATTTGTATCCCCCTTTGTACATTTCTCCTCATATAAAAATATGAGGTCACATGTAAAAACATGACCTCATATTTTTAGGCTTTGCCATTCATCTCTTGCAAAATCAACTATCATAGAATAATTGCTTCTCAATGGATGATTTATTACCTTGTTAAACCATTTTAGAGCTTCATCTCTATTGCCTAATATCTTGTTTAACTCACCTATCAAATATATAAGCTGTATCTCGCCTTCAAATGAATCATTTCCTTCATATGCTTTCTCATATTTGTCTAATGAAATCTTTAAGAACTTTATTTTATTTGCAGTATCTCCTAATATGTCGTATATCCAACTTATCCTCAAGCATGTCTTAGCAAATATTATATCTTTATCGTTTTTTATCTCTGAACAATATAAAGACAAAAGATACGATTCTAAAGCTTTTTTAGGAGTCCTTTCACCAGAAAACTTTCTTTTCGTCCAATTTGTAGTGATTCTTGAAAGAACCTCCTTTCTACTTTCTTCATTAATATTGTTAAAAGATTCGTTTAATGCAGCATAACCGCAATTGGGACATACAATAGGATCATAAAAAAAAGGCTCTATTCCTTCATATTTTGTATACAGATCCTTTCTGATTTCCACAACTCTTAAATGAGACATTCTAACTTTAGTATAAGTAAATTCTCTGCCACAAACTGGGCATTTTGTCTTTGCATCGTACAAAAAAGAGTTCATGTTTTCACTCCTGTCTATAAAGTCTGCAGCAACACTATTTATCCAATATATATTTCGAAACACAAGCAAAAAACATTAGCAAAATAGCTCATTTACATCATTTTTTCTTAATCAAACCATACGTTATCCCAATCAGCATCACAATTCCAGCATAACCTGCAATCGGATACATATAGTGTACTAATTTTGAAAATCCAAATCCGCTTAATATCAGTCCTACACCACCTGTAATGATTGTACAGACTTTATACAATATGCTTCTGGTATCAGTCAATCTTGCCACAAAACCATAAAGATTTCCAACAGCAGTCGTATAAATTTCTGCAATCAAAATAAAACTGTATATTAGCTTTAGCAACGTTGAAAACTTTCCGGCGATATAAAGCATAGGTATTTGATAATTTGAAACTTTAGGCATGTTCAAAAGAATGGCCACCAAGATCATCGTAGCACCGGCCCACAAGCCTAAACCTCCAAATAAAGCACCTAATTTTAAATCCGATTTATTCGTTGTTTGATTCCCAAGAGGTGCTAATATCGCTACAGACATCAATAAATTATATGAAGCGTAGATAACCCCTGATATAAAAAAATTTTTAACTGCTGCATCAAATGGCATTGATATACGACTTAACACAAAAATATCTGGTGTATAAAAAAGAGCTAATGCACTTATCAAAAATACTCCCAGCAATAAAATCGGCACCACAAAAGAAATAGCAGAAATAACACCTGCTATTCCTGTCAACACTGTCATAACAGATATCACAGCCATCAAAACAGCTCCAAACTGAGATGGTAGCCCAAACTGTTCTTTAAAAATCGCTGCCGTACCTGCCAGCATTGCCGTAAAAGCTCCAAATAAAAAAAATATGATTACATAATCCATTATTTTGCCAAAAAAAGGGCCTCCAACATCCATAATAACCTCATAATGTGAAGAAGCATTAAGCCTATTGCCCAATAATAAAATAAAATACCCATATACGATAAACATAATGGCTGCGGCAAAAAGACCCACGAATCCTTTAACACCGTGGTATCCAAAGAATTGCAGTACTTCCTGTCCAGACGCAAATCCAGCCCCCACCACAGTACCTATATATGTTGCAGCAATTGAAAATACCGACAATCCTTTATTCTTCAAGATTGCGCCTCCTAAATGATTTTTCATTAATATATATATTCTCCTAAACGATTTTTATTTATAATCACTTTTAATATTATGAAACTCTCTATAAAATCTTTCAATAACAATAAAAATCCCATCTTAACAAAGCGGGATTTTTATTGTTTAACTCTATTATTTTTTTTCAACTTTGGCACTGGTACTTTTCCAATATTCTGCAAAAAATACCACAAACACACTTACCATAAGACCTAATATAAAGGCAATTGCTATATTTAATGATTTCTTCGGCGATACAGGTTTATCAGGAACGATGGCTTTTGATGTAACCATTATGCCTTGCTCACCTAAGTTAGATGCTTTTACAAGTTGAAGCATATTGTACTTTTCCATCATTATATCTCTTGTATTCTTTAAAAGATTCAATTTAGTTTGATTTTGTTCATATTCAGTCTTGTTTGCTGGATTTATACTGTTTAATTCATTTGTGGCCGCTTCGATCTTTGAATTTTGAAGATTTATGAGGTTCTCTATCGTGGTTATAAGTTTATCTGTCTGCCTATTGTTTCTTGATACTATGTAAGATTTAAAATTTGCTGCAATAGCATCAGCTATTTTAGCCGCTAATTTGGGATCTTTCTCTTTTACAGTAATTGTTATTAAATTAGTGTTATCAATTGTTTGCACGTCAATTTCATTTTTGAAATTATCAAGCGTGTATCTTTTAGGGTCAAGCTTTAATTGTTTAATCGTGTTTAACAATACTTGTGGATTCGTGACCTCTTCTTTATATGTATTTACTGTCATATCTTGATACTTTAAAATAGAAGATAATAAATACGATAAATCTTTATCCGCCGTATCGCTTTGTATCATTGACCCATCACTGCTATTTTGATTAGGCAAAACAACTGTTGTATTTGAACCAAAAAATCCTGTCTGTGGCGTTATATCTGACACACTTAAAGTCGTAGTTGCTTCATAAGTTGGTTTTATCACAAAAAAGCTCAATAAACCAGCTATCAATACAGATACAATAGTTATCAAAGCGATAGTCTTTCGCCATTTCCATATAATCTCCAATAATTCTCTCAAAGAAATTTCTTCTTCCATCTTATTCCTCCTATATTGTTATTTATTTTTCACTGTATGTAGCTACCTCTTCGGCAATAGCTGCAATTTCTTTCAAGTATTTTCTAAATTCATCTTTCAAATCATCTCTCTTTAAGGCGTACTCTACCGTCGCTTTCAAGTACCCCATCTTGTCTCCTACGTCGTACCTTTTCCCTTCAAAATTATATGCATATATGGCTTCATACTCCAATAACACTTTAAGCGCATCAGTAAGCTGTATCTCTCCACCTGCTCCAGGCTTTACATCTTTCAATATTTCAAATATCCTTGGCGATATTATGTACCTTCCTAATATCGCCATGTTTGATGGCGCTTCATCTATTCTTGGCTTCTCTATAAGGTTGTTTACTCTATACAGCCTATCATCAATCATATTGGCATCTACTATGCCGTATTTGTCTACTTCACTCTTTGGCACTTCTTGTACGCCTATTATAGAGCAGTTGTACCTTTCGTATTGTTCTATCATCTGTTTTAATACGGGTACTTCTGCATCAACTATGTCATCACCTAATAAAACTGCAAATGGCTCATCTCCTACAAATGCTCTGGCACAGTAAATAGCATGGCCTAATCCCTTTGGCTCTTTCTGCCTTATATAATGTATGTCAACCATATTTGTTATGTCTTCAACGAGGCTTAAAAGATTTTCTTTGCCTTTCTTCTTAAGCTCCAATTCCAATTCTATCGATTTGTCGAAATGGTCCTCTATCGCTCTTTTATTTCTTCCTGTTATTATGAGTATATCCTCTATGCCTGAGTTTACAGCTTCTTCAACTATATACTGAATCGTAGGCTTGTCTACTATTGGCAGCATTTCCTTTGGCTGTGCTTTTGTTGCAGGCAAAAACCTTGTCCCAAGTCCTGCCGCAGGTATTATAGCTTTTCTTATTTTCATGCGTATTCCTCCATCACATCACGAAACTTCTGATAGCTTATCTTCGTTTTTATCTAAATTTTCCACAATTCGGATGCCTAAATCAACCAGGTTGACATTTCCAGATACATTTAGCCTAACTTTTACCCTTCCTTTCCGTTTGTCGATTTTTTCGATAAGACCTTCAAACCCTTTAAGCGGTCCATCGATGATTTTTACCTTTCCGCCTACTTTTATGCCTGTCGAAAATCCGACTATATCGGAGTCTCCTATAAGTGCCAGTATGATATTTATTTCTTCTTCTCTTACCTCAGCAGGCTCAATCCCATCTTTTAAAAATTTTAAAAAGCGAGGTAATCTTTTAATATCATTGTAAAGTTCGTGGCTCATGCACGTCTTTATAAATACGTAACCTGGAAATAAAAACTTTATTTTCTCCACACGGTTCTTGCCTTTTCTTTCAATTATTGCCCTTTTAGGTATCAACACTCTAATAGATTTTCTTTTCAATTTACAAAATAGCAATTCAATCAACCTTTTTACTTTCAGTTCATCTCCCGTTCTAGTATATATGACATACCATTTTTCATCATCTTCCACATATGCTGCCTCCTTTTGATGTGTTTTTAAGATGTATTCGACATGAGACATTAAAAATCCTTCTTTAGTGACCGTTTACAACAAAAAAATCATAAAATTTTTCCAACACAAAAGGGACGTGATATTTTTCACAGTCCCTTCGTACATTTCTATTTAAGCTCAACACCGTATTCTTTTAGCACACCTGCAAGCTCATCTTTTATCTCTTCAAGCCTTTTCTCAGTATCAGCTTCACACCTTACAATCAATTCAGGGCCTGTATTAGATGCTCTAACAAGCCCCCATCCGCCATTAAACATGACTCTTGCGCCGTCAATGTCTATTAAATCGTACCCTTTTTCTCTAAAATGTTCCGTCACACCCTTTACAACGTCAAATTTTTTATCATCATCGCAGTGCAATCTCAATTCAGGCGTTGACGGATATTTTGGCACATCAGAAAGAAGCTCTGACAATGTCTTATCCGTATTAGAAAGTATTCTTAAAAGCCTTGCTGCAGCATACGCCGCGTCATCATAGCCATAATACTCATCAGCAAAGAACATGTGGCCTGACATCTCACCTGTAAAGACAGCATTGATTTCTTTCATCTTTGCCTTTATAAGGCTGTGACCAGTTTTATAAAAGATCGGATTTCCACCAAGTTTCTTTATTTCTTCAGGCAGTGCCTTTGAACATTTAACTTCAACAATAGCATCTGCGCCAGGGTGCTTTTTCATTATTTCTCTCCAGTAAAGCACCATCAGCATATCGCCCCATATTATATTGCCTTTTTCGTCAACGACGCCAATTCTATCTCCGTCACCGTCAAAAGCTATGCCAACGTCTGCGCCAAGTCTTTTAACCTCACTTATCAAGTCTTTCAGATTGTCTGCGTTCACTGGATCAGGAAAATGGTTTGGAAATGTTGGATCTGATTCGCAGTACAGTGGGTATACTTCGCACCCCAGCCCGTATATAATATCAGGATATATGTTTGAACATGTACCGTTTCCACAGTCTACGACAACTTTAAGCTTTTTATCGCCAAGTTTTACTTTATCCTGAATCATCTTTATGTAGCTTTGTATAGGATATGCGTATTTCAAAGAACCTATCCCCGTCTTGAAATCGCCTTTTTCCGCAATATGATAGAGCTTCTTAAGCTCATCACCATATATAGTTGATGGTCCAAATGCAACTTTAAATCCGTTAAACTGCGGTGGATTGTGGCTTGCCGTTATCATAAGCCCTGCATCGTAATTGTATAGTATTCGGGAATAGTAAAAAGCAGGCGTCGACAGAACACCGATATCCAACACATTGCAACCTGTAGATGTAAGTCCATTTACTACTGCATTTCTTATAGGCTTTGATGATATCCTGTTGTCTCTGCCTACAATTACATCTTTTATGCCTTTTTCATTTTGAATATATGTACCGAAGGCTTTACCAATAAGCTCTGCTGTTTCTTCAGTAAGGTCATCATTCCATACACCGCGTATATCGTACATCCTGAACATATTTTGATTTAGAGCCATAAAACTCCCTCCTTTAAAATTAGCGTTTCATAATATATTATATACTAAAATATTACATTCACAAGTCGCATCAATAAAATTCTGTCAAATTAACAATTGCGTTTTAAATATTTCTTATATTATTGACAATATATCTTTAATGATATCATCGAGAATAAGCTCTTGATAACCAGTTTTTTTCAATATCTTCATCTTGTCAGTCAAAGGCTTTAATTGAGCCGTATCAATTTTATCTAGCATTTTAAGCCTTGATTCCGTCAATGTCTTATCTGACAAGGCTTTTATGTAGTCCTCAACATCATACCTCCAAAAATGAAATCTGTCAGGATATCTTTTAAAAAGTCTTTGGGCTATTTGTATACCTTCAGGGTCAAAATCACCTGAATAATATATGTCTGTGCCATTTTTATACAGCATATCTAAGAGGACAAGCAGAGATAATCTAGGTTGGCCATATGCGCATACAAGCGGAATAGGCTTCTTAATAAAATCGCATACGGACAAAAAAACACCTGGATTTTCTAATACAAATACCTTTTTTGATGGGCTCTCGACCATATCCAGCGCGCTCAAATTGTAAAGCGGTACTTGCAAAACTTCATTGCACTCATACGCAGCTTTAAATACCTTGTTACACTCGTCTACACTATAAGCCAAAAGTCCTTTAAGCGTCACGAAATTCGATATCTCGTCAATCACTATACCAGCCCTATATAAAAGCTCAGCAATCTCTTCCGAATTTTTTACATCATTGACTCCGAAAATCGTAGCCAGTGCATTTATGAACATTTTACCGCAGTCAGTATTTACATCGAATCTATGTGGATCTCTAGTGATGTACGATGAAAATACTGGTAACCTTAATTTCTTTCCTTCATAAACTGGAAGTTTATTCAGTGCATCACATACGTATTTTATATCTCTTTTAAGCAACATGCGATCACTGTCATATCTTTGGTTTATCGTTCTTACTCCTACAGCTTTATTTTCATAAACAGATTTCAACCATTGCCAACAATTAGTCCCTTCATACTCGGATAAAAACCTGTTAAAGAACTTTTCTTTTTCATTTTCATACTGATACATGTCCTCTTTTTTACTGGTTAACTTTTCATCAAAATACGATTCTAATATATCAATCAAACTGTATTTTTCAAATCTCGTATTTAAAAATGTATCTGCAAATTTATTGACATCAATACTTATCGATTTTCGTTTGCTAAAGTCCTTCTTAAAATGGTTAGACAATACTACTTTCTCAGAATTTGTCAAATCATCAAGTTTGATTACACCACCTATCCTTCCTATGCTTTTATATTTATCCTTAATAGCTTTAAATATCCTTTCATACCCTTTGTTTTTTCTAAAAAATGCTATATCATCGGCTTTCATCTACTCACCTACTCTTGTAAATGCAACCTCATTGTATGAAAAATCATCTGCCGCTTTAACACTTTTTTTAATTCCAGTAACTAAATGCCTAACCTTTCCATCCCATTTATATCTTACCAACGATACATAACTTGCATTTTTAGGTCTTATAAGCTCATATATAGATAGCTCTGGCACTGTATCGTAATCGCCCCACAGTACTTGAGAGTTCATGATGAAATTCAATCCCAAGTCTTCTATAAGCTTAAACATATCTCTTATATTGTTATCATCCACCCCTGCAAAAGCTTCATCAAGCGATATAATCTTTGGAGCTTGTGATGACGCTGATTGATACATGGAGTACACGGCTGAGAAAAGAGGTATATACATAGCCATGGCTTTCTCTCCACCGCTGAACTTGTAAAAGGCATTGTTTGTAAGTTCTTTGCGATTTTCCCCTTCTTTTTTGAAATATAACTTAAACTCAAACCAATCTCTATAGTCGAGAATACTTTTCATAATCTGGTGGAATGTATCAGTGCTGCTGTTTTCTTCATATATTTTCTTTGCACTTTCAACCTTTGATCTAAAATGATTTACTACTAAATTAAAATCTTCTTCTTTCATCATATCTGCGTCAAGCTTTAAAAGCTCCACAAGCTCCCTTGTATTAAGTTCTTGCTCGTTTGTAGCAGCTTTTGGCTTCCATTCCAATTGAAACTTAAGACCGCTTGAAGTATCTCGCTGTGACATTAACTCATTCATCTTTTTTACCCATTCTTCTGCCTTAAAGATTCTGCTTCTTATTTTGCGCCCTACATTGTGCATGATTATGTCCTCAAAAAGCTGCCTATCTTTTTCTTTCATAAGGTTTTCGTTTATCTTTATATCTTCATCTATCATGTTATAAAGTCCATAAAGGGATATCTTTTTGTCATTTACTTTCGCTGTTATTTGATATCTTCTTAAATCTTTATATATTTCTTGATAATCATTAATATCCAAATCACTTTGTCCATTTTCAACCACATCTAACGAAAGCCCAAATTCCACAAGCTCATTTATACAGACATAAAACGCATTTCTAATCTTTTCTGTGGCACTATCTTTATCAAACTTTGCAAACATTTCTTTGTACTGTGATTGAATAGTCTTCGCTGCTTTATAAACGTCGTCTATATCTTTAATCTCATCAACGAATCCAAATATTATCTCATCTTTTAACCCTTTATGGTATATGTTCAAAATGTCATGGTTTTTCCTTATTTCCTCTCTCAATCTTTCATACTCTTTTTCTTGTAGGACTACTCTCTCTTTAAGCGCAGCAGTTTTAGCAGTTAAATCATTTATTTCCTTTGGTATATCTTCAATCCTTTTTATGCACTGTGAAAGCTCCTTTTGAAGGTCCTCTATACCAAGTTTTTCTATGGTTTCTTTTAATACATTGATCTTTTCTATGCTGTTTTTTATCTTCGTATCTAATACATCAATCTCAAAATTGTAATTATCAATGTCATACTCGATATCTTGTTTCTGCATTTTTCTAGTCTCTACACTTCTTAAGACAGTAATATAGCTATTGTAGTTTATCTGTAATTTCTGCAGGAGATTTTTGTACTCATCTAACTGTTCTAAAGCACTTTCGTAAGATTTGGCGTCTGCATGAATGCTAATTCCCGACGTCAACTTTCTAACAATTGCTTTCTTTTCTTGAAGCACATCAAAAAGCTTCTTAGCAGCAATTATTGCGTCGTTTAATCTATTTTCAGTAAACTTTTGATTAGATTGGGCTTCTTTCAATTCCTTTAACGCTTCTTCCAAATCATCTTTTCCTGGGAAATTTTTATATTCTACGTCTAAATCACTTAGCTGAGATTTTATTAACAATTGTCTATCATTTAATTCTCTTATCTCATCTTTTATGATGCTTATTTCCTTAGCTATGGATGATATCATCTCATCTTTAAAACGCCGTCTCGACTCAAAACCTATATACCTTGACTTTACATTCCCTGCAGCTTTTCCCTTTAAAACTCCTATTCCATACGTGCCATCATAATTTATATATGTTGCATTCTCTTCCTCATAGATAAATACATTGCTTAAAGCATCTGAAATTTCGTCTAATCCGACACCGCTATTTGAATCGACAACATTAAAATACTGCAATACATTAAGCTTCATGTTAAAAGTCCCCGGAACGATATACTTATCTGCCATGTCCTTATCCATTTTCATTGCTCTGTCTAAATCGCTTCTTGACACAATAAGTGCATCCAAGATTCCCATGTCTATAAGAGCTGATTCAATATTTCCCTTTGTATCATCATCAATATCATTTTTAAAATCAATCGCTTTATAAAGTGGTACATATGCAATTCCCGCTTTATCCAGTCTTTTTCTGTTTTCTAAAACTTGTTCACTGCGCTCTGGCTCAGGATCCTCCGTCTCTTTCCATTTTCTTAATTCCTCTTCTTTTTCATCCAGCTTAGAATTTTTTAAGTCTAATTCATTTTTAACTTTAATCAAGTCCATCTGAAACTTCTCTCTGATATCCTCGTATGGCTTCCTTACAAATGAAATAAGATCTTCATAAGTACTTGTTTTCCCGTATGATAGCACTATTCTGGAAAGTTCTTCGATTTTTTCTCTATTGAGCTTCAAAAATTTATTCGTATCTGACCAATCGTAAATTTTATCAATAAACCTGTTCTTTTCTTCATCAAACAAAATCTCAATTTCATTGATTTTTCGCTTTAAATGCTCATTTGCCTTTCTCAATCTATCTTCTTCTAACAATGCTTCATTGTATTTTTTGTTTGCATCTGCCTCCTCATTGATAGCATCTAATGCCTTTCTCACTTTTCCTGTATACTCTTTTAGTGAATTGTTCCAAAAGTCAAAGTCAAAATCTTTACCATAAGACTTTTTTAATTCTTCTTCTGAAAAGCTGTGCTCATCAAAATTGACTTCTTCAGATATAGAAGCCATATCTAAAAGATTTTCTCTTATTCTTTCATCAATACTATATTCTCTACCGTAAAGCTCCTTTAGTTCTTCTTCTATTTGGAAATATCTCTCTTGTTTCTTTTTAAGCTGAACCTCTTTTAAATCCTTGTCTTTTCTATATTGTTTCAAAATATTTTCTTCTTCAACAAGCTCTCTTTGTGTATTAAAAGCATCATTTTTTCTTAGTTGAATTTCTTTATTTTTCAAAGCTTGGAGCTCGCTTTCAAGTTCTGATATCCTATTTTCACCATAGAAAACATCTTGATTATTTTTTTCAATACTTTGCAACAATTCATCGCTTTGTTTTTGCACTTTGGAAAGCTCATTTTTCTGCGTCAGAAGCTTTTCTGCTTTGTAATAAAGCATAAATCTATTGTACCTATCGTATTCATTTTTAAGCTTCTTTAAAGATTTCATGTTTTTATTCAGCGAATCCAAATGCAGCTTTATTTGATCCATGTTTTCTATCGTTTCAGACATAGGTCTTAAATCGTCATCTGTCAAAGTTGAAAGAGACGCATTCAATATGTCGTAAATACGGCTTGGCCTTAAATCATTGGAAAGCTTTGGACTCCTAAGCTGTATTAAAAGCTTTATAAGTTCATCATAGTCATCAATGCTTGAAAAGCCAAATATATTTTTATTTACTAATTCCATGTATTCTCTTTGTGTGTCAACTACTTCTCCGCCACTTCCAATGCAATTTTTAAGCTCTTTTTTGGATAGAGGTATTTTGACTCTTTTCCCATCCATTCCTGTCTCTAACTTGTAAAGCAATATGTCAATGCCTATACGCCGTCCATCTTTAATGATAAATCCCCAAAAATCCATACTTTGATGTCTTTTTGCTTTAAGGCCTATGCCTATAGAGATATAATTATCTTTATTTTCCCTCTTAAATTCCATATAAAGATAGCCAGTTCTCTCGTCAATTCCATTTACATCTTCTTCACCTAAAAGATAATCCTCAAGCCTTCTGGCTCTTGAGCCAAATGAATCCAGTCTTTCAGGGCTTTTATTGCCATCTAAAAGAAGAGGTATGAAACTCTGCATAGTTACAGATTTTCCTGAACCATTGGAACCTCTTAGAAGAAGCCTCCCTCCAGAAAATTCAAACACTTCATCATCATAGTACCAAAAATTAAGAAGACCAGCTCTATTAATTACCCATCTATCATTCATTTTGAATTGCTCCTTTAAAATCATTTCGATATTCACCAATAAACTTTCCTAAGATCGGCATCAAAGTATATGAGTGGGTATCATCATTGTATATTACCATTTTCCAACTTTTCATAAACTCTGTAATTTCATCAAATAATTTTTCATCACTCATATCAGTGTAAATCTTGCTCCATCCGCTTTTAAACCTACTCTTTACATCTGATACGATGCTCATAAATTGTCCCTCTGTAATTTCAATACAGTCATCTATTCCTACATTTAAACTGCCAGAATCTATCATATCTCTTAAGACATAGGCTATTTGAAGCACTATGTCAGATATATTTTTATTGTCTGGAAAGTAAGATGAAGCATATTTATTCTCATTAAAAATTATGTATGCAGACGTTTTGTGAATGTGCAATTTTGCATCGAGATAATCGTCAAAATCTTTTTCTAATGTATTTCTGTAGTTTTTTATATAGATAAAATCTTGATCGTCAGTTCCATCATAGTAGACGGCTGGAGATAGAAGCAGTTTTCTGTAAACTCTATGTCTTCTCTCAAGGACTTTGTTGTCCTCATACCTGTCGTCTTTCATAAAATCTTCTAACGTCATCTCTTCATTTATTTCGCTGCTCATAATTCTCATAAAGTACCTTGAAAGCCCCGTATTTTCATATAAAACCTCTACATCACGACTATCGGCAAATCTTTCATGCTCTCCATCATCCACTTTTATCATTTTCAGCTTTTCTGCAAAATTGAGTACCCTCACGAGGGCTTTTCTATGCTTAAATAAGGTCCAGTCAACACTTTCCATGCCTTCGTACTGCATCTCGATATACTCCGTTATATTTGAAAGTATAAATTGATCACCTATGCCCATGTCCTCTAAAAATGCAAGGAGAAGACATAGAAACGCATAATCCATCGGGCTCTGAAATTCTTCAATTCCCATCCACTCCTCAGCATCACCAGGTATTTTCTCCAACTTTATAATAATCGGATTCACAATAAGACGATATCCTAACTTATCCTCTACAAATGATCTTAATTTCTTTTCATTGTCACGTATTCTATTAAACATTTCTGTATCTTCTTTTGTAACCCAAAAGTTTTCTAAAAGGACTTTAAGTTCTTCCAACTAAAAACACCACCGTATCAATTTAAAAACTCAATCGTTACATCAGGCATTTCAAGAATCCCATCTGTACATTTTAGAACTATCGTCTTGTTCCTTGAAATGTTGACTTTGTATGTCCTTCCATCTTCTGACTTTGCTATGTTTTTAGGCTGACTTAAAGATTTGCTTATCCAATTTAAAAGGGTTGTCCTTATAAAAGGCTTAATTATTGGTAACTCTTTTAAAACTATCTTTCCGTCAATAATATACTTTGATATTTCCTCAATCTCACTGTGTCTTTCTTCAAGGTACTGCTTTAAGCACATCTCTTTTTCTTCTGCCCTATCTATTATAGCATTTGTCTTTGTGGATTGTGTATAGCTTCTGGTCTTAGGCCTTATAGAGAATTTACACGGCACGTCATCCCATACGCTTTCATTTATGCTTTCAGTCCCTTTGTCAAAATCGCCGTACAAATGTCTCGTGTGAAAAACTCCAAAAACAACTGATGAAAGCTTATGTGCATAAGTTATATCATCAGCGTTTGCAAATATCTTAGAAAGCTTTATATACTCACTTTTCCTGCTGGCAGTCTTTAACCTGTTTTCAGAGATTCTGGCCGCATACATCGTGATCTTTCTTATTATCTCATTTGATATTTCAAGAAGCCTGTACGCTTCACTATCTTCATCGCCATTTCCTCTAAACCAAAATACTATGTTGTCCCACTTGCTCAATATATTTTCTTTAATGTCGTTTATATCAAAATCTTTATCCAACCTCGGTATGTTCTCCTCATAAATAAGCAATTTTTCTACAATACCATCTAACGACTTTTTATCAATCTTATTTAAAAGCGATACGATAACTTGAGAAAACCTCTGCAAATCCTTTATATATCCTCTTAAATACTCAGTAAGCTTGTCTTTGTATATCAAGAAAGCGTCAGTTTTCATGAGTTCATCTGCATTTGAACTTTGCAAGCTGGCAATGTAGTCTATGGCGTTATGATAAATATTTTCAAAATCTGAAGTAAAATCTTTCCACCATCTGTATACAACTTCTAAGTCATCGCTTTTAGATATATCATCAATTTTCTTTAAGTTTTCATACAATCTTTGGAATAAAGATGACTCTAAAGAACCACCATAGCCTTTTATTTTTTCTAGATTAATTGTCATCCTTTCTATTTCTATCGAATACTCGCTAAGCATGTATCTAAATTTTTTATTTTTAAATTCTTCTGCAGATTGAGCTCTTCCAGTATCCTGCTCAGCTATCAAGTTTTTCCACTCAGTCAGCGACTTTAAATCCTGCTCACACTTATCCAATGTATAGTCGTAGAACAAATCAAAACCTTTTACATAATTATACACATCCTCTTTAGTTAGCCAGTATCTAAGCCGCTCATAATTTTGGTAAAAATATCGCATGATGAGGCGATACCTTGATGCATTATCAGCAGTAAGGTATCTTGCCTCATCAATAGGTTTTATGACATTAAAATTTATTTTATCAGACATAATTTTTCACCTTTAAAATGTACTGCCATTGTATCCCCAATTTTCACCGGCAAATTCTTGAATAACTATGTACACATTGTCCTTAGGATATTTTAAATTACTTTCAAAAATATCGCAGATTCTGGCTGAAATCTTCTCCTTTTGTTCTCTTGTAAGCTTTCCTATTAACTGTATCTCAACGATTGCCCCCTTATCTAAAGGTTCTCCGTGAAAGTATATGTCGTCACCTTCTGCAAATCTCACCATAAGCCAATTTTCGCTTTTACCGGCTACATCCATCATCATAGATGCAAACTCTGTCTTTAAAGTATTTTTCAAGTTGTCACTTAATTTTTCCTTTGTTATTGAATTAATTATAGGCATGCAGATACACTCCTTTACATATAGAAATTTAATAACTTATTAACAATTATAAATTAATGTGCAGAATTCATCAATAAAAATAGAAAATATTGTGCTATCATTGAAATCTTCATCAAATGATAGCACAATACCATTTATTAATCAATCTCTGGACTTTTTAATGACTGCACCATATCGACTTTCTTAAGCTGGAAGTGCACTACAATGCTTACAAGGATAGAAAATCCCATTGTGATAAGTGCAGAATACAAAAAGCTCATCGGTTCAATATTCCTTCCAAACATCAATATGTCGACTTCTACTGTTGACATGAGATACCTGTGTAGAAAGACGCCCATCACAAACCCTAATAAAATTCCTATGATTGTCAAGATAAAATTCTCTCTCATGACGTACAGAGAAACTTCTTCATCGTAAAATCCCAAAACTTTCATCGTGGCAAGCTCTCTTATCCTTTCGGTTATATTGATATTTGTCAGATTGTAAAGAACCACAAAAGCAAGCGTACCTGCAGATACAATCAAGACTAATACGACTGACAACAAATTGTTTACGACGTCCTGAAACGTCTTTTTAACAGATGAAATAAAATTGACCGTCATTACAGCTTTTGATTTCAATATCTTTTGAGATATTTCATCTTCTTTTGTATTTGAACTATCATTGAGCTTCGACAGTATCTCGTTTGATGACATCTTCTTATTAAATAATTTCTCATACAAAGATGAGCTCATATAAACGTAATGCTGTAGATAATTTTCTGCTATGCCATCAATTTTAACTTTTACTTTTCCTCCACTGCCTGTATCCAAGTACATATAGTCGCCATTTCTTACTTTAAGCATATTAGAAAGTTTTTCCGTTATTACAACTCCATCATCTTTTAGAGGTATCTCTGCACCTGTATTTCTATTTCTCAAGACTATAAAATCTCTAAACTTGTTTTTATCTCCTGTAACGACAAGAAATGCGGTCTTTTTCACATTTCCTTTTATAACATCAATGCTGGATTGATTAAGCATAATGCTTTCTTTTATATTTTTGTCATTATTTATAGCATTTGTAAGCTCATTTAGATCTTCTTTAGAAGCGTCACTTTTAAAGGTCGTTATCATCTGATATTTGAAGATTTCATTGAACTGCTTAGAAACAATGATATTTATTGAGTCCCTTATTCCAAATCCAGTAAGCAGCAGTGCAGTGCATCCACCTATCCCTATTACAGTCATTAAAAATCTCCTTTTGTATCTAAATATGTTTCTGGCAGTCACTTTCTGCATAAAATCCAGTCGAGACCATATAAATCTCACGTTTTCCAATAGAACTCTTTTACCTGCCATAGGTGCTTTAAGTCTCATTAGCGATGCAGGGACTTCTCTCAGATCATTAAAACACACAAGCGCTGCAACAGCCGTAGTGGAAACAAGCGCAGCAAAAATCCCCACAAAAGCATAATATGAATTAAATTCTGTAATCACAGGTGGCAGTGTATACATCATCCCGTACGCATTGAAAATTATCCTCGGCAATATGTTGAAACCCAAAAGCAAACCAGCAAATCCGCCTAATATTGTGGCAACAGATGAATAAATGACGAATTTGAGCATTATGGAAAGTCTGCCATAACCTAAAGCTTTTAAAATTCCCATCTGGGTCCTCTGTTCTTCCACCATCCTGGTCATAGAAGTTAAACTTACTAAAGCCGCAACCAAGAAAAAGATGGTCGGAAATACATTGCCTAATGCTTTTATCCTGTCTGCTTCGTCCCCGTACTCCACATAACCTATGTTAGATTTTCTATCTAATATATACCATGTAGGCTTTTTTAAATCTTTAAGTTTCTCTTCCGAGGATGCAATTTTGGCTTTTGCTTCACTTATCTCTTTGTCAAATTCTGCTTTATTAGCCTCATATTTCTTATAATTATCATTAAGCTTTAAGAAGGCATCATTTAGTTGTTTTGCTGCATTATCTATCTGCATTTGTCCTTGAGCCTTAGCTTTGCTTAAAACTAATTCCTGTTCTTTTATGCTTTCCTGCGAAGCAGCTAATTGTGCTTTGGCACTTTCAAGCTGCGATCTCTTTTCACTTAATCGGACCATATTCTCATCCAATGCTTTTTTGCTGGCATTAAGTGTATCTATTTGTTTTGATATGCTTGCGATTTGCCCATTTAATTCATCTACTTTTGGTTTTAGCTGATCTTTCAAAGACGGGTTATTGTTTATCTCAGAATTCAATTGATTCAGAGAACTATTAAGCTCATCGTACGTCGAACTTAATTTTTTCATGTTCTCATCGTAATTTAATTCTTTTTCTTTTGCCTGTATCTCAGCTTCTGCACTGTTTAATTCCACCTCATTTTGTGATATAGCAGCTTGAGTATTAGCAATCTGATTTTTCCCATCATCAATTTTTTTCTGATTTAAAGCCATTTGCTCATTAAAACTGGCTTGTCTTTTATTTAACTGGATTTGAGAATTTTGAAGTGTAGTTTTTGTTTCATCAAGCTTTGCTTTTGCATCAGATAATTCCTTGTTGTACTTAGTTTCTTTATCCTCCAGAGCTTTTTTAGCATCGTCGATTTCCTTTTGCGCTTTATTTTTAATTTCTTCATATCTGATTTCACTTCGAGTTTTACCTAATTTTGTTAAATCATCTTTTACAGGTTGAATAAAATTGTAGTATTCATCTGAAAATGTGGAAAATTTTTTTGCACCATCTACCAACACATCTATTTCAGTGTAGGCATCCATTGAAAAATCAGAATTAGGTACCATCATAAAAGCCTGTATCTGGCCATTTCCCACATTGCTGGAACCTCTGTCTCTTGATATATAATAAGGCGTTTCGACTACACCTACTATCTTGAATTTTTTGTTTTTTATATTGTCTTGATTTTGAGAATCCAAATTTATAGTTACAGTATCGCCTATTGAAAATCCTAAATCTTTAAGGAATTTTGTCTCCACCACACACTCAGAATTGTTTTCAGGAAATCTGCCTTCTAAAAGTTTAGGTTTATTTACATAATTTTTATCATTCTTAATTTTGACTGGATCTACACTTATGACTTTTACTACAAACCCCTTATTATTTTTATCAACAACAGCATCAACTGTGTAAAATGGGTATGCCGATAGTACACCTTTTACAGATTTGATGCTATTCAAATCATCACTTGTAAGACCCATTGTAGATAAAATTTGTACATCAAACAAATTATAATCAGCAGCGTATTTTGAGGCAGTAAGCTTCATGTCTTGGCTGGCAGCTTTTATTCCACCAAAAACACCTACTCCCATCAACACGATGAAAAACAATGATAAAAATCTTTTTCTCGTATTAGATATTTCTCTAAATATGTCTTTCATCAAAGATTTTCCCATTTACCATTCTATCCTTTCTATAGGCACTGGAGAATCATTAATAGATATCTTATCTATGCTGCCATTTCTAAGGCTTATAACTTTATCCGCCATTGGTGCAATCGCTTTATTGTGGGTTATTATTATGATGGTCATTCCTAATCTACTGCATGTATCGTGTAATAGCTTTAAAATTGCCCTGCCAGTCTTATAATCTAATGCCCCTGTTGGTTCATCACATAATAACAATTTAGGGTTTTTAGCCAATGCTCTTGCTATAGCCACCCTTTGCTGCTCACCACCTGATAATTGGGAAGGAAAATTATTTAACCTTTCAGAAAGTCCTACATCTCTAAGCACTTCTACAGGATCCATTGGATTATCGCAGATGTCCGTTGCCAGTTCTACATTCTCTAAAGCAGTAAGATTGGGGACCAGATTGTAAAATTGAAACACAAACCCAATATCTTTTCTGCGGTAAGTCGTCAATTGTCGCTGATTGTACTTGCTTATGTCATTTCCATCTACAATTATTTCACCCTCATCACAAGTATCCATTCCACCAAGCATATTAAGAACTGTCGTCTTACCTGCCCCACTCTCACCTACTATAACTGTAAATTCCCCTTTATCTATATTGAAACTTACTCCAGATACAGCAGTAATGGTTATTTCTCCCATCCTATACCTTTTTACAAGGTTTTTAACTTCTACAAAGCTTCCCATTAATATCTACTCCCATTTATATGATTAAACAACTGTTTAAAATACTTGTTTTAAGTTTAGCACAATAAAACTATTTAATCAATATTCTATGTCTAAAAAGCAAAAAAATGACAATAGAACATTTACCTTAAAATACTTTCTATTAAAAGCACTAAGTACTGTCTTAATTCTTCAGAATCGCTTATATTTAAAATGCTTTTTTCATCACCGTAAATACTCACTACAACGTGATTTATGACAGTACCCAAAATTCCTGAAAAAAGCTGCAGATATTTGAAATTTAAAATTCTACTGTCTTCTATTTTTGTTATGTCTTTAATAATATTTTCAACTATCTTTTGTACTTCATCATTAAAATATATCTTTTTAATTATTACTGGATTGTAACTTTTATCATCATGTGTTAGTTTGACAATTATGGAAATCAATGCCGGATATTTGTACATGTACTCTATTAAATTTAGTGCCCACTTAAAAATCCTATTTTGAGGTGTCAAAGTTGTATCCAATAAAATATCATAACCTGATTTTAAAAGTTTCTCTGCGTAGTAGTTCTCTACTTCTTTTAGCAGGTTATTTTTATTGCCAAAGTAGTAATTTATGGACGCGACATTAACACCAGCCTTTTCGGTAATCTCTCTGATTGTAGCCTCTCCTTTCATGCCAACTATATCAATCGTCGCATTTAAAATCTTTTCTTTTGTTTCCAATTGTTCCCCATTCATCAGTATTCACTCTTTCTCTAAAATCTAAAAATATAGTATCATAATGTAAAACTGTGTTCAATAATTTATATAGTTCCAAAAATTACTTCAAAATAAAGTAAAAGTTGTAAATCCATTTTTGTAATATGGACTTACAACCTTTTTCGTATGACGATTAATCCTGTTCACCATATACACTATTTGTCACCGTATCATCAGAACCATAGACATCTTGCGATACAGTGTCATTTGTCTGTCCATAAACGCTTTGCGATACTGTACTACCTTGTTGGCTTTCATCTTCTATATCGACATCGCCTGTTTTATCATCATAATTGATATTTACTCCAAGTGTTTCTGCTATAAACCTTATGGGCACAAAAGTCCTATTGCTTATTTCCATTGCTGGCATGCTTAAAGTCACTTCGCTGCCGTTGACATACACTTTTGATCCATTTAAGTCAAATACAATTGTCGTACCACCTTTTGTTATAGTAACAGTATTTGTTGCAGCATCCCAATTTACATTTGCTCCTAAGCTTTCAACAACAGCTCTGACTGGAATAAGCATGGTACCGCTTTTGATTACAGGAGGAACATCAAACTTGATTTCTCTACCTTTTGCTCTGACTTTTCCATGATAAAACGTGTAATTTACTTCTTTACTTTTACCAAAAGATACTTCTTCTCTACTTTCACTTTTTACAGTTATTGCACTTTCCTGTCTTAAAGCATTTCTGTGATTTTCCCTCGGTTTTGCCGCAACAAGCGATACAGAACCTATAACAATCGCCGCTGAAAGTGCAAATGCCACTATCTTTTTCACACTATCACCTCCTCTAATTTAATATTCGGTTAAAAAATTTTTTTCTTAAGCCGTAAAAAATCATCCACCATGTCGTCTTACTATCGACATTAGTGGATGATTTTAAATAAATGTTATTTCAATAACTTCGTCTCACCAGAATCTATCTTCACTGCTTCACCGTCTACTCCAATCCATACAGGTATTGCTGATGGATTATATACAATGCTGCCATCAGCGCTAAATTTTAAGTTTTTTAGTGCATTTATATAATTCACAATTTCAATATTTGTAGCGTACCAAACATCTTCGTCAAATGATGCCATCTTGCAAAATTCTTCTATCAAATCCCAATTGCCATTTCTCTCAAATTCGAAGCTGTGTCCCCAAACATAGAATAAAGGCATTTGCTCCCACGCTGGCACATTTTTAAAGTCATTAAGCTTTCCTATTACATTTTGATCATGGTGACACGTTGGATGCCATTCTAAAAAGTCATTTGGTATTCTAAAGCTTCTTGTAGAATTAACAGTCCTTGAATACTCAATTCCAAATGATTTAAGCTCTTTTGCCAAAGCATGACTGTAATCGCCAAATGGATATGCCATACCTCGTACCTGATAGCCCACCAATGCCTCAAGATTCTTTCTATCTTCCATTATTTGATACACCAATTCTTCCTTTGATATTAAGGTAAGGTACGGGTGGTCTACTGTATGGACAGCAACTTCATGTCCTTCATATAGTTTCTTTATTTCTTCTTTTGATACATAAGGTTCAGAGTCAAACATACCTGAATTAAGATTGAACGTCCCTTTTATGCCGTATTTATTGAAGATCTCAACCAATTTTCTGTCGTAAACCTGTCCATCGTCATAGCTCATAGTCAATGCTTTTCTTTTGCCGTTAGGGTAATAATCAAAGCGTATTCTCACTTTCATTATCTCCTTTTCAAAATTTCTATCCTAAGCAACCTCTGTATATAATTTTACCCCTTTACAGCTCCTACTACAAGGCTCTTTTGCACCTGTTCGCTAAGCAAGACATATATTAAAATTGTAGGAATCGTAGCGATTACAAGTCCAGCACCTATAGGACCCCATTCCGTCTGGTATTGTCCAGATAGGGACATTATACCAACTGTCAATGTCTTTATGGCATCGCTGTTTATAAAAGTATTCGCAAACATAAGCTCATTCCACGTCGACAAATAGGTAAAGATCGCTATTGTCGCCAATGCAGGTCTTATAAGCGGCAGTATGATGTAATAAAACGACTTATATATGCTGCATCCATCTAAAAAAGCAGATTCTTCAAGTTCTTTTGGTATCGTATAGAGAAATCCAGTCAAAATAAATATGCCCATCGGTATAGCAAATGCCACATAAGGTATCACTAACGATGCGTACGTGTTAAGCAAGTTCAAATTTTTCAATATTATAAAGAGTGGAAGCAGTGTAGCGTGTATCGGCACCATCATACCCGTCAAAAATATGGTTAAAACCAATTTGCTGTACTTCCATTTCATCCTTACGATGGCATAAGCACTTGTTGCAACTAAAACACTTGATATTACTATGGTCAAAATAGTGACAATAGAACTATTTATAAAATATCTGCCTACATTGCCGCTGGACAATGCTTCAGAATAGTTTGACCACTGCCATATACGTGGAAAGCCTAAAATATTGCCGCCAAAAATTTCAGTATTGTTTTTAACAGAAAACAAAAACAGCCAAAACAATGGGTATAACTGTATTATAGCCCAGATAACAAGCATAGCTTCCAATAGGTAAAAACCAATTTTTTTTCCACCGCTTTTATTTTTTTTGTTTGCTACAATCTCCATTTTCACACCACCTTTAATATGCTTCATCTTTTCCAAATAGTTTTTGTATGATAACTGTTCCAATCAGTGATTCCAATATGATAAATATCGCCATAGCACTGCCATAACCATACTGATATCTAAAGAATATCATGTTGTACATAAGTGTTGATGGCACTTCACTGGCATGAAGCGGTCCACCATTTGTCAAAACGTATATTAAATCAAAAGCTTTAAAAGAACCAATGACAGCAAATATGACGCAGACTTTTAGTATCGGCTTCATAAGTGGTATTGTTATCCTGAATGCAATCTGCGATTCTGTGGCGCCATCAATTTTAGCAGCTTCGTATATATCAGTAGGTATAGACTTTGCCGATGCATACATAAGTAGCATGTGATAGCCAATGTACTGCCACAGTATAGGTACAAATACTGCCCCAAGGGCCGTCTTAGTATTTCCCAACCATTGATTTGTAAGTGATTGCAGCCCTATCTTAGTCAGTATAAAATTCAAAAGCCCGTAATTAGGATTGTATATTTTCATCCAAAGTTGTCCTATGACGACAGTGGACAAAATGACCGGAATGAAGTAAACAGTCCTGTAAAACTTCTCGCCTTTAATCCCTCTTGAGAGAATAAGAGCTAGTAAAAGAGAAATAGGTAGCTGAATGAAAACAGATAACACAGCTAAAATAAATGAATTTTTCACCGAGATAATAAATCCATCTGTATTGTTTATAAATAGGTTCTTATAATTTTGAAGCCCAATAAATACCCCTTTGCTGAATCCATCCCATTTTAGCAAACTGTAGTAGAAAGAAAAAAATATAGGAAGCAGTACGATGACTAAAAAGACTAAAAACGCCGGAAACACAAAGAGGAATATAGCCTTTTTATCGCTTAAGATTTTTTCCATAGGAAACCTCCTAACAAAAATGATAGAAACAAATAATAGTAACTAATCATTGTATAGCTAAACAATTTCCTGCTAATTATGGATTAATTAGCAGGAAATTGAAAATATCATTATTTTCCGTTTATCTTTTGTTGCATCTGTTTTGCATAGTCCTGTGGCGTAATCTGTTTTGCAAACAATTGTGCTACTAAATCTTTATGAATCTGTGCAGCATCGCCATTAAGATAAATATCCCAAGCAGGAACACTGCCTTTAGCATTTGCAACGATATTATTCATAATCTGAATCTCTAATGGATCAACTTTTGATTGATCTACACTATCGTATTTCCACTCTGGCAAGCCAGCAGCTATCAAATACTCCATGTCTGATAGTTGTTTTGCAAGGTATTTTGCGGCTTTGACAGCTTCATCTTTATGTTTTGAATTTGCACTAACCATTAATGCTCCAACTGAACCTCCAATATACTCTGTAGGATCGCCTTTGCCGCCTTCAATTGTCGGGAATCTTACTGCTTCAATCTTGCCTTTTACAAGAGATGATGGGTCTGAATCGAATGCCGCTGCATCGAAATTTCCTCCAAAGTACATAGCAGCTTTTCCTTGATTGAATTCTGCTGTGGCTTCATCCCTCGTAAGCCCCATAAATCCAGAATCAAATGCACCTGCATTAACCATGTCTTGAAGCTTCTGAGCTGCATCTACAAATGCTTGGTTGTCAAATGATGCTTTGCCGTTTAAAGCATCTCTCGTAAGCTGCACACCGCCTTCGCGAAGCGCTATCATATCATAGTACCACATTCCAGGCCATTCATCTTTCTCACCTAAAGCAAATGGTGTTATGCCTTTCGACTTAAACGTCTTTATGGCATCAATAAGTTCGCTAAATGTTGTAGGAACCTTTACATTGTATTTATCAAAAAGCTCTTTGTTTATATAAAGTACACTTGCTTGTTGATCAAATGGGATACCATATATTTTGCCATCATACGTAACATTATCAAAAGCACCTGGTAACAATTGATCTTTTGTTCCATCATTTAAATAGCTATCTAATTGGAGAATTTTGCCTGATTCTACAAAAGGTTGTGAAAATCCTCCAGCCCACGTCTCAAAAATATCTGGTGCTTCGTTTGCTGCTATTGCTGTCTTTATCTTCGTCTTGTAAGCATCATTTTCTGTTACGCTTTCTACAATCTGTACGTTTGGATTTTCTTTATTCCACTGATCGATGATCTCCTTAACTTTTGTTTTTGCTGGTTCACCGGTATATAGATTCCAGAACGTAAGCGTTATCTTTTCAGATGAACCTGATGACTTCGACGAATTAGAAGCATTAGAGTTATTTGAGCTAGTACCACATGCTGATGCTGAAATAATCAGTACAACCGATAGCAATACTAGTATGAGTTTTTTAAATCTTTTCATTGCCACGCATCCTTTCTAAATTTGTTATTGTAATGTTTACATCTTTCACTTATATGATAAAGCATCATTAAACTTTATTGAATACAAATTTTTTACCACAATCTTTAATTTATTTACCTATTCATTTTTCATGCATATTTTAAAATACCGCAAAGCAGCTAAAACGCTTTGCGGTATACATCATTTTATTTTCCATTGATTTTTTCTTGCATCTGTTTAGCGTAATCCTGTGGAGTAATCTGTTTTGCAAATAATTGTGCTACCAAATCTTTATGTGTCTGTGCTTGATCCCCTTCAAGGTACAGATCCCACGCAAGGACGCTGTCTTTAGAATTCGCCACGATGTTATTCATTATCTGTATCTCTAAAGGATCGACTTTTGACTGATCTACACTATCGTATTTCCATGTAGGCAAAGCAGCTCCAACTTTGTAAAACTCAAGAGACATATTCTCAGCCAAATATTTTGCAGCCTTTACAGCCTCGTCTTTATATTTAGTATTGGCATTTACAAGTAAAACATCGCTGCCACCGCCAATGTATTCAGTCGGATCTCCTTTACCTCCCTCGATGGTAGGAAATCTTACAGCTTCAACCTTGCCTTTAACTAATGAAGAATCTACTTCAAATGAAGCTGCATCAAAATTTCCTCCGAAGTACATAGCAGCCTTGCCTTGATTGAATTCTGCTGTCGCTTCATCTCTCGTAAGGCCCATGACACCTTGGTCAAACGCACCAGCATTTACCATCTCCTGTAGTTTTTCTGCCGCATCAACGAATGCCTGATCTTCAAAAGAAGCTTTTCCATTTAGCGCATCTCTGGAAAGCTGTGCTCCAGCTTCCCGAAGCGCTATCATGTCATAGTACCACATTCCAGGCCATTCATCTTTCTCACCTAAGGCAAATGGTGTTATACCTTTCGACTTAAATGTCTTTATAGCGTCGATAAGTTCGCTAAATGTTGTAGGTATCTTTACATTGTACTTGTCAAAAAGCTCTTTGTTTACATAGAGTACGCTGGCTTGCTGTGCAAATGTCAGACCGTAAACCTTTCCATTATACGTAATATTATTGAGCGCTCCAGGTAACATCTTATCTTTTGTACCATCATTTAAATAATCGTCAAGAGCCAATATCTTTCCTGCATCAACAAATGGCTTTGAAAATCCTCCACCCCAAGCATATATAATATCAGGAGCTTCATTTGCTGCTATTGCAGTCTTTATCTTCGTCTTATACGCATCATTCTCAGTTATACTTTGCTCTATCTGCACGTTAGGATTCTCTTGATTCCATTTGTCTACTATATTTTTGACTATGGTCTTTTGCGGGTCGTTAGTGAAGATATTCCAGAATGTAAGCGTTATCTTTTGAGTTGTACCAGATGAATTTGAAGACTTAGATGCATTAGAATTACTTGAACCTTTTGAACCTGTACTACATGCTGATGTGCTGACTATCAACATAATTGATAGTAAAACCAGCATGATTTTTTTAAACACCTTCATGCCTTCACATCCTTTCTATTACTTTGATTAAATTGTTTACAATAATATAATAAAATACCATATATTTAGAATGAATATAAATTTTTTACTACAATCTTAAATATTTTTACTTGTTTAATACAAAGATAGTCCATCGTCAAATACGACAAAAAAGTGCTTTAATATTATGTTAGTCTTATATACATAATTTATTGACTTATCTAATGTATGAGAGTAAATTTTATTTATAAACAATTACATATCATTGGAGGGATTATAATGAGCCTAAATACTTCAGATGAATTAAACCACCGCAAAGGAATCGTTAAAATAAGGCTAACTAAAAAAGACGGTTCACCTATAAAAGACGCTGAAGTCACTGTGTCGCAAGTGAAGCATAAATTTTTATTTGGATGCGGAGCATTCGATTCTCTTCCACTTGCCAATGGTGAATTAGAAGAAAACGATAAAGAAAAAATTGAGGAACGTTTTGAAAAATTTTTCGATGTATTTAATTATGCCACGATTCCCTTTTATTGGGGTAGATTTGAACCTGAAAAAGGAAAGCCAGATACAAATAGACTCAAAAAAGCATCAGAGTGGCTTGTATCAAAAGGCTGCATTGTAAAAGGGCATCCACTTTGCTGGCATACCGTAACAGCACCTTGGCTCTTAGATATGAGCAATGAAGACATATTAAAAGCTCAGCTTGAACGCATAAAACGTGAAGTAAGCGATTTTAAAGGATTAGTTGACATATGGGATGTAATAAATGAAGTCGTCATCATGCCTATTTTTGATAAGTACGACAATGGAATAACCAGGATATGCAAAGAATTAGGCCGCATTCGCCTTGTAAAAGAAGTTTTTAATGAAGCAAAAAAGGCTAATCCTGATGCAGTTTTACTTATAAATGACTTTAATACATCAATTTCATACGAAATACTCATAGAAGGATGCCTTGAAGCTGGAATCCCTATTGATGCCATAGGAATTCAGTCACACATGCATCAAGGATATTGGGGCGTCGAGAAGACTTTAGAAGTACTTGAGAGATTTTCCCATTTCAACATTCCATTGCATTTTACAGAAAATACGTTGTTATCCGGACATTTGATGCCACCCGAGATAGAGGATTTAAATGACTACCAAATAAGTGATTGGCCGTCAACACCTGATGGTGAAGAACGACAAGCAATGGAAATTGTAAAGCATTATAAGACTCTTTTTGTGCATCCAATGGTAGAATCAATCACATGGTGGAATTTTTGTGATGAAAATGCATGGCTTGGTGCACCTGCAGGTCTTCTTAGACGTGACAATTCATGCAAACCATCATACTATGAATTAAAAAAGCTTATAAAAGATGAATGGTGGACGCATCCTACACGACTTGTCACAAGCAATACAGGCGAATTCGAATTCACAGGCTTTTTAGGAGAATATGAATTAATCGTCGGCAATAGAAAATTTCACTTTAACCTCGATAAAAGAAGCACATCAATAGAAATTACAGTCTAAGTTAATACAAAGCAAAAGACAGAAGGAATAATTTTTCCCTCTGTCTTTTTACTTACAGATTATTTGTTTTTTCTAATAAACTGTATACGATAGCCGCTGCTTCTGCTCTCGTGGCATTTCCTTTAGGTGCAAATACGTTGTTGGGCTCTCCATTTACTATTCCTAATTTCGCTGCATTTGCCACTACATTTCTTGCCCAGTCGCTTATGGTTTTGTCGTCGCTAAATGATGTGGCACCTAAGTTTTCTTCTTTGTACTGTGTCAGCATCTCGTATGCTCTCATGGCTATTGCTGTCATCTCTTCTCTTGTTATGCTGTCATTTGGCCTTGCGTTCTTTCCATCACCTTCTATTAATCCTGCTTTGTATGCTGCCTCTATTGCGTTTGCATACCAGTCTCCACTCTTTACATCGCTAAATTCTCCATTGTAGGCTTCTTCTTTTATGTTTAATAGCCTTAGTATCATTGCTGTGAATTCTGCTCTCGTTACTGTCTTGTTTGGTTCATACTGGCTGTCTGTCATCCCTTCTACTATGTGCCTTGATGCTAATACTTCTATTACGTCTTTCGCCCAATTGTCTTTTATGTCATTAAATGTTACACCTTTTTTTAGGACACCAGATGGCTTACCTGTCAGCATCAAGTTTCCAAACCCAGAAGTATCTTGCCATGAATTTCCGCTTGGATCACACCATGTGACAATACCTGTCCTCTTACCATTCTCATCTGCATCATTAACTTGCAAGTCAAATCCTATGACAGTGCCATTTGACGGAGTGATACTCGTCCAAGGGATAGCTTCTTCTACAATATATCCACTTTCTGTAAGGCTAGTTGCCGACTTAAAACCATTTGAATTAGTGCTTGCACCAAAACTCTGTTCATTGTCATAGTTAACTCTAAACTGTCCATCATCACTTTCATAATAAGTTGTTTTATCATTATTCTGATCTACAAAAACTTCTACAGAATCTTGTTCATATGGATTAACACTAGATTTATTCAAATTTGGATCTGTAACAACTGCCAAAACATAAAGGTACTTATCGTCCCACATCATTTTTGCTGTCGCAGTAGCACCATTTGAGCCTAAAACCCATGTATTTGTTGTAATAGGTTCAATATTATTCCAAATATCATCTACTTTGCCATCAATAACAGGAGTACCATATATAGCTGTTGCTATTTGTGCAGATTTTGACAACACTAGATCTCCAAAATACGATGTATTAGTATCTTGACTGTTTGTATAATCATTCCAAACTGTTATTGCATCTATATTGCCACTACCTTCATCATCATTTATTCTAATATCAAATCCAATTTTACTATTGACTGCAGGACTTATATCTTCAATTGGAATGGCTATCTGTGCTACGTATCCATAATTATTAGATGTTACATATTTTGTAATATTTGAACTCCCTGTACCATCCCTTTTAATTGTATAATGTTCATCATCAGTTTCATAAGAAGTGGATTTATTGTCATTCTTGTCTACAAAAATCTCAATACCATCATTATTAGATGGAGTATTATCTGAAATCTGTATTAGTAAATATAAGTTTTTAGTATCCCACATAGATTTAACAGTAGCAGTTGCACCAACAACACCTTTAACATAAGTATTTGCATAAAATGGTTTTACAAGTTTCCAAGAACTATCAATATTTGCTCCAATCGTAGGTGATCCTTCTAAAGCTTTTGCAGATTGAATATCGGGTATAGCTTTGCTTGGATCTACTACTGCCCAAAATGCTGGCTTCGCCTGCAACTTTGAATCAAAAAGCAGTGGAGCATTTGGTTTACTAAGCCAAGTCACATCATCCGAAACTCCCCAAAAAACTACAGCAGTTATATATTGTTTTTCAGCTTTAAATAAATCAAACAATTGTTTATACAATCTCGCTTGTTTAAGCAGTGCTTCATTCGATACATTACCGTTCATATTCATATCTAATTCGGTTACCTGTATTTCCACACCTAATGAAGCAAGTTTTTCTATAGAAGCTTTTATATTGTCTATATTTGAATTTATATTTATGTGCATTTGCATGCCTATTCCACTTATCGGCACACCTTCACTTTTTAACTTTTTCACTAAGTCATACATAGCCTGTGTTTTAACACCATTATTTTCGATGTTGTAATCATTAATAAACAATTTCATAGATGGATCTGCTTCATGCGCATATTCAAAAGCTTTTTCTATATAATCAGGTCCTATAATTTGTAACCACTTAGAATTTCTTAAATTGCCATTGTCATCAATAACCTCATTTACTACATCCCATCCAATTATTGGATTCTGAGAACCATATTTTGTTTTAAAATGGTCTAACACAGTTGTTATGTGAGTTTTTAATCTTTGAAGTAGTAAATCCCTTGAAGCTGGTTTAGACGGATCAGATGGATCCTGGAAAAACCAATCCGGAACCTGATTATGCCAAAGCAATGTATGACCTCTCATCTTCATATTATGTGCTATTGCATAATCAACAATCTTATCAGCATTATCAAAAGTAAAGTTTCCTTCTGTAGGCTGCAAGCTTTCCGGTTTCATGGCATTTTCTGCAACAAGCATATTAAAATGTTTAGCCGTCAATTGAGCATGTGGATCCGTATCATTTAATCTGCTTGGATCAACCGCAACACCGATCGGGAAATAATCTTTGAATGCTGAATATAAATCCGGAATATCATTTTGTATTGTAATTTGATTATTTGAAATTTCACCTATTACAGAAAAATCATCAATGTAAAACTCTAAAGTAGGATTTTGAGATTCTACATAGATGCTAATGCCGCTGTAATCTGCATCAGGTAAAGTAAAATTGCCTTTTATTTCTGTCCATTCGCCTTTATTGACATTAGCAAAATCATCAACTTGTATATAATTATCTTTGTCAGAAGTCGCTTTGACAGTAGCCTTAATTTGCTCTGTATCGTTGCCATCAACAAATTTCACCCAAAAATCCACATTGTATTGCTGCCCTGGAACTATTTTACCAGTCAAATCATAACTAGGTCCATTCCAATTAGCTGTCCTCCCTGTCGTCAATAAGCTATAGTCTCCGCTATGAGCTACTCCATATACTGCTTTAACAACAGATGAACCTGTTCCAACCCATCCAGAAGTATTTCCATTTTCAAAAGTCCCATTTGCAATTACGTTCCCGGTTTCGAAGTCTCCATTAGAAACCAGATTTGTATTATTTGTATTAATATCATCCGCAAATGCTCTTATGTGTGGGAAAAACAATGATGTCCCAAAAATCATTATGAAAACTGTAATAATAGATACAACTTTATTTACAATACTCTTCATTCTTACTTCCTCCCTCATTAAAGTTAATTATTGAAAAATTTATTTACTATCACCTCGCAATTTGCATGACTTTGTCTAAATAAATATTTTTAAATACCCCCTTTCATCATTTATATAAATCAAAAACATATTAACCCTTAACACTGCCAATAGTTAAACCCTTCACAAAATACTTCTGCAAGAATGGATAAACCATCATAATTGGAACAACCGCTACTATCGTCATAGCTGCTCTTATGCTTTCTGGGGTAACTGTATTGGAATTGTTTCTTAGTCCCATATCAAATGATGCTTGCTGTGTAAACTGCTGAGTCGACTGCAAAACTTTCTGCAATTCATACTGTAATGTGCTTAAATTTGGATTCATTGAACAAAAAAGCATTGTATCAAACCATGAATTCCATTGTCCAACTGCAACAAAAAGCGTTATCGTCGCTAATACTGGTACACTAAGTGGAAATATGATAGAAAATATTATTCTTAGTTCGCTTGCACCATCTAATTTCGCTGATTCTACAAGACTAGCTGGTAAACCATCAATATAGCTTCTTACAACCATTATATTCCATGCACTTACTATCCCTGGCAAGATGTAAACCCAAAAATTGTTCATAAGATGTAAATCTCTAATTAGCAAGTAATATGGAATTAAGCCACTTGTAAAATACATTGAATAAGTAAAAATTTTCGAAACGATTCCTCTTAAAACAAAATCCCTTCTGCTTATGGCATATGCGACTATTATGCTTGCAATAACATTTAAAACAGAACCTATGATAGCTCTTAATGCAGAGATTATCGTTGCATTGTAAATCTCAGAATCATTTAAAATTGAAACGTAATTAAAAGTCGTAAATTTCCTTGGAAATAGATAAATTCCACCTCTCACTGTATCTATAGCATCGTTAAATGAAACTGCTAATACATGTACAAATGGATACAGGGTGACTATTATTACAATCGTGAGAATAATGTAATTGATTGTGTCAAATACAATGTCTTCTGTACTCAACCTTATTCTATTATTTCTAGCCACTTTATAACCTCCTGAAATTTTGTAAATTAGATTAAAATGCACTTTCACCACTAAGTGCCTTCGATATTCTATTTGCTAATGTAACCATTGCTAAAGAAACAACTGAGTTAAATATACCGGCTGCTGTCGCAAATGAAAATCTCCCCATTGGTATACCATAATTGTATACATACAATTCCAATGTCTGTGAGTAGTCTATAACCATCGGATTTGATAATAGAAATACTTGTTCAAATCCTGCGTTTAATATCCATCCTGCATTTAATATTAAAAGTATTTTTATGGTTGGCACTATTGATGGTAATGTTATGGAGAAAATCCTTCTTATTCTGCCTGCTCCATCTATACTTGCCGCCTCATATAACTCACTGTCTATGGCAGTCATTGCCGCCAGGTAAATTATTGAATTCCATCCAACTTCTTTCCACATATCTGAAAGCGCCATCAAGGGCCAGAAAAGATGTGGAACTCCTATAAAGTTTATAGACTGCTTTATAATGTGAAATTTTAGAAGTAGTTGATTTATAACTCCATCTGGTGATAAGACATCAAGGACGATACTTGCTGCAACAACCCATGAAACGAAATGAGGCAAATATGATATAGTTTGCACCGTCTTTTTGAATTTCACATTTCTAACTTCATTTATCAGAATCGCCAATGTTATTGAAGAAAAAAATCCAAGAAAATATTTTAAAATACTAATTCCTAACGTATTTCGTATTGATTGATAAAAAGTTGGATCTTCAAACAACATTTTGAAATTTTCAAGTCCGACCCAAGGAGATTGGTTTATTCCAACAGCTGGATTAAAATTTTTAAATGCTATTATCCATCCCCACAACGGCACATAGCTAAATATAATCAGCAATACAAGAAACGGTATTACAATCAATACCAGTTCCTTTTGCTGAGCTAATTTTCTAAAAAACTTCTTTCTCTCGTCTTTTTTATCATTTACCATCTTTTCTTCTGATAAAACTTCTACTCTAGCATCTGTAACAGCCATGTTCAATCCTCCAAATAATATTTTAAGCGTAATGAAGTACGAAAATCGTACTTCATTACAAGATTTTTTAATTATTTTAATTATATTGATTTATTATTTCGCGCCCCAATGCTGTATTCTCCAATCAATTTGCTTCTGGATATATGGCACTTCAAGATCGTAATTGGCTTTCTGCATTTCAGAAACGTACTCTTTCCAAATGCTTTCAAACTGATCTGGTTTTGCTGGTATCATTTGTGCTACATATTTTCTTGTAAGGTCAGATGCTTTTTGGTTTGCAATCTTAATCTGCTGTTCACTATCCGGTATGCTTATATCGTATACAAAGCCATAAGGTGTTTCAATTGGTGGTGCCATCATTTGCGACAAATTGGTTATATTATATGCTTTTAATACTTCTTGTTCGTATGGTTTGTATGAACTTGCTATATATTCTGGAGTATCTTGCGGTGATGCAAAATTGCCATCTGCAAGTTTTTCACCATCATTTGGATGTGGGAAATACCAATATTGTCCGATTCCTTCTTGTTTAGTATAATTGCTATCTTTATATTGAGTTAATTGGTCTGGTGTCATGTACATCTTTCCGTCTTTTACTGAATAATCTTTGCCTTCGATGCCCCAGTTTTCAAGCTTCAAAGCTTCATCGCTGCACATAGCATCTAAGAATTTGAATGCGGCAACAGGATCTTTGCAGCTCTTTGTTATAACAATGCCTGCACTATTTCCTGTCATATTCATGCTGTTATAGTCTTCTTTTGTAACACCATCGAAAGTAACAGGCAAAGCAAAAGGTACTCTGTCATAAAGTTTTTGCTGCTCTAATGAATTAATTGCATTTTGGATATCCCAACGTTGATCGTAAAATCCTAAAACTCTTCCTGATGAAATCAAAGATAGATATGAATCATAATTTCTAGTAAACATCTGCTTGTCAAGTATGCCTTTGTTCCATTCTTCGTTCAACTTTTTATAATAATCATGTGCCCATTGGCTTATTGCAAATGGATGTGCTTTATTGTTTTCATCAACCCATACATCGCCTGTATTTGCATTTCCAGCTAAGTAACTTGGAACACCAGTTAACGTAAATATCTTCCAACTGTCAGTAAGAGCAGTAAATCCTACTACTGGCTGTCCATTATATGTCGGATGCTTTTTAACATAATCTTCGATTATGTTAAAATACTGATCAAGCGTTAATTTCTTAGGCCATCCAGCATCTCTTAAAACCTCTAATGGAAGATAGAAACCTGAATATGGATATAGGTATTGTGCTTTTCTTGCCGGTGTCAAATAATAAATATGTCCATCTTTTGGGTCTCTCATCTTGTTTAAATCTTCCTGAGAATACCATCTTTTAATGTTTGTTCCGTATTTGTCGATCAAATCATCAAGAGGCACTAGATCATTAGCTTCTCTAAAAAGTTCAAATGTGTTATTACTTGCCACAATTAAATCAGGCAAATCGCCACCACTTATCATAAGTGTCGCTTTTGATGTCTCATCTGTGCCAACAAGATAACTTACTTGTAAATTAACACCTGTTAAATCAGAAAGCTTTTTCCAGACAGGTGTCTTTGTATAGTCGTATGGCGTAGCTGTTGATGTATCATAGAAAAGTGTGAATGTCTTCTTTTCTTTAGTATTATTGCTAGATGTGTTTTTGCTTGTATTATTGCTGGTTGTTTTTGTGTTACTGCAGCCTGTCAAGAGAGCTGAGATAACCATTACAATCGTCAGAATTAAAATAAATAATTTTTTCCCTTTCATCATTTCCCCTCCCACAAATATTAAAAAATTTAGAAAATATTGAAGATATCTTTTATAACACACCACCTCCGTATAGTTCAAATATATTTTTTATATATGAGTAGAAAAATATTTTTAAATAATCAAACAAGTGTTTAAATATTTACAACATATCTACCCATATATACCATCATTTTGCACTTAACGTTTACTAGTGTTGTCAAATAAACCTTCGTATTGAATAAAGGAACTTAAAAGAAATTAAATAAAACAAAAGAATATAAAGGAATAAAAATAAATTAGTGTTAATACTTGTTTTTATTTCTAACTCTTACTTATAAGAGAATTATATATCAAAAAATTTTTAAGCAAATAGAATTTTTTTACCTGATTCTTTAATTTTTTTACTTTGTCTAATCAACAAATAAACTGGTTACTTTTTTTCTAAAAATGTGATAAAATATAGATAAAGTATTTTGTTTAAATGTCACAAAAGTGATGTTATATAATTTTATGTCATTCAATGCATTAAAAAAATTAGCTCCAAAGGAGTAAATAAGATGTTTGACAAGGTAATTAAAAAGTTTGGAGATCTAAGTATATCCTCTAAAATAGTGTTGTATTACTTGTTTGTGCTTATTATTTCGATTTCTTTTCTTTCGATTGCATACCAAGAGATAAATAATAATATTACCAGCAACAAGGTTATGCAAGTTTCAAATGAAATTGTCTCTAATATTAATTCCAACATAGAGTCTTTAATAAACACCGTAGACAATCAGTCTAAAATATTAATATCTAGCCAAATTCTGCAGTCAGCATTGGCAAATGGAAATGCAGGCAACTATGCAAGCTATATACAGCCAATGAGCAAATATTTGTCAGATTTTTTAAACTTTAATGACTTTATTTCGTCTATATATATTTTTGACAACTTAGGAAACGAATACTTTGTTGATAATGTCTCTTTTAAAAGCATCAGTTTGTCTACAATAAAGACAGCTAAATGGTATGACAGGCTTGTAAGTTTAAGTGGAAAATATATACTAGAAGCAAATGATGGAAATCTCATAGATCAAAGCAATGGCAATAAAGGATATGTATCATTTATAAGAGTCATAAACGATATAAATAGTCAGAAGCCAGCCGGAATCATGATAATAAATATTTCTGAATCTTATTTGTACAAGTATATAAATAGTTCAATAAATACCTATACGTCTGGCATAATAATAAGAGATGAAAAGGGCAATACAATAATTAAGCCGACAAACATCAGCAAAAATTTAAACAGTGAAATATATACATTCATCAGTCCAAATGGCTCAACAGTTAGAAAGATAGATGGTAAAGTCTATATAATATCAGACTTGAAAAATGACTTCGGCTGGAATATCATCAGCATAACGCCGTTTAATGAACTTAATAGCCAATTTTGGATCTACAACATAATACTTCTTTTTGTCATAGTCATAAACATAGTATTGCTTTTGCTGGGGCTTCTCTTTATATCGCTTTTTATATCACAACCTATAGTAAAGTTAGTAAACTCCATGAAAGGCATAAAAGACGGTAAATTTGAAAAAGTAGACATCGCCACAGGAAACGACGAGATAGGTATGTTAAAAGACGTGTACAACAAGATGATCGATGAAATAAAAAAGCTAATCGGCGATATAATAAATGAGCAGAAGATGAAAAGAAAGCTAGAACTGGAAGTAATGCAATCGCAGATAAAGCCTCATTTCCTGTTTAATTCTTTTGATGCAATAAGTGCGTTGATTTTGATGAATGACACGAAAAACGCCAGTAAAATTGTGAAAGCCTTAGGAAAGTTTTATAGATCTTTTTTGATGAACGGCAATGAAGAAATAACGATAAAAGATGAATTAGAAATAATAGATAATTATCTTACAATTCAAAAGATACGCTTTGGCAATAAATTTGACGTTATAAAAGAAATTGACGATAGAACATTGCCTTATAAAATACCTAAGCTGATACTTCAGCCTTTAGTAGAAAATGCATTAAACCACGGCGTAAGAGGAAAAGACGGGCAAGGCATAATAACAATAAAATCTCTTTACGCTTCAAATCAAATAACCCTTATTGTCTCTGACAATGGAAAAGGCATGAGTGAAAAAAAGCTAAGGGAAATAGAATCTGGTCAATCAAAAGGAGTTGGGCTAAGATCTACAATTGAAAGGCTAAAAATCTACTACAATTACAACGATGTTGTGAAGATTCAAAGTAAACCAGACGAAGGAACAACTATTGTAATAACTATTCCAATAAATGAGGAGGACTAAGATGTCTGAAAATAACATTAAGGTATTTATAATAGATGATGAATATTTGGAAAGAAGTCTTTTGAAGCAATGCATAAATTGGGAATCGTTAGGAATGGAGATTGTGGGAGAAGCTTCAAATGCAAATGAAGGCATAAAATTAATCGATGAATTAAAACCAGATATCGTCTTTACCGATATAAAAATGCCCGGTATAGACGGCATCGAATTTAGTGAATTTATTTTAAAGAGACACCCATCATTAATAATTATAGTCCTTACAGGCTACAATGATTTTAATTACGCTCAAAAATCTGTAAAATTAGGTATCTTTGATTTTTTGCTTAAACCTATTGACGAAAATGAAGTCTTAAACACAGTAAAAAAAGTGAAATCGTACATTGAAGAAAAGAAAAAAGAAAAGAGAGAACTTGAAGATTTAAAAAAGCAATTATATGAAAACCTACCTTATCTAAGAGAGCGTTTTTTGAATGAGCTGATTACTAGTAATTTATCTGAAAATTCAATAAATGAAAAGCTTGATTTCTTTAAATTTCACTTTAAAAATGGAAATTTTCAAATTGCTGCAATAGAAATCGTAAATTCAACGAACATGAGTGAAGAATCTCGCTTGATTCAAAATTTTAAAGTCAGTAACTATATCAAAAGCTATTTCAAAAAGTTAAAAAATATCATTGTATTCTCTGACCAGATGAATAGAATCGTCATCCTAAGCAACGATGAGAAGATAGATCTATATAAAATTTGCATGCGTCTTAAAAACAAAATAAATAAAGAGCTTGATTGTACTTTAAATATCGGCATCGGCAACATAAAAGAACACATCGGCGAAATTAGAACGTCCTACATGGAAGCCATCGATGCATTAAATTATCACATTGCAGTTGGAAATAACAATATAATACATTATAGAGATGTCCAATTTAAAGAAAGTAAATCGGAAAGCGACACAATGCATCTTTTAAATGAATTAAAATTTTATCTGAAATCCGGATTAGAAGACGATGCGATAAATACTGTAAAAGAAGTTTTTTCTTTGATCGATGTTAAAAGTGAAAACGCACTTAAGTTAATACACGTAAGTGCATTAAACATTATTTCGGTCTGTTTCTCAGTCTCTCTCGAATTAAAAGAGAATTTTGACGATATATATTTATCCGAAATAAACACCTACAACAAGATAGTGAATATAGAGACGCTGCCTGAGATGGTAGAATTCTTATCGTCCATAGTAATAAACACAATAAAGGCTGTCAATAAAGAACAGATTAGCAACATAAACAATTTGATTGATGATGTTAAAAAGTTCATAGATGAAAATCTTAGCGACAGCAATTTGTCACTATCATTCGTAGCAAAGCATTTTTATTTAAATCCCAGCTATTTAAGCCGGACATTCAAAAAGGAAACAGGCATAAACTTCATAGAATACTTGACAAATAAGCGAATGGAAAAGGCAATAAGCCTTATTAAAGAGAAGAACATGAAGTCATTTGAAATCGCCAATGCCGTAGGCATACAAGACCCAAACTACTTCTCATCGTGTTTTAAAAAATACACAGGCTTAAACGTAAGCGAATATAAAAAATTGATAAAAAATACAATTTAAGGAGATGCATAAGCATCTCCTTATGAATTTATCTCCAATATAAACTGCATCGCTAAATCTCCAAACCCTCTCATAGGCTCATGCCCATAATCAGGATACACTTTTATATCCTTTTTTGATTTTATGTTATTGTAGGCTGCAAAAACAGTAGACGGTGGACACACCTGATCCATAAGTCCAACGCACATTAAGACGTCGCCTTTTATCCTTTTTGCAAGATTTTTAACGTCTATATATCCAAGCTTAGTAAATACTTCATTCTCCCTTTCATGCCTTGGATCAAAAAGCCTAAAATAGTCTGTAATCTCTTGGTATGCGTTTTTTGCAAGGTCTAAATCCCATACTCTTTTATAATCAGATAAGAAAGGATATTCAGATACTACCTTGCGTATCCTTGGCTCCAATGCAGCACATGCCAACGACAAACCTCCACCCTGAGAAGGTCCCATGACTGCAACCCTATCTTCATCAACTTCTGGCATGTCCATAATTATTCCAGCCAATTGAGCAGTATCTAAGAAAATATGCCTAAAAAGCATATTGTCAGCATCATCGTCTAACCCTCTTATAATATGCCCATTTAGAGTATTTCCCTTTACACCGCCTACATCTTGAGACTGCCCTCCTTGACCTCTTGCGTCCATAGCCACAACAGTAAAACCTGCCGCCACATAATTTAATTTGTCATTCCAGTCACCTGAATTTGATGAATATCCATGAAATCTTATCAGCGCTGGATGCTTTCCTTCTGTCTTAGGCTTTATATACTTTGCATGGATTCTTGCACCACGCACACCTGTAAAGTACAAATCGTAGCACTCTGCAAAAGGCACTTGAAAGCTACTTTTTTTGAGTTCAATCTTAGGATCAATTGACCTCATCTCATCTAAAGCCCTCTCCCAATACTCGTCGAAATCTTCAGGGCATGGATTTGTACCAGTGTATTCTTTTAGTTTTTGCAATGGCATGTCAAAAAGCCCCATATCGATCCCTCCAAATGCATTTCAATATCCATTTATCTTGCTGTCATCAAGTCCTATATATGTGCTTGATTCGTCAATCCTTTCTGTCAACTCATACAGCACAACCGCATTTTTCCCTAATTTAAACTTTAGATTTAAGCATCCGTCATTGGTAACAGCATAACTTGTCATTATCTCCGGCTTTGCAATTTCTCTAAGCGTATTTATCTCTTTTTTGCTGGGATACCTTGGTCTACCCATGTGTATCCACGTCCCCCATGGATTGCCATGTTCTTCATCTATTAACTGCCTCTTAATAAATACGTCTCTAAATCCAACTGGTACCTCAATTTCATATTCTTTATCTGGATTTTCAGTCTTATCCATAACTTCATTCCACGCTATAAGTGCGACAGAGCCATCATCTCTCCTCGTCACAAGCATGTGCTCATCCCTATAAAGCATTTCTTCTCCCATGGCATTAAAGAATTTAAATGTGTAAAAGGTAGGTTTTGGTATCATATTCAATGCCACAAGTCCAAATCCTCCATGAAACTGTGATCTGGGCACATCTCTTTCTTCGAAAACGTCGCTAAACGTCCAGTAAGAGAATGAATCGACATAATCTCCGCCTTCGCTTAAAATCCTGGCAATATAGGCAGCATTAAATGGCGTATCGTGTACAGGATTTTGAGGGCTGTAAGATGTATTGTATTCTGTTATGTGAAATGGAAGGTTCGGAAAATGTGAGTTTCTTATGATCTCTCTCACTGTTTTAAATTCATTTAGCATGTATTCTGATGGCATAATCTCTTGATATATAAGGTGTGGCGTATATTCACCTTGTTTGGATGTATACGCATGTCGCGACACAAAATCTACAGGAACATTTTCTTCATAGCAGAAATTCAAAAAGTCTTCTATCCAATAGTCAGCACCACCGCATATAACAGGTCCTCCGACTTGCAAATTCTCATTTACTTCTTTTATCGCCTTTGCAGTAACCTTGTACAGCTTAAAATACTCCTTCTCATCAGCATCCTTCCAAAATCCTTTTAAGTTTGGCTCATTCCATATTTCAAATGGCCATTTTACCACTTCGTCTATGCCATACCTTGATATGAAATGCGAAACAACAGCTTTTATAAGGTTTTCCCACTTTTCATAATCCTTGGGAGGGGTAACATTACCCTCCCAATAAAAAACTGTCTGTGTACCAGATGCTAATCTTTTAGGCATAAATCCGATTTCCACAAATGGCCTTATACCCATTTCTAAAAATGAGTCGAAAATCCTATCTATATAAGTAAAATTGTAAAAAGGCTTTATTTCATCGCCTACCACATCTTCTCTGTATATTCCTACATCGTCACACAAAAGGCCATGTCCTCTTATATACTTAAAATCTATGTTTTCTTTCACAAATTTTAATGTATCAACGTACTCCTTTTGAAGTGCAAGGCCAAGCCTGCCTGTCCCTACGCAATATCTCCACCTATCAGAAAACTTCTTATTAGAGAAATCTGGTACTTTCACTTTAATCATGCTAAGACCCCCAAAGTCTATTTCATCCACAATACACTTGTTACAAGTCTCGGATACAAGCGACTTCCTCTTGGCGTACCTGTATCGCTGTTTACTTGATCTGTTGCGCAATCTTCACTGCAAGACACCTGTTGCCACATTGCGTGTACCCTATCCCACTCAATTTCTTTATCGCCAAAGTCTATATTAAGCACATCTTTTATCACATATTGACACAAGAAAATTTTGCTGTTCCATGTATTCTTGCTGGTTGACGAAAGCTTCCAACCGCCAGACACTTCATCTATGCATATACCTGGCTTCATAATCGTCATTACATGCTTCTTTAAAATTTTTATAAGCTCGCCAAATACACCATCTTCACTTACAAAGTCAGTATATCCTACAACATATGGATATACCAATGCTTCTACAGCAGGTATTATTCTGGATGTATTGCCTTTTTCAAACACTGCAGGTATATACTGATTGTCTTCGTCAAATTTTCCGACGATAGTATTGGCAGCCTGTTTTGCCTTTTCTAAAGCTTTTTCTGCCTTTTCACCAAGATCATTTTCTTTAAACAAGCCGTGTAACATCACGTAAGCTGCCCATGTCTTTACCCCAAGGTATAGATTATTTCTCGCTTGTCCTAAGCTTTCGTCAAGGCTATCGTAAGTCGTTATTTCCGATCCTGTCTCGCACCTTGAACTATCAACATCCATTATACCATCATTATTTTTATCTCTTGCCACAAGAGAATCGAAACAATCTTCAAATACCCCAATGTTTTTCTTTAACCATTCTTTATCATTCATTTTTATTGCATAGACAGAACCTGTCAAAACCCAATTCAAAAGCTCCTCATGTGCCATGTAGCTGAAACACCCAGTCAGATTTGGAAGCTCATACGATGAATAACCTTCTTTGAAAAAACCATCTGCAACGCCCATATCATGCGTAAATGCAAGACCTGCTTGATCTCTGTAACTGTACTTTTCATAGTACAGATCCAATGTATTTGTAATCGTCCAAGGATGGAACTTCATTTCCCAGAAAACATGGTCAACTGTCAAATCAAACGTATTTATCATAATGTATTCGCCTTCGTTTACCACCCAAAGAGGTGTACCATCATCCCTCTTTAAAAGTTCTGTGCTGGCATAATAACTGTGGGCTGCATGTGCCAACAAAAACTGCCTGTATTCATTTAAGCCACTTTTCTTAAGCTCTTCGTCTCTTTCTCTCGCTAAGTTTAAGTAATAATCTTGATTGTCCAGTCCAAATGATAATACTTCTTCCAGCGACTTGAAAACAGATGTATAGTAAAATTCAGTATCGATTCCTGTCGTGATGACGCCGCTTTGATACGTTGCCAATGCCACAGTATATGTCCTTTTCTCCCCTCTAGGTACTTTAAATATCAAAGATGGTGCTCTGCCAAGCCCATGATTTTGATAGTTGTCATTTGCCCATGAAGTCAAAATATCAAGCCTTGAAAGCTCTCTTACATCATCGCTCTTTTTGACAGCAAAACCGTATTTTCTACCGTACACTCCTCCCAAGTACTTTCCATCCGTAAGCTCGGATAATATCCTTTTTGGGCCTTCAAAGCCAAATATCATCTCAACGTCCTTATCGCTTCCAGTGTTGTCCATCGTCAACTGTATAAAAATCACAGGTGCCAGTGCAAGTTTCTTTTCGTCTTCATTCATCAAAGAAGGATCTTTTACGTATCCAAACGGAGTAATGATAGAAAATTTAAAATCTCCCGCTGTCCAAGTATCTGATGCCCAACCTAACTCTCTCTCTATCTCATCTTCGCCAAAGACTTTTATATTCTTTTCTTTCTTGCTTGTAGAGACTTCTCCTGTAAACTCCTCTTCTGCATTCTTTGTATCATCTTTAATAAATGGCAATAAGCTTATAACACCATCTCTTTTGTATCCAATGTAGACATTGTTTTCAGGCGGCCGAACATCATTTAATACGACGCCGCCACCTTTACCGCATTTACCAATTACAAAACTTGAGAAAGCACCAAATGCGCTGTGGTGCGCATAAAAAGATTTACTTATCATTTAAAACACCTCTTCTTAAGATTATAAATTTCATTCAACCTTTATAGCTTTTGTTTGAGCTTCTAACGCCAACTCTATAGCTTTAAAAATGTGCTCCTGCGTCATGGCATTTTCCGTCCTGTTTAATGAGTCCAGTATCAAGTCACCAAAGAAAGGAAATCCTACCTTCCCCTTTACATCTATCAAAAATTCACCATCTTTGTTTACTAAGTACACATGATCTGGAGCATTTTCTCTGGCAACATCGATATACTTTCTTAGCTCTATGTAGCCTTCTGTGCCTAATATAAACAGCCTTCCATCGCCCCATGTGCCAAGTCCCTCAGGTGTAAACCAATCAAGCCTGAAATAGCCTGTTGCACCATTATCTCCAATTAGCGTTACGTCGCCAAAATCTTCAAATGTAGGATATTGCTTGTGATTGTAATTTGCTACTTTTGATGATTGGACTTTTGCGTCTTTTGCACCTGTATAATACAAAAACTGCTCTATCTGATGACTGCCTATGTCACATAGTATGCCTCCAAATTTGTCTTTTTCGTAAAACCAATCTGGCCTTCCTTTTCCTTCTCTGTGTGGTCCCATCCCTAATACTTGTATTACTCTGCCTATTGCTCCTTTTTCTATTAACTGTCCAGCATAAACTGATGCTTCATTGTGAAGCCTCTCTCCATAGTACACGGCATATTTTTTATTTGTCTTTTTGACTTTTTCTTTTGCTTTTTCTAATTGCTGCCATGTCGTCATTGGAGGTTTATCTGCAAAGTAGTCTTTTCCTGCATCCATTGCTTTTAATCCTATGTCACATCTTTCTGATGGTATTGCTGCACTTGCTACTAATCTTACTTCACTGTCCATCAGTATTTCATCTTCACTGCGAGCTTTTTTAGCAGTAGGAAATGCTTTTATGAATTTTTCTACTTTCTCTGGATCTTTGTCGTAGACCCACTTTACTTCAGCACCAGCTTCTACTAGTCCTTTTGTCATGCCATATATGTGCCCATGATCTAATCCAATGGCTGCAAATTTAAATTCTCCTTCACTGCAGACTTTTTTAGCTTTGCTTTCAGGCATATAGTACATACCGTTTTCTTTGCTCATTTGGTGTTCCTCCTTTATTTACTTTATTTCCCTTCCAAATGTTATGCGTTCGTCGTTGAAATTTTCTACAAACGTTTTTTTCTCATAAAAATGAGGCACTCTTGCCATTATGCCATCTACTGTATAGAATGGATCATCTTTTTCAAGTGGCAATTTGACAGCTTCTTTTGTTGTAGCTGCTTTGTATATGGCAGTTATAAGCTCTATAGCATTTCTTCCATCGCTACCACTTACCAAGATTTCATGGTTTGATTCTAACGCTTTTAATACATCGTCAATCTGTGGAGTGTGCCCGCTGTACTTTGTCACATCAAGACTGTCGTAGTATCTTTGTATTTTCTTTTCCAGTTCTTCGTCTTCTCCAGATGGAAAACCATTACTGGATGCTGTAGATGCATATACTTTCCATGGCACTGATATCCTGGCCTTTTTCCCTTGAAGCACAATTTGTTGCTCTTCTCCATGATGAACAACTGAACTGGTTATCTGGGCTAATGCATTGCTTTTGTACTTAAGTATGGCTATTGATATGTCTTCAACTTCGGCGTTATCATGTGCCACATTGCTCATTACAGCCTGCACTTCTTCAGGCATCCCCAAAAGCCATATAAGCATGTCTATATGGTGTATTGCATGATTTAGTGTGCAACCACCACCTTCTTTTTCCCATGTGCCTCTCCACCACAGATCGTAGTATGAATGACCTCTCCACCAAAATGAGTCAACTTGTGCATGTACTATATCCCCCGCTAAGCCTGACTCTACGATCTTTTTTAGTTTCATGAATTGAGTCCTGAAGCGATTCTGCGCTATTACTGAAAGAAGCTTTTTGTTTTTCCTTGATGCCTCAATCATCCTGTCGCATTCTTCTAATGATGATGCCATCGGTTTTTCTACGATTACATTCTTTCCAGCATTTAAACTTTCCACTGCAATGACTGCATGTGTATAAGGTGGCGTGCATATGTCCACCAGATCAATATCTTCTCTTTTCAATATTTCTTTGTAATCGCTGTACAAAGTGGCATCATCTAAGCCAAACCGCTTCTTTTTTTCATAAGCTTTGTCTTCGTAGATATCGGCTATGGCGACGATCTTACACCTGTCTTTAAACTCTAAAAAGCCTTGTATGTGGGCAGATGAAATATTACCTGCCCCAATTATGGCTATATTAATCATAATAAACTTCCTCCAATCAATCAACTAAGTTATTAATCTAAATTTTTCGATTTTCACTGTATTTCTGCCTCAATCTCCCTCTAAAGCAGCTATTCATAAATTTTCCTTCCATATTCATCTTTTATTCCAGTCTTCCTGTAAAAATAAGTGTTTACAACATCTCTCCACTCTTTAGCATCAACTACCTGTATGTCAAACTTCTCTAACACAACTTCATATACCTCATCGTCTATTTTCCCTTTCAATTTTATCCAAGCATCCCTCATTTTTTCTGCTCGCTCTACACCTTCAAAATGTGTATCGTATATGTGTTGGATAACCGTCTTACCTGATTTTAGCTTGTGGCCGTAAGGCACATGGTGGAAAAATAGCAAAAGCTCATCAGGACATGTATCAATATTTTCGTACATCTTTGCAACAGGCTCTTTGTACTGGGCTGTGTAACCTGTACCTGTTGCTACAGTCCTATCGACGCCTATACCCCTAAAATCTGCATAATGATACGTGCCCCAATGAGAATACTCATATCCGTCAACATTAGGGCCGTAATGATGGCCTGGGTTTACCATCCATCCTATCCCAAGAGGGCTTGTGTATTCCTCATATATCTCTCTCGATTCCAAAAGCATCGGTACGACTGTATTCAAAACATCTTCATCACATCCAAATGTAAGTCTCACCCATTCCTCAGCAATCTCTCTTGATGAAAGATCTGGACTCCACGCAAGCCTTCCAAAGCCATAAAGATTTGATTGCGCAAGAGGATGTCCTGTCCAGCACTCACTATCTCCTACATTTGCCACCCCCACAATTCCACCGTGCTTTGAACCAAACAAGCTGCCGCTTACGACTTTCTTTACAAACGAGCCTTCTCCTTTCGCAAATGTATCAAAGTCTAAAGCTTCCTTCCAAAGTGGCACAAGGTAACATAAATGTTTCTGTTGTCCAGTGTACTCTTGAGTAATCTGAAACTCCATAAAAACATTTGTCTTCTCCATTGCACCAAATAATGGTGTAATCGGTTCTCTGATTTGAAAATCCATCGGTCCATTTTTAACTTGCAAAACCACGTTATCCATAAATTTCCCATCTAATGGCTTGAAATTGTCATAGGCAGCTTTTGCTCTGTCTGTAGAGCGGTCTCTCCAGTCCACCATGCAGTTGTATACAAAAGTCCTCCAAATGACAATGCCGCCATAGGGTTTTAGTGCTTCAGCCAACATATTTGCACCATCGGCGTGATTACGGCCATATGTGAATGGTCCAGGTCTAAACTCTGAATCAGCCTTCACCAAAAATCCACCGAAGTCAGGAATATAACTGTATATTTTTGATGTCACATCTTTCCACCACTTCTTAACTTCATCGTCAAGCGGATCTGCGGTAGAAAGACCACCTATCTCGACTGGGGAAGCAAAATTTATGCTTAAGTACGTCTTTATGCCGTAATCTCTAAATACATCTGCTATCTTCGCCACATCAGGCAAAAATTCATCTGTAATAAGCTTAGTCTCTTGTTGATGAACATTGACATTATTTATTACGACTCCATTTACTGCAATAGACGCAAGTAGCCTTGCATAATCTTTTATCCTGGAAAGGTCTTGGACTATGCAATTATCTTTAAAGAAGATAGATTTTCCCGCATATCCTCTTTCAATATTGCCATCCATATTATCCCAATGATTTAATATCCTAAAATCATTTTGAGGATTGTCAATGCACGATGCATCTTCCAGATTTTTACCGCTAAATATAGATCTTATGAGGTGAAAAACACCATATAAAACGCCTTTTTCGCTTCCACCGATTATAGACAGTACATTGTGATTATCCTTTTTTACAACATTTAATGCAAAGCCTTCACTCTTAAGTTCTCTTTCTAAATCCACTTTTAATCCTTCTGCCTTAAAATCATCCAGTGTGCCTATAAAAATGCAATTTGACTTTGGTATATTTTCGATTATTTCTATGTCGACATCTTTAATATTCGATAAAGCTTTTTTTAGCTCATTAACCGCATTACTAATAATCCTATTATTGCCTTTAACAACAATATATTTAAAATAATCCTCATATCCATCAGGCACTTTTTCATCGCAAAGTTCATACCTAAGCCAACAGTCATACATTCTGCCAACAAATTTCTTATCGCTAATCATAATATCACTCTCCACAAGTCAATTATATAATATAATACCATTATTTTGAACATTTAATCAAATTTACCTTACTAACATTTTTCCCTTTGAAGGCGTAAGCCATCAAAGGGAAAATAGAATAAACATCATCCATTATTTGTTTTTGCTGCTTTTGTATACATCGTTTGTAAGTTTAACTAATTGATCTACACCTTTAGCATTGACCTGTTGTACATAGCTATTCCAGTCTTTGTCGATAGATGCAACACCTGTTATGAATTTCAACATCATCTGTTCTACATAGTCAGAAATTGGCTGGCTAAGCATATTAGCTTGCTCTCTCTGGCTTTCAGTAAACGGCACAGGCGGTGCAACTGGTAACAGTTTTCTTTGAGTATTCACTTGGTTTTCAAAATTTGCTACTTCTGGAGTCATCATTGATTCAGCAAGATCTTTTGGTCCACCATACAATAAGCAGAACACACCACCAGAAAAGCCGTAATCCTTCTGCAGATTCTTTGTACCACTTGGGTTCAGATTCATATAATTTACGTCAGGCATAAGCTGGAACTTGCCATTGACTTTCTGATACGTTACGCCTTCAACGCCCCACTTTGTAAGGGTCTCACCTGCTTCGCTGTACCACAACCAGTCTACGAACTTAAGAAGTTGTGGGAAGTTTGGATCGTCTTTAGCTTTTGCTGAAATCATTATACCGTTTTCAAGACGGTTGCCTGCAATAACTCCACCTTTCGGTCCTGCCAATGGCAAAATCTGTGTCACTTTAAAGTTACCTTTTCCTAATGTCTGATTCATCTGATTGATCATATTCTGGATTTCCTGCGTATTTGTCATGATGACAAATGACTTACCTGTTACAAACTTCTGTACTGCTTGATCGTCTGTCTGTGTGAAGCTGGCTGGATCAAGAAGCCCTTCTTTTACAAGTCTATTGAAGTACGTCAATGTATCCTTGTATTCTTGTGAAGTTGGATAGAATTCCCAATCATCCTTTGCGCTGTTGTACAAAACAGTTGAAGTCTGTGTCCAATCAAATAGTCCATCGCTACCTGCAATCGGCACACCAAATGTCGGCAGTGCTTCACCTATTAAAGCTTTACCTTGCCATCTATCTGACAATGGATATGTGTTCGGATATATCTCTTTTAATTTTTTCAATGCTGATTCCAATTCATCCCATGTGTTTGGAATCGGTATATTGTTTTTCTCAAATATATCTTGTCTTATTGCCAACGAGTACTGCATTGTATAAGTTTGATGCAACATTGGCAAAACGTAGAACTTTCCGTCAGCTTGCTTTAATGAATTGATGTCATTTTGAAGTCCCCATTCTTTTACTTCTCTTGAGAAATTAGGCATTTGATTTATATAGTCGCTTATAGGAAGTATAGCACCTGATGAAACAAATGGTATTTCTTGCCCGGGATATGTCTTTGGTATTATCTCTGGCGCCTGTCCTGAGCTAATAAGAAGGCTTCTCTTTTGAGCATAATCGCTCATTGGCACTATAGTAAGCTTTAGCGTGACATTAGTAGCATCTTTTATGGCTTTCCACAAAAGCCAGTCTGATTTATAAGGATAATTTGGATGGTCGCTATACAGCATTGTAAATTCCAATGGCTTATCTGATTTAAAATGTAAGTTTTGTGGATCGTTATTATTTGTGGCAGTCTGAGTTTGTTTGCTTGTATTGTTGCTGCTGGATGAAGAATTTTTATTTCCGCAGCCTGATAGCAAAACACCTACAGCCAAAACTACAACTAGCAAAAACGACAACAATCTTTTTGCATTTTTACTCATATGAAATATCCTCCTCTTAATTAATTAAATCAAAAGCTTATGATTATAAAAATTTATTTTTTATGTGACCACCACCTCCTTAAAAATCATCTCAGATAGTCCCTCCTTTTTATTGAATTTAATATGATGCCTTTTAGCCTTTTAATGAGCCAATCATTACGCCTTGAACAAAGTACTTTTGTATAAATGGATATACCATCATTATTGGTATTGAAGTCAATATGACGCTGGCTGATTTTAAAGTCGCAGATATTTGAGCCAATTCGCTTTGGTCAGATGTGCTGCTAACTGCCGTCTGCTGTGCACCTGCTAAAATATTTCTCAAGTACAATGCGACAGGAAATTTTGAGCTATCATCAAGGTATATAAATGGTCCAAACCAGTTGTTCCAAACACCTACTGCGTAGAAAAGCGCCATAACGTACATTATAGGTTTTGAAAGCGGAAGTATTATTTTAAGAAGGATGCCGTATGTGCTCATTCCATCAACTTCTGCAGCTTCCTCTAACTCCGCTGGTATTCCTTCGAAGAACGTCTTCATAACCATTACGTTAAACGTGCTGACCGCTCCTGGTAGCACGACACCCCATATAGTGTTTCTCATGCCTAAAGCGTTTACTAAAAGGTAAGTCGGTATAAGTCCACCGCTGAAAAACATAGTAAATACCACAAAGCCTAAAATAATTCCTCTACCTTTTAATCGCTTTTTAGACAACGGATACGCTAAAAGCGTCGACAAAAATAATGAAACAAGCGTACCTACAACAGTGTAAATAATCGTATTTTTATAGCTGGTCCAGAATTCTTTTTCCGCCAAAAGAACTTGATACGTCTTTAATGTAAAACCTTTTGGATATAAAGACACCAAACCTGCATAAACGTATTTTTCGCCGCTTAAAGACACACTTAATAGATACCAGAAAGGATACAATGTCACCAATATTACTAAAATCATTATTATCGTATTTACTACTTTAAATATTTTATATTGCTTTGACTCTTTCATCTATCATCACTTCCCTTACCATAGACTGGATTCTGTGAATTTTCTTGACAAGTAGTTTGCAGTGTAAACTAATGTAAGACCTATAACTGCTTCAAACATGCCTATTGCTGCGGCATAGCTAAAGTTATTTGATACAAGTCCCATTCTGTATAGATACGTAGATATGACATCCGCCGTAGAATACGTCAGAGGATTATACAGAAGCAGTATCTTTTCAAATCCTACTGACAAAAGTCCGCCAATGTTTAGTATCAAAAGTATCATTATCGTAGGCAATATACCTGGAATAGTCACATATATTGTCTGCTGCCATCTGCTGGCACCATCTATTATAGCCGCCTCGTACAATTCCGGGTTAATATTTGTCAGCGCTGCAAGGTACAGTATAGCGCCCCAGCCCATGCCTTGCCAAATGCCTGAGACGATGTATATAGTCCTAAACCATTGCGGTTCTGCCAAAAAGTTGATAGTATGCCCAATGTAATGTTTTACAATCATATTGATAACGCCTGATGATGGATCAAGTATCTGCATTATCATGTCTGCCACAACAACCGTCGATATGAAGTATGGCAAATATGATACTGTTTGTGTAAATCTCTTAAACCAATTGCTTTTGATCTCATTCAAAAGCAAAGCAAAGATTATCGGAAATGGAAAGCTTATTACCAAATACTCCACACTCAAAATTATCGTATTTCTAAAAACCTGCCAAAACGATGGATCATGTATAAACATGTCAAAATACCTAAGTCCGACCCATTCTGTACCGTAAACAGGTCCACCCGGAACAAATCTCCTAAAAGCGATAATATTGCCGTACATAGGCACATATCTAAATATGATGTAATATGCTATGGGTAGTATAAGTAGGCTATATAATTGCCAGTCTTTTTTAATAGCTTTTAACGTCTTCTTAAAATCCCTATTTTTCCCTTGTTTAGCCTCCTTACCCCCACCTTTATTAACCAATGCAGAATCCATATGCTTTTTCTCCTTTCCCAGTAAAACAGAAATTACTTTGAATTTGGTCTTTAATACTGTCAACTGTTTTCTTATAATAGTTCATTTAGACATCTTATTTATAGCCTCCCAAAGCCCATTCAAATACGTCACACCTAAAGCTCTGTCGTAAAGTCCATATCCCGGTCTTGCCTTCTCATCCCATATCATCCTGCCGTGGTCCGGTCTTATATATCCTTCAAAACCTATATCATAATAAGCTTTCATGATTTCAAACATATCAAACGATCCTTCACTTGATAAATGCGCTGATTCGTAAAATTTCCTCTCGCCTATAAACCTTATATTCCTTACATGGCCAAAATGAATCCTTCCCATCCTGCCAAAATGCCTTATAAGCTCTGGTATATTGTTTTCAGGATTTGAACCTAATGAGCCACTGCAAAGCGTCAATCCATTGTAAGGACTGTCTACAAGGTTTACAATCCTTTCAAGATTTTCTTTACAAGTGACTATCCTTGGCAGTCCAAATAATGACCATGGCGGATCATCCGGGTGTATAGCCATCTTTACATCGTATTCTTCACATGTTGGTATTACATTCTCCAAGAAGTACTTAAGATTTTCAAATAATTTTTCTTCATCAACATCTTTGTACATGTCAAACAGCATCTTCAATTCTTTTAAGCGGTCAAGTTCCCAACCTGGAAGTATAAAGCCATTTGAGCCATTGTCCATGTCTTCAATGAGCTTCAGCGGATCTTTTCCTTTTAACATATCTTCATCGTATGACATTACATATGATCCATCAGGTAATTTTTCATTCAGATTCGTGCGTATCCAGTCGAAAACAGGCATGAAGTTGTAGCATACGACTTTTATCCCTAACTTGCCAAGATTTTTTATTGTTTCCTTGTAATTTTCAATGTATCTATCTCTTGTCGGAAGCCCTAACTTGATGTCTTCATGAACATTTACACTTTCTATCACCTCCAGTTTAAGGCCGTAGGACTCAACTTTTGTCTTTAATTCGCGTATTTTTTCAATCGGCCAAGTTTCTCCTACGGGTACATCGTATAAAGCCCCTACAATCCCATAGACACCTGGTATCTGGCGAATCTGCTGAAGTGTCACACTGTCATCTTTTTCGCCAAACCATCTAAAAGTCATCTTCATATATCTTACTCCCTTATTGTAGATTTTTATTGCAATGTAATTTATTGCTTAAAATACTCTGGATATTTTTCTTTCAAAAGCACTACATCTCTGTCTATCATCGTCAAGTGTCCACTTATTATCTTTAATCCTTTTTCTTCATCTTTCTCCTTTATGGCACTTATGATATTTTTGTGGTCGCTTATGATAGCATCCCAATCAGTATCAGATGACAATCTCAATGTCCTTATCCTGTCATAATCGCCACTTATAAACCTTATGGCTGACCAAATCCTATCCATTTTGCATCCTCTGTATATAAGCTCGTGCATCTCGTTGTCTAAGTCAAAAATGGTAATATAATTTTCTTTCATGACACAAAATTCTTGTTGGTTTATATTCGCTTCAAGCTGAAACAAGATGTCATCTGGAAATTCTCTACAAGCCTGTCTCACGATTTCTTTTTCAAGATTTACCCTCATGAATTTTGCTTCTTGAGCACGCTTTATATCTATCAAAGAAACAAACGTGCCTTTTTGTGGGTAAATTTCAATCAGTTCTTCATTTGCCAGCCTCGTAAATGCTTCTCTAATAGGCGTCCTGCTGGTTTCAAATGCATTAGCTATATCATTCTCTGATATAACCTCTCCAGGCTTTAGATTGATGTCGATTATGTTCTTTCTAATCATTCTGTAAATGTAATCTTTTTTTGACTCATACGTATTGTTTTCCAAAAGCTCTAATCCCATCGCTTCACATCCCCTATTTTAATACTTGTATTCTTGTATACTAGCATATTAATATTCATATTCTTATATATTCGACATCATTTTTAAAATTCCTTCTTTTTTTATTTAATTTTTCTTCTGTTTAAAAAATTCATAGGGGACATAAAGCGTAATGAGTCAAGTAAAAATCACTTTAAATTTTTGAACTTGTATACTAGTATATTAATATATTGCTTTTATATTATAATATATTCTACGTAAATTTCAAAAATCCTTCTTGTTTTAAAAAAATTTTTTCTGGAAAAATAAAACAGAATTAAGGTTAAAAAAATAAGGCACAAGAGAGTTTTCACTTGTGTCTTGATGGTTAAACTAAAATGTAAAAACAGATTTTAGATCAATGATGAGATCTTCAAAAATTGAAACTTTAATTTTATCTTCATCAGAATATATCCCAGGCCTTCCATACCTTTTATCGTCATCTAACGTAAAAACAGTTACAATCTTGTTATCCGGTTCTACTATCCAGTACTCTTTTACTCCTGCCATCTCATATAGATTAAATTTTTTAATTTTATCATTTCTGGCTGTAGAAGGTGAAACAATCTCTACAACTAAGTCCGGTGCGCCTTTGCACCCTTCATCATCTAATTTCGACTTATCACACACTACTACAATATCAGGTTCTACAACCGTTTCTATGTCATCATCATTTTCGTTTGCTTTAGGAAGTCTCACTCCAAACGGAGCACTATAGACATTACATGATTTATCTTTCAGATACACAGAAAAAATAGTTAATACCTCTCTTAAGATCTCTTGATGTATTCTTGAAGGCGGAGCCATGGGAAATGGATTCCCATTTATTAACTCCCAGCGTCTATCATCTTTCCATTTTTTATAATCGCGATACGTATACGTCTTATTTTCATCAGGTAAAGCCATAATTTTTTCCCTCCATCCTTTATAAAACTTAGAAGCATCATATTTTATTTAATAGTTTTAAGTTGTTACAAATTGGTACATTTGCATCAGCTTTTTATTACATTATTGCTTATTATATTTAAGTAAATACATAAGGAAAAAAGGCTGTGACATTTTACATAATGTAAAAAAGACAGCCTCCATTGAAATATCAATATATGTATAAAAGTTTATTTATTTTTTTCAATCATCTCTTCTACTTCTTTTGCTCCTTCTTCATACAGTTTTTCTTCATCTGGAGATAATTCCTTCAAAAGTCTCAAAAATTCTCCGGCATGCACTCTTTCTTCGTTTGCTATATCTACTAAAACATCCTTTGCTAATTTATTGTCTGTAGACTCTGCTAGCTGCATGTATAACTGTATAGCCTCATACTCTGCTGCCACCATAAATCGTATAGCTCTTATAAGCTCCTCATGTGTAATTTTGTTTTTATTTGCAAGTCCAGCAAATGGAGTACCAAAATCAGGCATACTATAGCCCCCTTTTTATTATTATTTGTTATTATTTGATTGTAAGTTCATTATATCACAAAATTAGGAATTTACCGAATTACCATATTTTATTTATAGACCTTTTTCGACTTATCCAAAACCTCAAGCAAAATAAGGGCTATGATGCTTCCTGTCACTGTATTTATTAAAAATGGAGTTACAAAGAAAAATGCTCCCACATCTTTACCAATGATGTATTTGGCTATTGGAAATGCCACAAGGCCTCCTATTATCCCTGTACCAAAAACCTCCCCTAATGCAGCTAAAATCTTTTTCCCTGTCAATTTATATAAAATTCCTGCCAATAAAGCGCCAATCATGCTACCTGGAAAAGCCAATAGTGTTCCAGTGCCCATTATGTTTCTGATTATGGATATTGAAAACGCAATTAGTACTGCATATCCTGGGCCAAGTGTCACTGCAGATATGACATTAATTATATGCTGTATAGGGGTCGTTTTCGAAACACCTACAGGGAAAAATACAAAATTCGCAAAAACTACACCGATTGCAATCAGCATAGCTGAATAAGTAATCTTTTTTATATTCATTTACAATCCTCCCAATTTTTAAAAATCCTACTTTAACAGGCTTATATCTTCTCCTGTAATAACTCTATTCATGTTTCTCACAGCACACATATTTCCACACATTGTACATGTTTCACTATCATGTGGTAGAGATTCACTCCTGTACCTTCTCGCCTTTTCAGGATCTATAGCTAATCTAAACATTTCATCCCAATCAAGCTTTCTCCTGGCATAAGACATATCATTATCCCATTTTTCTGCATTGCGTATACCTTTTGCCAGATCCGCTGCATGGGCAGCTATTTTAGAAGCAATGATGCCTTCCTTCATATCTTCAATCGTTGGAAGTCTCAGATGTTCCGCTGGTGTTACATAACACAGGAAATCCGCTCCACTTGCTGCAGCAATTGCACCACCAATTGCACTTGTAATATGATCATATCCAGGTGCAATATCTGTTACGATTGGCCCCAATACATAAAACGGCGCACCATTACATAGCTTTTTCTCCAACAAAACATTTGCTTCGATTTCATTCAGCCTCATATGACCAGGTCCCTCAATAATCACTTGAACATTCCTTTCATAAGCTCTTTTTGCTAATTCTCCAAGGGTTATAAGCTCTTTTATTTGGCATGCATCTGTGGAATCATTTATGCAGCCTGGCCTCAATGCATCGCCAAGGCTTATCGTTACATCGTACTCAGCACATATGTCAAGAATATCATCAAAATACTCATAAAAAGGATTTTCCTTATCATTTAATTCCATCCACGTATATAACAAAGAGCCTCCGCGAGAAACGATATTTAGAAGTCTTTCATTTCTTTTGAAAATTTCCGCCGTCTCTCTGTTGATGCCTGCATGGATAGTCATAAAATCAACACCGTCTTGTGCATGCCTTTCGACGATCTTTATAAATTCTGAAGGAGTAATGTCTTTTAAATCTTTGTCATAATATCCTACAGCATCATATACTGGAACAGTACCTATCATGGCTGTAGAAATGCCTATCAATCTGTTTCTAAATTCGAAAGTTTTGCCATATGAACTTAAATCCATGATAGACTCTGCTTTCATTTCTATCGCCTTTTTTGCCTTTTCTAATTCTGCATCTACATTGTTGCAGTCCCTTGATACACCTAAGTTTACGTTTATTTTTGTTCTAAGCCCTGTCCCTACGCCTTCTGGACTAAGTGCTTCATGGTTTTTATTTGCTGGTATGACTACTTCACCAGAAGCTACCTTGCTCAGCAATAAATCCACTTCAATGTCTTCTTTTGCTGCCACAACATTCATCTCTTCTGTAATAATTCCTTTTTTTGCTGCATCTAATTGTGTAGTGTAATTCATCGCAGTCATCCTTTCATAAATTATTTTGTTTTGATACTTGTAAAATGAAGGGAGGAAGAAGGTTATATTCGAAAATATTGAATAAAAAAAGCCTTACCGCATGGTAAAGCTTTATAATCAAAAGCTTGCTTCCCTACGGTAGTATTAACTACATCAGGTTCTAAGGGTCAGGTTTTACCTTCTCAACCAAAATGGTTCCCCCGCAAACTAATTTCACAAGTATTAAATTTAATCTAATTATACTTTAAAACTCTAAAATTGTAAAGGTAATCGGGATTAAAAATCTAATTATTTAACATTCACAAACAGGCTTAACATTTATGTTTGACCTGTATTCAGTTTCTGACCAAAATATTCTATCTGCAACCATAGCTTCAGGGTTTAATTCTACACCCTTTAATATAAGCTCTTTAAATTTATTGTATCCAGCCCTGTCTATCAAGTGACCTCCATGGAGATATACTGGTTTATGATTCAATACCTCTGCTGAGAAATCTTGCCAATTTTTAAGTATGCCCAGCACTACATCTTCTGTTACCCAATTTAAGAAAATCTTTCCCATGCGAGGTGTCTGTTTTCCGGTTCTACCACCAATGAGGACTCTGTAGAATTTCTTAGGATTTCTAGACCAAGCACCTGTGGGACATACAAGTGCACACTCACCACAGCCAACACAGCAGCACGAATCTTTCTCGATTTTTCCATTTACCATGTATAAAACACCTGTAGCATGTTGTTTACAAGCCTCGATACATTTCTTACATCCTATACAACGATCGTAATCATATTCTGTTTTTGTAATGCCTATAATTCCAAAATCGTTGAAATGAGCCTTTGCACAGTCATTAGGACATCCGGCTATGCTTACTTTTATATGATAATCACTTGGAAAGATGATTTTTTCAATTTTTCTTGCAAGTAATGTTGTGTCTATATTTGCCTTTATGCAATGTTTATTTCCTATGCAAGCCATAATGTTTCTAGAACCTATCGTTGGATATCCATTGTCATCTACTTCCATGTCAACACCACAAAGGTCTACTTCTATCTCTTTAATGAACGTCTTTATATACTTATTGACTTCATCGATATATTCATACTTTATTCCAGGTATTGATAAAGTTTGTCTAACGCCAAGATGAAATTGTCCATTTCCCCATGTTTTTGCAATATGTTCTACATATGACAGATATTTAGCATCCATTACACCGCCTGGAACGCGCATCTGCAGCATGAATTCACCGCGGACTTTCGATTGCCTGTAACAATTTCTGCGGACTTTTTTTACATCTATATCATAGTTCATTACATACACCTCCACATTTAATCAAGTAAATCCTTCGCTTTTGTGTAGTTAAACACAGGACCTTCGAGGCAAACATACGTCTCGTTTATCTTGCAGTGACCACATTTTCCAATTCCGCAAGACATTTTTCTCTCAAAGGAAACCCAAATTTTATCTTCTGGTACCCCATTTTTCAATAATTCTAATGCTGTAAAATGCATCATTACTGGCGGACCAACGACAATGACATTGTAATCATCAAAGCTATCAAATGGTATTTTACTTATATGCTCTGTAACCAAGCCAACTTCAAATCCATCGACTTTTTTCTTATCAAGAGTATATATAGTGTTAAATTTTGTCTTAAAATTATTTAAATCGTCTTTAAACAAGACGCTATTTTCATCTTTAAAACCTGCTATAAAGTGTAGTGATTTTATTTCTTCCGAATTATCATAAAAATACTTAAGTAAGCTTCTAACAGGCGATACACCTGTACCACCAGCTATAACAACTAAGTCTTTTCCTTTATATTTGTTAACAGGGAATGAATTACCATAAGGTCCTCTCATGAATATCTTATCGCCAGGAGATAAGTTAAATATCTCATTTGTTACTTTTCCTACTTTTCTTATAGTAAATTCCATCCAATTGTCACCCATAGCGCTTATCGATATAGGTGCTTCACCTATCTTTGGAATGGAAATCTGAAAGAACTGCCCATGCTCTGCTTTTACATCAACTTCAACTCTAAATGTGTATTCCAAATTCGTCTCATGAACTATTTCAAGTATCTTATATGGCTTAGGCATGAAAATATTATTCATTTATGCTGCCTCCTTTACCCGACTTCAACTTTTCAACTTCATCGTATAAGCGATTTATCGTTGTCGAAAAGGATATTAACTCTGGACATCTTTCATCACAGCGACCACAACCGACACACATGTTTTCCGTTTTAAAGCGAGCTTTATAATCATATACTTTATGAAGTGTACGGAATCTCATCATTTCACCGGCAGTTTTTCTAAATACATGACCACCCGCCATCTCTGTAAAATCCTTGTGCATACAGCTTGCCTGCACTCTTCTTCTTTCGCCAACATTTGCATTTTCACTGTAAATTAAATCAACTGTATTAAAACAGCTACATGTTATGCAAGCAGCAGTACAAGCACCGCAGCTTATACAGCGGGAATTAAAGCTTTCCCACATGTCAAAATCATATACTTTTTTAAGTAGATCTGTATTATCTATTTCTGGAACATGGACAACCTTCGGATTTGATTTTACGAATTCAGGCTTAAAATCTATTTCTTTCTTATCTTTAAATATGTCAATAAATTCATCATCTTTAACGTCAACCATTACATTATCATTATTAAATCTTATCGCTAGACTATAGTTATCTGTTTTATTGGAGTTCATAGAGACGCAGAAGCAGGTATCCCAGCCATCTTTACATTCCATCAAAACGAATTTTACTTTTTCACGGAGTCTTTTGTAATAAATATCTTCTGTATCACCATTTTGGAGGAAAATCGTATCAAGTCTTCTTATGCCATTTATATCACAAGCTCTTACAAATAATAGTATTTTTTTATCAAATACCTTGCTTTCTCTGTACTCATCCTCTGTAAAATAAAACAAAGCTTGTGTTATTGGATATATAACTTCTTTTGGTGAAAAATCGGATTTTTCATCGTATACAATGTCCTTCAAAGATTTTATCTCATCGTATCTTATAAGATCTGTGTCAGAATACCGGCCACGCTTTTCAAAGCGCTTCGGTGCATAAATTTTATAATCTTTCTTCAGTAGATTTAAAATATCGTCAAAATCTTTATTCTCAATTAGATATCCCAAGTTCTCTCCTCCTTTGAAAATTGAAAATTATTTAACATATTTTGATATAATTATAACATCAAATATTTAACGAGTATAATAATAAAAATTTATAGAAACCATAACAGGAACTTATATGTCTGATATCTCTTTAGTTGTTTCAAAGCTTACATAAGCTGAAATTTTCACCGTACTTGCATTCATAATCGAATAGTAGTATCATTATGTTGTACCACGTCATAGAGGGGGGTATATATTATTTCATTTTTAGGAGTGATAGTATGGCTATAGGTGTTAAATTAGTTAGCAATGAAGAGGCAAGTCCAGAAGTAAAGCAATTATTTGAGCAAATAGAAAAGCAGATGGGATTTATTCCTCCAACAATGCGAGCAATGGCAAATAAACCAGAATATTTAAAGCTATTCCTTCAAAAATCTCAAGTGGCAATGGGACCGGGGAAAATCGACTCTAAAACAAAACTTTTTGTCGCTTTAACCGTGTCAATTCTAAACAATTGTGAGATGTGCATAACCACATACACCAAAAAATTAAAAGAAGCAGGCGTAACCGATGAAGAAATAGTTGAGCTTTTATCAGTTATCGATCTAATGAGCGGTTTAAACCACTTCAACAATGGGCTTATGATAAAACCAACCGAATAAATAAAGTGCGCTTTCACCAAAAAAGGCTTTCCTTCTCCTATGACAAAAGGAAAGCCTTTTACACAATATTACGGCCTGTAAAATATAACCTTGAATAATTCTGCTTCTTTATCTTCAATAAATTCAGGTTCTTTGATACCTGCTTTACTACATTCTGCAATCATTCTTCTTATGCCAGAGCCAATTCCTCTGTATGGGATTTTTAATTTCGGCAAATATGATAGCAATATAGGATTCCTTGCAATCTGTATTCCTCTTTTTATATTCTCTATGTTTGCAGTATTAGGTAATTTACCCGGACTTATTATTTCTACTCTGTCATCAAACACAAACACTCTAATGCTGCTTTCGATAAAATAATCTCTGTGTACAATTGCATTAATAACTGCTTCTTCGAGAGCAATTTCGGGAATCTCTATTATTCCTTGCAGATTTACATTCTGTCCTTTCTGGATTTTTCTTAAATTTCTCTTTAAAAAGGCAATAGTATTTTTATACTGCTCAAAAATAGTACCTTCTATATTTTCATTGTCAAGATACTCAGTTCCGCTTACGTCATTCCCTATAAAGCTTACCGCTTTAATTATAAATTGCGGTTTTAAGCGTTCTGGCCTTTTGCCAAACAATAATAATCCAGCCAATGTCAAACTGCTGTCTTTCATGAGTTTTAAATTATTTAAAAGCCGCTCCACGGGTATTCCATTTTCTTCAATTGCAGAGCCGTATTCTTTTTCATAAAAATCCCTAAATGCATACATATCAATATCTTCAATTGAAGTATTGGGCACTACCATCTCATCTGCATAAATATTTCCGGATGATTGCATAAGCCGTCTCAATTCTTCCCTTGTTGCTCTTCTTTTGTCAGCACCAACCTTTATCCAATAATCGGTCCTATTTGCGGCATAAGGTTTATTATCACCTTTTGGCACATCTATAATTACAACCAATTTATCATCAAAAATTATATTTTGAGTCAGAACACTTATAGGAGGCTCAATTTTCTGTGATGCAACATTTGATATTATCTGATTTAAATAATTAATATCACTAACCCCGATAATTTCTCCATCATCCGAAACACCTACAACAATTTTTCCACCATCAGTATTTGCAAATGCACAAATTTCAGATGCCAATGCATCCGGACTATTTATCATGCTTTTAAATTGAGTGTAGGAATCTTCTCCTTTTTTAATCAGTCTAATAAGTTCATCAACATTAAAAATTTCCATAATAACACCACCAAATATATGTATGGTTTTAATCTATGCTATATATTATAATTATATCAAATATTAGCTAAAGTTCTCAAATACATATACAATAATGCAGGTGCTTCCCGTAAAAAGCCGTATACTTCTTCATAAAAATACCTTTTTACAAATACTCCTGAATAGCTTGCATTTATGCCTGCTTCTTTCGCTATTATGCTTGCCCTTTTCAGGTGAAATTTGTTTGATACAATTATTGCTGTCTTTAGCGATTTTTCATCCATAATTTTCTTAGAATTTTTGAGGTTTTGCAACGTTGAATACGACTTGTCGTCTTTTAATATAGTATTATCAGGTATACCATTTTTCAAAAGATATTCCTTCCCCGCTTCTGCCTCAGATATATCCTCACCAGGTCCTTCACCGCCAGATACAATAATGTACTTACCAAGTCCCTCTTTATAAAGTTTTATAGCTTCATTTAACCTTTCCTTAAAAAAAGGACTCGGATTTTTCTCGTAAACTGCACAGCCGAGGACAATAATAGCATCAGATTTTACCGGTTTTGCATTATATGCAAATGTGATCACCTGTAACTCTGCTATGATATTTAAAAGCAGGACAAAACCTATTAGCAATGCAGTAATTTTTATAAGAAGTTTCATCATATAACACCAGAATTATTCTTAATTTCTATATTTGCCTTTTTACAATTTAATCTTACTATTTTCCAGTAAAATAATCAATTAATCTTCAATTCCATTCTTCTATTTCTTGTCGTCATACCCAATCCCTCATAAAACTTAATAGCATCGCTGTTAAATTCCCATACAGTTAATTCTAGCGCATCATAACCAGATTTTTTTGCATAATCAACAATATGTCTAAATAGCATTCTTCCTACACCTTTTCTTCTATGATTTGAGCTAACACATAAATCATCTATATAGGCAAATTTTCTCTGTATAAGAATTGGAATATTTCTCGTAGTCATTATCTCTATAATGCTGTAAGCTATTATTTCATTATTACAATCTTCAGCGACAAAAATCTTTGTTTTATCGTCATCTAATATCTCCTTAAATCTCTCTTCTGTAAATGGATTGTCCACATCTGCATACACATCTGGCCTATTTTTAACATGTAAACTATGTACTTCTTTAACAAGAGTACTTATAGATTCATAATCATTTTGCGTTGCTTCTCTTATTTTTATATTCATTAGATTTTCTCTCCACTTTTATTTGGTATTGGCAAAATATCCCCAAATATCAAACTATAAACAAGTTCCTTATCTACTACCTATTTTTTATTTGTTTCATTATCCTTTTTCTGCTGTATTAATTTAAAAATATTTACCATAGGCAATTTTACTGGCGGATTTATTCCAGAAAGAGATGTAACAGTTAAAATATATGTCCGTGATAACTGAGAAAGTGTCGTTAAACCATTTAACTCTATCATACCTAGAAAATCCTCTTGTTTCAACTTTTGAATATTCCAAACAAATGCACCTTAAAATTCCATCCTAACTTTTTTGAAATTTTCCAAAGCTGTTCAATGGATAGGTTGTATTGACCACTTTCAAGTTTTGATACCATCGATTGCTTAATTCCCAATTTTTCGGCAAGCTGTTTTTGCGTCAAATCATTTTTAATCCTAAATTCATATATCTTCATAGAAATCTCATATAATATATCATCTAATTCAAACTTTTCTTTTGTTGATTCATCAGCTAACTCATCAATTAACTTCCATGCATCTCTTAATTCAAACTTATTGTCTATAATCTCCATAATAAAATCCCTCCTCATTTTAATTGCGTTACAGAAGGCTAGTCCAGCAGATCTCTTATTTCTTGAGATGTAACATTCAGGTTGTTGATACAAGCAAATTCCACTTTGTTCTACAGCCTGATTTCTCGAATACAATAGCAATTTAGAAAATCGAGTACACCTTCAATATCAACATAATGTGCTTCATGCATTTTAGTCTGTAATTTTTTAGGAAGAAACGGGCTATATTTTGACACAAAAAACTCGTGGTCCATTGTATAAGGTAACAAATCACTTAAAGACCAATCTTTCTGTCGAATCTCCTTTAATATTTCTATTAAATCAATATTGTCCAAAATAGAGATACGCCCAATACCATCAGTCTTATCTACATTAACACCATAATAGCGAAGCATCCAAATTAACGTTTGAAAAATGTTGGTGCCGGTAAATGTTTCAAATAATAGTTCACCATCCATCCTCCATATTATTCTCTCATCCGGTCTTACTTTATAATGACGATAAGGCGCACGTAACTCTTCTAAAGTATAGCGACCATCATCATTAATAAAATCAAATATATAATCTGAACATAATATCTCATGCATATGTTCAGGAATTCTTCGGTGTAATCGCACACCCCCACCTGAATAATTAGGTGGATGCCCGTCCACTGCTTTCTGCACATATACCTTGCTGCGTTTAGCATCTACTTCTTTGATCGTCCACAATCGCCCAGCAAGGATAATGTTATCTCCTTCATTTACGAATGGCGTTTTTTGAATTTCCCCAATTTTTTTAATTCCATCTAATACTTCATATGAATCTTCAGTCATAAAAACAGAATAAAAATCTTTTCCTCTAAGCAGTCGTTCCCCTTCTAATCCGACAATCAACTGGCCTGTATCACTAAGTTGTTCCAAATAATCTTGCTTAACCATATGTTCAATTAACAGGCAAATATCTGTTTCCGGTAAATCATAAAATGCACCATTGCGTTTCAACAATATAATTAAATCTTCTGGTGCAGCGCCATTCATTTGGTGGCATATTGAAATAATTTGATGAAACAAAATATCATAAGGGTGTGAATAACCTTTACTCGGCTCTATCCAATTTTGTAATAACAAATCCATCACTGCAATAGATTGTAATAACCCGTACTTATCTGCCGTATATAATTGCAAATACTGATCTTTACCCTGTTTTCTGCCTGACCTTCCTAACCTTTGTTTTAAAGATGAAACAGTAAAAGTACTATCCACTTGAATAACAAAATCTATTTCTCCAATATCAATTCCTAGCTCCAATGAGCTGGTTGCTACGATACTTTTAGGCACAGTAGATTTAGCCATCATCTTCTCAACAAATTCACGTTCCGCTTTAGCAATGGAAGAATGGTGTGCGTAGTACATCTGCCCTATTCCATCTCGTTCAGCCAAACGATTTAAAATAACTGTTGCCTCTTCAACAGCACCTCGGCTATTAAAAAAAATTAAGGCAGAATGATTACGGGTCAATTCCCGGATATCTTCATAAAGTTCGATAGGATAACTCCTTATTCCCTCACTGTCAAAATGCATCAAATTATAATAAAGATCTTTGTCATTTTCTCTTACTTCGATAATTTCAACGTTATCTGGGTCTCGGTAATTAACCCAGTTCTTAACTAACTCAAAATTATCAATTGTTGCCGATAACCCAATAATACGTGGTCGATCTTTGGTAAAACATTCAATGCGAGACAATAATGAACGTAACTGAACTCCACGTTCTGTATCAATAAAAACATGAATTTCATCAATCACAATAAATTGAAGATACTGAAATAACAAAGGCAGTGCATAAGTACGATTTATAAACAAGCTTTCAATGGACTCAGGTGTGATTTGCAATATACCAGCAGGATTATCAATAAACTTCTTTTTACTATATTGACTAACATCACCGTGCCAGCGATGAACCGGAATATACATTTGATCACATAACTTTTGAATGCGTTCAAATTGATCATTAATCAACGCCTTCAATGGTGATATATAAAGAACTTTAAGAGTATAAGGCGCTGTTTCTTCAATTTGGCTAAGTATAGGCAGAAATGCTGCTTCTGTTTTCCCAGAAGCTGTAGCTGACGAAAGAATCACGTCCTTTTGCGTATTCATAATAACCGGAATTGCTTTCTCTTGAATAGATGTAAATCTTGTCCAACCCATATCCCATATTTTCTTTTGCACAGTATTAGATAACATATAAAATGTCTGACTCATTTTATCCCCCTCGTATCACATCATAAACGGCGTATTCACCGTATCATTCACATGTAAAAACACTTTACATCACTAAAAATTACCACGTTGAAAGCGATCATGTATATTAACCACTTTTCGATCCAGCTTATCATCCTGTGGTGTTTCATTAGAAACACCAAATAATTCTTTCCAATCTGCCATCGGATTTTCAATAAGAATATTTAAACTACTGATAAACTGTCGAATAACGTCCCCCAAGATGATATGCTTCTCAGCGCCCGGTCGTTCATAAAAATGAATCAAAAAATCACGAATCTTTTCATCCGTTACCATTGGTTCATAACCGTAATGAGCTGCGTGTATATCACGGATATTCATTAATAAAACCAGAGTTTCATTAGGAGAAATTGGCGTTAATTTAATCACCGGTTGCTTTAAATCACGGTATTCATCGCCTTGAACACCTGGTTTTAACCTACGTTCCAATGCTTTATAGCTGTAAAGTCCCCTTCGCTCATCTTTCAAAAACTCAGGTGTACCGCTGAAGGTAATATATAAACCTTCCACTGCTCCTTGTAAAATATCATTATATATCATTAAAATATACTCATAATTTTTCTCTCTTGCTTCTCGGTGCGTAATTTTATATAAATTAACTGCCTCATCTAAATTAATGATTAATCCTGAATATCCTATTTGGCGTACAAATTTCGATAGCACCTTCAAATATCCATAATAATTGTTGTCATTGATAATTTCGCGAATTCCTAAATCACGAATAGCATCGGTTTTTGCCAGGTACTCCCCTCGTATCCATCTCAAAGCACGGCGTTGCTTTTCCCTGTCTTGCTCTACAAAACCCCGATAATAAATGCCTAATACATTTGCAAAATCATATCCCCCCGTTAACTCATCCAAGTGTGAAACAACATCAATAATTTCTTTTTCAACTGCTTGAATAAAAGTAGGATCATTCAAAATAGGCCGGTCATAGCCCAATTTTTGTACCACCTGATTTTGAATATTTGTTATCCACTGGTCCAAAATCGTCGGTAAAGCATTACCCTGTGGAACTGATTTAGTAGATAAGTTCCTCATTAGCTCGCTGTACAAAGCAACAGCTTGGTTATCATTTCCGTATAATCTCCTATGTGGAGTAAAATCAGCTTTTGCAACGACAAACCCTTCATCAAGACCTATCTGACGAATAAAATTTTGCATAAAGCTTTTGCCAGTTCCGTATGCTCCAATAAAAAATTTAATTAACGAACTTCCATTTTCCTTAATATCCTTTAGATCCTCTTTTATCTGTCTCATTTCAGCTTCACGACCAACTATTATATATTGAAGGCCTCGACTGGGAACTACCCCACCAGCTAATGCATTTAAAATATCTGCTGAATCACGCCTTTTAATTTTCATATTGCTTTACTCCTCTCTATTTCCTCCAATACACATACTAACTCTTCGTTTATCACATAATCATCGCCTATCTGCTCAATTAACACATCATCTAAATATTCCTCTGCTTTTGTATTGATTTCGTTAATAAAAACCGCAGCGGGAATGCCTTTATCTCTTATCTCATCATTCACCACGTCGATTCCTCTCCTTTTGCTAGAGAATGTGCTAATAAATTTAATTTCTTCTTCTGTTAATAAGGAAAGAAATCCTTCAACATCCACATCATCGTCACTCAGTGTAATTGTCGGCCGCTCGGGAATATCAAGTTTTGTTTTCTCTACATTAGACATTGGTTTAATTTCTCTCTCTGTACTTTTATCCTCATCCTGTTCATCACTGGAAAACTCTGAAAGAAAAGCCTGATGCCTTCGTTTCAATACTTCAACTTGTTTACCGTCCAATTCTGTTATCCAGGATTTGTCAGAATCATTATCAACTGTTTTTGTTTCTAATGTCTCATTGGGCTTTGGAGGAATTTGGCTCCCATTCTCCTCAAGTTCATCTGTTACAATATGCGAAAAACGACTTTTGATTCTTACATCTTCATCAATTTCATATACTTTTTTGTTCTTCATCTCTTCTAATAAACGTTTTTTGAAACCAGGAGGAAGTAACTCTTCATTTGCTTGGATTTGTCTCTTAACACCGTTACACAATCGAGTAACATTTTCAGAAACGCGAAATAAAACAGTGATCTCGTTATAAAAATATTCTGTCGGTACGTATTCCGTATATTCAATAACTCGGCTTCCAACATTTCGACCAATCACTGCACTTTTAAACAAATAATACGTTGCCGTTTTTTTCTCTTGTTCAAACCAAGCCTTTTCTAAATCTAACCCTTCTTCAATGTTTATTTTTTGGAATAATTTTAATGCCTTCTTAAATGTAGCATAAACCTTTTGTTTGTTCATTTCGAAAAAGTTGGTTTCTGAATATCCTCTGATAACTTTTTGCCATTCTTTAATAGGTATTCGGCTAATATCTTTTTCATGGGCTTTAAATATTTGATAAAAATCTGTATGATAATAAGGGTCAGCTCCTAATCCCCATTTACGAGCCAGCTCAACTTCATTTAACTCAATTAACATATCTCTAATCCACTCTGAAAGATATCTATCCAAGTTGGGAATTCTTTCTTTATATGCCTGTTGTAAACGAACCATCATACTGACATTAAATGCTGCATTTTGATTAAAAGTATAATTGATCAATTCATAAGCAAATAAAATCACATAGCTTAAATCTGTATCCAAATAATTCCCTTTTAACGTCTGGTGTCTCCAATAAAAATACCATTTCTTTTGTTTTTCATCGAGATCTCGAAAAGTCGTCCAATAAACCTGCAAAGGAACAAATTCAGTTTTAACACCCATTTGATTAGCATATTTAATCGAATCTTCCATGAAATAAGTCTCATGAGTATGAATAGAAATTTCGATAACCGGTCTGTTTAAATCTTTAGCCTTAAATGATTTTTTAATTTGCTGAATTTCTTCTTTGATGTAAGAAGGTGTCTTGAGATGTGCATATTCTGGCAAAATAATGTCCTCTTCCCTGTAAAACATCATTTCGTTTTCTCTATATGATAGAACTGATTTTTCAGATTCGGCTTTCTCCGGTCTGGTTTTCTCCACTCGTGGAGTAATTGATTGAAGTGGCTTTTCCTGTAAAAATTTTGAAGAATTCTCTTGGCTTTCGAGATATCGCTGATGCCATTTATGAATAAAAAACATGTCTATCCATCCCAATAATATTGGAATACCTGTCCAACTAAATGCTAAGTAAAGAATGCCCCTTAAATATTTACCATAATAAAAAAGGTGAGCACCTAAACCACCAAAAAAGAGCGCTAAAATATAACCAACTGTTTTTGATTTGCCCCGCTTCACAAAATTGTTCCTCCTTTTCCTAAAAAACAATACAAATAGCAAAAATATTTCGATATATTTCTCAAAAAATATATCATAAATACTCCGCTTTCCTCTTTTTTAAGCTTCTGCAACACTTCTTTCACGTTCTGTGCTTTATCCTTTGAGCATATCAAAAGTTCGTCTTCTGTGTCTACGATTATGATATCTTCTATGCCGAGCATCGCGATTAGCTTATCATTTCCTGTTATGATGCATTTCTTTGTATCTACGCTCACAACATTACCGCATTTATCTTTTTCGCATAGGATTATGAGTCATGCTAAAGGTGGCTAATGCATAGAAGAACCGTCTCCTTGTGTTTATGGGTTAAATTAATCCCTTTTCTTTACAAATACTAATTATTAATTCTTTCATATCTTTAATGGATTGCTTTAATTCTTCTGTTGAATTATTATTTTCTACTAATTCTGCGCTTGAATGTGAAAGTGGATTTGAATTTCTTAAAACATGTGCTTTATGAATAATTTCTACTCCTTTACTGATGGAGCCATAAAATTTTTTATGTTCACCTTCTTTATAAAATAATTTATAATTTGGTTTTCTACTATCATCATAATGGGACGCAAATGCTATATGAGCAGTTACCCTATCAAAATAATTTTTAAAAAATGCAAAAGCTGACATCATATTACCTTTTTGTTCTTCGAATAAATACATAATATACAGATAATAAGTCTTATGATCAGGTTTTATGGCATTACAAAATTTATTTGTGTCAACATCATTCAGTGATGAAATAAAAGAATTTTTACAAAAATAATCATAGTAATTATATAAATCCGGACAATATAATTTTATAACATCCAATAGATCTCTATGTTTAAATCCTCTTTGAATTAAATAATTTATGGCAATTGTAGTATCATATGAATTCCATTTTTTCGCTCTATGACGATTAAAAAGTTGATTTAAAAAAGCTTTTATTGCCATATTACTTTTTGTATTTAAAATCATAATAGTTAATCTTTTGGGATCTAAACTTATAAAAGAAATGTTTTTACATATTATTCTATTTATTGTTTCTATTACTTCTTTATTCTGAAACACATTAGATTTTTCAAAAATAAAATAATTAAAAATCTCTTGTGGTGTAAATTCAACATCCTCAATCAAAAATGATTTCTCAATTATTTCGTTATAATCGTCAACAGTTATATCGCCATATAATAGTGCAGATTCAATATTATTTAAAAAGGTAATTACATTATCATTTGCTAGTTCTCCAATTTCAAACTTTATTCCATTAAAATATTCATCATATAGAGATTTTTTCAACTCTTCATTCAGTTCAGAAGCTTTTCTCAATGTAACCTTTGATGAATTAACAGCTAAATCATATTCATATAAAATTGACGAATATTCATTAATTATATCATTGAAAACATTATTTAAATTACTGCAATTTTGATCTGTCTGAATCAATATATATAAATCATCAACATACCTGACCATTTTAAAACTTTTTATTTCTGGAATTTTGTTTATAATAAATTCTCTCAATCTTACATCTATATCATCTAAATATACTATTGTTGCTAAATATGAAGTAGCTACACTGTTCTCTATCAATGGAAAATTACCATTTCCACAATAATAAATGAATTCTTTATATAAATGTAATTGATACTGTGTAATACTTACACAATTTTCATTAGATACCTGATCTATTCTCGAAAATAGTTTATTTAAATTGATATTTTTAAAAAAGTCTCTAATATCAGTCTTTATAAAATAATCATAATTCTCCAATTCTACATTAATCTCTTTGCAAAATGCATCATAATCATATTTATAAAAACATCTCATTTCGTCAAAGTTACCAGCATAAAAAACAGAAATATCGCTGGGACGTTTGGGATGATATACAGTAGATATTGTCTTACCGATCGATTCAAATAAAAGATAACTTAAAGGAGAAAGTAAACTCGAATTTCTAAAACTTCCATCACTTTTTTGCATATAATTGTTTGTTCTTAATAAAAATTTAGGAAATAAAACTGCTGCTCCACTTTGAATATATTGTTGAAAAAATTCTTTGCTTTTTATTTTTTCTTTATCATGTATATTTAATTTAGAAAATGGAAACCATTGTATATATGATTTTAGCCTTCCTATTTTCTGCTTAAAATACATATCACAAACCGCTTTCCATGTATCATATGTAATAAAAAACATATCTAAACCTCACATAAAAAATTTCTTTTTTATCTTACATGGCATAGGTATTTTTCCAATTCTAAAATTCGGGATTTTTGACGGAAGCTAAACCGTCACTTAACATTATTTCCTATAAAAAATTAAATAATATCAACTCCATATTTGTCATGTATTACTTTCAAAAAATCAAATGCTGAATCTATTTCCTCATAAGTATAATTTTTGTCAGATTTTACGATTTTTATCTTATTAACAATTTTATCTCTTGGATATCCTTCATGTTCAAAATATATAATTGTTGAAACCAGTTCCAAAAATCTGGATTTTTGATTGTTTAGTTCTTCAATTAAATCCTTATATTTGTCAAGATTATGTTGTATATCTATTTCTTTTTTTAGTTTATATTTATACTTTGGAAATAACCCACTATCATTTTTCTCTTCCTCAATTATATTCATCGTCTTAAGCTCTTCCAGCTCAATTGTCAAAGTATCCGAATAGGGACCATAGTAATGAAAATAAAAATTCTCCACGAAATTTGCTCCTAAGCTTTTTAGTATATAAACTATTTTTTGAATCTTTTTACGGCCATCAATTTCTCCGGCGATATTTAATAACTCAATAATATTAGCATATTCATTCAATGTATCACTCATTTTTATAATCATTCCTTTCGCTTCGATCAAGGCACAAAACGTAATGAAATGTGCCACTTCGAGCTAATTTTGTTCTATAATTATGTCATAGGGATACCAGTAAACTACAAATCACGAGGAGGTGAGTGGGTTGCTGCGCCTGCGTAGTGACCGCATTTTTATATGTATAGATTGTCTTTTCAAGCACAAATAAGTGTGCCACTGAGCACGTAATCTTTTGCTGAATTTAAGATTTGTGGTTAATATTATGCTTTTCATTTAATAGCATACTTCTATGACTTGATAAACATATTAGCAAGTCTGCTTATTCTATTTGCTATAATATTGTTTTGCAATAATTCTTTATATTTTTTTAACTATAACTTTGTTCATATTGCTGACACATCTCTGTTATAAATGCTAATATCCGCTCTATATTCTCTTTTAATTTTGGAATGCCATCTTTAAGATTTATTTTATTTATTGCAGCTTTATTCATGTTCTTAATGCGGTAATATGTTTCAATAATGCTGTCTCGGTCACTAACGCCACAATTTTGAGCTTTTTCTATAGCCTTTGTTGCATTTATTAGTCCTTCTGCATCATCCCTTTCTATCTTTTTCATAAGAACTTTAATGCTTTTCTTTTTCCTTTTTCATTCTAATTATCTATGTAATTCTTCTAAATATTAGGTAGTTCATTAAAGAATCGCGTGTATTTTATTGCCTTAGGCATTTTGAATCTGCATATTCTCCCTTTAAACAGTTATATGCCTAAATGGTAAAGGGTAATATATTTTAAGAATGTTGGCAATAATTTTTTCAATCGGTTTTATTGTATTTTATTTTTGAACTCTTTGTGTTTTTATTTTACCCTTCAATTTAATAAATTCTTTAATTCTCATCATAATTTTGTAAAATTCATATTTATAATCCACATGTTCAGGTAAAGGAGTCATAAGTTCAATATCTTTTTTCTCTATTTTTATAGCACAGTAGTTATTAGGCTTAAAAATTATATTTCTTTTATCCTCTGCTATAATTATACCTTCAATTATTTCTTTATTAAAAATTTTATTATTTTCTATTTCAACATTATTTATCGTGAGATATATACTTTTTACAATTTTACCTTTAATTCTATATTTTCTAAGATCAAACAAATTACTAAGGCAATTAATAAAGCCAAATGAAGTAAATATATAAAACATATTTATTAATAATTTTAAAATAATGATTATATAATATAAATTTAAACTATCCGTTTTTATTGTATATCTATTGTTATTAAATATAAATATTACAAAATATACACAACCAAATGCCATTAACATAACAATGTTGCTTATCAATAATATTTTACTCAGCTTTTTTCTTCTTTTATATGGTTTATTGCTTAATAGAATTTCATTAATATTCATAGTAGAAATTATTAAACATATTATATATATTAAGCCTATTATAATAAAAAAATAAAATTCTATTTTCTTTAAAAAATTCATGAAAAAAAACACTATTATTGCTGATAAAGATGTAATCAATATAACTAATCCATTTGTAACATTTTTTGTCTTTCTTATTTTAATTTTCATAGCATCAAAAACCATATTAATACCTATGGAATAAAAATACCCGCATATATTTATTATAATATAATAGGCAATAATCAACATTTTATTCTCAATCAAATATTCTAATAATTCGTTATTCAAAGTCTCACTTCTTTCTTTATCCTCAATTTCTTTCTCTCTATTGCGTTTCATAATTCAATGAATAAAATTTATTGCTCATTTCATCATCTTTATACCATGGTACTTTTTCTATATTACCCTCCCATAAACTATAATCAATTGACTTGAGCCTATTTACATAATATCCATTGTACCTTAATAAACGTAATATGGTTAATTCTAAATACCATAGACCCAATTCATGAGCTTTCCACCTATCGTTAAATGATAAGGCATTTACTTTTTCTTTTTTTACAGGATGAACAATGCTATTTCTAATCTCTGTAAATAAATAAGGCCCATCTTCATATCCGGGACTTATATTAAAAGGAATCTTTATTGGTATCCCAAAATCTACTCTTTATAATACATCATTCTACTTTTCTAACACAATTCAGATTTAATTAAGGATTATTTGTAACCTTCTGATACATTTTTGCAGTTATATTTATAAGTAATTAGAATAAAATACTAGTTAACACCATCTCCTATAAGATCTTTGTTAACTCATGTATATGTAATTACAACTGCATTAAACTGCTGTTCTGTATATTTCTAATCAGTAGTTAAATAGACAATTTTCAAAATAATAATATGCTATTTCTCTTATTAATTTAAGAAATTATATTCTTTAAATCTATCTCATTTGCTTTTGCTTTAATTATTTTTATATTTTGACATTGGAAACATATATTTGACCTTAATGTGTATTTGTAAAATCTTCACCTCGAAGTTTTTTGTCAAAACAAATTACATAGACCAAGCGGAAAAATCTTGCAACAGATAATCGTAATTTTCTTCTTCTATATTCAGGTATCTCGATGGTATAATCACTTCATTAAGAAGTTGAATCTTTTTTTGCAACACCTCATTTAAACGTTCTTCTACTGTTTTTCCTCTGCTGCTTGTACATATAGGGTAATATATGTTTACCTCACGAGTCTGGCCTATTCGGTAAACTCTATCTGTGGCCTGTTTTTCAACAGCTGGATTCCAATCCCTCGTATAATGAATAACATTGTTAGCCTCTGTTATAGTAATGCCTACGCCAGCAGCTCTTGTAGAAAGTATAATAATATTAAATCCCGGAGATTTTCTGAACTTATCAATGACGCTCATCCTATCACCTTTGATGTTACCATTTATTACAAGGCAATTTATTCCGAAAACATCCATGATAACTTTTCTCAATATCGTCTGCATTTTTATATAATGGGTAAATATTACCGCTTTTTCGCCCTTTAGCTTTATTTCATTTATAATCTCTATTAGGCGTTGAAGTTTTCCAGACTCATTTATAAACTTATAGGTATCCCCATCTCCGTCATCTTGTATAAGGCGTGGATGTGCACACAATTCCATTAACTTTTGCAAGACACCAAGGGGCGATTCCTTTTTCTCGTTATTTTTATAATTTTCTATCAACTGACAATATAGTTTCTCCTGAAAAGTCGTAAGTTCTACTTCAGGAAAAATCTCATTCTTAGCAGGAAGTGATAAAATGCCATCTTTTGTTCTTCTAAGGTACACAGGTCTTATAGTATTTAATAGCTTGTTTTTTATTGCTAAATATTCTTCATTTTTATTACCAATAGCATCCTCTATAGGTATCTGATATGTCCTTCTGAAATCATGGTAACTTGATAAAAGGCCGGGTTGAACATAATCCATTATACACCATAGTTCACCAAGGTTATTTTCTACTGGAGTGCCAGTCATGGCTATTTTGATATTGGCCTTTAAGGCTTTGACAGCTGAAGTAGTCAAAGTTGTGCTGTTTTTTATTCTTTGGGCTTCATCGCAAACAATAGCCTTCCAATCTATTTGCCCCAGCAACAGCTGATCTCTGACAAGCGTCTCATAAGTCGTCAATATAATTTCATAATTCTTAAGTATCTCAGGTGTTTTATATCTTTGGTAGCCAGAATGCCTATATATAGAAGTAATTTCAGAAAACTTTCGTATCTCGTTTTCCCAAACATTTAACAAAGTATATGGAGCTATGATTAATGTAGGTTTTAGTTCATTACATTCTTTTAGATAACATAAAAAACTAATTACTTGTAAAGTTTTGCCTAAGCCCATATCATCAGCAAGCAACCCACCGAGGTGATTTTCGTATAAGCCCTTAAACCATAAAAATCCTTCTTTTTGATGTTCATACAGATGACAATTCTTCAAATACATAGGATATGTAAAATCTCTTGTGCTAAAATCACCTATAAATTGTTTTTTCAAGTTTAATGCAGTCTCATTGTATTCCAGATCATCTAAATTTTCGTATATTTTTAAGACATAAGGCAATCTGGTAATATCTATTTTTTGCACCTTTGAAAATGATTCATTATTAGCTATATTTAAAAACTTATTTGCCTGCTCTATATCAATCTTTATCCACTTACCCCTATAATTTACATAATCTTCTCCACTTTCAATTGCCTTTTGGACCAACTGACTGTATTCAAGAGCATCTATCTTATCATCACCTGTTAATCCATACTCCTGTACATTATCAACATCTTCATCAAAAGAGCCTACATCTTCATGTATGATTCCTCCCACTTCAAAATCAAACCATCCGGAATCTTTATCCTTTTTTATATTTATGTACGGATTAGCCCTGTATACCTTAAGACCTAATTCCTTCACTCGCTTGCTGAAATTAGACAAATCTATATCTTCAGGTAAAATTGAATATGGATCAGTCAGAAACTTAGGAATCTCAGATCCTCTAAGATGTCCTCGATTAACGATTTTATTATAATTCTTAAGAACCTCATCTTCGAAAAAAATTCTTTTCCTTTTTATACCCTCACCGTATAGAGTATTGTACTGTTTTAACACCTTATCTTTACTGTCCTTTAATAGGCTATCAATTTCATCCCCTAAAACAGGTACAATCTGAAGGTGATCATCATCATGCTTGATTATATCTACATCCAATTTTTCAGAATAATAAACTTCTTCGCTTTCTAAAAATCTATCAAAAGTCACATTAGCTGTCTTAGCTTTATATTTAACCTTTGCAACTATCTTTGCTTGGGAAATAGGATCATCAGTCGGCTTATACGCGTCTATTTCTTGTAAAAGGCTATAGAGATTTAATGGTATTAAATACATACAGCCTTTGTGTAATATTATATTATTAATTCTTCTATCCAAAGGCCCCATCTTCTCATCTTTTACGTATACCTCTGGTATCAACTTAAAATCATTACTCCCAAAAATTCCTCTCGCCTTTATATGAACTTTAATAGCATTATCTTCAATGGGAAGACTAAGTATACGCCTCTTTTCTTCATCAATATTGTATAAAAATTCATAAGGTATAATGTATGAGTTATCTTTATCCTGTAAAATACCTTGCTGCCATAAGTCTTCAAGTACATTTAATTTTTCCAATTCTTTAGTTGAGATGTTTTTAAAGTATTCTACTGGGTTTAAAAAAAGCGGTATTTTTATTTCAAATATATTTTTTCTCTGTTGAACATTACTTACTATTTTGATGCCTTCATCAGTTAACGAATTAGATATATTTATCAATCTAAACCACCCTTTAACAGCAACAATACAGTGTTATAAGCTCTTAATTCCCATTTTCCCTTGTGTATTATCCTAGCTATTGCAATGCTTTCATCTTTAAAAAAATTATCACTTTTTGAACTGCTTTCATTGGCAAATGGTCCAAACCTTTGCTTAAAAATATCTAATTTATATATATATGCAGCACCAATAGGATCAAATTCAACTACTACAAATTTATTAAAATATATAAAATAGATTGCTTGATTACGCTTATTCCTTCTAACCACATTAAAATCCTTAATATAATCAATATATTCTGACCAAAAATTATATCTGGGGCCATCAAGGTGTTCTTTCATCAAATTATCTAAATACCATTTTCTACATCTATTCCATACTGGTTCAGAAACATCTCTCCAGAAAAAATCTATTTCTCTATTTTCAGGCATTTTATTATATTCCAATATATATTTCATTATTTTTGAGTCAAGTTCAGAAAAGAAGACATTTATCACGTAGTTTTCAACAAACATCAATAATTCTTTTTGATTATAAGATTTTATTATATCCAGAATAACCTCTGGATTACTCCTTATATAAGATTCTTTATCGCAATATAAATAAAAATATTTTTTTATATCCAATCCAAGTCTTAACTTTTCACTAATTTTAAATGTATTAAAAAATTTATCTAAATCAAGTCTTGTTTTACTTATATTAACACAAACAAATTTAATTACATCGTCTCTAACTACTATTTCATTAATAAATTGTAATATCTTTTCATCTCGAAAAAGTTCTATAAAAGCTTCTTTAAATTCATTGCAAAACTTTGTAAAATAATGTACATATGTTTTTTTAAAATAATTATTTTGATACAGTTCCCAGAGGATATTTGCAAATTTCTTTTTAAACCTCAATCTTATAATTTCATAAACTTTATCAGGATCGATGGTAAAATCATCGCCAGCAAGATAATTAATCAAAATATACAATTCACGATTATTAAGAGAAAAAGCCATATCTCGTATATCATTATATGGCATCTTATCTATTTTTTGTAACAACAAAAGCCTTTCTTCTGCATCATTATATTTCTTAAAAGATACTACTTTGTTAACATTACTGGATACTATAGAATTTTTGATTTCTATCAATTTATAAGGTATATAAAGAAAATCATATTTACTCACTTTGTAGAACCCTTCCCTAGGACTTTTTGCATCTCCATTATCATTTCTTCTTCTTTTAAGCGAAACTTAAATTCTACCCTTCTGGATTTTTCTCTATTTATTTTCCCATTTTCAATAATCAATTGGCTGTATGAACGACCATTAGCTGTTATATACGGCATCAAATCCAATTTCATATTGGGATCGATACCTTTTATATCAGATTGCAATATATACCTAACAACTTCAAAAGCCCTCTTCTGAGAAAGCTCCAGATTGTACACATAGTCACCAGTATCATCAGTATGCCCTTCTACAATTATCTGTGAAATGTATTTTTTAAATTTCGGATCCATAAGTATTGATATGTACTTAGGAAAAAATTCATTTAGATATCTTTTGCCTTCGTCTTTCAAATCATATTTATCATTATCAAAAAATATTCCCTCGCTAAAACTTATTGCACCTGTTTGAGGATCTATGCTAAGAGAAAGATCTGAATTTTTAAATTCATTTAAAAGCTGATTTATGATGCGAGCCCTAACACCAATTATTTCATCAACTTTTGCCTTTTGTGCATTTAGATCGACAGCAATACTAGCATATTTATAAATCATAATAACAATTAAAAGTGCAAACATTAAAAGTAGCGCTGCCATCAAGTCCGAATAAGACTGCCAATAGTCATGTACATTATCTTCATCCTTCAATTGCTTTCATCTCCTTGTCTTCACTTCTCAAAGTCCTCTTAAACTCCATAATAACTTTCGGCAATTCATCCACAGATTCTTTAATTTCACTCAATGTTGAATTTAGATACGTTATTATATTGGCAAGCTCTTCATCGAATAGAGATAGACTTCGTTTAAGCCCATCATGCGTCTTATTAGCAAACTCGTCCATTGATTGTTTAAGGCTGTTGTTTAAAATATCGATATTCTTACTTATATTGGCATAACTCGTCTGCAGTAACTCAAACTTTTCATTAATCTCCGATATATAATTAGATACAATTTGAATATGTTCTGTTTTGTCTTTTAATAATAAATCCTTTTGCTGGTTAATTTCATTCATCATTTTTAACATATCTTCAACAAGCATATTTACATTCAAAGAGACCGATTCCAACTTCGATATGTTTTCAACAAGATGTTCATTAGCTGCATTTACTTTATCGAAATAATCAGAGAAATTTGTAATTGCGTTTTCAATAGCCTTATTAACATCTTGTAAATTCAGTATATTATTTGACAATTTTTCCATGAGTTCATTCATGCCTTCTTTAACCATTTGCTGCCACTTTATCATCTCGTCAATTGACCCAGCAAGATCCGTAAATTTTCCTTTTAGTGACGTATCCATACCTTCAATAAACTTATCGATAATCTTATTAACCCCTTCCAGCTGGTTTTCGTACGCCAGATTAGCAAATTTTTCAATCATTTGTTTAGATATTTCGCTGGATTGTTTAATCTCACCAATTGAATTATCAAAAGATTCCACAATTTTAGATGTGACATATTGATTTACGATATTAGCAAACTCAGGAAATATTCTTTGCTCCAATATATTTGAAAATACATTGCTGATCTCAAGAGATAAATCTGATACAAATTTTTGCATGTATGTTTTTTGTTCCTCTTGAATGTCCCTTATTTCCTTAAGATAATAATCTATCCCCTTCTCATCAAAAATATTTTTATACAAAGAATGAAGTGTGTCTATTTTTTTTCTATAATAATTGAGTAGCTTCCTATCAATAAGAGACCAAAGTAATGAAGAAACAAGACCAGCAATTGATGTAAGAAAAGCAAGATACATTCCCGAGATTAAATTATTTATTCCTTGCTCCAGTACTTGAGTATTACCTGAAAAATTTAGATCACTTAAACCTAAAACAAGTCCAACAAAAGTACCTAAAATACCAAGGCCTGTAAATACACCCGGCATCATGTTAAATATCTTTCGCTTGCCTGGAATCTCAACCAGGGCAGTATAATCAAACACATCTATAGCATTTTTTATATTGCCACTATAGCACATACTTTTAAACTTTTTAAGCAACTCAGTTATATCTTTGTCATTTTTTTCTCTTTCTATCGTTTCATCTGTCAATTCAATAAGTTCTTCTAGCAACATATTTTTATCTGATGTATTTTGAATTTTTTCTATGTATGAATCAATAAGTTTAACATATCGTTTAGGTTTCCTATGAGTCCAAAAGTAAGTAATAAAAGCAAAAACTACAATACCAATGCAAAAAACATCATTAAAATCCGGGATTGATTTTATTAGAAAAAGTACAATTGTTTTAAAAATCAAAAATCTCACCCCACTACTATTATTCTCTTTATCTTTTCTTATCAGTTATATTTTTTCAAATTGATTTCTGTAGAAATTTTTGATTCAGACATTTGTTAAATCGAAATTTTATCATACAATTCCCTACCGCCAATTATATTTATAAATCCATAATTATTTCCTTCCAAAATATTTTTAAAAATCGCAATCTCTCTTCTAAATGTGATAATATAAAAAAAGCTACAAGAATTTTGTTTAAAACAATTATATACTTCTTTTATAAAATCTAACTTTTTCCGACTTCTTTCTGAAATTTCTTCACTTATAAATGTTTTAATATCTGTCTTACATTCAATAAACTCTCCATCATTTTTATCAATACAGATATATTCTTTGCTTGTATATTCAACAAAATCCTTATTAAAAAATACTATATCAAAATCAAAGTCACTTATTTTTTTCTCATTATAGAAAATTATGGTTCGACACGTATAATCACAATTTTTTCTCTCCAATTTAAAAGGCCCTAATTTTTGAACTATGTATTCTAATAAATTACCTTTTATATCATAGCATAGAAAGTCATTACACAATTCCAAAAAAATTTCACTTTCATACTCACTAATAATCATTGCATCTACATATCTTTGAATTAATTCTTTTATGTGTTTTTCGGTTAAATTACGTTTTTCGTCAATTATAATTTTTGTAAATATATTTAGGAATTTTTTATCTGATAATAAAAAATCACCAAGCTTTTTAATTATATGATCTGCCTGGTAATCTATCTTTCTATTTATAATTTTATATCCCATAATTTCACCTAAACTATTTTATATGTACTTAAAATTAATGGTGGTAACCCCATTCTAACAGTCATAGAAGAAATAAGTTCACGACCATATGGCCAAACATTTAAAGGTAAATTTATTTTCACAAATTTATCTATCAATTCTTTATCAATATTTGAAGCATTCTCTAAATGATAAGTAGCTATGAACTCGGCATTTATCTCCAATATTTCTAAATCCTCTTTAATTCCTTTTACATTAAAACTTGCTTTACAATCGAAATTATCCCCTCGTAATTCACCTAATTCAAAATTATGATTAAAATTAACATTTATTCCCTGTAGTAATTTCTTATGATCACTCGTTCTTATACAATTTAATTTAGATAAGTAAATATTAACCAATTCTATATTTTTTATCATTTCTTTGTAATTATCTTCCATTTTATTCACCCTTATGCAGCATAGCTGCCTTCACTATCATCACAATTTAACATCTTCATTTGTTTGCTCTCAGTTATATATGTATCAATATAATTTTCAAATTGTTTTTTATACAAATTCTCAATAAACATAATTACATCATCAGGTATGTCTTTGTACCATCCCAATAAATCATTATAGAATACAATATCTTTTTTATAATTTTTAAATATTTCATATTCCTCTTTATAATTCAAAAATATCTTTTTCAATCTTTGTATTGAATCATAATCTAAAAAATTCAGATAGAAATAGTTACTAACTTTATCTTTCTTATCTTTCAGCGATTTCTTGGTTTTGCAATATTCTTCATACAACCATTCATAATTATTTTCTTTTATCGCCTTTATATCGTTATTTAAATTATCCAATAGCCAATTAAAAAAGTCTTTAATATCATCATTAATACTGCGTTGTTCATAATTAAGTAAATAACTACGCAACATTCCTTTCAAAGTTGATCCAGGAATAAACTTATTTCCATTATAATCAGTATATCCATAATCTGTAATATAAAATTCCAAATTAAACATATTTTCACCTTCTTCTATAACAAAACATAATTGTTCCTTAATCACCATATTATCATACTTCCCTTTCTAAGTCTATAGCGCCTTATAATAATTATTTCCCATATAATGTATTCATATACCTATGAACTTATGAAAGGGAAAGATTAATCGAATAATTTTGGCCTTTACAAATACTCGCTCTTTTTCTCCTTCAACTCCTTCAATACTTCTTTCACATTTTGTGCTTTATCTTTTGAGCATATTAAAAGTGCGTCTTCTGTATCTACGATAATCACATCTTCTATGCCAAGTGTTGCGATGAGTTTATCATTTCCTGTTATGATGCATTTCTTTGTGTCTACGCTTATGACATTGCCTTTTATGACGTTGCCGTTCTCGTCTTTTTCGTATAATCTCTCTATTGATGTCCAGCTTCCTACATCATCCCAACCGAAGTCTCCCGGTACTACATAAACATTATTGGCTTTTTCCATTATCCCGTAATCTATCGATATGCTTTCAAGTTTTGAGTATTCCTTATATAAGATTTTTTCTATCTCATCTGAATCAAAGTTTTCTCTTATGACATTTAATGTACTGTATAATTGTGGCATATATTCTTTTATCGCATTTAGTATTGTTGATGTCTTCCATATGAACATGCCGCTATTCCACAGGTAATCTCCACTCTCGACATATTTTACTGCTGTATCATAATCCGGCTTTTCTACGAATCTTTCTACTTTATGTACAGGATTGTTATAAAATATCTCATTTGTAATCTTCTTAAAGTTTATATATCCATATCCTGTCTCTGGATGCTGCGGCTTTATACCTATTGTGACAAGATTGTTGCCTGCTTTTGCTTTTTCTATTGCTGTTTTCAATACTCCTAAATAGGTTTCTTCATCTTTTATTACGTGATCTGATGGCACTACCACCATAATAGAATCTCTATCAAGCCTTTCTGTATGTATGGCTGCAAGACCTATACAAGCTGCGGTATTTTTACCCATAGGCTCTATCAATATATTTCCTGTTGGAAGCTCTGGTATCTGGTCGCTAATCAAGCCTGCATAATCTAAGTTTGTAACGACAAAAATATTTTCAATTGGCATAAGTCTCTTTAGCCTATCTACCGTCTGCTGAATCATAGTCTTATCACCGTATAGCTTTAAAAACTGCTTCGGCATCTTTATCCTGCTTTTGGGCCAAAACCTTTCGCCCTTTCCCCCTGCCATGATTACACCTGTTATCATATGTGCACCATTCCTTTTCTACTTTTCTTTCATCGCAGCCACTTCATCGCTTGCATATTTTAGTCTATAGTATTCTATCGTCTCTTTTAGTCCATCTTCTAATGAATAATCTACTTTCCATACAAGCACATCTTTTGCTTTTTTATTGTCAAGATAACTATGTACTATATCTCCTTTGCGAGGCTCAGCATAAATAGGTTTTAAAGTAGCATTCATGATTTTATTCATGATGTTGACAAGTTCATTTATAGTCGTAGCTTTGTTTGTACTTATATTTACAATCTCATTGTCGCCTTTTTCAAGGGCTAAAAGGTTTGCCTTTGCTACATCTTTTACATAGATAAAATCTCTCGTCTGATTTCCATCTCCAAATATCACAGGTCTTTCACCATTAAGCATCTTATCTATAAATATAGATATTACTCCACCTTCGCCTTTAGGATCCTGTCTTATACCGTATACATTGGCATATCTTAATATCGTATATTTTAAACCATATAGTTCATTGTACACTTTTATGTAATGCTCTGGTGTATGCTTTGATATGCCATAATACGATATGGGATTAACTCTGTGTTTTTCATCAACTCCTAGATACTCTGGGTCACCGTATACTGCTGCTGAAGATGCATAAACAATCTTTTTAACATCGAATTTTCTACAGCACTCTAGCAAATTAATCGTGCCTATAATATTCGCCTTTGCGTCAAAGACTGGATCATTTATAGACCTTTGTATGTCAATCTGAGCTGCATGATGTATCACAATGTCAATTTTCTCATCTTCAAATGCCTTGTATAAATTATCATCTGTAATGTCTATGTTATAAAATCTAGCTTTTTTATTTATGTTCTCTTTCTTGCCTGTAGACAAATTGTCAACAACAACGACATTATAACCCTTGTCTATAAGAAGATCTACTATATTTGATCCTATGAAACCTGCTCCGCCTGTAACTAATATGTTCAATTAGATACCTCCTATTTCTCCAGTTTTGTTACTCCAAATTCGTTATACACATTATAATCCATAGATTTCAATAATTCTTCTAAAGTCATATCATTTTTTACTCCAGATGATGCCTCTTTCGTCAAGGCTATTTTCAAAGTCAATAGTAATATTTTTATATCTAACCATACTGAATAATTCATAATATAAATAAGGTCTAACCTCAATTTATCATCAGCATCTGTAGTATACTTTCCTAAAACTTGTGCAAGTCCAGTAATACCTGCTTTAACATTATGCCTGTATCTATATGGTGGATATTGCTCTTCAAACTGTCTTACGAAATATGGCCTTTCTGGTCTAGGACCAACAAAGCTCATATCGCCTTTTAAAACATTTAGTAGCTGCGGCAGTTCATCGAGCCTTGTTGCTCTCAATATTTTACCTATTTTTGTTATACGTGGATCATTGTCTGTAGCTAATACAGGGCCCGTCATTTTTTCAGCATCTTTAACCATTGTCCTAAACTTATATACTTTAAATTCCCGTTCATTTTCAGTAACCCTTGTCTGGCTATATATTACCGGTCCTGGAGACGTTAATTTAATAAATAAAGAAATTATAAGCATGATTGGACTTGAAATTATTAATCCAAACAAAGACAAAAACACATCGCCTATTCTCTTTATTATTTTCTGTTCTGTTGTAAGCATCGGATAATCAATGCTAATGGTCGGCACATCATCAAATTGAATAAATTGCGATTTAGTCAAAAGAATATCTTTAAAATCTGGCACAATAAATATGTGTTTTTTAAATTTAATAGCTTCTGAAATAATAACCGACTTAATCTCCTCATGTATTTTATCGCAAATATATACTGCATCTATTTCTTTAACATATTCTTTATTACTTAAAAATTTTTCAGGTTCTAATATGTATCTTATATCGTACCAACCTTTTGAACTTATTATCAATTTTTTTGCTAATTTCTCTGCTGTCACATCATCACCAATGATCATTATATTTTTCTCGCCATGAACATACTTCCTTATATTCTGAACAAAATATCTCCAAATTGACAATGAAATTAGCTGTATAAAAAAAGCAATAAAAAAAATACTTCTCGGAAAAGCAAATTGCCTTGTAAAAAATGTTGATGCTGTCGTTATTATCTGTAATAAAATCAAAGAAATTATCAGTGAAAACAATATATCACTATATGCTTTTCTCGATATTGTGTAAAGTCCATAAATATTGAACAATAAAATTGTTGATAGCGTGATAACCGGTATTAATTGATAATAAGGCATAAAATTTATCATTGGCGGTTGTAAGCTAAACCTTAATATATATGCAATTATAAAACCTATATGTACTAATAACAGGTCAACTATAAAAACAAAAAACTTACTTAACTTGAAAAATTTATTTATATGTATTCTCAAATAATCACCCCCATGACATACTAACGACTTTATTTATCTATAAATAATCTTATACATAATACAAAATTGAATATTTTTGAACATATATATCATATATATCCATTTGCCTATAAGAATTTTTATTAAAAACTACAATCAAGAAACAAAATATTTTATAATATATGAAAAATTATATACTAAAATTTTATACACTTACCATCACTAAACCAGCATAATTTATTAAGTTCTTTCTTTTTGTTTAATTTTATAAATAACCCATATTTATAATTTAAGCCATAATCTTTATCTGTATATATCATCAGCTTAAGTCTATCATAATTATCGTCTTTATTATCTGATTTCTTTACCTCTATTGCTAATAAATTTTGATCATTTCTGCCACGCTTATGTAAAATAATATCGGGTTTTGCTAGCTTATCAGTATCTATTTCTTTTATAAGTCTATCTATTTCGTATTTAAAAAGTTTATCATATTTCTTAAATGACTTTCCCTTTAGCTTCTTCGGATCGTCTCCATATCTGTTGTATTCACAATCAACATTATAATTGAAAAATACATTTTCTAAATATATAGCAAGCCTATGTGTTATTGATTGTTCATTGACATCATGCTCTAACAAATACCTATCATTATAGTACAACTTATCTAAAGCATTCTTTACTAATATCTCAATTTCTTCAAAACTATAATTTTTACACATAATATTTTTTATAAATCTCATCCATCTCCTTTAAGACTTTGTCAATAGAGTAATTTTGAATAATTTTCCTCCCCTCATCTCCCATCTTCTTTCTTAAATCTTCACTTTCAATCAAATTTTGCAAAGCATCAACAGTCGCATTTACATCCTCTAAAGGCACTAAATAGCCATTTACCCCATCTCTCACTAAATCTCTATTTCCTCTTACGTTTGTTGCAACAACTGGTTTTCCTGCTGCCATTGCCTCCATTATGCATCTTGGTAAGCCCTCTCTCATGCTAGTCAAAGCAAATATGTCCGAAATATTTAATAAATCTGGTATATCAAGTCTAAAACCTAATAATTTAACTTTGCCGCTTAACCCATTCTCCTCTACATACTTTTTTAAGTAACACTCATATTCACCTATCCCTACAATTAAATAATATACATTGTCAAGACTCTTTAATTTTATCAATGAATCTAATATCTGTTTATGATTTTTATTTGCATTTAATTCTGCAACAGTTAATATCACAATATCTTTCTCACCAAAACCAAAAACTTTTCTCGTTTGTTTTCGTTCATTTTTATCACTTATATTATATTTATCAATATCCAGTCCAACACCATGAACATAAAAAACAGCATTACTTTTTCTTAGTTTAAATCTCTTTGCCGCATTATAATCTTCATCATTCATTGTTATAAGACCATCAGTCCAATGAGCAGCTAAACGCTCCATGGTATAATAAATAAGCCAGTTCTTTATTGATGCTCCTTTATAGAAATGAAAACCGTGAGCAGTATAAATCACTGGTTTTGTCCCTGTTATTTTTGCAGCTAAACGTCCTAAAAAAGCACCAACAGGTGTATGAACATGAACTAAAGAATATTTATTTTCTCTCATTATTTTTATTAACTGATTAAGCGCCTTTAAATTAGAAAACGAATATGGAGATCTCTCAAAATCAATATCATAATATACTATTCCTAACTTTTTTAGTTCGTCTTGTCTATTTCCCAATTTCGTCGCAACATGAACTTCACATCCTTTATTTTGAAAATACTGTATAAAAGGAATATGAAAATTTAATATATGTGATTCAACTGTTGCTATAAATAAAATTTTACTCATAATATTTCCCCTAAATTTTGATAACTAATTTTTATTGTAACAACTCTTTTATAATACTCACTATTATACTAACACCAATTACATCTTAAGTAAATTATTGTACAAATTATATAGATTATCATTATATATCTCAATTGAAAATTTATTTTTCACTACATTATATGCATTTTCGCCTAAATTTTTCGCATACTCATAATCATCTAATAATCTTTCAATAGCCTTTGCTAAATCAATTTCATTTTCTGGCTCAACCAATATGCCGGTTTTACCATCCTCTATTATTTCCGGAATTCCTCCAACATTAGAAGATATAATTGGTTTTGCCTTTGACATTGCCTCTAAAAGTGATATTGGTAGTCCTTCCCACCTTGATGGTAAAACAAATATTTTAGATTGTTCTAATAAATTGTTAATATCTTTCCTATTTCCAAGAAAATCAACTTTATTTTCTAGTTCTAGACTATTCCTCAAATTTATTAATTCATCTTTTAAAATTCCATCGCCTACTATTGCCACTTTATTTATATTTATATGATTATCAATAATTTTTATAGCTTTTAATAAAATATCAATACCTTTCACATTACTTCTCATTGAACCAACTAATATTAAATCATATTTATTATTAACTTCTTCTTTGCCTTCAATAGGAATACCATTATATATTACTAAAGCTTTCTTTGATAAAGATGGGATCCAATTTAATAAGTCAATTTTAGATATATTACTAACACATATTATTTTACTATATGGTAAATATGAAATATAATCGATAACACGAAATATTCCATAGTTCCTGCGTCTGTTAAATGAACTATGTTCAGTAAAAATGTATTTAGTATTTTTTGTAAATAAACTTGCTAAAGAACAAAAATATTGTGCTGGAAAAAGATGCACATGTACTATATCATATTTATTCTGATTTATTATTTTAACTAATTTGAGAACAATTCGTATATCATATTTATTTTTTGATTTTAAATTGTATATTTTAATATTATTATCTTTTAATTTTTTATATAAAAATGTTTTTGTATCATATAATATACATAAATCATTTTCTATATTAATTTTTTCTTTTGAATGCACTAAATAATTTGTTATTAATGTTTCTGCTCCTCCTATATTTAGACTATTAATTACATGAAGTACCCTCAATTATTTTCCACCCTCCTTAACCCTAAGATAATTAAATATAACAAATAACCTAAAATTGTAAAACATATATTGAAAATTAGTTCTTGTAACATTAAACTAAAATCTATTCTATTGAAATTTATTACTTCTGGTAAAAAAATTGAATACAATATTAACATCAAACTATTTTTATATTTAATTTTTTCAATTATGGATAAAAATACTCCAATTAATATAAATATAATAAAAACACCAATACTTCCAAAATTATTATAAGCTTCCGCAATCGGGCTATATCCCCAACCAATTACAAAAGGTAAATCGGCCATATATTTATCATGAATATCAGTTGCAAATTTTTCAGCTATCGTTGGTGGCTTAGTTCCAGGATATAAACTACTTGGTAAAATATTTGGTATTGCATTTATATATGAAGATCCATATAAAGGAGCATGTTTATCCTTTATAGAATCTAATAAAGTAAAATATGGACCTGCAAATTCATTTTCTCCGGGGAATAACCATTTTACACTTACATTTTTATTTATATAGTTTATTGAATTACTTATCGACATTTCTCCTTTTATAATTGATGGAAGCATAAATCTTACCTGTGCAAAAAACGTAAAAGCAATATATAAACTAATTAATATAATCAAAATTTTTTTATTATATTTTACTTTTTTAAATGTACTCCAGACGGCAAATATTATTACTAAAGAATAAAGTAGTGAACGCCGATCTCCTTGAATAAGCATTAAACTAATCCAAATTGTTAATGCTATAATAAAAAAATTAAATCTTTTATTTTTTTTTAATGAAAGATATCCATAACACATAAAAGCAAACCCTGAATAGATAAAACTACTAAATGGTAAATTTCCATGTACTTGTGATATTAACTTCATCATTATACCACGTTGTAATGACAATGCATATAAAAAGCCCCCTATTTTTTGATAATTAATAAAAAATAACATCAAACCAATAATATATAATATAAGCCCCGTTATATATGATACACTTCCATTAAGATTTTTTGTATTTTGATCTAAGTTAACAATTTCTTTTTTCATAAATGTTTTAGAGATTTCTTGTCCAATACTTAATCCTATAATTGCTAAAATACCTAAAAACCCAGAGTAAAAAACAGTTTCCGAATCAAAAACTATAGGATAAAGTTTTTCTATCAAATATCCTGATTGTATATAGAAGGAAAATTGGATAAGAATTAAACCATTATAACCAGCAAAAACCATATAAAAAATAACAAGAGGATCAGAAATTCCATATATTTTTAATTTATAGCTGATAAAAAGTAAACTAAATAATATTATGATCATACCCATAAAAAAAATACTTGTAGAATCGCTATAATTAATACTATAATTAATGCCCAGTAATATACTTGTTATTAAAATAATAACAATAATAACTAAATTTACACTTCCATATTTATCTTTCTTATGTAGATTTAATGTTTTTCTCATTTAATATCATCCTTAATAATTTAATATAATTTTCTGTAGATTTTTCTACTGTATATCTATCTAAATTGTCATATTTTAACTTCATAATTTGCTTATTATTTATAAAATCTAAAATAGCTTCTGCCATCATATCAATATTACCCACAGGAACTAGTTTCCCATACTTTCCATTCTCTAATATTTCTGATGGTCCACTTGTACAATTAGTTGAGATAATCGGTAAATTGCAAGCCATCGCTTCAACTAATACTGTAGGTAAACCCTCGAATTTCGATGATAAAACAAAAATTGAAGCCCGTCGCATATAAACATATGGATTTTCAACAAAACCCGGCATTCGTACATCATCTTCTAAATTTAAAGAGTTTATTAACTTTTCCAATTCATTTCTCTTTTCTCCTTCACCCAATATTAGTAATTTCGATTTTATTTTATCATGTACCTTTTTAAAAGCTTGAATTAAAGTTTCAAAATCTTTTGCTTCAGTAAGTCTGCCTACAGATAATATAACAGGAGCTTCACTTTGATTTACCCATTCATCATTAATTTTTTGGTTTGATTTTTGAATTAATTCATCATTAATTATAGGATTATATATTACATTTATTTTTTTTCTTGATATGCCAGTTAGATCTGATAAATCATTTGCAATGCCTTCTGAAACTGCAACAATTGCATCTGCCCACGGGTAAAAAATACGCACCAATAAAGGAGTAATCCTAACACGTATACTTGTCGCGTTGGCACTTGCCCTACTGAGGGTACTATGAACAGTCACCAATACAGGCGTTGGTACTCTTGAGAGTTTTTTTGCCCACACGGATACAACATTAGCATGATCCAATGCCGAAAGTATAGCCTGTGGTTTTTCTTGACGTAAATAACGAATAAGTCCAAGTATACTATATAAAACTCGATGAGCGTTGAGGTCAATCACTCGTACATTGGAAGGGATTTGAGAAAGATAAGGCCCTTCGGCTTTAGTAAGAACAAGATCTACTTTAAAGCCTTGTTCAGCAAAACCTCGTGCTAGATTTACCATAACCCGTTCTGCTCCACCTCCGCGAAGGGAAGGAAGAAATAGGGTAATAAGATTTCTTTTAGTCTCCATTTTTTTAATAACCCCTTCTTTTGTTATTTTTATATTATTTTGTGAATTTATAGAAATAAATTAAATCTCTTGAATAACATCAAATTCACAAAAAGAAATACTAAAAAATTATTTTTTATGTCTAAATTTGTACTCTTTGTATTTTTTTTATTACAGTTTCTACAATATCATCCATATCATAATATTTATATTCTGCCAATCTACCTATAAAGATATATTTACCTGTTTTTACAAGTTCCTCTACTTCTTTTAGATATTTCTCCCGTTTTTTTATATTTTCCTCATTTAAAACTACATAAAAAGGTTCTCCATCAGATTTTGGGTATTCATAACATAATGTAGTTTTACTGTGCTTCTGACCAGTTAAATGTTTAAACTCAGTAATTCTTGTCCAGTCATACTCATTAGGATAATTCACAACAGCTACTGGTTGATAGTATTCTATATCTAGTGTTTTAAAATCGAATTCTAACGACCTATATTCTAATTTACCATAACAATAATCAAAAAATCTATCTAACTCACCTGTATATACTATAAATTTAGTTTTTATTTCTTCTTTTATTTCAAACCAATCGCAACCTAATAACAAATGAATATTTTCATGGCTTAATAAATTCTCAAACATTTTTTTATAACCCTCTTTAGGGATTCCTTGGTATTTATCTGAAAAATACCTATCATCTCGTGAATTACGTACTGGGATTCTTTTCGCTATGTCTTTTGATAAATTTTCAGGAGAAGTATTCCATTGCTTTTTTGTATAATTTTCATAAAAAAGTTTATATAATCTTTCGCCTATTTGAGATACCACTGCATCTTTAAAATTAAGAGAAGGATTATTATATGTAGAATTTTCCACTTCTTTTCTTAAAAAGTCTTCTATTTCTGTGGTAGAAACGTTAACTCCAAATACCTCACATATTGTATCTCTGTTTATCGGAAATGGCACATATCTCCCATTCACATAGCTTAGTACCTTGTGTTGATAAAATCTCCATTCAGTGAATCGTGAAACAAAGTCCCAAATTTTCTTATTGTCAGTATGAAATATATGAGGACCATATTTATGATATAAAATTCCATCCTCATTAAAATCATCATAGCACATTCCAGCAACATGTTTTCTATTTTCAATCACAAGAACTTTTTTCCCATCTTCCGCCAATAATCTAGCAGCAGTAACACCTGCAAGTCCCGCTCCGACAACCGTAATATCAAAATGCATTTATTCGCACCTCTTCCACTGATTCTATAATTTTATTAAATGCTCCTATTATAAACTCTCCTTCTTTTAGTTTTTTAGTTAAAGTCAGCACATTTTCTTTGTATTCTTGATATTCTTCGTCAGTCACATTAATCAGTTTTTGGTGAATTTCTTCTAATGAGTCCACTGTAATACCTATCTTATATTTCTTAACTATTTCTGATGCTGCAGCTTTGCTCCATACTATTATAGGAAGACCTCCTACGATGTACAAAGACAATTTATGAGGACTATTATATCTTAAATAATTACCAAAAACACCACTACAAGATTCGATACTCTCTCCATCCCAAATAAGCCCCCAACCTCCTTCTATATATAAAGGAAGTATATCCGATTCATAAACACCTTTATAGATAATATTTTTCTTTAAAATTTTGGATCCATTAAAACCTGGTCCATATAAATAAAAAAGAAGATTCGAAAAATCAACATTATCTAGAGAATAGATAAAACTTGATTTTTTATGATCAAGATTCCCAGCAAAAGAAATAATATATTTGGACTTATAATTTTTTTCAGACTTAATAACCTCTATCTTTTCAGTAATCTCCTTGCTACTCACTTGATAATCAAACAACTCCAATTCTTGAATTTTACCCTTAAGTCCTTGTCCTACAAGCCATCTTGTCATTGCTGAATTATGAGAAATTATATAGTCAAACATATTAAGCATCTTTATTTCCCTCTTAATAGTTTCGTGATTGCATGAATATCTTAGGGAATCTATATCATGAATAATCCCTACTATTGTAATATCATACCTACGCAACTTTAATATTCGAACGAACATTCTTAATACAATTGAGTTTAATAAAGGATAATGAATAGCAAGTATTACTTTGCCTTTTTTATCAAAAGGTAAAGTATGTAATTTATAAAAAAAAGAAGTTAGTTTATGTAACTTAGCCGTTCCTTCGTATAAATTAAGTTTTTTGAAGCCACATTGATATAGAAAATACTCCACATCTACTTTTGCCTTTGAACCAGCAGTGTAATTTTCTGCTAATTCCAATGACAAAAAATATTTTTGCAATCTATCCACCTCATCTATCATATATTTATTCATCCTTCACATATTTTGCTTTAAATACTTTTTTATATCAACAAATCAAATTTAACTAATATGTAAAATAATAGTTAAAACACTTTGCAAACTACTCTCTCCCCTTTTAAAGAGCATCTTCGACATAAAATTCAAAACTTTCTCAACTTACCATATCCGCCTAAGACTGTGGTACGTCACCCAACTAAGAATAAAAATTCAAAGTACGCCTTTACTCCTAAAGCTTATTCTAATATTTTCACCACTTCCAACACACTAACAATTTAATAGTTTTCAATATTGATTACTTCATATAAAGTATCTCTATAGTCAATATCCCTGTACACACCTTCAATAATATCATTACTGTATGTATAATATGTATAATCTAGTATATACAGTAAAGAAATATAGAATATTAAAGCAAATTTCACACAAATAGCTGTATACATATACCTCCTAAACCAAAAATACTCTCATGTTCAAACCACCATAACTCATGTCAATAATTAATATTTAAATTCTTTGTTTAACTTCATCTCTTATTTTTCAATTGCTAAAAAATAAAAAACTCTCATCCACCCCATTATACGAAATTATGATTTCGTATAATTCTTTTAATATTTTTATAAAAAAATAAAAGGCTCAATAACCTTTATCGATCTAATTATCATTAAAGTATTTATCTAGGTCTTCTATCTTTTTTATATCAAAAATATTCTCACCTATCTTTTCTAATTTATCTATATTTAATTCGTACATTCTTTTTACATACAACTCCGGTATTTTGTTAAATTTTTTATTTAAAAGTTTAATAATCAATTCAGCCTTACCTTCAGCTTTACCTTCAGCTTTACCTTCAGCCTTTCCTTCGGCTTTTCCTTCTTGTATCAACATTTCGGCTATCTTAGTCATTCTTATCACTCCTTTCAATTTATTTTTATATTCCTCGGTCAGAAATTTATCGCTTATTCCTATCAATGCACCGATTATATATGTTTTTTCATCTTCATCTTCTATCTTTTTCGCAAGTTCTACTGCATCTATTGCCATCTCATCACTGCCTTTTTTACTTCCCATCAGCGGCAAAAATATCAAGTTCAATTTATCTATATCTGTTAGTTGTAATTTCCTATCAATTTTTTCGTTTAATTCTTTATATATTTTGTCGCCATCATATTTTGCTAAAAATACTTGATCTACTTTATATATTATTGATCCAATGTCTAATCTGTTAATCGCTTCTTCTATTTTACCAGAATATATTACAACAGTTCTTATTTTTCTCTCATATTTGCCATAAAGCCTTGCATCATACTGCAAAAATCTTTTTATATCAGCTTTTTTATTTGTCGTTTGAAATTCCATGTGCAACAATGAGTCATCTTCTAAAAGAAATATAAAATCTAGCCTATCCTCTTTGACTTCAATTACCGGCAAATCCGCCGGTATAACTGTTACTATTTTAGGTACATTTATCCCGTAAAACTTAAGCGATTTATCTTTAAACTCTTGTGCCATTGATTTTAATATTATATCGTTATTCTGATAAGATATGTCTAAATTATTATCCTTCACTCTTTTTCTCCTCTTATCAATAATGTTAATTTACAATATATTTCTCTATATCTTCTATCTTATTAATTTCAAATATGTTGTCTGCTATTTGAAGCAATGTCTTCTCATCCGCATCTTCAATTAACTTTATATATTTCTCAGGTATATTATTAAATTTCTTCTTCAACAATCTTATAACGAGATTCTCCATACCTTTCTCAATACCTTTCTCAATACCTTTTTCCATACCTTTTTCCATACTCTTTCTTAATTCTTCCTCAGTATATATTTTGAAGTTTGCTTCCTTTAGGTTGTTTATTACATATTTCATCTGTTCCTCATTTAATCTGTCTGCATACATCTTAATCACCTCCGAAACTTTACTCGGATCTATTCTAAATGCCGCTTCAATTAACCTTATTTTATTGTCGTATTCTTTTGTTCCATTTATATCGGATAATATTTTCTCTATCGCATTTTTGAAATAAATGTTATTTGATAAAACCATCAAAGGATAATTTTCTTCTACATTATCTAACTCAGACAATACTATTATCTGCACCGGTATCCATTCATTGTCTATATAATAAATGCCATTATCAGAATTGTCTAATTTAATTTTACGTTCTGCTAAAAATGATATGAGTTTTTTGGGAAGATTGCTACATACAAATGTCAATGTTAATTCATCTATCTTTATGTCATCAACTTCTTTTCGTGATTTATCGTAAGCATTCATTATTGATTTATATAGATATACATAACCTAAACCTTTAAAATAATCATCTATTGATATATAATCATCTGGAGATTTATACTCTATTATATTGTATCTTTTAAATATTTGCCCTACTCTTTTATTTATTTTCCCGTCTTTTTCTTTCTTTATTATTATGACATCTATTCTTAATGGCTCTTTTGATAGATATTCTTCTTGTTTTATTTCTACTTTTTCATCTTTTAGCTCTTCTCTTATGGCTGTTACAAAATCACTGTGCCAATCATTCATTTTATTTCTTTCTCCTTAAATTATATCACATTTTCCTTAAAACAGACATAGCTTCGCCATACGGACACCAGTGAATTAAATTCACCGCCTCCGCTTATACATGGGAATATTACCACCATCAATATTCATGGGTGCCGAAACAACCTCATGAATATTGATGGATAATATTACTACTTTACAATATAGATTTATTCGACATAAAACTTAAAAATCCTTCTTTATTTATCAAATTTTTTAATATTTGCGGCAAGACATGATCCGCTCCACCTAAAGTTTTTCTAATTCCTTCAATTTGCCATGGATATTCATGCATAAAAAAATAAAAGGCTTAATTACCTTTATCGATCTAATTATCATTAAAGTATTTATCTAGGTCTTCTATCTTTTTTATATCAAATATATTCTCACCTATCTTTTCTAATTTATCTATATTTAACTCGTACATTCTTTTTACATACAACTCTGGTATTTTGTTAAATTTTTTATTTAAAAGTTTAATAATCAATTCAGCCTTACCTTCAACTTTACCTTCAGCTTTGCCTTCAGCTTTACCTTCTTGTATCAACATTTCGGCTATCTTAGTCATTTTTATCGCTCCTTTCAATTTATTTTTATATTCCTCAGTCAGAAATTTATCGCTTATTCCTATCAATGCACCGATTATATATGTCTTTTCATCTTCATCTTCTATTTTTTTCGCCAGTTCTACCGCATCTATTGCCATCTCATCACTGCTTTTTTTGCTTCCCATCAGCGGCAAAAATATTAAGTTCAATTTATCTATATCTGTTAGTTGTAATTTCCTATCAATTTTTTCGTTTAATTCTTTGTATATTTTGTCGCCATCATATTTTGCTAAAAATACTTGATCTACTTTATATATTATTGATCCAATGTCTAATCTGTTAATCGCTTCTTCTATTTTACCAGAATATATTACAACAGTTCTTATTTTTCTCTCATATTTGCCATAAAGCCTTGCATCATACTGCAAAAATCTTTTTATATCAGCTTTTTTATTTGTCGTTTGAAATTCCATGTGCAACAATGAGTCATCTTCTAAAAGAAATATAAAATCTAGCCTATCCTCTTTGACTTCAATTACCGGCAAATCCGCCGGTATAACTGTTACTATTTTAGGTACATTTATCCCGTAAAACTTAAGCGATTTATCTTTAAACTCTTGTGCCATTGATTTTAATATTATATCGTTATTCTGATAAGATATGTCTAAATTATTATCCTTCACTCTTTTTCTCCTCTTATCAATAATGTTAATTTACAATATATTTCTCTATATCTTCTATCTTATTAATTTCAAATATGTTGTCTGCTATTTGAAGCAATGTCTTCTCATCCGCATCTTCAATTAACTTTATATATTTCTCAGGTATATTATTAAATTTCTTCTTCAACAATCTTATAACGAGATTCTCCATACCTTTCTCAATACCTTTCTCAATACCTTTTTCCATACCTTTTTCCATACTCTTTCTTAATTCTTCCTCAGTATATATTTTGAAGTTTGCTTCCTTTAGGTTGTTTATTACATATTTCATCTGTTCCTCATTTAATCTGTCTGCATACATCTTAATCACCTCCGAAACTTTACTCGGATCTATTCTAAATGCCGCTTCAATTAACCTTATTTTATTGTCGTATTCTTTTGTTCCATTTATATCGGATAATATTTTCTCTATCGCATTTTTGAAATAAATGTTATTTGATAAAACCATCAAAGGATAATTTTTCTCTACGTTTTCTAACTCTGACAATACTATTATCTGCACCGGTATCCATTCATTGTCTATATAATAAATGCCATTATCAGAATTATCTAATCTAATTTTATGTTCTTCTAAAAATGACATGAGTTTTTTCGGCTATGCCAATCATTCATTTTATTTCTTTCTCCTTAAATTATATCACATTTCCCTTAAAACAGGTATAGCTTCGCCATACGGACACCAGTGAATTAAATTCACTGCCTCCGCTCATAAAGCTTCTATGATCACCAGTAATATTTATGAGTGCCGAAACATCAGCATAAATGTTACTGGATATTATTACTACTTTCTATTTATTCGACATAAACTAAAAAAAATCCTTCTTTATTTATCAAATTTTTTAACAAAAGCTTGAAGTATGCAAAATATAAAGTAAGGCTGCATCTAATGCAGCCCCAAAAAATACTTGTAAAAGCTTAAATCGTTGGTCAGCTCTGGATGAAATGAAGTCGCAAAAAGGTTGCCTTCCCTTGCAGCCACTATTTTCCCATTGTATCTAGATAGCACCTTTACATTTTCTCCCACATCTTCAATATAAGGCGCTCTTATAAACACTGCATCTATTTTATCTTTTGATACATCAGGCATACTAAGTTTTGCAGTAAAGCTATCAAGCTGACTTCCATAGGCATTTCTCCGCACCTTTATGTCCATAATACCAAGATGAACTTTATCATCATTTACGATGTGTTTAGCCATCAGTATCATGCCTGCGCATGTTCCCCATATAGGCACACCCGATCTGTAAAGATCTATTATGGTATCTTTTAAGTCAAAGTCATTAAGCATTTTTCCTATGGCAGTGCTTTCCCCGCCAGGTAGTATAAGTGCATCTATGTTTTTCAAAGTTTCTTTATCTTTTGCCTCTACTGGTATTATACTGTCTAATCTTTTCAGTTTATTTATATGTTCTTCTACAGAACCTTGTATAGCAAGAACACCAACACGCATTTTACCAACCCCTAGTTGCATATAGATCTTTTTCTGAAAGATCCCTTATATCTATGCTATTCATTGCTTCTCCTAATCCTTCCGATACTTCTGCTATTATCTCTGGTTTGTCGTAATATGTGGTAGCTTTTACAATTGCTTCAGCACGCTTTTGAGGGTTCTCTGATTTAAATATCCCTGAGCCTACAAAGACTCCATCTGCTCCAAGCTGCATCATAAGCGCAGCGTCTGCCGGTGTTGCAATGCCACCTGCTGCAAAATTTACAACTGGCAGTTTTCCGTTTTCTGCTACATATTTTACTAATTCATAAGGTGCCTGCAATTCCTTTGCTGCCGTCATAAGCTCTTCTTCGCTTAAAGTCGTAAGCTTTTTGATTTCAGCATTGATAGTCCTCATATGCCTTACTGCTTCAACAACATTTCCTGTGCCTGCTTCACCTTTAGTTCTTATCATTGAAGCACCTTCGCCAATTCTCCTTAATGCTTCACCTAAGTTTCTTGCACCGCAAACAAATGGAACTTTAAACTGCCATTTGTTTATGTGATATGATTCATCTGCAGGTGTCAGCACTTCACTCTCATCGATGTAATCTATCTTCAAAGCTTCCAAAACCTGTGCTTCCACAAAATGTCCTATCCTGACTTTTGCCATAACAGGTATTGACACAGCTTCTTTTATCGCTTTTATGATTTTGGGATCTGACATCCTTGCTACGCCGCCATGTGCCCTTATATCAGCAGGTACCCTTTCAAGTGCCATTACCGCAACAGCACCAGCTTTTTCTGCAATTACAGCCTGTTCAGGCGTCGTAACATCCATTATGACTCCACCTTTTAACATCTGTGCCAAGTTTTTGTTTAACTCATATCTTTCATTCATTGTACTTATTCCCCCTATTTTTATATAACAATTTTATTAATTTATATCAATTGTATCTATTTAATAAGAACATGTCAATCAGTACAATATGGATACAAAAAAAGATACACATATGTGTACCTTAATATTTATAACTTCTTATTTCAAACTTTCAGTGAACCTACTCCATCCTATAGAGGGTGGAGCTTCCTACTTCATAGACCGTTGCCTACTGCTATTCACAGCAGGTCTTACACAATCTTCATAGGCGTAACTTCGGGAGGAACCTTCCCTACAAAATTATTACTCTTATGCTGCTATGCCTAATTGTTTTAATCCTTCATATAGTACATTTATTGCTGCATTTACATCTCTGTCTATCTCTAATCCGCACTCGCATTTGTGTATTCTTACTGATAAGTCTTTTTCTACTATTTTCCCGCATCTTGAACATCTTTGTGATGTATATGCTGGATCTACTTTTACGAAGATTTTTCCCTCTTTTTCTGCTTTATACTGGAGATATTTGTCTAACATTCCCCATCCTGCATTTGCTATCGATTTTGCAAGTTTATGATTTTTCATCATATTTTTTACTTGCAAATCTTCAACGCATATGATGTCATTATGTTTTACTATGTTATAGCTTATCTTATGTAGATAGTCCCTTCTTTGATTCGCTATTTTTTCATGAAGTTTCGCTAATCTTTTCTTTTGCTTTTCTCTGTTTTTGCTTCCTTTCTTTTTTCTTGAAAGTTGTCTTTGCAGTCTTTTTAGTTTCTTCTCTGATTTTTGTAGCCGTCTAGGATTTGAGTATAATTCTCCATCTGATGTTGCAGCTATTGAGTTTATTCCTTTGTCTACTCCTATTGCTTTTTCTCTTATGACTGTTTTTTCTTTTTCTTCTTCTACTTCAACTGACAGATTTATATACCACTTTCCTGCATGGTATTTTATGTTTATTGTTTTGACTTTATTTGGGTCAAAGTTTCTATGTGCTTTGATTTTTATATGCCCTATATTTTTTATGTATACATATCCTTCTTTCCCAAAGTTTCTTTTTGTTTCACATTGTGGAAGTGTTATTGATGTGTAGTGATATTTATCTTTGAATTTAGGATATTTGGCTCTTTTGTCAAAGAAGTTTTTATATGCTCTATCTAATCTTCTCAACACATCCTGTAATATTTGCGATTGTACTAATTTGTATTCTGGATGTTCTTTTTTATATTTTGGAAGCATGTTCTGCTGTTCTTTATATGTAAGTCCTTTGCCATATTGTTTGTAATGTTTTATTCTTTGATCCAGTGAATAGTTGTATAATTTGCGGCACAAATACAATGTATAAAAAAGCTTTTCTTCTTGTTCTTTTGTTGGTTCTATGAGAAAATGCTGACATATCATCATTCTTTCTCACCTTGGCTTTCTATATACTGTTTTATAACTTCTATAGGTGCACCACCTGATGTAAGAAGACAGTAACTTCTTGACCAAAAATATTCTTTCCAAAGTTTTTGTTTTATCTGCGGATATTCTTTTTTTATAAGTCTAGACGATGCACTTTTATAAGCATTTATGAATTTTGATATTTCAGAATTAGGTTCTGCTTTGAAAAGTATGTGTACATGGTCTTTATCGTGATTCCATTCTTGCAGTGATATATTATAATTGGATGATATATTCTCAAATATCTCCTTTAATCTATTTGATATGTTATCGTCTATTACTTTTCTTCTGTATTTTACAACCATTATAAGATGATAATACAATAAGAATACTGAATGATTATTATTATCTAATATTAGCATTATATCACCACTTTGCTTTTTACTTCTGATAATATTATAACATATAATGTTATGGAAAACAATAGAAATTCACCTCCCACCTATAGATGATGGGAGACTTTTTTCAAGCTTTTGTTAAAAATCTGGCCTGTAAATTATCAAAATAAATTCCTCTCCCTGTTCCATAAGTAATGGCTCTCTTGCCCCTAATTCATTCATTTTTTTAAGTATCATTGGAATACCTCTTCCAAGTTGATCAATGTACCTCATGTTTTCCATGTATTTAACAAGGAAAGGATTCCGCGCATACGATACTCCTATTTTCATTTTCTCTATTGTCACTGTATTTGGCAGTCTTCCTGGACTCCTGAACTCTATACGATCATTATACATAAGAACTCTTATTTTAGAGCCGCTTATACTATAATTTCTATGAACCAGAGAATTTACAATAGCTTCTCTCATGACGATCATAGGATATTCTTCTCTTTCTTCCCTTTTTAATCCATTAATCACTGACGGAGTGAGCATATTATTCTTAATCACAACCATTAGCTGCTCCGCTACATCTTGTATTCTTCCTGTTATTATTTTCTTATCGATTAATTCATCTGTGATTTCATTACCATTAAAATGAGCAAAACTTACTCCATTTTGCGGAAGATACTTTTCTGGATTTTTACCAAATACCAATAGCCCTCCAACAGTACAAAACTTTTTCCCGTTATATTCTTTTAATATATCTGCATTTAAAAGTATCCTTTCAACCACTTCCTTAGACTCTTCAAACAAATCAAATGTATTATATTTCATAAAATAGTCTCTAATAATATCAATGTTTAAATCATTAATAGATGTTCCTTCCACAGGTGATATATCAAAATGAAGACTTCCGCTTGTTTCAAAGAGCCGTAGCAATTCTTCTTTTGACGCAATTCTCTTTGTAGTACCTACTCGTATATAGTATTTATGGTCAGACGTATAATATGGCTTATTAAGTCCTTTAGGGATAGTAATAATTGCTATCGTCTTACCGTCTACTTCTATACTTTCATATGAAGGAACAACATTTGGAATACAGTTATTTCTGCAGATATTCATTACCGTTTCTTCTATCTTGTCGTTTTTTATCCCTTTTATATTTCCTTCATCATCAACTCCAATAAAAATTATACCACCTTCCGAATTTGAAAAAGCAACAATTTCCTCGGCAAGATCTTTGGCTTTAATTTCTTCTTCTTTAAACTCTATATAAGAATTTTCTCCATTTTGTATTATATTTTTTACTTCCTCTACAGTCATATAAAAACCTCCCAATATTAACAGATATCAAATCTTATTAGCTTATTCATTCACATTTTTGTCTTCTTACATTAATTATAACATTTTCACATCACAAAAAAATGTACTTATTATATTAAAAATGAAGACACAATATGAATACAAAAAGGGATACATCACTGTATCCCCTTCAACACTTCTTTTGAATTTTGTATTATTTGCTTTGTGACATCAGTCATGGGTTTTGGCTCTTCTGACTTTGAATTAGCCTTATTAAACAAGTTCTCAACATCTACAGCCTTTTCAAGATATTCCTTAGCTTTTGTTTTATCATTGTTTTGCAGGTAAAACATGCCTACTTTATTATAAGCATCCGCCAACTGCTGATAATTTTCTGGCCTTAAGGGCTGTACATCGACGGCCTTTTTAACATACTTAAGCCCATTATCTATCTGACCATGAGATAGATAAAATGCTCCAAGCTGTGCCAAAAGCTGAGAGTTGTACGGTTCTAAATCGACTGCTTTTTGTTCTTGGGTCATCGCTGCTTGATAAGTAGCCCCATCTTTTGTCTGATCTGCTATACTTGCCAATGTCTGACCGTAAGACATCCTGTACTTCGCATTCCACGGATCATAAGAAACAGCGCTTTTGTAGTACTGCATTGCCTGAGGAATATTGTTAGTCTTTGCAAATTGGTCTCCTTTTTCTGCATAGCTCAAAGCTGTGGAAAGTGAGAAAGACATAAACATGACAACTATGCCTGCTGCCAAAACGCCAAAACTGTAATATCCTTTGTATAATTTCTTCCCTTTCACTACAGCTATATTTTTAGGTGCTTTGCTTATGTTCATGCTGTTTATTATGCCGATAAGGGAATATAAGGCTATTGTGACAGCAGACAGCGAAAGATCAAAATCCATAGCAGCATGGGCATATATGCTCAATATGCCTAAAGTTGCCGCCGCCAGCAGTATGCGCTCATATCCATCCATTTCAGCTTTATAAAGCCTAAATATTGATAATATGAGAGTTATTAAGAAGAAAATCATTGCTGCTGCTCCAACTAAACCTGTATCAAGCAAAACCTGCATGAAGTAATTATGTGTCTGTGTAGTCCAGTACAAGTATGACTGATATTTGAAGTAAAGTGACGCCCAAGCACCTCCGCCTGCGCCAAAAAGCGGATAGTCTTTAAAAATCTTGAATCCGTCCTTGTAAAACTGCATTCGCTCTGAGCTACTATGGCTTGTCAAGCTTATGTCTTGTATCCTTGATGCCACATTTTCAGGCAAGTATTTATATTTAAGCATTATATTTTGAACAGCATTTGGGTCATTCTTAGGATAGATGTACGCCTTGTCAAATGTCACAGAGGTACCTTTAAAGTAGTTTGTAAAAGTTATAGCTAGTCTTTTTGTGTCTTTCAAAGTAGAGAATTCTATCGTCTTTTCACCACTGAAAGTCTCTTTGTCGTACACATCTTTTATCTTTGTAGGCTGATCGAGGTCATTTCTGCTTTCTATGGTAATGTCGTACGCCCAATCCTTATTATCACCATTCTTTGATATCACATCGTACTTCAACACATATATTCTGTCAGCATCAACATCGACAAATCTTGTAACACTTTTACCGCTATCTGCCTCGTTTTGACTATGACTTAGCGTAAGAGGTACTTCCGTTGTCAATACCATATAACCTGCTACGGTTGATAACACACCAACAATGACAATTATGGATATGCCTATTTTTAAGCTTATCTTGTTTACCGTTTCTACCAAAAAACTTACAATGTACGTAAATAACAATGCTAAGAAGCATCCTACAAGTATCCACATAACCAAATTGTGAGGCTTAGGTCCATTTACGACAGAGTTAAATTTAAGTATTGGCAACGCTGACGCTACGATTATACCTATCAAGTAAATAAAAGGCTCTACCCTTTTCCCTTTTGGCATCATTATTATAAGGAATAAAAACAGAAAAGGAAACATCACCCAAGCGCCTCTGGATAGCGTAAAAACATAAGCATAAAGCTGCATAAAAGCTTCTACTCCGTAAACTGCTTTTAAATACCTGTTTTCTGTGTACGATATGAGTGCAAAATTTACAAACAAAAATGCCATCAAAAACGATGCAGCAGTATTAGCATATTGAAATGTAGAATTAATCCTTCCTCCAACCCATGAACCATTGTAGTTTACGTACCCTGCTGCAGATAAAAGGCCTACTAAAGCTACTCCAAATGAGCTTAAAACAAGCACATTCAAAAGTATCCATATTTTTTTCTTGTCATTGGCAAGTCTGCTGACCAAAAAGTATATAAAAACATAATCGACGTACTTTAATACTTCTCCTATTGCAGATCTTACATTTACAGCAAAAAACGTAGAGATGAGATATGCTCCTATTATTGATATTGCAGCATAATCCAGTCTTTCAGAGATTATCGGCTCTTTTCTTACAATCTTCATCAATGACCATATTATGGCAACAATTGAAGTAATGCATATAGTAGGCAAAAACTCATTGTCAAAGTACATGCCACGAAAATACGGCGGCAATGCTATAAGAAGAAGCAATGATATGTAAAATACAATATTCATCACGTTTGTGTAATCTGTGCTTCTTTTAGAAACATCAATGTTGACCTTGTTCTTTTTTGCTGCTTTTTGTGCCATATCGATTCTCCTTTATATATTTTATAAAAATGCACAAATAATCATATTCGACAAAAAAACTTAATTTCCTTCTTTTGAAATCATTTAACAAAATACAGCGTGAAAAAAACTTCATCTTTTTTCAATCACCATTTACAATTGATAGAATATAATAAACTGAAATCAAATTAAATAGGAGGTATCCGCATGAGAGGCAGAAAATTACTTATTTTCACTCTTATACTCATATTTGTACTTACATCTTTCTTATTCACCGGCTGCAAGGCAAAAGAGCAAAAGCTTACAAAGATAAACTTTATTGAAACCGTGCATTCAATTTTTTACGCGCCATATTATGTAGCTGTCAACAAGGGCTTTTTCAAAGAAGAAGGACTGCAATTAGAGATAACTACTGCACAAGGCTCCGATAAAGCTGCGACTGCCGTAGTTTCAGGTCAAGCTGACATTGGACTACAAGGTCCAGAAACCACCGTTTATGTGTACAAAGAAGGAAAACAAGATTATCTTGTGAATTTTGCACAGCTTACCAAGAAAGATGGCTCTTTCTTAGTTGGCAAAAAACCGGAGCCTAATTTCAAATGGGAAAATCTAAAGGGCAAAAAGATAATAGGTGGAAGACCCGGCGGAATGCCAGAAATGACTCTTGAATATATACTGAAAGAGCATGGTATAGACCCTAAAAAAGATGTAAATCTTGTAACGAATCTTCAGTTCACAGCGACAGCAGGTGCTTTCATGAGATCAGATGCAGACTATGTGGCACTTTTTGAACCAACCGCATCACAAGTTGAAAGCGAAAAAGGAGGATACATCGTGGCATCTATAGGTGCCGCCGGACACGATGTGCCGTATACAACATTTAACGCAAGAAAAAGCTATATAAAGGAGCACCCTGATATCATTCAGCATTTTACGAATGCGGTTTACAAAGGCATGTTGTACGTGCAGTCTCATTCATCAAAGCAAGTAGCCGAAGACATAAAATCATTTTTCCCAGATACTGATATTGATATAATTGCAAAAGTAATCGACAGGTATAAAAGCATAGATGCATGGGGCACTACACCACAGATGAAACCATCTGATTTTGATGCTCTTCAGAATGTCTTATTAAACGCAGGTGAAATCGACAGCAAGGTAGATCCAAACGCATTAATCGACAATACTTTTGCAGACAAGGCTGTCGCAACAATAAAGAAATAATAAATTGGGGACAACCGAAAGATTGTCCCCTGTAAGCGTGTCTAAAATATGACAGGAGGTGCATCTGGTGAGGAAAGTAATGGTTGAGCTTTCAAACATATCTCTAAACTATCATACGATAAAAGGCGAGACGGAAGCTATAAAAGACGTATCATTTAACGTATATGAAGGAGAATTCGTAGGCGTCATAGGCCCTTCTGGATGCGGTAAATCCACACTTTTGTCTATCATTGCTGGTCTTTTAAAGCCATCAAATGGAAGCGTAATTGTAAACGGAAAAGTAGGATACATGCTTCAAAAAGACCATCTTTTTGAATGGAGAAACATCATGCAAAACGTCATTTTAGGTCTTGAGATACAAAACGCTGTCAATGAAAACTCTATAAAAAACGTAGAAGATCTATTAGAAAGATATGGATTATCAGAATTTAAGTACCATTATCCTAATCAAATATCCGGTGGTATGAGACAGAGAGCAGCGCTAATTAGGACACTGGCCTTAAAGCCTGATATCATGCTTCTCGACGAGGCTTTCTCGGCCCTTGACTATCAAACGAGGCTCGCCATATCTGATGAAGTGTGGACTATTTTGAAAAATGTTAAAAAGACAGCGGTAATAGTAACCCACGATATTTCCGAAGCCATCGCAATGTGTGACAGGATTGTAGTCTTGTCCAAAAGGCCTGCAGTCGTAAAAAACATATATGAGATACATCTTACGTGTGACGACCGATCGCCTATCGGATGCAGAAAAGCACCTGAATTCAAAGAATACTTCAACGAAATATGGAAGGAGCTTGATGTGCATGTATGAAGCAACTCAAAACATGTCAAAGGAGCATGTAGAATTTCTGAAGAAAGTGAAAAGAAAAGAAATCGCCATTAAAATCACTCAAATATCCATACTCGTTGCTTTTTTCGCATTATGGGAAATAGCAGGAAGGCTAAAGCTCATAGATCCATTTCTGTTCAGCCAACCATCTCGCATGATAAAGACCATAATAAACTTAAGCGAAGACGGCTCACTTTTTACGCATATATGGGTCACATTAAGCGAGACGCTTATTGGATTTGCTCTCGGGACATTTTCTGGCATAGTGATAGCTATACTGCTTTGGTGGTCTGACTTTGCCTCAAAAGTCGCAGAACCGTATTTGATCGTCTTAAACAGCCTCCCTAAAATCGCCTTAGGACCAATATTTATAGTCTGGATGGGAAATGGCGAAGCACCAATTATAACGATGGGCTTAGCCATATCGCTGATTGTGACTATTATAAGCCTTGAGACAGGGTTTAAACAGGTAGATGAAGATAAGATAAAACTTCTAAAGACGTTTGGAGCCACCAAATTTCAAATACTGACAAAATGTATACTGCCCGCCAGCATACCAACTATCATGTCTGCTATAAAAATCAATATGGGTTTATCCTGGGTCGGTGTCATAACAGGAGAGTTTTTGGTATCAAAAGCAGGATTGGGATACCTTATCGTCTATGGAGGGCAAGTATTCAAGTTAGACATAGTAATGACAAGTGTCCTTATACTGTCTATCCTGGCCGCACTTATGTACGTGCTATTAGTCTACATCGAAAAGAAAATCATCAAGTGGCAGTAGTTTTCATTGATACACCGTTTATGCTGGTGTATTTTTTTTTATTATGTGCTAAAATATCTTTATGAAAATAATTCGAGGTGATACTAAATGAAGATAGCATTAGCACAATTAAATCCGACTGTCGGCGATATAAAAAAAAATTGCGAAAAGATAATCATGAATATAAAAGAGGCTAAAAAAGCCAATATAGATCTCATCGTTTTCCCAGAATTGTCTATAATCGGCTATCCTCCAAAGGACTTATTATACAACCCTGATTTTTTAGAAACATCATATAGAGCCCTTAATGATATGCTTCTGCCTGAAACAGAAGGTATTGGCGTCATTGTAGGAACCGTTACAAGAGATGAAGAGAAAGACTATTTGCTTCACAATTCAGCGCTTCTCCTTTACAATGGCAAAATAGTGGGACAAGCAGATAAGACCCTTTTGCCAAATTACGATGTATTTGATGAGCAAAGGTATTTTGAACCAGCTAAAAAGCGTACTTGCATCGACTTTAAAGGAATGCGGCTTGCAATCAATATCTGTGAAGACATCTGGAACGACAAGGATTTCTGGGAAAGACCAAGGTACGATATAGATGTCTTGGAAGAGCAGTATAAGTTAAACCCAGACATTTTTATAAATATTTCTGCATCTCCATATAACCTTGGAAAACATGAATTAAAAGTACAAATGGTAAAACAAATATCAAAGAAATACAAACTGCCTCTTATATACGTAAATCAAGTAGGCGGCAATGACGAACTGATTTTTGATGGAAATAGTTTTGTGATAAATTCAAATGGTGATAGAGTAGCAAACCTTAAAGCTTTTTGCGAAGATCTCGTTTTTATCGATACTGATGAGCTTAAATATCTTGCGCCTCTAAAAGATGTAAAAGAAGACATATCATGGGTTCACGATGCCCTGATCTTGGGCCTTAAAGACTACTTCAGGAAAACTGGCTTTAAAAAGGCAGTTGTAGGCTTAAGTGGAGGAATTGACTCTGCTGTCACATGCGCACTTGCAGTAAAGGCTTTAGGGCATGAAAATGTGCTGGGTGTTTCTATGCCATCTCGGTATTCATCAGAAGGCAGCAAAGATGATGCAAGAGATCTTGCTCAAAACCTAAATATAGAATATCGGGTAATACCTATTGAAGATGTCTTTAAAAGCTACATATCAATTTTTAATAGAAATGGCGATACTGTAGGTGACCTTGCGGAAGAAAATCTCCAGGCCAGAATAAGAGGCAATTATCTAATGTTCATATCAAATAGAGAAGGTCATATGGTCTTGACAACAGGAAACAAATCAGAGATAGCCGTAGGATACTGCACACTGTATGGCGACATGAGTGGTGGACTTGCTGTAATATCTGATGTTCCAAAGACAATGGTGTATGAGCTTGCAAAGTATATAAATAAGGAAAAGACAATAATCCCTATATCCACTATAGAAAAAGCTCCATCGGCCGAACTTAGGCCAAATCAAAAAGATACAGATTCTCTGCCACCGTATGAGATACTCGACGATATATTGAAGCTGTACATAGAAGAAGATAAATCGGTAAGTGAGATCGTATCAAAAGGCTACGACGAAGCATTAGTAAAAGATGTCATAAGGAAGGTGAATAATGCTGAATACAAGAGAAAGCAGGCAGCGCCGGGTCTTAAAGTTACCACAAAAGCATTTGGCGTAGGAAGACGGATGCCAATTGCACAGCGTTTCAGACCATGATTTAAGGGAGGCTTAAATATTGTCTAAAAAATTAAAAAGCGATATAATGTTGGTCTTAGTGACTATCATTTGGGGTTCTACATTTGTCATAGTAAAAAAAGCTACAAGTATATTGCCGGTTTACAATTTTTTGTTTTTAAGATTTCTCATAGCGCTCATCGTGCTTGTCATAATGTTCGGCAAGAGACTGCTTCACATTGATAAAAATACATTTGCAGTCTCTATCATGGTAGGCATAATGCTTTTTTTAGGTTATGCTTTTCAGACATTAGGCTTAAAATACACGACTGCATCAAAATCTGGTTTTATTACTGGATTTAATGTAGTGCTTGTACCTATATTGGAATCATTTTTCTTAAAAACTAAACTGTCAAAGACATCATGGTTAAGCGTATTATTAGCACTTAGTGGATTATTTCTAATGACGGCCAATATTGACTTAAAAATTAACTTTGGAGACTTTCTCACTCTCCTTTGTGCTGTATCTTTTGCGTTTCAAGTAGTTTTGATAGCAAAATACGCACCATCTGTGGATACCGTATCATTTGCGATAATTCAGATATTTGTCGTAACAATATTAAGCGGAATTTTTTCATTTATTTATGAGAAACCTGCAATACCGACTGACAAAACCGTTTGGTTTGCACTTATATTGACAGGAATCTTTGCGACAGCATTTGCATTGGCAGTTCAAAACACTATGCAAGCTAATACATCAGCTACACATGCTGCCATCATATTCTCTTTAGAACCAGTTTTTTCAGCCATAACTGCTTATTTAGTATCTGGAGAAATCATGACATTGCGATCCATCATAGGAGGCTTTCTCATGCTTTTAAGCATGATTTTATCTGAAATGCCGTCTAAAGATAATTTAAGGGCTTAAAAAGCCCTTTTTTAATATGGTTTTATTATTTCACCTGACTTTGCATCTATTAAACTTGATTCAACAGGATCATCAACTGTATAAACCGGTATAATGCCTTTTTCCGTTTTGTAATATTTCAATGAAAAATTACATTTCTTCAGGTATTTAGCTGTAACGTCACCTTGATTCATAATGTCAACAGGCTTTGGATAAGGTATATCGTAGTTTTTGTAAGTATACGAAGATACATTTCCATCTCCATCAACATCTACAGTTATGCCATTGTTTATAAAAGGTATGTTGTAATGTTTTAGTGGGAAGACAAAGTGGTATCCATAGATATTGCTATTCATATTATCAACATCATTAAATCCAAAATCAATATACGGCAATGCTTCTTTGAAATTTTCTCTTACAAATGATTCTGCTTTATTAAGGGCTGTTTCCCGGGAAATTGATGAATCAAAACTACTTTTACTGCTTTTTAAAATATCCACCACATTTCCCGTATCCGCATTTACCGCTACATACAAATAGCCTATTCCATTTAATTTGTTCCATGAAAACGTCCATACTTTCAAATTAAGCCCACCATATTTTTCAATGTAGGCTGTATCCTTCAATTCATAATCGCTTCCTGCATATTTTGCTGCTATCTTAAATGCTTCATCTTTGCTTACAGGTGTTTTGTTTAATACAGGCTCCATATCCATTTTAATATCCACATTGCTTGGAGCACTTAACTTTACCGCGTTTCCATTTATGTCTATTATGTCGCCTGTATACGCATTTATCATGTACTGAGGCGATGGTGAAACATACACAAGTTTTACATCGCCTTTATTCCTATTGTAAATTACCGTATAAACCAATCTGGGTTTTAGGTATTCTTTAAAAAGTTTTGTAGCTTCATTTATATCGATCACGTTTTTCAGTGTAGGCAAGTCCCCATCTGTCCAATCGTATGTGTAATGAGTGACTAAACCTGTTCTTTTATCTACAGAAACATTTATTGTGTCGTACAGAAACACAATGCCATTTTCTTCTCTTTTCCATTTAAAACTATATTCATTGTAACTGTCGTTTTTGTAATTTGCATCATACTTGTACTTGCCTAAGTTCTTAGGATTTACTCTGTCCAAAAATTCCTCTGCTATCTTTTTCGCATCGTTTCGCTTTATATTCTTATTGCCTTTAAAATCAGTGATAAAATTGTACCTTATTATTTCACCTGTCTTAGCGTCTACAGTGACAGTTGTATTCTCAAAAACATCGTTCTTTGTATAGCTTAAAATCCATACAGAGTCTTTGTTTGTAAATTCTCTGTATTGAATATTCTCACTGTCGTATTTTATGTCTCCCAATTTTTCTTTTACTATAGATATGGCTTCTTCTTTTGAAATAACAGGTGAAGTTTCCGCTGCATAAACATTAAATATTCCTGTCAAAATTATAAATGCAAATACAGAAGCTATTAATTTTTTCATATAAAAACACCTCCACTATTTTCTCCTATTTAGATTTTGGTCTAAATAGGATGTTTTTATACACAATGGTGGAGGTAATTCTTATATATTTTTGTATTTTTTTGCAATTGTCATTCTCACTAAAGCACGCCTCAATGCTGCTTTAGCGAGAAGATACTCTTTCTGACTTTTCTTTTGCCTTAGCCTTTCTTCTGCTCTCTCTTTAGCTGCTTCAGCCCTTTTTATGTCTATCTCTTCAGGCCATTCTGCAGCATTAGTAAGTATTACGACATTGTCCTGCTTCACTTCCATAAAGCCATTTGAAATGCTGGCTTCTTTCCATTCATTGTCGTTTTTTATTTTAAGCGTGCCAATTCCTAATGCGACAGTCATCGGAATGTGCCCCTTTTGGACTCCTACTTCACCAGCACTTGTAGTAACAATGATCTCCTCCACATCGCCATCGTAAAATTTGCGATATGGAGTCAATACTTCGAGGTGATACTTATTGTCCATGTTATGCACCTCACTTCATTTCTTCAGCCTTTTTGTACACTTCGTCAATGTTTCCTACCATGAAAAATGCTGCTTCAGGTATGTCATCCATTTCACCGTTGACGATCTTCTTAAATCCTTCTATTGTTTCCTTAAGTGGCACATATTTTCCTGGTATGCCTGTAAATGTCTCGGCAACGAAGAAAGGCTGTGATAAAAACCTCTGTATCTTCCTTGCTCTATACACTGTAAGCTTGTCTTCATCTGACAATTCATCCATGCCAAGTATTGCTATTATATCTTGAAGCTCTTTGTACTTCTGGAGTATTTCCTGAACACGCCTTGCAACAGTGTAATGTTCTTCACCGACTATATTTGGCTCCAATATTCTTGACGTAGAATCTAATGGATCCACTGCTGGATATATGCCCATCTCAACGATGCTTCTCGACAAAACCGTAGTCGCATCAAGATGAGTAAATGTGGTCGCAGGTGCAGGGTCTGTCAAATCGTCTGCAGGCACATAGACAGCCTGTACAGATGTTATTGATCCACTTCTTGTAGAAGTTATCCTCTCTTGAAGTGCCCCCAACTCTGTTGCAAGTGTTGGCTGATAACCAACCGCAGACGGCATTCTGCCAAGAAGTGCAGATACTTCTGAACCTGCCTGGACAAACCTGAAAATATTGTCGATGAACAAAAGCACATCCTGATGCTTTTCATCCCTAAAGTACTCAGCCATTGTAAGACCTGTAAGAGCAACTCTCATTCTGGCTCCTGGCGGCTCATTCATCTGTCCAAAGACAAATGCAGTCTTGTCAATGACGCCAGATTCCTTCATTTCATGCCACAAGTCATTACCTTCACGCGTTCTTTCACCGACACCTGTAAAAATGGAATATCCGCCATGCTCTGTCGCTATATTCCTTATAAGCTCTTCAATCAAAACCGTCTTGCCAACGCCAGCTCCACCAAACAAACCTATCTTACCGCCTTTTGCATAAGGTGTAAGAAGATCTATGACTTTTATGCCGGTCTCCAAGATTTCTGTTACTGGACTTTGTTCTTCAAAGCTGGGGGCATCTCTGTGTATAGGCATGTACTTGTCTGCTTTTACTTCGCCAAGTTCGTCCATCGTCTTGCCCAACACATTAAACATCCTGCCAAGCGTTCCTTCGCCTACCGGTACAGAAATTGGCCCGCCTGTATCAAAACATTCCATCCCTCTCTTTAGTCCATCTGTAGACGACATTGCAACGCACCTTACGGTGTTGTCGCCTGTATGCTGAGATACTTCTACGATTATCTCATCACCTTTAAATGGGATTCTTATGGCATTGTTGATTGGCGGCAAATCTTCGTCAAAACGTATATCAACAACCGGTCCTATTACCTGTGTTATATAACCCTTATTCATATTAGCCTCCATTCAATCTAAAAAATTTTTCAAAGCCTTTAAACGGATGAACCTCCGATTATCTCCGAAAGCTCCTGCGTTATAGAAGCCTGTCTTAATCTATTGTACTCTAATGTGTACTTCGCAATCATCTTGTCAGCATTTGATGTAGCACCATCCATCGCAACCATCCGCGAAAAGTGCTCTGATGCAAAAGCATTTACCAAAAAGCTGTACACCAAACCTTTGATGTACTCAGGAACTAAAAGGTTAAAAACTTTTGTCGGCGATGGGTCGTATATCATATCGCTTAAAATTTTGACATCTTTATCGCTGTTGAAATTCTTTATGTCTAAAGGCAAGATTTTTACCGTTTTTACAATCTGCCTTAATCCAGCCATCTCAGTGTAAACAGCGTAAATATCGTCTATTATCCCTCTATCGTAAATATCCACAAGTAAATCAGATATTTCACCTGCTGCTGATGTGGTAGGATTTTGGGCTGTGTATAAAAATTCCACATCCACATTGTAACCCTTGTTTAGAAAATAGCTGCGTCCTACTTCGCCAATAACCATCAAATTCTGCGTATCACCATCTATGACTTCCTCCGCTTTTTTGATGACATTGTGATTGTATCCGCCGCACAATCCTTTGTCACCAGTTATGACGATGACTGCCTTTTTCCTTTTTCCTTTTGCTTCATGCTGTCTTTCAAAATAATGTGAAGTCGCTTCACCGCTATGAATAAGTATATCTTCCATAGTTGATTGTATCTTTTCATAGTACGGCCTTACATTGTCCAGCATCGTTTTTGCTTTTCTAAACTTCGCGGCTGAAATGAGATTCATGGCTCTTGTTATTTTGCGAGTCTCTTTTACGCTTTTTATTCTGAGTTGAATGTCTCTCTTTCCCATTATGCATCACCTTTCGATGCGTATTTGCTCCTGTACTCCTCAATAGCCGCCTTCAACTTTTCGATCGTATCATCTTCCAACTTTCCTGTTTCTCTGATAGTTTTCTTTATATCAGGATGATTTATGTCAATAAACTCCAGCAAATCTTTTATAAATTTCTTAACGTCTTGAAGCTCAACATCCATGAGGTACTTATTCATTACCGTGTATATCATTATAACCTGATCTTCCATTGAAATAGGCTGATACCTTGGCTGCTTAGTTATCTCAACAATTCTCTCGCCTTGCCTTAGCAAATCAAGTGTAGATTTATCAAGATCAGATCCAAACTGTGCAAAAACCTCTAACTCCCTGTACTGTGACAGCTCCAATCTCATTCTTCCAGATACTTTTTTCATAGCCTTTTTCTGAGCTGCACCGCCGACACGTGACACTGAAAGGCCGACATTTATAGCAGGTCTTATACCTGAATAGAAAAGCTCTGACTCCAGATAAATCTGACCATCTGTTATTGATATGACATTTGTAGGAATATATGCTGAAATATCGCCTGCAAGTGTTTCTATTATCGGCAACGCCGTAATCGATCCGCCACCCATGTCGTCAGATAGCTTAGCTGAACGCTCCAAAAGCCTTGAATGCAGATAGAATACATCTCCAGGATATGCCTCTCTTCCTGGCGGCCTTCTCAAAAGAAGCGAAATCGTCCTGTACGCCACAGCATGTTTTGAAAGGTCATCGTACACTATGAGGACATCTTTTTTGTCATACATAAAATGCTCTGCCATCGCACAACCTGCATAAGGTGCCAAATACTGAAGTGCCGCTGAATCACTGGCAGTTGACGCAACTACTGTTGTATATGACATTGCACCAAATTTTTCTAATGTGTTTACGAGTCCAGCAATAGTAGAAGCTTTTTGACCAATTGCCACATATATACAGTAGACATCTTTATCCTTTTGATTGATTATCGTATCTACAGCTATGGCAGTTTTACCTGTCTGCCTATCTCCTATTATAAGTTCTCTCTGTCCTCTGCCTATTGGAATCATGGCATCAATTGCTAAGATTCCTGTCTGCAACGGAGTATCCACAGACTTCCTCTTTATTATAGGTGGTGCTGGATACTCTACAGGCCTTGTGCCATCACTTTTTACAGGTCCTTTTCCATCTAAAGGCTGTCCTAATGGATTTACGACTCTACCTAAAAGGCCGTATCCAACAGGTACTTCCACAACTTTACCTGTTCTTTTTACAACTGTGCCTTCCTTTATGGACTCAGGCTCTCCTAAGACAATTACGCCTACGCTGTCTTCTTCTAAGTTCATCACCATGCCGTATACGCCATTTTCAAACTCTACCATCTCACCGTATATGGCTTCGTCAAGCCCGTATATCTTTGCTATTCCATCACCGGCTGTTATAACACGGCCTACATCTTCTGTTTTAATCGAGAAATCAAAATTTTTTATCTTGTCTTCCAGAATTGATGTGATTTCTTCAGGTTTTATATCCATATATTCACCTTCTATTTTTAAAGTCTTTTCAACTTGCACTTACTAAATTTTTAAGCATTGTTTCAAGTTTTCCTTTTATAGAACCATCAATGACTTTGTTTCCTATCATAATCTTCAATCCACCCAGTATAGACTCATCAACTGTAGGATTCAAATTGACTGTTTTCTTGAAATTAGACTCCAATCTGCTTTTTATATCTTCAAGTGTTTTTGAGTCAAGCGGGTGTGCAGAAACTACTGTGGCATTTACGATACCTTTGTAATCTAAGTACAGTTTCTCATATTCATTAAATATCTCTTGAAAGATGTGTTCTCTGTGTTTTGATATGATGAGCTTTATAAAATTTATGACTTCTTTATCATAACCATTTAAGATGTCATCTATCAAGCGCATCTTTTGTTTGATGTAGATGCCCCTTGTTGTAATAATTTTGTATATTTGTCTATTTTTTAACATTTCAGATATGCTTTTAAGCTCACTGTAGTATTTTTCGATGCTGTCATTTCCTCTGGCGGCGTTAAAAAGAGCACGTGCATATTTTTTTGCTATTACTTGTTCCAAGATGCACCTGCCTCCTTAACCACCTCATTTATTATTTTGTCGTCATCGATGTTGATATTGCCAATAGCCTTTGAGGCTGCTTCTATTATAAGGTGTGACAAACTAACCCTAAGATCGTGCATCGCCTTTATCTTTTCAGTCTCGGCTTCTTCTTTTGCCCTTTCTATTATGGCTTTTGCCTCTATGTTTGCCTCTTCTATGATCTTTTCTGCCTTTTCTTTTGCATACTTTTCTGCTCTGTCGATGATGGCTTTTCCTTCATCATCTGCTTTTTTCAATATTTCTTCATATTGCGCTTTTAATTCGTTAGCTTCATGAACCTTTCTATCTGCTTCGTCCAGAGAATTTTTTATCCGCTGGGACCTTTCCTCCATGAATTGCGTGACTGGTTTAAACAAAAATTTTCTCAATATCAAGTATAAGACGACAAGATTTATTATGGTGAAAATGAAAGTATACGGATTTATAAGGCTCAATTTATTACCTTCTTTCGTATCATTATGGTTTCATGAAGAATATAATCAAAAAGGCAACTAAAAGACCATAAATAGCTGTTGCTTCAGACAAAGCACCTCCAAGGAGTAAAAACTGCATTACACTGCCTCTTGATTCTGGCTGTCTTGATACAGCTTCAACCGCCTTTCCTGTAGCAATACCTATACCTATTCCTGCACCAATACCTGAAATTGCAGCTATTCCTGCTCCTATAGCCAATAAATTCATTTTCATCTCTCCTTTTAATTAATTTTAATTATATTTTTTGCTAAAACATTTCAATTATCAACAAATCATCTAAATTATATTACTATTCAACTGCTTCTTCAATATAAAGCATGGTCAAAAATACAAACACCACCATCTGCAGTGCACCATCGAATAAGTCAAAGTATATGCTGAATATGGCCGGTACGACTATTGGTACTACTTTGCTTATTAAGCCCATGATTATAAAAGCTGCTATGATGTTGCCAAACAACCTGGCTGCAAGTGATAGTGGTCTTGTAAACATATCAAGAATCTTCATAGGGAAAAAGAATGGCATTGGTTCGAAAAATGATTTTGCATAGCCTTTCAAGCCCTTGGCTTTAATCGACGCAATTATGACTACTATGATAGACATGATTGCCAAAGCTGAAGTTGCGCTTAAGTCTTTTGTAGGAGGTGTCAAACCAAATAAATCGATAGTGTTTGCAAGTATCAGATACAAGGCAACAGTCCCTAAGTACGGTGCAAATGATGACCAGTACTCTCCTAATGCATCTTTTGTAAAAGAATTTAAGCCATCTATGATGGTCTCAACAAAATTCTGTACACCTGTAGGAACTTGATTCCAACCTCTAGTGACGATAAGGGAAGCTATCGTCAATATAGCCATTATTATCCACGTAACTACGACTGTGGTGGTAACTGGAATTCCTCCAAATATGGGGATCGTAAACACTACCGATTGTCCTATTTCCACTTATATCACCCCTTTCGCTCATTGATAAATACAATTATAATACTTCATGATGTAAATTTCAAATCCTATTTTCATGCAATAATTTAACATGAATTTTTTCTCTTTATCATTATTCGCCTATTTACTTATATATGCTTAATTAAAACAAAAATTCTGGCTTTTTCGCCTCAACCATTATATCGTCAATCATTTTATATACTTTAATATTATTGTTGTTAGAATCAATAATTTTATTAAAAATTTTACTGAATTGACTCATTGGCTTCAATAATTGAATCTAAGTAGGTGTAGACATCATCTACACCTGTCTTTTTTAGTGAAGAAAATGGTATGACCTTATCCTTATCAACCGAAAGCGTCTCAGATATAACTTTCAAAGACATCTGTATCTCATATCTTTTTAGCTTATCGGACTTTGTAGCAACTACTTGAAAATCTATATTTCTGTTTTTTAGGTAGTTAACCATTAAGACATCGTCATCGGTAGGTTTATGCCTTATATCAACTAACATTATAGCACCTACTAAGTATGCTGATGTATTTAAGTACATTTCAATGTTTATGGACCACTGTTTCTTAAGCTCTTTCGATACTTCTGCGTAACCATAACCCGGAAGATCAACTAAGTAGAAAGAATTGTTCACAATGTAGAAATTAATACCTTGTGTCTTCCCAGGTTTTTGGCTTACCCTTGCAAAATTATTCCTGTTTACTATTGCATTTATGAAAGACGACTTCCCCACGTTGGACCTGCCTATTACTGCAATTTGTTTAAGTCCATCATTCGGGTACTGTGTCTTGTTGTATGCTGAAACCTTAAGTTCGATAGACTTTACCTTCATATTTGTTCATCACCTACTAATGACAGTTTTAAAACTTCGTCTATATTCGAGACAAACTTAAATTCCATCTTTTTCTTGACGCTTTGTGGTATCTCGTCTAAATCTCTTTTGTTGTCTTCTGGTGCAATTACTTTAAAAATGCCTGCTCTGTGGGCAGCCAATACTTTTTCCTTTAAGCCACCTATCGGCAAAACTTTACCAGTAAGAGTTATTTCACCTGTCATGGCAATATCGCCTTTTACAGGAACTTTCTTTATTGCAGATACCATAGCTGTCACCATTGTTATGCCTGCTGATGGGCCATCTTTCGGTATTGCACCTTCAGGTACATGTATGTGAATGTCTAAATTTTTGTAAAAATCGCTGTCTATACCTAATGCATCTGCATTTGACCTTATGTAGCTGAAACCTGCTTGTGCCGATTCTTTCATGACATCTCCCAACTGACCTGTCAATGTAAGTTTTCCACTTCCAGGCATCGTAGTTGCTTCAACAGTAAGTGTATCACCACCTACCCTTGTCCACGCCAGTCCTGTCACCATGCCTACTTTATCTTTCAGATTAGCCTTGTCTATCCTGTATATTGGTTTTCCAAGATACTTTTGTAAGTTTTTCTTGCCTACCTTTATAGACTTTTCTTTATCTTCTACTATAGCCTTTATGGATTTTCGCACTACTTTTGCAATGTTTTGCTCAAGTGACCTTACACCAGCTTCTCTGGTGTACTCAGAGATTATGCCTACGATTGCTGAATCTTGTATCTTTATGATGTCTTCCGTAGCACCGTGCTCTTTTAGAATTTTTGGAATCAAATACTCTTTAGCTATGTTCAGCTTTTCTTCTTCTGTATATCCAGAAATGTATATGACTTCCATTCTGTCTAAAAGTGGAGCCGGTATCGTATCAAGCGTATTTGCTGTAGTCACAAATAGCACTTTTGACAGATCAAATGGCAAATCTATGTAGTGATCTCTATACGTAGAATTCTGCTCCGGATCCAAGACTTCCAGCATGGCCGATGCTGGATCACCTCTAAAATCAGAGCTCATTTTATCGATCTCATCAAGAAGGAATACTGGATTCTTTGAACCTGCTATCTTCAAAGAATTTATTATGCCACCTGGTATGGCTCCGACGTATGTCCTTCTGTGACCTCTTATCTCAGCCTCATCTCTTACACCACCTAATGATAGCCGCACAAATTTTCTGTTCATGGCTCTTGCGATTGACTTTCCTAAAGAAGTCTTGCCTACACCTGGAGGTCCTACAAGGCACAAAATCGGGCTTTTCATTTTCTCATGGAAACTTCTCACAGCCAAAAACTCTAAAATCCTCTCTTTTACTTTCTTCAATCCATAGTGATCTTCATTTAATATTTTCTCAGCTCTTTTTATATCAAGCACATCTTTCGTTTCTTCATTCCACGGGAGATCCAAAAGCCAATCGATGTACGTCCTTATGACAGAACCCTCTTGATAACCTGGTCCCATCCTGCTTAACCTTCTTAGCTCTTCTCTTACTTTCTCTTTTACATAATCAGGCAAATCCTTTGATTCGATTTTTTCTTCATACTCGTCTATTTCTTGATCAATCTCGTCAGCTTCGCCGAGTTCTGCTCTTATTGCCTTTAATTGCTCTCTTAAATAGTACTCTCTTTGGCTTTTGTCTATCTGCTTGTGAACCATCATGTTGATCTTTTTCTCAATTTCCAGTATATCAAGCTCTTTTAAGATAAATCCTAATAATTTTTCCAATCTTTCTCTTGGATCAAAGCACTCCAAAAGCTCTTGATTCTTGTCTTGACTTAAGCTTAAATGTTCTGCTATTACATCAGCTAACCGCCCAGGTTCTTCAATCGTTACAACATTGTAGATACTATCTAACGGTATTTTTGAAGAAATGCTTATATATTCTTCAAAAGCTGATGTTACACTTCTCATCAATGCTTCTAACTCACTGTCTTTTTCTACCTTTGAATCTATTTTTTCTAAAACTTCTACCTCAAAAAAGCTTTCATCGCTAATCAAATTTTTCAATTCTGCTCTGGATATACCCTCCACCAGAACTCTTACAACTTCCCCTGGAAGTCTCAGCATCTGTTTTACTTTTGATATCGTACCAACATTATATATATCATCTATTGAAGGTTCATCTATATCGGCTTGTTTTTGCGTAACCAAAAAAACAAGCTGATTTCGTAGCATAGCTTCTTCAATAGCTTTAACCGATTTTCCTCTACCTACATCAAAGTGCATGACCATGTACGGAAACACTGTTATACCTCTTAATGGAACCATCGGTAGTATGTACTTTTTGTCCATAAAGTCACCTCTTTTGTCTATTTGCCTTATGATAAATATATTATACATTAAAATATTCTAATCTCAAAAGTTATAAAATCACACTTTTTAAATCATCTGCAATTATTTCATCTCTACCATGCTTTAACGCATTAATAGCCAAATGCTGAAGCATACCTACAGCATCTTCTCCATTTTTTGCAACATCAGCAATTTTTATGCATACTTCATCATCTACATGAAACATTCCTTTATACGCAGCATTTTTGATTATCTCTATCAATACTCTTTTATCGTATTCCTTAAATTGAACAATTTCGCATAAATCTATCAATTCATCTGGTACAAATTTAGCATCATCTACATTAGTAGCAAGGCAAAAATCTGCTGGAAGTCCTTCTCTTAAAAAGCGCTTCACATGTTCCGGAGCATCTAAAACCATCTTATCTTCATAGTACATTTTTTTTAATTTCAATACATCCAAAAGCTTTAAAATAGTGGCTGGCGTCAACTTTTCTAAATTATTAATGTAAAGAATTCCCTTATTCGCCCTTGTGACAAGGCCCATCTTTATCTTTTTTATCTTACAGGAGCCAAAATCTATTTCAAATACATATCCAAACAATGAATCGCGAATAAAATCATCATTGTACTTTTTATCAGGGTAGTATTCAACGAACTCTCCGCTTTTAAAGAAGTTTTCTTCATCACTTTTAACCTCTTTAAAGCACGCTCTTAAAATATCTCTTTTCCATGAACCTCCCGGACCAGTTAGCACCATGCTTTTAGGATTTTTGCATCGCAAATTATTTAATATCTTTGACACAGCATCATCTTGTCCTAAAATATCATCAACTTTTTGTACTCGACACTTTTCTTTAAGAGGTTCATCAAGATGCATTTGAATGAATTTTTGTCTTGCTTCGTACGACATCACAGTATTTTGCGTCATAAAAAACCTCCTTCTACATCTGATATTATGTGATAGAAGGAGGTTTTTATATACTTACTAACTATGATACAGACTCAGATTTCTTGACTCTCTTTTTTGTCTTTTGCGACTCTGAGTAAACAATCGTAGGTGGAGCATTATTCAAGACTGTTTCTTCTGTTATAATGCACTTCTCAATATTATCGCTGGATGGTATCTCATACATTACGTCAAGCATAAGCTCTTCAAGTATGGACCTCAGTCCTCTCGCACCGGTCTTCCTGTCTATTGCCTTTTGAGCAATAACGCTTAAGGCTTTTTTGTCAAATTCAAGTTTCACACCATCTAGCTCAAACAGCTTTTCATACTGCTTCGTTAATGCATTTTTAGGCTCTGTCAGTATGCGTATCAAAGCATCTTTATCAAGTGAATCAAGTGTCACAACAATTGGAAGCCTTCCGATAAACTCTGGAATAAGACCAAATTTTAAGAGATCTTCAGGCATGATATTTTTTAAAATTTCGCCTATCTTCTTTTCCTGTTTGCTTTGAATCTCTGATCCAAAGCCTAATGACTTTTTACCTATCCTCGATTCTATTATCTTTTCAATGCCGTCAAACGCACCGCCGACAATGAACAAAATATTCGTGGTATCGATCTGTATGAATTCTTGATGAGGGTGTTTACGCCCACCTTGAGGCGGAACATTTGCCACAGTCCCTTCCAAAATTTTTAGCAATGCTTGCTGTACGCCTTCACCAGAAACATCTCTTGTAATTGACGGATTCTCTGATTTTCTGGCTATCTTATCCACCTCATCAATGTAGACAATGCCTTTTTCTGCTTTCTCTATGTCATAATCTGCCGCCTGTATAAGCTTAAGAAGGATGTTCTCCACATCTTCACCTACATAACCTGCTTCTGTAAGTGACGTGGCATCTGCTATTGCAAATGGCACATTAAGCATCCTTGCTAATGTCTGTGCAAGAAGCGTCTTACCAGAACCAGTAGGACCTAACATGAGAATATTGCTTTTCTGCAGCTCTACATCGTCAGATTTTACTCTGCTGTTGATCCTCTTATAATGGTTGTAAACCGCTACTGCTAACGCCTTTTTTGCCTTGTCTTGGCCAATTACATATTGATCAAGAAACTCTTTTATCTCCTTTGGCTTCGGAAGTTCACCTATTTCTACATCGATGTTTTCTTCAAATTCTTCATCGATGATTTCTTGGCAAAGCTCTATACATTCGTCACAGATATATACGCCTGGACCGGCAACTAATCTTTTTACCTGATCCTGTGACTTCCCGCAAAAAGAGCACTTTAACTGTTTTTGATTATCATATTTAGCCATTTTTTCACCTCTTCCGGGGCCTATTTTCTCTTAACTAATATATCATCAATGAGCCCATAAGCTTTTGCTTCTTCTGGGTCCATGAAAAAGTCCCTTTCTGTATCTCTTTCAATTTTTTCTAGTGGTTGTCCAGTCCTCTCAGACAATATCTTGTTCAGTTTTTGCTTCATTTTTATGATTCTCTCAGCGTGAATCTTTATGTCTGTAGCTTGACCTTGTGTGCCGCCTAATGGCTGGTGTATCATTATCTCACTGTTTGGAAGCGAAAATCTCTTGCCTTTTGCACCTGCAGCAAGCAAGAATGCACCTGCAGATGCTGCCATGCCGACGCACATCGTGACAACATCAGGTTTTATATACTGCATCGTATCGTATATTGCGAATGCAGATGTTATAGAACCACCAGGGCTATTTATATAAAGCCAAATATCCTTATCAGGATCTTCTCCCTCTAGAAATAAAAGCTGAGCAACGACGAGGCTTGCAGATACGTCGTTTATCTCTTCACCCAAGAAGACTATCCTATCTTTTAAAAGCCTCGAATATATGTCGTAAGAGCGCTCTCCTCTATTTGTTTGCTCTACAACAATAGGTACTAAGCTCATAATATCACTCCTCTTTATCTATAATTTTACTATTCTCAAAAATAAAGTCAATCGTCTTAAAGTAGACTATATCGTCTTTTATATTGTTTATCTGAGACTCAGTCAGCTCTTTCTTCAAATCTTCCACTTTTACATTGTAATTTGTTGCCATTTCATTAAGTCTCTTATCTACTTCTTCATCTGTAGCTGTTATATTCTCTATTTTCCCTATCTTATCAACTACCAATTGTGTCTTAACTCTTAAAGCTGCATCATCGTGCATTTCTTTCCTTAAATCTTCTTTGCTCTTGCCTGTTATCTCTAAGTATTTGTCGAGATCCAATCCTTGATATCTCAAATTGTAATCGAGATCTCTTAAAGATATGTCAATTTGTCTATCTATCATTATTTCTGGTATATCAACCTTAGAATTTTCAACAACTGCCTTTACAGCATTTTCTTTCATTTCTTCTTTAGCGCTAAAATCATACTGTTCTTGTAATTCTCTCTTTATGTCCTCTTTCAATTCATCTAATGTATCAAACTCGCTTACGTCTTTTGCAAAATCATCATTTAGCTCCGGCAATTCTTTGTGCTTTATTGAAAGCAATTTTACTTTAAATACTACATCTTTTCCTTTTAACTCTTCAGCTCTGTAATCCTCAGGGAATTTTACATTTACGTCAAACTCCTCATTAACATTGTGTCCAACTATTTGCTCCTCAAACCCTGGAATAAATGTCTTAGAGCCTAACTCTAATGAGTAATTATCACTTTTGCCTCCTTCAAATGGAACGCCGTCCAAGAAGCCTTCAAAGCTTATGTCAACTATATCGCCCATCTGAGCTGCTCTGTCTTCTACTGGTACTACTCTCGCATTCCTCTGTCTCATCTGTTCAAGTCTATTATTAATGTCTTCGTCTTTAACATTATACTCTACTTTTTTGACTTCTATACCCTTGTACTGTCCAAGCTCTACATCGGGCAATACTGGCACTACTGCCTCTATGATAAGATCTTGACCCTTCCCAATCTGCAAAATGTCAATTGTTGGGTTGTCTATCGGTTCCAATTTAAAAGAGTCAATAGCTTCTTGATATGCATCTGGAAATACGTGCTCTATAGCGTCTTCATAAAGCACACCCTCGCCGTAATACTTCTCTACGATAATCCTCGGAGCCTTTCCACGCCTAAAGCCTGGTATATTAAATCTACCTACATTTTTTTTGTATGAAAAGTTTAATCCTTCTTCAAATTTTTCCTTTGGAATATTTAACTCGATTGTTGCAACACTGTTCTCTATTTTTTTAAGATTACTGCTCATTAAGTAAATCCTCCTATTCATTTGTTTGCGTTAATAACTTCTATTTATTATATCATAAAAATTATTTTAAGCAAATGTCTATACTTTATTTTATCATTTTCCAACATAAATGAAACTATTTTTATGAGTTTTTAAAGCGCAGTTCTTTTGTCATCATATCAAATCCGACAACGCTATTTTCAAATACATCCTTAGCGTACTTTAGATATTTGTCTGGATTTTTCAATGAAGGACTAAAATGCGTCAGCCAAAGCTCTTTCACATTGGCTTCTTTCGCCACCAAAGCCGTCTCTAAAAACGTGGAATGGTATTTTTTTACTGCTTTTTCTGCATCTGACGGATCGCCGTACATTCCTTCCCCAATGAAAAGATCGCTATTCTCAGCAAGTTTTATGAGGTCTTTTGTAGGGCGAGTGTCGGTAGAGTAACTTACCTTTAATCCCTTTCTATCGGAACCTAACACCATTTCAGGTGTATACATGATGTTGCCATCTTTTGCAATACTTTCACCGTGCTGAAGTCTGTGCCAGTATTCAACGGGTATGTTTAATTCCTTCGCTTTTTTTGCATCAAATTTCGGAAGTCTTTTGACTTCAAAGCTGTAAGCGAAGCACAATGATGTATGTTGCATTACAGCATTTTTTACTGCTATTCCACCCACATTTAATGAATCTTCATCTTTTAATTCAGTATATTCAACTTCAAACGGCATCTCCACAAAAAGAACATTTAAAAGATTTTTCAATACATCTATCCCTTCAGGCCCTATTAAATTAAGCTTCTTTTTCCGCTCTTGGTTTATCATCTGATATATTATGCCAGGAAGCCCCATAATGTGGTCTGCATGATAATGAGTGAAAAATATCGTATCTATATTCAAAAAACCCCATCCTAATTTTTGAAGTGGAACTTGTGTGCCTTCACCACAGTCCACCAATATAGAAACACCACCATACCTCAATATTAAAGAGGATAGGTTTCTTCCTGGCACAGGCATCATACCTCCTGTACCCAATAAACATACGTCAAACATACAAATCCCTCAAATCAAAAATCAATCATTATAAAGGCTTCTCAAGAGCTTTATTTCCTCTCCGTAACCTTCAAGATCATTGGGCGTCTCCAATATAAATGGCAGGTGTTTTAAACTTGGGTGATTTATGACTTTTGCTATAGCATCTATACCTATATATCCTTTGCCGATCTTCTCATGCCTGTCTTTATGGCTGCCTATAGGATTTTTGCTATCATTTAAGTGTATAGCAAAAAGTTTATCTAACCCTATGATTTTGTCAAACTCCTCTAACACTCCATCGAGATTATTTACTATGTCATAACCTGCATCATAAACATGGCATGTGTCAAAGCACACACCTATTTTTTCTTGAAGCTCTACTCTATCTAAAATCTGCTTCAGTTCGTCAAAAGACCGGCCTATTTCGGTCCCTTTTCCTGCCATCGTCTCTAAAAGTACAATCGTAGACTGATTTGGCTTTAATATTTGATTTAACGTTTCAACAGTATAGTCTATGCCCTTTTGAGCACCTTGCTTCACATGGCTTCCCGGGTGAAAATCATAAAGATTGCCTGAAAGATACTCTAACCGCATAAGATCGTCCGCCATTACTTCTTTGGCAAACTCCCTCGTCCTATCATCTGGTGAAGACGGATTCAGAGTATATGGTGCATGTGCGACAACCTTAGAAAAATTATTTTTGTCCGCAATTTCTAAAAACGAATTGCAGTCATTCTCATCAATATCCTTCGCCTTGCTACCCCTTGGATTTCTCGTGAAAAATTGCAGTGTATTGGCATCAAGCTTTAACGCTTCCTCCGCCATTGCTTTATATCCATTTGAAACTGATAAGTGACATCCTATATATAACATAAATTTCCTCCTAAAGTGCATTTAGACAGATGCCTTTTTCTTCATTATAATATATGACTGCAATTTCTCCAAATAAAACAACATTAAAAGATCCCCATTTACAATAAATCTCAATTTATTTCTATTTCGCATTTTTTAGCTCTTTCTCTTTCTCAACCAATAATCTCTCATACACTTCAATTTTATAGTTTAATCGCTCTAATGTTTTATTCATGTCTTCTATTTTTTTTATTAGATGATTGCGCTGCTCAATTAGAAGTTCTTTCCTTGCCTCAATAGTTTCGTCACCTTTTTCCACCAGCGAAACATATTCAATTAATACTTCAATTGAAAGACCTGCATTCCTCATACATTTGATAAATTCAACCCACTTACAGTCTTCCTCTGTATAATCCCTGTTTCCGCTTTTATTGCGGTTCACAGGAGGAATCAATCCAATCCGTTCATAATAGCGAAGTGTATCTTGTGATATATCGTATTTTTCACTTACTTCTGCAATCGTCATAAATTATTACCTCCTAATAACAAATATTATATCATAATTACAGTGTTTAAAGTCAGCCGTGAGAATGTAAAATTCTTTAACCCCCTTCATGTTTTTATTTGTCAATATATAAAAAACAGGGTTATTCTTTATACCAACAAAAATTGTGCATCAAGAAAAACCCTGCATACAGAAGGTTTTTAATAACAATCTAACTGTTTGTGAATAAAAACTAATTGTTATCAAGTAGCAAAATCATCTTTTTATTTTATTTACAAACCAAGATGTTTTACCCATGAAGCAAGCTCTCCTCTGGATGGCTTGCCATTTAAAATCCTACCTTCCTTAATTTTTGCCTCTGCGAAACACTATTTTTAAGTTTTTCCACCGTTTTCCCAAAACCGCTTCCTCCAGAAGTGGCAAATGGTATGATAGTTTTCCCTGAAAAATCATAGCTTTCCAAAAATGTATTTATAATGTTTGGTGCCGTATACCACCATATGGGAAATCCAACAAAGACAACTTCATACTCCATCATGTTGGAAACTTTGCCTGCAATAGCAGGCCGTGAGGACGGATCTTTCATTTCCACCGAACTACGGCTTTTCTTGTCCATCCAATTAAGGTCTGCATTGGTATAAGGTACCTCAGGCTTGATTTCATAAAGGTCAGCTCCAGCTACATCAGCAAGAATTTCCGCCACACTTTTTGTTGTACCAGTACATGAAAAATAAGCTACTAAGCAGATAATAATCAAAATACTCAACGCCGCATTTTTCAAGCTGTTCATTAAAAATACGCTCCATATCTTGTTTTGTTTTCAGAAACATTGTGGGCATTTTTGTTGTCAAAGTAAAACTGTCGCGAGAGTGCCTTTTTACTTGACTGATCGTTATTGTCTAATAATGGCAGGCGCATCAATCCAAAGCCTAATTTCTTCATAATGTTTTATTCTCTCCTTTTTTAAAGCTTCAAATATATTTTCAAGTATTTTTAGGTTTTAAAAAAACATTATCATACTAAAGATAAGCATTTGCTCTGTTGACACAATACTCCTTCATCACAAGCATTCCATCAGGATTTCATAAATTTCATCCCTGCTCAGTTCACGCAGATTATATTTTATGATATTGCAGGTATCGGCTACTTTACGCAGCACCTCTGGTGTAATCTCCACTTTAGATTTCAGATGCCCCATTTTTGTTGGCAATCCGCACTCCTTGATAAAGTCGGTCAGAGCGTCAATACCTGCTTTAGCATTATCAACATTAAACACGATCTTTGCAAACCGAGTAAATTTTTCCTCCGCATCTTTCACGATATGGCGATAGTAGGCAGGGTGGATAACAGCCAGCCCTTGACCATGGTTACAATCGGTAAAAGCTCCAAAAAGCTAAACTCACTTTTGTCCATTTATATATTCTTACATCGCGATCACATTCATTTCTCTTTTAAATTTTTTCATCGAATAAAATTGGTAGCAATCCGCTGCTCTTTTTCTGGCAATCCAAACTTTTCTTTGCCTAATGCAATACTCTTGATTAAAAATGCCATATTTTTGCCTAGTGTGCGCATTGTTTGCAGTCCTTCTTCGTCTTTTCAGACATCATCTGGCGTATATCCATGAACACTGTTCCAATATTGACTTGAAGCAATTGGCATACCTGAAATTGTAAAATATTTATTGATTTCATCAAAGGTTGCTGAACATCCGCCTCTCCTTGCCGAAACAACTGCGGCTCCTACCTTCATGGTTTTATCAAATGGCACACTATAAAAAAGACGGTCTAAAAAAGATATAAGCGTTCCATTCGCCGATGCGTAATATACAGGTGATCCAATTATAACGCCATCGGCTTCCTCAAATTTAGGTGCTATTTCATTTACAACATCATTAAACACGCATTTGCCCGTGGTTTTGCATCTGCGGCATCCGATACATCCTCTGATATCCTTATTCCCCACATGGACAATTTCTGTTTCAATTCCTTGTTCTGTCAAAGTTTTCACTACTTCGCTCAAAGCTGTATATGTGCATCCTTTCTCATTAGGGCTTCCGTTAATAAGTAATACCTTCACACTATTTCCTCCTAATCTCAACTAATCTTTTTTGCTATAGCCTTTGTATTTCCCTCGCATAAAGTTCCATTTCAATACCCACTTTAATAGCTTATCTCTTTAATGAACAAATCCATTTTACGACTTCAGGGTCCCTGTGTGAAAAGAATGCACTTTCTTTCTTATCCAGTGTCGCAATTTTATCCATATCTTCTGCAGAAAGTTCAAAATCAAATATGTTGAAATTTTCAATAATCCTTTCCTTACGCACTGATTTTGGAATTGCAACAACTCCCCTTTGTACAAGCCAACGCAATATAATTTGAGCAACCGATCTACCGTGCTTTTGGGCCAGCGATACCAGCACTTCATTTTGAAACATGTTGTTTCGGCCCTCGGCAAAAGGACCCCATGATTCTATTTGTACTTTGTATTCTTTCATTATTTTTTGGCTGTCAATTTGCTGGCAAAATGGATGCGTTTCTACTTGATTTACCGCGGGAAGTATTTCATTGTTGAGGATTAAATCAACAAGCCTGTCTGGATAAAAGTTGCTTACTCCAATTGCTCTGACTTTCCCCTCACGGTACAGCTCCTCCATAGCACGCCATGAGCCATAGACATCGCCAAACGGTTGATGAATCAAATAAAGGTCAAGATAATCAAGCTGAAGATTTTTAAGCGATTTTTCAAAAGCTTTTTTAGTGTTTTCATAACCGGCATCTTGAACCCAAAGTTTTGTAGTAATAAAAAGTTCTTCTCTCGGAACACCACTCTTTTTTATTGCTTTTCCTACAGCTTCTTCATTGCCGTATGATGCAGCAGTATCAATAAGACGATACCCTGCTTCAATTGCATCCAGAACACAACGTTCACACTCGTTAGCATCATTTATTTGATAAACGCCAAATCCTAAAATTGGCATTTCCACGCCATTATTTAAAACTACTTTTTGCATACAAATACCCCTTTCAAATACATTAATTTAAAATCAAGAATTAAAGTGCACCGACTATTTTGTGTGGAACATACAGTTCCTCAAGGTAAGCAATGTCATCGTCTGTAAGTCTTACATTGAGAGCACCTACAGCGTCGTCTAAATACTTTGCCTTTGTTGCACCAATAATTGGCGCTGTAACTCCCTTAGCAAAATGCCATGCAAGAGAAATTTGCGTCATTGTTACATCATACTTCTTAGCAAGTTCATTTACGCGAAGCACTATTCCATAGTCTGTCTCTTGGGTACTATCGTACTTTGACATTGCAGTTTTATCTGTCTGGCTTCGTTTCGTATCTGCCTTCCATTCAAGACGTGAAAGCCTTCCAGCAGCAAGTGGACTGTATGGAGTAAGTGCAACATTCATTTGCTTGCAAATCGGAATAAGTTCCCGCTCATCCTCACGGTAAAGCAGATTGTAGTGATTCTGCATTGAAACAAACTTTGTCCAACCGTTCTTCTCGGCAGAAAGCTGCATATTGTAAAATTGGTAGCCATACATTGCTGAAGCGCCGAGAGCTCTCACCTTTCCTGCCTTGACAAGACTGTCAAGTGCTTCCATCGTTTCCTCTATCGGTGTGTCGTAATCAAACCGATGTATAATGTAAAGATCAACGTAATCTGTGCCCAAACGTTTTAGTGAGCCGTCAATCTCACGAAGTATCGCTTTTTTTGAAAGTTTGCCTTCGTTAAAATAAACTTTAGTAGCTATAACTACCTTATCACGAGCTATATTGTTCTTTATCGCACGGCCAAGATATTCTTCACTGGTACCGCCAGAATTATACATTTGCAGTGTCAAAAAAATTTATGCCAAGATCAAGAGCATGTTTGATTATTGCTTCACTATCTTCAGCGTTTAGTGTCCATGCATGAAAATTACTTGACGTATCACCAAAGCTCATGCAACCTACGCAAATACGAGAAACAAGAATATCAGAATTTCCTAATTTTGAATATTCCATTTTACTTTTCCTCCTCAAAATTATTTATGTATTTTTGCAGCCATTTCTCAATCTCAGGCTGATCTGAATGTACATTGCTACCTTTTATAGCAAGCCCTTTTTCAAGCCTTGCATTTGGACAAGTCTTTCTTATATCGCTTTCGCTGTGTCCCAAACCACTTCCTTCATGTGTACAGACCGGAAGAATGGTTTTTTCGGTAAAGTCATATTTCTCAAGAAAAGTAAATACAGGCATAGGCATAGTTCCCCACCAATTGGGATAGCATAATATGATAATTTCATAGTCGTCAATATTATCAAGATATTCTGAAAGCTCAGGTCTTGCATTATCACGTAATTCTTGCTGAGCAACTTTTGTAGCTTCTGTATAATCATCAGGATATTTTTTTACCGTGTTAATGCGGAACAGTTCACCGCCGGTTATTTTCTGAATCATTTTAGCTACAACTTCCGTATTTCCAACTGACAAATTCACAATGCGACCACTGACATAATTGCCTCCTTCTCTTGAAAAATAGGCTATTAAAATTTTTTTGTCATTAAATTTATTCATTTCTACTCACCTCTTTAAATCAATACTTTAAGGATATAATTATGTATTAATATAATGATAAGCCTTTGAGTTAACTCTAAGTCAAGAGGTTTTCAACAAATATTCTTTGAGTTATCATAAAAAAATAATTTTTATGATATGTTATATACCCAGTTTTTGCGCATGCCTCACACTCATTGTAGGAAACCTATCCTCTGAAATTTTGATCACATATACTGTACGATTGTAAAAATAAAATTGTTCGATTATTATTGATAATTTTAATCTTATCTTTGTATAATAATATTAGGAAATTGAAATAATGAATTTTGTACAAGGAGGTATCACTATGCAAATAACAGCAACCGAATTTAAGAACAATATTGGAAAGTATCTCGCCCTTGCCTCCAAAGAGGACATATATATTACAAAAAACGGCAAAGCCATTGCCAAGCTTACAAACACAAAACAGGACAAAGTTGAAATGGCAAAATCCTTGTTTGGTATACTGCCTGCCGATGCTTCTTTGGAGCAGGCGAGAGAGGAGCGCTTGAGCCGTCATGAACGTATTAATTGATACCAACGTCATGCTGGACGCCATGCTTTCCCGCTCGCCTTTCGCTGAAGACGCGCAAAAATTGTTTATTATGGCCGCCGAGGAAAAAATCAACGTGCATATAACCGCAAGCTCCATTACGGATATCTATTACCTTCTACACAAATATCTGCACGACAAGAAGCGGTGCAAGCAGGAAATATATAAAATCATAAAAATCTTCAACATCCTTGACGTCACTGGCTCCGACTGCGAGAAGGCGCTTGAGCTGCCCATTGAAGATTATGATGATGCCTTGCTTGCCGCATGCGCCAAGCGCAGGAAAATGGAATGCATCATTACCCGGAACATTAAGGACTTCGTCAACTCGCCAGTCAGAGCTGTATTACCCGGCGACTTTCTGAAAAGCATATAAGACTTCAGCCATCTAGCTTACCGGATGGCTTTTCCTTCCCAACATTTAGGATCACAAACAACCATTCGTCGATTCCAATCATAGTCTGCATTTAATGCATTCAGAAACAAACACTTTATTTAAAAATTTCAAAGTAATTTGTCATATTCTTCATCGGTAACCGGTTCACACCATTCAGTGTTTGCTCCTTCCGTCGGAACTGTTAATGATAGATGTGCAAACCCTTCATCCTTGACAGCGCCGTGCCAATGCTTAATCTCCGGTGGTATATATACTACATCGCCGCTTTTTAATAGTCGTGCATCTTTCCCAGCTTCTTGATATAAGCCATGCCCACCAACACATATAAGTATCTGACCACAGCCATGATGTATATGCCAATTGTTTCGGCATCCAGGTTCGAACGTAACATTATGAATATTTACTTCTTTATCATTTAAGAGGCTTAAATAGCTCTTTCCAGTAAAATATTGTGCAAATGCTACATTTTCCTCACCTAATGGAAAATCAGATATCTTTTCTAATTCATTTCTATCCCTAATAAAATTCACTCCATTCTAGACCAAACCTCTCCAAAAAGAACATCATCGTTTAATTCAGCAAATTTTGGGGCAAATGAGCCAAGGGCATCTCTGCCTGCCGTTTGTTTTTTCATCGTAAAACTTCCCTCCTAAATACTTTTATATTTTCTTAATTATTTTTTTGCAGGTGCTCCGCCTATAAAAACATTTATAGGTACATCATTTGTTACATGTTAATATCATGATAATCCTTTGAGTCAACTCCAAGTCAAGATGTTTTTCATTTTTTTAAACGCCTCAAGAAATTATTAAAATCTTGTAGCCATCTTCTATGAAAATTATGAAAGTTATTTTGTTGTGATAATCTCTTAATAGTGAATAATCATAAAAAAATAAAGCACCCATTTAGAGTGCCTATTGCTTATATTCTCTAATCCCTAATTTTTCTTTAAGAGCTTCTTGAAGCACCTGTGAAAAGTTTATTTTGCTTCTTTCGGCGATACTATTGAGCCATGATGGTATTGTCAGTGTTTTCTTTACATAAACAGTTTTAATATTACTTCTATAGTATGGCATCCATACTTCTATCGGAACAACAATTTGATTATCTTCTACTTTTATTTTAGAAATAGGAGTTGGCTCTGGTATAACATCTCCATCATCTTCCATACCTGAAATATGAAGTGCCATAGCCTCTTTTGCATTTCTTACAGCTTCTTCTTCATTATCTCCACATGTAAAACAGCCAGGTAAATCGGGAAAACTGACAGAAATACCGTCAGAGGCATAATCAAATATAGCAGGATAAATATATGTTTCTTTCATCTAAAAGCCTCCTTTTGGCTTGTTTTCAGGGAGGGGGGGTAAAACTCAATCAAGTTTAAGTCCTACCTGATCCAAAATACTTTTTGCAGTTTTAAAAGGATAAAAAACAGATAAATCAATGTAAATTTTTTAGTTTATTTCAACAGGACCTGGAGATACACATAAAAATACATGGTTTCTCTGTATCTCCACCACCAAAAAGCACATTTTCGGCAAATGGCGAATCACCGAAAGACCCTGTATTTAAATCATTTTTTAGGTGCTTATTTGTTTTTTACATTTGTCAACAGCGCCACCGTCTCCACATGATGTGTGTGAGGAAACATGTCAACGCATTTTACTTTTTCCACTTTGTACTGTCTTTCAGTAAGCATCTTTAAATCTCTCGCCAGGGACACAGGATTGCAAGATACGTAGATTATTTTTTCTGGGTTCAACTTTATGATGTCCATTATAGCCTTTGGGTTTACTCCTGGTCTTGGAGGATCTAGCACAACCACATCTGGCTTTTCGTTTATTTCCCTTATCTTTTGTGCGACATCGCCTGCTATAAACTGTATATTACTAAGCCCATTTAATCGCGCATTTTCACGTGCAGCATCGACAGCTTCTTCGACAAGTTCTATGCCTACTACTTTTTTAGCTAATGGAGCCATTATCATCCCTATAGTCCCAGTGCCGCAATACAAGTCAAATAAAACTTTATTGGATATTTCACCTGCGAATTCCCTTGCTATGCTGTAGAGCTTCTCTGCACCTTTTGAATTAGTCTGAAAAAATGAAAATGCGCTTATCTTAAATTTAAGACCAAGTATTTCTTCCATTATATAGTCTCTGCCGTACAAAACTGTAAGTTTTTCGCACTTAACTGCATCAGAATAGCTATCATTTACAGTGTGCAATATGCCTACAAGTTTACCATTTAATTTTATACTTCTAAGTTCATCTATTAGTTTACTAAAATCGTGTTCTATCTTGGATGTTGTTATAATATTTAAGAGGATTTCGCCTGTATTTGTTGCTTTTCTAATGACTAAGTTTCTCATATAACCTTCGTGTGTCTTTATATTATAATGTGGTAAACCTTGCTGTCTTGTATAATTTAAAACATTTTTTAAACATGCAATAAAATCGCTGTCTACAATCCTGCAGTCATCCGTCGTTATAATATCGTAAAATCTACCTTTTACGTGAAGCCCCAACTGCATCTCACCATTGTCATCTATTCCAAATGTGTATTCCATTTTGTTTCTGTACGAAAAAATATCAGGGCTCCCTACAATCCCTAAAAATTCAAAATCTTTTACATCTGCTTCATCAAGAAGCTTTTTTACATAATCTTCTTTTAACCTTAATTGATCTTCGTAATTTATATTTAAATATGCACAACCGCCACATTTGCCAAAATGATTACATACATTACCATGTTCCAACGGTGATCTCTCAAGTATATCTACAACGTCTGCCTCAATTTCCTTACCTTTTATTCTTTTTATTTTCACCTTTACATTTTGTCCTTTAATGGCACCTCTCACTTTAATAATACGGTCATCTAAATATGATAACCCGTAACCTTCTAAATTCATATCATCTATATTAATTATTATTTCTTCGTTTTTCTTCATATCGCATTACCCCTAACCTATTTATATACAATATATATACCATACAAAGCAAAATACGTCAAAACAACCTGCATCCGCATTTTATCACACAAATATATATTTATGAATATTATATATTGAAAACATTAAATGGGGGTTTTATATATGTATGAGTATAATGGGTTTTATATACAAAGTTATGACGCGGGACAAAAAGGCTTAGCCGAAGCATATATACCCATGCAAAGGTATGTATCATCATATCCTCCTGAACAAGGTTTAAAGCGTGGGACGATTTTTCCAGAATTGGATAAGCCGTACATGGAAGAAAAAGCGAGGGGGTACTGACAATGGACGCAAATCAAGTAGCTCTCATCAAAAAAATAATGGAATTGGATTTTGCTTGTATTGACTTAAATCTCTACCTTGACACACATCCTGATGACCAAAAAGCATTAAGAGACTACAATTACTATAGCCAACAGTCAAGATCTCTAAAGGCACAATATGAGCAGCTTTATGGTCCGTTGATGTCTTTTGGTGAAACACCTTCACAATGCAACAGGTTTAAATGGGTAGATGACCCATGGCCATGGGAAATTCAATATTAAAGAGGTGATACTATGTGGGTGTATGAAAAGAAGTTAGAATATCCTGCCAATGTGTGTAAACCAGATGTTAAGATGGCTAAATTCTTAATTGCACAGTATGGTGGACCAGATGGCGAATTAGCTGCGGCATTGAGATACCAAACTCAAAGATACACAATGCCTACAGGACAAGCAAAGGGAACATTGACAGACATATCCACAGAAGAATTTGGCCACTTGGAAATAATTGCCACATTGGTCTTTAAACTGTTAAAAGGCGTACCAGTAGAAGAGCTAAGGAGAGAAGGCCTCGGAGAACAGTACACAGAGCACGATAGAGCTCTTTTCTATAGCGATACGACAGGTATGCTATGGACCGCTGCATATATCCAGGCCAAAGGCGACGTAATCGCGGATCTTCATGAAGACATGGCAGCAGAAGAAAAGGCGAGAGCAACGTACGAACACCTTATAAATCTAACTGACGATCCTTGTGTAAAAGATACATTAAGATTTTTAAGAGAAAGAGAAATTGTACACTTCCAGAGATTTGGAGAGACTTTGGATCTGGTGCAAGAACACCTAAGAAGCAAAAAGATATTTTAAAAGCCGGTCATTCCGGCTTTAATTTGTTTCACTAAACACCTTATCTGCTATCCTTACAGCTTCTTGTGCGTTTGCGCCGTAGTAATCAGCTCCGATTTTCATAGCATAATCTTTTGTAAGTACGGCACCGCCTACCATTATTTTTATATCATATTTTTCTCTTAATATTTTAATGGTCTTTTCCATATTATTTAGCGTAGTTGTCATCAGGGCGCTAAGCCCTACCAGTTTTGCATTTGTCCTCTTTACTTCATCTACAATTATAGATGGTTTGACATCTCTACCAAGATCTATGACTTCATAGCCATAATTTTCAAGCAGCACTTTTACTATATTTTTCCCTATATCGTGTATATCGCCTTCAACTGTTGCCAGTATTATTTTCCCTTTAGAGCCCATCCCTTTAGGCATTTTTTCCTTTAAAACCTTAAAAGCGCTTTCCACAACTTCAGCAGAATTTAAAAGCTGTGGAAGAAAATATATCCCTTTGTCATACTTATCTCCTACATCTTTAAGCGCAGGTATTATCGTATTATCTACTATGCTTAATGGTTCTAATCCTTCATTAAGTATTTCCATCACTAATCTATCTATATCAGCCTTTTTGCCATCTAATATATTTCTGTAAAGCATCTCGCTTGCATTACTATCTGTTTTTTTCCCTACAGATAATACTTGCGTCTTATTTATCCCATCATCTTTCTTATATGTATTTATGTATCTTTCGCATCTTTTATCCCTTGATGATAAGACCATCGAAGCGTTCAATATATCCATTGTTATCTTATCATTTGGATTGACTATAACAGCATCTAAGCCGTATGATATCGCCATCGCAAGAAATGCAGTATTTATAAGTTGCCGCTCAGGCAATCCATAAGATACGTTGCTAAGTCCTATGACCGTACTTACTCCAAGCTTAGACTTAACAAGATTGATGGCTTTTAATGTTTCCATTGCTGCTGTCTGCTCAGATGACACTGTAAGTGCGATACAGTCAATTATTATATCTTCTTTTGGTATTCCATACTCTAAAGCAGCTTTTACAATCTTTTCAGCGTTTCTAAGCCTTTCATCTGCATTTTTAGGAAGACCGTCATCACTTATTGTAAGTCCTATAACACTTGTGCCGTATTTTTTGACAATAGGCAATATTTCTTGTAAACTTTTCTCTTTTGCACTAACAGAATTTATAATAGGCTTACCTCTTACTATCCTTACTGCTTTTTCAATTGCCTTTACATTGCTACTATCTATCTGCAATGGCACATTGACGATGTTCTGTACCTGCGAAACGATTCTAGGCATCAATTCCTCTTCATTTATGCCAGGCACACCAATATTCACGTCAAGTACGCTTGCCCCAAGCTTTTCCTGCGATACAGCTTCGTCGTAGATCAGATTATAATTGCCTTCTTTGATAGCTGCACTCAATTTCTTCTTTCCTGTAGGATTTATCCTTTCGCCGATTACACACACAGGATAATCGCTGCCTATGAAAACAGTCTTTGTATTTGATGAAACTGCTGTGTATTCTTTCACGGCAGTTTTTTTCTCTGTATCATGTATCTCAGCTTTCAAAAGCTTAATAAATTCTGGAGTCGTCCCACAACAACCACCAACAATAGATGCCCCGCATTCTAAAAGCTTTTTTGTCTCGACGGCAAATTTCTCTTTCGTAATGTCGTAAAGAGTCAATCCATCCTCTAAATGAGGCATTCCTGCATTTGGCTGCGCCAAAATTGGTATCCTTGAAACTTCAGCCATCTTCTTCACTATGTCTGCCATCATGTCAGGTCCCGTAGAGCAATTGACACCTATGGCATCAAGGCCAAGCCCTTGAAGACTTACTACTGCTGTAACAGGGTCTGTCCCCATAAGCGTCCTTCCATCTTCTTGAAACGTCATGGTACAAATTACCTTTAAATTAGTATTCTCCTTTACAGCAAGAATAGCCGCCTTCGCTTCTAATATATCTGACATAGTCTCAATAAGTGCCAAATCAGCACCGGCTTTTTCCCCTTCTACAGCAACCTCTGCAAAGGCACTATAAGCCTCGTCAAATGTCAGCTTGCCAAAAGGTTCCATCAATTCGCCAATAGGCCCTATAGAAAGAGCAACAGCTTTATCACCAGCAGCTTTTCTGGCTATCTGTACTGCGCTTTTGACTATTTCAGGCAATTTATCTGAAAGATTGTAAGATTTTAATTTTATCCTATTGGCGCCAAATGTATTTGTCTCAATAACATCTGCCCCTGCATCAATATACGACTTGTGGATTTCGTACACAATATCCGGATGTAAGAGATTGTAATATTCAGGGCATTCTCCTGATTTAAGTCCTTTTTTCTGAAGCATAGTGCCCATTGCTCCGTCAAAGACGATTATGCTATTCTTTAAATTCTTAAAAATATCCAATTGCAACATCTCCTTATGATGACTACAATACTTCTTCTATATCATTTTATCTCATGTTCTTTACGCCATTTACAATGTCAACAACTATATCTGTCTTGCCAAGTGGCATGATATGAACACCACCCACTTTATCTTTTATCTTGTTTATAAATTCTATTGCAATTTTTGTCCCTTCACCTTTTTCACCGTTTTTCAACCTGTCTATTATTTTCTCAGGTATCTCGATGCCAGGCACCTTTTCGTTCAAGTTAACAGCCATCTTATAGCTTTTAAGGGGTAGCACCCCTACTAAAACCGGAATATCAAATTGCTCTACGGCATCAAGAAATCTGTATAAAATCTCATCATCGTAGACAGGCTGAGTCTGTATGAAAGATGCTCCACATTCTATTTTCGTCCTTAATTTTTCTATTGATTCAGGTCTTAAATCATTTGGATTTGCTGTTGTCCCTATGCAGAAATTTGTAGATGATTCTAATTTATTTCCGTTGTAGTCAAAGCCATCATTTAGCGACTTTGCTATCTTCACAAGACCTACAGAATCTACGTCGTACACGCCTGTTGCCTGTGGCACATCACCTCGTTTTGGATCATCTCCTGTAAGTGCAAGGATATTTCTGACTCCAAGAGCATACGCACCCAAAAGCTCTGCTTGAAGGCCAATAAGATTTCTGTCCCTACACGTTAAGTGAAATATGGTTTCTATATTTAGATGATTTTGCAAAAGATGTGCCAATGCAATAGGGCTCATTCTCATATTTGCCATAGGACAATCAGTTATATTTAAAGCATCTGCTATTCCATATAATTTTTTTGCTTCTTCAATAGAATTCGAAATATCAGCTCCTTTTGGCGTCGATATCTCCACGGTTATGACAAATTGCTTATTTTTAAGTTTCTGGCACAAATTTTCAGAATTTCGCAAAACGACCCCTCCTTAAAATAAAAAAACTCTTCGCCAAAAGAAGAGATATTTTTGCTCCCATCTTTCAGCGATATGCTGCTGGAATTGGCACCGTGATATCCGGTTGCCGAGCTTCATAGGGCCAGTCCCTCCGCTGCTCTTGATAAGAGTTTACTATATTAATTTATTAAATTATATGATACCGTCCTCTGGTACAATTGTCAATGAAATATTTGTTGAAATGTTAAAATTACTTAGGCTTTTTGCTTAGATATTTTAATTTTTGATAAAATGCAAATCATATATATGAGGTGATTTTATGAGGTACAGAAAAATTGTAGAACCAGTAGTAGCAATAGCATCTGGCCCTGATGAGATACAAAACTTAAATACCGCTTTAAACTTATTACCTTTGCAAAATCTAATCGAAACGGGTAATACCGTTGTAATAACGCCAAATTTCGTTAAAAGCAAGCCTCCTCAAAGCGGTACGATAGTAGGACCAGATACATTGAGAGCCCTTATAAGATACGTAAAGTCTAAAAATCCTGGCAGGATTGTGATTGCCGCCGGCTCTGGTGGAGATCCTACGCCTAAAGTTTTATCTGACAATGGATTTGATAAAGTCATTTCAGAAGAAGGCGTAGAATTTGTAGATCTAAATTACGGTCCTTACGTAGAATTGCTGCTGGACGACTGTCTTTTAAAATCAACAAAAGTAAATGAACTTTATGAAAAAATGGATGTACTAATTTCATTCACTCAAATGAAAATACACGAAGAAGCTACAGTATCGCTTGGAATAAAAAACATAGCTTTAAGCTGGCCTCCCGCAGAAATACACGGATTTCCCAAAAAAAATTTAGGCATACACGATGACCTTCACAATTTCATAAGGGCTATGGCTGAAAAAATATCTATAGATCTTACGATATTAAGCGGTCAAGAAGCGATGATAGGCACAGGGCCATCAGAAGGAAAGCCTATCAATGCAAACATGATAATAGCAGGAACAGATCCTGTAGCAACAGATACAGTAGGTGCCAGAATGTTTGGACTTATGCCTCAAGGCGTCAACTACTTGTTTCAATGTGCTAAAAGAGGTATAGGCACAGGTGAGCTTAAAAATGTCACTATCAAAGGCATACCATTGCAACAAGCTGAACTGAATTTCTCTACGCAGGCGTATGGCTATGGCATCGCCTTAGATTCAAGCGGAATAAAGCAGATGGTGCCAGGAAAAGTCTAAAGATAAGGGTTTACTTCCCTTATCTTTATTTTTCAAAGATGCTTTTTAGGTATTCAATGCCTTCTTTTAAATCATCAATATCCTTATAGTTGTTTCTGTAGACTTCCATTATGATAGATCCATTGTAATCCAATTTTTTTAACTCTCTATTAAGCTTTGCAAAGTCAAAACTTCCTCTGCCTGGAAGGTACAAACTGCCGCAATCATCGTAATCGCATAAATGGACATTGACGAGTTTATCTCCCATTGATTTTAAGTATCCAAATGGATCTTTCTTGCTTTTCATCGCCTGCTTTATATCCAATGTAAAATAAACATTTCTGCTTTTCACAGACTGTCTTATGAATGTAGCAAATTCTGGATATGCAAACCAACACCAATAGACATTTTCCCAAGAAAATTTAACCCCATATTCTCCTGATGTATCAGCTATATAATCTACATATTTCGCAATCTTGTCAAAATCAATATTAGGCGTCGTATCTTTTTTAACAGCAGGTCCGTGAAAAACGTAAATCTTTGCCTTAAGTATCTCTGCCGCTTTCAAGACTTTAATAAGCATCTTTGAGGCATCGTTCCTTTGCCTTTCAGTTGCTGAAAAAAGCTGCGGTTCAAACTGAGTGCCTATAGCATGTATTGAATTAACTTCAATGCCGTATCTATCTAAATCATCCCTCATAGCTTTGCAATAATCTTCATCATATTCGCTGTAAGATTCCAAAAAAACTTCCACACTCTTTATGCCCATTTTAGCTATTATAGGAATCGTTTCCTCTGTAAGATAGTCAGGATAAAAACAAGCCGTCGATATGCCAACTTCCATTTCATCACCATCCAAAAACAATTCTCATATATAATATTATACATGAAATCATTCTGACAAAAAAAGATATGCCAATCGGCATATCTTTCATAACTATCTCTTTAGCCTCTTTTCCAATTCCTCTTTCTCTTTTTCATAACCTGGTTTGCCTAAAAGTGCAAACATGTTTTTCTTGTACGCTTCAACGCCTGGTTGATCAAACGGATTAACGCCATTTAAATAACCGCTTATGCCACAAGCCATCTCAAAGAAGTATACAAGGTATCCAAAATTGTAAGCCGATATCTCAGGCACATTCACAATCAGGTTAGGCACTCCGCCGTCATTGTGAGCAAGCACCGTACCTTCAAAAGCTTTCTTGTTTACGAAATCAACTGTCTTGCCTGTCAAGAAATTAAGCCCGTCAATGTTATCTTTATCTTCATTTATAGTTATTTCTTTAAGTGGTCTTTCAACATTTATGACAGTCTCAAACATTATCCTGCTGCCATCTTGAATGAATTGTCCCATTGAGTGCAAATCTGTAGAAAAATCAACTGAAGCAGGATATATTCCTTTGTGATCTTTTCCTTCACTTTCACCAAAAAGCTGTTTCCACCACTCTGAAAAATAGTGAAGCCTTGGCTCATAGTTGACTAAAATTTCAACTGATTTTCCTTTCCTGTAAAGAGCATTTCTTACAATAGCATACTGCATACTTAAATTTTCTTTGATGTCCGGCTTTTTGAAGACTATAGATGCATCGTATGCACCTTTCATCATTTCATCGATATTTATTCCTGCAGCCGCTATAGGAAGCAGACCTACAGCCGTCAAAACCGAGTATCTTCCACCTACATCGTCAGGAATCACAAAAGTCTCGTATCCTTCTTCGTCAGCCAGTTTTTTAAGGGCACCTTTTTGCCTGTCTGTCGTAACATATATCCTTGACTTTGCTTCTTCTTTTCCGTATTTTTTCTCCAGGAAATCTCTGAAAACTCTAAAAGCTATAGCTGGTTCTGTAGTAGTGCCAGATTTCGATATTACATTTATAGAAACATCTTTTCCTTCTAATATTTCTAATAAATCTTGAAGATATGTAGAGCTTATGCTGTTTCCTGCAAAGTATATCTCTGGTGCTTTTCTAACAGATTGCGGTAAAACATTGTAAAACGAGTGTGTAAGCATCTCAATCGCTGCTCTTGCACCTAAATATGAACCACCAATACCGATAACCACAAGTACATCTGAATCTGATTTTATCTTCTCTGCAGCTTTTTTAATGCGAGCAAATTCTTCCTTATCATAATCTTTAGGCAAATCAACCCATCCAAGGAAATCGCTTCCCTGAGCTGTCTTGTTAAGCACCATATCTAATGATAGAAGCGCTTGCTTCTCAAGATATGATATTTCGTGCTCATTGACAAAGTTTAGCGCATTTGAATAATCAAAGTTTAATACATTTGTCATATGTAAACCTCCAATCTTTTTTTACATCTCATATTTTATACCATATGATACATATTATCAAGCTTTAGCTTAGAAACATATCGTTTGCAATCATCTTGCCTGTCTGTGTCTTAAAATTTTTCTCAATAATACTTGCCACATTTTCTTTATCCTTGTACAATTCGTCTTCTTCGATGTTGACTAAAAGATCTGATTCCCATATTATCTGAAAATCGATTCCATCATTTTTAGACGCCGTATGGTGTCCACCTATAATGTATGCAACTCTATCTATAATATCCTCATCTTCATTATTTTTTAGCATTATTTCTCTTGCAATCGGTGGTCCTTCTATCTCCTGATATTTGCCAGATGAGCTGCCATACTTCTCCTCAGCCTTTTTGATGCCAATATCGTGCAAAATTGCACTTATGTATATGACCTTTTTCATCTTTTCATCTGCAATATTCTCACCGTAAACAATCCTGTCAGCGTAGTTAAGCACTTTCAACGCGTGATTTATCCTCTTTAAGTCAGTGCCATAGTATTCTTTAAGCTCAATGATGTATTTAAGCCTCGACATAAAATCATCTCCCATAAATTTAATTGAATTCAATTAATTAGTATTTACACCTGCAGAACCGTGATTCTGTTTTTTCTTGTAAAGATAATATGCTGATGCAATTATCACAGCTGACACTATTGGCTCTATATCTACACACTGGCACTCAACGTCAAAACCATCGAATGTGCCGCCTAATCTACCTGTTGCGGTAGACCCTCGAAAATTTATGAGAACGTCAAATCCATCAACAATGCCTCCGCATCTGCCATAAACTGTATTCCCTTCATGTTTCAGTTTCAGGTCATGCCCATCAATACTACCGCCAATCCTGGCATCTACAAAATCACTTCCGATATTGCCAGATATGTCTTTTCCAAAAATCGCTCCCCCAAATCTGCCATTGATAGTACCATCAGTCAAAGAATACTTTATGTTTATATCATCACCAATGACAGAACCTCCAATTCTTCCATTAACATTTCCATCTTCTAACAGCGCATATATGTCATATCCTGCAAATACACCGCCGATTCTGCCTTCAATGCTACCCATCACATATCTCCCCCTTATCTTTACTATTATTTTTGCATAATGATAGTTTTACGTCAATAAATATTTTATAAATTTTGAAATCAAATTTATTGTGGTTATAATATAGATGGAGGTGTTTTAAATGGATGCAATAGAAGTATTAAAACAAAGAAGAGCTGTCAGAACTTTTGAAGATAAGCCAATACCAAAAAATATTTTAGAGGACATAATCGATTGCGGAAGATTGGCTCCGTCAGGAAACAACGCTCAACCATGGCATTTTGTGGTTGTCACTGATAAAGAGACTCTAAAGTTTATATCAGAGAAGGCTACATACGGTAAATTTATAAAAGATGCGGCAGCATGTGTCGTAGTATACTGCGAGAAAGACAATAGACATCATCTGGAAGACGGAGCAGCTGCAACAGAAAACATAATGTTAGCAGCAAAGGCACACGGCATTTCTTCATGCTGGGTCGCTGGATATGACCGCAGTTACGAAAATGACATTAATGAGCGGCTAAACGTTCCTTCTAATCTAAGGATGATTTCTATCATTCCATTAGGATACAGTCAAGACAATCCAGCCCCAAGAAACAAAAAATCATTGCAAGATGTAATCCATTGGGAGAAGTTTTGATGTTTAACTTCTGTATAATTTTATTAAAGCCTGGTAACAGCCCAGGCTTTAATTCTTTTAAAATTTTTTTATAAGTGATAAAATTAAATTGTAGAATATTTTGTGAAAGAAGGGGTAATATTGGAAACTGCAGTTGAACGGTTTTTAAGGTACGTAAAATATGAAACGACATCTGATGAAAACTCTTCGAAATGTCCAAGCACGGAAGGCCAGATGGTTTTTGCAAAAGTCTTATCTGACGAATTGAAATTCATAGGGCTTGAAGACGTTTCTGTTGATGAAAATGGCTATGTAATGGGCGTGATACCATCAAACATTGATAAAAATGTGCCTGTTGTGGGATTTATAGCACACATGGATACAAGTCCTGATATGTCAGGAAAAAATGTAAATCCTCAGATTATAGAAAGCTATGATGGAAATGATATAGTCCTAAATAGAGATCTTAATGTAGTTTTGTCGCCAAATGATTTCCCTGAATTAAAGCAGTACATAGGAAAAACTTTGATTACAACAGATGGGACGACTCTATTAGGCGCTGATGACAAAGCAGGCATTGCAGAGATCATCACAGCTTGTGAATATCTTATTTCGCACCCTGAAATAAAACATGGCACGATAAAAATATGCTTTACGCCAGACGAGGAAATTGGAAGAGGTGCTGATAAATTCAATGTAGAAAAATTTGGAGCAGATTTTGCATATACAATCGATGGTGAAAGCATTGGACAGTTAGAGTACGAGAATTTTAACGCTGCTTCAGCCAAAATAACAATACACGGTAGAAACGTCCATCCAGGTATGGCAAAGGGTAAGATGAAAAATTCAGTATTGATTGGGGTAGAACTTGCTTCCATGCTTCCACTTGAGGAAACACCTGCTAATACGGAAGGATATGAAGGCTTCTATCATCTGACCAATTTTGATGGAAACGTAGAAGAAAGCCACATGCAATACATAATAAGGGATTTCGACAAAGAAAACTTTGAAAACCGAAAAAATTATCTGATAAATTTGATCAACAACTTAAATGAAAAATACGGCGAAAATACTGTTGAAATAGATTTAAAAGATCAATACTACAACATGAGAGAAATAATAGAAAAAGATATGAGGGTAGTCGATATTGCAGTAAAGGCCATGGAACTATCTGATGTTAAGCCTAATATTTCCCCAATAAGAGGAGGAACAGACGGTGCAAGGCTTTCATACATGTGCCTTCCTACTCCCAATATCTTCACTGGCGGTCACAATTTCCATGGCAGATACGAATACATACCTGCTTTTGCTATCGAAAAAGCTGTGGAGGTAATATTGAATATTGTAAAACTTGTAGCGGAAGTATAATTTTAAAGGGCCAATAACTGGCCCTTTTAGCTTAATTTCTCTTTTAAAAAAGCTACAGACTCATCTATGGCTCTTTTCTCCCAATCAAGCCTATTAAACGTATGGTCTGAACCATCTATTGATACTCTATGACCTTTTTCTTTGTAAACCGTCTTTAAAATTTCCTCAGATACGGTGTATGGAACAGCTTCATCTTTAGTCCCATGAATTATAAGTACATCTTTGTCATATCCTCTTGCAGATTGGAAAATATCGATGTCAATTATATCGGATACGAATCCCTTCCCTAAGGCAAGACCTCCTATGTCCACAAATCCATGTTGGCTAAGCAAATTTCCGGCTTCGCTTTGAGATTGGAGTATAATTATATCTCTCATGTTGAAAGCAGGGGCCCATAACACTAATGACTTGACGATGTCTTTGCGCTCATTTGCAATAATCGCAGCTATCGCACCACCCATGCTAAGTCCTAATATTCCTATATTATCAACATCTGTAGCCGGGTGATTTTTGACAAATTCTAAGATATGCCTTGCATCTTCTACTTCACCGCTGAATGTCATATCCATAAAATCTCCGTCACTTTCTCCAGAACCATAAAAATCAAATCTGACGCTGCCAATGCCTACCTTTTCCAGCTCTCTCGACAATTTTACAAATATGAAATGGGACTCTACTTTGTTGCCAGTAAAGCCGTGAAATATAGCTACCATTGGTACTTTTCCGCTTGCACTATCAGGAATGTGCATCATACCTCTCAATGTCTTAGATCCATACGTAAGCTCAACTGACTTTTGCATAATATCACCTCTCTTTTTTCTAAATTATACCATAAATTATATAAAATTTAAAATTTCATCAATGCTTACAATGTTAACTTCATTGCAAAACAAATCACTTTCAGCACATACAGCCATTTTATAGTCATCATCTACGCAAAACTGTTTAAAATGATATTTGTTATCTTTCTCGCTTAAAAGCTTAATTTCATCGCCAATCTTTATAGTGAAAGAACTTAACGGTATATGAAGCCCCACTCCTAACATCTTTACATAGCTTTCCTTTAAAGTCCAAAGAGTAAAAAAATAGTCTATTTTATCCGGTGCCCTCAACATGTCTTCAAACTCATCGCAGGAAAAAAACCGTTTAGCCACATTCAAGTTGACATCTCTAATTTTTTCAATGTCTAAGCCAAGGTTTTTTCTATCAACGGCTACAGATACCCATTGGCATGAATGGGATATGCTGAAAAATATGTTTTTGTCTTTCAAAAAAGGCTTCCCATATTCATTATTATAAATTACAATATCCTCATTATTTAATCCAAATTTTTCAATCAATATAATCTTAAGCATTACATTTGCCAAAAGCGTCCTTACAGCATCTTCACGCTTTTTAATCTTGCTTACCCTTCGTCTCTTTTCTTCTGAGACAAAAGCTAACAATTTACTGTATTCACCATCTTCGATATCTCTCGTTACTTTTACAGCGTATACATCTACCATTAAAAATTCCTCCAGAAACTATCAAGATGAAATCCCAAATTGCATTTATTCACCTTTGTATATGGAAACCATTCTTTAGGAAATATCCTAATGTAATTTTTTTGCAAAAATCTTTCATCTATAAGTAAAATTATGCCTTTATCTTCCTCAGTTCTTATGACACGCCCTGCTGACTGCATGACTTTGTTAAAACCAGGATAAAGGTAAGCAAATTCATAGCCCAGTCCATATTTCCTTTCAAAATACTCTCTAATAATATCCCTTTCAAGGCATATCTGCGGTATGCCTACACCAATTATTATAACACCTATCAAGCGGTCTTTTGTTAAATCAATGCCTTCCGAAAAAACTCCACCCAGTACACAAAAGGCCAAAACATCATTTTGACTGTCTTCAAACATTCTCAAAAAATCATCTTTCTCGTCTTCTTTCATTGTACTTTCCTGTTTAAGTAAATAGCCAGTAGCCCTCTCTTTGTAAATCTCGTACGCCATGTTTAAATATTCATAAGATGGAAAATACACAATATAATTTCCGCTTCTCTTTGATACTGCTGTATGTATGTACTCAACTATTTCTTCCAAAGTTTTCTTTCTATCCTTGTATTTTGTAGACACATCATTCGCAATAAGTACCATCCTATTTTTAGTATCAAATGGCGAATCAAGGCAAACACCATAGTCCTCTCGACTACCACCTAATAAAGACATATAATACGTTATAGGAATAAGCGTTGCAGAAAAAAACACAGTACTTCGCACTTTTTCAAGTATTTCACTAAGCAACTTGGAAGGATCTAAGCAAAATAATTTGACTTTCACATCATCGCCTTTTTTCTCAACATAAGTCGTATATGACTCATCATACATATCAGAAACCTTCAAGTATCTAATCACTTCAAAATACAGATCAATGATTGCATCTTTAACAATCGGCTTTATTTCATTTAAAAGAAACAACTCCGCTTCCCCTATAAACTGTCTTAAATATCCATTTAGATCGCTAAACATCTCATTAGTCACAAGATAGCTATTTTCGTTACACTGCTTCTTCAATTTGAGAAACGCTGAATTGATTTTTGACAATGCCCTTTCAACCTTGATGCTTTTACCTTTAATCTCCTTCTTTAACGACAAAAAATCTTTTTTGTATAATTCCGCTGAAAACATCTCCCTTGATCTATCCACTAAATTGTGGGCTTCATCCACAAGAAGTGTAAAATCAGTTTTGTCTTGAAAGAACCTTTTAAGTCCAACGTTTGGATCAAAGACATAATTGTAATCACAGATTACGACATCTGCCCACAAAGACAAATCAAGTGATAGCTCAAAGGGGCATACAATATGTTTTTGGGCGTATTCCTCAATTTTTGCACGATTAAAATTGTCTTCATTTAAAAATATATCCATTATAGCATCGTTTATCCTATCAAAGTGACCTTTTGCATACACACATGCTTCAGGCGTACATTCGTTTTTTTCATTAAAGCATATTTTCTCCTTAGCAGTTAAAACCAATGTCTTTACTTTAAGCCCTTTGCCTCTCAGCGTATTGAATGTCTCCTCTGCCACCGTTCTGGCTATCGTCTTTGCTGTAAGATAAAATATCTTTGGAGTTAACCCTTTTTTCATCGCCTTCAAAGATGGGAAAATTGTAGATATGGTTTTCCCTATCCCTGTTGGAGCTTGAACAAAAAGTTTTTTCCCACTTTCAATCGATTTGTAGACAGATGCCATAAGTTTTTTTTGCCCTTTTCGGAAATCTTTATATGGAAAATCAATTTTTTCTATAGAGCTGTTTCTTTCCTTTATCCAATTGTATGACATGCTTGCCCAATTGCAATACTTCTTAACAAGGTCATCAAAAAAAGTTTTTAACTCATCTATAGAATATGTATATCTAAAATATTTAATCTCATCATTGTCGACTTGATAATACGTAAGTTGAACGCCTATGGTATTCAAGCCATTTTGAACTGAATAAATGTATGCATAACATTTTGCCTGTGCTAAATGCAAAGGATTATAGCCTTCATCTATTTCATCTAAATTAGCACTCGTAGTCTTTATCTCATCAATTACCACATTGTCGTCATCTACAATGATGCCATCCGCACGACCCTCTATAGCAATGATAAACTCATCAAATTCTCTTTCATACCTTAACGTTACTTCCTTTTTGTAATTCTCGCCTTTGGAACTTTGAATTTTCTTGTGAATTTTTGTCCCTTCCAATGCCCTTAAATTGCTGCTGCCTAAAAACTCATTGTTTAAATCTCCACACCTCAATATAAATTCAACCAAATCTCTGACCGAAATCTTTATCTTTTCCTTAACCATCGCATCAAGTCCTTTAACACATCTATGGAAGTAGAAAATTTCTCGAATTGAATTATAACATAAATTCATTTAAGATGGTATAATATATGAGTAAATACGCATAGAAAGGGCTGTTCTTTTGATGGAAATACCAGCAGAGCTTTTAAATGGCATAGAAGAAGAATCAAGCAGAATACCCGTAAATAGATTGATTTCTTTAGTTTCTGACATTTCTAATCGATACAGAAATACTGATGACAAATACATTTCTACATACGAAGAAGCCGTTGCATACATTTCATACAGGATGCCTGCTACATTCGAAGCCATCTACACAGTTTTGAAAGATGTAAAAGATATATGTGGTGATGATTTAAAACCAAAATCGATTTTAGATGTAGGGGCTGGACCAGGTACTGCAATATGGGCAGCAACTTCTATATGGAATGGTTTAGATAAGATAACGCTTTTAGAGAGAAATATAAACATGATAAAAATCGGCAAAAAGCTGTCAGCAAACTCAAACAATAGCTCTATTAAGAATTCTATTTGGATGGAAGCTGACTTAGAAAATTTATCTGAACTGCCTAAACATGATATTGTAATTGCGTCGTATTCCATCGGTGAGCTAAATGACGATGTGCAGGGTGAAATAATAAAAAAGCTTTGGGAAAGCGCTAATGACATGCTGATCATCATAGAGCCAGGAACTAAAATCGGTTTTTCTAATATAAAAAGAGCACGGGAAATTTTAGTATCCTTTGGTGCCCATGTAATATCCCCGTGTTCTCACGCTAATGGATGTCCAATAAATGATGATGACTGGTGTCACTTTTCATCCCGCATACAACGGACAAGCATACACAGAAAAGTCAAAAACGGACAACTTTCGTATGAAGATGAAAAATTCTCATACATCTGTGTGTCAAAAAAGCCTTGCAAAACGATAAAAGGCAGAATCATAAGGCACCCACAGATAAGAAAAGGCCACATAATACTGGATTTGTGCACAAATGATGGCATCAAGAAAGTCACAGTCAAAAAAAGCGATGGAGATATTTATAAGAAAGCCAGAAATATGAAATGGGGTTCTGTTTTTGAATGAATTTTAGGCTTGGTGTCAAATAACTAACTGTTTTTTCCCGTTATTGCGTCCTCATCTGTTATACTGCTGCACAATAATGGAGAATTGACATCATATAAAGTCATATTGCCATTGACGACACTACTACTGTAATTTGCATAGCAATAAACGCACCCATGCATACACGTATTATAAGCTCCTATATCTGCACTAGCAGCACAACCACATGCTTTTCTTTGATTTTTGTCTTTTCCATCTTTGATTTTGCGACCGGAAATTTCCTCAATCAAATGGGGATCGATGCATCTTCCATGCTCTATTCCAAATTGAGACAAATCTATTTCTTCTGCGCACGTTTCAATTTTGAGAGAATATGCCTCCGCAATTTCTCCAAGCCTCCTGCCTATCCTTACTTTATCTTCATCGCTAATCTCAAAAGCGCCTATCTTCTCAAGGCCTTTCTTTGCTTTAGGGTAAAAATCCACAAAGCTTATGATACACTTTGATGTGTAACCTTGAAGCTTCGATGATAATACTTCAAAATATTTATAGTGGTACTCCTCGTTAACAGCTTTGGTTATGATGATGGGGTCATACCTCCAGATGACCCTATTTGGTCCTATTTTGTCTGACAATTTTTTAAATGTATCGATTATTCTTGATTTCTTTGGGACATTTTTCTCAATCTTATCATCATAAGGATTCAATGTAAACTGAAAATAGTACGGATATCTATCAATAATTTGAAGATTATCAATCATATTTGCAGGATTTTTGCTCCAAAACACAAAACAATCTACAGCGTCAAGTGTTAAAGGTACCTTACTTACTTGACGATAATTAAATGGGTTTCTGACTAAAACATAACCTTCTTTGACTCTACTGTAAAACCAATCACTATAAAATGCAGGTATGTCTGTCCTTCTACTGACACTTATTATCATGTATTATCCATCCTTTTTATAAAGACCACTAACAAATTGCGTACAAACTTGTGTTTTTATCTTGTACAAAAATTATACTTTTCATTATGATCTTTGTCAATTTAAAATATCTTCTCAAATCATGAAATCCATGTAATAAGTCAGTCTTTAAATAGTTATCTTTCTTACCGACCGTTAGTCTATAAAAACTTATTAAAGAAAATACTTGACTTTAGTGTTAATATAATACTATATGGTAAGTACAGTATGGTAGGATAATTTCCATTTAACAAAGATAATAGGAGGATCGCCAAATGGATGCAATCGAATTATTGAAAAATAGAAGAAGTTGCAGAAACTTTTCTGATGTCCCAATAGACGATAAAGTTTTGAACGACATTCTTGAGGTTGGTTTAAATGCCGCCAGCGGAGGAAATACTCAACCATGTACTATAATTAAGATAAGAGACAAAGATAGAAAATCAAAACTTAAAGATCTTTTTGGACAAAATTTTATCGAAAAATCTGATACCGTCTTAGTATTTCTTTTGGATTTTTACAAGCAAAAAAGATGGTGCGAAATAAATGCAGCGCCTTACGGGCGAAACAGATCTTTTTTAGAATTTATTATCTCATTAGAAGATGTAATGTGTGTTGCTCAAAGCATTGAATGTGCATGTACTTTAAAAGGTATAGGCAGTGTTTATTTAGGTACGCCAAATCTACGTTATGAGGAAATAAAAGAACTTTTAGAATTACCAGAACTTACTATACCCATTCTCGCTATGTGCCTCGGAAATATAAAAGGTACACTGAATTCCAGAAAAAAGCTTCAAAAAGATGCAGTCGTTTTTGATGAGAAGTACAAGAAATTAAGCGATGAGGAAATTGAAAGATATTATGGAGAAAAATATCAAAACAGCAACACGTTCATAAATGACAAAAATAACTATTTGATAGATGAACTTTACAATATCGCTTCAGCAGTTAGTGGAAAAGACTTTGCAGACAAAGTGAAAACAAATGTTGAAAAAAACGGCTACATAAATCCAGCACAAAAATTGTTTGGCTTTCATTACAACCCAATACAAATGATAGGTATGAATCAATGGATATGGAATTTTTTCAAAGAACAAGGCTTTGATTTTCTAGATGAAACATTTCACATTAATAGGCTGGATGTGAAATAATTACATTCTTCTATTATAGTATCTTATTTTCAATATATTAATCTACTTCATTTCAAATGGTGGAGAAGAAAACATCTTCCCCACTATAAAATTTCTACGTATCCATCTGTTCCATTTACTCGTATTCTTTGCCCATCTTTTATAAGCCTCGTAGCATTTTCTACGCCTACAACAGCAGGTAAACCGTATTCTCTTGCAATAACAGAACCGTGGGTCATCATTCCACCTACTTCTGTTACCAAGCCTTTTATAGATACAAATACTGGCGTCCAACTTGGATCAGTGTAAGCAGTGACCAAAATATCTCCTTCCTTTAGATCAGCATCTTCCATTTTTAAAATAACACGCGCTCGACCCTCAACGATACCAGATGAAGCTGGTATACCGGCCAGTGCATTTTTAGGAATTTTAGCAGTATCATATTCACCTGATATAACCTCACCTTCAGAGGTCATTATCCTTGGTGGCGTCAGTTTTTCATAAATTTTGTATTCCTCTTTTCTCTTCTCTATGATATTGTAATCAAAACGATTTGTACGAACGGTTTCCCAGAGTTCATCAAAAGACAGATAATAAATATCTTCCTTCTCACGGATAACTCCATTTTGCACGAGCTGGGCGCCCTCCCTCAGCAAAGCTTGCTTAATGATCCAGAAATACTTCATCATCAAGTGCTTCGGGTACTCCCGATATCCAATAAAATTACGCAAAATGCTTATCATCTTCTTTGTCTTTTTTGCCTTTTGTTTCCCACCAGGCAATTTTTCTAAACGAGTCAAGAGTTCTTGTTCCTTCTGTTCTGCTTCCATTAGGCCCTGTTCAAATATAGCTTTATGAGCACCCGGCTCAAAGTTCTTGATGTTGCTAAGAATTATAGGGACAAGGGCAGTCGGTTTTTCATTAAGGCGAGGGCTGGTGATATCTATCTCACCAGGACAGCGTATACCGTATTTTTGAAGATAAGCTTGTATTGATTTACTAACAGAATCGCCACCTTCCAGGCTGTTCAAATCTTCAAAAAAAGTCTCGTCATTGGCATGCTCTAAGTACTTCATCACCTCAGGATATTTTCGAACAACATCTGCTACATCAAGCAGATCCAGTCCCATTTCAGAGGTAACGTTGTTGGCTACCGATCGAGAAAGTGAATCTGCCGCCTTTTTTTCACCCAGCCATTTTTCCATTTTCTTGTTAATCCAACTAGTTGCATATATTCCGACAAAAACCACGCCCATACCTTGCGACATGACTTCTTTTATTTGTTTAATCGCCTTTAAAATGAAGTCAAACAGTTCGTCTACGGGCAGGTTTGAGATCCTTTGCTGTAGCTCTCTAACTACTGCCTCATTCCGGGACATCAGGGTTCGAACAATGGACACGTCGTTGCTGCGATACAGCTTGATAAACTGAATGGGTATCGACCATGAGAAATACCCCTTCATACTAAAGGCCTTTACACCATGTGCCAATGATTTCATGAATTCTTTTCGCTTTATTATATTCATGATCGCACTGTGCATGAGAGGATCCATACCGCGCGTGGCTGCGACCACGGTCTTTCGTCCCGTGAAGGAAGCCAAATCGGGCGCGATATCGAAGTACAGCCTCCCTCCGATTTCAATCAGTGGAAACTCGTCGGACAATATCTTAAAAAGGGATAATCCCAATGGTTTCATAGCATCAGTCATCATCTGCTGATGACCAAAAGACATATACACATGGTTTTTCCCATCCTGTACGTCTGGAATAGGGTATAAAGTGGTTATGGGACGGCTCTGGACAATAAAGAATTTATTTTCACTCAGGCACCATTCGATATCCTGTGGACAACCAAAATAAGCCTCAATTGCTCTGCCAATTTTTTCAAGTTGTAATATTTGTTCGTCTGTAAGCGTCTGCATATTCTGTCGTTCGGTCTCGATCTGATGTTTTTCTGTATCTCCATCTTTTATAGGATAAACAACCAATTTCTTGATTGAAATTTTCCTATCAACTATCCTGCTTTCCCGTACTTTATAGTTATCTGCATTTACCAACCCAGAAACCAGCGCTTCACCAAGCCCAAAACTTGCATCGATAGATAAAACTTTTCTATTTCCAGTAATAGGATCAGCAGTAAACATGATCCCAGACGCCTCTGGAAAAACCATCTTCTGGATGATCACAGCTAGATAAACCTTACGATGATCAAAACCATTTCGAATACGATAAGTCACAGCACGATCTGTAAACAGCGATGCCCAGCATTTGCAAATATGCTTAATAATATCTTCCTTCCCAATAATATTTAAATACGTATCTTGCTGACCTGCAAATGAGGCTGTCGGCAGATCCTCCGCCGTGGCGCTGGAACGTACAGCATAAGCATTTTGTTCACCAAGTTTTGCAATGTAATAAATAATCTCACCCTCAATGTTTTCGGGTATAGATATTTCTTCGATGATATTTCGTATTTTGGCACTGACTTCAGCAATGTATTCCCTGTCGTCTGCTGTTAGAAGTGACAATTGATCCAGCAGTGAACTAAGCTCCTTGTTAGCCTTAATAATTTCTTTATACGCTTCTGTAGTAACACAAAAGCCCTCTGGTACATGTATCACCTCAATTCTTGATAGTTCTCCAAGGTTTGCTCCTTTGCCACCGACAAGTGCAAGTTTGGTATTATCAATTTCATGAAAACTAATGATATATGGATTCATACATTTTCTCCTTTCTACATAGATATTTTGTTTTATAAATCATTGCTAATAAATCAGGTATATTCCTCTTTATAGAAATTCTTTTTAAAGAGGTCTATATATCCATAAAATTCATGACATAATGCATCAAGATCAATCTCAATTGTAGGTAATTTACTTAAATATCCATCTGTTAACAATGTGAATATTTTCATAATCATTTTTGGATCAATACCATCTTTAAATTTTGAAGTATCGACGCCAAAAGCAATTTTATTTCTCAAATTTTCAAGTTCTTTATTAGATAAAATAGCCTTTATATCGTCTTTTACTTCGTCATCATTTTCAAAATATGCGCTCTTTAAAAAAGAAGGCATCGAAGGATATTTTTTTAAAATAGAAATTTCTATTTCTGTAACATGCTTAATTCTGTCAAAAAAATCAGTAACACTGACATCAAACTTTTCATTTATTTCATTCAGGAAGATATTGCCACATAATTCTATCAAATATAAGTATAAGGCTTTTTTCGATCCAAAATAATGAAATATCAATGCTTTTGAAACTTTAGCAACATTAGCAATGTCATTTATTGATGTCTTTTTGTATCCGTTAACAGCAAAACATGTCATGGCAGCATCGATTATTTTTTTTCGTTTTTTCGCATGTAAATTTAATAATTTATCCAAAAGCATCACCTCACAAATATATTAACCAAATCGGTTAATAATATTGTAACATTACTAACCGATTTGGTCAACAATATAAAGTCACTCATATAACACAATTTTTATGAGAATCACTTAGATGACGGTATCCATCAAATTACTTCAATCAAAGTTCTTAAAGTTAATCACCTGATTTAATAACATTTCTCATAACAATATAAAAAAACCTGCCTCTAAAAAGCAGGTTTAAATACACATAGTTTATAAAACAATACAGAGCCTATATGTATCTCCACTACAATAAAATATATTACCAAATGAAAGGTATTAACTTTTTTGTCTTTTTAGCATAAATCTTATATCTATCGCCAAATGCTTCAATTAACATTTCTTCCTCTATCTTTATTCTATAAATATATGCCGGTAAAATACATGCAGAAATTATTATGATACTAATAGTATTACCCATAAAAATACCCGCACCAATAAAGAACAAAATAGTTCCTAAATATCCAGGATGCCTAATATATTTGTAAATCCCATTTGATACAACTACATGGTTTTCAGTTATTTTCAATGTCCTTGTGTAGAATCTTCCAAGTGTAATGGCAGCCGTTATCCTTATGATAAGACCTGTAAGGATAATAACAAGGCCAACGAAATTAAATCGTAAGCCAGAATTAACAATTCCAATTTTATAATAGTTGAATAATGGTGTAATTATTAATAACAATATTGCCACGAGAAAAGAAAGTCCTATAACGTTAGTAGTTCTTTTATCGTACTTAGATTTTTCAAGTGTCTTAGCATCATTATCTTTGCGAAGTCTTCTTTCAATAAAAAAAAAGAAAATGATAAATGCGTACACAAGTAGATAAATAATTATCAAAGTGACCCACTCCTTTTTTTCGATCTATTTAATTTTATTTAGTTCATCTACAAATGCTGGCTTATTTTTGTATAAAGCAATTAGCTTATCAACTATTTCCTCCATATTTTTATTGCCTGCTATCTTTTTATACTTTTTAACAACTTCACATACTTTTTTATACTCTTTTCTATTAGATGATAATTTGCAACTGCCATTATATGCTTTTTATATACCTCAATCACCTCATCTTTAAATTTTTCTTGCAACATTTCGGCATATCCTTCTATGATACTTGGATTTTCTTTCACAAATTCCATTATCTCATCAAGATCTTTTTCTTCTACTATAAACTTAAGATAAATATTCCTGCTGACCCATCCCTCATTCTTTTTTAATTCTTGTTTCAAGTTATTGTAAAATTCTGTCTTATCACCTGTAATTAGTTCTTTAAGTTCATTGTAATATTCAAAGTTACCTTCAAAAAGAAGTTCTTTGGCTAATTTTTTTGTTCTTCTTTTAGAGAGAGTTTTTTATAGGCTTCATATCTTATTTTCTTCCATTTCAATGCCAATCCTGCATATTGTTTATCTTTCTTTTCGCCTTCTAAAGCTAATTCTATAACTTTATTAAAATTTTTTTCTTTCATGAACTTACTTATAAGTAACTCCCTAAATGAGGTATAATTTAAGTTTTTTTCTATAAATTCTAAAGCTTCTTCATCAGTACCATAAGTGTCAATTATTTCAAACAATATTTGCAACATCTTCTCATTGCTGTATCTTTTATACTCATCACCTGAATTCATAGTAATAATAGACTTTATTTTCGCTATAAGCTCATTCCTTAGCTTTTCAACATCTGCAAACTCAATACATAGTCTAAGAAGATCAATTTTATAATCATTCCATTCGTCTAAAATTTCATTGTCAATTTGCGTAAGCAATTTATTAAATATCTCCTCTTTTAAATCATCATCTAAATAACTACCATCTGTTACTATATCTCCTATTAAGTCTATAGTTTCAGATACGAGGAAACCTATATCGCCATTGGAATCATCGGCGTATTGAAAAGCTCTTATAGACTCGTTAAGCAGAAGAAATGCAACATCCAGAGCTAATAATATATTATCGGTATTTCTTGATTTCCGCAATATATCTTCCATATCATTTACAAAGCTGTAAGTTTTTTTATACGATATAAAGCCTTCTCTGCCTATATTTTTTCACAATGGAATTAATAAGCTTTTTGCATTTTTCAAGTTCTTGTTCGTAACTACCTTTTGAATATCTTACAATGAGACTGTTTCTTAAAGCTTCATCATTTTCGGTTATGTCCATTATTATTTTAATCAATTCTTTTTTAGAAAGATTATTTAGTACTTCTCTAATCGAAAACTGATTTATCGCATTTTCCTTTATATGTATTATATTGTTTTTGTTATTTATTATCTCAAATAGCTTAAAATATGCCGCCACTTAATGTTTACATATTGGCCCAAAATCATAGGAGCAATCACATTCTGAATAAATAATTTCTCCATCGTTATCTATCTTTACTATTACCTCATAATCATCACTTCCCTGTATTTGAAATACATATTCGTTATCTCCGCGTTTATAGACTTCAACTATATTGTCACTAATATAATAATCATATCCTCTATCTAAAATAGTTTTGTCAACATGATTTTCAAAATTGTTTATATTCACTTATAGTTCCTCGCTTTCTTTCTAAAATGGCAACTTAGTTTCATATTAAAAGGAATTTTGCGATTTCAGGTTTAACAAGAACAAATATATTCGCTATCCTTTCTATATTAAAATGCCTTCTTTTATAGAATATTATATGCGATTGTATTGCATAATGCAATTTATAAGCAATATTATGTAAATAACATTTCTATTTAGTCATATTCGATATTCCCAACAGAAAATTTCAGTCCTGCTTTCTGCATCAATGTAACACGAGACGACAAGCAAAAGCAAGAAGATTTACCTGATGTTTCATCCAAGTCTCATCAATCCAATCATCTATTTCAACAGATGTCGGTATCCTTGAATTAAGTCTTAACAGCACCACAGCTCGCCTGAAGACAAGCTATGGTGCTGTTCATTTGTATTTTTATTTGAATTATTCCACTTCATATGTTGCTCTCTTAAAAATCCTTACATGTTCCGATTATATGCCCACAGCGTAAGCGGTACAGATACTATGAAGATTGTAAAAGTACCTATTAGTGCAATCCAAAAATCCGTGCCGATTGTTCCATTTCCCAATATCTCTCGCACAGCCGTTATTGCTTTGGATACAGGATTGATATGTTCGGCAAAGTAGCGAACTACTTTAGGCATAGTTTTTGTTGGAACAAAGGCATTTGACAGAAACGTCAGTGGAAACATGATAAGCATTGCGTACATTGATGCAGATGATACGGATTTTGCCGTCAAAGCCACAAACGCAAACAGCCAACTTAAGCACCAACCGACAAACATCATAAATTCGATGGAAATTACAACCTTCAAAAAGCTTGGTCTATATCCGATAATTGCACCGACTGTGAACACAATCGCGCCCGCTATGACATAGCGCAAAAGATCGGCAGTCAGTACACCAGCCAGAGGTGATATCCTTGCGATTGGCATGGATTTGAAACGGTTAAATATGCTCTTATCAATGTCCTCCCTCAGTTGTGATCCAGCGTTGCCGCAGGACGTGATACAAGTCTGGATTAAAATTCCCGGAATTATAATCGGAAGATAGCTTGTGATGTCGCCCGAAATCGCGCCGCCAAACAAATATGTGAACATCAGCGTGAACAGTATTGGCATAATCGTAACATCCAAAAGGCTTTCAGGATTGTGCACAGTTTTAAGAAGTGTCCTGTATGCAAAAGTGAACGTGTTTTCAATAGCTATATCTAAACTTACGCGGTTTTTTAAATCGCACTCGTTAGCAGGGATAATAGCAGTTTTTTTCATTTTAAACAGCCTCCTTTTTGTCACCTGTAAGAGTAAAGAAAACTTCGTCAAGCGACGGTTCGCGGACATTTATGGCGGCTAAGTCGATTTCCATTTCTTTTAATTTGTTCAAAACATCCACAAGTTTGGCAGTATCCGCAAGTGGTATGGTGATTTCCGCCGCTTCCGATATTTGTGTCTTGCCTCCAAGAACTTTTTCCACGATTTGAGCGGCTTTAGGAGCGTAATCGGGATTTTTTACTGTTAATTGCAGACTTGAGGCACTTATAGAGCGTTTCAACCCAGTTGGGGTATCGTGAGCAACAACTTTGCCTTTATCGATAACAACAATATCGTCGGCAAGTTGGTCAGCTTCATCAAGATACTGTGTTGTCAGTAAAATGGTAGAGCCATTTTTGACGAGTGTTCGAATAGTCTGCCACATCTGTGTTCTTGTGCGGGGATCAAGCCCCGTCGTCGGCTCGTCAAGGAAAATAAGCGGCGGATTAGACAACAAGCTGACCGCAATATCAAGCCGTCGACGCATACCACCGGAAAACATGGAAACTTTGCGGTTTGCCGCTTCTGTCAATGAAAACTCCTCCAACAATTCTTCGGCTTTGCGTTTTGCATCAATGCGTGAAAAACCTAATAGACGAGCAAATATTTTTAAGTTCTCCATCGCTGTCAGACTTTCATCTAATGTGGCGTATTGACCCGTCAAGCCGATAAGTTTTCGCACCTTCTGCACATCTTTCTTCACATCATATCCGAAAATTTTTGCTGTTCCTCCATCGGGCTTAATGAGCGTTGCAAGCATATTAATGGTGGTTGTCTTTCCAGCACCGTTAGGACCAAGTAGGCCACAGATTGTCCCGGTCCGAATTGTAAAGCTTATTCCATCTACAGCTTTCTTTTTGTCAAACATCTTTACTAGTTCCACAACTTCGACTGCGTATTCACTATTTTTTACTTTGTCCATAAAAACACCTCCGTTTTTTCTTTACAGTCATATCTTATAACTGCCACTTAAACGGAGGTTAAACTCAAATTAAACGGATTGTAAACCGAGTACCTTTATTTTCTTCACTTTTCACATCAATCGAAAATCCATGCAGATCAATAATTTTTTTAACAAGTGCAAGTCCTAATCCATTTCCACCAAGTGAACGGTCACGAGCTTTGTCGGCTTTGTAAAACCGTTCAAAAATATGAGGCAAGTCTTCTTTTCTTATGCCGCAGCCTGTATCACTGATAGTAACTTTTTCATTACCTGCGGTGACTTTTATTGAGCCGCCATCAGGCGTGAATTTAATCGCGTTGTGCAGGAGATTAACCCATACTTGTAATAAAAGCTCCTCATCACCATCGATTGTTACTTTCTCTAAATCTGCCTCAAGCGTGATATTTTTCGCTGACCACTGCGGTTCAAGCATTAGTGCAACAGATTGAAGCTGCAAGTCAAGCCTATATTTGTGGATGTTTAGCGGTTTCTTTTCGCTATCAAGGACGGAGAGTTTCAATAGGTTATCGCTCAAACTTGAAAGTCTCTGGCTTTCTATTTCTATAATCTCTGCATATCGCCGGCGTTCCTCCGGCAGCAAATCATCGTTTTTAAGCATCGCAGCAAAACCTTTTATCGACGTAAGAGGCGACTGGATTTCGTGGCTGACGTTGCTGATAAAATCCTGTCGCATAGTTTCTATGGAGCCAAGGTTTTTCACCATTTCGTTAAATGCATCCGCTATTTCCGAGTGCGGATCGTTAGGATTTGATTCAACAAATATGTTAAAATTTCCATGTGAAACTTGTTCAAAAGCGTCAAGCAAAATATCATGTGGAAAACGTCCGGTATGCTTAAAGCGCTGCATCCGGATAAAGTTAATAAGCACGACAAACACACAAAAAAATATTAATCCGCCTATTCCCGATAACATCACCGTCGCAAATTCGGAAAGTTCTGCGTATCTAACGATAATATATGCCAATGCTATAAACACACAGAACACAATAAAAAACACCAAAAATCCAAAAACTACGCTGATTTTGCCGGGCTTTCTGCTTTCTCCATTATTCATACCGTCACCTCGATTTTATATCCAATGCCTCGTACGGTCGTGATTTTAAAGCCGTATTTCTCCTCTGGAAAGCGCTCGCGAAGCCGCCCAATATGAACATCAAGCGTCCGCTCGTTGCCGTCGAAATCATATCCCCAAATATCTTCTATCAACTTGTCTCTTGAAAATGTCCGGCCAGGGGAACTGGCCAATTTGAACAGCAATTCAAACTCTTTCATGGGAATAGTTTCACCATTTGCGCTAAATCCATTGCGGTCGATCGCCAACCTTCCAATTGTAATAATCTGAGACGATGCAATTTTATAACGACGCAACAGCGCTTTGATGCGCATTAACAGTTCTTCGCCTTCGAATGGCTTTGTGAGATAATCGTCCACGCCTAGTTCAAAGCCTCTGGCCTTATCGGTTAAACTGCTCTTTGCTGTCAGCATAAGCACGGGTAAGTTTTCATAGTATTTGCGTATCTTCTCAACAAGTTGATATCCATCAATTTTTGGCATCATTATGTCAACGATGGCACAGTCACAACCGTTGATTTTTTCAAGCGCCTCCCGCCCGTCAGAGGCTTCAATAGCTTCAAATCCGCCGTTTTGCAATATTTTTCCCACCAGCTCCCTGATAAACGGGTCATCATCTACGATGAGAATTTTCGTCATCATTCACCACCTCGAATTTATTATATCTTTTAAATGTAAACAAAATTTAAATTGAACAATGTCAGCTTCCTATACATAGAGCTTTCTTTTTCATGGCATGGTAACCTCGAAAAGTCAAATTTCTCTTCATGTACTTTTTATTGTTCTATAAGATACTCAATTTCATAGAAAATGCGACGGGTAAAGATACTAATTGCTATCATTATAAATGCGGCTATATAAAAAGGAATATACGTAAAATTTCCTATATGTTCAAAAACAAATCCATAGATAAATTGCCCTAATGGAATTGTACCTATAACAATACACATAAAACATGAAATAACTTTTCCTATTAAATCTTTTGGCGTTAAAAGTTGCATATATGTCAACATCTGAATTTGAAATAATGTTTGTAACATCAATAACAGTCCTGAATTAATTAGTAAAATAATGTAAATTACCATAGATGTCCTCAGCGTATGTAGAGCAATACCTTCTAAAAATATAGATAAAGCACAACCGATTAAAAGAAGTGGACTAGTCTTTGCTTTTAATTTTTTTGATAAAACTCCGGCAAGTAGTCCACCTAAGACAGCACCTGTAGCTACTACACCTTGCGAATAGCCATATAATCGGTTAGCAGTGTCCAAAGCAAAACCTAAACGCTGCGTAATTAATACAGGAAGCGCAATCATAATCAATGAAATCAATAATAAATTAGAAGAACCGAATATTAAGGATATTTTCCAGAGTACAGGCCGTTCCATAAACATAAAGCCGAAACTTTCTTTAATGTCGCTAAACCCGATAGTAAATATATTCCCGATTGTCTTCTTCTTTTTAAATGGAATATGAATAAAAATCTCCATCACAGCGGCCGCGAAAAAACAGCTAATACTTGCGTATAAAATAGGTGTTAATCCCAAAACAGAGAATAGAAAACCTCCGATTACCGGTCCAACCATACTGGCAAGAGAGCTAATCATATCAACAACCGAGTTTGCTTTCATAATATATTCCGATTCTACTAGCACAGGTACGCTTGCTTTAACCGCTGGCTGATAAGCACCTTGTATGCCATACAAAATAATCATTGTAATTGCCATAAGTGGAACTATATTTATTTTACCTACCAGTATATAAAATAGAGAAATAAGTATTGCTGTGCTAAAATCCAAAATCACCATAATATTTCTCTTATTTACCCGGTCAGCAATTACTCCGCCTATCGGAAACAGTAAAAGCATAGGAATAAAAGAAGACGCCAAAATTGTTCCAAATAAAACAGATGAGCCTGTCTGATTTAGCAGGTAAAGCGGCAGAGCATATCTTAATATCTGATTACCAAATATAGAAATAATTTGGCCTAACACAAGAAGCATAAAATCTTTTTTAAATAACTATACTATAGATGAGAAAAATTGATAACAAATATTACCATCAAATAGATACACTACACCTATGCTAACTGTAGTTGTTCTAAAATTTCATCAATAGGTACTTTATTATTAGCTTGTTCATATATCCATTGAACACGCTGCTTTTGTATTTCTTTGCGAACTATTTTTATTCCCTGCCCAAATTTGCAATATTCATCGCCCGAAGTCGTACAATATAGGTATGTCAATGATATAAGCCATAATAATCTATCTATTGATTTTGTTGAGCGTACTTGATACGTATTTAACCCAAGATTATTCTTTGTTTGTCTAAAGAATATTTCTATAGGCCATCTCTGACTGTAATAATTTAGAATTGTCTCGGTATCTAATTCAGTATCAATACAGATAAATGCATGTAGAGCATTTTCATTTTTAAAAGCTTTCTCAGGCCAGCACAATATTACTACAGCATTGTCTATTCCATTTAAGGCTCCTTCATAGCGATATACCCAGTAATTAGAACCGTTCACTGTAACGAGGTGAACTTCGTTCTTTTCAATATATTGGGCAAAGTCTTTTATCTGTATTCTGATGCCTTTTGGATAGATAATTCTGTTAGTCTTTAGCGCTCCTATGAGATGGTATCCTCTTTCAAAATGTGCTTCTATTACTTTTTTGTTTATGTACCATGAATCAGATAAACCATATACTGCTCCTTTAGATATTGAAAGCATAGATACCATTTCACATATTCTTTCGATTTTGCTTTTGCCACCTTTTTCATAGCGTTCAATACAGTAAGGTAATACTACCTTGCCGCAGGATAGCATCATGGTAAGAAGCTGATGTTCCCAAACTTGTTTCCTTTTTAAATGCGATTGATGGAATCCATGCATACTCTATATTCCAAACACCTTGGTTTAAGAATTTGCCAAAGGTAGTTCTATGGCAATTAGCAAGGCTTAAATTAACTATGTCAGTGACAGTACCACTATAACCCTTTTGAGTGGCAGCAATTATAAATTCTACAATATGGTGAATAACAGGTTTAGTAAAATATAATGCAAAATTTAATTTCATTAAGTACTGGATTATTGATGAATTTTCTGTTATTCTATTATTATGAGACATTTGCTCCACTCCTAAGGTTAATATTGTTATAGTGTAACAACATATTAATATCATAGAAGCGAGCATTTGTCTCTATTTTTTATTAAATTTTTTCATGTAAGTTTATTATGGTAGTTTATGTCAGTGAATTTTCTCATCTATAGTCTTAATCTTACAATTTAAATAACATTTGACATACAATCACTCCTTATTTCATCTTCTTTTCTTTAATACAATAATTGCATGACTGATTTGCCCTATTCCCAATCCAATTATAACACCAGCTATGCCACTAACCAGTGTATCTATCCATCCTCCTGAGAAGAATATCTCCAGTCCACCACTTATGATAAATCCTGAAAGTGCACCAATGGAAAGTCCAAGAAACATGAATCCTGCATCAAATAGACCGATGACCTCATAATCAGCTAGATCATAATTCTTATAATTATTTTACAAATCTATCTTTCTTATAATTTCGATACGCTCGCTTAGAAAATCCCATCTTGCCCAAAAAGAAGATAGTTTTTCAAGCCCTCGCTCGTTTAGCGTATAAAATTTCCTTGTCGGATCTATTTCCGAAGGTTTTTTTGTTATGTTAACCAGCTTGTTTTTTTCAAGCCTTAATAGTAATGCGTAAATCGTCGCTTCTGCAATCTCATCAAAGCCCAATAAGCTCCTCTATAATACGCTTCAGTTCCTCAGCCTCTTGTTCGGAAAGCTTGCGACCGCTCAGGAAGGCAGTCAGAAATTTCGGCAGCGACCCGTCAAATGTTTTTTCCAACACAGCCCTGCTTTCATATCTCTGCACATCTTCGCGTTTAACCAATGCAGTAACAGTCGCGTTCCTGTTTTACAGGATACCGCGTTCACAAAGCTTTTTTAATATAGTGTATGTAGTGGACTTTTTCCAGCCGAGTTTATCCCCGTATAGTTTTACAAGCTCAGTGGAATTTATCGGCTCATTGTCCCAGATAATGCTAACAAATTTGTATTCCGTATCAAACAGCTTATATTTTCCCATGCAATTGTGCTCCTTTGGTTTGTTTTAATAGACTTAATCAACGTCTATCACGGTAGACCTGATATGTCAATAGCAAATTATGAGTTGATTACATTTCTGCAGATCATATTGAGCTTGCTAAATCACAAAAAGATTCAAGTTATAAACATATTTCCTCAAGCAGTCAAACCCCGTCTTTTCCGCCAACACAACCCCTGTCGCCATAATTCGCCCCGAAAGGCTGTAAATGTGTTTCTGCAAACAAACACGCACATAAAAATACAGGGTTTCCCGGCATCTCAACCGCCACCCAAAACCACATTTTCGGCAGATGGCAAATCACCGGAAAACCTTGTATTCAAGCCGTTTTTCAGGCGCTTATTTGTTTTTTACATTTGTCATCAGCACCACGCACTCAACGTGGGGCAAGAGGATAGAATGAATGTTTTTCGAACTGTCAGTCATAGGAAACATATCCACGATAGTTTTTACACTAAGGGTAAATTAGAAAATGTCGATCAAAACCTTTATTTATTTCATTAACTCCATTAGATATTTGTATAGATCATCAGTAAGTCCATATCTAAGCTGGGAATTATCCAAAGAAGCATGAAATGAGAATATGGAATTCTTAAGTTTCTCATCTTCACCTATTGACTTGTTCATAAAATCTTTCCAGTAATTAATGCATTCAATTGCATTTAAATCTGTATTAGGCAATTTGTTCTTGTAACAATAATTAAGTTTTGAAATGAATTCCAGCCATTCTGTTGCTCCTTCTGATTCTGCTTTATCTCTTTCTAAGTTATTTTTTATTTTATCTAACTGTTCTTTAGTAATATATTTGTCTGCTGAGGAATTAATAAATGGGACGATTGCTTTAAAATCATCTAATGAGATATTCTTATTATCTTTAAGCTCCTGTTTTAGTTTTAATAGCTTACTGAAAAGTAACTGCTTCTGGGCAATTTCCTCTTGAACTTTTGAAATTTGGATCTCAACGAATTTTCGAATATCTATATATCTATCATGAATCAGATCCTTTATCTCATCAAGGTTAAATCCCATGTCTTTCAAAGAAATTATTTGATATAATGTTGTAACACTCTGTATGTCATATAATCTATGCCCTGTTTCAGTAATCTTAGATGGTTTTAATAAACCTATTTCATCATAATAATGCAATGTTCTAACAGTTATGCCTGTCATACTCGCTAATTCCCCAATCTTAAGCAATCTATCCATCTTGTTCACTTTCCCTCATTTTAACAATAGTCTCTAAATCATTTATACTAAATATATACCTCTTACCGCATATACCACATTCCAGTTCTTCATTTCTCCCTGCTTTAATTGAATTTTTTAGTTCATCGGTTTCAATCGACATTAGAATACCAAAAAACATATCTTTTGAACAATTGCATTCGCTTTGTACCATATATTCATCTACTACTGTTGCATATGGAAAAACCTTCAAAGGCAGTTCTCCCCATTGCTCTGTGACCATGTATTTCTCTGCACTATCAATACTATCCGTCACAAATTTTAAATGATTAATATTATAGAAAGGCAGTGGTTGTATCAAACAACCTCTTGCAATTCCGTTTTCAATCCATGTTCGAAAAATTGTTTTTGTCTGCTCACTTTTATAATAGAAATATGAAAAGCACGAATTTATAGAATCAGACTTTAATTCTACCGTTCCAGTAAACATTCCTCCTGTCCAACTCCCTCTAGTAATAGAGAGAGATGTCCCTTCTCCGACTAAATCGGCAAAATTGCCATTAAAAGCTGCTAACCGGGAAGAAAAAGTACAATTAACATTACCGTAACCATCTACATCACAGTGAGCTGTATGTCCTGCTGGCTTAAACCGAACACTTACACTTATACGCTGTTCGACTTCGGTTAAAAAGCCACGTAATAGACAACAATCGATAAATATGTTTGTATAAAGCTGCCTTGCAAAATCTGTCTTCATATTTTTTAAATTGCTACCCTCCAGAATATTTGTTGCATCAATAATAAAAAGTCTGATTTCCTTATCTTTCGTTAATAGTTTTACTAAATTTTTTCTCATATCCATTACCTCCATACACGCATTATATAACATAACGTAACGTGAGTTTCAAGTGTTTTTTTTGAATAAAATTCTTATATAATTTAAAAACCGTCAACCAAGAAAAAGTATCTCCTGATTGACGTTAGAGATAAGTATTTTACAACTAATCTATCCCATCTCCTCAACCCTGTTAATATATCTAACCTGTCAACTCAACCCTATCACTTTAAGGGTAGTTGATATGTTCCCGCAATCAATAAAAATAAGGGTTTCCTGACATTGCCACATCCGGCAAAGCAGCCTGGAGAAAAGCTAAATGTCTGGAAACCCTTTATTTACAAGCTTTTCAGCTCTTTATTTCTCAACCCTTGACATCAATGTTACGCACTCAACATGATAAGTGTACGGAAACATATCTATTGGTTGTATTTTCTTTGTTTTATATCCATTATCTTCAAAAATCCTTAAATCCCTTGCCAGTGTAGTCGGGTTGCAGGAGACGTAAATTATTTTTTCAGGATTCATCTCTATGGATGTTTTCACAACATCTTTATCCAGGCCTTTTCTTGGTGGGTCAAACACTATGACATCAGGATTTAGACCTTTGCCGAAAAGCTTTTTCATGACATCTTCTGCTTTTCCAGCAATGAATCCTGCATTATATATTCCGTTTATGGTTGCATTTCGCTTCGCGTCTTCTACAGCATCTGGTATTACCTCTATCCCATAGACTTTTCTTGCATGTTCTGCAAAAAATATCGATATCGTTCCTATGCCACAGTACACATCAAAGACGGTTTCATCACCTTTTAAATCTGCATATTCCAACGCTTTCTCATACAATACTTTAGTCTGAACAGGATTTACTTGAAAGAACGACAAAGGAGATATTTCAAATTTTTTATCTCCAATAAAATCAGTAATATAATCATCACCATATATGACAATATTTTCGTTACCCATGACTTGTTTTCCGCTGCTTCTATTTACATTTAAAACAACGCTTTTTAAGTTTTCAATATTTCCTTTAAGCCGGCTTACAAGTTCTTTTTTGTGTGGAACGTCTCTGCCATTTGCCACAATGATAACCATGACTTCTTTTGTTGCAAAACCAACTTTAGTTATCACATGCCTTAAAAGCCCTTTCCCAGTTTTTTTGTCGTAAACTGTAATCTTATAGTCGTTTGCCCATTCTACAACGGTTTTCATCGCTTTGACGCTGACGCTATTTTGAATCATGCAGGAATCTATGCCAATCACTTCATGTGATTTAGATGCATAAAATCCACCTTCTACCATACCATCTCTAAAGCTCAATGGATATTCCGCTTTATCCCTGTAATGCAGTGGGTCATACATGCCTATCGTATCAAATACAAAAGCATCAATTTCCCCAATTCTTTTCAAGCTTTCTTCAACAACATGTTTTTTAAATTCTAACTGTCCGCTGTATGTTAAATGTTGAAGCGTACAGCCCCCACATTTATCAGCATATTGGCATTTAGGCATAATTCTTTCCTGTGATGGCTCTAATATTTCTTCTACATGTGCATTTAAATAATTTTTATGTTTTTCATCAATTTTGGCTAAGACCTTCTCTCCTTTTAAAGCGCCTTTTACAAAAACAGCAATTCCATCTAATCTTCCGACGCCCTGGCCCTCATGCGCCATATTGTCAATGAATACTTCGTATATATCGCCAATGTTTAAATTTTGCAAGAATTATCACTCCAAATTAATATTTTCACATACACAATTATACTCTATTTAAACAATGAAAAACAGATTTCCCGGATATAGTCACCCGGAAAATCTGTGTATCACTTCGAAGCATACCTTTTATAAACTATGTCTGGCATGTCAAGCACTTTATGTTCTATATTCGATGCAAACAATATTACGTATTCGGCATGTGCCCAATTAAGCGGTGATGCTGAATCTGTAGGAAGCCCAGTATCTTCCCATACTTGCTCAGATATTATGCCGCTTTCATTTGCAAAGTTCTCCATGGCTTTTACATAAGATGTCGCATCTTTTCCTGCAGCAATCTCGTACATGCCTCTCTCACCTGTAAGCAGTGGCCACAATCTTCCCTTCCCTGTCCCATGATATAGTTCTGTCTTAGACATCTCGCCATATCCATCATGATTATACCTGTACCACGACGGTCCTTTCGGAGTATCGACTTTTATTGTTTCATCTACGACTTTCAGTGTATTTAGTATTTTAGGGTCATCTGCTGATTTTACTCCAAGCCTTACAAGCTCCAGAAAACTTGGATCCACGATTTCTTTTTGGTCGTATACACCACCGCCATTCGCTATGCTTATCATGAAATCAGCATTTGGATCTGGAAGTCCTGCTATCCTTATATAGTATTGACCATTTCCCAAAGGACCTTTTTCTGTGTAAGTTAGGCTGTCAATAAGCCTTTGCCAGTTGTCCGCCTTTTCTTGATACTTTTTAGCAGATTCAAAATCCTTGTTTTGTTCAGCTATATACGCAGCACATGTAAGTCCTGCTACTTCTGAAGCCAGCGTCGCTGGTGAATATCCTCCTATTTCTTCCCATCTTTCCTGTCCCGTCTTAGGGCCTATTTTCACGATGAAATCCGCCAAAGGCTTAACAAGGCTTTCATAGAGATCGTATCTTTTAAGCCTGTAGCTTAATATTATTGGGTCTGCCTGCTCATCAAGCTGTATGCCTGTCCAATAAGGCTTTCCATTTATCCATGTATTTTGTGGAATCATTCCATTGTCTTTTACTACTTTGACTAAATAATCCAACGCTCTGTTTGCCGAATCAGTATCGCCAGCAACTATAAATGCATTTGCTACATGGTACAGATCTCGTGACCATACAAGATGGTAACCACCGATATTGTCATCTTCTTGGCCATCACCCCATGGGATTGATAGCGATGCTATATAAGCACCCTTGTTTGTCTTGTCTTCACTGGCTTTTAATATCATCATGCTATTGAAATACAGTGAATTTGCTTTTCCGCCAAAATCATTAAGGCTATTGCAATACTTCTCCCATTCGTCTATATACGCCTTCTTTAAACTACCATAATCATCATTTAAAGTTTCCATGTTTGTCCTTACCGCTTCATTTTCACTTTGTCCGAAAGACAATACGATTTCAAATTGAGTATTTTTCTTAAGATCTATCTCAGCACCTTCTATGATGTTGCCTTTTGCACTATTGTAATTGTAAGTCATTTGCATGTTTTTATAAAGATCGGTCTCAATATCATTTACTTTATAATAACCTATCGAATACTTTTTCCAGCCTACATCAGACGACAATGCAGTATAAATCCCATCTCTTTCAGCAATTAGCGCAACATTGCCATTTGCCTTAACTGCGTATCCTTCATTGTATTTGCCCTGATTTTTTACATGAGGATCACACATTACATAAAGTCTGTAATCATCAACATTGCCTTTTAAAGCTTCAAATTTCGTCTTAATTATGAGAGAATTTCGCTTTACATCAGTAAATACTTCTTTAGTTATCTTATATCTCCCATCTTTATCTGTGTTAATGATTTTATAACCTAACGATTTTTCAGTGAACTTTTCTACTTTGGTCATTGTGTCTTTTGTCTCGTCAGAGACAAACGTTTTTCCATCTGTCACAAAAAATTTAATATCTTTTACATCAGCAGTATCTATAGTGGGATAGTAAACCTCAGATATCGCTCCGTCTGCAAGTGTAAACCACACTTTGGAAGTATAGTTGTTTGCAGTACCTACACCTTGTTTCTGGGCTTTTGCCCATGTATCGGCCTCTCCCGGGCCATTTATTGCTTGCACATTATTTAATCTTTCAATTTTCATACTTGATATATTATTGTTTCCACATCCGCTTAGCACACTGGATGCAAGAAATAATACAGGTAGGTATTTTATAAGTTTTCTATTCAATTTCATCGCCTCCAATACTATTTTACATTATATCTGAGGTTTGTGCAACCGATTTTATATAAAGGCAAAAAAAATAGGGCGAATGCCGCCCATTGATATAATCGGTTACCAATACCATTATAACCAATTTATTGAATTATATTCAAACTTCATACACCTTCAAAGCATTTATTCAGCATTTCATAAACATGTGGCAAAGCCTTCTTTATATTTACAGGTTTCCTGTCAAGTGTCGTAAATGGGTGTTCTGTCATGCCTTGTGCCAAAAGCTTATTTCCATCTTCTTTCATTATATCGTACTCAAATCTTATCCTTGAGCCTTTCAATAAACCTATTTTTGTCTTTATAATTATTACATCATCATATTCTGCAGGCCAAAAGTATTTGCAATTGGCTTCTATCACCGGAAGCATGATATTGTTCTGTTCTAATTCTCGATAAGTCATGCCTAAAGATCTGAAAAATTCTGTCCTGCCTATTTCAAACCAGTTTAAATAATTCGCATGATACACTATGCCCATCTTATCTGTTTCGCCATATCTGACCCTTACTTTTACGTCGTAAGTATACATGTATTATCACCTCAAAAAATAAAGACAAGAAGATGACTTCCTGTCCTATTTTATATTCACTATGCCTTTGTAGACCAATCCTCTGGCAGTATCGAGAGTTACCGTCATTCCATCTTTAAGCTTTGAAGTTACTCCTTCACAGCCTACAATGACAGGTAATCCATAGTTCAATCCAACTATTGCAGCATGGGACGTTAGTCCACCTTCTTCTGTTATGATAGCTGAAGCCTTCTCAATTATAGGCATATAATCCCTTTCAGTTTTTTGAGCAACGATGATGTCTCCTTCTCTGAACTTATCTTTGTCCTTGTATGGATCTCTTATGATGGAAACAACACCACTTATGGATTTAGTGCCTATGCCTGTGCCTTTTACTATTACATCTCCCACAATATGAACCTTCAACATATTTGTTGTGCCTGTAGTCGCGACAGGTATTCCTGCCGATATTACTACAATATCGCCATTTCGAATTAATCCTTCATTTAAAGCCGTATTTACTGATACTTCTATCATTTCATCTGTAGAATTGACTTCCTGTGATATCAATGGATGAACACCCCACACGATGCTAAGCCTTCTCGCCACATCTTTGTTTGGCGTCACTGCTATTATAGGTGCTGACGGTCTATACTTAGACACCATTCTCGCAGTATAACCTGATATTGTAGATGTAATAATGGCAGTTGCGCCTATATCTCTCGCGGTAGTGCACGTAGCATGGCTTATGGCATTTGTCATAGAAATATTGTAATCCACATTTTTATCTAAATTTTCTTTGTAATTTATATACGTCTCAATCTTTTCAGCTATCTTTGACATCGTCTTAAAAGCCTCTACAGGATATTTGCCTTGCGCTGTTTCACCAGACAACATTATTGCATCAGTGCCATCCAATATAGCATTGGCTACATCTGTTACTTCTGCCCTTGTTGGCCTTGGATTTCTTATCATAGAGTCAAGCATCTGTGTAGCAGTAACTACTGGTTTACCTGCTTTGTTGCATTTTTCAATTATCCTTTTCTGAACGATAGGTATCTCCTCTATAGGAATTTCGACACCCAAATCGCCTCGGGCAACCATTATGCCATCAGAGACTTTGATTATTTCGTCAATATTTTCTACGCCTTCGCGATTTTCAATTTTTGATATGATAAGTATATGGCCAGCGTCATTGTCTTCTAACAATCTCCTTATGGCAATTACATCTGCTGCTTTTCTGACAAAAGACGCTGCAATCATGTCGATTCCTTTTTTTATTCCAAACTCTATGTCATCCACGTCTTTTTGCGTTATGGCAGGCAAATTAAGCTTTGTACCAGGCACATTTACACCTTTGTGATCACCTATTGTACCAGAATTCTCCACAGTGCATACTATATCTTCACCTTTTACGTCATTGACTTTCAATGATACTAATCCGTCATCAATCAATATGCGAGAACCTCTCTCCACATCTTGAGGAAGCCCCTTGTATGAAACAGAACAAATAGTGTTATCTCCTTCAATTTCCCTTGATGTTATCGTAAATGTCTGGCCTTCTTTAAGCTCTGCAACACCGCCTTTAAATTTGCCAGTCCTTATTTCAGGCCCTTTTGTATCAAGCATAATTGCAATGGGCAGCTTAAGTTCTTCTCTAATCTTTATAATATTGTCTATTCTGCTTCCATGCTCTTCATGATCCCCATGTGAAAAATTCAACCTGCAAATATTAAGACCGCTTTCTATAAGCTCTTTCAATATCTCATATTTTTCACTGGCAGGACCAATCGTGCATATTATCTTAGTTCTACGCATATCTTCACTCCTTAAATTGATAATATTTTGCTGAGTTCATAAAGCTTTAAATTAAACTCTTTTTTCATTGCCAAAGCAGTGTCAATATCATCATCCACAATCTGGTTATTTCTTATGCTTATTATCCTTTGAGATTTGTTTTCTAACAGAAGCTCTACAGCTCTTGATCCCATTTGGCTTGCGATAACTCTGTCCATGACAGTAGGCGCGCCACCCCTTTGTATGTGGCCCAAAGTCGTATGCCTTAAATCAAGCTTAGGAAGTCTCTCTTGAATCATCTTTGATAACTCCAGACCGCTCATTACACCTTCTGCCAGTACAATTATGTGATGCAGCTTGCCCCTCTTTATGCCGTACGAAATTTTTTCGCACACTTCATCTATGTCAAACTTGACTTCCGGTATTATTATAATCTCTGCTCCTCCAGCAAGTCCTGCATAAAGCGCTATGTACCCAGCATTTCTTCCCATTACCTCTATGATATTTGCTCTTTCATGTGACGTTGCCGTGTCTCTAATCTTGTTGATGGCATCTATAGCCGTATTGCAGGCTGTATCAAAACCGATTGTATAATCTGTACACGGTATGTCATTGTCGATAGTGCCTGGAATACCGATCGTATTAACACCATGTTCATTGCTTAAAAGCTGTGCACCTCTAAAAGAGCCATCTCCGCCTATGACCACAAGCCCCTCAATATTGTGCTTTCTCAATACCTCTGCAGCCTTGGCTCTTCCTTCTTTTGTCTTAAATTCTGCACTTCTGGCTGTACGAAGTATTGTACCGCCTCTTTGAATTATGTCACCTACTGATGACAATGTCATGTCTTCTATCTCGTCGTCTATAAGCCCCTGATAGCCTCTCATGATGCCTTTTACTGTCAGCCCGTTATATATGCCGCATCTTACCACTGCCCTTATGGCAGCATTCATGCCTGGTGCATCTCCACCACTTGTTAAAACTCCTATTGTTCTCATAATATATCCTCCTTACCAACCGGGTCATTATATGTCCCATTTTATTAAAAGTCCCCCTTATAAGGGGTAATTAAAGACCATATTCAATAATAATATTCTGTGCATCCTGAGCTTCTGAATTAGGAACCATAACTTCACAGTAGCCGTCGTTATTGTCTACATTTTTTTTCAATGGTTTTAATTTCACTAAAAAGCCTTCTTTTGTCAGCACATCTTTGACCTTTTCTGCAACTTCCATGCTGTGCGCCATATATATAACAGTCCACATAAAAAGGCCTCCTTGAATATTCTAACTACTATTTTAATTTATTTTTTGTATAATATCAATATATATTTACACGTTATACAATTTTAACATTTTCTTCTCCCAGTACACTTGCAAGTTCGTCCAAAAGCTCATTTGCACCATTTACCCAAAGATCTTTTTGAGCTGCCAGATTTTTATTTGCATATCTTATAAAAACAGGAATGTTTCCTCTGTATTTGACTAAAATTCCTTTAATCTTTTCCACATCCTTTTGTTCCTTCACATTAAGCCACAGTTTTTCTCGTATCATGTGTGTAAGCGGCTTAACTTCATCGCATAAAATCTTTGGCTCTTCATCTTCCCTTAAACTTACTTTGCCTTTTACTACAACAGGCAAATCTTCACTTAAAAATTTTGAGTATCTTTCGTACACAGCAGGAAATACGATGACTTCGATGGTACCGTACAGATCTGCAAGATTTACAAAAGCCATCATATTATTGTTTTTTGTAAACTTTATTTTCTTGCTTTCTACAATCCCTACCAAAACAACATCTTGATCATCAAAGGCCGTTTTTTTTGCAAATGAGTCATCGCTATTTTTCAAGTCCCTCGTTGTACAATTTGCTATTCTTCGTATATCGTCTTGATATTCATCAAGTGGATGTCCGCTAATATAAAGCCCCATAGTTTCTTTTTCCATAGAAAGTATTACGTCTTTAGAAAATTCTTTGATGTCTGGAAGCGAATAATCGATTTTATAGCTTTCCGCATCGCTTTCAAATAATGATATCTGCCCTTTTATATTCCTCTCTCTGCTTCTATGGATGCTTTCCATTATGCCTTCGTAAACTGCTAATAATTGAGATCTGTAGACGCCAAATGAATCAAATGCACCGGCTTTTATTAAGCTTTCAACAGCTTTTTTGTTTAATTGCATTTCGTCTATTCTCTCAAAAAAGTCTATGATAGACGTATATCTGCCATTTTTCCTTCTGTCTTCCACAATCTCTAAAGTAGCGTTTAATCCAACATTCTTAACAGCAGCAAGGCCAAATCTAATTTTGCCATTGACGACAGAAAAATAGGAATAACTTTCATTTATGTCTGGCGGTAAAATCTGTATGCCCATCTTTTTTAGAACTTGTACATAAAAAGCCACTTTATCTGTATTGTCAACAAAGCTATTAAGCAATGCAGCCATAAATTCAACGGGATAATACCGTTTTAAATATGCCGTTTGAAATGCCACAACAGCATAAGCCGCAGCATGAGATTTATTGAATGCATAATTAGCAAAATCTATCATTTCATCAAAAAGCCTGTTGGCTGTAGCTTCATCGACGCCTCTATTTACAGCTCCCGGTACAATGTAATTTCCATTTTCATCCTTGATTCCATAAATGAAGTTTTTTCTCTCTTCCTCCATGACTTTCATTTTTTTCTTCGCCATCGCACGGCGAACCAAGTCAGACCTTCCCAACGAGTACCCTGCCAAATCCCTCACTATCTGCATAACTTGCTCCTGATAAACCATGCAACCATAAGTGACATCAAGAATTGGTTTAAGAAGTGGATGTTCATACTTTATATTTTCAGGGTTATTTTTATTTTCTATGTATCTGGGTATTTGATCCATCGGCCCCGGTCTATACAGCGATATACCTGCTATTACATCTTCCAACTTTTCTGGCCTTAGTTCTGTCATAAACTGTTTCATTCCAGATGACTCTAATTGAAATACACCTTCAGTATCACCTTTGCTTATTAGTGCATAAACTTCTTTATCTTCAAAGTCAATATTGTCTATGTCAACATCAATTCCCTTAGTTTCTTTTATGATATTCAAAGTATCTCTTATGACAGTAAGTGTCCTTAAACCTAAAAAATCCATCTTTAAAAGGCCTAATTCTTCCAAAGTCGTCATCGTAAACTGTGTAACAATAGAGCCTTCATTTTTTTGCAACGGCACGTATTTCACCAGTGGTTCACTGGATATAACTACGCCAGCAGCATGTGTAGAAGCATGCCTCGGAAGACCTTCAAGAGATCTTGATATATCAATTAACCGCCTAATCTTTTCGTCATTTTCGTACTTATCTTTTAGCTCTGGATTTAATTCAATTGCTTTATCTATAGTCATACCGAGTTCGAAAGGTATCATTTTGGCAATAGCGTCAACTTCAGCGTACGGGAAGTTCAAAGCACGGCCTACATCTCTTATGGCAGCCCTAGCAGCCATTGTACCAAACGTTATTATCTGCGCCACTCTATTTTCCCCATACTTTTTGACCACATAATCAATTACTTCTTGTCTTCTCTCATAACAAAAATCAGAGTCTATATCTGGCATACTTACTCTTTCAGGGTTCAAAAATCTTTCAAAAAGAAGATTGTACTTTATAGGATCAATCTTTGTTATTCCGAGACAGTATGCCACAAGACTTCCAGCAGCCGAACCCCTCCCAGGGCCAGTCATTATACCATTGTCGCGGGCAAACTTTATAAAATCCCAAACGATTAAGAAGTAATCAACATACCCCATTTTTTCTATCACAGAAAGCTCGTAGTTTAGCCTTTCGATTACTTCATCACTTGGATTTGGATATCTTTTATATAATCCATCGATGCAAAGCTTTCTCAAGTATTCATCTGATTTCATGCCATCTGGCACTTCATACTTAGGAAGCTTCGTTTTATTAAATTCAAATTCAAGATTGCACATATCAGCAATTTTTACAGTGTTTTCTAAGGCTTCCTTGCAATATGAAAACATCTCATACATCTCATCAGGGGACTTTAGATAAAACTGATCTGTTGGAAATGACATCCTATCAGCATCATCCATGTTTTTGCCTGTCTGAATGCACAAAAGGACTTCATGTGCCAAATGATCCTCTTTATTAAGATAATGAACATCATTTGTGGCCACAAGAGGTATGTTTAGCTCTTTTGAAAGTTTTATCAATTCCGCATTTACTTTTTCCTGCTGGCTTAAACCATGGTATTGAAGCTCAAGATAAAAATTGCCTGTCCCAAAAATGGAGTTATAAAAAATAGCAGTCTCTTTAGCTTTTTCATATTCATCAGAAAGGAGATACGATGGTATTTCACCGCCAAGACATGAGCTAAGCGCTATTAATCCTTCGCTGTGTTCTTTTAAGTATTGATGATCAACCCTCGGCTTATAGTAAAAACCATCGATAGATGCCTTTGAGACAATTTTCATCAAATTTTCATATCCAGTCATGTTTTTGCACAGCAAAATCAGATGATAATTCAAATTATCTATGCCGTATTCTTTATCGTACAAAGACCTTGGAGAAACGTAAATTTCACACCCAATTATAGGTTTTACACCATAAGATACGGCCTCTTTGTAAAAATCTATGGCACCGTACATGACGCCGTGGTCCGTAATAGCTATGGAATTCATTCCAAGCTCTTTCGTCCTCTTTATAAGCTCTTTTATCCTACATGAACCATCGAGAAGGCTGTATTCGCTGTGAACGTGCAAATGTACAAACATTACAATCACCTTAAAAAAGTTTTTTGTTCTTTAAAAGCCTCAAAGACATCAGTGCTTTTGCAATCATTGTTTCTTCGTATAAAACTGATATCTCAACTTTGCAGAAATTGCCGCTATAATCTATGATAGCAGTATTTACTTCAATCGTCTTTTCTGTCTGTAGAGGCCTTATAAAATAAACTAAAAAATTATCTACAACAGCATCAAATCTTTTATTTCTCGTCACTGACGATATGCCGCATTCGCTCATAAGCATCATGAGGGCGCTGCTACTGACCGTTCCTAATTGATTTACCATGTTTTGCGGTATCGTTCCATAAAATTTCATTCCATCTTGTGTTTTCTCAGCATGAAAGTCTTTTAACAATGTGTCATTGATAGTTTCTTCGATCTGAGGCTGTTTTGCCATGTATTGAAGGGCTTTTATCACGTCTTCTCTACTTATGATGCCAACAAGTTCTTTATTATTAGTAACAGGCAATACCTCTATATTCCACCATATCATTAGATGGGCCGCAAACGCTACAGTCGTAGTTTCAGTGACGTATATTGGATTTCTGGCCATTATATCTCCTATTTTATCTTCATCGTCAGCTTTAGCTATTTCCCTGGATGTAACTATTCCAACTAAAGCACCGCTTTCATCCACAACAGGATACCTGGTATGGCTTGTCTTATTCAACAACACCTTCCAATCATTTACTGTCTGCTTTGTCGTCATGTAGATGGGATTAGATGACATAATATTGCTTACAAGCAGTATCCTTTTCTTTGTCATTCTCTCATTGATTGCTTTGTTTATTAAGGTTGCCACGGTAAAAGTATCATAAGTAGTTGATATCAAAGGCAATGAAAGTTGATCTGCCAAAGTTTTAACTTCTATTTTAGCATCAAATCCACCTGTTATGAGCACGGCAGCACCTGCTTTTAATGCTGCCATCTGTGCATTGTCTCTATTTCCAAGAATTATAAGATCACCAGGTTGAATGTACTTTACCATTTCTTCGGTTGTCATGGCACCTATCAAAAACTTGTTAAGCTCTATATTGAGCCCATTTTCTCCACCTAAAACTATTCCATCGACAACATTCTTTATTTCCTCGTATGTTAGCCTATCAAATAACTTGTTTTTAGGCTTTGTTCGTATGGTACCTGCTCTCGGAATAGTTGTCACAATGTACATGCTTTCTGCATCTTTTATGGCTTTATACGCAGTGCCTTCGCTTATCTTTAAAGCCTGTGCTAAACTCCTTACTGATATTTTGGTTCCTTCTGGCAGACTTTTAAGATACTCCAGCACCCTCTCATTTTTAGTCATAAAAAAATCATCCTTCATGCAAAAAAGGTTTCCTAAGAAACCTTTTTAGATTATTCTTCTCCAAATTTTGAATCAATTAAATCAACAAGTGTCTTAATTGCTTCTTGCTCGTCGCTGCCATCAGCGATAAGTTTCACTGTATTTCCCTGTGCAACACCTAATGACATAATGCCCATGATGCTTTTTGCATTTACCTTTTTATTTTCTTTTTCCACCCAAATCTGTGATGAAAATTTGCTAGCCGCTTGTACAAACAAAGCTGCTGGTCTCGCATGAAGACCTGTCTTATTTTTAATTTCTACTGTCTTTTCAGTCATAATTGTTGACTCTCCTCTCTTTTAATTTTGATACTATTTCTTCAATTTTTCTTAATCTATGATTTACTCCTGATTTTCCAACAGGAGGATCTAGCATCTGACCCAATTCTTTAAGGCTTATATCTGGATATTTAAGCCTTTTTTCTGCAATCTCTTTTAAATTATCCGGGAGATAATTAAGCCCTACGTTATCTTTTATATAATTTATATTCTCTATCTGCCTCAATGATGCATTGATAGTCTTTGTAAGATTAGCAGTTTCACAATTAACAAGCCTATTTACATTATTCCTTATATCTTTATATACGCGTATATTTTCTAAGTTCAATAAGGAATTATGTGCTCCCATTATGTTTAGGACATCTACTATTTGTTCTCCCTCTTTTAAGTATACTACATAATTATTTTTTCTTGCAATAATTTTTGAATGCAAATGATAATTATTTATTAACTTGCTTAAGTCCTTAGCATGATCTAAATTGTGTGTTATAAACTCTAAATGGTAAGCCTTTTCTGGATCGCTGATCGAACCACCTCCAAGAAAAGCCCCCCTAATATAGGCTTTCTTACAACACTTTTTGCTGACAATACTTTTATCGATGCCATAATTAAGCTTTATGCCTTCACCATCGTACTTTAAAAGTCCCACTTCTCTCAATATATTCTCGGCTGCAGTCTTGTCAGACACTAAAATTAAATAGCTTAAAGATTTTTTTAGTTGGCTATTTCTTCTAACCATCACCTCTGCTACGACATTGAATATATCTTTTAAAAGCTTAAATACTAATCTTGCCACAGAAGCATTTTCAGTTACAAGGCTTAAGCTGATTCTCTGATGACCATATATAGATATTGAACCTATGGTTCTTATCAAAGCAGCAAGTTCAGCTAATTTGCAACAGCTATCATCGGGGTATATTCTTGATAACTCGTTTTTTGTAATAGACGAAAAGGACATACAAATCACCTCGCCGGGTCCTATATCTATTATACTACATAATTTTAAAAAAACTCCTATAAATTTTTTATAGGAGTCTAAAAATAATTTAAAAATCTAACTTTTTTCTTTCCCACTCTAAATAATCTTTCGAAGTTTTCCAATCAGATATTTCTTTTGATGAAAGCCAATCTTTAAACTCTTTGTAATCTTTCCACTCTTCGTATTCACCAAGTTCATTTAATCTTTTTGCAGCTAAAAATCTAAAAATATCAAGGCTTCCATACAGCTTTTCGTATTCTTTATAGTAGTGATAATCTCTTCCGTATCTCCCATTTGCCTCCATAATCTCACCCCAATTACAATATGGAAAGATGGCATTTAGCCATATTTTGATATATACTGCATAATATTCACAAATCTCAAATAAGGTTACTTAGCGTACATCGGTTATGAAATTTTGTGCAACCCATTGCATTGTTGATTTTTTAATATTATAATATACTTAAAAGTTTTATAAGGAGGTATAAAATGGACAGAGAAAAACTTCCAAGAGTGGCATACTTTTGCATGGAATACGGACTTCATTCGGATTTTAAGCTTTACGCTGGAGGCCTTGGAATCTTAGCAGGTGATCATTTGAAAGCCGCGAAAGAACTTGGCATGCCTCTTGTAGGCATCGGCATCCTATGGAAACAAGGTTATACAGAACAACATATAGGCGAAGACGGTTATCCTTATGACGCATATCATAACTACAAGTACGATTTTCTAAAAGATACAGGTGTGAAAGTAAAAGTTAAAATTAGAAATCAAGATGTATACTGCAAAGTCTGGCTCGTAGATAGTTTTGACAATGCACCACTGTACCTTTTAGATACGGATATACCTGAAAATGGAGATAGATGGATAACAGGACAACTTTACGGATGGTTTGGCGAAGAAAGAGTTGCACAGGAAATCGTGCTTGGCATCGGTGGTGTAAGAGCTTTAAGAGCATTGGGAATCGACATCGATGTCTATCACTTTAATGAAGGCCATGCCGCATTAGCAGCATTGGAACTTATACGAGAAAAAATGGAAAATAAAAATATGACGTTCGATGAAGCATGGAATGCAACACGACAAGAAGTTGTCTTTACAACACATACACCTGTAATTGAAGGGAACGAATCTCACAACATAGAGCTTCTCATGTACATGGGCGCAAACAACGGTCTAACAATTGAGCAAATGGCTCAAATAGGCGGAGTTCCATTTAATATGACTGTTGCAGGGCTAAGACTTTCACGAATTGCAAACGGTGTCGCAAAATTGCACGGACAGACTGCAAATAAAATGTGGGCACATGTTGATAATGCTGCTCCAATCATATCAATTACAAACGGTATTGACAGAAAAACATGGGTAGACAGTAGAATCACGGAAGCATACAATAAAGGTGAAAATCTCCTGAAAACACATAATGTAATAAAACAAGAATTAATTGATTTTGTATATGAACGCACTGGTGTAAAGCTTGATTCAGACAAATTGCTAATAGGTTTTTCAAGAAGAGCTGCCCCTTACAAGAGAAGTGACCTTATTTTCACAAATGATGAAGTTATAGGTGAATACTTAAAATCAAGAAAAATACAAATGGTATTTTCGGGAAAAGGACATCCTTTAGATGATGTTGGAAAAAAAATCGTAGCAAAGTTAATTGAGATGACCAAAAAATACCCAGAAAGCGTCGTATTTCTTCCAGATTATGATATGACAATAGGTAAAATGTTGACAAGAGGTTCCGATGTTTGGCTTAACAATCCTCGAAGGCCAAAGGAAGCAAGCGGTACATCTGGCATGAAAGCTGCTATGAACGGTGTATTAAACTTAAGTATTTTAGACGGTTGGTGGCCTGAAGCTTGCATTGACGGTGTAAATGGCTGGCAATTTGGCGATGGATTTGAATCTGATGATGTAGAAATTTTAGACAAGCACGACCTTGAAGCATTGTACGATGTACTGTTAAATAAAGTGGTACCAACATATTATAACGATAAAGAAAAATGGGAAAATATGATGAGAGAAAGCGTTAGAACAACCTATGATGCCTTTTCTGCAAATAGAATGCTTAAAGAATACTACGAATTAATGTATACAAAACGTTAAAATTTCCATGTTTTAAGCCGGACAAATAGTCCGGCTTAAGTCATATAAAGGATAACACTAATTTATTTTAGAATATAGGCACAGTTTGGCTCTAATGATATAATTTTACCCCTTATCTTTATCTTGCCCATTCCTAAAATATCTGCCTTTCCTTGTACGCCATTTAACAATATTGAGTTCTCTTTGCTGCTATTATTTATTATCACAATAATCGATTTACCTTTGTATTCCCTTTTGAAACTTATAACTCCATCTTTTGCATATAGTGTTTTATATGTTCCATATCTTAGTTCTTCATTTTCCTTTCTCAAAGAAATAAGCCTTTTATAAAAATTGAATAACTTCAAGTTTTGTTTTTCTTCGTCCCAAATCATACATCTTCTGCAATCAGGGTCATATCCACCAACCATGCCAACTTCATCCCCATAATATATATACGGAACTCCAATATATGTAAATTGAAAAACCAACGCCAGCTTCATTCGCACTACCATGCCATTGCACATTGTCAAAAATCTTTCAGTATCATGGCTCCCTATTAGATTTAACATAGCTCTATTAACACCGTCCATGTGCCTCATCAATTGTTCAGTCATAATAGTGTTAAATCGCTTTGCATCTATGCTTCTCTTTGCAAAAAAGTCAACAAGAGCATTCTTAAAAGGATAATTCATGACACTATCAAACTGATCACCATAAAGCCAAGGTGATGCATCATGCATAACCTCACCGACAATTATAGCATCATGCTTCGCTTTTTTCACAATCTCCCTAAATTTTCTCCAAAAATGATGATCTATTTCATTTGCAACATCAAGCCTCCAACCATCAATGCCTACTTCTTTAATCCAATATTCAGCAACATTAAGCAAGTACTCTTGCACATCAGGATTTTTAGTCATAAGCTTCGGCATTCTCCATTCATGATCCGCAAAAGCCTCATATGATGGAAGAGGTGTTGTTTTTATAGGCCATTCATATACGTTAAACCAATCCCAATATTTTGAATCTTTCCCATTCTTAATTACGTCTTGAAATGCGAAAAAGTCATAGCCACAATGATTGAAGACAGCATCAAAAATCACTCTTATCTCATTTTTATGGCATTTATCTATTAATTCTTTTGCCTTTTGTGTATCACCAAAATGAGGATCTATTTTATAATAATCTGTTGTATTGTATTTATGTGTAGACGGTGACAAAAATATTGGCGTCATATATATTGCATTAATTCCAAGTTCCTTAAGATATTCAATTTTATCAATAATCCCCTGAATATCTCCCCCAAAAAATGTAGTTGGTCCAGGTCTCTCACCCCAAGGTCTCACATTCTCTGGATCATTTGATTTATCTCCATTGTTGAACCTATCAGGGAATATTTGATATACAATGCAATCGCTTGTCCATTTTGGTGCAAAAAAAACATCCATATCGCATATATAAGGAAACTGAAAAAAACCATGAAAGCTATTCTCTGGCTTCTCCTCATAAAAACCTGATTCCGTATAGTAGACTCTTTCATCCTTCATAGATATTAAGTAAAAAAAGTATACAAATTTTTTGTTTAATTTAAGTGTCGTTTCATAATAATCGAATAACTCATTTGATTGAGTTAAAAACATTTCTTTTACTTTGAACTTACCCATCCAATCATATCTGTCACGATAAAAAATGTAACATCTTTTTATATCTGTAGAAGCAGTCCTTAAGACTATATGAAGCTCATCCTTATTTAAAGGATATGCAAACGGAACATCACTTTTGTGATATATAGCTTGTCTTATCATACAATACCCCTCTCTCATTTTTCAAGTTTTACAGTTACTGGTGCTGGAATATCAATGTGTGGTATTTCTTTGCCATCTACTGTTATTTTAGCATCTGGCGGATTTCCCATCAAGATTTCTATGTCATTTTTGACATCAAATGTTTTTACCATTCCTGATGTCATCAAATACTGATAGGTATTGACACCATCCACCTTCACACTAACCCAGCATTTCTCTCCAGGTATAGATAGATCGACTTTGTATGAATCAGCAACAGGTGAAACTTTATAATCAACTTCGCTTTTTGTGCTGTTTACCAAGTTAAACGTAGTCGTTTTTTGATTATTGCTATATACATCATTTGAAGTAGTATTATCCTTATTTTGATTTTGCGATTTATTAGTAGTGTTATTCGCGCTTTGCTCTGTACTTGGAAGAGGCGCCAATCCTTTATTTATTTGATTTATCATATAATATACGCCAAATGCAAAAAGGCATACCACCAAAACCCCTATAAATGGCTTTATAAGTCTTTTAAGGAGTGCTGATAAATCAAAAGAACTTTCTTTCTCTACAGGTGCATTTACATGTTGCACTACATCATCCTTTTCTTTGGGTTCCTCAAAAAGATAACTATACTTTTTTAACAGTTCACCCGCATCTAAACCTACGGCCTCTGCATAGCTCTTCACAAAGCCCTTTGCATACACTAAAGCTGGGATAACATTAAAATCACCATCTTCTATGGCTTTCAAATATCTTGTGCGAATTTTAGTAATCTCCTGAAGATCGTCAAGTGTCATGCCTTTTTTTAATCGCGCATTTTTAAGTATATCACCAAGTTCATTCATAAAATCACCTCATCGTCGATCTTCCATAAAAAATAATCTATTTATATACAAATATAAGTATACCAATAATTTATATTTTTTTCGATATCCAGATAAAAAATTTAATATTTTTTTATATTTTCAATCTCCGCCTCTCCAATAAATCTTTAAACGCTTCTAATCTCGTCTGATAGCCAGCTTCACCGGTTTTTTCATCGTAGCTTAATGACATAACCGGTATATTTTTATCTCTGCTTACTTTGGCGATTATTCCCTGTGCGACAATTTCAGGTGTACAAGTAAAAGGAAAAATCTGTATTATGCCATCGTAATTTTTTTCTGCATATTTTACAGTGTTTGCAACAGTATTTAAGCCATGACCGCCAATATCCCTTTCTAAATATCCATGTGCATATTTTTTAAATTCCATTCTCTGAGGCAATTTAAAAGCGCTGTTTATCAAATAATCCGAGAGAAAATCAGTTTTAGTGACTTCTATGCCTAATTCATTCAATGATCTGCAAATATCCAAATTAGAAAAAGGCTCCAGCATAAGGTAGATTTCTCCGACTAAAGCAACTTTAAGCTGAATTTCCCTTTTTGTAGTTGCATTTTGTCTTAACTTTTCCAAGCCTTCTTTGTAAATGCTATCTAACTCTTTTTTGTTTTTCGCATTTTTTATTTTTTTCATGTAGTCTTCAAAGATTTTAGTCGTAACTCCTGCTCTATTTTCATGTGCTCTTAAAATCAAAAGCTTCTTTTCGAATTTATCAGCAATTATCATTTTTTGAACAGCAAAAATAAAAGCCTTCAAAGCATCTTTCCAATATACGTCTGGAAAATACGATGAAAGTTCTTTTAAAAAGTCAACTAGCCTTCCATGAGGCGGATCTAATATTATCATATTAAACTTATACCCTAAATCTATCAATGTTTCTTTTTGTGCTTGTCCATAATAGCCAAATCTGCAAGGGCCTATACCACCCAACATTATTATAGTATCAGCACCATTTTCAAGTGCTTCTATAAAATTTCCCAGATTTATCTTATACGGAAGACAGACAAACTCAGGTGAATATTTTACTCCAATTGATAGAGTCTTATTAGTAACAGGTGGTGGCTCCACAACTTCTACATTGATTCCTTCAAACATCGTCTTTAATATCATATTTAATGAACCCATATGTGGATATGTTATTTTCATGCCATAATCTCTCCTTTGCGCCATCTTAATAAATCAATAAATGCTTCTAATCTGGTATTTAGACCAGCCTCACCAGTATGCTCATCAATAGTTATTGACATAAATGGAATCCTACCATCTCTTTTATAATCCCTTTCTAAAAGATCTTCAGTGATAGAGTCTGGTCCACATCCAAATGCTGAAACAGATATTACACCATCTATGTCTTCACTTTCAATAAAATATTTACCTGCACCTAAAATATCCCTTCCATAAGTCCAAAACAAATCTTTTTGAAGTTTACCGGCACCTTTTTCAATTTTATCTCTTTCTATCATATTTGTAGTAAGCACATAAGCTCCCATATTCTTAAGTCTATTTATCAACCCCATAGATAAATAATCATCCATTATATCGTAGGGATGGGCTAATAAAGCTATTTTTAAATCCCCTTTTGCATTTGCATCTAATTTTTTCCCTTCCATAATCTTTATTGCTTCTGTATTTGAAAAACCTTCTCGAACGATGCATTCAAAAGTCCTTTGCATTTTTAAAGATTTTTCGTATGCGTATTTAATTTTACTGACATCGTTGATGAACAATTTACCAACTCTCAATATTTCTCTTTTCATAAAATCATCGCCACGATAAAAATCAATCTTCATGTCTATTATTGGTGGCAAATCAGAAACAAGATTTCTCACTAAGTCAGGCAACCCCAAAAATTTTGAGCAGAGATATCTATGTCTTTCTACGCTTATGACTCTGGGAACAAAAATATAATCAACACCTTTTTCCTTCAAATCAATCACATGGCCCATAAATGTCTTTACAGGAAGACACGTTTCATCAACACAAGTCTTGACACCATCATCAATTATTTTTTTGCATGTATCACTGGAAGTAACCACTTCAGCGCCCAGTTCTTCAAAAAATGCTTTCCACATAGGATAAAAGTTGTAGTATAAAAGCCCTTTTGGAATACCAACCTTTTTACTCATCTCTTACCTCCAAATAATTTAATAATAAAACAATATTATTTTTAACATTAAACGACCATAATATACAAAAAACACTGGAATGTATTCCAGTGTTTACAATTTGTTCCATGTGCAACATTTTATCCTTTTACAGCACCAGCTGCAAGCCCTTGTTGCAAATACCTTTGCAATGCCATAAATATAATTACAAGTGGCAATGAAGCTACAACAGACGCTGCCGCAAATAATGTCCAATGGGCTGAAAATTGATTTGTAATAAATCTTTGAAGTCCAAGTGCCACAGTATAACTTTCAGGTGATTTTAGTACAGCACTTGACAATATAAATTCGCTATATGTCCCTATAAAGCTAAACAAAAATATTACAACAAGCATAGGTGCAGTAAGTGGCAATATTATTCTAATAAATATTTGCCAATATGACGCGCCATCAACCAATGCCGCTTCATCAAGTTCTTTTGGCAATCCATCTATATACCCTTTTAAAAGCCATATATTAAAAGCACTACCACCTGCAAGCACCAAAACAAATACATATAAATTATCAAGCAAATCTAATTTTGCCAAAATTCCGTATATCGCTGGCAAAGACATAAATGTTGGAAACATCTGTAAAATCAAAAGAGTCATTAATCCATTTTTTCTTCCGACGAATTTCATTCTGCTAAATGCATATGAGGAAGTAGATGTTAAAATAGATTGTATGATAGCCACTCCAAAACACAAGATCATACTGTTTTTTATCCATGTTAATAGCTGTGTTTTTTGAAACAAGTCTATATAATTTTGAAAGCTTATATGCTTTGGAAAAATTGTACCGGAAAAGAAAGCATCACCTGTCCCCAAGGAAGCACCTACAACCCATGCCACAGGAAAAAGAATTATTATAATGAAAATCCAAATTATAACTCTGCTAACCCACAAAGTTACTTTCTCGTTTGGACGCATTTTTCGATCTTCTTTTAATTTGCTTTTATTCATATTTGCATTAGCTGACGTCATCACTTTAGTCCACCTCCTCAAATGCATGCGTCATTCTCATATTCACATAGCTTAATGTTCCAATTATCAAAAATATAATTATTGACAATGCTGACGCCAAATCGTATCTATTAAATTGCATTGTCATTTTGTAAGCTGCACTTACGAGTAAATCTGTAGTACCAGCAAAAGCTGTATCTGTTCTTGGAGGGCCTCCACCAGTTATCAAAAACACAGAACCAAAATTATTAAAATTAAAAGCAAATGATGATATAATAAGTGGCAGCGCTGATGACATAAGCATAGGAAGTGTTATAAGCCTTAACTTTTGAAACCAAGTAGCACCATCCAAATCTGCTACTTCATATAACTCTGGTGGTATAGCTTGTAATCCCCCTAAAGATGCATTCATCATAAAAGGATATCCCATCCACGCACTGGCAATTATTATTCCCACTCTTGCCCAGAATGGATCCGTAAGCCAAGGTATTTTTGAAATATGCAAGTAACTTAGCAAAGTATTTATTCCACCATAATCTTGATTGTATAGACCCTGCCAAGCTAATATTGCAATTGTTGATGGCAATGCCCATGGAATTATGAGTATGGCTCTATAAATATTCGTTTCCCACATATTTTTGTTATTGAGTAAAACCGCCAAAAATAAACCTATAACATAATTAGCCAATGTTGCTATCGCTGCAAAAACAACCGTCCATAAAAGCACTGGCAAAAAAACCGTTCTTAACGGACCATTGATAATATCGATAAAGTTTTTAAATCCTACAAATTGATATTGTTTAAAGTGATTCAGGCTAAAATTGGTAAACGCAATATATATGGTATATGCAATAGGTAAAAAACTTAACACCGTCATTGATAATATTGCAGGTGACAAAAACGCATATGGTGTCAATTTGTCTCTGATTTTTGTTCCTGTCTTCATAAAATGTCCTCCTCTAAAATAATTGGAAAGGGGCACTTTGCCCCTTTATTTATTGCTGAGTAGCAATACCCTGCTTTATCTGATTGACCATATCATCTGCTGCCTTATCAGGAGTTGCTTTACCTGATGTTACAAGCTGCAGTGCATTACCAGCCGGTGTCCAAACTGCTGTCATGGCAGGAATGTTTGGCATAGGAATAGCATTCTTAGCTTGCTCAGCAAATGCATTCAAAATATCGTTGTTTTTAACTTCATCATTGTTTAACACAGAATTGAGAACCGGAATTCTATTGCCTGTTTCAAAAAGAGGCAATGCCGTATTTTGAGCAAGATATTTTAATAAATCCCATGCTTCTTGTTGATGTTTAGAATTAGCACTTACAAAAGCTGCCTGTACACCAGCAAATGAAGGCATCGGCTTCCCATCAACTGCTGGAAGTGGAGCCACTTTAAAAGGAACATTTGCTTTCTTAAATCCATCAACATCCCATGGACCACTTATATAAAGGCCTATCTTTCCATTTTGGAAATTGCCTTTAGCTATATCACCTTTAATATCAGCAGTCATAAACTTATAAGTTTTTACAAAATCTCTTATCAAAGACAAACCTTTTTTTGCGCCATCATTATTTAAACCTATGTCATTTGGATCGAGAGCGCCTCCATTATTTTTAAATACATAACCACCATAAGCAGCCATAAATGCAAAGCTGTAGTAGAAATTATTTATATCATATTGGAATCCAACTTGCTGCCCAACCTTAATCAAGTCATCAAGTGTAGCTGGAGGAGTTTGAACTTTGCTTGTATTGTAGAAAAGTCCGTATGTCTCCATTGATAATGGTATTGCATACATCTTCCCATCATATGAAACTGCATCTATGCTCATCGGGACATAATCAGATTTATTAATAACTCCATCAGGTACTTCTGCTAAAAGCCCAGCCTTTTGGAATGTTCCAAGATTATCATGCGGCAATCCAAACATAATATCCGGCCCTTTACCGCTCTGAGCTGCCGTAGAAAACGCCTGGAAGTCGCTTTGATCAGCCAATACTTTTACTTTATTGCCTGTCTCTTGAGCCCATTTGTTAGCGATTTCTTGCACCTTGGCTATTTCAGGATCTGTCAAATGTGACCATACCGTCAATTCAACTGGTTCCTTTTTTTGCTGTGTCTGAGAAGTGTTATTAGAACTATTATCTGAAGACTTTGATTCATTTGTCTTGCTGCTTCCACAGCCTGTTAAAGCAACTGATAATAGCAATACCATGGCAGTAAGTATTGCAAAAATTTTTGTGTACTTTTTCATGTAAATCCTCCTCACAAAATAAAATTTTTATGATTTTTTTGGGTATATCCCAAAATTTTATTTCAAACCTCAATCTAAGCTCTTGCTACAATGTTTACATATATAGTTATTGTATATATAGCATCGCCCTGCATCGATTTTCTCCATATCAGTTTTACAACCAAATAAAACAATAATGCATTTTATTTTTCTCCAACATAATAACAAATTGATGTATATTAACTAAAAATGCTGAAGACAAACTTCATAATCATAATCTTTTACTAGTATCATCCCCTTAGTGATTACTATTAAATTACAGCAATCGCTTTCTTTGGCGCTATTTTTAAAAGCGCTTAACTGCAAATAAAATTTGCAATCGCTTGCGCCACCTTTAATATAATTGTATATCCAGATTCAAAAATTGTCAATATGCTTTTTATAAAAATATTGTTTTTGTTTTATAAAGGTTGCTCAACATTTCCAATTTATAAATTAACATATCAATTAATGTAACAACAATAATCCATTTATATTAAAAGTTGGTTTCTGTCAGTCTATCTTCTACAACGTCCCGTATGAATTATAGGTCCACCTAAAGTGTATACCAGTTCCAACAGCCATATATGCAGGCATATCAAGAGCAAATTTTATAACTGTCTTTTTAAAATTTTAGATTAATTTTCATCAGCCACATCAAAACTTCTATCTTAATTTTTACGCAATTTTCAAACAATATATTTTAAATATACAATTAATACCATTATAAAAATACAGTTAAATTTTTACAATTACGATTTTAATTAAATCTTATTATGCTCGATCAAAATGATATTAAGTTCAAACTATTCTATATATTTCATTTGCAATTTTATATATTAATGCTATAATATTATTATGCAATCGTTTGTGTTCTTTGCTTATTTAACTTGGAGGGAGGAGTAATTATGAAGAAAAAGTTGTTAACACCTCAAACCACTCATAAGCAAAAATCAACTTTAGTTAAACCAAATTTTCAAAAACTTGTAATAAATAACAAAAGCATTTTTACTAAGTTAATGATTTTTATCGCTTTAATTATAATTTTGCCACTTACATTTACAGGTTATATGTCTTCAAACAAATCTACTCAAATTCTAAAAGCTCGTATCGACGTTTCTAACAAGGATACTCTTGGGCTTATAAATAATTACGTAAATCTTTTTAAAAATGATGTAGAAACTCAGCTTACCATTCTATCTGACAACAGTCAATTATTAAATTACGGCAAAGCAGATTTCACAACAGATAAGCAAAATCTTCAAGATCTATTTACAAATATTTTAAATGCAAAGAATAGTAAAATATCAATAATTTATTTTGCAACACCTGACAAAAAAATGATTCAATCGCCAGATTTGCCTCTTGATTCAAATTATGACCCAACCGCACAAAAATGGTACAAAGATGCAATAGAAAATCCTGACTCAATAATGTGGACAGGGCCCTACAGCAACAATGGCACAAACGGTGCAGTTTTCACTGTCTCAAAAGCTATTAAAAGTTCATTAACATCTGCTTCATCTGATGTAATAGGTGTTTTAGCCTTTGACATTAACCTTGATTCCCTTTCCAATATGATTTCATCAATTGCGATAGGTAAAACTGGAAATGTATATATTCTATCAAATGATGGTATCATATTAGCAAGTAAAGATAAAAATAGCCTTTTTACATATATAACCAAAAGAGATTATGGCAAAAAGATGATTTCTTCAAATGATACCACCTTTCAATATACTGATAACGGAATAGTAAAATTTGCAACTATAAAAAATCTCAGCAACTTCGGTTGGAAAGCAGTTGTTGATATGAATTCTTCAGAACTTAATGATAGTGTGGCACAAATAAAATACAATATAATTTTGTTTAGCTTAATATGCCTCCTGATAGGGCTTCTAATAGCATATTTTTTCTCAAAAGGCATTACATCCAATATAAAGAAGATCATGCAAATCATGAATGAAGCTTCAAAAGGAAACATAACTCAAAAAATAAATATAAAAGCAAAAGATGAAATTGGATTACTTGCAAATGGTTTTAATGAAATGATTGATGGCATTAAAAATCTCATAATGGAAGTATTTAATGCCGCAAACAATGTTAATTTGTATTCCGAAAAATTAACTTCTTCATCACAAAAAGCCGAAATAATAACAAATGAAGTCGCTATTGCAATGAAAGAAATTGCAAAAGGAGCTCAAGAACAAGCTAAAGATGCTGAAAACAGTGCGTCACTTACGGATGAATTAAGTAAACATGTAGACATTGCAATTAAGAATTCGGAAAACATAAATAATGAAACAAATAATGTAATTTGCGCTACTAATCAAGGGATTGAAAATATAAAAGATTTAAGTGAAAAATCTAAATTAACTGATTTAATGCAGAATAAAGTAAAAGAATCGACTTCATACCTTAAGAAAAAATCAATAGAGATTGGCAATATAGTAGAAACAATTACTTCAATTGCAGATCAAACTAATCTTCTATCACTAAATGCTGCTATAGAAGCAGCAAGAGCCGGTGAAAGCGGAAAAGGATTTGCTGTTGTTGCCGATGAAGTCAGAAAACTCGCAAGTCAGTCATCAAAAGCAGCTAATACCATAGAACAGATAATAAGAGAGATACAAGCTAACATAGATACAACATATAAAATTGTTGAAGATGCTACATCATCAATAGAAGAACAAAATAAAGCATTGGACAAAACCATACATACTTTCCATGATATTCAGTCAGCTGTAAATTGTATTGTCAGTGAACTAAAAAAATTAAACGATTCGATGGAAAGGATATCGCAAAGTAAAACTAATATGATAACATCTATTGAAAATATAGCATCTGTAACTGAAGAAACAGCAGCATCTACTGAGGAGATTTCTTCATCTGCTGAAACTCAAAAAGAAGCAATAGATGAAATATCAAAATATGCAAGAGATTTAAATACTATTGCTAATACATTAATGGCTGCTGTTAACAATTTTAAGATAAGTAAATAAATTAAAAGTAAATTAAGGGTCAAGAAATCATAACGATTAGATCTCTTGACCCTTATTATTTTAATCTATTGTTGCCAGTTTACAATTACAGTACCTGTACCAGATGATGGAACTGTATAAGTATGGTGATTTTATTGCTTACTGTTTAACAGCACCAGCTATTATGGCTGTAACCAATTTTCTCTGCGCCAAGAAGTAGAAAATTACAACGGGTAAAATTGCTATAGTTAGCCCTGCCATACCGAGATTCCATTGCTTTGTGTATTGACTAAAGAAGTAAAAAATCATTAATGGGAGAGTCCTGGAACCCACTTTGTTTATGACTAAAGATGGCAATAAGTAGTCATTCCATATCCACATGATATCCAATACAGCCAAAGTGATCGTAGTAGGATTTAATAAGGGCAATATGATATTCCAGTAAATTCTAAATCTGCTACAACCATCTATTAAAGCTGCTTCATCTAAAGATGTCGGTATTCCTTTTAATGCACCATAGTATAAAAACACGCCTAAACTTGATCCAAATCCCAAGTACATAAATACAAGCCCTGACCTTGTAAGAAAATGAAATTTGCCAAATTCCGCTACCAAAGGAATCATGACTGATTGAAACGGAATCAGCATAGCCACTGTAAAAATCATATATATAATTACACTGCTTTTTCTTTTTACCCTTTGAAGTGCATATGCCGTCATAGATGAAAATATTGCAATAATCAATATGCTAAAAACCGTTATTATTAATGTATTTGAAAATGCTTCACTTAAATTTAAGTTTGCGGCTGCCGTTTTATAATTATCCAGCATCAAACTCTTTGGAAGTGACAATGTATTTGTAAACAGCTCTAATTTTGTCTTAAAAGAGTTGACAAGTATTATATAAAAAGGAGATATCCATAAAAGCGAAAGCACAATTCCTAAAAATGTCAATAAATATTTTTGAACATGAACTTTTCTCATCACATCTCAACCTCTCTTTTCTGTGTCAAGTAAACTTGAATGACAGAAATAACAGCAATTATTAAGAACATTATTACCGCTTTTGCCTGTCCCACAGCCATTTCCTGAGCTGAAAAAGCCGTTTGGTATATATTAAGTGTTATCATTTGTGTGGTATTGCCAGGCGCTCCAGCAGTTAATGATAAGTTTTGATCAAATAGTTTAAATGAATTTGAAAGCGTAATAAATAAACTCACTGTAAACGCTGGCGCTATAAGCGGAAATACGACATTCCTAAATTGTTGCCATGAATTTGCGCCATCAATCTTTGAAGCTTCTATTAAATCAGTAGGAATGCTTTCAATATATGCTATATAAATCACCATAACATAGCCTATCATTTGCCATGATGTCACAATCACAAGCCCCCAAAAGCCAGTATTAGTTGTGGATAACCAGCCTCCAAGCCATTTAATATGTGTAGCGTCTGAAATTGTTTGAAACACATCCACAAAAATGAAATTCCATATAAATCCTAATATGAGTCCACCTATTAGATTAGGCAAATAAAATGCTGTACGCATGAAATTTCTGGCAAATATTTTTCTTGTTACAAGCATGGCAAGACTCAAGCCTACCACATTTATAATCACGATACACGCGACTGCAAATTTAGCTGTAAAAATTATTGAATTCCAAAACTCAGCATCGTCTCTAAGTGTCATGAAATTTTTTAATCCAATAAATACAGGTTGATTTATTCCATTCCAATCTGTAAATGAATAATATATTCCTATAATAAATGGTATTAATACGACAATAATAAGTGACAATAGTGTTGGAGCTATAAAAAGCCAATACCAAATCCCGTTTTTAAAAAATTTCGTTTTTTTTGCCATTGTATTACCTTCCTTCTTGTTCATATTTGCAAAGTGGGAGAATACAATTATACTCTCCCACTACAATTTTTAATTATTTTCTCGCATCTGCCCAAGCCTGTTTAGCATGTGAAATCACTTTATCCCAACTTAATGAACCATTCACATAAAGCTGTATATCAGCACCAAGGACATTTTGACCCCAATTGTTTGGATACCCCATGAATACCCATCCATATGTCTTGCCTTGACTTGCTGCCACAAAAAGCTGCATTCCAAGCGGATCAGATATGCTATTTGAATTGTACCCAGTATATGCTGGGACAAACTTAAACTGCTGAGTAACTATCTGTTTTCCTTCATCTGATGTATACAACCAATCTAAGAAATCTTTAGCAGCTTTTTGAACATCCGCTGGTTTGTCGCTGTTAACTGCCCAATACATTGGGACACCTTCGGGATATGAGTCTTCTTTATATCCTGGAACAGGGTATGGCAACATGCCAATATCATTTTGTGCAAAGTTCTTATCAAGTGACTCTAATGTAGGATATACCCAGTTACCTTGTTGAATCATCGCAACTTTTCCAGTTCCAAAAAGCTTTTCAACTTGCGTGCTGTAGTCAAGACTTGCTGTAGGTTGTACTGAATACTTATTCTGAAGATCAATCATCTGCTTCATTGCATCACCATATTTGAAGTCTACTGTCTTAGAATTAAATGCTTTCATGACATCTCCATCAAATTCTGGTGACAAGAATGCATTAGATAGATGGAGTCCAGTAACCCAAGTTTCTTTTGCCGGGAATGCGAAAACAGCTTCGATGCCTAACTCTTTCTTCTTTGAATCCAAAGTCTTTACAGCATTCACCAATGCATCAAAAGTTTTAATGCTGGATGGATCAATACCTGCTTTGCTGAATATCTGTTTGTTGTAGATTAATCCATATCCCTCTAAATCAAATGGTAAACCATAAATTTTACCGTCCTGCGTCACACCAGTAAGAGTACCAGGAAGAGCGGCTTTTGCAGCTTTTGTATCTGACAGATCAGCCAATTTTGGCTTCCATGTAGCAACATCCTGTGGTCCACCTACATTGTATATTGCTGGCTCTGAACCTGAATTGAATTTAGCTTTTAATGCAGCACCGTAATCTTGTCCTCCGCCTACAGTTTCTAAATTGATTTTAACATTAGGGTTTTCTTTCATGTAAGTATTTATAGCATTTTGGAGGGCATCTTTTATTTCAACTTTAAATTGGAAAATGTCTAATGTTACAGGTTGGCTTGTAGTCTCAGTCTTATTTTGAGTTGAACTATTTTCTGAAGTTTTGCTTTGATCAGATTTTGTACTATTTCCGCATCCTGTTATAAGCACTGAAAATGCCATTAAAAGCACTAAAAGCAGCGCAATTACTTTTGAGGTTTTCCTCATAATCAAAATCCTCCTCTTCAATAAGCCAATTTTTTCCATTGACTTATGTGATTTTTAATTATAAAATTTATGCAGTTCCATATTGATAAAAAATGTTTAATGAATCTTATCAATCTTTTATTTTTTCTTTTTATCTACATATATAAGCGTTTTCATGTAATTTAATTTAAAGTTAACAGACATCCCTCCTTATCATAGTATTTCATAGAATATTTGCAACCGGTTGCGCTTTGCTTAATTATATTTTATATCCTTTGATTACAAAAGTCAATAGACTTATTTATTAAATCAAAAAAATTTAAAAAGGTTATCTTAAATTATATTTTGAGAAAGATATAAAAGTAAACAATTAAAATCATATCTTTCTCATCATAACTAATTTATACAATTTTATATGTTTCCGCTTTTTTCTAATGAGCCGTATATGATAGCTGCTGCTTCTGCTCTCGTGGCATTTCCTTTAGGTGCAAATACGTTATTTGGCTCACCATTTACTATTCCTAATTTCGCTGCATTTGCCACTACATTTCTTGCCCAATCGCTTATGGATTTGTCGTCGCTAAATGTTGTCGCACCTATATTCTCTTCTTTGTACTGTGTCATCATCTCGTATGCCCTCATGGCTATTGCTGTCATCTCTTCTCTTGTTATGTTGTCATTTGGCCTTGCGTTCTTTCCGTCACCTTCGATTATCCCTGCTTTGTATGCTGCTTCTATCGCGTTTGCATACCAGTCTCCACTTTTTACATCGCTAAATTCTCCGCTGTATGCTTCTTCTTTTATGTTTAGAAGCCTCAGTATCATTGCTGTGAATTCTGCTCTCGTCACTGTCTTGTTTGGTTCATACTGTGTATCTGTCATCCCTTCTACTATGTGCCTTGACGCTAATACTTCTATTACGTCTTTCGCCCAATTGTCTTTTATGTCATTAAATGTCTTGTCATACTCAAATGCCGCATATTGTGAGAAGTGCGTTGCATTGAATGTTATTGTTCCAGATGATGCGTCTACTTTACCCCCTACGTACTCCCATTGGTTTGTCGTTGGGTTGTAGTAGTAAACTGCTACTTTTCTTGGATCGTTAGCTTTTGATATATTTAATGTTACCTCTACTGGTTTTGCCAATGCTACATTCCCACTGCTACCGCTTATTGTTATGTCTACTACATTAGAAAGCGACACATAATTTGTCACATTAGGCTTTCCATTGTCTTTTATTGATACATTGACACCGTTTTGTATCTGGTTTTGATTAAGTGCATCTTTCGTAAGTGCTATCGATGCATTGTCTGATTTTATGACGATGTCTTTGCCGTTGGCAGCACTTGTGTCTAAAATGTCCTTAGAAATCTGTACAACTTTCTGATGTCCCTCACCTATTGTTGTTATGTCAAATACGACTTTCTTGTCTTTTGAATTTACTATAATGTCTTTAGCTTTTCCCGCATCAAGCGTCAATGTAATAACGTTGCCATTCTTTGTGATTACACCTATTGTATTACTTGTATTGCTGATATTACTTGTTATACTTGTACTTCCAGTACTACCACTGCCTGTGCTGCTTGAATTGCTCCCACTTGTACTCGTATTATTATTTCCTGTTCCGCTTCCACTATTATTCTCTTGTCTAATTACATCAATCTCAATATCCTTTGTAAGTTCAGTTATTCTGCCTTGATCGTTACCATAAACACTACCATCATTTGGTTCAACATGTATCTTAATCTTATTTACCCCATAATTTAAAGAAACATCTTTAGTAAATACCCCATTTTTATCTTGAACAAAACTATCACCATTTATTGTAACTTTAGCACCTTTATACGTATTACCTTTGACTTCCATTGTACTTATATTAGAATCAACTGTCATATTGCTACTTGGAGAATATATAAATATTGGAATATCTCTCCATCTATAAACTGTATCATTTATCGTCATTTCATTGTTGCCTTGATTTACAATCGTTACTTTTCTGTTTGATGCAAGCTCATTTCCGTATTCGTCTTTTTCAACCTTATCCCAACTACCTCTGGCATATTTGTATTCTATTTGTGTTCCTTCATCAAGCGTAAGTGTAATGCTATAAGTATTATTATCTATTTTTGTCATCTGTTGTGCTGATGGATCCCAAGTAGCATTAGGGAATGTTCCTGCCAAATTAACAGCATCTGGTGTATAATCAGGTACAGTTACACTAAAAGTAACTTTTATGGGTACTACATCTGGTTTTATTGTAACCACATTAGATTCTGTCCTATTAAATGATAGATCAACAGCAACAACTTTATAATTGTAAGTTACACCATTAATTACGCTCGTATCAATATAATTATAAACTTCATTTGATACAGTAGCTATTTTATTAAATGTTCCACCATCGGACCTATAAATTTCATAATCGTATATACCGACATTGTCGGTAGATGGATTCCATGTAAGCGAGACTCTCGATGATTCTGTACCTGGCTGATTCAAATAAGGTGCAGTTGGCTTTATTAAATCGTCAGAAGGAACAACATAAAATGATAATGTGCTTGTGGTAATCCAGTCTTGCCCTTGATTGTCGGAAAATCTCATCAAATATTCCCATTGACCTATTTTATCAGGTGTAAAACTTGCTTTGTACTGATCATTATTTCCTATGTCTCCTACATATTGAGCATTTACCCAGGTAAAGCCACTATCATCTACGCCATATACGCTGTTATATACACTTCCATATACTGAATCATAAACAGTTCCACTAACATATTTATATCCTAATTGCGCTATCATATTTGGACCTTGACCAGTGCTATTTGTAAGTCCATCTGCCCAAACTTCCGCATAAATATCTTCTGTTGGTTTATCAACACCTATTATATGATTATCAGATACTTGTGTAAGATTTCCTACCCACCCTATAGGATACGCTGGATATGCTACTGCATCATTACTAATTCCGCTTTCATTGCCTAATTCATCAATTGCTGATATTGCATATACATATTTTAATCCATTTGTAACATTGGCATCTTCAAACGTTGTTTCAGTTACATTTGATGCTATTTTTTCATATAAACCACCTTCTACTGACGAACGATATATATTGTATCCTGTTGCACCATCAGATTGCGACCACGATAAATCAACTTTACCATTGCCGGAAGTAACAACAACATTTGAAGGAGCTTGTGGAGCAGTTAAATCTTGCCCATCATCTGATATAAGCATTACACCGCTCATAGCAGGTACATCTATAACTATCTGTCCATTACTTATTGAATACGATACATTGTTGTTAATTAAATCTTTAAAAGTAACTCCATCTCTTAAAAACTTTGTAGTATCAATAGCTATTTGTTTATCTGACTTGCTTCTATTTATTGCAACAATTGCAGCGCTATCAGGGTATGAAGTGCCAAAAGCATCTTTACCATTTATAATTCTCCTACCAATGGCATAAACATCATTTTGTGCATATAAAGTTTCCAAATCACCAGTTTTTAATACTTGATTGTTATTTCTTATGCTTGATATATTTTTAAAGAAATCTTGTAATGTCGTATCTTCATTTCCCCACGGGAATGTTCTTCTATCATCTGGATCTTTACCGCCAGAAACTCCTGCTTCATCGCCATAGTAAATATCCGCCATACCAGGATATCCCATCTGCAAAATTGTTGCTAATTTTAGCTTTTGTTCTGCCAGTTGTTTAGCAGCGTCTGAGTTTTCGTTAGGATCTGCAGAGTTATATCCAAACACTGTTAATATTCTCATTGTATCATGAGAACCAAGCAAATTCATCGTTGAATAAAAAGCAGGCAACGGATATCTTTCATATATGCTCATCAGCCTTTGGTCAAGTTTTGCTGCATCTATAGGATTGTGTTGACCATTTCCATCATCGAAAGATTGCCCAATCAAAAAATCTATGATGTCATTTCTAAACTGATAATTCATAACTGAATTAAAAGAATCGCCAAGTAAATCAAGGGACGCATCTCCCCAATTTTCTGCTATCATTGGCGCTTCAAATTTTACGGTATTAATAGCATTCCTAAAATGTGTCCAGAAATCATGTGCAACTTCATTTTCCACATCCAAACGCCAACCATCAGCACCATCATTTAAATTCCCATCTGGATTTAGCCAATACTTGGAAATGGCATTTTCATCGTTTATTATAAAGTTGGCCCAACTTGTAACGTTATATTCACTGCCATTTAATGATTTTATGACAGGCAAACTGTCATAACCCCACCAGCACTCGTAAGTACCGTCGGAATTTATAGTATACCAATCACCATACGGCGATAAAGACTGATTTCCTTCTTTCCAAGCTTGATATGCACCTAATCCCGGATACTTGCCGTATCTATTAAAATATATACTATCATCACTGGTGTGATTGAATACACCATCAAGAATTATTTTTATACCTTTAGCATGTGCATCACTCATTAACTTTTCAAAATCTTGTGTAGTACCAAACATCTCATCAATCTTTGTATAATCAGCAGTATCATACTTATGATTTGAAGGTGATTCAAATATTGGATTTAAGTAAATTACAGATACTCCAAGTCCTTTCAGATAATCAAGTTTATCATCGATTCCTTTTAAATCACCACCAAAAAAGTCGTTTGACCAAATACCATCGCCAGTATAACCTGGAGTTCCAGCATTATTAGGGTTATCCGGCAGATCATTCCAATTATTATGGAACTCTATTGGATCATTGCCACGGCTTAATGTCTTTGCATGATCATTAGATGTATCGCCATTATAAAACCTGTCAGGGAAAATTTGATACATGACAGCGCCTTTCATCCAATCAGGCGTATCAAAATTTTTATCATATACAGTTAATTCAAAATCCTTATTTACAGTATCTGTTGCTTTTCCAACACCACCAAGTTGATCATCATTGTCGCCATAATAAGCTGTTTTAGTTCCATCTTTTAATATAAAGTAATACCAAATTCTCGTTGGATGATCAAAACTCAACTTTATTTCCCAATATTCAAAATTACCATCAGGACTTTCACCTATTCTTGTCATAGGTAATTCTGTCCTAATCTTATTTATATCGTCCCAATACGATATTCTGGCAGACTCGAGATCATGATTTTTTGCTTGAATTCTTAATGTGACAGTTTGGTCTACTTTTACAGCGCCAAAAGGATTCCTAAAAAACGAATCATGTGTATCATGCTTTAGGTCATCATAATATATGTTGTTATCTAAACCAGTGAGGATGGGACTATAATTGGTCCAAATATTATGAGTATTTGCATCATAATAAAACGTTATATCGGCATCGTTTGTGACATTTATTTGTATATTTGAACCATCTTTCACACCATTTGCACCATAATTTTCATCCCATGTATTTCCTAATGTCACCTTGTATTGATAGTCACCCTTTGGGACATGCGCAGTATATGAATAAACGTTGTCAAAATTATCATCTGTCATTATTGCTGTAGATGTTTCAGGCTTCCAATCATTACCTGCCCCAATGGCCGATTGAATTGTTCCAACTAATCTGGGCAATTTGTCATTAGCTATTGGAGTATATTTAGTAGAATCAGTTACAGATTGTGTATTATAGTCAAACCAAAATGTAACATATGAATCATTTGCTAAGTTCAGCGTTAGATTTCCTTGAGATGGGACACCTCCACCATCCCATGAATGGTTTAATGCAACTTTATACTGATAGCTACCAGCTTTTAGTTGAGTTGGCGTAGTAAATTCATACAGTCCATTTCCCATATATTGCATTATGGTAATGTTACTATCAATATTCCAGTTAGAATCACCCAGTTGATCTTGAAATTCCCCTACGATATTTGCTACAACGCTTGCATTATCAGCAGCATGTACACTGTGAAGTGGTATTGAAGAAAATACCGCTGTCAATACTAATAAAAGCGACATATTAAAGCTTATGAATCTGTTGGTAAAAAGCTTTTTATTCATATCAAAGCCTCCCATTATTTTTTGAATTGAAACAAATTTAAATTAACGTATTGTCCTACAATCGACCTCCTTTCAAAATCGTTTATCCACTGAAATTAGAACAAAATAGTTTGAGATTGCTGTAACGAAATGAATGTGCAAAAAATTTGCGCAACCGGTTTTCCTTTGAGTAATATTATATTATCTTTACTAAAGAATGTCAATAATGTCAATCAAATTTTAATGCGTGAAGTATTTAATAATTTTCAAACTCTATTCATACCCTTTTTATAAGAATAAATTTATTATCATTTTTATTGTTAAAAAAAAGGACCTTGAATAAATCACTCAAGTAGTCCCATTAGTATCTCTGCAAGCTTTTGCTCATCATGCCTTATATAATTGTTTCTTATTGCTAACACATCTTTTTCGATGACTTTTATTCCCTTTTGCTTAAAGCTTTCTACATCATAACTTACAGGTTGCGACATGTCTTCTTTATATCTATCTTTGTACTCATAAGGAATTTCACCATTATTTACGATGACATAGTCAAGAGATTTTAACCCATGCAGAAAAAGCGCATCAACGTGTGCATTGGCATCGTAGCCAATTGTCTCACCAGGCTGTGTCATTATATTGCACACATATACCTTAATTGCTTTTGAATCTTCTATTGCTTCACACACATCATTGACTAATAGATTTGGTATTATACTGGTGTATAAACTCCCAGGACCTAATATAATTTCATCAGCATCTATGATATCTATTAAGGCTTCTTTTACTGGTTTTGCATCTTTCGGCTCCAAAAATATTCTTTCTATCGGGCTTTTTTCTTTCATTTGAAGTTTCGGTATTAAAGATTCTCCATCTATGACTATACCGTTTTTTAACTTAGCTTTTAGTTTGACATCATCCAATGTGACAGGCAAAACCTTTCCTGACACAGCTAAAACTTCACTCATTTTCTTTACAGCTTCTTCAAAACTATTTGATATGCCATTCATAGCAGCTAAAAAAAGATTTCCAAAGCTTTGCCCTTTAAGCATACCATCAGTAAACCTGTATTGTAAAAGCTTTTCCATTGTAGGTTCAGTATTTGCTAACGCCAGTATACAGTTTCTTATATCACCAGGCGGCAACATGCCTAAATCCTCTCTTAATACACCAGAACCTCCTCCATCATCTGCAACTGTTACGATTGCAGTAATGTTGTGGGTGTACTTCTTAAGTCCTCTAAGCATTGTTGATAATCCTGTACCACCGCCAATAACCACGACTTTTGGTCCATTTAAGTAAGCAAAATTCTTCATACGAGCAACCCCTTTGCAATAAGTCATATAAATGAAAATATCACTTATTCTTCTCTAATATCCCTATGATTTATTATAGCTGTGTAATCCCTTTTTCTAAGCAGATCGTACAGTGCATTTGCAATAGTCACAGATCTATGCTTACCGCCTGTGCACCCAACAGCTATTACAAGCTGTGATTTGCCTTCCCTTATATAAAATGGCAGTAAAAACTCTATCATGTCTTCCAATTTGTTCAAAAATTGTTTTGCTTCTTCCCACTTCATGACATAATCCATTACTTTTTTATCATTTCCTGTAAGTGGTCTAAGTTCATCTATATAATAAGGATTCGGCAAAAACCTCACATCGAATACAAGATCGGCATCAAGTGGTATACCGTATTTAAATCCAAATGACATTACATTTACGATTAAACCTTTGAATTTTCTTCCTTCGATGAAAATATTGTACAATTCTTGTTTAAGCTGAGCTGCAGTTAAATTCGTCGTGTCAATGATGCTGTTTGCCATTTTTCTTATTTCCGCAAGTTTTTGCCTTTCGTCTTTTATTCCGTTTATTATTGAGCCACCATCTGTAAGTGGATGTCGTCTCCTTGTTTCCTTAAATCTCTTTATCAAAGCTTCATCTGAAGCCTCTAAAAAGATTATTTCATAATCGTACTTATTTTTCTTTAAATAGTCTATAGCAGAAAAAATATCTTTAAATAGTTGTCCACCTCTAAGATCCATACCGAGCGCCACTTTATCTATGTCTTTAGAACCATAAAAGAGATCAGCCAACTTCGGTATCAACGCTGGAGGAAAATTGTCAATGCAAAAGAATCCGATGTCCTCCATAGATTTCAATGCTTGGCTTTTCCCTGCACCTGAAAGGCCGGTAATTATTACAAATCTCATTTGTATCACTCCTTAGCATTTATTATATCATTTGTTGTAAGTCCTGCTTTTTTCGCAATTTCGATTCCTCTCGCAAAATCGCCAACTCTCGATGGTGTATGTGCATCGCTGTCAATTACGAATTTTGCACCAACAGATTTTGCTATTTTTACGTATTCTACAGTCATGTATCCGTGGCTTGAGTTTATCTCAAGAGCCGTTCCTCTTGCTTTAGCCGCCAAAGCAAGTCTTTTAGTATCTATATCGACTTTTGCTCCAGGATGTGTAATTATATTTATATCGTATTTATTTATGGCTTTTATCATCGCATCTGTGTTCTGTTCTCTAACGATGGGTTTTAAAGATATAAAATATTTGCTGGCTGTATTTTTCCCAAACAAATTGACAAGGTTATAGAAATCAAATGGCGAAACACCTGTGTGATAACCCATAAGCAGTATATCTATATATTTTAGAAGCTCATCATCGACATCAATATCACCATTTAAACTTATAAGATTTGTTTCTACTCCCATTAAAACCTTTATATCAGGAAATTTATCGTTCATTCTATCTATTTCGTCTCTGATTTTCCTGTAATTACGGCTTCTTATGCCAAAAAATATATGCATTGGTCCATGATCAGTAATAGCAATTTCTTTAAGTCCTTTTTTAATTGCGGCCTTTACATTGTCTTCAATTGTGCCTTTTCCATGGCTAAATACAGTATGTGTGTGATAATCAGCAAAAATTTCCATCATCAAATTACCCTTCACCAATTATTTTTACTTCCGTCTCCAGATCTACGCCAAATTTGTCTTTGACTGTTTTTTTAATGTATGCAATTAGATTTAAAACATCATCTGCAGTTGCATTGCCTTTGTTTATGATAAAACCACAATGTTTTTTCGACACTTGCGCACCACCGATTGTAAATCCACTAAGTCCAGCATCTTGAATCAATTTTCCTGCATAAAATCCTTCTGGCCTTTTAAATACGCTTCCAGCACTTGGATACTCCAGCGGTTGCTTCATTTTCCTCAATCCATTTAATTCATCCATTTTAGCTTTTATATCTTTATAATTTCCTTTTTTTAAATGAATCCATGCTCTTAGTGCAATCAAATTATCTGACTGTATTAAACTACTTCTATACCCAAATCTCATATTGCCATTTTTTACTTCATATATAGAACCGTTTCTATCGATAACCTCTACTTTCTCAACTACATCTTTTATTTCAGGACCGTACGCGCCAGCATTCATTGTTATTGCACCACCTAATGTTCCCGGTATCCCGCTGGCAAATTCAAACCCTGTAAGTTCATTATCCAATGCTGTATTTGCAATCGACGAAAGCAATGCACCAGCTTCCGATACTATTACCTCGCCATCTACTGAAATTTTTCTAATAGCGGTCAGTTTTATCACTACGCCTCTTATTCCCTTATCTGAGACTATGACGTTTGTTCCATTTCCCAGTATAAAGTAAGGTATGTTTTCTGATTTAATTAAATTCATAACTTTTATCAGCTCATCCACACTTTGAGGTATAATCAGCACGTCAGCCGGACCGCCAATCCTAAAAGATGTATGTCTCCACATAGGCTCTTTTATGTATATATTTTCATCTGAAATTACTTTCTTTAACATTTCTACAATCTTTTCCAATATATCAACTCCCTACATGTATTTACAGGAAACCTTCATTCAGTAATATTTTATCAACTATTAACATGTTTAATTCCATTTTGTTTTCCCCTTAAGAGTATAGCACTTTTTTTAGGCATAAAAAAGATAAAAAAATAGAAGGCCTTTTAAACCTTCTTCAAACATTGTAACATACTTTAAATCTTTTACTAATGCAGCCCTCAGAGTCATAAACACTAACAACAGCCGTACACTTTTTGATCTTAATCTCGCAATTGCAATCCCTGCAAAAATATAGGTTATTGCCTATCTTACCCACATTAGTGCTTTTGCAATTTGGGCATTCCATATAACTCACCTCACTAATTAGCTGATCTGAACCTCCTCAGCCTTAAGGCGTTTGACACAACTGATACTGAACTAAATGCCATTGCACCCCCTGCAATAGCTGGATTTAAAAGACCTGCTGCAGCAAATGGAATTCCTATTGTATTGTAAATAAAAGCCCAAAACAGATTCTGATAAATATTTCTCATAGTAGCTCTGCTTAATTTTATCGCTGTCACCAAACTCATTAGACTACCGCTTATAAGCGTAATGTCTGACGTCTCAATCGCTACGTCTGTTCCTGTGCCTATGGCAATACCTAAATCTGATTGTGCTAACGCTGGAGCATCGTTTATGCCATCTCCAACCATTGCAACTATTTTACCCTGTTTTTGTAATTTTATGACTTCTTCCGCCTTTTTTTCTGGCAAAACTTCTGCTAACACGTGTGCAATACCTACTTGCTTTGCAATGGCCTCAGCAGTTTTTGCGTTGTCACCAGTTATCATGTATACATCTATGTTTAAAGCTTTTAATTCTTGTATAGCCTTTGCTGAATCTTCCTTAGGCACATCGGCAACCGCTATTACACCCAAGGCTTTACCTTCAGATGATAAAATCATAACGGTTTTGCCTTCATTCTCAAGCTCTTCTAAAGAAGATTTTATGTCAGATATATCTACATTTTGCCTGTCCATCAACCTTCTATTCCCAATATAATATTCTTTTTCGTTAATTATAGCACAAATACCGTAGCCTGGTATAGTCTCAAATTTGCTCGGATCTGGCAATTTTTCGCAGCTTTCCTTTGATTTATTCACAATTGCTTTACCAAGCGGATGCTCAGAATTTTTTTCAGCTATTCCAGCAATATACAACAAATCATCTTCCCTTAATTCGCTAAATGATATGACATCAGTGACTACTGGTTCTCCTTTTGTGATAGTACCAGTTTTATCCAACACAATTGCATTAATCTCTTTGGCCTTTTGTAAATATTCGCCACCTTTTATAAGTATCCCATTTTCTGCACCTTTACCTGTACCTACCATAACAGATGTGGGCGTTGCAAGACCTAATGCACAAGGACATGCAATGACAAGAACAGATACTGCACTGATTATACCTGCGTTAAGATTCCCTAAAATAAGGTACCATATTAAAAATGTGATAACTGCTATTCCAATCACTACAGGTACAAAAACTCCTGACACCTTATCAGCAATCTCTTGGATAGGTGCTTTAGATCCCTGTGCATCCTCAACCATCTTTATTATCTGTGATAGTACCGTATCTTTTCCGACTTTTGTCGCTTTAAATTTGAAAGTACCTGTCTTATTTATTGTTGCACCTATTACTTCGTTACTGACATTTTTATCAACAGGAATGGATTCTCCTGTTATCATTGATTCATCTACAGCAGTACTTCCCTCTACAATTACACCGTCTACAGGTATTTTTTCACCAGGCCTTACTACAACTATATCTCCTACTTTTACTTCTTCAATCGGTATATCTATTTCTTCTCCATTTCTTATGACTCTTGCAGTTTTCGCCTGAAGTCCCATAAGTTTCTTTATTGCTTCAGATGTTTTGCCTTTTGCTATAGCTTCAAGCATTTTCCCTAATGTAATAAGAGTGATTACAACAGCCGACGCTTCAAAATACAAGTAATTGTGTATTTCTGACATAGGCTTGGTAAATACATTGTACAAGCTATAAAAATATGCAGCAGATGTACCGAGAGCAACTAATGTATCCATGTTAGCAGACAAGTTTTTTAAATTATGCCAAGCGCCTTTATAGTACCTATATCCAATAATAAATTGGACTGGTGTAGCTAAAAGTATTTGAAACCACGGCATTTCCAAAATGCCTGCAGGTAATTTAAAAACTTTTAATACCATAGCAAGAAGAAGTGGAAAAGTCAAAATCGAAGATATAATTACCATAGCTTTTGTCTTTTTTATCTCGGCTTCTCTCTCATTTTTTTCATAGTCTAATGCACTATCTTTTTTTTGTTTCGCATCATAGCCGATATCTCTTATGGCTTTTGTCATCTGTTCTACACTTATAGCGTCTGAATTATATTCCACAGATGCCTCCTCTGTAGCAAAATTAACGTTTGCTTTATATACTCCAGGCAATTTATTCAAAGTCTTTTCTATTTTAGTAGCACATGAAGCACATGACATGCCAATCAATACAAGATCAGCTTTATCTCTTACTACGCCATATCCTAAATCTTCAATTTTTCTTGTCATATCATCTATGTCAACTTTTTCTGGATCGTACACAACTGTTGCCTTCTCGACTGCCAAGTTGACATTTGCATCATCAATTCCTTCTAAATTTTTAAGACCTTTTTCTATACGTGCAGCACAAGATGCACATGTCATGCCGGTAATTTTTAAAGTAGCTTTTTCAGGCATATAAGTCATCCCCTTAATTATATTCCTAATGCTTCATCAATAGCTTTTAAAATCATTTCTTTAGGTGGCACACCCGAATTATGTCCATTTACTTTATATATCCTACAACCATAAAATGGTTCATCATTCCTTCTCTCTTTTTCAATATCTTTTCCATTTATATGAATCGATGGCGAACCTAAAAAGTTGTACTTATGAGAATCCTCTTCAGATTTTATTTCTATTATTTCAATATCATTTTTAATACCTTTTTCGTTCAAAACATCTTTCAAAAGATTTAAAGCTGGCTCTGAGTTAGGACATCCTTCAAAATATAAAAAACGAATTTGCATTAACAACACTCTCCTGTTTAACCGTTTTATACCCCTTACGGGTATTGCAATTTTATTATATAATTCCGATATGTTTATGTCAATATTATTTTAGTGGCTTTTTAGTAGTTTATGCATAACTACATCATACATGCAGATAATAATTTTGATTAAAATTATTTGGAGGTGTTTTTAATGAATGCAGAAAGCGTAGTAAAATGCGGTGTTAACACATGCACATATTGGAAAGATATGAAATGCCATGCACAATCGATAGAAGTAAATCCAAAGACCCCCACAGCAAAGACCAGCGCAGAAACCGAATGTACCACATTCAGGTCAAGATAAAAAATAGTCTATTTTTAGTGTTAAAAGAAAGCGTATATACAACGCTTTCTTTTGTTCGCTTAATTTTTTAAAATCATCCCATTGTCAGTTTATCGCATTAATACACTACATCATTGACATCAGTATTTCTTTTACTAAATGATACGACTATTTTGTTTGGGAAGTAAACAATGATTTTTTATATTTCAATTTTGTTCATTCTAATTATAGAAATGATATAAAATACTATGCTTAACATTAAAGTAGATATTAGCGGTTTTATAATATCTGATGTATTAAATGTACTTGCTAATGCAATAAGCTTATTTGGTATATATACGGATAATTTTTCAATATTCATTAGTGCTGAAGCCGCAAAATTTATAATCAACAATGCGACAGCTGCAGCGATTGATTTCTTAAAAAGACTGCTCAAAAATGTAAGCAATATTACTGTATAGATATAAAAAAGTGATATCAATGTTGCAGAAAACATGATTTTACTAAAAGGTATTGTATTATCTTTAAATAAAGTATCTGCATAATAATAGTTAATGGAGAATCCCAAAAATATGAATATTATCAATACAATTGAATAATGCAATATTTTTGATGCGACCATTGCAGCAGGATTCAAGCCCTTTGAATATGGAAAAAGTAATTTATGCGATGATATCTCATCACTTAATATCCCCATCAATGTCAATATTACGATTAGAAAAGATATTTGGCTTAAATCCTTTATATAGTTTTGAATAGCAGTACTAAAGTTTATTTTTATTAATGCACTGATATCACCTGGAATCTTATTCTTAAGCATCAATGGTAACACCTTTAACATGATAGGGTCGAGCATCGCAAAAAGTATTATACCAATGGCAAGAATAAGGTATTTATATTGTCTTATTGACTCAATTATTTCCTTCTTAAAATATGCATTAAATGTTGGCATTTTGCTTCACCATCCTTATAAATATATCTTCTAAACTTGCTTCACGGATTTTATATGAGATTACAGGATTATCAAGTTTTGCGATTTCTCTTATCAGTTTTGTCTTTGCTTCATAAATGTCATTTACATATATACTTACAGTATTTTTATTTATTATTATGCTATCAATCCACTTTATATCAGCAAATCTATTACTTAAATCACCACATGGATTTTCAAATTCAATGTCATAAATAGGCTGGATATATTTCTTTTTAAGCTCATTCAGATTTTGAGATATGATGATTTCACCTTTATCCAGTATACTTATATAATCACAAACTCTTTCAGCATCATTTAAAATATGTGTTGATAAAAACACTGTTTTCCCTCGTTTTTTCAATTCAGCTATTATTTCCAATACATCAATTCTGCCTTCTGGGTCAAGTGCAGATGTTGGTTCATCGAGAAATATTATCTCTGGATCATTCAACAATGCTGCAGCTATACCAAGTCTCTGCTTCATACCCCTCGAATATTCCCCAATTTTCTTTTTTTTTGCATATTTTAGATTTACACTTTCAAGAATGGTCTCAATACGTTTATCTTTGCTTTTCATATTGCTTAATTCACCTATGAAGTTTAAGTATTCTTCTGAGTTCATATAGTTATAAAACTCGGGATTTTCAGGCAGATAACCGATTTTTTTTAATAGTTTTCTTTTATTTTCACTAAATTTTAGACCATCAATATATATTTCGCCACTATCATATCTGGTAAAACCTGTAAGAATATTCATTGTTGTTGTCTTACCAGCACCATTTTTCCCTAAAAAACCATAAATTGAGCCTCTATCGATTTTGAAAGATATTTGTTTCAAAACTGTGTTATTTCCATAGCTTTTAGTTAAATTATTTACTTCAATCATATAAAAAACATTCCTCTCTAATCAATTTATAACTTCTACATTCATTGTGGTCAAATATTCTTCACCTATTTGCATTTGGAATCAGAATAATATGATAGATAGATTGATTGACAAATTGTCTACTCTTTTTCCCTTCCGATGATGAGAAACATAAGCGGTCCTAAAATTTCTCCAAACACTATAATTATAAGCCAGACCCATTTCGGCAAAAATCTGACTTTATCCTTGGTAAGACGATATATTGAGAAAATCATAAGACCTAATTGAATAATTATTAATGGAGCAAAAAGTCTTATTATTTCAGATGTATTTAAATTATCAAACATAATTTATTCCTCCCTCAATTTTTTTGAGCAATTAGGGCAATATACCCATTCATCTTTAATCTCCCTGCCACAATGCGGACATAATGAAGTCTTTAACATATCGCCGCAGTATGGACAATACTTGTAACTTTTTTTTATCAACGCACCGCATTTCAGACATTTGGAAACTTCATAGCGTGTCACTAAAATATAGATTATTAACGATGATGGCACATTTAAAAGTCCAAACAAACCCCAAAGCCAATAATATTTTTCGCCTCTTTTTTTTGCATCTATAAATATCCATGTCGCCTGTAATACAAGTAATATAATCAATAGAACAAATAATAGATACTTCATTTTAGCCTCTACTCCTCTCTAAATTTTAATAGTGGCACAACAGTCAATGGCAAAGATATATAAATTATAATTTGCCAAATGATTATTAACTTAAAATTTTTAGATGCAGCTAAAATCAAAAATACTATAAACGTAATTGAAACAAGTATGAAGATTGCAAGCTCTTTTCTATTTCTTTTTTTATTACGTATTTCATTAGCTTTTTGGATAAATTCAAATGTATTAATTTTTACGTTAGGTTCATTAAAAATATCAAACATATCTGAAATTTTGTTGAGTTTATTAAATGCATCATTATCTATGTTTTTATTATCTGACTCATTATAAAAAGAATCTATAAGCTTAGGGTCTATATCATTATGATATTTCTTCATATCCATTTCCTTCTTTCCATCTCATTCATAATATACTTAATGCAGTAGTGCAACCTTGAACGCACCGTTCCAACTGGGCAATTCATTATTTTAGAAATTTCTTCGTATTTATATCCATAATAGTGTTTCAATATAAATACCGCCCTTTTTTCATATGGAAGGTTTAACAATATTTTCATAACTTCCTTATAATGGACCTTGGTTATAATATCATCTTCTACATTATTTTCATAAAATATATCTATATCATCTATACATTCAGTTATTCTGTTTTTTCTTAAAAAATCTTTGTAAACATTGATGGCAATTCTTATTAACCAAGAAGAAAATTTAAAATCCGGTGTAAACTTATTAATATTTAATACAGCTTTCAACATAGCCTCCTGTGCTATGTCCTGGGCAAGTGATATATTTCCTGTCATTTTAATACAGTACCCGAGAACAATATTATAATTTTCAGTTATAAGCAGATTTAATGCATATTTATCGCCGTTTTTTGCATCATTTATAAGTTTGCTCTCATCCATCACATGCCCACCTCTCATAAATGTAACGCATAAATTTTAAAAAAGTTCACATTTATTTTAACAGATTTATCAGAAAAATAGATTTAGGTATAATATTGCATGAAGGAGTTGATTCAATATGGGAAGCTCAACGAATAGAACTGAAATTATTAAAAGAAGATATGAAAGAATTGCAAAATATTATGATCTGATGGAAAGCCTTATGGAGTCTTCAGGTGGTAAAAGGTGGAGAAATATGCTTTGGTCCGAGGTTTCAGGAAACGCCATACTTGAAGCAGGTATTGGCACTGGCAGTAATATTTTATATTATCCTGAAGGTAAAAATATTTATGGTATTGATTTTTCACCTAAAATGGTAGAAATAGCAAAAGATAAAGCCAAAAGATATGGCAAAGATGTCGATATTAGAGTAATGGATATAGAAAGCCTTGAGTTTAATGATAATACATTTGATGCTGTCGTAACAAGCTGTGTGTTTTGTTCTGTGCCGGATCCTATAAAAGGATTAAAAGAACTTAAAAGAGTATTAAAAAATGATGGGAAGCTTTTTATGCTTGAGCACGTAAGAAGCAAAAAACTAATCTTAGGTACACTAATGGATATCCTCAATCCTCTTACAGTAAACACATGGGGTGCAAACATAAATAGAGATACTGTAAAAAATTTGAAGATTTCAGGATTTAAAATACTCAAAGAAGAAAACCTGGCTCTTGACATAATGAAACTTATAATTGCAGGCAAATAAAAAAGTTCTATAAAAAGTTTCTCAATCTTCATAAGATCTTTATAATTGCATTGTATAATAAAATCACAATAAAAAACAAGGAGGAATCTTAAATGAGAAAGAAAGTTATAGCTATATTCGCAGGCGTGCTAATAATAGGTGCTATAGCATTTACGCAAATACCTGCATTAAGAGCAAAAGCCGATACAATTAATAACGGCTATGGGTTTAACATGATGGGTTCAAATTTCAACTATAGTGCCATGTACAACTACATGAAAGGACTGACAGCAAAAGATGTGCAAAATATGATGGGTGGAAATATAGATGAAAAAGATGCGCAAAATATGTTAAATGCATGCACAAATGCGCTAAAGAATGAAATCAATGAACAGCAAAAGTAATTTAGGAGCCAAATGGCTCCTTTTTTACACAGTTAATTCATATTTAAAATCATATCTGAAACAATGTAAGAATTCCTAAAGAACATACAAGTACGTATATTATCGCAAGCACGATTTTTTCCCAATTTTTTAATTTATATTTTTCAGGTAATGCCTTCCATCCCAGTGCTATCAAAAAACCAAGGACAATTGGCAAAAGCAACGAATTCATTATTTCAACTGAAATTGTCAATGTTACAAGGGGTACTCCTGATAAGACGATAATGGCGGAAATGACAATCCCTGCAGCATATAATCCATAAAATATTGGAGCTTCTTTCCATGATGAATTAAGACTTCGTTTAAAATCCATAACTTCACCTAACGACCATGAAGTTGCCAATGAAACAACGACAGCTGCTATCAAGGAAGCACCAATAATACCTGCTGAAAATAAGATTTTGCCACCAACCTGACCTACAAATGGTATAAGTGAATCAGCAATCTGCTGAATATTCGTAAGTGAAACATTTGGATTTATCCGTCCAATAGTGGCAGCCGTTAATACAAGTACAACCGCCATGATTACCTGAGTCACGACTGATCCGGCAGCAGTGTCAATGCGGCTAAACCTTATGGATTTTTCTGTTAATTTTTTGTCTATCACAGCGCCTTGTTGGTAAAATATCATCCAAGGCATTATTACCGCTCCAACATTTGCTGCTATAAGAAGCCTATAAGATTCATCGTAGAAAGGCTTCTGTCCGATAATCCCATTTATTATTGACGAAGTATCGGGATGTGCAAGTACAACCGCTGGTATAAAGCTTAGTTCAAATAGTCCAATAAATATAGCTATGCGTTCAACAATAGTATAACGTCCAAAGCCTGTTATTAATATTAAGGAGATTGATGCAAGTGATATGCTTATCCACTTTGGTATGCCAAACAATAAGCCAACACTGGCAATACCGGAAAATTCTGTGACTAAAGCACCTATAGCAGAAACCACAAGTGTTAAAACTGAAAACCATGCCCAACCTGCACCAAACTTTTCTTTGATCAATTCACCATGCCCTTTACCAGTTGTTATTCCAATACGCGTTGTAAGCTCCTGCACAAAATACAAAATCGGGATAAGTAAAAATTGCAGCCACAACAAACTATAACCCCATCTTGCACCAGATTGCGCCGATGTTATAATAGATCCTGCATCAGTATCTGCTAACATGACAGTAAGCCCTGGACCTATTGTTGCAAGTAGTAATAAAATAGCAGATTTTTTCTTTTTTGATCCTTCAAATTCATGAGATAGTGTAAGTTCGTTTTCGTTTAAAGACATTTAAGCACCCCTTATACATAAGTTTTTTATGAATTCAATAAAGCATAAGAAATGTAAACTTATTTTTACAATTCTTTGATTTTGAAATTCATTCTCAATTAGATTATACAATATATTTCCCTATACTGCAATAATAAATAGAACCCTTTTAGAGTTCTATTTATTTATTCATATCCTTTATATCAAATTTTAAGTCATTTAGCCTTTCTCTTTGCTTTAATGATTTTAATTCAAGGATTTTAAGGTTTAATTCATTTTTAAGTTCGTCTATATCAGAAATATCTTTTTCAAGATCTTGTTTTCTCTTTTCAAGAGTCGATATTCTACTCTCAATTTCTATTTTTTCTTTAATATAATCTTTTGTTGAAGCCTCGTCTACAGAAATCATCGTTTCTGCAGCTTTCTCTAATCTTTCAGATCTTCTTTTCAAATTCTCAATCTCTGATAATAAATCATTTTTTATCTTCTCTGATTCTTCTTTGGCCTTATCAATTCGATTCAACTTATCATAATATTTGTTTAATTCTGGCTCTATATCTTTGTATTCACGGTTTAATTTCTTTTGGCTATTAATCTCAATTCTCATTAAATCGTCCATCGTTAGATTGCCAATAGCAGCTTCTTTCCTCAATCTTTGGTAGTATTCAGTATCTATTTTACCCTCTGCGTACAATCTATCTATTACAGTTATCATCTCATCGTATTTGTCGTATTCGTAATGTCTTTCATGGTAGAATCCTCTATTTCCGCAGCATCCAAAATCATCAATTAAGTCAAAGAACCTATAAAAACCTCTTCCGCCGCATCCCACTATAGCTCACTCCTTAATTGCTTGATTCTTTGCAGCTACTCTCTTTTTAAGTTCTTCAAATTCTTCTTCAGCTCTTTTTTGCTTTTCAATTTCTTTTAATTCTTTTTCTACATTATCTTCATCATCTAATATGTTATCAAGCATGCCTGCATCAACCATATAATCAATGGCTTGTGATTTTGCATATTTTTCTTTAATTTTTTCTTCTGCATTTCTTATTCTTTCACCTAAATCACTTGTATCATTTGCAATACCTGTCAGCGTTTCTTTTATCATTACCTGTGCATCCGATACTTTTTTCATAGTGATAAGTTCTTCTTTTTTGCTCTGTAATTTTATTAAATTGTCTTCCATTTGTTCCTTACTTTTTTCTATATTCTTAAGCTGCTCCTCTATGCTTTTTATCTGTGATTCAAGGTTTGTCTTTTTTTCTATTAAATCATTTTTATTTTGTATTGACGCTTTTGCTAAATCCTCTCTACCGCTTTCTAAAGCTAATTCAGCATTTTTACCGTATTCTGATATTTTAATATTGATGTCACTTAATTCATTTTCTAATTTTTTCTTTAATGTTGCCACATCTATCATAGATTTTTTTATTTTAGATAAATTTTCTCTCATCTCTACTAATGAGTAATTTAAAGTGTCTTCAGGATCCTCCATCTTTTCTACTATGTCATTTGCTTTAGCTCTAAAAATATTAGATATGCGTTTTACTAAACTCATAATTAATCTCTCCTTTACAATTTTATATTTTAATATTACCTTAAAAATGTGAAGATCTTGTGAAAAATATCTATTTTGCTAAAAAATATCAAGAGCCCTCTTCTACGAAAAGGGCTCCATAATGACTATTCTGCTGCTTTTTTAAGTGCTTGGTCAAGGTCATACAATATGTCGTCGATGTCTTCTATGCCTATCGAAAGTCTTATTTGGTCAGGAGTTACACCTGCTAATGCCAATTCTTCCTCGCTTAATTGCGAATGTGTCGTGCTTGCTGGATGAATTACCAAAGACTTTGCGTCACCAACATTAGCCAGCAATGAGAATAATTCAAGACTGTTTATGAATTTGATTCCAGCATTTATTCCACCTTTTATTCCAAATGTCAATATCGCTCCAGCGCCTTTCGGCAAGTATTTCTTTGCAAGTTCATGGTATTTGTTTTCTTTAAGCCCAGGATAGTTTACCCACGTCACATTTGGATTTTTTGCCAAGAATTCTGCTACTTTTTGTGCATTTTCTACATGCCTTTGAACTCTTAATGACAAAGTCTCTAATCCTTGTAAAAACAAAAATGCATTGAACGGGCTTAATGATGCACCAGTGTCTCTTAAAAGCTGTACCCTTAACTTTGTAATATATGCGGCCGGTCCAAATGATTCAACGTATTTAAGTCCATGGTAGCTGGGGTCTGGTTCTACAAATTCAGGGAATCTTCCGCTTCCTGCCCAATCAAATTTTCCTGAATCTACTATTACTCCGCCTATTGATGTCCCGTGGCCTCCTATAAATTTTGTAGCTGAATGTACTACTATATCTGCTCCGTATTCAAACGGACGGAAGAGATATGGTGTTGCAAATGTATTATCTACGATAAGTGGGATTTTATTCTCATGAGCTATTTTCGCGATAACCTCGAAATCAGGTATATTTATCCCGGGATTTCCTATTGTCTCTATATACAATGCCTTTGTTCTGTCTGTTATTGCTCTTCTAAAATTTTCTGGATCATCTGGATCTACAAACGTCGTTTTAATGCCAAGTTTAGGCAGTGTCAAAGCAAATAGATTGTATGTTCCACCGTATAATGTGCTGGCAGATACTATTTCATCGCCTGCACCTGCTATATTTAAAATAGCGTATGTTATAGCAGCAGAGCCAGAAGCTGTCGCAACAGCACCAACACCGCCTTCTAAGGCTGCTATTCTCTTTTCAAATACATCATTAGTTGGATTCATAATTCGTGTGTAAATATTACCTGGTTCTTTAAGGCTAAATAAAGAAGCGGCATGTTCAGTATCTTTAAATATATACGACGATGTTTGATAAATTGGCACTGCCACTGCACCTGTAGTTGGATCTGGTTCTTGTCCCGCATGTACCTGCAATGTGTCAAATTTTAACTTTCTTTCTTCACTCATCTAAATCTCTCCTCTATTTTAATTTAATTTTAAAAAATTAAAATATTCTTTCTTTACAATTCACCCCTCTTCACTTTTTTAGAATATTAAAAAGCCCTCTTCGATGTAGAAGAGGGCTAAATTTACGCCGCTCCTCTCATCTCTCAGGTTTCCCTGCAGGATTTGGCACCAAACGCATAATATATGCCGGTTGCCGGGTTTCATCGGGCCAGTCCCTCCACCACTCTTGATAAGAGGTTTCATATTCTATTTTATTTTTATTTATATTAACACTTTAAATCATTAATGTCAATATGTTTTCTTGGAATTTTATTTTAAAACCATTTTTAATTCATCAAAATCATACGTATTTATCACATCTTTCGCTTCAAGCCAACCCTTACGAGCAATGCCTATACCATATTTTACGTCATCAAGCCCTTCTATCCTATGTGCATCTGGACAGATTGCAAATTTTACACCTTTTTCTTTTGCATATTTTATGTATCTCCAATCAATATCCAGTCTATAAGGGCTCGAATTTATTTCAATTATTTTGCCATATTCAGCAGCACTATCTATAACTTTATGCACATCGATGTCATAACCATCTCTTGCAAGAAGTAGTCTCCCTGTCATGTGTCCAATGATTTTTGTGTATCTATTTTTTATAGCTTTTATTATTCTCTCTGTCATGTCGTCTTTGCTCATTTTAAAGTTGGAATGAACAGACGCAATGACAAAGTCAAATCTTCTCAAAATATCTTCGTCATAATCAAGCGAACCGTCTTTTAATATATCAGATTCTATGCCTTTTAATATCTTTATATCACTGTATTTGCTATTCAATTCATCTATTTCATCCAATTGCCTTAAAACATCTTCTTCTTTAAGTCCATTCGCATAAAATGCAGATTTACTGTGATCTGTGATACCAATGATTTTATAACCGCGATCTCTTGCCGCATTCACCATCTCAGAAAGTGTATTTGCACCATCGCTGTATATCGTATGTACATGAAAAACCCCTTTGATGTCTTTTTCCTCTATTAATACTGGAAGTAGCCCTTTTTCTGCTGCTTCAATTTCACCCATATTTTCACGAAGTTCTGGAGGAATATACGATAAATTGAGATTATTAAATATCTCTTCTTCATCACGGCATTTAATAAGCAGTTCATCTTTAAATAGACCGTATTCGTTCATCTTTATTCCCATTTGCTTTGCCCTATGCCTCATAGCTGTATTGTGCTCTTTGCTGCCTGTAAAATGGTGCAATGCATATGGAAATTCTTCATCTTTGACAACCCTTAAGTCTACATTTATGCCAGATCTCAATGTTATGCTGGTCTTGGTTTCACCCTTAGCTACAATATCCCTTATACTTTCATACCTTGTAAATACATCCATAAGCCTCTCAGGATTATCACACGTAGCAAGAATATCTATGTCTTTAACTATCTCTTTTCTCCGCCTTAAACTTCCAGCAATCTCGCATCTTATTGTCAATCCACTATCAACAAGGTATTGTTTTAATGATGTAGCCTCTATATATGCATCCATAAACAGATGCTTACCACTAAACTGTTTTATAAATTGTATGCCTTCCAAGATTTTTTTCTGCGTCTTTTCACCAAATCCAGGTAATTCAACTAGTCTATTTTCAATGCAGGCATATTCCAGCTCACCAACCGTCTTTATATCAAGTTTGTCATACAATGTTTTTATCTTTTTAGGTCCAAGACCTGGTATTTTTAACATCTCAATGAGGCCCTCAGGTATCGATGCTTTAAGATTTTCGTAGTATTCAAGTCTACCTGTAGTAACAAGCTCAGTAAGCTTTTTATTAAGCGCATCACCTATACCCTTTACATCTTTTAATCTATCTTCTTTTATTAATTTTTCAATATCGTCATCAAGGACTTCTATTGTACGAGCAGCATTATAATACGCTCTCGACTTAAAAGGATTTTCACCTTTTAATTCTAATAAAAGCCCTATTTCATTTAGTATATTGACAACAGTTTTTTTATCCACATACATCACATCTCTATATATTTATTTACTGCGTCGATAAATTTATAGACATCATTTATTTTATCTGTTATAAATGTCTTTACATAACTCCATTTAATGTCAAGATATTGATGTGCAAGTACATTACGTAACCTGGCTATTTCGGCAATCGATTTTGCAAGTTCTTCATCTATTGTTTCTATTTCACCGAGCTTTAAAATAATTTCTCTATAAGAATTAGGTATATGGATATTTTCATTTGCAATTATTATTTTTGAAATATCTATTAAAGCATTTGATATATTTTCGATTATTCTTTCCACATTCCTTCTGGTAATTCTGTCAGTATTGTACACTTCGTATGTTAATTTTTTGTATTCATCTAAATCATTTAACTCTATTTGTATAAAATCTATTCTTTTCAATATATTCAATTTATCTGATTCATTAAGCATTTATTTTCCTTCTTTCTTGCCTTATTTTATATATGTCTAAAACTACTTCTCTAAAATCTTCGGCTTCCATAGATACGTTAAGCATATAATTTAAATAAAAATTTTCATCGTTTACTACTATCTTTTTACCTCTTAATGCTTCCCATGCGATTGTAGCATTTGCAATGTTTAGCACTACGAGATCGACATCTTTTTTGAGCAAATCTTCTAAATCGTTCCACAACTTAAATACCAACTTTTCATCATAATTTTTAAAATATACCGCAATATCTATATCAGACTCTTTCATGCTCTTTCCTTTTGCAACAGAGCCAAATAAAAAAGCCATAATAATATCTTCTCTATCTTTGAAAAATTCTTTGAGTATTGATAAATAATTCATAAATATCACCCAACCTAAATAATTGCCAATGTATTCTTAATATATTATATCATTTTAACTGTAAAACAAAAACAATAAAGTATGGTTCATGTGTAAACCATACTTTGATTTATAGTTTGTTTACTTTTCTATTCTAAAGATAGTTATAAAAATTACAGCTAATATTGAGCATACTCCATCATTTACAACCTTGACATTGTCTTGCATTATTAGCAAAATCAGAAAGCCCAAAAGTTCTCATTTAGATTTTTGAGTTTTGCTATAAAAGTCAGGATATTATACCATTTTATTTCTCTATGTTAAAGTATTTTGTTCAATCTTGGTACAATGATGTGGAAAGGTATCTTTCTCCTGTATCAGGAAGCAATACGACTATCGTCTTGCCTTTGTTTTCTGGCCTCTTTGCAATCTGAGTCGCTGCAAATGCGGCTGCACCTGATGATATGCCAACTAATAAGCCTTCAGATTTTGCCAATGCCCTTGAAGTTTCAAATGCTTCATTGTTCTTGACTTGGTATATTTCATCAATGATCTCTCTATTCAAAACATCAGGCACAAATCCAGCTCCTATTCCTTGTATCTTATGTGGTCCAGGTTTTCCACCAGATAAAACTGGAGAATCAGCAGGCTCAACTGCTACAATCTTTACATCAGGTTTTCTTGATTTTAAAACTTCACCAACGCCTGTTATTGTCCCACCTGTGCCAATGCCTGCAACAAATATGTCTACATTGCCATCAGTGTCTCTCCATATTTCTTCTGCTGTCGTCTTTCTGTGTATCTCTGGATTGACGGGATTTTTAAACTGTTGCGGTATAAATGCATTGCCATACTGTTTAGCCAACTCTTCAGCTTTTCTTACAGCTCCAGACATGCCTTCTGGACCAGGTGTCAACACTATTTCAGCGCCAAGCGCTTTAAGCAAATTTCTTCTTTCAATGCTCATGGTTTCAGGCATAGTCAATATTAATCTGTATTTTTTAGCCGCTGCAACAAAAGCCAATGCTATTCCTGTATTGCCGCTTGTTGGCTCAATTATAACAGTGTCTTTATTTATAAGCCCTTTTTCTTCTGCATCCTTTATCATAGCATATCCGATTCTGTCCTTCACACTGCTTAACGGATTAAAATACTCTAATTTTGCTATAAGCCTTGCTTCAAGGTTATTTTCTTTATTGTAGTTTGACAATTCTAATAGCGGCGTATTGCCTATTAAATCCGTTAGATTTTTTGCAATCTTTGACATTGTATCCTCTCCTTTTAAAATATACTATTCCGATTGGATTTTATGTAATTATTATATATCAAATGAAGCTTTTTGTAAACAGCATTTTTCAATTTTATTATACATTAAACATAAAAAAATAACCGCATTAGCGGTTAATTAATCATATAATAAAATATTAAGCTTCATATCCTGCATCATTTATCGCTTTTTTCATGTCATCTATAGTAACTTTTTTAGGATCGTATGTTACGGTGACATTGGCCTTATCTAAATCTACTGTCGCTTTTGACACTCCATCAAGGCCTTTTAATGCTTTTTCTACAGTCATTTTACAATGATTGCACGACATACCTCTTACATCGATCGTCACAGTTTCACCTTTTGGACCAAATAAACTCATGTTTAAACTCTCCTTTCTATACTCATAAGGGGTATTACCTATACATAGTTTAATTTACCTGAACATGAAAGTCAATTATTTTCTGATAGCATCTCATTCTACTTTGATTTTCGTCTTAGAGTTCATTATGCGCAGTGAATACATTGGAACTTTTACTTTAAAATTCTTATATGTATTATCACCCATCATAATATCTACAAAGTATGATAGCACATTAGGAAAATGCCTTACAGATTTCTCTATGAAGTCCATATTATTGTATGTGAATTGCGCTAATCTGTACGCCCAACCGACATCTGGCACAATTTCTCTGTTTATCCTATATGTATATTCGTCCAATCCACATTCTCCATCGAAATGCTTTTTTATAACGTCAAAAGAGATGTCTGCGGTAAGCAAAGCATTGTATATCCCTTCACCTGTAAATGGATCGGCAAGCCTTGTAGCATCTCCAATTAGTATTATTTTATCATCATTAAATACTCCATCGCTTCCATCAGGAAACGACAATTGATGACCGTAAATTTTACAGTCTTTTATATTTTCGTCCACATTTCCCTCTATCATTTTAGACAGTATTTCCTTTATATTTGAAATCTTATTTAAAAAAGTCCCGACACCAATAGACAATCTATCACCTTTAGGAAATACCCATCCATATCCATATTTTATCGCATTAAAATCCACCACAACTTTTCCTTTTAATCCATCTATTAAGCTACTATCGACATATACTTCGCCTTCAAGTGCTATACCTTTTTTACCGTTTATTAATCTTGTTTTATAAGCCACATTGCTGTTTATCCCATCTGCACCTACTAAAATCTTCGTTTCATACTCGCCTTTGTCTGTCATCACAACAAGACTTTTGCCATTATCATAAAAATCATAAAATGTTTCCCCATCATGTATTTCACACCCGTAATAAGCTGCCATATCGATCAAATATTTGTCAAATTTAACCCTGTCTACCTGATATATTATAGGTTCATCGGTTTGTAAAACAGTCTGTTTGCCGTTTGGAAATTTAAAGACAATTTCATTGGTAATATCTTCTACATATTGGCTTATATCAATATCTAATAACTTATAACACCTTTTCGTTATTCCACCACCGCAAGCTTTGTACCTTGGAAAAACATGCTTTTCTATCAACAATGCCTTATATCCTTCTTTAGACAGCTTTCTTCCTAATGTGGATCCTGCAGGTCCTCCACCTATTATTATTGCATCATACATTTTTTTCACCTCTAAATTCAATTATAATTGCAAAACATACTAAATAAAAGCCACAAATTGGATTATTTTAAGCTATTCATAAACAAACAGTTGTCAATATAAGAATTAGCGAAAAGTGTCCTTCATATTATTGACATCAAACTTCAATAAATATATAATTATTTTAACAATTTAATATCGTAAATCAAAACTCATCAAGAGTGGTGGAGGGACTGGCCCTGTGAAACCCGGCAACCGTCATATTTTATGAAAATGGTGCTAATTCCTGCAAAGCTTATAGCTTTGGGAGATGAGTAGATGTGATTATCTACGCCTCATCTCTGAGGCGTTTTATTTTTTACATTGAAGGAGGTTTGCAAATGCCCATCAATATACCAAATGGCCTACCTGCCATCGATATTTTAGCTAAAGAAAATATATTCGTAATGGCTGAAGAAAGGGCAATTCATCAAGATATACGCCCTCTTAAGATCGCCATCTTAAACTTGATGCCTACAAAAAGTGTGACAGAAACACAGCTATTAAGGCTACTTAGCAACAATCCACTGCAAATCGATCTAAAATTTCTCTATGCAGCATCACACAAATCTAAAAACACTGCGCCAGAGTATTTAGAAGCTTTTTACAAAACATTTGATGACGTAAAACATGAAAAATTTGACGGTCTCATAATAACCGGAGCACCAGTGGAAACTTTGGACTTTTCAGATGTTGATTATTGGCATGAGCTTGAAGAAATAATGGAATGGAGCAAACACAATGTATTTTCAACATTTCACATTTGCTGGGGTGCTCAAGCTGGTCTTTATTACCATTATAGGATTCCTAAATACCCACTGAAAGAAAAAATGTTTGGCGTATTTTTGCATAAGGTTTCCAAAAAAAATGTCGACTTATTAAGGGGATTTGACGACGAATTTTATGCGCCCCATTCAAGATACACGGAAGTCAGAAAAGAAGATATAGAGCTTGTAGATGACCTTGAAATACTTTCTGAATCAGATGAGGCAGGCGTATACATAGTTGCATCAAAATCTGGCAGGCAGATATTTGTGACAGGTCACTCTGAATACGATCCTTTGACTCTAAAATCTGAATACGAAAGAGATTTAAAAAAAGGCATTCCTATAAAAATACCAAAACACTATTTCCCGGGAGATGACCCTAACAATGAGCCAATTGTAAAATGGAGAAGCCATGCAAATCTATTGTTTTCTAACTGGTTAAATTACTATGTATACCAAAAAACACCATACGATGTGAATTCAATTGAATAAATATGATTTATGCAGGTTATAAAACTTGATTTTATATCCTGCATTTTTTATATCATTTTTGCAAAATTATTCATTGACTTTTTCACTTTCCTGTGCTAATTTAATTATGCTATTTCAAAAATTTATAGAAAGGAATTGTACTATATGGACAAAACACAAAAGCTCAAAAAAGACATTGGCCTATTTATCGCCACAGCACTTGTGACAGGTAACATGATGGGTTCCGGCATATTCATGCTTCCTGCTACACTTGCATCTAAATCAGGTCCTGGCGCAACAATACTGGCATGGCTTGTTACAGGCATCGGATCAATATTGTTGGCATTATCATTTGCAAATTTAGGTTCAAGGATTCCAAAAGCCGGTGGCCCGTATGAATACTCAAAATTAGCTTTTGGAGACTTTATAGGTTTTATCAATGCGTGGTTATACTGGAATGGTTCATGGATCGGAAACGCTGCCGTTGTCATTGCAGTTGCCAGTTACTCAAGCGCTTTATTCCCGATTTTATCGCAAAATCATTTAGCCGCTTTTCTGTACACCAGTGGAATCTTATGGATTTTTACGATAATCAATATAATAGGTGTAAAAAAGGCTGGCTCAACTCAAACAACAATAACTGTGTTTGAAGTATGTCTTTTTTTATTCTTCATAATCGTATCAGCAGTACATTTCAAGTCAAGCAATGTAATGCCATTGTTCCCTGCAGGAAAAGGCATGAATACTTTGTCTGCAGCAGCAACTTCAACGCTGTGGGCGTTTGTAGGACTTGAAACTGCGTCAATAACCGCTGAAGAAATTAAAAACCCTGAAAGAAACGTAAAGTTAAGCACCATATTCGGAATATTAATAGCTGTAGTGATGTACCTTGCCATAAACCTTTCGGCAATGGGTGCAATGCCACAAAGCCAGCTTGCAAAAAGTGCTTCTCCAATAGCCGACATCCTCAAACAGTTTTTAGGAAAAAACATTGCGAATGTCATAATAGTAGGCTCTGTCGTAAGTGTGCTTGGCACAACTGTCGGATGGCTTTTATCTACAGCTCGTGTGGCTTATGCGGCTGGTAAAGACAGTCTATTTCCAGAGATTTTTTCAAAAGTACATCCTAAATACAAGACTCCTCACGTATCATTGATCATAGGATCGGTGCTTGTAAATCTGCTATTGCTGATGAACTATACAAAATCTCTGGTTTCTGCGTTTAATTTTATAATACTGCTGGCAACTTTGTCTTTCCTACCTGTGTACGCTTTTACAGCCGCATCTGAAATGATGCTTCTTATAAAAAGAGACAAAAACGTCAGCGTATTAGGCTTTATAAAGAATTCCATTATTCCACTTTTAGGCTTTGCATACGCCATGTGGACAATATACGGGTCTGGAGCCGAGACTGTCATGTACGGATTTATAATGCTTATGTGCGGCATACCCTTCTATATATACATGAAGTACAAAAATAACTCAAAGCTAAACGAGATTCGAAAAGTCTTAGAATAATTACAGGCTGCAAAATGCAGCCTTTTTACATCGTTTTAATTTTCTTCTTTTACCGCATTTGCTATAAGTGAAGCAAAATACTTCGCACCACTGGGCTCTAAGTGAACCGCATCGGGTGAAAAGAATGAATCATGTCCATAGCTGGCTTTATACCAATCAATTAAAGTAGTGTGGGGATATTCTGAAGACACTTTTGACAACGTCTCATTGACGATGCTTTCCCAAGGGCGTGGGACGCGGACATTTACCAATATTACGCGTTTTACAGGTTCTGCGCTCTTTAAAAGCGATAAAAGCTGGTCTTCAGTGAAAGGCCCATTTGTCCCCAACTCAACTATCAATGTGTCTATTTTTCCTTTCGCTTTGAGGTTTTTCACGACATCTTTTGCTTGATACATTTGTCTTCCTACTTTGCCATCAATCGTGATTCCCGGCAACATCTCTTCCAAGTAAGGCTTTGTATCTATCAATATTGAGTCACCTATTATGGCTATACCCTTTCCATCCTGCACATTGCTGGTTGTGGAATCACCGCTATTTGATACTGCTGAGTTTGAATTTCCGCCTTTATACGGATAGTACTTAATATCTCTCCTATTATCTGGCAAATTATCATTGTAGTCCTGCACATCACTGCCAATATTGCTACTACTTCCTACATAAGATGGTGAATCTGATGCAATATTTGATGAACCTGAATTTAATGCAACTGATGCGCTGGCAGGTATGATTCCACTCATACCTGCAATAAAAGTGCCCATTAAGCATACGGATAATGAAACTAAAGCAGATGTTTTAAGTGTAGGTAGTATTTTCCCTTTTTCAAACCTCAATGATTTTAAGTCGTTTATGATTTTTTTAAGTGCGCCGTGTCTTATTGGATCCTCCACGTATTTCCATGAAAAGGCAGAAATAACAATGATCATAAATACCTGCAGCAGCGCCCGAATAGGATCAAAGCCTTTCGTGTCCACAGTTGGTGTCGTCAAAATAAGCACCGGAAAGTACCAAAGATATACTCCGTACGATCTTGCCCCCAACCATCTTAATGGAGCGCATCCTAATATTTTCCCCAACAAGCTTTTAGGATGTGCTGACACAGCTACCACCACAGCAGTTATTACAGATAGCAAATACATGCCACCTCTATATACAAACGGATCGTATTGATTGACGTACATAAGCATAGCAAAAATCGAAACTATTGCCAAAAAGCCAATCATATCATAAATCAATACTTTTCTTTTAGCTTCATTGTTGGAAAATTTGTTGCTGGGCAGAATCAACGCTAAAGCTGAACCTAAAAGAAGCCCAAAAGCGCGCGTATCAGTGCCATAATATACACGGCTGGGATCCATTCCTGGAATGTACATCATACCCATTGCTAAAGCAGAAAGCGCAGAAAGCAGCAAAGTGATAACAAAGATATACTTTTTCTTCTTTATATACTTAAATGCCACAATCAATGCTAACGGCCAAATAAGGTAAAACTGTCCTTCAACAGCCAGTGACCATAGATTGCCAAACGTCGATTGTGGTCCAAACTTAGCAAAGTAAGATATTTTATGAAATATAAGCCACCAATTGTTGACATAAAGCAAACTTGTTATAGCATCGCCTTTAATAGATGAAAGCCTTGAAGCATCGAAAAGCGTAACATAAGAGACGACTACAATTACCATAATAAAAAGAGCTGGAAACAACCTCAACATTCTGCGCTTCCAAAAATTTTTTAAATCAACTTTATTGTTTTTCTCCCATTCTGATGCAATTATATTTGTTATCAAGTACCCTGACAACACAAAAAATATGCTGACGCCAAAAAAACCACCCTGCAAAAAAGTCAGATTAAGATGATATCCAATGACAGCAAGCACAGCTAAAGCACGTAGTCCGTCAAGTCCTGCCATGTATCTTGCGTTTTCGTTTAAAGGTTTTGGCACTGAAATCCCCTCCTAAGATCCCTCACAATAAAAAGCAATTTGCAACAAAATTCTTCATCATTCATCTAAAACAGCCATTTTTCTATAAATCCATTATATATTATCAATATTACAAAAGCATTACAACTGATAAATAAAATATAAATATCTTATAAATATTTATTAATAAAAAGAGCCCTTTATACGTTAAAGAGCTCTTTAAAACTTTTTATTTTATTCTTCCAGCAGTTCTTTTACGATATTTATGCCATTAAGCTTCATGTGGTATAGAAACATAGTATGCGTTAAGTCACCATCGTGTGGAACTATTTTAAGCCTTTCCGCTGTCTTCACGCTTATATCGTAAGTCTCAACACAATTTTCAGGCACAATCACATTGGCGCTTAAATTATTGGCGTTTGCAATCATCTTTATAGAAATCGCTGTCTGATATACACACAAATCAGTGCAATTGCCTACGATAATAAATGTAGATTTGCCTCCTTTTATCATATCAAATATCTTTCTCAAGAACTTATTTCCATCACCATCTTCTCCGCCGAAAAACACATTTAACGAATTTTTCTCGTACACATTTGGCTTGTCTTTGACTACCTCTAAAAGCTCCTCTACGATACGGCTTTCATCTGTTCCTTTGATACAGTGCTCTGGATAAGCAGCAAATTCTGTTGCACCTTTCGCATGGGCATCATTTACAAACATCACATTCTTTATGCCCATCCTGTACGAAGCTTTAATGAGGCTCTTTATATGTTCTATAATCCCTCCTATTCGAGGACTTGACAAAGCCCCACTTTTGCAAAAACCGTTTATCATGTCAACGACGATAATCGACACATTGTCAGCATTTCCAGCATCTTTTATGACGGTGCTTAACTTCATGTCATCTAAATTGCTATAAAAATCAAACAGATAATTTAAAAAAGGTCTTGTATTGTACAAAAAGCTATCAAAATTCATTTTCACAGCCTCCTTTCATCTTATTTTTATTGTATACCATTTAATCTATGCAGTAAAATGTCTCGCGGGAAGATCCCACAAGCTTGCCATCCTGATTGTATGCATCACATACTGCAACAGCAGTCGTCTTGCCCATGTGGATGATCTTCCCTATTGCCTTGATTCTGTCTTTGGCTTTTAAGGGCTTTATATAGTTTATATTCATCTCCAGAGTCACCATGTTTTTCCCCATCGTCTTTGCGGCAATTCCCATAGCTGTATCCATGAGAGAAAAAAGTACACCGCCGTGAGCAATCTCAAAGATATTTAGATGTTTCTCGGAAATCGTCATTTCCATCGTCACTCTACCACTGCCAAGCTCAGCAATCTCCATGCCGATTAGATTGTGAAACTGGGCTTTTTGATTCAACTCGATTATTTCTTTGAATAATTCTTCATTTATGCCGAGATTTTTAGCTTCCAAGTATACATCATCCTTTCAAGCCGTTTTACATAATTATATCATTTTTTATCAAAAATCTTAATCTATCTAAAGCCCTGTCTTTAAGTTTAACAACACTCTGGTAACCTACTCCCAATTCTTTTGATATTTCAACAAGTGTCTTCCTTTCGAAAAAGTAAAGCATTATTATGTTTTTCTGCTTTGCAGTAAGTCTATTCAAAGCTTCCTTTAAATCATTTCTCATGACATCATTAAAAAATTTTTCTTCCGGAGTAAGTTCATCGGCTACCATCAAATCGATGATTTCATCTTCATCATCATCTGCCTTTGCATTCAAAGAAAGAAAAGATTTTTTCTTCCTGTAGGCATTTAAAAAGTAAAATTTAAGCTGCATACTTCCATATGCTATGAATTCTTTGCCTTTTTTCTCATCAAACTGATAGATAGCAGCAATAAGCACTTCTCTTCCGTCCTGAAGCATATCATCAAAACTGTCGTATGGAAACTTTTTTGCTAATTTTATCAAAAGAGGATGAAACTTTTTTAAAATCTCATAGACAGAATCTTTATCACCACTTTTAGCCTTAAAGCACAGTTCATTATAACTTATCATCTACTACACACCTCACATAAAGTGAGGACCGGTCCCTTTCAGTGCAGCACTGTGCCTTAATTATATTAAACGAACAAACGTTTTGGTAATTGCGAGTTATAAAAAGTCATCGCAGAAAATTTATAATAATCAGTTATTTGTGGCATTACTTGTCAGCAAAGCAAAGATTTCCATTTAAGACTTTATTGAACTTCTAAAAATAAAAGAGGCGCATATGTTAAATCAAAAAACATATACGCCTCTATATAGATGCTCTCTTTTAACCTTAATAATACCTTCTTGCACCAATATAGTACGTCCTAAACCAACCGCTAAAATCCGCAATAGCAGCCTTACCAAGTGAATCGCTCATGTGTATTAAGCGGTTATCACCTATGTATATACCTTCGTGCGTAGGACCACCGCCTGATGTAGAGAAAAACAATATATCGCCTGGCTGAAGTTCAGATAAGCTTACAACTCTACCACCTGCATACTGGTCATACGTAGTTCTACCAATGCTTTTTCCAGCCTGCCTAAACACGTATTGAACAAATCCAGAGCAATCAAAACCTGCAGGTGTAGTACCACCAAAAACATAGGGCACTCCAAGATATCTTTCTGCAATGCTTACTACGTCAAAATTTGATGGGCGCTCATAGCCACCCCTTGATGAAACGCCAGTTACAGTCGTCCTATTTAATACAGCCTCTGTAGCTGGTCCTACAATTCCATCCGGAGATAGTCCGTACCTTCTCTGCAGTGCAATCACTGCATTCTTTGTCATACGGCCAAATATTCCGTCAATACCACCTGTGCTATAGCCAAGCCTGTTTAACGTTTGCTGCAAGCTAACCACCGCTTGTCCTCTTGAACCGTATTTCAAAAGCTCCATTGCAAATGCACTTGGCGCTTGCATAAGTGTTATTGACACTACTGCTGTTGCAACTATTTTTTTGTAATTCAACTCATTCATCCTCTCTTTATGCCTACGAGGTTAGTTGACGGGTTCGGTAAAGAGCAACCCTACCGCATACGCGGATTCACCCCAAAGATATCCCCCGCTCTTTCGATTAGGCATGTTTTATTTTATTTTAATAAATTTAATAAAAAATTTATATTTTTAATAATTAATTAATATTATATAGGCAAATTGTATCAAAGTCAACCACATTCCATAAATTACCTGAAGATTGTGAGTTTCTCATGGTTATACTAATTAATGAATATCGAAAGAAGGTGAAAAAATGCGTTCAATGTGGAAAGGTGCCATTAGTTTCGGCCTTGTCAGCATCCCCATAAAACTGTATGCAGCCACAGAAGACAACTCTATACATTTTAGACAGCTTCACAAAGACTGCAAATCACCCATAAAATACGAGAAGATCTGCCCTGTTTGCAATAAAGAAGTTTCTGATGAAGAAATCGTAAAAGGTTACGAATATGAACCAGGAAAATTTGTCATCATAGATGAAGAAGACTTAGAGAGAATTCCAAAGTCAACAGTTAAAACGATAGATATTATCGATTTTACAGATTTAAGTCAAATAGATCCCATATATTTCGATAAGACATACTACATCGCACCAGATGAAATAGGTGCAAAACCATACGTACTTTTAAGAGATTCTATGAAGAAATTAAACCGTGTAGCAGTTGCAAGAGTCGTCATACGATCAAGACAAGATTTAGCCTGCATAAGAGTTTTCAATGACAACTATATGGTAATGGAAACAATGCACTTCCCTGATGAAATAAGAAGCACAAACGAACTTCCACCTATCCGCAATGTAGATCTTCACGAAAATGAGGTGAAAATGGCTATAAAGCTTGTAGATACTCTGACATCTGATTTTTCTCCCGAAAAGTACGATGACAACTACAGAAAAGCCCTGATCGAAATAATCGAGTCGAAAATTCAAGATAGAAAAATTGAAATACCTGAATCGCCAAAGGAAGAAAATGTCCTGGACCTTGTAAGCGCATTAAAAGCCAGCATCGAATCAGTAAAAGAAGAAAACACGGCAAAAAAATCAAAAAAGAAAAAAGGTGCATAAAGATGTCCCTGATGGATGAAAAAATCCCTCCTATGCTGGCTGTATCAGGAAATGTATTTGACGATCCAAATTGGGTATATGAAATCAAATGGGATGGTTCAAGGACAATAGCATTTCTTTCATCTTATACAAAACTTCAAGACCGAAGGCTTGTAGATATAAGCCACCAATTCCCAGAACTTATAGATGTAAATAAATGTCTAAAATCAAATGAAGCCATACTTGACGGCGAACTAATCGTTATAAAAGACAATAAACCAAGCTACAGAAACATAATGATGCGAAAACACCAGCAAAACAAACTAAAAATCGAACTTTTAAGTAAATCCAATCCCGCAATATTTATAACATGGGATGTAATATATGTTGATGGAAAAGAACTATTAAACTACCCACTTATTAAGCGCAAAGAAATCTTAAGTAAAATCGTCAGTGAAAGCAATCTAATAAGGATATCTGATTATATTTTTGAACACGGCAAAACTTTATTTGCGGAAACTGGTAAAAAACAACTGGAAGGAGTAATGGCTAAAAAGGCAGACTCAAAATATTACTTAGGAAAAAGAAGTAATCTATGGCAAAAATTCAAACATCACATAGTACTAAACGCTGTAATATTGGGTTATAAGGTAGATAAAACGGCGTTAGTCTTGGGCCTTTACAACGATGATGACAAACTTGTGCACATTGGAAATGTAGAATCTGGAATATCGCAAAAAGAATTATCATCGTTCTTAGAGGTTGCCAATGATCTGAAGGTCAACCCTGAATTTTACGGTCTTGCCATTAACAATGTTCAATGGATAATGCCTTTTATTGTATGTAAGGTTAAATTCATGGAATGGTCAGAAAATTTCAAAATGAGAGCGCCATCTTTCTTAGAATTTGCTTTAGATGTAAAACCAATCGAATGCAGATTCATGTAAACTAATTGAAATGTGCACATTATTGATTTAAAATAAAATTATAAACGTACAAGGGGGATACTTTCAATTGGCATCAATAAACAAAAAGCGCATTTTGCTGGTACTAATTACATTTTTATTTTTAATCGCATGTCTTGTAGCAAGATTAATATGGCTACAGATTGTAATGGCTCCAAAATATTCACTGGCCGTCAAAAATCAAACCACATCCAAGATAGTACTAAAGCCAGAAAGAGGAATTATTTACGATGCAAATGGAAATATCCTGGCCACTAATGTAAGCGGCGGCGATGTATATGCTGCGCCTAAAAATATAACACACCCAGATGCAGTCGCAGACAAATTGTACAGCTTATTAGGCATGAAAAAAGATTCACTGTATAAGCTTCTAAGCAATAAAAATTCTGAGTGGACTGTCCTTAAAAAAAATGTATCACTGGACAATGTAAACAAGATAAAAAAGTTAAACCTTGCAGGCATATACGTAGAAGATACCAGCATTAGAAGCTATCCTGACGGCAGTCTATTGTCACAGACATTAGGATTCACTGGTGTAGACGGAAATGGTCTATACGGTTTAGAATACTCATTTGATAAATATTTAAAAGGAACATCGGGATTAGAAGTAGCCACAACTGATGAAATAGGTCATGTAATAGGACTTCCCGAAAAATTGTACGAACCAGAAAAAGGCGATGACTTAGTCCTTACTGTCGATTCGGTTATTCAAGGATATGCAGAAACGGCCATAGAAAAAGCTTATGAAACTTACAGTCCAGCTAACGGCATTTCAGCAATCGTGATGAATCCGAAGACGGGCGATATCTTAGCCATGGCAAATATTCCTGATTTTGATCCAAACGAGCCAAATAAGGTCAGCTCCATCGACACATGGTCAAATCCTGCTGTGTCTTATCTGTACGAACCAGGATCAGTATTTAAAGTAGTAACAGCATCTGCTGCATTAGAAGAATCTTTAGTCACGCCAAATGAGCAATTTTACGATCCAGGTTACTACATAGTATCAGGCCACAGGATAAATAGCTGGACAAAATTAGGAAATATCGATTTTTCACAAGCAGTTGCAATGTCCAGCGATACAGTATTCATGAAGATAATCGTAGAACGGCTTAAATTAAATACATTGTACAAGTACATAAATGCCTTTGGATTTGGAAGCCCAACCGGAATACAGCTTCCGGGGGAAGCGTCTGGCATGATAATACCAGAGAAAAACGTTCATCCTGTAGACCTTGCATCCATGTCTTTTGGACAAGGCATAGCAGTAACACCACTTCAAATGATAGATGCTTTTTCAGCAACTATAAATGGTGGATACTTGATGAAGCCAAATATAGTAAAAGAAATAAAATCAGGTGATAAAGTCATAAAAGAATTTAAACCTCAAGTCATAAGGCAAGTTATATCGCAGGACACGTCAAACACAATGAAAGAACTGCTTAAAAAAGTCGTCGATGAGGGTACAGGAACAGCATGTCAAATACCTGGCTTTACTGTAGGAGGAAAATCAGGCACAACTGAAAATTACTCACCCGGTAAATACACAGCATCTTTCGCTGCATTTGCACCTGTGGACAACCCTCAAGTAGCCGTCTTAGTAGTCATAAGAAATCCTACTAAAAATGGCCATATGGGTGGCGAAATTGCAGCACCTGTTGTAAAAGACATACTCTCAAACACATTAAGATATCTAATGATAAAAAAATAGCCGTACATCTTAAAGTGTGCGGCTATTTAATATACTACGTCGTCTACTTCTCCTTTTTTGCCACCTGTAACTCTCACCACTACTCTATTAGGGAGACATACTATCTGCTGGCCTTCTTTTTCTATCCAGCCTGTTTTGACACATATCTGATCTGGACAATTGGCTTCTTCCATTCTTACCTTACCATCTTTTATCTCAACCACATTTAAATGCTGGCCATTGTGAATTGTCACTGTTTTATCAACATTTAAAGGCAATTCTTGGTACTTAGAACCATTTACTTCAATTACAACATCTGTGCCAGTTCTTGATAGCGCCTTGTCATAAGTAAAATAGGCAGAAGCAAAAGAAATAATCAAAAGCACTCCTATTAAAATCTTATCACCTATTTTCATACAGCTTAAACCTCGAATCTGTTATCTTTAATTTGCCTTTAAGTCCTGATGTTGCATATACCTTATAGTCCGGTGTAACAAAAATCGCATCAACACCAGGCATACTCTCTATCAATTTCATCCCTTTATCAACACCTAAAATAAAGGTGATTGTAGATAACGCATCAGCATCAATAGATTTAATATTAGTAGAAACTATTGTTGTACTGACGACGCCGCTTTCTGCAGGATACCCTGTAAAAGGATTTAATATGTGATGGTATCTTTTTCCGTTTTGAATAAAATATCTTTCATAATTGCCAGATGTGTCAATAAGCATATCTTTGCCTGAAACAATGGCGAAATACGTACCCTTATCTCCAAAAGGATTCTGTATTCCTATATTCCAATTGGAGCCATCTGGCTTTGAACCATAAAGGTATACGCTGCTGCCGCCTAAATTTATAAGCGCGTGCTTTACACCATTTTCTTTCATGATATTTTCCAGTTCATCAGCAGCAAAGCCTTTAGCAATTCCTCCCAAATCGATTGCCATGCCTTTTCTGCTTAATTTAACTTCATCGTTCTTTTCGTCCAGCAAGACGTCTTTGTAGTTTATGTATTTCATGGCATCCTTAATTTGGCTTTCCGTCGGAACATGGGCATGATCAGTGCCGATACCCCATAAATTCACCAACGGAGCGATAGTTATATCGAAATATCCACCACTTATTTTGCTGTACTTTAAAGCCGTCTTTATGACGTAAAATGTCTCTGGATTTACTTTCACATACTTTACACCAGCATTGTCGTTTATCTTTTGTATGTCGCTACCGCTTTTCTGGCTGCTCATAAGGTTGTCGATTTCTTTCAATTTGTTCATGGACTCGTCAACTGCTTTTTTGGCATTTCTGCCGTATGCAGTAACTTGCATGACAGTATCCATCATAAAATCAGTACGTGTATACTGTTGATCGTTGTTGCCACACCCTACAACGGATACAGAGATAAGCATTGTCACAATAATTGCTACAAATTTTTTTATAAAATGATTCATCATCTAAACAATCCTCTCAATTAAGTTAAATTCGCCTCTTTTATTATAAATTTTTTTTCTAAATTCTTCAAGCAAAATAGCATTAGCATTCATTTCAAGCTCTATAAACTTGTAAGATTCATTTTTTACGTATATAATCTTATTGTAAGGGGGAAATTAGCGGAATGATAAAATTCATGATAAAAATTTACATACTTTACTTAGTCTTAGTAGCACTGCTTCCTACCATGCTGGGCCGTATTTTCCATTACAATGTAATCTATACAAGCAGAAAAAAGAAAGTGCCATGGATAGCGATTACTTTTGATGACGGTCCAGATCCCGAATACACGCCTACACTTTTGTCCCTTCTGGATAAATACAATGTTAAAGCGTGCTTTTTTTTGTTGGCAGACAAAGTTGAGAAGTATCCAGATTTAGCCAAAGAAATCGTAAATAGAGGTCATGAGATAGGCATACACGGTTATAAGCATCACATAAACTGGTTTTTAGGACCTATTGCTACGTACAAGGAATTATTAAAATCGGTTGAAATTATCTCTCAGATTACCGGAAAGTATCCTTCATATTATAGACCACCATGGGGATTGTTTACAACTTTTATCTACCGGTACTCAAAAAAATTAGGCATCAAAATAATTTTATGGAGTTACATGAGCTGGGATTGGAAAGTAAAAGACCCAAATCTGATAGTAAATCGCGTATTAAACAAAGTAAAGGGCGGAAACATTTTAATATTTCACGACAGCAGCGACAACATAGGGTCAGACAAAGAAGCTCCTGAGACAATGCTTATAGCTCTTGATAAGATAATAAGTGGAATAAAAGAGAAGAACTTAGAGATTGTAGACATAAATAAATTTATCTTTTCGTAAACGGGGTAATCATTATGAAGAAGATTTTTATGTATATTTGGTCTTTGTGGGAACTTGTATTTGCAAAATTAAATAATATCCATACAGTAGGTGGAGACGACTCTGAAATAAGAATCGCATTAAAAAAATACAGAGGTAAGAGGATCGTGCTGAAAGATGGCACAGTTTTAGATAGAGGCGATAAATTTGCTGAGCTTCACTTAAACAATAAAGTCCTTACAGAAATAACCTCCAGCAGCAGTTCACCTATTGCTATTGGCATCATAGCACTAAAAAGGTTTAAAAAATCTTTAAAAGCATTAAAAGCTTACATCAATGAAAATCATGATTTCGAAGATGTAAATGTATTTATGGGATACACACTTTTCAATCAAGGTGTGGAAATGCTTGGCTTTGAAGTAATGGACATGAAATCACCTCTTGAAAGATTCATAATAACCCATTATGAAAGCTTTCTTTTGGGCATATTTCACCCTGAAGGATTTAAGCGGCTTCGCAACAATAAATTCACGGCAAAGATGGTTTTGATTACGAAAAAGACGATAAACAGCCGCTACTAATTTAATGCTTTTTGGATTTTTTCCAAAATCATTTTCTCGCTTTCTTTATTTTTTAATCCATCTATTAATGCTTTATTAAACATGATATTTTTGTCATGCCAATTCTTCGGTATATTATCAGTGTATTTCACTGCCATGTCAATTTTTTTCATAATTTCGTCGGTTATAGGTACATCCTTTTTGACTGGTATAAACCCTATTTTCTCTACGCTTTCTTGAGAATCTGCAATAAATTTTACAAATCTAAACGCCATATCCAATTTCTTTTTGTCGCTCTGCTTTGTGATGCCATAACCGTAAATTTTTGGAGATATTGTGATAGGCACATCGCCATCTCCTTCTGGATACAACGCAATATCAAACTGAAAAAGTTTATTCTTATTTTCAAGATATTTGAGGTATTGGACTTTGTAACTTTCATCGACCAAGACAGCGCTTTCTTTATTGACTGTAAAACTATCCCACACTTTGCTGTAATCACCACCAAAAGACACAGGATCTATCGCACTTTTTGCGTACAATTCTATCAATTTTTTAATGCCAGACTCCGCCTGCAGCCCCTTAAAGGAAACTGTCCCTTTATCGTTGATTATATTTAAACCGTCTGCCATCAAAAACCCCCAAAGATTATAGCTTCTTTCCATATACATAGTTATTCCATAGAAATCCTTTTTTTCTTTTTTGCCTTCTTGATATGTAAGCTTAGCCATATCATCTAGAAACTCTTCGTAGCTCCACTCTCCATTTTGAGGAACTTCCACTTCTTTTTTGCTGAACAAATCACTGTTTATGTAAAGGACACTTGTGTACATCCCTAAAGGAATGCCATAAACACTATTATTATACATAAATCCATTGAGGACATCTTCTTTTAATGAATTCTTATAACTTTTACCAAAAAATTTGTCAAGTGGCTCTAATTTATCATTGTAAATAAATGGACTGTCTGAAGTTATAGGGATTATATCAGGTTTATCCGTGCCAATTATATCATTGACATCATAATAAAAATTTCCATTTCTAATTGGCTCAAATTCAATTATAATCCCTGGATGCAAATATTCGAAATCCTGTATCTTTTTCTTTATAAAATTAAAACCAATAGGATCATCGGTTGACCAATGGGGAAAATCGCAAAATGTAATTATCCCCCTGTAATCTTCATCATCTGTCTGTGTAAAGTTTATTTTGCCTGTTTCATACAAGTACATGTAATATGGCCATGTGACTAAAAAAACAACAATCAATAAAATTAAAAAAAGAGCAAAAGGCTTTTTCATAAGATTCACCTCTTACTCTATCTATATTCACATTAAACATTCCATATCACTCTTTATTTTTACTAAGTTCACTTATTTCTTTTTCTAATGCATCCATCCTGGCTTTTAAATCTTGTGCTTCTTTTAAGGCTGCATCCCTTTGATTCTGCAGCTCTTCTATGATGCTTTTTGCAATCTCATCGCTATCACTTCTCATTTTTGACAACTGCTCGTCTTTGTATTTTACAGCATCTTTTGCTATGCCATCGATGTTCTGTTTCGCTGCATCTGCTAAATTCTTCATCTTTTCAGACAATGTCATTGCACCAGAGACAGCACCAACAGCTACTGGCTTCAAAGCCCTTTTTATATTTGGACCTATAGATGCAAGTATAAAAGCAGCACTTATCCCCAATAAAAAACCTTTTGTAGTATTTGTACCCATAAAATTGCCTAACATTTTAAATCTCATCAATACATTGTCTTGCCATGTAAGCTCATTGTTGCGAGTCTTACCAAAAAAATCATAAGCTCTCTTAAAGCTATTTTGATGTGATTTCTCATCAGACAAGATTTTCTTAAAGATATTTCTCACGTAAGGATTGCGAATCTTGTCTAAATCAGCCATGTACTGTTCAATCGCCAGCGATTCACTGCTTATGCCATTTGATAAAACTTTCATTAAGCTTTCCTTATTTTCCATATATATTTTGCTCCTTCCATAACGTGTAATATAAGCTAACGTTAGTTATATTATCCATTATGGAAGATTTTATACATCCTACTGATCTTCAGGTTCATCTTCCATTTTTTTGTTTTCTTGGTTGACTCTGCTGTCAATGTACTTCTCAAACACACCTCTATCATATACGTTTATGGCAAGCCCAACTAAGCTAAATCCGATGACAATAAGCGGAATGAACGCAAATAAAATGCAAAGTCCAAACAATAATAAGCTTAATAGCACTATGCCTATCGTCTGAGGCAACTTTATGATTGAAAATATCAAAGCATTTTTATATATATGCTTTATCTTTAAATCATACGTAACCATCAAAGGATAAATATACACATTCATGAGAACAAGTATAAAGCCAATAAATATGGTAATATAGCTGCCCGCAATTTTTATAAAGCCTGTACTGTATGAAGAATAAATTTTGTAATTATTGATTAATATAAAAGCTGCTAAAGCGTTTATCAACGTAATTATAAAGCTTTGCTTGAAATTCTTAACAAACCCGTCTTTGAAATCATTCCAAAGCCATACATTTCTATTAAGTGCATGATTCCTAAGCACATTATTGAATCCAGCCAAAGCAGGTCCTATCGTCACGATAGGTATGCACGACACAATCAATAAAAGATTAAGGCTTATAAGTTGCCAGAAGTTGTTTTTTAAAATGTCAAGAAACAAAGACATACCCTTCTTAGGAATATCATCAGCTTTTAAATCGGGTCTATGTGGATCGCCATAGTACATTCTATTAAAAAAATTTCCAAACATCGTTTACCTCTCCTATATCAGTCTATACTTCAATTATAAATGGTATGCTGAGAATTTTCAATGACAAAAAAATATTAGATAGCATTACAAAATACTATCTAATATTATATTTGATATACCCATCAAGGCTGTATTATAATCTGGATTTGAAAAGGCAATGCTGCAGGATGAATAATTTGCTTCAAAAGATCTCTTTTTAATAGTCTCCAATACAACGTCTTCTATAAACTTTCGACCTCTCACTATTCCACCTGATATGAGCACCAACTCTGGGCTAAAGACATTAACTATATTCGCAATGCCTATGCCTAAGTAAATAGCGATTTTGTTTAACTCAGATAAAGCAACTTCATCCCCTTCTTCCGCGGCTTTGTACACAAATCTGGTTGTTATATTTTCCAAGTCTCCGTTGACGTATTCAGACACAAGAGAATAAGATCCCTCTTTTATTCTTTTTACCACATTGTTTACCAATGCTTTCTCAGATGCCAAAGCTTCAAAACATCCGTAATTGCCGCAACTGCATTTAGGACCGGCAACGTCGATTGTAGTATGTCCTATCTCACCAGCCATGTCGTTAATTCCTCTGTATATTTTGCCATCCAATATTATTGTTGAACCTATTCCATGTCCTACTTTTAAAAACACAACATTGCCGACATTTTTAGCAATTCCGTTGTAGAATTCCCCTAAAGCCATGGCTCTGACGTCATTTTCAACAAACGTAGGAATTCCAAATTCTTTTTCTATCATGTCCTTTATAGGCACATTTCTCCACCCTATATTAGGAGAAAATACGGATATACCTTCGCTTGACTTTACAGGACCTCTAACTACTATGCCGATCCCAGCTATCTCTTTCTTTGAAATATCTTTTAAATGCCTTATTCTATCGAATAAAAGCTTGAATATGCTTTCCGAATCTTCCTTTTTTATGTTGTCAACTTTTGATTCTTTTGTGGTAAGTTCAGCGTCCAACAGGTACTCTTCCATTATATCTGTCCCGATTATTATAACGATTATATCAAAAGCTTCATTGTTTATCTTCAATATGACAGGCGGCCTTCCACCGCTGGATTCTCCTAATTTGTCTTCTTTCACAAGTCCGTCCTCTAAAAGCTTGTTTATGATATTCGTAACTGTAGGTGGCGTCAAATTCGTTATCTTTGCTATTTCAGACCTTGATACGTATTTGTTGTGACGTATCACATTCAATATGAGACTTTCATTCATGCCCTTTAATAATTTGTAACTTACTGGAATCAAATCTGCCAAAATTACCACCTCTATTTATCGCCAAATCCATAAGGATTTGATTTATGCCATTTCCACGCAGACTCTATAATCTCCTCAAGTGAATTGTGCTTAGGATTCCAGCCTAACTCATTTATAATCTTTTCCGATGATGCTACCAATTTTGCAGGATCTCCCGGTCGCCTTGCGGCAATTTTCGCTGGTATAGGATGTCCGGTCACCTTTCTTGCTGTTTCAACCACTTCCTTGACTGTAAACCCTTCTCCATTTCCCAGGTTGTATATTGCACTACTGCTATCCCTTCTTAGCTTATCTAATGCCAAGATGTGGGCATCAGCAAGGTCTGTAACGTGTATATAATCTCTTACACAAGTACCATCTTTTGTGTCGTAGTCATCCCCGTAGATTTCTATGAACTCTCTTTTCCCTAATGGCACTCGCAATATTAGCGGTATAAGATGTGTTTCAGGATTATGATCTTCTCCTATGACTCCACTTTCATCGGCGCCAGCCACATTAAAATACCTAAGCACAACATGCTTTATCCCATAAGCATTGTCACACCACTTTAGCATCTTTTCCACAGCCAATTTAGTTTCGCCATAAGGATTCGTAGGAAATGTCTTGTCATCTTCTTTTATCGGTATTCTTTCAGGCTCTCCATATGTGGCAGCAGTTGATGAAAAAACTATCTTCCTAACGCCGTATTTAACCATTTTTTTTAATAAGCACATCGTCCCATACACATTGTTTTCATAATAGTCCAGAGGTTTACCGACGCTTTCTCCCACCAGAGAAAATGCCGCAAAATCTATGACAGCTTCTATATCATTTTCTTCAAAAACTTTGTCCAAAAATTCGCTATCTCTAAGATCGCCAACGTAAAGCTTACCTCCAATTACCGCTTTTTCATGGCCTGTTATGAGATTGTCAACAACTATTACATCTTCTCCTCTTTTAAAAAGCTCATAGGCAGTATGACTGCCAATATATCCAGCGCCACCGCACACTAAAATAGACATACAATATATACCCCTTTCTATTTTATTTCTTTTGCTCCGTCTCCTACACCCGTCACATACATTGATGGCTCATAACCTATTCTTTCTTTGTATCCTTTCGTCACTTCTCTAATGAAGTCTTCTACAAATTCTTCTTTGACAATGCTGACGGTACATCCACCAAATCCTGCGCCTGTCATTCTTGAGCCTAAAACGTAATCTAATTTAAGCGCTTCATCGACTAAAGCATCCAATTCCTTGCCGGTAACTTCATAGTCATCCCTTAACGAATTGTGAGATTGTACCATCAGTTGACCAAACCTTTTAATGTCATTATTTTTTAACGCTTCAACAGCATCTAAAACTCTCTCATCTTCTGTCACAATGTGTCTTGCCCTCTTTACTAACACATCATCCGGTATCAAGTATTTGTACTTATCGAATTCTTCCAGTGTAACCTGCCCAAGATTGTCTACATCCAATTCTTTCTTAAGGTAGCTTAATGCAGCCTCACACTGACTCCTTCTCTCGTTGTACTTAGAATCTTGAAGCCCCCTTCGCTTATTTGTATTCGATATAACTATCCTATAGCCATCTAATTTAAGTGGAACGTATTTATAATCAATTGTATCACATTTTAAAAATATAGCATAGTCAGCTTTGCCCATTCCTACAGCAAATTGATCCATTATACCGCAATTGACGCCGACAAAATTATTTTCAGCTTTTTGACACATTTTAACTAATTCAACTCTATCAATTCCCAAATTTAAAATTTCATTCATAGCCACACCAGTCACAAGTTCTATGGATGCAGAAGAAGAAAGTCCTGCTCCATTTGGTATGTTCCCTTCGTATAGCGCTTCAAACCCTCTTAGCTTATAACCTTCATCTTGCAAAACTTTTAATACACCTTTTGGATAATTTGCCCAATCATCTTTTTTATCATAGATTAATTCGTTTATGTCCACTTCGACTTTAAGATCGAAGTTTAGTGAAGAAAGGCGTACCTTTCCATCATCCCTCATTCTTATGGCCATAAACGTTCCAAAGTCAAGAGCGCATGGGAATACATATCCACCATTGTAATCTGTGTGCTCCCCTATTAAATTTACCCTGCCTGGCGAATAGAATAGCCTTACTCCTTCGTTACTGCCGTAGATTCTTTTAAATTCTTCCACAATTTTTGTTGCCATTTAATTCCTCTCCTTTATTAAATTTTTTTAAAATGTATGCTATCTAAAAACTTATCAAATGCCGCTTTCCCCTTCTCATCACGCTTAAATACGCCTGCATCCAGCAGCACTTTTAAGAAAATTTCACCTACCTCGTCTTTTACTATTACTTCTGCCTCTTCCCTCTTAAGATTCACACCGTATTTATTTACAAGCTCATCAATCCATGGTACATGCTTAAAAAGCGGATCATCTGCAGAAATCTCTTTTTTGTCGTATTTTCTGTCACCGGATAATATCATTTCTATCTCATCAAGTTCTTTTTTTAGCCTTCCAGGAAGCACAGCAAGCCCCATAACTTCAATAAGCCCTATATTTTCCTTCTTTACATGGTGAAGTTCCTCATGTGGATGAAAAATACCATAAGGGTACTCATCAGTAGTGCGGTTGTTTCTCAAGACTAAATCCATCTCATACGCGCTATCACCATTTTTCCTCGCAATAGGTGTTATTGTATTATGTGGTACCTTCTCACTACCAACTGTGCTATAAGCTATTATATCAACAGATGGATCGCTGTAATTTCTCCACTCTCTTAAAATCATGGATGACGCCTTCAGCAATCCATCTCTGTTTTTGCTTGAAAGCCTTATTACTGATAGAGGCCACTTCAAGATTCCCACATCTACATCTTTAAACATTTCACTTTTATACCACTCTTCTACCTTTGCTTCCTCCATAGGAAATACATGGCGCCCACCTTGAAAGTGCTCATGGGATAAGATGGAGCCACCTACTATCGGCAAATCAGCATTAGAACCTATAAAATAGTGTGGAAACTGATCTATAAAATCCAATAACCTTATAAACGTCTTTTCTGATATTTGCATCGGCACATGCTTTTCGTAAAACAATATGCAATGCTCATTGTAGTAAACATAAGGCGAATACTGAAAATACCACTGCTCATCTGCAACCTTTACTGGTATTACCCTGTGATTTTGTCTTGCTGGATGATTTAGGTTACCGCTAAAGCCTACATTTTCCAGGCATAAAAGGCACTTAGGATAATTTGTCTCTTTTAATGCTTTAGCCGCCGCTATGTCTTTTGGATCTTTTTCCGGCTTTGAAAGGTTGATTGTAATCTCTAAACTGCCGTACTCTGTATCTGTCCTCCAGTATTTATTTTTTGCAATTCTATCCATCCGTATATAATATGAATCTTTTGATAAGCTGTAAAAATAGTCTGTGGCTCTTTCAATACCCCATGATCTTTTTATGTCATTAAACTTTCTTATAACTTCAGACTGTCTCGGCATCAATAAACCCATAATCCTCGTATCAAAAAGATCTCTATTTGTAATCGTATTTTCCTTAAAAAAACCTTTTTCGTATGCATAATCTAAAAGAGAATCGAGAATATCGTGTGGATCGTCTAAATCTATATCATCTACAATGCCATTGTATGGCTCCTGTATCTCAAACAAATCCATCAATGAATTGCGACATTGGATATAATCTGTACCTTCTATCATGCCATGCTTCAAAGCATATAAAAGCAGTTCTTCGATTTTTAGCGAAGCTGTATTAGCATCCATAGTACACATTCCTTTCATATTCATTGTCATCTTAATAACATGATACTACATTCTTTAACTTTTTTCAATATTTTAATAAAGTTAATTTACACTAAAAAAAGCCCAACGTTTAGTTGGGTTTTTTAATCATTCAGCAGTTTTTAATCTACTTAATTCACTTTCTAACATCTCTATCCTGCTTTTAAGCTCATTTACTTCTTTTATAGCCTTTTCTCTCTCTTCTTCTAAGCTGTCTATTTCACTTTGATACAAGTTTTCACCTTCAACGCCGTTTCTCTCATTGTCGTTAAACATTTTTGCTATTCTGTCTTTGCCTTTATTGATTACTGAAGATGCCTTATCAGCCATATCATAAGTGCTTTTTACACCATTTATTAGAACTGGCTTCACTTTCTCTTTTGCTTTTGGAAATAAAATATAACTTAATGCAGCAACACCAATTCCCCAGAAAAAGCTTCTACTTCCTAAAGTTTTAGCGATACCCATTGAAGTTTCCTCCCTTCATAGGTTCTTCTATTATTTTATCCCGAAAAAAATATATTATTAAATCGCTATTTTCCAAAAATGAGTGCCCTTGCAATCGATTTGTACAATTCTTTAGCCTGATGTTTTTCGCTCATCTTTACCGCATACTGTAAAAAATCGTTAATTGTTTCTTGCCATAATTTTACAATTTCGTTTTTAGTTGATTTATCCTTTGCATACTCCGCAAAAGATATGTCAACCGTCTGTCTTAAAACTTTCGAGGCTTCTTCGAATCTCTTTTTCATTTCTTCCATCAGAAATAATCCTCCTTGATGAATATTTATAGACTTTAAGCGAATTCGCCAGCACGATCATCTGATTCATGCTGTGTAACATTGCTGCCGTAAATGGACTCACCTTACCAAAAAGCGTCATTACGTATTCTATATAACTCATCATTGATGCTATAACATGATTTTGATTTATTACTTCTTTTGAATACCTTGATAGTTCTATCAAATACGGTATTTTTAAAGGATTTTCGTCGATTACCGCTACATCAAGCACTTTTAATATTTTTTTACTTATGGGCCTTCCTAAGATAATTCCAACATCGGCGCTTTTCATCGCCTTCACATCATTTAGCCCATCGCCGACCATTACGACAGTTTTACCATCGTCTTTTTGCCTTTTTACAAAATTCTTTTTCTCATCAGGCGAAACACTGCTAAACGCATTTGCTATGCCTAACTCATAAGCAACTCTATCTGTAGGCTCCTTATCATCGCCTGATAAAATATAAATGCTATCGTCGTTAAAGCCTAACGATCGAGCAAGTTCTACTGCAGCTTTGCTTTTCTTCTTAAGCACGTCTTTCATTCCGATGACTCCAATAGCATTCCCATCAACAGCAACGTATATCACACCTCTATTTAGGTTTTTTAAAACATTGCTGAGATCATCTACATCATGTAAGTCAATATTGTTTATCTCCATAAATCTCTCATTGCCAACATACAATTGTTTCCCATCTACGCAAGCAAAAGCACCCATGCTTTTGACTTCTTTGCCATGAGAAAAATCCTCTACTTTTATTCCCATATCGTCCGCTTTTTTAATTATAGACAATGCTACAGGATGTACGACACCGTATTCTGCAGACGCAGCTATCTTTAATATATGATTCTTGTCAGTATTTGATGACGGCAAAATTTCGCTTACAATAGGCCTACCTTCCGTAAGAGTTCCCGTCTTGTCAAAAATCAGCACGTCAGCTTTTGACATATTTTCGATTGCAGAAGAACTTTTTATCAAAATACCTCTTTTTGCCGCATTTTTGACAGCCATACCATAGACACCAGTAGAACCGTGTGCAAAAGTACATGGACATAAAACAAGCATTGATGATATTCCCTTCAATATATCCTTTGTATAAAGTGACACAAGACCTGTAATGATAAAAGATAGCGGTATAATTTTGTTAATATATACATCAGCAGTATTTGTAATATACTTCTCCTTTGATTCCAATTCCACAATCTTGTACAGATCTTCTATGCTTTCATTTGCCTCAATGTCAGTTATTCTGGCCTTTACTTCTCCATCAACAATCAAAGACGATTCTATTATTTTATCGCCTTTTTGCTTTTGGACGTACTTTACTTTTCCTCGTATATACTTTTCATCTACAATTGCACTACCTTCAACTATTTCGCATTCATACGGCGCCACATCACCTTTTTTAAGCGAAATCACATCGCCTTCATTAAGCTCCTCTACAGGCACTTCTATTTCTTTACCTTCTAATGCCATCCATACTTTCCCCGGTTTTAACTTAAGAAAGCTTTCAAGTGCTTTTTTATTATAGTGTATGTTTAACGAGTGAATAAGGACACTCAAATTGACGAGAAAAATTACCACAAGCCCTAATATACTTTCTCTTATAAAAAGCATTATGGTAGTGGCAATTGTTATCATCAAATCGCCATTTATTTTGTGTTCTTTAAACAGTGTATTTATGCCGCTTCTAAATATTGGATATCCAGCCACAATCGACACAATTGATGACATGCTTAATAACCCATAATGACCGCTTAACGGCGATTTACCAGCGAATATGCGCTTTAATGCGGTGTAAATCGTAGCAGCCAATGGCATAGATACCATCACAAATTGAGTCTTAAGCGGCAGATCTTCTGGCTCATACGGCTTTACATTATCATCTACATCATCTTTAAAAATCGCATTTATGATTTCTCTTTTTATTTCTTCTATTGTCTTACCTTCGTATTTGACAAGTACTTTTCCAGTAACACTGTTGGCACTTATATATTTGATCCCTTTAGAGCTTTTTAAATAATGATTAATCTTCTTCTCAATGACTTTGTCTTTGTAAAGTGCATCAAAGCTTAATCGTGCTAATCCAGGCAGCGAAAAAATCTCTCTTATCATGTCAAATCCTCCAAATACATGCATAATCCCTCTTATGAGGGATTATCTGCTGTTTCAGGCTGTGTCTTTATTTTTGATTGAGTATGTTGATACTGGGCTTCGGCTATTATGTCTTCTACTTCTTCTTTCACATTTATAGCCAATTCTTTGCCTTTATCGGCAAGAATCATGGCAGTGCCTACAAGCCCTACCGCTAATTTCTTTGCCGGCTTCGCCAATAAAAGTGCTATTCCCAATGCTCCTACACCAATCCAAAATTCTTTGCTCATCTTAAAAACCTCCTGTCTATTTTTATTTATTTTAACCGGCATTTACAAATAATATTAATAAAAGTCATCGAAAGCTTTCATCATTCATAATTTTTCCTTCTGTGAAATAAAAAATTTTGGACAAAATATTTTTATTATAAGACGTTCTGGAGGTATGAAGATGGAACTCATAAGAAAATATGCACCACATACAAAGCGAATAAGATTCTCCGTAAACGGCCTATACAGAAATGAATTGTTGGCGAAAAGGCTGGAAAAAAATCTATCCCTCAAAAGCGGAATACTAAGTGTAACAGCAAGCCCAATGACAGGAAACATCATCATTTCCTTTGACAGCAGTTTAAAAGCCGAAGATATCAAGAAAGAAATATACAAGATAAAATTCAATATAAGGGACACAAAAGATAATTTTCCTGTGAAACAGCAAGCTCAATATCCTTGGCACATCATGACAAAAAAGCAAATAGAGAAAGTCCTAAACACTGACATTGACAGTGGACTGTCAACAGTTGAAGCTAAAAAAAGATTGAATACATACGGTTTAAACCAACTGATAAGCGGAAATAAACCATCCTTCTTTAAAATGATGCTAAATCAGGTAAACAATTATCTATTTAAGATACTTCTTTTTGCAGGCGGTATTTCTTTTTTGATTGGAGATGTAGCTGATTCTATCGTGATAATATCGATTGTCGTAATAGAATCAAGCCTTGGAGTACTTCAAGAGTACAATGCAGAAAAATCTTTAGAATCGCTGCACAAGTTGACATCGCCCCGATCATCTGTTTTAAGAGACGGTAAAATATCATTGTTAAGCTCATCAGAACTTGTACCAGGAGATGTAGTGATCGTAAATCCAGGCGACATTGTCCCTGCCGATGCCCGCATCGTTGAATGTAAAAATCTTGAAGCTGATGAAAGCTGTTTGACAGGTGAGTCCCATCCATCGTCAAAACACGATTTGGTAATACTAAAAGATGATATTCCATTAGCTGAACGAAAAAACATGGCTTACATGGGAACAAGCATAACTAAAGGATACGGCAAACTTATCATAGTCTCAACCGGAATGTCAACAGAAATAGGCAAAATTGCAAAAATGCTAAACGAAGAAAGAAATGCTTTATCGCCGCTTAATAAAAGCCTTGATGTTTTAGGAAAAAACATAACAGTAGCAATCGTAACGATCAGCTTCAGTATTTTTTTAAGCGGCATAATAAGAGGCAAATCTTTTTCACAGATGCTTGGAATAGGCATAAGCCTTGCAATAGGAGCCATACCGGAAGGCTTATCTACTATCGTGACAATAGCTTTAGCTTACGGTGTACAGCGAATGGCAAAAAGAAATGCTATAGTGAGAAAACTTAATTCTGTAGAAACATTGGGAGTAGCAAATGTAATATGCACCGATAAAACTGGTACACTTACAAAAAACGAGATGACCGTAAAAGAAATACGAACACTTGACAAAGTATGGACCGTCTCAGGAATTGGGTATTCGCCATTAGGTAGTTTTTATCGTGACAATGTCAAGATAAACCCAAAAGATGATGAAGACCTATATTCAATCTTGCAATACGGTGCTATGTGCTGCAATGCAAAATTAATAAAAAAAGGAAATGATTGGACAGTATCTGGTGATCCAACAGAAGGTGCTATAATTGTTGCAGCTTCAAAAGCTGGCATTGAAAGTGAGGAATACGAAAAAATTGATGAGATACCCTTTGACTCATCAAACAAATTCATGACTGTCGTAGTCGATGCTGTTTCATACAAATTGGTCATATCAAAAGGGGCTCCTGATGTGATCTTAAATAAATGCAGCTACTTTTTAAGGTCAGGCAAAGCTATAAAATTAGGAAAAATAAACAAAAACAAGATCATCAAGCAAAACGATGAAATGTCTAACAAAGCATTAAGAGTCTTAGCTGTTTCTTACAAGATTTTAAACGATGAAGACAATAACGTTGACAGTGATTTTATATTTGCCGGTCTTATAGGCATGGAAGATCCGCCAAAAGATGAAGTCAGTCAGACTATTGAAGAATGCCTTAGGAGTGGAATTAACGTCGTCATGATAACAGGAGACCAAAAAAACACTGCTATGTCAATAGGAAAGAGAATCGGACTTTTAAAGGACAAAAAAGCAATTTCAGGTCAGGAGCTTGATAAAATGGATGACGATGAGTTAATAAACCTTATAGATGATGTAAACATATTTTACAGAACTTCACCCCATCACAAGCTAAAGATCGTCAGAGCTTTGAGAAAAAAAGGGTACATCGTTGCCATGACAGGAGATGGCATCAACGATGCACCAGCGGTAAAAGAAGCAAATATCGGCATTGCAATGGGTAAAGGCGGAACAGATGTTACAAGAAATGCCTCTGATATAACACTGGCTGATGACAATTTCACTACAATTGTCATTGCTATAAAAGAAGGTCGCGGCATCAACGAAAACATAAAAAAATTTCTAAGATACGTTTTGTCAGGAAATGTTGGCGAAATAATAGCTTTAGCCATGGCATCCATGACAGGCATGGAGATGCCACTGACATCAAGCCAGATTTTAAGCATAAATCTCGTCACTGAAGGAATACCTGCACTGGCATTAGGCGTAGAACCATCATCATTAAAACTTAAAAAAAATGAAAATGCACAACTGCTTGACAGCAAACTATACAACTACATACTCAAAAGAGGCTCCTTAATAGGATTTACGACGCTATTTGCGTTTAAATACGGTGAAGCATTTAGAAATCCAGCCATCGCCAAAACTATGGCATACTTAAACTTAGTCATGGCACAGATGTTCAATGTATTTGACGCAAGACGTACAGAAATGGCTACACCGATTTCACAAAATAAATTATTGGTGCCATCTGTGGCAGTATCTATTGCAACGCTATTGGCAACCATATACGTAAACCCTATTGCAAATATATTTGGAAATGCAAGGCTTAGCCTTATGGATTGGCTCATCGTACTTGTAAGCTCCGGCATAATTAGCAGAATTTAATAAAGAATTGAGAGCTTTTGGCCTCAATTCTTTATCGCTATGTCAAATATCTTGTCAATATTTATATCTTCAGCAAGCCTTAATATGGTGTACCTCTTTCTTACCTCTTTTGCATTCAATAAAACATCTTTAAGTTCATCATATTTAAGCTCAAGATAGGTGATATCATTTGGTGCACCGGCATCATTTAAAAGCTCATCAACATACTCCACCGTCGGCACATTTTCTGATACCCACTTCCGCATATTATCCCAGTTGTCCAAAATCCTTTCCTGTCTCGTCTTTCTATCATTTTCATCCAAATAGTAATAACCTATATCGTCAAAAATCTCCGATGATAAGTTTCCAAAATTTTTATTTATCCTAAATTCAAACTCTTCCTTTGATTCACTTTTTCTTTCCTTCATCATTTCAATAATATCATCTTTGTCAAAAGAAAATACAGTATTGTAAAGTTTGACAACAATTTTCGTCATGATGCCTACCTTTGCACCATGGGAGTGACGAATTTCTCCGTTTGAAAGTTCTTTCATCTCGATGAAGTGTGACAAATGGTGCTCAGCACCTGATGCAGGCCTGGAATTTCCAAACTTAAGCATCGATATGCCTGACAAAATTAGCGCATCCATAAGCTTGCTTACAGCACTTTCATCTTTGCTTTTTAAGCTTTTGCTGACATCCACACATTTATAAAGGGACTTTTTTACATCATCTGCGATTTCTTCAGAGTAGTCCTCTCCCGTTATGATGCTACCTATATACCAATCTGCTAATGAGGTGAATTTACCGATTATATCTCCAAATCCTGATGCAATCATGTCATATGGTGCATCTTTAAGCACTTTAGTATCACCCACAATAAATATGGGATACGTAGCATCGTAAGTCCTTTTAAAGCCATTTACGATAAGAGGCGACACAGATGACGCATAACCATCCATCGATGGGGCTGTCGCAACTATTCCGTAAGGTATCTTTATCTTGCTGCTTACAAATTTCACAACATCGTTTATTGTGCCTGCTCCAACAGCAATCATAGCCTCGATATCATCTTTAAGATGTATCAGCATTTCACCTACTGCTTTTTCATCAGGCACTAAATTTCCACTTCTATTCAGATTGCACAACAATACATCGTACTTTTTATCTTTTAATACATCTTTTAGAGTCAATCCTGCCGCTTCGTAAGTATTTTTATCGCATACGAGCAATACTTTAGAATTTATACCTACTTTATTCAATATATTCGGAACATCATACAAGGCACCACTGCAGATTTCTATCTCCTTTATCTTTGTGCCATCATTCATCGCACTTCCTCCAATTCGATCTCTTTAGTAGAATTCCTAATCCTTATTTCAGGCTTTATGCGAATATTAACAGGATTTGCAAAAGCCTTTTTCCCTTTTTTTATAAGGTCGAATAGTGTTGAAGCAGCAAGCCTTCCCATCTCTTCTTTAGGATGTATGATGGACGTAAGCTTTACATTGGAAAGCTCTGCATAATCAGAATCATCAAAGCTTACGATTGAAATGTCATCAGGCACACTGTAGCCCAATTCTCTTATTGGATCCAATATCCACATGGCAATTTGATCATTGTAGCTGACAATAGCCGTCGGTTTATTGACCCACTTCGAGTATATCTCGTATATTTTTTCCCTTGGCTTTGTCTTCATTTCCTCTGTCGTGTAAAAGATTATGTTGTCCTCTTTGATTTTAATATTGTGTTCCCTTAAGGCTTTAACATATCCTTTGTACCTATTAAGCCCCTGGTTATCGTCGCTTTTAAATATGCCTATTATGTTTTTGTGTCCAAGCTTTATAAGATGGTCTGTTGCCATGTATCCTCCACCTTCATCATCTTGAATGATGTAAGATGGATTTAATTCTTCATAAAAGCTATTGATAAAAATGTACGGTATCCCTTTGTTTTTTAACTCATCAAAATAATTTAGATTGATATGGGGCAGTGCGCTCTTTGTAGGCTCGATGATCAGTCCTCTAATGTCCTTCGTCAAGACGTTCTCCAATATGTCCATTTCAGTTTCAATGCGGTTATTCGTATTGAAAAGCAATATAGAGTATCCGTTTTTGGCTAATATTTGATCAATTCCTTTTATGATCCTAGGAAATATATAGTCATTTATATACGTTGTTATAACTGCAATATTTTTATTATCATAGCTTTTCACAGAATTTCTATCAGCACAAAAAGTCCCCAAACCTTGCTTCCTGTAAAGCCACCCTTCATTTTCAAGGTCATCAAGAGCTTTCCTAATAGTATGTCTGCTTACACCGAATATTTCCATTAATTCGCTTTCCGTCGGCAGTGGATCATCTATGTTTATATTGTTTTTTATTATTAAATTGGTAATATAGTCTTTTACTATTTGATATTTTGGCACATTTTCTTCCAAAATAGAACATCCTCCCTCACATCATATCCATCTATATATAATTATATCGCTTACTTAGAATATAACTAAATTTCAAATCTGACAAAATATTTATTAAATATTCGTCACAATTAGTTTATTTTTTTAAGTAAGGTAATAAAATTATCACCTGAAATCATCTTAACAGGTGATAATTTTAAAACATCTTATTTAAATGGATTCTCGCTTTTGTACAACATTGAAGCTGGTTGATTAAATGAAACATCATCCACGCCTAATAGCTTCATAGCAGCGTACAAGACTTTACCTGCATGTTTAAATGCGACTCCAACATGATGCGGAAAATTCTTTTCTATCAATACATGCCTGTAGAAGCGAGCCATCTCTTTAACTGCAAATACTCCAATGCTTCCAAAAGACATAGGATCTATATCCAGCACTTCACCTTCGGCCACGTAACTTCTAAGCTTAGTATCTGCAGTGCTTTGCAACCTAAACAGAGTTATATCGCCAGGCCTTATAGTGCCTTCCAATGTTCCTCTCGTTATATCAGGCTCTTTATCAGGTTCTAACAATCTGTGCATTATTCTCTGATACTTCATAGAGAAATTTTTCATCATGCAACTGCTGGTATTGCCGCAATGAAATCCCATAAAAAGATCGCTATTTTTATAATCGCCTATGATTTCCTTATTGCTTTCGTACATATCTTTGGGCACTGTATTGTTTATGTCAAGAAGCGTAGCTGGTAAGTCTGTAGCACATGTTATGATGTACTCGCTAAGTGCTCCATAGATGTCTGTCTCACAAGCCACAGGTATGCCATTTGCTGCAAGCCTTGAATTCACAAAACATGGCACAAATCCAAACTGTGTCTGAAACGCTGGCCAACACTTGTTTGCAAACACAACGTACTCCGATGCACCTATATTTTTTTCTACCCAATCTTTTAATGTAAGTTCATACTGGGCGAGCTTCGGCAATATCCCACCAAACATATTGCCAGAACCTAATTCCTTTTCCATATCTTTTATGACATCTGGAATCCTTTTGTCATCTTTATGATTATTGTAAGCCTCAAAGAGGTCCAATTCTGAGTTCTCCATTATCTCTATCCCCAAGTCATACAAAGGCTTTATGGGGGCATTGCAAGCGAGGAAATCCTGCGGTCTTGGACCAAAGCTCATTATTTTTAGCTTCTTAAGTCCAAGTACCACTCTCGCAATATCTTTAAAATCGGATATCATATCAGCTATTTCATCTGCATATCCTACTGGATATTCTGGTATATAAACCCTCAAATTTCTCAAATTCAGGTTATATGATGCATTAAGCATTCCGCAATATGCATCTCCACGCCCATCGTAAAGATTGTCCTTCGTCTCCTCCGCTGCGGCTACGAACATCACTGGACCATCAAACTTTTGGGCAAGCATCGTCTCTGGTCCTTCAGGGCCAAAATTCCCAAGGTATACGACAAGCGCATTTACGCCTAAATCGTAAGCTTCTTTCAGTGCATTCATCGCATCTATTTCATTTTCTACAGTTTTGGTGATTTCACTTATAGATATGCCTTTTTCAATACATGCTTTTACTACCGCATCTCTTCTTTTCTCACTTAAAGTGATGGGAAAACAATCCCTGCTGGTAGCTACAACTCCTACTTTAACTTCTGGTATGTTTATCATGCAAAATCCTCCTTCATTAAACTGACATCATATTTTTCATTGACCATATTTCGTCATATATCTCTCATGTGCTCTTTTCACTTCTTCATCTGGTATCACATCAGGTGTGCCTAAAAGCAGTGATAAGTGCACTGTCTTAGCTGTATCTTCTACCATAACAGCGGCTTTTAAAGCTGCCTCAGGTGAATTGCCAATGGTAAAAACGCCGTGATTTTTCATAAGTATTGCAGGACTTTCCCCTATATAATCTACGATAGCCTTCCCTATCTCTTCTCCGCCAATCTTGGCATAGGGCCCTACAGGAATTGCACATCCAAACTCGTCTGCAATGGCTGTAAGATAAACTGGAATTGACCGGCCAAGTGCTGCAAAACTTGTAGCATACGGTGAGTGTGTATGGACAATTCCATTTACGTCACTTCTATGTCTGTAGACGTAAAGATGCGTAGCAGTATCAACAGATGGTTTTAGCTTACCTTCAACAACATTGCCATCCAAATCCACGACTACCATGTCTTCTGGCGTCATTTCATCATACAAAACTCCACTGGGCTTTATGACTACAAGATTTGTCTCAGGGTCTCTTCCGCTGACATTGCCGCTTGTCATTGTGACCAAATTGTTTTTAGGAAGCATCATGTTCATTTTATATACACGTTGTTTTAGGTTCTCTAACATCTGAAACCACCTCTTTTATGTTTTTAAGCCTCTTCATCACATCATTTGCTCCTCTCCCGAAGTAATCATGAAGCAGTTTGTACTCCTGGAAGAGTTTCTCGTAAATTTCGACATTTTCAGAAATAGGCTTGAACGTCTCATCTTTTAACTTTGGTATGACTTTAGCTGCTTCAAATATGCTGTCAAATCCTCCATTTTCCCTTCCTGCCGCCACTGCACCAAACATTGCTGCACCTAATGCAGGCGTCTGATTGGACTTGGAAACTTTAATCTCTAAGTTTGTCACATCAGCGTATATCTGCATAAGCATCGGATTTTTTTCAGGAAGTCCGCCACATGCGTAAAGCTCATCTATCTTTATGCCATACTCATTGAATGTATCTATTATCATACGTGTACCATATGCTGTTGACTCTATCAAAGCTCTGTATATCTCTTCAGGTTTCGTCCTAAGTGTCAATCCTAAAATCAAACCGGTAAGATCCGCATCAACCAGGACAGACCTGTTTCCATTAAGCCAATCCAGTGCAAGAAGTCCGCTTTCCCCCGGTTTTAACTTTGAAGCTTTTTCTGTCAAAAGCTGATGTACAGATATGCCTCTTTCTTCGGCTTCTTTTTTGTAATCATCTGGAACACAATTATCTACAAACCACGCAAATATATCCCCTACCGCTGACTGTCCAGCTTCATATCCATAAAATCCTGGCACAATGCCGTCTTCAACCACTCCACACATACCAGGAACTTCAACTTCTTTGTCGCCTAAGACTACATGGCATATAGACGTGCCCATTATCATAACCATCTTTCCCGGGGATGCTACACCTACTGCCGGCAGCGAAACATGTGCATCGACATTGCCTACCGCAACAGCAACACCAGGGTTTAAGCCGATCGTATTAGCCATTTCCTCAGTTAATTCACCTGCTTTTGTACCTAACGGATATATGTCTCTTGACAGCTTTTCATCTACTACATTTTCAAGCCTTTCATCTAATGCTTTAAAAAATTCCTTTGAAGGGTATCCTTTTCTTTTGTGCCAAATCGCTTTATAGCCTGCAGTACAGCTATTTCTCCTTTCATTGCCAGTAAGCTTCAATATCACCCAATCAGTCGCTTCTATGAATTTATCTGCTTCTTCATAGATATCTGGAGCCTCATTTAAAATCTGCCATATCTTCGGTATCAGCCATTCGGAGGAAATCTTCCCACCGTATCTTGCTAAGAAATCCTCTCCTCTTTCAGATGCAATTTTATTTAACATATTTGCCTCAGGCTGTGCTGCATGATGCTTCCACAGTTTGACATACGCATGGGGATTTGATTTATATTCTGGTAAATCGCACAAAGGCGTCCCGTCTTTTTTTATGGGAAGCATCGTACATGCTGTAAAATCTATGCCAATTCCAACAACATCATCTTTATTTATACCAGACTTTATTATCACATCTGGAATTATCTTTTTTAGAACTTCAATATAATCATCTGGATGCTCTAATGCCCAATCCTGTGGTAATACTGTCCCATCTGGAAGTCTCTCATCCATAACTCCGTGTGGATAGTTCATCGTTGAAGAAGCTACTTCCTCTGCCGTATCAAGATTTAAAAGCAATGCTCTTGCAGATTCTGTGCCGTAATCGATACCTATTGAAAATTTTGCCATGTTACCAACCCCTTTACACTTCAACATACTCGATATCTAATAACTCGCATAAAAGCTTCCATCTTTTAGTAGCATCACCTAATGTCAAGCACTGATGATGCGTACCACCATTTTTAAGCCAACCGTTTAAGCATCCTCTAACTCCACTTTCAGGTTTAAAGTGGAAATACGGCATCTCTATATTCTTTGCTTCTTCTGTATCTAAAATTTCTCCCTTTGAAACAACAAGTCTATATTTTTCGCCTTCCAATGACACCAACGATGCCAGTGTCGCAATACCTGGTTGAGCCATAAACACCACTGTTGGAGGATTATCAAGCTTTCCTATTCCAAGCTCTCGATCGACTAATTTTATAGGTCTATCTTTTCTGGCTATCTTCCAATTGCCCTCTCCCATGTGGCTCATCAAAATTGAATCTCTCTTAAAATCCATCGCATACATCTCAGTAAAGTGTGCATCGCCTATCAAAACATGACCTGCTGCCACCAGGCTTGCCGTAACTACATCGCCTTCTGCCGCATAGCCATATCCTTCTGCCATCAAGTTTGATGCCGCCATCATGTGTATCTGTTTAAACCTTCCATCGCCTTTAAACACATCAAAATGGGCGCTAAAGCCAGCGTATCCTTTCTCCTCAAGCAATTTCTTAAATCCTATTTGAAGCCTTGCAGCATATCTGTGGCTCTCATCACTTAATTTAGGATCTATATAGAAATTCTTCTTGTTTTCCTCTATGACTTTGTCGATTTCTTCATCGGTAGCTTCTTCCATGTATCTAAAAACTTGGCCAATATACTCTTGATTTATTTGCGGCCCCAATTTTCTTGTAAAAGCTGCATCATCACCCATTATGTCATACATGCCATGCATTCTTCCAAATTGTGCTATCTTCATATTCCTCAAAGCTTTTACTGTCTTTACAGTTTTAGCCCAATCATTCACAAAATCTTTAAATGCATCAGAATGCCAATCCTCTGTTATAACAGGACAAGTTATGCCCATTCTCAGGATAATATTTGAAGTATCCTGCGCACCATGAACACCTTGATTGTATGTCAAGTCCCCCATATCCCAATCGTCTGTCACAGTGCTTTCTGGCTGTATATTTGCCAGCATAATTGGAAGCCTATTATTTCTTAAAGCATTCACAAGATTCGTGGCTGGCCCGTATGTCAGCATCACGATCATTATTCCGTCAAGATCTTTATCATTGAATTCTTTAACTATCCTTTCTATATCATTTCTGTTTTTTGCAGCGCCCGGGAAATAAAAATCCGCAATATCACCTAATCTGCCTATAACCTGTTGTGCATACATCTCTTGCCTTTCGGTGATACCCGGTAACATATCATCGTATAACTCCTGCATAATACCTAGAAAGCCTATCCTGGGCTTTTCATCTTTGTACACAATAATCACTCCTTTGGATTAAAATAATGTCATACATTCGGATATATCTATCCATTATTATAAATGTACGTACATTTATAATATTTATATTCTACATCACATCCAAAATTCCTGCTAATTAAAAAACTTCTTATCATTCTCGTACCCAAACTTCCATTTCACCAGGTGTACGATTTGCCCATACAAAATATGGCACAAATCTTATTCTTGTTTTTTCATAAGAAACTTTTACGTCAGATTTGTACAGTTCATCATTCCAATCATCATATTTCTCTCTAAAAGCATCCGTTTCAATAACGCATACATCATTTAAATCTTTATCTTTTTTTATTTCAAACTTACTATCAGTTGGTAATACGATATTATTTAGATTTTTACCATTATCAACTTCTTCAAGACAATATACAATCGGTCCTCTTTGAATAGCAACTTTACCCTCATCTTCCCTTACATTAGGATTAGCTTTTATCCTCATAACAGGCATTGAAAGATATACTTCTACCTTATCATGTTTCCATATGCGATTGATTTTTGCATATCCTTTTATCATAACATTATTTAAATCAATTTCTTCATTATTAACTTTGATTTTAGCCTCTTTGCACCAACCAGGTATTCTCAAAGACAATGTAAATTCTGTTTCTTTCTCACAAACAACCTCTATATCTATCTTCTCATCCCATGGATATTGGGTGCTCTGTTTAATACTTACTTGACTTTCTGAAATCTTTTCTTTTAATTCACTATCAACATATAAATGAGCAAATACCTCTTTGTCTTTCTTAGAATATATATATTTACCTAACGATGTCAGCAATCTCGCAATATTAGGTGGACAACATGCACATCCAAACCATGGTTGTCTTGTATATTTCACATGCGATTTAACTTTATTCTTTTCACAAGCTTCCGGCCATACTTCAAGTGGATTTACATAAAAGAATTTCTTACCATCTAATGACATTCCACTTATAACTGTATTATACAAAGCTCTCTCCATTACATCAGAATATTGTCTATCAGCATCAATCTGTAACATCCTATATGCAAAAAACACAAGCCCTACGGATGCACATGTCTCTGAATAATTAGTATCATTAGGAAGATCATAATCAAAAGTTAAAGACTCCCCTATCGACATAGAGCCAATACTTCCTGTAATATACATTCTCTTCTTCGTTAAATTGTCCCATAATCTTTTACAAGCATCAATTAGGCATTGATCCCCTGTCTCTAATGCAACATCAGCCATACCTGAGTATAAGTAAACAGCTCTAACAGCATGTCCTTCAGCAGTAGTTTGTTCTTTCACAGGTAAATGCACTTGAAAATATTTAGGTCCTAATTTATCCCATAAATCAAAGAAATTTGTGTTTCCTCTCTCTTTTGCTTCAATTTCAAAATAGAGTGGCCTTTTACCTCGTTCATCAATAAAATATTTGCTTAAGTTTAAATACTTTACATTGTTAGTTACTCTATATAATTTAATTAATGCTAATTCAATCTCTTCATGTCCAGGATAACCTTTTTTCTTATTTGGTTCCGGTCCAAAGACTGAATCTATATGATCGGCAAAACGACAAGCTACGTCAAGCAATTTTTTCTTTCCTGTAGCCTCATAATAAGCAACTGCTGCTTCTATCAAATGTCCAGCACAATACAGCTCATGACAATCTCTTAAATTCGTCCATTTTTTGTCAGGTTCTTTAATTGTAAAATAAGTATTTAAATAGCCATCACTTTGTTGCACTTTTGCAATCAAATCGATAACTTCATCAGCAGTTTTTTCTAATTCCGTATCCGGAAATACAATTAAACTATAGCTAACTGCTTCAAGCCATTTATACAAGTCACTATCTTGAAATACCATTCCAGCAAATTCACCTTGTATTTCACCTGCTGCTATCTTGAAATTTTTAATAACATGGCTAGGTTCAGCATTAGGAACACGATCATTTAATGCTTCCCATTGATATGGTATCATCGCATCTTTTATCAGTTTTATATAATATGACCAAAAACCTTTATTAATTGAAATCTGTTTCAATGATATGAAATTTTGATTATTAATCATTGTCGCCACCATACCTTTTTACAAACTTTAGTTTATGGATAACCAAAAACATTATTATTTTGGTTATCCATAAAAAATTATTTTTTAACTTTTCCCAACCGAATAACATTCCATGATAATCTAGGCAAAATCACCTTTACCAATCCATCTTCAATTACAACATCATTTTTACTATGAGGAACAACATTGTCTGGATTTTCTTTTGTATTAGTTGCTTTTATATCATTATTTTCAAGTACTATATGCTCGATAGATCTATAGTTTTCAAAACCTTTTAATTCACATTCAAAAAGCATCGAATCATCTTTGTCTCTATTTACAGCAAATATTGTAATTTCATCATTTTCATCATTTGTTACGGCAGTAGATTCTAAAAATGGTACATCGCTGAAATCTTTACTATCATATTTGGGAGAGTCGATAACAGATGCTAATACTTCCCCTCTGCCATAAGTAGAAGCATGTAAATAAGGATAGTAAATTGTTTGGCGCCATGAACTTTTAATTCTTTAACTAATTCTATTACATCTTTTCGAAAACCCATTTCATCCGCTTTTTTTATGATCTGGTTCATAAATTCCATCATAAACTGCACGTCCTAAATGCTCAATGAACGATCCATAGATACGTTTATCCACCTTACTTATTTTAAAATCTTTATCCAAAATCATTTTTGCTTTCTTCTGCATTCAAATCTCCTCCTGTTTATTAATTGTTACTTTAAAATGATAATCAAAAATAATCATTTTTAATTTATTTCTTTATAAGCTTAAGAAGTCTCACTCCATGGGATGGAATTTCTAAATTCATGTTTTGATTTACTATTCCAATAACCTGATGCCTCCATAAATCTCTAACTAAGTAATCACCTGATGGAATATCTGCTTTATTTAATTGGAAAACTAAATTGCTTATAATTGGTCCAATATTAAAAATTGCAAGATAATAACTACCATCTTCATCCAATGCTGACCATACAATATATTGTCCATAACGCAAAACTTGACGTCCTGAATGAGAATGTTTAAGTGCCCTAAGTACTTCTTCATTAGTTAATATAGAAAGAGTCCATTCATCGTTATCTCTCAACTCACAGCCAACCATAAGTGGAGAACGGAATATACACCATAATGTCATTAATGTCATTTGTTCATCTTTTGTAAAGCGAGTCCATCGATCACCTAAGCCATGCTCACATGATCTAATGCCTATATGCCCTATTGGCAACATATCAGCATCTGGCCAATGTCCTGGTCCCACATATTTGCTCCATTGGTTACATCTTTCAAATGTATTATACAAATCATCCCATCTATCCCAAAAGTCTCCTGATATTCTCCACATATTAGCATACTGCTTTAAATGATCAGCATATTCTAATAACGCTGGACCTGGTGATAAACTTAATACCATTTCTCTACCACATTTATCTATAGCATTTCGAATTAGTTCTACTTCTCCACTATGATATTGCTCATACCCTATATCTGAATAAGCTATATCATCAACTTTAACATAATCTACTCCCCAATCAGCATACAATTTAAAAAGAGAGTCATAATATTGTTGTGCACCTTCCTTAGTAGGATCAACTCCATACATATCTGTATTCCATGAACAAATAGAATTCATATGTGCAATTTCCCTTGCTTTTACTTCTGTCCCATATATCGGTGTATTAGCATGAACAGCTTGTCTTGGAATACCTCTCATTATATGTATGCCAAACTTTAGTCCAAGATCATGAATATAGTCTGCTAATGGTTTAAAACCTTTCCCATTTTTTGAACTAGGAAATCTGTTGGGAGCAGGAATTAAACGCGAATATTCATCCATTTGTAATGGAACAAAAGGTCTATAAATTGAATTCTTTGCTCCTGGCTCATACCATTGTATGTCAACGACAACATACTCCCATCCACATTCTTTCATATGATTTGCCATATATTCAGCATTCCCTTTTACCTCATCTTCTGTAACACTTGCGCCATAACAATCCCAACTATTCCAGCCCATTGGCGGTGTCATAGCAACTTTATCATTAATTTTTAATACCCCCTATATTTTTTTAGACTATTGCCAAACCCCAAAAAACTCTAAAATATTGATGTTTCGCATTATATTTTCAAAGGCTTTCCCCCGCTTTTATTGAATTAATATATAGACTTGTGCATATCTCAAAAGCCTTGATTTAAGCTATTTTTAAGATATGCTTTTTTCTTATCACCCTAAAAATTTTTATCTGATATGTGGGATTTCATTACTTTTATGTCGAACTACTGTATTATTAACATCATTAAACATTAAAGGAGGAAACCCTATATGTACCAGCTTCAACAAGTTTTGAACATTATTGACCCTTTTACTTCTAAGCTTAAAATTGATTTTTATACTTCTTTATTTAGTAATCTTGATCTATCTTCTATTCCTGAATTCCCGCCTTCTAAATTTGGTCCTACGGATTATTCTCGTCACGCTCTCTTTAGAGCCATCATTGTTATAAAAGCTGAAAAATTCGGCGAAATCTCTGATCTCATTGATTATCTTAGTAATAATCTTATTATTGCTCATCTATGCGGCTTTGATATTACTAAAAGGATTGTAAACTTTGTGTTCATACTGTTTCTAATGATTCTTCTAATAAAAATTATGAGTTTTATTGAGGATATAAAAATCACATTATTATTGATTGTTTGTCTGGTCTTCCTATTGCTGAAGTAACTACTACTTATTTCATATTCAGCAGCGATTTCATTAAACGTTTTTTCTTCTCTATACCTATAATACAATTTATGCTCTTTGTTCTGGTGTAAAATTTCTTCTTTTATTCATAACTATATTCCAACTTATTTTTGCATTTTTGTCCGTCTAGTTTTCTTACTTGCAGCAAATAAATTATTCTTTAAAAAATAGTAACTTTTATCATAAATTATATGAAATTTTCAATAAACTCAAGATTTATTTTAAAACTCAATAGTAATTGCAGTAACACCATGTTTAGGCTGAAAAAGTTTTATAATTTTTTTGTCTCCTTCGTTAGAAATTCCCACGCATTCTTTTTCCAACTTCGACTTATTAATAAGTTTTTTAATCATATCCTGATCTAGATACTCAAGTGAACCCATTTTAATCCACTCTTTCTTTGGATTTGCATGATCTTCATCTATCCTTTCTGCATATGCGCACTTCCATCTATCCAAACCTCTGATTTCTATACTAACCTCCACATCTTCTATAGGATTTAATGGCATATTATGGTTATATATAAATAACATAAGCTTTTTATCATCAATTACAGCAGAAAGCTCAACAAGAGAATCTTTTTCTTGATTTACAGTAAGCAATTTATTTCCCGTTCGATGTAAAAGTTCAAAAGCCCTATATGTCGGTTTTGGTATGCCATAAATGTTTAAAAGGCCAAATCCACCATGATAAGGCATTGAAGATTGAGGCAATTCTTCAAAGATGTCTGAAAATGTCCAAAAAGAATATATATCTACAAGCCCAACATTATCAAATATTGACTTAACTACAAAGGCAGCTGCAAAAGGCTCATCGTGATAAATATCTCTGCAACTTGGAGAACTATTCCACTCAGTATAAAACAAAGGATAATCTCCAGCTTCTTTTCTGGCTTTTTCAGCCCTTATTTTAGTAATCCCACGAGGAGCTTTAGCCAATGCCTCTTCCATATTAAGACCATGTCCTAAAGGTTCATCGGTTGGATAATGATGTGTGGATATAAAATCTAATGGAACATTTTCGGTACTGCAAAAATTAATTAAGTCTGGTATCCATTCATCACAGGCTGTGGCCGGTCCACCTACCTTCAAATTCTTGTAAACTTTTTTAATAGCATGTGCAGTTGTCTTATACAACTTAAAGTATTCTTCCTTCGTACCGGACCAAAACATTTTAAGATTAGGTTCGTTCCAAACTTCAAAATACCATTTTTCAACTTCTTCAATGCCATATCTGTCTACAAGATGTCTAGCCAGTGCTTCTATTAAATTTCCCCATTCCTTGTAATCTTTGGGGGGTGTTATATTGCCTTTATAATGAAAAACTGTTTCTTCACCAGATGCCAATGCTTCAGGCATAAAGCTCAATTCAACTAATGGCTTCATATCAATACTTAAAAGAAAATCAAATATTGAATCTATATTAAAAAATGAATAAATATACTTACCATCTTCTTTTGAGCATACACTCATATCATCATTTAATAATCCGTGAAACCTCACATATTTAAATCCCAACTCTTCTTTAACTTTTCTTAATTGAATTCTCCAATCCTCTCTAAGTGCTGTTGCCGCATGGCAACTTCCAACACACTCTTCAAAATAATGTGGAAAGTCAATTTTATCACTATTTAAATCAACAATAAATTTTTTCATGCTTAAGAACACCCTTTCTTTATTTCTATATTTCCTATTTTTCAAAATACTCCGCTATATGATATAAAGCACATATAATAGGTTTGAGTTCACATCAAAAGCCATAAGCAATGTATTATAATAATTTTTTTATCCCACCAACATTTAGTAACTAATATTTACCTTTTAGTTCTCTAACTTTGCAAAGCCATATTTGTTGATATAATAAGTAAACTAGCAATTAGTATTTAAAGAATTCTTTCCATCAATTTATTTGTAAAATATTTTCTAATCATTTCTAAAAGCAACATTCTTCTTCAATAAATTTCATGAAGCTGATCATCAATGACAACAAAACTATTAGCTTCAATATCAACTAATGTTTTTAAATTTCTATACCGTATGGTATATTTTCCCGAACAAGACGCCTTCAATCGTGCCTTAGTAAGCTTCCCTTGCTCCCATTCAATGTCCACCTCTATTCCTCCTCGAGCACGTAAACCTTTTACATACCCATCTGACCACGCCGATGGTAATGCAGGAAGAAGGCTTATCCATCCCGCATGACTTTGCAATAGCATCTCGGCAATCCCAGCTGTACCTCCGAAATTCCCATCAATCTGGAATGGAGGGTGATTGCAGAAAAGGTTAGGTAATGTAGAACTTTTCAATAGCTCAAGTAAATTTTCATACGCCTTTTGACCATCATCCAACCTCGCCCACAGATTAATAATCCACGCCCTGCTCCAGCCGGTATACCCGCTGCCATGGGCAAGCCGCCTCTCTAATGTAACCTTTGCCGCTTGAGCAAGTTCAGGTGTAGTCGTATTTGTAATAAGATTACCAGGATATAATGCAAACAAATGTGAAATATGTCGATGCCCTGGCTCAGCTTCCTCGTAATCCTCTAACCATTCCATAATCTGGCCGAATTTTCCGATCTGTAGTGCTGGAAGTTTTCTCAACATTGTCCTAATGGTATCGGTAAATTCATCTGAAATACCCAGAATATTAGCTGCTTTAATACAGCAAGCAAAAAGAAGTTGCAAAATTTGGCTGTCCATTGAAGGACCAGCACAGAGAGATCCTTTTTCTCCGGTTGGAAGGATATAAGTATTTTCAGGCGACACTGAAGGGCATGTAACAAGTATGCCCTTCGAATCTTCCACGAGGAAATCAACAAAAAACTCCGCAGCTTCTTTCATTGTGGGATAAACTTTTTGCAGGAATTCAACATCCTGACTAAACTCATAATGATCCCACAGATGCAAACAGAGCCAGGCTGCTCCTATTGGCCAATATGTCGCAGGAACAAAGATATCCTGCGGCGCGGTGTCAGCCCAGATGTCGGTATTATGGTGAGCAGTAAACCCTCGACAACCATACATCTCTCTGGCGGTCTTTCGTCCTGATACTCTCATACGTTCAATATGGTCAAATAACGGCAAATGGCATTCGGCCAGGTTGCATACCTCGGCAGGCCAATAATTCATCTGTGTGTTAATATTAATCGTATACTTGCTATCCCACGGCGGCGTCATGTCCTTGCACCAAATGCCTTGCAAATTTGCAGGCAATGTCCCTGGCCTGCTACAAGAGAGAAGCAGATAACGTCCAAATTGAAAGTAAATACTGATCAACCCCAAATCTTCGAAACCAGCTTTTAACCGTTCCAGACGCTCGTCGATAGGAATCTTATCAAATTCACACTCTTGTTCCGTGCAGCAAAGTTTTAGCTCTACCCTATTAAAAAATGATGAGTAGTCCTTTATATGATTTTCTAACAATTCAGCATATGGTTTCTGGGACGCATTCGCCAATTGCTGCAAACACATCACTTGATAATCTTCATGTCTAAATGATGTTGCACAAGCAATAAATATCGTAACAGCATCTGCTTTTTCAACAATAAGATTCTCCCCTATTGTATAAGTAGTACCTCCTTCAGCCACTGCACGAACCAATGTACGAAAGCGAACAGCTTTACCACCACCGCAACTTACATCCATAAAAATAGTATCTGAAGACAATCGCCCAACTGCATCGAGATACCTACCTCTGCGCAAACATGCGGTAAATGAGATACCGCCATGCGTATCCGATGTGATTCTCACAACTATAACTTGATCGACTGCACTAGCAAAGTATTCGCGAATATAATTTGCAGAACCTAAAGTATATCGTACTTTTGCAACAGCATTCTGCAAATCGAGTTCTCGTACATATTCTTTTACTTCTTCGTCTGGATGGGTAAAGTAAAGATAAAGATCCCCCATAGTTTGATATGGGCGCTGGCTTTCGGGTGTACCAGAAAGTGCAAGCTTTGCCAACTTTTCTGCCTCAGAAATCTTACCACTAAATATCAATTCCCTTATCTTAGGTAAATATTTAATGGCATCAGGATTATTCCTATCAATAGGTTCCCCATACCAAATGCTATCCTCATTCAATTGAAAGTGTTCTTTTTCAATTGTTCCGAAAACCATGGCACCCAAGCGCCCATTACCAATAGGAATTGCCTCATTCCAATCCCTTGCAGGATTTCTGTACCACAATCTTCTCAATATCATCACGCTTCTAACAAAATTAAATTTTTATCCTTCCGTCCTATGCGTTTTTCCATTTTTCAGTTGGTAAACATCTCTATTGTTTCAATATATTCCGTCACATTATACCAAGCAACCATTTGCAACTGCTCTTACACGTAAATGATGGTACACTTCCATATTAGGAATCATTTGATGCATATAAACCATTGAAAATCTTTCGCTTGGATCGATTGTGACATAAGTCCCAAGTGCTCCAGTCCACCCAAATTCTCCAATTGAACCATTAGAATTGCCTTCAGCAGGATTCATTAAAGTTCTAACTCCCAAACCATATCCATATCCAGCCAAATAAGGATTATTAAAATTAAAGTCTTTTAGCTGTCGTTCATTTAACTGGTTTGCCCTCATCAAATCTATAGTTTTTCTACCGATGATCCTTTGTCCATTGTAGCATCCATCATTTGCAAGCATTTGTGAAAACTTTAAATAGTCCCTTACTGTAGAATAAAGACCCGCACCTCCAGATTCATAAATAGCATCAGGCTGATGATACTCATCAAATATCCCCGAAGCCTTCTCTAATGTTCCATCTTCATTCTTCTTATAGCAAGAAACCATTCTTTCTTCAATGTCATCGTGGAAACGGTATCCTGTACTATCCATACCCAAGGGACCAAATATCTCATCATATAAAAACTTTCCTACAGATTTCCCAGATATTACTTGAATTAACCCCGCAATTATATCATGTCCATATCCATATAGCCAATGAGTACCTGGCTCGAAAGCAATTGGGACTGAACCCATCGCTTTAACTTCTGTTACAATATCATATTTCCCATACTTCTCGCTTAACTCTTTTTTTATTCTTCTCATTTCATTTGCCGTCGGTGAATCATCTAAAAATGGATACGGCATTCCTACCGCCATAGTAAAAGCATGCTTGATTAACATAGGATTCTTTGCTCTCTCCACATGCACATTCCCATTAGAATCTGTAACAAATACCTTAGTATCTTTGTACTCTGGAAAATATTCGTAAATTGGCTCATGTAATAAGAACTTTCCTCTTTCAAAAAGTATCAAAGCAGCAGTACAGATTATTACCTTAGTCATAGAAAAAATACGGAAAACACTGTCTTCAGTTATATGTGTTTTCTTATCTAAATCAGAATACCCAAAATATCCTTCATACAAAATTTTTCCATCCTTTGCAATTGCACAACCACATCCTGGAAGTCCATCATCTACAAATTTTTTTAACAGATTAGATAAATCATCAAATTTGGCCATAACATTTTTTCACCCTTTCAGGATTTATATAAATCAAAAACATATTAACCCTTAACACTGCCAATAGTTAAACCCTTCACAAAATACTTCTGCAAGAATGGATAAACCATCATAATTGGAACAACCGCTACTATCGTCATAGCTGCTCTTATGCTTTCTGGGGTAACTGTATTGGAATTGTTTCTTAGTCCCATATCAAATGATGCTTGCTGTGTAAACTGCTGAGTCGACTGCAAAACTTTCTGCAATTCATACTGTAATGTGCTTAAATTTGGATTCATTGAACAAAAAAGCATTGTATCAAACCATGAATTCCATTGTCCAACTGCAACAAAAAGCGTTATCGTCGCTAATACTGGTACACTAAGTGGAAATATGATAGAAAATATTATTCTTAGTTCGCTTGCACCATCTAATTTCGCTGATTCTACAAGACTAGCTGGTAAACCATCAATATAGCTTCTTACAACCATTATATTCCATGCACTTACTATCCCTGGCAAGATGTAAACCCAAAAATTGTTCATAAGATGTAAGTCTCTGATCAACAAGTAATATGGAATTAAGCCACTTGTAAAATACATTGAATAAGTAAAAATTTTCGAAACGATTCCTCTTAAAACAAAATCCCTTCTGCTTATGGCATATGCGACTATTATGCTTGCAATAACATTTAAAACAGAACCTATGATAGCTCTTAATGCAGAGATTATCGTTGCATTGTAAATCTCAGAATCATTTAAAATTGAAACGTAATTAAAAGTCGTAAATTTCCTTGGAAACAGATAAATTCCACCTCTCACTGTATCTATAGCATCGTTAAATGAAACTGCTAATACATGTACAAATGGATACAGGGTGACTATTATTACAATCGTGAGAATAATGTAATTGATTGTGTCAAATACAATGTCTTCTGTACTCAACCTTATTCTATTATTTCTAGCCACTTTATAACCTCCTGAAATTTTGTAAATTAGATTAAAATGCACTTTCACCACTAAGTGCCTTCGATATTCTATTTGCTAATGTAACCATTGCTAAAGAAACAACTGAGTTAAATATACCGGCTGCTGTCGCAAATGAAAATCTCCCCATTGGTATACCATAATTGTATACATACAATTCCAATGTCTGTGAGTAGTCTATAACCATCGGATTTGATAATAGAAATACTTGTTCAAATCCTGCGTTTAATATCCATCCTGCATTTAATATTAAAAGTATTTTTATGGTTGGCACTATTGATGGTAATGTTATGGAGAAAATCCTTCTTATTCTGCCTGCTCCATCTATACTTGCCGCCTCATATAACTCACTGTCTATGGCAGTCATTGCCGCCAGGTAAATTATTGAATTCCATCCAACTTCTTTCCACATATCTGAAAGCGCCATCAAGGGCCAGAAAAGATGTGGAACTCCTATAAAGTTTATAGACTGCTTTATAATGTGAAATTTTAGAAGTAGTTGATTTATAACTCCATCTGGTGATAAGACATCAAGGACGATACTTGCTGCAACAACCCATGAAACGAAATGAGGCAAATATGATATAGTTTGCACCGTCTTTTTGAATTTCACATTTCTAACTTCATTTATCAGAATCGCCAATGTTATTGAAGAAAAAAATCCAAGAAAATATTTTAAAATACTAATTCCTAACGTATTTCGTATTGATTGATAAAAAGTTGGATCTTCAAACAACATTTTGAAATTTTCAAGTCCGACCCAAGGAGATTGGTTTATTCCAACAGCTGGATTAAAATTTTTAAATGCTATTATCCATCCCCACAACGGCACATAGCTAAATATAATCAGCAATACAAGAAACGGTATTACAATCAATACCAGTTCCTTTTGCTGAGCTAATTTTCTAAAAAACTTCTTTCTCTTGTCTTTTTTATCATTTACCATCTTTTCTTCTGATAAAACTTCTACTCTAGCATCTGTAACAGCCATGTTCAATCCTCCAAATAATATTTTAAGCGTAATGAAGTACGAAAATCGTACTTCATTACAAGATTTTTTAATTATTTTAATTATATTGATTTATTATTTCGCGCCCCAATGCTGTATTCTCCAATCAATTTGCTTCTGGATATATGGCACTTCAAGATCGTAATTGGCTTTCTGCATTTCAGAAACGTACTCTTTCCAAATGCTTTCAAACTGATCTGGTTTTGCTGGTATCATTTGTGCTACATATTTTCTTGTAAGGTCAGATGCTTTTTGGTTTGCAATCTTAATCTGCTGTTCACTATCCGGTATGCTTATATCGTATACAAAGCCATAAGGTGTTTCAATTGGTGGTGCCATCATTTGCGACAAATTGGTTATATTATATGCTTTTAATACTTCTTGTTCGTATGGTTTGTATGAACTTGCTATATATTCTGGAGTATCTTGCGGTGATGCAAAATTTCCATCTGCAAGTTTTTCACCGTCATTTGGATGTGGGAAATACCAATATTGTCCGATTCCTTCTTGTTTAGTATAATTGCTATCTTTATATTGAGTTAATTGGTCTGGTGTCATGTACATCTTTCCGTCTTTTACTGAATAATCTTTGCCTTCGATGCCCCAGTTTTCAAGCTTCAAAGCTTCATCGCTGCACATAGCATCTAAGAATTTGAATGCAGCAACAGGATCTTTGCAGCTCTTTGTTATAACAATGCCTGCACTATTTCCTGTCATATTCATGCTATTATAGTCTTCTTTTGTAACACCATCGAAGGTAACAGGCAAAGCAAAAGGTACTCTGTCATAAAGTTTTTGCTGTTCGAGTGAATTAATTGCATTTTGGATATCCCAACGTTGATCGTAAAATCCTAAAACTCTTCCTGATGAAATCAAAGATAGATATGAATCATAATTTCTAGTAAACATCTGCTTGTCAAGTATGCCTTTGTTCCATTCTTCGTTCAACTTCTTGTAGTAATCATGTGCCCATTGGCTTATTGCAAATGGATGTGCTTTATTGTTTTCATCAACCCATACATCGCCTGTATTTGCATTTCCAGCTAAGTAACTCGGAACACCAGTTAACGTAAATATCTTCCAACTGTCAGTAAGAGCAGTAAATCCTATTACTGGCTGTCCATTATATGTCGGATGCTTTTTAACATAATCTTCGATTATATTAAAATACTGATCAAGCGTTAATTTCTTAGGCCATCCAGCATCTCTTAAAACCTCTAATGGAAGATAGAAACCAGAATATGGATATAGGTATTGTGCTTTTCTTGCCGGTGTCAAATAATAAATATGTCCATCTTTTGGGTCTCTCATCTTGTTTAAATCTTCTTGAGAATACCATCTTTTAATGTTTGTTCCGTATTTGTCGATCAAATCATCAAGAGGCACTAGATCATTAGCTTCTCTAAAAAGTTCAAATGTGTTATTACTTGCCACAATTAAATCAGGCAAATCGCCACCACTTATCATAAGTGTCGCTTTTGATGTTTCATCTGTACCAACAAGATAACTTACTTGTAAATTAACACCTGTTAAATCAGAAAGCTTTTTCCAGACAGGTGTTTTTGTATAGTCATATGGCGTAGCTGTTGATGTATCGTAGAAAAGTGTGAATGTCTTCTTTTCTTTAGTATTATTGCTAGATGTGTTTTTGCTTGTATTATTGCTGGTTGTTTTTGTGTTACTGCAGCCTGTCAAAAGAGCTGAGATAACCATTACAATCGTCAGAATTAAAATAAATAATTTTTTCCCTTTCATCATTTCCCCTCCTAACAAAATAAATTTAATATCTTAAAATTTTTTTTAAAACAATCACCTCTCTTTTTAATAAGTTTTAGACTTGTGCACATCTCAATAGCTTTGATTTAGGCTATTTTTAAGATATGCTTTTTTCTGATCACCGTAAATTTTTATCTGATATGTAGGATTCCATGCTTTCTATGTCAAATTAGTATCTTGATAACATTATTAAGCATTAAACCCTACATATATCAGCATCAACAAGTTTTTAATATTATTTTTGTCTTTATCAGATTAAATTAATTTAACTTTATGTTTTTAGTTTTTAACGTAAATTTATGTTAATATCCTCAAAAATTTTACTTTGTATGGATTTTCATCGCTTATGTTTTTATAGCTTTTACAATATTTCAATTTCAAATTTTCCATTACCCATCAATTTCTACCCCTACAATCGCCATCTTAGGCATTGTTACGACTATCTTATTTTCAGCAATTTTAATACCGTCAAATTCTTTGGGTACAACTTTATTAGGATTGTCAAAAGTATTATGTGCATTCATTTCATCAGCAGTTAATATTGTCCCTGTTACTTTGTTTACATTTGCTCCTCTAAGTTCACACTCCACTGTTATTGATTCTTTAGGACTTAGATTGCACAGAGAAATATGAATTTTCCCACTATCATCAGTAGAAACAGTTGCTGTCACTTGAGGTATGCTTTCTTCTGAATCTACCATATATTCAGGTGTATCAATATTAAAATCTAATAATTCTGCATCTTGATGAACCTTATACATGTCAAATACATGATATGTCGGTGTGAGTACCATTTGAGGCCCATCTGTAAGAATAACGGCTTGTAAAACATTTACGGTCTGTGCTATATTAGCCATTTTGACTCTATCGCAATGCTTATTAAATATGTTAAAGTGAATGCCTGCAACTAGAGCATCTCTCATTGTATTTTGTTGATACAAGAACCCAGGGTTTGTACCAGGCTCTACATCGTACCATGTGCCCCATTCATCTACAACTAACGCAACACTTTTTTCAAAATCATATTTATCCATTATCGTAGAGTGTTTTGTTATTAATTCATCCATGTACAACGCTTTCTTCATGGTGATAAACCATTCTTCTTCGTCAAAATTAGTAGCTGATCCTTTTCTTTCCCATGTGCCTGGTACTGTATAGTAATGCAAGCTAAGACCATCCATAAACTTTCCAGCTTCTCTCATCAACACTTCTGTCCAATTATAATCGTTTGTATTGGGTCCACAAGCAATCTTAAATATCTTATTGCTGCCAAAATTCCTTACATATGTGGAATATCTTCTATATACATCAGCATAATATTCTGGACGCATATTACCACCGCAGCCCCAGCTTTCATTGCCAACACCGAAGTATTTAAGCTTCCACGGTTCTTTTCTACCATTTGAAGCTCTCAAATTTGCCATTGGCGACTCTCCATCAAATGTCATGTATTCTATCCATTCTCTCATCTCTTGGACTGTACCACTGCCTACATTACCGCAAATATATGGCTCTGCATTCAAAAGATCGCATAATTCAAAAAACTCATGTGTACCAAAATGATTGTTTTCGATTACACCGCCCCAATGTACATTGATCATCTTTGGTCTTGATTCGTAAGGTCCTATGCCATCTTTCCAATGGTATTCATCCGCAAAACATCCACCAGGCCATCTCAACACAGGTATTTTAATCTTCTTTAATGCTTCAACGACGTCTTTTCTGATTCCATCTATATTGGGTATCTCTGAATCTTTTCCAACCCAAAATCCACCATAAATACATCTTCCTAAATGCTCTGCAAAATGGCCGTAAATATTTTTACTGATCTTGCCTTTTTTATTATCCGCATTGATAACGATTTTGGCTAACATATAAATGCTCCTTTAATATAAAGTTTACTTTTATCGAATAACCGCAATACTTATCTATACATTTGACATTATGATTTTGATTTATACGTACATCTCATATTAATATATATTCTACATGTTTTTTAAAATTCCTCCTTCTATTTTAAAATTTTTTTAAAAAAATTTTTATGCTAACATATTCCCTTAGATTATCAGTCATTTTAAGGCAATTCTTTTTACGTGCTTATAAATTGTATGTGATTTTATTATTGTACGTACATCTTAATATATTATATTCGACGTCATTTTTAAAATTCCTTCTTTGATTTTAAAAATTTTTTATGAAAATAAAATAAAAGGTTTCCACATTATAAGTTTATTAATGGAAACCTTTTGTTTATTGATAATATTTCATAACAATATGATATTTATTTTTGAACTATCTTTCTCAGGTATTATCCTTACGCCAAACTCACAATTATCATATGAATCGCCTACTACTTCATTTACATTATAAATTCCTCTCAGCAATATAGTCCAAGGTTTTTGGGCACCATCTACATTCACTTCAATTGAATTTCTTTCTTTTTTAGCAATTACGGTCACTTTATCTTCTCCGTTCATTCCATAAACTATTGTAGATGTCTCTAAACCATCTTCTAACTGGAATATCTCAAAAGTTACATTGTCCAAATAATCATAGTCAGGTCTACTGTCAATATTTCCTGTTGCGATAATCGTATTTGGTCTAACCATAAGAGGTATGCTCATGTAGCCATGTTTCTCTTGAATCCATTGTTGACCATCTATGACCACGCCATTTAAATAATTAGTCCATTTCCCATTTGGCAAATAGTATTTTGCAATTCCTTCTTCGTTAAATATTGGAGCAACTAATAGAGAATCTCCAAGCATATATTGTCTATCAATGTACGCACAAGTTGGATCATCTTGAAATTCCATAACCATTGTCCTCATTATTGGTATGCCAGTAATTGATGCTTCATAAGCTTTTGAATAAAGGTAAGGCATCAATTTGTTTTTCAATCTTGTAAAATGCCTTAATACATCAACTGCTTCTTCATCGTATACCCATGGCACTTTATATGCTGCATTACCGTGAAGTCTACTATGTGATGACAAAAGTCCAAAAGCCGTCCATCTTTTATATATATCTGGCGTGGCTGTACTTTCAAATCCTGCTATATCATGACTCCAAAAAGCAAATCCAGACATGCTTAATGACAAACCACCACGTAAGGTTTCTGCCATTGATTCATATGTAGCATTGCAGTCTCCACCCCAATGAACTGGGAACTGTTGACTACCTACTGTAGCTGACCTTGCAAAAACAATCGCTTTATCTTTCCCAAATTTTTTAGCAAGTGTATTATAAACTACTTTGTTGTATAAAAATGTATAATAGTTGTGCATTTTTTCAGGATCAGAGCCATCATAGTAAACAACATCTGTTGGGATTCTCTCACCAAAGTCTGTCTTAAAGCAATCTACGCCCATGTCAACAAGTTTTTCTAATTTTGATGAAAACCATTGGCACGCATAAGGATTTGTGAAATCAACTATTCCCATTCCAGGCTGCCATAGATCCCATTGCCATACATCCCCATTTGCCTTTTTCAGGAGATAGCTGTTTTTTGCTGCTTCAGCAAATAGTTTCGACTTTTGAGCTATATATGGATTTATCCAAACAGATATCTTAACACCCTTTTCCTTTAACCTCTTTAACATATTTTCAGGATCAGGAAAGTATCTTGAGTCCCATTCAAAATCACACCACTGAAATTCCTTCATCCAAAAACAATCAAAGTGAAATACACTAAGTGGTATGTCCCTCCTTAGCATTTCATCTATAAAAAAGCTAACCGTCTTCTCATCATAATTTGTTAAAAATGATGTTGTAAGCCACAATCCAAATGACCACGCAGGAGGCAATGATGGCTTACCTGTTAGAGAAGTATAATTTATAAGTACGTTTTTTATGGTTCCTCCGCCGATTATAAAATATTCCATCTCTTCATCCATTACACTAAACTGCACTTTTGAAACTCTCTCAGAAGCTATCTCGTATGATACGAGTCCAGTATCATTTACAAAAACACCATATCCTTTGTTTGTTACATAAAGTGGTATATTTTTATACGCTTGCTCACTGCTGGTACCACCATCCCTATTCCATATATCTACCTGTTGACCATTTTTAATAAAAGGCGTAAACCTCTCTCCTAAGCCATATATATATTCATCAACACCCAAGTCTAATTGCTCTCTTAAATAATTTTTTCCATTTTGCGATGTTATATATGCCATGTTTTTAAAACCTGTACCAGTAATTCGTCTATCGCCTATAAAAAAGTCAATTGACCAATCTCCTTTAGTTTTTATCTTAGCCGTAAGATTTCCGCTTGTAAAAGTAATATGACTATCATCTTGTTTGATACCTACTTCTATGTCATCTTTTCTGTTTATCTCAAATTTAGGGCTCTTATTTGCTTTACCTTTAAAATGATATAATTTAACACTAATCACATCTTCCATAGGCGAACTTATTTCTACAGTCAGAAGAGGACCGCCTAATGTATCTCCTCTACTGTTTACATGAAACGTAGGTACATATAAAATTACACTATTATCACTAATCTCATAATCATTTACTTCAGTGGCTCCATAAATCTTGTATTCTTCTCTAACAAGCCAATTTCCATCTGTAAATTTCATTATCTATCAACCCCTTGTTTTCTATTTTCTATAATCTTAAATCCATAAGGCGGCAACATAACTTTTCCGTCTAACATGCTATTATCTACTATATCTATATATTCAATGTCTTTTAGATCTAATTTCTTTTCTTCATATGTGAAGTTTAACAAGAATATAAATTCTCTATTTCCATCTGTTCGTAATTGAGCAGTAACTCCCATTGGCAAATCAATATCTATCGTTCTTTTTATATTTAAAAGTTCTATTATTTTGTCATAGAAATCATCCACAAAATCATCATTATTTCTAAATGCTATATAATATGCCTTTCCATTGCCATAATTATTAACTGTCACAGCAGGATAACCTGCATAAAAGTCTCCTTTATACTTGGCTAAATCTCTTGCTCCTTCAAGATGAATAATTTCGCAAAGCTCTTTCGCCTTATATTCACCTTTAATACCTAATTCATTAGTTTCATTAAAAACTACATAATTTTCATCTTTATCGTGCAATGCATCTATTTCTTCGCTCCAAATCCCCAATACCTCTTTTAGCGGTCCTGGAAAACCACCTAGATAACAAAGATCATTTTCGTTTGCTATGCCACTTAAATACGTCGTTACAAAAGTTCCACCACTTTTTACGAATTGTTTTATTTTTTCAGTTACACCTTCTTTTATCATGTAAAGCATTGGAGCTATCAACAGCTTGTATCTATTAAAATCGCTTTCCATGTCGATCACATCTACCGGAACACCTTTACTCCAAAATGGCCTATAATGTGATTGACACGTCAAAAGGTAATCTTTTTTTTCTTGCCTTGGGCCTTTTGCATCTTCTATCGCCCAGTTATTCTCCCAATCGTAAATTATAGCCACCTCTGGTTCTACAGTTGTACCTATAATCGGATCTAACTTTTTTAGTATTTCTCCCACTTCTTTAACATCTTTAAATACTCTTGTGTTCTCATGTCCACAGTGATTTACTACTGCACCATGAAATTTTTCAAATCCTCCCCTGCTTTTTCTCCATTGAAAATACTGAACAGTATCTGCTCCATGGGCAACTGCCTGTATTGATGATAAAACATGCATTCCTGGTCTTTTTAATTTTGAGACAGGCTGCCAATTTGTAACACTTGGTGTGCTTTCCATCAGCATGAATGGCTGCCCACTTTTAAGGGAGCGATTTATGTCATGAACAAATGCTGTTTTATATGCAACTACCCAATCTTCTTCATTTCCATGCCAAGTTGGATAACTGTCCCATGATATGACATCAAGATGTTTTGCAAATTTCCAATAGTTAAGTCCCGGAAAAGTCCCCATAAAATTAGTTGTTACAGGGATATTTGGTGTTAGCTCTTTTAAAGGTGCAATCTCATTTTCAATAAAATCTATAGTCTGATCTGTTACAAATCTCTTGTAATCCAAGTTTAATCCATGTATAGTTGTTTCGCCAATTGGTGATGGCGTTTGTATCTGTGACCAATCTGTAAATGTATGGCTCCAAAAGTAGCTCCACCATTCATGATTTAATTTTTTTATATCATTATCGTATTTTTTCTTAAGCCAATTTCTGAATGCTTCTTGACATAAATTGCAATGACAATCATTTCCGTATTCATTTGATACATGCCAAGCAATCAAAGCTGGATGGTCCTTATATCTCTCTGCAAGTTTTCTATTGATATTTCTCACTTTTTCTCTGTATATTGGAGATGTAAAACAATGGTTCTGCCTCCCTCCAAAAAGATGTCTTATTCTATTTGAATCAACCCTCGCTACTTCTGGATACTTTTCAAGAAGCCATGCAGGAGGTGCAGCACTAGGTGTTGCAAGTATGACATATATTCCATTGTCATACAACTTGTCCATTATACTGTCCAACCATTTAAATTGATAATTTCCTTCTTCTGGTTCTAAAGCGGCCCAAGCAAATATGCCTAGACTTACCACATTCCAATTAGCTAATTTCATCAATCTTATGTCTTCATCTAAAATTTTAGGATAATATAACCATTGATCTGGATTATAATCACCTCCATGGAGAAAATGTGGATATTTCCCGCTTATTGGTTTATATTTCCCCATAAAATTACCTCCATTTAACTATATATAATCATATATTAAGATGTATTTTCATTATTTTAGTTCCAACTCGATTACAGTATCAATTTCGTCCGGGAGTCCTGCCCATTGAACGTCAAGAAATGCACTATCTTGATCATCTAAATTGTTATGCCAGTAATCAGTAACTTTAATTTCTGAAAGATCAGATAGCAATCTGGCTTTATTTATTTTCCCTTTTAATCCCTTCAACACTATCGGTCCTAAACTTCTTTCAAAAATATGTGCATATAGTTTTTTTCCGTTTTTCGTGTACCTTCCCCATTCTGGTTTTGGCAGTTCAGATGACCCACAATCGTAAATACTATCGCTATTTTTATTCATCCATTTGCCTATTTGCAAAAGCACCTCTACAGATTCTTCTGGTATTTCCCCTTTTGCATTTGGGCCAACATTTAAAAGCAAATTGCCATCTTTACTCACACATTCTACCAAAAGTCTTATAATTTGTTTTGCAGATTTAAAATTTTTATCTATTGCACAATACCCCCAATGATCATTCATTGTTATACATGCTTCCCATGGCACAGGATTGCCCAATTCATCAAAAACACCTTCTGCTGGAATCATCTGCTCAGGTGTTGCAAAATCACCTGCATATACTTCGGGATCTATTGACTTTAAATTGCCACCTAATCTACTGTTTATTAATATTTCCGGTTGATTATAACGAACCATTTTGACAAGCTCTGATGCTCCCCATGCATCCCCTGTTTTGTCATCATAAGAAAAGTCAAACCACATAATATCTAACTTACCGTAATTTGTTGTAAGCTCTCTCACCTGACTGTGCATGTAATCTACATACTTAGAAAAATCATACTCCTTGTTTCTAAATAATTCATTTCCTCTCATGGGATGATAGGGATCATTATATGCAGGATATTCATCATGATGCCAATCAAGCAACGAATAGTATAATCCAACGCGCAAATTCTCCTTTCGAAAAGCATCTAAGTAATCTTTTATTAAATCTTTTTTAACAGGCGTATTTGTGGACTTATAATCAGTTAATTTGCTGTCAAATAAACAAAATCCGTCATGATGCTTCGCAGTCATTACAGCATATTTCATGCCTGCATATTTAGCCAATTTAGCCCATTTCTGAGGATCATAATTTGTAGGATTGAATTCTCTAAAATATATTTCATAGTCTTCGTTAGATATTCTTTCTTGACTGCGTACCCATTCGCCTCGTGCAGGAATTGCATACAATCCCCAATGTATAAACATACCAAAACGGGCATTTGTAAACCAGTTAATAGATTTCGCTTTTTTTGGTATCATAACAAAACCTCCTTTTCGTTAACTTTGAATTTAAAACCACAGTTAGACATTATTCATTCTTTTATAAGCTTAAATGCTTTATTTATTCCTGGAGAAACACGAAGTCTTATAACATAATTTCCTTTCTCAATTTCCGCCTTTAAAATCTTTTTATTCACCAAATCCTTTACAGATGTATACCCATTTTTTAATATCAAGCAAACTTCATCGTACCAAGGTATAAAAGAATGTAAAATAAAGCAGTCATTATCATAAAGAAACAATCCTATCTTTGAAACAGAATCTAACATTACGGGACTATTTTTCAAAAATACAGTTCGAATTATATAGAGAATTTTTCTGGGATAATTGTATAAATCCCCATAATCTTCAGGTATAGTAAGTATATATAGATGTCCTTTCCCATAAACTGTTTTTAACAATATAGGAAAGTTATTATCCTGTCCAAGGCCTGCAATAAGTTCCCAAGTATCATTAGTCTGAAATTCTATTTGTGGTATTTCGATTGATTTTGACGATTCTTCACAGCCACCAAATGTAATTCCTCCATCATTTGAGTAAGCGTAACTGTTAATACTTGTCTTTCTATTTGTTATTGTAACATTTGCCAATACATTCTGAAATCCAAGATTTGTAGCTGCTTCAAGAAAACCAGAAGTAACTATAACATCTGCACCATTTTCTAAGCTTTTAGCTACTTTAAAGACAATATCTTTATCCATAGCTGCAGTTTTTGTTAAAAATATTGTTTTGGCATTTTCGGGATACTTAGGATATGGCTCAAGTGGAATTCCCAACATACCTATATAGTCATGCAAATAGTCTTCCCCATGGCTATGATATGGCAAGTACGTAGCAATACCAATCGGTTCACCTATATCTCCTAAATAAGAATCCAAATCCGTAAAAATTTGGCCATTTACAGGCACACATAGCGAAAACTCTGGATTCAATAATGACCCTAAACTAAACATCATCACCTCTTTTGCTTTTGCAAACAACGTCAAGTAAGCTTGCTCTGCGTATGATGTAAGATTGTATGAACACTCAAATGGGTCATACCAACCGCCACCATTCCGCTTAGGTGCTACGTTCTCCATATAACGCAAATTAAAATAGCTTAGATACTTTGGCAAATGCTGTTGAGTATATGTAGGATTTCGCGTTTCTGTGCCTGTATAAATTCCATCAAAAATCTTAGGTTCCTCTTCAAGATTATATCCTGTCTCCTGATAATGTTCATACCAATTTGGATATTTTATAATCATCTTTACATTTGGATTTACCGCTTTAGCTGCACCGACTATTATTTTCTCAGAGATTTCTTTCATCAACTCTAATCTAAAATCTTTCCACGATCTATTCCCTTTTGCTTCGATACATGATGAACATCTACAATTTGTAAAATAAAAATCATCTAAAATTATTTCATCAAATAGTGAAGCCGTAAATTCCACCACATCTTTTAGAAATTGAACTGTATCAGGATTGGTATAGCATAGTGGATTAAAACCTCCTTCCCCATTTTGAGCATTGTCAGTCGTAATCCCTCCTGCAGTCTCAATTCCTTTTTCTTTAAAAAAGTTTATTAACTTTATGATTTGTTCATTAGAAATAGTAACACCTTGCCGATATGTTTCCAAGTAGACTTTTCCTATGTTTATATGTTTCTCAATCCATTCAAATTTTTTTGCAAATAGCTCTATATCTGTAATGCCTATTAAATCGCCGACAGGGCAGTATATTGCAGCTTTAAAATTGTTATAACTTTTCGTACCAAATTCTTTATCTGAAGAATGGTTGTTTCCTTCAATGTTCATGATTGATAAATGCTCCTTTCGTTTAAATTGATTGAAAAATTGGGATCTTACCAAATAAGCGTAAGACCCCAATACTGCTTATTTATTTCTCACTTTGTCATCTAATGACTTACGTATCTGTGCTTCATGCTGTTGATACTTTATACAATCCTCATATCCATGTGCATATGCTTGATTCGTCATATCTTTTACAATGGAGTCAAATTCTGCATCTGATTTTGCATATATTGCTTTCCAAGAACCATTTACAATTATTTGCTTTACTTGGTTCCAGGTAGTAGTTAATTCATTAGACATAGGTGTAGCAGAATAAGTAGTTCCAAGGGAAATTGCTAATTGATTGTTTTTCACCAAATATTGATCCAAGTTAGGAACGCCCATTTTGTCTCTCCAATCCTGTTCAATTGAACTTACAGGCAATGATTGTCGAGTTTCCCAGAATTTATAGTTGTAAGTATCTCCATTTTTCGCATCTGGATTTTTCGAATCTATTGCCCAAGTAGTGTTATTTATTTCATCAACACCATCGCTGAATTTTCCCGAGTATGGAGCGGGAAGCTCTGTATTGCCATCACTCATGGCTTTTTCACCTAATTGTGTCAAAATCGGTCTGCCTTCCTTATCGTAATCCCAAGTCACTCCTTTCGGTCCATAGTTGTTTGTCATTACACCTTCAGGTGTCGATAGCCAATTTATAATAGCCATACATAATTCAGGATATTGTGTTTTTGCACCAATAGTCCAGACACGATTTCCTCCATACATATTTAAACCGTAAGCTACATTTTTTTGATCAGAAGCTACTAAAGGCATCATGGCCTTTCCTGCTTTCAGATGATCTGGTGTATTGTATATTGCACTGCTCATAAAGTCAAATATATTAAAGAATGCACCACCTGTTTTGTAAGTCTGTGTTACATCGTCAAAAGTCTGCGTCATGGAGTTTGGATCAAGTAACCCTTTTTGATATAAAGTATTGTAGAACTTTAACATCCTTAAGTACTCTCCGCCTGGCTTTAGTGCATCTTGATACTCTCCTGTATTCACATTATACAATCCAAATCCAAATTCATCCCAACCGTATAGAGCTGCCGTTGCTTTTACAAACATAACCATATTTCCATCCCAGTCTTTAAATAAAGAGACTCCATATGTTTTCTTCCCTGTATCAGATGTTGGCGCTAATTGCTGCATTTTTTCTAAAAGAGGAATAAAATCTTCTAATGTATTTATCTTTGGATATCCTAACTGTTTATACAAATCCCATCTAATAAACGGACCATAAAATGGAGCTGAATGTTCTGTAGCACTACTGCCTACATCGTGTCCAAAACCATATATATGTCCTCCAGAAATGGATTTATTCTTTTCCAATGCCATTTGCATATGTGCTTTAATATAAGGACCGTAATCATCAAGTAAATTGTCTTTATTCCAATCAAGCAATGCGCCTGCTTTCACTGCTGTCTGGTAATCTGTAGAGTCATTTCCAAATACCACTATATCACCAAGATTGCCTGATTCCAGCCTTGTAGCAAAGACACCGTCGCCATCCTTAACTATATTCAATTTTACATTGAATTTGTCCAAAAGGACCTTCGCAAACCATCCTGTTTGTTCACCTTGAAAATTCGCCAGCTGGCTATAGACAGTAAGTGTTATAGGGTTCATAGGTCTGATTGATGCTATGTCGCCTTCTTTTGAATTAGCTGAAACAGCATTTGAATTATTTGATTTTGTTTGAGTTACTTTAGGTGTGCAGCCAGCCAACGTAAATAATACCATGAAACTGGCTGCTAAAACGGCTACAAATTTCCTGATTTTCACATTAAAACCTCCTTTAAAATTATGATATTTATAAAAATTAATATTTTTAAAATATTAATTTTTAACTTATCCAAACATCTCATCCTTTAACAGCACCAATCATAATTCCTTTCTCAAAGTATCGCTGCATAAATGGATATACCAGCAAAATTGGAATAAGAGTAACCATCGCTACAGTCATTCTCATCGTCCTCATATTCATGACTGAATTTATGACATTTTGAGAAACTGAACCGCCTGAATTCATGAGAGTCGCTAAATCTGATGTACTTGTCAAATATATATACAACCTATACTGTAATGTATATAATGATGGATTCCCAGACATTAATATCATAGAATCGGTAAAACTATTCCAATTGCCAACAGCACCAAATATGGCAATAGTAGCTAAAATGGGCTTAGATAGCGGCAAAATAATTTTCCAAAATATAGTAAAATATCCCGCTCCATCAATTTCGGCACTTTCTTCAAGATCTGGTGGTATTGACTCAATATATGTTTTTACTAATATAATATTAAATGGCGATACTATTCCAGGAATTATATAACCCCAAAAATTATTAGTTAAGCCAAGCATGGACATATTCAAATACCATGGAATTAAACCAGCATTAAAATACATGGTAATTACTATAAAGCGATAAATGAACTTACGACCATACATTTTTTGTTTTGTCACTAAATATCCAACAAAAGCCGATGCCAATACCATTAAAGCCGTTCCTAAAATAGTCCTGGCTACAGATACAAATGTTGCAGTTGCAAGATCATGTACTTGTAGCAGAGCTAAGTAATTATCAAAATGAATTCCTTTAGGATACCATAATATCTGTCCTGAGCTTACTAAATTATTATCACTTATAGTGTTTATAAAAAGATAATAAAATGGGAATAAGCAAATTAAACTAAACAATATGAAAAACACATGATTAAAGAAATCAAAAATTATATCACCTAGACCTCTATCACTTCTGACCTTAAATATCTTAAATTTTTTTGATGGCAAATTAGTCTTATTTACACTATCTGCATTCATTATTAATCCCCCTAAATTATACTTTCACCACGTAACAATTTGGAAAACCAATTTGCAGCCATTAATAACGTAATACTGATTACAGATTTCAACATGCCAACGACCGTTGCCAACGGTATATTTCCAGTTCCACCACTGCCAAGCCCCAATAAATACACGTATAAATCTAACACTTCAATTGAATTTTGATTTGCCGCATTCCTGAATACATAATATTGGTCCATTCCATTTGAAAGAATGCCTGCAATGCTCAAGAGAAGCAACACATAAAATGTTGGCATAAGACCCGGTATAGTAATATGCCATATCTTCTTAAATCGTCCTGCACCATCCACAGTAGCTGCTTCATAAAGTTGCTGATCTATACCTGAGATGGCTGCTATGTATATGATTGCACTCCATCCAAGACCTTTCCATGTCCCCCATAACCACATCTTAAGCCAAATATGACTTCCACTCATTAGAAAATTAGTGGCCGTTTTTTCCAATCCTAATTTTATCAAAACTGTGTTGACAAATCCTTCCGTAGAAAACATAGCAAAAGCCAAACTGTACACCAGGACCCAACTGATAAAATTCGGTATCGTTGTAACAACCTGAATTGATTTTCTCAATTTTAGTGATCTGATTTCTGTAAGGCAAATTGCGAAAGCCATTGGTAAGAATGACGTTGCGATGCCAATTCCACTCATCGCAAGAGTATTTGTCATAACCCTTATGATATCAGCTCTACTAGCCGCATTTTTAAACAAAAATTCAAACCATTTAAGCCCAACAAAGTTATTCCAGCTTAATCCAAGTCCTGGAGTATAATCAAAGAATGCATAACGCCATCCCCAAAGAGGCAAATACGAGAACAAAAAGCAAAGGATTACAAACGGAAGCGCCATTAAAAACAACTTGTACTTTGCTTCCATTTCATACTTATCGTTTTCCGAAGGTTTGGGCAGTAATTTTATATTAACAAACCCTAATATAGCACAAACGATTAAAAAAATATCAAAAATCAAATATGAATATGATATAATAGGTTGAACTGCGTTAAGGTTAGCACTTCCGCAAAGAGCATAATACGCCGGAAACAAAAGAAGCAAAGAAATTATAGCTGCTCCACACCCTATAATAATAATTTTTATACCTAATCTTTGCAATTTCAACTTACCCAGCGTCATGCAACAACCTGCCACAATTGCAGTAACACTAAGAAAGGTTAGAAGAGAAGAAATATATATATTTAGCACTGTACCACTATTAACCCATCCTCTGTTTATTGCTCTTGTAAATCCTTCTACAAGCGAACTATAAGACACTGCCATAGTAAATAAAGCAGAATTCTTATCAATCAAACCACTGACCATCGCTGGGTTCAATGCAGGAATAAATGTTGATATCAAAATCAGAATCGCACATCCACGTAGCAAAAACATCCAAGTGTTGATTTTGTTAAGCTGATTTTTTGATACCACTAAAATGCTATTTGTTCCAGGCATTATATTCACCACCTATAGTTTAATTTAATTTATTTTTTTGACAGAACCATTAATAACGAGATCAGACACTACAACTATTTCTTTAGGATTCGCTTCTTTATCCTTTATTCTCTCTAAAATCATTTGTCCGGCTTTTTTCCCCATTAACAAAGCATTTTGTTTAATACAAGTAAGTTTTGGTTCTATCAGCTTCTGATTTTCAATTTCTTCAAAAGTCACAAGTGAAACATCATCAGGAATTTTTAAATGATTCTCTTTTAACACTAGCATCGTACCCTCTGCCATCCTATTATTAGCTGCAAAAATAGCTGATGGTACAATCTTTTTATCCACAATCAACTTTTTTACTTCTTCATATGCTTTTTCCCAAGAATAATACCCATTGAGGATAAAATCATCTTTAATCTCAATATTGTGATCCATCATTGCAGCTTTAAACCCTTCATACCTTTCTATACCAGTGCTAACATTTAAATTGCCATTTACAATGCAAATATCCTTATGTCCCATTTCTATTAAATATTTAGTCAATGTATAAGCACTTCCAAAATCATCACTTGCAATAACGTCCACATTGCTGTTTTTAATCTTTCTATCTATCAATACAACAGGAATATTCTCCTTAATTAGATCATCAACATATTTATTATCCGTATTTGAAGATGCCAAAATTATTGCATCAACACGTTTTTGTGACAATCTTTTAAGAACATTTAACTCTCTCTCAAAATTTTCATCTGTGTATGATAGAATTAAACTGTATTCTTCTTTACTGACAACACTATCGATCCCTTTTATTATTTCCATAAAAAACGAATTAGAAATGTCAGGGAGAACTACACCAATTAAATGAGTAATATTGCTCTTTAAACTTCTGGCTATACTATTAGGTTTGAAATTTAACTCATTCATTGCTTTTAAAACTTTTTCCTTAGTCTCTTTACTGACAGGATAATTTTCGTTTAGAACTCTTGAGACAGTTGCTATTGACACTTGTGCATGCTTTGCAACATCTTTTATCGTTACATTTTCCAAATCAAATACCTCCATAGTAATCAATTTCTATACTATAATATTTATTCTACAAAAATTTAAAAATTCCTGCTTTGTTACAAAAAAATTTTTTATCTTTAAAAACGTAGCAAATCGCAGATTAACCGTATCATCATTATTGCCTTTATTTTGAAACATTTGTTAAGAAAATAATTTTATAGATAACAATTTCTATAATAAATAAAAAAATCCCTCATAAAGAGGGAACATTTTACTCGCTAAACCCATTGTTTTTTGCTAATTCTTTATACCAATATCCACTTTTCTTGATGGTCCTCTTTTGTGTTGATATGTCAACCGATACGAGCCCATAGCGGTTTTTATACGCATTTAAGAATGACCAATTGTCCATGAAAGACCAAAGATGATAGCCTTTTACATTGCACCCTTCTTCAATAGCCTTATGAAGCCATATTAAATGACCTTTGATGAAATCTATTCTGTAGTCATCTTGAATTATACCGTCTTTTATGAAGCGTTCTTCTCCTTCCACGCCCATGCCGTTTTCTGAAATATACGATTCAATGTTTCCATAGTTGTCCCTTACATTTATCAAAATGTCATATATTCCTTTTTCGTATATCTCCCATCCTCTGTACGGATTCATCCTTCTTCCTGGCATTACATATTCATCAAAAAACCAATCAGGTGTAAATACTCCATAAGGATTTGGCATGTTTTCCTTTGCTTTAACCCTTCTTGGCTGATAGTAATTTACTCCAAGATAGTCAACCGTATTATTCTTTATGAGCTCAAGATCATCCTCAGTATACACCGGTAAATGATTGTAACTCTTTAAAAGCTCTACAAGTTTCTCAGGATATTCTCCTTTGACACATGGATCTAAAAAGCTTCTATTGAAAAGAAGATCAGCTATTTCTGCCGCCTTAAGATCTGCAGGATGATTGCTTCGAGGATATGATGGAGTAAGGTTTAATACAATCCCGATTTTTCCATCTTTTATGTCTAACTTTTTAAACTCGTTTATTGCCATTGCGCTTGCCAAAACTGTATTGAAACATACCTGTATAGCTTTCTTAAAATCCACGATATCAGGATAATGAAAGTTATAAAGGTATCCTCCCTCTGCTGGAACTATAGGTTCATTGAAAGTAATCCATCTTTTTACCCTATCTCCAAAAAGCTCAAAGCATGTCTTGGCATAGTTTTTATAATTCTCCAAGACTTGACGGCTTTCAAATCCTCCTATGTGCTGCATTTCAATAGGCATATCAAAGTGAAACAAAGTAGCTATAGGCATAATACCATTTTCTAAAAGCTCATTTATGACGTTATTGTAGAAATCTACTGCCTTTTTGTTTACTTCTCCTACTCCGCCTGGAATCAATCTTGACCATGATATAGAGAATCTAAATGAATTGTGTCCTATTTCTTTCATCAATTTTATGTCTTCTTTATATCTATGATAAAAATCAGATGTCACTTCAGGTCCTACACCATTAAAAAAGCGGTTTGGCACTTGCTTGTACCAATAATCCCATACATTCATTCCTTTCCCGTCTTCGCTTGCAGCACCTTCTATCTGTGTTGCAGATGTGGCAGAACCCCACCAAAAACCTTCTGGAAATTTATACTCTTTTGCCATTTTTCTTTCCTCCTCTTGTTTTGTTAGTCACATAGCTTGCAATAAATTTTTCCCCACCTAATGATATTAGAAAATATCCTACGGAAAATATTATCACTAATGGACCGAAGAATTCTTCTAATACAATACATATCGCCAGTGCATGCGTCGCATAAACTATCAAGTCGTAATAGTTCAATTCTCTTTGCTTCTTTATAAGTGCCACAACATAAAAGACAAGTGATAGCACAAGCGACGACGCTATCAAACCAATGTACAGAAATAGTAATGAGGATGCAATATTTTTTATTGATAGTTTTAAATAGCTATTTAAAAACACTGAAAAATTGCCTGTAAACAATGATATTATAAGTTTAATAAGTGTTAAATAGACAACTCCAAAAATCGTCAAGATAAGGTCAAACCTGAGAAGTTTAACTATAGATTCGCCTTTTAATCTTTTGTAGTTTTGAGGCATAAACAGGCTTATTTTTAGTTCTTCCAAAACACCCATAAATTTTATCTCCTTACACCTTTTAAAATGTTTAAAGCAATTAGACGATTACGACTGTAACCGCCTAATTGCAATTATATCAGCCTTTTTGGCTTTCAACAGCCATTGCTTGCTCTTGCTCAAGGTACTGTCTATCTACGACTCTTAAGAACGGCAAGTATATGAAGAACGAAATCACTAATTCAATTATCTGCCATACAGCACCGCTAAAGCCTGATACCAAAAGTCCTCCGATAATAGGTGGTGTAGTCCATGGTATTACAACACCTGTCGGGTGCCCAACAAGACCTATTGACATGACGATGTAAGTCAAAGTAGCCAAAATCATCGGTGTCAATATGAAGGGTATTACCATTATTGGATTTAAAACGATTGGAAGTCCGAATATTACAGGTTCATTGATATTGAATAAACCAGGGACTATAGCAAGTTTTCCAACAGTCTTAACCTGTCTTGATTTTGAGAAGAAAAGCATAGCAAGTACAAGTCCTAATGTGCTGCCTGAGCCACCTACCAGCATGTACATGTCATGGAACTGCTGTGTTATGATGTGTGGAACTGGATGACCAGCTTGGAATGCCTGCAAGTTCTCTGCTGCGAGTGCCAGCCATATTGGTCCCATAACAGATCCAACTACGTTTGCACCATGTATACCAAATGACCAGAAAAGTCCTTCGAAGAAGTTAGCAATCAGCGTAGCAGGCAGTGTATCTCCAAGTCTTGTCAAAGGTATCTGCAATACTGTGTAGATAAATTGATGTATTGTACCGTAAGATGTCATAGCAAACAGCATTCTTATAACATCGATGATGATAGCAACTATAGCCGCAGGTATCAATGCAGAGAAAGCTCTTTCAACTGCAGGTGGAACACCTTTTGGCATCTTAATTACCCAGCCTCTTTTTATAACAAATCTTACGATTTCTACTGACAGTATCGCCGTCAAAATACCTACAAATAGACCTTTTGAGCCCATCCAATCAACTGGTATGCCACCACTTACTTGAATTGCTTTTTTAGCTCCTTCAGGTGTATAATTAACTATAAACGGTGTAAATATCAAAAATGCAACGAGTGCAGTTGCAGCCGTGTTTAAACCATCAATCTTATAATGCCCTGCGAGGCTATACGCAATGCCAAATACTACAAATATACTCATTATTGACATTGTAGCCTCAAAGGGCCTCATAAAGAATGTATTCCAGTTTGGTCCAAAAGCCTTTGCCATAAAATCAGAGTATCCAGGTATGGGCAAAAACGCCAGCAACAAGAAAACAGCACCTATTGTAATGAGTGGAACAGCAAGCATAAAGCCATCACGAATTGATGTCAAGTACCTATTTTCGGAGATTTTGCCTGCTATAGGCATCAATTTTTCTTCAAGCGAATCTGTAAACTTACTCATTTTTATAACACTCCTTATCTTAAATTTAGATTTTTGGTTTTAAAACTTATAAATGAGAACTATTTATTAGCCATGCTTAAAGCTTGGTCTAACACTTTTTCCCCATCCATCATGCCGTAGACGACTGGATTTATCACATCTACAGGCACACCTTTTTCACTGCATATTTTCTTTGCTTTTGGCAAGATGAATTTTACCTGTGGGCCCAAGAGAACCACATCAGCTTCTTCTACGTATTTTTCCATCTGTGCCTCAGGGTATGCATCGACAGCAACTTCTATGCCTCTCGCTTTTGCTGCTTCTTCAATTTTTCCAATCAACATGCTTGTGGATGAACCTGAAGAGCAAAATAGAATAATCTTAAGCATTAACGTTTTCCCTCCTTTCAAAAAAACTTTGTTTGTAAAAGCAATTTTTCATTTTATCTTCAAGGATTTCCCTACTACATATCAAGACAAGAACTATTAAAACATCTTAAAAAGAGGGAAATCCCTTGAAAGCAAAAGTAATCAATCCAAAAACATCGGCATCACCCCTTAATCTTGCGGAAAATATCCTTCCTCTTCAGGAGATCCTATAGGCTGCCCTTGAGCCAACTTTACTGCAAACTTTGATATCTTTCTTAATGAATCGTTTAGTCCTATACCGCCCCTGTTTGGAGTCTCTATGATATATATCTTTTTTCTGAACAATTCTGTGCCTGTGTTGTCTTTTGACATAGCCGCAAACGCAGGAATATTTAATTTCTCTATGACAGCTTCTGTCAAATATCCACAGCAATCACCGTATCTTTTGTAGTTTAATGCAGGGCCGCATATAACAACATCTGGATTAAACGCCTTTATCATGCTTAATAATTTTTCAATAGCTTCATCCTTATTTTCAAGAAAATAGTTATCACCACAAATTACGGTGCCAATTATGTCACCGCCGTTTCTCATCATGGTGTTTTTCAAAAGCATACCCAATCCTATAGCACCAAACTGAGATTGAGGTTCCATATTCATTTTCTCATCTGTTCCGTATCCTGCTTGAACTTGATTTAAAAATTGTACCGCTTTAATCATTTTATCCTCCTAATTAGTGTTTAATTTTTTTATTTTGTAACACATGTATGAAGAACTGGTTCCAACATCTTCCTAAGCTCAATAATCTCTGATATGAGATTTTTCTCTGATATAGCAGTCATAAGATGATCTTGTGAATGCACAAATAATATAGAAAAATCTAATTTTTCACCTGATGCTTCTTTTTGCAACATGCTGGTCTGAACATTATGTGCTTTTTCTATAGCCTCATTAGCCTGGGACATAAGTTTTTCAGCTTCTTCAAATTCGCCGTCATACGCCTTTCTAAGCGCTTCGTGTGCATATGCCCTTGCTTCACCTGATTGTATAATGATTTCCATAACTATTTGCTGCAAATCCATATTATTTTCCTCCTTGAATTGGTTTTATCTATTTTGGGGTTCACTAAATAATATATGCAAAAACCATGCCAAAACACTAAACTACATAAAAAAGCCGCAATTTATGCTGTCCAGATGCTTTAAAACAAATAGTGTTTCTTAGTGTTTAATAAAAATCTGCATATCGTTTTATTGTTTTTTATTAGTGTTTTAATGTTTCAATAGTGTTTAATCCATTAAATCACTATTGAAAAACTTATTGCGAAATATATAATAAGATATAGGTAGAGAAAGTTATTTGTGGTAAAGGGGATCTTTAAGTTGAAAAGAAAAGAATTAATTTTAAAAAAGTTGATAGAGCTAAATAGAGGAAACGGCGTAGATGCCATGACATTGGCAAATGAGCTAAATATGTCGCGAGCAAACGTTAGTCATGAGTTAAATCTTTTGTGTAAAGAGGGAAAAGTCGTAAAATCAGATGGCAGGCCAGTGATGTTTTCACCTGTGTTTGAAAGCGTCAAAAGCGATTCCAGCGACAGCAAATTGTATGAGTTGGACATGCTTATTAAAAACAATATAAGCCTAAAACAGGCTGGCGAACAGGCAAAAGCTGCTATTTTATATCCTCCCAAGGGAATCCACTGTTTAATATTAGGTGAAACAGGTGTAGGAAAATCCACTTTTGCACGAATAATGCACAAGTATGCCATAGATATGGGGGTAAAAAAGCCTGACGCTCCATTTATAGCTTTTAACTGCGCAGATTATAGCAACAATCCTCAGCTTTTGACAGCGCAGCTATTTGGGGTTAAAAAAGGTGCTTACACAGGCGCTGATACAGATAAAGAAGGGTTAATCGAGAAGGCAAATGGAGGAATCTTATTCCTTGATGAAGTCCATCGCTTGCCGCCTGAAGGACAGGAGATCTTATTCACTTTCCTCGATACTGGGTATTTTAGAAGAGTTGGCGATGTGGAAAACAGGACATCTGACGTACTAATCATATCGGCTACAACTGAAGATCCTTCTTCATCTCTTTTAAATACATTTACCAGAAGAATACCGATGATAATTAAAATACCGCCACTTAGAGAAAGGACTTTGGAAGAAAGGTTTTACCTTTTAAAAAGGTTCTTTAAGCACGAAAGCATAAAGCTAAACAGGGATATATTCGTGTCGCTTAATTCCATGAGAGCGTTTTGTTCATATGACTGTCCAAACAACATCGGTCAATTAGAAAGTGATGTCAAGCTTATATGCGCAAAGGTCTATTCAGAATTTTTGACTAACAAGAAAAACGACATAAGGATCTGTAGCAGAGACTTGCCTGATTATATAAAGAAGGGATTATACACAGATAAACAGCATAGAATGCTGTGGAATGAAGTCATAGGTGATGATATAGAGTTCTTTAAGTTTTCTCCTACAAATGAAATAGAGGAGATTCCAACTGCCTCTAATGATAACAGCATTTACGAGATAATAAATGATAGGCTAAGGCAGCTTAAAGCAAAAGGTATATCTGATATAGACATTGAATCAATTTTGGAAAAAGACATAGCAAAGTACTTCCACAAGCAGATATATGGTATAACTGAGGAGAAAAACAAGCAAAACTTGATTCACATCTTAGGAGAAGACATAATAAGCATTACAGATAGGATTGCAGAACTGGCATCCGAACTACTGGGAAAAGATCTCAGTCAAAACAGCTATACTGCACTTGCTTTGCACTTAAACACGCTTATTGAAAGGGTCAATAAAAATAAGCCTATTGTAAATCCTCAACTATCAAAAATAAAGCAATTATACCCAAGGGAATTTGAAGTTGCTATTGAAGCCAAAAAAATCATAGAGAGATATTTGAATGTTTCGATTCCAGAAGATGAAGCTGGATTTATCGCAATATTTCTCATGTCCGATAAGGAATACATCAATAAGCAAAGCGAGAAAGTCAAGGTGATAATAATTGCCCATGGCAATTCTACTGCTACATCCATGGCAGATGTGGCCAATAAATTGTTGGGTGAAAATTATGCAATAGGCTTAGACGCCCATCTTGACAAAAGTCCTCTTGAAGTATTAGAAAGTTTGAAAGACTACGTGAGGAATGATATGAATCAGGCAGGATACCTTCTCTTAGTAGACATGGGCTCCCTTACAACATTTGGCGAAACGATTGAAAAAGAGTTTAATGTGCCAGTAAAAGTTATACCGCTTATTTCCACTCTCCACGTCATCGAAGCTACCAGAAAAGCGCTGTTAGGCATGCCTCTTAACAATATTTACATGAGCGTACAGTCGATAAATTCGTACATGGAGAACAACATGGATTTTGCTCCACTGATAAGCGACAAAAAGAAAATCGCAATTATAACAGCATGTCTCACTGGGGAAGGTGCCTCTGTTGCAATCAAAAGTTTCTTAAAAAACAACTTAAAGTACGACAAAGATTTATTTGAGATAATACCAATTGACAGCCTTGATAAACACATGACAATGAAGAAAATAAATGAAATCCAGGAAAACATGGAAATAGCTTTTATCGTATCGTCTTTTCCATTGGATACTAATATTAAACAGTACAGCATGAATGACGTCTTAAGCTTAAAAGTCATGAAAGAATTGCAGGAGATAGTGGATATTAAGACAACCCTTATCAAGATGGGCAATGTATTGAAAGAAAACATCCATAACATCGATGGCGAGGAACTCTACATCGATATACAAAACACTATAATGAAGCTTTGCGACACGCTGTCGATTTGCTTTGATGATGACATGCTGCTTGGCATAATACTTCACTTTGCTTTTATGGTAAGCAGAATCAAAAAAGGAGAAAAAAGCATTGAATATATAGGAAAAGAAGAATATATTAAAAACAACAAATCATTGTACAACGCAGTAAAGAAAGCATTGACGCATTTAAACACAAAATATTCTATAATAATACCAGATGATGAAATATGCTATATAATGAGATTTTTCCAGGAAAAAGATGCTCTTTTCAATATGATATGAACAATCCCCTGTGCATTGTGCATAGGGGATTTTATTTCAATTAATTTTTATATTGATTTTAATTTCTTCTAAAAAATCATTATAGATAAAATTATCACACCATTTATGCCATTGTTTTAATCTTCAGTGCTTATTGTACATATTGTTTATAATTTGTAAAAATTCTTTAACTGTTACAATGCGTATTCCTTTATATTCTTTTATTTCTAGCAAATCTTTATCTCCAGATATTATATAATTGCAATCACCATCAATTGCACAGTTAATGAATTTGTCATCATCTTTATCCCGACATACCGATACATTGCTTGTTACATGTACAAATTCTGCAAGATTTTCAATAAAATAAAACATTTTTTCTTTGATTTCCTTACGAAAATGAAATTTTTTATATTCCACAACTTTTCTATATTCATAATATATATTCTCAGATATTACCCACGTGAATTTGTGCATTGCACAGTTTTCAAAAAGTTCTTCCATGGTGGGACTACTAAACAATATTGATACAAATATATTAGTGTCAATTACAGCTCTAATCATTTGTATACCTTATTTCTTTTACCAAATCAGAAATATTTTCTTCTGAATAACCGTATCCTTCTAATATCTTTTTAGTTTCCTTCGTCGTTTCAAACATATCTCTTACAATCTTTAACCTCTTTTGTATTAGATACTCTACAAAATCTAAAACTTCTTTCTGTTCATCTTTAGGCATTGCTTTTACTTTCTCATATATTATATTATCTAATTTGTCATTGATTGAGTTTGACATTTTTATCACCACCATTTATTATTCCCTTCTTTAATTATATCATTTTTTAAAAATATAAAAAGGTATGTGTACAGCAAAAACATTGCAAAACACATACATTGCCATCTAGTTAATCTTGTTTAAAACAAAAGCTTTGTGATCAATTATCATCGCTTCCCTCGATATATTTTATTTTATAGTTCAACAGCTTTTCCTGTTTCGCTTGATTTAAATGCAGCTTCTATTATCGAATAAACTCTTTTTACTTCATCTGGTTTTACTATAAGCTCCGCTTTTCCTTCGATCGTATCGCGGACATTTGCATAAAACTCTATCCACTCTGTATCTACATCTGGAAGCTCAAAATGATCTTTTACTTCTTCTGGCCTCGGCGCAAATGTACGGGTCGGTCCTGCTGTTGTCTCTACTATTTCCGCATCAAATTTGTCTGCAAGCTTATTTAACTTGACAATTTCGCCATGCCCTTCAAAATCATCTACTACCAATGTCCCTTTGTCTCCACCAACAAACCATCTCGGCAACGGCTTTAAACAAAATGTTCCAACTTCTATCTGTGCAGATAACCCATTGTCAAATTTCATCAATAGCTTGAAATAGTCGTCTACATCTTTGTTTAATACGCTAAATAGTTCAGCGTATACTCTAACTACTTTATTGGGAATCATATATAAAATTTGGTCTATAAGGTGGACACCCCAATCTAAAAGCATCCCACCGCCGCACTCTTTTTTATTCCTCCAACCGTAAATCAATCCACCTGCACCGTGTACTCTGCTTTCGATCGTATAGACATCGCCAATCATGCCTAATTCTACGGCTTTTTTCACTTTATTAAAGTCTTTGTCCCATCTGCGGTTTTGATGTACTGTAAATACTACATTATTCTTTTCTGCAGCCTCTATTATTTCATCTATTTCCTTCATCGACATTGCAACAGGCTTTTCAACTATGACATTCTTTCCAGCATTGGCTGATGCAACTGCAAGATCCTTATGCACATCGTTGGGAGTTGCGATTAATACAGTATTTACTTCATCATCCTTTAAAAATTTATCCAAATTATCATATCCTCTAAGTCCAGCCTTTTTCGCTACATCGACTTGATATGTATCAATATCGTACGCCGCTACTGCATCAACACCTTTAACCTTTGGGGCATTTTTATGATGCCACATTCCCATGCCACCATAGCCTATTATTCCAAGTTTTATTGGCATCTTTCTACCTCCTGTTGTGATTAAATAAAAACATTTTATAGACAAGTAGACTCGACTACTTGCCTATGTGAAGTATTTATATGAATTGTTTCAAATGATCAAACCCTAATTTCAATCCCTCTTTTACTTTTTCCTCGCTGCCTTCATACAGTAGGTCTTCATGCTCGATGCTTATAACTCCATCGTATCCTACATCTTTTAAGGCTTTTATGAACTTATTCCAATCAACTTGGCCAAGGCCAGGCATCCTAAACCTCCAATAGCCTGTTTCGCCTTTTTTATGAAATTGCCTGTTAAATACGCCATACCATTCAAGCTTATCTTTGAAGATTTCAGCGTCTTTTGCATGTACGTGGAAAATTCTATCCTTAAATGCTGGCACAACTTTTACATAATCAATTAGCTGAAATAAAAGATGGGACGGATCTAAATTAAGTCCAAAATTCATAGACGGTATTCGCCTAAACATTTCCTCCCAAAGCTCTGGAGTAAATGATATTGTACCAGGAAGTCCTTCTCTCTGCCAACCTTCCATTGGACAATTTTCGATTATGACTTTTACACCTTTGCTTTCCGCATAGCTTACTATATCGCCAAAGACTTCTTCAAATTCGTCAAAGTTTTCTTTTAAGTTTTTCTCGGGATTTCTCCCTATAAAGGTTCCAACCATAGATGTGCCTAACATTGCTGCAGCATCTATGCACTTTTTGGTGTGATTGTTTATAAATGCCCTCTTTTCAGGATTAGGATGTAAATTATTATCGTAGTATGCCAAAGATGATATGGAAAGACCTAAATCGCTCATGTATTCTTTTATCTTTTGAGCTTCTTCTTCTGTCAGCGTCTCTACATCTATGTCACAACTGGAATAGTCTCTGTCGTTTAGCTGTGGCCAGCAAGCGATCTCTAATGATTTAAAACCATTCTCTGATGCCCACTTTGCCTTATCCAAAAGTGGCATATTTCCTAAACAAACTGTTAAAAATCCAAGATGCATAATCTATCTCTCCTCACATTTTGTTTATATTATGAAAGCTTATCTTGACACTTTCAAGGGGCGGTCTTTTGCAAACATCTTGTTCAACTATAAACCATTTGACACCTGCCTCGAGTGAAGCGTCTATAATATCCTTAATATTCATAATGCCTTCGCCAATCTCAGCAAAATCCTTTGTTGCCCCATTCATGTCCTTTAGATGTACCAAGGGCACACGACCACTGTACTTTTTAATGTAACTTACAGGATCTTCTCCAGCATATTTGACCCAATACATGTCTATCTCCGCCTTCAAAAAATTTGAATTTTCATAGATCAGATCCAATCCGTATTTTCCGTCAAAGTTAACGAATTCATGATTATGATTGTGATAACAAAAAATCAATCCTTTTTCTGCACACTTCTCTCCGATTTCATTAAAAAGTTTTGCAGTTTCAATGAAATCCTCTTTCGCCTCGTATTTGTTCCAAGGGCATACAATGTATTTGTTTCCTATTTCAAGGTTGTACTCTATTTCCTTGTCGAGATTGCTTTTTAGCGCATCTAAACTTATGTGACTTCCAGTCGGAGTCAATCCAAGCCGTTCTAAATGTCTTCTCATTTCATTTGCCTTTAAGCCACCGTATCCTGCAAATTCTACGCCTTTGTACCCTATCTCAGCCACTTTTTCCAAAGTACCTACGAAATCGTCTTTCAATTCATTTCTTACAGTGTATAGCTGTAATGACAACGGCAAATCCATATAAATCACCTGATTTCATTAAAATATACTGGCTTACCAGTTTTTGAAGATGTATATATTGCCTCTAATATCTGTGATACTACGTATGCTTCCTCTGGCCTTACAACAGGTTCCGTATCGTTTATAATACTTTCTATCCACAACCTTGCCTCTAAGTCAGCAGCATCTTCTGCCTTTCCTTCGTAAAATGCTACGCCGCCTGAACTTAAATCGATTTTTGTAGTGTACAATCGCCCATTCATCTCTCCATTGATCCTAAGCCCATCTTTCATGTCAGCTCCACCTTCTGTCCCGCACAATGTGGTCTTGGCTTCATCCACATCGAGAGAATTTAAGGCCCAACTGGATTCTAAAACGATCGTTGCACCATTTTCCATTGTTATAAAGCCAAAGGCCGAATCTTCCACCGTAAATTTATCAGGATCCCATGGTCCCCAAGCATTCGCTGCATTTCTTTTTTCAGCTAATTTACGGTATGTATTTCCGACAACGTATTTAGGTTTGTAATTGTTCATCATCCAAAGGGTCAAATCAAGTGCATGTGTGCCAATATCTATAAGAGGTCCTCCGCCTTGTTCTTCTTCGTTTAAAAATACTCCCCATGTAGGAACAGCACGCCGCCTTATGGCATGTGCCTTTGCAAAGTATATCTCACCTAAGACGCCGTCTTGGCATAATTTGTGCAGATACTGAGAGTCCGGTCTAAAGCGGTTTTGATACCCTATTGTCAACTTCTTTCCAGTTCTTTTTGCAGCATCCAGCATCTTTTTAGCATCATTAGCAGTCTTCGCCATAGGTTTTTCGCACATGACGTGCTTTCCAGCTTCTAATGCTTCAACTGTTATATCTGAATGTGATTTATTTGGTGTACACACGTGCACCACATCAATGCTTTTATCCTCTAAAAGCTTTCTGTAGTCATTATACGTTTTAGCACCATCTACACCATAATCTTTTGCAGCCTTTAATGCTTTCTCCTCTTTTACATCGCAAAAAGCAACCATTTCTACATTGTCAAGCTTTGATAGGGATGGCATGTGCTTGCCATTTGCTATGCCTCCACAACCTATTATTCCAACTCTTATCTTCTCTCCCATAAAAATTTCCTCCTTCATTTTACAGTAGAATGCCTTATTATCAATTCATGTTCTAAAACTATGTTTTCTTTATTACCTCCTTTATTTTCTATTTGCTTTATGAGTAGCTCCATCGCAGTACAACCTATATCGTACTTTGGCTGAGACACCGTTGTAAGAGACGGATTGTACATGGGAGCAAAACTTATATTGTCAAATCCAACAATGCCAATGTCATCAGGTACCTTCAAACCATTTTCACAACATGATTTAATTGCTCCAATAGCCATTATGTCTGATATGGCAAATATTGCTGTAATCTCTTTGTGATCATTTAAGAGACCTTGTGCTGCCCTGAAGCCGCTTTTAAATGAATAATCGCCGTACCTTATGTAGTCGGGATTAAAAGGAATTCCTGAATCCTCTAAAGCACTTTTATATCCTTCTTCTCTGTGTTTTGTGGACAAAAAATTATTTTTGCAGCTAATAAGTCCGATGTGCTTATGCCCTAATCCAATCAGATGCTTTACCGCCTTGTACGATGCTTTGTAGTTATCTATAGAGACGTGTGAGACATTTGCACCTTCTTTGTACTCGCAGCACTGCACAACAGCGTATCTTTCTCCTATCTCGTTAAGCTCATCCTTATCCATCTCAGGCGCCATGAAGATTACGCCGTCAGACAACCTGTTCTTTAAAAGCTCCAGGTACATCTTTTCTCTTTCAATGTTGGAATCTGTATTGCAAAGCATCACACCATACCCATTCTTTTGGGCCACATCCTCTATGCCTTTTACTATTCTTGCGTAAAATGGATTTGATATTGTAGGAAGCAATACCAGAACCATCTTGGTCTCCATCCTGCGGAGATTTCTGCCTAAAAGATTAGGATTGTAGTTTAGCCTTTTTATGACAGATAAGACTCTTTCTCTCGTCTCATCCGAGACGCCAGGACTGTTATTCAAAACCCTCGATATTGTAGCAACTGAAACACCAGCTTCTTTCGCAACATCTTTTATCGTTATCATGGCAGCTCCTTCGTAATTGATTACTATAATTTTAGATGAAATTTCCTTGATTTTAACCCATTAATAACTCTTGCTAAAACCATTTTACGTAACGGATTACATAAATATCATAAATCAAGTTTTCCATCATGTCAATTTGCAATTAGATATTTATTCAACAAATTATAAAGCAGAAAATTTGTTGAATTTGCCGAAAAGAAATTATTAAAAAGCAATGTTGCTCATTAAATTTTATTGATTCAAAAATAACCCTGACCGATTTTTGTAGTTGCCGGTCAGGGCTCATTAGTAAAAATGAAATGATGGAAATGTCAAATGGGTAATGTAAATAAATGCAGCAAACAGTTCAGGGTTCAAGACTCATAATCATATTCTATTTCATATAAATTTATTTCATGTGGTTCAAGTATACTATTTATTCTAAGTTCATCTTTACAATCTAAGTAAAAAATTGTTTGTTTCGGAATACAAATTTGTTTTAAATAATTAATTTCATCATTTTTAAGATTGTAAATCGCATTCATTTTTATCCATTCATCTAAAATGCTTCCATGTTTTCTATTGAGAATATATTTTTTTACACGGTAACGCCCATCTTTTACACCTTTCATACTAATGTTTAAAACTAATTTTTTGTTATCTTCAAAAATATCGTAATACTCATTCATACTTATTATAGTATCTTCATTTAAACAATAAAAATAGTCAAAATGCTTATAGTTATATGTTATAATCACATATTTATAGTCTGATTTTTTTGTTATAATATAACTTTCTCCTTTTTTTATTAACATATTTCCTAATCTTGATAACATCCAATAAGCGAAAAATCCAGGTTTTCTTATGCCATCTCTACTTATAAGGCCCATATCTCCATAAAGTAATGCTTTAGAATCATTTAATTCACCAGAAAGATCTGAACAATACCAATACCCAAAGCTATTAGAATTATCTAAATTGTCAATAATATTTTTTACTATATATGCAGCTTTAAATGTAGTATCATTAGCTGGATGTCGATGTGAAATCGTGGAATTCCATTCTGTAACATGAACCTCTGGAATATGACTTCCTAAAGTCTTTAAAATTTTACACACTTTATTCAAATAATATTTATTAAAATCTTTGTTTATTGAAGGTATGAGTCTCAATGACCTATCATCTATATCGGATTTTTTCTCATCAACTAGTTGATAAGGATATAAAACTACGGAAAAGAAATCCGGATGAACTTCATATTCACCCCCCTCTATAATCTTTGATTTTCTTTTAATATCTCACTCATTCTCAGATTTTCACGATCTTCAAAGAAGCCCTCATGTATATCAATGCTATTTATTCATGAATTTTACATGTGATAGGTAACCCAAATAAGCTTCTGTTGTTTTTTCCATATTTTAGCCTATGGATCCCACTTAAGCTCATGTGGCATACCCTCCCATGTCTCACAGGATCTTTGTCCTTAATTCCTTCGTTTTGCCTTACATGAAGTGGATGTCAGTTATGCTCCATTGCTGGGTCTTAAGCCCTTATGGTGAAATTACCAATCTGACAATTCCGGCTCTCTTTGTCAATCTTCGAATTTTTGAATTGAGTTTTATAACTTTATTTGCTTCATTTTATAATATTTTTAATAAGCTAAATATAATGTCTATTAAAATAATAAGATAAATTTCTTTTTTAAAATATAAATTTTTTAAACGATTTAATATGAAATTTTAAAACTTTCCAATTTTATTTCATATTAAAAAAAAGAAAAATTAAATTTTAAATATGTTTTTTTAATGTAACTTTTCAAATTGATTTACTCCAAAATCGAAAAATTACTAGATTAAATAGTCTTGTGATAAAATTAAAACAAATTTTACATATGTTTATCCTAAATAATTTATCTAAATATTTGATTCAAACTGATATATCATCGAATTAATTTTAAAATATTCTATCTATATTTATTTTAATACCAATCTTATCTAAAAAAGAAAAGCCACGCCGTATTAAGCATGACTTTCAAGTTTTCTATTAATTTATTTGAGAAGTTTTTTCATGACTTTTCCTGTTGGGCTCTTAGGAAGTTCATTGACAAATTCAAATATCTTAGGAATTTTGTATTTTGCCAATTTGTCGTGCAAGAAGCTTTGCAGCTCTTTTCTGTCTGCAGTCTTTCCATCCTCCAGCTATTTACGTATTTAGGCAAATCGCCGTATGTTATTGTTTCGCCTTTAAACTTTATGGCAACGTGATCCTTTAAATTTGCGTTTTTCTCATAAAATTGATAAATCTTCACATTAAAACCCCTTTTCTTAGAGAATTGCCGCACCTATTATTCCTGCATCATTTCCAAGCTCTGCCTTTCTGATGTCAGCATACGGCAGATCTTTAAAAAGTATATTTTTGCTTACTTCTTCTTTAAGTGGCTTTAGAAGGAAATCACCAGCATTGGCAACGCCGCCGCCTATGATGACAACTTCTGGATCAAGTATGTTTATGATATTAACGATTCCTATGGCAAGATGCTTTACGTAGTCATCAAATATGAGCATTGCCGTTTCGTCAAATTGTCTTGCAGCATCAATTACATTTTTAGCCGTTATGGATTCAATCTCACCGCCAGCCAATTTAAGTATAAGCGAATCGCTGTTTTTCATGACGGCTTTTTTGCCTTCTCTGATTAAAGCCGTCGCAGAAGCAAAAGTCTCAAGACAGCCAATCTTGCCGCAATTGCACAAAACCCCATTGTCGCCAATCACAATGTGACCCAGCTCAGGAGCAAAATGGTGCGAACCGTTAAACACCTTGCCATTTAATATATATCCAGAACCTACACCTGTTCCTAGAGTTATGGTGACAGACGAATTTGTACCTTTTCCAGCTCCAAATATGCCTTCTGCAAGTGCAGCTACATTTGCATCGTTATCCATGTTTATAGGCACATCGATGTATTTATGTATTTCCTTTACTAACGGCACCTTTGTCCAATAGAGATTTACAGCTCTTAAAACAATGCCTTTTTCATTATCAGCAACACCTGGAACACCAATTCCCATAGCCTCAATTCGAGATACATCAAGCCCACATCTTTTCACAAGCTCCAATGAAATTTCAGCAATATCTTTAGCAATGGCGGCATATCTTCTCTTAGGCTCTGTAGGCCTTGATCCTGTGACTACTATCTTGCCATCTTTGTCGACTAACCCAACAGCTATGTTTGTCCCTCCTATATCAACACCAATCCTCATATTACACTCCTCCTTCATTTTGCAAATATGGTAAATTACAGATACATAACTCATGAATTAACAAAATATTGAAAATATAATTTAAAATGAATATTTAGGCTCAATAAAAAGCGATACCGTAATTCCTATTAATATTGCCCATAATGGCGCTCCAATACCCAAAATATAAATACCTGACATCCCAACGATAAAAGCTGTAAAAGCTCCTATTTGATACTTTTTTGAGCCAAACGCCAATTCTAGAGAGCTTGTAAATAGTCCTAGCATTGCCAAACCCGCAATAATGTGACTAATTTCCAGCGGTATGGCTTTTACTAAAACTAGTATGATTCCAGATAAAATTCCTATAAATATCATTGCAAAACCATAAAGTACACCTGAAACATAACGATTTTCTTTCGTTCCAGCACTGCTACCACCAACAATTGCTGTTATAGGTCCCGCCATCACTATAGGATGGGAAAGAAAAAGAGCTGCTACAATCGAAATAATTCCTGCCACTTGAGTAGAAGTATTTAATGGCACTTTGTACCCATTTGCATTAAGAACTCCATATCCTTTCAATATATCAGCCAAAGAAAGCAAAACCAATGGAATTGTAACTGAAAAAAATATTCTAAAGTTAAATTTAGGAATCACAAATACAGGAAAATATAAATGAAATGATAAACTTTTGATGTTATAAGGTACAAATAATAATGTCAAAACGATCACTGTGATTAAAGCGATAAGCAATGGAGGAATTTTTTTAAATAGAACATGTGCAATTAAAAAGGCAAGAATAGTCAAGCCTCCAATTATTGGTTGTTTTTTTACAGCATCCACCATTTGCAACCCATAATTCATAAAAACACCTGCAATCATTCCCATAATAATTGGAATAGGTAGTACGCTGCCGATTTTTTCAATGATCCTAAAAAAACCAATGAAAAATATGATGATTGCTGCCAGAATATAACCTGCTACCATTTCACTTATCCCGAACATTTTAAACATTGGTCCCATAACTAATAATGCAGCTAATGATGGCATTATAACAATGGGCTGTTTATAAAATACACAAAGAAAAATAGTCGTAATTGCTCCAAATACAGAACCCATCATAATCCATGAAACTGCTTGATTAGTAGTTAAGTTGGCATTTGCTGCAACACTAGCAAAAATAATCAATGCCCCTGTTATGTGAAAAACACAAGCTGCTATAAATGCAGTGATATTAGAAATATTAACTTCAAACTCACGAAATATCTCTTTTAACCTAAAACACATCTTGAATAATCTTTTCATATATAAGTCCTCCATTCACCTATTATATTTTGAAAATTTTAATGTTGTATTATATGCTAAGTAATTCAAGATTTATATTCTTTGCTTTAGTAGTAATAAAAAATAAGTTCACATTAAATCTAAAGTTTATAAATAATAATCCAATTATTATAATAAAAGTGAACTTATTTTGAAAAATTTTTATTTATTTTTTTCATCAAAATAATAAAAATTTCAGCCAATTTGGCAAAGTTTTATTTTGTCAATTTCTATAGATGAGAAAAATTGATAACAAATATTACCATAGAGTAGATACACTACACCTATGCTAATTGTAATTGTTTTAAAATTTCATCGATAGACACATTGCTATCAGCTTGTTCATATATCCATTGAATACGCTGTCTTTGTACCTCTTTGCGTACCATTTTTATTCCTTGCCCAAATTTGCAATATTCATCGCCCAAAGTCGTACAATACAGGTATGTCAATGATATAAGCCATAATAATCTGTCTATTGATTTTGTTGAGCGGACTTGATACGTATTTAGTCCAAGATTATTCTTTGTCTGCCTAAAGAATATTTCTATAGGCCATCTCTGACTGTAATAATTTAGAATTGTCTCGGTATCTAATTCAGTATCAGTACAGATAAATGCATGTAGAGCATTTTCATTTTTAAAAGCTTTCTCAGGCCAGCACAATACTACTACAGCATTATCTATGCCATTTAAGGCTCCTTCATAACGATATGCCCAGTATCTGGAACCGTTTACTGTAACGAGGCAAACTTCGTTCTTTTCAATATATTGGACAAAGTCTTTTATCTGTATTCTGATGCCTTGTGGATAGATAATTCTGTTAGTCTTTAGTGCTCCTATGAGATGGTATCCTCTTTCAAAATGTGCTTCTATTACTTTTTTGTTTATGTACCATGAATCAGATAAACCATATACTGCTCCTTTAGATATTGGAAGCATAGATACCATTTCGCATATTCTTTCGATTTTGCTTTTGCTGCCTTTTTCATAGCGTTCAATACAGTAAGGTAATACTACTTTGCCGCAGGATAGCATCATGGTAAGAAGCTGATGTCCCCAAACTTGTTTCCCTTTTAAATGCGATTGATGGAATCCATGCATACTCTATATTCCAAACACCTTGGCTTAAGAATTTGCCAAAGGTAGTTCTATGGCAATTAGCAAGGCTTAAATTAATTATGTCAGTAACAGTACCACTATAGCCCTTTTGAGTGGCAGCAATTATAAATTCTAAAATATGACGAATAACAGGTTTAGTAAAATATAATGCAAAATTTAATTTCATTAAGTACTGGATTATTGATGAATTTTCTGTTATTCTATTATTATGAGACATTTGCTCCACTCCTATGATTAATATTGTTATAGTGTGACAACAATATATTAACACCATAGAAGTGAGCATTTGTCTCTATTTTTTATTAAATTTTTTCATGTAAGTTTATTATGGTAGTTTATGTCAGTGAATTTTCTCATCTATAGTTAATTTTTAAAATTTCGTATACTTATTGTTAATACCTAAAAACGCAAAAATACAAATTCTTAATATATCAAATATATTAGAAAAACAAAATTACTCAATATATTAAGCAAATAATAAATTCAATCTTCTTTTATTTATCAAAAAAAATATATATATTATTGTTCTATGTTTAATATACGTGCAACATTTTTCCCCACAGCTTTTTCTAATGCTTCTTGATTTCCTATAGCCTTAGCAGCTAATTCTAGTTTTAATTTTTCCATTTCAAACATGTAAAACGGAAAATCACTTCCCATTAACACTTTATCTGGAATCTGCAACAAAGCAGTCCTCACTTCTTCAAAAGACACAGCAGCAGTATCTACATAAACATTATGATTTCTTTTGGCTACAGCTATAGCTTGCTCAGTAGCCCACATTGTCCCCATATGCGCTATCTGAAATGTCGCTTTAGGAAAAATTCTGGCAATTGTTTCTATTCGAAAAGGATGCATGCGATGATCATCTGAAGTACAATGAATAATTACATGGAGTTTATTTTCATTACAAATTTCAAGTATCGGTCCCAATAATTCAATGTCATCAACATGAAAATCTCCAAACCACGGATGAAGTTTTAATCCCCTAAATCCCAACTCATTAATACAGTATAAAAACTGATTTTTTGCATCTTTTTGCTTTGGAGAAATAAAAGCAAATGGAATAAATCGATCTGCATAAGGTTTAATTATATTTGCAAGAAGTTTATTTTCTTCTAATTCTCCTGCAAATGGAAATACAATAGCTTTGTCTATTTTATTTTCATTCATTTTTTTTATCATATTTTCAACTTGTGAAATTGGATTAGAAGTTTGTCCCTTTCCTTCTTTTCTTGTAGACATATGAACATGAGCATCAATAACCATTTAACTTTTCCTCCTTTCATCTTCATCTATAAAGCATTAAACCTATGTATGTTTCTAAACCTTGATTAAAATTATTTTAAGATATATATTTTTGTTATAACCATACAATTTTGCTGATATATAGGATTTCCCGCTTTTAATGCGAAATCTTTTATTATAACATCATCAGACATTAAAAGAGGAAATCCCATAATTGACTATTATTTTTATCTTAAAATTTTATATTCATTGCTTTTAAAATTTTACTACACAATTTTATGTCAATTATTCTCCAAGCAATCTTTTTAACATTTTCTGATGCTTACGTACTTCATCTACTTCATTCGCAAGTTGTTCAAAAGGCAAATCTTGAAACCAACGTTGTCCCTCATATTCCGAATTTATATATCCATTATAACCTGCGCTTTTTAGAACAGATATTGGCCCATCATAGTCAATGGATTTGTCTTCGTATTCTCCAGGTTGACCAGGAATTTCGGTCATGTGATAGAATTTACCATGTATGCTTACTACATACGGTACTAACGGTTTTAGATCTTCAGGCTTAGTACGAGAAAATAACAATGATTGGAACACAACTTCATAATCCATTTCTGTCGGACTGATTATTTTAGAATCCGTTAATGCCTTAACAGCCTCAAAAGCTTCTTTAAAGTCTTTTCCTACCTCACCTGTTTTTAAGTATCTATGAAAATTCACTTCAATATTTCCTGCAGATTCAAATGATAAATCAATGCCACTTAAAGGTCCCTTATTTGCACGAATATCTTCACATACCTCCATAACTACATCTACAGATTCTCTACTTGCACCATGGCGTATCATCCAATCTAATTTAACATCCGATGGTTGATGTTGAAAAATTCCCATGTCAGGAACTATTCCTAAATGTTTTGTCCCTGTTTTATTAACAAATTCGACAATTTCTTGTACATATTTACCGTTTAATGGAATAGGATTGTGTATTTCTTTTCCGATTTTAATATCACATTCTTCAGCAACTGGTAACGCTTCAATCAGTATTTCAATAGGAACAACTGCTAAAGTTCTTACATTTTTAAATCCAAGCCTTTTAGCAAGGCGAATATCTCCTTTCAGCCTCTCTGCACACTCATGATATGTCATTACATGATCACGAAACTGTAAAACATCCATAAAAACATCCATTGTAACAGGAACTACCTTATATTTTTCAAGCCATGAATGCCATTGTTCAATAAATTCTTCGGTAGGAGTTGGATATTTTCTAATAGACATTTCATCAAGAATTTCAATCCCATCTGCACCATAAAGGTTCTCCGAAACTTCCCTAATCATTCCTTCTAAATTCAACTGTTTGAAAAATTGCGTTTGTTGATAGCTATAAAAAGATACTCCTCTTTTTATTTGACTCATCATTTACCACCTCCTTCTTTTAATTCCAATTCAAAAGTTACAATAGATACAGTTTTATCTGAACCTGCCCCAGATCCAGGAATCGGTGGATTTTTAACCCATTCTTCATCTGTAGGCATATATCCATAAGCAGCCAGAACAGATTGTTGAATTTCTAATATATGTTTCCCAGGAGCTAACCCTCCATCCTTTTCAACATAAACTATTCCTTCATCATCAAAATCCCAATGTTCATAAACTGCCTTCTTTATCTCCTCAAAATCGCGAGGAGGCTTTCCATTTATCTCAAATTTCTGTTTTTCTCTAGGATATAAAATTCCATCCATTTTTATATAATAACCATTATGCAATGAAAGAAAAACACCTCTATAATTTGCATTTCTAACTGCAAATTTGAAACCAACCGCTCTGCCATTTTCATCATATACGTTCTCAAGGCTATCACGCCTCACAAGATAATTATCAAACAAAATCTTTCCCTCCTATTTATAGTAATATTTTCGTTCATGTTTTTACTCAACTTTCTAATTCTGGCTCATATCTCTCGTGACTAAATAACAAACTGCTTCAAATACCTCTGGCTTAAAATAAGAGAATCTCTAATTCTTTCATCACTTCCTTCAAATGCCTTATCTTCAATTTCTATACACGCATAACCATTATAACCAATATCAGTAAGTGTACTTACAAACTTGCTCCAATTGACATCACCTAATCCTGGTATCTTCGGTGTCATAAAATCTAAAGGATATGACATTATTCCCACATCATTCAATTTATCTTTATACACTTTAATATCTTTAAAATGAACATGAAAAATCTTATCTTTAAATTCGTAAATCGGTTTTGTGTAATCCATCATCTGCCATACAAAGTGGGATGGATCATAATTTAAACCAAAATAGTCACTTCGAATTACGTCAAACATCTCTCGCCATATCCTTGGAGTCGTTGCCAGATTCTGTCCTCCAGGCCATTGGTCACGCCCAAATAGCATTGGGCAGTTTTCAATTGCAATTTTTACTTTGTTTTCTTCTGCTAATTTAATAATCTGAGGCCAAATTTCTTTAAATAATTCTAAATTCTCTTCTACACTTTTATTCTGATCTCTTCCAATGAACGTCGTAACCATATTTACATTCAATTTGGCACTAGCTAAAATAACTTTCTTTAGATGATCAATAGATAATGCTCTTTTCTCAAGGTTCGAATCCATTATATTAGGATAATACGCCAGAGAAGAAATTTTTACATTTTTCCTTCGGCAATAATCTTTAATATACTCAACCTTTTGTTCGTCAATTTCATCTACATCAATGTGTGATACACCCGCATATCTTCTCTCTGCTTTTCCTTTAGGCCAACATGCTATTTCAACACACTCAAAGGCATTATCAGCTGCAAAGTCAATTACTTCCTCAAATGTATACAAGCTAAAAATCGCACTAACAAATCCTAATTTCATAGCCATCCCCCTACATTTTTATAAAATGATAATCTTTCATTGAATAAGCTACTCGTCAAAAGCAACACTACTCATTGTAGCAGCAGACTCTCTAACAGCTTCCATAACTTTTAATACTCTTCGTAATTCATTAGGTTTGATAAGAAAATCTTCTTCGCCTTTAACAGCCTTGATATAATTGACGTAGAAATCTCTCATAGGATCTGTTTTTACCTCTGGAATCTCCTCAGTAATAATTACCCCTTCCTCCGGCTCACCAAATGAACGAGTTGGTCCACAGTATCTACCAGCTTCATCGCGTATATCAGTCAAAAGCCTTGAAGTACGTACTATACGACCTTGTGGAATAAATTTGTCAACATACAAACAGCCTTTATTTCCACACATATACCAGTGCCTTGGAAACCACCCTTCTTTGTCTGAAAGCATATATGTTCCAAGTTCAATTTCGGCTGTTACCATATTTTCAAATCTTAATATGATTTTAAAATAATCATCTACCTCAAAGTTAATTATATTGCGAATATCTGCAAAGACTGTCTTAAGAGGACTATTAATCATATATAATATTTGATCAATTAAATGTACACCCCAATCAAGCAGCATACCACCACCTTCAGATTTATATACATGCCAATCATGCATGTATCCATAAAACCCATACAGAGTACTCTTGATAAGATAAACATCTCCAAGAAGTCCATTATCATAAATTCGCTTCACAGTTTGAAAATCCGCATCAAGCCTACGTTGCTGATGAGCCGTAAACATAACACCATTACTTTTTACAGCTCTCATCATTTCATCAAAATCTGATACAGAAAGAGCGACAGGCTTTTCACATATAATATGCTTTCCAGCATTTGCTGCTTTAATTACATGTTCTTTATGAAATTTATTAGGAGTAGCTATAACAACTCCATCTATTGAATCATCTGCTAACAATGAATCAATATCAGTATAACGCTTGATTTTTTTATCCAGTCCATCAAGTCTAGAAAAATCCACATCGCAAACTGCAACACACTCTAATTCATCAAAACTATTAATCAATGTAACATGTCTCGAACCAACAAAGCCATGACCAACAACACCTAATCTCATTTTCATAAATATCAACCCTTATCTTAAAATAATTTCTTTTCCATCCTTTGCTGATTTATAAACTGCATCTAAAACTTGAGTAACTACAAATGCCTCCTCCGGCTTAACCAATGGTTCTTTATCATATATAATTGCTTCAAGCCATTGTTTTGCCTCTGCAATTCCAGGCGGTAAATTTATTCCTTCAAAATAAGCAACATTACCTTTTGGACTTAGTGTCTCCTCTACTAGCATTCCAGCTCTACTTCTATTAAATATTACCGTATCCGTAGGATAACTCATTCCTGAGCGAATTTCTGCACCTGCTTTTGTACCACATAAAGTTGTAGAAGCTTCTCTAGAGTCAAGTACATTTAATGCCCAAGATGCTTCAATATTAACAAGTGAACCATCTTTCATTTTAACAAAGCCAAACGCAGAATCTTCAACATTATATTTCGTGTAATCCCAGGGTCCCCACAAATTTCCCTCAGTCGCTTCAGCCATAGTACCTAATTTATAAAATACAGTTCCAGAAACACTCACAGGTTCATAATTATTCATCATCCAGAGTGTAAGATCTAATGCATGTGTGCCAATATCAATAAGAGGACCTCCACCTTGCTTTTCTTTGTCAAGAAATACTCCCCAATTAGGAACTGCTCTTCTTCTAATAGCATGTGCTTTTCCATAGTATATTTCTCCTAAATCTCCATTATCAACACATTTTTTCAACATTTGAACTTCTGGTCTAAATCTGTTTTGATACCCAATAGTAAATTTTTTACCAGACCTTTTCCATGCTTCAATCATTTTTCGAGCATCTTCAGTATTATGTGCCATTGGCTTTTCACACAATACATGTTTTCCAGCAGCAAAAGCATCGACTGTTATCTGGCTGTGTGATACATTAGGCGTACATACATGGACTACCTCAATTTCTTTATTTTCTAACAATTCTCGGTAATCAGTATAAACTTTTGCATCAGGTCCACCAAACTCTTTTGCTGCTTTAACAGCCCTTTCTTCAATAATGTCACAAAATGCAATTATTTCACACATATCACCGCATTTTACAAGAGAAGGCATGTGTTTATGGTTTGCTATTCCACCACATCCAATGATTCCAATTTTAACCTTTCTCATAATCATAACCTCCAAATTTTAATTTTTTTTATTTTTATTTATTATTTTTTACTCTTATTTTTTTTGTTTTTTGAGTACTACGTTGATATATATCAAAACCAATTGCTATAATAAGAATTAGCCCTTCTAATATATATTGAATATATTGATTCCAGCCAGCTAACTGCATGCCATTTTCAATAACTGCAAGCATAAAGACACCAACTACCAAGCCCCATATTTTACCTTCACCACTATTAAACGAAATACCACCTAAAATCGCTGCAGTTATTGCCGTCATTTCATTACCAGGTCCATACGAAGAATTCATTGTTGATAATTTTGACATGTATATGAAGGAAGCAATCGCAACAAAGAAACCACTTATCATAAAAGTTAAAATCCTAACTTTATTTACATTAACACCTGAAAGTCTTGTTGCTTCAATATTTCCGCCTACCGCTTTAACATATCTGCCAAAATACGTAAAGTTAAAAACTATACTCGCAATAGCCACAGCAATAATAGCGGTCCATACATCAAAAGGGATCCCTAAAAACACTCCTTCAGTTATTAATCTGAAAGAACTAGGAAAATTGTTATAAGATAAACCTAAAGAAATTAAATTGGAAATACCTTTAAATATCGACATTGATGCAATTGTAACAACCAAAGGATCAATTTTTAGCATTACTGCAACTCCACCATTAAATAATCCCATTGCCATACCTGCAAGAATACCAACAATAACAGCAACCCATACAGGCATATTTAATGCTGTCATTAAGCGTCCAGTTAAAACACCTATTACTGAAATCTGATACCCAACAGAAAGGTCCAGTGAACCGCCCATCATAACAAATGATATACCTACAGCAATTACCATTATATAAGTATATTGTATAATAACATTACTGATATTCATCCAAGACATAAATCTCGGATTTACAATACCAAAAATAATTATTATAAATATGAAACTAAACAATAATGCATACTTTTTCACAAACTTATTAAAATAACCCATTAATGCACTTTTATTCACAAGCTCTCCCTCACTTTTCTAAATTAAATACCTGAAGCCATTTCAAGAATCCTCTCTTGGCTAAATTCATTTTTATCAAGTATACCCTGCATTTTCCCCTCATAAAGCACTAAAATTCTATCACTCATCCCAATAAGTTCCTCCATTTCAGAAGTTATCATTAAAATAGCTTTTCCTTCTGCTACGATCTCTGCCATTAATCTATATATTTCCTGCTTTGCTCCTACATCAATGCCACGTGTTGGCTCATCAAAAATGATAATTGAACAATCTGTTGCCAGCACTTTAGCTAAAACTACTTTCTGTTGATTACCTCCCGAAAGATTTCCTACATTTTGTTCTAAACTAGGTGTTTTGATATTGAGTTCTCTAACGTATTTCTCAACAATCGCCTTTTCTTTCTTTTTATTAACAAAACCTAATCTACTTATTTTCTTTAGAACTGATAATGAAACGTTAGTTAAGACACTCCTCGTTAACAAACACCCATGACGCTTTCTATCTTCAGGAATCATCCCAACTCCATAATTTATTGCTTTATTAGGCGAAGATATATTAAGAAGTTTCCCCTTAACATACACTTTACCAGATCTTTTTTTATCAGCCCCATATATTGCTCTTGCTAATTCACTCCTACCTGCACCTACTAATCCTGCCACTCCTAAAATTTCACCTTTATGAAGCTCAAAAGATACATTTTCAAACCCATTTCCACTCATATTTTCTACCTTTAAAACCACTTCTTCAGAAGGTATAGATCTTTGTGGAAAACACTCCTTTAATTCTCTACCAACCATGTATTTAACAAGTTCCTCACGGCTTGTATTCTCAGTAGAAACAGTAGCAATATATTTACCATCTCTCATTATAGTTACCTTATCTGCAATCTGAAACAGCTCTTCCATACGGTGAGTTATATAAATTATACATACACCTTCTTCTTTGAGTTGTCTAACAGCTTTGAACATTTTTTCAACTTCTGCATTCGTAAGGGGGGCCGAAGGTTCATCTAAAATTAATATCTTTGCGTTCCGAAATATAGCTTTCGAAATCTCCACAATCTGCTGCTTTGAAGATGGAAGTTCATATACATATTCACTCGGATCAATATCGACTTCAAATAATTCAAATGCCTTTTGAGCCACCTTATTCATATATTGATAATCAACAAATTTTCCATGTCTTTCTCCAAAACATATATTCTCTGCTACCGAAAGACAATTAACTAAATTAAATTCTTGATAAACTACTTCCACTCCATATTTTTTAGCCATAAATGGATCAAGAGCACTGTGAATAATCCCATCTGTGAACTCAATAGTTCCACCATCAGGAGCAATAGCTCCAGCAATTATCTTAATTAAAGTTGACTTACCAGCACCATTTTCTCCTAATAAAGCATGTACTTCACCTGCATAAAAATCGATCGAGAAATCATCAAGAGCAATAACACCTCCAAATTCTTTTCTAATATTCTTTAAAGATAATACTTTTTTCTTCATAGTTACCCCCTTTTTACTTTCCTGCTGCATAACAATCGTAAAAACTTAACAATCATTATACAGCAGGATTTTCATCAACTATATTAGTAGTCTTTTTAATGATTAGTTACTTTGACCAAATATTTGCTCAATATAAGGTGTCAACTGATCATGATAGTATACAGTTTTTACTTGGCCTGTAGAATCAGCCATCACATAGCTTAGAGGCTCCATAGTTATTCTCAGAACAGGTTGACCTTTAACTAGCTTTGCCGCATAATCGCATAAGGTTTTCACCAAATCACCCGAAGCCATTACACCACGCAAGACTGTAGTATTATTAGAACTTTGAGAAATAGCTTTCAAATTTGCATCCGTAGCATCAGAGCAAAATACTGCCATCTTGCTTAAGTCATACTTAAATCTACCTGCTTTGCTCATTTGAATAACTTTATCACTTAAAGGAATTCCTATATTTCCATAAGCCATAATTACTTGTATATCATTATTTCCATTAGTAACAGCATTATCTAATGCTGCCTGTGCTTCAGTTGCAGTATAACCAACAGACGTTCTGTTAGCTGTCTCTATTAATTTAACGCGCGGATCGTAGAAAGGATTTAGAATTGCATAACCATTCTTATCAAGTATAAGACCACCTGTAGGTTCATCAACTTTTTTCACAGTTCCATCGGAATCTTTATAATACACAGTTGGCCCCTGAGTCTTTACAAACCTCATATTTGTAAGATCTGCTTTCCTCAAAAACTTTTCGCTGATCAATCTCATACCAAGACAGCGACGGGCCATAGTTTGATTTAAATGGGCTTCTAAAATTAATGCCTTAACTTCTTTAGCTTGTGGCATAGTATTGTTTATCCATTGAGTAACCATAGCTGCCTGCATTGCACCCATGTAAAATTCCTCGCTACCAACATAAACATCATAAGAACCATCGCCAGGTTTATTGTTGCTTACCATTACTTTCACACCGGCTTCACGAGCCTTACGTAATGTATCTGTGTACGCTTCCCCATTGCCAGCCGGAAACACATAGATAATTTTTGCACCTTTAGTAACAGCATTCTGGATTTGTTGTAACTGAGTTGTCACTTGAGACGCAGCGTCAAGTACATCAACATTTGCACCTGCTTTTTTAAACGCATCAACAACTTTTGCACCCACCATTGTTCCAATGTAGTAGTCGCTCGCATCAGCTAAAGATACAGCAACGTCAATCTTACCATTAGTCGATGTTCCGGAGTTTTTGGAATTGTTTTCTGAAGAAGTGCTCGTTTTATTATTTGTTTTGTTTGTACCAGAAGCACATCCAGTAACAAGTCCTAAAATCATAAAACACACAACTATTAAGGAAAAAATCCTTTTCATTCATTGGCTCCCTCCTTTAATAATAATTTGATTAATTTCACTTGACACCTTTATTTTATCAAAACTGTTCTCCACAACAAGGTATCTATTTACAGAATAGGTGTCCAAATTAAAGATTTATTATGATATAATATAAACAAACAGTAAAATAATATATGTTAATAATATAAAAGTGAGCTAAAAAGTGGTTCTGTATTAACGAAAAAGTAATCCACTTTTCACAAAAAAACTGTAAAATTTATTATACAAGATAAATTTTACAGGAAATTGAAGGGTATGATTATCGACGTGAATTTACATCAAAAGACTAGAGAAATGTATACAGCACATCAAATGTCTATAAGTAACAAATTAAAATTTCTAAATACTAATACTATTTAAATATGATAATATTTTTTATTTGTTGAATGAAGACAATAAAATCCGCTGACATTCATCGTAAGAATATTTCCCTTGAACTTTACCGTTTTGAATAATGTAAAAATAATCAGCCAAGTTTATATATGGTTCAATCGAAGATGCAAAAATGCAAATCGCCCGCCCATTTTCAGTCATAAGGCGAAGTTGCTCGTTAACTAAATTCATTGTTTCATAGCTAAACAGTAATTCAGGAGCTGTGCATAAAAGTAATTTCCATTTTTGTATTAGAATCCTATATATATATATAGCAACCGCTTCAGATTGGGTTAAACTATGAATATCAAACTCGTATTGAAAGCCATGTTCACGATATATCTTTAAAAAATCATTCATAATTTGTTTCCTTTGTCTGAAATTAATAAAACCAAACCGCGAAATTCTAGGAAATGCAGACAAACATAAATTGTCTTTTAAATCAAGACTCTTAACTTCAATCTCACGTAATTTATTATCAACAATGACTATTGAAGACCGTTTTTTAGCAATATTATAAGTGACTTTACCATTAAAACAAAAATTTCCATCGTATTCTATTTTCCCTAAAATTGCATTTATTATATTAACATTAGTTGAATGATGTAGATCTAAAATGACTGTTATTTCACCACGTTTTATTTGAAAAGAAATATCTTCTTCAGGACATGTAGAAATATGACATGCTTCAAATATTATTTCATCAAACCTTTTTTTTGTATTCTTTATAAAATGCTTACTTTCTGGAGATGTATCACCTAAAAGTATTAAATCCTCATCAAAATTTCCAATATCAACCTTTTTAAAAATTTTCACATTCGAACCTTTATCAATAAATAAAATTCTATCTGCATATTTTCGTAGTAAAGCAAGATAATATCCTGTTATAATAAATGAAATTTTTTTTTGCTTAAGCCTATTAATTAAAAATTGAAATTTTTTTTGTTCCTCGTTTGTTAAAAAATCTATCATATTTTCAATTATTATAATTTTTGCGCCAAGAATATATGCTTTAACTATTTTAACCATAAGTTGTTCAGCATTTGATAAAGTTGATACAATTCTTTTTAAGTCTATGTTAATACCTAAGTCTTCAACAAGATAATAAATGAATTGTTTTTTTAACAATCCCCAACGTATAAAAATCTTTTTATGTGCATGTTTTTGAATTATAAAAATATTTTCTAACACAGATAGCGTTGGAACTAATATAGCTTGATCATCAATCAATTGAATTTTATTTATTTTATTTAATTGCAACCATGATATTGGTTCCTCATCATAAAATATCATCCCACTATCCCAAGGCTCTTTACCACTTAGAATATTCAGAAGGAGAGACTTTCCTGAATCATTTAAACCAATCATTCCAAGTATCTCACCTTCGTACAGATTCATGTGAAAATTGTTTAGAATATACTTTCCTTGATTAGATTTGCTTAACTTTTGAACCCGAAGAATCTCTTTTTTCATATATTATCGTCATCCTTTTCATAGTTTAAGATATAAGGTATATGAACCTCAACATCAGTTCCAACACCTTCAATACTTGATATATATATTCCATATTCATTACCAAAAAAAAGCTTTAATCGTTTATCAATATTTGGCAGCGCAATCCCAACATGATTATTGTCTTGTTCTAAAATGTTATATTGATATATTTTTTCATTTAACATTTTAAGTTTATCTTTACTAATACCAATACCATCATCTGAAATTACAATATTAATATTTTTTCTTGTTGCAACAATTTCAATCTTAATATGGGCATCACCAATCTTTTTTTTAAAGCCATGAAGAATGGAATTTTCAACAATAGGTTGAAGCGTTAATTTTGGAATTATTGCCTCAAGAACATTATCCTCTGGGTCATAAGTAATGTCAATATAAAAACGATTATTAAATCTAAATTGCTGAATTTTTACATAATTTTTAATACTATCTAGCTCTTCTTCAATAGTTACAATATTGTTCTTTGAATTGATACTATATCGAAAATATCTTGCTAAAGCTTGTACCATATCTGCAACTACAGGAGCTCTATCAATAATCGCACGTCCTCTGACACATTCTAAAGCATTGTACAAAAAATGTGGATTTATTTGACTTTGCAAACTTGCTAAACTTATCTGTTTGTTTGCAAGATTTCTCTGTAAATCAGTTGCATACTGTTGATTGCTTTTCTCAATTTCTTCAGAAATTATTTTTTTTAATTTTTTTTCAGTTAGAATATATATTTTACCCATTATCAATCACCCACCATAAATTCTACGATACTCTGATGGTTTCAAACCTACAAATTTTCGAAATAACTTTGAAAAATACTTAGAATCATTGAATCCCACCGCTTTTGATACTTCGTTAATATTATAATTGCTAGTACGGAGCATTTCCTTTGCAACCTCAATGCGATATTTATTAAGAAAGTCAATAAAATTTTCACCAGTTTCTTTTTTGAAAATATTTGAAATATATACTGGATTGAAATAAATAGCTTTAGAAACACTTTCAAGATCAAGATCTTCATGATAATGTTCTTTAATGAAACGAATAGTCTCGCGTACCGGTTTAGAATTTTTCTCTCTTACATCATCTAATAATTTTAGCATTAAATTCTTAATTTCATTTATCATATGTTTCCGTAACTGAATTAGCGAAACAGAATTTATAATCCCTTGATGCATTAAAGACCGTTGGTATTCTATTTTCTCTATTTCATTCCCTAAACTCTGATTTATATCAAAAAACATTGATACAATTTCAAAGCACAATTCAACAATCTCTTCTACATTTGATGACGCATCATTAAACAACTTAGTAATACATTTTTCATATTCATCAATATTTATTGATTCAAAGCTCTTTCGAACACGCTCTAAAAGCATAGTTCTTTCATGAATATCAAGACAATTTGATTTGAAATGTATTTGTGAATAATATATAATTCGATCAAGACCCATTGTAATACGATAATAGATTGTCTTTTTTGCTTCTTCAAATGATTTTTTTAAATCTAAAATATCAGAATAAGGGTTTCCTATTCCCAATGTGATCTTCAAACCTTTAAAAATATCAGTTATGTTCTTTGCATAATTAAAAAACTCTTTATAAGCCTCAAATATAGTTTTTTGTAACTTAATGTCATAATTAATAGCAAGATAAAGGATACTATTATCAACCAAATCAAAAATCTCGTAACAATACGAACCGAAAATTTGATTAAAAATTTTTACTATTTTAGATTGTAATGTTTCAAAACCAACTCCATTTTCCAAAGTATTTTCTAAAATATCTAGTTTTACAATCACACCTTGGAAAATACCACCATAAGCTGAAACCCCATATTCGTTTGAAATTAAATCTAAGTCTTTTGAAAAATTACGGTTATTGATAATATTGGAAATAAGCAATTTTTTAAGTGCTTCTTTATTTTTCTTGTTATCTTCTACTAGCCATAAATCAGCGTTTTGATGCTCACGTTGTACTATGATAGAATTTCTTAAATTTATAAGTGTTTCATTTAATTCGTTCTCATTTATAGGCTTTAATAAATAATCTTCAACTTTATATTTCACAGCTTTATGTGCATAATCAAATTCTGAGTAACCACTTATTATAATAAATTTACATTCAATCTTTTTTTTGGAAACTTCTTCAATCAGATCAAGTCCATCCATACCAGGCATACATATGTCTGTAATAACAATGTCTGGCTTTTGTTGAACAATAATGTCTAAAAGACTTAACCCATCGTACGCTACTCCTATTAGTTCAAGACCTATTTTATCAAAATCAATCGAATCTTGAATTACCACACATACCATAGGTTCGTCATCAGCAATTACAATTTTCAACTTATCATCCATAACTTCATTTTCACTCCTCAAAAATAACATTTTTTGATTAAGCATTAATGAGGAAATTAATTTCTTAAAAGCGTATATTATTATAGCCATTTTTTATAGGAAATATAATATATTAACTGAATTTATTTATCAACCTTTTAAATTTTTTGTTAGATTTTATATTAGTAATTTAGTAATAAATATATATTAAAGTATATATTACATTACTAAGCTTGTCAAGATAAAACCATTTCATTTACTATTATATAAATATTCAAAACTATTTATGAAATATCTCTTCTTTTCAACAGATCAACAGAAATAATTTAAAAAGATAAATAAGTTTATACCCTTATTTTTGATAATATTTTTAACAATAATTTATATAACATGGCCATTTTAAACGCCTCTTACCTTATGCGCAACATCTTTTATCGTTATCATGGCAGCTCCTTCGTAATTGATTACTATAATTTTTGGTGAAATTTCCTTGATTTTAATCCATTAATAACTCTTGCTAAAACTATTTTACGTAACGGATTACATCAATATCATAAATCAAGTTTTCCATCATGTCAATTTCAATAGCTGTTTCCAATTTTGTATTTCCAGCAATTTGACGTATCTACCTTCAAATAACTTTTATTTGCTTCCATTTTTGCGTAATTGAAACTTGTCCTAAAAAAAGCCACGCTCATGACGTGGCTTTTATCATTTAAGCAACTTCTTTAGCACTTTTCCTGTTGGGCTCTTAGGAAGTTCATTGACAAATTCAAATATCTTAGGTATCTTATATTTTGCCAATTTGTCGTGTAAGAAGCTTTGCAGCTCTTTTCTGTCTGCAGTCTTTCCATCCTCCAACACGATAAACGCCTTTACTTCCTCTCCTTTGTATTTATCGCCAACTCCAATGACCGCAGCTTCTCTTACTGCAGGGTGCTCCATAAGGGCTTCTTCTACTTCTCTTGGATATACATTAAATCCTCCCAAGATGATCATGTCTTTCAATCTATCAACTATGTAATAATAGCCATCTTCGTCTTTTTTTGCAAGATCGCCTGTATGAAGCCATCCATTTCGCAAGGTTTTCGCTGTTTCCTCAGGCATGTTGTGATATCCCACCATTATGTTGGAACCTTTTAAAATAAGCTCTCCCACCTCACCAACTGGCACTTCATTGTCATTCTCATCTACTATTTTAGCTTCATTGCATGGAAGGGGAAGTCCTATGGAGCCTGGCTTTCTTATTTCATCAGCTCCAAGCGGATTCAGCAAAGCCACCGGCGCAGCTTCTGACAATCCGTATCCTTCAACCAAAGGGAAATTAAACTTTTCCTCAAATCCCCTTTGCACTTCTGGCGCTAACGGCGCACCGCCTGAGATAGCAAGCCTTAATGCTTTAAACTGTCCTTTTTCCACCATCCTAATCAAAAATGCAAAAATAGATGGAACACCGCAAAATACCGTTATATCTTCATTTAAAAGCGTCTCCAACGTATCCTTCGGCATGAAGCTGTCTTTGATAGTAACTGTGCTTCCAAGGTACAGTGCCAGCAGTACATTTACCGTCCATGAAAAGCTGTGGAAAAGCGGCAGCACACACAAAAAGTTGTCATCTGGACCTAAATCAGATATTTCATCCATAGCTACCACATCAGCTTCAAAATTTCTATGCGTAAGCATAGCGCCTTTTGGCTTACCAGTTGTCCCAGATGTGTATAGGTATGTGCAGACCTCATCATCATTTATCTCAACTTGCTTAAAATCGTCATGTTTCATTATCTTTTGCTTTGTTTCATCATTTAAGACTACTATGTTTTTTAAATTTAGCTTGCCGAAAGCTGATACATCCACATTTTTAAGTACAACTGGATGCACTATAATCGTATCCGCTCCAGACTCTTTGACGACGTACTGGATTTCTTCCATAGTGTACATGAGGTTTAAAGGAATTGTGATAGCTCCAGCCTTAGCGGAACCTAAATACGCAAAAACAAATTCAGGGCAGTTTGGCATACTGAGTATGACTCTATCGCCTTTTTTGACACCTAAATATTGAAGATAGGATGCATAGCTATTTACGTATTTAGGCAAATCGCCGTATGTTATTGTCTCACCTTTAAACTTTATGGCAACGTGATCCTTTAAATTTGCGTTTTTTTCATAAAATTCATAAATCTTCACATTAAAACCCCTTTTCTTAGAGAATTGCCGCACCTATTATTCCTGCATCATTTCCAAGCTCTGCCTTTCTGATGTCAGCATACGGCAGATCTTTGAAAAGTATATTTTTGCTTACTTCTTCTTTAAGTGGCTTTAGAAGGAAATCACCAGCATTGGCAACGCCGCCGCCTATGATGACAACTTCTGGATCAAGTATGTTTATGATATTAACGATTCCTATGGCAAGATGCTTTACGTAGTCATCAAATATGAGCATTGCCGTTTCGTCAAATTGTCTTGCAGCGTCAATTACATTTTTAGCCGTTATGGATTCAATCTCACCGCCAGCCAATTTAAGTATAAGCGAATCGCTGTTTTTCATGACGGCTTTTTTGCCTTCTCTGATTAAAGCCGTCGCAGAAGCAAAAGTCTCAAGACAGCCAACCTTGCCGCAATTGCACAAAACCCCATTGTCGCCAATCACAATGTGACCCAGCTCAGGAGCAAAATGGTGCGACCCGTTAAACACCTTGCCATTTAATATATATCCAGAGCCTACACCTGTGCCTAATGTTATGGTGACAGACGAATTTGTACCTTTTCCAGCTCCAAATATGCCTTCTGCAAGTGCAGCTACATTTGCATCGTTATCCATGTTTATAGGCACATCGATGTATTTATGTATCTCCTTTACTAACGGCACCTTCGTCCAATAGAGATTTACAGCTCTTAAAACAATGCCTTTTTCATTATCAGCAACACCTGGAACACCAATTCCCATAGCCTCAATTTGAGATACATCAAGCCCACATCTTTTCACAAGCTCCAATGAAATTTCAGCAATATCTTTAGCAATGGCGGCATATCCTCTCTTAGGCTCTGTAGGCCTTGATCCTGTGGCTACTATCTTACCGTCTTTGTCGACTAATCCAACAGCTATGTTTGTCCCTCCTATATCAACACCAATCCTCATATTACACTCCTCCTCTTTAACTCAATATCTAAGTTTCCCCTTCGATTTTAAATAATCTTTAAATTTGCCTACATCTGTATTCAAAATATATTCATCTTCAATATTTGCGCTTTCGATTACTTCTAAAGCCTTGTCAAATCTTCCTACATCAAACGATATATGCGCATCGCTTCCGACACAAATCTTTACATTTTTCATTGAAGCCTTTTTGGCTATCAAAAGGCAATTATCATAGCTTCCGACTCTGGAAGATACAAAAGAACTGTTGTTTATCTCTATACACGTATCATGTTCCAATGCCGCTTCTAATACTTTGTCAACATCGATCTCAAACAAAGGATTGCCGGGATGACCGATGATATCTACATATGGATTTTTCATCGCATTAATGATGGCTTCAGTATTTGATTCTACATCCCTGTAAGGAAAACACACATCATGAAGGCTGGCAATGACGACATCCATCTTTTTTAAGATTTCATCTGGAACATCGAGACTTCCATCTCTATCCATTATATTTGCTTCAACACCTCTTAATATTTCAACGCCATATATCTCTCTTGGCATGACTTTTAAATTGCCAAAGTGAAAGATATGTGGCCCACCAGGCATTTTTGGCCCATGATCAGTCATGCAGATAAGCTTAAGACCTTTTTCAGATGCTGCTTTGGCATTTTCCATTATCGTGCTGTACGCATGTCCACTTGCCACTGTATGTGTATGTGTATCAAGTAAAAGATTCATCAGACTTTGCATCCCTTTCGAATATAAAAATTTAAAACAATCACTACAACAATTATATTTTATGTGGAAATCTGTTTCAACAATTTTTTATTAAGCTCATGGGCAGCGTTGTAACCCATTTGTTTCTGCCTATGATTCATGGCCGCGACTTCAACTATTATGGCAAGATTTCGCCCTGGCCTTACAGGTATAGTTAATTTTGGAACTTTTATGTCTAAAAACTTTATGTAATCGTCATCAAGTCCCAGCCTATCATAGTACTTGTCTTCATCCCATTCCTCTAATTGTATCACTAAATCGATGTTCATGTTATCCCTGACTGAGCCAACACCGTAAAGCGTCTTTATATCAAGTATTCCTATTCCCCTTATCTCTATATAATGTCGTATTATATCGGGTGAACTTCCTTGCAAGACGTAATCACTGATTTTCCTGATCTCTGTTGCATCATCAGCCACAAGCCTGTGACCTCTTTTTATAAGCTCAAGGGCTGTCTCGCTTTTACCTATGCCGCTTTCTCCCAATAAAAGCACACCAACGCCATATACATCTACAAGATCTCCATGAATAGTAATCTGCGGTGCCAATTTTTCTTCCAAATAATTAATAAGTCTGCTTATGAATTTTGTAGATGATTCCTTTGTCCTTAACAGATAACGGCCATGCTTTTGTGCCGCATCTACGATTTCTCTTTTAATATTCAATCCCCTTGTGACGATTACGCAAGGCACAGGGTATTCAAAAAATTTATCAGCCCTTTCGGCTAACAAATCGAGAGGCATTTCGTCTATAAAAGCCGTTTCCACCATCCCTATGACTTGAACTCTCTCTTTAGCAAAATGCTCATAAAATCCCGAAAATTGAAGACCCGGTCTATTTACATCACTTGTGGTTATATCGATCTTTTCCTTAGCTTCTACTATGACTTCTAAGTTCAGATCTTTAATTAAATCCTCAACAGAAACACTTAACAAATCTATTACCTCCTAACCGGCACTGCTGACCTTTACATTAATTATATTATTTTATATCAAATATGTAAATAAATTACCTTATTTAATAAACTATTTGTCGCTAATTATTTTTCTTGTATAATAGACTTGAATCTAAAATTAAGGGTGAGCAATGTTGCTAAGAAATGATGTTTTGTTGATTTTGAAATCAAATAAAGGAAAATATACATCAGGTCAAGAGCTGTGCGACAAGTTAAATGTTTCAAGGACAGCAGTGTGGAAGTGCATAAATGAGTTGAAGTCAGATGGTTACATCATAGACTCCAAGCACAAATCAGGATATATTCTGATAGAAGAACCTGACGTAATAAACTACACCGAAATATCTCCACATCTAAAAACTGATTTTATAGGAAGAAGCTATCTGTACTTTGACAGCATATCATCCACAAATGACTATGCAAAAGAAATAGCTTTAGACTCTCCTGACGGGACGACGATTGTTGCAGAAGAACAGACATCTGGAAGAGGTCGCATGGGAAGGCAGTGGGTTTCTTACAAAAAACAAGGCATATGGATGTCCATTATACTCAAACCGAATATAGCACCTAATGATGCAGTTAAACTGACGCAAGTCGCAGCAGTATCATTGGTAGACGCAATAAGAGAAACGACAAATTTGACGTCTTACATAAAATGGCCAAATGATATTATCGTGAATGGCAAAAAAGCTTGTGGAATCCTGACAGAAATGAATGGCGAAATAGACAAGATAAATTTTATAGTGGTGGGCATAGGAGTAAATGTCAATATTGACAGTTTTCCAGTTGGTTTGCAGGATAAGGCCACATCCCTTTCCATTGAGGCTTCGAAAAAAATAGACAGAAAGCTTTTAACGGCGTCTATGTTAAACAATTTTGAAAGGTATTATCGTACATTCCTTGATGAGGGATTTTTCAGCATTAGAAATCTGTGCAAAAAATACTCATTGACATTGGGGAATGATGTAAAAGTCATCATGAACAATAAAGAATATGTAGGGCAAGCTGTTGACATAGGCGATGATGGCAGTCTCATCGTCGCATTCAAAAATGGCGAAAAAAAAGCGATAACATCTGGTGAAGTGTCGATAAGAGGTCTAATTGATTACGTATAATATATACTTTCAAATATACGCACTACACACTGAAGAATCAATTTTTTTTAGTCGAATTTATTAACATTTGATAGAACCTTTTATTTATTTGTTTATTGAATATATAAGCAGTAACCCTATTTTCCACTTATAACAAAAGTTTAGACTAACAAAGTACTAAATCATTTGTTTTTCAAAATAAATTTATGATATTATTGATAATAAGAAGAATTTGTAAAGATGGTGTTGATATGGAATGCATTAAAACAGTAAAATTTAAAATCAAAATAACAGACAAATCATTTAATGATACTATAGTCATATACAATCAAGCACTGTCGTATATAATCGGTATAATAAATGCTGAATGGAATGCCATATCAACACTGGCGACTGTAGAAAAACAATTAAACTTTATAGAAAAATTAATACACAACACAAAGAAAAACAAAGCAAAATATGATTTTGACGATAGATTTTACAAGTTTCCTTCATACTTAAGAAGAGCAGCTACAGCCGAATCACTTGGTGCAGTAAAAAGCTATTATTCAAATTTAGAAAACTACCTTAAGAAAAAAGCTGACTATGAGGCAAAAGGAAAAATACTAAAAGACAAAATGCCTGTATTAGGAACAAAAAGATATTCATATCCAGTGTTTTATAAAGACAATATGTTTGAGCGTACAGGAAACAATACAGCAAAAATTAAAGTTTACAAAAACAATGACTGGGTATGGAATTATATAGAATTCAATACAAAAAATCTTAATCATAGAGACATGACAAACTTCAAAGAAATGAATCCGACATTAGTAAAAAGCGGAAGGAAATATTATCTTTATTTCACATATAAAAAGACAGTTAAATTAAACAATGTTCCACTTAAAGACAGAACAATAATATCAGTAGATTTAGGATTAACCAATTCTGCCGTATGCAGTGCAATGAAATATGACGGAACTGTCATAGGAAGGATATTCATAAACCAGCCTATAGAAAAAGACCGTCTGTATCATAAAATCAACAAGCTAGCAAAAGCACAAAGAATATCAGGCATTGGCAGAAAGCCTAACCTGTGGAGAAAAATAAACAACATAAAAAATCAGATCGTCAATGATACTGTCCATCAAATAATAAAATTTGCAGTAGACAATAAAGCCGATGTAATAGTATTTGAGCATTTAGGAAAATTAAAATCAAAAGGCAATTATGCACGAAGAATGAGGATAAAACTGCAATATTGGGCAAAGCAAAAAATACAAGAGAAAGTCTGTGACATAGCACACAGTTATGGAATAAGAGTATCGTGGATCAATCCTAAAAACTCATCAGCATTAGCGTTTGATGGTACAGGAAAAGTAACAAGAAATGATAAAAAAGACATATGTGAATTTGCAACAGGTAAAAAATATCATGCGGATTTAAATGCATCATACAACATAGGTGCAAGATATTTCATAAGAGAAATATTAAAACCTCTTTCTGAAAAGGAGAGGTTGCAATATCAGGCAAAAGTTCCTGAGATTGCAGCGGGAAGTCAGCAGACCCTGTCTACATTAATTAGTCTAGTTAAAGTTATATAATCACATTTGTGGTTATATTACGTGATTAGACTGTATTTATGACAGGTAGTTCTACTGTTAATGCAGTAGGAAGCTCCATCTATAACACTTTGTGTTTAGATGGAGAGGCTTCACTAACATAAAGTAAAAGTTATTTATCGCCTTTTCCATAGAATAGATAATTTTTGCTAATGATTATGGAAAATTATCAATGCTTTTTAATTCCGTTTATCAATGACTTCTAAAATAATCATATACAGCATTAGCAGCTTTCTCATTCATTCCTTCAACTTTTTTAAGCTCATCGACTGTAGCATTTTTAATGCCATCGATTGTTTTAAAAGCCTCATACAGCGCTTTCATCCGCTTCTCACCAATTCCTGGTATATTTAAAAGATCGCTTCTTAGCTTCTTGCTTTTTGTATCTTTGTGAAATGTGATGGCAAATCTGTGGGCTTCATCTTGAATTTCAGCCACAAGCCTAAAAGCCCTACCAGTCATAGGCATATCTATTTCTCCATCAGGCGAAACTAATCCTCTCGTCCTGTGCTTTGAATCCTTTACCATTCCATACACAGGAATGTCAACATTTAATTGCTGCAACGCTTCTATTGCTGTCTTGACATGCCCCAGTCCACCGTCAACAAGAATGAGATCTGGCATAATGTGAAACTTAGCCTTCTCCTCTTTAAGCTCACCAGTCTCAATCTGTTTTTGTTCCTTAAGCCCGTGAGATATTCTTCTTGAGATGACTTCTCTCATGCTGCCGTAATCATCTTGCCCCTCAACCGTCTTTATGATGAACTTTCTGTACGACGATTTATGAGGTTTTCCATCTACAAATACGACCATCGACGCTACATTATCGGTTCCCCTTATGTTTGATATGTCAAAAGCCTCAATTCTCTCGGCATAGTCAATTCCTACAAGGTTAGATAATTCTGATACAGCATCGTTTTTATGCCTCTCCATCTTTAAGTTTACGTCATTTTTTAAAGCTTCAAGGGCGTTCTCATATACCATATCTACCAGCTCTTTCTTCTTACCCCTTGATGGAACGACGATAGACACCTTGTTTCCACGCTTTTCAGAAAGCCATTCCATCAAAACATCCTTTTCTTCCATGTCTACATCCAATATGATCTCTTTTGGTACATAAGGTGCACTGTCGTAAAATTGCTTTATAAAAGACGCCATAATATCGCTTCTATCCATGTCATCAGTATTTTTCATAAAATAATGTTCTCTTCCGCTTACTTTTCCATCTCTTATAAAAAACACTTGAATACAAGCATCCTCTGCGCTTCTTGCCATAGATATTACATCTTGATCATCTAAAGATGCAGAAACTATTTTCTGCTTCTCTGATGTCTTCTCGATTCCGTATATTTGATCTCTTAATTTTGCAGCCTTCTCAAATTCCATGTTTTCCGCTGCCTTTTCCATCTCTTCCTTTAGCTTTTTAAGCAGCACATCCCGCTTGCCTTCTAAGAACATCAAGGCATCATCTGTCAGTTTTCTGTATTCCTCTTTTGTTATACGGCCTGTACACGGTGCTGAACACAATCCAATGTGATAATACAGACATTCTCTGCCTTTGCCCATATCTCTCTCTATGTTTCTGTTGCATGACCTTAAAGGAAACATATGTCTTAAAAGTTTTATCGTCTCCCTTACCGCAAATGCGCTGCTGTAAGGTCCAAAATACTTAGCACCGTCCATTTCAACTCTTCTGGTGAATACAATCCTTGGATAGTCTTCATTTACAGTTATCTTTATATAGGGGTAGTTTTTATCATCTTTAAGCAATATGTTGTACTTAGGCTTATACTTTTTTATTAAGTTGCATTCCAATATTAGGGCTTCCAATTCTGTATCTGTCACAATGTACTCAAAATCTGCAACATGCTTTACCATTGTTCTGACTTTTGGAAGCTGATTTGACTGATTTTGAAAATACTGCCTTACGCGATTTTTTAAGATGACAGCTTTTCCAACGTAAATTATCTTGCCGCTTGAGTCTTTCATTATATAGACGCCTGGTTTGTCAGGCAACAATTTTAATTTTTCTTCAATGTTTATCATATCATCACCTTAAATGGTATATTTACACTATATCAATAGCCTAAATACGCCTTAATGACTTCTCTGGCAATAGGCGCAGCAGTAGCTCCACCAGCGCCGCCATTTTCTATGATTACTGAGACGACGATCTTTGGATCGTCAGCAGGTGCAAATCCTACAAACCAAGCATGTGCTTGCCCATGCGGATTTTCTGCAGTACCTGTTTTGCCTGCGACAGTAATGCCTGGTATCTGCGCCGCCGTACCTGTACCTTGCTGTACAACCCCTATCATAAGCTGTTTTATCTTATCAGCTACATCTTTTGTTATCGGATTTAGATATTTTTCGGGTGTCGTCTTTTCTAATATCTCCCCAGTGACTGGATTTTTGACGTAATCCATAAGATATGGTTTCATGATAACTCCGCCATTCGCAGGTGCCGAAGCCATCAAAGCCATCGTCAACGGCGTGACTAAAATCTTGCCTTGACCAATGGAGCTTTCTGCTAATTGAACCTTGCCGTTTATCAGCGGAATTGATGGAAACTGATTTTTTTCAACAGGTATGTCAAATGGAACGCTGTCATTCAGTCCATACTTGTTAGCCATCGCTTCTAAATTCGAACGTCCCAGTTGAAGTCCTATCTTTACAAAAGAGGTATTGGAAGAAACGTAAAATGCCTTTTGAAACCCTATAGTCCCATACGCTATGTTGTCATAGTTTGTGATCTTATTCCCATCAACTGTTACATACCCTATATCATTAAATGTTTGATTGTAAATGTCAGGTTTGTACGTCAAAGCAGCAGAGGCCGTTATAATTTTAAATATTGAACCTGGAGGGTACAATCCCTGCGTGGCTCTGTTTAAGACGACGTGATCAGGGCTGTTCATCACGCTGCTCCAGTTTTCGCCTAAAGAATTTGGGTCGTAGGATGGGGACGATGCTAACGCCAACACCGCGCCTGTCTTCGGATCTAAAGCCACCACAGCACCTTTTCTTCCACCTAAAAGGCTATACGCCAAATCCTGCAGTCTTTTATCTACAGTCAGTACCACATCATCCCCAACCTGACTTTTACCTAATACAGTCTCTCTTAAAAAAGTCATAGGATCTGTATTGATCATTCCCAACAGTTCTCTGTCGTACGTGTTTTCTATGCCTGTACTGCCTTGTTGATATATCCTCCTGCTGTAGCCGATTATATCTGCAAAAGGCACGCCATCGAGATACTGCCTAATTTGTTCACCATTCACGATAGTGCTTTTTGCCAGGACATTGCCATTTCTATCGTAAATGCTTCCCCTTAAAATCTTTTTTTCCTGTTCAATCAGCCTTTTGTTATATACACTGTATGAGCTTGTAATAAGTTTATTCTTTTCATACAATTGAAAGTACGAAAGGTACGCTATGAGGCTAAAAAAAAGAATTGAAAAGACGGCAAAAAGTATTTTAATGTTGCGGTTCATACTGTTCAACATCCTCATCCTCTCTTACTGCGATGCCGTTTAACATGCCCAATGTTATAAAGCTCATTACCATTGAACTTCCGCCGTAGCTTACAAAAGGAAGTGTTACGCCTGTCAGTGGTATGAATTTTATGACGCCGCCTATTATTGTAAACACCTGTAAACTGAATATACTGATAAGTCCTATGGCGATCAAAGCACCAAATTCATCTTTGGCATCGAGAGCGACTTTTATGCCTCTATACATTATCACAAAGTAGACCAAGATTATAGCGACAGCTCCCAACATTCCAAACTCTTCACTGATGGCTGAAAAAATAAAATCGCTGGCCACAACCGGAATATATTCGGGATGCCCCATGCCAAGACCCGTACCAAAAAAGCCACCTGCACCTATTGCAAAGAGAGACTGGGCAATTTGGTATGTTTTACCAGGAACATCCATCCACGGATTTAGCCATGCCTGTATCCTTACTCGAACATGGTTAAAAAGAAAATATGAAATGACGCCTCCAATTCCTAAAAAAGCTGTCCCCACGCCTGTGTAAAGCACGCTTGAAGTTGCCACAAATATCATAAACATCGTTGTAAGGTAAAATAATAGCGCAGTGCCAAGGTCTTTTTCAATCACTAAAACTCCTACAATTAAAATTGTTATTGCGCCTATTTTTATTATGTCATTTGTAGTCTTATGGTCTTTTAAATACCTTGCAAGGTATATGATATAAATTATCTTTACCACTTCAGACGGCTGTACTGAAACGGAACCAAACGTAAGCCAGTTTTTAGAGCCACCTATTTCCTTTCCAAATATAAACGTAGAAAAAAGCAAAATAAAGGATATTGCTAAATACACGTAGTCGCCGTACTTAACTTTGTAAAAAAAATCATAATGCAGAGAAGCGTATGATGAGGCGAAGTACAAAATAAAGCCTATAAATATCCAGGCAATTTGCTTCAATATCAAATCAGGTGCTACTCTGTATATCATTATGAGGCCCATCTCTGCCAAAAAAGAGCTTAATATGATAAGTTGAATTTCTCCCATCGGAAAAAGCCTCACGTGCAAATAATAAACGATGTAAATAAGCGGCAAAAAGGCTAACGTGAAGTAAATCGTGTCAAACCCTTTAGGTTTATGATATATAAAAAGCAACATAAACGCAATTACAAATATCAAAAAAATATCTTTCATAGCCTTCGAGCCAGTCTTAACATACTCTTCCATCAAATACCACCTTAAATCAAAAATCTGTACTCTTCATTCCCCAATTTTATTACATCTTCATTTTTCAATCTGGCGATGTTTTTTACGCGCCTACCATTTACAAATGTCCCGTTTGTGCTATTTAGATCTTGTATGATGTATTTTTTGCCCTTTTTTCTGATCATGGCATGTTTGCTGGATACATAAGGATTATCAACGACTATATCACAATCATCGGCTCTGCCAATTGTCGTCACTTCAAAAAGATTAAAACTGCCCATGCCTGAAAGAGAAACCAACTTTGCCTTTGTAATCTCTCTTTCTTTTCTTACACCCTTAATGTCAAGGTAAATAATCTTAAAAACTCTGTACAAAAAAAGATATATAAGCAGTAATAATACATATTTTAATATGTTTGCTGCCAGTTGATACATAAAAACACCTCATTATCTGGCAAGAATTTTTTTCAAAAATTGCCCTGTATACGACAGGCTGTTTTCAGCCACTTCCTCTGGTGTTCCAGTAGCCACAATAGTTCCTCCTCTGTCTCCGCCTTCAGGCCCCATGTCGATGATGTAATCAGCAGATTTAATGACGTCAAGATTGTGCTCTATCACAATTACGGTATTGCCGCCATCTACAAGTCTGTTTAGCACATCCAAAAGCCTATCGACATCTGCAAAGTGAAGACCTGTAGTAGGCTCATCAAGTATATACACCGTCTTGCCTGTAGAACGCCTTGATAATTCAGTCGCCAGTTTTACCCTTTGTGCCTCACCACCAGAAAGCTGCGTAGAAGGCTGCCCTAACTTAATATAACCTAATCCGACATCATTCAATGTCTCTAACTTACTTTTTATCCTGGGTATATTGGCAAAAAACTCCAATGCTTCTTCCACTGTCATATTTAAAACATCAGATATATTCTTACCTTTGTATTTTATATCCAAAGTTTCTCTATTATACCTGTTGCCTTTGCATACTTCACATGGCACATATACATCCGGGAGGAAATTCATCTCAATCTTTATTATGCCATCACCACTGCAAGCCTCGCACCTTCCACCTTTGACGTTGAAGCTAAAGCGGCCAGGTTTATAACCTCTCATCTTGGCATCTGGCGTATTTGAAAACAGCTCTCTAATAGGATCAAATACACCAGTATACGTAGCTGGATTTGATCTGGGGGTTCTTCCTATAGGTGACTGATCAATGTTTATGACTTTGTCTATATTCTCGATTCCTTCTAATGCATCATATTTCCCAGGCAAGTCTTTTGCTTTGTACAATTTTTGTGCCAACGCTTTGTAGAGAATTTCGTTTATAAGGGTACTTTTGCCTGATCCAGACACACCCGTTATACATATAAGTATGCCAAGCGGAAACGTGACGTCTATATTTTTCAAGTTGTTTTCAGCCGCACCGCGAATTGTCAAGTAGTTGCCATTGGGCTTTCTCCTCGTCTTAGGAACATCGATTTTTTTCTTCCCACTCAAGTATTGACCAGTAAGAGATTCTTCACATGCCATGATGTCTTCCACTGTTCCCGCAGCAACGATTTTACCGCCGTGCTCTCCGGGCCCTGGCCCTACGTCGACGATGTAATCTGCAGCAAACATGGTATCCTCGTCGTGCTCAACCACAATCAACGTATTCCCTTGGTCTTTCAACTTTTTAAGTGAATTTAAAAGCCGTTCATTATCTCTTTGGTGAAGCCCTATGCTGGGTTCGTCAAGTATATAAGTGACCCCTACTAACCCTGAGCCTATCTGGCTGGCAAGCCTTATCCTCTGAGACTCTCCGCCTGACAATGTGCCTGCATTCCTTGAAAGAGTAAGGTAATCAAGCCCTACGTCTTTTAAGAAATTAAGCCTTGCTTTAATCTCTTTAATTATTTGATATGCAATAAACTCCTCCCTTTCTGTCAATTTAAGCTCATCCATAAATTGGAGAAGTTCTGTCACAGAAAAATCTGTCATCTTGTTTATAGGTATGCCGCCTACAGTGACAGCCAACACTTCTGGTTTTAGGCGAGCGCCGTGGCAGTCAGGACATACGATTGGCCTCATGTACTTTTCTATTTCTTCCCGCATAAAGCTTGAATTAGTGGAATTATACCGTCTCTCCAAATTATTTACTATTCCCTCAAATCCATGCCTCTTGCCGTTTTTATCTTTCCCATACAGCAGCACATTTATCAAATCGTCACTGTACTCTTCTAATGGAGTATTCTCACTATATCCATAGCTTTCTACAAGGTTTAAAATATTTTGATACGTGTAACTTTCCTGTGATACGATAAATCCAGAAAACACTCCATCTTTTAACGACTTGCTTCTATCCCTTATAAGCAACTCTGGATCGATTCTCATAAATTCTCCTAAACCAGCACACGTAGGGCAAGCACCGTAAGGGCTATTAAAAGAAAACATCCTTGGAGAAAGCTCTTCAATGCTTATGTTGCAGTCAGGGCATGAATACTTCTCAGACATTGTAAAGCTTTCTTGACCTATGACGTCAATTGTGACGATTCCATCTGACAGCTTTAGTGCAGATTCTATTGAATCTGTAAGCCTTGACTCGATATGTGGCTTTACAATTATTCTATCTACAACAACCTCTATGGTGTGTTTTTTGTTTTTTTCTAATTTTATGTCTTCGCTTAAATCGTACATTATTCCATCTATTCTCATTCTGACGTATCCACTTTTTTTAATATCTTCCATGAGCTTCTGGTACTCGCCTTTACGTCCTCTTATGATAGGCGAAAGGACTTGTATCCTGGTGCCTTCATCCAACTTCATTATTCTGTCTACCATCTGATCAACTGTCTGCATGGAGATCTCTCTGCCGCATTTAGGGCAATGTGGTATACCTATCCTTGCGTACAATAGCCTCAAATAATCGTATATTTCTGTAACCGTCCCTACTGTAGAGCGAGGATTTCTGTTGGTAGTCTTCTGATCTATTGATATTGCAGGCGATAAACCTTCGATGTACTCCACATCTGGTTTGTCCATCTGGCCTAAAAATTGTCTCGCGTAGGCTGACAAAGACTCTACATATCTACGCTGTCCTTCCGCATATATCGTGTCAAATGCCAGCGACGATTTCCCTGAACCAGAAAGCCCTGTTATGACGACAAACTTGTCACGCGGTATTTCAACATCTATATTTTTTAAATTGTGGACTTTTGCACCTTTAATTACGATTTTATCTATTGTCAATTTGCTTCTTCCTTTCATGTGTGTGAAAAATTGCAATAGCAATCATATAGCATTTTTCATCATCTTTTGAAGTTCAAATATCTTATCTCTGAGTTTTGCGGCTTTTTCAAATTCAAGGTCTCTTGCAGCTTTTTTCATCTCTTTTTCAAGCTCACTTATCATTTTCTCAATAGACACCTTATCTATTACTTCTGCCTTCTTCACTTTATAAGTGCCATTATCTTCAGCTACCTTTGTAGCCTCTATCACATCTCTTATGCCTTTTACAATCGTCTTTGGCGTAATGCCGTGCTTTTTGTTGTATTCCATCTGTATGGCTCTTCTTCTGTTGGTTTCGTTTATGGCGTTTTTCATAGATTCTGTTACAGTGTCCGCATACATGATGACTCTACCATCGGCATTTCTCGCAGCACGGCCTATAGTCTGTATAAGTGAAGTTTCAGATCGCAAAAATCCTTCTTTATCTGCATCGAGAATGGCAACCAAAGCCACTTCAGGCAAATCCAAGCCTTCTCTCAATAGATTTATTCCGATTAAGACGTCAAACTTGCCAAGCCTCAAATCCCTTATTATCTCCATTCTCTCTATCGTCTCAATATCCGAATGGAGGTATTTCACTTTTACGCCCATGTCCCTAAAATAATCTGTCAAGTCTTCAGCCATCTTTTTCGTCAAAGTCGTGACTAATACCCTGTATCCTTTTTCAACAGTCATTTTTATCTCGCTTAGCAGATCATCTACTTGCCCTTTAACAGGTTTAACAACTACTTCTGGGTCTACAAGCCCTGTTGGCCTTATTATTTGCTCAACAACCCTCTCAGAGTGCTCTAATTCATATGGCCCTGGCGTAGCAGAAACACATATAAGCTGATTTATCCTTTCTTCAAATTCCTCAAATTTCAGAGGCCTATTGTCAAATGCAGACGGAAGCCTAAATCCAAAATCTACTAAAGACTCTTTTCTTGCTCTATCACCATTGTACATGCCTCTAATCTGCGGTATTGTAACATGGGATTCATCGATGAACATCAAAAAATCATCAGGGAAATAATCTAACAGCGTATAAGGTGGGCTTCCAGCAGCCCTGCCTGATATGTGCCTCGAATAATTTTCTATACCGGAACAATAGCCAACTTCTTGAAGCATCTCGATGTCGTAATTAGTCCTCTGTTTAAGCCTTTCAGCTTCTAAAATTTTCCCTTGATCTTTAAGCTCTTTATACCTTTCTTCCAGCTCTTTTTCTATGCTTTCTATGGCTTTTTTCAACTTTTCTTTCGATGTAGCATAGTGTGATGCTGGAAAGATAGCCACATGGCTTCTTTCGCCGATTATCTCTCCAGTCAATACATCTATTTCTGTGATTCTATCGATCTCATCGCCAAAAAGCTCGATCCTTATTGCTTTGTCAGATGATGATGCTGGAAAAACCTCTATCACATCACCTCTTACTCTAAACTTGCCTCTCACAAAATTGATGTCATTTCGTTCATATTGGATGTCAACAAGTTTCTTCAAAATTTCATCTCTATCTTTTATCATGCCAGGCCTTAAAGAAAGCATAAGCTCCTCATAATCCTCCGGATCACCCAATCCGTATATACATGAAACGCTGGCAACGATAATAACATCTCTTCTCTCAAAAAGCGCTGCAGTAGCTGAATGCCTCAGTTTATCAATTTCTTCATTTATGGACGCATCTTTTTCAATGTAAGTATCTGTCTGTGGAACATAAGCCTCTGGTTGATAGTAGTCATAGTAACTTACAAAGTATTCTACAGCATTCTCTGGAAAGAATTCTTTAAACTCTGCGCAAAGCTGAGCCGCTAACGTCTTATTATGTGCAATTACAAGTGTAGGTTTATTGACATTCTTTATGATATTTGCCATAGTGTATGTCTTGCCAGAACCGGTGACCCCCAATAGCGTCTGACACTTAAGGCCCATGTTTACGCCTTCTGTCAATTTTCTTATTGCCTCCGGCTGATCACCTGTAGGCTTATAATCTGATACAAGTTTGAACTCACTCATTACAAACACCTTCTATAAACATTCCCAAGCATTTTATAATATTATACCATATATAAAAAATCAACACAAACATATGTTTTTAGCCGGCACGGGCCGGCTTTCAACATATCTTTACTACACCATTTATGTATTTGGGAACAATTGAAAACATATCTATCGTTGTGCAAAACTCCACATCATCATGATAACCTAATTTTTCTATCCTGTTTAAATGATAACCGTATTTCATTATGTCTAAAACATTGTCTTTAAATGATTCATATAGAAAATATGACGCCTTTGACAAATCATCGCTTTCATACGGCTTTAGTTCTTTAAGCTTATGCAAAATAGCGCCAGCAGTTATAATATCATCGATAGAGAATTTTCCCTCGGTGCCAGCGCAGATGATTACTACATCTTTATCTTCTCTTTGGATGTATTCTGCAATAGATGAAACATTTAAAAGGCACCCAACAACGACATCATCTGATGAAGAAGCTTTTTTTAAAGCCCTCGTACCATTAGTAGTCGTCAATATGATAGTTTTTCCTTCTACAACATCTTTTGAATATTCCAAAGGCGAGTTGGAAAGATCAAACCCATCGATTTTGACGGCATTTCTCTCCCCACCTAATAATATTTCATCTTTGTCAAAATTGTAAGACAGGTTTACAGCTTCTTCAATATCTGCTACTGGTATGACCTCTTTTGAACCATTGACAAGGGCTGTCGTTATGACACTGGTAGCCCTAAGCGTATCTATCACAACCACCAATTTACCTTTCAATGTTTTATCAGAAACAGCATTGTATGTTTCATAAGTTTCTACAAACATCCGCTTTACCTCCTAATGCTTTTTCGTAAACTTCCGCAACAAGCTTTTTATCAAACCTCCATTTTCCATCTCACTTATGCTGTATAAATTATCCGGATACTGCGGTACGATAAGCAGTCCAAGCCAATTTATCCCTTTACAATTTCTGTATTCATATCTGACAAAACTGCCATCAGTCTCTCTTACTGTAATAAACAATATGGTTGGATTTGTTGAAAGCAGTCTTTTAATGTCATCTTCACTGTTAATCTGAATATCATTTATCTTTAAAACTACATCGCCTGGCTTTATCCCAATTTGTTCAGCAGGAGAATTTTTTACTACAGACAGCACCATCAAACCAGTATCTTGGTATTCAAAAAGCGGTTTTTTCGTCTTTTCTTCCCTCTGCCCAATTATAATGATTAACTCGTGCGCCAATGGTCCAAAGATAGCCGCAATCCATTTGAAAATATATATTTTAATGCTTAAAAGAGATAAGCCTATTAATATTAAGCTAAAGCCCAGAAGCCTTATGGACGATCTATGGGCTCTTTTCTTAGGCATCTCTGTAAGAGCTATATCTCCATATCCGAGTGCAGCAACTACAGGCATCATGATAAATACGATATTTTTCAGATTCGAAGAAGGCCCTAATAGAGGCCACCAATCAGGCATGTTTATGGATGATGCACCACCTAATATGGCTGTCGTCGTTGACAAGGCAATAAAAGGTATAGGCCAAAATTTCTGCATCGTATATCCACCGGCAACATTGCCGTTTTTTAGCCTTACAAACACAGGTATGCTGTTTGCTGAACCATCCAGGTAAATGAGTATGCTTTCCATGAGATGGAGAATGCCTACTATAGCCATAAGCCCCGATACATTTACGTTTGGATATCCAATCATCAAGCTAATAAGTGATACAATCCCACCAGCGTAAGAAAAGCATATATACCTCGGATTTATCAGCATAAGCAGTATTGCAAGCGGAAATACGTACTCTATGCCAATATTATCTATTGTTATTCCTAAAAAAACTATCACTATGCTACCCAAAATGCCTATCAAAAAGCCATATATGACAGAATCCAAAACCTGATCTTTAAGGGATGTTTGCTCTTTTCCCACCATCTGCCTTTCAATCTCTACATTCCTCTTGTACTGAAAGTAGATAAAAGCGACGACAAGCCACACGAAAGGGTTTAAGATCATCAACGCAATAGATTTAATTATAAGCCATATTAAATTAATATATATCATATAAACACCTTATTTGATCTCTGATTTTACTATGTCGTATGCTTTTATAAGCTGTGTATCGCCTTTCAAATCTGGTGTGTCCGTCACGACATAGTTTTTTGGAAGCTCAACAACGTAGTTTGGCTCAATGCCCTTCCCTTGGATGTTTACACCGCTTGGCGTGTAGTACCTTGCAGATGTGTACTTAAGAGCAGTACCATCGCCAAAATCTATGACAGACTGTACCAAACCTTTGCCAAATGTCTTTGTGCCCACAAGCACTCCAACCTTTCTGTCTTTTATTGCGCCTGACAGTATTTCAGAAGCACTGGCACTTCCGCCATTAACAAGGACAGCTATCGGCTTTTGCAACCCTGGCCCTTTTGCATATATCACTTGATTGTCCTTGCTTTGTCTGCCTTTTGTAGATACTATAAGCCCCTTTGGCAAAAGTTCATTAGCAATATTTACACACTGTTCCAATATGCCGCCTGGATTGTCTCTTAAATCTATGATAAGTCCTTTTAAGCCCTGTGATTTAAGACCATCGAGAGCTTTTGTAAAATCAGCAGATGTGTTTTCATCAAACATCGTCATCTTAATGTAACCTATGTTGCCTGGCAGCATAGTGCTGCTTACCGTCTGCAGTTTGATTATCTCTCGCGTCAGAGTCTTAGTAATAAGCTTATTGTCTCTCATCAAAACAAGTGATACTTTCGTGCCTTGAGGCCCTTTCATCAAAGAAACAGCTTTATCTAAATTATTTCCATTAACCTTGACATTGTCTACAGATACTATTATGTCGCCAGATTTTATTCCGGCTTTCTCTCCCGGCGTTCCTTTCATTGGCGAGACAACTACGATATGCCCATCTTTGTCAACTGAAACCACGATGCCAACACCTGCATAAGAGCCTGTCGTCTGTGTAGTGAAATCTTGGTAATCTTTTTTATCCATGTAAACCGTATATGGATCTCCAAGAGAACTGGCAAGGCCCTTTATTGAGCCATCAACAAGTTTAGATTGATCTATCTTATCAACATAATCATTTGTCAGTATGTTCTCAACTTGAAAAAGCTTGCTGTACTGCTTAATAAGGTTGTACTCTTCTCTCGGCACAATCACCGAACCGCCGTACGCAAGTGGAATAAGCCTTGTAAGGTAGAAAGTCATTATGCTGCTTACAAATACAAGTAAAATCGCGCCAGCAACCATTCTTTTTTTGTTCATATATTTATCCATTCCTTTCTTTAAAGCCAAAATATTAAACTGCCAAGCATCAAAACAGTTCTCTAAATTATATGATGTTACATCTTATTATACAATAATATGGTGACAAAAAAAATAGACTGGTTATTTTAACCAGTCTAAAGGATTTACGGGCACTCCATTTTTCCTTACTTCAAAATGGCAATGAGGCCCTGTTGACAGCCCAGTGCTACCGGCTTTCGCTATCTGTTGGCCTCTTTTCACCGTTTCACCGACTGTAACTAAAAGTTCAGAATTATGACCGTATAAAGTGGTTATGCCGCCGCCATGGTCAATTATAACTGCGTTTCCGTATCCACCATAGTATCCTGCATATATGACTTTGCCATCTGCTGCAGCAACTATGGCGGCTCCATATGATGCAGCTATATCAATCCCTGTATGCATTATATACTCATGCAAAATAGGATGATATCTTGTCCCAAATGGCGATGTTATTGTTGAACTGCTGGGAACAGGCCATCCAAGCTTTCCACCTGTATAAACAGTGTTAGATGACTGCAATTTGGCTATGGTGCTCTCCAATTGCTTTGACTGCTCTAAAAGAGCCTTTTCTTGCTCCTCATATAGCTCTTGTTGCCTCTCTAAATCTCTCATGAATCCTTCCCTTGATGACAAGGCAACTTGAATATCTCTTTTTCTGGCCTCTACCTGATTTTTATAATTTTCTGCATCCTGCTTTGCTATAGCTAATTGCTTCGTCTTTTCCTCAACAGTCTTTCTCTGCTGCTGATACGAATTTAGGAGATTGACATCAAACCCAACAAGCCTTTCTACTAAATCAAGCCTTGTTACAAAGTCAGCAAAGCTTTTTGCACTTAAAAGCACATCAAGATAACCTGTTTCTCCACCGCTTATGTACATGGCCCTTACTCTTTCTTTCAATACATCCCTTTGACTTTCTTCCGTCTTTTTGGCCGTATCAAGCTCTTGCTGTGCTTTATTTAATTTTACTATCGCATCATTTAATTTCGCCTCTGCATCGTTAAGCTGTTTCGTAGTATCGTTCAATTTCATATCGAGATCTTGTATTTCCTTTTGTATATCCTGCTTTTGACTTGCAATCTGGTTCTGCTTAGCCTTGTTTTGACTTATAGCGCTTTGAACATTGTTTAATTTGTTTTTTGCGTCTTGCAGTTGGTCAGCTCTGGGAAATGATGTCGTAAGAAGCATCACTGAAATTAATAATGTAAAAATTATCTTCCTCCATTTTCCTTTCCTCAATAATATACCTCCTCAGACATTTAAAAATCTCTTTATAGATATGCCACTGCCAATGGCACCTATTAAAGAACCCATAGCCAAAAAGTACACAAGTGATTGCTTTATCACGACACCTGCAGGAAGAAGCGTAAATATAATCAATTTGTTGTTCACAAGGTCTGAAGCATATCCGTATATAAAGCCCAATATAGCTATAGCCAGCACTGAACCGACAAGCCCTAACACAATGCCTTCTACAAGGAATGGCCACCTGATAAACCAATCTGTAGCGCCAATATACTTCATGATGTTAATCTCTCTGCGGCGTGCAAACACTCCCAATTTAATTGTGTTTGAAATTATTACAACTGAAATTATAAAGAGAATAAGTATCACAAAGAGGCCAACAATCCTTATTATTTTTATAATTCCCAGCAGTTTATCTACCACATCTTGTCCATAGCTTACCTGCGTTACACCGTCAATCTTTTTTATCTCTTCTGAAACTTGCTTCATCATGTTTGCATCTGTCACTTTGACTATAAAAGACTGCGGCATCGGGTTGTCATTTTCCAAGCCATTTACTAAATAGCTTTTGTCGCCCAACTGTTTTTTAAAATTATTAAGAGCGTCTTTTTTAGACTCAAACGTTATGGATTTTACACCGCTTATTGCCTTTATCTCCTCACCCACTTTTGCCACTTTAGCAGCATCATAATTATCATTTATGAATGCTTTAAGCTCCAATTGCGATTCAACTTGGATGGCCATAGAATCCACGTTAAGTATGATTATCAAAAACAGCCCTAATATCAGCAGTGCCGCCGTAACAGAAGTAATAGATGCAACTGTCATCGCTCTGTTTCTTTTGACATTCGTAAGACCTTCTTTTATGTAATATGCTGCAGTATTAAGCTTCATATCCGTAAACACCTCTCATCTCATCTCTTACTATATTCCCTTTTTCAAGAGCAATGACCCTTTTCTTCATCGAATCAACAATATCTTTCGCATGTGTAGACATTATTACAGTTGTTCCCCTTTTATTGATTTCAGACAGCAACTTTACTATCTCCCAAGACGTATCAGGATCTAAATTACCCGTAGGTTCATCAGCCACAAGAATCGAAGGCTCATTTACAATCGCCCTTGCAATTGACACCCTCTGCTGTTCGCCACCAGACAATTGCTGCGGATATGAATTGGCTCTTTCGCTTAATCCAACTAAAGACAAAACCATCGGTACCCTTCTTCTTATATACTTAGGCTCAGCTTCCACAATCTGCAGTGCAAATGCAATATTCTCATACACTGTTTTATTCGGCAAAAGTTTAAAATCCTGAAACACTACGCCAATATTTCTCCTTAAATACGGCACTTCTTTTCTTTTCAACTTTGTTATATCTTTTTTATCTACAAAGATACTTCCTGTAGTAGGAATTTCTTCTCTCAAAAGAAGCTTTAATATCGTAGATTTCCCCGCACCACTTGGCCCCACCAAAAAGACAAACTCGCCATTGTCAATCGTAAAATTGATATTTGAAACAGCGATAATGTCATTTTTGTACTTCTTTGAAACCCCAACAAATTTAATCATTTCCTGCAACATTCCTTTCGAAATTATTTTTACTATGGCAAAAATTTCGCAAACGTCATTAAAACCTTAAGTATTACGGCATCATTAAACTGTTTAGGATCAAATCCTGTCAACTTATGTATTTTATCTAATCTATAAACTAAAGTGTTTCTATGGATGTACAAATCTCTTGATGTCTCGCTTAAATTCAAACTATTCCTGAAAAAAGCATTGAGAGTCGTAACAAGTTCATCGTCATTGAAATAATCCAAATTGCTATCTGTAAAAGCCAAGAGAAACCTCTTAATCTCATCATCTGAAAGCTTCAATAACAGCTCCTCTAAGGCATAGTTTCTGTAAAAGTAAATCCCCTTCTCATTGTTATCAATTTTTTTCCCAAATTTCAATGCTGTAGACGCTTCATCATAGCCTTTGCTTATCTCTTTAAAATTGTAGGCTTTGTTTGAAACACCCATATCTATCCTAATATATATTTCGGATTCTATTGTATCCTTTAAAGTTTTTGCAGCCATATCAATATCTGTTAAAGCTGTCTCTACAAGCAAAACGGCAAATCTATTTTCACTTAGAATGATGGTTTGATAGCTGTTCTTTTCAAATATGTGCCCCACCATTTTATAGGCATCATAAATCTGCTCACTTGACTCAATTATTATAACTCTATAAAGTTCTTTTTCCTCAATTTTAAATTTTTGAAAGTAATACTCCATCTCATCGCCTTTTAAATCACCTAAAAGAAGCTTTAAAAGCAAGTCATCTTTCGACAACTGATTTGACATGTGTTCAAAGCTCATTGACAACAGCATGACAATGTTTCGAGCCTTCTCGCCAGTACCTTTAACGCCGACAGTCAAAAAACGCCATCCGTTTACAAATATGTTGTAGAAAGTCATGGCTTGACATTCGTATACATCCTTTTTATCTATAAATTCTCTATTTACGACAAAAATTCCTTCTTTTTTTAAAGAATTTTCTTCACCTGAAAAGATCAACTTGCCATCTTTATCGATGAGATATATTGGAACATCTACATATCTTTGAAAATCTCTAACGGCTTTTTTAATATTATCGTAAATACTCATACAATACCACCTTAATATAAAGTATATAATAATTATACAATATTTTGTAGTAGAAAAAATAGGTATTGTAGAAATTAACAAAATTTTGCCGTAAAATGTCACAAGCGATTTTTGACAAAACTACTTTATGAATTTCTACATTTTTGTATTGCAATTTTCAAAAAATGTAATATAATATTGATAACACTCTTATCGAGCTAAAAATTTGGCTTCAAACGGTTTACTGTAAGAATATGCTGCAGTAAACTTTTTCTAAAAATTGCAGTTTACAAAAAAAATATTGCACATAAAAAATTTTAAGGGGGTTATAAAATGTTGAAAGAAGGAAATATAAGGATACCTTCTGGGTGCGCTATTAGCGGCATAATAGATAGATCTGGAGCGGTTTTTTCTGGCCAGATAATTGCCGATTCGATTGCAACGATGCATGATAGATCAAACGGCCTTGGTGGTGGTTTCGCTGCCTATGGCATTTATCCTGAGTTTAAAGAGCATTACGCATTCCACATGTTTTACGACAACACAAAGGCAAAACAGGAAACTGAAGAATTGCTTAAAGCAAATTTCGTCATAGCTTACGAGGAAAAAATACCTACAAGAAAAACAGAAAGCATAAAAAATGCTCCTCTTATCTACAGATACTTTGCATTGCCTAAACTTGAAGTGTTAAATGCCAATGAAATTACCGATGAAGATTTCGTCGTTAAATTTATCTTCAATGTAAATAAAAACGTGGATGGAGCGTATATTTTCTCCAGCGGCAAAAACATGGGTGTCTTTAAAGCAGTTGGTTATCCAGAAGACGTAGCTGAGTTTTACAAATTAGAAACTTACAATGGCTACATGTGGACAGCTCACGGCAGATTTCCTACTAATACTCCTGGATGGTGGGGCGGTGCACATCCTTTCAATCTCTTAAACATATCAGTAGTACACAATGGAGAGCTTTCTTCTTATGACACAAACAGAAAGTATTTAGAAGAATTCGGATATTCTTGCACACTTCAGACAGATACCGAAGTCGCTGCGTACATCTTCGATCTACTGTTAAGAAAGCACAATCTACCTGTGTCTTTGGCGGCAAAAGTCGTAGCGTCACCTCTGTGGAATCAAGTTGAACGCATGCCTCAAAAGGAAAGGGAACTTTATCACAGTCTCAAAATGATATACAGCAAAGCTTTATTGAATGGTCCTTTCTCACTCATCGTAACATACGATAATGGCTTCATCGCCATCAATGACAGGATAAAATTAAGACCATTAACAGCCGCAAGCCACGGTGATGTAATTTACGTCGCAAGCGAAGAATCAGCTATAAGGCAAGTCTGCAAAAATCCTGATAGAGTATGGATACCTAAAGGTGGAGAGCCTGTAATTGCAGAGATGGATCAGCAAAACGTCTCTGAGATTTTCAATAAAAAGGAGGTTACTGCATGAGCCTTAATTACCTTACACCAGAATTTAAAGTGATAAGAGATTACGATAAATGCATAAACTGCAAAGTCTGCATGAGACAATGCGCAAATGAAGTACACAGCTACGATGAAGATTTAGGCAAAATGGTAGCTGACGATTATAAATGCGTAAATTGCCAAAGATGCGTCGTAATGTGTCCTACACATGCTTTAACAATAGTAAAACATCCTCAAGTTTTCAGAGAAAACGCCAATTGGACTTACGATGCCATAAGAGATATATACAGGCAAGCAGAAACAGGAGGAGTTCTTCTGTCAGCCATGGGAAACGACAGGCCATACCCTATTTACTGGGACAAGATGGTGATTAATGCAAGTCAGGTTACGAACCCTTCTATAGACCCATTAAGAGAGCCAATGGAGTTAAAAATTTTCATAGGGAGAAAGCCAGATAAAATAGAATTAGACGAAAATTTAAACGTGAAGACAAAAATGCCTCCACAGCTAACATTAAATTACCCTATAATGTTTTCCGCCATGTCGTATGGTTCAATAAGTTACAACGCTCACGCATCACTGGCAAGAGCAGCAAAAGAATTAGGAATATACTATAATACTGGTGAAGGCGGTCTTCATAAGGATTTTAGAAAATACGGTCCTAATACAATCGTTCAAGTGGCATCAGGTAGATTTGGAGTTGATAGGGAATACTTAAAAACTGCTGCGGCAGTTGAGATAAAGATTGGTCAAGGGGCAAAACCCGGAATTGGCGGTCATTTGCCTGGTGAAAAAGTAAGCGAAGACATTTCCGAGACAAGAATGATACCTGTAGGCAGCGACGCCATATCACCTGCACCACACCATGACATCTACTCAATTGAAGATTTAAGTCAGTTGATATATTCGCTAAAAGAAGCAACAGACTACAAAAAGCCTGTCGGTGTGAAAATAGCTGCAGTCAACAACGTGGCAGCCATAGCATCTGGCATCGCAAGGGCTGGTGCTGACTACATCGCTATAGATGGTTTTAGAGGCGGTACAGGTGCGGCTCCAAAGCGCATAAGGGATAATGTAGGCATTCCCATCGAGTTTGCCATAGCATCAGTAGATTCAAGGCTTCGCTCAGAAGGTATAAGACACACCATCTCCCTCATCGCAGCAGGCAGCATAAGAAGCAGTGCTGACATAATAAAAGCTATTGCGTTAGGCGCTGATGCAGTCTATATAGGTTCTGCGGCACTCATCGCACTTGGTTGTCACATGTGCCAACAATGCTACACCGGAAAGTGCAATTGGGGAATAGCTACTCAAGATCCTAATCTCGTAAAAAGATTAAACCCTGAAATAGGATACAAAAGGCTTATAAACCTCATTACAGCTTGGGGCCATGAGATACAGGAGATGCTTGGCGGTATGGGTATAAACGACATTGAAAGCCTAAAAGGCAACAGGCTTATGCTAAGAGGAATAGGCATGACACAGAAAGAACTGGATGTATTAGGCATACTGGCAGCCGGAGAATAAAATCTTTTAATATTACATTTATCAACTATTAATCTATCATATTGAATGAAAGGATTGAAATATATGAAGAAGGTTTATGCCAAGGAAGAAGTTTGCGTCGGATGCAAACTTTGCGAGGTATACTGTATAACATCCCACTCCAAGTATAAAGATGTTTTGAAGGCATACAAACTCGACAGCAACCGTCCAGCTCCAAGAATCGTTGTAGAAGAAAATCGTCCATTATCCTTCTCGCTGCAATGCAGACACTGTGATGATGCTCCATGTGTAAAGGCTTGTATAACAGGTGCAATGCAAAAAGATCCTGTAACAGGTGTTGTAACTTGCGATACCGATAAGTGTGTAGGATGCTGGACATGTGTCCTCGTCTGTGGATTTGGAGCAATCGTAAGAGACACAAACAATAAAATTGCTTCAAAGTGCGATCTGTGTGCAGAAGCTGGTGAGCCTGCCTGTGTAAAAAACTGTCCTAACGAAGCTCTCGTCTATGAAGGAGGTATATAGATGAATATAGTAATAATCGGAAACTCCGCTGCAATGGTTGGAGCAGTGGAAGCCATCAGAAAGTACGACAAAACGTCAAATATAACCGTCATATCTGATGAAAAATACCACGTGTATTCCAGACCTTTAATATCGTACTATCTTGCGGGAACAGTTACAGAAGAAAAAATGGCTTACAGAGACAAGGATTTTTACCAAAAAAACAATGTGAAAGCCATTCTTGGTGTAAAAGCAGTATCTATTGATGAGAATAAAAAAAATGTCATGCTTGAAAATGGCGATTTTGTATCGTACGATAAATTGCTTATAGCAACAGGTGGCAAACCTTTCGTCCCTCCGATAAACGGCCTTGAAAAGAAGAACATCCAGACATTTATAAAACTTGACGAAGCAAAAAGCTTAAAATCCAGCGTCAAACCAAACTCAAAAGTGGTCATCGTCGGAGGCGGACTTATAGGATTCAAGGCTGCAGAAGGACTTCATGAATTAGGAGCAGACGTCACTATCGTCGAGCTTGCCGATAGAATTTTAAGCACTATCCTTGACAATGAATCTGCGTCTATAGTAACAAAGAGGCTTACAGGCGACGGTATAAAGATCAAGTTAAACACAACAGTAGATGAAATCATAGGTGACGACTATGTAAAAGAAGTCCATCTAAAAAATGGTGAAACATTGCCTGCCGACCATCTCATATTTGCAATAGGCGTAACTCCAAATGCAGACATCGTAAAAGGAACAGCTATAAAAGTCAACCGGGGTATATTGGTAGACAAAAATATGAAGACTAATCTTGACGATGTATACGCTGCTGGAGATGTCGCTGAAGGATACGATATGCTTATCGATTCAAATAGAGTCGTGCCCATATGGCCCAGTGCATACATGCAAGGAGAGATAGCTGGTCTAAACATGGTAGGCGTTGAAAGTACCACAAAAGGTACATTCCCTATGAATTCCATAGGATACAAAGATACCTACATCATTACAGCCGGAATCATAAATCCTCCAGATAGCTCTTACGATGTGATAACAAAAGCTGATTATGACAAAAACTCTTATAAAAAAATTGTGCTTAAAGGTAACAATATTGTAGGCTTCATACTGATAAACGATGTTGATAGAGCAGGAATATACACCGGACTAATAAGAGATAAAATCGATGTTTCGCCATTTAAAGATCATCTTATGAAAGATGATTTCGGATACGTGTATTTCCCTAAAGACTTAAGAAAGTCAAAAATGTTGGATCTGGAGGTGCATTAATGTGAAGACAATCGATGCAAAAGATATGCATTACAAAGACTTAAACGAAATGATAAAAGAACTAGTCAATGCAGGAGAAGATGTAATAAACTTAAAAAACGTAAACGGACAAAGGTATATAGGAGATAACTTAAATGGCAGTACAAAAATAAACATAGAAGGTACGCCAGGAAATGACTTAGCCGCATTTATGGACGGATTGACGATTGAAGTGTTTGGCAATGGCCAAGACGCCATCGGAAACACCATGAACGACGGAAGCATAATAGTCCACGGTCACGTTGGAGATGTTGTTGGATACGGCATGAGAGGCGGTTCCATGTATATAAAAAACGATGCCGGATACAGAGTAGGTATCCACATGAAGCAGTACAAAGACAAAGTTCCAGTAGTCGTAATAGGTGGAACGCCGGGAGACTTCTTTGGTGAATACATGGCAGGTGGATGCATGATAGTGTTAAATTTAAGCAACAAGAAAGATATCGTCGGTGAATACTGCGGAACAGGAATGCACGGCGGTGTCATATATTTAAGGTGCAACGACGTAGAAGATTACAAGCTTGGAAAAGAAGTAATAAAAGAAGAAGCGACAGAAGAAGATTTAAAGGAAATAAGCAAATACATCAAAAATTTTTCATCGTATTTCAAGTACGACTACGATAAAATCATGAACCACAAGTTTATAAAGCTGCATCCTGCAGGTCATAGACCGTACGGAAAACTGTATGCATAAATAAAACCCATAGGAAGAATAATCTCTCCTATGGGTTTTATTGCTTTATCTATTTAATATCGTCTGCTCTGTCTGCTTGTCAAACAGATGGAGTTTATTTGTATCAAGACCGATTTTGATTATATCGCCAGCCTTTGCTGTCGATCTTGGATCAACTCTCGCTGTAAGCGGCTGTCCTTGCAAATCAAGGTAGAGATATGTTTCAGAACCCATAAGCTCTGTAACATCTACTTTAGTCTCAATAACGCTATCTGGATATGCTTCAAGGAAAACTTCCTCGTCATGCAGATCTTCTGGTCTTATGCCCAATACAACTTCTTTACCTATATAGCTTTCATCTTTTAACCTCTTTACGATTCCATCTGGAACCACAACTTTAAAGCCTTTGAAAGATGCATAAACTTTTCCGTTTTCACTTTCAAGCCTTGCATCTATGAAATTCATCTGTGGGCTTCCAATAAAACCTGCAACAAACAAATTATCAGGATGCTCATATATTACTTGCGGCTTATCTACCTGCTGTATAACGCCATCTTTCATGACTACTATTCTTGATCCCATCGTCATAGCCTCTGTCTGATCGTGTGTTACATATATAAATGTCGTCTGTAATCTGTCATGAAGCTTTGCAATCTCTGTCCTCATCTGAACCCTAAGCTTTGCATCCAAGTTTGAAAGAGGCTCATCCATGAGGAACACCTTAGGATTACGAACTATAGCACGTCCTAAAGCAACCCTCTGCCTTTGTCCTCCTGACAATGCCTTTGGCTTTCTCTTTAAATAATCTTCTATGCCAAGTATCCTGGCTGCTTCCTTTACTTTTTGATCTATCTCTGCCCTTGGCACTTTTCTAAGCTTTAAGCCGAAAGCCATGTTGTCATAGACTGTCATGTGCGGGTACAGAGCATAGTTCTGGAACACCATCGCTATATCCCTGTCCTTTGGTGGCACATCATTTACTAATTTCCCGTCAATATATAACTCTCCTTGACTTATCTCCTCAAGACCAGCAACCATCCTTAATGTAGTAGATTTTCCGCATCCAGATGGTCCAACTAAGACTATAAATTCTTTGTCTTTAATCTCCAAGTTGAAATCTTTAACAGCCGTCACTCCACCCTGATATGTTTTGTATACATGCTTAAGAATAACATCAGCCATCTTTCGATATCCCCCTTAAAATGGTAAACGTTTGATACTTATATTATAATATTATTTTTCAGTATTTCAAATATACAATACCTATGATATTTACATCTTTTTTTTGTACATTATTAATCATCTGTTTTTTCTCAAGCCATCTAAGTATCTAAACCACATGTAAACAAGTATTGAATCTATAGAAACAATTAAGATAAATTTAAGCACGCTTATCCTCCATTCAATTATCTTTCATTTCTCATCCACGGTGCCAATCTAAATATTGTAATCAGATTGCCTAAAGACATCAATGCCAAGACATCTATCGTAATGCTGTAAAAGTAATGCCAATGCACGTATTTAAGAGCATCAGACAGCTTTAATGCGTACTCTAATCCAAAAAACAAAGCAGTAGATACAAAAACATTTATAAGCCTCAATATTCTATTCTCCGGATAAGTCTGTGCGTATAATATGCCTATCGTAAATGGCGCACCAAATGTAAAAAAGAATGATGAATTGAAAATTTTTAAAATATCGTACCTAAAATCATATAATTCTAAGTGAAATGCCATATTGTCAATTATTAACTGGCAAATAGAAGCCATGACTCCTGCCCATATCGTATATTTTATCTGTTTAAAATCAATAAGCAAGATGAAAATTAACCAAGATGCTATAAAAGTCATCAACCACTGCATAACATCACCCCTTCAAAGTCTCATTATTGATTATTCCCTCAATGATTTATAAATATGTTGACACATTCAGTTTTTAATGATATCATATTAAAAAATAAATACTATGTACCTCATCTTCCTTGAAGGTGAGGTAGAGGAGCGGAGCATCAAGAGTAACATGCAATAGGTTTTAAGGAACCGATGATTGCATGTGAAAGGGATAAATCCGCCGAAGCATGTAGATACCTTAATATCTACATAGCTGGGCCTATGCATAAGATGTATAGGACTGTCACAAGTAGTTAACCCGGACTATTTGTGATGAGCTATCTCGCTAAGGGAAAGGAGGTATTTCTATGTCTATTGACGCACAGCTAAAGAAAATACCTTAGCTGTTTTTATTTATACATTGATTTTGATATTTTAAATTAATAAAGTGATGGAGATGGTTTTGTGTTTCAAAAGAACATGCGTATAAATTCAAAAGGTCATTTAGAAATTGCTGGGTGTGATACTGTAAAGATAGCAAAGCAATACGGTACTCCCCTTTACGTCATAGATGAAGAACTACTAAGAGAAAATTGCCGTTCCTTCTACAACGGTTTTAAGAAAAATTATCCAGGAAATGAAGTGATTTATGCCAGCAAGGCATTTATGACAACAGCTATATGTAAAATCATAGAAGAAGAAAATTTAGGATTAGACGTAGTATCCGGTGGTGAACTCTATACAGCGCTAAAAGCCGATTTTCCTGTTCAAAATATATATTTCCACGGTAACAACAAATCAATGGATGAGCTAACAATGGCATTGGAATACAACATAGGCTGCATTATAGTCGACAATTGGTTTGAACTCAATATGCTAAACGAACTGGCTTTAAAGATGGGCAAAAAACCCAATATATACTTGAGAATTTCACCCGGTGTAGAAGCCCATACCCACGAATACATTAAAACTGGTCAAATAGACTCTAAGTTTGGATTCCCTCTTTTTAACGGGGATGCTCTCGATGCAATAAAGTACGCTTTGACGCTGGATAATGTAAATCTAACCGGTTTACACTGCCATATAGGTTCACAGATTTTTAGCTATGATTCGTATAAGGCAGAAATAGATATAATGATGAACTTCCTCAAAAAAGTAAAAGATACTACAGGTTGGGAAGTCGAAAATCTGGATTTAGGTGGCGGATTTGGAATAGCTTACGTTGAAGAAGATGACCCACAACCTATAGAGTTAATAGCAAGCGAGATATTGAAGACAGTTGAAGAATTTTCAAAAGAATTAAATATAAAAAGGCCTCACATAATCGTAGAGCCAGGTCGCTCTATAATTGGCAATGCAGGCACTACGCTTTACACTGTTGGAGCAATAAAAAACATCCCTGGCGTAAGAAAGTACGTTTCAGTTGACGGCGGTATGGCTGACAATATACGGACAGCTTTGTACGGTGCTAAATACAATGCAATTGTGGCTAATAAAGCTCGCAAAATAAATCTTGAGAAAGTTTCTATTGCAGGAAAATGTTGTGAATCTGGTGACATGCTTATATGGGACATAGATTTGCCACAACTTGAAAGTGGCGATATAATAGCTGTCACATGTACAGGCGCTTACAATTACTCAATGGCAAGCAATTACAATCGCCTTCCCCGCCCTGCTGCTGTACTTCTAAATAATGGCGAATCAGATTTAATAGTAGCCAGGGAAACATATGATGACTTAATCAAAAATGATGTAATACCAGAAAGACTTTTAAGTGAAAAGAAAAAGATCATAAACTATTGAAAAATTAAAAGGAGCAAAATGCTCCTTTTAATTTTTCTCAAATATTCTTATTCATTTCCAGAAGCCGTTTCCGTAGACTCTTCTACTTCCACATCAGCATTCTTTGGCGCTACTATTGTCAATATGACTTCGTCAGAATCATCTACCTTCTCAACACCTTCAGGGACAACTACATCTTTTACAAGTATCGTATCTCCTATTCCTAAATTAGATACATCTACTACAATCTCTTCTGGAATAACCGTTGGCAGAGCCTCAACATTAAGCTCCCACTTCTGATGCTGCACTAAAAGACCTTTGCTTTCAATAACGCCTACACCTTCAAATTTAAGCGGTACAGCTGCTTCAACCTTCTCATTCATAGATACTCGCTGAAAATCTATATGTATCAGCTTTCCAGTCAACTCATCCTTTTGTTCATCTTTCAGTATTGCTTGATGTGTAGCACCGTTAACTATCAAATTGAGGAGGACATTCCTGCCGTGTTTTTGTACTATTGTGCGAAGCTTACCGGTTTCAACAGCTAGTGGAATGCTCTCCATGCCTTTCCCGTATAGTATGGCAGGAATGTAGCCTTTTTCCTTCAGCCTGCGGGCCGCATTCTTACCCGGTGTTCTCAATACAGCTTCAAGTTCGACATTTTGCATTGTCTCTCCTCCTTCGTATTTATTTTATTCAATTTTTAATTAATTATAGCACTATGCAGCAGAAATATCAAATTTATGTCGGCTAATACGGTTGACTTATGCCTTTTAAAAAGGATATAATGTAATATGAAGTTTGTGCGCCTGTAGCTCAGTGGATAGAGCGTTCGGCTCCGAACCGGGAGGTCGCAGGTTCGATTCCTGTCAGGCGCACCATAATGTTTGAAAATACTGGATTTTAAGCAATATATGATTTTCATTTTTCTTTTATTCCCACACTTTTCCCACACTAAAAATAAAAATTAGATTAGAAACATAAAAAGATTGTCTTGGATTGTCATGAAATAAAGCACCCATTTTAGAGTGCTTTATATCTATCTGTTATTTTTAATTGTTCTTTTAGTGCATATTGAAGTACTTGTGAAAAGTTTATGTTTGCATTTTCTGCTGCCTCATTTAACCATCGTGGGATTGTTACTGTTTTATTTACACTTTTATTGGCCATTTCATCACGAACAGGAGGCATGTAAACCTCGATAAGATTTACAAAAGCACCTTCAGGAACTTTTATCTTTTCTGGAGCTGTTGGTATTGGAATTGTTTCGTTATCCTCTTCCAAATTGTATATATAAAGCTCTAAAGCATCCTTAGCCATGTATAATGCTTCATCAAGTGTATCACCTTCAGTTATGCACCCTGGCAAATCTGGAAAAGTTACAGTATAACCGCCGTTTCCATCAGACTCAAATACAGCTGGGAAAATATATCTATCCATAACAAAACCTCCTTTTATATTTTTATTTTATGTTAGCCTTTTATGCAAACAGAATTTTTTATTTTAACCCTGCTTGCTTTAGGATTGAATTCAATGTTTTAGGCTTTAAGTCTTTGTTGTGATATGGAATTTGAATTTTGCCTGGTTTTGAAGAATGTATCATATGTACATGAGAGCCTCTCTGATTTTTTATTATCCATCCTTCTTTCTGAAGCATTTTTATTAATTCCTTGGGTTTCATTTCCCTCACTCCTGACAATTATATTATAGCACGTGCATATCACACGTGTCAATATACTTTGTAAAAATTGTAAAAACCTTAGCATTATATTTTTTTATAAATATTAAACCTTCTAAAATGACTTTTTAAGCACATATTATATTACATTTGCATATTATATCATTGTCATTACTCAATAATTTTTGGAGGTTGAATTTATGGAATTATCAATTGAAGAAATTAAAAACTATTTTGATCTTTATAACAATAAAAAAGATGAAGGTCAAACTCATAACCACGAATTTTTAGGAAGTACCATGTTAGCAGGTGAACACGAAGAAGAAGAGCACAATCACAGATTTGCTGGTGTCACAAGCCAAGTGATAAAAGATGGTGATAGTCATGTCCATGCAATCTTAGTAAGCACGGATTTTTATGAAGATCATCATCACGAAATTGGTGTAATAACAGGGCCAGCTATTGACGTCGGTGAGGGTAAGCATGTTCATTTTGTAGAAGGCAAGACTACTGTGGATGACGACCACTATCATAAATTCGTCTTTGCAACTTTGATAGAAGATCCGATTTCAAAGCATAAACATTGTTAAGTTTTGAATCGAGATTTTAATGTACCCGGTAAAACCGGGTATTTTTTCATAATACATATTTATCTTAATTAAGCCCAAAATATATTTGGGTGATTTTATGAAAATAAATGGATATTTTTACAGTTTAGAAAAGGCCAATAAAGCTTCTGCCTATTTAAAAAGTATGGGATATAAGGCGTACATCGACATTATCGACAAATATGCAGATACTTATAATGACAAGCAAAATATAGCTGGCACAGAAACAGGACCTACACTGGCATCTCTTGTCTTAAAATCAGGACACACTTTCGACATAAGAAAAAGTCCTATGTTGATGTCAGATCCCATGATAAGCGAAATGGGCTATTACGATGAAACTGCCGATGCAAATATACAGCTTAATGTAGAAGTCAGTGATGATAAGATAAACGATGTAGTAAAAGTTATCAGTTCTTTTGGCGGCTTAACATAGGGCTTTTTAAAGCTCTATGATTTTTTTATTTTAAAATTCTCTTACATTTTATTAACAATTTGTTAATAAAAGTTGGTTATAATTAAGTAGTATATACAAAAAGGAGGTTTAGCCGCGTATGATGATTGAAGTAAACAACGTTACCAAAGTTTACGGAAGCCGCAAAGCCGTTGACAACATAAGCTTTTCTGTTGATAGCGGAGAAATCGTAGGGTTCTTAGGCCCAAATGGAGCTGGAAAAAGCTCAACGATGAAAATGATAACTGGTTTTATGCCGCCAACATCAGGCACAATAAAAATTGCTGGATACGATATTATAGAAGATTCTATAAAAGCCAAAAAACATATTGGCTATCTTCCAGAAGTTCCACCATTGTACCTGGATATGACTGTTGAAGCATATCTGGCCTTTGTCTGCGAATTGAAAGAAGTCCCAAATGACAAGAAAAAAGCTACAGTAGATAAAGTCATAGGTGAAGTTGGTTTGTCAGACGTAAGAAAAAGGATCATTAAAAACCTTTCAAAAGGTTATAAGCAAAGAGTAGGTCTTGCACAAGCAATCGTAGGAGATCCAGATGTATTGGTACTGGATGAGCCAACGGTAGGTTTAGATCCAAAACAAATCAAAGAAATAAGAGATATCATAAAAGAATTAGGAAAAAAACATACAATAATTCTAAGTACGCATATTTTGCCAGAAGTAAGCATGATATGCGATAGAGTTATAATCATAAACAAAGGCAAGATTGTAGCGGTAGATTCAACTGAAAATTTGACAGACACCATAGGAAAATCAAAAAGATATTTCATAAAAGTAATAGGTTCTGTAGAAAAAATATCGACTACTTTAAGAGGAATAAATGGAATTAAAAACTTTAAATCAAAAGTGGATTCTAAAGAAAATTGCATCGACGTAGATGTTGAAACAGATGTAGACCATGACCTAAGAAAAGAGATTTTCTTTTCCTTTGCAAACCAAAGTTTGCCTATCATTGAATTTAGGCCTGTAAACTACAGCTTAGAAGAAGTCTTCCTACAGCTTACAACAGATGAGGAGGTAAATGATAATGAAAATACTGACAATATACAAAAGGGAGCTTAAGTCCTACTTTCTTTCGCCTCTTGCGTATGTACTGGTAGGCTTTTTGCTGCTTATATCTGGATATTTCTTTGCAACATTTGTCCTTTCAACGCAATACGCCTTAATGTCACCAGTTTTTGGAAATATGGTGTTTGTATTCATGTTTGTAAGCCCTATTTTGACCATGAGGCTAATATCGGAAGAAATGAAAAATGGCACAGATCAACTACTTATGACATCACCTCTTAGGATAACCGACATGGTTTTAGGAAAATACTTTGCTGCATTGACTGTTTATACATTATCTTTGGTGATTTCTTTAATATATCCTTTGTACCTTAAAATATACAGCACACCTGACTTTGGCCCAATTTTGACAGGATACATTGGGACATTTTTGATGGGTGCAGCATTTATCGCAATAGGCATTTTTGCTTCATCTTTAACCGAAAATCAGCTAATTGCAGGCGTCATAGGTTTTTCAATATTACTGCTCTTTTGGATCGTTAGCTGGCTGGGAGATGTTTTTCAGGGAACAGCAAAAAACATTGTAGACAACATTTCACTTCTGCAAAGATTCACTAACTTTCAAAACGGTGTTTTAAGCTTAAACGACGTTGTCTTCTACTTGAGTGTGATAATATTCTTTGTATTTGTCACTATAATGGTAGTCGACAAAAGACGCTGGAGTTAGGAGGTAATTCTATTGAACAAACTTAGATTAAAATACGGAAGCAACATGGTTTTATCTATTGTTATTTTACTTGGCATATTGATCTTTGGCAATTTAGTATTGGCTCAAAAACCTGTAAAATGGGATCTCACTAAGTCAAAACAGTATACCCTTTCTGATAAGACGAAACAAGTATTGAAAAATCTAAAGACAGATGTGACAGTCTACGCATTTTTCCAAAACGACAGTGCAAAGACACAAGTTCAAAATCTTTTAGATGAATACACAGCATTGTCAAAAAGGATAAAAGTGCAATTCATCGATCCTGACAAAAATCCATCGCTGGCGCAAAAGTACGGAATTACAGATTACGATACAACGTTGTTTTTAAACAGCAAAGATGACAGCAAGAGGCAGATCGTAAATTCATACGACATTTTCACACAATCTCAAGAAACCGGCCAGAATATCTTCAGCGGTGAGCAACAATTTACTCAAGCAATAATCAATGTCACCGAAGTCAACAAGACAAATGCTTACATCATCCAAGGCCATAATGAAGTAAACAGCACAGATTCACTTACTACGTTTAAGTCGGCATTGCAAGGTGAAGGCTACAGCGTAAACGACCTTAATATTGGTCAAGCTGGTGGCATACCAAAAGATGCAGGGCTTATAATCATTGCCAATCCAAAATCAGATTACACTCAGCAAGAAATGAATGCTATAATGGATTATCTGAAAAAAGGCGGAAAGGCCTTCATCATGATGGGAGCTGAAAATGGCCCTCTTACTGAAAAATCAATCAATGATATTTTGTCAAATTGGAATGTGAAAATTGACAATGACATAGTTGTGGATCCTTCAAGAAACTATTTTATGGACGCTTTATCGCCTGTACCAGAATATGGATACCATGACATCACTGACAAACTGGAATCAGCTAATTTAGCAACTGTTGCTCCAAGCTCCAGAAGTATTACTTACAAAGCGTCAAGTAGCAGCAATATCTCGATTCAATCATTCTTGACCACCAGCGATAAAGCGTGGGGAGAAACGAATTTCAACAGCAAGCAGGCATCTTACGACAAAAACGACATAAAAGGACCTTTGACATTAGGCGTTACCATCTCTGACAGCAAAACAGGTATGAAGATAGTAGTGTTGGGAAACGACCTTATGGCTACAGATAGAGTTATAGGTTTAGAAGGCAATAGAGATCTCCTTATGAACAGCGCAAACTGGCTTACAAATAAGACAGTGCAGATTTCCATAAGTCCTAAATCTCTCGACTACGCAACAGTGTTTATGACCGGAAAACAAGCTGATTACATGTTCATAGTCACAGTTATAGTTATACCTTTAGTTATCTGGATCATAGGCGGCTACGTCTTCTTCAGGAGGAGAGCTTTATGAAGACTTTTAGAAACACTATAATAATGCTTTTAATTCTCGGCGTACTTGCAGGATACTATTACTACGCAAAATCTACAAAAAAGCCTGCGCCGTCTACAAATATAATAAGCATAAGCAAAAGCAAAATATCTTATGTAGACATAAAAGATGCAGGCAATGAATTGGCTATTAAAAAAAATGGCAGCACTTATAATGTCACAAAGCCTGTCAGTTATAAGGCAGATAGCACCAGCACAGACGACCTGTTTAATTCGATTTCAGGCCTTAAATACAGCAGAAAATTTACAGATACTGATGTAAAAAAATACGGTTTAGATAAATCTGTTTTTATAATATCAGTATCATCTAATGATGGAAAAAAGGAAGATTTGATTGTAGGAAACAAATCGCCTGTGGGAAATTCGTATTACGCGAAGCTTAAAAATTCTAATTATATATACGTTGTAGATGCCAGCTCAATAGAAAATTTGCAAATAACCAGCAACGACACTTTGTTTAATTACTTGGACAAAGACGTGTACACAATATCAAAAGACAAGATTTCAAAGATAATATACACAGATTCTACTGGAACTTACGATATAGAAAAAAACAAAAGTGGAAAATGGGTTTACAATGGCAAAGAAATAAGCAGCGATAATTCAGAAGCTCTCCTTAATGACATTGTTTTGTTGAGTCCGACAGGCATCGATCCAAACAAAAAAATTGTTGGAAACAATTCAAGTTTTACACTGACAATATCTGACGGAAATAAAAGTGAAGAAGTAAAATTTTTGACTGATGACAATGCCACATATTATTTGCAAAAGAATTCAACTCAGATTGGATTGTATATATCAAAAGACCAATTAAGTAGTTTATTAAGCGATATAAAAAAAGTGATAAAATAAGGAGTCGTTGTACTCCTTATTTCTTTGCCACTTAAATGTCATCTTCTTTAATCGTATTATCTGTTTCTCCATAAAATTTACTTTTAAGGTAAATAAAAAAATTGTATAATGTATAATATGATTATTTAAAATATATTTTTGTTTTACGATATATTTGTCGGGGGAATTTTGATGAACGATAATTTGATTTTTTCACTTGACATAGGTACAAGAATTGTTGTAGGTATAGTAGGCGTGCCAGAAAATGATAAGCTGAAAGTCTTAGCTGTCGAACAAATGGAGCATACAGATAGAGTTATGTTTGACGGCCAAGTTCACGACATCGACAAGGTGGCATCTGTCGCAATCAAGATAAAAGAAAAACTGGAAAAAAAGCTTGGAATAACACTTAAAAGCGTTAGCCTTGCTGCGGCAGGAAGATCGCTGAAAACTAAAATAGTAAGAGTCGAAAAAAACATTGAAGAAAACTACATAGTGAAAGACAGCGACATAGATAACCTAGTACTGTCTGCATTGAACACAGCAAAAGAAGAAATATCTCGAGAAAACCACACTTTAAAGTACCACATGGTAGGATACTCCATAAAAAGCTTTTACTTAGATGGCCTGCCTATAACAAACCTAAAAGACCACACAGGCAAGGAAATCTCTGTAGAGATAATAGCCACATTCTTGCCGTACGATGTAGTAGAAAGCTTATACTCAGTGGCAAAAAAAGCAGGATTAGAAGTATCGTATCTTACATTGGAGCCGATTGCCGCAATCGGCGTTGCAATAATGCCACAAATTAGAATGCTTAACATAGCGCTTGTAGATATTGGAGCAGGTACATCTGACATAGCCATTTCAAAAGACGGGAATATCATATCATACTCAATGGTTCCATTTGCAGGCGATGAAGTAACTGAAACCATACAGCAACATTACCTTACTGACTTTAATACAGCAGAAAAAATCAAAACCACATCTAAAAAAGATATAAAATTCAAAGACGTCATAGGGCTGCAGCACCAAATATCCCGCTTAGATGTTTTAGATTTAATATCGCCTGTTGTCAAAAATCTCGCAAAGAAAATCTGCGATGAAATCGTAAAGTACAATGGAAAAAGTCCATCTGCTGTATTTTTAGTCGGAGGCAGCAGCAATCTTCCCAACATAGCAGAGGAAATAGCAAAAAATCTATCTATACCGATAGAGAGAGTTTCAGTAAGAGATGCCAGCACCATAACTGTAGTGGATTACAAATGCAAAAAATTAAAGGGCCCAGAGTACATAACACCTATAGGCATAGCATACTCCACCATGATGGACAGAAAAAAAGATTTCATAACAGTTTACTTCAACGACGAAAAATTAGAATTATTAAACCTGAAAGAAATGACAATAATGGACGTACTTTTAAAAACCAACTTTGATTCAAAAAGATTAATCGCAAAGCCAGGTAAAAATTTGTCATTTTCCCTTAACGGTGAAAATATAATCATAAAAGGTCAAATAGGAATACCAGCTAAAATCTTAAAAAATGGCAAAGTCGCAAATCTTAAATCTAAAGTTGAAAACGGAGACAAAATAGTCGTCGAAAGTGGCATAAATGGCAGTGATGCATCTATCTCGATTCGAGAAATAAAAGAAAAGTACAACGCATCTAAAGTCACTGTCAATGATAAAATTGTAGATGACGATTATATGGTAAAAGATGGGGACGCAATTAAAACAATCATAGATGAAGAAGATTGCTTTTACGTATACATAAATGGCGATAAAAAAATTCTCACAGGTAAACAACAATATATTTTTGTGGATATATTTAACACTGTAGACTTTGAAATGCCTAAAAACAAAATTCCTCAGATGACCTTAAATGGCAAAAAAGCATCGTATACGGACATCTTAAAAAAAGGAGATAAAATAGAAATACTTGTTTGATAATAAGGGCCAAATTCGGCCCTTATATTATAATAAGCATCACGATACACTTTGTGAAAAGATATTTTTGTTTGTTGAATTTGACCATTTGCCACACCTGTCTCCCCAGCGTGATACGACTTCTTCGTCTTTTATAAACTCAACAACTTCACAATTGTTTGAACATCCAGAACATATAAACCCCTGCGCCTTATAATCAAAATCGGCAATTTCAAATCCATTAAACTGTGTATATCCTTTTTTCTTTACAGCTTCTTTGGCAAGTATCGCAGCACCTATTGCACCCATCACTCCATAATATTTTGGCACGTATACTTTCATGCCTAAAGCTTTTTCAAAGGCAGCCTTTATGCCTTTGTTGGCCGCTACACCTCCCTGAAATACAATCGGTTCTTTTATATCCTTCCCTTTCCCTACATTGTTTAAATAATTTCTAACTAATGCTTCGCACAAACCGTTTATTATATCGTTAAGCGGATATCCCATCTGTTGCTTATGTATCATGTCAGACTCGGCAAACACTCCGCATCTGCCTGCTATCCTTACAGGATTTTTTGACTCCAACGCCAAATCTCCAAATCTTTCTATTGGTATGTTAAGCCTGTACGCCTGTTGGTCCAGAAACGAACCTGTACCTGCGGCACAAACAGTATTCATGGCAAAATCGACTACAATACCATCCCTTAAAATAATTATCTTAGAATCTTGACCACCTATCTCAAAAATCGTATGAACGTCTGGTATCAAGCTGGATGACGCAATTGCATGAGCAGTAATCTCATTCTTGATGATATCTGCACCTACCATAAGACCTGTCAACTGTCTTCCACTTCCAGTCGTACCGACTCCCTTTACATCTACATCACCATAAAGCCTGTCTCTAATTTCCATCAAAGCCTTTTGAACTGCTTTAATCGGCTGTCCTTGTGTTCTAATATAAACATAATCAATAACCTCATTGTTTGCGTCAATCAATGCCACATCTGTACTGACAGATCCGACGTCAATTCCCATGTATACATCCATTTAAATTACCTCCTTTGCAACAATTTACTATATATCCAAAATTACCCTCAATCTTTATAATTATTATTTACGCATAATTTACAATTGTGGGCAAAAACTATTGTTAGTAAATCACTGGGGGCGATGGCTATGAAAAAAAACTTATATATAATATTATTGACACTATCACTGTTAATAAACATTGTTTTAGGCATGTTGCATGGCAAAAATGGAAATTCAGCGCTTATAATAATTTCAATGCTGACCCTTTTGCTTATAGGGTACATGCTTTACAAAAACAAAGTATCTGAAATGATGCCTGTAAACCTAAAAAATGAATTCCCACCTAAAGAAAAGGAATCCAGCAAAAAGATCAATATTACATTCAGAGATGTAGCAGGACTTGACGAGGTTATTGACGAGCTTAAAATCATCATCGATTTTATAAACAACACTGAAAAGTATGACAGGATGGGTGCTAAAATACCAAAGGGAATACTTTTTTACGGTCCGCCAGGCACAGGCAAAACCTTGCTGGCAACTGCTTTAGCAGGTGAAACAAATTCTACATTCATATCTGCATCAGGTTCAGAATTTGTTGAAAAATACGTAGGCGTTGGAGCCAGCCGCATAAGAGCGTTGTTTGCAAGAGCTAAAAAATCAACACCAAGCATTATCTTCATAGACGAAATCGATGCAGTAGGAAGCAAGCGAAATAACGACAACAATTCTGAAAAAGATCAAACATTGAATCAGCTATTAGTTGAAATGGATGGGTTCAACAGCAATGACGGGATAATCGTAATAGGTGCTACAAACAGGCTGGACATGCTGGATGAAGCCCTTTTAAGGCCAGGAAGATTTGACAGGACTATTCACATAGGAAATCCAAACGTAAAAGCCAGATTGGAAATACTGAAAGTACATACGAGAAATAAGCCTTTAGACACTGACATATCGTTAGATGAAATTGCTAAAAAAACTCACGGCATGACAGGTGCACACTTATCGTCTATATGCAATGAGGCTGCCATTCTCGCTGTAATAAGGCACAAGCAGAGAATAGGAAGAGAAGAATTTGATGAAGCAATAGAGAGGGTCGTCGCAGGCCTTCAAAAGAAAAATCCAGAAGTATTGGAGAAAGAGCGCAAAATTGCGGCACACCATGAAGCAGGTCATGCCATAATCGGAAAAATATTAAACTCCAGCACAGTAGAAAAAATATCCATCGTGCCTCGAGGAGAAGCCTTAGGATACGTCTTAAATTTCCCAAAAGACGATGCCTTCTTGATGACAAAGACAGATTTAAAAAATAAGATAACCATGCTTTTAGGTGGCCGTGCCGCTGAGGAGATAATGTTTAATGAAGTATCAACTGGTGCAGAAAACGACCTAAAGGAAGCTACAAATATTTCATATCAAATGGTTTGCAATTACGGCATGAGCGAATTAGGTCACAGAATATATGACATTAGAATGACAAAAACAACGGATAAAATTGACGCTGAAGTAAATAAAATAATCAATAGCTGCTACACTAATGCAAAGAAAATCCTCTTAGAGAAAAAAGACAAGATAATCTTGATTGCAGATAGATTACTGTCTAACGAGACGATAACGAGAGAAGAAATAGACGAATTGATGAAAGACGAAAAACAAATGTGCATATAAAATAGGCCTTCATTATAGGCCTATTTTACTGTCTTTCTTCCCTTTTAATAAAAAAGATACAAATCCAATTATAATGTATGTAATGATTGAATTCCTGAAAGTCAAATACGATATATCACTGAAAAAACCTTCTGGAAGCATCTGAATTAACCTATCTCGAGTTACATCTAATTGCCATAAATTGTTGTCAAAAAAAATGTGATGAAAATATATAAACCATCTGTTAAAATCCAATGAAACTATGGCTCCTGTAACGAATAAAAACAATATCACAAAAAGCATACCTCGATATGTATGATAAAAAACATCCTCTTTTCTAAAATACAGAAACAAAAAAGCCAAAATATAAATAAATATCATTAAGTTTCTAATCAAAAAGCCATTCTCAAAAAGCTTTCTGACATCTCTCATATGTTCCAATTCCCTATCGTTAAAAACCTTCTGATTTTGTCCATCTATTACAGCGTCTATTTGAAGGTTTTCAGATTTCCCATAAAGATAATCTTGAATTCTTAATGCAACTTTGCTTAATTGCGATTTATCCATACCTGTAACGTACTTAACACCGTATTTGTCAAATTCATTTATATAGAAATTCAAATTAAACGCCAAGTACTGCAAATTCGAAAGTAAGACAATCAAAAATAAAAGCACAGTCATAATTATAGATACAGTTTTATTTGTAACTTTCATTCACTACAATCCTTCCTTGACGTTTTTTAAAAGAGCTTCATACAAAAGCTTGCTGTTTTTCATGTCCTTGTACAACTTTATCCTTTTGTCGACACTTTCCATTATGGCAGCCTTAACATTTGACGTCGTCTCAAACTCCAAAGAGCTTTTTAAATAGTTTAAAAACTCATTTTCAAAATTCCCAGGAACAGGTATAATTCCTAAAAGTCGCCTCATGCGCACCTTTCTGTAATCAGGATTCATGAACTTTATTATATCATCTATCATGGAAACAAGGTTATTTATTTCGTCTTCAACAATGCTTCCATCTATTATATCGCCTGTGATATCGTCAAATTCGTCGCTGTCATCATTCATCAGATTTTCGTACTCAGCTAAAATTTCTATATCATTCAGTATATCTTCATCTATCAATGTATCTATCTCATTTTCAAGATAATTCACATCACTTAACAGTCTATTGTAATTGTAAAGCTCAAAATACCAATTAGAAATATTTTCGTTCAACATCTTTAAAAAGTCTTTGACTTTCTTTTTTGTATATCTTTCTTCGTATATACTGCTGTAAATGTCAAAAAAGATTTTTATTTTAGGTTCCTCATGCATAATATCTTCTATCTTTTTGTCTGATTTATAAAATATTAAAAGTCTATTTACGATCCTAATGAGCGAATAAACTATTTCTCTTACATCCTGTATCTTGCTTAAAAGCAAGATTGTATCTTTTAAATACATCTCCAAATCATCTTTTGCAGCATTCTTTAAGTCCAATGTCTGAAGCTCATCTATCTTGTTGGCTATCTCTGCAAATTTATCCCCATAACCTTCTACCAATTTTCCATAAAAATTTTCCTCTATCTCAAAAATGCTCTCTAAAAGTTTCTCGTAGCCAGTGTATTCATGGATCAAACCACTTTTCATGTAATCAAAAAACCTCTTTCTGGAAAGGGCAAAAGGTATAGCTGATATGACTTCCTGAATCCTCTCAAATTTCTCATCTTCATTTTCAAATACAAACTCTTTAATTTTATCGTAAAACTCATCAATGCTTATATTAATTTCATTCTGATTAAAAATCTTTAATTTGTCATTAAACACATCACTGCAATACCTTGCTTCCACAAAATACCCAAATAGCACTTCAAGATCTGCTTCTAACTTATCCTTTTCCTCTTGAAGCGTTTTTATGATGTTATCTTTAATCTTCATGTCTATCTGTCTATAATGCCTAATCCTACTGACAATATCTCTGTAACTTTCAACAGTAACGTACAGTTGGTTATCTACACTTTTTATAAACTTTAAAACACCACTTCTCTTTAAAATGATGTCATATAGATATACAGATTCATATATAAGTTCTAAGACGCAAATTGTCATGATTATGCTTTTTTGCCTTTTAAATACTTCTTTAAGAGCTCTCGAAATATTAGTTTCATCATTGTTATCTTCAATTAGTATCTTTTTAAGTTTTTGAATCTCATCATGATGCATTGTTACACCTCGCAATTATGAATTTTTAAGCATTTTTGATAGATCGTCCAACAAAGAGTAATCATCGTCTTCTAAACTTACTGCCGATTGCAAGTGAGCGGTTCCTCCATAGTTAGATGCAATCTTCTTCTCAATGTTAAATATCAATTCCTTGATTTCAGAGAAGTTTTTCTTTATTTCCTGATTGTCTTGTTGTAAATCCATCAATATTTTATTTAAAGAAACCTTTAAATTTTCACTTTTTTTCTCCTTAGCCATGCTTTCATTAATGAGTTTTACTACGTGTTTATCGAATTCTACACCTATATGCTCCAGAGTCATTTCCAAATGCCTTTTTTCCTGTCTTAAATCCTCCAATCTTTTGTTTAAAGATGCTATTTCCTTGTCCTTATTTTCCAACGCCTTTTTTAAATTGTCCACCTCAATTATATTCTTTTTTTCTTCTTTTATCAATTTGTCCTGCAATTTTTCTACTTCTCTTTCAAGTTTTTTGACCTTTTTGAGTAAGTCTACGCTATCTTTTTGATTCACTATTCTATCATCGTCTTCTACCAATTTTTCATCAGCCACATCCACATTTAGCTCCATGGCTTTATTAATTATATCACCAAGTTCCCACCTATTGTCAATAAGAAGTGCAGAAACGACATTTTCACGTCCATAATTGCGGCATAACTCAACGATGTTTTCTCCTATTTCGTCGACATCCATCTGGCTTATCTTCTCATAAAGATCTTTTTTTAGAACCTTCCATGCATCTATCAACTCATCATAGTTAAAATTTCCTTTTAATATTTCTTGCCTTAGTATAGGAACGATTTTTGATGGAGGGCTGGATTTTTCGTTTAGTCTAAATCCAGCAAGCTTCTTCTGGAGATTTTTGTCCTTATTAAAGGGTTTTATCAATACGTTGTATGGTAAAGAATACAAAAATATATCTAAACATTTGGCAATATCTATTCCATTTTTGTCTAACAAGGCACATCTTCCCTTCATGCTTTTATAAGTTTATCTTTTCCTTTGTAATTCCTCTCAATAATCTTTTGTGCAAGATATCTGATTCTGGTGCTATCGTTAAATGACGCATCAATAAAAATCCTCTCATTTATGATATTACTTAATAAACCTGTGTTCTTGCCTAAAATTTTGTAAATTGTGTATTGAATCTCCTCTTTCTTTGTTGTCTTGAGCTTTAAAATCAACTCTTCAGCCATGCTATCATCAATGTTGGTGTCTAAAATCCTTAATGCATTTAGGCATGCAAAGCCGTCATTATTTCTTATTAAGTATCTGACGCCATTGGTTATTTCCTTGCTTATCTTGCTGTCTTTAAAACCCTTAAGCCTTTTAAGCTCTTTGATTGCGCATGATATATCGTTGTAAGAATTACTTGAAGATATTAAATACTCAAATAATCCTCCCAAGTATTTTAACTCTCCTAACTGCACTAATGCAGACATAGTATTTATTCTAAGCTCCTTGTCATTCATATACTTTTTGATTATGTCCTTTGCCTCAAAAGCTTCCAAATTTGCCAATGACGTTATGATACAAGCCTTAACATCACTTTTGAAATTCTCATTCTCCAACATGTTCATTAAATATTTTACAGCCTTTTTGTCCTTTGTATATCCTAAACCTATGATGATATTTATTTTATCTTCTATCAAAGGAGATTCCAATGCCTCAATAAGCCTATCTGTTGCACTTTCAATCCTCATCTTTCCTAATGTTATAGCGGCTTTTTGATTGTACTCATCATTGTAAAGCATCTTCGACAAGCTTTCTATCGCCATCTCCTTTGAACGAGATATAACATTTGAATAGACTGTGTTGAGGCTTTTATTCTCGTTGTTCATGTAGCACTTCAAAATTTCAGACAGTGCATCTTCTCCAAATCGCGAAAGTCTATCTATGAGTCTAAATGCCACATTTCTTTCATTCACACTGAACCCATTGAATTTATTCACCATGTTTAAAATAGGCCTTACACATCTTTCATCACCAATGTCCAAAAGACATTCCGCAGCTTCGATTTTTAAACTTTCATTGTCAAACAAAAGCAAAAGCGTATCAAAAGCAGACTTCTCCTTAATAGTTCTTATGACTTCTATTGCTATTTTCATCTGAATATCCCATGACCAACTCTTTAATACGCTTATAAGAGCATCTCTCCCTGCCTTGCTTAAATTGCACACAGATACTAAGATCCTCAATATAGATTGGTAAATATTCCTATCATTTAAATTCAGTGCTTTAGTGCAGTATAAAAACATTTCGATAGGGTTCTGCCCTTCCTCTAATATGCTTTTAAATAAATCTATGATTTCAACTTCTATTAAATTCACTCCTTTTTCGCTTGTTGCACCTAATTTAAGCGTTTTTTCATAGATAAGCCGTGCATTTACATCAGATATATAGTATTCAAAAACCTGTTCTTTAACTGATTCCACTTTTTCAGCATTTGTAGCAGCTCCTAAATATCCTTTGCCTTCTTTGATTTCTTCATTGTGTATATTAAAAAACAAATCTCTGTTTTCTTGAAGCAAAGCTCTCCAATTAACAGCCATCATACAACACCTCTTTATCAAATGTGACATCTATTCTCTGCTTAAAATTTCCAGTAACCCATGCTTCTAAATGCAATATCCTGTTTTTGTCAAAAGTCACTTTTATAGAAATAGGCGTACCTGGCTTTATAATGTCAGTAAACGTCAATTGAACTGATTTAAGCCTTTTCATCTTTGGATCGTAAATGCTTTTCCCTGATAAAATGTCAAGCTTTATTCCTGTAGCATTGTCTACTTTCACAATGCCTTCATACACTTTTTCATAAGGTGCTTTCGTTCCTTGTCCTACTAATAGAACTGGCAAATTATTTTTCACATCAAGGTAAATATTCTCTGCTACCACGGGATATATGATGATTTTCCCTTTTTCAATTTTCTTTTTGTTTTCGTTGTAATAATTATACAATGCAGCACCTTTTGCTACCGAATACATAGGATCTAAGTAGCTTATAGTTTTTTTGCCAAAAAAGTTCTCTATCGTTTCCCTAACAGTGCTGTAAGCCGTCATGCCTCCAACTAAGAAGACTTCGTCAATATCTTCTTTGCCTAAATTAGCTTTATTGAGAGTATCAATTATGGGATCTATTATATTGAATCCTAAATTGCCTCCTTTTGTAAGTAAAGGCTTTATACACTCATCATATTCTTTTTTACTTATTTCAAATTCAAATGACTGCCCACTATAGAAATTTTTCAAACTATTCTTATACACTACATCGCCGTATTCTTCACCTGTTAAACCACTGCCTATAGTTGAAAACATGATTCTGGCTTTCTCAATCTCCAGCGACAATACGCTAAATATATATCGCTTTACATCAACATGATGCGGCATTCGCTTATGGTCGATATCGTTTAAAATAGAATACTTGTGCAATAAATACAAAACACCACATACATCAAAGTCAACGCCTCCAAGCTGTGTGTGTGGAGATATTGCCAATTCTTCAACTTTATAATCATCACCATTTATTTCCACATTCATTATGGATACGTCACAAGTACCTCCACCTAAATCAAATACCAAAACTTTTTTTGGCTTGCTAAAATCGTGGATAGCGTATCGTTTATCGCTTAATTTTTCTTCATAAATTAGATCCAATAATGCCGCTGTAGGCTCTGATATAAAGATAAGCCGATCCTCTAAAAATCCTGCCGATTTAGCTGCATTTTTAGTAGACTCAATTTGATCATGATTAAAAGACGCCGGAACTGTTATGACAGCACCGTCTACTCTTTCACCATAAAATCTTTCAACGCTTGCCTTAGCAACAGACAAAATTTTTTCCGCCACATCTTCTGGAGTGTATTTTTTGCTGTCAATTTGCCAAACATGATTCCTATTACCAATGTAATTCTTGCTATTGTAGATTACGCGATCATATTCAATGTTTTTCATATTCTTAGCCAATTGGCCTATAAATTCATTCCCATTATCATCCACATAAATGCAGGATGGCAACGTTTTTTTTGTTGTTATACTGCCGTTCTTATCGGAAATTTGCTCTATATCTAAAATATCAATCTTCACATTGCCATCTTCTATATAATCAGCACACGCTACAACTGTATTAGTAGTCCCAAGGTCAATGCCAATATATGGTTTCATTTTTCCTCCTTTACTCCCTCATGGTAAAATAAATTTAGACACACTAAGGAGCCACAACGTCTACATCATCAAACAAATTCAAAATCTCCTCAATATTAAATGTACTATTTGTCTTTGCTCCTCTGTGAACAATATAAACCTTTTTAGGCGTCAATTTCAAAAATACTTCTAAAATATCCTGCAGTATCCCATGATTTATAATAGGAATATTCTCCTGCAACATAGATATAGGTTTCTTTATGTTGTTGCTTATGTTAAGCAAAATCGCATTGTCAAATGACATCAACTCCCGTCCGTACACAAAAGAAGTGCTGCCTTCGGTTAGATTGTCCGAGCTGGTCATTACCAGACAATTTCCAAGAGAAATTTCTTTTCGTATGAATTCCCTTTTGCTATCATACAATTTTATGTCGTTTGCATTTAACACGCCATTTCCGTAAATGGGGCCCATTAATTTTTCATATAGCATGGTTATATGTGACAATGCTCCATCTACATACACATTGTACGGCATGTATTCAAAGTTTTTCTTCATAAGAATCAATAGATCCTGAGCTTTTCCTACAGCAAATGCAGGTATAAAGCCAACGCCATGATTGGCTAATTCCCTTATCACTTCCAGAATCAACTTATCTTGAATTGCCTTATCGTATACGCTAAAGCTTGACGTATATCCAAACGTAGCTTCAGTAATCAGCACATCAGCGTGCATTCCATCTGGAATCGTAAGACCACTATTTGTCTCAACATCTTTTACAGTAAAATCACCTGTATAAAACACCGAAAAACCGTCGATTTCTACATAAGCCCCGCAAGCTCCCAATATATGCCCAGACGGCATAAGTTTCACTAAGACTTTTCTGCCTTTCACAGATTCGTCAAAAAGGCAATCGGTCAATGTCATGCTGTTTATTTTATTCAGCAACTTATAATCAGCATCATTTAGGTTCAAATCCTGCATATTGCTGTTTTTAGAAAAAAATCCGTTCAATATATACTTTGTCTCATAAGACATAATTACAGGGCAGCTTAATCCGCTTTTTATAAGGTTTACAATTCCTCCACAATGATCAAGATGACAATGGGTAATAACAAGCAAATCAATATCTTTAATATCAACGCCAATTTTTTTTAAATTATCATAATATACGTTATCATCTTTAAAGTTAATGCCACAATCTAATAATACATTGACACCATCGTACGTTATTAAGTAACTACTGCCACCTGTACCACCACCTTCTAATAAATTAAATTTAAACAGATTAAAATCACGACCTTTACCATCTACTTCGCTGTAAAGCTGGTAATACTTCTTTAAAATAAATTTATTTTCAGGAAAATACCTAAAATATTTAACCTTTCTAAGCTCATCATCTCCTTTGACGCCCCATTGTATCATAAGCCTAATCATTCTCAAATTGTCGTGATTAAGCTCATAAGCCTTCCTCAATTCAATGCGCCATCTCGCATCATCATCATCTTTATATGCCTCTGCCAATACAGTATGTATTAACGACCGAAAAAATCTGTCAGTATTTTTTTCTGCCATATATAGTAGTTCGTCCTCAATTGAATAATTCCTGCTTTTATTTTTAAAACTTAATATAAAAATATATAAATTTATCCAATTATTTTCTTCATCATAGTTTATCAATTGCTCATATATGCCATCTTTTTTTAACGACAATTCAAACATGTCAAGCAGTAGCACACATTCAATAAATAATGGTATGTTATTCTTAGATAAAATAATATTATCAAAAATGTTCAAAAAGTGCTCTTTCGCATCTTCAATAATACCGAGATAAATTTCAACTTTAACTTGCCATAAAATTAAGTATAAGTAAATACTTCTATCGAGATCGCTGACAAGATTCTTTTGTTTGAAAATGTATTTATACGCATCCATATACCTCCTTTCTTCTACGTATGCTTTAAGCTTGGTATCGTATTCAGAAACTATATGATCGTAAATTGGCTTCACCCCCTCTGTATATTATATATTTTAATATTTTTTTATAAAAATTTCTACAAAAAAATAAAGCCTGGTTTCATCCAGGCAATTAAATCTTAACAAGATTCTTAGCTGCTTCTGCCACTTCTTTAACTTTTAATATGTCACTGCCTATTGAAGCTTCTACGCTTGCCGCAATCGTTCCTTCAACAAGAGGCGCATCTGCTATCTCAACTTTTCCCGCGTATTCTTCGTCAAGAAATTCTAACGCCATTTGAGCACTCATGACAGAACTTCCTAAATCAACTAAAATTAAAACGCCGTCACCGCTTTCGCACTTTTTTATTTCTTCTACGATTTCGTCTACATTTGTGCCTAATCGCCCATCTTTGGTGCCTCCAGATCTACCTATTCTAATTTTTCCTCCTGTCATCTGGTCAGCCAATTCGTACAAGCCATCCGCCACCTTCTTTGAATGAGACACAATAACTATACCTACCATTAGATCCAATCCTTTCCTCATTGTTGCAACTTATCTACATAATCAGCAACAGTTTTTATCATTAAATAAGCCGATGTCGCTCCAGGATCCTGGTGTCCAATGCTTCTTTCGCCAAGATAACTTGCTCTGCCTTTTTTGGCAGCAATGTCTTTAGTCATTAGAACACCATTGTATGCATCATTTGCCGCCGCTTCTATAGCTTCTTTTAAACCGCGTCCTTCACTTAATGTACTCTTTAACTCATTCAAGGCAGGTTCCATCGCGTCGATCATAGTCTTGTCTCCAGCTTGCGCTTTTCCTCTTTCTTTTATTCCAGAAAGGCCAGCCTCAAACATCGCGACAATATCATTTTCATCTAATGTGTTTTTACCTGATACTACATTGCCCATTCTCATAAAGAATGTTCCATAAAGCGGTCCAGATGCTCCACCTACAGTAGAAACTAAGACCATGCCAACATTTTTAAGTATTGCGCCTATGTCTTTGTCTGAAAATTGTGGCATCTTATCTCGCACCGCTTTAAACCCTCTATCAAGGTTTATGCCGTGATCAGCATCTCCTATTGCAGCATCCAATTCCGTAAGGTATTGTCTATTGTCCTCTACTATCTTTACTATGTCATCTAAAATGTTTACTACATCACTTTTTGTCAACAACAATATCATCATCCCTTTCAGCTTATATCCTATAATTGCTTAAATGCAGGTGTATCGGCTGATGCATCTAAAAGCGCTTTAAGCTCATCATCAAGTTTTAAAAGTGTTATTGAAAATCCGCTCATCTCAAGGGATGTCATGTATTCACCAACGAAAGTCTTATAAATGTTGATATTTTTTCCCATAAGGTATTCATTCACTTCTTTGTTTGCTATGAAAAGCTCTGAAATAGGTGTAGCACCAAGGCCATTTACCATCAATGCTACTTCATCACCGTCGTTAAACGGCAAATCAGAAACAATTTTGTCCATAAGTTCTGCAACTATCTCTTTCGCATTCTTTATATTCTCCCTATGTGTGCCAGGTTCACCGTGTATTCCAATTCCTATCTCAATTTCATCTTCATCAAGCGTAAAGCTTGGCTTTCCTGCTGCAGGCACAATGCATGGTGTAAATGCCATTCCCATAGACCTTAAATTCTTTATGACCTTTTCCGCAACTTCTTTGACTTCTTCAAGTTCAGCCCCTTTTTCAGCTTTAGCTCCCGCTATTTTATGAACGAAAACAGTGCCAGCAATACCTCTCCTTCCCTGCGTATATGTGCTGTTTTCAACAGCCACATCATCATTTACAATCACTTCTGAAACCTTTATGCCATCCATCTCAGCCATCTCTTTTGCCATCTCAAAATTCATTACATCGCCTGTATAGTTTTTGATTATGAGCAAAACACCTTTTCCTCCATCTACAGCTTTTATAGCTTCATAGATTTGATCAGGCGTTGGCGACGTAAAAACAGCACCTAAACAAGCCGCATCCAACATACCTTTCCCCACATACCCTGCATGTGCAGGCTCATGTCCACTGCCACCACCGCTTACAAGCCCGACTTTCCCTTCAACAGGAGATGACTTCCTTACTACTACATCTACATTATCAAGCTTTCTCAAGTAAGTTGGATATGCGTAAAGAAGTCCTGACACCATTTCCTTTACAACTTCTTCAGGATTGTTAATGAGCTTTTTCATGATATTAACCCCCATATTTTTTTTATTTTTTTATATCTATTGCAAATTCTATGCCAATAAAAAAGGTCATATGCAGATGAAAATATCAGCATATGACCACTTAACTGAAAAGATTTTTTGTTTTTCTTGGTAAAAAGTATCAATCATAAATACATTTTGATATTAATTTTCAACCAAATGAAATTTCCTTGCCTTTGCAGCTACAGTTTTATGTGTCAATCCTAAAGCTTTTCCAGCTTTGTTAAAACTTTTATACCTGGATAATGCGGCTTTGATTATTTTATACTCATAATTTTCCATCTTTTCAATATCGTAATTGTCGCCTAAATATATTACCTCATCGTCTTTGCTGTCTTTCACATTTTTTATATACGATGGAAGATCATCGAAGTCAATGTACTCTTTATCGCTTAATGTAATACATCTTTCAATGAGATTTTCCAGCTCTCTTATATTTCCCGGCCAATCGTACTTTATCAAGGCTTTTATGGCTGTATTTGTAATAAACTGAACATTTCTTCCAAGTTTTTTGTTCATCTTTCTTATAAAATGCTCTACCAAAACGGGAATGTCTTCTTTTCTATCCCTTAAGGCTGGCAAAAATACAGGTATAACATTTAACCGGTAATAGAGGTCTTCCCTAAATGTGCCATTTTTCATGGCTTCTTCAAGATTTTTGTTTGTTGCCGCAATTATCCTTACGTCTACTTTTATAGTCCTTATCCCGCCAACTCGTTCAAACTCTTTATCTTGAAGAACCCTTAAAAGTTTTGCTTGAATTTCAATTGGAATATCTCCTATTTCATCCAGGAAGATCGTCCCTCCGTCAGCAAGTTCAAACTTCCCTATTTTCTGCATTATTGCGCCAGTAAACGCTCCTTTTTCGTGACCAAAAAGCTCACTTTCTAAAAGTGTGCTTGGTATAGCAGCGCAATTTACCCTTATAAAAGGTTTATCGTGTCTTTTGCTTGAATAATGTATCGCATTAGCAACTAATTCTTTTCCTGTCCCGCTTTCACCACGTATTATGACGTTAGAATCCGTTTCTGCCGCTTTAGATGCCACCGTCAATGCATCTTTCAATTTTCCACTGTTACCTACTATTATGTCAAAGGCTTTATCAAGTTTTCTGCTTCTTTTAAGTTCTCCTTCAAGGTACTCGATTTGCGGAAAATCTTGAAATACCACCAATGATCCAGTAATGTTGCCTCCAGCATAAATAGGAGTCATGTTTAAAAAAAGCGTCTTTTCACCTATGACGTATTTTTTGTTTAAAAACTCACTTCCATATTTTAAGACTTGACTTACATCTATATCTGTCATAACCTCACTTATATTTTTGCCAATTGCTTTATCAAGGCTAAAGCCTGTTATTTTTTCAGACGCCTTATTAAATATAGTTATGATTCCATTATCGTCCGTAGCAATTATGCCAACTGCAATGGAGTTAAATATTTCTTCGTACGCAATAGACGTATTCTTTAAAAGCTCATATGTTCCACTCTCGTCATTTACCTTTTTTAAATCCACTAAAAAAATCTTTTTAATCTCTTCCATTGAAGAAATGCAGTTATCTCCTTCTACGATTATATCGATATCATCGCCTTCTGATGCAAAAAAAGTTATCATGGAAAGCATGCTATTGGCAGGCACAAGCCTTGCGCTTTCAGCTTTTTTAAGCATAACTTTGACATTGTCCTTTTTGCATACGTCATTTACTCTCCTGACTATCATTGCAGATATTTGCGAGTGTATATTAATTGGAGACTTTATTCTCTCACAAATTTTCTCCATACTTTGCATTCCTTCCTCATTAAAATGTGTCATAATTGATAAACCAAAAACAATTATTTGCTGTAAAGATTTCTCGTTGCAATAACATCTACACCAGTATTTAAGATGTTTTTGACAACGACATCTCCTACATTAATCGGTGGCTTTAAAGTTATTTTAGATAGCTCCAATACGGCTTTGCCGATAAGCTCTTTTGGAATTGGCTCTTTAGTCCTGACAGAAACTACTGGAAGATGACCCATTTCAGCCTTTACTATTGTAGTCAGAGTCCTTTTGGGTGCAACTATCTCATCTTCAGCATACTTTAATCCCCTTTTGCACTCATATCCTGTGATATTTACAATTTCCTTTCCTTCTATTTCCACAACCAAGCGACAACCATTGGGACAGACAATACATGTTAACTCCTTTTTTATCATTTTACACCACCTCTACTTCGAATGTGATTTCATCTGCTGGAGATAGATCATCTCTTAAAAATTTCTCTTTTGGCACATCTATTAATATCATCTCTCCTGGTGTTAGCCTCTGCATTTTTTTCCTGACTATATCTCTGCCACCTGATTTCACAGCGATATAAGCGTTTTTATACACATCAGTAGGCCTCATGTGAAATTTAACTTTTGCATCTATATTCTCATAATTTACTATTTGCGGCACCACATATCTAATGCCTGAACCAGCTTTCGCGACGATATATCGGCCTTCTTTTATTAACATATTATTAATGTACTTTACTGCAGAATCAGCCGCCAGCCTTGCTTCTTTTGTAACATTGTCCACAAGATCGTGCACTTGCAACACATTGCCACAGGCAAATATCCCTTCCACATTCGTCTCCATGCTTTCATTTACAAGCGGTCCCCCAGTAACGGGATCTAATATTATGCCTGCGCTTTTTGACAGTTCATTCTCAGGAATCAAACCTACAGACAATATTAAAGTATCACAACTTAAGTATTTAGCAGTGTTTAATATTGGCCTCTTGTTTTCATCTACCTGTGCTATCGTCACGCCTTCAACTCTTTCTTTGCCGCGTATTTCTATCACAGTATGACTTAAAAGAAGCGGTATGCCAAAATCATCTAAACACTGAACAATGTTTCTGGTAAGTCCACTGGAATAAGGCATAAGTTCAACAACGGCTTTTACTGTAGCACCTTCAAGTGTAAACCTTCTGGCCATTATAAGTCCGATATCGCCAGAACCCAATATTACAATTTCTCTGCCAGGCATGTATCCTTCCATATTTACATACCTTTGTGCCGTCCCAGCCGTAAATATCCCTGCGGGTCTTGTGCCAGGTATGCTGATTGCCCCTCTTGGCCTTTCTCTACAGCCCATCGCAAGTATTATCGCCTTAGCTTTAATCTCCATGACGCCATTTTCTTGATTTACTGCTTTAACTACTTTATCGCTTGATATGTTTAATACCATCGTATTAAGCATAATCTTTATCCCATATTTATTTACCTTTTCTATAAATCTTTCTGCGTATTCCGGACCAGATAATTCTTCTTTGAATTCGATAAGTCCAAATCCATTGTGTATACACTGCTGAAGTATTCCTCCTGGATAGCTGTCTCTTTCAATTATCAAAATGTCTTTTACACCTTTTTCATATGCTTCAACTGCTGCTCCAAGTCCTGCAGGACCTGCACCAATTATTACTATATCGTATTCCATCATCATCTACACCTCGCTTTTTAATAGTTCTTTGTACAAATTTGCGACGTATTCTTTCGCTTTGGCTGTTAAAATATTTGAATTGCCGCCAAACTTTGTGACACTAAGGGGATCTACATTAAGCTCTCTTGACAGAATCTCTAACACTCTGGGACTGCAAAATCCACCTTGACATCTGCCCATGCCAGCTCTAACACGCCTCTTTACACCATCAATGCTTTTTGCTCCAACAGGTCTTCTTATGACATCGATTATTTCACCTTCAGTAACTGTTTCACATCTGCAAATGATCTTTCCATAAGCAGGCTCTCTCTTTATCAGTTCATTTCTTTCTTCATCTGTCAATTCATTAAAGCGTATGACAGGCTTTCTCTTGGGATTAAAATTATCTTTTTCAGCCATTTTAAGTCCTGCATCTTTAAGAATTTCTCTTACCATCTCCGCAATTGCTGGTGATGATGTGAAACCAGGTGATTCAATGCCTGCTACATTTATAAACCCTTTAACATCTGATTCGCCTATAATAAAATCTTCCCCATCCACATCTGGCACAGCTCTTACGCCAGTAAATTGTGTTATCGTCTTCCTTTCGTTAAATTTTTCAACGCTTTTTTTGGCACCTTTTATGGCCTTCTCCAATCCTTTGTAAGTAGTCTTTCGAAATTCCTTATTGATTATATCCTCAGATGTAGGCCCTATAAGCAAATTTCCATCAACAGTTGGCGACACCAGTATTCCTTTCCCCATCTTTGTAGGAACCTGAAATATAACTGTATTTGCCAAATAACCTTCTTCTTTATCTAAAATCAAATATTCGCCTTTTCTTGGATGAATCGAGAAATGTTTATCGCTTACCATGTTGTTTATCACATCTGCATAAAGCCCCGCCGCATTTACTACGTATTTGCTAAAATACTCACTGTCTTGCGTTTTTACCCTAAAAACATCGTCTTCTCTATCTATAGATACGACTTCTTGATTAAATACAAATTCGACGCCGTTTTGTGCAGCGTTTTCAGCCAAAGCTATTACAAAACCGTAAGGACATATAATGCCTGCTGTCTTTGCATATAAAGCAGCAACAATTGTGTCGTTTATGTTTGGTTCAATTTCCTTAACCATATCTGAAGATATAATAGACATATTCTTGACGCCATTCTTTAGCCCTCTATCATACAATTTATAAAGGCTATCTACTTCATCTTGTGAAAATGCGGCAACAAGTGAACCAACTCTTTTCATTGGAACATCCAAATCTTTGCAAAGCTCATCAAACATTTCGTTTCCTCTTACATTTAGCTTGGCTTTCAATGTGCCAGGCACTGGGTCGTATCCAGCATGAAGTATGGCACTATTGGCTTTTGATGCACCACCTGACGCAACATCATCTTCTTTTTCTATAAGCAGAACTTTAATGTCGTATTTAGATAATTCTCTGGCAATTGATGAACCTACTACACCGCCGCCAATTATTATGACATCGTACATTTTACCATCCCTTTCAGCTACCAAAATTAATCTTAAAAAAAGACAAAGCCATATATAGCCGGCTCTCCGGTTATATATGGCTCTCCTATTCTCCGCCATCCTAATATTCAATTGTATCTTTTGTTTATCAATTTAATTATACCACTTAATTAGCCCAATTCATAGACCTTTCTACGGCTTTTTTCCATCCCGCATAAAGTTTTTCTCTTGTTTCATCGTCCATATTAGGCTCGAAATGTCTGTCAACGCCCCAATTCTTTGCTACTTCTTCTCTGCCGCTCCAGAAGCCTGTAGCAATACCCGCAAGATATGATGCGCCTAATGCAGTCGTCTCTATGACAGTAGGTCTATCTACAGGCACGCCAAGTATGTCTGCCTGGAATTGCATCAAGAAGTTATTTGCTGATGCTCCTCCGTCAACTTTTAATGCACTTAGCTTTATGCCAGAATCATCCTGCATAGCCTCTAAGACGTCTCTTGTCTGATACGCCAAAGATTCTAACGTTGCTCTTATTATGTGCTCTCTTTTCACACCTCTTGTCAATCCCAAAATCGCGCCTCTCGCATACATATCCCAGTATGGTGCACCTAATCCCACAAATGCCGGCACTACGTATACTCCATTTGTGTCACTGACCCTTTGAGCGTATTCTTCACTTTGCGGTGAATTGTCAATTATCTTAAGCTCATCTCTTAGCCACTGTATAGCAGCACCAGCTATGAATATACTTCCTTCTAAGGCATATTCAACTTTATCGTCGATGCCCCATGCTATCGTGGTAAGCAACCCATTCTTAGACGGTACAGCCTTTTCACCTGTATTCATAAGCATAAAGCATCCGGTTCCATAAGTATTCTTAGCCATTCCTTTGTCATAGCAGGTCTGACCAAATAGTGCTGCTTGTTGGTCACCTGCATCACCTGCTATAGGTATTTCAACGCCAAATATGTTTTTGTCCGTGTATCCGTATACATAGCTGGACGGTTTAACATCAGGAAGCATCGATTCTGGAATGCCAAGATATTCTAATATGTCCTTATCCCACTTCAATTCGTATATGTTGAAAAGCATCGTACGAGAAGCATTAGAATAGTCTGTCACATGTGCCTTTCCACCAGTCAAATTCCAAATTAACCAGCTATCAATATTTCCAAAGTAAAGATCGCCATTTTCTGCTTTCTCCCTTGCGCCTTCTACATTATCAAGTATCCATTTTATCTTCGTACCTGAAAAATAAGCATCAACTACAAGACCTGTCTTTTTTAGAATTTCTTTGTCAAACCCACTATTTTTGATTTCATCGCAGATAGGTGCAGTCCTCCTACACTGCCAGACTATCGCATTGTACACCGGTTTGCCTGTATTTTTATCCCAAACCACAGTCGTCTCTCTTTGATTTGTTATGCCGATTGCTGCAATGTCTTCTGCTTTAATCCCAGTTTTCTCAAGCACCGCCTTAGCCACTTCTATCTGAGAATCCAAAATCTCCATAGGGTCGTGTTCAACCCATCCCGGATTAGGGTAAATCTGCGTAAACTCCTTGTTTTGTGATGCAACTATGTTTCCACTGTGATCAAAGATTATTGCCCTTGAGCTTGTGGTGCCTTGATCTAATGCCATTATATACTTTGACATGCTACGTTCCCCCTATATTCTATATTTCATCCTTTATAAATTTTACAACATATTTATGAATGCCTGATATATCAAAGCTCCTAAAATACCTCCTACTATAGGTCCAAATAACGGAACAATAAGACCATATCCCCAATCAGAATCTCTCTTGCCTGGTATCGGCAATACAGCATGTGCAAGCCTTGGTCCTAAATCTCTCGCTGGGTTTATAGCATAACCTGTTGGACCACCAAGTGTAAGACCAATAACCCAAATTAAAATACCTACTAAGAATGCACCTAATGCCCCAACTTGATTGTGCTCATTTGTTATACCCAGTATTCCAACTAATAGCATTGCAGTTCCAATGACCTCTGTCAAGAAATTGTAAAACAGATTTCTGATGGCTGGAATTGTGCAAAAAACACCAAGTTTTGAATTCTTGTCTTCTGTAGCATGGAAGTGATCTCTATATGCCACATATACAAGCAAAGCTCCTACAAATGCTCCTAAAAATTGAGCCACAATATATCCCGGAACTTGCGACCAAGGGAATTTACCTAAAACTGCCAATGATATTGTAACTGCTGGATTAAAATGAGCTCCACCTATCCATCCCGTAATATACACAGGTACAGCAACTGCAAAAGCCCATCCTGCTGTTATGACTATCCAACCACTATTTTGACCTTTTGTCTTATTTAGTACAACGTTTGCAACAACGCCGTCACCAAGGAGAATGAGTATCATGGTACCAAAAAACTCGGACAAAATCTTGCCAAACAATGATATTTCCATAAAAACCCCTCCGTTTAAATTTTTAAATTTTTCCTAAAATCTGATCTATGCTCTCAATACCACCACCTCCTTGTCAGTCGACAAACCAAAGACTTTTTTCGCTTGTAGAAACTGCTACTGCACCAGAAGAAAGAGCATTTATCACATCTTCTTTTGTTTTAACTAAACCGCCTGCAATGATAGGTTGATACACTTCCGTAGTAAGCTTTTTCGTCACATCATGTGCAACACCTGGCATCACTTCTATTGCAGTTGGTTCAATCTGCTTAATTGAATTTAAACCTGTTTTTAGCGCTTGCGTATCCAGTAGAAAAATGCGCTCAATACAAGGAATATTCAACTCCTTAGCATATGTAAGTATATTAGTACGCGTAGAAATTATGCCATCTGGTTTTACTACTTCCTTAAGATACTCCACCGCCTTATAATCTTTACCAAGCCCTTCTACTAAATCAAAATGAATGAATGCTGTTTTCTCATGTGATTTAATGTCGTCAATTGCATCTTTCAATATCAATATATTACTTGTCAACAAAAATATTACTTCACAGTTAGATGAGTAAACATCTTTTAAATCCTCTAAATTTCTTATGGCTGCGATAATGGGAAAATTTTTGATCCTTTCGATAATAAAATTCTCCACTTCAATTCCTCCTATCATTTTATAAATGCAAATTGTATGCCAACACATCTTCATTTATTTTAGCATATACGGAATTAATAAGTTGATATATATTATCAATTTTATGCTTTTACATGGTATTTAATATCAATTTTTCAAAGTTCTTTGTTTTCTAAAATTGACGTAGTAAACATTATAAATTATAATATGAATATTATCAAACATGACTATATGAAAATTACGATTATAAAGTTCTAAACAGGAGGACAAAATTATGAAAGTAAAAGTAGCTTTCATCTGTGTAGCAAATTCATGCAGAAGTCAAATGGCAGAAGGTTTTGCAAAACATTTAGGGTCAGATATATTAGAAGCCTATAGCGCTGGCACAAAACTTGCTGAAAGGGTAAATCCAAATGCGGTTGAAGTCATGAAAGAAGTAGGCATCGACATAAGTAATCACAATCCAAAACTTTTAGATGAGATACCGCCAAAAGTGGACATCTTGATTACTATGGGATGCAATGTAGAATGCCCGTATATACCTTGCAAGTTAAAAGAAGACTGGGGCTTAGATGATCCCGATGGGAAACCAATAGATGAGTTTAGAAAGACAAGAGACATAATCGAATCAAAAGTTAAAGAACTCATCAAAAGAATTAAAAATAATGAAATAAACTTAAATTAACGCATATCCACAATTCTATTTAAGCCAGCAAGTTTTCTTGCTGGCTTATCTCGTAACAGCGTTTTTTTCATGACGTTTCTCGTAAAAATCTTTATAAAGCTTATAGAGCTTTTCCTTATTTGTATATGTAATGATGAGAAGATTAGCAAACCATATATCATAAATATACATCTGGTATGATTTGTAATAAAGAAATAATACCAAAGTCAACATCCCAACCACAGCCATCAATCCATCTAGTTCAGATGATGTAGCTTTTCCCTTGTTTAAAATGACGGCTATGACATACAATATCGCCAATATGACGGCGTATGCAATAGACACTCTAAACGATGTTAAAGCACTCCATACGCCAAACGTAACAGCTATTCCCTTACCACCACGCCATTTTAGAAAAGGAGAAAAAACATGACCTAATATAGTAGCGACAGCCACAGGAACTATTTCGGTACCACTAATGTATCCCTTTGCCATCATGAATGACAATGGAAAGTACCCCTTTAAAAAGTCAAGGACAACTCCTAAAATACCAAATTTATATCCAGCCGCATGCCACAAGTTAAAAGCACCGGGATTTCCATCACCGTAATGACGTATATCTTTTAAAGCCAATAATCCTAACCAGTACGAAAACATCATTGAACCGCTTAGAAATCCTATTAAGACAAAAAGCATTATCAACGCAATCCCCCCTTAAACCTTAATTCTTCTCCCCTTCCATGTGACATATCCTAAAAAGAAAACTTGGTACAATGAGTAAAACATGATGTATATAAAAAATAGCGATGATAATATATGAAATAAAGGAACTATGATGCCATAACGCCCTGTCCAGTTGTCTATATAAATTATCTGCAATGTGTACATAATGTAAAGCACCAAAAACAAACCAAACAAATCACTTTTATAAAATGCAAGAAATGGAGTAATAAACTCTACCGCCAATAAGCCTATAAGCCATAGCGCAATAAAAATTGTCGTCATAACTTCTAATTTGGATGTGCTTAATACCGCCCCTTTCCCAAATCCTTCTATTTCACTTCTTACACCGTATGGGTACATCCTAAATGATACAAGATTGTATCCTATAAAATTCTGAACATTTATACCGCTTGATGTAAATTTTTCTCCTAAATTCAAGTCATCCAAAAGTTCTCCTTTTATGCTGTAGTGGCCGTTTACCTTTTCATAATCTGTGCGAGACACAATAATGCAAGATCCATACATTCCTTTTCGCGGATTATATTTTTCAAACGGTGATGTAAAGGCAAAAATCCCCAAAATATATGGTATCAATGAAAGCTTTTCATAAAATTTTTCAGGGCGATGATATGGAACGACAGATATTGCTCCATTTGCCTTATCTTTTGCCTTCACCAATGATTCTAAAGCATGAGGTAATAGCCTAACATCCGCATCGATAAATGCAAGTACATCACCTGTAGAATTTTTGTATCCATTCCACAAAGCCCACGTCTTCCCAGTCCAGCCATCAGGCATTTCAGTATTTTTCATCACTTTTACACCATAACTTTCAGCGATTTCAAAAGTCCTATCTGAGGAAAAGTCATCAACTACAATTATTTCATAAGGCTTATACGTCTGATTTTTTAAAGAATCGAGTATATAAGGAAGATTTTTTTCTTCATTTCTTGCAGGGATTATGACAGAAATTTTATACTGCTTTTCAAGAGGCTGATTGTCATACGGCACCTTCAAATTTCTAAATAAAACAAAACCAGAAATAATGCCTAAAAACAAAAAAGCACTGACTATCATTTCGCATCACATTCCTCTCCCACTTTGAATTGCAGAAATGGATTAATTAATAGTATCATCAACCTTTTTTATCAATCCCACATCTTCACAACATTCGTACTCCATCTGCAATGTAACATGGTGTATGTCAAACAATTCATCTAAAACAATTTCAATCTGTTCCATCACCTCTTTTGATTGACTTACTTTAACATCATCTTTTAAATTTACATGGCATTCAAAATGTACATCGTCGTCATTTGTCTGCCAAACATGAACATGGTGAATATTTTTTACATTTGGTAATTTCTCAATTTCTCTTTTTACGATTTCTAAATTTATGTTTTCAGGTGTGCCTTGCATAAGTATGCTTACGGATTCGTTGATTATTTCAAAGCTTTCTTTAATTATATATATGCCAATTAAAACCGTCAATAGCGGATCTATCCAATAAATTTTAAAAAAATATATACATATTCCTCCAATGACCACTCCTACAGAAGACAATGCATCTGACAGAAGATGTACATAGGCAGAACGAATGTTGAGATTTTCTTCTGCATTTTCTTTAAGCAGAAATACTGATAGTGCATTTGCCAAAAGACCTATTAGTGCGACTACAATCATTATAGCTCCATTGATAGGCTCTGGATTGAAAAACTTTATATAAGCCTCCTTAAACAAGAATACAGATATTACAACTAAAACAACTGAATTGAAAAGAGCTGCAAGAATCTCCGCTCTCTTATATCCAAACGTCATTCTTTCATTATTTTCCCTTTGTGATATTAACATAGCAAAATAACTAATTATAATAGATATAGCATCGCTAAAATTGTGCAGCGCATCTGATATGAGGGATAGACTTCCTGAAAATAACCCTCCAATAATTTCTGCTGCTGTTATTGAAAAATTCAAAAACATCGTTGTTATTAAGCTTTTCTTAGTTTTAACTTCATGTTCATGATGATGAGCCATTTTAACAACCTCCCAATTTTTTAAACTATATTAAAATCTTTGTTTTATATTATAGCATACTACTTTCACTTTACATTATCTTAAAAAATAAAATGCTGCATCTAAAAATCCTGCAGCACTTTTTTACATATAACTTATTTTTTACAACTCATTTTTCTTTAACAGCCTTTTTAATCTCATTGATTACTTGCTCTGTGTTCATATTTCTTATTTCTATGCCAATATGCTTTTCTCTGTCGAATCCTACGGCATCAAAAGCATCTCTGTACATTTTTCTCTGCATCACTGGATCGCATGCAGCAACGTATAACTCATCTATATCTGCACCTTTCAAAAGTTCACGCAAATACCTATCCCCATCTTCTGCACAAAGCTGTGGATGCAATCCTACCCACTCAAATATATTTTCTCTTCTTAATGTGTTTAAAACTTCAAATGTGTCCATATCCTGAAATGAAGGACATGTGCCTTGGCATACGCATAAAAGCAATCCTTTTTTACTCATTTTATCATTCCCTCCAATTAAATTTATAATTTTTTAAATCCTTATGCGAGATTATGAATTAAGCTTACTTATTATCGCCAAAATAAGATATAGCATCGTTATCGCATATCTTCTGGCAACCTCTGCAAAACTCTACACAATTATCAGGATTTATGACAAGCGGAAAACCATCATCACCTATTGTGTAAACATCGTGTTTGCAAAAATTAACACACTGGTAGCATTGTATGCATTTATCATGGTCAATGATTGGATACCAATTTTTAGCCATGCTTTTCACCTCCTCTCATATCACTATTTTCATCTGTTTATTCGGTTTTTCAGATTAAACCGATAAAAAAATAACTAATTTGACTCCAAACGTATAAATAAATTTTATTTCTTTATTCGGTTATTCGAATATATCGGATAAATATTTGCCTACTCCTTAATTATTTTCTTAACTTCATCTATGATTTTAACGATGTCCTTGTTTTTAAGAGTATAGTAAATCTTCGTCCCTTCCCTTGAATCTTTTACTATCCCATTTGCTCTTAACACCATAAGATGTCTTGAAATATGGGATTGGTCAAGATTCAAAACAGCCATCATTTCACAAACGCACATCTCATTTCTGCTTAGAAGTTCAATAATTTTGATTCTTGTCGGATGTGACAATGCTTTAAAGTACTCAGCCGTCTTGTCGTACAAATCAATTGTTACCATGTTATCACCCTTCCCAACTAATTATATTCGTTTTTTCGAATAAAGTCAATAAAAGATTTTTTAAGGCGCAATGATTTAAAACAATCATTCAGCGCCTAACGGCTTGTCTGTGTCTTTTCTCATCATTAAGAAAAATCCTATTCCTGATGCAATCAAGTATACATAGTATGTGAAAAACCTCCATATGCCTATGAATACTCCTAACAAATGATGTGGCACGATATTTGAAAATATGCTGGCAAAGCCAACTTCAACAAATCCTGCCCCACTTGGTATCACATTATAAGCAAGAATATCGTAAAATATAATTTGCCTTGATATGACAGCTAAAATGTTAAACTTTATGTTCATGGCCACCATCAAAATTGGTGCAATGCTGTAAAACAAAGTCCAGAAAAGCATAGCGTACAAAAGCTGTGATATTAAAAGCTTTCCTCCCGAACTTACCATGAAAAGTTCATTAAACCTGTGATTGTATTCAATAATTTCAGTTTTTGTATTTTCAAAAAACTTTTTATACCTTTCACCTGAAAAAAACCTTATGCCAGCAATCAAATTCACTACAGAGATCAAAAAAGCTGGCCTCAATATTATATAGACAAGAGCTATCAATAAAAGCAAAAGTATAAATGAAACCAATATAGCAAATATAGACAAAGCATGTGTAAGCTCCAACTGCTTTCTAAAGAAAATCAGCAGAATAGGAGGTATGGTGCCGAAAAAAATACCTGAAAACAAAATCTTGGCTGTAAAAATCATAAGACTTTTATTTGGTGGTATCTTTTTTTTGTTTAAAAGGTAAATAGTTATTGGAAGTGCACCTGAACCAAATGGAGTTATATAACTGAAGAAAAAAGTAGCCAAATTGAACTTAAATAGATATCCAACGCTTAGATCTTCTCCTAACGCCAAAAGTAAGTCCCTTATCCTATAAGTATCAACCATCAAGCTTAAAAAAATAAAAAGCAGCATGATGCCAATGTATATAGGATTTATATTCATAACATCTTTTAAGCCCTGATACCCCGAAAATTTCATTATGATGGCTATAGCGCCAAAGCTTAAAATGAACGCAACAGCCATCATGTAAAAATTCTTCCTCTCTAATATATGATTCAAAATTATCCCCTCGCTTTATTCGCTTATATCATCTAAAGTCTTAAATACATATCCCTGCGCTTTTATATCTTTTAATATCCTATCAAGAGCCATCGTATCATCTTTTGAGACAGCATGAAGCAGTATTACTGCTCCTGGATGAATTCTGGCCATAACGGTATTGTAGCTTTCATCAGGACCTCCTGGCAGTGGCTGCCAATCAGCAAGAGCAAGACTCCAAAACACCGTCTTATACCCTAAAGACTTTGCTATATACAATGTCCTTTCGCTGTACTCACCCATAGGTGGCCTCAAATAATGCATATCTTTTCCCGTAAGCTCTTTAAACATTTCAGCAAGACCAGTTATCTCGGTTTTAACTTTTTCATCTGAAAGCTTAGGAAGACTAGGGTGATTTACCGTATGATTGCCTACTATATGTCCCTCAGCCACCATTCTCTTTACAAGATCACCATGCTCTTTAATATACGGACCCGTTACAAAAAAAGCCGCTTTTACATTATTTGCCTTTAATATATCAAGAATTTTTGGTGTATATCCGTTTTCATATCCTTCATCGAATGTCAAGTACACGTATTTTTTTGTTGTGTCGCCTGTAAATATTCCATCGTATTTTTTTATAAGACTCATAGCTTTCGATGTAATCTCAGGCGTCTTGTGATCAGGTAACACCCTCATACCCCATCCGTACAATGTATTATCAAGGCCTTGTGTATTTATCAAAGAATTACTGTACACATCGTTATTCACGGTGTTGTTTTCCGCAGTCTTAGCATTACTAACATCGTTAGAAGTATTTTTAACTGAATTTTCTTTCCCATTATTGCTTGCCACACTGCTATTTGTCTTCACATTCACACTTGGCTTTTGAACAGACTTCTTTTCCACGTTTGTTGGATTCTTGGTTTTTAAAAAGCTGCAAGATACTGTCGATAAAGCCACTACTATGACAAAAAATAAAACACCTAACTTTTTTAACATTTTATCATCCTCATTTCAAAAATATCTTCTTATGTATTTTTTGCATTCAGATGTTTTGTATTCTTATCAGATTTTTACTTTGCTTCCTTTATATATCTCGCACACAGTGTCTCTACATGGGCAAAATCTGCACTTTAGAAAATCCCCTTCCACATCAGGGAAAAACTTTTCTTCTTCTAAGAGTCTCATCTCTTTTATAATTTTAATAAGTTCTCTTCTAAGACTTTTCGTATTATATACTTCAAACATCGTATTTTGATAGACGATTCTACCCCGTCTTACTTTTTTATCAAATTCTTCTTCTATTATCAAAAAATAAGCAGTCAATTGCATGACATCTTTCAAAAATGGGGAATGTCCTTCGGCTTTTGAACTTTTTAGCTCCAACGGTATCAATTCATTCCCAACATCGTAAATATAATCTGGCTTTCCACTTATGCCATATTTTGGAGATTTTAAAAGCTTGCTGTACATAACGCCGTCCTTTTTTACCTCTTCCTGCTTATCTATGTATATAAGCTTTCCTCTTTTGAAACCGATTGTCCTTTTCATCTCCTTATAAGGAGGTCTTTTTTCTGCAATCTCCTTCAAGATGACGTAAAGTATTAAAAGTGTAAAGACAAAATTTAACACTATCATTTCAAAAACCCTATTACAATAGCTACCAAAGCCAAGAGAATCAATATGGCAATGGCTATTTTCTTGTATTTTAACCTTACAATATCTCTATAGTATTTCTCATGATACTCAATGCCTTTTTTAAAGTTGCTATCTTCATACCTTATGCCGTTTTTTTCTCTCAATTCATTTATATATTTATGTCCGTACTTTTTCTCATAGTACCACTGATATGGGCAATACAAGTATTGATTTATCTCAGAAGCAGATATGTATTTGTTTGACATATTATCACCATTCTAAGCAAAAATAAAAACATTGCAGATCATTCCACAATATTAACTATATCAATTTTTAGGTTCATCTGCAATGTTTTAGACATTAATTTTTTATTAACTGTCTTTAGACTTTATTATTTCATTCACACATTCCACATACTTGTTTAAAAGTGACTCTGCTTTTTCCTTTGTGGGAGCCTCTGAATATATTCTGCATGCAGGCAGCTCTGAATCTGGAACTAACAAAACCCAAGCATCGCCATAATTAAATCTTATCCCATCTAAAAACATCGATTTTTCATCCTTTTTTTCGTAAAACTTTCTTATTATCAAGCCCTTGTCCTTCCAATCGCAGTTTATCACTTTATTTAGTTTCACCCTCTGTGGTATAGACTTCTTTAAATCAGACAATTTAAGCTTGTTTTTGCTTAAATATTCAACTAATCTCAATGTAAAATTTATGCCGTCAAAACTAAGGTTAAACTGAGAATTCTCATCACTATTATTGCTTTCAATCTCAAACATTCTTTTCATCTTTTCGCTCTGAGAGATTTTACTAAACTTCGTCTCGATGCCAAGCTCTTTTGACATTTCACTTAAAAACTGAGAGCTATTGAATGGTATTATAAACTTACTTTTCCCATTTTCCTTACCGACAAGTATCCTCAAATAATCCAATTCATCTTCATCAAGCAAATATCCTTCATCATCATAAATTTCAACATTTTCCCCATCATCTGAAATCTTAATGCCTATATCATAATTTGCCACAGCTTTTTCATAACTGCGATTTTGATTCAACACACTTAATAAACTTTTTGTGGCCTGACCAATAAAATTTACATTTAAATTTTCAAATGAATCGCCATTTAAAGATAAACTTTCAGCGTACTCCTTGTTTACATCTACTATAACTTCGTCATTTATAACATGGGCTATACTATAATCGTTGATCTTGTATTTATTCAATACCTTTTTTTCTACATTTCTGTCAACATCACACCCATTCTCATCTATTAAAATAATATTTACCGCTTTTTCATCTAATTTTTTTACAAATACGCCTGCTTTATATCCATTTTTTTTGATAGAATACCTCATGGCAGGCAATATGGTAGAATGAGCATTGTACACCTTTCTTCCCGCTGATATTATCCCATCTTTTAAAAGATTTAAAGCCAATCTTGCATAAGAATCATCCACACATCCCACAAGTATATCTCCATCAAATACGCTGCCTATTACTTCACCTAATCTTACCAAATTGTCAGGCACAAGATTATCATACAAGTTCCCCTTTATCCCTCTATCTCCAAACAATGATGCTTCATCATTATTTCCCCACACAACATCTCTTTCCACTATATTCCCTGTTGATATAATTCTATTGGGCCATATTTTCGTGTTTGGTTTAATCTCACAAAATGATTGAAGCTTAGATTTTTCACCTATTATTGAATTATCAAAAGTCCTGACGTTATTTTCGGTAATTGCTCCACTGCAAAATACAGTTCCTCTGATTTCGTTGTTTCTGCCAATCTTTACATTGTCCCAAAGTACGCTGTTTTTTAATGTTGACATAGGTCCTACATAGCTTCCACTTCCAATTATTACATTTGGCCCAATTACTGCACCATCATCTATAATAACACTGTCGCCTATTATTAAAGGTGGAACAAGCTTGGCACTCTGAGATACAAACACATTTTTACCAAAAATCATCCCATCTTTGATTATCTTATCTTTAAATCCAAGATCGATATTCCCACTTAGGAGATCAAGGTGGCTTTTAAGGTATTGAACCCCATTCCCTATGTCGCACCAGTAATCGTTGCTGATGTATCCGTACACAGGAACATTTTTTTCAAGCAGCATTGGAAACAAATCCTTGCTAAAGTCAAATTGCTTGTTTTCAGGTATGAAATTTAGTATCTCAGGCTCTATGATGTAAATACCTGTATTTACAGTATCGCTAAACACCTCTCCCCATGATGGTTTTTCTAAAAACTTCACGATCTTTCCCTCATTATCTGTTATTACAACGCCATATTCCAATGGAATATCTACTTTTGTAAGCACCAATGTCACTTTCGAACCCTTGTTTTTGTGAAATTCATAAGCTTTTTTTAGATCTATATCTGTTATCACATCGCCGCTTATTACCACAAATGTATCATCAAGAAATTCAGCAGCATTTTTTACGCTGCCTGCTGTCCCAAGAGGTTTATCTTCTATATAGTACTTTATCAAGTCACCGTATTGTTCATACAAATAATCTTTTATCTTGTGAGGCAAATAAAAAAGGGTTACACCCACATCATTTATGCCATGCTTTTGAACATGGTTTATAATATGCCAAATAGCTGGCTTCCCAGCCATAGGTACCATAGGCTTAGGAATTCCACATGTCAATGGCCTTAACCTGCTACCCTCACCACCAGCCATTATTATCGCTTTCATATCATCACCTTCTATGATTATTACTACTAATTAGTATCCAGAAAAAAATTCATTTTATACAAAGTCATATTTAGTAGTAATATTTCAAAATCAAAGTAAATATGTATTAAAAAAACGCTGGAGGTCGAAATGGTAAATACGATCTTTCTTATAGCTTTAGGCATCGCAGTTTTTCTTCTCGGACTTTTATTCTTAACTTCATCGTTAAAAATCATTTCAAAGCACAGAGTTAAGACACTTATTGAAAAATACACAGGGAATATATATGTATCAATATTTATTGGATTCATTCTGGCTATAATGATGCAAAGCAGCAGCATGATTACAATAGTATCTGTCAGTATGGCTGATGCGGGACTTTTAAACTTGTACAGCGCAGCAGGCATAATAATGGGAGCAAATATCGGAACAACAATTGCCGTTCAACTTTACGCATTTGACCTTTATAGTGCTGTACCTTACTTGATATTTTTAGGCTCCATTTTCAGATTTCAAAAACAAAAGACCCTTAAGTTCATAGGCAATATACTTTTAGGCTTTGGAATCATCTTTGCAGGGCTAAAAATAATCGATATAGCCGTTTCACCACTTAGAAATTTTTCTGCCATAAAGAATTTTGTCGCCATGACAGAAAACCCATTTTATGGCATAATAACTGGAATTATCATGGCACTTATCATGCAGTCTAGCACATTTTGCATCGCAATGCTTCAAGTTCTTGCAAATGTTAAAATAATGCCTGTGTACAATGCCATCTACATCGTGTATGGACTTAATATAGGTACGTGTTCTGAAGCTTTATTGATGAGCATAGCCACAAACAAAGAAGGAAAGAAAATAGCCATTTTTAACGTGCTTTTTAATCTAATAGGAACAATCGTGTTTCTCCCTTTGACACACTATTACTATAAATTTTTGAAATTTATTACTCCAGGCAATGTATCTTTGCAAATTTCAAATAGTCATATGTTTTTTAACATTGTTTCAACATTGCTGGTAATACCTATAATAAAATACCTGTTTTATTTTATAGAAATTATGTTTGAAAATGGTACTAAGTGAGTAAAAATACAAAATTGTTCACAACATAATAGCAAGAATATCAGATTAGGATGTGAAACTAATGAATAAAATAACGTACAAGGAACTTTTTTCTGCAATGCTGGTATTTGAATTAGGAAGTGCTGTATTATTTGTATTAGGCGCATCTGCAAAGCAAGACGCATGGATATCCATATTGCTGGCAACTGTCGCTGCACTGCCACTGGTCTACTTATACGTAACCCTTTATAAAATGCACGATGGAAATCTTCCTCAAATTTTGGAAGCCGCATTTGGAAAGGCATTTGGCAAAGTTCTTTCTGCCATTTACGCCTTTTACTTCTTGTACATAGCTGCCCGCGTCACAAGAGATTTTGCCGAGCTTAATATAGGCACCATATACAAGCAAGCACCTGTATCGGCCTTTTCAATTGCAATTTTAGTTGTAGTCATCTACTACCTTATGTTCGACATAAGCGTTATGATAAAATCGTCACACGCCCTTTTGCCTACTTTTATCATCATGGCATTTTTTCAATTCATTGGCGTATTCAGCGTAAATTGTGTAACTATAAAAAAAATATTCCCCATTTTAGGAAATGGATTTATGCCTGTTGTAAAAGCTGCTTTCCCAAATATACTTACATTTCCATACGGGGAACTTATCACATTTATGATGGTGTTCCCAGAATTCAAGTTTAACACAAATAAATTGACTAAATACTGCTTTACATTGGTTATAGTAACAGGTCTTTGGCTTGCATTAAACACAGTGGAAATATTTTCAGTCCTTGGAGTTGCAGAAGCCACAAGGGCAAATTTCCCATTTTATGAGCTTGCACTTATAATGAAATTTGGAACTTTTAGAAATCTTGACCCATTTTATGCAATAGTAACTGTTATAGGAGGTGTCATAAAAATAACTGTCTTTACATATGCAGCCATAAAGACAATACAGACGATCTTCAACTTAAAAGAGTATAAATTTTTGCTAATACCTGTGGGCACTATCGTATACGCCTTATCTATATTAATAGCTGATTCATACCCACTTCACATTCTGATTGGCCTTAAATTGACGACGCTTTATATTCATGTGCCGCTGCAAATAATCATACCGCTTATAGCATTGATACTATCATTCATAAGAAATCCTAAAACACGTAAAAATAAATAAGCCTAACTGCAGGCTTATTCATAAAGTGGATATTTGTCAAGAAGTTCACTTACTCTCTTTTTAGCTACATCAACGTAATTTTCATCTTTTAAAACATTATAGATTATATCAGCAATCACATCCATGTCACTTTCATTCATGCCTCTCGTAGTAACCGCCGGTGTGCCAAGCCTTAGACCAGAAGTGACATTAGGACCTAATGGATCGTTTGGTATGGCATTTTTATTTGCCGTTATTCCTACATAGTCAAGCCTTTTTTCTAATTCCTTGCCTGTGACGCCAGTCCCTCTTAAGTCCAATAACATCAAATGATTGTCTGTACCACCTGAAACTAAGTTCACTTTTCTGTCCATAAGGCTATCTGCCAAGGCTTTTGCATTTCTCACGATCTTCTTTTGATATTCTTTAAATTCTGGCTTTAATGCTTCATTAAAGCATACCGCTTTTGCAGCGATTACGTGCATCAGTGGACCACCCTGTACTCCTGGAAAAACAGATTTATCGATGGCCTTTGCGTGAACCTCTTTAGATAAGATTATGCCGCCTCTTGGCCCTCTTAAAGTCTTATGTGTTGTAGATGTTACAACGTCTGAATACTCTACAGGATTAGGATGAAGTCCCGCCGCTACAAGTCCTGCAATGTGTGCCATGTCTACCATTAAATATGCTCCAACTGAATCTGCAATTTCTCTAAACCTCTTAAAATCTATTATCCTGGGATACGCGCTTGCACCAGCTACAATAAGCTTTGGCTTGTACTCTTTTGCTAACCTTTCTACCTCATCGTAGTCTATATAGCCTGTGTCTTCCCTTACTCCATAAGGTATGATGTTGTACAACTTGCCAGAAAAATTTACTTTGCTGCCATGTGTTAAATGTCCGCCATGTGCCAAATTCATGCCTAATACTGTATCACCTGGATTTATCAATGCAAAATAAGCTGCCATGTTGGCTTGAGCGCCAGAATGAGGCTGTACATTTGCATGCTCTGCTCCAAAAAGCTTTTTAAGCCTCTCTCTTGCCAGCTCCTCAACTACATCGACGTACTCGCAACCTCCGTAATACCGCTTTCCAGGATACCCCTCAGCATACTTGTTTGTAAGCGGTGAACCCATCGCTTCCATGACTGCAGGGCTTACAAAATTCTCCGATGCGATCAGTTCAATTTTATTTTTCTGCCTTTTGATCTCATTAGAAATTGCATCAGCCACTTCAGGATCTACTTCTCTTATAATATCGATATTCATTGTCTTACCTCCAATTTTTATTTTCACTATACAGCAATAAAGTGCTATATTTTTATTATAATTACTGAAGCTAAATTGTTCAACAAAAAAGTATAAAAGTTGACACTAAAATATAATCTTCTGAAAATTTATTTATCAAATAATTTTTTAATAACCTCTTGATTTTTATTTGAATTATATGTATAATGTATTCTTGGTCAAAACAATGACTCCCCCTTTAACATATGCAAGCCCCAATTAAATCATCGGGGCTATTTTTTATTGTAAAAATAATCAATGTAAGATTTCTTTTATTATTCTTTCGAAATTGCCGTGTGATATTAAATCTATTTCGTCATCGTTAAAGCCTCTTTTTTTGAGTCCTTCAAGTACCTTGGGAAAGCACGATACATCATGAAGCCCAACAGGTGTTTTTTCTATGCCATCAAAGTCTGAGCCAAATCCAACATACTCTGCACCTATTAATTCCGCAATATATTCCACATGATCAAGTACGTCTTCTATTGTAGCATTGCCATCTTCTCTTAAGAAATCAGGGCACAAATTAATTCCTATGACGCCATTTTTATCAGCAATAGCCTTTATCTGCTTATCACTTAGATTTCTCGGATGATTGCAAAGAGCTTTACAGTCAGAATGGGACGCTATAAATGGCTTATCACACAAATCTACAACATCCCAAAATCCTCTTTCATTTAGATGTGATACATCTACGATCATTCCTAACCTGTTCATTTCTTTTACGACCCTTTCGCCGAATTGCGTGATGCCGCAATCTTTGCATCCTAATACGCCATCACCTATGTCATTTCTTAGGCTCCAAGTAAGCGTCATAGCTCTCACACCCAGTCTATAAAACATCCTTAAAAGGGACAAATCTCCTTCTATTGCTTCACCGCCTTCTATTGACAATAATGCGCCTAATTTGTTTTTATTTTTTGCTTCGTCAATATCATCACCACTTAAAATTAATTTGATTCTGTCGCTTTTTTCTATGGCTTGATACAGTTTATCGATCATCTTTAACGTTTTTGCTGCAGCATCTTTTTTCATAAATTCTGGTTCAACAAAAGTGGCAAATACTTGAAGATGTACCAATCCTTCTTCTAATCTGACTAAGTCAACATGCCCATCAGTATTTTTTATCGTCATATCTCTTCCGTATTTTTCAGCCAAGTACAGCGTGTCACAATGAAAATCAACTATCATGCCAATGCCTCCTAAAAATTTTCTTTCAAATAATATTTTACGCTTATGGTTATACATTACAAAAAATTTTTCACATAAAATCTCAATTTTTTAACAAATTATTAATAAATATATGCTACAATTATGACATAATTGGAGGTGTGAAACGATGAAGGTGAAGAAATATTTAATAATTACTATAATTGTATTATTGCTATTGGTATCATATGTTATGAATTTAAAGACCACCTTCGCAAATCTTACGGAAAAAAAGCCGGAGCCGGAATTTAAAAATCCTGGGCAACGGATACTTGTTATTGTACCACACCCTGACGATGAATCTTTAGGGATGGCAGGAGTCATACAGCGAGCAATAAGCCAAAACATTCCGGTAAAAGTAGTCATAGTTACAAATGGAGATAGCTACAAAAAGGCTGCTGCCGTACTTACCGGTCATGTAAATCCTACGCCATCAGATTTTTATAAGCTTGGCCTTCAAAGACAGAGTGAAAGCATAGCTGCAATGGCAGAACTTGGTCTTCCAAAAAATGATGTAGTATTTTTGGGTTTTGCTGATGGTAGCACTCGTTTTTTATGGAGCGATTTTTGGGACAATAACATTCCCAGAATCAGTGGCGGAACAAAATCCGCAGTTTCCCCCTATAAAAATGTGTATAAACCTGGCATAGCATATACAGGAAACAATCTTGAAAATTGTATACAAGAAATCATAAAATCTTTCAATCCTACAGATATTTATTATCCAATGGCAGATGACGTACACCCTGATCATTGGGCTGTAAGCAATTTTGTAAGATATGCCATCGTAGCCATGAACTTAAATGTACGAGAGCATATGTTTTTGATTCATCATCCACAATGGCCTGTCCCATGGCTTTTAGAGCCAAACAGACCGCTTCTTCCACCTGTTGATATGGCTGACAGCAATACAAAATGGCAGGTGTTTAAATTGACGCCGAGCGAAATCCAGAAGAAGGAAGTTGCACTTAAGAAATACAAATCTCAAATCGCTGTGATGGAACCATTTTTAATGGGATTTGTAAGGCAAAACGAGCTTTTTGGCACGAAACCTGTAATAAATATAAAGGATGTCAGCACGCTGCCAAACTTAAATCAGCCGAAAATGCCGTACACATTGTTTAAAGTTCCTGCAGGAGGCGTATTAAATCAAGAGATATACAGAAGCGCAGACCTCACTGAGATGGCATCATTTTGCTACAAAGGAAATGAGCTTTACGTAGGAATGAAATCATTGGCACCTATATCAAAAAAAGTAGCTTATCATTTGGAAATGAGGCTATTTTACAACGGTGATATAAAAAGAATAGATATAGGATTGATAGGCGGAAAACTTTACGAGTACAGAAAGGCTAAAAACTCCATCTACAATGTCCCAATTTCAAATCCAGTCTTTAACAAAAATGTAGTCTGGATTAAGATTGACATTCCAAATACGCAAAATTTGAATTATATATTTATGGGAGCTGATTCAATATACAAAAACAAATTGATAGACAAGATTCCTTGGAACGTCTACAAAATCGAAAATAAAGATGCATCGCAAACTACTTAATGGAAGTTTGCGATGCATCTTTATTTTGTCTCTTTTCTCATTTTGTGTTGTTCTTGAAATTCATTTGTTTTGTAATACCTTCTTGAAAGTTCATCATACACATCTTTAAGACCTATTTCTTTTTCTACCATCAAAACCAACAAGTGATAAATATAATCAGCTATTTCATATATTATTTCTTCCTTGTCACCTTCTTTTGATGCGATCAATATCTCCGCATTTTCTTCCCCGATCTTTTTCAAAATCTTATTCAAGCCTTTGGAAAAAAGGTAATTTGTATAAGACCCATCTACAGGTTTTTCTTTTCTGCCTTCTATCCTTCTGTAGAGATTATCTAAAATTGATTCATTTTCATCCTCTGAAAGATCTAAAATGCTTCTGTAAAAGCAGCTTCTATTGCCTGTATGGCAAGCAGGTCCATCTGCTTCAACTTCTATGAGTATCGAATCGCCATCGCAATCATATCTGATGGATTTAATATGTTGAATATTGCCGGATGTCTCGCCTTTATGCCATAAACACTGCCTGCTTCTTGAAAAAAAATACGTTTCCTTAGTTTCTAAACTTTTCTCAAGGCTTTCTCTGTTCATGTAAGCCATCATAAGAACTTCTTTTGTCTTGTAGTCTTGGACAATTGCAGGTATCAACCCATTGTCATCAAATTTCAATTCATCAATGTACATAAGCACGATCCTTTCCATCAAATCATCCTGACTGGTATGTTGTTATCTTTAAGATAGCTTTTAAGGCTATTTATCTCAAGCTCTCCATAGTGAAATAGGGAAGCTGCCAATGCTGCATCGGCTTTTGCCTCTAAAAAAACCTCTTTAAAGTGTTCTTTGCAACCTGCACCGCCTGATGCTATAACAGGTATCCTTACATTTTCAGCAACCATTCGCGTTAATTCAATATCATAGCCGTTTTTCGTCCCATCTGCATCCATGCTTGTAAGCAAAATCTCACCAGCTCCCAAGCTTTCTACCTTTTTTGCCCATTCCAATACATCGTACCCTGTATTAACACGTCCTCCATTTATATACACGTCAAAACCTTTGCCATCGCTTTTTCTCTTGGCATCTATTGCAACAACGACGCATTGGCTGCCAAACTTCTTTGCAGCATCTCTTATAAGGTCTGGATTCTTAACCGCTTCAGAATTTATTGAAATTTTATCAGCACCTGCCTTCAGTATCCGCCTGAAATCATCTACAGTCCTTATTCCTCCACCTACAGTAAGGGGTATGAATACTTTCTCCGATGTTCTCTTAACTACATCTATCATTATATCGCGCTTTTCATAAGACGCCGTAATATCTAAAAAGACTATCTCATCAGCACCAGCCTTATTGTATTCCTCCGCTATGTCTACAGGATCTCCGGCATCTTTTAAATTCACAAAATTCACGCCTTTAACGACTCGCCCATCTTTTACATCAAGACAAGGTATAATCCTTTTTGAAATCATTATACGACCTCCAATGCGTCCTTTAAACTTATTCTGCCTGTATAAAGAGCTTTGCCTATTATAGCCCCAAATGCTCCAATGTCTTTTAGTCTCAGTATGTCATCCAAAGTGGCAATGCCTCCAGAAGCAATGACATTCAACTGTGTATTGACGATATTTCTTATTGCGCCAAAATTAGGCCCCTTCATCATTCCGTCTTTTTTAATGTCTGTGTATATGACCGTACTAAGACCCATATCCTTAATCTCTTTTGCAAGTTCATCATCTTTTATGTGGCTTTTTTCAAGCCATCCCTTCGTAGCAACATATCCGTCTTTTGCATCAATTCCTACTATGATTTTATCTTTATATTTTTCAGCAATCTCTAATAGCAAACGCCTATCGTGTACTGCTACACTGCCTAAAATAATGTAATCAACACCTACATTAAAAAGCTCTGAAACAGTTTCAATGTTTCTTATTCCGCCACCGACTTCTATCTCTTTATCGAATACTTTTCTTATTTTCTCTATAGACGGCAGATTTACAAGGCGTCCTTCCTTCGCCCCTTCTAAATCCACCACATGAATTCTCTTAGCACCATGATCCTTCCAAGCCTTTGCTGCATCATCAGGCTTTTCATAGTACACTGTGCTTTTCTCATAATCGCCCATTGTTAGCCTTACACATTTACCATCTATTATATCTATAGCAGGTATAATAAGCATCAAATCCCTCCAAAAACCAAAATCATATCATCTCTGCAAAATTCTTTAATATCTTAAGTCCAACATCACCGCTTTTTTCAGGATGAAATTGACAAGAAAACACATTGTCTTTGCATACAACGGCAGGTATTGAAATTCCATAATCAACTGTTGCGCATATATCATCTAAATCTCCATTTGAAAGGTAATACGAATGGACAAAATATACGCTGTCTCCATCCCTTACCCCATTTAAAAGCTGATTATCCTTTTTTATGATAAGAGAATTCCATCCTATATGTGGCACTTTTAAATCCGTCTTAATCTCAGATATTTCGCCTTTCAATATGTGCAATCCTTCAGTCTCCATGACTTCAAAGCTTCTATCAAACAAAAGCTGCATGCCAAGGCATATACCTAACAGCATCTTCCCCTTTTTTACTTCTTCTTTTATGGCATTTGAAATTCCTCTTTTATTCAATATCTCCGTAGCATCCGGAAAAGCTCCTACCCCAGGCAATACCAGTGCTGCAGCATCTTTGATGTCTTTTATATCATCAATGATTTTTGCATCATATCCCATATATTGGAATGCTTTTTCTACGCTTCTTAAATTCCCCATTCCATAATCTACAATGCCTATCATTTAAACACCGCCTTAATTATAATGAACCTTTCGTTGATGGTACTCCATCTACTCTATCATCTATTTTTGTTGCTTCATCTAATGCACGTCCTAACGATTTAAAAGCCCCTTCTATTATGTGATGCGCATTTCTTCCATGCAGCATTTCCACATGAAGCGTAATCAAAGAATTAAATGCAAATGCTCTGAAAAAATCTTCTACAGTCTCTGTTTCAAAGTTCCCAATGAAAGTAGAGTTAAGCTTCACTTTGTAATAAAGGTATGGCCTTCCACTTATGTCAACCACCGTTCTCAAAAGTGCCTCATCCATAGGAACGTATGAAACACCATAACGCTTAATCGACATCTTGTCGCCTAAAGCTTTTGAGAAAGCCTGTCCCAGCGTTATGCCTACATCTTCAACAGTATGATGGGTATCAACGTGCAAATCGCCTTTTGCAACCACTTGCAAGTCGAAAAGACCATGCTTCGAAAAAAGAGTTAGCATATGATCTAAAAAACCTATTCCAGTGTCAACAGATGCAATTCCTTTCCCATCAATATTTATTTTTACATATACATCTGTTTCATTTGTTTTTCTTCTAATTTCCGCTTCTCTCATACTAATATCTCCTTAAGGCATTTTAAAAAATAGCTATTTGCCTCTCTCGTCCCAATCGTCACGCGAAGTGCATTAGAGAGATTTTTGTCTCCCGAAAAATTTCTAACAAGTATGCCTTTTTCTAATAGTTTATTGTAAACATAGTAAGCATCCTCAAATTCTATAAGCAAAAAATTAGCCTTTGAATCGTACACTTTTAGACCGCCTATTTCTTTCAATCCGTCCTGTAAAAATTTCCTCTCATTTTTGATGTAATCAACCTTTTCGTCAACTCGTCCTTCTTCTAAAACACTTAATGCAATTGCTTGCGATATGCTGTTTACATTGTAGGGTGATTTGACCATATTAAGGCAATTAACCACATCAGAATTTGATGCTGCATATCCAACTCTCAACCCTGCAAGTCCATACGCTTTTGAAAGGGTTCGTAAGACAATAAGCCTTTCATATTTTCCGATCAAATCAACCACTGTCTCTCCATAAAATTCATAGTAAGCTTCATCAACAACTGTAATTCCATCATTGACTTCCAGTATTTTTACTATGTCGTCTTTATCCAATGTAGTGCCTGTGGGATTGTTGGGATTGCATAGAATGACCATCTTAGGCTTAAATCTATTTATTGTATTTATGATTTCATCCACATTGTAACTGTAATCATCCTTCAAAGCCACTTCTACATTTCTTGCACCAGCTATTTGAGAATACACTTTGTACATGCTAAAAGATGGTACGGGGTATACGACACAATCATTCTTTGAGACAAAAGCATTCATCAATATATGAATTATCTCATCAGAACCATTCCCTACAAAGATATTTTCTCTGGTTGTGCCACAGTATTCCGCTAATTTATCTCTCAATTTTAAGCTTACAGGGTCCGGATACCTATTGACATTCGCACTTTTTACTATTTCCTGAAGATTATTCATAGTAGCTTCAGGAAGGCCAAAAGGGGTCTCATTTGCGTCCATTTTATACATACATTCTATTGTGGGGACATCATAATTCTTAAAACCCTTTATCTCATCCCTAATCAAATCGTATATCATTATCTGTACCTCACTTTTATGGAATTAGCATGGGCAGTAAGCCCTTCTGATTCTGCAAGCCTTACTATGTCATCTGCTACTTTCATCAGCGATTTTCTGTCATAGTAGAGGATGCTCATCTTTTTAATGAAATCATCAACGGAAAGCGGCGAAAAAAACTTCGATGTTCCACTGGTAGGAAGCACATGGTTAGGACCTGCCATATAGTCTCCTAAAGGCTCTGGCGAATTTTCTCCTAAGAAAACCGCACCTGCATTTTTTACTTTTCCTATCATCTCAAATGAATTTTCTAAAACAAGTTCTAAGTGCTCAGGTGCTATTTCATTTGCTATGCTTAATGCCACATCTAAGTCATCAACGACGATTATGGCTCCATAATCATTTATTGATTTTTCTATTATTTCCTTTCTTTCAAGATACTGAATTTGTCTTTCTATCTCCATCTTTACACTCTCTGCAACCTCAATCGAAGTAGTGATTAAAACCGCAGATGCCATAACATCGTGCTCTGCTTGCGACAAAAGATCTGCCGCAAGATAGGAGGGATTGCCACTTTCATCCGCCAATATTAAGACTTCACTTGGTCCTGCCACCATGTCGATGTCTACAAATCCATAAACAGCTTTCTTAGCCATCGCGACAAATATATTTCCTGGTCCGACTATTTTATCCACCTTTGGCACAGATTCTGTTCCAAATGCCAATGCCGCAATTGCCTGAGCTCCACCGATTTTATATATTTTTTTAATTCCCACTTCATTAGCAGCAACCAACACGAATGGACTTATCCCCACCTTTATGGGCGTAACCATAATAATCTCCTCAACTCCAGCAACTTTTGCCGGAATGCTGTTCATGATGACAGAAGATGGATAAGAAGCAGTTCCACCAGGCACATAAATACCTACTCTTTCTAAAGGTCTGATTTTCTGACCGTATACTATACCATCTTTAAAATCCATCCACGTCTTTTGTTTTTGATTCTTGTGATAATCTTCAATATTTTTTATGGCTTTCCTCAAAGACGATAAAAAATCGCCATCTACTTTGCTGTAGGCATCATCTATTTCTTCTTGTGATACCATTACGGTGCTCTCGTCTATTTCAACGCCATCGTATTTCAATGTGTAGTCAAACAAAGCCTTATCTTTATTCATCTTTACATTTTGAATTATTTCATAAACTGTGTCCTCTATCTTTTTATCTTCTAATTTTGATCTATTAGTCAACTTTTCTATGACTTTGTAATCAATTGAGCTTCTAAAATCGTAAATTTCTATCACCATCATCAGCTCCTTCAAATCAATACTAACCCTTAAACACATCGCTTTCTACAGCGCTTTTTAATTTGTATATTATTTCCTTTATCCTTTCGCTTTTTGTCTTCATGCTGGCTTTATTTACGATAAGCCTCGCACTGGAAGAAAATATCTCCTCATACACTGTAAGGCCATTTTCCTTTAGGGTTGTGCCAGTCTCTACAATATCCACTATGACTTCAGACAGCCCTACTAATGGAGCCAATTCTACAGAGCCATTTAATTTTATGATTTCCACATTTTCTCCTTTTTTTTTGTAAAATTCTTCAGCTATAGCTGGGAATTTCGTCGCAACCCTCTTGTTGCTTAAAAAATTATCTTTCCTATTTAGAGGGCCTGCAACGACCATTTTACATCTGCCAAATCCCAGATCAAGAACCTCGTAACAGTCTCTTTTCAATTCCAAAAGCACATCTTTTCCGCAAACGCCCAGATCTGCAGCACCATGCTCTACATAAGTGGGCACATCAGATGGCTTTACAAGTATAAAATCGAGATTATTTTCATTATCGTATATAAATAGTTTTCTCGATATTTCATTTTGAATGTTTGTAGTTATGCCACACGATGCAAATACTTCAAAAGACTTTTCTGCCAATCTCCCTTTAGGCAGTGCTACTGTTATGCTATCCATTTTGCACACCTGCCTTGATAATCTCATCAAATTTTCCTCTGTTAGCATATTCGCTGTTGTCCATATTTACAAGTTCAGCTATATTCCCTTGCCTTCTCAGTCTCACTGCAATATCGTATGCAACTTTTCTGTTTCTTTCATCAAAAACCACTGCCACCCTCTTAGGCCTTTTAGTGGTTATGCCGCTTTGGCTTTGAACTGCTAACATGGCTCTTTCAACGCTTATGGCAAAACCAGTAGCCGGCAAATCTTTGCCGTAATTTTTCAACAAGTTGTCATATCTGCCGCCTGCGCAAATTGCATAACCAAGGTCTTTTACAAATACTCTAAATATTAGTCCAGTGTAGTAATCGATACTTTGAACCATGCCTAAATCAAATGTAATGTAACTATCCATGCCAAAATCTTTTAAAATGTCATAAACTCTCTCAAGATAGCTTAAAGCTTTCATGGCACTTTCAAATCCGTATACGCGCTTAGCGTCTTCTACGACATCTATACCACCAAAGAAAAGTGGCAAATTAGCTACCAATTCATAGTTACGCCCTGTAATATTGTTGTATTTTAAAAAATATTCGATCTCTGACTGATTCTTGTCTTTAAGAAGCCCTTTTAAAATGTCTTCTTCCTCATTAGTCAGCCTCAACTCATAAAGTATCGATTTAAAAAATTCTGCTTGACCAATATCTACTTTAAAATCTTTTATCCCAATATTTTTAAGAGCTTCAATCGCAACAGATATACACTCTGCGTCAGAATACTCATGATTTCTCCCTATAAGCTCTATTCCTGCCTGCGTAAATTCCCTCATCCTGCCTACTTGCGGATTATCATATCTAAAAACATTAGCAATGTATGAAAATTTAAGCGGATATTCGTGGTACTTTGTAGATGCTATTCTCGCCACTTGTGTCGTAACATCAGGCCTTAATGCCAGAAGATCTCCCTTTTTATCAAAAAACCTGTAAATATTGTTTTCATCGAAAAAGATTCCCGATGTGACGGAAAAGTTGTCAATGTACTCAAATGTAGGCGGCATTATCTCTTCGTACCCAGATAATTCAAATGTATTCCTCAATATATTTTCTATGTTTCGCTTGAACCTCAACTCATCAGGCAAAAAATCCTGTACTCCATCAGGTAGATTCTTCATCAAAGCACCTCTTCTATTACTTTACTTTGTCTTTGTAAAGTGATAAAGTAATAACTTGTTATTTAAATAATAATTTATTTTTGTCTATGTGTCAAGTACATTTTTAAAAATCACACCTTAAAGAAGCTACTACCGGCAAATGATCTGATAAAGTAGAGTCAATGGCCTTTATCGATTCAGCCCACACACCTTTCGAATGCATTATATAGTCTATTCTGACATTTTCACAACCATCTACATAAGTGTGAAAAACGGAATTTTGAGCATTTGCAGCATCTTTAAGCACTCTGCTTATGGTGGAATAAGCTTCTTCTCCCGGTGCCTCATTAAAATCCCCAGTCATAATCACCGGATATTCCAAGTTCGAAACGATCTTCAATATTTCCTGTGATTGCGTCAGCCTCTCTTTACGATTAAGTCCTAAATGAGTAGTCAAAAACCATATTTTTTTGTTTTCGTTTAGCTGTATCAGCGCTGTCAATACACCCCTTCTTTCACCTACTGAGTAAATGTGATAATTCTTTTTCTTTGCAATAGGGTACCTGGAAAGAATTCCATTGCCAAACGATCCAAACCCCATTCTTAAATTCGGCCCAAAAACATAATGCATCTTAAGCCTGTTTGCCAGATACTTAATCTCATTTAAAAAATATGAACGCTTTAAAAACACGTCAATCTCCTGCAAGCCGATAATGTCAGCACCTGTTTCTTTTATCAAATTAGAAATCCCGTACAATGTCAAATTTCCTTCTATATCCTTTCCACCATGAATATTGTATGTCATAACGTTAATGACCATAATATCCCTTCATTTCACTAAATTAGTTCCAATAATATTATATGCTTTAATAAATAAACAAAGCAGAACCTCTCTCGAGATTCCGCTTTATCATCATATTTATTGCTTTTCTTTCTTATCCTCAACAAGTTTCGTAAAAACGTTAAAAAGCTCTATTGGTATAGGGAACAATATAGTAGAATTTTTTTCAGCAGCTATTTCAGGAAGTGTCTGAAGGTATCTCAACTGCAATGCCGCAGGTTCTGTGGATATGACGGCGGCAGCTTCTTTAAGTTTTTGAGATGCTTGAAACTCGCCATCCGCAAAAATGACTTTCGCCCGTCTCTCCCTTTCTGCCTCCGCCTGTTTTGCCATAGCTCTTTTCATCGTGTCAGGAAGTTCAATGCTCTTTATTTCAACTGCCGTAACCTTGATTCCCCAAGGATCCGTAGCTTCATCCAACAATTCTCTAAGCTTTTCGTTAAGCTCTGCTCTCTTTGCCAGCATTTCATCAAGTTCATGCTGACCAAGTATTGAGCGCAATATTGTTTGCCCAAGGAGTGTAGTGCTTTGAGTGTAATTTGCAACTTTCGTGATAGCCAATATAGGATCAAACACATTAAAGTAAACAACAGCATCAACATTTACAGGAACATTGTCTTTTGTAATGACTTCCTGCTTTGCAACATCGATTGTAAAAGTCCTTAAATCTACTTTTATTACTCTATCTATCCCAAATGGAAATATAACATTAAATCCAGGTCCTAAGAGTCCAGACAATTTTCCAAATCGAAACAGGACTCCCCTTTGGTACTCCGTAATTATTTTCACCATGCCAGGCAGTATTATAAACGGTACGATGACTAATACAATGCCAATCACTGCAAAATTGACGTTCATATTTATTACCGCATATATATCCAGGCCACACCAAATTACAAACGTCACCAGCATGAAGTAGAAATTTGCCATGATCTTTCTTGATGCTGCTATTGCCATCCATACAATCCACCAAATACCTTCAATAGCAAAAACACCAATAAAGACAGTGCTTAAAATTGAGATTACCGATGCATCCATACTATTGCATCTCCTTTCTAAAAATCATCTTCAATTCTAATATTACCCAATTAATTTTCAATTTCAAGCGCTAAAATATAAATTTTACATTAATTTTTAATTGTTTCATATGGAACAAATTGTAAATCATTTTATTAATGCTGTCACTAAAATTATCAATATGACAAATAATATAAATAGCCACGCTGCTGGCCTTGCAAAATTGAAAGTCCAGCCTACGCCAAATCGTTTTTCTACAAACAACGCTGGATCATCAGGATTGTAATAAATGAGGCCTCCCTTCCAATATTTATCATCATCTCTGTCAACTGATGTCAGCTTATCATTTTCTTTGCCTATTTTTATCCTTTCACCTCCCTGACCCGTCTTTATAGATAAGGCTATCACAATAATCAATATGATCAATGACAGTACCAGTGAAAACACAGCCATAATATTTTGCCAACCCTTACCTACTCCGTACATAATAAATGCCGTTGCCATCAACATAGCGTTAATTAAGATAGATGTAAACACAATAAAGCCTGACCATATTCTCCTAAACCTTAAGTTCTTTTCCTTCGAAATCTCTGGATCTGAAGGATCTATCTGCTGTTTAGCTAATTCAATCATCTTGTATGCGAAAAACATCAAAACTGTCATAACTGTCTGTACTATGCATACTGAAAATACTGACAAAATTGACTTGTCTGCGAATGAATCAGCCTCACCTCGAAAATTGAAATGCATAGGTATTCTTTGCGGTATCTTTGGATACATATAAATGCCTACAACTAATGTCAAAATTACTATTGCCGCAGGCAATAAAAACCATAAAGGCGATACAACTATCTTTTCCTTTCTGAAATCTATGTCTACAACTGCTACTTCTTTTTTCCCTTTGCTCCACTCTTTTTTTGATTTCAATGCAGCCACTTCATGGTGAGCTTTCATATACATTGCAAGCATTATGATTACCTCAACAAAAATACCACCAACGGCAAAACTTATATTTCTCATTCTGATGACGACAAGAATCAAAAAGACTAAGCTTATAGTCAAAAAATTTATTATATAAGAAGTTTTAATCCTCTGAAGTTCTTTATCATTTAAAAAATCTTTAGGAACATGGACACCAAATACAATAGTCTTGCGAGTAATGAATGGCGTAATGACACCCATTATGATTAATATGAAATATGGCATCAAAAGATTGATAAAATACAATCCCTTCACTTAAAAGACCTCCTATTCTTTGTTTTTAAATTTATGCAGTATATTTTCACATATCTTCAATATTTCATCTTGCATCATCCCTCTGGAATACGCATTTGCCAATATTGGCTGAAGATCTTTCTCCAATTTCTCTATAAAATTATCATCGGCAAAAGCATTTTTAGTTACGACATAGCCTTTCCTTCTATGAACTTTTAGAAATCCTTCGTCTTTCAAAAGATCGTAAGCCTTTTTCACCGTATGAAGATTTATGCCAAAGTCACTTGCCAATTGCCGTATTGATGGCATCTCATCCCCCTCTTTAAGCAATCCTAAAGCTATGCCTTCTATTATTTGATTTTTTATTTGCGTGTATATGGGAACATCTGACTCAAATTCTATCTTTAATAGCAATGTCCACCTTCACCTCCACTGTAATATCTGTTATATATATAATATAACAAGTGTCACAAAAAGTCAATCGCCTTTATTAAATCAACGAAAAATCAGCAGATATGTTTCATCTGCTGATTTTTATGCCTTTACAGGCACTTTCGAACCCATAACCACGAAAACACGATGTACCTGCCCGTCATCTTTTAAAGTGATTCTATTGTCATCAATTGTATTCCCATCTACAGAAATTTCACGGACGCCTTTGTTTACCATTTCAGGATTTTCTACCTCGATTACATACTTCGTGCCATTCTTGTACGTGTACTCTATTTTATACTTTGCCCAATCTTTTGGAATACATGGATTGATGACAATCGTGTCACCTTCTTTCTCAAACCCTAAAATATGCTGAATGCCAACTCTGTACATCCATCCAGAGGAACCTGTATACCACGTCCAACCTCCCCTGCCTGTGTTTGGCTCTACGGCATATACATCGGCTGCCATAACATAAGGCTCTACTTTGTACCTGGAGTTTTCTATAGGCGTCCTTGAATGGTTTATAGGATTTATCATAGAGTAAAGCCTATAAGCCTTGTCACCATCGCCAATCATTGCATAGGCCATTATAGCCCATATTGCAGCGTGTGTGTACTGACCGCCATTTTCCCTTACACCAGGCACATACCCTTTTATATAGCCAGGATTCAAATCTCCTTTATCGAATGGCGGCGATAGAAGCTTAATTATGGCATTGTCGTAGTCAATCAAGTAATTTTCAAGTGCATCAAGTGCTTCTTTCACTCTATCCCATTTGGCTGCTCCTGAAATTGCAGCCCATGATTGCGCTATAGAATCTATTTTGCACTCATTATTCTGACTTGAACCAAGCGGAATTCCATTATCGAAATATGCCCTCCTATACCAGCTTCCATCCCAGCCATATTCTTCAATTGATTTTATTATGTCATTGGCAACTCCTTCATATTTTTCACACCTTTCATGGTCATTTTTCTCAATGCATATCTTAGAAAATTTCTTTAGTGTTACATGCATAAACCAACCAAGCCACACGCTTTCACCTTTTCCTTTGTTGCCTACCATATTCATACCATCGTTCCAGTCTCCAGATCCCATCAGCGGTATTCCATGCTGTCCAAATTTCAGTGAATGCTCTATGGCCCTTATGCAGTGTTCATAAACTGTGGCTGTTTCATCTGATACTCTGGGTTTGCCATACCTTTCATCTTCATCGTCTTTTAAAGGTTCCTCGTCTAAAAACGGAATTTGTATATCTAATATTTCTGCATCACCTGTTACATCAATGTAATCCGCTACAGCGTATGGCAGCCATAAAAGGTCATCTGAGTACTTCGTGCGTATTCCTTTGTCAGTGCCAGGATGCCACCAATGGAGTACGTCACCTTCTTTAAACTGATGTGCACAAGCGTTTAATATTTGCGCTCTCGTAAGCTCTGGTGCAACGTACACAACATTCATAGTATCCTGTAGTTGATCTCTAAATCCGTATGCGCCACCCGACTGATAAAATGCAGACCTGGCCCAAATCCTACACGATATAGTCTGATACAATAGCCAGCCATTTAAAAGCAAATCGAAAGATTTGTCAGGTGTTGCTACGTTTATTGTGCCGACAAAGTTGTTCCAGAACGTATTGACGTAATTCAATGCCTCTTTTACATTATTGACATTCTTGTAATAACTTACAATCCGTCTGACATCATCTAAAGAGATTCCTGTTCCCAACAAAAATGACAGCTCTTTTTCTTCGTTTTCTTCTAATTCGACAACAACTTGAATCGCGGCACATGGACTTAAACCAATTCCTACATTATTCGATAGGGCTTCCATTTTTAATGCTTCAGGTCGTTTAGTGTCAAAATCAGATCCCAGAAATTCCGACAAGTTTCCTGTATATGACTGAACTTTGACAGATGAGCTTATAAAGGAAATCCTGTCCTTAAAATCTTCGTTGTACACATTTCTTATTAGGAGCCCATCGATTTCTTCATTCATCTCTGTAACCACATAAGGGGATGTTATGCTTTCTGAAACGCCTAATACAGGTTTTATGAAATAATACAAGCTCAACCTTCTTTTCTCTCCACTTACGTTTTTTAATTTTACAAGCGATATTTTGACGGTATCGTTCATAGGCACAAACTCTAACATCTCATGGTTAATCCCCGAACATCCATGTTTAAATGAAGAATATCCGAATCCATGCTCAATCACATATTGTCCCTTATCCCTTAGTGGCTTTGGCGTTATCGTCCAATATTCACCTGTAAAGTCATCTCTTAAGTACAGAATCTCCCCACCTTCATCCAGAACAGGATCGTTTGACCATGGAGTAATTTTATATTCTCTGCTGTTTTCTGCCCATGTAAAACCGCTTCCTGATTCTGAAACTTGAAATCCAAATTTATAGTTTGATACAACATTTATCCAAGGCATAGGCGTTACCTTGTCGTCATCTAAATTTATAACGTATTTATGTCCATCTAAAGAAAATCCACCATATCCATTGCTGTAATGCAATTGCAAATTCTCTCTAAGTGGAACTGGATACGCCTTTCTTGTGTTGCTTTCCTCTATATTAAGCAATTTAGCTTTTTGATTATTTTTTGCTTCATCATATTCAATTTGCTTCTCAATAGGCATATCAGCAGTAAGAGATAATTTTGCAACTGTATTTAGCAAAATGTAATCTTCATCTTTTAAACTGCTTCTGTTTACCAAAAACACTCCACCAAACTGCCCCATTATGTTATATGCAAAACTTCCATTTATTACGTCTTTGATTTTATCGCCCAATGCATCAATATATCCACCTTTGTCATTGTTTAAAATCACTAAATCTACGTATAATCCTTTCATCCTCCAATATTCATGAGCCTTAAGAAGCTTTTTTAATACAGGCAATTCCTCTTTTTTGCATATTTCCAAAAGCACTATCGGTATATCTCCAGATATTCCATATGCCCACAGCCCAGATTGACCTTTTTGGTTTTTTAATATTGTATCCTTTTTTGCTATCCTGACAGGGCTTGAAAATACTATATGTGGAAGCATCCTTTGGAAAAGCCCTAATTCATCTGATTTAAGGTTTAGATAGTCTAATTCGACTTTGCCTCTGGATATTGACATTTCGAAGGCTCTTTCCGTCGCACTGGCATTTTTGTACTTATTCGCCAATTTCACTGCTTCTGCCTTTGATTCTGCCACAGCCGTTAAGTATACGACCTTCACCGTCTCATTTGGATTCAACTTAATCCTCTTTCTCAATGACATGATAGGATCCAAAACAGAGCCATCTGAATTTGACAACGGTCTATCCGTCTCTAAAGCAACAGGATTTCTTAATGTCCGTCCTCTGCCAATGAATTTAGCCCTGTCTGTCTCAAACTGAGTATCGCCTATAATCTCGCCACCATCTACGTATACAGCATGAGCAATCCATAAATATGGCTTTTTTAAATCTCTGGGTCTTCTGTTTGCGACTATCATGTCGCTGTCAAACAAAATCTCTGTTTTGATAAATAGCTTGTTAAAAGCAGGATGTGCAATATCTGCATTAATGTCACTTAAGACCGGTTCGAAATAACTTGTAACTTCCAGCACTCTATCATGATCGCTGTGATTTTTTAACGTAACACGCCTTATCTCAACGTCATCTTCCGGTGATACAATGACTTCCGTTTCTGTATCGATATTCCCGACTTTTTTGATGAATTTAGCCATATCCTGCTTAAATACAACCTTATATTTTTCATCTTTTGTAAAAAGTGGAGCATAAGTTGCAGACCAAGTGGTATTTGAGTTTACATTCTGTACAAATATAAATGTCCCATGAATTTCATCTAAAGCATTTTTCCACCTGGTTATGTTTATTCCTTCCTTTTTGCTGTAACCTGTTCCTCTATCCGTCAAAACAACAGAATAATCTCCGTTTGACAAAATATGCACCTGAGGAAGAATGTCATCTATCTCTTCTACAATCCTTACAGCTTTTACTTCTTCTTTTTTCTGCTCTTCAAACTCCTTTTGCGCCTCTACTTCCTCTCTAAGAATCATTGGACCACTGGGTACTTTCTCCTGCAGCAATATTTCCACAGATTTTATATATGGATCTGAGTGAAATCTTTCCTGCATCACGTTTTTATTTATAAAATTGTTTAGTGCAAGCATGCTCATGCCTAAATGGTGGGACATGAAGCTTTTCACTATAGCATACTTTTTCCCATAAGGAATTCTTTCTGGCGTAAAGTCAACAGCCTCATAAAGCCCATACTTACCCTCAACTCCAAGGTCTTTCAATCTTTTAATATTTTCAACAACAGATTTCGGATCTACCCTAAGTGATAGAATAGCACCATAAGGCGCTATGACAACATCTCGAGATAGTCCCCTCTTAAGCCCCAGCCAAGGAACACCAAAAGCTTTGTACTGGTAATTAAGCTTAATGTCAAACGAGTAAAAGCCTGACTCCGATATTCCCCATGGAATCCTGTATTTTTTTGCATACTTTTTTTGCATCATTACGACAAATTTGTACGTCTGATCCAAAATAGTATTTTTAAAATTTTTCATTATCAAAAGCGGCATAAAATATTCAAACATTGTACCAGACCACGAAATTAACCCTCTGTGAGCATTTTCTCCTGTCACCATTCTCCCCATTCTAAACCAATGTTTTGCGTCTACTTCCTTCTTTGCTATAGCTATAAAACTGGCTTGTCTTGCTTCAGAGGCAAATAAATCGTAATACGATTTAGTCAATTTTTCATCTTCTATATTGTAACCTATTGAAAAAAGCTGCCTTTTCTCATCAAACAATGGCCTAAACTCTGTTTTCTCTATAAGAATATTTAATCTAATTATCAAATCTTCTACTTTTTCTATTAAATGCTTCACATTTTCGTAAGGCTTTATAAACTTTTCTTTATCAGATGACGGCATTTCTAAAATTTTTTCATACATTGCCTTCAAATTATTTAGCGTAATATCTTTGTTTGACTTAAGCATTTGTTCATATTCGTCATAATCATAAATTGGCACAAGATCCTCCAATTCTTTTATATCAGAATCAATTGTATCGACAATTTTCATATACCATCCATCATCATCACTATATTTAATACTGCTTAAGCTGTCTTTAAGTTGTTTCAAGCTTCTATGCCAGTCTTCAATGGTGTAATCTCCTTCAAGCATCTCATATTTTATCTTTTTACTTTTTAATTCATCATTCACGATCTCAATTAAGTCTGATAAACCTGCTGGCAATTTCTCAGTTAGTGGTGTGTCTGGAACTTTTTTAAGGCCTTCTTTAAGCGCTATCATGTACCCAACGAGATTTCCGCTATCTACCGTAGAAATATAGTACGGCTTTAATGGCTCTAAGTCATCTGTCTTGTACCAGTTGTAAAGATGTCCATGCCATTTTTCCATCTTTTCAATAGTGCTGACCGTTTTATCTATTCTATCAACCATTTCTGAAGTAGTGATATATCCAAAGTCTCTTGCTGATATTGTAGAAGTCAAGTATAAGCCTATGTTGGTAGGCGAAGTCCTTCTGGCAATACCCGCATACGGATCTAACTGGAAATTATCAGGAGGCAGATAATTGTCATTTCCAGTTACAAAATCCTCAAAATACCTCCAAATTTTCCTGGACAGCTTTCTTAGCTCTTTAATGTCATTTTCTTCTATCACAAACTCATGTTCAACAATAGGACTGCTTATCCGATACGCAATGTACGGCGACGCAAACCATATTAGAGAAATCAAGATTGAGTATGGCAGCATATCACGTTTAAAGTACATGCTCACCAAGATTAAAATAGCGCCAATAGGGATAGACACCCACATTCTTTTTAAGAAACTGATAAAATCATTTTTAAGTTGCCTTTCCATATCAGCCGCAGTAACCCATTCTAATAGTTTTTTTCTTGATACATAAACTCTGTAGATAGTTCTAACCACTGCATCTATCATTAAGTAGCCTTGATAAGGCAAAAAAGCAAACTGCAACAAACTTGCGTAAAATGTGTTTTTCAAGCTATTTGCAAGCAAAATGCTGTGGTTACTCATCTCTTTTGATTTTTCCAAAACTGCATCAATTGCTGCCGCCATAAATGGTTCAAATAAAGCTAATATCACCACTCCGTACATGATGATGCTTTTAGAAGGCACAAGGTTACTTAAAAGAAGCAAAGCCAAAGCAAATGGAGCAACAAGGCTTCTCCTTAGATTATCAATTATCTTCCATTTTGAAATAATAGAAAGAGGATTTTCAATATAGTTGCCTTGTCTCGTCTTAATTCTTTTTGAAAGATACGGCAAAAGCTGCCAGTCCCCTCTAACCCACCTGTGCATTCTCATCATATATGAGTTGTATTTCGACGGAAAACCGTCAATAAGCAGTATGTCAGTCACAAGTCCAGCCCTTACAAAAGAACCTTCTAAAAGGTCATGGCTTAAGATAGAATTATCAGGTATTAAATCTTTAAGTATAGTTCTAAATACTTCTACATCGTAAATACCTTTTCCAGTAAAAATGCCTTCTCCAAATAGATCTTGGTAAACATCAGATACAGCTGTTGTATATGGGTCAATGCCACCATTGCCAGCAAAAATAGAAGAAAACACAGTAGCTGACGAAGACAAAATATCGACTCCTATCCTTGGTTGCAAAAGCCCATATCCTTCAACAACTACATTTTTCTCATTATCAACAACTGCCTTGTTTAGCGGATGCATCATTGTACCAATAAGCCGTTTTGCTGTATCCATGATCAAATTTGTATCCGCATCAAGTGTTATGACGTATTTTATCATTGGCAGGTCATCGATATTGGCGCTTTTTATGTAGAAGCTGGTATCTTTTGAACCCATTAATAGTTCGTTAAACTCTACTATAGCACCTCTTTTTCTCTCCCAGCCCATGTAAGCATTTTGTGTCTGACAATATACACGTTTTCTGTGAAAATAGAAAAATATGTCTTTTCCTCCACCGTATTTTTCATTAAGCTCTCTTATTCCACCAAGAGCAGTATTTACTATTTCTTCGTCATCCTCCATTTTCTCCTTGTTTGTGTCTTTAAAATCGCCTACGATAGCAAAATAAAGGTTGTCCTCCTTATTTGAGATATATGTTACTTCTAATTGTGCTAAAAGCTCTTTAACTCTTTTTACACTTGTCAAAAGTACAGGAACTATAACCATTGTAGCGGCTTCTTTAGGTATTCCACTTTTTAATTCAATTTTAGGTATTATCGTAGGTCTTTTAATGTGTATTATCGCCCAGTTTACTGCCTGCACCACAAACTCGCTTATAGGAATTATCGAAATAGCTGCCAAGATAAATGCATATATAGCTGCCAAACCATTAAATATTAACAAAGCCCATAAAGCAACAGACGCAAAAAGTGTCAAAGCAACTATAGATGCTATATAAAGAATAGCCATATTGCTTTTTACGACACGACTTACTTTCACAAAATTTTTCTTATGTCCTATCTTGCTTTCCAATATGCTTCTACCTTTGCCAATTATATAAAATCCTACATGATTTATATACTCCGGCTTGCTATTGTCATTTAGAACTTCTTTCGCACACTCTAAAGCCTTCCTTGCTACAAATGTCTCAGATGTTTTATACCTTTTGGCTATTTCCTCAATCTGATGTCTGTAATAATCTCTTGATTCAAAATCCATCATTTCATACGTACCATCAGGGTCTTGCCGCAAAATCTGTTCAACACTGCTAAGCTTCTCAAATATTTGAGACCAATCCAAAGTCGATACGTATTTAAGGCTTGTTATTGCATTGCCAATTGAAACTTGTCTTGCGGCTAATATCTGATGATCTAATTCAACAATGTCTGTAATATTTGTATCATATTCTTGAAGAATCCTATCGATGTACTGGACAATTACCGTTGAATCATCGCCTTCCATCCTAATCCTTTGAAGCAATCTTTCAAAAAAAGACGTAGGAATCTTCCCAATAGTCATGACTTTATCATGTATTAACTTTTTAATATCGTCAAATGCCATATTTTTATTTGAAAATATTATATTTGCTACTTCATCTGCTTTGCTCCACTGTTTCTGAGTTATGGTTATTTTCTCAGAGCTCTTTTTTATGTTTTCTATTAAAGCAATTTTTATCATAAGTCCAAGAGCCCATAATTCACCGCTTGACAATAGGGACTTGGATTGATAAGCAGTGATAAAATCTATAATTGTGTCTTCATCAATTTTCCCGTCTGTATGGGACACTAATTCCATGGCAATAGCGTACACTCTCGGATAACCCTTCAATATGCTATTCTTAAGTCCAGGAAGCCCTGAATAATAGCCTTTTGATAGGCTCTTTCTTATTTCTTTAACTTGTTCTTCGATTATGTAAAAATTGTCTAAAAGCCATTCGGCATCTTGCGATATAGACTGCGTCCTTTCTGCCATGTTGATATTTTTGTATACGGATTTTATGTAATTATAACTTTTATTCATGCGAGGTATAAGCATGTAATTTAACTTAGTATCTCTCATTATGTAGTGGTTTTGTGCTAATTCTTGGGCGTGTTTTTTAAGCTCATCCTGATTTAATAAAATATCGTGTAAATTTACTTCTTCATCATAATGATTACTTTTACTTTTCAATTTATCATAAATCATAAGTAAAAAAAGCGTAAACAAAGCTCCAATTAGCATGTGTAAAAAAGTAGTCAACTCCAAGAAAAACACATCTCCTTTATCCCAAAATACTTACAAAATTATTATTCCCAATTTCACATTATTTTTTCTCATCAGAAATAAAAAACTCAAAATCATAGGCAATAATATTACACAAAAAAAGATGATGCAAAGTTATATGCATCACCTTATACAAAAATAAAATTTTTTTATTTTCTTAAAGATTTAGGATAAAAATTCTTTATAACTCCTTTTACAGCTTTTCCCCAACCTATAGAATAACCATTTACCGTCAAAAGTACCCATCCATCGTCAACATCATCATTTAATGTTTCACCGTGAATGTACCTCTCTATTTCTTCATCTTTTAAATTATAAATCATATTTACATCGTCTTTTTTTAATGACATAGCCAACCAATGGGACGGTTCGAATCTTTCCTTTTTAAATTGTCCCAAATCAAATCCTGGTTTATAAACCTTCAAGCCTGATAAGTTCATTTCATAAGGAACATGATACACATGCTGACCAATTTGGTGTAAGTTTAAATCATCTAATCTTGCTTTAAGGTACTTTTTTGAAAAATCATAAAAAAGATCTTTTGCTGCAATTTTTTTTATGTTAAGCTTCTTACTTGCTTTGTTACCATCGTTAAAACTCCCTTTCTTTCTCAATTTAGCTATAAAATGTCCTTCCCCTTTAATTGAATGTGGCCAAAGGCGGACACATTTTTTTAAATCGCTGCATCCATTGACCCATTCAGGATGACCATTATCAAATCCCTCATAGTTATAAATTTCTATTAATTCGAAATCACAGTGATTTTTTAGAAAATGGTCGATTACACCTTCGTTTTCTTCCGGCGAAAATGTGCATGTTGAATATACAATAATTCCGTCTGACTTTAGCATGTTTGCTGCACTATCTAATATCTTCTTCTGTCTAAGTGAGCAGCTTAATACATTTTCCAAAGACCATTCGTCTATAGCTGTTTCATCTTTTCTGAACATACCTTCACCTGAACACGGAGCATCAACGAGTATTTTATCAAAAAATCCTGAAAATTTATTTTCTAATCTTTCAGGTGATTCATTTAAAATTACGACATTTCTTATACCCATTCTCTCGATATTTTCTGCAAGAACTTTTACTCTTTTGGAATTTATCTCATTAGATACTAATAAGCCTTCCCCATTGAGCTTTGAAGCTATGTGTGTAGACTTACCGCCTGGGGCCGCGCTTAAATCTAATACCATATCACCTGGCACAGGATTCAAGGCTTCTACTACCGCCATAGCACTTGGTTCTTGAATATAATACAAACCAACATCATGGTAATAGTGCTTTCCTGGCTTATCATCGTTAGAATAGTAAAAACCAGAATCACACCATGGCACTGGAGATAAATTAAATGGCGATATTTTTAAGAACTCTTCAACTGAAATCTTTAACGTATTGACTCTAAGTGCTTTATATGGCTCGTTTTCATATTCCTTCATAAACTTCTCAAAATCATCCTTTAAAAGGAGCTTCATCTTTTTTGCGAATTCTTCCTTAATCTTTATAACCATTTCATCACCTTAATCACAATACTTTAATATTATTATACCCTAATCCCTTACACATGTCCTTTAATAATCATAAAAATCAAAAAAGAGATAGTCCATTTAAAACAGACTACCTCTTTTATAAATTTTTACCGGCAGCGACCTACTCTCCCGAGTAATCAGTACCATCGGCGCTGGAGGGCTTCACTTCCGTGTTCGGTATGGGAACGGGTTTTTAACCTCCGCTATTGCCACCGGAAATCTTTCGTTCATTTTCTTTGCATATATGCTGATTCTTCTCTTTGAAAATATTATTTCCGTTCGCAAATTGTGTTTTCTATATACTTTCGGCTCTCTTCGTTTGTTCGGCTAAAGCCGTCTATGCGTTGTGACGGCTTTTTACGCCTCACTTCACTCCGTTCGCCGAGTATATTACGAAAACGCAATTAATCGCTCTCTACAATAATATTTTCTTCTTTGGATTCTTCACATATATGCTTCTAAATGAACTTTGAATACTGCACAATGCTAAAGGTCAAGTCCTCGACTTATTAGTACCGGTCAGCTGAAAGTATTTCTACTCTTACACCTCCGGCCTATCTACCTCGTCTTCTTCAAGGTGTCTTACTCCTTTCGGATGGGAAATCTTATCTTGAGGTGGGTTTCACGCTTAGATGCTTTCAGCGTTTATCCCTTCCAAACTTGGCTACCCAGCTGTGCAAAAGGCTTTGCAACTGGTACACCATCGGTTTGTCCACCCCGGTCCTCTCGTACTAAGGGCAGATCCTCTCAAATTTCCTGCGCCCGCGACGGATAGGGACCGAACTGTCTCACGACGTTCTGAACCCAGCTCGCGTACCGCTTTAATGGGCGAACAGCCCAACCCTTGGGACCTACTTCAGCCCCAGGATGCGATGAGCCGACATCGAGGTGCCAAACCTCCCCGTCGATGTGGACTCTTGGGGGAGATCAGCCTGTTATCCCCAGGGTAGCTTTTATCCGTTGAGCGACGGCAATCCCATTCTCTACCGCCGGATCACTAAGCCCGACTTTCGTCCCTGCTCGAATTGTCTTTCTCGCAGTTAGGCTACCTTCTGCCTTTGCACTCTTTCGCGCGATTTCCTTCCGCGCTGAGGTAACCTTTGGACGCCTCCGTTACTTTTTAGGAGGCGACCGCCCCAGTCAAACTGCCCGCCTGTCAGTGTCCATATGCCGGTTTACGGCTCCTATGTTAGAATTTCGGTAATATCAGGGTGGTATCCCAACGTCGGCTCCATATAGGCTGGCGCCCATACATCTTAGCCTCCCACCTATCCTGTACAGATATTACTAAAATTCAGTGACAAGCTGCAGTAAAGCTCCATGGGGTCTTTCTGTCCTGTCGCGGGTAACTCGCATCTTCACGAGTACTACAATTTCACCGGGTCCCCCTTCAAGACAGCGCCCAAGTCGTTACGCCTTTCGTGCAGGTCGGAACTTACCCGACAAGGAATTTCGCTACCTTAGGACCGTTATAGTTACGGCCGCCGTTTACTGGGGCTTAAGTTCAGAGCTTCTCCGGCACTCAACTCTATCTACTAAGAGTTTATGCTTTTGGCTATTCTTTCTTTTAACCATCTTCTTGCATTATGAGATTTTTTTAATTGCTTTTCTCTCTTTTGGGCATCTTCTTTTGCTTTATATGCTTCATAGTATATTAGTTCCCATTTATGCCCTTTTGTGTATTTGTTTAGTCCTTTATTATGAGCTTCTACTCTTCCCTTTATATTCTCTGAATAGCCTGTATATATGCCTCCTTTTTCATTCTTTATTATATAGACATAATACATTTTTTTCACTCCTAATAGGTATAGTTGAGTGCCGGATGACCCTTCCCCTTAACCTTCCAGCACCGGGCAGGCGTCAGCTCCTATACTTCGTCTTTCGACTTAGCAGAAACCTGTGTTTTTGGTAAACAGTCGCTTGGGCCTCTTCTCTGCGGCCTTTCGGCACTCCTTCTCCCGAAGTTACGGAGTCTTTTTGCCGAGTTCCTTAATGAGGGTTCTCCCGCTCGTCTTTGGATTCTCTCCTCGCCTACCTGTGTCGGTTTGTGGTACGGGCACCTCATCCTCGATAGCAACTTTTCTTGGCAGCCCCTTCGAAACTTCGCCTTTCGGCTCCCCGTCACAGCTCTTATGAGCTTTGGTACTTCACTCAAAGCTCTTTTCGTCGCTGCTTGGACGTGCTCTACCAACCGCACGCTTTTCTTATCTCGCTGCGTCCTTGCTTCTCTTTTAGCGGATTTCGGTGGTACCGGATTTATTACCGGTTCTCCATCGCCTACGCTTTCGCCTCGGCTTAGGTCCCGACTTACCCTGGGCGGATTATCCTTCCCCAGGAATCCTTAGGCTTTCGACGGTAAGGTTTCTCGCCTTACTCTCGTTACTTATACCGGCATTCTCTCTACTGTACTGTCCAGATTCGCTTTCGCTTATCCTTCGTCCTGTACAGTACGCTCCCCTACCATTCTTTCTAGAATCCGTAGCTTCGGTGGCATGTTTTAGCCCCGTTTATTTTCGGCGCGGGATTTCTCGACCAGTGAGCTATTACGCACTCTTTGAATGTATGGCTGCTTCTAAGCCAACATCCTGGTTGTCTTGGAAATCCTACTTCCTTTTCCACTTAACATGCTCTTTGGGACCTTAGCTGTCGGTCTGGGCTCTTTCCCTTTTGACCACGGATCTTATCACTCGTAGTCTGACTCCCAGGGTCTCAATATGGCATTCGGAGTTTGATAGGGTTCGGTAACCTCTTTGGCCCCTAGTCCATTCAGTGCTCTACCTCCATATTTCCTTCCCCCTGAGGCTAGCCCTAAAGCTATTTCGGGGAGAACCAGCTATCTCCGAGCTCGATTGGAATTTCTCCGCTACCCACAATTCATCCCATGACTTTTCAACGTCAACGTGGTTCGGGCCTCCACCAGATCTTACTCCGGCTTCACCCTGATCATGGGTAGGTCGCACGGTTTCGGGTCTATGATATGCAACTTTCGCCCTTTTAAGACTCGCTTTCGCTTCGGCTCCGCTTTCGCTTAACCTCGCTGCATATCTATAACTCGCCGGTCCGTTCTACAAAAAGTACGTGGTCGCTTTCGCTTCCACTGCTTGTGGACATATGGTTTCAGGTTCTCTTTCACTCCCCTCCCGGGGTTCTTTTCACCTTTCCCTCACGGTACTATGCGCTATCGGTCACTTAGGAGTATTTAGCCTTGGGAGATGGTCCTCCCGTCTTCCCACCGGGTTGCCTATCCTGTGGTACTCTGGATCCCACTCGGTATTTAAAGCCTACGCCTACAGGGCTTTCACCTTCTTTGGCCTGCCTTCCCAGGTCTGTTCGGCTTCGCTTTTCATACCTTCTTGTGGTCCTAAACCCCCGGCACTCAATTAGAACTGCTATTTCTCTATTTTTGCTTTTTTAACAATTCTAATTGAGTGCCGGGTTTGGGCTCTTTCCTTTTCGCTCGCCACTACTCAGGAAATCGATTTTTTCTTTCTTTTCCTCGCGCTACTTAGATGTTTCAGTTCACGCGGTGTCCCTTCCTCATGGCTATGTGTTCACCATGGGATGCTTAAGTATTACCTTAAGCGGGTTTCCCCATTCGGAGATCTCCGGATCTGCGTCTGCTTGCGACTCCCCGGAGCGTTTCGCCGCTTGCTGCGTCCTTCTTCGGCTCTAAGTGCCTGGGCATCCACCATACGCCCTTTCTAACTTGACCTATTGTTTCCTCGTTTTTCTTCGTTACCCATATTTGCATTGTGCAGTTTTCAAGGTTCACTTTCCTGAGGGTCTAAACCCTCAAAACTGAACAGTGAGATATTCGTATTTATTTTATCGCTCACATAGGCTCCGTGTTCTATGTGTCTTCGATTCTTTCAGCTCGTTTCGCTAACGGCACTTAACGACGTCCTGTCGTAGTGCCTCTCGCGTGGTCCTTCACGCTCGCACGCTTCACTCGCTTCATTCATCGGACACATTTCGAACACTTCGCTATGCGTTCGCTCTTAAAATAAATACTCTTTTTTTCCTTAATGTAAGGATTGCTCCTTAGAAAGGAGGTGATCCAGCCGCACCTTCCGATACGGCTACCTTGTTACGACTTCACCCCAATCATTTACCCCACCTTCGGCAGCTCCTCCCTTGCGGTTAGGTCACTGACTTCGGGTGTTGTAAACTCTCGTGGTGTGACGGGCGGTGTGTACAAGGCCCGGGAACGTATTCACCGCGGCATGCTGATCCGCGATTACTAGCAACTCCGTCTTCATGCAGGCGGGTTGCAGCCTGCAATCTGAACTGGGACCTGTTTTCTGGGATTCGCTCCGGATCGCTCCTTCGCTGCCCTCTGTTCAGGCCATTGTAGCACGTGTGTAGCCCAGGGCATAAAGGGCATGATGATTTGACGTCATCCCCGCCTTCCTCCGTGTTTTCCACGGCAGTCTCGGTAGAGTCCCCGTCTTTACGCTGGTAACTACCAACAGGGGTTGCGCTCGTTGCGGGACTTAACCCAACATCTCACGACACGAGCTGACGACAACCATGCACCACCTGTCTCACAGCTCCTCTTGCGAGGCACTCCGGTATTTCTACCAGATTCTGTGGATGTCAAGCCCTGGTAAGGTTCTTCGCGTTGCTTCGAATTAAACCACATGCTCCGCTGCTTGTGCGGGCCCCCGTCAATTCCTTTGAGTTTCAACCTTGCGGCCGTACTCCCCAGGCGGGATACTTATTGCGTTAACTCCGGCACGGATGATTCCTCACCCACACCTAGTATCCATCGTTTACGGCGTGGACTACCAGGGTATCTAATCCTGTTTGCTCCCCACGCTTTCGCACCTCAGCGTCAGTTCAAGTCCAGAGAGCCGCTTTCGCCACTGGTATTCTTCCTGATCTCTACGCATTTCACCGCTACACCAGGAATTCCGCTCTCCTCTCCTTGACTCAAGCTATTTAGTTTCAGATGCATACCCTCGGTTGAGCCCAGGTTTTTCACATCTGACTTTTATAGCCGCCTACGTGCTCTTTACGCCCAGTAATTCCGGACAACGCTCGCCCCCTACGTATTACCGCGGCTGCTGGCACGTAGTTAGCCGGGGCTTTCGTATGGTACCGTCATTATCTTCCCATACTATTGAGCTTTACGACCCGAAGGCCTTCTTCGCTCACGCGGCGTCGCTGTGTCAGGGTTTCCCCCATTGCACAATATTCCCCACTGCTGCCTCCCGTAGGAGTCTGGACCGTGTCTCAGTTCCAGTGTGGCCGTTCACCCTCTCAGGCCGGCTACCCATCGTCGCCTTGGTGGGCTTTTACCCCACCAACTAGCTAATGGGACGCGGACTCATCCTATAGCGGATTTCTCCTTTCTTCAAATGATGATGCCATCATTTGACATTATCCGGTATTAGCACCCCTTTCGAGGTGTTATCCCAGTCTACAGGGTAGATTGTCCACGCGTTACTCACCCGTCCGCCGCTAAGTTCGTACCGTAGTACTCCCTTCGCTCGACTTGCATGTGTTAGGCACGCCGCCAGCGTTCGTCCTGAGCCAGGATCAAACTCTCATGTTTATATCCTTTGCTCTTATATCTCACTGTTCGGTTTTCAAGGTTCGTCTCCCTCGCCGCTTATCGCGACATCGTCTATCTTACCACATTATCTTCTCTCTGTCAACTGCTTTCTGTCTGGTATTTTGTGGTGTCTTTATTCGCTCCTCAAAGAAGCGACGTATGTTAATATACCACTTCTAAAAAAATATATCAACATTAAAATATGTCTATATAAATCAAAATAGACGAGATAATGCAGAAATTACCGCAATTTTCTCGTCTATTCTCCTTTTTACGACTTAAAGTTTTATCAAAGAACCGTCATCTTTCGCGGATTCTATTATTTTGTCTATCACTAACTGACTTTTATAAGCTTCATCAAAAGTTGGTGTTTCTTTATGTACTATTTTCCCCTCTACAATGTTTAAGAAGAAATTCATAAGGCTTGCTAAATGCATGTCTACCATAAATCCCAATGAATACTTAGGATCTGGATATATAGTTTCTAAGTATTTTGAAAATATACTTTTATTTTTATAAGCGCCAATCGTATATTGATTTTCATTTTTTACATATAGATGAGCATATCTGGGCTCCTTTGTAGATATTTTTATTGAACCTTTTGTACCATATATTAAAAATTGTGTTTCTTCCTCAATTTCTGCAGATATCCTCGATGTCTCAACAGTACCCCAAGCACCATTTTTCATGGTTATTCGCACTTCTGTCCAATCGTCTACGTCTACTTCTTCGTAATCGCCTACAGTCTTCGATACAGGCCTTTCTTTAAAATACGTCTTTGAGTTTGCTCGAACTTCATCTACTTCTCCTAACATAAATCGAACAGCATCAATAAGATGTATGCCCAGATCTATTATTGAACCGCCACCAGATGTATCAAAGCGCATTTTCCACGACATAGGTCTTTTCGGGTCCAAATATCCGGAGTGCAACATTAAAGCTTTAAAATTAAGCACATCTCCTATTTCACCATTTTTAATCATATCCCTTGCTTGGTTTATTGCAGGCATAAATCTGTACATCAAAGCTGCTTGATTTATTATATTTTTATCATTTGCCATGTTTGCCAGCTCTAACGCTTCTTCACCATTTAATCCAATAGGTTTTTCAAGGTACACATTCAAATTTCTTTTCATTACTTCGATGGCTTGTTGTTTGTGTAAGAAATTAGGAGTACATATATCAACAGCATTTAAGTTTTTATCTTCTAACAATTCGTCAACGGTTTTTACACCGCCTTCAAAAAAGTAAGGTATACCATTTATGTCATTTTTACATACTGAGCCGAATTTGATTTTAAATGGTAAGTTTTTAAAAATCAAAGGCATTGCAAAACATGCGGTAGCATGAATAGTCCCAATGTATCCCAAACCCACAAATCCTAATTTTATTTCCTTTGCCATAGCAAACACCCTTTCGTTAAAAATTACCATATTATCTATTTATAAATTATACTACATACCTGTATGATTATAAAATTCATCAGAAATCAAAAAGCGGAGGCAATCGCTCCGCATCAAAATTTTTAGTTTATTAAATCAACAGTATAGCTTAGATTATTGTCATTAACACCAATTTTAACTGTTGATGAATCTATTTCATTCCCAATAGAAAAACCTAAGTATGTATTTATATCTACTATCGGCGAAAAAGCATACAGTGTCTTCTTTGATTTTCCACTTGCTTCATCGACGATAAAAATATCGCCTGTACCATTCTTTTTTATAAAATAATAGGACTTTTTCCCAAAGATGTCTTTTGATATGTTTATTACATTTCCATCAACCTTGTAAAACTTTTTTTCATCGATATTGTATATGATGCTATCATTCTCATCTGCATCTTTTAAAAGTATGTTGTCATCTTTATACATTGCACTTCCTATTTTAAATCCGACATCATAATTATTTAAGCTTTTACCCGTTAGCACATCTCTTAAGGTAAATGTCTTATCTTCGTAAGCATACAAATTGTCATAATCTATGCATATCAAGTTGCCAGACGATATTTTGCTGTCATCTTTAAATATTCCATTGCCATCATAAAACACCTTTCCCATGTCATCAATACATACATTATTAGCATCAAATGGAAGGTTTTTAGCATATATTTTAAAATTGTCTAAATTTACAATATACGCTTTTGATGGTTTATCATCATCTAACAAAACTAAGTATTTTTCCAAGGGCGACCAATTGACATTTACTTTATCAATATCACCTGAATATATATTACGAAGTTCACCTGTATTAACATTTATTAAATATATTTCATCATCCGACAAACTATTGCCTCCTACCGCAAAATTTCCATAAGGACTGAATATAAATTTTGTCGATTTATTGCCTTGGAAATACTTTAAATTGATTTTTTCTGCATCTATTACCTTGTAAAACTTTTTGTTTCTAAATAGCACCAAAGCTTTTCCATCGTATATAAGAAGCTTGTCGTAATTTGCAAATACAATTTTCTTATAAGCATTGTCATCCGCATTTGAGTAAACAAAATTGTACTGAGGAAGATTGACTTCAGGAAGTCTGTCGTACAATTTTTTATAATCTACTTCCATTTTATTAACTTCTTTGTTCTTTACTGTGTTTGCCGTTTTAACGCTATTTTCAACAGGTTTTGCTTTCCCACACGACACAAGAATTGCACATACCAAAATAACTAACACAGCTATTTTTCTCATTATTGAACAACCTTTCGTTTTTTTATTAAATTATATGCCAAATCAAATCCATTTTATACCAATCATAACACGCTTGTGCAAAATATGGAATAAAATCATTTTCAATATTGATTTTGGCTATTCTTAGCTGATATAATATAATTATAGATAAAAAAAGAAAGGGTTGAGTAATATGGAAAAATGGGAATGCACAGTTTGCGGGTACATATATGATCCAGAAGTTGGCGACCCAACGCAAAATATACCACCAGGAACTAAGTTTGAAGATTTGCCAGATGATTGGGTATGCCCTGATTGTGGTGTAGGAAAGGATCAGTTTGAAAAACTATAAAAATAAGGAGCATTGCTCCTTATTTTTTTGTAACGTATAGTATGTCATTTGTTTCATATACTGCAAGAAAAACGTCTTTAAAATTCGATATGCTGTAAGCGTGCAAATTTTCCATAAGCCACTTTTCATCTTTTCCAATCATCTCTAAATTTCTGTGCAACACTATTCCATCTTCAATGATAGCTATAGGAGCATGTATAGGGGCCTTTCTTATGTCCAGATCCTTCAATGTCACACTTTGACTGTCTACATTCTTTATTATACTTATCTTCCCGTTGCTTTCTAAATATGCAGCATGAACATCTCTAACACTCAAAACATTGTGGAGTCTAAGCTCTGTCATCAGCAAATCTAAGTCTATTTTGCCTTTTTTTAATCCGCTTTTTATGATTTCACCTTCATATATAAGCGGTATGACATCCAAATCAACCATTTTCCTTAATTTAGTGTATTTCAGCGTAAAAAAATTAAACAGAATGTACAAAACAGCAAATGTTACACTTGTAATCACAGGGCCCCTCAAACCTAAACTGCTGTCAGAAAGTTGATGAGCAATGATGTTTCCAAAGGCTATAGATATGACAAAATCGCTCATCTTCATATTAGAAAGAGTTCTCTGCCCCATTATTCTTAAAAGAAACAAAAGTAAAACATAAGCAGTTAATGCTCTTAAAACCCATGAGGCCAATGTAAGGTCGCCGTATCCTTCCCAAAACTTTTGCATTGTATCACCTCATGGTTATTGTTCCACTTAACACATCTTATAAATCATAACTTATATCAAGCGCCTTTACCGAATGAGTAATTGCACCAACTGATATAATATCAACGCCTGTTTTAGCCACTTGCAATATATTGTCTTCATTGATATTTCCAGATGCCTCTAATATTGCTTTGCCATCAGTTATTTCAACAGCTTCCTTCATCATGCCAATAGTCATGTTATCAAGCATTATAATATCTGCTCCGTATTTCAGCGCTTCTTTCAGCTCGTGGATCGTCTCAACCTCTATTTCTATTTTCTTAGTATGGGAAACACTGTTTTTGATCATAGTCAATGCGTTTTTAATTCCTCCAACTGCTTTTATGTGATTATCTTTTATTAAAATCCCGTCAGATAAATTGTACCTATGATTAATACCACCGCCTACCAAAACTGCATATTTGTCAAAATACCTTAAGCCAGGCATCGTCTTTCGCGTATCTGTCAATTGAGCCTTAGTTTCACTTATTATGTCCTTAAGCATCCTGACGTATGTGGCTATTCCTGACATCCTCTGCATAAGGTTTAGTGCGACTCGTTCCGCCTTAAGGCAAGAATTCAGTTCACCATAAGTCTCTAATATCAAATCACCTTTTTTAACAGCATCACCATCTTTAAAATACTTTACATGCTCTATATCTTTATCAAAAGCATTAAAAACCATCAAAAAAGCATCAATACCAGCTATTATACCGTCAGCCTTTGCATATAAATATCCTTTAGCTTTTGCACCTTTAGTTATAAGCAAATCTGTAGTAATGTCGCCCCACGTTAAATCTTCCAAAATATAGTTATCTATCAATTTTTGTGCTATAATCCTGTCCATCAAAATAAATTTCATCTCCTTTTATCAATATATGTCTTCTGTACATTTCATTTTCTTCCGGGTAATCAGTTCTAAAATGACTTCCTCTGCTTTCCTTTCTTAAAAGAGCAGATATTGTCATGTACTTGCTTAAAATGTATAAACTTAAAAGTTCGCTTTTCGCCCTATCATCTGCATTCATGTAAAGTATATCTTCATGAAGTTTTAGCCAATTGAGCATTGTTTTTAAGCTGCTTTCACTTCTTATAATGCCAACATTCGCCTCCATAAGATGCTGCAGCTTATGCCTCAGTTCATTTACATCTATTTCCATATCAATCTTATCATAATTGTAAAAATGTGAAGGTACAATCTTATTGTTTAAATATTTTTTTGAATCGCTAACAGCCCTCGTAGAAAAAACCAAACCTTCCAACAATGAATTGCTGGCAAGCCTATTAGCTCCTTGTACGCCAGTACAAGCACATTCTCCACAAGCGTAAAGCCCTTTTATAGTAGTTTCCCCGTTTAGATCTGTAGCGATTCCACCCATATAATAATGTGCAGCAGGTGATACAGGTATATAATCTTTTTCAATGTCAATACCCATTTTTTCAATTTTTTCGAATATAGATGGAAAGCGCCTCTTAAACAAACTTTTGTCTATATTTGAAACATCCAAGTATACATAATCTATTTTGCTTTTGCGTATTTCGCTTAAAATTGCTCTGGAAACCACGTCCCGTGGCGCAAGCTCTTTTAACTCATGATAAAATGGCATAAACCTTACACCTTTTTCGTTTCTAAGTATGCCACCTTCACCTCTTATAGCTTCAGTAATGAGAAACCTTTCCCCATCCTTGCCATGCAGTGCGGTCGGATGAAACTGCATGAATTCCATATCTTTCAACACTGCACCTTGTCTTGCTGCAAGTGAAATGCCATCACCCGTTGATGTGTCAGGATTTGTCGTATTTAAAAAAAGATTTCCGGCACCGCCCGTTGCTAATACAACCACTTTTGCCCACACGATGAAAAATTGATTTGAAACCAAGTTCTTCGCTAAAACACCTTTCACCATATTATCTTTTACAAGCAAATCAAGAACTAAAGTATCCTCGAAAATTTTGACACCATCTAAAACAGATATAAGTCCATTTATTATTTCTCTACCAGTGTAATCTCCCGCATGTATTATCCTATTTGCAGAATGTGCCCCTTCCCTTCCTAGCTCAAGCTGACCATCCTTCTTGTCAAAGTTAACGCCCAAATCAATAAGGCTCTTAATATTTAATGGCGCCTCTTTAACTAAGACTTCTACAGCTTCTCTGTCACATAGCCCCGCACCAGCATAAACAGTATCTTCTATGTGAGACTGAAAGCTATCTACTTGAGATATTACACAGGCTATACCGCCCTGTGCCAATGATGAACTTGAGTGGGAAAGTCTATCTTTGGTCAACAAAAAAACTTCTCCATAGTCCTTTGCCAAATAGGCTGCATTAAGGCCAGCTATACCACTGCCAACTATTGCATAATCACTCATGTAGCTTTCCACTTCATTAGAATCAAAATTTACGCTGTAGCTCATTTTACATCTAACATCCTTCTAATTGGAATAATAGCTTTTTGTCTAATATCGTCAGGGACTTTTACCTCTGGCCGCAAATTCTCAAGACTATACAAAACATCTTCAATTTTCGTCTTCTTCATGTTGGGACATACCAGCTTATTAGAAGGAAGTATGAATTTTTTATCAGGATATTTTTTCTGCAATTGATGTAATATGCCATCTTCTGTGCATATTATAAATTCACTGGCATTGCTGTCTTTTACAAATTTTATCATGCCAGATGTAGAGAAAACTCCATCTGCAATATCTAAAACATCTTCTCTGCACTCTGGATGAGCCAATACTACCGCTTCAGGATATTTTTCCTTTGTCAATTGGACTTCAAGTCTTGACAACTTATTGTGAGTATTACAGTATCCTTGCCAAATTATCATATTTCTCCCTGTCACCTTTTCTACATAACGTCCCAAATTTTTGTCTGGGACAAAGATAATCTCTTTCTCCTTTGGTATTGTATTTACTACTTTTACAGCATTGGCAGATGTACAGCATATATCGCTTAACGCTTTTACTTCTGCAGTAGTGTTGACATAGCTTACAACATAAGCATCTGGATGTTGTTCTTTTAACCTTAAAAGTCCATCATAGTCAGCCATTTCAGCCATAGGGCAACCTGCACCTATATTTGGAAGAAGCACCATCTTATCAGGTGACAGTATGCTGGCGGTTTCAGCCATAAAGTGGACACCGCAAAATACGACTACATCTGCATCTGTCTCTGCCGCCTTCCTTGATAATTCCAGTGAATCTCCAATGAAATCAGCGATATCTTGGATTTCCGGTCTTTGATAAAAATGACTTAATATAACTGCATTTCGCTCTTTCTTAAGCTTATCTATTTTATTTAAAATGTCTTTATCCATTTGTATTTCCCCTTTTATAAATTTAATAATATTTTAGCACTTGTATAGTTTATTGTCTATAATGCTGTATATACATATAAGTGTGATTTCTTTTATTTGCTACTAATATTGTCTTATAAAAAAGCTTTTTATATGCCAACTAAAAATTTTATATATACTAAAACATTGCGCTGTATGATTTTGTATGGTGAGAAAATAGTAATATAATATTGTTGTGATAAAAATAAATGGAGGGATTTCAATGAATGTTATCGAATTAGCAGCAGAACTCATGGCTTTGTCTGCAAGAACAGCACCAAAAGCATCCGGTCAAGACTTTATAGAGACAAAAGTCATAACCGGAGACGATTTAAAAAGACTTAACGAAGATATGGTTAAATACGGAATAGAATCTGGAAAGAAAAATTTCGATAGGGATGGCAAAAACGTCGAAAGATCTGGAGCCGTGCTGCTTGTTTCTCTTAACAAGCCAAAAAAAGCTGGTTTAAACTGCGGAGCTTGCGGATACAACAAGTGCGATGAGCTGCCAGATTTCAAAAAAGGAACAGAATTTGACGGCCCTATGTGCGCTTGGAGGCTTATCGATCTGGGCATTGCAATAGGATCTGCAGTGAAAACTGCCAGCATGCTAAACGTAGACAACCGAATAATGTACAGGATCGGCATAAGCGCAAAGAGATTAAATCTTATAGATGGTGAAATCGTAGTAGGCATACCGTTGTCAGCTACGGGAAAAAACATATACTTTGATAGATAAAAAGGGCATGGCAATAACCATGTCCTTTCTTACATGTTTCTAAATCCCTCACCTAAAACCTCATGGGCTGTAGACAAAATCACGAAAGCTTTTGGGTCTATTTTTTTGACCACATTTCTTAATGTGGTTACTTCGCTTCTATTTACAACCACAAGCAAAACGTTTTTTTCCTGCTTAGAATATCCTCCAACACCTTTTAGCCCCGTAACACCTCTATCCATGTCGTACAGGATGGAATGGCTTATTTCCTCGTATTTATCTGAGATAATTATAGCAATTCTTTCGTAATCGGTTCCTTCTTGAATGACATCTATGACCTTTATCGCAATAAATTCTGTTGCTAATGCATATAAAGCAAGCTCCGGACTAAACTCGATTCCAGCTAATGCGATTATTATAAAATCTATGATAAGCAAAATCCTGCCAACGGTCAGAAAAGGTATGTACTTGTGAAGCGTCATTGCTGCAAGGTCAGTGCCACCTGTAGTAGCACCGTACTTTATAACTATCCCAAGGCCTAAGCCCATTATAAGGCCTCCATAAACAGCCGCCAGCATCGGGTTATGGGTCATAGGCTTTAAAAACGATAGGGCATCAATTGAAACACCAAGAAGCAAAGTAGAGTACAGCGTCTTAGCTCCAAAAACCGAACCCAAAACTTTGATGGATATTAAAAAAAGAGGAATATTTATGAGGAGTGTGACGGCTCCAACAGGCCACTTAAAAATATAATTTAAAACGATGGCAAGACCGCTTACACCACCAGGAGCAATCTGGTTTGGTATCAAAAATAGATCAAGTGATAAAGTAAGCAGCAGTGTACCTATTGTGATCCACATAAAATCCATTACGATCTTTTTTACCTTTTCGCTCATAAAAATGTGTCCTTTCTTACATCACTTTGGTTTTTTTGAAAAAAGCACTTTAACCGCAAACTTAGGCAATGCCATCATTCGCTTATATCTCCATGGCTCTTTCAAAAGGCGATAAAACCACTCTAACCCCAACTTCCTGTATATTTCTGGCGCGCGAGTGACTTTCCCTGCTATAACGTCAAAGCTTCCGCCAACGCCAATTGCCACTTTTGCTTTTAATCTATTTTTATTCTCGTATATCCATTTTTCTTGTTTTGGTGCGCCTAATGCGACAAATAATAAATCTGTATTCTTCTCATTTATGTCTTTTATGATTTCCGCTTCATCGTCTTTACTAAAATATCCATCGTGAAATCCAACTATGTCGATTTCACTGTACTGCCTTTTCAAATTAAGATATGCGCCTTTCACCACATCAGATTTAGCACCTAAAAGATATATCTTATACTTTTTTTCAGCGGCAACTTTTATAAGCTCCATCATCAAATCAAATCCTGCAACTCTCTCCGGAAGCTCTTCCTTGTAAATCTTTGATGCAAAAATAACACCACTGCCATCAGGAACATTTAAGTCTGTCTTGTTTAAAATCTCCTTATACTCAGGATCTTTCTGCGCCATCATTACAATCTCAGCATTTGGAGTGGCAATCATATGAAGTCTATCTTCAGATAAAAATTTTTCTACAGTATCAACAGCTTGTTTCATATTAACTTTATCAATTGGCACATCGAAAATCACAAACCTTCCAACCATCTTTACACCTCGTCATCATTATTTTTTAAATATACGAAGTTGTTTTTAGACAATTCTCTTAACGCTTTAAGATGAATTTTTAAATTCTCTATAAACTCATCTCTATTGTTTAAAATAGATTCAGCATAGTTGACTATTTCATCTGAAGAAAACTTGTCTATCTTAAAAATCTTTGAATCGACTGAATTCAAAAAACCATCAATTTTCGGATCGTAAGATATGCCTATAAATGGCACTAATGCCACCAAAGCAAATATCAGTGAATGAAGTCTTACCCCAATAAGTAAACTGCATTTTTTTATTATTCCCAATATTTCATTAGGCTCGTACTTACCTCTTATGACCTTATAAGGAGATTTTAAGTAGTTAGCTACCTTCTTACTCTCTAATTCATCTTTTTTATAGTAAAATGGCAAAAAAACAACTTCTAAGTTGTACTTTGTTGATATGGCATCAATAGCTTTAGCAAGCTCTACTCGCGATAATTCATTGTTTCCCCACTCTCTGGTACATACAACTATGTACCTATTCTTATCGATTTCCTCGTCTTCCAATATTTTCTCTATTCTTTCATCGCTGCAGACATTTAAGTTAACGACAGGATCAGCAGCGAGAATAGCATTTTTTTCGATATTAAGTTCTTTTAAAATGGAGAGCGAATCCTTGTCTCTTACCGTAATCATGTCTACCCTTTTTAATAAAAAATTAGCCAAAATTTTATTGTATTTGTGCTGTATAGGCCCTATTCCTTGTCCTACGATGTACACTTTTTTTCTCAACAAAATACCTAAAAAGATTATTGATAGATAGTACCATAAGCTTTTGCTGCTTGTGACATCTTGTATTAAACTTCCACCGCCGCTTATAATGACATCAGAATCCCTTATCCCGTTAAAAATATCTTTAAGTGAATTTCGATTTATAGACTTTACACCGTACTTAGATGAAGTAACATAAGGCGCATTTGAAAGCACCGTGATGTCATCTACACCTCTTTCTTTAAGTCCGGCGACGATGCATTCTAAGACAGCATCATCGCCAGTGTTTTCAAAGCCATAATACCCCGATATCAAAATTTTCATTATCTTTACCTCCACGGCTTAATAAAAGTAAGTAAAATCAATTGTGAACATTCTTCATCTTTATATATCTCATAAAAACATCAACAACTTTTAATGCAACTAATCCTATTATAAGCCCAAACACCCAGCTTATTACAGTACGCTCTAACGCAATTTTAAGCACGCTTTCCACATGACTCATAGTATTAGGCATCGACAGTATTCCGATAGATGCCAGTATTCCAAGTATAAAATTCATTGATTTTGATTTCTTTTTAGCAGCGTATATGCTTAATATTAAAGCAGGATATCCAACTAAAAATTCCTTCGTCCTTGGCCTTGCCACAAGGTAATGTTCAAGCAAGCTTCTAAACTTAAGCTCTATTGATGTGGGCTTTATAACTGGTGTATTGCCTGTTCGCGAAATATATACAATTCCTACAAAACCAGCTATCAAAACAGCCAATACATGCCATATCTTAATATCTGTATTTAGTATCTTAATGGAGGCATCAGTCAATTTCCTAAATGTATTTATATTCCACACTTTATAGCCGTAATACGCTATATACACTACTACCGGAACAGTAAATGACAACTTAACGCCTCTAAAGTAGTCTAACTTCAACATGTATTTGCTGTCTGCCATAATCGCCGCAATTATTAACCCACCGGCTAAAGATATTAAAACAGTCTTAAAGAAAATGTAAAGCGAATCTCTCACATAATGGCCATCTTCTCCGCCATCGATAATCTTTTTGCTGCCATCGATGAAATACCCTATAGCCAGCGATGGATATATTATAGATGACAATAAAGCTACTGATTTGACGCCAAGGTCATTGTACTTTGTTAAAATCAAAAGCGCCGATATGACGATGCCTAAAATCGTAAGTATTAAGGAGTACCTTTCCCTAAGTCCAAAAAGCATTAAGAGGATAATTCCACCTGCAACAACGCCTAATGCAATCAACACTTCTATTATCTTTGATTGATGAATCGGGCTTAAAGGCTTCACTACGCCTAAATTAAGTCCTGCATAATTCACAAGGTCATTTATCTCTTTCAACATGGATATGTTCTGCTTCAAATTGTAATTTTGAGACTTAGTCGTATCGACTTTTGCTCTAATGTATATAATTCGCACATCTCTCTCTATGATAGATCTGTACCATCTATCAACTATTCCACTTGTATCGTACTTAGCTGTCTCAGCTTCAGAAAGACCGTAAACTTTAACTCCATCGTAACCGTCAAATTTCGTAAACTTTTCTGTTCCAGCTTGTAAGCTTTTGCCCATAGGTGTATCAATAATTCCGATAGCGATTCCGTTCTTTTTAAATAAAGATGCCGCATACGATATTTTATCAGGGTTTCCCAATACATCATTTCCGCCAAACACTACTGTCTTCACGCCGTAATGTTTTAAAAGCTCTACGTAGTTTTGTATGTCTTTGTCTTTTATGCCATTGTAATTTTCAACCCTTGGTATTATATCAAGACCCAATGATTTTACCATGTCCAAATCATTTTTGTCAAAACCTAAGCCTTGGTCAGCAAAAGTGTCCATGTCTTCGTTTAAAATAAATGCATAGTTATTCCCATTTTTTAAAATAGTCAACTTGCCAGACGGTACCCTTTTAGTCAAAGATGACTTCAAGAAATCATAAGTCGAAACATCGTCTGTAGTTACAACGATATAATCCTTCTCGATCCTTTTTTGGCTGTCGCTTAAGCTTTTAATGTATGACGTCAGTGCAGAATTGCCAGCGGTATTCTTAAGGTTATAAATATTTTCCACATCCGACATCTTGTAAAGTGCTATTTTGCCGATTTCCTGAAGTCTGTTTAACGTTACTTCAGGTACTGCCACTCCTTTTAAGCCGTTATCTTTTAATGTTGTCAGAACTTCCTGTACACTCATTCCCGTATTCTCAGCCAAATTTTCAAAGTTATAAAGGTCAGCCACGGTTTCCACCGTGTTGTACTTATTTTCAACGCTAATTCTGGATACATCTACAATTGCAGATACTGCTAATGATAGTGCTACAAAAAATACGAGTATTTTCTTCAGACTCAAAGAATATCTCTCCTTCATTATTTTAGTATTGTATCACTTGAATTATATCACTTTAATATAACCTTGAGCAATACCATATTTTAGAAAAAAATAAAGCGCTTTAAAGCGCATTTTAATTTTTTGTGTATTTTCCCATTACCACGATTATAGTATCAGCTTTCGCCTTTATTCCTCTGCCATCTGACCGTGGGAAAAGCAACAGATGATTTGCTGGTATCAATGCATTGTTTTTTAAATCTTTTCCACCTGTCAAATCCGATACGCCATCAGTGCTGGTGACAATCGTTGATGTATTGTCAGTTCTGACTATAGCCTCAGATCCTTGATAAAGTGTGATGCTTTCGCCAGGTTTTAGTTCGACTATGTCGTAATTGCTGCTTGATGTGCTTGCTTTACTATCTATGTAGCTTTTTAAATCATCATACTTGCTATCTACATAGCTTTTTGTGACTATCGGATCCTGTTGACTACCGGGATCTTGAGTCGAATCAGCGTACACAATTCCAATTACAGCTAACATCACAACAAATACCAATATCAATCCATAAATCTTCTTCACAAGCTAAGCCCCCTTCTTTAGTTCTATTTTATACAAAAAATTTGCCTATTTCAACAAAAATCTCTTTAAATCGTGAAAAATGCCGTAAAAATAAAAGGACATTTTTCTAAGCTGTCCTTAAAAATCTATCAATCCAAGGCTTATCTGCAATGCCTCATTTACTTTTTCCATCATCTCTTGGTCAAAATGGCCTATTTTTTCTCTTAGCCGCTTTTTGTCTATAGTCCTTATTTGTTCTAATAGAATAACTGAATCCTTATTAAGACCGTATTCCGTTCCATTTATCTCAACATGTGTCGGCAATTTAGCTTTGTTTATCTGAGATGTTATTGCTGACACGATAACTGTAGGGCTGTACTTATTGCCGATATCGTTCTGTATTACAAGTACGGGCCTAACACCACCCTGTTCTGAGCCTATGACAGGGCTTAAATCAGCATATAAAATATCTCCACGCTTTACAATCATATCAATCACACTTTTTCAATTTCTTTTCGTATCCGTTAAAGCATTCGTTGTCAGCGGTTAGGCCCAATTCCGCAAGTTCTGCATTTATAGCCGCCATCTCAAGGTACCCTTTCTTCATGCTCTCCCTTATCTTCATCTTCTTTCTCTCTTTAATGTATAATTTCATGGCTTCTCTTATAAATTCACTGCGGTTTCTATTTTCCATAGCTGCAAGTACATCAACTTCCTCCAGTAAGCTTTCCGGCAAACTGACGAGTATTCTTTTTGTCTCGCCCACAATTATGACCTCCTAACACACTTATATAATTTATTATATACTGCTATATATATTAATGTCAATCTTTATTATTTTTATACATAATATTTAACATTTTAAATAATTTTCTACTTTTGTTATCTCTCCATTAAATATATATATTCTTGGTACCCGTCTGGATATTCCACAATATACTTCATAAGAAATAGTTTTTAATTTATTTGCAATTTCATCAGCGCTTATGAATTTGCCATCTGCTTCTCCCATAATAGTAGCAATATCTCCTTCCTTAACATCTTCAATCTCTGTCACATCAACCATACATTGATCCATGCATATTTTACCAACTATAGGAGCATATTTGCCATTTATTATGACATTGTGATTATTTGATAAAAGCCTATTTAAGCCATCTGCATACCCTATAGGCAAAGTAGCTATGCGGCTTTTTCTGTTTGTCCTATACGTTCTGTTGTAGCTTATATATTCTCCTTCACCCACATCTTTAACATAGACGACTTTCGATCTTAATGATATAGTGGGACGTAAATCAATTTTTTTATTGACTTCAGTTGAAGGAAAACTTCCATAAAGTATAATCCCCGGTCTTACCATGTCAAGGTGTGTTTCAGGCATGTCTAATATTGCAGCACTGTTTGCTATGTGCCTAATAGGAATGTATATACCAGACATTTTAAGCCTTTCTATAAGACTTAAAAAAATTTCAAGCTGCCTTAACGTGTACTCCTTGTCTTTTTCGTCTGATGACGAAAAATGGCTAAATATGCCTTCAATGTTGATTCCAGCAAGATTTGACATGGATAAAATCTCCTCATAAGCTTTATTCATGTCATTGTAGCCGATGCGACCCATCCCTGTATCTATCTTAACATGAATCTTAGCATCTTTGCCAAGCTTTTGAGCCACCTTTGCTACCTCTTTTACGTAACTTAGCTCAAATGCTGTCTGAGTAATATCGTGCTTTACAATCACATCAGCAAACTTTGCTGGAGTATATCCTAAAATGAGTATTGGCTTTGATATACCCTGCTCTCTTAGTTCCAGAGCCTCGTCTATTGTTGCAACAGCCAGATAATCTACACCACAATTTATCAATTCCTTCGACACTTCATACGAACCATGCCCATAGGCATTCGCCTTGACTACTGCCATTATGCCAGCATTTTTATCAGTGATTTTTCTTATCTCTTTGTAGTTGTGAATTATATTATCCAAATTAACTTCTGCCCATGTTGGTCTATACAAATTAAGCATAATTACCTCCAAATCAAATTAAAGAATTTAAAATCATCAGTGCTTCGTCAGAACTTATTTTTTCATTAATCATCAAATCAACAATGAGACCATTTCTATCTAAAATATATCTATTCCCTCTTTTGTAATAAATAGTATTTCCAATGCGCCCTTTATCAAAGCCTTTCCCATCAAAAGCGCTAACACTTTCAACAATTTTTATTATATCATTACCGTTTAAATATGTTAAATTAATTGAATTATTATTTGACAAATCTACACTTATATTTTCAAGAGTATACCCTTTAGGAATGTATCCAGGAAATACTGGGTTTATGCCTGAGTATTTATATACATCTTTTATATCTACAGACATGTTAATATCAGTGCGGAAGTACCTGCTGAATGTAGAAATATCTTTTTCGGCAAAAAGGCCATCATCTAACTCTGGATTATACACGAAATTTGCGTACTTCATCTCAGCAAAAACCTTCCCATTTATGTCATAAATCTTCATAGATACCGGTTTATAATCTTTTTTCGAAAATTCAACCGATTCACTGTACATAAAAGTATTCCCGTTTAAAATAGGAACATCGATTTGGTAAAATTCGCCGTCTTCACTTTCTTTTATCTCGCCGGCTTTTTTAAAATTATCTATAAATGATGAAAACATGGAATATGCAGGTATGTTTTCGCTATCATCCTCTATAAATGTCTGATTTATTTTTGAAAAATACACGTAACTCCTATTGCCGTCGTACACGATGACTTTATCAGGTTTATTAGACTCATCGTATATTTCCATGCGGTACTTTCCATTTTTATAAAACTGCTTCATGGTATATCTCTTTATATTTTTATTATTATTAAGCTGAACTTCAACATCTGAAGTATAACTTTTTAAACTTTGAATTGCTTTTTTTACATTTGAAGGCACATCTAAGTGAGACTTTTTTATGCATCCTGACAAAAAAATAGTCAATATAAGCAATAGCACAAACAAAAGTCTCCTCAATCACATCACCTCTTTACATTTTCATTGCATATGGAATATATTCAAGTATGTTTGTCGCAGTAAGTCCGTATTCTCCATACTTTTCTGAAGCCATATCACCTGCTTTTCCATGGTAGTAAACTCCGTAAATGGCCGCTTTTACCCCTTTTAATCCCTGAACCAAAAATGACGATATCATGCCGGTCAAGACATCTCCAGAGCCTGCCGTAGCCATACCCGGATTCCCTGTACAATTAATATATATGCCTTCAGTATCGTTTCCTATTACTGTTCTTGAACTTTTAAGAACAAGTGTCGCTTTATACTTTGAAATGAACTTTTCAACAGTTGCGTATATATTATTATTTATATCATCAACAGAAACTCCTAATAATCTCGACATCTCGCCCATATGTGGTGTCAAAATTACATCTTTGCCGATTATCATATCCACTGAATCAGATATAGCATTCAATGCATCAGCATCAAGAACTAATGGTTTTTCAAGCTTTAATATGACTTCTTTTACAAACTCTTTTACATTGGAGCTATTTGTAAGCCCAGGCCCTATCGCCACAGCATCGACAGTATTCGCCAACTTTAATACTTCGCCAACTGAACCTAAATAAAATGCTCCATCTTTGTCATCCAATCCATACGTTATGATTTCTTTCAAACTGCTTTGCATAATTCCTTGTATAGCCTTTGGCACAGCTAATTTAACTATGCCACATCCTGTCTTTATTGCGCTCATAGCGCACAAAGCTGCTGCACCAGTCATGTCTTTTGAACCAGCTACAATCAAAAGCTTGCCATAATCTCCTTTATGGGTATTCTTATATCTTTTAGGCAATACAACATCGTCCTGTGAAATCATATTGTATCTGCACTTAATATTGTCGACTAAATTATTCGGTATGCCTATGTCGGCCACAACCACTTTCCCAGCATAATCTACACCCGGATATACAGCAATCCCCTTTTTCATAAACTGCATAGTTACCGTAGCATTTGCTTTTACCGCACAGCCTTCTACCTTACCATTGTCACCATTTATTCCTGATGGTATATCGACAGATATGACGTATTTGCCAGATCCATTCACAATGTCTATGATGTCTTTGCTTATGCCTGACACTTCTCTGTCGAGACCTGTTCCATATAGCGCATCTATGACTAAATCAGATTCTTTGATGCTCTTTTCAAGAAATTTTAGTTGCTCTTTTTGAAGGATTTCTGCCACGTAAATCCCCATATTGATTATTATGTCGAGGTTTTTCTTTGCATCACCAGAAATCAATCCTATACTTGATACTACAAAGACCTTCACATCAAAACCTCTGTTGAAAAGGTATCTTGCAGCAACAAAACCATCTCCGCCATTATTTCCTTTACCGCACAAAATCACCACATTATTTCTCTTGCAACTAAACAGGTATTCTGCTGCATGTTCTGCCACAACGCGGCCAGCATTTTCCATAAGGCACACAGATGGTATCCCAAGAGAATTTATGGCTATAGATTCTATTTCTCTCATTTCTCCATTTGATACGATCTTCATAAGCATCATCTCCGTTATCGTTCTATTAATGTTATTATAAACTTAAAACTGCAATAAAAAAAGAAGGCTTTAAGCCCTCATATTGCAATTTTGCATTCTTTTGCGTATTCATCGTAATCATCTATGTATTGATAATATAAATCATCCATTATGTCTGACAAATGCAGCGGTGACAAGTCATCGATGCAAAATCTCTTTGCCATATCTTCCACTTTGTCTTTGTATGGACTTACATGAACTACTACATCACCAAGCTCTTCCTTCACTATACCCTTCTCAGTTATCTGCTCCGCAATTTCGATTCCGTACGACGGCACATCAACATTTTCGCCGCCATTAAATACTTTTACCTCTGATTTTACTACAGCGTATTTCCTCACTATCGTCTTGTCACCATAGTTTATTGTCGATACGTACTCGCTTACTCTTTTGTAATACATAATTTTACCCCCTTAATTCGTTCTAAGCTTTGAATTTTTATCAAAAATTTACTATTAAAGTAAAAATTCTATTATAATATTCTATTTATCCCTCAAAAATCCTTCTTTTTTTTAGAATATTTTTTATCGACAGAAAATGATATAATGTTCCACTTGTAAACATTTAACGCCACGCAAATAGCCGATTGTACGGTTTTATGATCATAAAACTGGTTTATTTTTTATTGAATAAAGGCGAATTATGTCGAAAATTTTTTTGCAAAAACATAAAAAAATAAAGGGATTTTGAAATCCCATCAGCAAGTTCTCAAATGATCGATAAATTGTCTGGCGGTTCTTGGTAACATGCCATTATGCCAAGAGCTCCATCTCATCGATTCTCTTATCAATGTATCTCTGTCTAAATCAATATGATATTTTTGAGCTAAAGATTCGACTATCTTTAAATATTCTTCTTTGCCAGGCGATTGAAAAGTAACAGTTATTCCGAACCTATCTGCCAATGAAAGTTTTTCTTGCTTTGTATCTAATGAATGAATTTCACTTTGCACATTATCAGTTAAATACTCTTTTATCATGTGCCTTCTATTTGAAGTAGCATATATTAAAACATTGGCAGGAAGCTTCTCTATACCGCCTTCAAGTGTTGATTTTAGAATTTTATATTCAGTTTCATTTTCTTCAAACGATAAATCATCCAAAAACAGAATAAACATAAGGCCTCTTTTGCTTATGACACTTATAATTTTGTTTAAATCCAAAAGATCTTGGCGACTTACCTCAATAAGTCTAAGACCTCTTTTATAGTACATATTCAATACAGCCTTTACAGTTGAGGATTTGCCAGTTCCTCTATCTCCATAAAGCAAAATGTTTGAGGCTGGCAAACCTCTCAAAAACCTTTCTGTGTTATCTATGACGATTCTGTGCTCATCTTCATATCCTACCAAATCTTCAAACTCAATAGGATCGGGATTTTCTACACCGACAATCTTCCCATCAAGCCATCTAAATGCTCTATACACTCCATATATGCCACAGCCATTTTCTCTATAGTATATTGCTACATCATCAGCATTATTGCAGTCTATCAAATATTGTCTATGTCTTTCAGATGATTCTAAAAGATGTTCCCACGAAATCACATTAAATTTCAAACACTTTCTAAGGCAATCCGCAAAATCTACTTCCGAAAGTTTTTTTAAGTATTCAAGCTCTCTTTTTGCAGCCATCTTCAATGTTTCATCAATGGAATCTTGTCCAAATTTCTCAGTTAACATGCTAAATATATTTTCATCAACTCTTGCTAATTCATCTATTTTCGATTTCCAAACCTCAGAATACACATTATTTTCCACAGCATAATTCGATAAATCCGAAAATAAATCGCTGTACAGCTCATAGACTTTGCCTTCATCCACTTTTTCACTGACAAGTAAATTTAAAATTTTTATGGCTTTGTCTACTGTAGTATCTTTCATTATATTTTTGTATATAATGATATTCTTTAAATCTTCTGTCAACTTAGATATATGCTCTTTGGTCACAACAATTATCCCCCTTATCCTTACACTATTTTAACGTACACTTTTCTATGCCTTGGACCATCAAATTCACAGAAGTATACGCCTTGCCATGTACCTAACTGTATATCCCCATTTTCTATCATCAAATTAATGCTTGTCCCTACCAAGACAGATTTTATGTGAGCATCTGAATTGCCTTCTAAGTGCTTAAATCTTATTTGAGGAATGATTTCATTAAGACCTCTCAATATGTCCTCTTTCACATCGGGATCAGCATTTTCGTTTATCGTCACACCTGCAGTAGTGTGTGGCACATGGATGAAGCAAATGCCATCTTTTATGTTGCTCGCTTTTACGATTTTTCTCACTTCATCAGTTATATCGATAATAGCCTCTCTTGCGGGCGTATCAATTTTAATAACTTCCATAGAACCACCTGCCTTCCGAATTATTTTATAAAATTATAACAAATTTATTTATGAAAATAAAATTCATCCTATAAACTTACAGAAATCTCCCAAAGAATATATTATAAGCCTATGCAGCGCTCGCGTACATGCAATGTACAAAAGATTTCTGTCGTATTCGGTTTTGTAATTTTCATTCGATGCATTAAAGACAAACGCAACGTCGAATTCTATACCTTTAGCCTCATAAGGCGTAATTATGTTTACACCTTCTATCACTTCGTCGTCTTTTGAGTTCAAAAGTTTCACATTGATAAAATTCTTCATTGTGCCGTAGACTTTATTCGCTTCATCTTTTGTCTTTGCAATGACGCCAATCGTCTTATACCCATCTGCAAAAAGTTCCGAAGCATTATTTGCTATATTTATGCATATTTCTTCAAAACTATATTTGCGGACCAATTGCGGTTTATCGCCATGCCTTTCAAATGGCATTATTTTCGGAGGATGTTTAAGCAATCCAATAGAAAATTCATTTATCTCATAAGTAGATCTGTAACTATTTTCTATGAAAAACTTTTTTATTTTCCTTTTGGCAAAAACTTCATCAATAAGATCGTAAAAAGCCTCATTTATTCCTCTGTCAAGTGTTTGGTTCACATCTCCCAATACAGTGAATTTAGCGTCATAAAACATCAAATTAAATATTTTATAAAAAATCTGTGAATAGTCTTGTGCTTCATCTATCACAACGTGTTTTATTTTTTTGTGAGGCTTAAATCCCTCCACCTTGTACTTCAAATATAATAACGGCCCGATATCTTCGTAATATACTTTTCCATCATCTATGTTTTTACAAGTCAATTCAGCTATCTTAAAAAAATTTTCAGATAAATCTATGTTTAGTCCGTATGAAAGCCTTTTAAACAAATCTTTATCAGAAAACAGCAATCTGTAAACATATAAGAAATTTACATCTGTGAAACTATTTACTTGTTTTTTAATCCTCCTCATTTCTTTTATGGACAAAAGACGGCTGTATGCCTTTATCTCAAATTCATGGCCCTTACGATCTTCAACAAACCTCTCAATTTTGGAAAGCCTTCCTTTTCTAAGATAATGGATTTTATCAAATATCTTCATCTCTATTCTTTCAAGTCTTTTTTTCATTGGTCGGTTCATCTTGTCATTTAAAAATTCATTCTTTAAATCATGCCTGCTGTACACTACTTTGCCATCGTAATACACATCTTTAAACTCTATCACATTCCTCTCATAATATGATAAAAGTCTGTCTAAAACCGCAATAAATTCCGAAGAATTTTTAAGCCTTGCAGAATCCAACATGACTTTGTCTTCACACGACGAAAGCCTTTCTACATAATCGGACCTTTCCTCAACATGTACTACATCTCCTATGGCATTTTTTACAAAGTCCTCAAAGATAATTTCATTTACATTTTCTTCACCTAATTCTGGCAGCACATTTTTTATGTATTGACTAAAAATTTTATTGGGCGAAATTATGAGTATGTCATCTTTCTTTAAATTTTTATCTCTTTCAAAATAAAGCAAATAGGCTATCCTATGCAGTGCTATGGATGTCTTCCCACTTCCTGCAACACCTTGAACTACTAAAACATCTCCATCTACATCTCTTATTATCTTATCTTGTTCTTTTTGAATAGTTTCAACAATTGTCCTCATCTTTGCTGTAGAATTACGCCCTAAGGCTTCTCTCAAAATTTCGTCATCTATTACTATATTGCAGTCAAAGTAATATTTTAACTTCTTATCTTCAATCTTGTACTGCCGCTTTAGCACTACATCTCCTTCTATAATTCCGTCTGGAGCTTCGTAAAAGGCTCTGCCCTTTTCAAACCTGTAAAACACACTTGATATAGGCGCTCTCCAATCGTATACGATAATATCGAATGTATTCGGATCTCTCAAAGTTTTAAGCCCTATATATATTTTTTCCAATAAATCTGAACCGCTTTCTATAAAATCAAATCTACCGAAATAAGGAGAACTAGCCATTTTATTCAATGATTTAAGATTTCTTAAAATCTCATTGTAGTACACAATATGTCTTTTAAGCTCATTTATATATGGATTCACCTCTACTAATCTATCAAAATTGTCAGGTGTATTAGGCGCATATTGCAAAACATCTTCTCTCAACTGCTTTATATTTGTGCCCTCTATCATGAGCATTTGTTTCAATCTGTATATTTCATTCTCGATAAAACCGATAGTCCTATTAAGGTATTCAAACTCCAATTGATAATCATTGGTTCGCATTTTACCACTCCCTTTTAAGACTTCGATTATTAATGTTAATGTTGATATATTTTCTGTGGATATTGTGGATAAGTTTGTTAATAACTGAAATTCAATTGTTGTCAATGTGAATTACATGTTAGCATATAAAATATCTTTCCTTAATGATTGATGTTTAAAATCTTGTACAAAAAGTATATAGACATTGCATTTGTAAATACCGCCAAGGGTACTAAAACCTTGAAGCTTATGTGCTTTGTCTTATGGTGAAATATGTACATACCACAAAAAACGCCTATACCTCCCAACAAAAATGACAAAAGAAAAAGAGTTCTTTCTTTAATCCTCCACTTTCCATGAGTGGCTTTGTACTTGTCTACACCCATAGTGGCAAACGTAATGATATTCCACACAAAGATAATTAACCAAAATACTTTCACAATATTCATCCGCCTTTTTTTAAGTTTAATTTTATTTTAAAACAAAACTACAAAAAAATAAAATGAATAAAAATTTTATTCCTATCAAAATACTGTGATTTAAATCACAGTATTTTGATGTAGTCTCTTGTATACTGGAAATAGAAAAAGGAGGATGTATATCATGGAAAATAGAGTTGATAAACTAGCTGACGTACTTAAAAGGCTTAACAATAGCGAAGATCCTGAGACGGTAAAAAGCGAAGCAAGAGAATTGATAGAAGACCTTACTGCCGAAGAATTATCTTTAGCAGAGCAAAAATTAGTTGATGAAGGAATGCAAGCAGAAGAGTTAAGAGGGCTTTGTTCGGTTCACATGGAGATGCTGGAAGGACAGTTAAACGGATTGAAAGAGTCTTTGCCTGACGATCACGTGCTGCAAACACTTATATTAGAACACGATGAAATACTAAAGCTACTTGACAAATTAGAGCTTTTAAACATAAAGATACAGAAAATGTCGTCACCACAGGAAGACAGAGCCTTGTTATCAGATTTAAAAGAAACTGCAGAAGGCATTTTAAGCGCCGAAAAGCACCACAAAAGAGAAGAAGACGTATTGTTCCCTGAACTGGAAAAACTGGGTATAACAGGTCCAACAAGGATAATGCGTCTTGAGCATGACGAGATACGATTGAGAAAAAGAAGTTTGGTAGAGCTTGCAAGCAACATCGACTACATCGATTTTGCAGATTTTAAAGACAGAGTGAAAGAACTATCAAGCTACATCGTATTCAACATGAGAGATCATATCTTTAAAGAAAATTACATCCTATATCCCACGGCCTATGAGGCAATTGAAGATGATAAACTATGGGCTGACATGAAAAATAGATGCGATGAAATAGGATACTGCCCATTTACACCATTAAAGTAATTTACAAGGTGGCATTACCACGCCACCTTGTTTTTTTATTGCTTTTCTGCATATAACCTATCGTCTTTCAATATGTGCTTTTCAATCCAATCCACCAAAAAGTTTAAAATATCTTTTATGTACTCGTCTTGATTTTGATCTATCTTATCTAAATCTATGTTGTTAATCTTCTCTTTAAAGTCATCGTGCAGCACTTTATGTGAAAGCAACTTTTTAAAGCCTATGCTTTTCATGTAGCCTTCTTCATAGTCAAAATGGTAAATCGTATAGTCCTTCAACTCTTTTATTATGTCTACAATGTGATCGTATTTATCAATGGCAAATTCATTCTTCAATAAATCGTACGCTTCATTTGCAATATCAAAAAGTCGCTTATGCTGCTTGTCTATCTCGTCAATGCCAAGCCTAAAATCTTCTTTCCAAGTTATCATTCAATCTCCTCCCCATAATTTTTTTATAATTTTAACATATATACGATTTGCGAACAATATCTCATAAAAAATTTTTCAGTAGTCTTAAAATCAAAAAAATTGTATAATAGATACGGTGTAAATATTATTTGGGGTGATCATATGAAATACAAAATGGTTGTAGCAGACGCAGATGGGACTTTGTTAGACGACAAAAAAAAGATCTCTGAAGTCACGAAAAATAGTGTAAAAAAGTTTCGCAATATGGGAGGTATTTTCACATTGGCAACAGGTAGAGGCATCATATCAGCGACTCCATACATAAAAGAACTTGATATTGATGTGCCTGTCATACTTTTTAACGGATGTGTAATATACGATCACATAAATAAAAAAATACTGCATGAAAATTATCTCTCTGACGATTTATACAAGCTTATAGCGAAAAAATGGCAAGAAGGAAAATACGATGTAGACATTCTTGTATACAGTATAGACGGCATATACATAAATAAGATATCCGATTTCATCAAATCATACATGGAAACAGAGCACGTAAAATGCGATTTAATCGAAGATCTCCGCAAACTTGATAAAATTATAAAGGTGCTTTTCAGAGGAAATAGGGACACATCTTTAGAGCTTGTAGACGAAATAAGGCAATCATCAAACGAGCCTTTTACGTGCGTACAGTCAGACGAATATTTTATAGAAATTCTCCCTTATGGCACTACAAAAGGATCCGCACTCATAAAATTATGTGATATTCTCAATGTAGACATTAATCAGGTTGTAGCAATAGGCGATCAAGACAATGACAAAGAAATGATAATCAAAGCAGGATTTGGCGTTGCCATGGGAAACGCTGATGACGCCATAAAAAGAAACGCCAACTATGTAGCAAAATCCAATTTAGAAGATGGTGTCAGCGATGTAATAGAAAAAATCATACGCGATGAGTTTTAAAAAAGCCGGTAATCCCGGCTTTTTTAATGACTGACCTGGAAGTCATATACCATCTTCGATATTTCCCTTATTACAGTATAGGCATCCGAATTATCAGATCCATCTACATTGTTGCCCATGATGGTCAAAATATACGGTTTTTGCATATAAAAAACAATAGCTGTATCATTTACTACATTTGATAGATTTCCAATTTTATGAGCAACAGTTATATTGCTTGGCAAAGGATATGAGATCCTATCGTTATAAATAGTATTTTCAAGATAACTTAGAAGCTCTCCTGCCGTGCTGCTGTGCGCATTTGCATAATTTAATATATCCTCCATGTAGATGCTTAAATCCCTTGGAGATGTGACATTATCTGAATATGGCACAACATAAGCACCTAAACTTTCTATGAAATTCAAATAATTGTCATATCCTACAACTCTCATCAACATATTTGATGCTATATTGTCGCTTTCTTCTATAGATTTTTTTGAAAGTTCCCTAATTGTATAATAAGTTCCAACAGGATCATATTGTATAGAGCCAGACCCGCCTTCATAATCTTGTGATGTATACTGTACTTCCATATTTGGATCTAATTTCCCTTCGGTTATAAGTGTATACACATAAAAATTTAGAGGAACTTTATATGTGCTGGCGGCAATAAAGGATCCATAACCATTTATATCAAAAGTCTCGCCAGAGTTTAAGTCTATGAAGTATACTCCGTAATTTCCCGTATGCTGGCTAAGCAGTGTCTCAATATTTTCTTTAAGTTCCTGATAATTAGAAGCATTGTCAAGCTGTTGCGGTACTGTCACTGGCGGATGTGGTATAAGCAGCTTCTCGCCAACATATAAAGATGCGTTGTCACTCAATCCGTTTTCATCCAGAATATCTTGAACAGATGTCCCGTATTTCTTCGCTATAAAATAGATATTGTCATTCGGTTGTACATAATAGACGACTGGATTTTCCCACGAAGCATTTTGAATAGCATTGTAAGTATTAGGCCCTACAATCCCGTCTGCAACCAAGTTTTCTGCTTTTTGAAAAGCCAACACCCCATTTAATGTGTTGTTGCCAAAAACACCATCAATAGCACCCGTGCTAAATCCAATGCTATTTAATATGCTTTGTAGCTCCGATACATCAGTACCGTAAGTCCCAGTGTATAAAAGCCTTGAACCAAACTGAAATTGTGGAAGTCCGCTATCACCGTATGATATGACAGGCACGAAGACTATGCTCAACATTAATAGATATAAGAATAACATTTTAATCTTGCGCAAACTGCATTCCCCCTTTCCGGTATATTATATAATATATATATTTATATGTCATTAGTATATACGAACCTTGATTTCCATAATATATCATTAATAAAAGCTTTATCGCTTGAAAATCAAAAGCCTCAGATACATATTCCAAACATATATCTGAGGCTTTTTAATATCATACATTGTCGTTTAATAAAACCATGTGTACATGGTCTTCCCATTTACCATTAATTTTCAGATACTTATATGCTATTCCTTCATTGTAAAATCCCAATTTTTCGACTACTTTTAATGATGGCTTATTCCTCGGCATGATGTTTGCCTCAATTCTGTGCAGCTTAAAATCGTCAAAAATTATATCAATTCCTCTTTTAACCGCTTCAGTCATATAACCATTATTGATTTCATCTTTGTCTAATTTGTACCCCAAATGACATGATAAGAATGCGCCTTTTACGATGTTGTTAAAACATACTGTACCGATTATTTTTCTGTCATCATTCTTTTTAAATATCCACATTCTAAGCAAATCATTATTTTCGATGCCTGTCAATTCCTTTTCCAGATTTTCCTGCTGATACTCCTTTGTGTAAAACTTCTCATCTCTTAAAGGTTCCCACTTCTGTAAAAAAGTCCTATTTCTCAAATAGTAATCTAATACTACTTCCGCATAAGTTTTATCCAGTATTCTTAACATCAATCTTTCTGTTTCATAGACTTTTTCCATATACAACTTCTCCATTCTTCTTTATGATTTTATGCACATGAAGCATCCAATCCTAATTTAATTTTATCCAATGTACCCTCCTATCCTTTCTAAATCCTGCTTTTAATGCCAGGTTCATAGACTTTACATTATCTTCTTCAATATGTACAAATGGAAATTGGCCAAGTTCCAGAAGCTTCTTTATCATTGCAACAGTTACATCCATGCCATATCCTTTCCTTCTGTAATCTTCCAATACATTCAAAAAACCTATGGCTCCATCATCATGTGTAATCGCCCATGCCACCAGCTTTTCATTTTCATAAATGCCAAGACCAATGCCATTTTTTATCCTATCTTCAATATATTCAATTGATATATACTCTTTATACTTGGAATTCTCGAATATATATGGAGCATCTGCAATTGATAAGTCAACAACATGTGATTTTACGGTCGGCAGTGGTACATTAGAATCATAGACTAATTTAACACTTGTAAGTCGTGACTTTATTTTCCTGTTTTTCACAATATATGAGAGCATCCAATCCTCAATGACTGCAAAACATTTATCATCTCCGTCTAACCCCTCAATCAGTTGAAAAAACTCATCATAGGATTTGCTGCTAATATAAACCCAATCTTCATCGCTTATTCCTCTAACAAGTACTGAATCTCCAACTGATTCAATGATATAAATAGGATAATTTCTAATAAAGTTGATGATATTAATGTTCCTTGTTTTGTCTTTTTCAAGCAGTTTTAATACCTTGCCACTTAAAAAATCTAATACCTTTCTTAGAAGTATCGGCTGTACATCCGCATAAGTAAGATTATCAGGCATCATTTTAAAAAAGCTTACTTCGCATATCTCGCTATCTGGCAAAGGCCCCATTTCATTTACTTTTGCATAAAGCAATCTCCCAGATGTAGTTATCTCATCTATGGTAACAGAGTAATCACATATGGGCTCAATTTTGTATTTTAACGCCCCTGTTTCCTCAAACAGCTCCCTTGAAGCAGTTACATTAATATCTTCATTCTTTTCTCTGTGACCGCCAGGCACTTCCCATGTATTTTTGTCCTCATGCCTTACAAATATCCATTTTCCTTTATAAGTAGCAAATATAACAGCAAAATTAAACTGACTATTGCTTAATTCACCTATCCTGTAAAACTTTATCTCCATAGTTATACCCCAATCTCATTTACTTTTCTTAAAATTTTTATATAGACCCTTAAATAAAATTGATACCTATATTTTCACTTTTAACACAATTTCTTGAGTCAATTTTCACAAAATTTTTTCGCGTAAATTTAATTATGGAATTAGTTTGAATTGATTTTTTCATCTATATCATTATACTTAAAATGATTATCACTGAACAAAAATTTACCTTTATTTACTGCCTTGCCTTTCCTGTCAAATGCTCAATATTAATTTTAATGACTTTTGCCTTAATACCACTCTTTCGTATGTATTCCATCCCTTTCTCCATAAACTCGCCAGAGTATTTTTGAATTAGCGCAACCAATGCATCCTCCTTTTCCTTATCATATACTTCCACCGCACGTCCAAACACTATTACACTCTCATACCTATAACTAAACTTATCAGGTATTGGTTCAGTATTGCCAACCACACAAAAAGAAACTTTATTGTTATAAACAATATTGTCCAACTTGCTTCCTTCAGCAGCACAATGAAAATAAATGTTTCCTTCATGGTATATGTAGTTTAGAGGAACTCCATAGGCATATCCATTTTCACATACTGTAGATAACACTCCATATTGTCCTTTTCTTAACAGTTCAATAGCCTGTTCGTCATCAATAGATCTATCTTTTCTTCTCATTTCCTTAAACATTTTCTGCTTTCCCCCATAATTAAATAGTATTCTTTTATCATTATACACTAAACTTTATTATAAAAAATCTAAATAAAAAAATTAAAGAGAATGAAATTATAGCTTATTTTTTACATTCTCTTTGAAAAATAATTTGAAAAGAAGATAACCAATGCAAGTTCTATTAAAAGTAGTGAAGCAACCATGATTAAAACCATTTTATTAACATTCATAAATCCTAATGCCATAACCAAAACTAAAATCACATAATTCATAATTTTGCTTGTCATATAACCAGCCTTTTCCCTGATCCTTACATTGCGTTCATCATTTACCTCTATCTCTATTAATTGTTTTATTCTTTTATCTTCCACTGCTGATACCATAAAAGAGCCCAACAAATTGCCAATCCCAAACACCAATATTGCAGAACCTAAGCCAATACATAAGCTGGAAACCATTTTTAATTCTTTTGATGTGAATACAAAACCTCCTAAAAATAATAGTACCAATCCTACTACCGCGGTAGATAAATACGACAATTTTCTATCCATTATTCTTCCTCCTCATAAATAAAAATATCTTCAATCCGCATATCAAAATATCGAGCTATTTTAAATGCCAATATGATTGAAGGATTATATCGCCCATTCTCAAGAGAACTTATCGTCTGTCTTGACACTTTTAACGCTTCTGCAAGTTCTTCTTGTTTAATACCACGCTGTCTTCGTATTTCTTCCAGCCTGTTTTTCACAGATTATCACTTCCTTTTACGGAAAGTTTACTTTACATTTTTATTTTATTACTCCATTTACCGAATGTCAAGTTAGCTTTACATCCTTAAATAAAAAATAACTTCGTGATGTTTTATTCCCATGTACAAATAAAAAAGCAGTTCCATCGTACTTCTCACGATTTCCCTGCTCTTTAAAACTTATTGATAAAGACAATATTCTATAACTAAAGCACATCACGAATTTTAATTTAATCATCAAAGCTTTTTGCCAAATCAGCCAAGGTTTTGTCATTTACTCTATACACAGTCCACTCATCCATTGGAACTGCCCCTAACCGTTTATAAAATTTAATAGATGGTTCATTCCAATCAAGACAGCTCCATTCAAGTCTGCCACAATTTCTTTCTACAGCAAGCTTCGCCAAAAATGATAGCATTATTTTACCAAATCCTTTGCCTCTCATCTCAGGCTTTATATACAGATCTTCTAAGTATATCCCCGGCCTACCTAAAAAAGTGGAAAAATTATAAAAGAATAATGCAAATCCTATAGGTTTATCCTCATACTCACCGATAATAACTTCTGCGACTTTACGGTCAAACAATGATTCTTCCAATAATTTCTCCGTCGCCACAACCTCATGCAACATATTTTCATATTCAGCCAGCTCTTTGATAAAGCTTAAAACTAACGCCACATCTTTTTTCTCCACAAATCTTAATTTAAAATTTTCAAGCCTTGTATCAATTAATTCACTCATTCTTTAGACCCTCCTACAGCATAGTATTGTCAAAAGTTTTGTCACTAAATTCGACTCATACCATTGATTTTTAATTAACAGATGTCGTTTTTTGCTTCGACTTTCCTGCTCCGTTGAAGGACTTGCTTTTTCATTGCAAGAATTTTTGACGATATCATCTAGATTTTCATGCTTAATATTTCTCCAGGCAATCCATCCATTTCGCATATCATATGTGTGGTAAATCCATTCTTAATTAATATTTTCCTGGAAGCAATGTTATTGGGGTCTATAATCGCTATAATTTTATTTATTTGCTTACTTTCCTTTGCTTTATCAATTAATAACTTAGCAATTTCACTACCAATCCCTTTACCCCAATAATCAGGCAATAACATATAACCAAGTTCTGCTTCTGTAGAACTCCGTTCTTCTACTTTTAGCAAAGCAGACCCAATAAATTTATTAGTTGAAATTTCCATTACTTTAAAATTGCCAAATAAATTATGCAATTTATTATTACTCAAAACTGAATTATACCTTTTTACTGCTTCATCTAAAGAAATAGCCCTTCCCGTAATCATAGCCATTACTCTTTCATTACTAACCAACTTAAAATATTTATCAAAATCCATAGATGTAAATTTTTCTAAATATATTCCTTTATTCATAAACTCACCCCTATTTTATTTGTAATAATTATTTGAGAAAATCGCGCAATTAATCTTTTAATTAAAGTACTATAGATGAGAAAAATTAATAACAAATATTACCATCAAATAGATACACTCTGCCTATGCTAATTTTAGTTGTTCTAAAATTTCATCAATAGGTACATAGTTTTTAGCTTGTTCATATAGCCATTGAATACGCTGCTTTTGTACTTCTTTACGAACCATTTTTATTCCCTGCCCAAATTTGTAATATTCGTCGCCCGAAGTCGTACAATACAGGTATGTCAATGATATAAGCCATAATAATCTATCTATTGATTTTGTTGAGCGTACTTGATACGTATTTAGTCCAAGATTATTCTTTGTCTGTCTAAAAAATATTTCTATAGGCCATCTCTGACTATAGTATTTTAGAATAGTCTCAGTATCTAATTCAGTATCAGTACATATAAATGCATGTAGAGCCTTCTGATTTTTAAAAGCTTTCTCAGCCCAGCACATTAGAACTACAGCATTATCTATCCCATTTAAGGCTCCTTCATAGCGATATACCCAGTACCTAGAACCATTCACTGTAACGAGGTGAACTTCGTTCTTTTCGATATATTGGGCAAAGTCTTTTATCTGAATTCTAATGCCTTGTGGATAGATAATTCTATTAGTTTTTAATGCTCCTATGAGATGGTATCCTCTTTCAAAATGTGCTTCTATTACTTTCTTGTTTATGTACCATGAATCACATAGTCCATATGCTGGTCCTTTAGGTATTGGAAGCATAGATACCATTTCACATATTCTTTCGATTTTGCTTTTGCCACCTTTTTCATAGCGTTCGATGTAGTAAGGCAATACTACTTTGCCGCATGATAGCATCATGGTAAGAAGCTGATGTCCCCAAACTTGCTTCCCTTTTAAATGTGATTGATGGAATCCTGTTGCCTGGATAGTATGTTTAGCCTGTGACGAAGGCTTTGTCTTTTCAGCAATAGTATCATCAAAAATCACAAATATCGGCTTTTTGCAAGTTTGGGATAATTCAAGTATAATGCGAATAACTTCTCGCCTTATAGCTCTCCATGCATACTCTATATTCCAAACACCTTGGCTTAAGAATTTACCAAAGGTAGTTCTATGGCAGTTAGCAAAGCTTAAATTAACTATATCAGTAACAGTACCACTATAACCCTTTTGAGTGGCAGCAATTATAAATTCTACAATATGGCGAATAACAGGTTTAGTAAAATATAATGCAAAATTTAATTTCATTAAGTACTGGATTATTGATGAATTTTCTGTTATTCTTTTATTATGAGACATTTGCTCCACTCCTACGGTTAATATTGTTATAGTGCAACAACATATTAATACCATAGAAGTGAGCATTTGTCTCTATTTTTTTATTAAATTTTTTCATGTAAATTTATTATGGTAGTTTATGTCAGTGAATTTTCTCATCTATAGTAAAGTATATTGCTTCATTTCCATCAAACTCAGCTATATCTCCATGCCATGAACATTTATAAACATACTTATCCTGTTCAAATAAAGAAGGTCCTCTAAATGGGTTTTCAACAAGCACTGCCTTTAACGCACTTTTCAAGCATTTGCTGAATCCTGACGGGATTTCGTCAACAAGCATCTTCCCGTAGTAATTCATCCCCCATATGGGCTTCTGGTTTTCAAATACCACTTCTTCATCAATAAAATCATCACTTCCAAAGTAAGAGTCTATGTACAGTAAATTACCTTCACCATAATGTAAATCCTTTGAGTTCGGTCTCGAAGATACAGAAATAGCCCCATCTCCAGCATATGTATTCTTTTTTGCTCTGACCAGAAATCCTTTCAAAGCCAATTCTGTACAGTTCAATATACCACCCTTCCTATTTATTCTCGCTCTATTTCTTTACTCTTTTTATAATCACTGTAATAATACTCAATGCTGCTAAAACTATAAATATTATAAGTAAGCTCCAGATTAATTGTTAATTACACAGAAAAACCATAAATAATATTTAATGGCATTGCATTAATTTTTTTATAACTTAATTATGATACGCTTTTGTTAAATCCAAACTTCTTGTTTTTACCTCAAAAATACATGTTAATCATATTATACCATATGTCAACGATTTAACCATGTTTAATCATAACCTAGAACATTCATCTATCTTATGTTAAAATATTTTTAAAAAAAGTATCGAAAGACAAGGTGGGAATATAATAAATGAATATTGAGATTAAAAAAGCTACAATTGAAGAAAAATCTATACTCCGAAATTTATTGGAATTATACCAATATGACTTTAGCGAATTTGACGGTAGTGATATTAATGAGCACGGATTATTCGGGTATAAATATCTGGATCACTACTGGACTGAAAATAACCGTTATCCTTTCATAATAAGAGTTAATGGCAAATTGGCTGGCTTTGTCCTTGTAAGGGATCTTATAAACACCGATAATACTATTACTCACTGCATTTCGGAGTTTTTTATTATGAGAAAATACAGAAGACAAGGAATCGGCAAAACAGTTGCTCAAAAAGTTTTTGATATGTTTCCAGGCTATTGGAGTGTAGCCCAAATTGAACAAAACATTCCTGCACAAAACTTCTGGAGAAAAGTCGTCTCTGAATACACAAAAGGCAATTATCGTGAAATTTATCAAAATGATGATAATTGGGTAGGCCCTATACAATTGTTTTTATCAAAAGGTGCATCTAATGATACTATAAACAACAATTTTAATTGTGCGAACAATGATAAAATCGATTAAGTTCAACAAAAAAATCATAGCATCAGCAAGAGTTTTTACCACATTTCCGCCATGATTTTTTACTAACTCCATTTTTATCACATATACCCGTCATCGTATGCTTATTATATATCTTCATCAATCATTTTTTAAATCTTATAAAAGTCTTATTGTTAAAACTACCATACTATTTTATTTCAACTCTCGCTGTTTCTAACCACTTATCTAATGCACTTTTGCTAAATATATAATCATTACCTATTTTGATATATGGTATACCTGAATCTTTTTCGTTAACAATGTCTAATAATTTACTTTCCTCAATTCCTAAATATGAAGATGCTGTAGATAAGTCATAAGTATTTCTTGTGTAAACAACATTAGCATTGTTATTGCACATATTATTTACGATATTACTTAATCCTTGAGACATATCAGACAAACCAGTACCAACATAATCTCCATTGCTTCTCATTCCATTTGCAATGATAACAGCACTTATAATAATAGATATTGACAAGCAAATAATAGAAAATGGCAATGCCTTATCTTTTAACATGGTATAATCACTCTCCCTTTTATAGTTCAATATAACATTATTATACATTAAATAAATTTATTAACACAAATTATATTAAAATAAACTTCATCTACACAGCCCTCAACACCTTATACTTTATTCCTGATAAAAAGTAAACCCCGCAGTAAGACAAATGTTACCCTATGTCCACTGCGAGGTTTTGGAATAAACTTTATTATCATGGAGAAAATTTATTTTTATTCAACTGTCACGCTCTTTGCGAGATTTCTTGGCTTGTCGACATCGCAGCCCTTTTCAACAGCCATGTAGTATGCTAAAAGCTGTAGCGGTATTACCGTTATTATTGGTGCGACTTCTTCCATAGTCTTTGGTATATAAAGGACTTTTTCGACTATGCCTTCTAATTGGTTGTTACCTTCCATCGCAAAAGCAAGAACGTATCCGCCTCTCGTTGTAACTTCTCTTATATTGCTTAGCATCTTTTCAAAAAGGTGTTCTTGCGTCGCTAATGCTATGACTAATGTGCCATCCTCAATAAGAGCCAATGTGCCATGCTTCAACTCACCTGCTGCATAAGCCTCTGAGTGTATATATGATATTTCCTTTAGCTTTAGTGAGCCTTCCATTGCGACAGCATAGTCAAGACCTCTTCCTAAGTAGAAGACATCTTTTGAATTAAAATGATTTGACGCAAATTCTTGAAGCTCATCTTTGTAATCCAGTATGTGCTTTGCTTTATCTGGAAGCTGCTTTAATTCATCGCAGATGGCTTTAGCATATTCTTTATCTATTGTTCCTTTTTTGAGTGCTAAATCCAAAGCAATTAGGTACAGCGCCACAAGCTGTGTCGTATAAGCTTTTGTAGATGCAACGGCAATTTCAGGTCCTGCCCAAGTGTATATGACATCATCAGCTTCTCTTGATATGGAGCTACCTACCACGTTTGTAATTGCTATAACTCTTGAACCATTTCTTTTCGCTTCCTTTAAAGCTGCGATCGTATCAGCAGTTTCACCTGATTGGCTGACTACTATCGTCAATGTCTTTTCGTTTATAATAGGTTCTCTATATCTGAATTCTGATGCTATGTCGACTTCTACTGGTATTCTGGCAAATTTTTCAATAACATATTTGCCCACCACACCAGCGTGATATGCTGTTCCACAAGCGACTATGAATATCTTATCGATTTTATCTATTTCATCTTTTGTTATATTTACTTTATCCAAAACTATTTCGTTGTCGTTAACTATGCGTCCTCTCAATGTATCTTTTATAGCATTTGGCTGTTCATGTATTTCTTTCAACATGAAATGCTCATAGCCGCCCTTTTCGGCTGATTCTACATCCCATTTTACCTCAAATACAGATTTTTCAACATCTTTTCCAAATGCATCTATGACTTTGATGCTGTCCTTTTTTATTATCGCAATTTCTTTATCATCAAGGAAGTAAACTTTTCTGGTGTATTTCAGTATTGCTGGTATATCTGATGCAATATAGTTTTCTCCATCGCCAAGTCCTACGATAAGTGGAGCATCCTTTTTGGCTGCCACGATCATGTCTGGGTGATCTTTTGACAATACTCCAAGTGCGTATGAACCATCGATTCTGTCAAGGACTTTCATGACAGCTTCCACGATATCTCCATTGTAATAGTACTCGAGAAGATTTGCCACCACTTCTGTATCAGTTTCTGACTTAAATGTGTAACCTTCTTCTATAAGTCTCTTTTTAAGCGGCAGATAATTCTCGATTATGCCATTGTGAACGACAGCTATTATACCTGATTGTGACAGGTGTGGATGTGAATTTATATCAGATGGCTCTCCATGTGTTGCCCATCTGGTATGGCCAATTCCAATGGAACCAAAGAGATTCTCTTTTTTCAATGATTCTTCAAGCTGGCTTATTCTGCCTTTTGCCTTTTTTATATTTATGTTGCCATCATTTATCACAGCTATTCCTGCTGAGTCATATCCTCTGTACTCCAACTTTTTAAGTCCTTCTACTAATATTGGTGTCGCCTGTTCATCACCAATATATCCAACAATTCCACACATAGTAAATGTCTCCTCTCAGTATTTTTATTAAGTTATCCTGCTCAAACCGCTCTATGCCAATGGTCACCCATGGTTTTCCCGGTTTTTTATCGACCGCAGGAAGCCGCAGGGCATCCGCCGATAACTCGATTAACCCTGTCCTCGTCAACTTAGAGTTTCCTCTAAGCCCAGGCGCTTTTATTCAGTTGTGTGTTTCATAGGCATTCCCCCTTTCAAAGTATTTAATAATATTAATAAGGAAGTAATAATACCTCCTTTATTGACATGGTTAACCTAACTTCTTTTCAATCAAATTTGCCAATTCTCTGGCCATTGATTCTATCTTTTCTTGATCTTTGCCTTCTACCATCACTCTCACTAATGGCTCTGTCCCTGAAGGTCTTATAAGGACTCGACCTTCCCCTTTCATCTCTTCCTCAAGTTTTTCTATCTCTCTTGCTATATCCTCATCGTCCATGTACTTATACTTCAGCTCATTTTTTACTTTTGCATTTATCAAAACTTGCGGATATGAAACCATGACATTGGCCAATTGTGACATCTTTTTGCCGCTTTTAACGAGCAATTCAGCCACTTTTAAAGCGGTTATCTCGCCATCGCCTGTTGTGTTGTGATCGAGGAAAATTATGTGTCCCGACTGTTCACCGCCTATTGAGTATCCATTTTTCACCATTTCCTCTAAGACATATCTATCTCCAACTTTTGTCTTTACCACATCTATGCCATTTTGCTTTAATGCTATGTCTAATCCTATATTGCTCATAACCGTGACGACAACTGTGTTTTTATTTAGTTTCCCTGTATTTTTAAGATGTATACCACACATAGCCATTATGTGGTCTCCGTCTACAACATCGCCATTTTCATCAACTGCAATAAGCCTGTCTGCATCGCCATCGAAAGCAAACCCTACATCAGCACCCGTTCCAGCTACAATCTCCTGAAGCACTTTCGGATTTGTAGATCCACATTTGACATTTATTTTTTCTCCGTTTGGATGTGAACCGTATAATATCACGTCTGCCCCTAATTCGTGAAAAAGTATAGGTGCAACTGTGCTGCTTGCTCCATACGCACAATCTAAAACCACTCTAAGTCCCTTTAAATCACAATCTATAGTAGATTTCAAAAATTCAATGTAATCCCTCTGTGCGCTCTCACTTTCCACTACATTTCCAACATCCAATCCTGTAGGTGTTGGCAACTGGCTTTTTTCATTTATTATCTTTTCTATTTTGTCTTCTACTTCATCTGGAAGCTTATATCCATCTTTATTAAAAAATTTGATGCCATTGTACTCAACGGGATTATGTGACGCTGAAATGACAACACCAGCATCTAAATTGTAATGCCTTGTCAAATATGCAACAGCAGGCGTAGGTATGATGCCAGCGTCTATGACTTCTGCTCCAACAGACGTAAGCCCTGCCGTCAATGCACTTTTAAGCATATCTCCAGACACTCTGCTGTCACGCCCTATCAAAATTTTTGGCCTTCTTGAACATTCCGTCAGAACGTACGCACCAGCTCTTCCAAGCTCAAATGCAAGTTGTGGCGTAAGATCTTTGTTGGCAATTCCTCTTACACCATCTGTGCCAAATAATCTAGCCATATAATCCATTCCTTTCAGTATCAAAAAATCATACGATAATATTTTATCACACTAATAAGCCCATTGCAATTTAACGCAAGTATGCTTAATATATGAGCAAATCCTATGAATAATTTGCCTCAATCCCTCACAGCTATTTTAAATCCCGGTTATTTATAAGGCTATTTAATGAATTTAGCACTTCATAAGCCATCTTATCCAAGCAATCATTTTTATCTATCGACACATCTGGGTATATGCTTCTACCTATCGTAACCGAAATCTTTCCTGCATGTGGAAAGTGCTCTCCCATAGGCAATACAACATCAGTTCCGTTTATACCTACAGGTACAATTGGGCATCCTGTTTTGCATGAGATATACATGGCACCTTTGTAAATTTTTATTATACTTTTGTCAAGTGATATTCCCCCCTCTGGAAACAAAGCGATAGATCGCCCATCACCAAGCATCTTGATGGCTTTCTTTATTGCGTTTACATCTGCAGAATTTTTTTTGATAGGTATTGTTTCTAAAGCGCTTAAAATAAAATTTAAAATAGGTATCTCATACAAATCCTTGCTGGCTATGAAAAAAACTCGCCTGTCGATGGAATCCATAAGGACTACAGGGTCTAATATGCTTTTGTGATTAGCCACAAATATACATGGTCCATCCGGCAAATCGCCTAACAAATTTACATTGAGTCCAAAAAATAGGGATATAATCGCTAAAGTAATGGCCTTAATAAAATAGTACAGAATCATTCATATCACCTATAACTATAATAGATAAAACAGCAAAAAAAGTTCTTTAAAAATAAAACCTCCACAATGGGAGGTTTTATCTTGCCACAAGTTGAGAAGATATAAATTCTTTGCCTCTTTCGTATGCTTTTATATTTAAAGGTATGAGATTTTCTTTGCCTTCAAAAACCTTGCCAAACGCGCTTTTAACAGAAACCTCGCTGATCATGTCTTTTAAACCCATCAAAGCCCCAATCATGATTGAATTAGCCACTTTGAGATTTCCCAGTTGATTTGCAATATCATTTGTAGGGATTCTGTATACTTCAATATCCCTTCTTTTGTGCTCAACAGTAATCAACGAGCTATTTATAAGCAGCAATCCGCCTTTTACAATATCTTGCTCATACTTTTCTAAAGAAGGCCTGTTCATAGCAACAACTACTGTTGCCTCATTTATTATGGGCGAGCCTACTGGTTCGTCAGATATGGTAACATGGCAGTTGGCTGTGCCTCCTCTCATCTCTGGCCCATACGACGGAAGCCATGATACGTTTTTCCCATCCATCATTCCTGCGTATGACATTATAAGCCCCATCGACATGATGCCCTGTCCGCCAAATCCTGCAAATATGATCCGCTCTTCCATGTTATTTTTCCTCCTCTAAGGTGTTTTTGTATACACCTAATGGATAGTATTGCTCCATCTTGTCTTTTATCCATTTTAGTGCTTCATTTGGTGACATGCCCCAGTTTGTTGGACAGCTTGACAGGACTTCTATCATTGAAAAGCCTTTTTTGTTTATTTGGGCTTTGAATGCATTTTTGATCGCTTTTTTGGCGTTTAATACGTGTTTTACGTCGTACACTGATACTCTTTCGATGTACGCTGCTCCTTCTAATGTTGACAGCATTTCACACATTTTTATTGGGTATCCGTTTGTTTCTGGGTTTCTCCCATACGGGGTTGTGAGGGTTTCTTGCCCTATCAGTGATGTTGGTGCCATTTGGCCTCCTGTCATGCCGTATATGGCATTGTTTATGAATATTACTGTTATGTTTTCTCCTCTTGCTGCTGCGTGTACTGTTTCTGCTGTTCCTATTGCTGCTAAGTCTCCATCTCCTTGGTATGTGAATACTATTTTGTCGGGGTGTACTCTTTTTATGCCTGTGGCTACTGCTGGTGCTCTTCCATGGGCTGCTTCTTGCATGTCGCAGTTGAAGTATTCGTAGGCGAATACTGCGCATCCTACTGGTGCGACGCCTATTGCTTTGTCTAATACTCCTAATTCTTCCATTGTTTCTGCTACAAGTCTATGAACTATGCCGTGTGTGCAGCCTGGACAGTAGTGAAATGGTGTGTCTGTTAGTCCTTTTGTTTTTTGAAATACTACTGCCATCATTTTTTCCCCCTTATTTTCTTGATTTCTTCTAATATGGACATGGGTTCTGGTACCATTCCTCCTACTCTTCCGTAAAAGTGGACTTCTTTTTGTCCGTTGACTGCTAGTTTTACGTCTTCTACCATCTGCCCCATGCTCATTTCTATGGTTAGGTAGGCTTTTACGCGGTCTTTTGTTTTTTTGAATGGTTCTTCTGGAAATGGCCATAGCGATATGGGCCTTATTAAGCCTACTTTGATGTTTTCTCTTTTTGCTATTTCGATTACGTTTTTGGCGACTCTTGCTATTGTGCCGTATGCTACTAGTATTATTTCTGCTTCTTCGCAGTTTGTCATTTCGTATCGTACTTCTTCTTTTGCTGCTTTTTGGTATTTTTTGAATATTTCTATGTTGTGTTTTTCTAATATTTGCGGGTCTAATTCTAATGAGTTTATGATGTTTCTTTTGTTTCTTGTTCCCATGCCTGTTGTGGCCCATGGTTTTTCTTCTATTTTGTTTTCTTCTTTTTTTAGGATGTCAAAGTCTACTGGTTCCATCATTTGGCCTAACATTCCGTCTCCTAATATCATTACAGGGTTTCTGTATTTGTCAGCTATGTGGAATGCTTGTTGTACTAGTTCTGCCATTTCTTGTATTGTTGATGGTGCCAAGACTATTAGCTTGTAGTCTCCATGGCCTCCGCCTTTTGTGGCTTGAAAGTAGTCTGACTGGGATGGCTGTATTCCTCCTAAGCCTGGTCCTCCTCTCATTATGTTGGCTATTACGCATGGTACTTCTGCTCCTGCTATATATGATATTCCTTCTTGCATCAGGCTTATCCCTGGGCTTGATGATGTGATAAGGACTCTTGCTCCTGCTCCTCCTGCTCCGTATACCATGTTTATTGCTGATACTTCGCTTTCTGCTTGTAAGAATACTCCTCCTACTTCTGGCATTCTTTTTGCCATGTACGCTGTTACTTCGTTTTGTGGTGTTATTGGATATCCGAAATAATGCCTGCAACCGGCTTGTATTGCAGCTTCAGCCAGCGCTTCATTTCCTTTCATGAGTACTTTTGCCATATCTATCCCCCTCTTATTTTATAACTGTTATGACTGTGTCTGGGCACATTATTGCGCAGAATCCGCAGCTTATGCATTTTTCCATGTTTTCTTCTTTTATCATGGCTGGATGGTACCCTTTTGCGTTTAATTTGTCTTTGTCCATTTCTATTATGTGTTTTGGACATGCTTCAACGCATAGTTCACAGCTTTTGCACAAGTTTTCGTTAAATATGACTTGCTTCAATTTCATCATCTCCATCATATTTTATTCCAAGGTGTTTTCATGTAAAGATCTATAGGGAAAACGTCATATCCCATATTTTTAAGCTTTTCAGCCACATCTCTTTTAGCGGCTGTCATCTTAATGGGTATTCCTGTTTTTCTTGATACATCTTCAGTCACTTCAAGCCCTTTTATTACATCGTCTGCCGTCGTCTCGTACGACAGATGTGTGTTATTTACAAGATGTGTCACTTTAATTCTTGCCGCATTTTCTACAAGAGCCATGTACTTTATTGCAGAGTCTGCATCTTTTGTAAACGGCCTGTTTACATTTATTACAAAAAACACATCTACATCTTTATCGGCTAATATATTGTGATATTGCCCAAATGCGATTGCTCCTGCATCATCGCCGCCTACATCAAATACAGCATACTTTTCCCCATCCTGTATGACACTGTATATATCTCTTGATAATGCCGGCATGTCAGCATTCATGTATTTTTCATCCACACCAATTACTTTTATGCCCCATCCATCTAAAAGCTCTTTTCTCACTTCTCTTGGCCGAAAATATGGATTTACTATATCAAGATCTACTATGTCTACATCATATCCACATGTCTTTATATACCTTGCGTAATTTATGGCTATTTCTGTTTTTCCTGTGCCATAATGCCCAAGAACTACGGTAAGTCGTTTAAAATCCATTTTAATCATCCTTTTACTATAAAATAAAGATCACTGAATATTGACGTCCACAGATTGTGGATTTACCTTGATTATCTTGAGATTCAAATTCGTCGTCACATTTACTGGTAATGTCTGTGTACCTGTAGTCGCATTTGTAGCATCTACATAAGCGCTAAAATCATTGGAAGTAGCCGAATCTACTACATTTTCTGGGCCAGTGACAGTTACTACGATATTTGGATTTAAAATAGTAACATTTTTGTTGTCGCCACCTTTAACGTCTATACTGCTTATAGTAATGTTATTTGTAACCACCTTTTCAATATCTATAAAAACTTTTGCGGTGCTATCGCTTTTCACAAGGCTAACGCCATTTGGAAGGTCAAAAGGCACGCTTTCGGTGACAGACGCATTTTTGCCAGATATGTCTATCTGCTTAGTGTCAACGCTTTTGATGGTGTTTAATACAGAATCATCTCCCGTCACATAAACGTACTCAGGCAAGACACTTACTTGGGCAACATCATATCCATCCATAGGTTTGCCAAATATTTTTGCATTTACAGGTACTCTTATGGCCTTGTTCACATCTATATCCACTTTAATATATCCGGGATTCACGTCTACACCCTTGACTTCATTGCCATTTCTGTCTACCGGTTCAACAGGGACAGAGATGCTTACATCCTTTGATTTATTAGCCATATCAACTTGTGCTACTACATCCTTTATCAAATTCACTTTGCTTTCAGGACCAGTAATCACTACTTCACCAGGAGTCGCCACAGCAGGCTTCATGGCAAAGCCATCCATTACGGCCCCATTGACCTTTACGTGCACTGGCATTTGTACTCGTGATACTTTATCTACATCAAGTTTTATCTCCGAAGGATTTGCAGAGACAAATGTCACATTTTTAGGAAGTGAACTTACTTCAACAGGTACGACATTTATTCCCTTTGTTATTATCCTGCTGACATCAGCTTCAACCTGTATGTCTGAAGGTCTTACATTCATCACGTCACTTCTTCGACCTTTAATCCTGACTGTCACCGAGAAATTTTTATCCCCTATAAGGGTCAATCCTTTCTTGTCGAGCGTATTGACATTTACTATATTTACAGGAATATTGCTTACATCATAAGATATCTCTGGGTTCTTCTCACCCATCACATAAAGCCACAATATAAACGCTATTACAACCGAAAGTATCTTTATAGGAAGATTTTTACTCAGCATGCTTATTCCCCCATTTAAACCAGTTAGAGCCTTTGCTGTCTTTTGCTTTGAACATACTCAAAAGAACTTCTTTCAAAGTCTTTATATCCAGATGTCTTGATATCCTTCCGTTTTGAGCAAGTGATATAGTGCCAGTTTCTTCTGAAACTATGACTGATACGGCATCTGACACTTCAGTTACACCTATGGCAGCTCTGTGCCTTGTGCCAAGTTCAGTGCTTAAATTCTGATTGTCTGTAAGTGGCAAAAAACACCCAGCAGCCATTATCCTATCGCCTCTTATTATAACCGCTCCGTCATGAAGGGGAGTATTTGGTATAAAGGTATTTATGAGAAGCTCACTGGATATTTTGGAGTCTAAAGATATGCCAGTTTCTATGAGTTCATTTAAACCAGTATTTCTTTCCAAAACAATCAAAGCACCTATTTTGGATCTGGATAAAAATTGAACAGCATCGCATATCTCGCTTATGACATCGGCTATATCCTGAACTTCATCGTTTATTATAAAAAAGTTTCTCTTAATAAACTCGCTTCTACCGAGAGATTCTAATGCTCTCCTCAATTCCGGCTGAAATACTATCAAAAGCGCTATAACGCCGACAGTCATTGCATTGCTTAATATATAATTGACTGTCCTAAGCTGCAGCCACTCACTTAATTTTGTAAGTATTAAAAGAATTATGATTCCCTTAAATAGTTGCTCGGCTCTGGTTTTCCGTATGACTAATATAAGGCGGTACGTCACATAAGCTATTATCGCTATATCTACGATGTCATTTATTTTCATCGTCTTTATTATTTCTATAAGGCCATTGAACAAAAAGCTCACCTCTTGAGGCAAAATTGTAAACTAATATAATTTTAGTACTTGCTCATAATAATTATACACTAATAATTCGGAAAATCCTATAAACTTAGTAGATTAAATTAAAGAAAAAAGTCATAGAATGACTGTCATTCTATGACTTCAACGATTATATTTTTCTCCTCAACCCGTTTTATAAGAGGATTTATCACGTCTCCGTGAATCAATACGTCAAAGGCAGATCTCAATGATTTGCCTACTATTATCTCTGTAATATCGTTTTCAGCAGCAAATTCAGCCAAAGCATCTGAAATCTTTTTGCCAACCAATATGGATACTCTACCACCTAATTTCTGAGCCATCTCAAAGAGTTCGACTAAAATCTTGTGTTCTTTCAAATCTTTATATATATCATTGTTTTTATTCACATACACAACACAAAATTCCCCATTTGTCTCTTTCGCCCTCTCTGCTCCTCTTTCAACAAGCCTTTGGCAGCTCTTTTGCGGAGTAACGCAAACCATGATTCTGCTTTTTACTCCGGGCTCGTAACTTAAAACCATCAGCAAGCCTCCTATCAGGAGAAATAATAACAACTCCACATATATTATATATTCGATAACATATTAATGTCAATTAAACAAATCACCCGGTTTACTACCACTAAACTTTTCACGCCCCATATTTTTCTTAAGATACTCCTTTATATATATGATATCTTCTTCTGATGGTTCCATATTGCCGTACGCCAAATCATTATAAATTTTTGTAATCTTGTCGAAGTCAGAAAGGCCAATATCCAATATTCTCTCTTGAAACTCTACAGTAGTTTCACTGTCAAATCTTTTAAGCCCTCTCCTTTCAAGCCTCTTTAAAATTTTGTTGTAATAGTACAAAAAGGCACTTCTTCTTGAAGTAAGACGTCTTTTTAACAAAATATATTTGATAGCTGCATATGTGGCTAATAAAAGGCTTAATACAATAAACAGCACCACTTTATAAGTTTTTCTGTTGGAAGTGCTGTTTTCAGGCAAACTACCTAAAGGCTTATTCTGTGCCACATTTTGGTCGGCATTTGACTTAGTAACAGGAACAGTGCTGCTATCATTATTTTTCTGTACTGTTGACACATCGCTATTATTAACTGAAGATGCACTTGCGTAAGTCTCTTGATAAACAGCCGTCGGCTCAAATGTCACCCAACCACTGTTTTGAAAAGGCACCTCAACCCATGCATGTGCATAAGACTCTTTAATGTCGTATTCACTACCTGATACAGGTTGTGAAGGCATCTTAAATCCTACAACATATCTGGCAGGTATGCCTATAGTCCTAAGCATTATAACCATTGACGTTGCAAAGTATGTGCAATACCCCTGTTTTAAGTCAAAAAGGAAGTAATCAACAAAATCTCTTCCCTCTGGCGTATCAGGCACATCCAGGCTGTATTTATAAGTATTTCTCAAGTACTGCTCAATAGCTTTTACTTTGTCATAATCAGTTTTCTTGTCCTTTGTGATGCTTAATGCAAGTTCTTTCACCCTCTCTGGAAGACTGGAAGGATACTGTAGGTACATGCTCATGTCACTGCCAGTTAATACCTTGTCCTTTTCCAGAGAACTTGAACTTGTTTCCGTCTTGTAATACTGTACTGTATACCAGCTTTTTACATATCTACCTGCTGTCGTCATGGTTAATGTATTTCTATCGTATATATTGCTGATATTTACATGGTAAGGCTGCCAAGGCGAAAAAATGATATTTGTATTCATTGCAATAGGATAAATCTCAACACTTTTGATCGTGTATTTAATGTTCTTATCAAATTCCGGTTGAAAGTAATTATCGCGTCCAAAACTGTGCTGAACGGCTGAATTAGTCCATTTATTGTTTTCATACGTGTCAAACACTTCGCCTCTTAAATACAGACTTTCATCAGCTTTTACCCTCATTACCACCTGATCGCTTACAGTTTCTGGCCCGCCTAAATCTTGAGAAAATGAACTGAAATCTGTTGTAAAGTTATTTACATCATTTGTACTCCCTATACCATTTCTCCATGTCTTTGTAAATGGAAATGCAGCGTAAAATTTATCATTTAGTGTCTGCCACACAACAGGATGAAAATTTTTCGGCATTGTGTATGCTATAGCTGTGCTTATAGATGAAAACAAAATTACGATAACCAGAAGACTTGCGATGGAAGCTTTTCCATTTCCCGCTTTTTGATAGTTGACTACTGACATGTTTATAAAGCTTGCTGCTACATAGAATACTAAATAAACGTATGCTTTGTCTACGTAATTGTACCACTGAAAAACTAATACAAGTATGCCAAATAACATGGTCAAAAAATAACTCTTTAAAATCCTGTTTAAAAAAGTAATAATAAGCGAAATTAAAAAAACGCTCAACAAGACTGTAGTAAAAAAGTATCTGTTTGTCAACTGACTGAATCCTTCAGGCCAGCTTGACTCACCCATGTATATATATAGCCAATTAACGTATTTATCAATTTCTAATACGACTTTCGTAAGCACATCTTTTCTCATGTAAAAATAATACAAATCAACTAATATGAAAATAGACAAAAAAGCAACTACAAGCTGCGGTCTTTTTAAGAAAATAGTCAAAAGCGCCACAAACGCCAAAATCAAAGAAACTACTTCTACAATGTCTACTTTAAAATTCAATCCAACAAATACTGAAAGCGAAAGAATTAGCGTCAGTAATGACGTCATAATATATTCAATTATATTGAACTTCCATGTGTACACCCTCATACATATCTCTCCAAGATATTAGTTTTATCCCCAAATTTTCCAGTCCATTTTTCGTTTTTTCATCCAATTTATCTTTGTTGGTATAAAAGACTACGATGTTTTGATTAATATTGATTTGTGACAAAGCTGCCAATAATGTTTCATCAATAAATGGAGTAACAATAGCTATGGTAGAATCTTTGGGAGCGCAGCTTACGTACTCAAACAATTTTCTACCAAAATCCATTTCATAAATAGGAAACAATTTTAAAGTCCAAAATTTAATTATACTAAAATCCTTTACTCTGCTACACTGTGCTAACGGTTTATTCGTTTCATAATCAACAAGTCGTACAGGAAGTCCATTTATAAGACAATATTTTGCCAGTGAAAGTACACACTCTGCAGTCATCTCATCTATAGTCCCATCATCTGCTTTATAATGATTTTTATACAAATCCCATAAAACAGCAACGTCACTCAAAGCTGTATGCTGGTATTCTTTTACATATAATTTTTGCAATTTCGCTGATATCCGCCAATGAACCTTTTTAAGGCTATCTCCATCCACATACTCTCTTAAATTTGCCAGATTTGTGTAATCTTCAAACTGCTTAGCGCGGCTTGAAAATCCACCTACGTCTGAAGCTAATGGCAAATCAAAAGCAATATCGTATACCTTAGGATACACCACTATATTATATCGTCTGTTAACCGTCTTCTTCATTTGAAATATGCTAAAAGGATCCTTTATCTTTGCCACAATTGGGCCAACGGTATATATTCCTCTTTTTTTGAACAAAACATTTCTCTTAATAACTTTTTTCTGAAATGGATTTAAATTTGTAGCAATGGGAAAAAAGTTTTTATTATTTTCGTCAATTGACACAAATGCCAGTGGCAAGAACAATTTGTTTTTAACCTTTATACTGTACTTGATCTTATCGTCAACATGGATTTCGGTGCTGTCAATATCGATTTCTATTGATACAGATAAAATGCCTATTGCTGCATATAAAAAGTTCAACAACAATAAAACTACATCTGCAAAAAAAATATAATACAGTATTTCACCGCCAGTAAAGACTGCAAATAGAAAAGAAACAACTGTAAATGACAATAATAAAATGAAGTTACGCATACTTTCTTACCACCGGAACTTTTGTCGCATTCAGAATATCTTTTATGACACTTTTCTCGTCCACACTATTAAATCTTAGCTCATTTTTTAATATTATCCTGTGAGACAAAACTGGCACGCATAGATATTTTACATCATCAGGCAATACGTAATTGCGCCCTTCTATAAACGCCTTCGCTTGGGCCGCTTTCATCAAATTTAAAGCTGCTCTTGGACTTGCGCCTAAAAGCACCATATCTGAATTTCTCGTCTTGTTCACTATGTCTATAATGTAAGCCAATATGCTGTCATCAATATACACAGATTTTGCTTCATCTTGCATCTTTAAAATCTCTTTAATTGATACTACTGGTTTCAAATCTTCCAATGGATCTAAAGCTTCAAACATTTTAAGCATGTTTACTTCATGTTTCACATCTGGATACCCTAAGCTTATCCTAATCATAAATCTGTCTAACTGTGCTTCGGGTAATCTGTATGTTCCATCGTATTCAATCGGATTTTGCGTGGCGATTACCATAAATGGTCGAGGCAAATGATAAGTATTTCCGTCAACAGTAATCTGCCTTTCTTCCATAGCTTCTAAAAGACTTGATTGTGTCTTAGGAGACGTTCTATTTATTTCGTCTGCCAAAAGAATTTGGCTCATTATAGGTCCTTGTTTAAATTCAAAGATGGCTTTTTCAGGATTATATATAGAAACTCCAATGACATCTGACGGCAATAAATCTGGCGTAAACTGAATCCTCTTAAAATCTGCACTTATGGATTTAGCCAATGCCTTTACTAATGATGTCTTCCCAACCCCAGGAACGTCCTCTATAAGGACATGTCCACCAGATAAAAGCGCTATAAGGACAAGCTTTACTTCTTCACTTTTGCCTACAATGACTTTATTTACATTATCAATAATTTTATTTACAATCTCCATAATTCCTCCATCGTTTCAAATAAATGTAACATACAAATATTTTACCCAATTTGTATGTGTTCTTTACTTTAAGTATACAAAAAAAAGATCCTTTAAACAAGGACTCAAGATTTTTCTTTAAAATACATATTTACGCCTTTGTATATAGCCCATGCAATCTTATACTGATAGTTTTCATCATTTAAAAGCCTCTCTTCCTCAGGATTGGACATGAAACCGCACTCTATTATCACGGCAGGCATTTTCGCGTGTCTTAAAATATAAAATGTACTTGTTTCTTTAGCCATTCGGTCATTATTGGGATCTAACGTCTTTCTAAGTTCATCTTGTATCAGTTCTGCCAAAAGTTTGCCTTCCTTTGAATTCTTTTGATAAAATACCTGTGCCCCTTTATATCTTGGATCGGGAAAACTATTTAAGTGAATGCTTAACAGAATATCGCCTTTTGCATCATTGCCAGCATGTACTCTATTTTTTAAATCCTTCATTATGTCTTTATCTGACAATGTGTCATCTTCTCTCGTCATAAGCGTTATCCCACCGCTTTCCTCTATTAAGTCTTTAAGCTTTGTCGCTATTTTAAGGTTTAATTTATCTTCATCTTCACCATATTTTCCGGGCTTACCCGGATCAGTTCCACCATGGCCAGCATCGATTATGACGATCCTATTCATCAAAGGAATTTGATTCACTGTCTCTACAGTTTTGCCTAAAAAGCTCAATAGAGCAATAAACATTAAAACTATGGTTGCAAACAAAAAACCTCTATACCGCTTCATCCGAATTTCTCCTCCACTTTTATTAACAAAACCACAATATAAAATATTCAAATATGTTTGCAACTATGTCACCATAAAATTCAAAATACATATTATGAATAGGGAAAGGAGGAGTATAATTATGGTTACATTGGAATTTACGTATGTCGTAAAGTCCGGAGATACTTTATTCTCAATTGCAAAAAAATTTAATACTTCTGTAGAAGCCATTATTTCAAGAAACAACATCGTCAATCCATCGCTTATATATCCTGGCCAAACATTGATAATACCAGTTACTGGAGTCTATTACACAGTCATGCCTGGCGATACAATTTACCTAATAGGCCAAAAATTCGGCGTCCCTTATGAATCTATTATTTACGTAAATAACATACTTTACCCATACACAATTTATCCAGGACAAATGCTTTTTATACCAGGCGGAAATACCCCAATGAAATCAGCACCTGAAGCATCTTATGCATATAACACATTTGGCGAAACCTACAACATACCAACAACACCAATGTACAATATGCCATGTCCGACAAATTACATCGTTCAGCCTGGCGACACATTGTGGAGCATAGCAAACAAATTTGGTGTTCCTCTTGATGAAATATTAAGAGCTAACTACTTTATGGATCCCAATATGATTTATCCAGGTCAGACTGTCGTCATACCATGCCCGCCAAAAACAGCTCCCAATATGCCATATAATCCACCATTTGAACATCATAAAGAAGGCAGAATGGTATACGTGGTAAAGCCTGGCGACACTCTTTACAGTATTGCCGCAAGATTCAATACTACAGTCGATGCAATATTAAGGGCAAATCCTGACATTCAAAACCCTTCCCTCATATACCCTGGACAGAGAATAATAATACCTTCCTTGAAAGAATCTGAAATCAGCAACGACACTAAAGCGCAAAGCGATGACGCTGAAAACAAAGAAAGTGAAAAGAAAGACGATAAAAAAGAAGATGACAATCAAGAATAGATAAAGCCATCCATTAATGGATGGCTTTATTTTAAAGGCTATCTATATACTTTTCAGCTACGTATGCAGCAATGGCACCATCTGCTGTTGCTGTCACTACCTGCCTTAATGTCTTTTTCCTGACATCTCCTGCAGCGAAAACGCCAGGAATATTTGTCCTCATGTCTTCATCGGTTATTATGTAACCATACTCATCTGTATCAACTATACCTTTTACTAATTCTGAATTTGGGCTTAATCCTATAGCTATAAATACACCATCAACTTTTAATGATGTTTCCTCATTAGTCTTCACATTTTTTAAGACTAATCCTTCAACACCGTATTCTCCTTGTATATCTTTTACAACAGTGTCCCAGATAAACTCTATCTTAGGATTTGCAAAAGCTCTATCTTGAAGGGTCTTAGAAGCCCTTAATTTATCTCTCCTATGAATCACATAAACTTTCTTAGCGAACTTCGTAAGGTAGTTTGAGTCCTCCATTGCAGTATCACCACCACCTACAACAGCAACTACTTGATCCTTATAAAATGCCCCATCGCACGTAGCACAATATGAAACACCCGAGCCTCTGAATTTTCTCTCTTTATCAAACCCTAACTCTTTAGGTGTAGCACCTGTAGCTATTATAATCGCTTTTGCCTCATAAGTCTTCTTGTTGGTAGTGACTTTTTTTACGCTGCCTGTGATGTCTAAGCCGACGACTTCTTCATTGTAAATCTGCAGTCCATACCTTTTTGCTTGTGACTCCATTTTGTTTATAAGATCAGGACCGCTAATACCGTCAAATCCAGGATAATTCTCTATTTCGTATGTGGTCACTATCTGTCCTCCCACATACATTTGCTCTATCATTACAGTATCTAATTTTGATCTGCAAGCATAGAGGCCTGCTGCAAGTCCTGCTGGGCCGCCACCCAGTATAATGAGATCGTACATACAATAATCACTCCTTTAAACAATACAATAATGGAAGTAGTAAGATACTACTTCCATTATTGTACCACATTTTTTTCTTTTTACATAACACCTGCTGGTTGTCTAAATTTGTTTTTCGCTTCTTGTATATCTTGCATCTGCGCTGGTTTTACCGAATACCAGCCTCTCTGACTTATGGCGTTCCAAACTTGCTTTTGTTCTTCAAAGGTAGAATTCAAAGCGTTAATAAAATCCCTTTTGAGGTTTTCATTAGCTGCTTCTGTTGCAGCATGTGAAAGCATCTCTATGGCAAGCTTGTAATCTCCTAAGACGCCCATCATTATATCTTTATCTGTCATGCCTGTGCTACCTATCATATGTATCCCTCCTTATCCTAAATTTTTCGCTATGGAATTAAAACTGTTTTGGCACCTGTCGGCCAAATTTTGACACAGAGCTTTTAACTGTTGATCCTTAAGCCTTGAAGCACTGTCATTTAAACATTTAACCATGTGTTCTTGAAGTGAAAGCACATCATCAATGTACATCAATTCTTTGCTGGAAATTTGTTGCAACTTAATTCCTCCTTTCATAATCGTTCAAATTTAATATGTGCACATGAAAAAAAAATATACGGCATTGCCGTATATTTACTTTATATATCCTTTTTTCTTCAATTTTTCAATGTGCTCTTTAAGCTTTTCATCTATGCTTATGTTGTATTGGTCTTCTAAGACAAACATCATCGATACAGCTACTTGTGCCACATCCAAAAGCTCTTCAGATATTTTCTCAGCCACATCCTTATTCGACATTTTTACGCTTTCACCATTAAGACCCCTGAATTTGCCTATAGCTTGTGCCAGCTCTCCTGCTTCCTCCATAAGCTTCAAAGCCGTCGACTCCAAAGAAGGTTTTAGATTATTCAACTTGGGCAAACTAATTGCTTTATACTCAGTCTCCATTTAATCACCTCACGACTGTTTTCTTCGCGCCAGAAATTCTACCACTTCAGGTGTCGCTTCTTTTATCAAATCAAGCATCTTAAATGAAATGTTTCTTATATCCCATTGAGCCTCCGGCGTACATCTTAAATTAGCATAGTGATCAAAAGCCCACAAATCAGTATCCATCAGAACAATCCGCCTATGAGCATTTGTAACTACATACGAGCTTGTCTCTGGCAATTTTTCACGTAGCTCCACATATAGTTTTTCAGCTTCATCAATGGCATTTTTTAATACATCTGTACATCCAGCTTTTTCAATATTTGGTGGTATTGTATACCCGTTCTCTATAGTCGGCCTATGAGCATTAAAATTAATCATTCTATGCCTTAATAGTTGATGCCATGCAGCTTCACTTAATCTCACCTGAAATTTGTACCTTACAGACCTAAAAGGCTCTATAAGATGATCAAACTGATCCATCTTAGAAGAAGCTGATTTAAGAATGTTCGCCTTTTCATCCCTTCCTAACTTCATAACCATTTTTTTAATGCTTTCAACTGATTTCCCTGTGTAAGAAAAAATGATATGCATAGTCAGTATATCGAGGAAAGTCATATCACCGCTTTTACCTGTGTAATCAATCAAAGTAACATCCGAATCCGTAAGTACATCTTCTAATTCATATTTTTTAACTAAATCTTCCATTTCTTTATTTACAGTCAATTGATATTTGGACGGGCTCAAATGTCTCATCATGCTTGGTGCAATTTTTTCTGCCTCGTCAATTATATTTCTTGCCAATATTTCTGCTTCTTTTGTGCCATGGGACTGCAATTTTCTGACTATATCTTGCAAATCAAGGGCATTTAACGCCACAGCAAAGCTGGTCTTTGCAGATAGCAGCAAAGCATATCTGGCATCCTCAAAAGCTATCTTACTTATCCTTCCGATATACGCTTTATCGCTTTCATGTTTATTCTTTTCAATAGTTGACTTCAAATAATCGGTAAGTTTGCTTACAAGCGTCTCATAAGCATCAAAAGACACGTTCCATACTTTTATAAATTTCTCTTTTAACTCTGGATAGTTTTCAAGCTCCGGAGGCATTACAAATCTGTCCCTATTCGGTCTTTGATATCTCTGGCTCCACTCTATGTAAGACGGTCTTTTATTCATCAATTCTATATCGCCAGACAAAAATCTGGAGGTATCCTCTATACACAAGTGCATCAAATTCTGCTCTGCTATAGACGAATGTCCAAACCTTTCCACCCATTTTTCATGAAAAGCTTTTGCCTTCTGCATTGCCTCATCAAGTGGAATATCTGGTGTCGTTAAAAAATCGCTTATATCAAGATCTCCTGATGTCAACGATTCTAATATGTTTAACCTCCAACTGGTGTCTTTTCTGCTTACTTTTGAATTAATAGGAGGTATTATAAATTCTGGAAGCGAATGTATAAAATAAACAGGTCCGTATAAATTCGTCACAAATTTCTTTAATAAGTTTTCTTCAGCCTCAGTCAACTTTCTCATTAACATTTTAAAACTCCTCTCGAACTTAATCATATATAAATTATATCGTAAAATAGTGAAATTTGTAACACCAAAAATAAAATAAAGGAGCCTCAAAGCTCCTCTCATCTCATATTTTCTAAAATAAAAATGGTGACCCATCCGCGATTCGAACGCGGGACACCCTGCTTAAAAGGCAGGTGCTCTGCCGACTGAGCTAATGGGTCACAATGGTGGAGGGAGATGGATTCGAACCATCGAAGGCAATGCCAACAGATTTACAGTCTGCCCCCTTTAGCCACTTGGGTATCCCTCCAACAATATCTGCTAACTTCAGCAGCGACTTTTTTATTTTATAATAAATATAACATATTGTCAAGTATAGATAGGAAATTATCTCTTTAACAATGGCAAAAAGCCGCCTTTATTCATAAGCATAAGCGGCTTTCAAACCAGTTAGAAACAATTTTTGTATATGGATACTACCTCATCTAATGATAGCTTGTATGGATCGACATTAAACAATCCACCCATTGTATCCATAGCATTCTTCGCTAATTTTGTCGCTTCATCTTCAGTTACTCCAAAGCTTGACAAGCTTAGATCTTCCATTCCTATATTTTTAATCAATTTTTTAAGCCCATTTATAAAGCACATGGCTTTTTCTTCTGCAGTATTTCCAACTATCTCCTCACCCATTGCTTTTGCTATATCTACAAATCTTTCAGGAACTTTTGAAGCCATGAAGCTAAAATAAGACACCGAAAGCATTATAAGTCCAGCACCATGCGGTATCTCTGGATGATATGCACTTAAAGCGTGTTCTAAGGAATGGTGAGAAATGCACGATGACAGTGATTCTACTATGCCTGCAGCGGTACTTGCCCACGCCAACGCAGTACGAGCTTCCATATTATTGCCATCTGCCACAGCTTTTGGAAGGTTCTCTGTAATAAGGCTTATGGATTGAAGCGCTAAAACATCACTTCCTGGCTGATTAACAGTCGCCAAATATCCTTCTACTGAGTGGAAAAATGCATCCATGCCTTGATAAGCAGTAAATTTCGGTGGAATTGACACCATTAATTCAGGATCAACGATTGAAAGTGTAGGATATGTATACTTACATCCAAACCCAATCTTCTCATTTGTCTCTGTCTTTGTCACAACAGCCCACGGATCAGACTCTGTGCCAGTACCCGCCGTCGTAGGGATAGCAACGATAGGCAATGCACCATTTTTAACTTCCATGCCTTTTCCGCTGCCTCCAGAGACGTAATCCCAATAATCACCTGGATTCTTGGCCATGACAGCTATTGCTTTTGATGAATCTATTGTACTACCGCCTCCTAATCCTATGACAAAATCACATCCATTGTCTTTTGCCACTTCTGCTCCTTCCACAACATGCTCCGCAATTGGATTAGGCAATATCTTATCATAGACGACGTAATCAACCCCATTTTGTTTTAAGTAATTAATAACTCTATCCAAATAACCATGCCTTCTCATAGAATTGCCGCTGCCTATAACCAGCAAAGCTTTCTTACCTGGCAATTTAACAGTAGCTAGCTTCTCCAGTGTGCCTGGTCCAAAAATAATTTCTGTCGGCATAAAATAAGTAAAATTAGTGTTCATATTATATAGACCCCCTCTGACTTTTAATTCATTTATAATTATCCTAACTTCTATTATGATACTCTAAATTTTAAAAGTCAAGAAATTAGACATTTTTTATTAGCCAATAATAATTATCTATTTTATATCAATATCCATTCATTAGACTTTAATTTTGATGGTTACCCAATCTATATTTCCATTTATCAAAATAGATACTTGATAAAAATCAATTTTCATGATATATTATATTAGTGTGGTGCTGGCATAGCTCAGTCGGTAGAGCAGTTGATTCGTAATCAACAGGTCAAGGGTTCAAGTCCCTTTGCCAGCTCTGGGTTTTGGAGGATTTAAGGGTATCGAGATTTTATCGATGCCCTTTTTTGTATACAAAATATATGCGAAACTAAGAAATCATTAGCAACAAGCTTCATAAATGAATTTGTAACTCAAAGAAAGAAATAAGAAAATGCGAATAAAAATAATCTGTATTTGATATAAAAAAACTAAAAAATCTTTACAAAAGATGAAATTCTTTATAGGTTAATGATATTAATAAAAAAAAGAGTTTCAACACAAATGCTAAAACTCTTTTTTTCATTAATGCCTCGAAGTGGAATCGAACCACTGACACAGGGATTTTCAGTCCCTTGCTCTACCGACTGAGCTATCGAGGCGTATTAAAATTATGTATAATAATGGCGACCCAAAAGGGGCTCGAACCCTCGACCTCCAGCGTGACAGGCTGGCGCTCTAACCAACTGAGCTATTGGGCCGCAATATCTATTAACTTATGGTGGGCCTTCAGGGACTCGAACCCCGGACCAATCGGTTATGAGCCGACCGCTCTACCAACTGAGCTAAAGGCCCTCAATTTATGGTGACCCCGACGGGATTCGAACCCATGTTACCGCCGTGAAAGGGCGATGTCTTAACCACTTGACCACGGGGCCACGTATTGGCTCCTCAGGTAGGGCTCGAACCTACAACCTACCGGTTAACAGCCGGTTGCTCCACCATTGAGCTACTGAGGAATATATTATCCGGCAGCGACCTACTCTCCCGAGTAATCAGTACCATCGGCGCTGGAGGGCTTCACTTCCGTGTTCGGTATGGGAACGGGTTTTTAACCTCCGCTATTGCCACCGGAAATCTTTCGTTCATTTTCTTTGCATATTCTTCTGAAAAAATCTTATCAACGCTCACAAATTTCGCTTTCTATATATCATCGATTCATTTCGCTACTTTGGCTAACGCCGTCTATACGTTGTGACGGCTTTCGCTTTCGCTCATACGCCAAACTACGCTACATTCATCGTGATATATCACGAAAGCTTCATTAATCGTTCGCTTTTGATAGATTTTTTCTCTATTTATGCTTTCTTAAATGAACTTTGAATACTGCACAATGCTAAAGGTCAAGTCCTCGACTTATTAGTACCGGTCAGCTGAAAGTATTTCTACTCTTACACCTCCGGCCTATCTACCTCGTCTTCTTCAAGGTGTCTTACTCCTTTCGGATGGGAAATCTTATCTTGAGGTGGGTTTCACGCTTAGATGCTTTCAGCGTTTATCCCTTCCAAACTTGGCTACCCAGCTGTGCAAAAGGCTTTGCAACTGGTACACCATCGGTTTGTCCACCCCGGTCCTCTCGTACTAAGGGCAGATCCTCTCAAATTTCCTGCGCCCGCGACGGATAGGGACCGAACTGTCTCACGACGTTCTGAACCCAGCTCGCGTACCGCTTTAATGGGCGAACAGCCCAACCCTTGGGACCTACTTCAGCCCCAGGATGCGATGAGCCGACATCGAGGTGCCAAACCTCCCCGTCGATGTGGACTCTTGGGGGAGATCAGCCTGTTATCCCCAGGGTAGCTTTTATCCGTTGAGCGACGGCAATCCCATTCTCTACCGCCGGATCACTAAGCCCGACTTTCGTCCCTGCTCGAATTGTCTTTCTCGCAGTTAGGCTACCTTCTGCCTTTGCACTCTTTCGCGCGATTTCCTTCCGCGCTGAGGTAACCTTTGGACGCCTCCGTTACTTTTTAGGAGGCGACCGCCCCAGTCAAACTGCCCGCCTGTCAGTGTCCATATGCCGGTTTACGGCTCCTATGTTAGAATTTCGGTAATATCAGGGTGGTATCCCAACGTCGGCTCCATATAGGCTGGCGCCCATATTTCTTAGCCTCCCACCTATCCTGTACAGATATTACTAAAATTCAGTGACAAGCTGCAGTAAAGCTCCATGGGGTCTTTCTGTCCTGTCGCGGGTAACTCGCATCTTCACGAGTACTACAATTTCACCGGGTCCCCCTTCAAGACAGCGCCCAAGTCGTTACGCCTTTCGTGCAGGTCGGAACTTACCCGACAAGGAATTTCGCTACCTTAGGACCGTTATAGTTACGGCCGCCGTTTACTGGGGCTTAAGTTCAGAGCTTTGGATTTTCTCCTGACCCTTCCCCTTAACCTTCCAGCACCGGGCAGGCGTCAGCTCCTATACTTCGTCTTTCGACTTAGCAGAAACCTGTGTTTTTGGTAAACAGTCGCTTGGGCCTCTTCTCTGCGGCCTTTCGGCACTCCTTCTCCCGAAGTTACGGAGTCTTTTTGCCGAGTTCCTTAATGAGGGTTCTCCCGCTCGTCTTTGGATTCTCTCCTCGCCTACCTGTGTCGGTTTGTGGTACGGGCACCTCATCCTCGATAGCAACTTTTCTTGGCAGCCCCTTCGAAACTTCGCCTTTCGGCTCCCCATCACAGCTCTTATGAGCTTTGGTACTTCACTCAAAGCTCTTTTCGTCGCTGCTTGGACGTGCTCTACCAACCGCACGCTTTTCTTATCTCGCTGCGTCCTTGCTTCTCTTTTAGCGGATTTCGGTGGTACCGGATTTATTACCGGTTCTCCATCGCCTACGCTTTCGCCTCGGCTTAGGTCCCGACTTACCCTGGGCGGATTATCCTTCCCCAGGAATCCTTAGGCTTTCGACGGTAAGGTTTCTCGCCTTACTCTCGTTACTTATACCGGCATTCTCTCTACTGTACTGTCCAGATTCGCTTTCGCTTATCCTTCGTCCTGTACAGTACGCTCCCCTACCATTCTTTTCAGAATCCGTAGCTTCGGTGGCATGTTTTAGCCCCG